>NZ_LMND01000001.1 GCF_001423265.1 Methylobacterium sp. Leaf108
TGGACCCCTCGCGAACGAGCGAGGGACAAGCGAACGAGCGGATAGAGCATTGGTGGCGATGGATMCCTCGATTCTGGACGGTCTTGTCGAGACGTCGTCGCTGCGGGCCCTGCCCGAGGGCGAGTTGCAGGCTGTGGCCGATGCGGTGCGGCGGGAGATGATCGACGCGGTCTCGGTGACCGGCGGGCATCTCGGCTCGGGGCTCGGCGTGGTCGAGCTGACGGTGGCGCTGCACTACGTGTTCGACACGCCCGACGACAGGATCGTGTGGGACGTCGGCCACCAGGCCTATCCGCACAAGATCCTCACCGGGCGGCGCGACCGCATGCGCACCCTGCGCCAGGGCGGCGGCCTCTCGGGCTTCACCAAGCGCTCGGAGAGCGAATACGACCCCTTCGGCGCGGCCCATTCCTCGACCTCGATCTCGGCCGCACTCGGCATGGCGGTGGCCCGCGACCTCGACGTCGCCGCGGCCAAGGCCAAGGGCGAGGCCAAGGGGGGCGAGGGTAAAGGCGATGCAGGATCGAGCGCGGACCGGCTCCCGCGACGCAACTGCGTGGCGGTGATCGGCGACGGCTCGATGTCGGCGGGCATGGCCTACGAGGCCCTCAACAACGCCGGCGCGCTGCACTCGCGCCTGATCGTCATCCTCAACGACAACGACATGTCGATCGCGCCCCCGGTCGGCGCGATGTCGGCCTATCTCGCGCGGCTCGCCTCGGGCGATACCTACCGCTCCCTGCGCGAGACCGCCAAGCAGCTCGGCAAGCTCCTGCCCAAGGGCATCTACCAGCGCGCGGCCCAGGCCGAGGAGTTCGCCCGCGGCCTGATCGTGGGCGGCGGCACCATGTTCGAGGAGATGGGCTTCCACTACGTCGGCCCCGTCGACGGGCACAACCTCGACCACCTGCTGCCGGTGCTCAAGAACGTGCGCGACTCCGAGCAGGGCCCGATCCTGCTCCATGTCGTCACCCAGAAGGGCAAGGGCTACGCCCCGGCCGAGGCCAGCGCCGACCGCTACCACGGCGTCGTCAAGTTCGACGTGATCTCCGGCGTGCAGGCCAAGGCCAAGCCCAACGCCCCGGCCTACACCCGGGTGTTCGGCGAGAGCCTGATCAAGGCGGCGGACGCCGACCCCAAGGTGGTGGCGATCACCGCCGCCATGCCCGGCGGCACCGGCATCGACCTGTTCGGCAAGGCCCACCCCGACCGGACCTTCGACGTCGGCATCGCCGAGCAGCACGCGGTGACCTTCGCCGGCGGCCTGGCGACGGAGGGCTACAGGCCGTTCGTGGCGATCTACTCGACCTTCCTGCAGCGGGCCTACGACCAGGTCGTCCACGACGTGGCGCTGCAGAACCTGCCCGTGCGGTTCTGCCTCGACCGGGCCGGGCTGGTGGGGGCCGACGGGGCGACCCACGCGGGCGCCTTCGATCTGGCCTACCTGTGCTGCCTGCCGAACATGACGGTGATGGCGGCGGCCGACGAGGCCGAGCTCGTCCACATGGTGGCGACGGCCCATGCCCACGATTCCGGGCCGATCGCGCTGCGCTATCCGCGCGGCGAGGGCGTCGGCATCGACCTGCCCGAGCGGGGACAGGCGCTGCCCATCGGCAAGGGCCGGATCGTGCGCCGGCCCGAGGGGGCGCGGGTGGCGCTGCTGTCGCTGGGCACGCGCCTGGCGGAAGCGCTCAAGGCCGCCGACCAGCTCGAGGCGGCCGGCGTCGGCGTCAGCGTGGCCGACGCCCGCTTCGCCAAGCCGCTGGACGAGGCGATGATCCTCGACCTGGCCGCGACCCACGAGGTCCTGATCACGATGGAGGAGGGGTCGGTGGGCGGCTTCGGGGCGATGGTGCTGCATCTCCTGGCCGAGAAGGGCGCCCTCGACGAGGGCCGGGTGCGGGTGCGCACCCTGACCCTGCCCGACGTCTACCAGGACCACGACACCCCCGAGCGCATGTACGCCCAGGCCGGCCTCGACACCGACGGCATCGTCAAGGCCGTCACCGGCGCCCTGCCCGAGCGGAAGTCCGGCCGCCTCCGGCTCGCCTGACCCGCGCCGCGAGATCGCGCGGGGGTGTGCCCGTGCGATCCTTGTCGGCGGCGGTTTTCGATGACATGAGGCCNGTCTACCAGGACCACGACACCCCCGAGCGCATGTACGCCCAGGCCGGCCTCGACACCGACGGCATCGTCAAGGCCGTCACCGGCGCCCTGCCCGAGCGGAAGTCCGGCCGCCTCCGGCTCGCCTGACCCGCGCCGCGAGATCGCGCGGGGGTGTGCCCGTGCGATCCTTGTCGGCGGCGGTTTTCGATGACATGAGGCCGGGCCGCGGCGGACGCGCCCCGGCGTTTTTCCTGCGGTCCCCCGGCCGCCACCGATCGTCCTGACGATTAAGAGAGACATGGCTGAGGCTGATCCATCCGCCCCCTGGGGCGTCGGTCCGGTCCTGATCACCGGCGCCAGCGGTTTCCTCGGGGCCGCCCTCGTCGACGTGTTCCGCAAGGCGGGCTTTCCCGTACGGATCATGGTGCGTTCGACGAGCCCGCGCACCAACCTCGTCTGGACCGACGTCGAAGTGGTGGAAGGCGACATGCGCGACCGGGACGCCGTCGCCGCCGCCTTGCAGGGCCAGCGCTACCTCGTCCACGCCGCGGCCGACTACCGGCTGTGGGCACCGGACATGGAGGAGATCGTCCGGACCAACCGCGACGGCACCCTCATCATGATGGAAGAGGCGTTGCGCGCCGGGATCGAGCGGATCGTCTACACCTCCAGCGTCGCCACCATCAAACCGCACGACGACGGGACGCCCGCCGACGAGAGCCGGCCGCTCACCCCGGGCACCGCCATCGGCGCCTACAAGCGCAGCAAGGTCGTGGCCGAACGCGTCGTCGAGGAGATGGCCGCCCGCAACGGCCTGCCCGTGGTCATCGTCAACCCCTCGACGCCGATCGGCCCGCGCGACGTCAAGCCGACGCCCACCGGCCGCATCATCCTGGAAGCGGCGCTGGGGCGGATGCCGGCGTTCGTCGACACCGGCCTCAACCTCGCCCACGTCGACGACGTCGCCGCCGGGCATCTCCTCGCCCTGCGCAAGGGCCGCACCGGGGAACGCTACATCCTGGGCGGCGAGAACGTGTTGCTGTCGCAGATGCTGGCCGACATCGCTGGCCTGATCGGGCGCAAGCCCCCCACCGTCAACCTGCCGCGCGCCGCGGTGTATCCGATCGCTTATCTCTCCGAGCAGATCGCGCGGGTGACCGGCAAGGCCCCCTTCGCGACGATCGACGGCATCCGGATGTCGCGCTACCGCATGTTCTTCACCGACGCCAAGGCGCGGGCCGAACTCGGCTACACCGCCCGCCCCTACCGAGAGGGCCTGTCCGACGCGATCGCGTGGTTTCGCCAGGCGGGGCTGATCCGATGAGCGCGACCCTGGACAACGCCACGCAGGCCCGCTCCGGCAAGGGCCACAAGGACGAGAACTTCCCCGTCGCCTCGCACCTGATCCATCCCAGGAATCGCGGGGCGATCCTCGCCTTCTACGATTTCGTGCGGGCGGGCGACGATGTCGCCGACCATGCCGAGCTGTCGCCCGAGCGCAAGATCGCGCTCCTCGACCGGCTCGCCGACGCCCTGACCGGCGAGGGCCCGCCCGACCCGGAGGCCGAGCCGCTGAAACGCGAACTCGCGACGCGCGGCCTGACCCCGACCCATGCCCTCGAGCTCCTCGACGCCTTCCGCTTCGATGCCCGCAAGACCCGCTACGACGACTGGGAGGACCTCATCGCCTATTGCCGGCTCTCGGCGATGCCGGTGGGGCGCTACGTCCTCGACGTCCACGGCGAGGATCCGGCCGTGGTCTGGGGACCGTCCGATGCGATCTGCGCGGCCCTCCAGATCGTCAACCACCTCCAGGATTGCGCGAAGGACTATCGCCGCAACGACCGAGTCTACCTACCCCGGGACGTGCTCGCTCGCCACGGCGTCACCGTCGAGGCCCTGGCCGCCGACAGGGCGTCTCCTGCCCTACGCGCCGTGATCCGGGAGCTGGCCGAACGGACCATGGGGCTCCTCGACGAGGGTGCGGTACTGCCCGACCTCATCGCGGACCTGCGCCTGAGCCTCGAGATCGCCGCGATCCATCGCCTGGCGGTGGTGCTCTGCCGCGGCCTGATGGAGCGCGACCCGCTCAGCGAGTCGGTACATCACGGCAAGGCCGGCTTCGCCCTCACCGCGCTCGGCGGCATCATTGCGACCCTGGCGCGGCGTCCGTTGCGAGGCCGGGTGCTTCGGGCGCAGGCGCTGCGCGTCGCCAACCAGGAGGGACGCCGATGAGCGCCACCGCCACGCCGCTGCCGGCGGACGCCGCCGAAGCCCCTGCCCTACCCGCGAAATCCTCCTCGTTCTACACCGCCATGCGGCTGCTGCCGAAGGATCGGCGCGAGGCGATGTATGCGGTCTACGCCTTCTGTCGGGCGGTGGACGACGTCGCCGACGACGGCGGGGCGGCCGAGGTCCGTGCGGCCGAACTCGACCGCTGGCGCGCCGACATCGACGACCTCTACGCCGGCCGGCCGGCGGCCCGGGTGCGCGACCTCGTGGTCCCGATCGCGCGCTACGCCTTGCGCCGCGAGGATTTCCAGGCGGTCATCGACGGCATGGCGATGGATGCCTTCGAGGATATCGTCGCCCCCGACGAGGACACCCTCGACCTCTATTGCGACCGCGTCGCCAGCGCCGTCGGCCGCCTCTCGGTCCGCATCTTCGGCCTGCCCGAGGATCTCGGCATCCGGCTGGCCCATCACGAGGGCCGGGCGCTGCAGCTCACCAACATCCTGCGCGACATCGACGAGGACGCGGAACGCGGCCGCCTCTACCTGCCGCGCGAGCGGCTGGCCGCCATCGGCCTGCCGACGCCGACGCCGCAGGCAGCGATGGCGCATCCGCGCATCGGCGAGGTCTGCGCGGCGGTGGCCGCCCAGGCCGAGGCGCATTACCGCGAGACCTGGGCGATCATCGCCAAAAGCCCGAGGGCGGCCACCAAGGCCCCCCGGCTGATGGCGGCCGCCTACCGGCTCTATCTCGACGAGCTCCTGAAGCGGGGGTGGTCGCCCCCACGCGCCCGCGTCAAGCCCGGCAAGCTCGCCCTGCTGTCCGTCGCCCTGCGCCACGGGATCGTCTGAATGGCGGGAACCGTCCATGTGGTCGGAGCGGGCCTCGCCGGGCTCTCCGCGGCGGTGTCGCTGGTGGAACGCGGCGCCCGCGTGGTGTTGCACGAGGCCGCCAAGCAGGCGGGCGGACGCTGCCGCTCGTACTACGACCCGAGCCTCGGGCTCACCCTCGACAACGGCAACCATCTCCTCCTGTCGGGCAACGCCTCGACGCTCGGCTTCATGCGCACCATCGGCGCTCCGGCCGACGCCCTGCAAGGACCGGCCGAGGCGGCCTTCGACTTCGCCGACCTCGCCACGGGCGAGCGCTGGCGCCTGCGCCCGAACCGCGGCCGGTTGCCGTGGTGGGTGATGAGCCCGTCGCGGCGGGTGCCGGGTACCCGGGCGATCGACTACCTCGCCCCCCTCGGCATCATCCGGGCGGCGGCCGGCAAGGGGCCGGGCCTCGGCGGCACCATCGGGCAGAGCATGACCTGCTCCGGCACGCTCTATGAGCGCCTGTGGCACCCGGTGCTGCTGGCCGCGCTCAACACCGAGCCGGCCGAGAGCGACAACGGCCTGGCCGCCAAGATCCTGCTCGAGACCCTGGGGGCGGGTGGCGAGGCCTGCCGGCCACTGGTGGCGGTGGCCGGCCTCTCCTACGCCTTCGTCGACCCGGCCGTGGCCCATCTCACCGCACGGGGGGGCGAGATCCGGTTCGGGCGCCGCCTGCGCGGCCTCGGTTTCGGTGCCGGGCGGATCGACAGCCTCGACTTCGGCGACGGCCCCCTCGCCCTCGGGCCGGACGATGCCGTGGTTCTGGCCCTGCCACCCTGGGTGGCCGCCGACGTCCTGCCCGGCGTCGCGAGCCCGCAGGCCTACCGATCCATCGTGAACGCCCATTTCGCGATCGTTCCTCCACCGGGATCGCCTCTTCTTCTGGGTGTGGTGAACGGACTGACGGAGTGGCTGTTTGCGTATCCGGATCGTCTATCGGTGACCATCAGCGGTGCCGATCGGCTGCTCGATACACCACGGGAAGACTTGAGTGCCCGGATCTGGGCGGAGCTCTCGACTTTGACGGGACTTGCGCCCGAAAGGCCAAGCTGGCAGATCGTCAAGGAGAAGCGGGCGACCTTCGCAGCGACGCCGGCCGAGGCCGCGCGGCGCGCAAGCGCCGTGACCGACCACAAGAACCTCGTCCTGGCGGGCGATTGGACTGCCACCGGCCTGCCATCGACGATCGAGGGGGCGATCCGCTCTGGAACCACGGCTGCGCACGCGCTCCTCGACGGAGCGCGGGCCTAGGGCATCGGACCGAAAGGCGGCTGCCGCCTTTGGGTCCGATGCCAGGACGAGAGATGGGCGCATCGTCCTGGAGCCAGATCCAGGACGGTGCGCTCGCAGAAACCTGCGCGGCGTCGGCCCATCCGGGCCGCTCGCCGCGCAGCCGAGACGTGTGATCGGTCACGGATGCGGCGGACGGGACGGTCTAGTCCCGACGCACCGTGGTCGCGGATGGTTCAAGGCGGAGATCGATGCGCGAGGCATTCAAGAAGGTCGAGACGCTGCAGCGTCCCAAGACACAGGAAATCTCTCTCTCCGACGTGGAGCGCGGCATCGTCCGGGCGACGCAAGGATTGACGGCCCTGTCGCATGCCGACGGGCACCTGTGCTTCGAGCTCGAAGCCGATGCCACGATCCCATCCGAATACATCCTGTTCCACAACTTTCGCGCCACGCCGATTCCCAACGGTCTCGGGCCGAAGATCGGCAACTACCTGCGCCGGACGCAGGGCAAGCACGGCGGCTGGTCGCTGGTCCATGAGGGGCCGTTCGACATCAGCTGCAGCGTGAAGGCGTATTTCGCCTTGAAGCTCATCGGCGACTCGATCGAGGCGCCCCACATGCGCAAGGCCCGCGAGGCCATCCTCTCGCGCGGCGGGGCGGCCAATTCCAACGTGTTCACCCGCTTCTTCCTCGCCCTCTACGGCGAGGTGCCCTGGCGTGCCATCCCGGTGATGCCGGTGGAGGTGATGCACCTGCCGCGCTGGTTCCCGTTCCACCTCGACAAGGTGTCGTACTGGGCGCGCTGCGTGATGGTGCCCCTATTCGTCCTCCAGGCCAAGAAGCCGCGCGCCCGCAACCCCCTCGGCATCGGCATCCCCGAGCTGTTCGTGACGCCGCCCGAGCACGTGCGCAACTGGCCCGGCAGCCCGCATGCGACCTGGCCGTGGACGCCGATCTTCGGCGGCATCGACCGGATCCTCCAGCTGACGGAGAACTGGTTTCCCAAGAAGCGCCGCCAGCGCGCCATCGACAAGGCGGTGGCCTGGGTGAGCGAGCGCCTCAACGGCGAGGACGGCCTCGGGGCGATCTACCCGGCCATGGTCAACTCCGTGCTGATGTACGAGGTGCTGGGCTACCCGGCCGACCATCCGCAGATGCGCATCGCCTGCGAGGCGATCGAGAAGCTGGTGGTCGACAAGGGTTACGAGGCCTACGTCCAGCCCTGCCTGTCGCCGGTGTGGGACACGGCGCTGGCGAGCCACGCGCTCCTCGAGGCCGGCGGCCCTCAGGCCGAGCATCAGGCCCGGCGCGGCCTCGACTGGCTGCGGCCCCTGCAGGTCCTCGACATCAAGGGCGACTGGGCGGCGGGCCGGCCGAACGTGCGGCCGGGCGGCTGGGCATTCCAATACGCCAACCCGCACTTCCCCGACCTCGACGACACCGCCGTGGTGGTGATGGCGATGGACCGGGCGATGCGCCAGCACGGCCTCGTCGCCGACATGCCCGACTACACCAACGCCATCGCCCGCGCGCGCGAATGGGTCGAGGGCCTGCAGTCGAGCGACGGCGGCTGGGCGGCCTTCGACGCCGACAACAACCACCACTACCTCAACCACATCCCGTTCTCGGACCACGGCGCGCTCCTCGATCCGCCCACCGCCGACGTCACGGCGCGGGTGGTCTCGATGCTGTCCCAGCTCGGCGAGACGCGCTCCAGCTCCAAGGCGCTCGACCGCGGCGTCACCTACCTCCTGGCCGACCAGGAGGACGACGGAAGCTGGTACGGCCGCTGGGGCATGAACTTCATCTACGGCACCTGGTCGGTGCTGTGCGCCCTCAACGCGGCGGGCGTCGATCCGGCCTCGCCGGAAATTCGCCGCGCCGTGGCCTGGCTCATCCGCATCCAGAACCCGGACGGCGGCTGGGGCGAGGACGCCTCGTCCTACAAGATCGATCCGGCGTTCGAGCCCGGCTATTCCACCGCCTCGCAGACCGCCTGGGCGCTGCTCGCCCTGATGGCGGTGGGCGAAGCCGACGACCCGGCGGTGACCCGCGGCATCAATTACCTGACCCGGACGCAGGGGGCCGACGGCTTCTGGGCCGAGGAGCGCTACACCGCCACCGGGTTCCCGCGGGTGTTCTACCTGCGCTACCACGGCTACCCGAAGTTCTTCCCGCTCTGGGCGATGGCGCGGTTCCGCAACCTCAAGCAGAGCAACACCCGCCAGGTGGCCTTCGGGATGTAGGCCGGTCCGGCGGAGCGCATCGCCATGTCGGCAGGGACCGAACGGTCCGTCCTCGCCGTGGTCGGCCTCTCCAAGGAGGCGCGCCTCGCGGCCGGTCCGGGGGTCGTCGTGGTGGGTGCCGGCGGCGATCCGCACCGCCTGCGCGCGGCACTCGCTCACCAGGCCCCCGGCGCCGTCCGCGCCGTGATCAGCTTCGGCATCGCCGGCGGTCTCGACCCGGCGCTCCTCCCCGGCGATGTCGTGGTGGCGACCGGCGTCCGGTCGGACGGCGAACGGTGGGACGCCGATCCCGGCATCGTCGCTTGCCTGAGAGACCGTCTGGAGCGCAGCGGACTGAGGATCACCGCGGCCGACCTCGCCGGGGTCGACGCCGCGGTCCTCGCCGTCGCAGATAAATCGGCGTTGCGCGGCCGGACCGGCGCGGCGGCGGTCGACATGGAATCGCATGTGGCGGCCGGCTTCGCGCGGGCGCACGGCCTGCCCTTCGCGGCGCTGCGCGTGGTCTGCGACCCGGCCGACCGGGCCCTGCCGGCCTTCGTGGCGAGCGCCCTCAAGCCAAACGGCGATCCCGACATCCTCGCCGTGCTACGCGCCCTCGTCCGTCGCCGGGCGAGCCCCGGCGACCTGATGAGGCTCGCCAGGGACTCGGGCGCCGCCTTCCGGAGTCTACGCCGCGCACGCGCCTGCCTGGGAGATGGGCTCGGCGTGCCGTCGTCCGCAGGCCCGAGGGCCTGACGGCTCGGGCTCCCCGGGCCGGAGACGAGCCTCCGGCCAGGGGACGAACGGCGAAGCCTCAGATCGCCAGCGTGCCGGCCTTGGCGGCCGCGTAGCGGTCGCTCACCTTCGACCAGTCGACCACGTTCCACCACGCCTTGAGGTAGTCGGCGCGGCGGTTACGGTAGGTCAGGTAGTAGGCGTGCTCCCAGACGTCGTTGCCGAACACCACCGGGGTGCCGTCCATCAGCGGCGAATCCTGGTTGGGGCGGCTGGTGAGGGCGAGCTTGCCGTCCTTGCCGAGCACCACGAACACCCAGCCGGAGCCGAACAGCTTGGTGCCGGCGGTGTTGAAATCGGTCTGCAGCTTGGCGAAGCCGCCCAGATCCTTGTCGATGGCCGCCTTGAGGTCGCCGGTGGGTTCGCCACCCTTGCCGCCCATGATCGTCCAGAACATCGTGTGGTTGGCGTGTCCGCCGCCGCTGTTGCGGATGGTCCCGCGCACCGCCTCGGGCAGCGACGACAGGTTGGCGAGCATCTCCGGCAACGGCTTCTTGGCGAGGTCCGGCTTGTCGGCCAGCGCCGTGTTCAGGTTCGTCACGAACGCGGCGTGATGCTTGCCGTGGTGCAGCTGCATCGTCTCGGCGTCGATGGTCGGGGCGTTGCGGTCGGCCGGATAGGGCAGCGGTGCGAGGGTGAAGGGACCCGACGGAGCCGGGGCCGGCGCTCCTTGCGCGACGCTCGCCTGCGCGCGAAGGGCGATGAGGCCTCCGCCGATGGCGGCCAGGGTGGTGCGACGGTTGAGGTTCATGGTGGCGTTCTCCCGTTGTCCGGAGCGATGGGTGCGAGCACCGTCATCGACACGACGGCTACGCTAGCGCTTGCGCGATGGTTTCAACCATAGCCGACTTGGACTCTGCGTCACCTTCGCCGGAACGGGCTCGGCCCATCGAAGGCCGTCGGGACGGATCGTCCGCTGGCGGCGCGCGAGCACTCTCGATTCGGCCGGCGACCCTACGGCCAGACCTTGATCGACAGGCGCTGGCTGAGGAGATCGCGGTCGGAGGTGACGGTGCAGCCCTCGGTCCTCAGAGTCACATAGGTGAGGAGCGCGGCGTCTCCGGCGTCGTCGAAGTTGCGGCCCTCGGCGGCCGGGTCGAGGAGCGATGGATAGGCGATGAGGCGTCCCGACGCGGTGCAGGCATCGTCGTAGAGGGTGGCACCCGCCATCAGCAACCGCGGCTGGTCCCAGGCCAGGAGATCGCGCGAGCTCGTCCAGTAGAAGCCGGATCGCGGGAAGACCGCACTCGCCTTGGCCATGAAGACGGCGATCCACGCCCCCGTAGCCCGGTGCCGCACCACCGCGCCGACCGGGGTCGGAAAGGGTGCGACCGGCTTGCAGGCATCCGGTCCCGGCCGGGCCTTGCCGTAGGGGCCGGGGAAGCGGGCCTCGAACCCGATTCCGGTCCAGGCGCGCCAGCGGGCCGGATCGGAGGGGTCGTCGCTGCGGAACAGGCAGACGCCGGCCTCCTGCGTCCGGCCGGGCTGCGACCAGCCGGTGGTCGAGGCGAAGACGTAGCGCCAGCGCCCGTCCGCGACGATGTTCGAAGGGTTGAAGAACCCGCGATGCCGGTCCTGGTCGACCTCCTGCGCGAAGGGCGCTGCGGCCACCACCACCGGCGGCGTGGCGCGCCGGATGGTGCGACCGCCGTCCGTGGAGGAGGCCGCCACGATGCTGTTGTACCAGCACGCGAGATAGGCCGGCAGCCGGCAGCGCCCGGCGTGGGTGTTCGCCTGATATTCGTGGTGGAGCAGCGCCGCCACCGCCGTTCCGTCCTCGGTCCAGGTGGCGGTGACCCAGGAGCGGTCGTCGTAGCGGGCCGGATCGGCGTCACCCGCCGAATCGAGGACGACGGCGCAATCGAGTTTCAGCCGGTCGAAGTCGGGGCCGCGCAGGGCGCGGTTGCGATAGTGCATGCCGAATAGCACGACCGTGCCGGCGGCATCGCGAAAGGCGCGGGCCGAGGCGTCGGGCACGTCGACCCCGTCGCAGGCGTCGCGCGTCGCGCGGAACAGGGGCTTGGGTGCGCCGATCAGGGTGAGGGCCGACAGCGGCGGGTCGCCCCTTGCCCATCCGGCATCGGGCCAGACGAGGTTTGCCAGGGCCACGACGAGGGCCGCGACGAGGGCCGCGACGATCCTCGGGGAACGACGAGCGCGCGCGGACGATCGGGGAAGCGGGCGCGTCATTCTTGACCTGGAGCGGTTCCAGCCTGGACTTGCGCCCGAGTTTGCGGTCTGAACCCTTAACCTTCCGATTGGCCGACCACCGCCCCGAGACCTCCATGACCTTCCTGATCCTCGGCCTCGTGCTGTTCCTGGGCACCCACGCCTTCACCATGCTGCGCTCCAAGCGCGCCAAGGTCATCGGCGAGGTCGGGGAGACCCGCTACAAGCTCGGGTACATGGTGCTGTCGCTGCTGGGCCTGGTGCTCGTCGGCTACGGTTTCGGCGTGTACCGGCAGGAGGGCATGATCCAGGTCTGGAACCCGCCTGTGTTCACCCGCCACCTCGCGCTGGTCCTCAACCTCCTGGCCTTCATCGCCCTCGCTTCGGCCTACCTGCCCGGCCACATCCGCGCCAAGGCCAAGCACCCGATGCTGCTGGCCGTGAAGATCTGGGCGACCGCCCATCTCCTCGCCAACGGCGACCTCGGCGGCATGCTCCTGTTCGGGGCCTTCCTCGCCTGGGCGGTGATCGCCCGCATCAGCGCCAAGCGCCGGGCCCGCAACCCCGCCGAGGCGGTGGCCCAGCACGGCGGCGCGGTGGCGGCACCGGCCGGCTGGCGCAACGATGCTATCGCCGTGGCGGTGGGCCTCGTGACCTGGTTCGTCTTCGCGAAGTACCTGCATCCGCTGCTCATCGGCGTCGCGGCCTGGCCGGGGATGGCCTGAGCGCGGCCGGCGTCGCGTCTGTCGCCAAGCCGCCCATGGTGTGCTAGGCGCAGGCCCCGACCATCGTGAGGTCGCCCGCCGCGGATGCCGCGGCAGGAGCTGACCTGTTATGAGACGACATGGCTGAGAACAACGAGTTCATCCGCGAGGTCAACGAGGACTATCGCCGCGATCAGGTCGCCGAGATCTGGCGCCGCTACAGTGCGCTGATCATCGCCCTGGCGGTGCTGGTGGTGGCCGGCGTCGGCGGCTGGCGCTACTGGCAGTCCGAGCAGCGGAGCCGGGCCGAGACGGCATCGGAATCGTTCGAGACCGCCAACCGGCTGGTGCGCGACGGCAAGGCCGAGGAGGCCGACAAGGCCTTCGCCGCGATCGAATCCCAGGCGCCGGCCGGCTATGCCCTGCTTGCACGCTTCCGCTCCGCCACCGAGACCGCCAAGCGCGACCAGGCCGCGGGTGCCGCCGAATACGAGGCGCTGGGCGCCGACGCCAAGCTGAGCAACGGGCTGCGCGACCTCGCACGCCTGCGGGCGGCCCTGATCCGCCTCGACCTGCCCAACCCCGATCCGGCGCTCGCCAGCCTGCAGGGATTGGCCGCCCCCACCGGCGCGTTCCGGCACACCGCCCGCGAGATGCTGGGCCTGTCCGCGCTCAAGCGCGGCGATTACGACGGGGCCGGCCGCTGGTTCGACCAGATCAGCGCCGATCCGCAGACGCCGCAGAACCTGCGCCAGCGCATCGAAGTCTATTCCGCCCTGGTGGCCGGCGGTCCGGTGACGGTGACCGAGGCGGTCCCGGCGCCGGCGGCCCCTCTCCCCGCGACGCGCTAGGGCACTCCGCCTCTCCCTTGAGCCGATTGGCAAAATCGGTTTACCTGCTCCGTCGGCGGTCGAGAACCGGTCGGTCCCGCACCGGCCGTTTTCGCGTTTCCCGACCGACCGCCCCAACCTGAACTGGCCCACCCCATGGATATGCCGACCGTCGCGATCATCGGACGGCCGAACGTCGGCAAGTCGACGCTGTTCAACCGGCTCGTCGGCAAGAAGCTCGCCCTCGTCGACGACCGGCCCGGCGTCACCCGCGACCGGCGCGAGGGCGACGTGAACTTCGGCGGCCTCGTGTTCCGGGTCATCGACACGGCCGGGCTCGAGGATGCGGATGCGGGCACGCTGCTCGGGCGCATGCGCGCCCAGACCGAGGCGGCGATCATGGAGGCGGACGTCGTCCTCTTCGTGATCGATTCCCGCGCGGGCGTGCTGCCCGCCGACCAGCCCTTCGCCGAACTCGTGCGCCGGGCCGGCTGCCCGGTCATCCTCATCGCCAACAAGGCGGAGGGCGGCGCCGGGCTCGGGGGCGCCTACGAGGCGTTCTCGCTGGGGCTCGGCGACCCGATCCCGTTCTCGGCCGAACACGGCGAAGGCATCGGCGAATTGCACGACGCCCTCATCGCCGCCCTCCCCGAACAGGACGAGGACTATGACGAGGAGGGATCGGAGAAGTCGCTCAAGGTCGCCATCGTCGGCCGGCCCAACGCCGGCAAGTCGACCCTCATCAACACCATGCTCGGTGAAGACCGGCTTCTGGTGGGGCCCGAGGCCGGCATCACCCGCGATTCGATCTCGCTGGACTGGGACTGGCGCGGCCGCCGGATCAAGCTCCACGACACCGCCGGGATGCGCCGGCGCGCCCGCATCGACGACAAGCTCGAGAAGCTCGCGGTCTCCGACGGCCTGCGTGCGGTGCGGTTCGCCGAGGTGGTGGTGGTGCTCCTGGACGCCACCATCCCGTTCGAGAAGCAGGACCTCACCATCGTCGACCTCGTCGAGAGCGAGGGCCGCTCCCTCGTCATCGGCCTCAACAAGTGGGATCTGGTGGCAGACCAGAACGGCCTGTTGAAGACCCTGCGCGAGGATTGCACCCGGCTGCTGCCGCAGGTGCGCGGCGTCTCCGTCATCCCGCTGTCGGGCCTCGCCGGCCAGGGCATCGACAAGCTGATGCAGGCGGTGGTGGACGCCGCCGATGTGTGGAGCCGGCGCATCTCGACCTCGCGGATCAACGACTGGCTCAACGAGGCGACCCAGCGAAACCCGCCCCCGGCCGTGGCGAGCCGGCGCATCAAGATCCGCTACGCCACCCAGGTGAAGGCGCGCCCGCCGCATTTCGCCCTGTTCGGCAACCAGCTCGACGGCCTGCCGAAATCCTACACCCGCTACCTCGTCAACAACTTGCGCGAGGCGTTCGACCTGCCCGGCACCCCGATCCGCCTGTCGCTACGGACGTCGAAGAACCCGTTCGACAAGGAGAACAAGGGCTAGACGGGCGGCTCAGGCGGCGGTCGCACCGGCCGTCGTCTTCGCCAGCCAGTCCACTACGGCGTCGAGGGCCTGCCGGTCGCTGCGGTCGCCCTTTCGGGCCGCCTCGAACACGCCGATCTGGTTCTCGGCGCTGGTGCCCTCGGTCAGGATCGCGCGGGTCCTTTCGATCTCCGGGCCGCAGCCCAAGGCGTCGGCGTCCGCATCGACGAGGGCGAGGACGCGGTCCAGGGCCTCGGCGAAGGGTAGGGCGTCCTCGCTCGCCTCGTCGATCAATTCGGCGTCGGTGCCGCTGCGCTGGGCCCGCCACAGGTTCTCCTCCGCCAGCGCCCGCGAGACCCCGTCGAGGGAGTCGTTGAGGTCGGGCCGGCGGATTACGAGGCGCACGAGGCAACGGAACAGGGCGGCGATGGCCAGCGCGTCCTCCAGCCGCGTGCAGGAATCGGCGATGCGCAGTTCCAGGGTCGGGAACTTGATCGAGGGGCGCAGGGACCACCACAGGAAGCTTGCGTCCGCGATCGACCCGGCCGCGGTCATGATGCGCAGATAGCGTTCGTAATCCTGCGGGGACCCGATCAGCGGCGGCAGCCCGGTGCGGGGCAACTCGCCGAAGGCGCTCAGGCGATAGGCGGTCAGCCCCGTCGGGGCCCCTTGCCAGAACGGCGAGGAGGCCGACAGCGCCAGCAACAGGGGCTGGAACGGCAGCAGCCGGTTCATGAGGTCGATGCGCGCCTTCGGGTCGGGCACCTCGACATGGACATGCATGCCGCAGATCAGGCTGCGCCGCCCGGCGAGCCCGACATCGCGCAGGATGCCGCGGTAGCGGTCGCCCTTCGTGGGCACCTGCCGCGCCCATTCGGCGACCGGGTGCGTGCCGGCGGCAAAGACCAGAAGGTCGTGCCTGCCAGCGAGGGCGGCGAGTGCGGAGCGCCGGCCGGCCAGGATCTCGCGTGCCTCTCCGAAATCCGTGGACGGCGGCGTGCAGACCTCGATCTGGCTCTGCAGCAGCTCCTGCCCGATCTCGGGCAGCCTGTCGCCGGCCTCCTCATGGAAGGCCGTCACCGACCGGCGCGGGGTGCCGCGGGTCTCGGCATCGGCCAGGAAATATTCCTCCTCGATGCCGAAGCGATAGCTGTGTGCGGTCATGGGGAACCTTCGCGTATGGCCTGAGCGTCAACTCGGGACGATGGCCATCGTGCCGCGCGGCACCGAAACCCAATTCAGTCGGACTGGCTCATGCAAAATCCGTTCGATTGCTTCGCAATGCGGATTTCGGCTTCGCTCAGGCGCCGCATGGGCTTGCCGATACGGTCACCGCTTTCATCAAGCGGCAGACCGCATCAGCCCTCCCGCAACGCCCCGCCCACCAGCCAGGCCGGGTCGAACCAGCGGTCGGCCTCGCCGTCGTACGGCAGGCGCGTGACGTCCCAGTGCTGGATGTAGCGCGCGTAGACGTTCCAGACCGCGATGCCGCCGCCCACGAAGATGCGCCGGCCGGGATAGCGGGCCAGCACCGCCTCGGGGTCTTCGTGGCTGCGGATCACGTCGATGGTGCGATCCTGAAAGGCGAAGGCCGGCACCGACGCGATGGTCTTGGGGCCGGCGATCAGCACATGGCCCATGGTGAGGGCGAAGAACCGCGTCACGTCCTCGACGAACAGCGGGTCGGTGTTGCCCTCCCAGGGCAACTGCCCGTTCAGGCCGAGCTGGCCCCGCAACCCGATGGCACAGATGCAGCGGACGTCGATCATCGTGGGGACCTGGCTAGCCTGTCGTCGTGGAACACCACCGGTCAGGCCGGCGGCTGGAACGCCACGACACGGTCGGTGGGAAAGTCGTAGATCTTGCCGGAGTCCGACCAATCGGGCCGCGCCAGCCGCACGAAGGCCGGGGCGAGGTCGTCGGGCGTCTTGAGGGTGGCGGCATCCTCGCCCGGCATCGCGGCCTTGCGCATGGCCGTGCGCAGGGGGCCGGGATTGAGGAGCATGGCCCGCACCGGCGTCGTCTCGGTCTCGGCGGCGTAGGTCCGCACCAGGGCGTCGAGGGCGGCCTTCGACACGGCATAAGCCCCCCAATAGGCGCGGCACTTGTGGGCCGCGCCGGAGGTCACGAACACCGCCCGCCCGGCATCGGAGGCCCGCAACAGGGGATCGAGCGAGCGGAGCAGGCGCCAGTTGGCCGTCACGTTGATGGCCATCACCTGGTCCCAGGCCTTGGGCGTCACATGGCCCAGCGGCGTCAGGTTGCCGAGGATGCCGGCGTTGCCGACCAGGATGTCGAGGCGCCGCCAGCGCTCGTAGATCGCCGCGCCCAGGCGGTCGATGCCGTCGTAATCGGTGAGGTCGAGCGGCACCAGGGTGGCGCTCGATCCCGCCGCCGTCACGGCGTCGTCGAGCTCCTCGAGGCCGCCATGCGTACGCGCCACGGCGACGACATGCGCGCCGGCCTGCGCCAGGGCCAGGGCCGCCGCACGGCCGATGCCGCGGGAGGCACCGGTGACGACGGCGACGCGGCCGGAGAGCGGCTTGTCGGAGGACGCGGTCATGGGGATCTCAATCGGCTTCGGCGAGCATGGCCAGGCGCCGCGGCCCGGCTACCGCCAGATCGGTCAGGGCGGTGGGATAGTCGCCGGTGAAGCAATGGTCGGTGTACTGCGGACAGGCGGGGTCGCGCGCCTCCTCCCCCATCGCCCGGTAGAGTCCGGCGATGGACAGGAAGGCCAGCGAATCGGCACCGATGTAGCGGCGCATGCCCTCGAGGTCGTGGGTGGCGGCGAGCAGCTTCTCGCGCTCGGGCGTGTCGATGCCGTAGAAGTCGGGGTAGGTGATCGGCGGCGAGGCGATGCGGAAATGCACCTCGCGGGCGCCGGCCTCGCGCATCATGCGCACGATCTTCACCGAGGTGGTCCCGCGCACGAGGCTGTCGTCGACGAGCACGATGCTCTTGCCCTCGACGGCGGCCCGGTTGGCCGAGTGCTTCATGCGCACGCCGAGCTCTCGCACCGACTGGGTCGGCTGGATGAAGGTCCGTCCGACGTAGTGGTTGCGGATGATGCCCATCTCGTAGGGCAGGCCGGTCTCCTGCGCGAAGCCCAGCGCCGCCGGCACGCCGGAATCCGGCACCGGGATGACGATGTCGGCATCCGCCGGCGACTCGCGGGCGAGTTCGACGCCGATGTTCTTGCGCACCGCGTAGACGCTCTTGCCGTTCACGACGGAATCGGGCCGCGCAAAATAGATGTACTCGAAGATGCACGGGCGCATCGGCTGGGGCGGAGCGAACCGGATCGACTCGATCCCCTCTTCGGAGATCACCACGATCTCGCCGTTCTCGATGTCGCGGATGAACTTGGCGCCGATGATGTCCAGCGCGCAGGTCTCGGAGGCGAGGATATAGCGGCCGTCGAGTTCGCCGAGCACCAGCGGACGGATGCCGAGGGGGTCGCGGGCACCGATGAGCTTCTTGTTGGTCAGCGCCACGATGGCATAGGCGCCTTCGATCCGACGCAGAGCCTCGGTGAAGCGCTCGACGATGCGCGGGGCGCGCGAGCGCGCGGCCAGATGCAGGATCACCTCGGTGTCGGAGGTCGACTGGGTGATGGCGCCCTCGCGGACCAGGTCGCGGCGGATGGTGAGGGCGTTGGTGAGGTTGCCGTTGTGCGCCACAGCCAGGCCGCCGCTGGCGAGTTCGGCGAAGAGCGGCTGCACGTTTCTGAGGATCGTGCCCCCTGTCGTCGAATAGCGGACGTGGCCGATGGCGGCCGAGCCCTCCAGGTGCTCGATGGTCGAGCGGTCTGAGAACGAGTCGCCGACGAGGCCGGGGCGCCGCTCGGAATGGAACACCGCCCCATCGAAGGAGACGATGCCCGCCGCCTCCTGGCCCCGGTGCTGCAGGGCATGCAGCCCCAGCGCCACGATGGCCGAGGCGTCCGGGTGCCCGAAGATGCCGAAGACGCCGCATTCCTCGCGCAGCGTGTCGCCGTCGCGGTCCATCCCGTCCACCGTCCGGTGGGAGGAACGGGAAGTGGCTGATCGATCGGACATGCTGTTGCCGTTTCCCCGTCGGCCGCGCGGCTCACCAGGACAGGCGGCCGGGCGCAGCCTCAAGACCTTGCGTCACGAAACCGTTATGTCGTCGATCGGTAGGGCGCAACCAAGCCCGGTTTCTTGCAGGTCAGCGTCGCGTCGCGGGCGCGGCTTGAGCCGGCTTCTCGGCATCGCTGCGGCGCTGGACCGGCGCCTCGCCCTCCGCAGCCGCATCGGCCGGCTCGGTCGCCCCATCGGCCTTGGGCTTCTTGAACTGCTTGAGGATCCCCTCCGGATTCTCCGGCAATTGCGCCACCAGCGCGTCGCCGGACCTCTCGAGGAGGGGGCGGCTCTTGGCGGTGGCGGCCCAGTCCGGCATCTTGCCCTGCACCAGCCAGGCCAGGAACACCCAGCCGATCACGCAGATCAGGAAGCCGCGGCCGGCGCCGAAGATCAGCCCCAGCGAGCGGTCGACCGCGCCGATCCGCGAATCGAGGATCATGTCCGAGATCTTCACGGTGATGATCGAGACGACGATCAGGGTGCCGAGGAAGATCGCGGCGATGGAGGCGACGAGGGCCACCGTGGCGTTGGTGACGTGCTGGCCGACCATCGGCAGGACGAGGGGGTAGAACTTCCAGGCCACGGCCGCCGCGGCGACCCAGGCGATGATCGCCAGGACCTCACGGGTGGCCCCCCGCACGGCCGCGAGGAGGGCGGAGATCGCGACGATCCCCAGAACGGCGAGGTCCAGAATGGAAAACGGCATCGACGACGCTGGTCACAAGGGGGCAGAGCGGCGACGATCGATGGCGTTGCGGCTGCCCCGTGCCGCGCCGACTGTATACCGTGCCGGATCAGGCCCGTCACCCTCCGCCGCGAAACGCAGGCGGGAGGGTCGTGGCCGAACGGTCGCGAAGGTTCAGTCGTCGTCGTACTCGTCCCGCCCACGCCCGCCCTTGCCGCGCCCAGGCGCTCCGCTGGCGATGCCGGCGACGAGGTCGGCGATATGGCGCAGGGCCTCGGTCTGGAGGGCACCGTCGCCGCCCTCCCCCCGGTTCTGCGGTGTCACGGCCTTGGCGAACCCGAGTTTCACCGCCTCCTTGATCCGGGCCGGCGCCTGCGCCACGGGGCGGATCGCCCCGGACAATCCGATTTCGCCGAAGTAGACGGTCTCCGGCGGGAGAGCGGCGCCCGACAGCGACGAGACCAGGGCCGCGGCGACCGCGAGGTCGGCCGCCGGCTCGGTGATGCGCAGGCCGCCGGCGACGTTGAGGTAGACGTCGTGGGTGCCGAGGCGGATGCCGCCGTGGGCCTCGAGCACCGCCAGCACCATCGACAGGCGGTTGGGGTCCCATCCCACCACGGCGCGGCGCGGCGTGCCGAGGGAGGACGGGGCGACGAGCGCCTGGATCTCCACGAGCAGCGGCCGCGTCCCCTCCATTCCGGCAAAGACCGCCGTACCCGGCGCGGCATGGTCGCGCCCGGCCAGGAACAGGGCGGAGGGGTTGGGCACCTCGGCCAACCCCATGTCGGTCATCTCGAACACCCCGATCTCGTCGGTGGGGCCGAACCGGTTCTTGACGGCGCGCAGGATGCGGAAATGATGGCCCTGGTCGCCCTCGAAGGACGCGACGCAATCGACCATGTGCTCGACCACGCGCGGGCCGGCGATCTGGCCGTCCTTAGTGACGTGGCCCACCAGGATCACCGCCGTGCCCGTGGTCTTGGCGAAGCGGATCAGGCTCTGGGCCGAGCCGCGCACCTGCGTGACCGTGCCGGGCGCCGATTCCACCGTCTCGGTCCACATGGTCTGGATCGAATCGATGATGGCGAGCGCCGGCGGGCGCCCCTGCGACAGGGTCTCGACGATGTCCTCGACGTTGGTCTCGGCGGCCAGCTCCACCGGCCGGCCGGCGAGGCCCAGGCGCTCCGCCCGCAGGCGCACCTGCGCCACCGCCTCCTCGCCGGAGATGTAGACGACGCGTTCGCCGGTGCCGGCCATGGCGGCGGTGGCCTGCATCAGGAGCGTCGACTTGCCGATGCCGGGATCGCCGCCGAGCAGGATCACCGAGCCGCGCACGAAGCCGCCTCCGGTGACCCGGTCGAGCTCGGCGATGCCGGAGGGGATGCGCGGCGCCTGCTTGGCCTCGCCGGTCAGCCCTTCGAGGGGAAACACCCGGCCGCGTGCCCGGCCCGGACGCGTCGCCACCGGGCCGGCCTGCGGGCCGCTCGCCCCCGTCTCCTCGGCGATGCAGTTCCAGCCGTTGCAGGCCTCGCAGCGCCCGCGCCAGCGGTTGTAGACCGCCCCGCAGGACTGGCAGACGAAGGTCTGGTGGATCTTGGCCATTCTGCTTCCGGGTCGGGCGCGGCGCTCCGCCCCGTCACACTACATAATGGCGAACATAGCGTGAACCCAGGCCCGTCAGGATTTCGTAGCCGATGGTGCCCGCCGCCTGCCCGACGGTGTCGACGTCGAGGCCGTCGCCGATCAGCACCGCCGGCGCACCGCGGCGGGCGGCCGGCGCATCGGTGACGTCGAGGATGATGAGGTCCATCGAGATCAGCCCGGCGATGGGACAGGCGACACCGCCCACGAGGGCATGGCCGCGCCCGCTCGCCGCGCGGGGATAGCCGTCGGCATAGCCGATCGAGAGGGTGGCGAGCCGGCGCCGGGACGGCGCGGTCCAGCGGGCGTTGTAGCCCGCACTCTCCCCCGCCTCGACGGTGCGGACCTGGGCGATGGCCGCCTCCAGGCGCACCACGGGGCGCATGGGGTTGGGCGAACCCGGCATGGGGTTGCCGCCGAACAGGGCGTAGCCCGGCCGCAGGAGATCGTTGGGAACGCCGTCCCCGAGAAAGCAGCCGGAGGAATTGGCGAGCGAGGCCGGGAGGCCGGGATAGGCCGCCCGCACCCGCGCGAAATCCGCGACCTGGCGGGCGTTGATCGCCTCGCCGGGCTGTTCCGCGCTGACGAGATGGCTCATCAGGAGGTCGAGTCCCGCCCCCGTCACGAGGGAATCGCCGGCGAGCGCCAGGGCCTCGGGCACCGACAGGCCGAGCCGGCTCATGCCGGTGTCCACATGCAGCGCCGCCGGCCCGCGACCGGCCCATTCGGCGAGTTCCTCCCGCGATCCGAGCACCGGCCGCAGGGCGTTGGCGATCAGGGCCTCGCCGGTTCCGGGCAGGAGCCCGTTGAGGATGTAGATGGCCGCCTCCGGCAGGAGCGCGCGGGCCGCGATGCCCTCGCTCAGGTGCGCCACGAAGAAAGTGCGGCAACTGGCCCGCCACAGGGCCGGGGCGACGGCGGCGAGGCCGCAGCCGTAGGCGTCGGCCTTCACCACAGCGGCGCAGGGGATGTGGGGCGCTTGCGCACCGAGCCGGCGCCAGTTCTCGACGATGGCGGAAAGGTCGATCGTGAGGCGGGCACCATGGCCGATCGAGGCCGCATCAACCGATCCGATGACATCCTCCATCCAACGACACAGCCACCGGCGGTTGCCGGCGCGGGCGAGGCCGGGAACCGGCCCGCGTCCTCGCCCTACCTATGCACGATCGCGGCCCAATGCGGCCACACCGCTCGCGAAAACCGCCGGCATGCGGCCGGGTGACCGGCATGGCCCGGGTGGTCTATCCCGCCCCCGAGCGGTCCGAAACGGGGCGGGCGAGGAGAGACCATGATCGTGAAGCTCGGCGGCAAGCGTCGACTGCGTCCCTCGCGCCAGGGGCCGACTACCGGGCTTTTGGGCGGTCTCGGCGTCTCCGACCGGATCGCGGCCTTCCGCAGCCTCGGCGGAAACTGCGAGTTCGGGTTCGTGCAGCGCTATTGCGGTGCCGAGCCCTCCGGGCTGTTCCGGTTCGCCTATGCGGATGTGGAACCGCTCACGCACGCGATCGCCGACAACCTGGACAAGTATGGCGCGCCGGGCGACCTGAGCCTCGAAGAGACCGAGAGCGGAACCTATTACTGCAGGAGCGGATGCTACAATTTCTGGTACAACACCCAGACGCATGCCGACGCGGTCGACAAGAGCGCCTTCCTCGAGCGGCAGTACGGCAAGGTGGCCCACCTCAAGCGGGCGCTCCTGAGCGACCTCGCAACCGGCGAGAAGATCCTCGTCCGCAAGCCGCAGCAGGGCGAGGACGATGCCGCCTTCATGGCCCTGGCGCAAGCGATCTGGCGGCACGGACCCTCGACGGTGCTGCGCGTCACCGAGGGCGAGCCGGGCCTCCGCCGTACCTCGGGGCGGCTGCTGGAGGGCACGGTCAGACGGATCTCGCAACCGGAGCGCAACTACGAGACCGACCTCGAATCGTGGATCGGGCTCTGCGACGCCGCCTATGCGGCTCACCATGGCTTGCGTCCCGCGCCCGCGGGGCCCCTCGCCCGCCCGACGAGGCTGGCCCGCCCGGCCCGGCGCCACGACACCGGACTGCCCGGTGAGGTGTTGAACTCCTACACGACGCTCCTCGACATCCGCGCCTTCGATCCCCGCACGGTCTACGTCTTCTCCGCCTGGGTCTGGATCCCGGCGGACTTTTCGGCCGCACGCATCCTCGCCGTGATGGGAACCGAGCGCCTGGGCTGGTGCGATGCGGACCTCGGCCTGCGGGACTGCTGGCAGCGGGTCTGGGCCGCCGGCCGTGTCGCGCCCGTGGACGGAGAGCGCCCGTGCGCGGGCCTCGGCATCGTCGGCGAGCCTGGCCAGCATGTCTGGTCCTGGGGATGGGAGCTTCGCCGAGGCCCGATCCCCGCCGCGGCCGGGACGCCGACGGTTCCGGTCGAGGGCTCGTTCCTCAAACGATTGCTCGGCCGCTGAGGGCCGGCCGGGCGCGGCGGCGTCCTACATCCGCGCCGGCGTCCGGTCCTCGGCCGCCAGGTTCGAGAACCGGGTGATGTTGGCGTCGAACTGCAGTTCCACCGTGCCGGTGGGGCCGTGGCGCTGCTTGCCCAGGATCACCTCGGCCTTGCCGTGGACGCGGTTCATCTCCGCCTCCCAGGCGAAGAACTCCTCGGTGCCCTCGCGAGGCTTCTTGTTGTTGACGTAATATTCCTCGCGGAACACGAACATCACCACGTCGGCGTCCTGCTCGATGGAGCCGGATTCGCGCAGGTCCGAGAGCTGCGGGCGCTTGTCGTCGCGGTTCTCCACCTGGCGCGAAAGCTGCGACAGGGCGATGATCGGCACCGAGAGCTCCTTGGCGAGCGCCTTCATGCCGGTGGTGATCTCGGTCATCTCCTGCACGCGGTTGTCGCTGCGCTTGCCCGAGCCCGAAAGCAGTTGCAGGTAGTCGACGATGAGCACGTCGAGGCCCTTCTGGCGCTTGAGGCGGCGCGCGCGGGCGGCGAGCTGGGCGATCGAGATGCCGCCGGTCTGGTCGATGTAGAACGGGATCGACTGCATGTCCCGGGCGGCGTCGGTGATCTTGTAGAAGTCCTCCGGGCGGATGTCGCCGCGGCGGATCTTGTAGGAAGGCACGCCCGACTGCTCGGCGATGATGCGGGTGGCGAGCTGCTCGGCCGACATTTCCAGCGAGAAGAACCCGACGATGCCGCCGTTCTTGGTCTCGATGCGGCCGTCGGGCTGCTTCTCGCCCTGGTAGGCCTTGGCGATGTTGAAGGCGATGTTGGTGACGAGCGAGGTCTTGCCCATCGCCGGGCGTCCGGCGAGGATGATGAGATCCGACGATTGCAGGCCGCCCATCTTGGCGTCGAGGTCGGTGAGGCCGGTGGCGATGCCGGAGAGCTTGCCTTCGCGCTGGTAGGCCTTGGCCGCCATGTCGACGGCGGTGGTGAGCGCGTCGGAGAACTTCTGGAAGCCGCCGTCGTACTTGCCCGATTCGGCGAGTTCGTAGAGCCGGCGCTCGGTGCCCTCGATCTGGTCGCGGGGCGAGGATTCCACCGGCGCCTCGTAGGCCCCGTTGACGAGATCCTCGCCGATGGTGATGAGCCGGCGGCGGATGGCGAGATCGTAGATGGTGCGGCCGTAGTCGCCCGCATTGATGACCGTCGTCGCCTCGGCCGCGAGGCGGGCGAGGTACTGCATCACCGTCTGGCCGCCGAGATCCGCATCGCCGAGGTAGGTCTTGAGCGTGATCGGGGTCGCGAGCTTGCCCGCCTTGATCAGGGAAGTCGCCACCTCGAAGATCTTGCGGTGCACGTCCTCCATGAAGTGCTCGGGCAGGAGGAAGTCCGAGATCCGGTAGTAGGCGTCGTTGTTGACCAGGATGGCGCCGAGCAGCGCCTGCTCCGCATCGATGTTGTGGGGCGCGACGCGGAATTCCTGGGTGACGGCCTGGAGGTTGGCCGTCAGGGCATTGGGCAGGGCCATGGGCTGACTCGACGCTCCAACTCGTCAAAACCGCGCGGTCGCCGCCGCGCATCGTCGCTACCCGAAGACCATGGCCCCGGCATGGTTAGCCGATCCTTAGCCGATGGGCGCGACACGCGCCTCGCGTCTCCGGCCCGGTCACCTCAGGATGAGGGATCGGGATAGGATCTAACGCAGGAACGCCCGCCGGCTCCTTCGAACCGGCGGGCGTCCATGCTGGAACAAATGCGGAACGTGTCAAGCCCGAAGGCCGACCGTCCCCGTTGTCCACCGGGGCGAGTGGGACCTACTCGCGGTCGTCGCCGGCCTCGGCGAGCGCCGCGCCGACCTCAAGACCGAGGTCGTCGAGGTTGAAGGCCTCGCGCTCGGTGGTCGATTCGCCACGCGCCTGACGCTCGGCCTCTTCCGGCGAACGGGCGACGTTGACGGTCACCGTCACTTCGACCTCGGGGTGCAGCACCACCGGGACGACATGGAGGCCCAGCGTCTTGATCGGCGCGTTCAGGGCGAACTGGTCACGGCCGACGGTGAAGCCCTCGGCGGTGACGACTTCGGCGAGATCGCGGGTGGAGACCGAGCCGTAAAGCACGCCGGTCTCGCCGGACTGGCGGATCAGCACGAAGCTCTTGCCCTCGAGGGTCTCGGCGACGCCCTGGGCCTCGGACTTGCGCTCGAGGTTGCGGGCCTCGAGCTGGGCGCGCTGGGTCTCGAAGTGCTTCTTGTTGTTGGAGGTGGCGCGCAGGGCCTTGCCGCGGGCCAGGAGGAAGTTGCGGGCGTAGCCGGGCTTGACGTTGACGGTCTCGCCCATCTGGCCGAGCTTGGCCACGCGCTCGAGGAGGATCACTTCCATGGTCTTTTGTCCTTGTCCGGTGGGTGGGAGATGGGCCGCCGTCCGGTGCCGGAGCGGCGGGGTTTGAGCGGGGTGTCTCAGGTCGGGCCCGCGCCTTCCTTGGGACGGCGGAGGTTGAGCGCGGAATCGGCGACGCCGAACAGGGTCAGCGCCACGAAGGCGACGCCCTGGGTCACGAACAGGATCATGTAGAGGCCGATCAGGAGCGCCCCCCGGCCCTTGCGGCCGCGGCTGCGGTCGTGGAAGGCGGCGAGCCCCTGCAGGGCGAAGGCGGCACTCAGGGCCCCCGCCAGCGCGATCCCGAGGACACCGAAGTAGCCCGGCATCAGCGCCAGGACGGCCCCCGCCCCGAGGAGGATCAGGACACGGCGCGGCATCGCCGTGGCGGGCAGGTCGGGCCACGGCCGCGGCAGGCGCCCCGAGATCTGGACGATCCGGGCCGCGGCCCAGAGGTAGAAGGTCAGCAGCAGCGCCAGTCCCTGCGCGGCCAGCCCCGGCGCGATCGCCGCCAGCGCATCGGCGACCTCGTCGGCCGAGACGGTGATCGGCGTCGTCCCGTCCGTGGCCGGGGTGGCGGGAGCATCCTGCGCCGGAGCGGAGCGATCCTGGGTCTCGGACGAACCGGGTGCGGCCGGGGCCGGGGCCGGCGTGATGCGCGCGTCGCCGCGCGTCTTCACGAGGGTGCGGGTCATCCCGCGCAGCTGGTTCTGGAAGGTCTCGTAGTTCGGAGACGCGATCACCGCGATGGCGACGAAAGCCAGGGCCGCCGTGCTCGCCGTCCAGGCCAAAAGGCGCCCGGTGGGATACCATTCCATGGTGCCGTCGGCACCGGGACGGCCGAGCAGCGTCAGATAGGCGAGCCACCAGGCCGGCAGGGCGAGATAGGCCAGGAACCCGAGGCCGAGGAACGGCGCGATCACGAGGGCGAGCGCCAGGCTGCCCGAGACGGCGGCGGCCAGGGCGGCCTTGTGGCTCCAGCCGAGCCCGACGATGAGGATCGGCAGCGGGGCCAGCAGATAGAGCAGGATGGAGAGGGCCGTCGCCTTCAGGAGCACGCCGAACAGGAGTGCCGAGACTAGGCCCGCGCCGATGCCGATACCGAGTGACTGTTTCATTGAATCCCGCTGTCCCGCTGTCCCGGATGGGGCAGGGTTAGAGGCGAACCGCGTCGCCCCAACGACTCCCGGCGTTCCACCATGAACGCCGGTACGAAAAACCCCTCGCCGCCCCTATGCGGCGCAAGCGTGACTACGCACCGCCGCGCGTGCGGCGGACGCCCTGGCTCGGCAAAGCCGGGCCAGGGCAGCCAACTATTTGATCACGTAGGGGAGGAAGCCGAGGAAGCGGGCGCGCTTGATCGCCTGGGCGAGCTCGCGCTGCTTCTTGGCCGACACCGCGGTGATGCGCGACGGCACGATCTTGCCGCGCTCCGAGACGTAGCGGGAGAGCAGCTTGACGTCCTTGTAGTCGATCTTGGGCGCATTCACGCCCGAGAAGGGGCAGGTCTTGCGACGACGGAAGAACGGACGACGTCCGCCGCCGGCTCCGCCAGCAGCAGCACCACCGGCCGCAGGGGCCGCACCAGGTCCAGCACCGAATGCCATGACTTAAGCCTCCCCGCCGAAGCTGCGCTCGGGCCGGTCGCCACGATCGCCACGGTCGCCGCGATCACCCCGATCGCGGTCGCCACCGAATCCACCACCACCGCCACCGAAGCCCTCGTCGTCACGACGACGGCCGCGCTCGCGGTCCTTGCGATCGTCGCGATCGCGCTTCTGCATCATCGCAGACGGCTCGGCCTCGAGGGCCTCGACGCGCACGGTCATGAACCGCAGCACGTCTTCGGAGATCTGCATCTGGCGCTCCATCTCCGTCAGCGCCGCCGGGGGGGCGTCGATGTTCAGGAGGGTGAAATGCGCCTTGCGGTTCTTCTTGATGCGGTAGGCGAGGGACTTGACGCCCCACATCTCGATCTTCTCGACCGTGCCGCCATTGGCTTCGATGACGCCCTTGTAGGTCTCGATCATGGTCTCGACCTGCTGGGATGTCACGTCCTGGCGCGCCAGGAAGACGTGTTCGTAAAGAGGCATTGTAACGGGCCCTTCATGTCCATAGGGACCCGACGGCACCAGAAGTGCTGGAAGACGCGTCGGGCCGGCTCACACGTTCACCCGGCGCCAAGCCCTTCGAGCCGTAATGGAGGCCCGAGCGGTTGATCGAAGGCGGAGACACGGGACGACGGGAACGACTCCGGTTCGGAACCACCCCCTGTTGCCGGCAAGCCGACACCGTCCGTTCAGCCCCCAGCCGGAGCGAACGCGAAACGGGCGGATAGACGGGTTCGAACGGAAAGGCAAGTTCTGGCAGGGCAGACGCGCGGCGGGACGCGTTCGAAGGGTGCTTGTGCGCGGATGGTGTTTGCGAGCGGATGGTGTTTGCGCGGGTCCGGCCGTGGCGTCATCATCGCGGGCGGCGGTGACGGAGAGCGATGACGTGAGGGGCCGGCGCGAGCCAACGGGGCGGCGACGGGCCGGCGCGATCCACTTGGGGCGACGGGCCCGGTGATCGGCCTCGTCCTGCACCGGCTCGTCCAGGCGGTCCCGACCCTGTTCCTCGTGGTGGCGGGCAGCTTCTTCCTGATGCGCCTGGCGCCCGGCGGTCCGTTCGACCTCGAACGCCCCCTCCCCCGCGCGGCGATGGAGAACCTGTCGCGCACCTACGGGCTCGACCAGCCGCTGGCGGTCCAGTTCCTGCGCTATTGCGCGGCGCTGCTGCGGGGCGACCTCGGGCCCTCGTTCTCGTTCCGCGACCTCACCGTGGCGGAACTGTTCGCCCGCGGCCTGCCGGTGTCGATGACCCTGGGCGCGCTGGCGCTGGTGCTCGCGGTCTGCGCCGGCCTCGGCCTCGGGTCGCTGGCCGCCTTGCGGCGCGGCAGCGGTTGGGACCGGGCCGTGGGTCTCATGGCCGGCACCGGCCTGTCGGTTCCCGGGTTCGTGGTGGCGCCGCTCCTGCAGATCGTGTTCGGGCTCGGGCTGGCCTGGCTGCCGGTGGGCGGCTGGGAGGGTGGCGCACCGAGCCATCTCGTCCTGCCGGCGATCACCCTGGCGCTGCCCCAGGCCGGGGCGATCGCCCGCCTCGTCCGCTCCGCCCTGGTCGAGACCCTCAACGCGCCGCACGTGCGCACCCAGCGCGCCATGGGCCTGTCGCCGGCGCGCATCGCCCGCCACGCGCTGCGCGCCGCCCTGATCCCGGTGGTGGCCACCCTCGGCCCCACCGCGGCGGCGCTGCTGACGGGGTCGGTGGTGGTCGAGACGATCTTCGGCCTGCCCGGCATCGGCCGCTACTTCGTCGACGGCGCGCTCAACCGCGACTACACGCTGGTGATGGGCACGGTGGTGCTGGTGGCGGTCTTCGTGATGGTCCTCAACCTCGTCGGCGACATCGCGGCGGCCATGCTCGACCCGCGCACGCGGTCGATGCGATGACGGCGGGCGGGTCCCTCGGGCGGCTGGCGGCCGGGCGCCTCCTGCGCCGGCCCGTCGCCGTCGCGGCGGTGGCGGTGCTGACCGCCGTGGCCCTGGCCTGCCTCGTCGGCCCGCTCCTCACCGGCCACGCGCCGGGGCGGATCTACCCCGACCTCGTGCGGGTGGCGCCCGGGCCGGCGGCACACCCGCGCGGCGACGACCTTCCGGACATCCTCGCACGCCTCGCCTTCCGCATGCGCGTGCGCCTCGAGGCCGTGGTGCGGGAACCGGGCACGGTGCGCCTGACGCTCGCCGCCGACCGGCCGATCGACCCGCGCGTGCTGACCGCGCTGCCGCGCTCGGACCTGTTCGGTACGCCCGTCGTCCTGTCGCGCGCGGAGGACGGGCGCGGCCTCGTCGTCTCGGTCCCCGTGCGCCGGCTCCACTTCCTCCTGGGCACCGATGCGCTCGGGCGCGACATCCTCTCCCGCAGCCTGGTCGCCGGCCGGGTCTCGCTGCTGATCGGCCTCGTCGCCACCGCCGTCGCGCTCATCGTGGGCGTCGTCTACGGCGCCGTGGCGGGGTTTTCCGGCGGCACGCTCGATGCGGTGATGATGCGGATCGTCGACATCCTCTACGCGCTGCCGTTCGTGTTCTTCGTGATCGTCCTGCTGGTATTCTTCCGGGCGAACCTCGTGCTCATCCTGGCGGCCATCGCGGCGGTGGAATGGCTCGACATGGCCCGGCTGGTGCGCGCCCAGACCCGAGCCCTGCGCCACCGCGACTTCGTGCGCGCCGCCGAGGCGCTCGGCCGGTCGCGGGCCGCGATCCTCGCCCGCCACGTCGTCCCCAACACCCTGGGGGTCGTGGTGGTGGCCGCGACCTCGCTGGTGCCGCGGGTGATCCTGCTGGAGAGCTTCCTCTCGTTCCTCGGGCTCGGGGTCCAGGAGCCCGAGACGAGCTGGGGCGCCCTCGTCGCCGACGGTGCCCGCTCCCTCGAGACGGCGCCCTGGATGCTGGCCGGTCCGACCGCCTTCCTGGTCGCGACGCTGGTCTCGCTCAACCTGATCGGCGACGCCCTGTCCGACGCCCTCGATCCGCGCCTGCGCGACCTCGGCGCGACGTGATCTCGGCGCGACGTGATCTCGGCGCGACGTGATCTCGGCGCGACGTGATCTCAGCGCGGTGTGACCAGGGGCTGGTAGACGATCCGCACGACGCGGCCGTCGGTGTTTCCCGGCACGGCGGTGGCGCCCGTCGCGGCGGGATCGTCGGGCGGCGGCTTCGCCTCGCCGCCCCTGAACGCGGCGGTGAAGAGAGCGGCCAGGACGACGACGAACAGGATTTCGGAGGAGCGTGGACGCGGCATGGGGCGGACCCGTGGGGATGCCGCCAGCATGAGCCGGACCGGTGAAGGCAAAAGCGGAACGAAAGCGATTCGCCTCGACTTCTCCACCCGTCTCTCACAGCAGCGTTAACGAGGTGTCGATGGCGACCAGGGCTGAAACGGCGGCGAGCCCGGAGCGCGTCCCGATGGGGACGGTGATCGACACCGACGTCTCGGCCCGTCTCGACCGGCTGCCCTGGGGCAGGTTCCACGTCCTCGTCATCGTGGCGCTCGGAATCACCTGGGTGCTCGACGGCCTCGAGGTGACGCTGGCCGGTTCGCTGGTGGGCGCGCTACGCAAGGAGCCGATGAGCTTCACCGAGTTCGACGTCGGGCTCGCGGCCAGCTCCTACCTCATCGGCGCCGTCACCGGCGCGCTCGGCTTCGGCTGGCTCACCGACCGGATCGGGCGCAAGAAGCTGTTCTTCATCACCCTCGCCCTCTACCTCGTGGCCACCGCCGCCACCGGCCTGTCGTGGGACATCTACAGCTTCTGCATCTTCCGCTTCCTCACCGGCGCCGGCATCGGCGGCGAGTACACCGCCATCAATTCCACCATCCAGGAGCTGGTGCCGGCCCGCGTGCGCGGCTGGACCGACCTCGTCATCAACGGCTCGTTCTGGATCGGTGCGGCGGGCGGCTCCGTCCTGTCGATCGTGCTGCTGCGCGCCGACGTGATCGACCCGAACTGGGGCTGGCGCGTCGCCTTCTTCATCGGCGGCGGCGTCGGACTCGCCATCCTTCTCCTGCGGTCGTGGATTCCCGAGAGCCCGCGCTGGCTCGCCACCCATGGCTACATCGCCGAGGCCGACCGGGTGGTGTCGGGCATCGAGAAGCGCTTCACCGACGAGGGCCACACCCTGCCCCCGATCGACGAGGCCAAGCGCTACAAGATCAAGACCCGCAGCCACACGCCCCTGTCGGAGGTGTTCGGCACCATGCTGGTGGGCCACCGCAAGCAGACCTTGGTCGGCCTCGCCCTGATGATCGCGCAGGCGTTCTTCTACAATGCCCTGTTCTTCACCTACGCGCTGGTGCTGCAGCGGTTCTACGGCGTGCCCGGCGAGCACGTCGGCTGGTACCTGCTGCCCTTCGCCCTCGGCTCCTTCCTCGGGCCGGTGCTGCTGGGGCGTCTGTTCGACACGATCGGGCGGCGGCAGATGATCGCCTTCACCTACGGCATCTCGGCGGTGTTGCTCGCCGTCACCGGCTACCTCTTCAAGATCGAGGTGTTCGGGCCGGTCGGCCAGACCGCGGCCTGGATGGTGGTGTTCTTCTTCGCCTCGGCCGCCGCGAGCGCGGCCTATCTCACCGTGGCCGAGACCTTCCCGCTGGAAATCCGGGCCCTGGCCATCGCGGTGTTCTATGCGCTGGGCACCGGCATCGGCGGGGTCTCGGGCCCGCTGCTGTTCGGCGCCCTGGTGGAGACCGGTTCGCGCGACAACGTGCTGATCGGCTACGGCATCGGCGCGGCGCTGATGCTGTTCGCGGCCATCGTCGGGGGAATCTGGGGCACGGCCGCCGAGGGCAAGTCCCTGGAGGAGGTCTCCAAGCCGCTGGCGGCGGCCTGATCCGCGCCGCCGGGGCCGGGCGGCCCGCCGTCCCGCCTCAGCGGTCGCGCCGGTGCGCGAAGAAGGTTCGCAGCAACGCCGCGCCCTCGGCCTCGCGAAAACCGCCGTAGACCTCCGGCGCGTGGTGGCAGGTCGGCTGGTTGAACACCCGCGGCCCGTGCTCGACGCCGCCGCCCTTGGGGTCGGACGCCGAGAAGTAGAGCCGGCGGATGCGCGCCAGCGAGATCGCGCCCGCGCACATCGGACACGGCTCCAGGGTCACGTAGAGGTCGCAGCCTACCAGGCGCTCGTCGCCGACGGCGGCGCAGGCCGCGCGGATCGCCAGGATCTCGGCGTGCGCGGTGGGATCGGCCAGGGCGCGGGGCCGGTTGCCCGCCACGGCCAGCACCGTGCCGCCGCGCAGCACGACGGCACCCACCGGCACCTCGCCGGCATCGGCGGCCGCGCGGGCGGCCGCGAAGGCCAGGTCGAACGGATCGTTGCCGGAGGAAAAAGGGATCGGATCGCTCACGGGCACGTTCCTAAGCCCCGGTCGGTGTCCGGGCAAACCCGCCGGCCGAACCGGCCATCGATCTGCGACAGGCAATGTTAATCCCCGGAACATTGCCGGCCCGACTGGGTTGACCCGACGACGCGGCCAAGTCTTCGACGACAGACGTCGACCAGGACCAGGGCCCGCCAACGACAGTTGAGGAGCGCATCATGAGCAGCACCACCGACAAGATCAAAGGTCTCGCCAACGAAGCCGTCGGCAACGTCAAGCAGGGCATCGGCAACGTCACAGACAACGACAAGCTGAAGGCCGAGGGCAAGGCCCAGGAACTCAAGGGCGAGACCCAGAAGACGGTCGGCGACGCCAAGGACGGCGTCAAGAACGCAGCCGACGCGGTCAAGAGCAAGATCTGATCGTACCTCGAACAGCCCGGCTCAAACGGTCCCATGCCCTGAGCCGGGCATCCTGATCCTCGGATCATCGCAGCGCCGTTCGTCAGCGACGGCACGAACCGAACGGAGAACACCATGATCGGTTGGGCAGTCACCTTCCTCGTCGTCGCGCTCGTCGCGGCACTCCTCGGCTTCGGTGGGATCGCCGGCACTGCGATGGAGGCCGCCAAGATCGTCTTCTTCGTGGCGATCGCGCTGTTCCTGATCTCGGCGGTGTTCGGCGTCATCCGCGGGCGCTCGCCCAGGATCTAGTGTCGGTCTTCGGCCGACGGAGTGGGACAGAGGCGGCTTCGGCCGCCTTTTTCTCGTCCGGCTCGGCCGTTCGTCGCGTCGTGGCCATCTCGCAACCGTGAACCCTCTCTGTTATGGGGCGGGGATGAGCGACGACACAGACGATACGACGGGCGGGTCCGACGACACGCGCGATCCCACCACGACGCCTCCGGCGGTCGAGCGCGAAGACGCTGGCCGCGAAACCGCGACGGCGCCTTGGGCCCCGACCACCGATGCCGGCGTGCCCGGCGATTCGGCCGAGGAGAAGCCCAAGCCCCGCAAGGCCGCAACCCCCGCCCGCGGCGGCGACGCGCCCCTGCGGCGCCGGACCGAGCCGGCGCCCAAGCCCAAGCCGGCCGCCTCCGACGAGCCGACGCCGGAGGGTGACCGCATCGCCAAGGTGGTCGCACGGGCCGGCATCGCCTCCCGCCGCGACGTCGAGGCCATGATCGAGCAAGGCCGCGTCAGCCTGAACGGCCGGGCCCTCGACTCGCCGGCGATCAACGTCACCGATGCGGACGTCATCACCGTCGACGGCGAGCCGCTGCCGATCCGCGAGCGCACCCGGCTCTGGATCTTCCACAAGCCGCGCGGCCTCGTCACCACGGCCCGCGACCCGGAAGGTCGCCAGACCGTGTTCGAATCGCTGCCCGAGGACCTGCCGCGGGTGGTGGCGATCGGCCGGCTCGACATCAACACCGAAGGGCTGCTGCTGCTCACCAACGACGGCGGCCTCGCCAAGGTCATCGCGCATCCCGACACCGGCTGGCTGCGGCGCTACCGGGTGCGGGCCCACGGCGACACCAGCCAGGCCGAACTCGACAAGCTGCGCAAGGGCGTCACCATCGACGGCATGGACTACGGCCCGGTCGATGCCGTGCTCGACCGCTCGTCGGGCGACAACCTCTGGATCACGTTGGGCCTGCGCGAGGGCAAGAACCGAGAGGTCAAGCGCATCCTCGAACACCTCGGGCTGGCCGTGAACCGGCTGATCCGGCTGTCGTTCGGGCCGTTCCAGCTCGGCGACCTCGAAGTCGGCCTCGTCGAGGAGATCAAGACCAAGGTCCTCAAGGAGCAGCTCGGCCCGGCGCTGTCCGAACAGGCCGGCGTCGATTTCGCGAGCCCGGTGCGCGAGCCGATCGCTCCGTTCGGATCGCCCAAGCCGCAGGCCAAGCAGCCCGCCCGTTCGGCCTCGGCCGCCCGGGGCGCCGAACGGCGCCAGTCCGACGACGAGGCACCGCGCCCGGCGCGATCCTACGGCGAGCGCGCGCCCTCCCGTGGCGGCGACCGCCCGGTCCGCGGCCCCGCCGCTCCCGCCAGGGTTCCCACCGGAGGCTCCGGTGCCGGGCCGCGCCGCTCGGTCTGGCGCTCCGAGGAGGAGGCACCGGCGCAGGACGGCCCCCGCCGCGTCAAGGTTCCCCGCCGCGGAGCGGACCCGAAGGTCGAGCGCGAGACGGCGGCCGCCCGCGGTCGCGAGCGCGTCGGCGCCATCCAGACCGGCGAACGCCGGGTGCTGGTGGAGCGCCTGAAGGCGACGCCCCAGGAAGCCGCGCCCGAGCCGCATCGCCGCGACCGTGGTGCGCGCCGCGATGCGCCGGAGGGCGATGCCCGCCCGCAGCGCGCGCGGACAGACGGTCACGAGCCGGCCCGCGCGCCGCGGGCTTTCACGCCCAAGCCGGCGTTCCGGCGGGACGACCGCGACGACCGTCCCGCCCGCCGATTCGAGGGCGACGCCCGCCCACCGCGGCGGGACGACCAGCCCCGAGGCGCCGGCCGACCGGAGGGCGACGCACGTCCGCCCCGCCGCGATGCCGGACCACGGCCGTTCGGCCGCGACGGTGCGCCGGGCGCCCCCCGCCAGGATCGCGGCGGGGAGCGTGGCGAACGCCGCGGCCCGCCGGCCGGCGAGCGTCCCCGCAGCTTCGCACCCTCGGGTGACCGCGACGGCGCCAGGGACCGTGGCGACCGTCCCGGTGGCGGCGATCGCGGCGGCTACAAGGGTGCCGGCGCCAAGCCCGGTGGTTTCAAGACCGGTGGATTCAAGGCGGGCGGCGAGCGACCGGGCGGGGACCGTGGCGGCTTCAAGGCCGGCGGCAAGCCGGGGGGCTTCAAGGCCGGCGGGGCCAAGCCGGGCGGCTTCGGCGCCAGGCCCGGGGGAGCCAAGCCCGGAGGTTTCGGGGCCAAGCCCGGAGGCTTCGGGGCCAAGCCCGGAGGCGCCAAGCCGGGTGGCCGTCCCGGCGGCGGGGCGGGTCGTCCGCCGCGCGGTGGTTCGCGGTGAGGATCGTCGGCGGCGCCCATCGCGGGCGCCGGCTCGCGACCCCGAAGACCGATGCGATCCGTCCCACGTCGGATCGCCTGCGCGAGGCCGTCTTCAACGTCCTGATGCATGCCTACGACGACCCCGTCACCGGCGCGCGGGTGCTCGACCTGTTCGCCGGCACCGGGGCACTCAGCTTCGAGGCTCTGTCACGCGGAGCCGCCTACGCCCTGCTGGTCGACGACGGCGCCGAGGCGCGCGGCCTGATCCGCGACAACATCGAGGCGTTCGGGGCTGAAGGCGTGACACGCCTGTTCCGGCGCGACGCGACCAAGCTCGGACCGGTGGGCACCAGCGGCACGTTCTCGCTCGCCTTTTGCGATCCGCCCTACGGCCGCGACCTCGCCCCTGCGGCCCTGGCGTCGGCGGCCGAGGGCGGCTGGCTGGCGCCGGGCGCCCTCGTGGTGGTGGAGGAGGCCGCCAGCGCCATGGTCGGACTACCCGCCGGCTTCACGGAACTCGAACGGCGCCTCTATGGAGAGACGGCGATCGCCGTCGTCCGGTTCGCGACAGGCTGACGGGCCTTAACGGGGCGCGTCGGTGCCCAGCACCACGCGGGCGTCAGCGGCCAGTTGCCGTTCGGTCCGTCGCGGTTCCAGGTTGTCGAGCGCCATGCGGCGCAGGCCGAGCCACAGCAGGACGAGCGAGGCCAGCAGGAAGGGACCGGCGACGATGACCGCCGCAAGCGGCTCCGACCCGACGAGGACGGAAAGCCCCTTCACCACGGCGGCGAGGACCAGGAAGAAGCTAACGATCACCAGGAGGACGGCCATGCCCAGGAGGGTGACGAGGCCGAGGATGGCGCGGATGTTCCCCGTGGTCTCGATCTGCGCCAGGGCCAGGGTCTGACGCAGATGCTCGGCGCCCAGGCGCAGCGCCTGCCCGAGGAGGGCAGGAAGGGACTCCGAGGGCCGCTCCGCCATGATCCGTCCCACCCTCGCCCGTCACCCACCGCCCGAATTGCGGCCACGCTCGCTCAACGAACCCCGGGCGTCGCCGTTCCCGGGTCGTCGTCATCCCGGACCCGTCTGCCACAAGCCTGTGCAAGGACGCGCGCCGTGGGCGCGGGCGGCGAAGACCGGGGCCTGTCCCGCCCTTGCCTTCCGGGGGGCGCTTCGCCAAGTTGAGTCCCCGTCCTCGGGCCCTCGCGGCTGCGGCGAGCTTTTTTTCAAAGACCACGAGTTTTCGAGATGAGAGTCACAGTCGAGCGTGCGGCCCTGCTTCGGTCGCTCGGCCACGTCCACCGGGTGGTGGAACGCCGCAACACGATTCCGATCCTCTCGAACGTGCTCCTGCGCAGCGGCCCCGAGGGCCTGCAACTCAAGGCGACCGACCTCGACATCGAGGTCACGGAAACGATCGCCGCGGACGTCGCCGATCCCGGTGCCACCACGGTTCCCGCTCACGTCATCTACGACATCGTCCGCAAGCTGCCCGACGGCGCACAGGTCTCCCTGGAGACGAGCGGCGAGACCGGGCAGATGACCATCCGCTCGGGCCGTTCGCGCTTCTCGCTCGGCGCCCTGCCCGAGGGCGACTTCCCCGACCTCGCGGCGGGCGAGCTCCCGCACGGCTTCGCGCTGGCGGCCTCCGACCTCAAGCGCCTGATCGAGAAGACGCAGTTCGCGATCTCGACGGAGGAGACGCGCTACTACCTGAACGGCATCTACCTCCATACCCTCGACGTTGACGGTGCGCTCAAGATGCGCGCCGTGGCCACCGACGGCCACCGCCTGGCGCGGGTCGAGATCGATGCGCCGGAGGGCAGCCGCGGCATGCCCGGCATCATCGTGCCGCGAAAGGCCGTGGCCGAGATCATCAAGCTCGTGGAGGACGGTGGCGAGGGCGTCGAGATCGACCTGTCGCCAGCCAAGATCCGCTTCCGCTTCGCCAGCGGCGTGGTGCTGATCTCCAAGCTCATCGACGGCACCTTCCCCGACTACCAGCGGGTGATCCCGGCCGGGAACGACAAGTTCCTCACCGTGGAGCGCGAGCCCTTCGCCCGCGCGGTCGACCGTGTCTCGACGATCTCCTCCGAGCGCGGGCGGGCGGTGAAGCTCAGCGTGCAGGAGGGGCGCCTGGCGCTGTCCGTCAACAACCCGGACTCGGGCAGCGCCACGGAGGAGCTCGACGTGGACTACGAGGCCGGGGCCCTCGATATCGGCTTCAACGCCCGCTACCTTCTCGACATCACGGGCCAGCTCGAAGGCGACACTGCCCTGTTCAAGCTCGCCGACCCCGGCTCGCCGACCCTGATCCAGGACCGCGAGGGCGCGGCCGCCCTCTACGTTCTGATGCCGATGCGGGTGTGAGGGGGAGCCAGCCGCCCATCGCGCCGGACCAGGATCGACCGACAGACCAGGGCGGGAAGCTTCGGCTCACCCGGCTGACCTGCCGGGACTTTCGCAACCACGCCGACCTCGAACTCGGGCTGAACCGCCGCTTCGTGGCGCTGGTCGGCGAGAACGGTGCGGGCAAGACCAACCTCTTGGAGGCGATCTCGCTGTTCTCGCCCGGCCGCGGCTTGCGCCGGGCCGAGTTCGCCGGCATGGCCCGCACCGGCGGCACCGGCGGCTTCGCCGTTTCGATGGGTCTCACGAGCGGCGAGGACGAGCACCGGGTCGGTACCGGCTACGAGCCGGCCGGGCTCGACACCCGCGCCACCCGGCTGTGCCGGGTCGACGGGGGAAGCGTGCCATCCCCCATCGCCTTCAGCGAGTTTCTGCGCGTGGTCTGGCTGACCCCCGACCTCGACGGGCTGTTCCGCGGGCCGGCCGGCGACCGCCGCCGCTTCCTGGACCGGCTGGTGCTCGCGGTCGATGCCAGTCACGGCGCCCGCGTCGGCGCTCTGGAACGGGCCCTGCGCTCGCGCAACCGCCTGCTCGACGAGCGCCCGGACGACGGGCGCTGGCTCGACGCGATCGAGCGGGAGGTAGCCGAACTCGCCGTCGCCGTGGCACTGGCCCGCCGCGAGACCGCCGAGCGCCTCGACCGCCTGATCGCGGAGGGCCGCGACGACGGCCAGCCCTTCCCCTGGGCGGGCGTGCGGTTGGAGGGCGACATGGACGACCTCGTCGCCGTCTGGTCGGCCATCGAGGCGGAGGACCGCTACCGGCAGACGCTCCGGCAGGGTCGCCAGCGTGACAGGGCCGCCGGCCGCACCCTCAACGGCCCCCAGACCACCGACCTCGTCGTCCGCCACGGCCCCAAGGACGTGCCGGCCGCCACCGCCTCCACCGGCGAGCAGAAGGCCCTGCTGATCGGCCTCGTGCTCGCCCATGCCCGGCTGGTCCAGGCGATGTGCGGCCTGGCGCCGGTCGTCCTCCTCGACGAGGTCGCCGCCCACCTCGACCCGCGCCGCCGCGCCGGCCTGTTCGACGCCCTCGACGCCCTGCCGGGCCAGGTCTGGATGACGGGGGCGGACCCCGCCCTGTTCGCGGATCTCGACGGCAGGGCGGACGTGATCCGGGTGGTGGACGGGCGCGTGGTGCAGGGCGGAGCCTGACGCGGCCGTTCGGGGTGTGGGCACCTCCGGGTCACTCCAACCGCACCACGACGCTGTCGCTGGCGCCCGCGGCATCCATCACCGAGATCCGGGCGAAGCCGGTACCGTCGGGCACCCAGGCGGATTGGCGCCGGGCGCTGTCGGCCACCGGCAGGCCGTTGGCCATCCAGGTCAGCGGCGGCACCCCGCCCAGCGCCTTGAGGGCCAGCGGCGCGGCAGCGGCCTCCGCCAGGCCGAGGTCGATCCGCGCCCCGTCGGGCGGGTAGGCGATGCGCAGGGCGGCGCCCTGGCTCGCCGCCAGGGTCTTGGGCACGTCCCTGCGGATGTGGCGCAGGGGCGGGGGCAGCGACAGCGTGGTGGCCACCAGCGCCTCGCGGGCGAGCGGCACCGGCTCGGGCTCGCCGCCGTAGCGGGAGAAGGCGTCGAACAGGATCGGTGCGGCCACGAGGCGCCCGACGAGGCCGGGCACGGCGTTGCCGTCCGGCCGCCCGACCCAGACGGCGATCGTCACGCGCCGGTCGAACCCCACCGCCACGGCATCGCGATAGCCGTAGGAGGTGCCGGTCTTGTAGGCGATGCGGTTGGGCAGGGCGTTCTCGGGCGGCGGCGCCCCGCGCAGGATGTCGGCGACATAGGAAGCCGCCACCGGCTCGGCGATCCGCGTCTCGGGGCCCGGCACCTCGCCGAGGCGGCGCAGGAGAGCCGGCACGCCGCCGCCGCGGGCGAGCCCGGAGAACAGCCGGGCGGTATCGGCGAGCGTGATGCCGAGACCGCCGAGCGCCACCGGCAGGCCGGGCGCGGTGTCGCGCGGCAGGTCGATCCGCGCGCCCGCCGCGCGCAGGCGGGCGACGAAGCGCGCCGCGCCCACCGCCTCCAGCAGGTCCACCGCCGGCACGTTGAGGGAGAGTTGCAGCGCGCGCCGGGCCGTGACCACGCCCTGGTAGCCGAGGTCGAAGTTCTCGGGGGCATAGGAACCGGCAAAGCGCACCGGCCGGTCTTCGAGCAGCGTCTCGGGATGGGCGATCCCCCCCTCGAAGGCGAGCGCGTAGATGAAGGGCTTGAGGGCGGACCCCGGCGAGCGGATGGCACCCGTCATGTCGATGGCGCCCATGCGCGAGGCATCGGTGTAGCCGGGGCTGCCGACCTGGGCGATCACCGCGCCGGTGGCGTTGTCGATGGCCAGGATCGCCGAAGAGATCCCCGGCCCGATCGCGGCGGCACGCTCGGTCGCCAGGGCTTCGAGGCTGGCCTGCAGGCGCCCGTCGAGGGTCAGGCGCACCACCGGTGCGGCGGGTTCGGCCGCGAGCGCCGCGTCGGCGGCATGGGCCGCGAGCATGGGAAACAGCCGTCGGCCGGCGGGCACCGGCTCGGCCTTGGCCGCCCGTGCTTCGGCCGTCGTGATGATCCCTTGGGCCGCGACCCGATCGAGGACGCGGTCGCGGGCGCGTCCGGCGCGCTCGGGGGATCGGTCGGGCCGGCGGGTCTCGGGAGATTGCGGCAGGCCGACCAGGAGGGCGGCTTCCGCGAAGGACAGGCGCGCCGGCTCGCGGCCGAAATAGGCCAGGCTCGCCGCCCGCAGGCCCTCCACCGGGCCGCCGTAGGGGGCGAGCGTGAGGTAGAGGTCGAGGACGCCGGCCTTGCCGAGTCGGCGCTCCAGTTGCACCGCGCGGACCATCTGCCGGAGCTTGGCCGACAGCGACCGCTCGGGTCGCGGCTCGACGAGGCGGGCCACCTGCATCGACAGGGTCGATCCCCCAGATACGATGCGGCCGGCGACGAGCCATTGCCAGGCCGCGCGCAGGGTCGCGGCCGGGTCGAGGCCGGGGTGGTCGGCAAAGCGCTTGTCCTCGTAGGCCACCAGCATGGCGAGCATGCGCGGATCGACCTCGGCGGCGGTCAGCGGCAGCCGCCAGCGTCCGTCGGCGGTGGCATAGGGGCGCAGCAACCGTCCGTCGCGGTCGAGGACGACGGTGGAGCGCTGCGCGGCTTGCGCGAGGTCGAGGGGCGGGAGGGTGGCGACGAAGCGCCAGAGGACGAGACCCGCCGCCATGGCGGCGACCACGACCAGCAGCGCCAGACCGTGGAGGATGCGGCGCATCCCTCCCCCCATCAGATCTCGGTCAGACTCGAAATCCGCGCGCCATCGCCCGAGTCGGGCAGGCCCGACTGGGGCGGGGGAAGGTTGCGGTGCCAAGCGCCCACCCTACTTCGCCGTCACCTCGACCGTGCCGAAGCCGGTGCGGCCGAAGCGGTCGGGGCGGTACATGTCCTCGATGGTGGCGGCCGGGTGCACGTAGGTGCCCGGCGAGACCACCCGCACCGTGTAGGCCGCGCCGAAGAAGGCCGATTGCTCCGGAGTGCGGTCGAAGGCGGCCACGAAGCGGTCGTCGCGGAACTCGGTGTGGGCCGGCGCCACCTCGCTCTTGGCGAAGCCGAGGCCGGTGAGGGTGTCGGCGTCGAGGAGCTTAGGATTGTCGATCTCGAGCCCCGCCGGCAGGCGGTCCACCAGCAGGAGGCGCCCGGCCGAGGCCTTGGCCTCCGTCACCTTCAGCACCACCACGAGGCGGTCGTTCTGGCGCAGTCCCTGGGCGAGGTCGACGGCCGTGCCGTCGAGGCGGTGGTAGGTGCGGGCGATGGCGTAGCCGCGCGATTCCGCAGGCTCCGGGCTGATCGGATGGCCCGAGACGCTCACCGACGCCTGCACCGCGCTGCGCCCGTCGTTGGTGATGGTGACGGGTTTCGCATCGAGGGCGGGGCCGCGATAGAGTCGTGTCAGCGCGCCGGTCTGGGGCACGTCGTCGACGCGAAAGCTCAGGGCCTCGGCGTCCTTGGCGAGGCCTTGCGCGGCCAGCACCATCCAGGCGTTCTCCTGGGTGCTGGTGGTGCGGCCGGTGGCGCGCTCCTGTGTGATCACGGCGCCGAGCGGCGCCAGGGTCTGGGCGGTCAGCCCGGTTTCGGCCGCGAGCGTGAGCAGGCCGGCGCCGTCGCGCAGGCGCGAGCCGTAATCGGACCGGTAGGTGCCGTCGTCGGCAGCGCCCTTGAGGGCGGTCACCGCCGAGTCGAAGGCCCTGGCCGCGCGGCCGCGGTCGCCGAGCAACGCCAGCGCCGCCGCGATCTGGCCGCGCCCCAGCGGTGTGGCGAAGGCGTCGAGCTTGGTGTCGGCGAGGTAGCGCAGGTCGCCCATCACCGGCCGGCCGTTGCGGGCGAGCACGTAGGCGGCATAGGCGATGTCCATGCCGCCGTCCTTGACTTCCGTGGTGTTGGCCACCGTGTTGCGCAGGCGGTCGAGGGCATTGGAGAAGGCCGTCTGCGGCACCGCGAAGCCGCGCTCGCGGGCCCGGGTGAGGAAGTCGGTGACATAGGCGTTGAGCCAGGTGTCGCTCGACCAGTCCGAGGTCCACAGGCCGAAGTCGCCGGAGGCGTTCTGGCGCGCCAGTACCCGGTCGATGGCCTCGCGCACCCGCTCGTCGGCCTTGTCGTCGAGACCGAGGCGGTCGAGGGCCGCCAGCTTGTTGACGTAGAGGAGCGGCATCGCCCGGCTCACGGTCTGCTCGGAGCAACCGTAGGGATAGCGGTCGAGGGCCTGCAGCAGCGCCGGCACGTCGAGGGCCGCCAGCGACGAGGCGGTGACCGAGACCGAGCCGGTGCCCGGCAGGATGTCGGCCAGGAGCGCGTTCGTCACCTGGAGGCTGGCGCCGGGCTCGAGGGAGCGGACCGTGCGCCGCACCAGCGGGCCGGTGCCGGGACCGATGGCCAGCGCGAAGCTCTGGCCGACGGGCGAGGCGAGGCCGGGCCCGCTGAGGTTCACGTCGAGGCGGGTGAGCCCCGGGCCGGCGGCGGTGATCGGGATCACGAAGGATCCCTTGGCCCCGGCCTCCAGCCGCATGGTGCGGTGCGCGGCCTCGGCCGAGACCAGGGCCGGCCCCGAGAGGTCGAGGTCGATGGTGTACTCGCCGGCCTGTCCCTCGACGTTGTCGACCGCCACGAAGAAGCGCGAGCGGTCGCCGACATTGAGGAAGCGCGGCAGGGTGCCGGTGAGCACCACCGGATCGCGGATGATCACGTCGGCCTGGGCGGCGCCGACCCTGGCCTTGCTCCAGGCGGTGACCATCACCCGGCCGGTGCCGTTGAAGGCCGGCAGCGGGAAGGTGACGCTGGCGCGCCCGTCCGGGCCGACCGTGACCGGCCCCGAATAGAGCGCCAGCGGGGCCTGGGTCGGGGGGGCGTCGGAGAGTTCGGTGCCGGCGCCGTCGCCGCCTGAGCGGATCGCGCCCACCGTCCCCTGCATGCCGTCGATGAGGTATCCGTAGAGGTCGCGGATCTCGGGCCCGAGCGCCTTCTGGCCGAAGAAGTAGCCGACCGGGTTGGGCGATTCGTAGCGGGTCAGGTTGAGGATGCCGACGTCCACGAGCGCCACCGTCACCCGGGCCTCCTCGCCCGCACCGAGGCCGGCGAGGCGGATCGGGAGGGTCAGGTTCTCGCGAGGCTTGGCCTTGGCGGGCGCCTCCACGGTCACGTCGATCTGGCGCCGGTCGCGGTCCACCGAGAACCAGGCGAGGCCGAGTGCCCGGCCGGGCAGGCGCTTGGCCGCCTGGTCGAGGGGCCGGTAGGCGGTGGCGACGAGGTAGGCGCCCGAGCCCCATTCGGCCTTGACCGGGATCGTCGCGTCGGTGCCCCCGGCCGAGACCGGGATGTCGAGGATGGCGTGGACCTTGTCGCTCACCACCGCCAGCGTCGCCATGCCCCTGAACTTCGGCTGCAGGCGCACGCGCAGGGTCTCCCCGGCGGCATAGGCCGCCTTGTCGAGGCGCAGGTCGAGGAGGTCTGGCACGTCCGCGGTCTCGCCCCCGCTCCAGCCGACGGTGAAGCTCACGCTCGCCGTTGCGGCGGGCCTGCCGGGCGCCTGCACCTCCAGGCGATAAGTGCCGTAGCTCACCGCCTGCGCGATCCGCGCGGGCGCGTCCGTGCCGAGGTCGATCCGCCCGTCGGCGATGCGGCGGGTCGCGGTCACCGGCTCGAACGCCCAGCGCCCGCCCTCGCGGTACCATTGGTAGCTCTTCTCGACCTTCGAGAGGGTCCAGGTCGCACCGCCCTGCGACAGCCGCGTCCCGTCCGGGGCTGCCATCACCACGTCGAAGCCGGCCGTGCCGCCCTCGGGGAGGTCCCCCGAGAAGGTCTTGCGGATCGCCACCACCGGCCCCTCGGGCAGGATCGGCAGGGTGAGGCTGCGGCTGAGCGCCCGCCCGCCGGGCTCGCCGACCTGCAGGGTGATCTTGGCTTCGAGGGGCCTGGGCGCCGCCACGACCGGGACCGGCACGTCGAGGACGGCGGCGCCCTTGGCGTCGGTGGTGGTCCGCGCCTCGATCTCGGTGGAGGAGGCCTCGACCCGCTCGTCGTCGAGGCCGATCGCATAGCCCTCCAACCCCTTGATGCCGCTGTCCGCGGCCGCCTGGACCAGGATGGTGCCCGAGACGTCGAGCCCGGCGCCCGGCGCGCCGTAGAGGTAGCGCGCCGCCACCGCGACCCGGGCCGGCTCGCCCCTGGTGAGCGCGGGCGTGGTGCTCGACAGGCTCACCTCCAGGCGCTCGGGCACGTAGTCCTCGACGAGGAAGCTCGCCTCGCCCACCGCCGGGGCCTTGGGGTCGGTGTAGGCGGCAACGCGCCAGGTGCCGTGGGCGGCGCCCGGCAGCAGCGCCACCGGCAGGGCGCGCCCGCCCAAGCCGGCGTCCGCCACCTGGACGCGGCGGTACTCGACGCCGTCCGGGCGCTTGACCACCAGGGTCAGCGGCAGGCCCGAGAGGGCCACGCCCTGCGCGTCGCGCAGGATGGCGGTGAGGTTCACGGTCTCGCCGGAGCGGTAGACCCCGCGCTCGGGGAAGACGTAGGCCTCCACCGCGCCGGGCGCCGGGCGCCCCTTCACGCCGCGGTCGGTGAGGTCGAAGGCCGATTGGGCGAGATCGAGGAAGCCGTAGTCGCCCCCCGCCTCGGCCACCACGAGGCCGGGCGCGATGCCGCCCTCCCCCCGCGCCAGGCCCGGATCGAAGGCGACGTGGCCCATCGCGTCGGTGCGGGCAGTGGCCAGCACCTCGTTGTTGCGCGCCACCAGGCGGATCTCGGCGTTCGCCACCGCCGCCGCGCTGGCGAGCGAGCGGGCGAAGACATGGACGCCGTCGCGGCCCTTGAACACGGTGAGCCCGAGATCCGAGACCACGAACCATTGCGTGGCCATGGCCTCGTAGCCGCCCTCCTCGTCGGCGGCCGGCGCGGTGCCGGTCGCCTGGGCGGTCATGACGTAGAGGCCGGGCTCGAGCTTGCCGACCGCCTGCATGACCGGGAAGGCGGTGATCGCCTCCTGGTTCAGTTCGGCCTTGGCGGTCTCGAGGCTGCCCTTCCAGACGCTGCGGCCCTTCTGGTCGGCGATGGTCCTGGCCGAGGCCCCGTTGAGCTGTCCCAGAAATTCCTCGGAACGCAGCGACGGCAGCAGGCTGCGGTCGCCGATGCGCAGCACCTCCACGTCGAGCTTGGCCGCGTTCACCGAGACCAGGGGCACCCCCGCCTGGCCGGTACGCGGCAGGACGTAGTTGCGACCGGTGAAGCGGACCTGGGGCGAGCGGTCGCGGACGTAGACCTCGTAGTCGGCGGCCTTCAGCAGGGCCTCGCCCACCGCCGAGGGCAGGCCCTGGCGCAGGACGAAGGCGTAGCGTTCGCCGTGGCGCAGGCCGTCGACGCAGAGCTGCTGGCCGGTGGCGGTGACGGCGGCGGTGGCGCTGCCGGAGACCGCCACGAAGGGCGTGAAATCGGTCTTGGCCGCCAGCCCTTCCGAGAACTGGAAGCACACCCGCGGGGCGGCGGCGTCCGAATCGACCTTGTAGTCGAGGATGCGGAAACCGTGCTCGGCGCGCAGGGCCTCGTAGGTCTCGCGCACGGCCTCGTCGTCGGCGAATGCCAGGCTGGCGCGATAGGCTTCGAGGGAGGAGCGCCAGTCCGAGGAGCCGGCATGGACCGCGCCGAGCTGGGCCAGCGCCTGCGCCTCCACCGCCGGGGTGCGGGCACGAAGATAGGCCTGGTAGGCGGCGGCCCTGGCATTGGCGCGCAGGCGACTGCGCAGGGTGTAGTCGCGGTTGTTCTCGTCCTGGCCGACGGCGGCGGCGGCCTGCGAATAGGCGATCCAGGCGGCGGGGTTGCCGGAGTCCCCGGCCACCGCTGCCGTGAGGGGCTTCAGGGCGTCAGCGGGTTTCTCCGCCTCGATCAGCGCCTCGCCCTCGGCGAGCCACTGCGCAGGTGTCCTGGCCACGCCCGCCGGCTTGGCCTCGGCCCGGAGGGCCGCTTCGAGGCGCACGGCGTCGCTCGCCAGGGTCTCGCGGACGAAGGTCTTCTGGGCCGCCGCCGGCTTGGCCGTCGCCGCTTTCGGCGCGGGCTTGGTGGCGGGCGCCTGGGCCGATGCCGGCGCACAGAACGCCGTCAGCATCACGGCGAGAAAGGTGGCCTGCCGCCCGAGCCGCGTCGATCCCGACATCACCCACCCCCGCCGTCGACGCCGACCGATCCGCCGCCGGCGCCGACACGGACCCTAGCAGGTCACCGGGTGGCCGCAACGGATCTCGCAGGGTCGTCCGGCACCGGCGCGGGCCCTCGCCTCACGCCACGAAGCGCCAGACGCCGCTGTGCTTGATCTCGGCATCCTCGAGAGCGCGGCTCACCGGAACCTCGTAGGTCGCCAGGTTGGTCAGGCGCTCGCGCGGCAGGTAGGTGCGGCCGGGGTCGCCTATGAGCACCACCGCCCCCCTGGCATGGAGGCCGCCGAGCCACTCCGTGACGCGGGCGGCGATGTCGCGCTCGTAGAAGATGTCGGCGGCCAGCACCACCGCATCGCCCGGATCGGTGCCGACGAGGTCGGCGCGCACCGCCGTGATCCGCTCGGCGACGCCGTTGGCGGCGGCGTTGAGGCCGATGGCGGGGATCGCAAAGGGATCGAGGTCGCTGGCCGTCACGCCTCGGGCCCCCGCCATGGCCGCGGCGATGGCGACGAGGCCCGAGCCGGAGGCGAAATCCAGCACCCGTCGCCCGGCCACCACCTCGGGGTTGTCGAGGACATAGCGGGCGAGCGCCTGGCCGCCGGCCCACGCGAAGGCCCAGAACGGCGGCGGCAGGCCGATCTCGGCGAGTTCGTCCTCGGTCTTCTGCCAGAGCACCGTGGCCTCGTCGGCCACATGCAGGACGATCTCGGGCGTGTAGGGCACCGGCAGCAGCCGGGTGTTGGCGCGGATGAAGGCCAGGGTCTCCTCGGGCGCGATCACGACCCGAGTTCCGCATAGAGCGCGCAGACCGCGTCGGTCACGGCGGCCTCGGTGTAGCCGCCGGTCTCGATGCGGGACCGGGCCGCCGCCCCCATCCGGGCGACGAGGGCAGGGTCGCCCGCGAGCCGCGCCAGGGCTTCGGCCAGCGCCGCCGGATCGCCGGGGGGGACGAGCAGGCCCTCGGTCCCGTCGCGCACGAGGTCGCGGCAGCCCGGCACGTCGGTGGTCACCAGCGCCCGGCCGCAGGCGGCGGCCTCCAGCAGCGTGCGAGGCAGGCCCTCGCCGCCGCGCGAGGGCAGGCAGCCGACGTGGTGGCCCGCCCAGACGCCCCGGACATCGTCGGTCGCGCCGTGCCAGGCGATCCCGTCGCCGGTCCACCCGCGCAGGGTCGCCTCGGGAATGGCTCGGCGGTTCGAGGGGTCGGGTGCCCCGTAGAGGGACAGCGCGACGGCGGCGCCTTCTGCGCGGGCGCGGCGCACGGCCTCGACGGCGGTGTCGACGCCCTTCGACCACAGCATCCGCGCCACGAGTGCCACCCGCAGCGGCGGGATCGCGACGAGGGGCGCGACCGGATAGGCCGCAGGATCGATGCCGGCCCCGCCGACGATGGTCACCCGCGTCTCCGACGGATCGAGGCCGAGGGCATGGGCGTCGTGCGCATTCTCGAACAGGAACCGCGTCTTCTTCGACGCCAGCGGCCCCCGGATGAGGTGGCGCAGGCCGAGCCGCGCCATGCGTCCGACCCGGTCCTCCCGAGCGCCGATGAGGCCGAGCCCCGTGAGCGCGTAGACCCGCGCCGGGATGCCTGCCATCGCCGCGGCGGTGCCGCCCACAAGGATGCCGCGCAGGGCGATGCAATGGACGATGTCGGCCCTCAAGGCCTTGAGGATGGCCGCGAGCTGGCCCGCGGCATAGCCCGCCGCCATCGGGTTCAGGCTCGACCGCTCGGCCTCGAGCGCCACCACGCGGGCACCGGTGGCCTCGATGACCGCCCGGTGGTCGCGCACCCGCGTGACCACCGCCACCGCCAAGCCCATGGCGACCGCCGCACGGGCCATCGGCAGGAAGTGCGAGGCGAAGAACCAATCCTCGGTGACGACGTAGACGAGGCAGGTCGGTTTGGGAGGAGCGGGCTGGTCCATGGGACGGCGTGTAGCACGGACGCCGCAGGAACAGCCCGCCGGACACCTCGGTTGAAGCTCGCAACGAACGAGGGGAGCCCGAGGATGGCCACGCCGCAGGAGTCAGACGCGCCCTCCGGCATCGCCGATCCCCGCGAGGCCGCCGAGGAAGCCGGCCTCGTCTACGTGGACGATGCGCGCCCCGGCTTCACGCGGCGCAAGAGCGGCAAGGGGTTCAATTACCGCGACACGAAGGGCGCCACGCTACGCGATGCCAAGACCCTGGCCCGCATCCGCTCCCTCGCGATCCCGCCGGCCTATACCGACGTTTGGATCTGCCCGCGCGCCAACGGCCACATCCAGGCCACGGGGCGCGACGCCAAGGGACGCAAGCAGTACCGCTACCATCCCGATTTCCGGCAGGCCCGCGACGCGACCAAGTTCTCCCGCATCATGGCCTTCGCCGACGCGCTGCCGGGCATCCGCACCCGGGTCGACCGTGACATGTCCCGGCGCGGCCTGCCCCGCGAAAAGGTGCTCGCCACCGTGGTCCATCTCCTCGAGACCACGCTGATCCGGGTCGGCAACGACGACTACGCCCGCACCAACGGCAGCTACGGCCTGACGACGCTCAAGGACCCGCACGTGCGGGTGGACGGCTCCGAGCTGACGTTCCGCTTCACCGGCAAGAGCGGCAAGGAGTGGAACCTCTCGCTCAAGGACAAGCGTGTCGCCAGGATCGTGAAGGCCTGCCAGGACCTGCCCGGCCAGGAGCTGTTTCAGTACCTCGACGACGACGGCGCGCGCCGGGACGTCACGTCGTCCGACGTCAACGCCTATCTGCGCGACATCACGGGGGACGACGTCACCGCCAAGGATTTCCGCACCTGGGCGGGCACGGTGCTGGCGGCCCTGGCATTGCGCGAGTTCGAGGCCTTCGACAGCCAGGCCAAGGCGAAGGCCAACCTACGCGCGGCGATCGAACGGGTGGCCGCGCGGCTCGGCAACACCCCGACGGTCTGCCGGTCCTGCTACATCCACCCTCGCATCCTCGACTGCTACGTGGAGGGTGCTCTCCTGCTCCAGATCAAGGACGCGGTGGAGGACGAACTGCGCGACGATCTCGCCCGCCTGAGGCCAGAGGAGGCGGCCGTGCTCGGGCTGCTGCAATCGCAACTCTCCGCGAACGCAGACGACGGTCCGGGGCGGCGCCGACCGGCGCGCGCCCGCACGACGGCCGGACGGACCACCGCAGGCTGACCCACGTGAGCGCTCACCAAGGGGCGGCGGCGTTCATGGTGGGCCGGGACACGGAGACGGCCCCATCGGTGCCACTGCGGCGCGTGTCGGCGTCCACCACCGGCTTGAGGCCGAGCTTACGTGCCAGGGCGACGAGGTCCTTCAGCCGGCCGGTCTGGGTCTTGCGGCGCAGGTTGAGGCGGTGGGTCTCGACGGTGCGCACGCTCAGGCTGAGGCGGCGGGCGACTTCCTTGTTGCTGAAGCCGGCGCTGAGGAACCGCAGGATCTCGGCTTCGCGCGGCGTCAGCCCCTCGGCGCCGTCGAGGCTTTCGGCGCCGTCGCGATCGTCGGCGACGGGCCGCTGCGCCGGCTGCATCAGCCCGAGCAGGGCGGCGCAGACCTCGCGGGGCGTCGAGTGGCGCGCCACCACCGCATCGGCCCCGGCGGCCAGGAGCGAGCTCAGGGTGGCACTGTCGAGGGACTGGAAGGCCAGCAGCACCTTCACGTCGGCCCGGGCGCGCTTGAGCGTGGCGAGTCGCTCCAGGGTCGGGGTGAAGCCGCTGTCGGGCAGGACGACCAGGGCGACGGCGGGCACGCTGCCGGTTTCCCCGACCGTATAGAGCGCCGGTTCATGCTCCAGGGCGGCCCGCAGGGACGGGTCCAGCGCCTCTGATTCGTCGATGATCACCACCCCAACCGCTGCGGTCATGCCGCTCCCCTTGATCGTGTCCCGTCGCGAGACGTCGCGACTGGGATAGGGGGACAGTGATCAAGACCCGTTCCAGGCTTTCCTTAACGAGGACTTGGCTGCACTTGCGATCTCGAATATGGTGAACTCGACAACACTCGCAGCCATTTCACCGGGTTCGGCGAGATCATCGAAAACGTCCCTCTCCCTCGAGTTCGTAGCCAAGCCCTTGATCGAGGCTCGTGTTTTTCGCCCGGGGACGGCGAGCGCCAGTCGGGCGGTGGAGGCACGAGGCCCGTCGCAGGCTCGCGACCGGTCGTCATACGGTCCGTCCCGTCCCCGAACCCGGGACGGGGCCGATCCCAAAACGATGCGGTCGGCAGGCGTGCGGGTGGCAGGCGCCCCTGGACGGCGTGCCGGTCGGGGACGGGCGTCGTCCCGATCGGCCGGGTCGCAGGTTCGGGGCCTGCCCCCTGACACGGAGAGCGTCGACCTCCCGCACAGCGGGGATGAACGGGCTCTGGCATCCGCTCGAACGTCACCGGCGTTCCGGCACGCAGCCAGCGGATCGAGGCTGGACATTCGGGCCGCCCGCCGCGATGGCGCTCCGCCGCGCCTTCCAATACGAAACCGACGATGACCTCACCTTCTTTGCAGCGTCGATGCGCAATCGTGGCCGACGACGACGAGTTCTTCCGGCTCGCCATGAGCGCCATCCTGTCGCGACGCCTGGGCTTTGCCGAGGTGATCGAGACGGGCTCCCTCGACGAAGCCCTGGCGCGGCTGGGCGAGCGCGACGGCGGGGTCGATCTGGCCTTGTTCGACCTCGACATGCCGGGAATGGCCGGCGCGAGATCGCTCGGCGCGGTGCGCGAGTGCTTCCCGGACGTCGTGGCGGCCATCGTCTCGGCATCGGCGCGGCGGCACGACATCCTCCTCGCCCTCGAAGCCGGTGCGCACGGCTACGTCCCCAAGGGGCTCGGCGCCGCCGAGATGACGCGGGTGATCGAGATGATCCTGTCGGGCGTCCTCTACGTGCCGCCGAGCCTCGCGCAGGCGCCGCCGTCCGGCCCGTCCTTTGACCGACCACCGCCGGCGTTCCGCCGCTGCGGCGAGGACGGCGGACCGGCCACGGTGCTCGCCAACCTCACCCGCCGCCAGCGTGACGTGCTCGCCCTCATCGTCGGCGGCAAGGCCAACAAGGAGATCGCCCGCGCCCTGTCGCTCAGCGAGGGCACCGTGAAGGTCCACGTGGCCGCACTCCTGCGCGCCCTCCACGTGAACAACCGGGCCGCGGCGGCGGTCCAGGGCGCCCGCCTGCTGGAGGCGCGCCGGGTGCACTCCGGCGCTTTCTCGGACGGATGAGGCGAACGCCTTCCGATAGGGGTTGCCAAGCCGAAACGGAGGCCTTAGACACCGCCTCCGACCGGCACGGCATCCAACAGCCCGCCCGTCGCACCGCGCGCCCGTAGCTCAGCTGGATAGAGCACCAGACTACGAATCTGGGGGTCAGGAGTTCGAATCTCTTCGGGCGCGCCATTCAAAATCAGCTTCAATACATCGGCGTCCCGCCCGTGACCGGGACGAGTGCTCCGGACATGTAGCTGCCCTCGCGGGAGGCCAGCAGCACGTAGGCGGGGGCGAGTTCCGCCGGCTGTCCGGCCCGGCCGAGAGGCGTGTCGGCGCCAAGCTGAGCGATTTCGTCGGGGCTCTTCACGATGGGCTGGATCGGCGTCCAGATCGGGCCGGGCGCCACGCAGTTCACGCGGATGCCCTTCGGAGCGAGGAGGTTGGACAGCCCGATGGTGAGGCTCGCGATGGCGCCCTTCGTGGCGGCGTAGATGAGCATGGTCCGGTCGGCGATCTTGGCCTGCTGACTCGTGGAATTGACGATCGCCGACCCCGGCTTCATGTGCGGCACGGCCGCCCGGGCGAGGTAGTACATCGCGAAGACGTTGGCGCGGAACGAGCCTTCCAGGTCTTCTGCCGTCACGTCGTCGAGGCCGTCGTTGACGGTCTGCGCGGCGGCGTTGTTCACGAGGATGTCGATGCCGCCGAGCCCCGTCACGGTCCGCGCGACGAGATCCCGGCAATGGGCCTCGTCGCGGATGTCGCCCGGCAGCAACAGGGCGCGGCGTCCGGCCTTCTCGATCCACCGGGCGGTGTCCTCGGCGTCGGATTGCTCGACCGCGAGATAGGAGATCGCCACGTCCGCCCCCTCGCGGGCATAGGCGATGGCCACCGCACGACCGATGCCGCTGTCGCCGCCGGTGATGAGGGCGACCTTGCCCTTGAGGAGGCCCTTGCCGACGTAGCTGTCCTCGCCGTGGTCCGGCGCGGGTGTCATCCGAGAGGTCAGGCCCGGCCGCTCCTGCTGCTGGTCTCCGGGAAACGGCGGGCGCGGGCCGGCGTCGCGTGGATCCGATGTCATCGTTGGTCCCTTTACCGAAGCGGGTCTCTTCCGAGGACTCGGGCTTGTCCCGCAACCTTGGGCCAACGTGGGCAGGGCCGGGTTCGTGGCTGCGACAGAATGGGGCCGGCATGTGCAACCTCTTCGGCCTCGTCACGCCGCAGGCTGAGATCCGCGCACTCTTCGGCGTCGCGCTCGACCGGGCCGGCAACCCGCCGGCGCTGCCGGGCATCTTCCCGGACCAGCGCGCGCCGATCGTTCGGCTCGAGGGTGACGAGCGGGTACTTGAGATGGTCCGGTGGGGCATTCCGAGCCCCAAGCAGTTCGGCGAACACCCGGTCACCAACGTGCGCAACGTGAAAAGCCCGCATTGGCGTCCCTGGCTCGAGCCGGAGTATCGCTGCCTCGTGCCGGTCTCCTCGTTCTCGGAATACGCCGATACCAAGCCCGGGAAGACGCCGACGTGGTTCGCCCTCAACGAGGACCGGCCGCGGTTCGCCTTCGCCGGCATCTGGCGGCCCTGGACGGGCGTTCGCGGCACCAGGGCGGAGAAGCCCGACCGCGAGGAGGCCGAACACCGGCTGTTCTCATTCCTCACCTGCGAGGCGAACGGGATCTTCGGCCCCGTCCATCCCAAGGCCATGCCGGTGCTGCTGACGACGCCCGAGGAGTGGCGCACCTGGCTGGAGGCCACGACCGAGGTCGCGCTGGAACTTCGGCGGCCGTTGCCCGATACCGCGATGACGATCGTAGCCGCAGGTGCGAGGCAGGACCCGGCGTGACGATCGCGAGCCGATGGCGTCTCCCGGGACGACCGCGGTCGATGCCTTGCGCGGACGTCGTGGCGGTCAACAGAGATCCGGTCGAGGAGATACGATGGCGTTCAAACCGAAGTCCGCATCCGAGACGAAGGCCGCGGACCTGGCCTCCGCCATCGTTCGGATCGCGGATCGCGACGGTGCACCCCTCACCATCGGCGTGGACCGGCTGCGGCAGGGCAATCCGCGGCTGACGCCCCTGGCGATCGGCCAGATGTTCCGCAAACACCGCGACACCCTCGACGCGGCCCTGGCCGAACGTGGGTACGCCCTCGTCGACTACTCCGACCAGGGACCGGGACGGGGGATGGCGTTCGAGATCGCCCCCGCCTGAGCGCGGGGGCCTCATCCCATTTCCGGGTGATCACTTCGTGATAAGGAAATGGGCTTCGCTCAGTCGCCGCGCGGGCTCGGTGAAACGGTTCCCGCTTGATCCAAGCGGAAACCGCATCACTCACAAAAGCCGCCGGGCGTCACGGCCGAACATCGTTCACTCGATGATCTCGACGATGCGACGCGTGCCGGGATCGACCAGGACCGGCCGCCCGTTGACGATGGTGTAGTTGAGGCCCTGCAGGGCGAACTCGGGCGGAACGTCGTAATAGACCACGCCCTCTCTGGGCAGGACTGTCCCGACGCGGACGGTGCCCTTCAGCGCGAACGACGGGCGCGGCTCGGCGAGGGTATAGATCCGGAAGCGCTCGCGCCGGTCGATGCCCAAAATCTCGTTCGCGGTCCCGACGGCCCCGCCGATCGCGCTCCCGACCGCCGCACCGAGGGGGCCGGCGATATTGCCGCCGCGCTCCGCGCCGTCTTGCGAACCGCGCGCGAGCCCCTGCCCCTGGGCGGCCGTGGCGAGGCCTACGGCCAGGGTGAGGGCGAGAGAGAACGTCGTTCGCATGGGGATTCCCGAAAGCTGGACCGAAACCGGCGCCCCCATCCGGCGGCCGGATTGGCCGAACCGCCGAGGAGGCCCACGGGTCTCCTAGACCCATCCGTGCCCGGCGGCAGCATCTTCGATCCGGATGCGGCTCGGCCGGCCCGCCGCCGGCAGGGGGCTCAGGACGCGATCTCGCCGTGATAGGTCTTCAGCGACGACACCACCGCCTCGACGCTCGCATCGTCGACCCGGACCGAGACCTCGACCTTTCCGGCCAGGGCCGGCTCGCCGTCGGTGCCGGTCTTGGGGTGCCCGTCCTCGATGTCGGCCCTGGCCGCTTCGGTCCCGGCGGTGTTCTCACCGGACGCAGCGCCGACCTCGACGGCGGTCCGGTCGACGCCGTGCTCCTGCACGATGTGCTCCACGGCCATCTCCGCGTCGCGGCGCGACTTGAACTGCGCTGAAATCGTCTTCGACATGATCGCTCCGGCCTGCGGGTGTGAGCGTCAAACCGGCCGCGTGCCCGAAAGGTTCAACCGTCACCGGAGCGGTGATCGGCCTCGTTTTCGTACCAGGCGGCGTAGCCGGTGTTCCCGACCAGTCTGCGGTTGAGGTCCGGCGCGCCGTCCGTCCACCACACCGGGCCGCGTTCGCCGAGGCCGTGCTTTGCGGCGTCGACGGCGGCCCGGGCCCGCGCGATGGCGGCCTCGTCGCCGGCGCGCCTACCCGCCTTCACGGCGCGGCGCGCATCCATGAGGTCGTGCACCAGGCGGTCGCGGACCGGGCCGGCGAGGTCCGGCCGCTGGCGGCGCCAGAGCCGGCCGCGCACGACGATGTAGCGGCCGTCCGGCGTCTCGAGCACCCGCTTGGCTGGATCCTCGCCCTGGACACCCGGCCGGTCGGCGGTCGGGCCCGACCGCGCTCGCGGCCCGGTCAGCGCGGGCCTGCCGCCGCCGTCGGCGACGGAGCGACCGCGTCGTCCATATTCGGCGCATGGTCCGAGATATCGGTGCCGATCGAGACCGGATGCGCCATGACCTGGGCGAGCTTCTCCTTGTCGAGTTCGCCCTCCCAGCGGGACACGACGATGGTGGCGACACCGTTGCCGATGAGGTTGGTGAGGGCGCGGCACTCCGACATGAACTTGTCGACGCCGAGCACCAGGGTCATCGCCGCGACCGGAACGGGATTGCCGGGGATGGCGGCGAGCGTCGCGGCCAGGGTGATGAAGCCCGCACCCGTCACGCCGGAGGCGCCCTTCGACGTCAGCATCGCGACGAGGAAGATCGTCGCGTACTGCCCGACCGTGAGGTCGGCGCCCACCGCCTGCGCCAGGAACAGCGTGGTGAGCGTCATGTAGATGTTGGTGCCGTCGAGGTTGAACGAGTAGCCGGTCGGGATCACGAGGCCCACCACCGAGTCCGAGGCGCCGAGGCGCTTCATCTTCGTCATCATGTGCGGCAGCACGGTCTCGGACGACGAGGTGCCGAGCACGATCAGCAACTCGTCCTTGATGTAGGCCAGGAACTTGATGATCGAGAAGCCGGCGAAGGCCGCGATGCCGCCGAGCACGACGAAGATGAACAGGAGCGAGGTGGCGTAGAAGGTGCCCACCAGCCACGCGAGGTCGATGACCTTGCCGATGCCGTACTGGCCCACCGTGAAGGCCATGGCGCCGAAGGCGCCGATCGGGGCGAGCTTCACGATGAGGCCGATGATGCGGAAGAACATCTGGCCGACCGCGTCGATGCCGCGCGTGATGCCGGCGCCCCGCTCGCCCATGCCGGTGAGCACGACGCCGGTCAGGATCGAGATCAGGAGCACCTGCAGCAGGTCTCCGGTGGCGAAGGCGTCGAAGAAGCTCTTGGGAATGATGCCGAGCAGATGGGCGACCGTGGAATCGGAGGCCGCCTTGCTGGCGTAGCCCTCCACCGCCTTGGCGTCGAGCTTGCTCACGTCCGCTCCGAAACCGGCGCCGGGCTGGACGATCTCGCCCACCAGGATGCCGACGAGCAGGGCCACGGAGGACACCACCTCGAAATAGATCAGCGCCTTCAGTCCGACCCGGCCGACCTTCTTGAGGTCGCCGATCGAGGCGATGCCATGGACGATGGTGCAGAAGATGATCGGCGCGATCATCATCTTGATCAGCGCGATGAAGCCGTCGCCCATCCATTTGAAGGACTTGCCCCACTCCGGGTACAGCCAGCCGACCAGGATGCCGAGGGCGATCGCGATCAGGACCTGGATGTAGAGGACCCGGTACCAGGGCTCCTTCGACGTCGGCGTGGCCACCGCTGGCGCGGCGGGGGAGGTGATCGTCTGGGCCATGTTTCCTCGCCTGCGCACGCTTGATCCGCGTGTCGCATCCCGTTCATCGGTCGCGTTGGTTGCAACGCTAGCGATTCTGGTGCGCCCGCTCAATCGCCGAAGACGGCGGTGGCGATTTTAATCCCGGCCCTTCGGGAGGACCGACGCCGGCGGCGGCACGCGGATCGCATGTCCCCGAGAGAACGAGCGCACCGCTACCCGCACGGGCCGTCCGGCTCGCGATACCGCGAGCCGGACGGCCCACGCTCGACCCTACTGCTGCGTGCGGCGCGGCCGGACGGTCCAGCGCTCGAAGGAGCCGTCCTCGTCGCGGGGCGGCTCCTGGGGCGGATGAACGGCGGCGCCGAGCGCCTGCGACAGGCTCTCGAACACGTCTTCCATCCGCGTGTCCGGCGGCGGCTGTGGCTGGTCGGACTCGTGATCCTCGGCCGGGGCGGGGTCCGTGAAGGGAATATGCGCGGGCGGCATCGGCGCAGCCGCCGCCGCGGCGACCGGCGCGGCCGCTGCGACCGGAGGAACGCTCCCGACGATGCGGCGCAGGGTGTTGGCGACGCTGCCGTCTTCGGAGGCCTTGGGCGCCGTGTTGTAGCGACCGAAGCCGAAGCGCGGCTCGACGAGGTCGAGCACGGCATCAAGGGCCGCGTTGCTCAGGGCGATCTCGCCGGGCTGGGGCGCGCCGTTGATGCCGACCGCGTGCCGGTCGAAGGCCGGGTCGGCCGTCACCTCCGGGCCGAACCACGACGGAACCGCGAAGGCCGCGGCCTCCTCGGCCCCGTCGAAGGCGACGCTGACCATGTCGAGGGTCGCAGGGGCGACGTAGCGGTCGAGCAGGATCTCCCGCCCCGCCGGAAGCGCGATCACCGTGCGGTCGTAGGCGGCCTTGCCCGAGCAGACGTCGAGCAGCGCCTCGCCGTGGGCGCGGGGCACCTCCGTGCGTTCCTCGCTGGTCCCGCCGTCGGGCGCCGCGGTCACGAGGACGAGGTGGCAGTTCTGACCGTCGACGCGAACGTAGGAGGTCCGTCCCCCCTGGGGAGGGAAATAGCCCTCCGAGATGCGAGACCCGCCCCGCTCCTTGCGGATCAGGCGGACCAGGGACGAGGCGACGAGGAACCGGCGGACGACGCTCATACTCACTCCTCACGGCACTATCGGCCGGCCTCGGGCGATGGTGGCGCCGGACGTCGCGCCCTCTCCCGTCCCTCCATCGATCCGCGGCCCTCGCGGGACCGCCGTCGACATCCGGGACGAAGACCGTCGTCCGATGCATAGCCTCGGAATCGCCCGCGGGCGGTCCCGCCGACCGTCGTCATGGCCTAAGGGAAAAGGCGTCGAAATCAAGACGCGGCTCCTCGGGGGAGCGGGACGGTGCTGCATTTGCTCCGCCACCGAGGGCCTTGGCGGTCTCCGATCCCCTGCGTCAGGCGTTGGGTTCGAAGCGCAGCGAGAGTCCGTTCATGCAATAGCGCAGGCCTGTCGGGGCCGGGCCGTCGTCGAATACGTGGCCGAGGTGGCCCTTGCAGCGGGCACAGTGGACTTCGGTCCGCGTCATCCAGTGGCTGCGGTCGACCTGCGTCTCGACGGCATCCTCGATCGGGTCGAAGAAACTCGGCCAGCCGCTGCCGGACTCGAACTTGGTGCCGGTCTGGAACAGGGGCAGGTCGCAGCCGGCGCAATGGAAGGTGCCGGGGCGCTTCTCCGCGTTGAGACAGCTCGTCCCGGCGCGCTCGGTGCCGTGCTCGCGCAGGACGCGGTACTGCTCCGGCGTCAGGATGCGACGCCATTCGGCGTCCGTCCGTTCGATGACCGTCGCGTCGGTGCCGGTCCCCTCGGCGGTATCGCTCATGGTGCCCTCCCCTCGTTGTCTCGCCCATGAGATGGGGCGCAGGGCCGTCTTCTTCGAGATGGCGCGGCCAAAACCGTCAGGTGGCGGCGCCCAAGGTATCGGCCATGCGAGCCTGGCGCAGCCCCATGGGCAGTTCCGGGCCGGTGGTGGTGTCGCGCGCGGTCTGGTGTTCCATCTCGGCGTTGATCTCGGCCCCGAGCAGGACGATCGTCACCGAAATCCAGATCCAGGTCATGAAGCCGATCACCGCTCCCAGCGAGCCGTAGGTCTCGTTGTAGTTCCCGAAGCCCGCCACGTACCAGGAGAACAGGATCGAGGCGACGAGCCAGAGGACGCCGGCCACCACGCTGCCGGTGCCGACCCAGCGCCAGCGTGCCCGCTCGCGGCTCGGGCCGTAGCGGTAGAGGAGGGAGAGGCCGCCCAGCAGCACCACCAGCATCGCCGGCCAGCGCAGCTGGGCGAGAAGCCAGGCGTTCTCGCCGAAGCCGACGAAGGTGAGGACGACGGGCAGCACCACCACCCCGGTGAGCGCCAGGATGACGAAGACGAGGGCGCCCACCGTGAAGGTCAGCGAGCGCAGGTTCAGCATCACGAAGGAGCGCTTCTCCTCTTCCTCGTAGACGATGTTGAGGGCGTCGAAGATCGCCTTCACCGCCGCGTTGGCGCTCCACACTGACAGAACGAGCGAGGTGAAGAAGGTCAGCCCGAGGGATTCGTTGCTCTTGCTGGCGATGCGCTTGATCTGCTCGCCGACGATCTCCACCGCCCCCGACGGCAACACGCCCTGCATCGCCGAGACGTGTTCGTTGATCACGTTGGCGTCGGCGAACAGGCCGTAGCAGCTCACCAGCGCCGCGATGGCCGGCACCAGCGACAGCAGGGTGTAGAAGGTCACGCCGCCGGCCACCGACAGCACCCGGTCCTTGTTGAACTCGACGAAGACCCGGTAGCCGATGTCCTTCCAGCCCGAGGCCGGGATCTCGGCGGGAGTGCTGGCAGCCCGTCCTCGATGGACCTCGGCGGCGGCCACGCTGCGCGCCTCGCTGCCGCTCAGGGACAGGGCGCCCTCCCCCTCGGGCTGCGGCGGCCCGGGCCTCGCACGCGCCGGATCGGCGCCGCCCCTGGCGCGGAGGGAGGCCGCAGCCAGGCCGATGAGGGCGACGCCCATCACGCCCGTCCAGAGCCACGCCGCGGCTGTCTCGGGGCGGGTTTCGGGTCGAGGGGGCGATGACATGGGGCAACCGGGATCGACGGGGGCATGCGCCCGCCCTGCCTCGGGGCAGAACGGTGCGGTGGGCAGGCCCGCATCCGCGCTCGAGGCAGATACCGGTTTTCGGTCAGCCCCGGTAGAGCCCCGCGTGGGTGTCGCGCAGGAGGTTCTTCTGGACCTTGCCCATGGCGTTGCGCGGCAGTTCGTCGGCGAACAGGATGCGCTTGGGGCATTTGAAGCGGGCGAGCCGCCCCTCCAGCGTGCGCAGGATCTCCGCCTCGCCGGGTGCATCGGGCCGGGCCACGACGACGGCGGTGACGCCCTCGCCGAAATCGGCGTGGGGCAGGCCGATCACGGCCGATTCGACGACGCCGGGCAGGGCGTCGATCTCGTTCTCGACCTCCTTCGGGTAGACGTTGTAGCCGCCGGTGATGATGAGGTCCTTGCCGCGCCCGACGATGTGGACGTAGCCGCGGGCGTCGATCTTGCCGAGATCGCCGGTGATGAAGAACCCGTCGGTCTTGAACTCGGCCGCCGTCTTCTCCGGCATGCGCCAGTAGCCCTTGAACACGTTGGGGCCCTTGACCTCGATCATGCCGACGGCGTCGGCCGGCAGGTGCGCCCCGGTCTCGGGGTCCACCACCCGCACGGCGACCCCGTCCAGGGGCAAGCCCACGGTGCCGGCGATGCGGTCGCCCTCGTAGGGGTTGGAGGTGTTCATGTTGGTCTCGGTCATGCCGTAGCGTTCGAGGATGGCGTGGCCGGTGCGCGCCTGCCAGTCGCGGTGCGTCTCGGCGAGGAGCGGCGCCGAGCCCGACACGAACAGGCGGATCGCGGCGGTCGCCTCGGGCGTCAGGCCCGGCTCCTTGAGGAGGCGGGTGTAGAAGGTCGGCACGCCCATCATCGTGGTGGCGCGCGGCATCAGGGCGAGGATCTGCTTGGCGTCGAACTTCGACAGGAAGATCATCCCGGCGCCGCTGGCGAGCACGACGTTGGTCGCCACGAACAAGCCGTGGGTGTGGAACACCGGCAGGGCGTGAATCAGCACGTCGTCGGCGTCGAAACGCCAGGTCTGCGCCAGGGTCACCGCGTTCGAGGCGAGGTTGGCATGGGTCAGCATCGCGCCCTTGGAGCGCCCGGTGGTGCCGGATGTGTAGAGGATGGCGGCCAGATCGTCGGGGTCGCGGGCGACGTCGGCGAAGTCGGGATCGGCCGCGTCCGCCGCCTCGGCGATGGCCCCGCGTCCGGAGGCGTCGAGGGTCGTCACGCGGCCGACGCCGGCGGCGGTGGCCACCGGCTCCAGGCTCTCGCGCCGGGCCGGATCGCAGACGAACAGGGCGGGTTCGGCGTCCGCGAGGAAATACGCCACCTCGGCGGCGGTGTAGGCTGTGTTCAAGGGCAGGAAGACCGCGCCGGCCCGCACGGCGCCGAGATAGAGGAACACGACCTCGGCGCTCTTCTCGACCTGCACCGCCACGCGGTCGCCGGGCCCCACGCCGAGACCGACCAGGGCGGCGGCATAGGCGCCGGACCGCGCGACGAGATCGGCATAGCTGTAGCGCGTGCCCTCGCCGGTCTCGATCACCGTCTTGGCGGCGGGATCGGCCGGCAGGTTCGCGCGGACGAGGTCGAACAGGGTCTGGCTCATGGGCGGCGATGCTGACTCGTTAAGACCGGCGGTCCCGACGCGGGGCACTCAGGCCTCCGCGAGGGCGACGGCGCGCGGCGGCGGCAGGTTGGCGCGCAACTCCCGGGTGACGGCGCTGGACGCCGAGACGGTGCCGAGGTTGGCGTAGGTTTCGTGGTTCTTCTCGATGGCGGCAAGGTCGTAGAGGTAGTTGACCATCAGGCCATAGGATTGCGCCAGCCCCTTGCCCGAGACGTCGCCGAGGAAGTTCATGCGTTCGAGCCGGGCGCCGTTGCCGAGGTGGAACCGGGCGACCGGATCGACGGGGCGGGCGCGATCGGTCTTGGCCCGCAGGAAGTAGGCGGCGGCTGCCGGCAGCAGCGCCTTGCGCACCGCCTCGGACTTGGTCTTGTCGGTGGCCCAATCCGGGGCGTCGAGCAGGCGCAGGGCCTCGACGTCCTCGCGGGTGAGGCTGAGCGGCGCCTCCGCCCGGCGCTCGCGGTCGAGCCATTTGGCGAAACCCGGCACCGGCGACAGGGTGACGAAGGTCTTGAGGCTCGGGATGTCGCGGGCCAGGTCCTCCACCACCTGCTTGATCAGGAAGTTGCCGAAGGTGACGCCGGCCAGGCCCTTCTGGCAGTTCGAGATCGAGTAGAAGATGGCGGTGTTGGCCGCCCGCAGCGGCAATGCCTGGCGGTCGTGCGCCAGGATCGGCGCGATCGCCGGGGCGATGCCGGCGGTCAGCGCCACCTCCACGAAGATCAGGGGCTCGTCGACCAGGGCCGGATGGAAGAAGGCGAAGCAGCGCCGGTCCTGCGGCTCGATCCGGCGGCGCAGGTCGTCCCAGCCGGCGATCTCGTGCACCGCCTCGTAGCGGATGATCTTCTCGAGGATGTGCGCCGGCGTCGTCCAGTCGATGTGCCGCAGGACGAGGAAGCCGCGGTTGAACCAGGACGCGAACAGGTGCTCGAAATCGTTGTCGAGACTGTCGGCCGCCTCGATCAGGGCGTGGTCGTCACCGGCCGCGCGCAGGTCGCGGCGTAGGGTCATCAGGTCCTCGCGCATCCGCACCAGGGCGAGCGTGCCGTCGCGGGCGAGGTTGAGGCGCCGGATCAGTTCCTGGCTGCGCGGCTCGGCGGACTTGTGGAGGACGCCGAGGGCCGCCCGCGTCGGATTGGCGCGGTACGTCGTGATCGCGTCCTCGATCCCGGTGTGATCGGCGCCGAACTCCATGGCCACGAGGCGCAGGAACGTCCCGCGCTCCTCGCGAGACAGGGAGGTGTAGCGTTCGAGGATCAGGCGCGCGAGCGCGACCCCGGATGCCTCGCCGCGCCGCGAGATCAGATCCTCGCACAAGCCGACGAGTTCGATGGCGTTGGCCCGGGCGGCAAGGTCGCCCCGCCCGAAGCCGATCAGGTCGCGCCCGCGATCGCTGATCGTTTGAATGAGGTCGCCGAAGAAGGAGATCGCCGCCATGCCGAGTCGCCTGAGCCTTCACCCCTGGAGCGATGCCGACCACGACGGAAGAGGGTGTCCGACCGGCATCGCACTCTAGGATGCCTCGCGTGCGAGGGCCAGTCTCAAGCCGCGGCGGCGACCGTGGCCGGCGGCGTCAGCGGTGCCCGCCCGCGAGGCCTTCGATGCGGGCGCAATCGGCCCGCAGGCGCCAATCATCGATGCCGTGCTGGCGGGCGAACCGGATTTCGGCCGCGCGCAACGCACGGCCCGCATCCCGCGCCCGGGCGATCTCCACGGATCCGATCGTGAACGGAACGCCCATGATCTCCCTGGCGAAAGCGACACGGTAGCTCGGCATGGCAAACTCCATGGTTCGGACGAACGGGACACGCGGTGACGCAAACCACACATCAGCGCGACACGACGTATCCCGTCCATCAAACGCGATGACCGGCCACCTGCCAAGCACTGGATGGCGGGGGCCGGGCCGTTCGATCAGTGATCGACAACACAACCTATATGGGTTGTGTCAAATCGATCGACAAGTCCGGCTCCATGGCGAGGCTTAGTTCATGGCGGGTCCGGCTCCATGGCGAGTCCGGCTCCATGAGCGGTCCGCAGCCTCGGCCCTCCGCGCGCGCGGGTTGTTCGTGCCGGCCAGGACGCGTACCCCGCCGCGACCGAACCAAGGCGGGCACCGACATCCCATGGACACCCCATCGCCCAAGGACGACCCCGGGCGGGCGCCGAGCGCCGCCCCGGTCCGGCACGGTTTCACCGCCAGGACGCGATTCGGCCTGACGCTGATCGCGGGCGGCGCCGTCGCCAACATCTACTACAATCAGCCGTTGCTGGCCCTCCTCGTGGCCGAGTTCGGCGAACGGGCGGCACTCCTGGTGCCCGCCGCCTCCCTGATCGGCTATGGCCTCGGCATCGTCGGGCTGGTGCCGTTGGGCGACAGCCTGCCACGGCGCAGCCTGATCATCTGGCAGTTGCTCGGCCTGAGCGTCGCCCTGCTGGCCGCGGCCCTGAGCACCTCCCTGGCGATGCTGGTGGGCGCCTGCCTCGTCATCGGCTTCCTCTCTTCCGCGGCGCAGCAGGCGGTGCCCTTCGCGGCGGAACTCGCCCCCGATGCCAGCCGCGGCCGCATCGTCGGCCAGGTCATGACCGGGCTCCTCAGCGGCATCCTGCTCGCCCGGACCATCAGCGGGTTCGTGGGGGCGCAGTTCGGCTGGCGCATCGTGTTCTTCGCCGCCTGCGGGGTCGCGCTCGCCATCGCGGCGGTGGCGGCGGCGACCCTGCCGAGGACACCCCAGACCGCCCCGCTGCGCTACCGCGCCCTGATGCTGTCGATCCTCGACCTCCTGCGCACCCAACCGGTGCTGCGCAGCGCGACCCTGTGCCAGGCGTTCCTGTTCGCCAGCTTCAACGCCTTCTGGGCGACCCTGGCCCTCCTGGTGGAGGCGCCGCCCTTCGACCTCACCGCCGCCGGGGCGGGCCTGTTCGGCGTGATCGGCGTGTGCGGGGCCGTGGTGGCGCCGTTGTCGGGCCGCTTCACCGACCGGCGCGGGGCGCGCCCGGTGGTGCTCGCCGGCGGCGTCTGCGTCATGGCCGCCTTCGCGGTGCTGTGGCTGGCCGGCACCGGGTCGCTCGTCGCGGTGGCGGTGGGCGTGCTGCTCATCGACATCGGCATCAACGCCGCCCTCATCGCCAACCAGACCCGGGCCTATGCCCTGGTGCCGGGCGCGCGCGGACGCATCAACACGGTGCTGTTCACGGGCATCTTCCTGTTCGGGGCGATCGGCGCCTTGGCCGGCTCGCAGGCCTTCCTCAGCTACGGCTGGTCCGGCGTCTGCGCCGTCGGGATCGCCCTGGCCGGGGCCGGACTGCTGGTGGCGATCGTCGAACCGCGGCGTCCGGTCGAGGCGTAGCGGTCCTCACCGCAGGATGCGCGAGAGCCGGCACCATTCGCCCCGGTCGGCCGGCAGGCCGAAGCGCAGACGATGGGGCATCGCCTCGAACCGGCGCACGTAGATGCCCGCCTCCCCGAGGCGCCGGAACACGCCGGGGCCGTCCTCGAAATCCGCCGTGCGGAACAGGCTGGTCCCGCCGACCACCCCCCCCCCGGCCCGGCCGATCATGCGGTCGAGGCGGGCGGCATCGGCCGCGCGCGCCGCTCGGGCCGCCTCGCGCCAGGACCTGTCGCGGAGCGCGGCGCGGCCGATGGCGAGCGCCGGGCCGGCCACCGCCCAGGGTCCGAGGGCCTCGGCGATCCGAAGGGCCAGCGCCGGCTCGGCGAGGGCGAAACCGAGGCGCAGGCCGGCGAGCCCATAGGTCTTGCCGAAGGAGCGCAGGACCACGAGCCCGGGGCCGACCTCTGCGCACAACGAGCCCGCGGGCTCGAAGTCGGCGAAGGCCTCGTCCACCACGAGGAGACCGCCACGGCGCCCCAGGGCATGGGCCGTGGCCACAAGATCGCCGGCGGGCACGATGCGTCCGTCGGGGTTGTTGGGATTGACGACGACGACGACATCGCAGCCCTCCGCACCGGACAGGTCGGCGACCGCGACGACGTGATGACCACCGCGGGTCCAGGCCGCCGCATGCTCGGCATAGGTCGGCGACAGCACCGCGACCCGCGATCGAGGGCGCAGCCGCGGCAAGGTCTCGATCAGGATCTGCGTGCCCGGCGCCGCCGCCACCGTCGCCGGATCGGCGCCGTAGGCGTCGGCCGCCGCGGTCCGCAAGGCGGTCAGGTCGGCCGGGGACGGCAGCCGCGTGAAGGCGCTGGCCTCCAGCGGTGGACACGGATAGGGCACCGGGTTGATGCCGGTGGACAGATCGACCCACGGCTCGGGGCCTGCGGGAAACAGGCGCCGGGCCGCGTCGAGATCGCCGCCGTGGGCGATTCGCGTGCCTTCCCCCATCAGAGAGTGTTCCGCCGCAGAATGCCCTGGACCGTCCTCGCCCATCCGCCCGACACGCTTCCGATCCTGGTCGTCGCCCTCGCCGTCGAGGCGGCCGCCGGCTATCCGGACGGGCTCTACAGGGCGCTCGGCCATCCTGTCACCTGGATCGGCCGGCTGATCGGCGCCCTCGACGTCGGCCTGAACCGGGGAAGCGCCCGCCGGCGGCGCCTGGCCGGCGTGCTCGGCCTCCTCGTGCTGATCGCCGTGGTCGGCGGCATCGCGCTGGCGGTCGGCGCGCTCCTCGGTCTCGCCGGTCCGGTCTCCGGGATCGTCCTCGCGGGAATCGCCTGCGCCGCCCTGCCGGCGCAGCGAAGCCTCCACGAGCACGTCGCACGGGTGGCGCAGGGAATCCGGCGGGAGGGGCTTCCCGGCGGGCGCGCAGCGGTGGCGATGATCGTCGGTCGCGATCCCGAGAGCCTCGACGAAGCCGGGGTCTGCCGCGCGGCCATCGAGAGCCTCGCCGAGAACTTTTCCGACGGGATCGTGGCGCCGGCGGTCTGGATCGGGGTCGGCGGCCTGCCCGGCGGCGCCCTCTACAAGGCGATCAACACCGCCGACAGCATGATCGGCCACCGCACCGAGCGCCACGAGGCCTTCGGCTGGGCTTCGGCCCGCCTCGACGACCTCGTCAACCTGCCGGCCTCGCGCCTCTCCGCCGGCCTGATCGTCGCCGCGGCGGCCTGCCACCGCGACGCCTCGGCGACCGGAGCCTGGCGTGCCCTGCACCGCGATGCCCGCCGCCACCGCTCGCCCAACGCCGGCTGGCCCGAGGCCGCCATGGCCGGCGCGCTCGGCCTGCGCCTGGCCGGACCGCGGGTCTACGGCGCCGTGAGGGTCGAGGACGCCTGGATGGGCGACGGCCGGGCCGAGGCGGGGCCGGCCGACGTGGAGCGGGCCCTCGCCCTCTACCGCAGCGCCTGCCTCATCCTGTTCGGCTTCGCCGTGCTCGCCGCCACCGCGGCCCTCGCCTGATTCGGCGCCGTCACAGGCAGGGGGTGAGAATGGTGCCGCCCCGGTCCTGCAGCGCATCCCTGACGCCGCCCAGCGAATAGGCCTCCGATACATTGAGGCTCGGATAGGCGATGGTGAAGCGCGCGGCCTTGCTCGCCAGCATCGCCTTGGCCATCGCCTCGAGGGCGAAGCGCCCACCCCGCGCGTCGACGGCGCCGTAGCCGTCCGTCACGGCGAAGGGAAAGGTCCGGCCGTCGACGACGACCCGGACGTCCAGGGGCCGTCCCTTCGGCGCCGTCTGCGCCAGGCCTTCGAGGACGACCCCCATCCGCCGCCCGCCGGTCCCGCCGCCGCAGAAGACCCGAAAGATGCTGCCGGTCCGGCTGCGGATGCTGGCCTCCGCGGTGCCCTGACCGAACCCAGCGGTCCAGCGATCGTCGACGGAAAGCGCCGGGGTCGCGATCAGGATCGCGACGACACCCGTCAGGACGGAGCGAGGCATGCGGGTCATCCCTTCAGGGTCGGGCGTTCGCGACGGCGAGCACGGCGTCGCAATCGACATGAGCCTCGATATGCGCGGCCAGCCGGTCGAGCACCGCCTCGATCCCGGCCTCGTAGCCCTCTCCGCTCGATACGGTGCCCAGGCGCGCGAGCCAGGCCGCGCGCTGGCGGTCGTCCGAAAACAGGCCGTGGACGTAGGTTCCGCAGACGCGTCCGTCACCCGAGACCGCGCCGTCCTGGCGCCCGTCCGCGAAGCGGATCAACGGCCGGATGGTGTCGGGGCCGGCGGTCTCACCCACATGCATCTCGTAGCCGCAGAACGGAACGCCATCGGGCAGGGTGACGCCCGTCACCCGCTCGAGACGCTTGAGCGGTGTCATCACCGTCTCGACGTCGAGGAGGCCGAGGCCGGGCACCGACCGCGGCGTCCCCTCGATCCCGTGCGGGTCGGCGATGGTGCGCCCGAGCATCTGATAGCCACCGCACAGGCCGAGCACCCGGCCGCCGCGCCGGACATGGGCGCGGATGTCGATGTCCCAGCCCTGCTCGCGCAGGACGTCGAGGTCGGCGATGGTGGTCTTCGACCCCGGAAGCAGGACGAGATCGGCATCTCCCGGAATGGCCTCGCCGGGCCGCACCAGCACCACGGCGAGGCTGGGCTCGGCGCGCAGGGGGTCGAGGTCGTCGAAATTGGCGAGCCGCGGCAGCACCGGCACCGCGACCACGCGCTTGCCCGCGCCCGGCGCCGAACCGGCCAGACCGAGGATGTCCTCGGCCGGGAGCCGGGCGGCGGCGGGAAAATGCGGCACGAGGCCGAAGGACGGCCAGCCGGTGCGCCGCGCGACGATGGCCATGCCGTCGGCGAACAGGCTCGGGTCGCCGCGAAACCGATTGACGATGAAGCCGCGGATCATCGCGGCGTCCTCGGGCGCGATCACCGCCTGGGTGCCGACGAGGCTGGCGATGACGCCGCCGCGGTCGATGTCCCCTAGCAGGATCACCGGCACGCCGGTGGCGCGGGCAAAGCCCATGTTGGCGATGTCGCCGGCGCGCAGGTTGACCTCCGAGGCCGATCCGGCGCCCTCGACGACGACGAGGTCGGCCTCGGCTCCCAGGCGCGCGAAGCTCTCCAGCACCGACGCGAGAAGGCGCGGCTTCCAGGCCTGGTAGTCCCGCGCCGCCGCCTGCCCGACCATGCGGCCCTGCACGACGATCTGCGATCCGGTCTCGCTCTGGGGCTTGAGGAGGACCGGGTTCATGTGGACGGAGGGCGCCACCCGCGCGGCACGGGCCTGCAATGCCTGCGCCCGCCCGATCTCGCCGCCGTCGTCGGTGACGGCGGCGTTGTTCGACATGTTCTGCGGCTTGAACGGGCGCACCCTCAGCCCACGGTTGGCGAACGCACGGCACAGGCCGGCGACGATCAGCGACTTGCCGACGTCCGAGCCGGTGCCCTGGATCATGATGGCGGGGGTCGGGGTTCTCATCGGGTCGGAGCCGGGGATGCCTGGACGTGGCGTGGAGCGGGCTGGCGTAAAAGCCTGTGCGAGCGTCTCATCGGGGCGTCCCGGCACAGGCGGGATCGGTCGGACGCTCGGCCCGGCGGAAGGCGAGGATCGCCGCACCGTAGGTCTCGACCACCTCGGAGAAGGGCACCCGTTCGGCGGTGAACAGCACCGCACGGTGGCTGAACAGGCGCTCGGGGATCGGCAGCATCGCGCAGGTCGTGGGCGGCACGGGCGCCTGGTCCCAGCCCTCCGGCAGCGGCCGCCACAGGATGTCGGCCGCCACGGTCTGGCGCGTGGTGCCGAGCGCCTGGACGACACGGCCGAACGGCGTGTCGGTGGTGTCGAGGAGGCGGTTCATCTCCGGCGTCAGCCGCTCGGGCACGTACCAATTGTCCGCCTCGGAGAGGAGGTGGTCGCCGCAGGCGAGGCGGACGCGCCGGTGGCGCAAGGGCGTGTCGGGGGCAATGGCGAGGCGCTGGCGGGTCTCGGGCGTCGCAGGCACGTCGACGCCGCGCTCCAGGCGCGCCGCCAGGACCGGGCGCGATGCCATGCCGTGCTCGGCGCACCAGCTTTCGAGGGTCGTGGTGGCGCTCCGGGCCGCGAGCAGGCGGGCGTTCAGGGTCTGGACCACCGCCGTCGCCTCGACCCGGCCGAGGTAGCTGTCGGGCCAGGGCCCGCCCGGCTCCGAACGGACGCCGGGCGTGTCCACCACGACGAGGAGGGCGAACGCCCCGGCAACGATCCGCCGCATCTAGAATTCGATTCCCGCCTGTGCCTTCACGCCGGCCGAGAAGTGGTGCTTCACCACCGTCATCTCGGTGACGAGGTCGGCGGCCTCGATCAGCGCCGGCTTGGCGTTGCGGCCGGTCACGATCACGTGGAGGTCGGGCCGGCGGGCCTGGAAGGCCGCGATCACCTCGGCCAGCGGCAGGTAGTCGTAGCGCAGGGCGATGTTGAGTTCGTCGAGGACCACGAGGCGGATGGTCGGATCGGCCATCAGGTCGAGCGCCTTGGCCCAGGCGTGCTCGGCGGCGGCGATGTCGCGGGCCTTGTCCTGCGTCTCCCAGGTGAAGCCCTCGCCCAGCGTATGCCAGGCGATGCGGTCGCCGAAGGGCCCGAGCGCGTGCTTCTCGCCGGTGTCCCAGGCGCCCTTGATGAACTGGACGACGCCGACCCGCCAGCCATGGCCGAGTGCCCGCAGCATCAGCCCCAGGGCCGCCGTGGTCTTGCCCTTGCCGGGGCCGGTGTTGACGATGAGGAGCCCCTTCTCGATCGTCTTTTCGGCCACCTCCGCGTCCTGGACGGCCTTGCGCTTCTCCATCTTCTCGCGATGGCGGGTCTCGTCGTCGGTCATGCATCGGCTCCGGTTTGCGGTTTCACGATCATCGGCAGGCCCGCCACCATGAAGACCACACGGTCGGCGCGCACCGCTAGACGCTGGTGGAGGCGCCCGGCCTCGTCGCGGAAGCGGCGGGCCAGGGCGTTGTCCGGCACGATCCCGAGGCCGACCTCGTTGCCGACAAGGACGACCGGGCCGAGCGCCGCCGTGCAGGCCTCGACCAGGGCCGAAACGGCCCTCGGGATATCGGCCTCCGACAGGATCAGGTTGGTCATCCATAGTGTCAGGCAATCGACCAGGACCGGGCCGGCGGCCGCCGCCACCGCCTCCGGGAGATCGATGGGCGCCTCGCGCGTCGTCCACTCCGACGAGCGCCGCTCCCGATGCAGGGCGATCCGCTCGCGCATCTCGTCGTCGAAGGCCTGGGCGGTGGCGAGATAGAGCCACGGCGCCGGACAGGCCTCGATCAGGCCCTCCGCATGGGCGCTCTTGCCCGACCGGGCACCGCCCAGCACCAACGTCATTCGTGAAAGAGCTTGCCGCATCGACGCTCCTTAACCCGAAACCGGCCGCGCCGGTCAAAGAAGCGCGAATACGGCCGGGGGCGCGTTGTAAGCGGCGGCGCGGAAGCGTAGAAGGCGAGATGGACGGTGCCCCGGCGACGGGGTGAAAAGGGAATGCGGTGAGAGGGGACACCCTCGATGCCGCGGCTGCCCCCGCAACTGTAAGCGGCGACGTGCCTGCCATCGGCCACTGGAGCGATCCGGGAAGGCGGTGGGCATGCGAGACCCGCGAGCCAGGAGACCTGCCGTCCACCCGCATTTCCTCGAACGCCGCCGGCGGGGCGGCCGGAGACCGTGACACGATGTCGACCAGCACGCTGACCCTTGCCGGCACCCGCACCACCGAGCGCCTCGGCGCCGTCCTGGTGGCCGCCTTCCTCGGCCTCGGCCTCGTCTTCATGGCGGGCTTCGCCCCCTCGATGACGCTGCACAACGCGGCCCACGATTTCCGGCACGCGCAGAACTTCCCCTGCCACTAGGCCGTCCCCTCAGGGACCGTTGAAGGCAGCATTCCCATGATCATCCGACTCCTGTCGGCGGCCCTGGTCGCCGGCTTCCTCGCGGCCGTCGTGGCCACGGGGCTTCAGCTCACGTTGACCTCGCCGCTGATCCTCGCCGCCGAGCGCTACGAGACGCAGGCCTCCCACGAGGCTCCGACCTCCCTCGTCGTGCGTGTCCACGCCCATGGCGACGGCCATTCGGCGACGGTGCAGGCGGACACCGCCTGGGAGCCGGCGCCCGGCTTCCAGCGCATGGCCTTCACCGGGCTGGCCACATTGGTGGGCGGCGTCGGCTACGCCCTGCTGCTCGGCGCGGTCCTGCTCGCCTGCGGCCGCGAACCGACGGTGGAGACGAGCCTCGGGTTCGCCGTCGCGGGCTTCCTGGCGGTGTCCCTCGCGCCCGCCCTCGGGCTGCCGCCGGAGCTTCCGGGCATGCCGGCCGCTCCCCTGGAGACGCGCCAGATGTGGTGGGTGATGACGGCGCTCGCCACGGCGGTCGGGCTCTACCTCATCGCGATCCGGAGGGTGCCGATCACCATCCTGGGCGGGCTGGTGCTGATCGTCGCGCCGCACTTGGCCGGCGCGCCCGACACCGACCACACGGCCTCCGCCCTGCCGGCGGGATACGCGGCGCAGTTCGCCGCCCGCTCGCTGGGGATCGCCTTCGTGTTCTGGGCGGTGATCGGGCTGGCCTTCGCCTACGCCTGGTCGACCTTCGGCCGCGGCCGACCGGAAGTCGCCCGTGGCTGAGGTCGTCCTCTACGTCTGCACCACCTGCCGCACGGCGGGTGATGCCACCGAGCCGCGCGCCGGCGCCCGGCTGCTGACGGCCCTGCGGGAGGCCGCCGCGACCGACATCGTCCGCGTCGAAGGCGTCGAATGCCTCTCGGTCTGCAAGCGGCCGTGTACCGTCGCGGTGGCCTCGCAAGGCCGCTGGACCTACGTCTACGGCGACCTCGACCCGGTGTCGTCCGCGCGGACGATCCTCGACGGCCTCGGGCTCTACGCCGAAACGCCGGACGGGATCGTGCCGTGGAAGGCGCGGCCGGAGGTTTTTCGCAAGGGCGTCGTCGCCCGCATCCCGCCGTTCCCGCCACCCGGCGGCCACCCCCTTTCGGACGCCGCCGAATGAGCATCGTGCCAAAAATTCCCTGCACCATCGTCACCGGCTTCCTCGGGGCCGGCAAGACGACACTGGTGCGCCACATCCTCGAGAACGCCGGCGGCCGGCGCCTCGCCATCGTCGTCAACGAGTTCGGCGACATCGGCTTCGACGGGTCGTTCCTGGCGGCCTGCGGCATCGAAGGCTGCGGCGACGAGGACATCGTCGAACTCGCCAACGGCTGCATCTGCTGCACGGTGGCCGACGACTTCGTGCCCGCCCTCAACAAGCTCCTCGACCGGGCCGATCCGCCCGAGCACATCCTGATCGAGACATCCGGTCTGGCTCTGCCCAAACCCCTGGTCCAGGCGTTCCAGTGGCCGGCGATCCGCTCGCGGGTGACCGTCGACGGCGTCGTCGCCGTGGTGGACGGGCCTGCCGTCGCCGCCGGGTTCTTCGCCGACGATCCGGCCGCACTGGCGGCGCAGCGGGCGGACGACGCCAGCGTCGACCACGACAATCCGCTCGAAGAGGTGTTCGAGGACCAGCTCCTCTGCGCCGACCTCGTGATCGTGAACAAGGCCGACCTCCTCGACGAGGCCGGCCGGGCCTCGGTGCGCGCCGAGATCGAGCGCCACCTGCCGCGCGCCGTGAAGATGGTCGAGACCGAGCACGGCCGCATCGACCCGGCCGTGCTGCTCGGGCTCGGTGCCGCGGCCGAGGACGACCTCGCCTCCCGCCCCTCGCACCACGGCGACGGCGAAGACCACGACCACGACGACTTCGACACGGTGGCGATCCCGGTGCGGGCCAGCGCCAGCGCCGACGACCTCGCCCTGCGCGTCGCCCGCGCCACCGAGACCGCCGGCGTCCTGCGCATCAAGGGGTTTGCCGAGATCGCCTGCAAGCCGATGCGCCTCGTGGTCCAGGGCGTCGGCACCCGCGTCAGTCACCACTACGACCGGCCCTGGCGCGGCAACGAGCCCCGCGACGGGCGCCTGGTGGTGATCGGCCTCAAGGGATTCGACCGGAACGCGGTCACCGCCGCGCTGGCGGGATAGGGTCGGCCTCGTCCAAGCGGGTTCGCGTCGGCAGGCCGACGCCTCACCCTGCTCAGGTTCGTGGTCCGTCGCAGGTTTTCGGCGCAAGACCGGTGACCGCTTTCGCGAAGCCCGCTGAGGGTCATGGCCGTGATGGACACGTTGTCGGGATGTTGGATCGCAGCACGCAGCCGATGAGCATCGAAGCGTTCTCCGCTTGGCAGGAACGCCAGGCGGACCGCTGCGGGCTCGTGGCCGGCGCCCGCGACGTCCACGCCGACATCGTCGCCGTGCTGCGCGACGTCCGGCGCGGCAGCGGTTGGCATCCCTTCACCGGCGACGGCAGCGTGGAGACGCTGGCCGGACGGATCCGGCGCCCGGATGCCGGCGTCGATTGCGGCGCGCGCGGCCCCGACGCCACGAACGCCGCCGAGGTCACGCCGTGGTCGCGCGACGGTACGGGTACCTGGGTCGAGGCGCGTCGTGCCGGGCTCGATCTCGATCGACGGGCTCGGCATCGGCTGGGCGGTCGCCGACCTCTACGACGGCGCCACCTCTCCCGCCCGGCCGCGCCGCATGCAGGACGAGGAGCCGGATGCCACGCCCGGCCCGTCCGCTCGAGCCGGCCATGCATCTGATCCGCATCGACACGGTCTCCCTCGACGAGGGCGAGGCGGCGATCGACCTCGGGCAGGCGCCCGGGGACATCGTCTTCCTGTCGTTCACCGATTCCGACCTCGTCGGCGTGGCGGCCGCGCATGCGGCAGAAGCTTCCGAGTCGCGAGGGGGCTTCCCCACCCTACGCCTCGCCAAGCTCGCGCGGCTGCGCCACCCGATGTCGGTGGACCTCTACGTCGATGCGGTGATCGCCAAGGCGCGGATGGTGGTGATCCGCTGCCTCGGCGGCCTCGACTACTGGCGCTACGGCGTCGAGCGGGCGGCCGCCGCCGCCCGTGCCAACGGCGTCGCCCTGGCGGTGCTGCCGGGCGACGACAGGCCGGATTCCCGGCTCGACGCCTTCTCCACGGTCGCGCCCGAGGTGGCCGGAACCCTCGACGCCTATTTCCGGGCGGGCGGCGGTGCCAACCAGCGCCGGATGCTGCGCCGGGTCGCGGCCGAGATCGGCTGGTCGATCACCGCGCAGCCGCCGGAGCCGCTGCCCCGCGGCTTCCTGTGCTGCCCCGGCTGCGGCCCCGTGTCCTTCGAGCATGCCCGCGACGTCGGCCGCAGCCCCTTGGCCGAGCTTTCCCAGGGCGCGCCGCCCCTGGCGCTGCTGCTGGTCTACCGCTCCGCGATCCTCGGCGGCGACGGCGGGCCGGCCGCCGTGCTGGCCTCGGAACTGGGCGCGCGCGGCATCGCATCCCTCGCGGTGGCGGTGTCGAGCCTCAAGGACCCCGACGCACTGGCGCCGCTGCGCGAGGCCATCGCCCGGCACAAGCCCGACGTGATCGTGGCGGCCACCGCGTTCTCGGCCCGCGAGGACCGGAACTTCGTCCTCGACGCGGCCGATTGCCCGGTGATCCAGGCCTTCACCATCGGTGCCCCGCGGGACGCCTGGGCAGCCTCCGCCCGGGGCCTGAGCGCCTCGGACCTCGCGATGCAGGTGGCGCTACCGGAGTTCGACGGACGCCTGTCCGGCTTCCCGATCTCGTTCAAGGAAGAGGCGCCGGAGGTCGAGGGGTTCGGCGAGCGCCGGGCCCGGCCGGATGCGACCGGCATCGCGGCGCTGGCCGACCGGGCGGCGGCCTGGATCGGCCTCGCCCGCAGGCCGCGACCCGACCGGCGCCTCGCCCTCGTCCTGTCGGACTATCCCGCCCGCGGCGGCCGGGCGGGCTTCGCGGTGGGGCTCGACACCCCGGCGAGCGCGCGGGCCATCGCCGCGACCCTGCGGCTGGAGGGCTATTCGGTCGGCGACCTGCCCGACGCCGAGGCCCTGATGCACGGCCTCACCGAAGGCCCGCCCGACATCGCCGTCCCGCTGGCCGCCTATGAGGCCTGGCTCGCCGGGCTGCCGGATACCCTGCGCGCGACCCTGGACGCCCGCTGGGGCAGGCCGGCCGACGACCCGTCGTGCTCGCACGGTGCGTTCCGGTTCCGCTCGGTCGACGCCGGCGCCCGGCCGGGGCCGACCCTCGGGACGGCGACGCCCCGCGGCGGCCTGACCGTCTTCCTCCAGCCCGACCGCGGCCGGTCGGCGGATCGTAAGGCCGGCTACCACGACCCCGACGAGCCGCCGACCCATGCCTACCTCGCGTTCCACCTCGGCCTGCGCACCCGCTTCGACGCGCTGATCCATCTGGGCACCCACGGCACCACCGAATGGCTACCGGGCAAGGCCGTGGCGCTCTCGCCCGCATGCTGGCCGGCCCTGGCGGTGGGCGCGCTGCCGGTGGTCTATCCCTTCATCGTCGACGATCCCGGCGAGGCCGCTCCGCTCAAACGGCGGCTCGGCGGCATCGCGCTCGGCCATCTCACGCCGCAGACGGTGGAGGCGGGCCTGACGCCGGAGGCCGCCAGCTTGCGAGAATTGGTGGAGGAATACGCCGGCGCCAGCGTTCTCGACCCGCGCCGGGCCGCCATCCTCAGCGCGACGATCCTCGAGGAGGCCGAGAGCGCCGGGCTGCTGGCGGGGGCCGGCATCGACGCCGACACGCCGATGGCCGACGCGCTGGCCGCACTGGACGCGCATCTGTGCGACCTGTCCGAAGTCACCACCCGCGACGGGCTCCACGTCTTCGGGCAGGCGGCGCCCGAGGCGAGCGAGGCCGTGGCGGCCTGCGCGACGGCCGAGCGGGCGGGGCTGCTCGCCGCCCTCGACGGCCGCTTCGTTGCCCCGGGACCGGCGGGCTCGCCCTCGCGCGGGCGCAGCGACGTGATGCCGACGGGACGCAACCTCACCACCCTCGATCCGCGCGCGCTCCCGACCCGGTCGGCCACCCTGCTCGGCACCAGGGCCGCCGCGGCGGTGGTGCTGCGCTACCTGCAGGACGAGGGCGAATACCCCGCCCGCATCGTGATGGACCTGTGGGCCTCGCCCACCCTGCGCACCGGCGGCGAGGACATCGCCCACGCGCTCGCCCTGATGGGGGTGCGCCCGACCTGGGACCATGCCTCGACCCGCGTCACCGGCTTCGAGGTGTTGCCGCTCGCCATGCTCGACCGGCCGCGCATCGACGTGACGGTGCGGGTCTCGGGCGCGTTTCGCGACACCTTTCCCGAGACGCTGGCGCTCCTCGACCGGGCCGCCCGCGCGGTGGCGGACCGGGAGGAAGAGGACGACGAGAACCCGCTCGCCGCCGCCCGGCGCCGCGGCGAGGCACCCGCGCGCATCTTCGGCGGCGCGCCCGGCCGCTACGGGGCCGGGGCCGGCGAGCGCGCCCTCGACGGCGCCTGGGACCACCGCGACGACCTCGGCCGCGCCTATCTCGACGCCACCACCCATGCCTATGGCGGTGCCGAAGACGCCCCGGACGACGGCTTTTTCGACCGGGTCGCCAAGGCCGACGCCTATGTCCACGCCTTCGACGTCGCCGAGCGCGACCTGCTCGATGGGGACGCCGCGGTGGAGGCGATGGGCGGGTTCGCCGCCGCCGCCGCCCTCAAAGGTGCGCAGCCCGCCCTCTACAGCCTCGACGTCTCGAAACCCGAGGCGCCGCGCGCCCGCACCGCCCGCGAGGATGCGGCGCGGCTGATCCGGGGCAAGCTCGCGCATCCGGCCTGGATCGCGGCGCAGTTGCGTCACGGGTACCGCGGCGCCCAGGAGCTGGCGCAGGGGGTCGACGCGGTGTTCGTCCTGGCCGCCACCACCGACGCGGTCGCGCACGCCGACCTCGACCGGCTCTACGGCGCCCTCATCGCCGACGACGAGACCTTCACGCAGTTGCGCACCGCCAACCCGGCCGCCACCCGCGCGATCCTCGAACGCTTCGACGAGGCCCGCAACCGCGGCCTCTGGCTCTCCCGCCGCAATGCGATGGCCGCCGACGAACTGATGCCGGCCACAGCCGCGATCCTGCCCGAGGCGGCCGAATGACCGCCCGCCGCGCGCTGCCGCAGGCACCGAGCCGGCGCGGCTGGTGCCCGAGCCTGTCCCGGCCGATGCCCACCGGCGACGGACTCCTGGCCCGCGTCCACCCGCCGCTCGGGATCCTGACGCCGGCGCAGGCGCGGGCGGTGGCGGAGGGCGCACGCCGGTTCGGCAACGGCCATGTCGACGCCACCGCCCGCGCCAACTTGCAGATCCGCGGCGTCACCGAGGACACGCGGGCACCGCTGGCCGCCTTCCTCGACGCCGCCGGTCTCGGCGACATCCGCAGCGACGGCGGTCCGCAGCGGCTGACGTTGACGGCGCCCCTGGCGGGGCAGGCGGTGAGGGACCTCGCGCGGGCGATCGAGGCGATCGGGCTCGCCATCCCGGGATTGCCGGCCAAGGCGCTGGTGAGCGTGGAGGACGTGGCGTTCGTGGGCTCCGGAGACGGTGAGGCCGACATCCGCCTCTGCGTTCTCAACGACGCTACTGCACCCGTCGCGGAGAGGCGAGCCCTCCGGATCGCGATGGCATTGGCCGGCCCTGACGGCCCCGAATGGTTCACGGCGGCCGAGCCGCTGGAAGCGGCGGGCCTTGCGCTGCGGACCCTGGCCGCCAGTGGAGTGCGCCGGATGCGGGACCTCCCGGCGGGCGAGAGGAGTCGGCTGATCGCCGACCTCCGCCCGACGGCCGTGGCGACGCCCGCAGCCGCCGCGCCGAGGCTCCGCTGCGGGATCGGCGACCTCGGTGACGGACGCACCGCCCTCCTCCTCGACGCGCCCTTCGGCCGCTGCGATTCCGGCGCTCTGCATCGGCTCGCCGACGCGGCCGAGGCCCTGGCCAGCGACATCCATCTCTCGCCCACCCGGGGCTTCGCCCTCGCCGGCACGGATGCCGGCGCCCTGCGCCGGGCCCGCGATGTCCTGACCGGCTTCGTCACCGAGCCCGACGATCCGCGCGGGGCCGTCGCCGCCTGCCCCGGCGCGCCGGCCTGCGCCTCGGGCTCCACCCCCACCCTCGACCACGCGGCGCGGCTGGCGCAGGCGTTCGGCCCCTTCGCGGCACGCGGGTTGCGGGGGCATGTCTCGGGCTGCGCCAAGGGCTGCGCCCATCCCCAGGCGGCCGACCTGACCCTGGTGGGGAACGGCGGTCTCTACGGCATCGTGATCGGCGGCGCGCCCTCCGACCTGCCGGCGATGCAACTGACTTTCGAGGCGGCGCTGGAGCGTCTAAGGAGGGCCGACCCGGCCCTTCCCCTCGAACGGGCTTTCAGGATTCAGCCATGACCGCGCCGACCCATTCGCGCGTCGATTACCTGCGCGACGGGCAGGCGATCTATGCCCGCTCCTTCGCGATGATCCGCGCCGAGGCCGATCTCGCCCGCTTCCACGGCATCGCCGAGCGGGTGGTGGTGCGGATGATCCATGCCTGCGGCATGACGGACCTGCCCGCCGACGTGGCGATCTCGGAGGATTTCGCCGACTCCGGTGCCGATGCCCTAAAGCGGGGCGCCCCGATCCTGTGCGACGTGCGCATGGTCGCCGACGGCGTCACCCGGTCGCGCCTGCCCGCCGACAACAAGGTGATCTGTACCTTGAGCGATCCACGCGTGGCGGGCTTGGCCGCCGAGATGGCCACCACCCGCACCGCCGCCGCCATGGAGCTGTGGCGCGAGCACCTGCCCGGCAGCATCGTAGCCGTCGGCAACGCCCCCACCGCCCTGTTCCGGCTGCTCGAACTCCTCGACGAAGGCATCGCACCGCCGGCCGCCGTCATCGGCATCCCCGTCGGCTTCGTCGGCGCGGCGGAATCCAAAGACGCCCTGGCGCGCGACGGCCGTGTGCCCTTCGTCGTCGTCCACGGCCGGCGCGGCGGCAGCGCCATGACGGCGGCCGCGATCAACGCGCTGGCCTGCGAGGTCGAGTGATGGACGCGACCGAGCGGCCTTCGGTCCTGCCCGACGAGCCGCGGGCGGCCCCGCGCAGCGTCACCACCGGCACGCTGTTCGGCGTCGGCATGGGGCCTGGCGACCCGGACTACCTCACCGTGCGCGCCATGAATGTGCTGTCGCAGGCGCCGGTGCTCGTGCATTTTTGCAAGAAGGGAAAGCGCGGCAACGCCCGCACTATCGCCGATGCGGTGATGCGCGACCCCGCCCGCGAGTTCCCGCTGGTCTACCCCTACACCACCGAACTGCCGCCCGATCACGCCGAATACGTCTCCGCGCTCGCCGACTTCTACGATGATGCGGCCGGGCGCCTCGCCGACCATCTCAGCCTGGGCCGCGACGTGGCGATCCTGTCGGAGGGCGATCCGTTCTTCTACGGCTCCTTCATGCACCTCTGGCGCCGGCTGAAGGACCGCTTCCCGGTGGAGGTGGTGCCCGGCGTCACCGGCATGTCGGGCTGCTGGACCCGGGCGGGCACCCCCATCACCTGGGGCGACGACGTCCTCACCATCCTGCCCGCCACCCTCCCCCACGACGCCCTGGTGCAACGGCTCGGCATCACCGATGCCGCCGTCATCATGAAGCTCGGCCGCCATTTGCCGAAGGTGCGGCGCGCGCTCGCCGAGACCGGTCTCCTCGAGCGTGCGGTCTACGTGGAACGCGGGACGATGGCCGGCGAGAAGGTCGTGGCCCTGGCCGAGAAGCCCGACGACGTCGCCCCCTATTTCTCGATGGTGCTGGTGCCGGGCGAGGGCCGCCGGCCGTGACCGGCTCGGTCACGGTGATCGGCCTCGGCCCCGGCGACCCCCGCCTGCTGACGCAGGCGGCGCAGGATGCGCTGGCGCAGGCACAGGACCTGATCGGCTACATCCCCTACGTCGCCCGCGTGCCCGAGCGGCCGGACCTCGTGCGCCATGCCTCCGACAACCGCGTCGAGGTCGACCGGGCGCGCCAGGCCCTGGAACTCGCCGCCTCCGGCCGCCGCGTCGCGGTGGTCTCAGGGGGCGATCCCGGCGTCTTCGCCATGGCCGCGGCCGTGTTCGAGGCGGTGGAGGCGGGCGATCCGGCCTGGCGCCGCCTCGACATCCGGGTGGAGCCCGGCATCACCGCCATGCTCGCGGCCGCCGCCAGCCTCGGGGCGCCGCTGGGCGGGGATTTCTGCGCGCTGTCGCTGTCGGACAACCTGAAACCCTGGCCGGTCATCACCGCCCGGCTGGAGGCGGTGCTGCGGGCCGATTTCGTCGTCGCCCTCTACAACCCGATCTCCTCGGCGCGACCCTGGCAGCTCGGTGCCGCCCTGGGGCTCGCCGCCGAGATCCGGGCGCCCGGCACCCCGGTGATGCTCGCCCGCGCCGTGTCGCGCCCCGACGAGGCGATCCGGGTGCTGACCCTGGCCGAGGCCCGCGAGGCGTCGGCCGACATGGCGACGCTGGTCATCATCGGCGCATCCGCGACCCGGCTGATCCCGCGCGGCGACGGCGAGCGACCGTTCGTCTACACCCCGCGCAGCGTGCCGGCGTGAGAGCCATGCACGCTCGAAACCCTCCCCTCCCTGCGGGGGAAGGTGGCCCTCCCGTCAGCGAGGGTCGGGAGAGGAAGGCTCAGGTTCGTTCGGGGAGGTCGCTTGCCCCCCTCCCGCAGCGCATCCGCAAGGCACCCTCCCCCGCAGGGGGGGATGGGTTTCGCACGCGCGATGCGGCGCGTTCATCGCGTCGAAAAAGCTTCGATCCACGCCAGAGCCTGCGCCGCATCCGCAACCCGCGCCACCTCCGGCTTCTCGGGCTGGCGGACGATCACCACCGGAACAGCCAGCGCCCGCGCCGCGGCGACCTTGCCGTAGGTGGCCTCGCCGCCGGAGTTCTTGGTCACCAGCACCTCGATGGCCGCCTCGCGCATGAACCGCGCCTCGTCGGCCTGTGCGAACGGGCCACGGGCGGCGATGGTGGTGAGGCGCGGCACCGGCAGGGCGTCGCCCACCGGCTCGATGGTGCGCACCACGTAGTCGTGCTGGGGGGCCGCGGCGAAGACCGGCAGTTCGAGGCGGCCGACGGTGACGAACACCCGGCGCGGCACCGGCCCCAGGGCCGCGACGCAATCGGCCACGCTCGCCACCTCGGTCCAGAGGTCGCCGGGCCGTCGCGGCCAGGGCGGCCGCCGGACGGCCAGGATCTTGATGCCCACGCTCTGGGCGGCCACGGCCGCGTTCACGCCGATGCGGGCGGCGAAGGGATGGGTCGCGTCGACCAGGAGATCGGTGGCCTCCGCCCGCAGCCAGGCCGCCAGGCCCTCGGCGCCGCCGAACCCGCCGACGCGGGTGCGCACGGGCTCGACCCTGGGCGCCGTCGTGCGGCCGGCCAGGGACAGGGTGACGGCGTGCACGGTGCCCGCGAGCCCGGCCACCAGGGCGCTCGCCTCGCCGGTGCCGCCGAGGATGAGGATACGCATGCGGGCCTTGTTCCATGACCCATGAACCGCTGTCGAGCGTCGGCCCCTGGCTCGCCATCGTCGGGATCGGCGAGGACGGCCACGCCGGCCTCCACCCCGCCGCCCGCGCCGCCCTCGATCGGGCCGAGGTCGTCTACGGCGGGACGCGCCACCTCGATCTCGCCGCGCCGCTGACCGGCGAGGGACGGCCGTGGCCACGGCCGATCACCGACGCCTACCCCGAGATTCTGGCGCGGCGCGGCCGGCCGACCTGCCTGCTCGCCACCGGCGATCCGTTCCACTACGGCATCGGCGCCGAGATCGCGCGGCTGGTCGCTCCGTCCGAGATCGCCGCCTACCCCCAGCCCTCCGCCTTCAGCCTCGCCTGCGCCCGCCTCGGCTGGCCGCTGGCGGAGTGCACCTGCCTCACCCTGCACGGCCGGTCGCTGCCGCGGATCGTGCCCGCCCTGCAGCCGGGCGCCCGACTGCTCGTGCTGGCCTGGGACGGGACCACGGCGGCCAGCGTCGCCGCGCTCCTCGCCGAACGCGGGTTCGGCGATTCCCCCATCACCGTGCTCGAAGCGATGGGCGGCCCGCGCGAGCGGATCCGCACCGCGCCCGCCGCCCGCTTCGCGATTGCCGATATCGATCCGCTCAACACCGTCGCCATTGCGGTCGTGGGGTCCGCGCGGGCGCAGGTGGTCACCTTGAGCCCCGGCCTCGACGACGCCTGGTTCGAGAACGACGGGCAACTCACCAAGTCCGAGATCCGGGCGGTGACGCTCTCGGCCCTGCGGCCGGCCGCCGGACAGGTGTTGTGGGACGTCGGCGCCGGGGCGGGCTCGGTCGCCATCGAATGGTGCCTGCGCCATCCCGCCAACCACGCCTTCGCCGTCGAGGCCAGGGCGGAGCGGGCCGCGCGCATCCGGCGCAATGCCGACCGCCTCGGGGTGCCCGACATCGCCATCGTCGCGGGCAGCGCCCCGGCCGCGCTGGCGGGTCTGCCCGAGCCGGACGCGATCTTCATCGGCGGCGGCGTCTCCGATCCGGCGATCCTGGCGGCGTGCCTGAAGGCCCTGCGTCCCGGCGGGCGGCTGGTGGCCAACGCCGTCACCCTGGAGGGAGAAGCCGCCCTGCTCGCGGCCTTCGCGCAGGAGGGCGGAAGCCTGCGCCGGCTGTCGGTGGCCCGGGCCGATCCGGTCGGCGGCATGCACGGCTGGCGCAGCGCGATGCCGGTGACGCAATGGGCCTGGACCAAGCGGTGACACACCTCGTCGCAGGCGTCGGCTTCCGCCACGCGACGCAACCCAAGGAGATCGCGGCGCTCGTCCGCGCCGCCCTGGAGGCGGCCGGCGCCGATCCCGGCGATCTTCGTGCTTTGGCCACCGCGAGCGACCGGGCCGGCGAACCCGCCGTCGTGCGGGCCGCCCGCCTGCTCGGCGTCGCCCTTGTCGCCATCGCGCCGGCCGACCTCATCGCGGTCGACGACCGGGTGCCGACCCGCTCCGCCAGGATCGCGGCGAGCCGAGGGGTCGGGTCGGTGGCGGAAGCCGCCGCCCTGGCGGCCGCCGGCGCGGGCGGGCGGCTCGTGGTGGCGCGCATGGTCGGCGCCGGGGCGACGTGCGCCCTGGCGTCGGTGCCGGTTTCGGGGCAAAGCCCGTCGCCATGACCATCCATTTCATCGGCGCCGGGCCGGGTGCGGCCGACCTCGTGACCGTGCGCGGGCGCGACCTCATCGCTCGCTGCCCCGTCTGCCTCCACGCCGGCTCCCTGGTGGCGCCCGAGATCCTCGGCTGGTGCCCGCCGGGGGCGCGCATCGTCGACACAGCGCCCCTCGACCTCGACGCGATCATGGCCGAATGCGCCGCCGCCCACGCGGCCGGGCAGGACGTGGCGCGGCTGCATTCGGGCGACCTCTCGATCTGGAGCGCGCTCGCCGAACAGACCCGGCGCCTCGACCGCCTCGGTATCCCCTATACGGTGACGCCGGGGGTGCCCTCATTCGCCGCCGCCGCAGCGATCCTGCGGCGCGAACTGACCGTGCCGGGGGTGGCCCAGACCGTGGTGCTGACGCGCACCTCCGGGCGGGCGAGCGCCATGCCCGAGCGCGAACAACTCGCCGCCTACGCCGCCACCGGCGCCACCCTGGCGCTGCATCTCTCGATCCACGTCGTCGACAGGGTCGTCGCCGAGTTGACGCCCTTCTACGGCGCCGACGGCCCGGTCGCGGTGGTGTTCCGGGCGACCTGGCCGGACGAGCGCGTCCTGACGGGCACGCTCGCCACCATCGCCGCGCAGGTCGCGGCGGCCGGTCTCGAGCGCACGGCGCTGATCCTGGTGGGGCCGGCGCTCGCCGCCGACGGGTTTCGCGAGAGCGCGCTCTACGCAGCCGATTACGACCGGCGGTTCCGGCCCACCGCCACCAACCCGGAAGGCTTGGCGATATGACCCCCGGCCTCCTCGTCGCCGCCCCCCGTTCGAGTTCGGGCAAGACCACCGTCACCCTCGCGTTGATGCGCGCGTTGCGACGGCGCGGCCTGCGGGTCCAGGGCGCCAAATGCGGGCCGGACTACATCGATCCCGCCTTCCACCAGGCCGCGACGGGGGCGCCCAGCGTCAACCTCGACAGCTTCGCGATGCCGGACGCGCTCCTCGACGGCGTCGCGGATCTCGCCATGACCGACGCCGACCTCGTGGTCGCGGAAGGCTCCATGGGCCTGTTCGACGGGATCGTGGCGCAGGAGGGCGTCACCGGCGCCAACGCCGACATCGCCGCCCGCTACGGCTGGCCGGTGATCCTGGTGCTCGACGTCTCGGGTTCGGCGCAATCGGCCGCCGCGGTGGCGCTCGGCTGCGCCGCCTACGACCCGCGCATCCGCATCGCCGGCGTCATCCTCAACAAGGTCGCCAGCGCCCGGCACCGCCGCCTGGTGGAAGCCGGCCTGAGCCGGATCGGGATGCCTGTGCTGGGGGCCCTGATGCGCGATGCCGGCCTCAGCCTGCCCGAGCGCCACCTCGGCCTCGTCCAGGCCCGCGAGACCGGCGACCTCGACGCCCGCCTCGACCGCCTCGCGGATCTGGCGGAGGCCGGCATCGACCTCGACGCCGTCCTGGCGGCGGCGGCCTCCACCGGACTGCCGGGCGGACCGACCGCCCTGCCCCGTCCACCGGGCCAGCGCATCGCGGTGGCATCGGACGCGGCGTTCTCGTTCCTGTATCCGCACCTGGAGATCGGATGGCGCCGCGCCGGGGCCGAACTCGTGGCGTTCTCGCCGCTGGCCGACGAGGCGCCCGGTTCGGATTGCGACGCCTGCTGGCTGCCGGGGGGCTATCCCGAACTCCACGCCGGCACCCTGGCCACGGCGCAGGGCTTCCTCGACGGGCTGCGTGCGTTCGCGAAGGACAAGCCGGTTCACGGCGAGTGCGGCGGCTACATGGTGCTCGGCCGCAGCCTGGAGGATGCCGAGGGTGTCACCCACCCCATGGCCGGGCTCCTGCCGGTGGAGACCTCCTACCGCGCGAGGCGGCTGCACCTCGGCTACCGCGTCGCGACGCTGGTGGCCGGTTGCGTTCTCGGGGAGGCCGGGGCCCGGCTCGTGGGGCACGAGTTCCACTATGCGAGCGAGCTGACCGACGCTCCCGCGCGCGAAATCGCCCTCGCCGAGGCCACCGATGCGGAGGGCGTTCCCCGCGGACTGGCGGGCCACCGCGACGGCCATGTCACCGGCAGCTTCTTCCACCTGATCTCGGGGTAGGACCCCGCCGGACCGGACGAGGGCGCAAGCCGTCGCATTCTCTGGGCCGCGTCGTCGCGGCAGCGGCACCGAGGCGGGCCTCGATCCCAGGAATGGCTGAAGTCAGCACACGTCGGCGAAGGCCGGGCGGCTCAGGCGACGGCGTCGGGTTCCGGAGCGGGTGCCTGCGACGCGGCGGCCACGACGGCGGGGACGGCCACGGGCACCGCGGCCGCGGCGGGCTGCTTGCCCATCTTCGACGCGGTCCGCACCAAGGCGAGCACGTCGCGGCGCAGCTGGTCGTCCTCGATCAGGGCATAGGCCCGAAGCAGCTCGATCGCGCCCTGGGTCCCGAGGAAACCGAAGGCGTCGTTCTGGCTGCCGCCCTCCTCGTCCTCGAAGAAGGCCGTGACCGGAACCTCCAGCAGGCGGGCGATCTCGCGTAGGCGACCGGCTCCGACGCGGTTCTGGCCCTTCTCGTACTTCTGGACCTGCTGGAACGTCACGCCGACGGCCGTGCCCAGGGCCGTCTGGCTCAAACCGCGCGCCTTACGCAGCGCGGTGATCCGCAATCCAACCAGTCGGTCGACGTCCGTGGTCTGTTTAGGCATCGTCACTCGGCTCAGTCCGACTGTTACGCTGTACGCCGCCCCGGACCTCGTTGAGCGGGCGTCCATCCTTGATCGCGCTGCCGATCCTGGAGCCGTCCGCCGGTCATGATCCACCGGGACGGCTCGGGCGCAGGATTCTCGACACCACACCGGCTTTGGATAACGTATTGGAGCGCGATAGCAATCGCCTAGGGCGCATTGCCTCGCCATCCGCAAGTATCACGCACCCGAGCTTGACCACGAACGACCAACCTATGGCAAGTGCGCCCCACCGGGGAATCCTCGAAAGACGGGCGCAGGGACGGCAATGCTCTGCCTGGTAAATGAAGACCTTCAACAATCATCGACAGTCGTCGCCGTAGTCATCCTTATAAGCTCTCCGGTATCTCTGGGTCGACATCATGCCACATCCACCAGCGGCGACGCGTCGTGTTTCGGTCCGCGTCGCTTCGCCCTACCGTGGCCGCAGACCCAACCCAGGAGGGAAATTCCGATGTTCATCGCCATGAATCGCTTCAAGGTCGTCAAGGAATCGGCCGCAGACTTCGAGCAGGTCTGGCTCGGCCGCGACAGTCACCTCGGGGAGATGGCGGGGTTCGTCGAGTTTCAGTTGCTCAAGGGGCCCGAGCACGAGGACCACATCCTCTACGCCTCCCATACGATCTGGCGCTCGAAGTCCGACTTCGAGGCCTGGACCCGCTCCGAGCAGTTCCGCAAGGCCCACAGCCGGGTCCCCACCACCAAGCCGCTCTACGTCGGGCACCCGCAGTTCGAGGGTTTCGAGGCGGTCCAGACGCTCGGCCAGTCGGCGTCCGACGCGGCCGCCTGAACGAGGACGGGCCGACCACGGGCGGCCGATCGAACCTGGACATCCCGACCCCCTTCATGGGCCGGGTCGCGACTCGTCTGCTACGGCGTCCGCTCCCGGAGAGCGGGCGCCGTCTCGTTTTCGGGGGTGCGGGAATTGCGCAGGACAGATGGCAGGTGACGATCGTGTGGATCGATCGGTCATTTTGAAACAATTCCCGGCCCAAGACGGTACACAGCACCACCATGCTCCAGGAACCGCCCCCGAAGGTCTATCACCGGCTGCCCTCCCTCGGCGCGCGCCGCCGCGACGTGTGGGCCTCGCTTCTGCCGCGTCGCAACCGTGCCGCCTTCCGCGTCGGGATCTCCGGGGCCGTGGCGATGACCGATCTCCTGGTCATCGTCGGCACGGCCTATGCCGTCGATATCGCGTATTGCTTCGCCACCGCCCGGATCTTCATGCCGGCGGGCACCGGCACCTGGCTGCACATCTCCGGCCTGCTGGCCCTGATCATCCTCACCACCAACATCGTGCGCGAGGACTACGGCATCGAGGCGCAGATCGCGCAGCGTCCCCACCTGCGCCGCACGGCTACCCTGTGGCTGGCGGCCTGGGCGCTGACCCTCGTCGTCGGCTTCGCCACCAAGACCTCGAACGATCTCTCGCGGGCGGTGACCGCGGGCATCTTCGTGGCCGGCCTGCCGGCGATGCTCGTCGTCCGGTTCGGGATGGTCCGGCTGCTGCGCCACGGCATCACCTCCGCATCGGCCTCGATCAGCCGGGTCCACCTCGTCGGCTACGAGGAGGACATCGCGCGGTTCTACGACGGCAAGGACGCCGATGCCCTCGGCCTACGGATCATCGGGACGAGCTATCTGCGCCGGGTGGCGCCCGAGGCCGACGAGGCCGCGCGTCGGACGCAGGTCGCGGAGGATCTCGACCTCGCCGTCTCGGTGATCCGCTTCCTCCAGCCCGACGACGTGTTCATCCTGGTGCCGTGGACCGACACGGCGGACGTGGAACGCTGCGTCGACGCCTTCCTGCGCGTGCCGGCCACCCTGCACCTGCGCCCCGGCTCGATCATGGACCGCTTTCCCGATCTCCAGGTCGGGCGGATCGGCCAGCTCTCCGGCATCCGGGTCGGACGCAAACCGCTCCAGGCCGGAGAGATCTTCGTCAAGCGGGCGATGGACATCGGCCTGTCGCTCCTCGCCCTGGTGATGCTGGCGCCGCTGTTCGTGGCGGTGGCGATCCTGATCAAGCTCGACAGCCCGGGGCCGGTGTTCTTCCGCCAGCGCCGCTACGGGTTCAACCAGCAGGCCTTCGGGGTCTACAAGTTCCGCAGCATGAAGACCGAGCGCAGCGCGGTGTTCCGGCAGGCCTCGCGCAACGACAGCCGGATCACCCGGGTCGGCGCCGTGTTGCGGCGCTCCAACATCGACGAGCTGCCCCAGCTCTTCAACGTGGTGCTGGGCGAGATGTCCCTGGTCGGCCCCCGCCCGCACGCCCTGGCCCACGACCGCAGCTTCGAGCGCCGGATCGCCCTCTACGCCCGCCGCCACAACGTGAAGCCCGGCATCACCGGCTGGGCGCAGGTCCACGGCCTGCGCGGCGAGACGCTGACCGACCTCGACATGGAGCGGCGGGTCGCCCACGACCTGCATTACATCGACAACTGGTCGGTCTGGCTCGACATCCAGATCATGGTGCGCACGGTGGTGTCGCCGCGGGCGTATCGCAACGCCTATTGATACGGGTTCCGCTTGAATCGAGCGGGAACCGTATCACCGAGCCCGCGCGGCGCCTGAGCGAAGCCATTTCCGCATCACGAAGTGATCAATCGAAATGGTATGAGACCGGATGCCTGCGCGGGATCGCGGCGGTCGCCTCCCCGCCGAGGTTTCCTGTCAGACCGGCGGAATTGTCCGGTGGGAGCGGGTTTGCGCAGGGTGGCTCTGTGGCTATGAAAGCGCGCGTCCCCTCGCCGAGGACGGCGCCACGAGAGGGAGCGCGCCGTCCCCCCTCGGCGGAGCGACAGGCCCCGCGCCTATCCACCCGAGCCGGAGACACCGATGCCCGCTCCCAAGGTCCTGATCTCCGACGCCCTGTCCGATGCCGCCGTGCAGATCTTTCGCGACCGGGGCATCGACGTCGATTTCCGCCCCGAGCTCGGCAAGGACAAGGACGCCTTCGCGGCCATCATCGGCAATTATGACGGGCTGGCGATCCGGTCCGCGACCAAGGTGACGCAGAAGGTGCTGGACCGGGCCGGCCGCCTCCGGGTGATCGGCCGGGCCGGGATCGGCGTCGACAACGTCGACGTGCCGGCCGCCACGGCCCGGGGCGTCATCGTGATGAATACGCCCTTCGGCAATTCGATCACCACCGCCGAACACGCCATCGCGATGATGTTCGCACTCGCCCGCCAGATCCCGCAGGCCGACCTCTCGACCCAGGCCGGCAGGTGGGAGAAGAACCGGTTCATGGGCGTCGAGCTGACGGGCAAGACCCTCGGCATCATCGGCTGCGGCAACATCGGCGCCATCGTCGCCGACCGGGCCATCGGCCTCAAGCTCAAGGTCGTCGCCTACGATCCCTACCTGTCGCCCGAGCGGGCGATCGAGATCGGCGTCGAGAAGGTCGACCTCGACGTGCTCCTGGCGCGGGCCGACGTCATCACCCTGCACGTGCCGATGACCGAGAAGACCCGCAACATCCTCTCCGCCGAGAGCCTGGCCAGGACCAAGCCCGGCGTGCGGATCGTCAATTGTGCCCGCGGCGGGCTCGTGGACGAGGTCGCCCTGCGCGCCGCCCTCGACTCCGGCCACGTGGCGGGGGCGGCCTTCGACGTCTTCGTGGAGGAGCCGGCGACGGAAAACCCGCTGTTCGGGCACCCGAATATGATCTGCACGCCGCATCTCGGTGCGGCCACCAGCGAGGCGCAGGAGAACGTGGCGCTTCAGGTGGCCGAGCAGATGGCCGACTACCTGCTCCAGGGCGCCATCACCAACGCCATCAACTTCCCCTCGATCACCGCCGACGAGGCGCCCCGGCTCAAGCCGTTCGTGGCGCTGGCCGACAGGCTCGGCTCGTTCCTCGGCCAGCTCACCGAGGCGCCGATCAAGGGCATCCGCATCACCTACGAGGGGGCGGTGGCCTCCATGAACACCCGCGCCCTGACCTCGGCGGCGGTGACCGGCGTGCTGCGGCCGTTCCTGGCCGACATCAACATGGTCTCGGCCCCCATCGTGGCCCGCGAGCGCGGCATCGTGGTGGAGGAGGTCAAGCGCGAGGGTGCGGTCAGCGACTACGAATCGGTCGTGCGCATCACGGTGGACGCAGAGGACATGCCGCGCGACGCCGCCGGCACCGTCTTCCACGACGGCAAGCCGCGGATCATCGAAATCCGCTCGATCCCCATCGACGCCGCCTTCGCGCCGCACATGCTCTACGTGCGCAACCACGACAAGCCGGGCTTCATCGGCCGGCTGGGTAGCGTGCTCGGTGAAGCGAACGTCAACGTCGCCACCTTCAGCCTCGGCCGCGAGGAGGAGGGCGGCAACGCCATCTGCTTCTGCGCCATCGACGCGCCGATCTCGGAGTCCGTGATGGCCGAGATCGCGGCGATCCCGCAGGTGAAGCGGGTGCGGGCGGTGAGCTTTTAAGTACCTTGTCTCGAGGAGCCCGCCGGGCGAACGTGCAGATCAGTCCGGAGACCATGTCGATGATCCGTCACGCCGTTATCCGTTGCGCCTGGGACAACGACGCAGGGGTATGGTTCGTCCAGGAGACCGATATCCCCGGTCTGATGACGGAAGCTCCGACATTGGATGCGCTGCGTCGCAAATTGCCGATCATGATCCGAGACCTCGACGCGTTCGCGTCCGGGACCGAGGTCGAGCTCGATCTGATCGCCCATGCGCATGAACGGATTCGCTTCGAGGCGGCGTGATCTTGTTTGCGCCCGCCCAGCACAGAAGGATTGTGCTCTATCCTCGCAGGCAGAGTACTTTATGAGGCCTGCGCTACGTGACGGACTTTACCCCAGCATTGAAAAAGCTGTTGCGTCTGAATGGCTTCGCGTTCTGGCGTAGCGGTCGCGGCGACCATGAGATCTGGCGGCAGGACGAGACCGGCCTGAAAGTCGTCGTCGATAACGCAATCAAATCGCGTCACACCGCCAACGGCGTCCTCAAACAAGCGAAGCTTCCAAAGGCGTTCTGACCGAACGACCGAATGCGTCCCCGATCCCCTCACGCGAAGGTAGCGAGCTTCCCGTAACGCTCGGCCAGCAGATAATAGAACGTCAGCCGCGACTTCGAGCGCGAGGCCTTCATCGTCTCGCAGACGTCCTTGATGGCGGCGTCGAGGTCGTCGCCGGACAGGCCGAGCTTCTTCTTGAGGAAGTTCTCACGCACCGTGTCGAGTTCGGCCTGGTCCGAACAGGCGACGAACTTCGTGTCGGGCTTGGATAGGACCAGCCGGTAGGTCTTGGCCATCGCCTCCACCACCGCCTCGTCGACGGGGCCTTTGGCGTATTTCTTCACGTCGGCGAGATGATCGCTCATGATCTGACGCTCCCGATGCCACCGATTCGGGCGGCTGCGACCGGGGTAGCTTGGCCGAGAATCGCATCCTTGCAAACCGCCATGGGTCGGGGGTGGCGGGATCGCCGCTGGCCGTCCGCTGCGGATTGTGCGAGAGGCCCGCGCATGAACATCGACGGTCGCTCCTACCGCACCATCCTCCCCGAGGCCGACGGCCTGTCGGTCCAGGTCATCGACCAGACCCGGCTTCCGTTCGCCTTCGAATTGAAGCGCCTGGCGACCCTGGACGATGCGGCGGTGGCCATCCGCACCATGGTGGTGCGCGGCGCTCCCCTCATCGGCGTCACCGCCGCCTACGGGATGGCGCTGGCGATGCGCGCCGACGCCACCGCAGCCGGCATCGACCGGGCCGTGGCCACCCTCGCGGCGACCCGCCCCACCGCGATCAACCTGCGCTGGGCGCTGGCGCGCGTCGCCGCCCTCCTGCGCGCTGCGCCCGAACCGGAGCGTGCCGCCCTGGCCTTCGCCGAGGCCGGCCGCATCGCCGAGGAGGACGTCGAGAGCTGCCGGGCCATCGGCGAGCACGGCGCGCGGCTCCTGGCCGACATCCACCGGAAGACCGGCCGGCCGGTCGACGTGCTGACCCATTGCAACGCCGGCTGGCTCGCCACCGTCGACTGGGGCACGGCACTCGCGCCGATCTACGCGGCCCACGAGGCCGGCGTGCCGGTCCATGTCTTCGTGGACGAGACGAGGCCGCGCAACCAGGGTGCCGCGCTCACCGCGTTCGAGCTCAACGGCCACGGCGTGCCCCACACCGTCATCGCCGACAACGCCGGCGGCCACCTGATGCAGCACGGGCGGATCGACATCTGCATCGTCGGCTCGGACCGGACCACCGCCACCGGCGACGTCTGCAACAAGATCGGGACCTATCTGAAGGCGCTCGCCGCCCACGACAACCGCGTGCCGTTCTACGCCGCCCTGCCCTTCTCGACCATCGACTGGACGCTGCGGGACGGGGTGCGCGAGATCCCCATCGAGGAGCGCGACGGCCGCGAGGTCTCCCACCTCACCGGGCGCCTGGCCGAGGGCGGGTTCGCCACCATCGAGGTGGTGTCGCCCGGTAGCCCCGTCGCCAACCCCGCCTTCGACGTGACGCCGGCGCGCCTCGTCACGGGGATCATCACCGAGCGCGGCATCGCGCAGGCGGACGAGGCCGGCCTCCTGTCGCTCTACCCAGAGCGGCGCAGCGCGGCCTGAGCCTCACCCGCGCAGGGTCAGGCGCCCGCGCGCCATGCCGACGTCGGACAGGCGCCGCAGGAACGACATGCCGAGCAGGCTCGTGGAGAGCTTGCCCCGCGGCACGATGACGGCCTCCACGTCGCGCACGGTGATCGCGCCGATGCGGATGGCCGGGATGCGCACGGGTGCCACCGCGACGGTGCCGTTGGCGGTCTGGGTCCTGGCGGTGAAGTCGCGTTCGTAGACACGGATGCCGACCCGCTCGGCGTCCTCCTGCGAGAAGGCGCACAGGGTCGCCCCGGTATCGACCATCATCGAGAGGCGGTTTCCGTCGATCTGCACCTGCGTGAAGAAGTGCCCCTGCGCATTGGCCTCCAGCACGAGCGTGGTCGGCGCCAGGGCCACCGGTGCGGGGGTGTGCATCATGACCTGCCCGCCGTCCGGAGCCGGCGGCGGCGCCCGTTGGTCGAGGCGGTCGGCGAGGCCGACGCCCCACAGGGTGGCGGCCGCGGAGATACCGAGCGCCCACAGGATCGGTCGCGTCATGAGGTGGACTTCCCGGTGGGCGCGGTCTGGACGCCGCAGGGTGCTGCCGATCCGGCGGTCCCGCCGTCCGGCTCGATGAAGGTGGGTCGGTCGTAGACCGGCGTGGTTGAGGAACTGCCGCATGTCGGCCGACCGGATTCGGCCAGGGCCTGAAAATCGCGACGGATGGTTTCTCGACGGTCGCCGGAACCGCCGGCATTGGCGCCATCCCGGCCGGCACCTTGCCGTTGCATGGGGCGGCCTCAGCGATTACACAGCGCCTTGCGCTCGCCAGACACCCCTGGAGGCACGGGCGCATCCATCAGGATCGGTGCTGGGCCGTCCGTTTCGGGCGGCTTTCGTCGTTCCGTCCCTAGCAATCGCATTTTTATGAGGATCACGTCATGAGCGCCGTCAAGCCGCTTGAGGCCGTGGCACGCGACCGGGTCGGCAAGGGGGCCGCCCGGGCCGTTCGTCGCCAGGGTCAAGTTCCCGCCGTCATCTATGGTGGCGGCAAGCCTCCCCAGGCCATCGCCATCGACCTCGTCCGGGCTCGCACCCTGATCTACGCCGGCGGCTTCAAGACCACGCTGTTCGAGATCGATGCCGGCGGCAAGAAGACCCGTGCGATCCCGCGCGACTTCCAGCTCGACCCGGTGAGCGGCGTGCCGCTGCACGTCGACTTCCTGCGCGTCGTCGCCGGCCAGACCCTCGAGGTCGAGGTGCCCGTGCACTTCGTCAACGAGGACGCGGCCCCCGGCATCAAGCAGAACGGCGGCACCCTCAACATCGTGATGCACACGATCCCGCTCGAAGTCCCGGCCGACGGCATCCCCGACGCCATCGAGATCGACCTCACCGGTCTTCAGATCGGCGACACGATCCACATCGAGTCGGTGAAGCTGCCCGCCAACGCCACCTACAACGGCGAGCCCGAGGCGCCGGTCGCCAACGTGGTGCCGCCGACGGTCCTGGGTGCCGAGGTCGAGGCCGAGGAGGCTGCGATCGCCGAGGCCCAGTCGGCCGAAGCCGCCGAGGAGAAGGCCGAGGAAGAGGCCGAGGCCGAAGAGGCCGCCGACGAGGCCAAGAAGGAGGATTGAGGCGACGGGCCCATCGCGGCCCGCCCTCGTTCCGTTTCGACAGATGCTCCGGCCGCGAGGCCGGGGCATCTTTGCGTTGATGGCCGCCTGACCGCCGGCCCGTGGAGCGTTCGGCCATGCATCTCATCGTCGGCCTCGGCAACCCCGGTCCGCGCTACGCCAAGAACCGCCACAACATCGGTTTCCTCGCCCTCGACGAGATCGCACGGGTCCACCGTGCCGGCCCGTGGCGGCGCAAGTTCCAGGGCGAGATCGCCGAGGCGACCCTCGGCACCACGCGCGCGATCCTGCTCAAGCCCCAGACCTTCATGAACGACTCCGGCCGCGCGGTCGCCGAGGCGCAACGGTTTCACAAGATCGCCCTATCCGACGTCGTCGTCCTGCACGACGAACTCGACCTCGCCCCCGCCAAGCTCAGGCTCAAGCTCGGTGGCGGCAACGCCGGCCACAACGGCCTGCGCTCGATCACCGCGCTCTGCGGCAACGATTACCGCCGGGTGCGCCTCGGCATCGGCCACCCCGGCGACAAGGCGTTGGTCCACGCCTACGTCCTCAACGACTTCGGAAAGGGCGAGGCGGCCTGGGTCGACGACCTCTGCCGCGCCATCGCCGACCACGCCGCGCTGCTCGCGTCCGGCGACGACGCCGCCTTCCAGAACAAGGTCCACCTCGCCATGTCCGGGCGCGGCTGGGACGACGTCAAGAAGGTCAATGCCCGCGATTGACACGAAAACACGAGGACACGATACGCAGGGCGTCGGAGAATCGTGATGAAGAACGTGACCGTGACGATGAGCGAGGCCCTCTTGCAGAGAGCCCGTATCGCTGCGGCACGCGACGGAAAAAGCCTGTCCCGTTTCGTGGCCGAGGCCGTCGAAGACCGCGTCGGCAGGCCGTTGACCCAGCGGGAGGCTCTCGATCAGTTTCTATCGGGACCGTCCTGGCACGTTCTCGACGAGAATGGGCGGGCGCCCACGCGCGATCACATGTACGACGATGACTGAGCGCGTGTTCGTCGACACGAACGTCTTTCTTTATGCGCGGGACGACCGTTTTCCGGAAAAACAGGCACGAGCGCGACACTGGCTTTCCGTCCTGGCGAATCGCGATGTCCTAGTGATCAGCCCTCAGATCCTGGGCGAAATCCACAGCGTCGTCCTGCGTGGCAAGGTGCCGGGCGGACTCGCTGACATCCGCGACGCGACGCGCCTTTTGGAAAGATGGTCGCGCGGAACGACCGACCTCGAATTGCTCTCGGGCGCTTGGTCGATCCGGGAGGAAACAGGGTTTCAATGGTGGGATTGCGTGATCCTGGCTGCAGCGATTCGCGCCGGGTGCCGCTATCTCCTCTCGGAAGATTACGAACACGGGCGCGAGGTTCGTGGAACGACGATCCTGAGCCCTTTCCAGGTCGCGCCCGACATGCTGACGATCGAACATTAGGAAACATCATGGGCTTCAAATGCGGCATCGTCGGCCTGCCGAACGTCGGCAAGTCGACCCTCTTCAACGCGCTGACGCAGACGGCCGCCGCGCAGGCGGCGAACTATCCGTTCTGCACCATCGAGCCCAACGTCGGCGAGGTCGGCGTACCCGACCCGCGCCTCGACGACCTCGCCCGGATCGCCTCCTCCAAGGAGATCATCCCGACCCGGCTCACCTTCGTCGACATCGCCGGCCTGGTGCGCGGCGCCTCCAAGGGCGAGGGGCTCGGCAACCAGTTCCTCGCCAACATCCGCGAGGTCGATGCCATCGCCCACGTGGTGCGCTGCTTCACGGACGGGGACGTCACCCACGTCGAGGGCAAGGTCGACCCCAAGGCCGACATCGAGACCATCGAGACCGAGCTGATGCTGGCCGACCTCGACAGCCTCGAGAAGCGCCTGTTCGCTCTGGAGAAGAAGGCCAAGGGCGCCGACAAGGAGGCCAAGGAGGCCCTCGACCTCGTCAACCGCGCCCTGCCGCTCCTGCGCGAGGGCAAGCCGGCCCGCCTCGTGCCCCGCAAGCCCGAGGAGGAGGCCCTGTTCCAGACGCTCGGCCTGATGACCGCCAAGCCCGTCCTCTACGTCTGCAACGTCGACGAGGCCGATGCCGACAAGGGCAACGCCTATTCCGAGGCCGTGATGGCGCAGGCCAAGGCCGAGGGCGCGCGCGCCGTGGTGGTCTCGGCCAAGATCGAGAGCGAGATCGCGGTGATGCCGGTGGCCGACCAGGGCGACTTCCTCGAGGCGGTCGGCCTCACCGAACCTGGCCTCAACCGCGTCATCCGCGCCGGCTACGAGCTTCTGGGCCTCATCACCTACTTCACCGTCGGCCCCAAGGAGGCCCGCGCCTGGACCATCGAGAAGGGCACCCGCGCCCCCGCCGCGGCCGGCGTGATCCATACGGACTTCGAGAAGGGCTTCATCCGCGCCGAGACCATCGCCTTCACCGACTACACCACCCTCAAGGGCGAGAGCGGCGCCAAGGAGGCCGGCAAGTTCCGGCTCGAGGGCAAGGAGTACGTGGTGCAGGACGGCGACGTGCTGCATTTCCGGTTCGCCAACTGATACGGTTTCCGCTTGGATCAAGCGGGAACCGTATCACCGAGCCCGCGCGGCGCCTGAGCGAAGCCCATGTCCGCATCACGAAGTGATCACCCGGACATGGTATGAGCCGCGCCGGGCGCCGCGGCCGGCACGAGGGACCCGCATGACAGAGATCGCCTTCGAGGATTTCTCCCCCGGCGAGGTGATCGAGGGTGGCCCGATCACCGTGACCCGAGACGAACTCGTCGCCTTCGCGGCGGAGTTCGACCCGCAGCCGTTCCACCTCGACGAGGAGGCGGCCAAGGCGACCTTCGTCGGCACCCTGATCGGGTCCGGCTGGCAGACGACCGGGTTCGGCATGCTGCTCCTGCAGCGCCACGCCTTCCGCGGCGGAACCTCGATGGGTTCGCCGGGGGTGGCGCAGCTGCGCTGGCTGCGGCCGGTCATGCCCGGCGACAGCCTGCGCGCCGTCATCAAGGTCGAGGATTGCCGGACCTCCGGCTCGAAGCCGGACCGCGGCTTCGTGCGCTTCGGCCTCACCGTCATCAACGGCCGCGACGAGACCGTGATGAGCCAGGCCTTCACGGTGATCTTCCCCCGCCGGGGCCGCGAACCGCTGCCGCCGCGCAGGGTCGTCCTCGACGAGCCGGTCCCGGTGGTCGAAGGGGATGACGCCGAGATCCTGCACTTCCTGAAGGATGCCGTCGTCGGCCACGCCCGCGATCTCGGGCGCCATGTCTTCACGCAGGCCGACATCATCGCCTTCGCCCGCACCTACGATCCGCAGGCCTTCCACATCGACCCCGAGGCGGCGCGGCACACACATTTCGGCGCCCTGTGCGCCTCGGGTTGGCACACCACCGCCGCCTGGATGAAGCGCCTCCACATCACCCGGGCGCGCGACGCGGCGTTCACGCAGGCCCGCGGTCCGGTGCCGCAACTCGGACCCTCGCCGGGGTTTCGCGACCTGCGCTGGCTGCAGCCGGTCTATGCCGGCGACACCATCCGCTACACCTGCACCCTGGCCGAGGCCCGCGCCACCGCCTCGCGCCCCGGCTGGGGTCTCGCCACCCACCACAACACCGGCCACAACCAGCGCGGCGACAAGGTGTTCGAATTCACGGGGTCGGTCTTCTGGCAGTGGTCGGCGTGAGGGACACCAACCTCGGCCGACCGTCCCGGAGTGCGGTCAGACGAGCGCCCGGTCCAGGCGCAGGATGCGGCAGGGCTCCCCGCTGACGGCGGCAGGCGCATGGGGGGGGCGGATCAACAGCGCTTCCGCCTGGCCCAGCACCGACAGCATCGAGGAATCCTGGCGGTTCTCCGGAAAGACCAGGGGGAGGCGGTCGGACGCGGTCTCGATGCGGGCCCGCATGTAGTCGGCGCGGCCGTCGTTGGCGGGCAGGTCGGTGGCCAGGGTGCCCGGCTCGCTCCGGTCGGCGCCGGCGGTGGGGTCGCCCAGCATGGCGCGGACCGCCGGCACCACGAAGAGCAGGCCGCAGACGATGGCCGAGACCGGGTTGCCCGGCAGGCCGATCACCATCATGTCGCCGAGGCGCCCGTGCATCAGCGGCTTGCCCGGCCGCAGCGCCACCCTCCAGAACCCGAGTTCGAGCCCCTGGCGATGCAGGGCCGACTGGACGAGGTCGTGGTCGCCCACGGATGCCCCGCCCAGCGTCACGAAGAGGTCGGCGCGCACGTCCCGTGCCCGCTCGATCGCGCCCTCGAGGGCGTCCAGGGTGTCGCCGGCAATGCCGAGGTCGACCGGCTCGCCGCCCGCCTCCCGTACCAGGGCCGCCAGCGCGAGGCCGTTGGAGGCGACGATCTGGTCCCAGGCGGCTGGCGCCCCCGGAGCGACCAGTTCGTCACCGGTGGCGAGGATCGCCACCCGCGGCCGGCGACGCACGGCGAGGGTCGGGCACCCGGCCGCGGCCGCCAGGGCGAGGCGGCGTGGGTTCAGGGTCTCCCCGGCGTGCAGCAGGCGGTCGCCGTCCTTGAAGTCGAGACCGCTCGGGCGGATGAAGCGGCCCGCCGCCACGGTCTCCCGCGCGGTGATCCGATCCTCCGCCGCGTTGGCGTTCTCCTGGATGAGGATAGCGTCGGCCCCCTCCGGCACCGGCGCCCCGGTGAAGATCCGCACGGTCTCGCCCGCCGCGATGGCGCCGGTGTAGCCGTGCCCGGCCGTACTGACACCGACCCGGCGCAGGCTCGCCGGAACGGCGGCGACATCGACGCTGCGCACCGCATAGCCGTCCATGGCCGAGGCCGGGAACGGTGGTTGCGTGCGCGTCGCCGTCACCGCCTGCGCCAGGGTCCGGCCCGCGCACGCGGCGATGGGCAGCGTTTCGGCCTCCACCGGGTCGCGGACGTTTCCCAGGATGCGGGCCAGCGCCTCGGCGACCGGGATCAGGCCGCTCACGGCCCCATGCCCGCATCGTGCTCGGCCCGGAAGGCACCGGAGCGCCCGCCGTCCTTGGCGAGGAGGCGGATGCCCTCGATGCGCATGCCGCGGTCCACCGCCTTCACCATGTCGTAGACCGTGAGGCAGGCGACCGAGACGGCGGTGAGCGCCTCCATCTCGACGCCGGTGGGGCCCTGCACCTTCACCTCGGCCGTCACCCGTACCCCGGGCAGCGCCTCGTCGATCTCGCAGTCGACGCGGACCTTGGAGAGCAGCAGCGGGTGGCAGAGCGGGATCAGCTCGTGCGTGCGCTTCGAGGCCATGATCCCGGCCAGACGCGCCGTCCCGATGACGTCGCCCTTCTTGGCGTCGCCCTCGCGGATCAGCGCCAGGGTCTCGGGCCGCATCACCACGTGGCCGGCGGCGACGGCGGTGCGGGCGGTGGCGGCCTTGTCGGAGACGTCGACCATGTTGGCGGCGCCGGCCGCGTCGAGATGGGTAAGGCCGGTCATGGTCAGGCCTTCGCGCCGAACAGGAGGCTGCGGGTGGCCGCCGCCACGTCGGCCTGGCGCATCAGGCTCTCGCCAACCAGCACGGTGTGCAGGCCGTGTTCGGAGAGGCGCACGACATCGGCGTGATCGGAGATGCCGCTCTCGGCCACCGCGATGCGATCGGCCGGGATGCCCCTGGCGAGATCGATGGCGGTCTCGAAGGCGACTTCGAAGGTCTTGAGGTTGCGGTTGTTGACGCCCACGAGCCGGGTGCCCAGCGGCAGGGCGCGGGCGAGTTCGGCCGCGTCGTGGACCTCCACCAGCACGTCCATGCCGAGATCGCCCGCGGTCTCCACCAGGGCCTGCGCCTCGTCGTCGTCGAGGCAGGCCATGATGACGAGGACGCAATCGGCGCCCCAGGCGCGGGCCTCGTAGACCTGGTAGGGCTCGAACAGGAAGTCCTTGCGCAGCACCGGCAGGGCGCAGGCCGCCCGCGCCGCGGTGAGATATTCGGGCCTGCCCTGGAACGATGGCGTGTCGGTGAGCACCGACAGGCAGCTGGCGCCACCCCGCTCGTAGGCCTCGGCGATGGCGGCCGGGTCGAAGTCGGCCCGGATCAGGCCCTTCGAGGGCGAGGCCTTCTTGACCTCGGCGATGAGGGCGGGGCGCCCCTGCGCGACATGGGCCGCGATGGCCTCGGCGAAGCCCCGGACCGGACCGGCCTTGGCGGCGCGCTTCTCGAGGGTGGCCAGCGGCAGGCGCAGCTTGGCCTCGGAGATCTCGCGGCGCTTGTAGGCCTCGATCCGGGCGAGCACGTCGGAACGCGGAACGGGCGGGGCGTCGGTCTCGGACATGGGGCGCCTCTCAGGCGTTCGAGATCTGGACGAGGCGGTCGAGGGTCGTTCGCGCGGCACCGGAGTCGATCGCGGCCGACGCCCTGGCGACGCCCTCGGCGAGGGTGCCGGCGGCCTGCGCCACCACCAGGGCGGCCCCGGCATTGAGCACGGCGATGTCGCGGTAGGCGCCTGCCCGGCCGTCGAGGACGCCCCGCAGGGCGAGCGCGTTGTGGTCGGGGTCGCCGCCGCGCAGGTCGTCGAGGGTCCACAGCGGCAGCCCGACCTCGCGCGGGTCGATGGTGAAGCGGTCGATCCGGCCCTCGTCGAGGGCGACCACGGCGGTGGGACCGGTCACGGTGATCTCGTCGAGCCCGTCGCTGCCGTGGACGGTCCAGACGCGGCGGCTGCCGAGTTCGGCCAGCACCCGGGTCAGCGGCTCGGCCCAGGCCGGGCTGGAGACGCCGAAGAGCTGGCGCTCGACGCCGGCCGGGTTCGAGAGGGGGCCGAGCAGGTTGAAGATCGTCCGGGTCGGCAGCTCGGCCCGGATCGGGGCGACGTGGCGCATGGCGCCGTGGTGGGTCTGCGCGAACATGAAGCACAGGCCGGCCTGCGCCAGGCAGCGCGAGAGGCCGTCCGGATCGAGCCCGAGCTTCACCCCGAGGGAAGCGAGCACGTCGGCCGCGCCCGAGCGCGAGGTGGCGGCGCGGTTGCCGTGCTTGGCCACGGGCACGCCGCAGGCGGCGGTGACGATCGCGGCGAGCGTCGAGACGTTGTAGCTGCCCGAATGGTCGCCGCCGGTGCCGACCACGTCGATGGCGCCGGCCACCGGCGCGACCCGGACCATGCGGGCCCGCATCGCCTCGACGGCGCCGACGATCTCGTCATCGGCCTCGCCGCGCACCTTGAGGGCGATGAGGAAGGCGCTCGCCTGCACGGGCGTCACCTCCCCCGACAGCAGGTGGTCGAAGGCGGCGCGGGCCTCGCCGCGCGAGAGCGCCCGGCCGGCCGCGACCGTCGCGAGGAGGGCTTTGAACGAATCCATCGTCGTGGCGCGGTGTCCGCTCCGGTTCCGCCGGTCCGGCGATCGCCGCCGTCAATGCACGCCGGTGCGCGCCTTGTCACGCCCTGCGTTCCAGGCGGCGGCGATGTCGAGGAAGTTGCGCACGAGATGGGCGCCGTGGTGCGAGAGGATGCTCTCGGGATGGAACTGCACGCCGTGGACCGGCAGCTGCGTATGCGCGAGCGCCATGATCAGACCGTCCGCCTCAGCGGTGACGGCGAGCGTGCCGGGGCAGGTGGCACGCTCGACCACGAGGGAATGGTAGCGCGTCGCCTCGAACGGGCCGTTGAGCCCGCGGAACAGGCCCGTGGCCCCATGCGTGATCACCGAGACCTTGCCGTGCTTCGGGACGGGTGCGCGCACCACCGCCCCGCCGAACGCCTGGCCGATGGCCTGTAGCCCGAGGCAGACCCCGAAGATCGGGATCTCGCCGGAGAGTTCGCGGATGACGTCGAGGCAGATGCCGGCCTCGTTGGGCGAGCAGGGCCCGGGCGAGAGCACCACGGCGTCGGGCGCGCGCGCGCGGATGCCGTCGATGGTGATGCCGTCGTTGCGCACCACGTCGATCGATCGGCACAGGGGGCCGATGAGATGGACGAGATTCCAGGTGAAGGAATCGTAGTTGTCGATGACGAGGACGTCGGACATCGGCTCACGCGGTCGAGAGTGTCGCCTCGATGTGACGACAGCCACCCGATGGGTCAACCCTATGGCGACCGCCGGGGGGCGCGACGCCGTCAGCCGCCCATCTCCCCGGGCGCCCTGACGGCGACCGAGCGCAGGATCCGTCCGAGCTGGTCGGCGGAATAGGGCTTGTGCAGCAGCACGACGTCCTGCGCGCCCTCCTGGGCCAGCACGTGGCTGTAGCCAGAGGCCAGCACCACCGGCAGGCCGGGCAGGCGCTCGGCCAGGAGCCGGGCCAGGGCGATGCCGCCCATACCCGGCATCACCACGTCCGAGAACACGGCGTCGAAGCCGGCCCCGTCGGTGCCGAGGATGTCGAGGGCGGCCTCGGCATGGGCGGCCAGGATCGTCCGGTAGCCGAGGTCTTCGAGCACCTGCGTCGCGAACCGGCCGACCTCGACGTTGTCCTCGACCACCAGGATGCGCCGACCGCCACCCCCCATCGGGGACGCCTCCTCGATCGGGGCGGCGAGCGCGGCCGGCGAAGCGGAGGCGACTTCGGGCAGGTAGAGCGTGAAGGTCGTCCCCGCCCCCGGCACGCTCTCCACAGCGATGTCGCCGCCCGATTGCCGGGTGAAGCCGAACACCTGCGACAAGCCGAGGCCGGTGCCCTTCCCGACCTCCTTCGTCGTGAAGAACGGCTCGAAGATCCGGCAGATCCGGTCCTCCGGGATGCCGCTGCCGGTGTCGGTCAGCGACACCGCCGCGAACGGGCCCTTCCCCGTGGCCGGGCTGCGCACCGAGGGGATGTCCCCCTGGCTGGACAGGCGGATGACGAGGGTACCGATGCCGTCCATGGCATCGCGGGCATTCACCGTCATGTTGACGAGGGCGGTCTCGAACTGGTTGAGGTCGGCCTCGACGAAGCAGGGCCGTTCCGGCGTCTCGATCGTCAGGCGGATGCGGGCGCCGATGAGGGTATCGAGCATCTCGGCGACGCTGCGCAGGCGCTCTCCGACCTCGAACACCTGCGGCTTGAGGGTCTGGCGTCGCGCGAAGGCCAGGAGCTGGCCGGTGAGCTTGGCGGCCCTGTCCACCGTGTCGGAGACGGCGTCGAGGTAGCGCGCCCTGCGGTCCTCCGGCAGGGACGGACGCCGCAGCAGGTCCACCGAGGACCGGATGATCGTCAGGAGGTTGTTGAAGTCGTGCGCGACGCCGCCGGTGAGCTGGCCGACCGCCTCCAGCTTCTGCGACTGACGGAGCTGGTCTTCGAGGCGCTGGCGGCTCGCCTCGGCCTCCAGCTCGGCGGTGACGTCGCGGCCGACCGCGTTGAAGCGATCGCGGCCCGGCTCGGGGACCAGCGACCAGGCGATGCTGCGCCAGGAGCCGTCGGCGTGGCGCAGGCGGTTGACGTAGCGGACCGGCTGCCGGTCCTTTTCCAGGTGCGCCAGGCAGCCGGCGACGGCAGCGACGTCGTCGGGATGGACGAGCTGCATGTAGGGGGTCGTGACGAGGATTTCGGCGTCGTGGCCGAAGGTCCGCACCCAGGACGGGCTCACCCTGAGGATGCGCCCCTCGAAGTCGGCATAGGCGAGGAGGTCCTCGCTGCTCTCCCACAGGTGGTCGCGCTCGGCGGTGCGCTCCTCCACCCGCCGCTCCAGGCTCTCGTTGAGGCTGCGGACTTCGGCCAGAGCGGTCTCGAGCCGCCTCTGGCTCTCGGCCAGGGCGGCATCGGCCAGGACGCGGCCCGTGGTCTCGTTGGTGAAGATGAACAGGCCCGCCACGGCGCCGTCGGCATCGAGCACCCGCGAGTAGGAGAACGTCCACCACGTCTCCTTGGCGCCGCGGTCGGTGTCGAGGGTCCAGGGCAGGTCGACGAAGCGGCGGCTGCGGCCCGCCATCGCCTCGGCGATGATCGGCTTGGCCTGCTCCCAGCCGTCGGCCCAGACCTCGGCGAAGGTCGATCCCATCGCCCAGGACAGCCGCGGCCCGAGCAGCGGGAAGTAGGTCTCGTTGAAGAAGAAGTGCAGGTCCTCGCCCCAGCACAGGATCATTGATTCCGGCGAGTTCAGGACCAGCGACAGCGCCACCTGCAGGGCTTCGGGCCACGCGTGCGGGGCACCGAGGGGATGGCCCGACCAGTCGCGGGCGCGGATCATCTGCGCGGCCCTGCCGCCGCCCGCCAGGAACCCCGGCTCGTCGGTCATGCGGCCACCGCGCGGCACGAGCGGAACCGCGGGCGATCGGACGGCCGGTGCGGTTCGCGGTGCTCCATCGGATACGATCTACAGGAGACACGCGCCACATGCGACGGCATTGGTCCCGCGGTCGCGGGCCGACCGCCGGGGCGGGACGCTCTTCGGGTGGGTCACAACCGAATCTCAAGCATTCGCGGTCCATCGATCGGCAGACCCGTCGCGCCCTCGGCAGCGACCGCCCTGACCAGAAAGACGTGCGGTGATGACGCCGAAGTCCCTCCGCCTCGCGTTTCGGGCGTCGACGTCGGGGGGCACGCTCGTCCTGTTCGCCCTCGCCCTGCCGGTGCTGATGGGGATCGGAGGGGTCGCCGTGGACTACGGCACGTGGGTCAAGCAGCGCTCGCAGCTGCAGGCCGCCGCCGATGCGGCGGCGATGGCGGCCGCCCGCGAGCTCGCGGTGAACGCCTTCGAGCCGCTGCGGATGCAGGCCGTGGCGGAGAACTGGGCGAAGAAGGCGTTTCCGGCCGACGGCGCCGAGATCGGCCTTGCCACCACCGTCTCGTCGCTGGACGACGGGCGCAGCGTCCAGGTCCGGCTGACATCGGAGCGCCAGCAGACCCTGTCGGGCATGCTGGCGATCGTTCCGGGCACGATCGAGGCCTCCTCGGTGGCGACCCTGCGCGGCCAGCGCAAGGTGTGCGTGATCGCCCTCGACCCGGCCAGCAGCGCCACCATCCACCTCAAGTCGAACGCCTGGCTCACGGCCAAGGGTTGCGACGTCCACTCGAACGCCGTCAGCAGCAGCGGCATCGCCTCGGACAGCGGCATCCAGGTGACGGCGGCGCGGGTATGCTCCGGCGGCGGCTTCTCGGGCCAGGGGACGTTCTACGGGTCGCGCATCGGCGATTGCCGCGGCATCGACGACCCCCTCGCCGACCGGCTGGCGCCCTCCCCTTCCGCCGGATGCACCGCGACCAAGGCGTCGGTCGTCGACAAGGGCACCGCCGGGGGGCGCCACCTGCTCCAGCCCGGCACCTATTGCGGAGGGCTCTTCATCGGCGGCAACTCCTACGTGAGCCTCGCGCCGGGGGAGTACGTGATCAAGGACGGCCCCTTCGTGGTCGATTCGAACGCCGACGTGCGCGGCGACGGGGTCGGGTTCTACCTCACGGGGACGGGCAGCACCTTCCAGTTCCTCAGCAACGCCCGCGTCGACTTCAACGCGCCGCGCTCCGGGGCCATGGCCGGGCTGCTGTTCTTCGAGGACCGCGCCGCTCCGCTGCTGCGCAACCACGAGATCAAGACCAACTATGCCTCGAACATGACCGGGACGGTCTACCTGTCGCGCGGGCGGTTCGTGGTGGACGCCACCAACGACGTCGCCCAGCAATCCGCCTTCACGGTCATCGTCACGCGGCAGATGCTGCTGACCGCCAACCCGAAGCTGACGATCAACACCAATTACGGCGCCACCACGGTGCCGGTGCCCAAGGGTCTCGGACAGACCGACGGGGACGTGCACCTGATCCGTTAAGCCCAATCGCGATCCGCCGTGCGAAGACCGGTCATACCATTTCCGGGCGATCACTTCGTGATGCGGACATGGGCTTCGCTCAGGCGCCGCGCGGGCTCGGTGATTCGGTTTCCGCTTGATTTAAGCGGAAACCGAATCACGGGCCGCGACCATGCGAGGTCGACGAAAGGTTTGAACAAGGACCGCGTGCTATCGCTCGAGACGGCGACAAGACGTCCCGACGATCGCACAGCATCGCGCACGATGGTCCGGACGGGACAGGGACGGTTTCTCGTGGATGCGCGGCATGCTCCGCTGGACGACACGGAGACGGCTCCGGCATCCGGCCTGACCATCAGCCCCCCTCGGCGGATTCCCGGCCGATGACGACCGCCGGTTCCGCGGTCGCGAGGACGGGCGCCGCCCTGCGGCGATGCGCGACGCGAGGACGCTCGATCGGCTCGGACCGCACAGGAGCGGCGGCGGTCGAATTCGCGATGATCGCGCTGCCGATGCTGATGACCTTCCTCGTGATCCTGGAAGTGGCCCTGATGTACTGGATGGGGCACGCCATGGACAACGCCACCGAGATCGCCGCCCGCAAGATCTCCAGCGACACGCTCGTGGCCGCCCCCAGCGGCCAGACGCCGTCGACGTCCGCCCTGCGCACCGAGATCTGCGGGCAGATCGGCGCCCTGTTCAACTGCGATTCGATCCGGATCCACCTGCGGACGTTCGACACGCTCTCCACCGCCTCCGTCGCCCTGCCGATCGACCCGGCGACCCGCGCCTGGAGCGAGGGCTTCGGGACCACCTCCGACTGTCCGCGCGACGGCGCCATCGCCGTGCTTCAGGTCGCCGCGGAGTTCGTCGGACTGTCAGGGTTGAGCCTGGGCCACGAGGAACTCGCCAACGGCAACCGCGTCCTCCAGGCGGCCTACACCTTCCGCATCCAGGACGGCCTCGGCCTTCCCGCCGAATGCGCGGCCCCGGGAACGACGCCCGCGCCATGACGGTCCGGGGGCCGCGTGCCGGGGATCGGCCGGGCGCACGCTCCCTCGCGGGTCGGTTCCGCGCGGCCGAGGACGGGATCGCGGCGGTCGAATTCGCGATGTTCGCGCCGATCCTCATCCTGATGATCGTCGGATGCGCCGAGCTCTCGCATTTCGCCAACAATGCCCGCAAGGTCGGTTTCCTGGCCCGCGCGATCGGCGAGATCGCAAGCCACGGCGAGACCCTCGACGCGGCGGCCGCCGCCAAGCTGTTCGGTGCGGCCGGCCTCATCCTGCCGCCGTTCGACGGGACGACCGCCAAGGTCAGGCTGAGCACGATCGGGGCCGCCGCCAAGGACGGCGCCGTCACCGCCAAGGTCTGCTCGACGGCCGCCACCGCCAATGCCGCCCCGCGCGCCGTCGGCGAGGACGTGACCCACCTCTTCTCGAATGAGGAGGCCGGCACCCGCTTCCTCTACGTCGAAGTCGAGATGCCCTATCGCATCCTCTTCGCCAGCGGGATCCTGAGCCCGGACCACGGCAGCGACAGCCTCACGATCCGCAAGACCCTGAAGTGGCCGGTCCGCAAGGGCGTCCGCAAGAACAGCCGCTACCCGGAAGTCGTGCTGCCCATCGGCGGCGCCTGCACGGCCTGATCGCCCGGATGACCGGCGCCAGTTGCGGGGTCGCCCCGATCGGGTCGCGGCAGGACGACCTAACCGTTATGAGCGCGGGAGAAACCGGTGCAAGCTGGCGGCGCAAGTCGCCGAACGGGACGGGTCGCCGCCGTGCGATCGGGTCTCCTGGAGGATCGTCGCGATGCCGGAGCGTACTCTCGATGATCGGCCGGCACCGGTCGACGTGGGCGGAGCCCGCCCGTCCGTTCGCACCACCCGCGTGACCGGCGCGGCGGCGACCGGGGCAGCCGCGACCGGTGCCGAGGCGACCGGCGCCCTGGCCTTGGGCGCGATCGCGATCGGTGCCCTGGCCCTTGGGGCGGTCGCCGTCGGCGCCTTCTCCATCGGCCGCCTGTCCGTCCGGCGGGTCTCGATCCGCGAGGCGCACATCCGCCGCCTGCGGGTCGACGAGCTGACCATCGGGACGGTGACGGACCTGCGCGCGGATCCGACGGACCGATAGGCCGGGCTTTTCCGATCGCCCGGCCCTACATACTCGGTAGGCGCGTGCGAGGCGTGCCGAAGAGGAGTGCTAGCATGAACTTCGTGTCGACCACCGTGATGAACGAGGGCAAGGTCGCGAAGGGCGCCGGCAAGCCCGCGGACGCGAACCCCTATCCCGCCGGATCGCAGGAAAGCGCCGACTGGCTCGAGGGCTACACCTTCGACGAGGCCGAGATGAACGTCGACATCGACAGGGACGACGCCTGATGGAGTCGCCGGACGACAACCTCGACCATTTCGCGCTCGGGTATTATGCGCCGGGAAAGGGCCTGGCCCGGGAATCGGTGCCCTACGCCGAAGGCACGCAGGCGCATGCCCAGTGGCTGGCGGGTTACGACGCGGCCGTCAGGGGCGACCCTGCGCCGGCCGGCACCGGGCGGTCTTGAAGGAGCGACACGCGAATGCCCTGGTACGTCGGCGGATTGCTCGTGGGGGCGCTGGCCCCCCTCGCCCTGTGGTCGCTCGGAATTCGTGAGGCCTTCCAGAGCGGCGTGTACGCCGGGCTCGCCCGTTATGCCGACACGATGGTCGTCAGCGTGCCGGTCGCCCTCCTGGGGGCTTATCTCGTCCACCTCGTGAGCGGATAGGCGCGGCGCCGTCAGCGGCGACACCTCGCCGAAAACGCGGGGCGCCCTAACCCGCCTGCTCCGCGCTCGTCGTGACGGTCAGGCCGTTCTGGTCGGTGATGGCGAAGAAGACCGTCGCCGGATCGCGCGGCAAGCCGGCGATATGCGCCTCGGCCGCGGCCTTGGCATCGCCGACCGTATCGAAGGTGTCTGGCAGCAGGTACATCGGCAAGGCGTCGTCACCGTCCGCGGACGGTGGTTCGGCCAGGGTGATCTCGACCGCGTATGGCATGGACCGACCATGCCATACGCACCGGACCTCACCAAGACCGGATCAGCCGATCGGACGGCGACCCCGTCCTAGACCTTCAGGGGACAGGTGAGCTTGCGCCCTTCGCGACGACCGAAGGTTCGGTAGTGCAGGGCGCCGGACTCGAGATCCCCACGCTCGACGGCGCGGCGGACGTCCGGATGGCAGCGCAGATACTCGTCTTCGTCGAATCGCGCCCGCGGCGCCCGCTGGTCCCCGCGATCGCGCATGCGATCGTCGTTGTCGTAGCGTCGCGGGCGCCGCACATCGCGATCCTCGTCGGTCTCGCGATCACGCTCGGCGTTGCGGTCGATCTCGTCGGTGCGATCGCGGTATCGGCGCCGGTCGTCATCGTTGTCGCGGCGGCGGCGATCGCTACGGTTGCGGTCATCGCCCTCGTCGGTGCCGTAGCCGTAGTCGGGGCCGCCGCGCTGCGCCACGGCCTGATCGATCGCAGCGACGAGGCTCAGCCCGGCGAAGCTCACGCCGACGAGTGCCGAAACCCAAAACGTCTTCATGCCGGCATCCTCGTGTCGGCGACGTCAAACGTTTGCGGAGGCCGATCGTTCGACCTCCGGCGGTGATCCGCTCGGACGGCCTCAGCCACAGGTCCGGCGGTAGCGCCGGCAGTTGCCCTGGCCCTCTTCGGCGTAGAGATCCTTGTTCTCGCAGCGGTCGCGAAGCTCGCGGCACATGCGGCGGAAGCGGCGATCGTCCCGTTCTTCGCGGTAGCCGCGCCCGTCGTCGACCTCGACGCCGCCGGGACCGATCCGGAACCCCTGCGCGAAGCTCGGCGCGTCCTGCAGCATCAGGGCCCCCAGGGCAGCCGTCACCACGAGTATCTTGCGCATTGAAACCTCCACGCGTCCGGATGTTCGAACGGCATGACAAACGCGCATGCGTCGAAATGGTTCGCGCTCGGGGGTTGCAAATGGTCGGCGAGGTCGGGAGGTCACATGCGGCCGGGGCCGCTCAGCCGGGCACGTCGACGGAGGCGATGGGGCGAAGAGGGCTTCGCCGCCGGTGGCCACCGACCCATGGCGACGCGCCAACTCATTGACGATACGCCGGAATGCCTGGCGACCCCGGTTGGGCTCGAACCAACGACCTGCCGCTTAGAAGGCGGCTGCTCTATCCAGCTGAGCTACGGAGTCGGGGGCGTCGCGCGCCCCAGAAGCCACGGCTCCCGCCGTGGGTCAAGCGTTTCGCCCGTCAGGCGCTTTCCGCCCCGGGACGGGGGCCGGACGGGCGGTGCGGGGCGCTTCCCGTGTCGTCGACCGGGGTGGCCCGTCCCTGGAGGCGCAGACCCGCGATCGCCACCAGCATCATGAACCACAGGACGCTTCCGGAGCTGAAGAAGATGCTCTCCACGCAGGCGGTGAACAGCGCATAGAGCCAGATGTCGACGTAGAGCTTGTTCAGCGGCGTGTACCGCGTGGCGTGCGTGCGCGCGAGGCCGCGGAGCGGGACCCCGATCACGAACAGCAACGTCAGGATCAGCCCCGGAATGCCAGTGGTGATCGCACTGTCGAGATAGGCGTTGTGGCCGTTGAAGGCGGCCGCGGCCCAGTCCTGGCCGCTGCCGGCGCGGTAGACCATGTCGCCGGTCTGCCAGAACAGCTGGAAGCCGTGTCCGAACACCGGTTTCTGCGCCACCGCATCGACGCCGATCCTCCAGATGTCGCTGCGGTTGGTGAAGGTCGGGTCGATGCCGATGGCGGCGACCAGGTCGCGGATCGCGGGTACCGTCGTGGAACCGAGGGTGAGGGTGTTGATGGCCACCACGCCCCCGACCACGATCGGGATGCGCAGGAACCGCCAGCGTTCGAACATCCACGACAGGATGAGGATGGCGGGCAGCGCGGCGGTGGCGGTCTTGCCGCCGGCGTGGAGGAGGAACACCACGGCAAAGACGAAGACCGTCGCCCCCAGGAGCCTCAGGCCCTTCCGGAAGGCATAGAGACCGACGAAGCTGATCACGACCATCACCGTCGAGGCCGCGTTCTTGTGCGGGAAATGGCCCCGCCAAAGCCCGGCGTTCATCGGCTCGCGCAGCTCGGAGAACTGGTGGATCGACAGGTTCGGCAGGAACAGCACGCCGAAGAAGGCGATGGCGAGGGTCGCCGCGACGCAGAGCGCGAGGATGCGGGCGAACTGCGCCTCCGAGCGGGGCAGGAACACGATGATGCTGGCGTTGACGCAGGTCAGGATCGCCAGGACGGTCCTCTTGATCGCCAGATCGGGATGGTCCGAGATGGCCGAGGCCATCAGGAACCAGATCGTGAGCGCCACGAGGAGCGTGCGGGGCTGGCCGATCTCGCCCCGCATCGGCGCGGCCAGGGCGAACAGCCAGAGCCCGGCCGTGAGGGACAGAAACACGATCTGGTTGAGGGTGTTGGACTTGTCGGTGGCCGGATCGACCGCCGCCGCCGCCGTCAGGTCGACGAAGGGGTTCGTCGACACGAAGTAGAACAGCAGCGTCGCCACCAGGAGGCACACGCCGACGAGGTGACCGCCGGCATGCGCCCCCGTCCGGTCCCGGTGATCGCTAGCCGATAGGGGGATGCTGCCGTCGCTCATGATCGGCTCCTCGTCGCGACCGTCGATCCCCCGCCGCCGGTCGCACGCGCGCGCGCGAGCCGGGGCAGGCGGGGTCGGGGAGCCGGACGCGACGATCCGCCGGGCGCCCTTACCTCCCGGTTAATCGCCTCCCGGTTAATCGATCGCCGACCGGCTCGGTGAAACCGACGCCGGCGGCGGATTTCGCGGGACGGGAGCACCCTGGGATCGCCTCGGGAGCAGGCACCGGTCGCCCGTCGCGCCTACCACCGGTGATCCCTCGGTTATCCGGGCTCGATTGCAATCGCGCGTTAAGCGCATCGCCCGGAAACACCCTGACAACGCCGCCCCGAAGGCAGACGGGGGCGGCGCGACGCGGTATGCCGCATCGCACGGAAGACCCGAAGCCAGCCGTGCGAAAAGGGCGTTTGTGGCCATTGCAACCTCCTCGGATGGCCCGCGCCCGCGCAGGTTCGCCGTCACCCTGAGCTACCTGTTCTCGACCAGCACGCTCGTCGTCAGCAACGCGGCGCAGCTCATCACGTTCGCGCTGCTCGCCCGCGGCCTCGGGCTCGAACAGTTCGGCCTCCTGATGTCGGTGATCGCGGTCACGAACGTCGCCGTGCAGATCTGCGGGCTGGGCGCCGACGAGACCCTGGTGCGGCGGGTCGCGGCCGATCCCGGTCTCTACGCGAACGCCCTCGGGCACCACCTCATCCTCCTCTGCGGCACCGGCCTCGTCCTCTGCCTGGTCCTCGGCATCGCGCTGCCGAGCTTCATCACCCTGTCACCGGACCCTCTGACGAACGCCCTGGCGCTGAGCGCGCTGGTGGTGACGAACGTCGTGCTCGTGCGCGTCATCCTCCTCGCCGAGCGCGTCTACATCGCCCGCGGGCAGATGGGCGGCGCCAATGCGATCAACATCGGCTTCGCGCTCGCTCGGACCGCGGCGGCCGGCCTGGCGTGCGGGCTCATCGGGGTCGACCGGGCCGGCGAATGGGCGTTCTGGATGCTCGGTTCGCACGTCCTCATCGCCGGCGCCTGCGTCGTGGCGATGCGCCGGTTCGGCCGGCCGCACTGGGGGATCCTGCGCGGCGAGGTCCGGCAGGGGATCTACTTCACGACGCCGTTCCTGTTTCGCGCCTTTCGCCAGAACATCGATTTCCTGATGCTGAGCATCGTCGCCGGGCCCGAGGCGATCGGCGCCTACAGCGTCGCCCGCCGCATCGTCGACACCAGCATCCTGACCACGGAGGCGTTGCACAGGGTCATGTACCCGCGCCTCGCCAGGGCGGCGGTGGGCGGCTACCACGCCATGAGGCCCCTGATCGCCGGGCTGGCCGCGCTGGCTATCGCCATCGGCGTCGTCACCGCCGTGGCGACCTGGCTCGTCGCCCCGGCGATGCCGTGGCTGTTCGGGGCGCAATTCTCCGCCATGGTCTACGATCTGCGGATCATGTGCTGGACCGTGATCCTGGTGGCGATCCACGATGCCGCAGCCGAGGTTCTGGGTGCCTCGGGCCGGCATGGCATCCGGGCGGCGATCTACAACGTCGGCAACCTCATCGGGGCGGCGGTCTCGGCGGTCCTGACCTACTACCTCCTCCTGCCGGGCGTGTTCCTCAGCCTGTACATCACCGAAGTCGGCCTGGCCGTGGCCTTCTGGGTCGCGCTCTTCGTCCTGATACGGCGCGACCGCGAGCGGGCCGTCGGCGCGAGCTTCCGTCCGGCGGAGCAGGCGCGGTGACGACGACCGTGGCCCCGCCGGCCGGCCGCATCACCCCGGACCGTCGCGACCGCGCGTTACCCGGACGACGGCCGAGCCGGCGCTCCCCTCGTGTTTCGCAGACCGGCGTCACGTCTGAGTAAGGCAAAGAGCACGAAGCCCGTGTGCAGGCACCATCTGTAAACGACGTCCACGATACAGATCCCGATCAGTAGAAGGCGCGCGATAAATGACGTCGGTCGACATGCATGAAACGTCAGCGGTTCCTGCCCGAGAGACCGCCTCCGCGCAGCGCCGGGACATGACCGTCGCCTCGCTGGTGATCACGGTCGGCAGGTCGCCGGCCGATTTCGCCGAGTGGCCCCGCACCGACCGGCTGGGCGAGGCGCGGTGCCACGTCTTTCAGTGCGCCGACATCCTCGACATCTGGATCGATACGATCGGCCGGGCGCGGTCGATCAGCGTCCATTGCGTCGGGGTCCATGACGCGGCCGGCCGGCCGGTCATGCTGCTCGCCCTTGGCATCGAGCGAAAGCGCGGCGTGCGCGTCCTCGGCTTTCTCGACGGCAGCGTCTCGGACTACTGCCAGCCGGTCCTTTTTCCGCCCAGCGCCGACATCGATCCCGGCATGGCCGGCGAGATCTGGGCGCGGATCCAGACGGCTCTGCCGCACTTCGACATCGCCGTGCTCGACAAGATGCCGCCCGAGGTCGGCGACCTGCCCAATCCGCTGATCCACCTCGGCGCGGTGCTCATGCCGGAGGCCGGCCACGTCATGAGCCTGCACGGCAGCCGCGCCGAGGTCGAGGGTCGCATTCCGGCCTCGAAGCGCCACAAGCGCTATCAGCGCCAGTTGATGAAGGAGCGGACGGTCTCCTTCTCGGCTGCCGACACCACCGACATGGCCAACGTCTATTTCGACGCCATGGTGGTCAACAAGACGCGGCGCTTCGCGGAGACGCGGGTGCCCGGCTTCGAACTGCCGGGGAAGCTGGAGTTCTTCCGCGAGGCGACGCGCCGCCTGCCCCAGCTCGCCCCCGTCCACCTCTCGGCCGTGCAGGCGGACGCGGAGATCATCGCGAGCCATTGGGGCCTCGTGATGGGTGACCGCTTCTACTTCCTGATGACCGCCTATGCCGATGGCACCTGGCGCAAGTTTTCGCCGGGCCGCATCCTAAACGACGAACTGATCCTTTGGTGCCATGCCAACGGCTACCGCTGGTTCGACTTCGGGATCGGCAACGAGGACTACAAATACGAGTATTGCGACGTGACGATCCCGCTGTACGAGGCGCGCATCCCGGTCACGTGGCTCGGCCGCCTGTCCCTGCGTGCCGGCGCGTTCCTCGCCTGGCTTCGGACCCTGACGGTCTGGCAGAGGCTGCGGCCCTACAAGTGGGCGCTCATGCGCAGGTTCGCCAAGAAGCCGGACTGACGAACGGGGGTGTGGGGCATCGTCCGTGACGCGCGGTGCCATCGCACGATGGGGCGGCCCCACCCTCCGGAGCGACGGAGGCCGGCGACCGTCGTCGACGTGACGGCCTGACAAACCACGTCCCGTCGATCACGCCGTCATGCGGACGTGGGCTTCGCCCGGGGCGCCGCGCGGGCCGGGTCACACGGTTCCCGCTTTGCTCTCCTCGCCCACGGCGCCCGGACATGCCCGAGATCTGCCCCCACGTACCCGGACCCACTCGGATGCGGTGAGGAGGTGGCCGGGTGTCCCATCGCGGAGGCCAGCGGAACCGGCCCCACCCCGAACCTTTCTCCGCAGAGGGGACCGGACGCGCTTCACCGAACGGAGCGGGCGCCCGTATCCGGCACGCCTGCCGGCGCGTCGGCGCGATCACGCCGGGAGCGGCGCGGCCTGCAGGGCGTCATCGGAGCTGTGGGCGCTGTCGTCGAGCCGGGCTCGGGCCACCGTCGCGGACTGCGCGCGCCGCAGCCCGGACGTCAGCGCGCTCAGGGTCCCCGAGCGCTCAGGGGCCCGGGCGGGAGAGCGGCGCCCGGCCGGGAGCCCGCGTGCGCGGGGAAGGGGCGTCGCGGACGGTGATGTAGAGTTCGCGGGTGCGCGCGGCGATGACGTCCCAGTCGAAGACGCGGCGGATCCGCTCGCGGCTCTCGGTGCGCTCGGCCTCGTCCAGCAGGCGGTTGCAGGCCCTGACCAGGCCGTTCGTCAGCGCGCCGATGTCCCTGACCGGAAAGTAGCAGGCCTCGGGCAAGCCGACCTCGCGGTTGGGCGGGATGTCGCTGGAGAGGGTCGGCACTCCGTAGGACAGGGCCTCGAGAAGCGCGATCGGAAGCCCCTCGTGGCTCGACGGCAGCACGAACAGGCCGGCATGGGCCAGAAGCTCCTGTAGCGCCGGACCGGTCTGGAAGCCCGTGGTGACGACCCCCTTCGTCCGGTTCGCCCGGTCGAGCACCTGGCGCGAGTAGCTGTCCGCGTGATCGGCGCCGCCCACGAGGGCGAGTTTCCAGCCGGGCAGGTCGGCCCTGGCGAAGGCCTCGATCAGGTCGAGGTGGCGCTTCTCGGGCACGAGGCGGCTCACCATGACGACGTAGCGGCCGCGTTCGAGGCCGAAGCGGTCGAGCGTGCCGGCCTCCGGGGGCACGGGATGGACCGTGACGCCGTTGGGGATCGGCGACACCGCCACCGCGTGGCGGGCGGTGACGACCGAGGCGATGTCGCGCGAGACGGCGATGCGGCCGTGGGCAAAACGCATCCCGGCCCATTCCCCGAAACGGAGCATCGCGCGCGCCAGGCGGCCCCATTTCTCGCGGTCGTAGTCGAAGCCGTGATGGGTGACGACGACCCGCAGACCGAGGCCGCGCGCCAGCGGCACGAGCAGGCTCGGACCGATGGCGTGGATGTGGAGGATGTCGGGCCGGACCCACGCGGCGTAGAGCACGCCGAGGAACGTATGCACGAGCGCCTCGAGGACGGTCATGCGCGGGCACGGCAGCGGCGTGACGCGCACACCGCGCCATTCGAAGGGACGCCGCGACGGGAGGTAGCGCGCCCGTCCGATCACCTCGACCGCACAGCCCGAGCGCACGAGGCGCTGCGCCAGTTCCTGGACATGCCGTTCGACCCCGCCCTGCAGGTCGGGGATGCCGCGCAGGCCGAGCATCATGATGCGCAGCGGCACGCGGGGCGAGGAAGACGGCCGGCTCGTCATGGCGCTCACGTCGGGCCTCGCGCGATGTCTGCATAGAGGGACAGGATGCGGCTGCGGTAGCGCTCGACCGAGAACTCGTCCTCCACGAGGGCGCGGGCGGCCCGGCTCATGGCCGCGGCAGGCTCGGCCGGCATGGCGGCGAGCCGCGCCATCGCCGCCGCGAGGGCATCGGCGTCGCTGGGGGGCACGATCAGGCCGGTGACGTCCTCGCGGACCATCTCCGGGATGCCGCCGATGCGCGTGCCGATGACGGGGCGCCCGAGGGCGTAGGCCTCCATCAGGCTGATCGGTCCGTTCTCGTACCAGGTCGAGGGCAGCACCACGGCCCGGCTCGACCGGATGGCCTCGTGCAGGCCCTCGCCCGTGAGGTAGCCGAGGAAGCGCACGTCGCCCCCGGTCTCGGCGGCGAGGCTGCGCAACTGCGGCTCCATGGCGCCGCTTCCCACCAGCGACACCCGCTGCCCCGCCTTGGCGGCGGCCTTGATGAGCGTGTCGAGACCCTTCTCGGGGCTCAGCCGCCCGACGTAGAGGAACCCCTCCCCCGGCAGATGGCTCGGGGTGAAGTCGTTCACGTCGACGAAGTTCGGGATGTGGACGAAGCGCTCGCGGGGCCAGCCCCATTCGACGAGCTTGTCGATGTAGAACCGGCTCGGCACGACGAAGCGGTCGACGTTGCGATCGTAGATGTCGAGCATCCGATGGATGAGCGTCTCGACCATGACGAGCCCGCTCAGGGCGATGGAATTCTTGACGCAGCGTCGCACGGCGACGTTGTAGATCCTGCCGCCGCGACAGCGTTCGCAGACCTTGCCCTGACTCAGCATCGTATAGGCCGGGCAGGCGATCTTGAGGTCGTGGAGCGTCATCACCACCGGAATGCCCGCCTGCTTCAGGAGCGGCAGGAAGGAGGGCGAGATGTGATGGTAGATGTTGTGCACATGCGCCACGTCGGGGCGCTGCGCGGCGATGAGGGGGCGCAGCTTCGCCCTGGCCTCGAACGAATAGATCAGCGTCGCGGCCTGGCGCAGGGTGCGCAGCATTCCGTAGCTCTGGCCGAACTCGATCTCGTCCACGAAGGAGGCTTGCGAGTCGGAGGGCAGGTTCTTGGGATGCTTCATCGCGAAGCTCGTGACGTCCCACCCGGTCTCGCGCATCAGCCGGTTGTGTTCGAGGAACACGACCTCGGCGCCGCCACGGCGATAGTGGTAGTTGTTCACCGACAGGAGGCGCATCGGCTCGGTGCCGGCATGCGCGCGCTGCCGCGCGGGCTCGGTCAGGACCGCGGTCATGAGTGGAATGCCCTTTCCGGCTCGGCGGTCGTCCCCCCGGCGGCACGGCGAACGGCCTCGGCCACGGGAACGATGCGGGCGCCCTGCGTCCCGGCCTCCGCCACCGCGAACCGCAGGAGGTCCGGGTGGCAGCCCCACGGCTCGGGCACCTGCGCGATGCCGTGGCTGAAGAAGATCAGCCAGCCGCGCTCGCGCACGGCGCGGGCGATCCAGGCCCGGATCGCGGCGCGGTCGGCGAAGCCGTCCGCCAGTTCCACGGCGCGCAGGTAGCCGAGGTCGATCCTGCCGGCATTGACGCCGGGGACGCCGGCGCGGCAGGTCGCGAACGATCGCTCCAGCTGCCGTTTGGCGCGCAGCGACGTGGTGTTGAACGGATAGGCGAAGTTGGAGAGCGCCATGTCCGGCGCGAGCCCCGAGAAATGCGCCCGGTTGCGGGCGAGGTCCGCCGCCAGCGCTTCGCGCGACAGGTCCGACACCGCCCGGTGCGTATAGGTGTGGCAGCCGATCTCGTGGCCACGGCGATGCAGGGCGACGACCTGATCGGGCGATGCCAGCGCCGGTCCGGTCCAGCCATCGTGAAGATGGCCCGCGCAGTAGAACGTGCCCCGCGCCCCGGCCTCCTCCAGGATCGGCGCGCCGACCGTGCAGGCCGTCTCCAGCACGTCGTCGAAGGTGAACGAGACCAGCGGCTCGGAGAACCGGACGAGCTGCGTGCGCGTCCGCACGAGCCGGGCCGCCGCGCGCCGGAGGCGCAGTCGCAACGGTTCGCCGGCCGGCGCGCCCGGACGCTCGGACGGGGTTCGGACTCCGCTACGCTCGGACATGGCACGTCGTCCGGGCCGCGCGATCACGGCGGGCGATCTCCCGCAGGGGGCCGCAAGCGAGAGGCCCGGAGTGGGTGGGGTGCCGTTCGATGGTCGTCGTCATCCGCCTCGCTCCTCTTCTCGCATTCCGCCCGGAATCGTCGGATCGTCGCCCCGCGCGGGCCGAGGCCCGGTGCGGGTATAGGGACAGCGACCGGACGAACCCGTCGCGGACATCGGTGCCTCGGACGGCGACACGTCTTCCCACCCCGCCCTCGGTCGCCGCCGTTCCCGCGGGCGCTCTACGACCGCCGGATCGACAGGGCGCCGGGCATCCGGTTCGGCCGCAGCGTGATCCCGCTCTTGCGGATGAGGCCCCGCGCGATGGCGATCCCGACCCCGAGGGCCAGCCCCGCCACCAAGCCGACGATGACGAGAAGGAGGGTGCGCGGCGGATACGAACGCCGCTCCGGCACCTGGGCCCGCGAGATCACGCGGATGTTGGCCTCGTCGATCTTCGTCTGCTCCGAGACCTCCTTGGTCCGGTTGAGGAAGGTCTCGTAGACCGAGCGGCTGGCCTGGAGGTCGCGCTCGAGTTCGCGCAGGCGCACGCTGGCATCGTCCTTCGTGCTCACGGCGGCCTTCAGCGTCTCGTATGTCCGCTGGTTCTCGCGCTCGTCGGCCCGGGCCCGGTCGAGGTCGGTCTTGGCGGCCACCGCGATCCGGCCGAGTTCCTCGTTCAGGGCCCGCCGCACCGTGGCCTCCTGCGCGGTCATCTCGATCACCTCGGGGTGGCGGCGGCCCCGCGTCGCGGAGAGGTCGCTCAGGCGCCGCTGCACCTCGGTGACCTGGCTGCGCAGGTTCATCACGGTGGCGGACTGGAGCGCGTCGGGAATCGCACCGACATCGCCGCTGCCGCGGGCCTGCATGACCTGCTGGTAGCGCGACTGCGCCTGCGTCACCGCGTTGGCCGCGGCCTGGTAGCGGGTGCTCGCGGCGACGAGCTGCTGCTCGGTGACGCTCGAGCCCACGGCCGAGACGATGTTGTTGGCGCGCTTGTAGCGTTCGATCCGCTGCTCGGCCTGCTCCACCGCGCTCTTGAGCTCCGCGATGCGGTCGTTGAGCGAGCCGGCGATCTTGCGGCTGACCTCGTCCCGGGTCTGGGCCGTCTCCGTGACGTAGGCGTCGACGACGGCGTCGGCGAGCCGCACCGCCTTGTCCGGATCGCGACTCGTCGCGCCGATGGTGACCACGTAGGTGCGCTCGTCGCGCTTGGCGCTGACGACCTTGTCGAGCGCGCGGAGCGCCGTGAGCGCGGGTGCGGGCTGGCGCTGCGGCTCGGCGGCGCCGAACAGGCCGCGCACGGAGGTCGCGATCCCCGACAGGAGGCCGGGCGACCCCTTCGGGACGAACTCGTCGTCGCGGTCGAGCCGTTCCGCTCTGACCACCCGGTCGAGCACCGAGGACGAGGTGATGACGCGGATCTCGTTCTCGACCTGGGCGATGAGCGCGTCGCTGTATTGGCTCGCCGTCCGCAGGCTGCGGTCGGTGACGCGAAGGTCGGTGGGATCGATGATGAGTTGCGTGAAGGCCGCATATTTCGCGGGCGCCAGGACGCCGAAGGCGAGACCGAGCAGAGCGAACACGAGCCCGAAGACGGCGACCTGGATCCGATGGCGCCAGACCATGAAGGCGAGCACCATCGGCGTCAGCGGCGGCAGCGTGACGGTGTAGGGTGCCACGGCCGGCACCGCCGCGCCGCGCGGCCGTGCCGGACCCCGCGCCGGCGGCATGTCCCGCGAGGGCTCCGAATACTTATACATCGGCGTCGTCCGAGGACGTGAGAACCGCATGGCGACGCCCACCGTCCGATGAGGGCGACGCGAGGCCGCGGACGCCGCCGATCTGCGTGCGGAGCGCATCGCCGTGCCGTTCCGGGCCGGCCGTCGTGTGGCCGGCCATCGTCACGCACAGGATGCAGGCACCCAGGGCCGACGCCGTTGCACGTGAAACATCGCTCCTGCCGGACCTCGCCCCTTCCGCGGGCAGGGCCGTCCGCGCCGTGGCGGGCTCGCCGGACGGCCGCTCTCCGGAGACGGTCTTGCCCGGCACGAAGAGGGCGTCGATCGGCAGGTCCGGCGCGACCCTGGGCCGGAGGAAGCCGCGCGCCATGCCGAAGGCGTGCGCGTTCCAGGCGACGAAGGCATAGAGGCCGAGGGCGAGCGAGCGGTAGCGCAGGCTCATCCCCGCCACCGGCACCAGGACGAGCGCACCGAGGGCCGCGAGCGCCAGGGCGGCCGGCAATGCGATCACCGCCAGGAGCCCGAGCGCCCAGCCGAAGTAGACCGCCAGCCACAGCCGGATTTCCGGCAGGTCGCGCAACGTGGTGCGAAGGTGCGGCTTGCCCAGGGCACCGCGCAGGAGTTCGCCGATCCCGTCGAGGTAGCGGCTCGTGATCCGGCGCATCAGCAGCGGGTATCCGCCGATGGTATGGCCGTAATGATCCACGAAGGGTGTGGCTAGGCGATGCAGCGACCAGCCCGCCGTGCGCAGGCGGACGGCGAGGTCGAACTCCTCGTAGCCGTGCAGGTTGCGATCGCTGAAGTAGCCCACCGACGCGATGGCACTGCGCCGGTACAGGCCGCCGCCGTTGAGCCGGTCGACCGGGCCCGGTCGCAGGTCCGGCGCGCCGCGGCGGGCACGACGGTCGAACTCGAGGTTGACGACGTTGACGTCGCGCACCGTTCCGCCGACGCCGGCGACGGCGGGATGCTCGCGCAGGAACGCGAGGGCCGCCACCAAGAACCCCGGGGCGAGCGCCATGTCGCCGTCGATCAGGCACACCATGTCGCCGCGCGCGTGCTGGTAGCCGAGCTGGGGACCGATGCCGCAGCTACGCGGCACAGCATCCGACAGGCGCGCGACGGCAATGCCGCGCGCCGTCGCGATCGCGACGGTCCTATCCGCGGAGCGGCTGTCGGCGAGGATCACCTCCCCGTCCGTGACCCCCGCGGCGGCCAGCGCCGCCATCGCGCTGTCGATGGCGCGGGCGATGCAGCGCTCCTCGTTGAGAGCCTTGATGACGATGGTGACGGACGGAGCGTTACCGGATGTCGGACCGGGCTCCTGAATGTCGTCGTTCCTGTCGGAGCTCATCATCACATCGGTCCTGCCTAGTGCAACTCTTGCCATCCCAACGGCCTTACGCAAAGCCCAGGATCGAGACGAGGTAAATTTATGCGATATTTCGACCGATCATTGTCGTTACTTTGCCGAGTTAAACTGTCGTTAATCGGCGTTCACGGGTTCATTTTGTCCATGACTGCCGTGAACGCTCCGTCGTGAGGGTTCGTTTCTCTAAAATGCGAGACATGATTACCGAGATCCACCGGTCACGGGCCATGGCAACCGGGGTCGCAGGACGGCCGGGCGTGACGGCCGGCTCGCGACTCGCCCGGCCTGGCATGAGCGTTCAGGGCTTTCGCGCGGTGACGATCCCGGTCAGCACGTCCATGCGGGCCTCGTCGTCGCGATAGTCAGCGGCCAGCGAGCGTCGGCTCCACGCGAGGTAGTCCGGGGGCGCCCGGTCGACGGGATGCACCTGCGCGTCCCTCCAGCCGTGGCGGGCGAGGGACTCCAGGTAGTCTCGCGGCCGCAGGCGGTTGGGCTGCCCCGGGAACGTCATGGCGCGATAGAGGGACGGGCCGATGCGGTAGATGCTGTTGGGATCGACGCGGCGGACCCAGCGGGAATGGGTCTGGAAATCCACCATCGCGATGAAGACCGCCCCCGGCCTCATGACCGGGCCGAGGTCGGCGATCACCGCATCGACGTCGTCGAAGTGCTCGAACGCCGCGTTGCTGACCACCACGTCGAAGGTCCGGCCGGCCGCCGCACGCACGATGTCGAAGTCCGGGTCCGTCGCATAGCCGACGCCCGCCTCCCGGCCCTGCGCGAGAGACTCGGCGACGGCGCGCACGATGGCGGGATCGCATCCGTCGGGGAGCGGCGCCTCGGCGATCATGCGGTAGAAGGCCGAGGGCGTCTGCGCGGCCAGCTCGTTGACGTCGACGGCGAGGTAGGACGAAGCGCCGAATCCCCGGAGCAGGACGCCGGTGCCGAGGGTGGCCCCGGGCCCGAGTTCCAGGACGTCGAGGCCACGGACGCTGCGTGGATGCGTGCCGAGGCGGGACAGGGTGTCGTTCCAATCCTGGACGATCCCGACGACATGCGCGATCGCCTGCGTCAGGTCTTCCGACGCAAAATCGGTGGGCCTCCGATAGCCGCCGATGCGGTGACGGGCGGCCGCGAGGCCCATGGCGCCAAGGCCGACACCATGGAAGATCAGGTTCTTGACGGCGTGCATCTCGATGTCTCGTCGCTGATGGGGATGCCGGCCGCATCGACGCGTCACGGCCGGACGGGACCGTGCCGTTTCGAGACTGACCCGGCCCTTCGATGGGCCCATGCCGCAATCGCCGCGCCGGGACCGCGATGCGAGGATCGGTGCCGGCGCCGGACGGGAATCGCGGTCAAGAAACCGTTGCCGCGATCCGCGCTGCGATCAGGGACGCGTCGGGTTCGCACCGCTCGCGGCGAGGCCGAGCGCGTCGGCGGTGGCCGGGTCGAAGCCGGGGCCGATCTCGCTGTTGGCCAAGGCGAAGCCGCCGCTCCCGACGTAGGTCCAGGCGGCCCAGGCGAACCCGTGCTCCTCGGCGAGGTTCCGCATGTCGTGCAGCCAGCGGGTGCGCGCCGCCGCTCCCTCGTCGGTGCGCTGGTAGGGCGTGAGGTGAGCCCCGAACTCGCCGAGCAGGATCGCGTGGGCGGGCAGCTTTTGCGCCTGTCGCCAGGCGCTCACCCTGCGGAAGATCGCGTCGAGGGCGGCCCGGTCGAAGCCGGACCGGCTGTAGCGGCGCAGGGCGTCGCCGGCCGCCGCCGCCCCGCCCGCAGCCCGCAGCGCATCGCTCGGGAGGCCGGCGATCCGCAGAGCGGTGGCCCGCTCCATCGCCGGCGACCCCGCCGGTGCCGGATAGGGCACCGCGTCGAACGGATAGGCCGGGTTGCCCTGCACGCCCTGGTGCGTGAACTGCCAGGGCTCGTAGCTGTGGAACGTGTACAGCACCGCCGGATCGTCCGCGAAGGGGCGGATGTCGAGGGCGTCCAGGGAGGCGGCCGCGTTCTGCTCACCGCCACCGAGGACGAGCGGCAGCGTGGTGGAGCCCTGGCGCGCCGCCTGGTAGGCCGCCTCCAGCATCGGCTGCCATGCGGCCTGCGACATCTCCGGCTCGTTCATCAGCTCGAACGCGAGCCGCGGCGCCGACACCGGGCGCCGCCGTGCGACCAGCGCGGCGAGGCTGGCGGCCGTGCGGGTCACCAAACCCAGGTAGGCGAGAAAGGCCGGCGCCGTGGCGCCCGCGGTCAGCGCGGTCGGCGTGTAGGCCGGATGCATGTCGCTGGGATGGAGATCGACCACGACCCCGAGGCCGTCGTCGAGCAGCGCCTCGACGGTCTCGACGAGACGGCGGTCGATGCGCGCCCGCCTGGCTGCGTCCGCGGCGAGGAACGGGCCGACGTCGACGGCGAGCCGGACGAAGTCGAACCCGGCCGTGCGGATCGCCCTGCGCTGCGGCCCGTCGAAGCGGAAGCGCGGCCCCGAGAACGGCGGCTCGGCATAGGAGCCGTCGTCAGCGACCTCGGCCCAGCCCATCGCGTGCGAAACGCCGATGCCGCGCCGGAACACGGGGATGGCGGAGCCCGGCGGCGCCAAGACCTGGGCGCTCAAGACCGGGGCGCTCAGGGCGGCGGGGGCAAGGCAGGCCAGCCCTGCGAGCGGCAACAGAACGGCGCGGCGGCTCGGAGGGGCGGACATGAGGGTCCTGCGATCGGTGGCGGTTGTGCCGACGCCCTATAGGCGGCCCGTGTCCGATAGCGCAACGCCTTGAGCCGCGCGCGGACCCGTCGCCGTGCGGGCCCGCTCCGCCTATATGGTCGGGAGGCTCGGCGACCGGCGCGCGCCCGGACCGGCGACGATGGCCGGCGCCCTTTCGCGGTCGGAGATGGGCTTGGGCACACGATACGGCCTGGAGATCCGCGCCGCCGCGGCCGGCGACGCCCCCGGGTTGTCGCAGCTGTTCGACGCCTGCGGCCTGACGCTGTCGGCCCGCGACGCGGCGGACCGTCTCGAGACGCTGCGGCGCGAGCAGGCCGCGGCCCTCGTCGCGGTGGAATGGGGGCCGCCCTCCGGGCTCGTGGTGATGAACTGGTACCGGACCCTCCTATCCGGCGCCCCGGTCGCCCAGATCACGGTGCTCCTGGTGGCACCCGACGACCGCCGCCGGGGCATCGGCCGGCTCCTCCTCAAGGCCGCGGCGCAGGCGGCGCGGATGGCGGGCTGCGCCAGCCTGGAAGCCCTGGTCGATGCCGACCGGCCGGAATCGCGGGCCTTCTGCCTCGCCACCGGCTTCACCCTCACCGGCCAGCGTTTCGCCAGGCCCCTGCGCAAGGCCGCCCAGCCCTGAGCAGGCTCCGCGAAGGCCCTCGCTCGAGCGTATCGGGAGGCCGTCCGGAGCGTTCTCGGCCCGGCGGCTCGCCGATCAGGGACGGGTCGATTGGAGGTCTCGATGAGAGAGTTTCCCGGAACATGAGGTCGATCGACCGTCACGCGCGTTCATTGAGAACCCGAATACCGTGAAGGACCGCCCATGACGATCTCTCGCACGTTGTCGATCTCTCGCACGCTGTCGATCTCTCGCACGCTGACGATCTCCATCGGGGCCATGCTGGCGACCATGACCGGCGCCCATGCGGAGCCGCCCAAGGCCGCGGTCTTCGACTTCCAGCTCGCGAACCTCGGAATCCAGGGGCCGACCGAGGCGGATGTGGCCCGCCTGAAGCCGCTGAGCGACCAGCTTCGGTCGCTGCTGTCGGAGAGCGGTCGCTATGCGATCGTGTCCACGGGCCCGGTGGAGGACCGGGTCACCCGGGGGGCGGGCCTGCGCAACTGCAACGGCTGCGCCGAGGACTACGCCAGGACGCTGGGTGCCGACGTCGCCGTCACGGGCGAGATCCAGAAGGTCTCCAACCTCATCCTGAACATCAACGTCTACGTGAAGGATCTCAGGAGCGACAAACCCGAGCAGGCCTACAGCGTCGACATCAGAGGCGACAACGACGTCTCGTTCGACCGTGGCCTCAAGTACCTCGTCAAGAACAGCCTGCCACCGACGCCGTAGGTCCGAGGATCGGCGACCCGAACCGCCGGGCCGTCATTCGGCCGCGGCGCGGTGGGCGAGGGGATCGGTGACCGGGAAGGTGCAGGTGACGCGGGTGCCGGCGCCGGGGGCCGAGTCCAGGGCGACGCGCCCGCCGTGCAGCTCGACGAAGGAGCGCACGATCGACAGGCCCAGTCCGACGCCGCGATGGCGGGTGCCCAGGGTATGGCTCTCGAACCGGTCGAACACCCGCGCGGCGACGTCGACGGGCATGCCGCGGCCGTGGTCGGCCACCGACAGCACGAGTTCGTCGCCCTCGCGGCGCGCCTCCACCCGCACGGTCTGGCCCGGCGCGGAGAAACCCACCGCGTTGGAGAGGAGGTTGAACAGGATCTGGCGCACCCGCTTGCCGTCCGCGACGAAGCTGCCGATGTCGTCGGGCACCGCGAGGTCGAGGGTGATCGCCGATTCCGCGAACCGGTCCTCGAGGCCGCGCACCGCCGCCTCCACCGTGGCGCGCACGTCGACCACTTCCCGCGACAGTTCGAGGGAGCCCGCATCGATCGAGGCGAGGTCGAGGATGTCGTTGATCATCACGAGGAGGGCGCCGGACGAGCGCATGATGTGGTCCGAGTACTCGCGCTGGCGGTCGTTGAGAGCGCCCACGGTCTCGTCGCCGAGGAGCTGGGTGAAACCGATGATGTTGGTGAGCGGCGAGCGCAGCTCGTAGGAGACGTGGTGGACGAAGGTGTCGCGCAGGAGCGAGGCGCGCTCCAGGGCGTCGTTCTTCTCGGTGAGCGCCCGCTCCACGTTGACGCTGGCGGTGACGTCGATGAGCGTGAGCAGGGTGGCGCCCTCCGGCAGCGGCTGCGTGGCGCAGTCGAGCACGGTGCCGTCGACGATCTCCAGGCGGCAGGTGAGCCCGGCGCGGGTCTCGAGGTCGGTCACGGCGGCACGGATGTCGAGCCAGGGCTCCTCGTCCGGGGACAGGATGCGGCAGGCCGCAATCACCGCGTCGACCCGCGGCCGCTCCACCAGCATCGCCGCGTCGAGGCGCCAGGCGGTGGCGAAGGCGCGGTTGGCGAAGGTGAGGCGGCCATCGGCCCCGAACACGGCCACCGGCTCCTTGAGGGTGTCCAGCGTCTCGGCCTGCACCCGCATCAGGGCGTTGTAGCGGGATTCGAGCTTCACGCTCTCGGAGACGTCGTCGAACAGGTAGGTCAGGCCGCCCTGGGGGTTGGGGTCGGCGACCACGCGCAGGGAGCGACCGTCGGGCAAGTACCACCAGGTCTCGTTGGCCTCCACCGCCCGGTAGGCGGCGAGCACGTCCGATTTCCAGGACTTGAAATCCGCCTGCTCGGGAAGCTTTCGCGAGGCGCGCAGGTGGTCGAGGATCTCGCCGTCGAGGGGCCGCTGCTCGAGGAAGGATTGGTCGAGGCCCCACAGGTGCCGATAGGCGGCGTTGTGGAAGATAAGGCGCTGGCGGGCGTCGAACATCGCCACGGCGGTGGGCAGCTGGTCGAGGGTGCGGACGTTGGCGTCCATCTGGCGCTGCAGGTCTGCGCGCACGCTCTCGAGCTCGGAGACGTCCACGGCGATGCCGACCCGGCCGCCCTCGATCACCGATTCGGTGACGTCGAGGTTGCGCCGGCCGCCGGCCACCACCGCCGACAGGCGGAAGGCGCCGCGCGCGCCCGAGCCCGGCCGCGCGCCGTCGTGCCGGGCGATCATCTCGCGGGCCTGCCGGTCCAGGAGCTCGATGCCGGCGACGACGGCGCCCTCGCGGCTTGGGGCCTCCACGGCGGCGACATAGGCGGTGTTCACCCAGGCCAGGGCCCCGTCCTGGTCGCGCTGCCAGACCGGTTGGGGAATCGCGTCGAGCAGGTTCGAGAGGGCCGAGAGGCCGCGCTTGGCCTCGTCGAGGCGGTGGCGCAACTCGTTGAGCTGGCGGCGCTCCTCGCTGGTCTCGCGCAGGCGCAGCAGGGCGCGGCCGGCGAGCGCCTGGCCGTGCGCCTCCATGTAGCGGCCGTCCTGGGCGCGCAGGCTCAGGCGAAAACCGGTCCCGCGCTCGCGCAGGGCGAGCACGGCGGCATCGAGGGCTCCGGCGTCGCTCGCCGCGAGCCAGGTCGAGAAGGCGAGGATGCGCTCGGACCCGCCGGCGAGGCTACGACCCTCGGGCAGGGCCAGCGTCACGTCGCCCTCGATCACGGGATCGCCCCGCCCGGCCCAGGTCACGATGACCTGGCGCTCGGCGTTGAGCAGCAGTTCGGCGAGGTCGTGCGACCCGTGCAGGCGGGCGAGCTCCGAGGCGAGGTCACCCTCGCGCCGGGTCCAGCGCGACCGCTCGCGCATGTGCAGCAGCGAGAGGATGGTGGCGAACACCGTGAGGCCGATCAGGATCGCGAGACCGGCGGCGTTGTGGGTGTGCTGTATGACGTCGGTGGCCCAGGTCGTTCCTAGGGACGTGGTTCCCGGGGCCGCGGTTGCCGGGGCCGCGGTTGCCTGTGTCGTCGCGCCCGGGCCAGCGGCCAGGGCGGAAGCGCCGGACGCACCGACGAGCAGAGCGCCGATGCAGACCCTGATCTGCACCGCTCGATCGACCCACATTTCGCCCCGCCTCCACGACCTGCCGATGAGGCGCCACCACGTCGCAACAGACCGACCCCGTCATCGGCTGGCGACTCGCCGTATCCGGCGACTCCGACCCACACTAGCGCGAGCCGGAATCCCGCAGGAAGGGGGCGAAGCTTAACTTTGACCCGAACCGGATCACGTGCCGCCGGGAGGCCGCAGAAAAGACACACCGGACGCCCTCGCCCGCCCCCGGCGGCGCAGCCCCGGACACGAAAAAGCCCGGCATCGAGCCGGGCTTCTCCGTCACGCAGCGGACCGAGGCGGCCGGGGCCGCCCCACCGTCAGTATCAGTAGCGGTAGTGATCCGGCTTGAACGGGCCGGTCTGCGACACGCCGATATAGGCGGCCTGATCGGGGCGGAGCTTGGAGAGCTTCACGCCGATCTTCTCGAGGTGGAGCATGGCCACCTTCTCGTCCAGCGCCTTGGGCAGCGTGTAGACCTGACGCTCGTACTTGCCCGGGTTGGTCCAGAGCTCGATCTGGGCGAGCGTCTGGTTGGTGAAGGAGGCCGACATCACGAAGGACGGGTGGCCGGTGGCGTTGCCGAGGTTCACCAAGCGCCCCTCCGACAGGAGGATGATGCGGTGGCCGTCGGGGAAGGTGATCTCGTCCACCTGCGGCTTGATGTTGGACCAGGTCATGTTCTTCAGGCCGACGACCTGGATCTCGTTGTCGAAGTGGCCGATGTTGCACACGATCGCGCGGTCCTTCATGGCGCGCATGTGGTCGATCGTGATGATGTCCTTGTTGCCCGTGGCGGTCACGAAGATGTCGGCGCGGGGGGCCGCGTCTTCCATCGTCACGACCTCGTAGCCTTCCATGGCGGCCTGGAGGGCACAGATCGGGTCGATCTCCGAGATCAGGACGCGGCAGCCGGCGTTGCGCAGGGAGGCGGCAGACCCCTTGCCGACGTCGCCGAAGCCCGCGACCATGGCGACCTTGCCGGCCATCATGACGTCGGTGCCGCGACGGATGCCGTCGACGAGCGACTCCTTGCAGCCGTAGAGGTTGTCGAACTTCGACTTGGTGACGGCGTCGTTCACGTTGATCGCCGGGAAGAGCAGCTTGCCCTCCTTGGCGAGGTTGTAGAGGCGGTGGACGCCGGTGGTGGTCTCTTCCGAGACGCCCTTGATCGACTCGGCCAGGCCCGCGAACCAGCCCTTGGGCTTCTCGGCGAGCTTCTTCTTCAGGAGGGCGAAGAACACCTCCTCCTCTTCCGACTCGGGCTTGTCGAGGAAGGCGGTGTCGCCGTTCTCGGCACGCAGGCCCAGGTGGACGAACATGGTTGCGTCGCCGCCGTCGTCGAGGATCATGTTCGGCATGCCGCCGCCGTGCCAGTCGAACAGCTTCGACGTGTAGTCCCAGTACTCCTCCAGGGTCTCGCCCTTGATGGCGAACACCGGGATGCCGGCGGCGGCGATGGCCGCGGCGGCGTGGTCCTGGGTCGAATAGATGTTGCAGGACACCCAGCGGATGTCGGCGCCGAGAGCCTTGAGCGTCTCGATCAGCACCGCGGTCTGGATCGTCATGTGCAGCGAGCCGGCGATCTTCGCGCCCTTGAGGGGCTGCGACGCACCGTATTCCTCGCGCGTGGCCATCAGGCCGGGCATCTCGGTCTCGGCGATCGAGATCTCCTTGCGGCCGTACTCGGCCAGGCCGATGTCCTTGACGATGTAATCCTGGGCCGGGGAAATCTGGGCCATGTGGTTCGCTCTCTCGTCTCGCGTTGCGCTTGGGCTGAGCCTCTAGCAGGCGCCGGGGTAGGAAGCAATCAAGACATAAAGATGTCTTTATGCGAGCTTCGAGGTCGGCGGGTCGGCGGGTCGGCGGGTCGGCGCAGCGGGTGCCGGCCGGCGTGACGACGCGGCCGGTCCACGAACGAGACGCACCGGGCGGCAGCGACGAAAGAAGGGACCGGACCGCCCGGCCCGATCCCCTCGCGGACGATCCGCCGTGCCGCCGGAGTCACGCGGCCTGGCGGGGCTCCTCCAGCAGTTCGTCGGCGGGGCCGAAGAACTCGAATTTCACCCGCTCGGCGGGCACGCCGTGGCGGGCGAGGCCGTTGACGAGGGCCGCCAGGAACGGCTTGGGGCCGCACAGGTAGTAGGTCGCCTCGCCGAGCGGCGTGCGGGCCGCGAGCCAATCGGCGGTGACGAGGCCGGGGACGTCGTAGTCGACGCCCGGTCGGTCGCCGGCCTCCGGCGCGGCGTAGAAGGTCTGCAGCCGAACGTTGCCCGACCGGGCGGCCAGGGTGCGGACATGCTCGCGCATCGCGTGGACGCGCCCGTTCAGGGCGCCGTGGACGTACCAGACCGGACGCGCGTCGCCGCTCTGCACCAGCGTCTCCAGCATGCTCAGCATCGGCGTCAGGCCGACGCCGCCGCTGACGAGCACGACCGGTGCGTCGCTCGAACGGTCGAGGAAGAACTCGCCGGCCGGTGGCGCCACCCGCATCGCCGTGCCCGGCCCGGCCTGCGCGTGCAGCCAGTGCGAGACGATCCCGGCGGGCTGGCCGACGCCGCCCTCGCGCTTGACCGTGATGCGGTAGGCGCGGTCGTTCGGCGCGCAGGAGATCGAGTAGTTGCGCTTGAGCACCCCCCGCCCCGGCAGGTCGAGGAGGAAGCCGAGGTACTGCCCGGGCTCGTGGCGCAGGACGGGCAGGCCGTCGCGCGGCGCCAGCACGAAGGAGCGGATCGTCTCGCTTTCCTCGGCCACCGATTCGATGACGAAGTCGCGCCACCCGTTCCAGCCGCCGGGCTTGTGCGCCAGGTCGCGGGCGATGGCGGCCTCCCGGCCGATCAGGATATGCGCCAGGAACCAGTAGGCCTCGCCCCAGGCCGCGCAGATCTCCGCCGTGGCGGCGTCGCCGAGCACGTCCTGGATCGCGCCGAGCAGCGCGTCGGCCACGAAGGGATAATGCTCGGGCAGGATGTTGAGGGCGACATGCTTCTGGGCGATCCGCTCCACGGCCCCGCTCATGGCTCCGAGGTCGTCGATGTGTCGGGCATAGGCCAGGACCGCCAGGGCGAGCGCCTTGGGCTGCGAGCCGTTCTCGCCATGGTGCGACTGGTTGAAGAGGTCGCGCATCGCCGGGTCCTGGAACAGGCGCTCGTACATCCGCTTCGTGATGGTGAGGCCATGGGCCTCCAGGGCGGGAACGGTGGCCTTGATGAGGGCGACGGTGGCGGGCGTCAGCGGCTGGGACACGGCGAGCTCCAAAGGTTCATTTACAATGAACCTTTGGAGCCGAGATGCAAAAGATGCAAGCAGAATGTATCTTCGAAAGCCTGTAGGAGGTGGCCATGCGCCTCACTCGCTACACAGATTACTCCCTCCGCACCCTGATCTATCTCGGGCTCAACGACACCGGCTTGAGCTCGATCGCCGAGATCGCGCGCGCCTATAGGATCTCGGAGAGCCACCTCACCAAGGTCGTGCACCAGCTCGGGCGGCTCGGCCTCGTCCACACCCTGCGCGGCCGCGGCGGCGGCCTGCGGCTCGCCCGTCCGCCCGCCGAGATCGTCGTGGGCGCCGTCGTGCGGCAGACGGAGGAGGACCTCGCCCTGGTGGAGTGTTTCTCCGGGGGCGCCTGCGCCATCACGGCGCCATGCCGCCTGCGCCGTGCCTTGGGCGAGGCCCTGGCCGCCTTCCTCGCCGTGCTCGACGGCTACACCCTGGCCGACCTGCTCGGGGACGGCGCGGCACCGGATCTGGCCATGCTTCTCGGGTTGCCGGTCGTCGGCGGGAAGGGCGCCACGGCGCCCCGATCCGGCACCGGGGGCACCGCGCCGACGCCCAATACGGGATCGCGTGACGAGCGTGGATGAAAGCGAGCGCCTCGCTTCCGCCTCGTAGGGAGGGGTATGAAGGTCCGGTCGAACACACCGCGGCGACCGAGATCGCTCACCCCTCGTCGCGCAGCTGCCGCCGGATGATCTTGCCGGTGGTCGTCATCGGCAGGCTGTCGCGAAACGCGATCTCGCGCGGGTACTCGTGGGCGGAGAGCCGGGTGCGCACGAAGGCCTGGATCTCGTCCGCCATGGCGTCGCTCGCCGAAAATCCGTCGCGCAGCACCACGAACGCCTTCACGATCTCGGTGCGCAGCGCATCGGGCTTGCCCACCGCCGCCGCCAGGGCGACGGCCGGGTGGCGCAGGAGGCAGTCCTCGATCTCGGTGGGGCCGATGCGGTAGGCGGCCGAGGTGATGAGGTCGTCCTCGCGGCCGACGAAGTGGACGTAGCCGTCGGCGTCGCGCCGGGCGGTATCGCCGGTGAGCATCCAGTCGCCGCGAAACTTGGCGGCGGTGGCCTCGGGCTGGTTCCAGTAGGACAGGAACATCACCGGGTCGGGCCGGGCCACCGCGATCTCGCCGACTTCGTCGACCTCCGTCTCGCGGCCGTCGGGGCGCTGGATCATCACGCGGTGGCCCGGCACCGGGCGCCCGGTGGACCCCGGCCGCGCCACGCCGGCGGCCCGGCACGCGGCCAGCACGAGGTTGCACTCGGTCTGGCCGTAGGCCTCGCCGATGGTCAACCCGAGTTCGCTGCGCGCCCAGGCGAAGGTCTCGGGCCCCAGTGCCTCGCCGGCCGAGGCGATGTTGCGCAGGGCCGAGAGGTCGAAGCGCCCGCGTGGATCGGGCACGCCGCGCAGCATCCTGAGCGCGGTGGGGGGCAGGAACACGTTGGTGATGCCCTGGTCGGCGATGAGCCGGAACGCGCCCTCGGGATCGAACCGGGCGGTGGGGCGGGCCACCACCGGCACGCCGTGGTGCAGGCTCGGCATCAGGACGTTGAGGAGGCCGCCGGCCCAGGCCCAGTCCGAGGGCGTCCACATCAGGTCGCCGGGTCTCGGGGGGAAGTCGTGCATCATCGCCCAGCCCGGCAGGTGGCCGAGCAGCACCCGATGGGCGTGGAGCGCACCCTTGGCGAGGCCGGTGGTGCCGGAGGTGTAGATCATCAGGGCCGGATCGTCGGCCAGGGTGTCGCGCGGGCGGAACCCCGCCGGCGCCGAAGCGAGGAGGTCGTCCCAGCCGAGGACGCCCTGCGCCGCGCCGTCCGTCGAGACGACATGGGCCAGAGCGGGCAGGTCGGCGCGGATGGCGGCCAGCTTGGCGAGGCCGGGCGCGTCGGTGATCAGGACCCGCGCACCCGCATCGGCGAGGCGGTATCGCAGCGCCTCGGGGCCGAACAGGCCGGCCAGCGGCAGGGCGATGGCGCCGATCTTGTAGGCCGCCGCATGGGCCACGACGACGGCGGCCGATTGCGGCAACAGAATGCCGATGCGCTCGCCCGGCGCGATCCCCACGGCCACCAGGCCAGCGGCCAGGGCGTCGGACCCCGCCTTGAGCGCGCCGAAAGTGGTGGCCGCCACGGTGCCGTCGCCGCCAACCTCGACGATCGCCGGGCGCTGCGGCTCGCGCAGCCCCCAGCGGTCGCAGACGTCGACGCCGATGTTGAACCGCTCCGGGATCGCCCAGGCGAAGCCGGCGACGAGGCGGTCGTAATCGGGCGCGCTGGCCAGCATGGCGGAAGCGCTCACGTCCCGGCGGGCTTGAAGCCGCCGGCATGGACGAAGTCGGTGATCGGCCGGCGTCCGTTCGGCGTCTCCTTGGCGACCTGCTCGGGCGTGAGCTCGGCCCGCGCCACCGCGCGCCCGACGCCGTAGGCCGCCTCGACCCGGTGGTCGGCGGGCACGTTGAGGGCGGCGACCGCCCGCTCCCGGTCGAACCCGGTCATGCCGTGGGCGTGCCACCCCTGGCGGATCGCCTGGAGCTGGAAGTTGGCCGAGGCCGCGCCGGCATCGAGGGAATGGCTCCAGGACGGCTTCAGCTCGTCGCCCGCCTTCATGTGCGTGCTCGACACCAGGATCACGATGGCGCCGGTGTCCTTCACCCACTTCTGGTTTCCGGGCACCAGGAGGTCGAAGAACACCGGCCAATGGGCCGCGTCGCGCAGGGCGTAGAGGAAGCGCCAGGGCTGCGAGTTGTAGGCCGAAGGCGCCCAGCGCGCCGCCTCGAACATCCGCAGCAGCTCGGCCTCCGGCACCGCCTCTCCCGTGAAGGCGCGAGGCGACCACCGCTCGATGAAGAGCGGATCGATCTCGTGGTCGGGCCGGCGCGGGTTGGAAGACGTCACGGGCGATCTCCGGATGGCGGCCGCGCGATGCGGCGGGGTCGACGGGACACCGCATGCACGACATCCGCCCCGGAGCGCAAACCCCGTGCGGATCGCGCCGTTCCCGTTAGCGATATCGTCATCTTATGGGCCCAGGCTCCCGCCTCCCGCGGCCGAACGCGAGACGAGGTGACGGCGTGCCATACGGCTCTGGCCAGACCGAACGGCCGGCGGGAGGCCCCGCCGCCGCCAACGATTCGGCGACCCTGGATGCGGTGCTGCTCGATGCGGCCGACCGCTGCCTGCGCTCGGGCCGCTTCCTCGACAGCTTCGGTCCGGTCCTCGAGGCCCGTTTCGAGGCCGACACCCGCCAGGACCGCATCCGCCAGATCCGGTACGCCGTCTTCATCGGCATCCTGGTGTTCAACATCTACAACCTGACCGGGCTCGTCACGCTGCCGGATTGGTGGGTGCTCAACCTGGTCCTGAGGGCCGCCGTGGTCACGCCGGTCGGCCTGTTCGTCTACTGGGCGTCGAGCCGGGTGGGAGGCGGCCTGCGCGAGATGCTGTGCGCCGGGGCCATGGTGGGCGCCAACGGCGTCCCGATCCTGCTGATGGCCCTGGAGGGCGGGCCGCGCATCTATCTGTGCACGGCCGAGATCATGCTGAGCATCGTGTTCGGCAGCAACGTGCTGCCGCTGCGCTTCTCCTGGGCCTGTATCGTCTCCGCGGTCACCGCCGTCCTGGCGACGACGGTGGTGCTGACGAAGTCCGACATCCCGATCGAGCTCGGGCTCGTCATCGTGATCGACCTCCTCGTCATGATGAACTTCACGCTCATGGCCGCCCGGCGGACCGAGGCCGCGAACCGGCGCGACTATCTCCTGACCCTGCGCGAGACGCTGCGCGGCAGGCGCCTGGCCGAAGACAACACGATGCTCGCACGCCTATCCACCACCGATTCCCTCACGGGGCTCGCCAACCGTCGACGGTTCGCGCGCAGCATGGGCGACCTCTGGCAGGGCGCCGTGGAAGGTCGCCGCTTCGCGTTGATCCTGCTCGATGTCGACCACTTCAAGCTCTTCAACGACCGCTACGGTCACAGCGCGGGCGACGACTGCCTGCGGGCGATCGCCGCCATCCTCGCCCGTCACGCCACCGGCCCGTCCGACGTCGCGGCCCGCTATGGCGGCGAGGAATTCGCCGTCCTGCTGCCGGGCCGGACCCTGGCGCAAGCCCTCGAGGTCGCCGAAGCGCTCCGCCGCGGCGTCGAGGACCTGGCGGTGCCGCACGCGGCCCGCAAGGACGGCCTCGGCCGCGTCACCGTCAGCCTCGGCGTCGCGATCAGCAGCCAGGCGGCCTCCGAGGCCGCCCTGGTCGAGGCGGCCGACCTCGCCCTCTATGCCGCCAAGGAAGCGGGGCGCAACCGCATCCAGTCCCCGGCCGGCCCGCGCCGGCGCGACGACCCGGCCGTGATGCCGGCGGCCTGACGGGTATTCTCCGGGAGACACGGTCGTCGTCAGTGCCGAGGTCCGAACAGGATCACCGCGGTGCCCAGAAGGCAGATCGCTCCCCCCGACAGATCCCACCGGTCGGGCTGGCGCCCCTCGACGGCCCATAGCCAGGCCAGGGACGCGGCGACGTAGACGCCGCCGTAGGCGGCATAGGCCCGGCCCGCGGCCTCGCTCTCGACCCGCGTCAGCAGCAGCGCGAACAGCGCCAGCGCGGCGAGCCCCGGCAGCAGCCAGAGCGCGGAGCGATCGAGGCGCAGCCACGCCCAGAACGCGAAGCACCCGGCGATCTCGGCGAGCGCCGCCCCCACGAAGATGATTGCCGTCATGACGGGGCTCCCCAACCGCGGGCACCCGCATAGCCAGGCCCCCCGGCGGCGGTATCCCTTTTCGACCCTGCCGTCACAGCCTTGGGCCGCAGGCTCGCCTCGCCACCCGCGAAGGGTGCCCCCCGGACACCGGCAGGTCGATGTCCGGGGGGAGGTCGAGACCTATTCGGTGACCTTGGCCCGCGGCCGGTCGTCGCCGCGCGCGGTCTCGTCGTGCCAGGCGCCGCTGCCGTCCTGGTAACGGATGCCCTCGGTGGAGCCGGGGACCTGCTGCTCGGCGGCCGCCGCCTGGGCGGCCTGGAGGGCTTCGTCGCGGCTCGGGAACGTCTCGGAGAACACGTCCCCGACCTTGTAGGCGTAGCCGCCGTCGTGCTCGACGATGTGATAGGTGACGTCCGTCATCGGTTCGGTTCCCGTGTACGAGGATATGACGGCGAACGGACCGGGCCGTGCGGGAGTTCCGCTTCAGTGCCGCGTCGTACCGGCCCAGCCGAGGGTGGCGACCGCCGCCCGGCAGCCGGCGATCAGCGAATCGCGCACGTCGTCCGGGTCGAAACCGGGCCCGTCGGGGAAGGCCAGGACCTGGACCGTCCCGTCGCTCTCGCGTCGCAGCCGGCAGATCCAGCCGTCGGGCGAGCGCTCGAAGGCGACCGCGAAGCGGTGACCGTCTTCCTCGAATTGATGGGGTTCCAGATCACGGGGTTTCATGAGGCCTCTTCCTCGCTAAGGAGCTGCGGGCGACATCCCGCGTCGCCCATCCTTTAGGACCGTCATGCTGATCCGCGCCATCGTCGTCCTCGTCCTGTCGACTCTCGCCGTGCCCCTGGCCGGCTGCGGCTCGTCCCGCGAGCGGACCCTCGGCTCGGGCACTCCGACCAACCCGTTCGCCTCGAATTTCGCATCGCGTCAGATGGAGGCGGAGCCGCCGCGGCGCTAGGGGTAGGCCGTCCGAGCCGCCCGTGCCGGCGCCGAAACACGGCCCTCCGGCAGCGCTCGACAGGGCTTTCCCCGGCCCGGCGCGCCCGGGCGGGACCGGCGTGGAGACAAAGCGGGTGCGAGCCGGTAAGGAAGGTCGTGTCCGCACGGTCGCGGCCGACGTCGGGACACCCCCTGGGACCGTCCCTCCTCCCGGAGCGAAATGTCGCCGCGCCCCTCGTCGCCAGAGCTTACCGAGCCCGTCCGCACGCGGACCGGGACCGGTGCGCGCGTCCTCGCGGTCGCAGCCCTCGGCGCCGGTGTGGTCGCGGCCTGCCTGCCCTGGAGCGTGACCTCCCCTCGCCTGCTCGCGATGGTCGCCGACGATCTGGCGCGGTCCTACGGCATCGCGCTGACGGCCGACGGCCCCACCGAGATCGCGCTCCTCCCGTTTCCGCGCCTCAACGTCTCCGGCACGCGCCTGACCGCCGGCGGTCCGGACGGGGCGATCCTGGCCGAGGGCGGCCAGTTGAGCCTCCAGCTCAGCCTCGTCGCCCTGGCCATGGGGCGCATCGACCTCGACGCGGTCTCCCTCGACGGCGCCGCCGTGACCCTGCCCCTGTCGGAGACGGACGACCGCTGGCGCGGTCCGATGGAGAGGATTGTCCGGCGTTTCGGCAGCGACGCGGAGTCCCGCCCCCTTCGGCTCGGCCTGACCCGCGCCACGGTGACGGTGCGCGATCCACGCGACGGCGCGATCCAGACGGTGAGCGACGTGACCTTGGGCCTCACCTCGCCGTTTTGGGGAACCCGCGCCGAGATCGTCGCCCGCGGCATCTGGCGGGAGCGGGACGCCCAGCTGCGCCTGTCGGGCCTCGACCTGCCGGCCCTGCTCGATGGACGTGTCAGCCGCTTTGCCGCGACCGCGTCCTGGCCCGCCGCCACCTTTGACGCGAAGGGCAGCGTCGTCCTGGGCGCGCGTTACGCCGTCTCGGGCCACCTGCGGCTCGCCAGCCAGTCCCTGCCGGAAATGCTGGATTGGAGCGGCGTCACGGTCGCCCTCGCTCCCCTCCTCGATGCGTTGGTCGTCGAGAGCGATTTCACCACCGAAGCCGGAACGCTGATCCTGCCGCGCCTGCGGGTGGAGATGGGTGGAAACCGCCTCGAGGGCGCCGGGTCGCTCGCGCTTGCCGGGGGGCGTCCCGCGATCCAGGCGACCCTCGCCGCCGAGACCCTCAACATCGCGCCGCTGGTGCGCGATCTCGCCACCGCCTTCGGCATCGAGGGCGATGCCCGGCCCGCCTCGGAGTGGACGGGGCGCTCCCTGTCGCTGGCTGCGGCGACGATGGGCGACCTCGACCTGAGGCTCTCGGCCGCCGAGACGCGGGTCGGGCCGCTCCTGGTGGAGGACGTCGCCGCCGGTCTCATCGTCCGCTCCGGCAACGTCGAGGCGTCGCTCGGGCGCGCCAATCTCCAGGGTGGCACGCTCAAGGGCCGCGTCGTGCTCGGCGATGCGGGGGAAGACCGGGGCACGGAGGTGAAGGCCCAGGGCGCGTTCGAGGGGGTCGATCTCGGCGCGCTCCTCACCGCCTTCGGCGAGGAGCGGTGGCTCGTCGGCCCCGCCAAGGGCAGCTTCGCCATGGACAGCCGCGCGGCGACGATGGGCGACCTCGTGGCCAATGCCAACGGCCGCGCGGGCCTCGCCGTCGAGGGCGGGACGATCAGCGGGCTCGATCTCGGCGCCCTCCTGCAGCGCCCGGCGGACGCGGCGGCCGGATCGCCGCAGCAGCGGATCGGGCGCACCGATTTCTCCAGCGCCGCCGTCACCCTGCGCTTCAAGGACGGACAGGGCACCGTCACGCAGGGCCGGCTGGCCGCGCCGACCGTCGCCGCCTCCCTCGCCGGGACGATCTCGCTCGACCGGCGCCACCTCGACATCCGGGCGGGATTGTCGCCGGCCGAGACCGAGGTTCCACTCCGGCAGTTCGGGATCACCGGCCCCTGGGACGCCATCGTCGTGCGCGCGCTGCTCGCCGATGCGTCCGAGGCCGGCCCGCGCGGGCTGGCGGTCATGAAACCCGACCTCCTGCGGTTGCCGGCCAAGGCCGCCCTTCCGGCCACCGCCCGCTCTTATGCGCCCTGACCGGGACGCGCATCGCGTCCCATCAGCCGGCTGGCGGTGAGCGCGACCACCGTCACCACCCCGATCAGCAGCGTCGAGGCCGCGTTGATCTCCGGGTTTACCCCGAGGCGGATCTGGCTGTAGAGCCGCATCGGCAGGGTCGTCGCCCCCGGTCCCGAGACGAAGCTCGCCACGACGAGGTCGTCCAGCGACAGCGTGAAGGCGAGGAGGAAGCCCGCCGTGAGGGCCGGGGCCGCCAGCGGCAGCGTCACCGTGAGGAACACCCTGACCGGACCGGCGCCGAGATCCCGCGCCGCCTCCTCCAGGGACGGATCGAGGCCCTTCAGCCGGGCGCCGACCACGACCGCGACGAAGCCGGTGGCGAGGGTCGCATGGGCGATGACGATGGTGGCGATGCCCCGGTCGAGCCCGAGCCCGACGAACAGGAGCAGCAGCGCCAGACCCGCGATCACCTCCGGCATCACCATCGGGGCATGGACGAGGCCGGTGAAGAGCGCGCGGCCGGGGAAGCGGCCGCTGCGCGTCAGGGCGAGGGCGGCCAGGGTGCCCATGACGGTCGCGATCAGGGCGGAGGCGAGCGCCACGCGCAGGGACACCAGGGCGGCCGCCATGAGCGGCCCGTCGGACAGGAGGACCCCGTACCACCGCGTCGAGAACCCGCCCCACACGGTCACCAGCGCCGAGGCGTTGAAGGAATAGACCACCAGCACCGCGATGGGCGCGTAGAGGAAGGCAAAGCCCAGAATCAACGCGCCTTTGGAGATAGCGCTCATCGCGCCGCCTCGCCGCGCCGGGTCTCCGCCTCGCGAAACACGACGATGGGTCCGACCACGATGACGAGGAGCAGGATCGCCACCGCCGAGGCCAGCGGCCAGTCGCGGTTGGAGAAGAACTCGCTCCACAGGACCCGCCCGAGCATGAGCGTGTCCGACCCGCCGAGCAGGTCGGGGACGATGAACTCGCCCACCATCGGGATGAAGCACAGGAGTGCCCCGGCCACGAGCCCGTGGCGGGCGAGCGGCAGCGTCACCGTCCAGAACACCCGCGTCGGCGAGGCCCCGAGATCGGCGGCGGCCTCCCGCAGGCGCGGATCGGCCTTGGCCATCACAGCGTAGAGCGGCAGCACCAGGAACGGCAGGTAGGCGTAGGTCAGCCCGACCAGCACCGCCGCCTGCGTCCCCAGGATCTCCAGCGGCCGGTCGACGAGCCCGAGGCGCATGAGGCCGGCGCTCAGGAGCCCCTCGGGCTTCAGGATCGCGATCCAGGCGTAGATGCGGATGAGGAAGCTCGTCCAGAACGGCACGATCACCAGGGCGACGAGGACCGGCTGAACCTTCGCCGGAGCACGCGCCATGGCATGGGCGATGGGCGTGCCGACGAGGGCGAGGATCAGCGTGGCCACCGCCGCCAGGGACAGCGACGACAGGGCGGCATCGCGGTAGAGGCTGTCGTTGGCCAAAGTCTCGTAGTTGGCGAAATCGAGGGCCTCGAGGAAATGGGCCCAGCCCTGGGGTCCGGTGCTCCAATCGAGCACGGGCAGGTAGGGCGGCTGCGCGGTGGCCGGCTCCGACAGGCTGATCTTGAGGGTGATCAGGACGGGCAGCAGGAAGAACGCGCCGAGCCACAGGAACGGCAGCACCGGCAGCAACCGGAGGAGGCGCGGCCGCGGCGTCATGGCGGCAATATCGCGGCGGCGCGCGGATCGATGTCCACGGCCACCGTGTCCCCGGGGACGAACGCGGATGCCGCCGGGCGCATCACGCGGATGAGGGTGCCGTCCGACAGCCGCACGCCGTAGCGGATGCGGTCGCCGAGGTAGGTCCGGTCCGCCACCGTCCCGGACAGGCGCGTCGCCGGATCGGCTTGGGCCAAATCGATCCGCTCCGGACGAAGGGCCACGACGACGGCCTCGCCCTCGGCCCAGGCCCGGTCCGAGGTCGCGACGTCGAAGGGCCCGAAGCCGGCCTCGACGCGGTGAGCGCCCTCCCCCCTGCCGGCGATGCGCCCGTCGACGAGGTTCACGTCGCCCAGGAGCGCGGCGACGAAGCGGTCCGCCGGCCGTTCGTAGAGGTCCGCCGGCGTCCCGATCTGCACGAGGCGGCCGCCGCGCATCACCCCGATGCGGTCGGCCATGGTCATGGCCTCGCCGGCATCGTGGGTGACGACGACGAAACTCGTGCCGAGCCGGCGCTGCAGCGCGCGCAACTCCCCTTGCGTCTCCTCGCGCAAGGCGCGGTCGAGGGCGCCGAGGGGCTCGTCGAGGAGCAGGACCCTGGGTTCGCGGGCGAGCGCACGGGCCAGGGCCACCCGCTGGCGCTGGCCGCCCGAGAGGGTCTCGGGCAGGCGCGCCTCGAAGCCCTCGAGGCGCACGAGGCGCAGGAGCGTGGCGATCCGCTCGGCGATGGCGCCGCGCCCGAACCCGAGGCCTTTCAGCCCGTAGCCGACGTTGCGGCCGACGCTGAGGTGGGGAAACAGGACATAGGACTGGAACATCATGTTCACCGGCCGCCGGTGCGCCGGTAGGGCGGCAAGGTCGTCTGCGCCCAGGTGGATCGTGCCGGAGGTCGGCGCCTCGAAGCCGGCGACGAGGCGCAGCAACGTGCTCTTGCCGCAGCCCGAGGGGCCGAGCAGGCACACGAACTCGCCGGGCGCCAGATCGAGGGAGACGTCGTCCACCGCCGTGAAGGCGCCGAACCGCTTCGTCAGGCCGGCGATGCGCAACAGGGTCGGGGTCGGCACGGTCACGGGCCCCGGCCGATCAGGAATCCTCGCGCAACGCCTCGGCGACGCGGGCCTCCAGCAGGTCGGGCCTGCGGATCACGAGGGCGCCGCGGGTGCGGTCGATGAGCCCGTCGGCGGCCATGACCGTGAACTCGCGGGTCACCTGCTCGCGACGGCACCCGATGCGGGCGGCGAGCACGTGATGGTAGGGCGGCGGCGTGACCACGCGGGCGCCGTCGCTGCCCGCGCGCGGCACCGAGAGGCGCAGCAATTCGGCATAGAGGCGGTGGCGCAGGTCGAGGAGCGCGTGCTCCATCAGCCGGGTGTTCAGTTCGCGCACGCGCTTGGCCAGCAGCCGGAACAGGCGGTCGGCGATCGGCTCGGAAGCGAACACCATCTGCCGGAAGACCGGGGCCGGGACCACGCAGACCTCGCCGCGGGTGAGCGCGGTGACGTTGGCCGAGCGGCCGATGCCGTCGAGCGCGGCCAACTCGCCGAAGAAGGCACCGCCGCGCATCTCGCCGAGGATGACTTCCTTGCCGGACTGCGACCGGTTGAGGATTCGCACCTCGCCGGCGATGATGAAATAGACGTCGGTGGAGACATCGTCGTAGTCGACCAGAACCTCGTTCTCGTCGAACTTGCGCCAATGACAACGGGTCTCGTAGGCCGACAGTTCGATCCCCGGCTCCTTGAAGAACGGGATCCCGGTCAGCCGCCCTGCACTCACGTCGTCCACCTTCCGTTGCCGGACCGATCGTTAAGCCCTCGCCCGGGCGGGTCAAGCCGGATGGGCACCGGGCCGGCGGATAGAGGTGGATGCCGTCGGGACGACGCGACGACCCCTCGGACCGAACCGACCCGCACCGCCGCGCCCGTGTCGATCTTTCCGCGATGAGGCGATGAACACCGGCCGGCCGAGCGCGTTGAGTTCCATCGCCCCAAAAGTAGATCCCTGCTCCGGGCCTCTTTTCGAGAAATGGAATTCGCCATGGTCAAGGTTATTCTTCCGTCGCTCATCGCGGGAGGTCTTGCCTCCGCCATGCTCCTGACCGCACCCGCGCCGGCTTCGGCGGCCGAAGTCTCCGCACGGCCGACCTTCGATGCCCTGCAGCGCAGCGGCGCGCCGACCGGATACATGCAGTTTCGCGGTGGACGCGGTGGCTTTGCCGGCGGCGGCATCGGCGGTGGCCGGGGCTTCGGCGGCGGACGCGGATTTGGAGGAGGACGCGGATTCGCGGGCGGCCGCGGCTTCGCGGGACGCGGCTTCGGCGGCGGTGGCTATCGCCGTGGCGGGATCGGCGGCGGCGCCGTGATCGGCGGTCTCGCCGCGGGCGCATTGCTCGGCGGTGCGATCGCCAGCCAGTCGGGTGGCGGCTACTACGGCTACGGCGGACAGCCGGGATACGGCTACGGATACGGGGCACAGCCCGGTTACGGATACGGCTATCAGGTCCAGCCGGGCTATGGGTACGGGGTGCAACCGGTCTACGAGGTGCAATCCGAGGATCCGCGCAATACGGTCGCCTATTGCGTCCAGCGTTTCCGCTCCTACGACCGGGCCTCCGGCACCTATCTCGGCAATGACGGCCTGCGTCACGCCTGTCCCTAGAGCGAATCGATCCGGTCCGGAGGGGTCCCGCGCGCTGCGGGGCCCACCGGGCCGGGCCCACGATCCTGCCGGGGGTCTCGAACTTCGGCGGGCTTGCCTCGCACGGGCCGCCACCGCACAAGCGCGCCATGCTGCGCGTCAACGACCTCACCTATCGCATCGGCGAGCGCCTGATCCTCGACGGCGCCACCTTCTCGATCCCCGACCGGGCTCGCGTCGGGCTCGTGGGCCGCAACGGCGCCGGCAAAACCACCCTGTTCAGGGCGATCCTGGGAGAACTGCCCACCGAGGGCGGCACCGTCTCGATGCCCAAGGGCATGCGCATCGGCGCCGTGGCCCAGGAGGCGCCGGCCGGGCCCGAGACGCTCCATTCCGTCGTCCTCGCGGCCGATACCGAGCGCACCCGCCTGATGGCGGAGGCCGAGCACGCCGACGGCCTGCGCCGCGCCGAGATCGAGACCCGCCTCGTGGACATCGAGGCGCATTCGGCCCCCGCCCGCGCCGCCGCCATCCTGCACGGCCTCGGCTTCGACGCCGTCGCGCAGGGCCGGCCGTGCGCGGATTTCTCCGGCGGCTGGCGGATGCGCGTGGCGCTGGCCGCGGTGCTGTTCTCCGAGCCCGACCTGCTGCTACTCGACGAGCCGACCAACTACCTCGACATCGAGGGCACGATCTGGCTCTACGACTACCTGGAGCGCTATCCGCGCACCGCCGTCATCATCAGCCACGACCGCGATCTGCTCGACGAGTGCGTCGACCACATCCTCCACCTCGACCGCGGCAAGCTCGCCATCTACCGCGGCGGCTACACCTCCTTCGCGCGGCAGGTGGCCGAGAAGAGGGTGCTGCAGGCCAAGGCCAAGGTGAAGCAGGACGCCGAGCGCGCCCATCTCCAGAGCTTCGTCGACCGCTTCAAGGCCAAGGCGACCAAGGCCCGCCAGGCCCAGTCCCGCGTCAAGCGCCTCGCCAAGATGGAGATCATCGCCTCGGTGATCGAGGACGACGTGCCCGTCTTCCGCTTGCCGAGCCCGGAGCGGCCGCTCTCGCCCCCCATTGTGGCGATGGAGCGGGTGCAGGCGGGCTACGCCGACCGCATCGTGCTCTCGGGCCTCAACCTGTCGCTGGCCCCCGACGACCGGGTCGCCCTGCTCGGCGCCAACGGCAACGGCAAGTCGACCTTCTGCAAGCTCATCGGCGGGCGCATGGCTCCCTTGAGCGGCGAGATGAAGCGGTCCTCGAAGATGGAGGTCGCCTATTTCGCCCAGCACCAGCTCGACGAGCTGCGCCCGGCCGAGAGCGCCTACGCCCATGTCCGCGACCTGATGCCGGACGTGCCCGAAGCCAAGGCCCGCGCCGCGGCCGCCCGCCTCGGCTTCTCGGGACCCAAGTCCGAGACGCCGGTGTCGCAGCTCTCGGGCGGCGAGAAGGCCCGGCTCCTGATGGGGCTGGCCGCCTTCAACGGTCCGCACCTCCTCATCCTCGACGAGCCCACCAACCACCTCGACATCGAGAGCCGCCAGGCCCTGGTGGCGGCGATCAACGACTACGAGGGCGCGGTCATCCTGGTGAGCCACGACCGCTTCCTGGTGGAGGCCTGCGCCGACCGGCTCTGGCTCGTGGCCGACGGCAGCGTGAAGGCCTTCGACGGCGACATGGACGACTACCGACGCTTCGTCCTCTCCGGCCCCGAGCGCGAGGCCGATAAGGCCGCCGCCGAACCGGCCGGCGGCGCCAAGGCGCAGGAGCGCCGCTCCAACGCCGAACGCCGCAGCGCGCTCGCTCCCCTGCGCAAGAAGCTCGACGGCGTCGAGGCGCGGATGACGAAGCTCTCCGACGCGATGGCCAAGATCGACGCGGCCCTCTCCGACGGCTCGGCCTTCCAGGCCAATCCCGCCAAGGCGGCGGAACTGATGAAGATGAGGTCTGATGCCGCGGTGGCCCTCGAAGCCGCGGAGGAGGAATGGCTCGGCCTGAGCGCGGAGATCGAAGGCGAGGGGTGATGGCTCGCCGGCTCGTGCCGTCGGCGTGTTCGAGCCGAACGCGATCCCCTCCCCGTTGCGGCGATCGGCAGGGGTCGGTTGCGCCTGGCGCGATACGGGCTCACCCCGCCACCCCCACCTCCAACTGATCCCCGCAAGCGGAGAAGAGCCGCGCCGCACACTCCAGTGGCGATCGTCCCGCAGGGGGCTGCGCGGCAACATTCCGCCCCCACCCACGTTGCCGGTGCTGACCATTCCTCCGGGACGACACCATGACGACACCACGCCGCCGGACCCTGTCGAAGCGACGCCTCGGTATCGGGCTCGCCCTCGCCCCCCTGGTCGCGGCCGGCGGATGGATCGCCTACAGCCACCTCGCGCTCGACCGTGCCGTGGCCCTGCCGCCGGCCCTGCCGGGTCCGCGCGACGAGATCGACAGCCCCGCCGGCCGCCTGAGCTACTACCGCACAGACGAGACGGCGGGCGTGCCGCTTCTCCTGGTCCACTCGATCAACGCCGCCGCCAACGCCTACGAGGTCCGCCCGCTCTACGTGCACTACCGGACGCGCCGGCCGGTCTACGCGATCGACCTGCCGGGGTTCGGGTTCTCGGAGCGCAGCGACCGCACCTACACGCCAAGGCTGATGACCGATGCGATCCATGCCATGGTCGAGGCGATCCGCGCCCGCCACGGCGGGGGTGCGGTCGACGCCGTGGCGCTATCGCTCTCGGCCGAATACCTCGCCCGCGCCGCCGTCGAGCGGCCGCAGGACTACCGCAGCCTCGGCCTGATCAGCCCGACCGGCTTCGACGCCCGGTTGTCGGGCTCGGGGCCGGACCAATCCACCCGCGGCAGCGACACCGCCCGCTCGATCGTCGCGCAGCCGCTCTGGGGCCGGCCCCTCTACGACCTCCTCGTGAGCCGGCCGAGCATGCGCTTCTTCCTGGAGAAGACCTGGGGGTCGACAGACATCGACGAGGGCCTGTTCGCATACGACCAGGCCTCGGCCCACCAGCCCGGCGCCGAGCACGCCCCGTTCTCGTTCCTGTCCGGCCACCTGTTTCCCGCCGACATCACCCGGGTCTACGCCCGCCTCGAGGGGCCGGTCTGGATGGTCCACGGCACCCGGGGCGACTTCGTCGACTACCGTCACGTCGACGACGTGCGAGGCAAGCCGAACTGGACGGTAGCGGTGCTGCCCACCGGCGCGTTCCCGCATTTCGAGCGGCTTGCCGAGGTGACCGCGGCTTACGACGCCTTCCTGGCCGGGCTCGGCGGCTGAGGGCCGCTGGCTCCCGCCCCCCGGCCGTACTATTCCTCGGCGCGACCGCCGCGTGACCGGCGGTCGGCACCGGAGTCCCCATGACCGACCTCACCCTCGCCGCCGCCCAGGCCATCGTCGCCACCGCCCTCGCCACCGCCCGCGAGCGCGGCCTCAAGCCGCTGGCCGTGGCGGTCTACGACGCCCGCGGGGCGCTCAAGGCGTTTGCCGCCGAGGACGGCACATCCCTGCGCCGGGCCGAGATCGCCATGGGCAAGGCTAACGGCTGCCTGGCGCTCGGGCTCGGTGGGCGCGCCATCGCCAAGCGCGCCGAGGAACAGGCGTATTTCGTGGCCGCCGTCAGCCACCTCGTCGGCCCGGCCGCGATGGTGCCGGTGCCGGGCGGCGTGCTGATCCGCCAGGGCGACGTGCTCGTGGGTGCGGTCGGCATCTCGGGCGACACCTCCGACAACGACGAGGTCTGCGCGCTGGCTGGCATCGAGGCGGCGGGCTTTTCGGCCCAGACCGGCGCCTGACGCAGCCGGCCGGATGCCGCTCCACCGCCGCCACTGCCTGACGGGGGGCGGCGCCCTGCTGGCCGGAGCCGCGCTCGGCCAGGGAGCGGCTGCGGCGACCGCGCTCTACCGGCGCGGCAACGACGCGGACCCCGAGACCCTCGACCCGCATCGCTCCTCGACGGTGGCGGAAGCCCACATCCTGCGCGACCTGTTCGACGGGCTGCTCACCTACGACAATTACGGCGCCATCGTTCCGGGCGCGGCCACCCGCTGGAGCGTCTCCCCGGACGGCCTCACCTACACCTTCATCCTGCGCGAGGACGGGCGCTGGTCGAACGGCGACGCCGTGACCGCGGGCGACTTCGTCTTCGCCCTGCGCCGGATCATGGCCCCGGCCACCGCCGCCAAATACGCCGAGATCCTGGCGCCGATCCGCAACGCCGGCGCGGTCAACGACGGCAGCGCCCCGCCCGAGGCGCTCGGCGTCGGCGCCCCCGACGAACGCACCCTCGTCGTCACCCTGGAGCGGCCGACCCCCTACGTCCTCGAACTCCTGACCCACCAGACCGCCCTGCCGGTGCATCCGCCCTCCGTCCTGCGGTTCGGGGATGCCTTCACCAAGCCCGGCAACCTCGTCTCGAACGGCGCCTACCGCCTGTCCGAGGTCGTGCCCAACGACCGCATCACCCTGGTGCGCAACCCGCACCACCACGCCGCCGCCACCGTGGCGATTTTCGCCGTCGCCTTCGTACCGACGCCGGATCTCGCCAGCGCCGTGCGCCGCTATGCGGCCGGCGAGATCGATTCGCTGGCCGATCTGCCCGGCGACCAGATCGCCTCCCTGGAGCGTCGCTTCGGAAACCAGGTCGTGCTCGGCCCGGCGCTCGGCCTCTATGCCCTGGCGTTCAACGGCCGCAAGGCGCCCTTCGACGACGTGCGGGTACGCCGGGCCCTGTCGCTCGTCATCGACCGCGAGTTCCTGAGCGAGGTCGTCTGGGGCCGGACCATGGCCCCGGCCTATTCGCTGTGCCCGCCCGGCCTCGACAACGCGAGGCCGCCGCCGCAGCTCCCCGGTCGCGACGCCCTGCCCATCGACCGCGAGGACGAGGCCCGCGCGCTCCTGGCCGGCGCCGGGTTCGGCCCCGAGCGGCCCCTGCGCGTCGAATACCGTTTCAACACCACCGACAACAACCGTAACACCGCCATCGCCATCGCCGACATGTGGCGGGCCATCGGGGTCGAGACCCGGTTCGTCTACACCGACGCCAAGACCCATTTCGCCCACCTGCGCGACGGCGGCGACTTCGACGTGGCGCGGATGTCGTGGATCGCCGATTACTCGGACCCGCAGAACTTCCTGTTCCTGCTGCAGGCGGACAACCTCGGCTTCAACTGCGGACGCTACGCCAACCCGGCCTTCGACGACCTGATGCGGCAGGCGGCGGCCGAGCGCGACCTGGCCCGGCGCGCCGAGATCCTGGTGCGGGCCGAGGCTATCCTGCTCGACGACCTGCCCTGGATCCCGGTGATGCACACCCGCGCCAAGGCACTGATCTCGCCCCGCCTGTCCGGCCATCACCCGAACCTGCGCAACGTCGCCCCGACGCGATTCCTCACCCTGAAGGCGTGACGATCCGTTCGCGATCCGTGGAAGGAAAAAAGGGCGGCGACCATCGCCGGACGACGGGATCGTGCGTTGCGACACGCGCCTTCGGGTCAAACCTCGCCCCGCACGGACTTATGAAGAAATCGTCGTGCTGTCGCGCACCGAAGACTGATTTTTCTTGCCGCAACGTCTGGTCATGGCCGGACGCGAATGGATCCGGACCAGTCTTGAGGAGGGTGTCATGCAGGGTATCGTTCGTCGGGCCGCCATCGTCGTCGCCACCGCCGCCGTTCTGGGCGCATCGCTGATCGCGTCGTCCGCCCCCGGCCAGGCCGCGGGCTACAAGGTCAAGACCGGCTACTGGCCGGGCGCCGTGGCCGCGGGCATCGCCGGCACCGTCGTGCTCGGGGCCCTCGCCGCCTCCGCCGCACCCGCCTACGTCTCCGTCGAGGACGAAGACGATTGCTACACCGCCAAGCGCCGCTTCATCGACGCCGACGGCTACAGCGTCGTGCGCCGCGTGCGCGTCTGCGAGTAGGGCCAGACCTTCCAGAGGCTCACCGCCGCCCGTCGTCGTGGATGACGGGCGGCCTTGTCGCGTCAGCGGATCGACGAGGCGATGGCCTTCTGGATCGCCATGACGTTGGCGCCGCGCTTGAGCGTCTTCTGGATCGGGTCGACCCGGCCCGAGACCCACACCTTGAGTTCCGAATCCATGTCGAAGCTGCCGGCGGTCTCCACCGAGAACGAGGTGATCGCCCGGTAGGGCACCGTGAGGAACGAGACCTTGCGGCCGGTGATGCCCTGCTTGTCCACCAGGATCAGGCGGCGGTCGGTGAACACGATGAGGTCGCGGATCAGCTTGAACGCGATGCTCACGGTCTCGCCGTCGGTGAGCACGCCGTCGAGCTGCCGGTCGATCTCGCCCGCCGTGAGGTCGCTGCCGTGCCCGAGCAGGCCGTCGAGAAGTCCCATCCGCCGTTCCCCCTATCCCGCCGACGCCCGGCGCCCCTATCTAATGGTGGCGGCATCCGGGCTTTACCAGTCGGAACGCCGCTCCCGTGTCCGGAGCCTCAGCGACGATGCCCAGCCCTCCCTTGCGTCTCGGCGTGAACATCGACCACGTGGCCACCGTGCGCAACGCGCGCGCCGGCCACCATCCCGATCCGATCCGGGCGGCCCTCGCCGCCGTCGAGGCGGGCGCGGACGGCATCACCGCCCACCTGCGCGAGGATCGCCGCCACATCCGCGACGCCGACGTCGAGGCGCTGATGCGGGTGTTGAGCGTCCCCCTCAACTTCGAGATGGCCGCCACCGACGAGATGGTGGCCATCGCCCTGCGCCTGAGGCCGCACGCCGCCTGCCTCGTGCCGGAGAAGCGCGAGGAGCGCACCACCGAGGGCGGCCTCGACATCGTCGGCACCCGCGCGCATCTGGCGCCCCGCATCGGCGCCCTGTCGGAGGCCGGCATCCGCGTCTCGCTGTTCGTCGAGCCCGAGGAGGCGGTGATGGACATGGCCCGCCGCCTCGAAGCGCCGGTGGTCGAACTGCACACCGGGCGCTACTGCGAGGCGGTGGCCGAGGGCGATGCCGCCGGCACGGCCCGCGAACTCGCCCGCATCGCGCGGGCGGCCGAATACGGCGCGGGTCTCGGCCTCGAGGTCCATGCCGGCCACGGGCTCGCCCTCGACAGCGTCGCGCCGGTCGCCCGCCTGCCGCAGATCGCCGAGCTCAACATCGGCCACGCCCTGATCGGCGAGGCGATCTTCGTGGGCCTCGCCCGGGCGGTCGCCGACATGCGCGCGGCGATGGCGGCGGCGCGGACATGATCGTCGGGATCGGATCGGACCTGTGCGACATCCGCCGGATCGAGCGCTCGCTCGACCGCTACGGCGACCGCTTCACGCACCGCATCTTCACGGAGGGGGAGCGGCGCAAGTCGGATGCGCGGGCCGCCCGCGGCCCCTCCTACGCCCGCCGCTTCGCCGCCAAGGAAGCCTGCGCCAAGGCCCTGGGCACGGGCATGAGCGAAGGCGTGTTCTGGCGCGACATGGAGGTGGTGAACCTGCCCGGCGGCCGGCCGACCCTGCGCCTCACCGGCGGCGCGCTGACGCGGCTTGCCGCGATGATGCCTACAGGCCACGTCCCCCGCATCCACGTCTCCCTCACCGACGATCCGCCGATGGCGCAGGCCTTCGTCATCATCGAGGCCGTGCCCGACAGCGCAGGGGCGGGCCTCGGCGCTCCGGCGTAGCGGCGACGGCATCCGCGTTGCGGGCGGGCGGCGGTTGGTATACCCCCCGCTCTTCGCCGGGCGAATGGACCGCGGCTTGGGTATCGGGGACGGACGTCCCGAAGATCTGCGCGGGCGAGGATCTGCGCGGGCGAGCCGGAGACGACAGCGAAGATGGAACGTGCGCGCGTGGATCACAAGACGAAGCGTGACCTGAAGGTCGCCGAGACCGGCACCTGGGCCAGCGTCAAGGAGACGCTCAAGGTCGGCCTCCAGGCCCTGCTGATCGCCCTCGTGGTGCGCACGCTGCTGTTCCAGCCCTTCAACATCCCATCGGGTTCGCTGGTGCCGACGCTGCTGATCGGCGACTACCTGTTCGTCTCGAAATACGCCTACGGCTATTCCAAATACTCGCTGCCCTTGAGCGAATACCTCCCGTTCGAGGCCAACGGCCGGATCTGGGAGGCCGCCCCGAAGCGCGGCGACATCGCCGTGTTCAAACTGCCCAAGGACAACGCCACCGACTACATCAAGCGGGTGATCGGCCTGCCCGGCGACAAGGTGCAGATGAAGTCGGGCCTGCTCCACATCAACGACGTCCCGGTCAAGCGCGAGAAGATCGCGCCCTTCGAGACCACCGGGCCCTACGGCGAGCAGGCCAAGGCCGAGCAGTACCGCGAGACCCTGCCGGGCGGCGTCACCCACCTGGTGATCGAGCGTGACGGCGACAGCGGCTACTGGGACAACACCGAGCCCTACGTCGTACCCCAGGGCAAGTACTTCATGATGGGCGACAACCGCGACAACTCGACCGATTCGCGCGATCTCGCCAACGTCGGCTTCGTGCCCTTCGAGAACTTCGTCGGGCGCGCCGAGATGATCTTCTTCTCGATCGACGAGGGGACGCCGGCCTGGCAGATCTGGCACTGGCCGGCCAAGGTGCGCTGGAACCGCCTCTTCAGCGCCATCAACTAAGGTCATGCCCACGATGGACGAAGGCGCGCCCCTGTCCAACCGGGCGCGGCGCGCGCCGCGTCCCAGGCCGGGGCTCGACCTCCTCGAGGCCCGGATCGGCCACGTCTTCACCGACAAGACCCTGCTCGTGCGGGCCCTGACCCACGTCAGCAAGGCCGGCGGCGTCGGCCGCAGCGGCAGCTACCAGCGCCTCGAATTCCTCGGCGACCGCGTGCTCGGCCTGGCCACCGCCGACCTCCTCTACGCCGCCTTCCCCGCCGCCGACGAGGGCGACCTCTCGCGGCGCCTGGCCGGTCTGGTGCGCCGCGAGACCTGCGCGACGGTGGCGCTGGCCTGGGATGTCGGCCCGCATCTGGCGCTGGGGCCGGGAGAGGTCCAGGGTGGCGGGCGGCGCAACCAGACGATTCTCGCCGACGTCTGCGAGGCGATCCTGGGGGCGGTGTTCCTCGATGCGGGCTACGAGGCGGCGCGGGCGATCGTGACCGCGGCCTTCGCGCCGTCGCGGGAAACGTCCGCCCCGCGCGGGCGCGACGCCAAGTCGGCGCTGCAGGAGTGGGCGATGGCTCGGGGGCTCGCCATCCCCGTCTACGAGGTCGCGGCCCGCTCCGGGCCGGACCACGCCCCGCAGTTCCGCATCGCCGTGCGGGTCGACGGGATCGAGCCCGGCTTCGGCGACGGGCCGTCCAAGCGCCTCGCCGAGCAGGAGGCGGCCCGCTGCGTCCTGGCGCGAGAGGGCATCGCGCTCAACGACACGACACGAACCCCGGAGGCTCCGGACGCGTCGACCGACACCGATGAAGGACGTAGCCCCGATGCCTGACCACGACCCGGATATCGAAGACGGCGCCGACCGCGACGACGGCCCGGAAGATGCCGCCCCCGAGACGGAGGCGACCGCGCCCCGCGCAGGCACGATGCCGGGAGCCTCGCGGGACTCCCGCGCCGGCTTCGTCGCCCTGATCGGCGTACCCAACGCCGGCAAGTCGACGCTTCTCAACAGCCTCGTCGGCACCAAGGTGTCGATCGTCTCGCGCAAGGTGCAGACGACCCGCGCCCTGGTGCGCGGCATCGTGATGGAGGGCTCGGCCCAGATCATCCTCGTCGACACCCCCGGCATCTTCGCGCCCAAGCGCCGGCTCGACCGGGCGATGGTCCATTCCGCCTGGAGCGGGGCGGCCGACGCCGACGCCGTCGCGCTGCTGGTGGATGCCCGCAAGGGGATCGACGACGAGGTCGAGGCGATCCTGGCGCGCCTGCCGGACATCGGCCGCCCCAAGATCCTGATCCTCAACAAGATCGACCTGATCCTGCGCGAGACGCTGCTCGCCCTGGCGGCCGCCCTCAACGAGCGGGTGCCGTTCGCCCACACCTTCATGATCTCGGCGCTGAAGGGCGACGGCATCGCGACCCTGCGCGTGGCGCTGGCCGGCATGATGCCGTCCGGCCCCTGGCTCTACCCCGAGGACCAGGTCTCGGACGCGCCGCTGCGGATGCTCGCCTCCGAGATCACCCGCGAAAAAATCTACGACCGCCTGCACGAGGAGCTGCCCTACCGCTCCACCGTCGAGACCGACCAGTGGCAGGTGAAGCCGGACGGCTCGGTGCGGATCGAGCAGACGATCTTCGTCGAGCGCGAGAGCCAGCGCTCGATCGTCCTCGGCAAGGGCGGCCAGACCATCAAGGCGATCGGCCAGGCGGCCCGTATCGAAATCTCCGAGGTCGCCGAGACCAAGGTGCATCTCTTCCTGCACGTGAAGGTCCGCGAGAACTGGGCCGACGATCCGGCCCGCTACCGCGAGATGGGATTGGAATTTCCGCGCGGTTGAACGCCGGTTTCCCAGATCAGACAATGGCTTGCGCCGCGAGCCAAGCAGCGCTGTCCCAGTATTGCGCTGCAACGCCGGCGTCTTTCCACGAACCCGGGAAGCAAATCACCGATCCGATCGGCCTTCATAACAAAGCCGATCCGTCAATAACCTGACATTGTCCGACGCGACGATTCGGTGGGCATCAGAAATATCGTGGATGCGACCTCGTCGAACTTCCCCTCGACGCTCTCGCCGGCTACCTATCGCGGTGTCGGGATTCGAGTCCGAGTCGCGGCCGCCCCACCCATTCCCGCTTACGCCCTGAGCCTCGAGGCGCGTGCGCCGTCGCGCCGGATTCGTCATGATGTTGGCCATGTCTCCCCCCACCATGCCTCCTCCCGATGCCGTCTATGGATCGCCGCCGCCGGACCTCGCCGAGATCCCGGCTGACGCCGCCCAGGTCTCGCCGCTGATTCCCGGATCGGCCCGTCTCGAAGACCTCGCCGAGGCCAGCCTCGACCGGATCGTCGTGCTCGCGCCCCCCGGGACGCTGGAGCGGCGCTATGCGCTGTCCCTGTCGCTGCGGGCGCTGCGTCCGGGCGGACGCCTCACCGCGCTGGCTCCCAAGGACCGCGGCGGCGCGCGCCTGGGGCGCGAACTGAAGGCGTTCGGCTGCGAGCCGGCCGAGACGGCCCGCCGCCACCACCGTATCTGCGAGGTCGCCAGGCCCGAGGCCCTGGCGCCCCTCGACGCGGTGATCCGCGAAGGCGCACCGCGCCACATCGACAACCTCGCGCTCTGCACCCAGCCGGGCGTCTTCTCCTGGGACCGGCTCGACCCCGGCACGGCGCTGCTTCTCTCCACCCTGCCCGTCCTCTCCGGCAAGGGAGCCGACTTCGGCTGCGGCATCGGCGTGCTGGCCAGGGCCGTCCTCGCCTCGCCGGCCGTCACCGCGCTGACGCTCATCGACATCGACCGGCGCGCCGTGGAGATGGCACGGCGCAACGTCGCCGATCCGCGCGCCGTCATCCGCTGGGCCGACATCCGTGCGCCGGACGCGGCGCTGTCCCGCCTCGACTTCGTGGTGATGAACCCGCCCTTCCACGACGGCGGCACCGAGGACCAGATGCTGGGCCAGGTCTTCATCCGCCGGGCGGCCGAATCGCTGCGGCCGGGCGGAACCCTGTGGCTCACCGCCAACACCCACCTGCCCTACGAGGCGCCGCTCAACGCCGCCTTCAAGTCCGTGACCCTCAAGGCCTCGGCGGGGGGCTACAAGATCTACGAAGCGCGCACGTGATCCCGGCGGCATTGCGATGAGCGGCACGGCCAAGGCAGCCACCCTGCGTCTCGACCGGCTGCTGGCCAACCTCGGCTACGGTTCGCGCCGGGAGATCGGCCAGCTCGCCAAGGCGGGACTCGTCGTCCTCGACGGGGCGCCGGTCCGCGACGCCGATCGCCGTATCGCCGTGAGTGCCGACCTCAGCGCGCGGATGACCGTGGACGGCGAGGCCCTCGACCCGCCCCCAGGCCTGGCCCTGATGCTGCACAAGCCGCTCGGCGTGACGTGTTCGCACAAGGAAGCGGGACCGCTGGTCTACGGCCTGCTGCCGGAACGCTGGCGCCGGCGCGACCCGGCCCTCTCCACGGTGGGCCGCCTCGACAAGGAGACCTCCGGCTTCCTCCTGCTCACCGACGACGGCGCCCTGCTGCACCGGATCATCGCGCCCAAGTCCAACGTCGCCAAGCGATACCAGGTGACCCTGGACCGCCCGCTCAAGGGCGACGAGGCGGCGATCTTTTCGTCCGGCACCCTCATGCTGGAGGGCGAGGACAAGCCGCTCCTCCCCGTCGAGACGCAGGTCCACGACGCGACCCATGCGGCCGTGACCCTGCACGAAGGCCGCTACCATCAGGTCCGGCGCATGTTCGCGGCGGTGGGCAACCACGTGGTCGCGTTGCACCGCGACCGGATCGGCGGGCTCGCGCTGCCGGAGGATTTGGAGGCGGGGGCGTACCGGATCCTGGGCGAAGCCGAGATCCAGGCCGTCTTCGCCGGGCCTCGGCCAGCCTGACCCGTTTGCGGGCCCTGTCCTGGCCGGACGGGAAAGAAGCCTCCGTCACACGGATTGCCGGTGGCCACCGGCGCGGCGATGCCGTTGGGGTCGGGCGAGGTGTTGCCTCCCACCCTCCCCTCTGCTAAGGCCCCGCCCATTCCACACGCGGAGCCGGCCTCATGCCTGAATGAGGCGTTTCCGGTGATCGTGCCTTTCGGGGCGGGATCGCTTCCTCCGCGGCGGCATCAACCGGAAGAGAACAGAGAATCATGGCCGTCGATTTCACCATGCGTCAGCTCCTCGAAGCGGGCGCCCACTTCGGACACCAGGCCCACCGCTGGAACCCGAAGATGCAGAGCTACATCTTCGGAACCCGCAACAACATCCACATCATCGACCTCGCCCAGACCGTGCCGGCCCTCCACCAGGCCCTTCAGGCGGTGAGCGACACCGTGGCCAAGGGCGGCCGCGTGCTGTTCGTCGGCACCAAGCGCCAGGCCGCCGACACCATCGCCGAGGCCGCCAAGCGTTCGGCCCAGTACTACGTGAACTCCCGCTGGCTCGGCGGCATGCTCACCAACTGGAAGACCATCTCGGGCTCGATCCAGCGCCTGCGCAAGGTCGACGAGACCCTCGAGGGCGGGGCCCAGGGCCTCACCAAGAAAGAGCGCCTGATGCTCGCCCGCGAGAAGGACAAGCTCGAGAAGGCGCTCGGCGGCATCAAGGACATGGGCGGCGTGCCCGACCTCCTGTTCGTGATCGACACCAACAAGGAGCAGCTGGCGATCAAGGAGGCCCAGCGCCTCGGGATCCCGGTGGCGGCCATCGTCGACACCAACTGCAACCCGGACGGCATCACCTACGTCGTGCCCGCCAACGACGACGCCGGCCGCGCGATCTCGCTCTACTGCGACCTGATCGCCCGCGCCGCCATCGACGGCATCTCGCGCGGCCAGGGTTCCAGCGGCGTCGACCTCGGCGCCTCCGAGGAGCCCCTCGCCGAGGAGCTTCCGGCCAACGACGACGTGGCGCTGTCGGTGGAATCGGATTCGATCACGCAGGCCGACGTGGCCGCGCTCGTCGAATCCACCGAGCATTTCGAGCTGCTCTCGGCCCCCCGCGGCGCGCCCGACGACCTGTCGAAGCTCCACGGCGCCGGCCCGCAGATCGTGCAGAAGCTGAACGATGCCGGCATCTACCACTACTGGCAGATCGCCGCGATGACCGACGCCGAGGTCGCCAAGACCGATACCGACCTCAAGCTCAACGGCCGCATCGTCCGTGACGGCTGGGTCGACCAGGCCCGTGGCTTCGTCGAGGCCGCCGCCGCCGCGTGAGGCGCGCGACGGTCCGTCGCCGGGCCGTCATACACGGATTGGACTTTGACCGGGAAGCCCGGCGCCACCCCGGCGCCGGGCTCCTGACCTTCTGAAGACCTGCTGAACACCTGACGAGAGGACTGGCCATGGCCAACATCACCGCCGCACTGGTGAAGGAGCTGCGCGAGAAGACCGGCGCGGGCATGATGGACTGCAAGGGCGCGCTCAACGAGACCGACGGCGACATCGAAGCCGCGGTGGACTGGCTGCGCAAGAAGGGCCTCGCCAAGGCCGCCAAGAAGGCGGGCCGCGTCGCCGCCGAAGGCCTCGTCGCCGTCGAATCCTCCGGGCACCACGCCGCCATCGTCGAGGTGAACTCCGAGACCGACTTCGTCGCGCGCAACGACAGCTTCCAGGGCTTCGCCCGCGAGGCCGCCAAGCTCGCCCTCGACACCGACGGAACCCTCGAGGGACTCGAGACGGCGCATTATCCCGGCGCCACGGAGACGGTGAAGGAGACCCTCTCCAACCTCATCGCCACCATCGGCGAGAACATGACCCTGCGCCGCGTCGCCAAGCTCGACGTGCAGAAGGGCGTGATCGCCTCCTACGTCCACTCGCCCGTCAGCGCCGGCCTCGGCAAGATCGGCGTGCTGGTGGCGCTGGAGTCCGAGGGCGACGTCGAGGTGCTGTCGACGCTGGGCCGCCAGATCGCGATGCACATCGCGGCGACCAACCCGGTGGCGCTCGACGCCTCCGGCGTCGACCAGGCGACCCTGGAGCGCGAGAGCAACATCCTGCGCGAGAAGAACGCCGGCAAGCCCGACCACGTGCTCGCCAAGATCGTCGAGAGCGGCCTCAAGAGCTACTACAAGGAGGTCACCCTCCTGGAGCAGCCCTTCGTGCACGACGGCTCGAAGACCGTCAGCCAGGTGCTGAAGGAGGCCGAGGGCAAGGCCGGGTCGCCGGTCAAGCTCACCGCCTTCGTGCGCTACGCGCTCGGCGAGGGCATCGAGAAGGAAGAAGGCCCCGACTTCGCCGCCGAGGTCGCCAGCCTCTCGCGTTGAGGACGGTCCGGGCCGCGAGCCGGCCGGGGTTGTAGCAGCATCCGTGGGAGCGGCGCCTTGGCACCTCCCACGGATTTTTTCGGTCTGGAACCGGTCCGTCACGAGCTGACGACCCGCCCGCGAGCGACGTCCTCTGCGCATGGCGCGGCGACGGACGCCGAGGCTCGCCCTCGACCGTACATCGACGGGCTGCCGGGGTGGGCGTGCCTGCGCAACCTGGTGCCATGACTTCGGGGCGCCATGACATCGGGGCGCCACGACGTCCGGTCCCGTGCCCGTCATTCCCCCAATGGTGCGGCCCGGCCCTCGACGCCACGGCGTCGGGTCACGTATGTGCACGGGCGACGGCCGGACCGGCGACGCGGTCCGGCGACGGAAGAGGTTGGGTGATGCCCGAGACGACGTCCTTCCGCCGCGTGCTCGTAAAACTGTCCGGCGAGGCCCTGGCCGCTCCCGACGGCTACTGGCTGCATCCGCCGACCCTGGCCAGCCTGGCCGCGGACATCGCCCGTACCCTCGAGACCGGGGTCCAGGTCGCGCTCGTGGTGGGGGGCGGCAACATGATCCGCGGGGCGCGGATTTCCTCCGCCGGCTGGATCGACCGGGCCACCGGCGATTCGCTGGGCATGATCGCCACGGTGATGAACTCGCTGGCCCTGGAAACCGCCCTGAACGCGGCCGGCGTCACCGCCCGCACCATGTCGGCGGTGTCGATGCCCACGATCTGCGAGACCTTCGCGCGCCAGCCGGCCCTGCACCACCTCGACAAGGGCCAGGTCGTGGTCCTCGCCGGCGGCACCGGCAACCCGTATTTCACCACCGACACCGCGGCGGTGCTGCGCGCGGCGGAGCTGCGCTGCGAGGCGGTGCTCAAGGCGACGCAGGTCGACGGGGTCTATTCGGCCGATCCCAAGACCGACCCCGACGCCGTGCGCTACGACCGCCTGACCCACGACGAGGCGATCCGGCGCGACCTCAAGATCATGGATACCGCCGCCTTCGCCCTGGCGCGCGAGAGCCGCCTCTCCATCGTCGTCGGCTCGGTGCATGCGCCGAGTTCGATCCGGGCGATCCTGACGGGGGCCGCGCCGAGCACGCACGTCGTTCCCTGACCGGCACGCACCGAAGAGACGAATTCTTCAGCTTCGTGAGGTTGGCTCGCGTGCCCCGGGCCGCAAGCAGCGCGCCGGGCCCGAGACGCCGCAGCGATGTGCCTGGCCCAGATCGTCTTCTACAGCCACAACCGGGTCGCCATGACCGGTGGGTCCATGCGCGACATGGTGCGGGACATCCTGGCCTCGTGCAGCCGCTACGACCACACCACCGGCATCACCGGCACCCTGATCTTCAACGAGGCGTACTTCCTGCAGGCGATGGAGGGCGACCGGGCGGCGATCTCCGAGCAGCTCTGGCGCCTGGCCGAGGACGACCGCCAGAGCGGCATGGTGCTGCTGTTCGCCGGTGCGATCGATCGCCGTGACTTCGAGGGCTGGACGGTCGGCTTTGCCGGCCACACCCCGGCGCTCGACGCGCTCTACCTCCTGCACGGCACCCAGGCGAAACTCGATCCGCCGCCGATGACCGCCCGCGGTGCCGTCGGCCTCCTGCGCGCGGTGTCCCACCTCGACGGCACCCACTACGTCCAGAAATCGACGCCGCTCGCCGGCGCCGCCCGCGAGCCCGCGCGGCGCCCCACGGCGTAACCGGCCGGACGCGGGGGTGCGGGCCGGCGGCCGAGTCATTTGCGAGCGCCCGGATTTTGGTTCATGGAAGCCCACGAACCGGCCCAGCGGCCTGGCTTTCCTCCCCTGTTCGCGTCGGGACTCTTCACGCATGGCCATTCCGGACTTCGATCTGAACGATATCAAGCGCCGCATGCAGGGCGCCGTCGCCTCGCTGAAGGGCGATCTCGGCTCCCTGCGCACCGGCCGCGCCACCCCCAGCATCCTCGATCCGATCACCGTCGACGCCTATGGCGCCGCGATGCCGATGTCCCAGGTCGCCACGGTGAGCGTGCCCGAGCCGCGCCTCCTCAGCATCTCGGTATGGGACCGCGGCATGGTCAGCGCCGTCGAGAAGGCGATCCGCGAATCCGACCTCGGCCTCAACCCGCAGACCGAGGGCCAGACCATCCGCCTGCGCATCCCCGAGATGAACGAGCAGCGCCGCAAGGAGATGGTCAAGGTCGCCCACAAGTACACCGAGGAGAGCCGGGTCGCCGTGCGCCACGTGCGCCGCGACGGCCTCGACCACCTCAAGAAGCTCGAGAAGGACGGCGCCATCAGCGAGGACGACGAGAAGCGTCAGGCCGCCGAGGTGCAGAAGGTCACCGACCAGCACATCGCCGAGATCGACGGCGTGCTGGCGTCCAAGGAAAAGGAAATCATGCAGGTCTAGGGCCCTCCGCTCGGGGGCCTGCCGCCGGACGCGCGACGGGCGTGGTCTCGCCGGCTCGACGCCGGGGGATCGGCGAGAACGATGGGGCCGGTCCGGCGGGCGTCGGAGGGCCCCGGCACGACGGGGCCGCGTGGTCGACCGGTCCAGGGACGGTGAGGGAGAGACGCGGTGGATCGCCTAACGCGCGCGCGTCGGATCAAGGCAGGGATGACGTCCGACGCCGAGGTGATGGCTTGCACCGGTACGGGACCGGATTCGTCGCGGATCGAGGCCGCGACGCCCTCGCCCGGGGCCGCCGCGCGTGAGCGCCCGGCCGTGCCCGCCCATGTTGCGATCATCATGGACGGGAACGGCCGCTGGGCCGCCCGGCGCGGGTTGCCCCGCGTCGAGGGCCATCGCCGCGGCGTCGAGGCGGTGCGCCGGGCCGTCCGTTCGGCGATCGAACTCGGGGTGAGCTACCTCACGATCTACGGCTTCTCCTCGGAGAACTGGCGTCGCCCGCCCGCCGAGGTCGCCGACCTGATGGGGCTCCTCAAGCTGTTCGTGCGCCGCGACCTCGCGGATCTCCATGCCAGCGGGGTGCGCGTGCGCATCATCGGCGACCGCGAGAGCCTCACCCCCGACATTGCCGGCCTGCTCGTCGAAGCCGAGGAGCGGACCCGGCACAACACCGGCCTGACCCTGGTGGTGGCCTTCAACTACGGCGGCCGCCAGGAGATCCTGCGGGCGATGCGGCAGCTGGCGCAGGCGGTCCTCGAGGGCCGCATGAGCCCGGGCGAGATCGGGATGGACACCATCACCGCCGCCCTCGACACCACCGGCATCCCCGATCCGGACCTCGTCATCCGCACCTCCGGCGAGCAGCGCCTGTCGAACTTCCTGACGTGGCAGACGGCCTATGCCGAATACGTGATGGTGCCGGAGTTCTGGCCCGACTTCGACCACGACGCCTTCCGCGCGGCCATCGACGAGTACAACCGCCGCGACCGCCGCTTCGGCGGCTTGAGCGACAAGGCCGGCTGATGGCGGGCACGGGCGGCCCGGCACCCGCGGCCGTGCGCCGGCGCGACCGCCTCGGCGGACGCGAGTTCCGGCTTCGCGCGATCTCGGGGCTGGTGATGGCCGTCGCGGTCGTGGCGGGCCTCGTCGTCGGCGAATGGCCCTTCGCCGTGATCTGGCTCGTCGCGGCGGTCATCGCCACGGGCGAATGGATCGCGATGACGCAGCTCTCCCCGACCCGGCCCCTCGTCGCGGTGACGGCCGCGGCCCTCGTCGGCGCGGTGGTCTGCGCACGGGTCGGCACGTCGCCGGCGACGATCGCCATGGTGCTCGCCGGTGCGGGCCTCGTCCTCCTCGTCGTCGCCCGCGACAGCGCCGCTCGGGTTCGCGCCCTCCTCGGCCTCGGCGGCGGCGCCGTGATCGCCCTCGTCCCCACGGCGCTGCGCGACGATCCCGCCATCGGCATCGTCGGTCCCGCCTGGATGTTCGCGGTGGTGTGGTCCACCGACATCGTCGCCTACGTCACCGGCCGCATGCTCGGCGGCCCGAAGCTGATGCCGCGGGTGAGCCCGAACAAGACCTGGTCGGGCGCGCTCGGCGGCCTCGCCGCCGGCACGCTGGCCGGCGCCGGCTTGGTCATGGCCGCGCGCGCGCAGGGCTGGAGCGGCGCCGCCTCCGCCTCGCTGGGCATCGTGGCGCTGGCCAGCGCCGCCGCCTCGATCTGCAGCCAGAGCGGGGATCTCGCCGAGTCCGCCCTGAAGCGGCGGTGGGGCGTCAAGGATTCCGGCCGCTCCATCCCCGGTCACGGCGGCGTCATGGATCGCCTCGACGGCTTCTTCGCCGTGGCCGTCCTCGTCGGCTTCTATCTCGTCCTGCGCCGCCTGGCGGCCGCCTGAAGGAATCGTTCGCGTGAGTCTCACCGTCACCGTCCTGGGCGCCACGGGCTCCATCGGCCGCTCCACCACCGATCTCATGCGCCAGCACTCCGGCCGCTTCCGCGTCGGGGCCCTGGTCGGCGGGCGCGACGCCGCCTCCCTGGCGGCGCTGGCGCGGGAGATGAGGCCCGCATTCGTGGCCCTGGCCGACGAGGCCGCCGGACCCGCCCTGCGCGAGGCCCTGGCCGGGTCCGGCATCGCCCACGGCGCCGGGGAATCGGCGGTGATGGAGGCGGTCGCCCGCGAGGCCGACATCGTGGTCGCGGCGGTCAGCGGGGCCGCCGGCCTGCGCCCGACCCATGCGGCGCTGCGTCTCGGGCGCACGGTGGCGCTGGCCAACAAGGAGAGCCTCGTGTGCGCCGGCGACGCCTTCATGCGCGATGCCGCCCGCTACAAGGCCCGGCTGCTGCCGGTGGATTCCGAGCACAACGCCCTGGCCCAGGCGCTGGGCGACGGCCGTGTCTCGGATGTCGCCAAGATGACGATCACCGCCTCGGGCGGCCCGTTCCGGACCTGGGCTCGCGAGCGGATCGCCGCCGCCTCGCCGACGGAGGCCGCCGCCCACCCGACCTGGTCGATGGGCATGAAGATCAACATCGATTCCGCCTCCCTCATGAACAAGGGGCTGGAGCTGATCGAGGCGCACCACCTGTTTTCCATCGAGCCCGGACGCCTCGACGTGATCGTGCACCCGCAGTCCATCGTCCACGGGCTGATCCACTGGCGCGACGGCGCCGTCACGGCGGGGCTGGCCATGCCCGACATGCGCGTGCCGATCGCCCACTGCCTGGGCCTCGGCGACCGCCTGACGATCGAACGCGGCCGGCCCCTCGACCTCGTGGCGGCGGGCAGCCTCACCTTCGAGGCGGCGGACGAGGAGCGGTTCCCGTGCCTGCGCATCGCGCGGGCGGCACTGGCCGAGGGTGGCGCGGCCCCCACCGTGATGAACGCGGCCAACGAGATCGCGGTCGCGGCCTTCATCCGCGGCGCCATCCCGTTCTACGGCATCGCCGAGCTCGTCGAGCGGACCTGCGCGCATTTCGCGCCCACCTACCGCACGGCTCCCGCGGACGTCGACGAGGCCCTGGCCATCGATGCGCATGCGCGGGCCTGGAGCGCGCAGGCGCTCGCGGCCTGAAGGGCCGCGGCCCGGTCACCATGATGCGACATGGGCGTGCCGTCGCACCGAATTGCGTTGGCGGCCGCAAGACACGATCTGCTAGACAGGGTCGACAAGCGTGCAGCGGTCGTACGACCGGGCCCTGGGGCGGATCGAAGACCCGAGCGGGCGACGCGTTGCCCTGCCGACCCGGACCGGCTTAGGGTCTGAACAATCGGTCGAGAGACCGGCATCAAGGACGGACCGATGGAATTCCTCAGCGCCATGGGCGGAACCGCGAGCGGGTTCTTCGGCGCCGTCATCCCCTTTCTCATCGTCCTGACCATCGTGGTCTTCGTCCACGAAATGGGGCACTTCCTGGTCGGGCGCTGGTGCGGCGTCGGCGTCCATGCCTTTTCGATCGGCTTCGGGCCGGAGCTCGTCGGCTTCAACGACAAGCACGGCACCCGCTGGAAGCTCTGCGCCATCCCGCTCGGCGGCTACGTCAAGTTCCACGGCGACATGAACGGCGCCAGCGTGCCGGACGCGCAGGGCGTGGCGCAGATGAGCCCGCAGGAGCGGGCCACCAGCTTCCCGACGCAGCCGGTGGCCAAGCGGGCGGCGATCGTGGTGGCGGGGCCCGTGGCCAACTTCATCCTCGCCATCCTGGTCTTCGCCGGCGCGATCTACTTCGGCGGCCGCTACGAGACGCCGGCGCGGGTCGAGGCGGTGATCGCCGGCAGCGCCGCCGAGCGTGCCGGCTTCCAGCCCGGCGACGTCATCCGCTCCATCGACGGCGCCCCGGTGGGCAGCTTCACCGACATGCAGCGCACCGTGACCGGCAGCGCCGGCAGTTCGCTGAAGATCGTGGTGGACCGGGCGGGCGTCCCCACCGACCTCGTCGCGATCCCCGATATCGTCCAGGAGCGCACGCCCTTCGGACAGCACCGCTTCGGCCGCCTCGGCCTCCAGGGCCCCAAGGGCACCGAGGCGAGACTGGTGCAGTACGGCGCCCTGCAGTCGCTGTCCCTGGGCGTCTACGAGACCTACTTCGTGGTCGACCGCACCATGGACTACCTCGGCAAGCTCGTGACGGGCCGCGAATCCCCGGACCAGCTCTCCGGCCCCATCGGCATCGCCCGCGTTTCCGGCGAGGTCGCCAAGGTCGGGGGCGTCGGCGGCCTCATCAGCCTGGTGGCGCTGCTGTCGGTCTCGATCGGTCTCCTCAACCTGTTCCCGGTGCCGATGCTCGATGGCGGCCACCTGATGTTCTACGCCTACGAGGCGGTGCGCGGCCGCCCGTTGAGCGAGAAGACCCAGGAGATCGGCTTTCGCATCGGTCTCGCCCTCGTCCTGATGCTGATGCTGTTCGCGGGTTGGAACGACATCCTCAACCTCGCGGCCTCCTGGACGCGCGCCACCTGAGTCGTCGCGAAAACCAGTCGTCGCGAAAACCCGCCCGCGCCCTGAAAAAGCCCGAGGCCCGCCATCCTCCCGCCGGGGGGTGGCGGGCCTCTTTACGGTCCGTACACCCTGATTCCGGGTCGTCGGGAACCGTTAAGTGACCGGAAGGCCACGTCCCCCCAAAATCCCCAGGAGCCGGGGGACCCGAGCGTTTGCTTCGCTTCCGAAACTCGGTAGAAGCTGGGCTAGAGACCAGGTGTCGGGACGGCCGGTAAACGGTCGCTCGTCTGCGGGTGAGAGCCCGTGCTGATAATAAAAGAGACGGGCTTTTACATGATGTCGATGACGACGAAGCGCCGGCGCAAGTCGGCCGAACAGGCCATCGTCCTTGTCGCCACCGCGGCAGCCGGGCTGGTCCTGGTCGGTCCCGCTCAGGCGCAGCAGATCGTCGTTCAGGGCAACCAGCGCGTCGATTCGGACACGATCCGCTCCTACGTGACGGGCACCGCATCGGGCTCCCCCGAAGAGGCCCGCCGCAACCTGCTCGCCACCGGCCTGTTCTCCGACGTGAAGGTGTCGCGCAGCGGCGCCGGCACGGTGGTAAGCGTCCGCGAGAACAACGTCGTCAACCGCGTCGTGTTCGAGGGCAACAAGAAGGTCGAGAAGGCCACCCTCGAGGGCCAGGTCGAAGCCAAGGGCCGCAGCGGCTTCAACAAGGCCGTGGTCGAGGCCGACCTGCAGCGCATCCGCGAGGTCTACCGCCGCGCCGGGCGCGGCAGCGCCAAGGTCAGCTACCGCACCGTCGACCTGCCCAACGGCCGCATCGACGTGATCTATGTCATCGACGAGGGCGACAAGACCGGCATCAAGTCGATCAAGTTCGTCGGCAACGAGGCGTATTCGGAAGGCAAGCTCAAGGAGCTGATGTCCTCCTCCGAGATGAACTTCCTCAGCTTCATCAAGACCTCCGACGTCTACGATCCCGACCGGATCACCAACGACCTCGACATGGTCCGCCGCTACTATCTCAAGAACGGCTACGCCGACTTCCGGATCGTGAACGCCGACTCCCGCTACGTGGAAGGCGAGGACGCCGGCTGGGCGATCACCGTCACCGTGGAAGAGGGCGCGCAGTACCGCGTCGGCGCCGTGGCCATCGACTCCCGCCTGGCCGGAGTCGACACCCAGGTGCTCGACGGCGAGGTCCGCACCGCCGTCGGCGACGTCTACAACGCCGAGGACGTGGAGAAGACCCTCACCGGCGTGACCAACCAGGTCGCCCGCCAGGGCTACCCCTTCGCCCAGGTGCGCCCCACCGGCCAGCGCGACCGCGCCACCCAGACCGTCTCCCTCGGCTTCGTGGTCGAGGACGGCCCGCGCGTCTACGTCGAGCGCATCAACATCCGCGGCAACACCCGCACCCGCGACTACGTCATCCGTCGCGAGCTCGATATCACCGAGGGCGATGCCTACAACCGCGTCCTCACCGACCGGGCCGAGCGCCGCCTGAACGGCCTCGGGTTCTTCAAGAAGGTCCGCTTCTCGAACGAGCCGGGCACGTCGGCCGACCGCGTGATCATCAACATCGACGTCGAGGATCAGCCCACGGGTTCGTTCTCGGTGGCTGGTGGCTACTCGACCCAGGACGGCATCATCGCCGAGGTCTCGGTCTCCGAGTCGAACTTCCTCGGCCGTGGCCAGTACGTCCGCGTCGCCGGCACCGCCGGCCAGTACTCCCGCGGCGTCGACTTCTCGTTCACCGAGCCCTACTTCATGGGGTACCGTCTCGCCGCAGGTTTCGACGCCTTCTACAAGTACAGCGACCAGACCCGTTACTCGCGCTACGAGACCACCGTCTACGGCGGTCAGCTCCGCGTCGGCCTGCCGATCACGGAAGAGTTCGGCGTGACCCTGCGCTACTCGCTCTACAATACCGAGCTGAAGGTCCCGAACACGATCCGTCGTCCCTACAACGACTGCTCGAATCCGATCCCCGGCTATACGCAGACCTACGGGCCCAACACGTTCAGCCAGAGCGTCGGCGGGCGCAGCGTGAGCGGCCTCTCCGCCTACCCGGCCTGTGCCTTCGACGGCGAAGCGTCGATCGCCCTCAAGGGCTCGCAGGGCAACACCCTCACCTCACTGGCCGGCGTGACCCTCGCCTACTCCACCCTCGACAGCCTCCAGCTCCCGCGCAACGGCCTCTATGCCGAGTTGAAGCCTGACGTGGCGGGTCTCGGCGGCGACTCGAAGTTCTTCCGCGTGACCGGCGACGCCCGGTACTACAAGGAGCTCTACGAGGACGTGGTCGGCTTCGTGCGGTTCCAGGGCGGCCACATCTCGGCGCTCAACGACGAGCCGCTGCGCATCACCGACCAGTTCTTCCTCGGACCGTCGCTGGTCCGCGGCTTCGCGCCCAACGGCATCGGCCCGCGTGACGTCGGCATCGCCGACAGCCGCTCGAACGCGGTCGGCGGCACCACCTACGTCGGTGGCACGGTCGAGGTTCAGTTCCCGATCTGGGGCATCCCTCGCGATCTCGGCCTGAAGGGCGCGGTCTTCGCCGATGCCGGTACGCTGTTCGGCTACAACGGCCGCTCGCAGTTCAACGTGAACGGCGACGCCTTCATCAACGGCATCGCACCGGGCGGCGGCTGCAACTACTCGTCGGTCGGCCCCAACGCCATCGCCGTCGAACCCGAGTGCGTGAACGTCCGCGACAAGGCCGTGATCCGCTCCTCGATCGGCGCCTCCATCCTGTGGAACTCGCCGCTCGGACCGATCCGCTTCGACTACGCCTACGCCCTGTCGAAGGACGAGGGCCAGAAGGTGTTCGGTCCCGACGGAACCTTCTACGGCCGAGTCGGCAAGGACCAGCTCCAGGCCTTCCGCTTCTCGGGCGGCTCCCGGTTCTGAGCGACGGGCTCCGCCCTCCCCACCGGGGGGCGGAGCCATTCGTGGCATGACCGATCCGATCTTCTTCAGAACCCGCACCACCCTGAGCCTCGGCGCCATCGCCGGGGCTTGTGGCGTCGGCGTGCCCGATGGAGCCGATGCCGAGGCCGCCTTCGCCGGCGCCGCGCCGCTCGAATCGGCCGGCCCCGGCGACGTCGCCTATATGGACAACGCCCGCTACATCGACGCGCTGGCCGCGACGCGGGCCGGCCTCTGCCTCGTCTCCCGCCGCTTCTCGGCGCGCGTGCCGGCCGCGACGGCGGCGCTGGTCCTGCCGGATCCCTATCGGGCCTATGCCGGCATCCTGGCGCTGTTCCATCCCGACGCCATGCGGCCGGGTTCGCTGTTCGGTTCCGCCGGGGTCTCTCCGGGGGCTCACGTCCACCCGGACGCGCGCCTCGAGGCCGGCGTCCGCGTCGATCCCGGCGCGGTGATCGGCCCGGGGGCCGACCTCGGGTCGGGCACCGTGATCGGCCCGGGCGCGGTGATCGGTCCGGAGGTCCGGATCGGTCGCGATTGCGCCGTCGGTGCGGGAGCCACCCTCACGCACGCGCTTCTCGGCAACCGGGTCATCGTCCACCCGGGCGCGCGGATCGGGCAGGACGGGTTCGGCTTCGCCATGGGCCCGGGCGGCCATCTCAAGGTGCCGCAGATCGGCCGGGTCATCATCCAAGACGATGTCGAGATCGGCGCCAACACCACCGTCGACCGCGGCGCCAGCCGCGACACGGTGATCGGCGAGGGCACCAAGATCGACAACCTCGTGCAGATCGCCCACAACGTCGTCATCGGGCGCCACTGCGTCATCGTCTCGGGCGTCGGCATCTCGGGGTCGACGACCCTGGAGGATTACGTCGTCCTCGGCGGCCAGGTCGGCGTCGTCGGCCACATCCGCATCGGCATGGGCGCGCAGATCGCCGGCTCGTCGAACGTCAACCGCGACGTGCCCCCCGGCAGCCGCTGGGGCGGCACCCCGGCCAAGCCCGTGCGCGCCTGGTTCCGCGAACTGACGACCCTGGCCCGGCTCGCCGAACGGACGGGTCGCGACGGCGACGGCCCGGCCGGGACCGGCGGCACCCCCCCGGCGCAGGGAAGCTGAGGCCCGCCTTCGGGTCGCCGGACCGTGCATCTGCGATCCGGCCTTGCATTGGCCCCGATTTCTTCACAAGAGGGCCGCTCGCCGTGAAGCGCCCGTGCCGATCCTGAGGCGCGGGCCGATCCACGGCCATCGATCGAGGCGGGCAGCGGGCGTTCGGAGGCGCCGGCACGCGCGAAGTTTGGGGTGTAGGATTCCATGAACGAGATGCCGCGAGAGTCCGGCGGACGCGATGCCGGGCAGGAACTCGCCTCGGCCGACATCCAGAAGGTGCTCGAACTCCTGCCCCATCGCTATCCCTTCCTGATGATCGACCGGATCGTCGAGATCGACGGCGACAAGTCCTGCATCGGCATCAAGAACGTGACGATCAACGAGCCGCAGTTCACGGGGCATTTCCCGGGCCTGCCGGTCTTCCCCGGCGTGCTCCTGATCGAGGGCATGGCCCAGACCGCCGGCGCGATCTGCTGCCGCCACATCATGTCCGAGGCGGTCCGCACCAAGCAGGTCTTCTTCATGACCATCGACAAGTGCAAGTTCCGTAAGCCCGTCGTCCCGGGCGACACGGTGCGCTACCACATGACCAAGATCAGCCAGCGCAAGACGATGTGGTGGTTCCGCGGCGAAGCGCGGGTCGGCGACACGCTGGTGGCCCAGGCCGAAATCGGCGCCATGCTGGTGACCGAGTGAGCGCCGCGATCCATCCGAGCGCGGTCGTCGAGGACGGGGCACGGCTCGGCGAGGGCGTGCGGATCGGGCCGTTCTGCCACGTCGGCCCGCAGGTCTCCCTGGCCGACGGGTGCGAACTCGTGAGCCACGTGGTCGTGGCCGGCCGCACCAGCGTCGGCGCCCGGACGACGATCTATCCCTTCGCCTCGATCGGCCACCCGCCCCAGGACCTCAAGTTCCGCGGCGAGGCCTCGACGCTCACCATCGGCGCCGACTGCATGATCCGCGAAGGCGTGACCATGAATCCGGGCACCGAGGGCGGCGGCCTGGAAACGGTGGTGGGCGACCGCTGCGCCTTCCTCGCCAATTCCCACGTCGGGCACGATTGCCGGGTCGGCGACGGCGTCGTCTTCTCCAACAACGTCATGCTGGCCGGCCATTGCACCGTGGGCGACTACGCCATCCTCGGCGGCGGCGCGGCCATCATCCAGTTCGCCCGCGTCGGCGCCCACGCCTTCGTCGGCGGCCTCTCCGGCCTGGAGAACGACTGCATCCCCTACGGCATGGCGCTGGGCAACCGCGCCTATCTCTCCGGCCTCAACATCATCGGCCTGCAGCGGCGCGGCTTTTCGCGCGAGGACATCCACACCCTGCGCCGGGCCTATCGCCTGCTGTTCGCGCCGGAGGGCACGCTTATGGAGCGGCTCGAGGACGTGGCGGCGGAGTTCGAACCGCATGCGGCGGTGGCCGACATCATCGCCTTCATCCGCGCGGGCGGAAAACGCTCGCTGTGCACCCCGCGCGGAACCCCGGGCGCGGCGTGACGGGCCGGGCCGGACGATGAGCCTGTCCGCATCGGCCGTGGCGCCCGCGCCGGCCGCGCCCCCGGCCCCCGAACGCCCCCTGGTGCTGGTGGCCGGCGCCGGGCGCCTGCCAGAACTGGTGGCGGCCTCCCTAGAGCGGTCCGGGCGCCCGTTTCGCGTCCTCGCCATCCGGGGGTTCGCCGAGGGCCCGATGCGGGCGCGGGCCAAGGCCAGCGTCGACCTCCTCGACGTCGCCGGCGTCCTCAAGATCCTCGATGCCTGGGGCCCCGCGAGTGTCGTGCCGGCCGGCGGCGTCTCCCGGCCGAGCCCCGCCGCGATCCTCAACGCCGCCGCGGCCCTGCGCAACCGTGAAGTCCTGCGGGCCATGGCCAACGGCGGCGACGACCGCCTGCTGCGCGGCGCCCTGTCCCTGCTGGAGGAGCGCGGCCACAGCGTCGTCGGCGTCCACGACGTGGCGCCAGACCTCCTGAGCCCGGAGGGGCAGCTCGGCCGCCATGCCCCCGACGAGGCGGCCGCCCTGTCGATCGCCACCGGCCGGGCCCTGCTCGGCGCGCTGTCGCCCTACGACGTCGGGCAGGCGGCGGTGGTCGCGGCCCTGCGGGCGGTGGCCGTCGAAGGCCCGGAAGGGACCGACCGGATGCTCGCCCGCGCCCGGGCGCTGGGGCGGAGGCCGTTCGGGCTGGGGCGGGCGCAGCCCGGTACCGTCCTCGTCAAGCTCGCCAAGGAGGGACAGGACCTGCGGGTCGACCTGCCGGCGATCGGGCCACGCACGGTGACCAACGCGGCGGCCGCGGGTTGCGCCGGCCTCGCGATCCAGGCCGGCCTGACCCTGATCATCGACCGGGAGGCCACCGTCGCCGCCGCGGACCGTGCCGGCCTGTTCGTGGTCGGGCTGAGGATCGACGGGTGAGCGCCGCCCCCCGAAAGATCTGGCTGGTGGCCGGCGAGGATTCCGGCGACCAGCTCGGCGCCAAGCTGATGCGCGGCCTGTCCGATCTCTCCGAGCATCCGCTCGTCTTCGGCGGCGTCGGCGGCGAGGCGATGATCGCCCAGGGGTTCGCGTCCCTGTTCCCGATCGACGACGTGGCGGTCATGGGCTACCTGCCGGTGGCCGCGCGCCTGCGCACGCTCCTGCGCCGCATCCGCCAGACGGTGCGCGACGTCGTCGAGGCCCGGCCCGACATCCTCGTCATCATCGACAGCCCGGGCTTCACCCATGCGGTGGCCTCGCGGGTGCGCAAGCGGATGCCGGGGTTGCCGATCGTCGACTACGTCTCCCCCAGCGTCTGGGCCTGGCGGCCGTGGCGCGCGGCCAGGATGCGGCCGTTCATCGACCATGTCCTCGCCCTCTTGCCCTTCGAGCCGGAGGCGCATCGGCGCCTGGGCGGCCCGGCCTGCACCTACGTCGGGCACCCGCTGATCGAGCGCCTGTCGGAATTGCGTCCCGGTCCCGACGAGGCGCGGCTGCGCGCCGCCGACCCGCCGACGATCGTCGTCCTGCCCGGCTCCCGCCGCTCGGAGATCGAGCGGCTGATGCCGGTGTTCGGGGCGACGCTGGCGGATCTCGCGCGGCGGATCGGCCCGGTCGAGGCGATGCTGCCGGCGGTGTCCCGGCACCGCGCCATGATCGAGCGGCTGGCGCTCGCCTGGACGGTGCCGGTCCGGCTCGTCCACGGCGAGGCCGCGAAATACGCCGCCTTCCGCCGGGCCCGGGCGGCGCTCGCCGCCTCGGGCACCGTCACCCTCGAACTGGCGCTCGCCGGCGTCCCGATGGTGGTGGCCTACAAGGTCTCGCGGATCGAGGAGACGGTGGCGCGCCGCCTCATCCAGGTGCCGACCATCGTGCTCCCCAACCTCATCCTCGGGGAGAACGCGATGCCGGAGTTCGTGCAGGCCGATTGCACCGCCGGGCGCCTCGCCACCGCCCTGGCGCCGCTGGTCACGGGAGGCGCCGAGCGCGACGCCCAGATCGCGTCGCTCGACCGGATCGACGGCCTGATGCGCCTCGCGCACGACGACATCCCGAGTCGCAGCGCCGCCCGCATCGTCCTGGCGCTGATCCCGACGGCGTAGGCGCCGGATCGGCGAGGCTCTAGCGGCAGCGGGTCCTGATCAGCCCGGAAAACTCCTTCTCGGAGCCCTGGACCTCGGCGAGGCGGGCGCCGCGTTCGGCTCCCGACAGGCAGCGCCCGTAGACGCTGGCCGTGCGCCGCATGGTTTCCACGTGGCGCCGCCAGACCCGGCATCGGTCGGCATCGTCGCCGCCCGCCTGTTCGAGCTGTTCGAGGGCCTGGCGCTGCATCGAGGTCGCCACGAGGACGTCGCGGGCGCAGGCGGTGTCGGTCTGCGCCTGGGCGACCGAGACGGACGACGGCAGGACCACGAGGCAGCCGATCGCCATCGCTCTGGCCAATCCCGTCATCATGCCGCCTGCGAGGCGGAGGTGTGGGTCAAAAGCGCATAGAGGGCGGTGGCGTCCCGCGCCGCGCGGATGCGGTCGAGGATGCCCGGCTCGCGCAGGACCCGCGCCACCTGGGCCAGCGCCTTGAGGTGGTCGGCCCCCGCCCCCTCGGGCGCGAGGAGGAGGAAGGCGATATCCACCGGCTGGCCGTCCAGGGCCTCGAAGTCCACAGGCTTTTCCAGTCGGGCGACCAGACCGAACAGCCGGTCGAGCCCCGGCAGCTTGCCGTGCGGAATGGCGACACCGTCGCCGATGCCGGTGGAGCCCAGCCGCTCGCGCTGCTGCAGGGTGTCGTAGACCGCCTGCTCGTCCAGGGCCGGAAGCCGGCGCACGGCATGCGCGCTCAGCTCCTGCAGGATCTGCTTCTTGGCACGCGCACGCAGCGAGGGCACGACGGAATCCGGACTGAGGAATTCCAGCACTGGCATGGAGGACCATCGCCCCGTCGGCGACGCCCCGCAGGACACCGCACGTGAATTGAAAGACCGCAGACGAGCAGGCGGCGCCCACCCCTACGGCCTCATGACCCGCCTCCCCGAAACGTCCCCGGCGCCGGCGCCGCTCAGGCGGCGGCCTCGGGCGGGTCGATCCAGCCGATCGCGCCATCGCTGCGGCGGTATACGACGTTGAGGCGCCCCGTACCAGCGTGAACGAAAACGATCACCGGCGCCCCCGTCATGTCGAGAGCGGTGACCGCCTCGCTCACCGAATGGCGCTGGAGGGTCTTGGTGCTCTCGGCCACCACCGGCGGATGGGCGTCGCCATCCGGGATCTCGTCGTCGTAATCGTCGTCGTCGTCGGGCGCCGCGATCACGGCATAGGCCGCTTCGACGGCGGCCCCGTCGTGGAGGGCGGCGCCATGGTCCTTGAGCCGGTTCTTGTAGCGGCGAAGGCGTTTGTCGAGCTTGTCGGCCGCCTGCTCGAAGCTGGCGTGTGGGTCGTGGGCGCTGCCGGCGACTTCCAGCGTCAGGCCGGTGACGAGGTGGATGACGCAGTCCGTCCGATAGGCGGTCCCGTCCCGCCGCAGGGTCACGTGCCCGTTGGCGCTGGCGTTCATCGCGGGATCGAGGAACTTGCCGAGCGTTGCGGCCATCCGGTCCTCGACGCGCCCTCGCAGGGCCTCGCCGAGGTCGAGGCCATGGCCCGTGACGCGTAATGACCCCATGATCCCTCCGGTTCTTCGCCGTGTCGATCGTATGGAGTTAAGGATTCTTGGCCGGCGAAGTCAACGCGGGCCTCCCGGCGCCAATCGGCGTGCCGCACGCACCGTTTTCTCTCACGCGCCCTTGGCGGGGGCGACGTGCCTCAGCAGCGTCACCTTCCGGCCGGCGTCACCGTAGTCCGCCCAGAGCCGCTCGCAGGTGGAGGCCGGCTCCGTCGCCAGGGCCTCGGTCGTGCGGGCGACCTCGGCCTTGAGGCGCGCGGACCGCTTCTTCATGAAGAAGTCCTCGTGGCTCAGCCCATGCTGGCGGGCGAAGCTCCGGAAGTGTTCGGGGTCGATCTTGACGCCGGTGCAGTGGCGCCCGGCGAGATCCGCCTCGATGCCGGCGACCATGGCGGGGCTGTCCGCCTGGCGGACCTCCCGGCGCGCTTCGGCCCAGGTCCCGACCGCGATCCAGGCCATGCCCGCCAGAGCCAATCGCTTGATCAAGGTCGCCTCCTACGAGATCACGGGTTGCCCAGCCTGGACAAGCGCGTGCGATGTAACCGGTTCCCGAGCCGGCGCTCCGGTGTCGTCGCCGCGCTGGAGACAGGAGCCGTGCTCGACCCTGACGATGTGGGGCGCACCTCCCGTGCGGCGGTGTCGCCGTCGCGGCTGCACCGTCCCATCGAGAGAAGAGCCGGGTCGACGCCGGCTATAGCCGCAGAGGTCTCGATCCGTTGCTTGCAACGGCCCACGCGGTTTTGGGCTTTTCCTCGTCGTCCTGTCGCCGCTAGTCTGTCGTCCGGCCGATGCGACGAACCGGGCGCCCCATGAGCCTCACCCCCGCCCAGATCCTCGACCTCGCGCCCGACGCGCCGAGCCGGAAGGCCGGGCAGGAGCAGGCCAAGCCCGGCAGATGGAGCGGCCTCGCGCGGGCCGGGGACGTGGTCTGGGGCGAGATCAAGGGCAGCGGCGCCAGCCCCTATCGGACGGTGGCGGACCTGTCAGGGCCGGCCTCGAAATGCACCTGCCCCAGCCGCAAGTTCCCCTGCAAGCACGGCCTCGGGCTGATGCTCGCGCATGCCGCCGGGCCGGAAGCGTTTCCCGAGGCGGCGCCCCCCGATTGGGTCGGCGCCTGGACGACGGGGCGGGCCGCCCGCGCAGCGGCACCCGCGGCCGATGCGCCCGCAAGACCGGTCGACGAGGCGGCACAGGCCCGCCGCCGCCGGGCGCGCGAGGACAAGGTCGCCTCGGGACTGGCCGAGCTCGACCTGTGGCTGCGCGACCTGATGCGGCGCGGCACCGCGAGCCTGCGCGGCGAGCCCTACGCCTTCTTCGACCGGATGGCCGGGCGCCTCGTGGATGCCCAGGCCCCCGGTCTCGCCCGCCGGGTGCGGGCACTGCCGGGCCTGCTCGCGGCGGCCCCGCGCGAGGGCGCCGCATCCGGCAACGAGGCCGTCGCCCTGGCGGTCGGCCGGCTCGGCCTGATCCTGCGCGCCGCCCATCGCCTCGACTCTCTCGATCCGGGGCGGCAGGCGGCGGTACGTGCCGCCATCGGCTTCCCCGTGAGCGCCGAGGAGATCGCCCGCCGACCCGACGAGACCGACACCTGGACGGTGCTCGCCCACGAGATCGAGGAGGAGGACAAGCTCGTCGCCCGCTCGGTCTGGCTCGCCGGGCGAACCGGCGGGCGCCTGGCGCAGGTGCTCGACTACGGCACGCCGGGCTCGCCGCTGCCGCCGGCACCGGTGCCGGGGCAGGCGTTTTCCGGGGCGCTCGCCTTTCTTCCGGCCGCCCCCGAGCTGCGCGCGGTCCTGCGCGAGGGACGCTCGGTCGCGGTCCAACCGGCGAGCCTGCCGGAAGCGGGCGGCATCACGGACGCCCTCGACACCTGGGCCGGGGCACTGGCTGTGACGCCCTGGATCGACCTGTGGCCGATGCGGCTGTCGGGCGTGTCCTTCGGGCTGTTGAGCGCATCCGAACCGGGCGTGCCCCGGTTCGGAGTCGGCGATGCCGGTGGCTGCCTGGCGTTGCGCGACGACCCGCGCATCCGCTCCTTCGTGGCGGTGGCGGCCGGCCGGCCGATCGACCTGTTCGGTCTCTACGACGGCTACGGCCTGCGCCCGCTCGGCCTGGTCGCGCAAGGGCGGCTCTACGTGGCGCCGGCGCAGGACGCGCGTCCGCTGCTGCGGCGGGCGGCCTGATGGCGCATCCGACCGCGGGACCTTCCCCTGGCGATCCCTGGCGCGCGACCCTGGCCGCGACGCTGCTGGGAGCCGAGCGTGCCCCGTTGCGCTCGATGGCGGACGGACCGCTCGATCTCCCGGCCACCGGGGATGCGGGCGCCGACCTCCTGGCCGGGATCGGGGGCTACGGGGCCTACCACCTCGCCGGCAGCGGCCTCACAGGCGATGCCCTGCGGCCGTTCCCGCACCGCGAATCGGCCGGGCCGCCCTGCCCCACGGCGGCGGCCGACCGCCTCGCCGGGCTGATGGCGGAGAACGGACCCGCCGAGCGGATCGAGGAATGGTGCCGGCTCGCCGCGGCGCGCGGCTTTCGCGCCCCGCCCGAACTGCTCTGCGTCCTCGACCGGCGGCGTGACGGTGCGACCGGCTCCGCGACGATCGACCCGGTCGCCGCCGCGGAGCTCGCCTGGCTGCACCGGGTCTGCTCCGGGCGGGACGAACCGGACGTCGCCGCCGACGACTGGACGGTGGGCGACGCCGGAACGCGGGTCACCGCCTTCACGGCCCTGCGCCGGCAGGACCCCGCCGGCGCCCGAACGGCTCTGGAGGCGGCCTTCAAGGGGGAGAAGGCCGACATGCGCGCGGCCTTGGTCAGGGCGCTGGACGAGGGCCTGTCCGCGGCCGACGAGCCCTTCCTCGAAGCCTGCCTCGACGACAGGGGTAGCGGCATCCGCACGGCGGCCCAGATCCTGCTGGGCCGCTCGCCCGGGAGCCGGTTCATCGGCCGCATGGCCGGGCGCGCCGCCGCGGCCCTGCGGATCGTGGAGACCAAGCGGTTGCTGCGTGCCCCCAGGCACGATCTCGTCGTCACCCTGCCGGAGGAATCCCCGGAGCTGGCGCGCGACGGCATCGCACCGAGCCCCTATGCCGTCCACAGCACCGGCGGCCCGCGCGCCCAGCTTCTGCGGGAGATCGTCGCCCTGGCGCCGCTCTCGGGCTACGCCGGCCACCCTCCCCGCCTGTGGATCGAACGCGCCCTGGCGAGCGAATGGCACGAGCCGCTGCTCGCCGGCCTCACCGCAGCGATCCGCCGGGCGGGCGATCCGGCCTGGACGCAAGCGACGATCGACGTCCTGACGACCGCCTGCGCACACCGCCTCCCGGGCGTGACGGCCACCGATGCCACCCGGCGGGCGCTCGCCACGGTGGTCGGCACGCTGCCCGACGATCAGTGGGAGCGCGCGATGACGGCCGCCCTCGCGGGACCGCTCGACCTCGTCCCGACGATGCTCGACGAGGCCCCCGAGGCGTGGTCGCCGGCCTTCACCGCCGCGCTGCTCGATTGGCTTGCCCCGGTCGCAGGGGGGCCGGTGGCCGGTCGCGACGTCCTGCGCCGCGGCGGCCTGCCGCGGCAGATCGCCGAGCGCGGCCATGCCGACCGGGACGCCGCCGCCGCGGCCGCGGCCATCGCCGCCCGCCTGCCCGACGACGCCGACGCCTCTCTGCGCCGGCAGATCACCGCGATGGCCGAGACCCTCGACCTGCGCGCCGCCATGAGACGGGAGTTCGATCCGACATGAGCCAGACCGCGATCCCCTCCGCGCAGCTGCGCCGCTCGGCCGAGGACGCCTTCGCCGAGGAGCTGGAAGCGCTGAAGGCCGCCGACACGCGGCCGAGACCGCCGAACTGGCGGCTCTCGCCCCAGGCCGTCGTCACCTACCTGATGGGCGGCGAGGCCGGCGCTTTGGCGATCACCCCGAAGTACATCGGCGACCGGCGGCTGATGGAGGTGGCGGTGGCCACGCTGGCCACCGACCGGGCGCTGCTGCTACTCGGCGTGCCCGGCACCGCAAAGAGCTGGGTGAGCGAACACCTGGCGGCGGCCATCTGCGGCACCTCGCGTCTCGTGGTGCAGGGCACCGCCGGCACCAGCGAGGAATCGATCCGCTACGGCTGGAACTACGCCCTGCTGCTGTCCAAGGGCCCGAGCCGCGAGGCGGTGGTGGCGAGCCCGATCGTGCGGGCGATGGAGGAGGGCCGCATCGCCCGCGTCGAGGAGCTGACCCGCATCCCCTCCGAGACGCAGGACAGCTTCATCACCATCCTGTCCGAGAAGACGATGCCGATCCCCGAGCTGAACGAGGAGGTGGCGGCGCAGAAGGGCTTCAACCTCATCGCCACCGCCAACAACCGCGACCGGGGCGTCAACGAGCTGTCGAGCGCGCTCAAGCGCCGCTTCAACACCGTGGTGCTGCCGCCACCCGCCACCATCGAGGCCGAGATCGCCATCGTCGAGACCCGGGTGGCCGCCCTCGGCCGAGCCTTCGAGATCCCGGCCGAGCCGCCCGGCGCCGACCAGATCCGCCGAGTCGTCACGATCTTTCGCGAGCTGCGCCTCGGGGTGACCGAGGACGGCAAGAGCAAGGTCAAGCAGCCGTCAGGCACCCTCTCCACCGCCGAGGCGATCAGCGTGGTCGGCAGCGGGCTGGCGCTCGCCGCCCATTTCGGCGACGGCCGGCTCACCGCCCACGACCTCGTCTCAGGCATCGCCGGCGCCGTGGTGAAGGACCCGGTTCAGGACGCGGTGATCTGGCGCGAGTACCTCGAGACCGTGGTCAAGGAACGGGCGGAGTGGACGGATTTCTACCGCGCCGCCCGCGCGTCGGCCTGACCGGGCGGGCATGAGCGAAATCCGCATCTTCGGCATCCGCCATCACGGGCCGGGCTCGGCCCGCAGCCTCGTGCGCGCCCTCGACGCCTTCGCCCCCGATTGCCTGCTGGTGGAGGGGCCGCCGGATGCCGAGGCGCTGCTGGCGCTCGCCGCCGACCCGGAGATGCGCCCGCCGGTGGCGTTGCTCGTCTACCGGGCCGACCGGCCGCGCGACTGCGCCTTCTTCCCCTTCGCGGCGTTCTCGCCCGAATGGGTCGCCCTGCGCCACGCGCAGGAGCGCGAGGTGCCGGCCCGCTTCATCGACCTGCCCCACGCGATCCAGCTCGCCGACGGCTTCGGCGAGCCGGCAACCGAGGGACCGGCCGCCATCGAGGACGAGGCCGAGAAGGATCCGGAGACGGGCCCGGCCACGGCCGCCATGCGGCGCGATCCCTTGGGCGAACTCGCCCGGGCGGCGGGCTACGACGACGGCGAACGCTGGTGGGACGCCTTCGTCGAGAGCCGCTCGGAGGCGGGCGAGGACGTTTTTTCCGCGATCGCCGAAGCGATGGCCGCCCTGCGCGAGGCCGAGGACGCCATGTCCGAGAACGCCATGTCCGAGAACGCCTCGCCCGACGCCGAGCGATTCCGCGAGGAAGCGCGCGAGGCCCACATGCGCACCGGCCTGCGCAGGGCCGCCAAGGACGGGTTTTCGCGCATCGCCGTCGTCTGCGGCGCCTGGCACGCCTCGGCGCTCGCCCGCCACCACGCCAAGGGCCAGTCGGTGCGGGATGCGGCGATCCTGAAGGGCCTGCCCAAGACCAAGGTGGCAGCGGCCTGGGCGCCGTGGTCCTACGAACGCCTCGCCACCGCCAGCGGCTACCGGGCCGGCGTGCTCTCGCCGGAATGGTACGACGCGGTCTGGCACCACGGCGACCGCGTCGCGGCGCGCTGGCTCTCCCGGGCCGCAGCACTCCTGCGCGGGGAAGACCTCGACGCCTCCTCCGCCACCGTGATCGAGGCGGTGCGGCTGGCCGGCATGCTGGCGGGCCTGCGCGGGCGCTCGCGCCCCTCCCTGGACGACCTCGACGAGGCCGCCGCCTCGACCCTGTGCTTTGCCGACCCCGCCCCGATGAGGCTGATCCGCGCCAAGCTCGTCATCGGCGAGCGCCTGGGCGCCACCCCAGCCGGCAGCGCCCGGACGCCGGTGGAGCTCGATTTCGCCGCCCAGTGCAAGCGCCTGCGCCTGTCGCCGGAGGGCGGGTCGCGCGAGATCGTGCTCGACCTGCGCAAGGAGGGCGACCTCGCCCGCAGCCACTTCCTCAACCGCCTCGCCCTCGTCGGCATCCCGTGGGGGACGCGGCGCCAGGCCGGCGGACGCGGCACCTTCCGCGAGGCCTGGGTGCTCGCCTGGCAGCCGGAATGGGCGGTCGACCTCGTGGCGGCCTCGGCCGATGGCGGGACGGTGGCCGACGCGGCGGCGAGCCGGATCCGGACGCTCGCCCATGCCACCACCCGCGTCAGCGACCTCTCGGACCTGATCGGGACGCTGCTCGACGCCGACCTCGCGCAGGCGTCGGCGGACGTGGTCCAGGCCCTCGACGACCGCGCCGCGGTCTCCTCCGACGTGTTCGACCTGATGCAGGCGCTGCCGGCCCTCGCCGAGCTCGCCCGCTACGGCTCGGTCCGCTCCTCGGACACCGAGCCGGTGCGTCGGATCGTGCGCGGGATCGTTCCGCGCATCGCCGCCGGCCTCGTGGTGGCCTGCCAGAGCCTCGACGACGATGCGGCCGCCCTCGCCAAGGGCCATGTCGAGGGCGTCCACCGGGCCGTGTCGCTGCTGGAGGAGAGCGACCTCGGCGAGGTCTGGCGGGACGCCCTGCTGTCGCTGGCCGGCCAGGACCACGTCCATGGCCGCGTGGTCGGGCGCGCGGTGCGGCTGCTGTTCGACGCGCGCGCGATCTCGGCCGAGGATGCCGGCACGCGCCTGCGCCTCGCCCTGTCGCGGGCGAGCGGCGCCGGGCCGGCCGCGGCCTGGATCGCCGGGTTCCTGGAGGGCGGCGGCACCGCGCTGATCCACGGCGACGGGCTGCTCGGCATCCTCGACGACTGGCTCGTCGGCCTCGACGCGGACCTCTTCACCGACCTCCTGCCGCTGGTCCGCCGCAGCTTCGCGACGATCCCGCGGCCCGAGCGCCGGGCCATTGGCGAGGCCCTGCGCCGGCCCGGCGGCACGACGCCGGACGCCACCGGCCACGGGCACGGCTTCGACGCCGCGCGGGCCGCCCGCGTGCTGCCGGTGCTGCGGCTCCTGCTGGGACCCGAGCCGGCGCCCGGCGGAGACGCCCGATGAGCGAGACCGAACGCCTGCGCCGCTGGCGCCTCGTCCTCGGGGGCGACGAGGCCGACGGGACCGGCCATGTCCTCGCCGGCCGCGACGCCGGGATCGACCGGGCGCTTGGCGCCCTATACGATTCCGACCGCAAGGCGGGTCTGGGCGCCTCCGCCCCGTCGGTGCCGCGCTGGCTGGGCGACATCCGCGACTATTTCCCGACCGCGGTGGTGCAGGTGCTCCAGCGCGACGCCTTCGAGCGCCTCGACCTCGAGAGCATGCTCACCGAGCCGGAACTCCTGGAGGCGGTGACCCCGGACGTCGCCCTGGTCTCGACGCTGATCTCCCTGCGCGGCATCCTCGGCGGCAGGACCAAGGACACCGCCCGCCTCGTGGTGCGCAAGGTCGTCGAGGCCCTGATGAAGCGGCTGGAGGAGCCGATGCGCCGGGCGGTGGCCGGGGCGATCGACCGGGCGAGCCGCAACCGGCGCCCGCGCCATGCCGAGATCGACTGGAACCGCACCATCCGCGCCAACCTGCGGCACTACCAGGCGGACTACGGAACTATCGTCCCCGAAACGCGCATCGGCTACGGCCGGCGACAGCGCGCCAGCCTCAAGGACGTGATCCTGTGCATCGACCAATCGGGGTCGATGGCCCATTCGGTGGTCTATTCGAGCATCTTCGGGGCCGTGATGGCGTCGCTGCCGGCGGTCTCGACCCGCCTCGTGGTGTTCGACACGGCGGTGGTCGACCTCACCGAGGAAATCGAGGACCCCGTCGAGGTGTTGTTCTCGGTGCAGCTTGGGGGCGGCACCGACATCAACCGCGCCGTCGCCTATTGCGAATCCTGCATCACCCGGCCGGACGACACCATCCTGGTGCTGATCTCCGACCTCTACGAGAGCGGCGTCGAGGCCGGGCTTCTGGCCCGCGCCCAGCGGCTCGTCGCCTCGGGCGTGCAGATGATCGCGCTGCTGGCGCTGAGCGACGAGGGCGCGCCCAGCTACGACCGGGCGCTGGCCGGCCGCCTCGCCGCCCTCGGCGTCCCCTCCTTCGCCTGCACGCCGGATCTCTTCCCCGACCTGATGGCGGCGGCCATCCGTAAGGGCGACGTCACCGCCTGGGCAGCGCAGGCCGGCATCGCGGCGGTGGCGGCAGCGCCCGGGGCTTGATCGGCCAGCCGGGCTCTCGCGTCACCGGGCGTAGGCGAAATGCTCGCGCCGTCGCTCGATCGAGGAGGGAATCCGCAACGACTCCCGGTACTTCGCCACGGTGCGCCGGGCGATGTCGATGCCCTCGTCGCGCAGCTTCTGGACCAGGGCGTCGTCGGAGAGCACGTCGCCGGGGGCCTCGCCGTCCACGAGCTGCTTGATGCGGTGGCGCACGGCTTCCGACGAATGGGCCGCGGTGCCCGCCGCCCCCGGGATCGCGGCGGTAAAGAAGTACTTCATCTCGAGGGTGCCGCGGCTGGTCCCGATCGACTTGTTCGAGGTCACCCGCGACACGGTCGATTCGTGCATGCCGATCGCCTCGGCGACCGTCTTGAGGTTGAGCGGGCGCAGGTGCGCCACCCCGTGCAGGAAGAACGCGTCCTGCTGGCGCACGATCTCGGAGGCGACCTTGAGGATGGTGCGGGCGCGCTGCTCGAGACTGCGGGTGAGCCAGTTGGCGGTCTGCAGGCATTCGGACAGGAACGCCTTGTCCCCGTCCGCCTTCGCGCCGCGCGAGACCCGGGCGTAGTAGCTCTGGTTGACCAACACCCGGGGCAGCGCCTCGGCGTTCAGCTCCACCAGCCACGACCCGTCCGGGGCGGCCCGCACGAACACGTCGGGGATCAACACCTCCACCGCCCGCGAGCCGAAGGCGCGGCCGGGCTTGGGATCGAGGCGGCGCAACTCGGCCAGCATCTCGACGAGGTCCTCGTCGTCGACACCGCACAGGCGCCGCAGGCTCGCGAAGTCGCGCTTGGCCACGAGGTCGAGGCGCGAGACAAGGGCCTGCATCGCCGGGTCGAACCGATCCTTGTCGCGCAGCTGGATGCTCAGGCACTCGGCGAGATCGCGGGCGGCGATGCCCGGCGGGTCGAAGGTCTGGATCAGCTTGAGGACGCGGGCGACCGTGTCGAGGCCGGTGCCGAGCCGCTCGGCGACCTCGTCGATCTCTTCGCGCAGGTAGCCCGCGTCGTCCACCGCGTCGATCAGGAAGCCGGCGACGAGGCGGTCCACCGGATCCTTCGTGGCGAGGTCGAGCTGCGCCACGAGGTGGTCGCGCAGGGACATCTCGGAGGTCAGCGTCGCCTCAAAGTCGGGGGCGTCGCCGTCGAAGCTGCCGCCGGTGTTGCCATAGGGCGCCGGGGTCAGGGAGAGCATGTCGCCCCCGGCGGGGGCTTCGCGCCCGAGGCTCGGGGCGTCGTCGGAGAACACGTTGTCGAGGCGGGTGTCGAGGTCGCTCTCGATCTGGGCCTGGCTGGCACCGAGCTCGGTGGCGATCCACGGCTCGGTCTCGCCGCCCTCGAACCCGTCGCCGCCGAACCCCTCCGCCGGCTCCGCACCGGGGGCCTCGGGCACCGCATCGGCGCCGCGCCGCTCCGGGTCGGCTTCGCCCTCGACACGCTCCAGCAGCGGGTTGCGTTCCAGCTCGGCGTCGACGTAGGCGGCCAGATCGAGCTGCGAGAGTTGAAGGAGCTTGATCGCCTGGAGAAGCTGTGGCGTCATCACCAGGGCCTGGCCCTGGCGCATTTCCAGCCGTTGCAGCAGACTCATCGCTTGGCCCCGAACCCCGTGAAGACCACGATCCGACAGGCCGCGTTAACCGCGTCCGGCTGCCGGCATCATTCTTGCTTCCTTTAGTCCGTGACAGGTCTAGCGCCATCGCGGCGGCAGGTCAAAGCACCTGTACGGGCATGGTGCCGAGCGATGGTCGCAAACGGTTTATGACTGTGGATGCGACGCCAGTCCTCGCATCGACGCGCCTTGCATAGGCGGTGCCTCAGATAGAATCGCTCCGGTCGTCACACCGATAGTCCACGCGAGGATCGCGCAAGAGGGCTCAGTAAGCGGCGACCAAAGCCGCCCCCAGCGCCCACCTTAAGCCTGTCGTACGGTGAATAGGTCTTTTTCCGTTTAGATCGCATAAACAAATCTGGTAAATTTAAGATTGTGTAGATTTGATATTCATCGTTTTATATTACTCAACGCCATCTCGATTGGCTGATTACACGCCACTTGAGCGTCATCGCAATCGAATCTGGCCGCATTCGTCGCGGCCCTGCGTCCTACGGATTAAAGAGCGTGGCGGATGCCGTCCGTCCGTCCATGGTCGATCGTGGACATTCGTACGATGAAAGGGCATTCATCAACGCATATTTCCGTCGGGAGTTAATCGTTGAAAGCCCGTTTAAACCTAGCCATCAAGTCGATGCGTCAGCGCCTGCTCAGGGAAGATGTAGGGACCGTCCACGCGCAGCAAACAGGCATCGTACCATCCAATCGAGAAGACGCGGTACCCGCTCGAATTCGGAACGAAATGCCTCCCGCCCAATCCGAAGGCATCGGTCTTGTCCAGGCGGAAATCGCCGACCCGGCGAAATCAGCCGGTATCGTCGCCGCTCAATCGACGCCCCCCACACTCGTACATGGGCGCTATCTACTGACTGCAGATCTAAAGAATAGGCTTCGCGAACGCGGCGTCGAAACCTCTCATGGGCCCGGCGGCATGTGGATTCCGCAGGAAGCGGGCTTCGAGGGACCGTGCAGTCTCAAGTGGATGGATTTGTACGGCTTTCTGAAGATGGGGGCGTTCAGCTACGCCGTCAGCGGACACTACAACAACGTGGAGATCGGACGTTACACCTCGATCGGGGACGACGTTCAGATGGGCCGCGGCGATCATTCGATCAGTTGGATCAGCACAAGCCCGCACTTCTACCTGAATGAAAAGCTTTTCGATGTCGGCCATGACTTCGCCGGTGCGGCCGAGTACGACACCTTCCGGCCCGACACTACCGGCGCTCAAGGCTTCGTCATGGGGAGCCGGATCACCGTGGGACACGATGTCTGGATCGGGCACCGGGCCTATATCCGGCAGGGCATCACCATCGGTACGGGTGCCATCATCGGAGCCTATGCGGTGGTGACCCGGGACGTTCCGCCCTATGCCGTCATGGTCGGAAACCCCGCCCGCGCCGTCCGCTTTCGGTTTCCCGAGCCTCTTGTCGCGCGACTGCTGGCGAGCCGCTGGTGGACCCTGGCGCCCTGGCAGCTGACGGGTATCGACCTGTCTCGACCAGAGGTGTCGATCGATGCCCTGGAGCGCCGGGTCGCGGAGAGTGAGCCCTTCGCGCCGAGCGTGTTCCGGGTTACCGATCTGCTGTAAAGCAGCCGATCCCAGCGCCTGAAGATCGCATCGTGCGACCGTGGCCATCCGAAAGTTCGACGGCGGGAGATCGGGGTGTCGGTCCGATCAGACCCCGCGGCTCGCAGAGAAGCCCGGCGGGTGGTGGATTTTCGCCGGCCTGACCCCGATCAGAGCCGGAAATCCTCGCCGAGGTACAACCGCCGCGCATCCTCGTTGGCGACGATCTCCTCGGGCGTTCCTTCGGTGAGGATGCGGCCGGAGTGGGCGATGTAGGCCCGGTCGATCAGGCCGAGGGTCTCGCGCACGTTGTGGTCGGTGATCAGGACGCCGATGCCGCGCTGCTTGAGATGCTTGACGAGGTCCTGGATGTCGCCGACCGCGATGGGGTCGATGCCGGCGAAGGGTTCGTCGAGGAGCATGAACGTCGGGGAGGAGGCCAGGGCGCGGGCGATCTCGCAGCGCCGCCGCTCGCCGCCGGAGAGGGCGATGGAGGGCGACTTGCGCAGGCGCGCGATGTCGAACTCCTCGAGGAGCGAATCGAGCTTGCGGTCGCGTTCCTTGCGGTCGGGCTCCACCATCTCGAGGACCGCGCGGATGTTGTCCTCGACGGAGAGGCCGCGGAAGATCGAGGCCTCCTGCGGCAGGTAGCCGATGCCGAGGCGCGCGCGCTGATACATCGGCAGATGGGTGATCGGCAGGCCGTCGAGGCTGATCGAGCCGCGATCGGCCGAGACGAGCCCGGTGATCATGTAGAAGATCGTGGTCTTGCCGGCCCCGTTGGGGCCGAGCAGGCCCACGGCCTCGCCGTTGCGCACGGTGAGGCCGGCCTCGTGGACGACGGTGCGCGCGCCGTAGCTCTTGCGCAGGCCGCGCACCGAGAGGATGCCGGGGCCGCCGCCGTCCTCGGAGGGGCCGTCGGCCACGACCGCCTCGGCCCCGTGGTCGGAGGGCTTGCGGCGACCCAGCAGGCGGCCGAACAGGGAGGGACCGCGGGCGGCCGCGACCCGGCCCATGAGGCGGGAGGGCACCGCCTCGACGGAGGACGACGGCAGGGCCGCGCTCAATTCGCCTGGGCCCGGGGCTTGCCGGCCGCGGCCGGCGTCGCGCAGCCCTTGGCGCCCTTGGGGCCGTCTTCCCGCTGCGGCACGAACAGCGCCGAGACGCGACCGCCCGCCACCGGGTCCATGTTCGCGCGGCCGGTGGACATGTCGTAGACGAGGCGGGAGCCGCGGGTGACGTTCTGGCACTGGCTCAGCACGACGTTGCCGGTGAGCACGATGCGCTTGGCCTCCTGGTCGAACACCGCGCTGTCGCCGGTGGCGACCTGGTCCTTCTGCACCACCGTCACCGGCCCGGCGCATTCGACCCGCTGGATGCCGTTCTCGCCCATGGCGCCAACGGGTTTCGGGGCCTCGCCTTCGGGCGATTCGGCCTTCTCGCCCTTCTCCTTGCCGCGCTTGTAGCGCACGGTCATGGTCGAGCAGCGGATGGTGCTGTCACCCTGCACCGCCACCACGTTGCCGGCGAACACCGCCTTGTTCTCGCGGTCGAACACGTCGAGGCGGTCGGCGTCGATCTTGATCGGCTCCTTGCCGCCGCCGAGCGCACCGACGGCACCGCCGCGATCCTTGTCCTTCTTGGGCTGCGCCGCCGTCGCGGACGCGGCGGGAGCGGCCGCCTGCGCCAGGACCGCGCCGACCGAGAGGAATACGAGCACGGCCCCGAGGGGGAGCGCGGCCGCGATCGCGCGTCCCGTCGCCCGCGTCATGGCCGCTCTCCGTCGGCCGCCGCGACGGCTTCCGTCGTGCGGATGCGAAGGCCGGCGGCATCGGCCTTGCGCGGCGCTTCGGCGGCATGAAACTCGGTACGGACGTTGCCGACGAACGAGATCACCCGGCCGTTGTCGACCACGTCGAGGCTGTCGGCCACCACCGACCCGCTCGGGACCGTCACCGTCACGGTCTCGTGCGAGGCGATGCTGCCGGTCTTGAAGTCGACCGCCGCGGACTTCAGCCGGACCTCTTCGCCCTTGTCCGTCCACAGGCGGATGTCCCGGTCGAGGGTGAGGGATTCCTTGGCGGTGTCGAACAGGCCGGTGGCGGCCTCGATATGGGCGAGTCCGCCCTTGTCGTCGGTGTCGAGGCGGCCCTTCATGGCCTGCAGCTCGATGAGGGTCGGCTTGCGCACGTCCTGCAGGGCGGCGTCGGCGGTGACCTCGTAGCCGCGCGTGCCTTTGCGATAGCCGGACAGCCGCGGGCTCTCCATCTTGACCTTCGTGCCCGAGAGGCTGACCGGGCCGATGGTCACCCCAGGCGCGATATGGCCGAAGGGATTGAACAGGGTGACGGCGGCGAGCGAGCCCAGCGACAGGATCGCCGCGGCCGGGATCAGCACGCGCAGGCGGCGCACGCGGGCGCTGTGGTTGCGCGCACGGGCATGGGCGCGGGTACGCGAGGCGTTGCCGCCAGCCCCCGTCAGCCCCGTCGTCCCGATGGCCTCGAGCCCCTGCATGGATGTCCTGAGAAAACCGGCGCGGATGCCCCCCGCGATACCGGGCGGGTCCCGGCCGGCCGCGGATGCGCGCGGCCCATGGCGAAGTTATGACCTCCTCGTTGAGGAATGATCAATGGCCGGCGCCGGCAGGAGCGCGAGGGCCGCACTCGATGTGCGGCGGCGCACCCGATCAAAGGTCCGACTACGCAGGTCCCGTCATGTATGCGCGAAGATGTCGGTCTCCGGCCAGCCGGCGAGGTCGAGGCGCGCGCGGGTCGGCAGGAAGGCGAAGCAGTGGCGCGCCAGCTCGGTCCGTCCCTCGCGGGCCAGCATGGCGTCGAGCCGCGCGCGGGCGGCGTGGAGGTAGAGCACGTCGGAGGCCGCGTAATCGACCTGCGCCTGGCTCAGGGTCTCCGCGCCCCAATCGGAGGATTGCTGCTGCTTGGAGAGATCGACGCCGACGAGTTCGCGGACGACGTCCTTGAGACCGTGACGGTCGGTGTAGGTGCGGGCGAGCTTCGAGGCGATCTTGGTGCAATAGACGGGGGCGGGCATCACGCCGAGCGCCTGGAACAGGACCGCGAGATCGAACCGCCCGAAGTGGAAGATCTTCAGGACGTCGGGGTCGGCGAGCACGCCCGCGAGCACGACCGGGGTCGGACCGCCCGGCACGATCTGGACTACGTCGGCCTCGCCGTCGCCGCGGGAGACCTGCACGACGCAGAGTCGGTCCCGCTGCGGGTTGAGGCCCAGGGTCTCGGTATCGATGGCGATGGAGGGGCCCGGCCGATAGCCGGAGGGCAGGTCGCCGCGGTGGAGGCGGGTGATCGGCGGGGGCGGCATCGGGAGGGGTCTGACCTCGGTTCCGGCCGGCGGCTGCAGCCATGGGCGCGCCTAACATCCCACCGGGGGGCGGACAAGACCGGCTCGTCCGCCCGAACCGCGTCACTTCTGCTTGGCGATGACCTTGTCCTTGATGCCGGCATAGACGCTCTCGGAAAGGATCTTCTTGGAGACCAGCTCGTCCTTGCCCTTGTAGGGGCGGCCCTTGACGATCGCCTCGGAACGGGCGGCGCCGATGCCGGGCAGCGCGTCGAGTTCGGCGGCGGTGGCGCTGTTGAGGTCGATCAGGGCGTGCTTGCCCGCATCGTGCTTGCCTGCATCTTGCTTGGCGACCTCGGGTGCGACGGGCGCCTTCGGCGGGGCGACGGGGGCCACCGTCGGTGCGGTCGGGGCCGGCGCGGAGGGGGTCTGCGACTGCGCCAGGGCGGGGGCCGCCACGAGGCATGACAGGACGGTGAGGGTACGCAGAAGCGAGGACGTCATGGGGTTTCTCCCGAAGCGACGACGCAAGCGCGCTGCCGCGCCGTCCGTGGACGATAAGGGATCCCCGCGGTTGAACCGTCGCTTAACGCCGACGATGGCTGCGGTTGAGCGAACGGACGGCGGACGGCCACCGACCGAACGGCCGGGCCTAGCCAGCGGCCCCGCGCCACGCTATAGGCTGGCGACGAATCTTCTTTCGAAGACGGTGCTGCGGCTTTTCTCTCCCGGAGGGGAAGGCGCCCGGGCACCCTTTTGCCGTAGCAGGACCCGACCATGGCCGTTCCGAAGCGTAAAACCTCTCCCTCGCGGCGCGGCATGCGCCGGTCCGCCGACGCCCTCAAGGCCCCGACCTACGTCGAGGACAAGGACTCGGGCGAGCTGCGCCGTCCGCACCACATCGACCTGAAGACCGGCATGTACCGGGGCCGTCAGGTCCTCAAGGTGAAGTCGGCCGAGGCCTGAGGCGCGAAACGCCCGTCGCGCCACCGCGACGGGTTTCGGTTGCCGTTCGTTATCGTGAAAGCCGCATCCGCGCCGCTTCGGCGTAGCAGGATGCGGCTTTTTGCGTTCTGTCGCCCCGCGACGGCCTGAGGCCCGGGTCGGCGCTGACGATGAGCTGGGCGAGGAAGCCCGCGAGCGGCCGGCCGCGCGGCGGCCGCTGTGCCGCGCTCGACCCACCCTGGACGACCAGGGCGCCGGTTCGTGCCGGTTCGGAACGTCGATCTGTCTCAGGCTGCCACATCGCATCCGCCTTCCGCGTGAATGCGGTGGGATGCGCAAGGCTTGGGCCGCCGTTAACCTTTCGTCAACCTTTCGCGCGGACGGCCTCGCCGCGCGAGCCGCCGGACCGGGCGACGACCCTACTTCTTGGCAAGGTCTTCCAGGCGCGACTGCATCTCGGCCATCTGCCGCTTGAGATCGTCGAGGTCGCTGGCCTGGGCGGGCGTTGCCGCCTGGACGGCGGGCACCTGGGCCCCGGACACCTGGCCCCCGGACACCTGGGCGGCGCCGCCGGGCAGCTTGTTCATCCCCGAGAGCGGGCCGGTGCCGAAGGCCGTGAACATCTTCATGGCATCGCCGAAGAAGCTCATATTGGCCCGCACCTGCTCTTCCATGGCGTTCTGGAACACGCTCGGGGCGAAGCTCTGGGTCATCTTCTCGCGCAGGCCCTGCTTGTCGCTGGCGAAGTTCGCCATCGAGAACTCCAGGAAGCTCGGCACCATGGTGCGCATGCTGTCGCCGTAGAAGCGGATGAGCTGGCGCAGGAACGCCACGGGCAGGAGGTTGTCCTCGCCGGCCTTGTTCTCCTGCTCGAAGATGATCTGCGTCAGCACCGAGCGCGTGATGTCGTCGCCGCTGCGGGCGTCGTAGACGAGGAAGTCCTCGCCCCCCTGCACCATCCCCGCAAGGTCTTCGAGGGTCACATAGGTCGAGGTGCCGGTGTGGTAGAGACGCCGGTTGGCGTATTTCTTGATGACCGTGTGATGGGCCTTGCCGTTTTCCGCCATCTGCGGTCTCTCCCGACGCAATCTCTCCCCGGCCCGGTCGCGGGTGACCGGCATGGATGCGTGTCCTGTCCGAGACCTTAAGGCTTTCGTGTGGCGACGAAAACAGCAATTTGTCGCCCATCCCCGCAGAATAGTGCCGGACGCGAAAGCGGCGGCCTCAGAACCGGGTGGTCAGGGCGGTCAGCCAATCCGGCGAGGCGGCCACGAGGGCGGCCTCGAGGCGCTTGTCGAGGCCGAGCAGGATGGCGCCGGCCGTGACCGCGAGGACGAGGCCGAGGGCGGCCTTGAGCCCCCTGCCCGCCGCCATCATCCGGTTGCGCCAGGCCATCATCACCTCGCGCGAGATGAGGCCGAGCAGGAGGAGCGGCACGGCCGCCCCCAGTCCGAACGACAGCATGGTGAGGGCGACGAGGCCGAGGTCCCGCCCCTGCGCCGCCAGCAGCGAGGCGGCGCCGAGCGTCGGGCCGACGCAGGGGCTCCAGACGGCACCGAGCAGCAGCCCGACGCCGAACTGTCCCGACAGGCCCGTCGTCGAGAGGCCGCCGAAGCGGGCCTGCGCACGGTCGCTCACCGGCCCGGCCGCCACCGCGAGCCGGGTCTGGGCGGCGGGCACCATCAGCACCAGCCCGACGAGGAGCATCAGCACCGCCGCGACGGTGCGGAAGACGTCCGTGTCGAGGCCGAGGGAAAAGCCGACCAGCGCGACGAACAGCCCGATCCCCGTGAAGGTCACGGCGAGACCGGCCGCGAGTGCCACGGGGCCGTAGCGATGCTCGGTGGCCGCCGCCCCCAGCACGAGCGGCAGCAGCGGCAGCACGCAGGGCGAGAGGATGGAGAGGCAGCCGGCGAGGAAGGCGAGACCGAGGGTGCCCATGGCAGCGTCGGCCCTAAACAGGCACGCGTGGGTCGCCCCACGAATGCCTGTTTAGATCTCCTTGATAGGGCATCATTTTCTCCTGCGAACCGCAGACCATTTCGCAGAGTGATGCTTAGAGGACCTTCTCCAGCAGGCCCTCGATCCATTCGGGCTGGGTCTCGCCCACGGAGCGGCCGGTCTCCGTCGCGCCCTTGAAGACGATCAGGGTGCTCTGCATGCGCGCGTCGAAGCGGCGCAACACGTCCTTCTGGCTGTCGAAGTCGACGTCGAAGATCCGCAGGTCCTTGAAGCGCGGATCGCGGCCGAGCTTGGCCAGGACGGCCTTCTGCGACCGGCAGATCGGGCACCACGGCGCGCTCACCTCCACGAGGATCGGCTTGCCGGCCGCCTGGGCGGCGGCGAAGGCCTCGGGCGTGAAGCGCACGCTCTCGGCGGCAAAAGCCGGCCCGCCCGGGAGGGCGGAAAGAAGGGCAAGGGCGAGGAGCGAGCGGCGCAGCATCGGGAACGGCCTTGTCATGACGAGGGCGGGGGCCCGTGAAACGGTGGTTCCGGGCGGTCGGCGGGCCCGCCGGCCAGCCAGTCTCCGGCATCGCGGCAAGTCACCTCGCTGGACCGTTCGCGGCGGCTCACGGTAAGTTACATACGCCCTGGCGCCGCATCCGTCTGCGACCGGGGCCGGCGTCTCCCGTCACGGCTGCGTGCGTGGCCGCACCTGCGGGTTCCCGCGCCATCGCCCGGAAACATCCGGGCAATACGGACCGGCCATCGTTTCCCGACTGCAACGGCCGAGCCCGGAACGAGCCATGACCATGACGCCTCTCCTTCAACGCCTGGGATTCGTCCTGATCGGCGTCGGCCTGGTGATGGGGCCGATCGCCGACCCGCTGCATGTGGCCGTCGCCCACGGGACCGCGGTCCTGCTGTTGGGTGCGGCCAGCCTGTCGGGCCTGATCGTCGCCGGCCGCACGCGCCGGGTCGCGACAGCGGCGGGATCGCCGGCCCGACGCTGAAACCGGCACCTCATCCCATTTCCGGGTGATCACTTCGTGATGCGGAAATGGGCTTCGCTCAGGCGCCGCGCGGGCTCGGTGATAGGGTTCCCGCTTGATTCAAGCAGAAACCCTATCAGGCCGCACCGTCGCCGAATGGCACACGGAAGCGGGACGGCGGCCGGCTCACGAAGCGCGAGCCTTCGGCGAGGAACCGCCACGGCCGTTCCACCGCCCGGCTGATGCCGATGCGGCGGTCGGCGACCACGCGGACCGGCGTCGGGGACCCGAGCAGGTGAAAACCGTCGTTGTCGAGGGGGCGGGCGTCGAAGGCGCCGGTGATGCCCAGCGCCTGGGTCAGGCGGCCCGGCCCGGCGCAAAGGAGACGCAGGGCCGACAGGCCGCGCCGGGCTTCCATCGCCGCGATGCCGGCGCGCGGCTCGAGGGCCCGGATCAGGACCGCGCTGCCCGGCTCGCACACGAGGTTCAGGCACCAGTGCAGGCCGTACGAGCGGTAGACGTAGGCGTGGCCCGGCGGGCCGAACATCGCGGCGTTGCGCCGGGTCTGCCCGTTGACGCTGTGCGAGGCGGGATCGGTGCGGTCGTAGGCCTCGGTCTCGACGACGATGCCGCCCACCCCCTCCACCGACAGCAGGCAGCCGACGAGATCGGCGGCGACCGTGACGACGGGCCGGTCGAAGAAGGCTGGCCCGAGGGGTGCGGTCACGGCCCCTTGGCGCCGGCGGCCCTGGCGCGGGCGATGCCCTCGGGCCCGAGCTCCAGGGCGAGCCGCACCGCATCCTCGACGAAGGCCCGCGGCGTCACCCCCGCGAGCTTGCAGCGCCGGGAGATCTCCAGACCGAGCCCGGCGTCGATCGCCACCGGCGTCGTGCGCGGCTCGCGCGGGGGCGCCGCCTCGGCCGGCGCGGCGGCGGCGGGCAACACCGGCGCCAGCGGTTCGACGGCGAGGCCCAGGGCCTCGCGCCGGCCCCGGGTGGCGAGGCGGTCGGCACGCTCGTTTCCGTCCTCGCCGGCATGGCCGCGCACCCAGGTCCAACGCACGTCGCGCCTGGCCGCCAGCGCATCGAGCTGCTGCATCAGGTCGATGTTCTTGACCGGCCCGGTGGCGGTGCGCCAGCCGCGGGCCTTCCAGCCCTTCATCCACTCGGTGACGGATTTGACGACGTACTGGCTGTCGCAGCGCATCTCGATCGCGGCACCCTCGGGGAAGTGCTCCAGCGCCCGGATCGCGGCGGTGAGCTCCATGCGGTTGTTGGTGGTGCCGCGCTCGCCGCCGCACAGTTCGACCGGCCCGTCGGGGCCGGCGATGACGACGCCCCAGCCGCCGGGGCCGGGGTTGGGATCGCAGCCGCCGTCGGCATAGACGATGGTTCGCATGGGTAAGACATCGACCTGTTGGGCGCTTCGCGTCTGCGCAGGGCGTCGCCCTTAGCACGGACGGACGAGCGCGACAGGCCATCGGCCGCGCCGCCCCCGGTCAGGCCGCCCGTTCGATCTCGTAGCGGATCGGCTTGAAGGCGTAGTTGTTCGACTGCAGCGCCGAACACGCGGTGAGGCCGATGACGAGGTCGGTCTCGGCCAGGAACGTCACGCTGTCGCCCGCGCGGCTCAAGGGGGCCTCGACGCGCAGGGCCCCGGTCGTCCCGTCGACGACGACGTTCATGAACACGTTGAAGGCCACCGGGATGCGGTCGGGCGCGATGCCGTAGGGCGCGAGCGCCGCCGCGAGGTTGCCGAAGCAGCCGCGGTGGGGCGCCTCGTCGCCGTAGATGATCCGGAAGGTGTCGGCCGAGCACGGCGTCAGCAGGAAGTCGTGGCGCCCGACGGTGTCCTCGACGATGCGCAGGAGCACGGTCGAGCGGTTGGAGTAGATCGGGTCGCCGGTGGTCAGGTAGATGCGGCTGGCGTAGTCGAGGGTGCGCCCGGAGGAGATCACCTCGTCGAGGTCGGCGCGGGCGAAGGCCAGCAGGTCGGCGACCTGCTCGCCCTCCGGGTCGATCACCCGCAGCCGGTCACCCTTGTCGAGGGTGAAGGCGGTGCCGGAGCGGGGCGGGATCTCGCCGCGGACGGTTTCACGCGGCATCTCGGCCCCCCTTGGCACGCTCGTCGGCCCCGGACGTGGCCCGACCCGAGATATCTCTGCCCTTGAACGGGCACTCCCAATCCTCGCCCACCGCGCGCCCGCTGTACTGCCGGGCCTCCGAGGCCTCGCCGTGGCGGGCGATCATCGGGTTCATCGAGCCGGCGAGAGCCACGTCCCGCGACAGGATCGAGGAGCGCAGGGTCTCGTAGCGGCCCTCCTGGCGCAGCTGCTCGAACTGGGCGCGCAGGTTGAAGACGATGACCGGCCGCGAGAACCGCCGGGCCGGGCGGCTGGCGCCCGGATGCAGGCCGACGAGGAAGACCGCCTCGCCACCGAAGGAAAGCGAGAAATGCGGGTTCTCGGGGTCGGGATCGACGCTGGCGTCGTAGCGCTGCCCGAGGAAGCCGTCCTTGTCGGAGAGCGATTGGGCGCGGGCCCAGAGATGCCGCTCGAACGCCTCCTCGGAGGTCGCGTCGGGCCCCTCGAAGATCACCGCGAAACTCTGGAACAGGTCCGGCCGCGCCCGGTACCGGCAGATGAAGGCGAGAAGGGCGGGGTAGATCCGCATGTCGTCCCAGCCGGAGGCGATGTCCCGGGCCACGAGGATCCGCAACTGCCCCCGCGCGATCGCCGATTTGGCACCGACGCAGGGAAAATCCGGCGCCTTGATGAACGCCCGCAATTCGACCGCGAGGGGATGCTCGCCGTCGTTGGTGGGGATCGTCATCGCGGACGTTGGCAGAACGCAGGAACGCAGGTGGTCCATGGTGGAACGGGTCGCTCGTCGTTGGCTGTCGGGAGTCGCCAACCGGGGGAGGCGAGCGATGTTCCGACGCCGCGTCGGTGCGGCACAGGCCGGGTAGGCCATGGCAAGACCGCTCAGATATAAGCCGAGGCGAGCGCCGGCGATCGGCCCAGCGCGTGGGCGATGACCTCCAGGGACTGGGCGATCTCATCCCGGCCGGCGATGCCGCCGAGGCAGATCCGCACCGCCTCGGGCGGCGGCCCCAGCGCCGTGAAGGCGTCGCTCGTCACGGTGCCGAGGCCGGCGGACCGGGCCTGGCTGGCGAAGGCCGAGCGCGTCCAGCCCTCGGGCAGCGACAGCCAGAGATGGAAGCCCTCGGGATCGGCGGTGACGCCCTCCCCCGGCAGGATGGCGGCGGCGATGGCCTGGCGGGCCCGGGATTCGGCCCGCACGAACGCCAGGACGGCGGCGGCCGTCCCGTCCTCGATCCAGCGGGTGGCGAGCGCCGCGGTGATCGGCGAGGCCATCACCGTCGCGGCGCGCAGGGCGGCGGTGAGCGGCAGGGCGGCCCGGGCGCTCGGGGCCAGGACGTAGGCGAGGCGCAGGCCGGCCCCGAGGCACTTCGAGAGGCCGGCCACATGGTAGGTGATCTCGGGGGCCAGCGCGTAGAAGCTCGGCGGCGGCGCCTCCGGCACGAAGCCGTAGGCGTCGTCCTCGACGATGGCGACGTCGTAGCGCCGGGCCACGGTCACGATCGCCTCCCGCCGCTCGCGGGTGATCGTGCGCGTCGTCGGGTTCTGCAGGATCGGGTTGAGGTAGAGCGCCTTGGGGGCGAGCCGGGTGCAGACCGCCGCGAAGGCATCCGCGTCGATGCCGTGCGCATCCATCGGCAGGCCGGCGACCTTGAGGCCCTGGTGGGCGGCCAGCGCCCGCAGGCCGGGGTAGGTGAGCGCCTCGGCGCAGATGGTGTCGCCGGGCCTGGCGACGAGGCCGAGGATCGCGGCGAGCGCCGCATGCGCGCCGGGGCAGAGCAGCAGCCGGTCGCGCGGCGCGACCATGCCGCGCTGGGCGAGCCAGGCCGCGGCGGCCTCCTTGTCCTCGAGGGTGCCGCCGAACCCCTGGTAGCGCAGCAGGTTGGGCAGGTCGTGCGAGACCGCCTCCAGCCCCGCCTGCATCCGCGCGAGCAGGGCCGGGTCGTCGGGCTCGGGCGGCAGGTTCATCGTGAAGTCGACGGGGCCGAGGCGGCGCTGGCTCGCCTCCCGCCTTTGGCTCGGCGCGGCGGCGGGCCCGCGCACGAAGGTGCCCTGGCCGACCCGCGACTCGACGAGGCCGCGGCGCTGCGCCTCGACGTAGCCGCGCGCCACGGTGGTGAAGTTGAGGCCGAGACGCTGGGCCAGCACCCGTTGGGGCGGCAGGCGCCGGCCCGCCGCGAGCCGCCCGGTGCGGACGTCGTCGGCGATGGCCTCGACGAGGGCGAGATAATGCGGCTTGCCCCAGGGGCGCAGATCGGGCGTCCACGCTCCGGCGGCGGCTCCGGTGTCCGGTCGTGCGGTCCTGGTCATCCTGCTTGGTCCGGTCATCATGCGATCAATCATACATTGACCGGATCGCAATCGCCGTGCCGGCATGTCGACCCCATGGAACGACGACCGAACCGTTCGATTCATACAAGTATATCCGATGACAATCTCCGTGACAGTGCCACACGATGCAGCAGACGCCGTGTCGTTGTGCATCGCTGCCGAATCCGCGATCACGCCGCGTCCTCCGATATTGACCGGCCGATTGACCGCATTTCCCAAGGCACCATCGCCCGGACGCGACGACCGCGGCGGCTGGCACACGCCTTGCCACTCCCGGTGACGCCGCCGACTCGGCCGATGTCGCGGTCAAGACTGGTCTTCCGGGAGTGGAACCGATGCCCGCCGTCAGCGCCGAACACCACAAGAAGGGCGATTACTTCGTCGACTACGAGGAGAAGGTCTTCGAGGACGTGAAGGCCGAGCCGGGCCAGAAGGCGCTGGTGACCTTCCACACCGTCGCCTTCGAGGGCTCGATCGGCTTCGTGAACCTGCTCCAGGCGACCCGCCTGCTGCGCAAGGGCTTCGAGACCTCGGTTCTCCTCTACGGCCCCGGCGTGACGCTGGGCATCCAGCGCGGTTTCCCGACGCTGGGCGACGAGGCCTTCCCCGGCCACATGAACATGAACAACCAGATCGCCAAGTTCATCGCGGAGGGGGGCAAGGTCTACGCCTGCCGCTTCGCGCTCCAGGCCCTCTACGGCCACGGCGAGCCCTCGCTGATCGAGGGCATCCGCCCGATCGCCCCCACCGACGTCCTCGACCTCGTCCTGCTGCACAAGCGCGACAACGCGGTGGTGATCGACACCTGGACGGTCTGACGCGCGACCGAACCCTCCCCCGCAAAAAGGGGGAGGGACAGGCGCACCACGGAGCTCAATGCCGAGGACCCCACCCATGTCCGAACAACGCATCGTGCGGGCGGCGGCGGTCCAGATCGCCCCCGACCTCAACGATCCGGCCGCGACCCTGGACCGGGTGCTCGCGGCGATCGACGAGGCGGCGGGCAAGGGCGCGCGGTTCATCGTGTTCCCCGAGACCTTCGTGCCGTACTATCCGTACTTCTCGTTCATCGCCCCGCCGGCGGCGCAGGGGCCGGCGCACCTCAGGCTCTACGAGGGCGCGGTGACGGTGCCCGGCCCGGTGACGCAGGCGGTGTCGGCCGCGGCGCGCAAAGCCGGTGCGGTGATCGTGCTCGGGGTGAACGAGCGCGACCACGGCTCCCTCTACAACGCCCAGCTCGTCTTCGACGCCGACGGCGCGCTGCTGCTGAAACGCCGAAAGATCACGCCGACCTACCACGAGCGGATGGTCTGGGGTCAGGGCGACGGGGCCGGGCTGACCGTCGTGGAGACGGCGGTGGGCCGCGTCGGGGCGCTGGCCTGCTGGGAGCACTACAACCCGCTCGCCCGCTACGCGCTGATGGCCCAGCACGAGGAGATCCACGCGGCGCAATTTCCCGGATCGATGGTCGGCCAAGTCTTCGCCGACCAGATGGAGGTGACGATCCGCCACCACGCGCTGGAAGCCGGCGCCTTCGTCGTCAACGCCACCGGCTGGCTCAGGGACGACCAGATCGCCGCGATCTGCCCGGACGAAACCCTGCGCGGGGCGCTGCGGGGGGGCAACTGCACCGCCATCGTCTCGCCCGAGGGGCGGCACCTGGCGCCGCCCATGACGCAGGGCGAGGGCATCCTGATCGCCGACATGGACATGGCGCTGGTGACCAAGCGCAAGCGGATGATGGATTCGGTCGGGCACTACGCCCGCCCCGAACTGCTGAGCCTCAACCACGACGCCCGCCCCGCCCGCACCGTCGTCACCACCCGCGACGCGCCCCCTCACGACCGGAGCCAGACCCATGAGCGACAGTGCGATGAGCGACGGTTCGATGAGCGACAGCCCGCTTCTGACCACTCCGGCCATCCCGGCCGTCACCTGGGGCCTGCCCCATCCGGGCATGCCGACGGAGCGCCTGATCAACGCCTTGCAGTCGTTCGGGGTCAGGCTGGCTGACACCCGCCACGGCGTCGAGAGCCGGCGCGGCGGCGCGGGGCCGAGCGACCACAAGGCGCTGACCATCGCCGGCCGCACCGTGATGGTGCCGGTCCATACCGCCGGAGCCTTCGAATCACCCTACCTGGTGCGACGGCCGGACGCCGACGGGTCGAGCGCGATCGAGCACGACGGCGAGGTGATCGGCCGGGTGAGCTTTCCCGGCAAGCCGCGCTTCCATGCGCTGCAGACCCTCGACGGGGTGCCCTATTCGCAGATCGCGGTGCTGCACGGGCGCGACGTGCTCGCCACCACCGTGCTGCAGACCTGCATCCGCTACGCCAGCCGTACCAAGACCTGCCGGTTCTGCGCCATCGGCCAGTCGCTGGCAGCCGGCCGCACCGTCGCCCGCAAGAGCCCGCAGCAACTGGCGGAGGTCGCCCGCGCCGCCGTGCTGCTCGACGGCGTCAAGCACATGGTCATGACCACGGGCACGCCCAACGCCACCGACCGCGGCGCGGAGGTGCTCTGCGAGAGCGCCTTCGCCGTGAAGGCCGCCGTCGACCTGCCGATCCAGGCGCAATGCGAGCCCCCCGACGACGACCGCTGGTTCGAGCGGATGAAGGCCTCGGGCATCGATGCCCTCGGCATGCACCTCGAAGCGGTGACGCCGGAGGTGCGCGCCCGCATCATGCCCGGCAAGGCCGACGTCCCGCTCGAACGCTACGACGAGGCCTTCGCCGCCGCCGTGCCGGTGTTCGGCCGCGGCCAGGTCTCCACCTACATCCTGGCCGGTCTCGGAGACACCCGCGAGGCGGTTCTCGCCATGGCCGAGCGGCTGATCGCCATGGGCGTCTACCCCTTCGTGGTGCCGTTCGTGCCGATCTCGGGAACCCCGCTGGAGAGCCACCCCGCCCCCTCGCCGGCGTTCATGCACGACATCCTGCAGCCGCTCTCGCGGATGTTGGCGGCGGCCGGCCTGCGCTCCACCGACATCAAGGCCGGCTGCGGCCGCTGCGGCGCCTGCTCGGCGCTCTCGGCCTACGAGCGGTGAGCCCGATGTTCGAGCCGGTCCCGCCCTATCGGCCGAGCCACTTCCGCATCAAGTTCGCGACCTCGGACTGGGAGCGGGCCGGCACCGCCGCCCTGCGCCGGCGGGTCTTCTGCCAGGAGCAGGCGGTGTTTCCGGGCGACGATGCCGACGCCGTCGACGCCCGGGCGATCCCGATCTGCGCCCTCTCCACCCTCGGCGGCGAGGCCGATGCCGTTGTCGGCACCGTGCGCATCCACGCGGACACGCAGACCCCCGGCGAATGGTGGGGCTCGCGCCTGGCGGTGGCGGCAGACTACCGGCGGATCGGGGCGCTGGGGGCCGGGCTCATCCACGTGGCGGTGGCCTCCGCCCATGCGCGCGGCTGCACCCGCTTCCTCGCCCACGTCCAGGGCCGCAACGTCGCCCTGTTCGAGGCCCTGCACTGGGTCGCCCTCGACACCCTCGACCTTCACGGCCTGCCGCATGCTCTGATGCAGGCGGATCTGACCCGCTACCCGGCCATGGCCGACCCCGAGACCGGTCTCGTGACGCTGCTGCGGCGGGCGGGCGGCGGGGGACTTGGATGACCGTCGTGCCGACCCTCGCCGAGATCGCCCGCGGCATCCGCGAAGGCCGCGGCGTCGCCCACAAGCGCGACATCGACGCGGTGGTCGCGCGCCTGGGCCTCGGCGGCCGGGACGCGGCGGTGCCGCTGGGCGACGATTGCGCCGCGATCCCCGACGGCGACGGCTTCCTGCTCCTGGCCATCGAGGGCTTCATGGACGGCTTCGTCGCCGCGGACCCGTATTTCGCGGGCTTCTGCGGGGTGATGGTCAACGTGAGCGACATCGCGGCCATGGGCGGCCGGCCGATCGCGGTGGTGGACGCCCTGTGGAGCCGCGACCAGCCACAGGCCGAACCGATCCTGGCGGGCCTGCGGGCCGGGGCCGAGACCTACGGCGTGCCGGTGGTGGGCGGCCACACCAACGCCCGCGCCGGCGCCGAGCACCTCGCCGTGGCGATCCTCGGCCGGGCCGAGCGGCTCCTGACGAGCTTTGCCGCGAGACCCGGCGACCTCCTCGTCGCCGCCATCGACCTGCGGGGCCGGTTCCGGGAGCCGCATCCCTATTGGGACGCCGCCACCGGCGCCCCGCCCGGGCGCCTGCGCGCCGACGTCGGCCTGCTGGCGCAGATCGCCGAGGACGGCCTCGCGGAAGCGGGCAAGGACATCAGCATGGCCGGCGTCGTCGGCACCGCGCTGATGCTGCTCGAATGTTCGGGCGTCGGGGCGGCCATCGTCCTCGACCGCATCCCGCGCCCCCCCGACGTCCCCCTCGCCCGCTGGCTCACCGCCTTCCCTAGCTACGGCTACCTCCTGAGCGTGGCGCCCGACCGGCTCGGAGCCGTCCTCGACCGGTTCACGGCCCGCGGGATCGCGGCTTCCGCGATCGGCACGGTCGATGCGAGCCGGGTGGTGCGGATCGTCGCGGGCGAGGAGGAGGCCGTGGTCTGGGACTTCGCCGGCAGTCCCCTGATCGGCTGCGGCGGCATGAGCGCAGGATCATGAGCGCATGAGCATGAGCCCATGAGAGAGCGTCCGTTGCGCATCGCGATCCTCACCCATTCCACCAATCCGCGCGGGGGCGTGGTCCATGCGCTCTGCCTCGGCGAGGCGCTGACCGAACTCGGCCACGACGCGGTGGTGCATGCGCCCGATCCCGGCGGTCAGGGCTTCTTCCGCGCCGCCCGCTGTCGCACCGTCCCGGTGGCGGCCCGGCCCATGGCCGGTTCCACCGCCGAACTGGTGGGCGCGCGCATCGCCGACTACCAGCGCCACTTCGCCTCGCCCGCGGCCTGCGATTTCGACGTGTTCCACGCCCAGGACGCGATCAGCGGCAACGCGCTGACCACCCTGATGCGCCGCCGGCTGATCCCGGCCTTCGTGCGCACCGTGCACCACCTCGACCAGTTCGCCGAACCGCAGCTCGCCTATTGGCACGACCGCGCGATCTACGAAGCGACGACGCTGCTGTGCGTCAGCCGCCTGTGGCAGGAGACCCTCAAGCGCGACTACGGGCTCTGCGCCGACAGCGTCGGCAACGGCGTCGACACCAGCGCCTACGGTCCCGTCCCGAGCGAGCGCGACGCGGCCCTGCGTGCCGAATGGGGCATCGGGCCCGGACCGGTCTATCTCTCGGTGGGCGGGTTCGAGGAGCGCAAGAACGCCCTTCGCATCATCGAGGCCTTCGCCCGCGTCCGCGCCGACAGGCCGGAGGCGCAGCTCGTGGTGGTCGGCGGCGCCTCCCTCCTCGACCATGCCGGCTACCAGGCCCGGTGCCGGGCGGCCCTCGACCGGGCCGGGCTCGACGTCGGCGTGGGCCAGGCGGTGATCCGCACCGGCCCGGTGCCGCAGGAGGCGATGCCCGCGTTCTACCGCCTCGCCGACGCCCTGGTGTTCCCCTCCCTCAAGGAGGGGTTCGGCCTGAGCGTGCTGGAGGCGATGGCGAGCGGGACCCCGACCATCGTCGCCGATCTCGCCCCCTTCACCGAGTACCTGACGCCCGGCGACACCCTGTTCGTCGACCCCGAGGACGTGCCGGCCATCGCGACGGCGATGCTGGCGGTCCTCGCGCCCGATCTGCGCGCCCGCCTCGTCGCGGCGGGCCCCGGTATCGCCGGACGCCACTCCTGGCGCGCCTGCGCCGCCAAGCACGTGGCGGCCTACGCCACCTGCGGCGACCGCAAGCGCGCCCTTTCCGATGCGTGAGAGGCCAGACCATGCCCGAGATGCACTTCCACATCCGCTGGCCCGACGGCCGGCGCGAGGCCTGCTACTCGCCCTCCCTGGTCATCAAGGAGCACCTCACGGTCGGGCAGGCCTATCCCCTCGCCGAATTCGTGGCGCGCAGCCGCACCGCCCTCGTCATCGCCAGCGACCGGGTCGCGGCCCGCTACGGCTTTCCCTGCAGCCTCGCCATGAGCCAGCTCGCGCGCATCGAAGCCGGTGCCGGGTCGCAGGCGCCCGACGGCGACGTCCTCGTCGAGCGCTTCGAGGGCTGAAGGCGCCACCACGACCGACACTCCGAGGAGAGACCGCATGACCGAGACCCGAGCGGATTCCGCCGCGCGCCACCTCCCCGCGATCGTGGTCGGCGGCGGCCAGGCCGGGCTGTCGATGAGCCGTCAGCTCAAGGAGCGCGGCATCGAGCACCTGGTCTTCGAGAAGAGCGGCGTCGCCAGCGCCTGGAAGACCCAGCGCTGGGACAGCTTCTGCCTCGTCACCCCGAACTGGCAGTGCCGGCTACCGGGGTTCCCCTACGCGGGCGACGATCCCCACGGGTTCATGGGCAGGGACGAGATCGTCGCCTACATCGAAGCCTATGCCCGGTCGATCGAAGCGCCCCTGATGACCGGCGTCGGCGTGACCGCGGTCCGCCCCCGGCCGGAGGGCGGGTTCACCGTCGACACCGAGGCCGGCACCTATCGCGCCGACGCGGTGGTGATGGCGATCAGCGGCTACCACGCGCCAGCGATCCCGGCCTTCTCCGCCGGGCTGCCCGCCGACATCGCGCAGGTCCACTCCTCGGCCTACCGCAATCCGGCGCAGCTGCCGGCGGGCGCGGTGCTGGTGGTGGGCTCGGGCCAATCGGGCTGCCAGATCGCCGAGGACCTGCATCTGGCCGGGCGCCAAGTGCACCTCGTGGTCGGCAGCGCGCCGCGCTGTCCGCGCCGCTACCGTGGCCGCGACGCCGTCGATTGGCTGGCCGAGATGGGCCAGTACGATCTCTCGGTCGATGACCATCCCCTCGGGCAGGACGTGCGGCGCAAGGCCAACCACTACCTCACCGGCCGCGATGGCGGCCGCGACATCGACCTGCGCCGCTTCGCGCGCGACGGCATGGCCCTGCACGGGCGGCTCACCGGCATCGAGGGCGGCACCCTCCGCTTCGCTGACGACCTTGGGAAGAACCTCGACGGCGCCGACGCGGTCTACGTCGGCATCCAGGGGGCCATCGACCGGCACATCGCGGCCAAGGATATCGCCGCACCGGCAGAGGCGCATTACCGGCCGGTCTGGCAGCCTGCGGCGGCTCCCCGAACTCTCGATTGCGCGGCCGCCGGCATCGGCGCCGTGGTCTGGGCGACGGGGTTCCGCGCCGACTTCAGCTTCGTCGACGCCCCGGTCTTCGACGACCGCGGCCTGCCGGTCCACAGGCGCGGGGTCACCGCCGTGGAGGGCCTGTCCTTCGTCGGGCTGCCCTGGCTCCACACCTGGGGCTCGGGCCGCTTCTCCGGCATCGCCCGGGATACGGAGTACCTGGCCGAGCGGATCGCCGAGCGCCTGGTGCCCCGCGCGGTGGCGCTGTCGCTCGCGAGCTGACGAGGCTCCCGCTCGGATCGGTCGGCGACTGTATCCTGGAGCGCTTCTCGTCCCGCCGGCGCGTGCCTCGCGCATCGGGACGGTCACGGCCGAGCAGCGGCCGGCCCGGTCAGAGGACGGCCTCGATCAGCCCGAGGCCACGCGCCTCCTCGGCCTCGATGTACCAATTCGAGGGCGCGCGATCGAGCACCTCGTTCATGGTGACGCGCGAGCCCTTGATAAGGTGGGCGAAGCCCTCGTTCTGGATGGCGATGGAGGCTTCGATCTCGTGCAGGGCCGCCTTCACGGTGGCGACGCAGGTGGTGAGCGGCCCGTTGATCTTGAGCTCCTTCGAGAGCTTGCGCTCGTGGATCATCAGGCGCGTGCCGCGGGTGAGGTAGCGGTTGTGGCGCGCGAAGAAGCTCATGAAGGTGGTGCCGGCGGAGTAGATCGCGGCCTTGCCGAGGAAGGCGAACCGGCGCTCGGGGGCGATCTCGCTGTTGAAGCGGATGTCCTCGCCCATCATGCGCGCCACCTCCGGGTCGCCACCGAGTGTGGAGAGTTCGACCACCACGAGGGTCCGCTCGGCGGCGGCGTCGAGCTGGCGCCGGAACTGCCGGTACATGTCGTGGTCGACGGGGCCCGACAGCAGGACGGCCGGCGCATGGAAGGTGGTGTGGGGAAGCGGCGTGGTGTCCATCGTCATGTCCTCGCGGGGCGTCAGGGCGCGGTGCCAGCGCCGTCAACGGGCAAGGATCGCGCCCGATCCCGCGCGATCGGTCAGGTCACGCGCCAGCCGCGGGTGCGGACCAGCGGCGCCAGGCGGGTGGCCCCGTCCTCGAGCCGGTTCATGGCCTGGCACCACCACCGCGGCGGCCGGCGAAAGCCGTGGTGCGCCATGGTCCGGTCCATCAGCCAGGCGACGGCCTCCTCGGTTTCGGCCGGGATCGGCCGCCCGGCGAGCTCGTTCGGTTCGCGGTCCGTGGCGTCCCTGGCCACGGCCGCCCACGGCGCCCCCCAGACGCGCCGGGCGAAGCGGTCGTTGGTCGGGCCGTAATGCGCGTCGATGAGACGGAGCAGATCCGGGGCGTCGCCGAGGAAGGGAACCGGATCCCATCCCCTCGCCCAGGCGTGCTCGTCGATGAAATGGCCGATCGCGCGGGTATGGACGCGGGTCTGGCGGTGGACGCGCAAGCTGCGCAGGCGGCGGCTCGCCTCGACGGCGATCGGCCCGGGGGAGCGATTGCGCACGAGGCCGTGGTCGGCCGGGCCGATCAGGTCGCCGATCCGGTCGAAGAGACCGATGCCGGTCAGGACACGCTCCAGCAGGGACGCGTCCGAGCGGCGGTCGCGCAGGGGGATGGCGGTGATGCGCCCCTGCGCCGCCGCGACCCAGGGCTCCACCAGGGCATCGTAATCGAACCAGCCCGAGGGCCAGGCCCGCTCGGCGTAGGCGCGGAAGCCGCGCGTCTCGTGGATCAGCTGGGCGCGATGGCTGTAGACCGAGTTGAGCTGCTCGGACGGGGCCTTCACGACCACCGCGATCTCCATGGCGAAGCCATGCGCCGACAGGATGGAGGCAAGCAGCTCGGGCACGCCGAGACGCGGATGGTACTGGGCGAAGTTCTCGTACGACAGGATGACGGTGTCGGCCCGCGTCTCTGCCAACGTCCGCGCGAGAAGCGCCAGGCACTCGGCCCTCTCGTGGGCCGGCCGACGGCCCTCGAAGGTTTCGCCCAGAACCTGATGGTTGGGGGAGACCCAGGCGACGGAACGCGGCTTGATCTCGGGGTAGAGGATGCCGCGGGCCGGCAGGTGGGGCCTCAGGTGGGTGAGGACGACCTGCAGCGAGGTCGAGCCCGTGCGGGGCATCCCGATGTGAACGATTCCGCGGCGCATGAGGAGGTCGGGTCGTCCTTGGGTTCGGTGGCGAGGCCGCTCCGGTGAGCGAGGTACGGCGAACGCATTGAGTTGGGGCCATCGGTCGTGAGGCTTGGCCGCGATGGATTTGCGATGCGGATGGCGCGGTCGCTCAGGGGCCGCGGGGGCCCTCCCGCACCGTCGTCCACGCACTCAGCCCCAGGATCTCCGCGACGAGCGGGCCGGCCGATTCGGCCGCCGTGCAGCCCTGGGTCGCCAGCGTGAGGTCGGGATCGATGGGCGGCTCGTAGGGTGCCGAGATCCCGGTGAAGTCCTTGACCTGCCCCGCCCTGGCCCGCCGGTAGAGCCCCTTGGGGTCGCGGGCCTCGCAGACCGGCAGCGGCGTGCTCACGAAGACCTCGAGGAAGGGGATATCGCCCGCGATGCGCCGGGCGGTCTCGCGCTCCGCCCGCAGGGGCGAGATCAGGGACACGATGCAGACGAGGCCCGCCTCGGCCATCAGCGCCGCCGTCTCGGCCGCGCGGCGGACGTTCTCGTTGCGGTCCTGCGTGCTGAAGCCCAGATCGCGGTTGAGGCCGCTGCGGAGGTTGTCGCCGTCGAGCACCATGGTGTGGCGCCCGGCCACGGTCAGGGCGCGGTCGGCGGCGTTGGCGATGGTCGACTTGCCGGCACCGGACAACCCCGTGAACCACGCGATGACCGGCCTCTGACCGAGGCCGGACCAGCGATTCTCCCGCGGCTGCAGCACGGTCCAGGTGAGATCGTCGATCGACATTCCGCAAAAACCGAGGACAGAAAACCGAGGACAGGAAACCGAGGGTCAAGACGATCGAAGACTTGCCCCCTCCACCCTTAAGGTACGCCGGCGTGCGGCCACAAGGCACGTCGTGTATCCGATGGTTTCCGGCGGTTCGCGACGGCGGCTCTGCGAGGGACGGAGTCAGGCGACACGAGACCGGCTGGTCCCGTCCACCTTCGTACCGGCCTCCTTGGGGACGATGTCTTGGGCGCCGACGTCTTGGGCGACGATGTCTTGGGCGCCGATGTCTTGGGCGACGACGTCTTGCGGGACGACCGCGCCGCGGGCGGCGACATCGCGCAGGGCCGCCACCAGGGCATCCGTCCGGCGCTCCTCGTCATGCCCGTCGCGGCCGTTCCGGTCGACCGCATCGGCACCGTGGCGGGTCAGGTAGACGGCCGCCAGGAGGGCGCACAGGCTGCCGCCGAACGGGGCGCCGACCGCGGCGAGGGTGGCGCCGAAGGGCGACAGGATCGACGCCGTCGCGAGGCCGCCGCCGATGGCCGCAAACATCAACAGGAACATCGCGCGTCTCCGACTCGGCCGGCAGTGTGCCCGACGGGGGCGACTGCGATCCGATCCGTCCGCCGGAATGGTTAGCGGCGGCTTAAGCGCCGGGGGCTTCGAACGTCGCGGCGTCGAAGATGGCGCCTTCGATGGCGGCGCCTTCGATGGCGGCGGCATGGGGCAGGAGGGCGAGCAGGCTGGCCGGCGTGAGGATGAGCCCGCTGTCGGTGATGATCCACGGCGAGCCGGTGGCCGCCCTCAGGGCGGCGAAGGCCTCGTCCAGGGCCTGTCGCAGGCTTGGCATGTCGCGGGGTTCGACCCCCTTGGCGCCACCACCGTCGGCGCCGGCCACGCAGAACGGCCAGATCGTCAGTTGTGCCGGCCGGTCGAGGTCTTCCCCGAAGATGGCGATGCCGATCAGATCACTCTCCGGTGTCATGCCGGCGCCCGCCAGTATCGGCATGACACCGTCAGCACAGCTCATGCCAAATCGGGACCGCACCGGGCGAGTGCCGGCATCGGAACCGCCGATGACAGCCGCCGTTGACATGGTCGGAACGGCGTTTCGCCAGGCGGCCGGGTGGACGCCCCATCGAGGCGTTCTTCCCGAGCAGAGGAGACTGCCATGCGCGTGTCGTCGACAGTACGAATCGTCCTGGCGGCGGCCGTCGTGGGCGCCCTGGCATCGCCCGCGTTCGCGCGGGGTGGAAGTGGCAGCGGGAGCGGGCTGTCACCCTATGCGGCCGAGAGCGGAAACGACCGCTCCGCCGGCGTCAACAACGGCAACTACCGCAGTCCCCGGCTCGACCCCTATCTCGGTGCCTACGAAGGGCGCGGCGACCGTCCCGTTCGCTACGACCGGCGCGGCCCGCGGCCTTCGCCGCCCTACGGCTATCCGTACTGAACCCGTCCGGTTCGAGGACGCGGTTCAGCCTCTCCGATCACCGGTTCCGGTCGGATCACCGCTTCTTGCCGAGCTCGGCCGCGATGTCCTTGACCATGTGTCCGGCCTTGCGGTGGGCGGTGACGATCTGATCCTCGCTCACGCCCCAGCGCTTCATCCAATGGGCGACCGCCCTGCGCTCGGAGAGATCGAGCCTGTCCTTGTCGATGAAGCCGCGCTTCTCCTTGAGGCCAGCCATCACACCGTCTCCATCGCCGTCGTCATCTGAGGGTCGGCCGCCATGGCTTTCGCCTTCCACTGGTCCCGGTCCGCTTCCATCGCCTTCAGCGCGGCTTCGGCACGCGCGGCCCTGGCCGATTCGGAGCGAGCGAGCGCCTGGGCCCGCTCCCGGGCCCGCGTCTCGGCCGCCATCTGAACCTTGAGATCTCTCGGGCTCGACACAGGTCGCTCTCCATCATGACCGCGGGCAGACCTCGGTCCCGCCGGCGACCGATCCGCCGGGGCTTGCACCCGCACACCCGCATCCGGTACGAGCCCGGGACGATGCGGGCGGTTAGCTCAGTTGGTAGAGCGTCTCCTTTACACGGAGAGGGTCGGCGGTTCGAGCCCGTCACCGCCCACCATATCCTTCGCGGATCACGGCCGCAGGACGTTTGCGGATCATGGCCGCAGGTCCTTCGCGGACCACGGCCGCAAGTGAGGCGATCGCCCGATGGAGACCGTCGAGTGCGTCGTGGTGGGGGCCGGGGTCGTCGGCCTCGCCTGTGCCCGTGCCCTGGCTCTCGCCGGGCGTGAGGTCGTCCTCCTCGAAGCGGCCCTGGCGATCGGCACCGAGACCTCGTCGCGCAACAGCGAGGTCGTTCATGCCGGGCTCTACTATCCTCAAGCGAGCCTGAAGGCGCAAAGCTGCGTGAGCGGACGCCACAGGCTCTATGCCTATTGCGAGGCGCGCGGCATCGCCCACCGGCGCTGCGGCAAGCTCGTCGTGGCCTGCGACGAGGGCGAGGTCGCGCGGCTGGACGCGCTCTACGCCAACGGCCTCGCCAACGGCGTCGAGGGCCTGGACCGGCTTGGCGCGGCCGCCGTCGCCGGCCTCGAACCGGCGTTGCGGTGCCGGGCCGCGCTCCTCTCGCGCGAGACCGGCATCGTCGATTCGCACGGATACATGCTGGCGCTGCGGGGCGACTTCGAGGACGCCGGCGGGATGATCGCTTTCGGCACCACGGTCGTCGGCGGCGAGATCGGTGCGGACGGGGTGATGCTGCGCGCCAGGGATGCCGGCGGCGGCGAGACGCGGCTTCTGGCCGAAACCGTCGTCACCAGTGCCGGCCTGCACGCCGACCGGTTGTTGGCGGGGCTCGACGGTTTTCCAGCCATGCACCGGCCGCAGCTGTCCTATGCCAAGGGCAGCTACTTCACCTATGCCGGGCGCTCGCCGTTCCGGCACCTCGTCTATCCGGTGCCGGAGGCGGCGGGCCTCGGGGTGCACATCACCATCGACCTGGGCGGCCAGCTGCGGTTCGGGCCGGACGTGGAATGGGTCGACTCCCCCCTCGACTACGCCGTCGATCCCGCCCGCGCGGACGGGTTCTACGCCGCCGTGCGGCGCTATTGGCCCGCGTTGCCGGACGGCACGATCCAGCCCGGCTACGCCGGCATCCGCCCCAAGCTCGGCCTCCGCGGCGAGCCGGCGCGCGATTTCCTGATCCAGGGACCGGAGACCCATGGCATCGCCGGTCTCGTCAACCTCCTGGGGATCGAGAGCCCGGGACTGACCGCGTCGCTGGATCTGGCCGACCGGGTGGCCGCCTGCATCGCGAAGGACTGACGGGCAAGACCGGCGGCGATGGGTCAGCCGCTCGCCAGGACCAGCGCCCAGAACCGCTTGTAGCGCGAGCCCGGCGCATCGACCCTCGCGATGCCGACCCGCTTGAGCTGCGGGATCAGCATGTTCTTGTTGTGCTCGGAGGAGGCCTTCCAGCGGGCGAAGGCCTCGTCGAAGGTGGTGGCCCCGGCGCCGAGGTTCTCGGCCGCATAGGCCCTGCCGGCTCCGGCCGCTGCCATCCGCGCATGGAAGCCGCCGCCGAGGTCGTGGCTGAGGCGCCCGGCCTCGGCGTTGACCCGCGCCTGGAGCGAGGCGGCCCGCACCAGACCCGAATCGACGGTGACCGGCCCCAGGCCGTGCCGCGCCCGGTATTGCGAGATCGCGGCCGCGGCGGCCTCCTCGTCGAGGATCACGACGCTGGTGGGAAGGGCCGGCTCGCCGAAGATCGCGGGTGTCCCGCACCCTGCCAGCCCCAGCACGAAACCGAGGGCGAGGATGCGACGGGCGATCTTCGGAACGGACGTCATCGTGAGGATGGCCCACCTGTTCGGACGGTCCCACCCATTGCACGCATAAAGCACGATGAGGGCACGGGTCAGCGTTCCGTGGAGACGGAGAAACCTGCGATCGATCGCGAGGGGACTGAAGTTCATCGAGAAACGTGGCGCGGGCGACGGGGCTCGAACCCGCGACCTCCGGCGTGACAGGCCGGCACTCTAACCAACTGAGCTACGCCCGCGTGGCGTTGCGGCGCCCCTCGGGGCGTCGGTGGGCGGGGTTTAGGGACGGGGGTGGGGGCTGTCAAGCATCGGAATCGCCGGGGCGACGATTGAGGGACGACGCCGGTCCGGACGATCATTCGCGGAGAGGCTCGTGCATTCGTGGCAGGGCTCGTGCGGCAAGGCTCGGGCCATCTGCGCCGATCCGTCGTGTTGCCAGTCGCGCCGCGCCTCCCATCTGCATGACAGCACTCGATTTGTGCGGCGCAGGGTGCCCTTGTTTCACCCAGGGTGCTCGTCTAAGCCGGGTCTCGCAGTCTGACACTGGACCAGTTCCACATCGCCGTCGGTGCCTTGGCAAGGGTCATATGCCAGGCGTCGCGACGACCCCAAAAGAGCGCGAGAGGCGTCCCATGACCGGTCTGCTGGCGGATTACCTGCCCCTCATCGTCTTCATCGGCGTGTCTCTGTTCATCGCCGCCGCCCTCCTCGTGGCGCCGTTCCTGGTGGCCTACAACAGCCCCGACCCGGAGAAGCTCTCGGCCTACGAGTGCGGCTTCAACGCCTTCGACGACGCGCGCATGAAGTTCGACGTGCGCTTCTACCTGGTGGCGATCCTGTTCATCATCTTCGATCTCGAGGTCGCCTTCCTGTTCCCCTGGGCCATCACCTTCGGAGAGCTCGGCTGGTTCGGGATGTGGTCGATGATGGCCTTCCTCGGCGTGCTCACCGTCGGGTTCGTCTACGAGTGGCGCAAGGGCGCCCTGGAGTGGGACTAGCGCCCGCGCCCTTCGCTCCCGCCCCGACCGAAGCCTGATCCCGAGAAACCGATGGCCTTCAGCCCCGACATCTCCCGCGCCCCGCAGGTCGCCCCGGCCCCCAAGGGGATCATCGATCCCAACACGGGCCAGCCCGTGGGCGCCAACGACCCGACCTTCCTGTCGATCAGCAGCGAGCTCGCCGACCGCGGCTTCCTGATCACCTCCACCGACGACCTCATCAACTGGGCCCGCACCGGCTCGCTGATGTGGATGACCTTCGGGCTCGCCTGCTGCGCCGTCGAGATGATGCAGATGTCGATGCCGCGCTACGACTGCGAGCGCTTCGGCTTCGCGCCGCGCGGAAGCCCGCGCCAGTCCGACGTGATGATCGTCGCCGGCACGCTCACCAACAAGATGGCTCCCGCGCTGCGCAAGGTCTACGACCAGATGCCGGAGCCGCGCTACGTCATCTCGATGGGAAGCTGCGCCAACGGCGGCGGCTACTACCACTATTCCTACTCGGTGGTCCGCGGCTGCGACCGCGTCGTGCCGGTGGACATCTACGTTCCGGGCTGCCCGCCGACGGCCGAAGCGCTGCTGTACGGCGTCCTGCTCCTGCAAAAGAAAATCCGCCGCATCGGCACCATCGAACGCTAGAGGCGGGGGGACGTCATCGCATGAGCAACGGCATCACGATCCTGCGCCATACCCAGGCGCCCACCGGCGAGGCGGCGCTGCAGGCGCTGTCCGACCATGTCGCCGCCGGTCTCGGGGCGGCGGTGGTCTCCCGTTCGATCGCCTTCGGCGAACTGACGCTGGTCGTCCCGGCCGACGCCATCGTCGCCGCACTGACCTTCCTGCGCGACGACCCGGCCTGCGCCTTCCGCTGCTTCATCGACATCTGCGGCGCCGATTATCCGAGCCGGGCCAAGCGCTTCGACGTGGTCTACCACCTGCTCTCGCTGCGCCATAACAGCCGCATCCGCGTGAAGGTCGAGACCGACGAGACCACGCCGGTGCCTTCCGCGATCGACGTGTTTCCCGCCGCCAACTGGTTCGAGCGCGAGACCTACGACCTCTACGGCATCCTGTTCTCGGGCCACCCCGACCTGCGCCGGCTGCTGACCGACTACGGTTTCGAGGGCCACCCGCTGCGCAAGGACTTCCCCCTGACCGGCTTCGTGGAGGTCCGCTACGACCAGGACGAGGCCCGGGTGGTCTACGAGCCGGTCAAGCTGACCCAGGAATTCCGGAACTTCGACTTCCTGTCGCCGTGGGAGGGCACGGAGTACGTGCTGCCTGGCGACGAGAAGGCGAAAGCGTAAGGGGCGAATGGCGAATGGCGAATGGCGAATGGATGGCGACAGGCCCATCAGCTCGTATCGCGACCTCGACGTCTGGCAGGATGCCATGACGCTCGCCGAGTCGTGCTACGGGTTCACGAAACCATTTCCGCGTGAGGAGATGTTTGGCCTGTCGTCGCAGATCCGCCGCGCGGCGACCTCCATCGCGGCCAACATCGCGGAAGGTCATGGGCGCGAAAGCACCGTGTCGTTCGTTCATTTCCTGCGCATTTCACAGGGCTCGTTGAAAGAGCTTGAAACGCATCTGCTCCTGAGCGGGCGCGTCGGCCTCGCCGAACACGATCATGTCGGCGTCATCCTGAAGCGCTGCGAGTCCGTAGGACGTCAGCTGCGGGCCTTGATCAGGTCTCTGCAACGACGCGTCGAGATCGAGAAGGGATCGCGCTGATGCCGGCAATCCATTCGCCATTCGCCACTCGCCATTCGCCCTCCGGCGCAGCCGGAGACGCCCGATGACCGAGCACAACATCCGCAACTTCGCGATCAACTTCGGGCCGCAGCATCCGGCGGCGCACGGTGTGCTGCGCCTCGTGCTCGAACTCGACGGCGAGATCGTCGAGCGGGTCGATCCGCACATCGGCCTGCTCCATCGCGGCACCGAGAAGCTGATCGAGTACAAGACCTACCTGCAGGCGACGCCGTATTTCGACCGGCTCGACTACGTCTCGCCGATGAACCAGGAGCATGCCTTCTGCCTCGGCATCGAGAAGCTGCTCGGGCTCGAAGTTCCTCGCCGCGCCCAGCTCATCCGGGTGCTGTTCTGCGAGATCGGCCGCATCCTCTCGCACCTCCTCAACGTCACCACGCAGGCGATGGACGTCGGCGCCCTCACGCCTCCGCTCTGGGGTTTCGAGGAGCGCGAGAAGCTGATGATCTTCTACGAGCGCGCGTCCGGTGCCCGCCTCCACGCCAACTACTTCCGGCCCGGCGGCGTCCACCAGGACCTGCCGCCCGCGTTGATCGACGACATCGAGGCGTTCATCGACCCGTTCCTGCAGGTGGTCGACGACCTCGACAACCTCGTCATGGGCAACCGCATCTTCAAGCAGCGCAACGTCGACATCGGCATCGTCACGGTGGACGAGGCCATGGCCTGGGGGTTCTCGGGCGTGATGGTGCGCGGCTCGGGCATCCCGTGGGACCTGCGCAAGTCGCAGCCCTACGAGTGCTACGAGGAGATGGAATTCGACATCCCCGTGGGAAAGAACGGCGACACCTACGATCGCCAGGTCATCCGCATGGAGGAGATGCGGGAATCCGCCAAGATCATGCGGCAGTGCTGCGCCAAGCTGCGCGAGCCCGCCGGTCAGGGTCCGATCGCGGCCACCGACGGCAAGGTCGCGCCGCCGCCGCGCCGCGAGATGAAGCGCTCGATGGAAGCGCTGATCCACCACTTCAAGCTCTACACCGAAGGGTTCCACGTGCCCACCGGCGAGGTCTACGCCGCGGTCGAGGCCCCAAAGGGCGAGTTCGGCGTCTATCTGGTGTCGGACGGCACCAACAAGCCGTACCGCTGCAAGATCCGCGCTCCGGGCTTCGCCCACCTCCAGGCGATGGATTGGATGTGCCGCGGGCACATGCTGGCCGACGTGTCCTGCGTGCTCGGCACGCTGGACATCGTGTTCGGCGAAGTGGACCGGTGAGGATCAAGGTTCAGGACTGATGGCCAACCGTCGACTCGCTCCCGCTGCCGAGCAGCCCGCCTCGTTCGCGTTCTCGCCCGAGAACGCCGAATGGGCCAAGGGCCAAATCGAGAAGTACCCCGAGGGCCGGCAGGCCTCGGCGGTGATCCCGCTTCTGTGGAAGGCGCAGGAGCAGAACGGCGGCTGGCTGCCGCAGAAGGCCATCGAGGCGGTGGCCGACGAGCTCGGCATGCCGCACATCCGCGTGCTCGAAGTGGCGACCTTCTACACGATGTTCGCGCTGGAGCCGGTCGGCCGGTTCTGGATCCAGCTCTGCGGTACGGTGCCGTGCGATTCCTGCGGCGCGCGCGAGTTGAAGGACTACCTCCAGGGTCGCCTCGGCCCCCCCGGCCACGTCAGCGCCGACGGCAACTTCTCCTGGCTCGAGGTCGAGTGCCTGGGTGCCTGCTGCAACGCGCCGATGGCCCAGATCAACCAGGATTACTACGAGGATCTCACGCCCCAATCCCTCGGCGTGCTGATGGACGACCTCGCGGCGGGGCGTCCGGTCAAGGTCGGCTCGCAGGTCGGGCGGGTCTCGTCCGAGCCGGCGGCCGGGGCGGCCACGCTCACCGATGCGAGCCTGTTCGACGGGTCGCGGGTCGGCGCCTGGCGCAAGCGGTTCGAGGACCAGGCCGCCGACGAGACCGATGCCAAGGGCAAGGACGAGGCGGCCTCCTCCGAGCGGCGCGCGGCCGTCGATCCCAAGCCCGCGCGGCCCGATGCCGGGCGCGCGGTCGGCACCAATGCCATCGATGCGCCGGCCCAACGTGCCGCCGCCGGACAGACCCCGGTGCCGGCGAGCACCCATACGGAGTCGTCCGGCGTCGTCGCATCGGGCGAGGCGTCGGGCGGCGAGGCGGGAACGCAATCGTCGCTGCCGCGCGGCGAGCCGCCGCCCCAGCCCGTGGCCTCGGGTGCCAGCGACGGCGAGGTCGCGGCGGAAGCCGAGGAAGCCCGCGTCGCGAAAGCCATCGCGGGCCTGCCCAAGGACGCCAGCCCGGAACAGAGGGCAGACGCCGTGGGCAGACGGCCGCCGGGCCTCGACGCCGCACGGGGCGGCCGGGCCGATGAGCTGACCCGGATCAAGGGGATCGGACCGGGCAACGCGGCGCGTCTTCACGCGCTCGGGATCCACCATTTCGACCAGATCGCCGCCTGGACCCGCGACGAGGTCGCCTGGGTCGGCACCTATCTCGCGTTCCCGGGCCGCATCGACCGCGAGGGCTGGGTGGCGCAGGCTGCGGCCCTCGCAGCATCCGACAAGTGAGGCGCTGACATGCTCTCCGATCAGGATCGCATCTTCACCAATCTCTACGGCCTGCATTCGCCGGGCCTGGACGAGGCCAAAAAGCGCGGCGCCTGGGACGGGACCAAGTTCCTGCTCGAGATGGGCCGGGACTGGGTGATCGACGAGATGAAGGCGTCCGGCCTGCGCGGACGCGGTGGCGCCGGCTTCCCCACCGGCCTCAAGTGGTCGTTCATGCCCAAGAAGTCGGATGGCCGTCCGCACTACCTCGTGGTCAACGCCGACGAATCCGAGCCCGGCACCTGCAAGGACCGGGAGATCATGCGGCACGATCCGCATCTGCTGATCGAGGGCTGCCTGCTCGCCTCGTTCGCGATGGCGGCGCACGCCTGCTACATCTACATCCGCGGCGAATACGTCGCCGAGAAGCACGCCCTGCAAAAGGCCGTCGACGAGGCCTATGCGGCCAAACTCGTCGGCCAGGACAACGTCCACGGCTATCCGTTCGACATCTACGTCCACCACGGCGCCGGCGCCTACATCTGCGGTGAGGAGACGGCGCTGCTGGAGTCCCTCGAGGGCAAGAAGGGGATGCCGCGCCTCAAGCCGCCCTTCCCCGCCAACATGGGCCTCTACGGCTGCCCCACCACCGTGAACAACGTCGAGTCGATCGCCGTGGCCGGCACCATCCTGCGCCGCGGCGGCGCGTGGTTCGCGGGCTTGGGAGGCAAGAACAACACCGGCACCAAGCTGTTCTGCGTCTCGGGCCACGTCAACACGCCCTGCAACGTCGAGGAAGAGCTCGGCATCACCTTCCGCGAGCTCGTCGACAAGCATTGCGGCGGCATGCGCGGCGGCTGGGACAACCTCCTGTGCTCGATCCCCGGCGGCTCCTCGGTGCCGCTGGTGCCGGCCGAGCAGATCATCGACGCCAAGATGGACTTCGACACCCTGCGAAACCTCGGTTCGGGCCTCGGCACCGCCGCCGTCATCGTCCTCGACAGGTCCACCGACATCGTCGCGGCGATCACGCGCATCTCGTACTTCTACAAGCACGAGTCATGCGGCCAGTGCACGCCCTGCCGCGAGGGCACCGGCTGGATGTGGCGGGTCATGAAGCGCATGACGGAAGGGCGTGCCCAACGCCGTGAGATCGACATGCTCCTCGATGTCACCAAGCAGATCGAGGGTCACACCATCTGCGCGCTCGGCGACGCGGCAGCTTGGCCGATCCAGGGGCTGATCCGGCACTTCCGGCCGGAGATCGAGCGCCGTATCGACCGCTACAGCGCCAACCCGCATTCCGATCCGGTGCCGATGGCGGCGGAGTGATCCGCAGCCCGCACCACCCGTAGTTTCGAGACCGAGACGCACGCATGACCAAGCTCATCGTCGACGGCACCGAAGTCGATGTTCCGGCCGACTACACCCTTCTGCAGGCCTGCGAGATCGCGGGCGCGGAAATCCCGCGCTTCTGCTTCCACGAGCGGCTGTCGATCGCCGGCAACTGCCGCATGTGCCTCGTCGAGCTGAAAGGTGCCCCGAAGCCGGTGGCGTCGTGCGCCTATGCGGTGAAGGACTGCCGGCCCGGCCCCAACGGCGAGCCGCCGGAGGTGCTGACGCGCTCGGGCGCCACGAAGAAGGCCCGCGAGGGGGTGATGGAGTTCCTCCTCATCAACCACCCCCTCGACTGCCCGGTCTGCGACCAGGGCGGCCATTGCGACCTGCAGGACCAGGCGATGGCCTACGGAGTCGATTCGACCCGCTACGGCGAGAACAAGCGCGCCGTCGAGGAGAAATACATCGGGCCTCTGGTGCGCACGGCCATGAACCGCTGCATCCATTGCACCCGCTGCGTCCGCTTCCTGGCGGAGGTCGCGGGGGTGCCGGACCTCGGCGCGATCGGGCGCGGCGAGGACATGGAGATCACGAGCTATCTCGAATCGGCCATGGGCTCGGAATTGCAGGGCAACGTCGCCGACCTCTGTCCGGTCGGGGCGCTGGTCCACAAGCCGCAGAGCTATCAGGTCCGCCCCTGGGAATTGTCCAAGACCGAATCCGTCGACGTGATGGACGCGGTCGGCTGCGCGATCCGGGTCGATGCGAGGGGCCGCGAGGTCATGCAGATCGAGCCGCGGGTCAACGAGGACATCAACGAGGAGTGGATCTCCGACAAGACCCGCCATGCCGTCGACGGCCTGCGGACCCAGCGCCTCGACCGGCCGTACCTGCGCGAGAACGGGCGCCTGCGCCCCGCCACCTGGGCGGAGGCCTTCGGGGCGATCGCCGCCCGGATGAAGGGCGTCGACCCGACGCGCGTCGGCGCCATCGTCGGCGACCTCGCCGGCGTCGAGGAGATCTATGCGCTGAAGGGCCTGATGACCTCGCTCGGCGTCGCCAACCTCGATTGCCGGCAGGCCGGCGAGGCGGTCGATCCGGCCTGGGGCCGGGCGTCCTACACCCTCGGGACGACCATTCCGGGCATCGAGGAGGCCGACGCGATCCTGCTCGTCGGCACCAACCCGCGGCTCGAGGCATCCCTCCTCAACGTGCGCATCCGCAAGCGCTGGCGCATGGGGCCGCTGGCGGTGGGCGTCATCGGCGAGGCCGCCGATCTCACCTATCCCCATACCTATCTCGGTGCCGGCCCCGAGACCCTGGCCGAGATCGCGGGCGGCAAGCACAGCTTCTTCGAGATCCTGAAGGGGGCCAGCCGTCCACTCGTCATCGTCGGCATGGGCGCGCTGGCCCGGCCGGACGGCGCTGCGATCCTCGCCGCCGCCGCGGCGCTGGCCAAGGATATCGGCGCGGTGAGTGCCGAATGGAACGGTTTCGGCGTACTCCAGACGGCCGCCGCCCGCGTCGGCGCCCTCGATCTCGGCTTCGTGCCGGGCGAGGGTGGTCTGACCGTCGCGCGCATGGTGCAGGCGAACGCCCTCGACGTGCTGTTCAACCTCGGCGCCGACGAGGTCGCGGTCGAGCCGGGCGCCTTCGTCGTCTACCAGGGCACCCACGGCGATCGCGGCGCCACCCGCGCCGACGTGATCCTGCCGGGCGCCGCCTACACCGAGAAGAGCGCCACCTTCGTCAACCTCGAGGGCCGGGTGCAGACGACCAACCGCGCCGGCTTCCCGCCGGGCGACGCGCGCGAGGATTGGGCGATCCTGCGTGCGCTCTCGGACGTGCTCGGCAAACGGCTCGCCTTCGATTCGCTGACGGCCCTGCGCCGGGCGCTCTACGCCGATCATCCGCATCTGGCGGGTGTCGATGCGGTCGCGCCGTGCGACGCGGTCGCCACCGTCGACCGGCTCGCGGGCCTCGGCGGCGAGCCGGAGCGCACGCCGTTCGTGTCGCCGATCGACGACTTCTACCTCACCAACGCCATCGCCCGCGCCTCGCGCGTGCTTGCCGAATGCTCCAAGCTCGCCCGCGGGCGCGCCCTCGAAGCCGCGGAATAAGGGCCCGACCCGATGACCTGGGAAATCCTCGGCAGCGTGTTGCTGATGGTGCTCAAGAGCTTCGTCCTGCTCTCGGCACTGCTCGTCTTCATCGCCTATGCGCTGCTCGCCGACCGCAAGATCTGGGCGGCGGTGCAGCTGCGGCGGGGGCCCAACGTGGTCGGGCCGTGGGGGCTGTTCCAGTCCTTCGCCGACCTGCTCAAGTTCGTCCTGAAGGAGCCGGTGATCCCGGCGGGTGCCAACAAGGCGCTGTTCCTGCTGGCCCCCCTGGTGTTCGCGACCCTGGCGCTGGCGGCCTGGGCGGTAATTCCCCTCGCCGAGGGCTGGGCCATCGCCGACCTGAACGTCGGCATCACCTACATCTTCGCGATCTCGTCGCTGATGGTCTACGGCGTCATCATGGGCGGCTGGGCATCGAACTCGAAATACGCCTTCCTCGGGGCGCTCCGCTCCACCGCGCAGATGATCTCCTACGAGGTCTCGCTCGGCTTCGTCATCATCTGCGTGCTGCTGTGCGCGGGCTCCCTCAACCTCTCGCGCATCGTGATGGCGCAGGACACCTCGCTGGGCATCTTCGGCTGGTACTGGCTGTGGCTGTTCCCGATGTTCATCGTGTTCTTCATCTCGGCGCTCGCCGAGACCAACCGCCCTCCCTTCGACCTGCCGGAGGCCGAATCGGAGTTGGTGGCCGGATACATGGTCGAATACTCCTCGACGCCCTACCTGCTGTTCATGCTCGGCGAATACGTGGCGATCATGACCATGTGCGCGCTCGGCACCGTGCTCTTCCTCGGCGGCTGGCTGTCGCCGATCCCGTTCGCGCCCTTCACCTGGGTGCCGGGGCTGATCTGGTTCGCGCTCAAGGCCAGCTTCCTGTTCTTCATGATCGCCATGGTGAAGGCCATGGTGCCGCGCTACCGCTACGATCAGCTCATGCGGCTGGGCTGGAAGGTGTTCCTGCCGATCTCGCTCGTCTCCGTCGTGGTCGTCGCCTTCGTCCTCAAGCTCACCGGCCTCGCGCCGGTCGCCGTTCCGCTCTAACTCCCTGTTCCTTCGCGCTTTCCGGCGGAAGACGGCCGGCCTGTCTCCACGAGAGCGCTTCAACGGAGATCGCGCCATGCAGCTCGATCAGGTCGCCAAGGGTCTGCTCCTCAAGGAGTTCGCGTCGGGGTTCGTCCTCGCCATGAAATACTTCTTCAAGCCCAAGGCCACGATCAACTATCCCTTCGAGATGGGCCACAGGGGGCCGCGCTTTCGCGGCGAGCATGCCCTGCGGCGCTACCCCAACGGCGAGGAGCGCTGCATCGCCTGCAAGCTGTGCGAGGCGATCTGTCCGGCCCAGGCCATCACCATCGAAGCGGGACCGCGCCGGAACGACGGCACCCGTCGCACCACCCGCTACGACATCGACATGGTCAAATGCATCTATTGCGGCATGTGCCAGGAGGCTTGCCCGGTGGACGCCATCGTCGAAGGCCCGAACCTGGAGTTTTCCGTGGAGACGCGCGAGGAGCTCCTCTACGACAAGGACAAGCTCCTCCTGAACGGCGACCGTTGGGAGCGCGAGATCGCGCGCAACCTCGCGGTGGACGCGCCCTACCGCTGACACGGGACAAATGGCGAGTGGCACGGTGGGAAGTTGGCCCTCTCTCCGCGAGGGCCATCCTGCCAAGCCTCTATTCGCTATTCGCCCTCGCGAAGCGGGAACCGGTTGTGCCTCCCCGCAGCGGGTTCTATAGACGGCCGGCTTGCACGGGCCACGCTTGAGTTTCGGAAGAAGGGGTCGTCCTCGGGGCGACTGATCTCGACAATCGCATGAGCGCAGCCGCAGCCTTCTTCTACCTCTTCGCCGGCCTCGCGATCGCGTCGGGCTTCATGGTGATCGCCTCCCGCAATCCCGTGGCCTCGGTGCTGTTCCTGATCCTGGCCTTCGTGAACGCCGCCGGCTTGTTCGTCCTGATGGGCGCCGAGTTCCTGGCGATGATCCTGGTCGTGGTCTACGTCGGCGCCGTCGCGGTGCTGTTCCTCTTCGTCGTGATGATGCTCGACGTCGATTTCGCCGAGCTCCGGCAGGGCTTCCAGCACTACCTGCCGGTGGGGGCGCTCGTGGGCGTGATCTTCCTCATCGAGCTGGTGCTCGTGGTCGGGTCCTGGACGATCGACCCGGGCCTGGTCCAGGCGCCCCTGAGCAACGTCGCCAGAGCGGAGGCGGTCACGAACACGCAGGCCCTCGGGCGGGTGCTCTATACCGACTACGTCTTCTTCTTCCAGCTCGCGGGGCTGGTGCTGCTGGTGGCGATGATCGGGGCCATCGTGCTCACCCTGCGTGACCGCCCCGGCGTCAAGCGCCAGAACATCGCCGTGCAGAACGCGCGCACGCAGGGAATGGCGGTGGAGACGGTGAAGGTGCCCTCGCGCCAGGGCGTCGAGGTTTGAGGTTCGCCGCTCCTCCTGCGAGGAAGCCACGAGAACGCAAAAGGGTCGAGGGACGCCGATGATCGGTCTGAGCCACTACCTCACGGTCGCCGCGATCCTGTTCACGCTCGGCGTGCTCGGCATCTTCATCAACCGCAAGAACGTCATCGTCATCCTGATGTCGGTCGAGCTGATCCTGCTCGCCGTCAACATCAACCTCGTCGCCTTCTCGACCCACCTCAACGACATCGTCGGCCAGGTCTTCGCCCTGTTCGTGCTGACGGTGGCGGCGGCGGAGGCGGCGATCGGGCTCGCGATCCTGGTGGTGTTCTTCCGCAACCGCGGCTCGATCGCGGTGGAAGACGTGAGCATGATGAAGGGTTGATCCGCCCTGATCCCCAACCGAACACGACGTGGTAGGGGCGCAGGCGCGCCCCGCGAGGCCGGACCGAGATAGATGTACCACGCGATCGTCTTCTTTCCCCTTATCGGCGCCCTCGTCGCCGGACTGCTGGGGCGTCAGCTCGGCCCGCGCCTGTGCGAGTGGATTACCACCGGCTGCCTCGCCTTCTCGGCGCTGCTGTCCTGGGGCGTCTTCCTGGACGGGGGCGGCGAGAGCCTTCGCGTCCAGGTGGCGACCTGGTTTTCCGCCGGCGACCTGAGCGTCGACTGGGCCTTCCGCATCGACACCCTGACCCGCGTCATGCTGGTCGTCGTCACCACGGTCTCGACCCTCGTCCACCTCTATTCGGTCGGCTACATGCACGAGGATCCGCACCGGCCGCGGTTCTTCGCCTACCTGTCGCTGTTCACCTTCGCCATGCTGATGCTGGTGACGGCCGACAACCTCGTGCAGATGTTCTTCGGCTGGGAGGGCGTCGGCCTCGCCTCCTACCTGCTGATCGGGTTCTGGTACGAGAAGCCCTCCGCCAACGCCGCGGCGATGAAGGCCTTCATCGTCAACCGGGTCGGCGATTTCGGCTTCTCGCTCGGCATCTTCCTGGTGTTCGTCCTGTTCGGCTCGGTCGCCTTCGACGGCATCTTCCCGCGCGTGGCCGAACTGAAGGACGCCAGCTTCCACTTCCTCGGCTACGACTGGCATGCGCTGACGCTGGCCTGCCTGCTGCTGTTCATGGGCGCCATGGGCAAGTCGGCGCAGTTCCTGCTGCACACATGGCTGCCGGACGCCATGGAGGGGCCGACCCCCGTCTCGGCCCTCATCCACGCCGCCACCATGGTGACGGCCGGCGTGTTCATGGTGGCGCGCCTGTCGCCGCTGTTCGAACTGGCGCCCGACGCGCTCGTCGTCGTCACGGTGATCGGCGGCATCACCGCCTTCTTCGCGGCCACGGTCGGGCTGGTGCAGAACGACATCAAGCGGGTCATCGCCTATTCGACCTGCTCGCAGCTCGGCTACATGTTCGTGGCGCTCGGCGTCGGCGCCTATTCGGCCGGCGTGTTCCACCTCTTCACCCACGCCTTCTTCAAGGCGCTGCTGTTCCTCGGCGCCGGCTCCGTCATCCACGCCCTGCACCACGAGCAGGACATGCGGAACATGGGCGCGCTGCGGCGGCACATCCCCTTCACCACCGCGATGATGGCGATCGGGACGCTCGCGCTGATCGGCTTCCCGTTCACCGCCGGCTACTACTCGAAGGACGCGATCATCGAGGCGGCCTACGCCTCGACCCGGCCCGGCCACACCCTGGCCTTCATGGCCACCGTGGTCGCGGCGCTGATGACCTCGTTCTATTCCTGGCGCCTGTTCTTCCTCACCTTCGAGGGGCCTGCGCGCTGGGTCTCGCACGAGGCCCACCACGACGACCACGCGCATGCGGCCGTGGCCCACCAGGCCGACGGCGCCCGCGGCCACCACGAGGGCGTCGCCCACGACGATCGCGGCCACGACGTCGAGCCGGCCTCGCACAGCGCCATCGAGCACCACGACCACGCGCCCCATAAGCCGCACGAAAGTCCGCTGGTGATGACGATCCCGCTGGCGATCCTCGCCTTCGGTGCGCTCTTCGCCGGCCTGATCTTCAAGGACCGCTTCATCGGCGAGGGCATGGAAGCGTTCTGGGGGCCGGCCCTGGCGCACGGGCCCGACAACCACATCATGCACGACATCCATTCGGTGCCCAAGATCGTGGCCTATTCCCCCGCGATCATGATGCTGATCGGTTTCGTCCTGGCGTTCTGGATGTACATCCGCCGCCCCGAATTGCCGGGCGCCCTCGCGGACCAGCAGCCGGTGCTGTACCGCTTCCTCCTCAACAAGTGGTACGTCGACGAAATCTACGAGCGCATCTTCGTGCGCCCGGCCAAGGACTTCGGCAAGTTCCTCTGGAAGGAGGGCGACGGGCGCGTCATCGACGGGATGGGGCCGGACGGCATCGCCGCCCGCGTCGCCGACGTCACCCGCGGGGTCGTGCGCCTGCAGACCGGCTACGTCTACCACTACGCCTTCGTGATGCTGGTCGGCGTCGCCGGGCTGATCTCCTGGTACATGGTGTCGGGCGTGCCCAAGGTCGGGCACTGATGGCCCACCTGGTCTTTCCGCTTCGGAGCCCCCGCTAGATGTTCGGCCTCGGTATCCTCTCCGGCCTGCTCATCGTGCCGCTCTGCGGCGCCGCCTTCATCCTCACCCTCGGCGACGAGACCGAGGCGGTGCGCCGCAATGCGCGCTGGGCGGCGCTCGCGACCACGATCGTCACCTTCGTGCTCTCGCTCGTGGCCTGGAGCCGCTACGACACCTCGACAGCGAGCTTCCAGCTCGTCGAGACGCATGCCTGGCTCACCGAGACCATCCGCTTCAAGCTTGGGGTCGACGGCTTCTCGATGCCGCTCGTCCTGCTCACCACCTTCCTGATGCCGTTCTGCATCGCCGCCTCGTGGAACTCGATCGGGACGCGGGTGAAGGAATACTTCGTCGCCTTCCTCGTCCTCGAGACGACGATGATCGGGGTGTTCTGCTCCCTCGACCTGGTGCTGTTCTACCTGTTCTTCGAGGCCGGCTTGATCCCGATGTTCCTCATCATCGGGATCTGGGGCGGCAAGCGACGCATCTACGCCAGCTTCAAGTTCTTCCTCTACACCCTGCTCGGCTCGGTGCTGATGCTGCTCGCCATCATGGCGATGTACTGGCACGCCGGCACCACCGACATCCCGACGCTCCTCACCACCCGCTTCCCCGTGGGCATGCAATGGTGGCTGTGGCTGGCGTTCTTCGCCTCCTTCGCGGTGAAGATGCCGATGTGGCCGGTCCATACCTGGCTGCCCGACGCGCACGTGGAGGCGCCCACCGCCGGGTCGGTGATCCTGGCCGGCATCCTCCTCAAGATGGGCGGCTACGGCTTCATCCGGGTCTCGCTGCCGATGTTCCCGGATGCCAGCCAGGCCTTCGCGCCGCTGGTGTTCGCCCTGTCGGTCATCGCGATCATCTTCACGTCGCTGATCGCCCTGATGCAGACCGACATCAAGAAGCTGATCGCCTATTCCTCGGTCGCCCACATGGGCTTCGTCACGCTCGGCCTCTTCACCCTCAACGAGCAGGGCATCCAGGGCGCCCTGTTCCTGATGATCTCGCACGGCATCGTCTCGGGTGCGCTCTTCCTCTGCGTCGGCGTCGTCTACGACCGCATGCACACCCGCGAGATCGCGGCCTACGGCGGGCTCGTGAAGCGCATGCCGCTGTTCGCCGCCGCGATGATGGTGTTCACCATGGCCAACGTCGGCCTGCCCGGCACCTCCGGATTCGTCGGCGAGTTCCTCGCCATGATGGGGGCGTTCAAGGCCAACCCGACCGTGGCGTTCTTCTCGGTGTTCGGCATCATCCTCTCGGCCGGCTACGCCCTGTGGCTGTATGCGCGGGTGATCTACGGCAAGCTCGAGAAGCCGGCCCTGATGGGCATCCTCGACCTCGACCTGCGCGAGAAGATCATCATCGCGCCGCTGGTGGCGCTGACGATCTACTACGGGGTCCACCCGGCTCCGATCCTCGACACCTTCGCCCCCTCGACGGAGGCGCTGATGCAGAGCATGAAGACCGCGCTCTCGACCACGCAGACCGCGGCCGTCGTGCCGCCGGTCGCGCGCTGAAGGTGAACCGATGAACGCCGCCCAGATCGTGATGCCGGCCCTCGGGCCGGCCCTGCCCGAACTGATCCTCGCCGTCGGCGTGCTGGTGCTGATCCTGTACGGCGCCTTCAAGGGCGAGCGCTCGGTGGAGGGCGTCAACGTCGGTGCCCTGCTGCTTCTCGTGCTGGCACTCTTCGTCGTGGTCTCGCAGACCGGCCTCAAGGTCACCACGCTCAACGGCTCGTTCATCGTCGACGGGTTCTCCCGCGTGATGAAGGCCCTGGTGCTGATCGGCTCGGCCGCGACCATCCTGTTGTCGCGCGACTACTTCCAGCGCGAGCGCATCGACCGGTTCGAGTTCCCGATCCTGGTCGTGTTGTGCACCATCGGCATGATGGTGATGGTCTCGGCCAACGACCTCATCGCCCTCTACCTCGGCCTCGAACTGCAGTCGCTCGCGGCCTACGTCATCGCGGCCTTCCATCGCGACAACCTGAAGTCGACCGAGGCGGGCCTGAAGTACTTCGTACTCGGCGCGCTGTCGTCGGGGATGCTGCTCTACGGCGCCTCGCTCGTCTACGGCTTCACCGGCACGGTCTCGTTCCCCGGCATCGTCTCGGCGCTGCACGAGGGCGCCGGCTTCGGCATCGTGCTGGGCATCGTGTTCGTGGCGGCCGGCGTCGCCTTCAAGATGTCGGCGGTGCCGTTCCACATGTGGACACCCGACGTCTACGAGGGCTCGCCGACGCCGGTGACCGCCTTCTTCGCCTCGGCGCCCAAGATGGCGGCGGTGGCGATGACGGTGCGGATCTTCATGGGCGCCTTCCCCGACGTCACCGCGATCTGGCAGCAGATCATCGTCTTCGTGTCCATCGCCTCGATGACGCTCGGCTCCTTCGCGGCCATCGGCCAGACCTCGATCAAGCGGCTGATGGCCTATTCCTCCATCGGCAACGTCGGCTACGCGCTGATCGGCCTCGCCGCCGCCTCCGAGGAGGGCATCCGCGGCGTGGTGATCTACATGATCATCTACCTCGCCATGACGCTGGGCGCCTTCGCGGTCCTGCTGTCCCTGCGCCGGGGCGGCCGGATGTTCGAGACGGTGGACGACCTCTCGGGCCTGTCGCGGACCCATCCGGTGATGGCGTTCTGCCTGGCCGCGATGATGTTCTCGCTGGCCGGCATCCCGCCGCTCGCCGGCTTCTTCGGCAAGTTCTACGTCTTCGCCGCCGCCATCAAGGCCGACCTCCTGGCGCTCGCGGTGATCGGCGTCGTCACCAGCGTGATTGGCGCGTTCTATTACATCCGCCTCGTCAAGGTGATGTACTTCGACGAGCCCAAGGCCCCCTACGAGGCGATGGCCCCGGGCCTGCGCATCGTGCTCGGCCTGTCGAGCGTCGTGGTGATCCTGTTCTGGCTCCTGCCCGCACCGCTGGTCGGCGCCGCCGGGGCCGCGGCCAAGTCGTTGTTCTAGCGCGCGGATGGACTACCGGCTCGGGGCCGCCGCCACGGCGGCCGGTCATCGTCTCGTCGTCCACGACAGCCTCGGCTCCACCAACACCGAGGCCCTGGATCGTGCGCGCTCCGGCGAGGCCGGGCCGCTCTGGGTGGTCGCCCGGCGCCAGGAGGCCGGCCGCGGCCGGCGCGGCAACGCCTGGACATCGCCGCCCGGCAACCTCGCCGCCAGTCTCCTGCTGGGCGTGGACGACGTCGATCCCGGCAGGCTCGCGACCCTGGGGTTCGTGGCCGGGGTGGCCCTCGTGGATGCACTGGGCGCGGTGTGCGGCGACGCGCGCGAATGCGTTTCGGCCGACGCGACGCCTCGGGACGAGGTCGAGGGATCGAGACCGACCGAGGTCGGCGGCCCGCGCTTGAAGTGGCCCAACGACGTCCTCCTCGACGGCGCCAAGCTCGCGGGCATCCTGCTGGAGGCGGAAACGCTCCGCGACGGCCGGAGAATCGTGGTCGTCGGCTTCGGCGTCAACGTCGCGGCGGCCCCGGAGGGATTGCCTTATGCCGCGACGTGCCTCAGGCAGGCGGGATGCGTGGTCGACGCGCCGGACGTGCTACGGGCCTTGTCCGACACGATCGTCGCGGCGATGCGGCTGTGGCACCAGGGCGAAGGCTTCGGGCATGTGCGCGCGCGGTGGCTCGCGAGCGCGGCCGGGCTCGGTAGGCCGGTGTCGGTGAGCCTCGGCACAGGCCGGGTGCAGGGAATTTTCGAGACGATCGACGACGCCGGACGGCTCGTGGTCGTCTCGGACGACGGAACGCGACGGACCGTGACGGCGGGCGAGGTGCATTTTGGGACGGCCGCGACGGCGGCTTGAGGTTGTGACAGCTATGACGACAAGGCAAGACGAGCTCGTCTTCGTGCCGCTCGGCGGCGTGGGCGAGATCGGGATGAACGCGGCGCTCTACGGCTTCGGGCCGGAGAAGGGTCGCAAATGGATCATGGTCGACTGTGGGATGGGCTTTGCCGGCGAGGAGGGTTTCCCCGGCATCGACCTCATGTTCCCGGACCTCAGCTTCATCGAGGAGCGCCGCGACGACCTGCTGGCGATCTTCATCACCCACGCGCACGAGGACCACATCGGGGCGATCGGCGAACTCTGGCACAAGCTCAAGGTGCCGGTGTACGCGACGCGCTTCGCCAAGAACCTGCTGGAGGCCCGCCGCCTCAGCGAGCCAGGCGCGCCCAAGGTGGTGCTGCGCGAGATCGCGGCCGGAAAGCGCGTCGTGGTCGGCCCGTTCGACATCGAGTTCGTGCCGGTCTCGCACTCGATCCCGGAAGCCAACGCCGTGGCGATCCGCACCCCTTCGGGGCTCGTCCTCCACACCGGCGACTGGAAGCTCGACCTGACCCCGATCCTGGGCGACGTTACCTCGGCCGCCGCCTTCACGGCGCTGGGTGACGAGGGCATCCTGGCGATGGTGTCGGATTCCACCAACGTCATGCGCACCGGCAGCAGCCCGAGCGAGGCCGAGGTCGCCAGCACGCTGGCAGAGTTGATCGCCGAGGCCCCCCATCGGGTCGCCGTCACCACCTTCGCCTCGAACGTCGCCCGCATGCGGGCCGTCGCCCTGGCGGCCAAGGCCTGCGGCCGCGAGGTCGTCGCCGTCGGCCGGGCGATGGACCGGGTGATCGAAGTGGCCAAGGAGTGCGGCTTCCTCGACGGGCTGCCCGATTTCCGGCCCGCCAGTGCCTACGGCTACCTGCCCCGCGACAAGGTCGTGGTGCTGCTCACCGGCTCGCAGGGCGAGGACCGCGCGGCCCTGGCCCGCGTTTCCCGCGACGACCACCCCGACGTCACCCTGGCCGCAGGCGACCGCGTGATCTTTTCCTCGCGCGCCATCCCGGGCAACGAGCGTTCGGTCGGCGCGATCATCAACGACCTGATCAACGCCGGCATCGAGGTCGTCACGGACCGGACCGCCCTCGTCCACGTCTCGGGCCATCCGCGCCGCGACGAGATGGCGGAAATGTACGCCTGGACGCGACCGAACACGGTGATCCCCGCCCACGGCGAGGCCCTGCACCTCGACGAGCATGCGCGGTTCGCCCGCGAGCAGGGCGTGCCGAACGTGGTCAAGGCCCGCAACGGCTGCGTCGTGCGCCTCGCACCCGGCACGCCGGAGATCGTCGACCACGTCAAGTCCGGCCGCCTGTTCAAGGACGGCAACGTGCTGGTGGACGCCAAGGACCGAGCGATCCCCGAGCGCCGCAAGCTCTCGCAGTCGGGCATGGTCTCGGTGGCCATCGCCATCGACGATCAGGGCACCGTGCTGGGCGAACCGGCCATCGACATCATGGGCCTGCCCAACCGCGGGCGCACCGGCCAGCCGATGCTCGACGTCGTGGTCGAATCCGTCTCGCGGACGCTGGCCGGGCTCTCGAAGGGCAAGCGCCGGGACTCGGAGGCGGTGGAGAACGCCGTCGACCGCGCCCTGCGCTCGGCCGTCAACGAGGCCTGGGGCAAGAAGCCGGCCTGCCACGTCCAGGTGGTCGAGGTGTGAGATGTCGGACCCTCCCCGCTCCGGGGAGGGAGCCGGCGGCGGATGTTCGAACGAGAGAGGAGCGACACATGATCGGGCGTCTCAACCACGTGGCCATCGCGGTGCGCGATCTCGATGCGGCCTGCGCGATCTATCGCGATACCCTGGGTGCCACGCTCACCGAGCCGCTGCCGCAGCCCGAGCACGGCGTCACGGTCGTGTTCGTGGAACTGCCCAACAGCAAGGTCGAGCTGATGGCGCCGCTCGGTGAAGGCTCGCCCATCGAGAGCTTCGTGGAGCGCAATCCGAACGGGGGCGTCCACCACGTCTGCTACGAGGTCGACGACATCATCGTCGCCCGCGACAAGCTCAAGGCTCAGGGTGCGCGGGTGCTGGGCACCGGCGAGCCCCGCATCGGCGCCCACGGCAAGCCCGTGCTGTTCCTCCACCCGAAGGATTTCCTCGGCACACTCGTCGAGCTGGAGCAGGTGTGAGCGCGCTGCTGCAGACGCTGACGACCTCGACCGGGCGGACGCTGGGCGCCGTGCTCGCCCTCGGCGCCGCCACGGTGGCGATCGCGGTGGCGTTGTTCGGGCTCTCGATCTTCGGTGCGGTGGCGCTGTATTTCGTGGTGTGGTGGACGCTGCTGTTCGCCATCCTGCCGTTGCGCAACCAGGCCGAGACCGATCCCGCGCGGCTGGTGCCGGGCCAGGACCCCGGCGCTCCCGCGAGCCCGCGCCTGCGCGAGAAGGCGATCTGGACCAGCCTCGTGGCCAGCGTCGTCTTCGTGGTCACGGTGGCGGTGCTGCCGCTGGCCGGCCTCTAGGACTCCGGCCGGCCATGGCCCGGATGCGCAAGAAGGCCGACCTGCCGACCAAGATCTGCGCCCATTGCCAGAAGCCGTTCGCCTGGCGAAAGAAGTGGGAGCGGGTCTGGGACGAGGTCCGCTATTGCTCGGACCGGTGCCGGACCGAGGCCAAGCGGTCGGGCTGATTCCGTCCGCTCAGGCGCGATCCAAGGCGTCCGGCGTATCGACGTCGTAGCGCACCGCCGCGTCCATCGCGATCTCCACCACATCCCCGCGCCCGGCCAGCAACCGCCCGGCGCCGCGGTCGCCCGACAGGCGCGCGATGTCCTGCCCGAGGCGGGCGCGATCGAGCAGGACCGGATTGCCGCGCCTGCCGCCATGGATCGGAACGACGGCCGCCGGCCGGGGCTCCCCGGCCGCATAAGCCGCCGCGAGAGCGGCCAGATGGTCGGGCCGGATGCGCGGCATGTCGGCGAGCATGACGATGATCCCGCCGGTCCCGGCCGGGACCGCGGCGAGCCCGAGCCGCAGCGAGCTCGCGAGGCCGTCCTGCGGTGCCGGGTTCGTGAGACAGGCGAGGTCCAGGCCGTCGAGGGCGGCGCGGATGCGCGGACCGTGGGTGCCCAGCACCACCGTCACCGGCCCGAGCCCGCTCGCCAGTGCGGCCTCGGCGGCGTGGCGCACCAGGGGCTTGCCCTCGAGGAGGGCGAGGAGTTTGGGCGCCTCGCCGAAGCGGCTGCCCCTGCCGGCGGCGAGCAGGAGGATGGCGATGGTCTCAGGCATCGTCGTCGGCGCGTTCGCCGCCGTCACGCGGCTGGGGCCGCGAGACGATCTCCGTGAGCAGGCCGCCGACGCCCATGGCGACGATGTCGGAGCGCGCCACAGCGAGATCCGCCAGATGCCGCTGCAGCACCCAGTCGAAGCCGTTCTCCTTGGGCGAGCGGGCGCAGCCCGGCGCCCCGATCACCGGCACGTCGCCGCGCGCGCCCACCAGGAGAAGGTTGCCGGGGTCCACCGGCATGCCGAGGTGGACGACATGGCCGCCCGCCGCCTCGATACCCATCGGGATCACGTCGCGGCGGTCGGCGATGGCCGAGGCGCCGAAGATCAGGACGAGGTCCGCGCCGCTTTGCTCGACGAGGGTCGCCACCGCCTCGGCCACCGCCCCGGGCTCGTGGGGAATGCGGACGTCGCCGATCACTGCCGCACCGGTGGGCGCCAGACGGTGCCGGAGGTTGCGCAGGGTCTTGTCGACCGTGGCCGGTTTCAGGCCCGGCAGCAGGGTCGAGACGACCCCGACGCGGCGGCGGCGGTAGGGCGCGATCCGCAGGGGCGGCTCGCGCACGGCGGCGCAGGCCATGGCCAGGACCGGCCCGGGGACGGCGTAGGGAATGATCTTGACCGTCGCCACCATCTCGTCCGCGGCCACCGGCCGGAACGGCGCCAGGGTCGCCACGGTGATGGCCTCGTCGACGCCGTTGATCGCATCGATGCCGGCGCGCTCCACGAGAAGCAGTCCCGCGAGCCCGGCGAACAGGTTGCAGCGCCCGGTGAAGGCGGGCTCCCGCCGCAGCCCGTCCCCGGCGATGCGCTCGGCCAGATGCGAGGCGGCCTCGTCCTCGCCGATGTCGCCGGGCTCCAGGCTCGCCGCCACCACCTCGTCGAGCCCCGCCTCCTGGAGGTGGTGCAAATGCTCGGGCCGGAGGCGGCTGCCCTTGCGCAGGGTCAGCGATCCGGCGCGCAGGGTATGGGCGGTGATGAGACCGGCGGCCCGAGCGGTCGGAACGCGACCGAACTTCACGCGCCGCCCGAAACTTGGCTAGAGCTGCCAGCGGCTTGACCCGGCGTGCCAGCGACTTGCCCAGCACTACTCTTGCGCTGGCTCGCGACGATCTGGGCGAGGATCGAGACCGCGATCTCGGCCGGGCTGACCGCCCCGATGTCGAGGCCGATCGGGGCCGCGATCCGTCCGACCTCGGCCGCCGAAAACCCGGCCTCCGTCAACCGCTCCACCCGCCGGGCGTGGGTCTTACGCGAGCCCAGCGCCCCGACGTAGAAGCACTGCGCCTTCAGGGCGGCGATCAGGGCGGGGTCGTCGATCTTCGGGTCGTGGGTGAGGGCGACCAGGGCGCAGTAGCGGTCGAGCGGCGGCACCGACGAGGCGAAGGCCTCGTCCGGCCATTGCGTCACCAGGGTGGTGCCGGGAAAGCGGTCGGGCGTCGCGAAGGCGGTGCGCGGGTCGATGACGCTGACGGACAAGTCGAGGGCCGCCGCCATCGGGCAGAGGGCCTGGCTGATGTGCACCGCCCCGATCACCACCAGGCGGACCGGCGGCACCTGCACGGTGAGGAACACCTGCCGGCCCTCGATGGTGACGAGGCCGCTCTTGCCCGACAGGAGGTGGCGCGTGAGGAGGTCGGCGAGGGGATCGTCGCCGATCTGCGCCTCGCGCACCACGCGCTGGCCACCGTCGTCGAGGTCGCTGAGCAGGATCGCGGCCCGGCGGGCGGCCCGCTCGGCGTTGAGGATGGCGAGGGTCTCGAGCTTCATGACGCGGCCGGTTCAGTCGATCCGTTCGACGAAGACGCGGATGCGCCCGCCGCAGGAGAGGCCGACCCGCCAGGCGGTCTCGTCGGCCACTCCGAATTCGATCACCCGGGGGTGCCCGTCGGCGATGGCCTCGAGCCCCTCGGTGATCACCGCGCCCTCGACGCACCCGCCGGAGACCGAGCCGAGGAAGTTGCCGTCCTCGTCCACCACGAGGTGGCTGCCCACCGGGCGCGGGGCCGAGCCCCAGGTCTCGACCACGGTGGCCAAAGCCACCTGCCGCCCGTCGCGCCGCCAGGATTCGGCCGCCTTGAGGATGTCGGTCTCGGCCGAGAGCATGGATCGCCTCCGCTGCGGTCCGCACGCCGCCGCCCCGCTCAAGGTAGGCCCTCTTCACGACAGAACAATCTGCAATCGACGATTCCGCCACGCGGCACCGGCCGGCACACCCCGTCCGGCTGCGCTTTCGCACCGGCGCGCCCGGCGCTATCCTCGCATCGGGACCGGCGGATCGGGCGGGCTTTCATGGGCGGAGTTCTTTGGGCGGCCCTGGCGTTCGCCGTGCTGACGATGTCCGGGTGGGGGCTCGCGGCAGAGGCGCAGACTGTCGTCAGGATCGGGCTGTCCGCCCCCCTCACCGGCCCCGATGCCGCCTTCGGGCAGGGCATGCGGCTGGCGGCCGAGCAGGCCGTGGCCGATCTCAACCGTACCGGCGGGCAGACGTTCGCCCTGGTCGTCGCCGACGACGGCGGCGACCCGCGCCAGGGGCTCGCCGCAGCCAAACGCCTCGCCGCCGACAAGGTCGGATTCGTGGTCGGCCCCCTCACCCCCTCCGTGGCCGCCCTCGTCGCCCCGGCCTACGAGGCCGCCGGCATCGTCCTGGTCACGCCCGGCGTCTCCTGGGCGCCGCTGACCGCCCGCGGGGCCTGGAACGTCTTTCGCACCGGCGGCAGCGACGCCGAACAGGGCCGGATCGCCGGCACCCATCTCACGCAGGCCTACGGCGGCCGGCGCATCGGGATCGTCCACGACAAGTCGGCGTTCGGACGCGGCCTCGCCGACGAGGTCTCGCGGGTCCTGAAGGCCTCCGGGCGGACGGATGCCGCCTTCGAGGGGTTCGACCGCGGCGAGCGCGACCTGTCGCGGCTGGTGGCGCGCCTCGCCCGGGCGCAGGTGGAGGTGGTCTATCTCGGCGGGCTCGCGGCGGACGCCGCCGTCCTGGTCAAGGCCCTGCGAAACGCGGGCCTCACCGTGCCCCTCGTCGGCAGCGACGGCCTGATCGACAGGGATTTCGCGCCCGATGCCGAGGGCACGCTGATGACGGCGCTGCCCGAACCGCGCAAGCTTCCCGATCCCAAACTTCCCGATCCCAAGCAAGCAGACCTCAAGCAAGCAGACCTCAAGGGGGCCACCGCGCGGTCCCCGCGCAGCCCCGAGGCCGAGGCGATCGCCGGACGGACCTACGCGGCGGTGGAGGTGCTCGCGCGGGCGATGGCGCAGGCGAAGTCGACGGACGGGCGCAGGGTCGCCGCATGGCTCCATGCGGGCCGGCCCGTGAAGACCCTGATCGGCGACGTCAGCTACGACGCCCGCGGCGACCTGACCGCCTCGGGCTACGCCCTCCACGCGTGGCGTCGCACCGGCGACGGCCGAGTCGACTACGTCGGGAATCAGATCACCCCGTGATGGCGCGGCGTGCGCCAGACGTTCGGGCCGGCGACAGCTGTCGAGAGAAGCGACTCGGCAACCCTGTCGCGGAACTGTCCGGGTGAGGCCGGCGCTAAAAGCTTGCGTGGATACGGCGCGAACATTATGTGCAAGACACGCTTGCCGGTGATGCGCATCCGATTCTTTCGGACCCGCCGCCCCCAGCGTCTCGCCGAACGGGTCGATTGTGGTGTCCCGGCCGCCTCGTTCGGGCGTCCGGCTGGAGATGGTGAATGGCGAAAGAAGAGTTGATGCAGTTCGACGGTCTCGTGATCGAGATCCTGCCGGATGCGCGCTACCGCGTGCAGCTCGACCAGGGTCACGAGATCGTGGCCTACACGGCCGGCAAGATGAAGAAGAACCGCATCAAGACCCTGGCCGGGGACCGCGTCACCGTCGAGATGTCGCCCTACGACCTCGAGAAGGGCCGTCTCGTGTTCCGCCACAAGGACGAGCGTTCCGCCGGTCCGCGTCCGCCGATCCGCGGCCAGTTCCGCCGTCGCTGAACGTCTTCGTCTCCGTCGCCCCTTTCCCGACCACGACACGACCCCGGACCGGCCTGCCCTCGCGCCGCCCGTCCGGGCCGATCTCCACCGTCCGTTCGGTCACGCGGCGGTGATGTCCCCTGTATCATGAGTGCGCGACAGCCGGTGGCTTTTGCCGTCGGCGGGGCTCGATGGCCTGCGCGCGCTTCGAGATAGCGTTTTCCCGACCCCTGGTGCCGGCTCCGGAACCTCCCGTCATGCGTGGCACGGTCTGGGCGGTCATTCCCGCCGCGACGGCTCGGGGAGGCTCATCGGACCCCGATGCAGGCCGAGCGAACGATGGCCGATCAGCGCTTGGCCGTCTCGGCGCGCTTGGGCTTGGCCTTCTCCGGCGCCGTCCCGGCGATCAGCTCCGAAAGCCGGCGCTGGTCGAATCCGGCGGCCCCGTCCTTGCCGCTCGCCTTGGTCGCCTCGACGCTCGTCCGGTCCCCGCCCCTGGGCGCGATCGAGCCGGTGGTCACCGGGTCGGCCGGGGCGGCGGCGGCGGCACGCGCCTCCGCGGCCGGCTCGCGCTGGACCCTGAGCGCCCAGTGCGCGGCGGTGGACAGTGCGGCGATCGCGAGGATCGCCTTGATCCCGCCCGTCAGAAGGCGTCGCATGATGGTCTCGTCCGGATCTGCACGATGGTCGGGGAACGGTTTCCCGTCCGAGCGCCACTCTGCGCAAAGATCCCTAATGGATGCTTGCCCGACGCAACGTATTCAGTCTCGGAACGATGCAGGGATGAATATTCTGCGTATGGCGGCCGAACGGACAGGGCCGCGCGACCCTTTCTGAAGTCGCGCGGCCCTGTGTCGTCGTTACGCGTTCGGCCCTCGGCCGATGGGGTTCAGCTCAGGGAGCCGCAGAACCGCTGGATGCGGTTGCAGGCTTCCTCGAGGGCGCTGTTCGAGGTGGCGTAGGAGATGCGCAGGTTCGGCCCCAGCCCGAAGGCCGAGCCGTGGACGGCGGCGACGCCCTCGGCCTGGAGCAGTTCCACCACGAAATCCTCGTCGGTCTCGATCACCTTGCCCGACGGGGTCTTGCGCCCGATCGTCTCGGCGCAGGACGGATAGACGTAGAAGGCCCCCTCCGGCGTCGGGCACTTCAGGCCCTTGGTCTGATTGAGCATCGACACCACGAGGTCGCGGCGTTCGTGGAAGGCGGCACGGAACTGGGCGAGATGGTCCTGCGGCCCGTCGAGCGCGGCCACCGCCGCCCATTGCGAGATCGACGAGGCTCCCGAGGTCTGCTGGCCCTGCACGAAGTCCATCGCCTTGATCAGGTGCTCGGGGCCGGCGGCGTAGCCGATGCGCCAGCCGGTCATCGCATAGGCCTTCGAGACGCCGTTCATGGTGAGCGTGCGCTCGTACAGGCCCGGCTCGACCTGGGCCGGGGTCACGAACGCGAAATCGCCGTAGCAGAGGTGCTCGTACATGTCGTCGGTGAGCACCCAGACGTGCGGGTGGCGCATCAGCACGTCGGTGATCGCCTTGAGCTCGTCGCGGGCGTAGGCCGCCCCCGAGGGGTTCGAGGGCGAGTTGAGGATGATCCACTTGGTCTTTGGGGTGATCACCCGCTCCAGCTCCTCGGGCTGGAGCTTGAAGTCGTGCGCCATGTCGGTCTCGGCGAAGACGGGCGTGCCGCCGCACAGCACCACCATCTCCGGGTAGGAGACCCAGTAGGGGCGCGGGATCACCACCTCGTCGCCCGGGTTCAGGGTGGCGAGCAGCGCGTTGTAGATGACGTGCTTGCCGCCGGTGCCGACGATGGTCTGGCTCGGCTTGTAGTCGAGCCCGTTCTCGCGCTTGAACTTCTTGGCGATGGCCTCGCGCAGGGGCACGATGCCCGAGACCGGCGGATACTTGGTCTCGCCGCGCCGGATCGCTTCGATGGCCGCGTCCTTGATGTGGTCGGGCGTGTCGAAGTCGGGCTCGCCCACCGACAGGCTGATCACGTCCATGCCCTTGGCTTTGAGCTCGCGCGCCTTCTGCGTCATCGCGATGGTCGCGGATGGCTTCACGCGGGAAAGGGCGTCGGACAGAAAGCCCATGGCGGCATGCTCCTGGTCATCGGGTTTGGCGCGGTGCGAGGAGACGAAAAACTCCCCTGCGGCGGCGGGACCGTAGTGATGCAAGCCAACAGGGGCAAGATCTCGGCCGGCCCGTACAGAACAACCCTGCCTCGCGCTGCCGTCTCGTGCGAAAGCGGTCACTTCCTGGCGAAAAGTACCGTCGCACAGGCGAGTTCGAGGAGCTTGTCGTGGGAGAGACCGCGGCAATGGGCACCGTCGAGCTGTTCCATCGGCGCGCGCAGCAGGTCGGCGACGGTCATCTTCTTGAAGCGCTTGCGCAGGTCGGGCGGCAGGCCCGCGGCCCAGGAGGCCAGGATCCAGTTCAACGCCCAGACCGGATGGGTGGAATCGATCACCGTCACATCCTCGACGGTGATGTGATCCTCGAAGAGACGCCGCAGGCCCTGCGGCGTCGCGTTAAAATAGTGATGCGGGTAGCCGTGATAGGGCTGTAGAAACGGCATGCCGCAATAGAGCCGCCCGCCGGGCTTGAGCACCCGCGTCAGCTCCCGCGCGCAGGTGAAGGGGTCGCGGACATGTTCGAGCACGGCCACCGAGATGACGGCATCGAAGCTGTCGTCCCGGAAGGGCAGTTTCTCGCCCACCCCCAGCACATCGGTGGAGGGGTAATCGACGATCTCGTAGTTGACGACGTTCTCGAAATAGACCGGACGGTTGCCGGCACCGCAGTCGAGGACGAGCCCGTCCGGGTAGCTCTCGACGAGTTCGAGGCCGTGAGCGTCGTAGGCGTTCGAGGACACCGAGTTCGTCGCGACGATGCGGTTCTCGTCACGCAGCTCGCGCGTCAGGAAATTGGCGAGATCGCCTTCCCAGGTGCACGCCATGTCGTCCCGCAGGAGCGGCCGGACCCGCGCCATCTTGGCCGCGCGCGCCGCCGCGAGGTCGGGATTGTGGACCGCGATCGGACGGCCCTCGCGCAGGCCGAAGCGCTTGACGTGGTCGTAGGTGGAGGCGAGCCGGCCATCGGCCACGAACGCCCGCACATCGGGATTGCAGGAGAGGTATCGCCCCTCGTCGTAATTCTCTTCCGTGACGGGAACCATGAGGGCGAGCGGCATGGGGCATCCGATGGCGGGAATCCGCGCCGGCGATCGCCGGCGTGAAGGTCGCCCGGTCTAGCCGGTTCCAGGCCGGGCCGCACCCCAGTTGCTCGCCGGCGCGGCGGGCGGACCCGCCTGCGCACCCGCGGCGGGTCGGTCAGATGCCGCCGAACACCCAACGGAACTTCGACAGGAAGCCGCCACCCGACTTGGCCGCACGCGCCTCGGCCGGCTCGTCCTTCGCCTTGGCCTCCACCTCCGGCTGGACGAGACCGAGAGCGGCCGTATCGGTCGTCTCGCGGTCGATCAGGATGAAGCCGCCGGTGTCGCGGTTGTCGCGATAGGCGTCGACGGCGACGGGACGGTCGAGGGTGAGGCTCACGTCGGCGATGTCGTTGGCCACCAGCCGCGCGGCGGGCTCGGGGCTCCCCGTCTCCAGGTCGATGCGCGTCCGGATCTCGGTGACCACGGCGTTCACCGTCACGGTGCCGATCTTGGCGAGCAGGCTGGCGCCGGGCAGCAACTCCCGCTCGGCCGCCCAGAACAGGCGGGCGTCGAGCCGGTCGGTCACCCGCATCGGCGCGTCGGCCGCCGCGATGACCGAACCGCGCGAGGCGTCGATCTCGTCGGACAGGACCAGGGTGACCGACTGGCCCTCGCGGGCCTCCGGCAGGTCGCCGTCGGCGGTCACGATCCGGGCGATGGTCGAGGTCCGGCTCGAGGGCTCGACGACGATCGCATCGCCGGGGGCGATGCGGCCGCTGGCGACGAGCCCCGAGAACCCGCGAAAGTCCGAGTTCGGGCGGTTGACCCACTGGACCGGCATGCGGAACGGCGCGGCCTGCTCCTCGACGCGCACCGGCACCTCTTCGAGGTATTGCAGCAGCGGCGTGCCGCGGTACCAGGGCACCACCGCGCCCGGCAGCACGACATTGTCCCCGTTCTTCGCCGACAACGGAATGGCACGGACCTCGGCAAAGCCGAGCGGTGCCGCGAAGGCGTCGAACGCCTGCGTAATGGAATCGAACTTGTCCTGGGACCAGCCGACCAGATCCATCTTGTTGACGGCCAGCGCCACGCGCCTGATGCCGAGCAGCGAGACCAGGAGGGCGTGCCGGCGCGTCTGCCGGGTCAGGCCGGCGCGGGCGTCCACCAGGATCACGGCGACATCCGCCGTGGAGGCGCCGGTGGCCATGTTGCGGGTGTACTGCTCGTGGCCGGGTGTATCGGCGACGATGAAGGACCGCTTGTCGGTGGAGAAGAACCGATACGCGACGTCGATGGTGATGCCCTGCTCGCGCTCGGCCTGGAGGCCGTCGACGAGGAGAGCGAGGTCGATTTCGGCGCCCTGGGTCCCGTGCTTGCGCGAATCGCGCTGGAGAGCGGTGATCTGGTCGTCGAAGATCTGCTTGGTGTCGTGGAGGAGGCGGCCGATCAGCGTCGACTTGCCGTCGTCGACGGAGCCGCAGGCGATGAAGCGCAGGACCTCCTTGTGCTGGTGGGCGGCCAGGAAGCTGTCGTAGCCGAAGGCTTCGGGTGCGTGATGGATGGTCATCTCTAGAAATACCCCTCCTGCTTCTTGCGCTCCATGGCACCCGACCCGTCCTTGTCGATCACCCTGCCCTGGCGCTCGGAGGTACGGGCGGCCAGGGTCTCGCCGATGATTTCGGGAAGGGTCACGGCCGGGCTCTCCACCGCGCCGGTCAGCGGGTAGCAGCCGAGCGTGCGGAAGCGGACCTTGCGCATCTGCGGCGTCTCGCCGGGCGCCAGCGGCAGCCGCTCGTCGTCGACCATGATGAGCTGGCCGTCGCGCTCCACCACGGGGCGCTCGGCCGCGAAATAGAGCGGTACGATTGGGATGCCTTCCTGCTCGATGTAGAGCCAGACGTCGAGCTCGGTCCAATTGGAGAGCGGAAAGACGCGCAGGGATTCGCCGCGCTTCTTCTTCATGTTGTAGATGTGCCAGGGCTCGGCGCGCTGGCGCTTGGGGTCCCAGCGGTGCTGGGCGGTGCGCAGGGAGACGATGCGCTCCTTGGCGCGCGACGCCTCCTCGTCACGGCGGGCGCCCCCGAAGGCCGCGTCGAACTTGTGCGTGTCGAGGGCCTGACGCAGCCCTTGCGTCTTCATCACGTCGGTGTGGACTTCCGAGCCGTGGCTGATCGGGCCGACGCCGCGGTCGAGCCCGTCCTGGTTGGTGTGGACGATTAGGTCGAGCCCGAGTTCCTTCGCGCGGGCGTCGCGGAACGCGATCATCTCCTTGAACTTCCAGGTGGTGTCGATGTGCATCAGCGGGAACGGCAGGCGTCCCGGCGCGAAGGCCTTGAGCGCCAGATGCAGCAGTACCGAGGAATCCTTGCCGATGGAGTAGAGCATGACCGGGTTCTCGGTCTCGGCGACCGTCTCCCGCATGATGTGGATGCTCTCGGCCTCGAGGCGCTGCAGGTGGGTCAGTCGCCCTGACCGCGTCGCGGCCAGGGTCGGGGAAGCGGCACTCATCGGGCCATCTCCGGGCTCGTGTTGCGGGTGGTCGTCTCGAAGACACGGGGCTCGGAGCCCGGTGCGGCGGACGGGTGGAGATGCAGGCCGCATTCCTTTTTCGATTCCTGCTCCCACCACCAGCGCCCGGCCCGCTCGCTCTCGCCGATCCGGACGGCGCGGGTGCAGGGCGCACAGCCGATCGAAGGAAAGCCCCGGTCGTGCAACACGTTGTAGGGCACGACATTGTCCAGCACGAAGCGGTCGACGTCCGCCCGGCTCCAGTCCGCGAGCGGATTGATCTTGATGAGCCCGTGCGCCGCGTCGGCCTCCGCCAGGGGCGTCTCGGCCCGGTTGGCGGATTGCCCGGCACGCAGGCCGGTCAGCCAGCCGGCGGCACCGGCGAGCGCCCGCCCGAGGGGCTCGACCTTGCGCAGGCCGCAGCAGGCCTGGCGCGCGGCCACCGACTGGCGAAACCCGTTGATGCCCTCGCTCGCGACGAAGGCCTCCTCGGCCACGCGCTCGGGCGCATAGGCCATGATGCGGATGCCGTAGGCCGCTTCCGTCTCCGCCCAGACGTCGTAGGTCTCCGGGAACAGACGGCCGGTGTCGAGGGTGACGATCTCGATCCGCCCCGGCTCCGACTGGCTCCGGCCGAGGCTCTTGGCGTCGAGGCTCTTGGCCATGGCGAGGGCGTGGGTGAGCGCCTGATCCTCGATCCCGAGGCTCGTGGTGAACACGAGGCGGCCGGGGACGGTCGCCCCGACGAGGCGGATGCGGCCGGGGAGATCGAGGGGGGCCATCGCCGCCGCGAGGTCGCGGGCCGCCCGGTCGAGGGGAATGCTCATGAGGGTGATCGAAGAAGCCTGTTGTCGTGAGCCTGAGATGTTCGCTATAACGAACGGTGTCAAGGCATGGCGGCCATGGCGCGGGGGTATTCCGGCCCCTTGCCAGGTCCCGACGCCAACGATGCGGAGGCGGATCGGTTGCCTCCGACTGGAAGATCCTTCTCAATACCCCCGATCGCGCGGTGCTCTCGCACACCCGGCCCGCGCGGACGGCCCGACATCAAGAGGCCCGTGTGGATTCGATAGACCTCAAGATCCTCGGCCTGCTGCAGACCGATGCGACCCTCTCCATCGCCACGATCGGCGAACGGGTCGGCCTGTCGCAGACCCCGTGCTGGAAGCGCATCCAGCGCCTGGAGTCCGACGGCGTCATCGACCGGCGGGTGGCGGTGCTCGATCCGGTCAAGCTCGGCCTCGGCCTCACCGTCTTCGTCTCCATCGAGACGGCGGACCATTCCCGCGAGTGGCTGGAGCGGTTCGCCGCCACCGTCTCGGCGATGCCCGAGGTGCTCGAGTTCTACCGCATGGCCGGCGATGTGGACTACATGCTGCGCGTCGTCGTAGCCGATATGCGCGCCTACGATACCTTCTATAAGCAACTCATCGCGACGCTGCCGCTCAAGAACGTCACCTCCCGTTTCGCGATGGAGAAAGTCAAATCGACCACGGCGCTGCCGCTGCCCTCCCTGCCGGCGCAGGGGCGGCTCATCCCCATGGCGGCGGCGACGCTGGAAGAATAAAATTCTATTTTGCACTGCAAACGTAGGCAGGTCCTTCTATCGAAGCGTCGTTCTGTAAAACGGACGTTCCGCCGACGGCCCGGCCCTCAGGACGACGCGACCAGGACGATATGGCGACCCTCATGGCCCGACACGCGCTCATTCCCCGCAACTCCCCCTTCGACGACACCGCCCGCGCGAGCCTCGACGCGGTCCTCGGTGCCGCCTCGCCGACGCAGCGGGCCTGGCTCGCCGGGTTCCTGGCCGGCCTCGATGCGGCCGGTCCGCAGGCGGCGGCGGCTCCGGCCGCCCCGCCCAAGGCGGCCGAGCCCCTGGCGATCCTCTACGCCAGCGAATCCGGCAACTGCGAAGCCCTGGCCGGCACCATCGCCAAGCTCGCCAAGAAGAGCGGCTTCAAGCCGAAGGTGATCGATTTCGCCGATCTCGACGTGGCGAGCCTCGGCCAGGAGAAGCGGATCGTCGCCATCGCCGCCACCTGGGGCGAGGGCGAGCCGCCGGCCCGCGCCGTGCGCGCCTACAACGAACTGATGGGCGAGGGCGCCCCGCGCCTCGAGGGCGTCACCTTCGGTGTCCTGGCCCTGGGCGACACCTCCTACGCGGAGTTCTGCGCCACCGGAAAAGCGCTGGATGCCCGGTTCGAAGCGCTCGGCGCCAAACGCGCCGTGGACCGCGCCGACCTCGACCTCGACTTCGAGACGCCCGCCGCCGCCTGGATCAGGGACACGCTGAAAGCGCTGGCGCCGCCCCCGTCCGCCGACAACGTGGTGGCCGTGGATTTCGCCGGCCGGGTCGGCACCGATGACGCCGAGGACGCCGAGCCGAGCCGCGAGCCGGTCCTGGCCGAGGTCGTCGACCACGTGAACCTGAACTCGTCGCGCTCCGACAAGGAGACGATCCACCTCGCCCTCGAGTTCGCGGAGGGCGCGCCCGCCTACGAGCCGGGCGATTCCCTCGAGATCTACCCCGAGAACGACCCGGCCCTCGTCGACGACATCCTGGCGGCCGCCGGGCTGACCGGCGACGACGCCCTGCGCCGCTCGCTCATCGCCGAGCGCGACGTCACCACCCTGTCGGCCACCACGGTCGAGCGGTTCGTGAAGGCCACGGGACAGTCCGAGGCCAAGGCGCTGATCGACAGCGGCGAGGTCCGCAGCTGGATCGAGGGGCGCCAGCTCGTCGACCTGATCGGCGCCTTCCCCGCGGCCCTGACGCGCGAGCATCTGGAGGCGATCACCCGGCCGCTCCCGCCGCGGGCCTACTCGATCGCCTCATCGCGCAAGGAGGTCGGCGACGAGGTCCATCTCGCCATCGTCGCGGTGCGCTACGAGAGCCACGGCCGCGCCCGGTCCGGCGTCGCCTCGGTCCATGTCGCCGACCGGATCAGGAACGGCGCCAAGCTCAAGGTGAAGCTCAAGCCGAACCGGCACTTCAGGCTGCCGAACGACCCGGCGCAGGACATCATCATGGTGGGGCCCGGCACCGGCGTCGCCCCGTTCCGCGCCTTCGTGCAGGAGCGCCGCGCCATCGAGGCCGGCGGCCGCGACGTCGGACGATCCTGGCTGTTCTTCGGCGACCGCCACTTCACCCACGACTTCCTCTACCAGCTCGAATGGCAGGAGGCCCTGGAAGACAAGTCGCTGACCCGGATCGACGTGGCCTTCTCCCGCGACCAGCCCGAGAAGGTCTACGTGCAGGATCGCCTCTACGAGCATCGCAAGGAGCTGGTGGACTGGCTCGACGGCGGCGCCAGCTTCTACGTCTGCGGCGACGCCACCCGGATGGCCAAGGACGTGCGCAACGCCGTCGTCCGGGCCTATGCCGAGGTGAAGTCCCTCGGCGACGCCGATGCCGAGAGCGCCGTCGCCGCCCTGGAGCGGAGCCATCGCTACCAGCAGGACGTCTATTAGCGTGACCCGAGCCCTCCCCCCGACGAGGGGAAGGAACGCACCGAACGCTGCGACCACACCTCGAAATCACCGGAATCCCGCCATGGACGATCACACCCCTCCCCGCTCCTACGAGACCCCGCCGACCACGCGGCCGATCGACGAGGCCGAGGCGGCCCGCGAGGCCGGGCTGTCGCACAACGAGCACATCAAGATCGCCAGCGGCTTCCTGCGCGGGACGCTCGCCGACGGGCTCCTCAAGCACGCCACCGGCGCGATCTCCGAGGACGACGGCCAGCTCGTGAAGTTCCACGGGATGTACCTGCAGGACGACCGCGACCTGCGCCCCGAGCGGACCAAGAAGAAGCTCGACAAGGCCTACAGCTTCATGATCCGCCTGCGCATCGCCGGCGGCGTCGTCACTCCCAAGCAGTGGCTGGTGCTCGACGACATCGCCACCACCTACGCCAACGGCACTCTGCGGGCGACGACGCGCCAGACCTTCCAGTACCACGGCGTCATCAAGTCGAACCTCAAGCGCACCATGGCCGCCATCGACGCGGCGCTGCTCGACACCATCGCCGCCTGCGGCGACGTCAACCGCAACGTCATGGCCGCCACCAACCCGGACCAGTCGGGCGCGCACAAGGCGGCCTACGAGCTCGGCAAGACCATCTCCGACTCGCTCCTGCCCAAGACCAACGCCTGGCGCGAGATCTGGCTCGACGGCGAGCGGGTTGTCGGCGGCGAGGGCGAGCACGAGCCGGTCTACGGCAAGACCTACCTGCCGCGGAAGTTCAAGATCGTGGTGGCGGTGCCGCCCTCCAACGAGGTCGACATCTTCGCCCATGACCTCGGCTTCATCGCCATCCTCGATAAGAAGGGCCAGGTCACCGGCTGGAACGTCACCGTCGGCGGCGGCATGGGCATGACCCACGGCGAGACCGACACCTTCCCGCGCACCGCCGACGTGATGCTGTTCTGCAAGCCCGACGAGGCCGTCCGGGTCGCCGAGGCCGTGATGACGGTGCAGCGCGACTGGGGCAACCGCAAGGTTCGCAAGAACGCCCGTCTCAAGTACACCATCGAGCGCTACGGGCTCGCGGCCTTCCGCGCCGAGGTCGAGAAGCGTCTCGGCAAGACCTTCGCCGACCCCAAGCCCTTCACCTTCACCAACAACGGCGACCGCTACGGCTGGACCGAGGGCGACGACGGCCGCCACCACCTCACGCTCTACGTGGCGAGCGGCCGGATCAAGGATTACGACGGCGACGGCCCGAAGATCCTCACCGGTCTGCGGCGCGTCGCCGAGATCCACGACGGCGACTTCCGCCTCACCGGCAACCAGAACGTCATCATCGCCAACGTGTCGGCCGAGAAGCGTCCCGCGATCGAGGCGCTGGTGGAGGAATACGGGCTGCTGAAGGGCGCCGGCGCCCTGCGGCGCAACTCCATGGCCTGCGTCGCGCTCCCCACCTGCGGCCTCGCCCTGGCCGAGAGCGAGCGCTACCTGCCCGACCTCATCACCGACCTGGAGGAGAGCCTGGCCTCGCACGGGCTGTCGGAGGACGAGATCACCATCCGCATGACCGGCTGCCCCAACGGCTGCGCCCGGCCCTTCATCGCCGAGATCGGCCTCGTCGGACGCGGCCCCGAGCGCTACCACCTCTACCTCGGTGCGGCCTTCGACGGCTCGCGCCTCGGCAAGCTCTACGCCGAGGACGTGACCGCGGCGCAGATCCGGACGACCCTCGATCCGCTGTTCGCCGCCTATGCCGCCCGCCGCCAGCCCGGCGAACGCTTCGGCGACTTCCTGATCCGGGACGGCGTGGTGGCCAGGACCCACAACGGGCCGGACTTCCACCTCGCCACGGGAGCGCTCAGGAACGTCGCCTGAGGGCGGCGGCATCCCCGTCATCCATGCCGGCTCGGGATCGTTTCCGAGCTGGCTTGAATGGTCCCCGGCGTCGCGGGCATCGCACCCTCGACCCGAAATCGCGTTCTGGACCCTATGACGGGCGATGCGTGGTCTGGACGTCGAACAATACACTTCGCCAGGTATGACCTGCCAAGACCGAGCCTCTTTTGTTGCAATGCGACAAGAACGAATGCATCGCGGCACGAGGGCCGGTGTTTAAGCTTTTTGCAAGATCGTCCACTTTACGATGAACCGATTGTCGGCATGGCCGTTAATGGGCCACACCCGATGAGAGGCGGCCATGGCCAAGCACGAACTCCTCAGCTACTTCGAGCATCGCCGCGACGGTGCCTGGATCTGCGTGAAGCCGTTCACGCTGACCACCAAGGTCAGCAGCGTCGATATCCGCCAGGGCATGCGCTTCGACTACGGCAAGCGCATCGGTGGCGTCGATCTCGCCGAGTATCTCGAGCAGCTGGGCTGTCAGTTCGGTTCCTAGACCGCCTGGGCATTCTGTGTCGTCGTTTCGCGGCGGAGATTTTTCTCCGCCGCTTTTTGCGCGGATGTGCCCCGGGTCGCGATGGAAGCGCGGCGATTGCCGGAGATTGCGCTCGCGGACCTGGAAAAAGTGGTCCGTCCTCATCCTGAAAGAGTAGGACTCTTCGACGTGCCCGCCCCTCTTTCAACGGAGACGGGAATGGATGGCGCGGACGACGCACGGTCGTTTTGACGGACGCGGGCGGGCGACCTAGGGTCTCGCGATGACGAACGATGCCGACGCGGCGACCCTGGTGCCGGACGAGACCGCACCCACGACCCGGTGCCGTATCCTGGCGACGGCCGAGCGCTTCTTCCACGAGATCGGCTACCAGAAGACGACCGTGGCCGACATCGCCAAGGCCCTGCGCATGAGCCCGGCCAACGTCTATCGCTTCTTCGAGTCGAAGAAGGCGATCAACGAGGCCGTGGTCGCCCGCGTGATCGAAGACATCGAAGCGCTGATCGCGACCATCGCCGATGCGCCCGGGCGCAGTGCCACCGACCGCATCGCCGACATCGTCCGGGCCCTGCACCACGACTGCGTCGAGCGTTGCCGCGCCAATCCGCGCATGCACGAGATGGTCGAGGCGGCCATGAGCGAGAGCTGGGAGGTCTGCGGCCGGCACGTCTCGCGCATCGGCGCCGTCCTCGTTCGGGTGGTCGGCGAAGGCATGCGCGACGGCGAGTTCGGCGTGGCCGATGCCGAAGTGGCGGCCCTCTGCGTGCAGGCGGCGATCGTGCGCTACTGCAACCCGTTGCTCGTCAGCCTCTATCCCAACATCCCGGGTCCGCCCCTGGAGGACATGATCGGCTTCCTCCTGAGGGGCCTGCGCGCGCCCTCCTCGTGATCAGGCCAGATCGGCGACGATGGCCTGGACCACCGCGCGCGGGTCGAACGCCGCGGTGATCGGCCGACCGACCACCACGTGGTCGATGCCCGCCGTCCTCGCCTCACGGGGCGTCATCACCCGCTTCTGGTCGCCGGTGGCGGAGTCCCTCGGGCGGATGCCGGGCGTGACGATGCAGCGGTCCGGCCCGATCGCGGCCCTGACCGGGCCGGCCTCGAAGGCCGAGCAGACGATGCCGTCGATGCCGGCCTCGGCCGCCTGGCGGGCACGGCGCTCCACCAGTTCGGCCACCGGCAGCGCATAGCCAGCCTCGTCGAGATCGGCGGCGGCGTAGGAGGTCAGCACGGTCACCGCCAGGATGCGCGGTCCGTTGGCGCCCCGTCCGCGCACGGCCGCCCGCATGGTCTGGGGATAGGCGTGGACGGTGAGGAAGGTGGCGCCGAGGTCCGACAGGGCCGCGACCCCCTCCTCCACCGTGTTGCCGATGTCGTGCAGCTTGAGGTCGAGGAACACCTTGAGCCCGGCCGCCGCCAGACGCGGCACCAGGGCGAGGCCGCCGCCGTAGGCCAGCCGATAGCCGATCTTGTAGAACGTGGCGGCGTCGCCGATGCGCTCGACGAGGCCGAGGGCCTCGTCCGGGGTGGCGACGTCGAGGGCGACGATCAGACGGTCACGGGGGTCTGCGATCGTCGTCGGCATCGGGTTCTCCGTGTGGCGGCGGGAGGAATCCCGCCAAAGCCCGGCCCTGTCAACGTCACGGGCTGGGCCCGGGCGCCATCACCGCCGCCACCTCGGCCCTGAGCGCCGGCAGCAGCTCCCGCTCGAACCAAGGATTGGCCTTCAGCCAGCCGTTGTTGCGCCAGGAGGGATGCGGCAGTGGCAGGGCGCGGGGTCGCCGCGGCTCGTCGAGGATGGCGCGCCAGCGCTTCACCGTCCCCGTCAACCCGTCCGGTATCGCCCCGAAGTGCCACGCCTGGGCATACTGGCCGATGACCAGGACGAGATCGAGCGCCGGCAGGCCCGCGAGGAGTTCGTCGCGCCAGCGCGGCGCGCATTCGCGCCGAGGCGGCCGGTCGCCACCCTTGGCGTCGAGTCCGGGAAAGCAGGCCCCCATCGGCAGGATCGCGACGCGGTCCGGATCGTAGAAGGCCGGCTCGTCGAGCCCGAGCCAGTCGCGCAGGCGAATGCCGGACGGATCCTGGAACGGGATGCCGCTGCGGTGGGCGCGGGTGCCGGGCGCCTGGCTGGCGATGCAGAGGCGAGCCCTGGCGGTGCCCTGGACGATCGGAAGCGGCTCGTGCGGCAGCGGTGCACCGAAGCGCGGCGCGTCGCGGCAAAGGCGGCAGGCACGCAGGGCGGCGGCGGTGCGATCGAAACCCGTGGATGGCGGCATGGCGGGGAGGTAAGGCGCGGCCCCCTCCCCGGCGAGGTCTGGCGGCCTACGGTGGGATCACGTCGCCGGCGACGGCGCCCTCTCGAGCCACGCCAGCACCTCGGCCGCGCTGCGGTCGGGCGGGAACACCGGGTAGAACACCTTGGTGACGCGGCCGTCGTCGACGACCATCGTCAGGCGCTTGAGCAGGATCTGGCCGGCCGCTTCGAAGGTCGGCAGGCGGATCGCCATGGCGAAGGCGCGGTGGGGGTCGGCCAGCAGGGTGAAGGGTAGGTGCAGCCTTTGCGCCACCTCCTGCTGGTAGGCGCTGGTCTGGGTCGACAGGCCGTGGACCTGTGCGACGCCGCGGGCGACCAGCTCGGCATGGTGGTCGCGAAAACCGCAGGTCTGGGGCGTGCAGCCGCGCGCGCCGGGGATCGCGTCCCAATCGGCCACCAAGTTGGGCTGTCCCGGCTCGCCGGTGCGCGGATAGGCGTAGACCACCGTGCGCCCGGCGAGTCTCGCCAGCGAGACCCGGCCGCCGTCGGTGGCCGAGAGCGAGACGTCGGGGAGGCGAATGCCCTCGAGATGCCGGGCGGCCCCGTCGTCGGTCGGTGCCGGCAGGTCGTCGGGGAGTGCCGTGTAGTCCTGCGCCATCGCAACCTCCTTCGCCTTCCGGGCCTATCGGCGGTCCCGGTCCCTACCCGCGGTCCCGCAGGATCCTCGCGCGGTCGCGGTCCCAGTCCCGCTGCTTCGAGGTCTCGCGCTTGTCGTGGAGCTTCTTGCCACGGCCCAGACCGAGCTCGATCTTCGCCCGGCCCTGGTCGTTGAAATAGATCTTCAACGGCACGACCGTGTAGCCCTCGCGCTGGGTGGCGCCGATCAGCTTGTCGATCTGGCGGCGGTGCAGCAGCAGCCGGCGCGGGCGCTTGGGCTCGTGGTTGAAGCGGTTGGCCTCGAGATATTCCGGGATGTAGGCATTGAACAGCATCAGGTCGTCGCCCGACGGCCCGGCGTAGGCCTCGCCGATCGTCGCCTTGCCCTTGCGCAGGGATTTCACCTCGGTCCCGGTCAGCGCGATGCCCGCCTCCATGACGTCGGAGATCTCGTAGTGGTAGCGCGCCGCACGGTTGTCCGCGACGATGCGACGGGAGGGTTCGGGTTTGGGAGCCATCTCGATGCCGGTTGGGGCCGGGTGCGCCGTGCCACCGGGTCTTGGGGTAGGATTCGGGATATGGTTTGCCGCGTCGCGTTCTGCGAGGGCGGCCGGGGCCGTCGGTGCCGGGCGATCAGGCCTCGATCAGTCCCGCGTGCTGAAGGGCCGCGTCGACGATGGCCCTGGTGCCCTCGCTCACCGTGAGGAGCGGCAGCCGGACCTCGTCGCGCATGAGGCCGAGGCGCGACAGGGCGTATTTCACCGGCGACGGGTTCGATTCGGCGAACAGCCCGACGTGCAGCGGCAGGAGCACGTCCTGCAGCTGCAGCGCCTTGGCGTAATCGCCCGCCAGGGTCGCCTCCTGGAAGGTCGCCGAGAGCCGCGGGGCGACGTTCGAGACCACGGAGATGCAGCCGACGCCGCCCTGGGCATTGAATCCGAGCGCCGTCGCATCTTCGCCCGAAAGTTGGATGAAGTCTTCGCCCATGGCCTGTCTCTGGAGACTGACCCGGTCGAGCTTGGCCGTGGCGTCCTTCACGCCGGCGATGTTCTTGAGCTCGAACAGGCGCGCCATGGTCTCGACACTCATGTCGACCACCGACCGCGCAGGAATATTGTAGATGATGATCGGGATGCCGACCGCGTCGTTCACGGCCTTGAAATGGGCATAGAGCCCGTCCTGGGTCGGCTTGTTGTAGTAGGGCGTCACCACCAGCACGGCGTCGGCGCCCACCGCCTCGGCGTGGCGCGCCCGCGCCACCGCCTCGGAGGTGGAGTTCGAGCCGGCGCCGGCGATCACCGGCACCCGGCCGGCGGCCTCCGCCACGCAGGCCTCGACCACCCGGTCGTGCTCGTCGTGGGTCAGGGTCGGGCTCTCGCCGGTGGTGCCGGTGGGCACGAGGCCGTGGATGCCCTGGTCGATCTGCCAGTTCACGAAGGCGCGGAAGGCGGCCTCGTCGAAGACGCCGTCCTTGAAGGGCGTGGCGAGGGCGGTCATGGCGCCCTTCAGGCGTCGTGTGGTCTCGGTCATCCTGGCGTTCCCGGCCGTCGATCTCTCACGCTCGCGGGCCCATGGCGGCGTCGCGGCCCCGGCAGCCGGGCAGACATAGGCCGTCGGCTGCGCCCGCGCAAACGCTTCGGCCCCGCGGTTAACGCGTCCTTAACGGGGCTTGGCTCAGCCTGTCCCACGGCCGCGCTCCAAGCCCGATTCACGATGGGACCAGACGCACGATGACGGTCACGCTCGTCCCCTTCCGCGGCCTGTCCACGGCCTGCCTCGCCCTCGCGCTCGGCCTCGCCGCCGCGGGGCCCGGGTTTTCCAACGAGGCGGTGCCCGTCAGCGATGCCGTGGCAGCCGCCGGCCAGCGCGAGGAAGACAAGGCGATCTCGGACCCGGTCTCGGCCGATGCGGCCAAGGTCGAGCTGACGGCGCCGGAATCGGCCGCCAAGCCCCTGTCCACCGGCCCGCTCCCGATCAGGGGCAGCGCGGCGTCCGCCTATGCCTCGGCCGATGCCGATGCGCCGATCGCCTTCCCGCTTCCCGACGCGGCGGTGACGCCGGCCGCCCCGGTGCCGGAGCTGCCCGATCCCGCCCGGCTGTCGCGCTCGGGCGACACCGACATCGACGCCCTGCGCCAGGCCGTCGACGCCTACCGCAAGGGCCGCGTCGGCGACGGCGACCGCTCGGCGCAGGCCTTCAAGGACCCGGCCGCGCGCGCCCTGCTCGAATGGGTGGCGATCCGCGCCGGGGCCGGCATCGGCTTTGAACGGACCGTGGCGTTCATGCGCACGACACCGGACTGGCCGGCGGGTGCCCTGATCCGGCGACGCGCCGAGGAGGCCCTCCTCACCGAGAAGAAGAGCCCGGCGGTGGTGCGCGCCTATTTCGCCGCCGCCAAGCCCGCCAGCGTGCCGGGCAAGGTCGCCCTGGCGCTGGCCTTCAAGGCCGACGCCCTCGACCAGGACGCGGTGGCCCTGGTGCGCGACCTCTGGCGATCCGACAGCTTCGGCAAGTCCCTCGAGACGCGCATCCTCGATGCGTTTCCCGGCGCGATCACCCGCACCGACCACCGCTTCCGCATGGAGCGGGCCCTCCTGAAGGAGGATTGGGAGCTCGCGGCCCGCGCGGCGGGCTATGCCGGCGCCTCCTACGTCACCCTGGTGAAGGCGCGCCGGGCGGTGGAGGACAAGAGCGCGGGCGCGGGTGCGGCCCTCAACGCGGTCCCCCTCGTCCTGCGCAACGATTCCTCCTACCTGATGTCGCGGGCCCAGTTCCTGCGCCGGGCCGACAAGACCGTCGAGGCCGCCGCCATGCTGGCCGCCGCCCCCACCAACCCGGACGTGCTCGCCGATGGCGACGAGTGGTGGGTCGAGCGCCGGATCGTGGCGCGCAAGCTCATGGACATGGGCGACGCCAAGACCGCCTATCGGGTCGCCAGCGGCCACAGCGCCCGCACGGTGGAGAAACGGATCGAGGCCGAGTTCCACGCCGGCTGGATCGCCCTGCGCTTTTCCGGCGACGCGGCGACGGCCGCAGGGCATTTCGCCACCGCCGCCGCCATCGCGGAGACGCCGATCTCGCTGGCACGCGCCGCCTATTGGCAGGGCCGCGCCGCCGAGATCCTCGGGGGGGCGGAGAGCGCCCGCCCGTACTACCAGCGCGCCGCCCTGCAGCCGATCGCCTATTACGGCCAGCTCGCCCGGGTGAAGCTCGGCGAGGCGAGCCTGCCCCTGCGCAGCGTCGTCCCCCTCGAGTCAAAGGCCAGGACCGCCTTCGACGACCGGCTCTGCCTGCGTGCCCTGCGCCTGCTCGAGGCGGCCTCCCTCAAGGAACTGGCGCTGCCGCTCTACATCGACATCGCCACCCGCCTCACCGACCCGGCCGAGATCACCGCGCTGGGGGACCTCGCCGTGGAGATGCGCGACTCGCGGGCGCTGGTGGCGATCGGCAAGCTCGCGGTGCAGCGCGGCCTGCCCCTCGACGCCCACGCCTATCCCACCATCGGCATCCCGGCCTACGAGGCGTCCGCCGCGGTGCCGCTGGTGGAGAAGGCGATGGTCTTCGCCATCGCCCGCCAGGAGAGCCAGTTCGATCCGCGCGCGCAATCGAGCGTCGGGGCCCGCGGCCTGATGCAGATGATGCCGGCCACCGCCCAGCGCACGGCCCGGCGGGTGAGCGCATCCTACGACCAGGACAGGCTCACCAGCGATCCGGCCTACAACGCACGGCTGGGGCACGCCCACCTCGGCGAGCTGATGGAGGACTGGCGCGGCTCCTACATCCTCGCCTTCGCCTCCTACAACGCCGGCGGCGGCAACGTGAAGAAATGGATCGACGCCTACGGCGACCCGCGCCGCAGCGGCGTCGACCCGATCGACTGGGTCGAGCGCATCCCCTTCACCGAGACGCGCAACTACGTGCAGCGGGTGATGGAGAACCTGCAGGTCTACCGCAACCGCCTCGACGGCCGCAGCGCCCTGCTCATCGAGAACGACCTCCAGCGCGGCGCGCGCTGAAGGCGGCCGGCGCGAGGCGCGGTCTCGCGGCGAGGGATCGGGGAAGGCGGAGCCGCAGCGTCGCGTGGCCGCCCCGTCGCGGTTTGGCCACGCGGAAGCGGACTCCGTCGCTCGCAAGCCACGCGACGATCACGATGTGACGAAAACTGAATGGCGCGCCCACGGGGAATCGAACCCCGGTCTGATCCGTGAGAGGGACCTGTCCTAACCGCTAGACGATGGGCGCGGGGTCGGGGCCTGGGCCCCGACGCTTGTTCCGGCGCGAGACGACTTGCGTCCGGAGGGCGTTGCTATAGCGAGGGCGGTGGGCGGGAGCAAGGCCCCGGGGGGCGAGAAAAACGCGCCCCGCGCGGTTTCGTGGCCCGGCCTCGTGGAGCGAAGGGAGCAACGGTGCAGGATTCAGAGATCCGGCGTGTGACGCTGGATGCGGACGCCCCCCCGGAACGCCTCGACCGGGTTTTGGCGAGGGCGCTGCCGGACCTGTCGCGTGTCAGGCTCCAAGACCTGGTCAAGTCGGGGCAGGTGCGCCGCGAGGGCGTCGTGATCGTCGATCCCTCGATTAGGGTCGGGCGCGGATCGTCCTTCGAGGTGGTCGTCCCGCCCGCGGTGGCGGCCGAGCCGCTGGCCGAGAGCGTCGCCTTCGCCATCGTCCACGAGGACGACGACCTCATCGTCGTCGACAAGCCGGCCGGCCTCGTGGTCCACCCCGCCCCTGGGCACGAGGGCGGTACGCTCGTCAACGGCCTGATCGCCCACTGCGGGGCGAGCCTATCGGGCATCGGCGGTGTCCGGCGTCCGGGCATCGTCCACCGCCTCGACAAGGATACGAGCGGCCTCCTGGTGGTCGCCAAGAACGACCGGGCCCATCACGGGCTCACCGCGCAATTCGCCGACCACGGCCGCACAGGACCCTTGGAGCGGGCCTATCTCGCCTTCGTCTGGGGCGCACCGGAACCGCGCAGCGGGACGATCGACGCGCCCCTGGCACGCAGCCAGCGCAACCGCGAGAAGATCGCGGTGGTCCGGCCGGAGGTGGGACGCGAGGCGATCACCCACTACCGGGTCGAGCGCATCCTCGGCTCGGCGGCCCCCGTCGCCCTGGTGCGCTGCGAACTCGAGACCGGGCGCACCCACCAGATCCGGGTGCATCTCAGCCATCGCGGACATCCACTCCTGGGCGATGCGGTCTATGGCGGTGCCTTCAAGACCAAGGCCGCACGGCTCGGACCCGGGGCGCGGGCGGCACTAGTCGACCTCGGGCGGCAGGCGCTGCACGCCACGCTGCTGGGGTTCGCGCATCCGCGCACCGGGCAGACCCTGCGTTTCGAAAGCCCGCTCCCGCCCGACCTCGCGGCCCTCGCCGCGGCCCTGGAGGCCGATGGGTGAGGCGCCGTGGCGCCACGGCAACGGTCAAGTCCGTTCGTCGCGTCGGTGCGAAACGGCACTCGCAGGCGCGGCCAATCGTGCCACCTTCGGCCCGAGTCCGTTTCCGCGCGTTATCGCTTCGGTTCGACTCGTGAACCGGCTACCGGCCCGATCCGTTACCCACTAGAGATGGGGGCGCAGGTCGCCGGCTCAATGGGAGCGGTGTCGCGCTCCCTGAAATCCGCCCGTATCGGGGGATCGTCGAAGGAGGATTGAGACCATGGCAGGCGCATTGCCCGTGCTCGCCAACGAAGGCGGCCTATCGCGCTACCTCGACGAGATCCGCAAGTTCCCGATGCTGGAGCCGAACGAAGAGTTCACCCTGGCCAAGGACTGGCGCGAGAAAGGCGATCGCGAGGCGGCCCATCGCCTCGTGACCTCGCACCTTCGGCTCGTCGCCAAGATCGCCATGGGCTACCGCGGCTACGGCCTGCCCATCGGCGAAGTGGTGTCCGAAGGCAACGTCGGCCTCATGCAGGCGGTCAAGCGGTTCGAGCCCGACAAGGGCTTCCGCCTGGCGACCTATGCCATGTGGTGGATCAAGGCGGCGATCCAGGAGTACATCCTGCGGTCCTGGTCCCTCGTGAAGATGGGCACCACGGCCAACCAGAAGAAGCTGTTTTTCAACCTGCGCAAGGCCAAGGGCAAGATCTCGGCCCTCGACGAGGGCGACCTCAAGCCGGATCAGGTGGCGCAGATCGCCGTCAAGCTCGGTGTCCCCGAGCAGGACGTGATCGACATGAATCGTCGCCTGTCGGGAGACACCTCCCTCAACGCGCCCCTGCGCGAGGAGGGCGAGGGCGAATGGCAGGACTGGCTGGTGGACACCACGCCGAGCCAGGAGACGGTGCTGGCCCGCGAGCAGGAGGGGCAGAACCGTCTGTCCGCCCTGCGCGACGCCCTCTCGGTGCTCAATCCGCGCGAGCGGCGCATCTTCGAGGCTCGCCGTCTGGCCGACGACCCGATCACGCTCGAAGACCTCTCCGGGGAGTTCGGCGTATCCCGGGAGCGGGTGCGCCAGATCGAGGTGAGGGCGTTCGAGAAGATCCAGGAAGCGGTCAAGCGCAACCTCGCCAGCCGCGAGGCACCCCGGGCCGACGCGCACGCCTGAGCCGACGTTTCCGTGCCGGGTCCGGGTGTGACGGTCACACCCGGACCGGTCGCTCAGGGTGATTACCCCGTCAGCGACGCCACTGGTTGAAGGCGTTCTGGATCACCTGGATGCCGGACGATCCCTTCTCGAAGGTGATCACCGCACGCGGCCCGGCCGAGAACTTCAACGCGAGATCGAACCAGCCCTTGTGAAGCAGCAGGTCGGTGTTGCGCTCGACGTCGTTGCGCAGCGACGACAGCCCGATCAGGAACAGGTTCTCGCGGACCTTGACCGGCAAACCCGACAGGGGCGAACCGCGGGCGTTCTCCTCGTCCTTGGCCTGGATCAGGCCGACATCCTGCACCGCCCGCGCCGACCCGGCCGGACCGGTGTTCGTGAAAGCCAGCTCGATCGTATGCGAGGCCGGCAGCGTCGCATCGAGGTTGCGCCGCATCGTCATCGCGAGGCTCAGGCCCGCGTCCGGAAAATCGATGGTGGCACGAACGGCGGTCTCGAGCGGCTGGCCCTGCTCGCCGTTCACGACATCGAGGCGCCAGACGGCCCTCCCCTGGGTGACCGCGGGCGCCGCGCTCGGGTTGTCGCGGTTCTCCTCGATCAGTACCGCGCGTTGCGCCACCGCGACCTCCGGCTGGGTCGGCAGGGCGGGCGGTCCCGAATTGGCGGCGGGCGCGGTGGCGGGGCGCTCGATGGGTGCGGCCTCGCCGCCGATGCGGTCGGCGAACTTCGTGTCGGCCCCGTCGGCGGGGGCACCCTGGCTGTCGCCGGCCACGGGCTGGAGATCGCTCGGGCGGTCCCGCAGCAGGTAGGCCGCCGTGGCGATCAGCCCGATGACGATGGCGAGGACGCTGCCGACGAAGACGTTGCGCAGCAGGCGGGCATTGCTGCGCCGGGGCGCGACCACGTCGATGCGCGGCCGCTGCCGGCCGTTTGCGGCATCGGCGGGCAGGGTCCCGGCCTCGCTCTCCTCGTCGAGACGGGCGGCGGGGTCGATGGCCGCGGCCGCGTCGTTCCGGGGCGCGTCGACCGGGGCAGGCTGCGGCGGCGTCCCGTCCGTATCGCGAATCGGCTCGACGGCGACCGGGGCCTTGAGGGCGCGCGGCGGCAGCGGGATGACGGGGGCCACGGCCGGGGGCAGGACCGACGGTTCCGGCAGGACCGGATCGGCCGGCGGCAGGACAGGAGCCGGCGGCTCGGGCGGCAACGGCTCCGGCATCGGATCGTCGGCGGGGACCGGAGCGGCAGGAGCGATCGCCGCCCCGCCGTAGTCGACCTCGAGCCGCTCGATGGCGGCCTCCAGGGCCGACCGCTCACGGTCGATGTCAACCTCCGAGAGCGGCGGTACGATGGAACGGAGCTGGCCGATCAGGGCCCCGCGCGCGCGGTCGTACACGGCCTTGCGCAGGTCCGCGGAACGGTCGGGCAGGGCGTCGAGCGCGCGCGCCAGCAACGGGTAGTAGTCGGCCATCGTGCGTTTTCGTCCGCTTCTCCCGTGGCCACGCGAACGGGTGTGTCGCGGGGCCGGCCTTCGCTCGTCGATGGAGCATCGGATCGTGGCCGGACCGAACGCCAGGGTCCGGGCCGGTGGTCCTAGTCAGGTTCACGTCGGCACGCCGCCGCTTCACCCTGCCCGTCGTCTTCATGAGCCGCAGGTTTTCGACGTGAACCCGGCGACCGCTTTTGCGAAACCCGCTCCGCGATGCGGCTAATCCTCGAAGGGATTGTGCATCAGGATGGTGTCGTTCCGCTCGGGCGAGGTCGACAGAAGGGCGACGGGCGCGCCGATCAGCTCCTCGATGCGACGGACGTATTTGATCGCCTGTGCCGGCAGGTCGGCCCAGGAGCGCGCGCCGGCGGTGGTGCCCGACCAGCCCTCGACGGTCTCGTAGATCGGCTCGACCTGGGCCTGCGCCGCCTGGTTGGCGGGAAGGTGGTCGAGGATCTCGGAGCCGAGGCGATAGCCGGTGCAGACCTTGATGTTCTCGAACCCGTCGAGGATGTCGAGCTTGGTCAGGGCGATGCCGTCGATGCCCGACGTCTTCACCGTCTGGCGCACCAGTACCGCATCGAACCAGCCGCAGCGACGCTTGCGCCCGGTGTTCACCCCGAACTCGCGGCCCTTGGTGCCGATGGTCTCGCCGATCTCGTCGAACAACTCGGTGGGGAACGGGCCTTCGCCGACGCGGGTGGTGTAGGCCTTGGCGATGCCGAGCACGTAGCCGATCGCGGAGGGACCCATGCCCGAGCCCGTCGCCGCCTGGGCCGCCACGATGTTGGACGAGGTGACGAAGGGATAGGTGCCGTGGTCGACATCGAGGAGCGCACCCTGCGCGCCCTCGAACAGGATGCGCTTGCCCGCCCGGCGCTGCTCGTCGAGGAGCGACCACACGGCGGAGGCATAGGGAAGGATGGTCGGCGCGATGGCCTTCAGCTCGGCGAGCAGCCCCTCGGCATCGACCTCGTCGATCCCGAGGCCCCGGCGCAGGGCGTTGTGATGCGCCAGGACCCGTTCGATCTTGCCGGCAAGCGTCGATTCGTCGGCGAGGTCGACGACGCGAATCGCGCGCCGCCCGACCTTGTCCTCGTAGGCCGGGCCGATGCCGCGCTTGGTCGTACCGATCTTGAGGCCGGGCGCCGAGGTCTCGCGGAAGTGGTCGAGCTCGCGATGGAGCGGCAGGATCAGCGTGGCGTTGTCGGCGATACGCAGAGATTTCGGCGAGATCTCGACGCCCTGGGCCTGCAGCCGGGCGATCTCGTCCACGAGGTGCCAGGGATCGACCACGACGCCGTTGCCGATCACCGAGAGCTTGCCGCCGCGCACGACCCCCGAGGGCAGCAGCGCCAGCTTGTAGGTCACGCCGTCGACCACGAGCGTATGCCCGGCATTGTGGCCGCCCTGGAAGCGGACAACCACGTCGGCCTGCTCGGAGAGCCAGTCGACGATCTTACCCTTGCCTTCGTCGCCCCACTGGGCGCCTACGACGACGACATTCGCCATCCGTGATCAACCTGTCCTGATTCAGCCCACGCGAAAAACCCCGGGCCGGGCCGGGGCTTAATGTCGCCGCTGTCTTGGGCGATCTCATCGTCGATTGCAAGGCGACGCCCGGACCGTCCGGGATGCCCTGCTTGGCCCCGCCCCTACTTGGCCTCGCCGTTGCCGGGCAACTGGCCGGGCTTGATCACGGGCATGCCGCCCGGATCCTTCACCGGCGGCGCGACCGTCATGTCGGGGCTGATGCCGGCCGGCGGCTTGATGACGCCGTCGCTCTTTTCGAGCTTGTCGCTCAAGGTCGAACCGGTGGCGTCGCCGGATTCGGGGCGGATCTTGTCGGGGATGGTCTGGTTCGGCGGCGGCAGGGCCGGGTCGGTGTCGCGACCCTTGAGGGGAGCGTCCGGGGACTGGGCAAAAGCCGCACTGCTGATCAGTCCGGCGAGAAGGAGCGTGGCGGTACGGGTCAGGCTCGGCATGGGACCTCCAGGTCTTGGAGGAGGAAACCGCCGGTTGCCGACGAGGTTCCGATGCCCGCGAGCCCCGGCCGAGGGATCGGCGGGCCGCTACTTGCCGCCGCTGGTCGCCAGGTTGCGGCGGGTGTCGGCCTGGCCGCTGACCTCGCCGAAATACTTGGAGGAATCGCCGAGCTGGACCGAGGGCTGGCAGTTCGGCGTGCAGGAATAGGATTCGCGGTCGAGCCCGCGCTGCACCATCACCACCGAGGCCTGCGGGGCCTGCACGCTGATGGTGGATTCGGCCAGCATCTCGCCGGTCCCGTCGAGGGCGATCAGGTTGGTGGCCCCGAAGCTCTTGCCGGTCAGGATCAGGACGCCGTTCTTCTGGAGCGACACGTCGGCGACCATGGGATTGCCGACGATGACGGTGCGGGTCTTCTCGGGCAGCCGCATCACCTTGGCGTTGTCGACCGTCACGGTGATCACCGCGGGAACGCCCTGAGCCGCGCCGTCCCGGATATCGGCCACCGCCGACAGCGCGATCGCCCCGGCCACGACGAGGGCCGCGCGCCACGCCCGGCGGGCGGGCGAGGGGCGGGAGGTGGTAGCGAGCCGATCGGACATGGGAAACACGACTCTTGCGTCAGGAGGCGACGATCGGCCCAAGCGTGCCGGCGGCCGGATCGTCCGGGCCGGACGACCGAGACTGCTCTCGATCTCGCGGCGACCGGAACGACGGTGCCGGGCAAGAACATCATGGAAGAGTGAACGAACCGCTAAATCCGGCGCTGGCGGCGATCGGACGGCCCCGAGGGCGGTGGCGCGAGGACGACCGCACTTCATAAGTGTGCGTCGCAAAATCTCCCCCCGCGGCCCCATCGATCACGTGTTCGTGTAGCCGAACCTTGGCATGCACCCCCGCGGCGGGGTCGATAGTCTCGACCTAGCCTCCGACCCTGCGCCGCCAGGCGATTAAGCGCAATTTTACCACAGAAACGTCCCTACCGGCCCGATCCCGTTTCGGTGACCGATTTAACCTAATCTCAAGGCGCTCCTGACAATCTGCACCTGTCACCGAATGAGCCGCGACGGTCTTCGAGGACGCATCGTAGATCGTCAAACAAGGACGCACCCCATGACCAGCATCTTCAAGCGCTTCGCTTCCGACGAGTCCGGCGCCACCGCCATCGAGTACGGCCTCATCGCCGCCCTCATCGCCGTCGTCGTGATCACCGCTCTGACCACCATCGGCACCAACCTGAACGCGACCTTCGTCAAGATCGGTTCGAACATCAAGGGTTCGTAAGCCGGACATCCGACGATCGCTTCGTACGATCGTCCGGTCCTGGGGTGATGGAAGGGGCCAGGCGAGTGTCTGGTCCTTTCCTCGTTTCCGTTCTTCGTCTCCATGTCGCCCGATCCGTCGCCGACCTCCACGTCATGGGAAGACCGCCATGGGCACGCTGGGACTCCTCGTCGTATTCCCGTTCCTGATGGCCTACGCGGCCTCCAGCGATCTCCTGACGATGACGATCCCCAACCGGGTGTCGCTCATCTTGCTTATCGGGTTCTTCGCCTTCGCGGCCGCCTGCGGCTTCACCTGGACCGAAGTCGGGCTGCACGTCGGTGCCGGCAGCCTGGTGCTCGCGGTCACCTTCACGCTGTTCGCCCTCGGCGTCATCGGCGGCGGCGATGCCAAGCTCGCGGCCGCCACCGCCCTCTGGCTCGGGTTCGACCACCTGGTCGATTATCTGATCGTGGCTTCGATCGCGGGGGGTGCCCTGACGCTGCTGCTCCTGGTGTCCCGCAGCTATCCGCTCCCCTTCATCGCCGGCCGTCTTCCCTTCGTCCTGCACCTCCACGACCGCAAGACCGGCGTTCCCTACGGCATCGCCCTGGCGGCATCGGCCCTGGTGGTGCTTCCCGAGACATTAGTCTGGTCGCGCGCCCTCGCCGCGTGAAACCATCGGTCCGGCCGCTGGCCGGGCGTGACCGTGCACCGCCCCTCCCGCGGTGATCCGGCATCCCCTGCGCGACGTCGACATCCGCATTGCGACGCCGTCGACGCGATGTCGTCCACGTCCGCTCGACGGATCGCGTCCGCGCACGGGATCGGCCGGGGCCCGGTGTCAAGTCGGCATCGAAGACCCAGCAGGGATCCTACCAAGTGTTAACCGTAATTTGAGGATTCCCGGAGCATCGTCCTGATCGGCGGCGAGTGGTCGCCCTAGCAGGTTGAAGCCCGGCAATGAAACCAGCGCGCCTTGCCGTCCTCGGGATTGCCCTCGCCACGGGTGGCGCTGCCGCTTACCTCATGAGCGGTGGCGAAGCGCCCGCGCCGCAACCCATCGCCTCGGCCCCCCCGCCGCCCAGCATGCCCGTGGTCGAGGTCCTCGTGGCCGCCGCCGAGCTGCCGATGGGGCAGACCATCCGGCCGGCCGACCTGCGCTGGCAGGCCTGGCCGGAGCAGGGCGTGACCGCCGGCTACATCACCCGCACCGCCTCGCCCAAGGGCCTCGAGGAGATCGCCGGATCGGTGGTGCGCACCGCCTTCCTTCCCGGCGAGCCGGTGCGACCACAGAAGCTGGCGCGGTCCGACGGCGGCTTCATGGCCGCGATCCTGCCCGCGGGCATGCGCGCCGTCGCCGTGGTGATCGACACGCGCGGGTCGAGCTCGGCCGGCGGCTTCATCCTCCCCAACGACCATGTCGACCTCATCCGCACCTTCCGCGAGGAGGAACCCGGCAATTCCGGCGACGGCCAGGTCTCCGAGACCCTGCTGACCGACGTGCGGGTTCTGGCCATCGGCCAGATCGTCCAGGAGAAGAACGGCGCCACCGTCGTCACCGGCGAGACCGCGACCCTCGCCCTGACGCCCGCCCAGGCGGAACTCGTCACCCTGGCGCAGAAGGTCGGCTCCCTGTCCCTGTCGCTGCGCAGCCTCGTCGACTCCGGTCGAACCACGACGGAGGCCGAGGCGCCGGTCGAGACGCGCTCCGACGCGGCCCTCACGGTGGTGCGCTTCGGCGTCTCGAAACAGCAATCGCGGCGCTGAGCCATGTCTCACCGAAACGTCATGTCTCGCCGAAACGTCACGAAGGATTCGTCGATGACCAGCAGATCCCGTGGCCCGTCGCAGCGCGATTCCCGCGCCCCAGTCGTCATCGGCCGCGTCGCGACGGGTCACGCCCTCGTCGCGGCCGTCGCCCTGGCCGGGGCCATCGCGGCAGCCGGCCCGGCACTGGCGCGCCCCGCCGGGGTGCTCACCGCCGCACCGGTCCTCGACGTCGGCAGCGACGAATCCGCCACCTCGCGCAAGCTCGACCTGACCATCGGACGCTCACTGATCATCGATCTGCCGCGGGACGCCAAGGAGGTGTTCGTCGCCAACCCGAAGGTCGCCAACGCGGTGGTCCGCTCCACCCGCAAGGTGTTCATCATCGGGATGGAGAACGGCGCCACCTCGATCTTCATCATGGACGCCGAGGGGCGCCAGATCACCGCCCTCGACGTCACCGTGGCGCGCGACCTCAACGTGCTGCGCCAGACCCTCAACCAGAGCATCGCCGGTGCCCGCTTCGACGTGCGCGCCGCCGGCGACTCGATCCTGCTCACGGGCACGGTCAACTCGGCGGCGGAGGCCGCCCAGGCCCTCGACATCGCCAACGCCTTCGTCGGCCTCGGCGCCGGCGGGGGAGCGGGGGGCCTGCGCGGCACGGTCGTCAACAACCTCACCATCCGCGGCAAGGACCAGGTGATGTTGCGCGTCACCGTGGTCGAGGTTTCGCGCACGGTGCTCAAGCAGTTCGGCATCAACGTCAGCGGCAGCTGGTCGGGCCTGCGCCTGGCCAACACCGCGCCGCTGGGCATCAACGGCGGCCGGTTTCCGGCCGGCAACCGGATCGGCGGCGTGATCGGCGCCACCGACGCGTTGGGAAACCTCACCGGGAACGGCATCTCCGCGACGCTGCAGGCGTTCGAGCAGGCCGGCGTCTCGCGCATCCTGGCCGAGCCGACCCTGACGGCGATCTCCGGCGAGGCGGCCAAGTTCACGGCCGGCGGCCAGCTGCCGGTGCCCGGCGCCCTCGCCTGCTCGGCGTCGACCACCGGCGTCCAGAGCTGCCAGCCCAGCATCACCTTCAAGCCCTACGGCGTCAGCCTCAGCTTCACCCCGGTGGTGCTGGCCGACAACCGCATCTCGATCCGCGTCGGGACCGACGTCACCGAGATCGACCAGCAGAACACCCTCAACATCAACTTCAGCGGCACGACGACCGCGGTGCCCGGCTTCACCGTGCGCAGTTCGGAGACGACGATCGAGCTCGCCTCCGGCGCCACGATGATGACCGCCGGCCTGATCCAGCAGAAGAACAGGGCGGCCATCACCGGCCTGCCCGGCCTCATCAACCTGCCGATCCTGGGCGCCCTGTTCCGCTCGCGCGACTACCAGCGCGACGAGACCGAACTGATGATCATGGTGACGCCCTACATCGCCAAGCCGATGGAGGCCAAGCAGGTGGCGCGCCCCGACGACGGGTTCGTCGATGCCTCCGACAGCCAGGCGATCCTGCTCGGGCGCGTCAACCGCCTCTACGGCGGCGCGGGCGCCGCGCCGCTCGGCCCGACCTATCGCGGCCGGGTCGGCTTCATCACGGACTGACGGCGGCCCCGTCCGGCTCCAGGCCCAGCGCGGCCATCCCCGTCAACGCTCCGGCGCCACCAGGATCTCGACCGATGACCTCGAAACCCGTCAAGACCGCGTTCGTCCTCACGGCCCTCGTGGCCCTGCCCGGTCTGCTGGGCGCCTGCCGCTCGGAGCGGGTGATCACCACCGGCTCGGTCGCGCCGGCGGACTACCGGGCACGCCATCCGATCGTGCTCACCGACAACCAGCGCAGCCTCGACGTCTTCGTGACGGGCACCGGCCATCTCGACCCGCGCCAGACGGCGGACCTCGACGCCTTCGTCCTCGAATTCCGCCGCTTCGGCCGCGGCGTCCTCGTCCTCGACATGCCCCGCGGCGTATCGCCGGCGGTGGGCGCGGGAGTCGAGCGCACCGCGGCGTCGATCCGCCGGGTGGCGGCCGAGGGCGGGGTGCCCCCGCGCCAGATCGTGGTCGAGAACTACGCGGTGGCCAACCCCGCGCTGTCGGCGCCGGTGCGGGTGAGCTTCCAGCGGATGGAGGCCAAGGTCGCCAGCCAGTGCGGCACCTGGCCGGGCGACCTCGGCGTCAGCGATCCCGTCACCAGCAACCGCAACGAGCCGTCCTGGAACTTCGGCTGCGCGTCCCAGACGAACTTCGCCGCCCAGGTCGCCGACCCGGTCGACCTCGTGCGCGGCCGCCCGGAGGGTCCGGTCGACTCCGTCCGGCGCACCCTGGACATCGGAAAACTGCGCCAAGGCAAGGATCCGTCAACCAGATGGAATCAAGATGGGCAGACGAGCGTGAAGTCGCAGGTCGGCAACTGAGCGAGACGCGGGTCGCGCATGTCGGGACCACCGCGAGCCTCGCCGTCTTCACCGCGGCAACCTGAACCGGATCACCGACCATGGCGGACCTGCACGAGACATCCGAGCGCCTGATCGCACCGGTGCCACGCATCACGATCCAGGCCTTCTGCGAGACCCAGGACGCGGCGGGCATGATCGAGGCCGCCTGCCTCGACAGGCGCATGCAGAAGGCCCACGTCAAGGTGCAGATGGGTGGCGGGCCGGCCGCGGTGGAAGCCTACCGCCACGCCCCCACCCCGAACGTCATCATCATCGAGACGCAAGGGGCCAAGTCGCGCCCCCTCGAATGCCTCGATTCCCTGGCCGAGGTCTGCGACGAGGGCACCAAGGTCATCGTCATCGGCCACGTCAACGACGTGCAGCTCTACCGCCAGTTCCTGCAGCGGGGGGTGAGCGAATACCTGATGGCGCCCGTCGACCCGATCACCCTGATCCAGTCGATCTCGGACCTGTTCACGGCGCCCGGCGCCAAGCCCGTGGGCCGCACCATCGCGGTGGTGGGAGCCAAGGGCGGCGTCGGCTCCTCGACCATCGCCCACAACCTCGCCTGGACCATCGCCCGCGGCCACGGCACCGCCACGGTGATCGCCGACCTCGACATCGCCTTCGGGACCGCGGGCCTCAACTTCAACCAGGACCCGCCCCAGGGCATCGCAGAGGCGGTGTTCGCGCCCGAGCGCCTCGACGGCAACCTCCTCGACCGCCTGCTCTCGAAATGCAGCGACAACCTCAGCCTGCTCTCGGCGCCCGCGATCCTCGACCGCACCACCGACCTGTCCGAGCCGGCCTTCGACAACCTCGTCGATCTGCTGCGCGCGGCGGTGCCCTGCATCATCCTCGACGTCCCCCACCAATGGTCGGCCTGGACGCGGCGGCTGCTGATCGCCGCGGACGAGATCGTCATCGTGGCGGCTCCCGAGCTCGCCTCCCTGCGCAACGCCAAGAACCTGCTGACCCTGCTCCAGCAGAACCGCCCCAACGACGCGCGCCCGCGCATCGTCCTCAACGGCGTCGGCGTGCCCAAGCGCCCCGAGATCGGCGCGGCCGACTTCGCCAAGGCCCTCGATGCGCCGCTCACGGCCAGCATCCCCTTCGATCCGGCCCTGTTCGGCACGGCCGCCAACAACGGCCAGATGATCGCCGAGATCCAGCCCGGCGCGAAGGCGTCGGAGGTCTATGCCGACCTCGCCGCCAAGCTCACCGGCCGTCCCGAGGTCAAGCGCGGCCGGGCGAACCTGCTCGAGCCGTTCCTGGCCAAGATCGCCCGGCGCAAGGCCTCGTGATGCCCGCGGTCGTCGATCCCGCGATGCCACGGCGTCGCGCCCGGGGCACACCCAACGGCGCGAAGCCGGCATCCCGCATCACGATGACCGCCCGTATCACGATGACCGCCGAGGTTTGCCGTCATGTTCGGTAGGAGAAACGGCGCGGCCGCCGCGCAGGCCCCAGCGCCGGGCCCGGCCCGCACGCAGGTGCCGGTGTCCGTGCGCGAGGAGAAGCCCCAGCCGGCGCAGCGCCAGGACGTGACGCGCCCGGACGGGTCCCGACAGGACGGCGCGCGTCACGAATCCTCGCGTCGGCCCGAGCCGGTCGCGGTGCAGGAGGCGCAGAAGTCCGAGGACTACTACCGCACCAAGAGCATGATCTTCGGGGCGCTGATCGAAGCGATCGATCTCGCCCAGCTCTCGCGCCTGGACGCCGAGACCGCCCGCGAGGAAATCCGCGACATCGTCTCGGAGATCATCGGCCTCAAGAACATCGTCCTCTCGATCGCCGAGCAGGAGGAACTGCTCGACGACATCTGCAACGACGTCCTCGGCTACGGCCCCCTCGAGCCGCTGCTGGCCCGCGACGACATCGCCGACATCATGGTCAACGGCGCCAACCGCGCCTTCATCGAAGTCGGCGGCAAGATCCAGCTCACCAACGTGCGCTTCCGCGACAACCAGCAGCTGATGAACATCTGTCAGCGCATCGTCAGCCAGGTCGGCCGGCGCGTCGACGAATCCTCGCCGATCTGCGACGCGCGCCTGCCGGACGGATCGCGCGTCAACATCATCGCCCCGCCGCTGGCCCTCGACGGGCCGATCCTCACCATCCGTAAGTTCAAGAAGGACAAGCTGACCCTCGACCAGCTGGTGAAGTTCGGCGCGATCTCGCCGGAGGGCGCCAAGATCCTCCAGATCATCGGCCGGGTACGCTGCAACGTCGTGATCTCCGGCGGCACCGGCTCAGGCAAGACGACGCTCCTGAACTGCCTCACCCGCTACATCGACGAGGACGAGCGCATCATCACCTGCGAGGACGCGGCGGAGCTGCAGCTGCAGCAGTCCCACGTCGTGCGCCTCGAGACCCGCCCGGCCAACATGGAGGGCTCGGGCCAGGTCACCATGCGCGACCTCGTCAAGAACTGCCTGCGCATGCGGCCCGAACGCATCATCGTCGGCGAGGTGCGCGGACCCGAGGCCTTCGATCTGCTCCAGGCGATGAACACCGGCCACGACGGCTCGATGGGGACGCTCCACGCAAACTCCCCGCGCGAGGCCCTGGCGCGTATCGAATCGATGATCACCATGGGTGGCTTCACGCTGCCCTCGCGCACCCTGCGCGAGATGATCTGCGGCTCGATCGACGTGATCGTGCAGGCGACGCGCCTGCGGGACGGCTCGCGCCGCATCACGCACATCACCGAGGTGATGGGCATGGAAGGCGACGTGATCATCACCCAGGACCTGTTCGTCTACGACATCAGGGGCGAGGACGCGAACGGACGCCTGATCGGACGGCACCGCTCCACCGGCATCGGCCGCCCGCGCTTCTGGGAGCGCGCCCGCTACTACGGCGAGGACCAGGCGCTCGCCGCCGCCCTCGACGCCGCCGCCGCCCTCGACGGAGATCCGATGTGACCCGCGATGGTCCGCCCGACATGAGTTCCCTGCCGTGAGAACCCTGCCATGAACGGGACGAACCTCGCCCTGACCGGCGCCCTCATGGCGATCGCCGCCGGCGGCGTCGCCTATGCGTTCCTCGCCCCCTACATCGCCGGCGAGAACCGGGCCGACAAGCGGCGCAAGGCCATGAGCGTGGTGACGACGCCGGCCGCCCGCGCGGCCACGGTCAACCGTCGCGACCAGGTGGCGCGCAGCCTCAAGGAGATCGACGCCAAGGCCAGCGGCGGCAAGGTCAGCCTCGATCTCAAGATCGCCCGCGCCGGCCTCGATTGGTCGAAGCAGAAGTTCTACCTCGCCTCGGCCGCGATGGGCATCGTCTTCGCGCTGGTGATCTTCCTCGTGACCAAGACGCCGATCGCCGCCCTCGGGGCGGTGTTCGCCGGCGCCCTCGGCCTGCCGCAATGGATGCTGAACCACCTGCGCAAGCGACGCATCAAGGCCTTCATCAAGGAACTGCCGACGGCGATCGACATCATCACCCGCGGCATCCGGGCCGGCATCCCCCTGGGCGACTGCTTCCGGATCATCTCCCGCGAGACGGAAGATCCGTTGCGCTCCGAATTCCGGCAGGTCGTGGAGGCCCAGACTCTCGGGTTGCCGATCGGCGAGGTGATGCAGAAACTCTACGAGCGCGTGCCGGTGGCGGACGTGAACTTCTTCGCGATCGTCATCAGCATCCAGTCGAGCTCGGGCGGAAACCTGTCGGAGGCCCTCGGCAACCTCTCGCGCGTCCTGCGCGACCGCAAGAAGATGGCCGGCAAGATCCAGGCGATGAGCATGGAGGCGAAGGCCTCGGGCGGCATCATCGCGGCCCTGCCGTTCGTGGTGGCGATCCTGACCTACCTCTCCAGCCCGGACTACATCTCGCTGCTCTGGACCACCGACATGGGCCGCGTCGCCCTGGTGGTCTCGGCGCTGTGGATGTCGCTCGGGGTCTTCACGATGAAGAAGATGATCAACTTCGACGTCTGACGCCGGCCGGGGACGGACCGCGTCGCCGCGAACCGCCCCCGTCCCGCGCCGCGCCCGGCGCAGCCCACCGACCTTCGTCCGCACGGACCGCCAGCATGATCACCGCCATCGCCGACAAACTGATCGACCCCCGCTTCATGGCGATGGTGCTCGTCGGCATCGCCTCGGCGGCGACGGTGTTCGCCCTTCTCCAGCCGATCATGGAGCCGGACCGCCTCAACAAGCGCATGAAGATGGTCGGCAACGAGCGCGAGGAGATCCGGCGGCGCGAACGCGAGAAGCTGGGGGCCAAGGCCTCCCTGCGGGTGGCGCCCAAGGCCTACATGAAACGCGTGGTGGAGCAGTTCAACCTCAGCCGCTGGCTCGGGACCGAGAGCGCCAAGCGCCAGTTGCTGACGGCCGGTTTCCGGTCGCCGGGGGCGGAGACCGGGTTCCTGTTCTTCCGCCTGATCATGCCGATCGTCCTCCTCGTCCTCAGCATCTTCTACCTGTTCGTGCTGCAGGTCCTCGACCAGCCGGTCTTGATCCGGGTGATGATCGTCATCGTGGCGGCCTTCCTCGGCATCAAGGCGCCGGAGATCTACCTGTCCAACCGGACCGCCAAGCGGCAGACCGAGATCCGGGCGGCCTGGCCGGACGCCCTCGACCTCAGCCTGATCTGCGTCGAATCCGGCATGTCGGTGGAGCACGCCTTCCGCAAGGTGAGTTCCGAGATCGCGATCCAGTCCGTCGCCCTGGCCGAGGAACTGGCGGTGATGACGGCGGAGCTGTCCTATCTGCCCGACCGGCGGGTGGCCTACGAGAACCTCGGCAACCGCATCGGGCTCGACGCCGTCAAGTCCGTGACCACGGCGCTGATCCAGGCGGAACGCTACGGCACGCCGGTGGGCCAGGCCCTGCGCGTGCTCGCCCAGGAAAGCCGCGACATGCGCATGAACGAGGCCGAGAAGAAGGCCGCCGCGCTGCCGCCCAAGCTGACGGTGCCGATGATCCTGTTCTTCCTGCCGGTGCTCTTCGTCGTGATCCTGACCCCGGCCGCGATCCAGGTCATGCGCTGACGCCGACGGCCCGACACCGCCCTGCCCTTCCACTCCGAACGGCTGGGCGCCATATTGCGGTCATGGCTGCACCCAAGACGCCCCGCACCCCATCCGCCGAGGGATCGGCAGGCAAGACGACGGCGGCCGGGAAGCCCAAATCGTCCGCTTCCAAATCGTCCGCTCCCAAGCCGTCGTACTCGAAGGCGTCGAAGCCCGAGTTGAAGCCCCTCGACCCGTTCCTGGCCGAACTCCTGAGCCCCGCCCTCAATCGCAACCGGCTGCCCGAGATCGAGGCTCCGAAAGCCGCATCCGGCAAACAGGCCCCGGCGAAACGGAAGGCGAAGGCGCCCGAAGGATTCGGCGAGGCGCCGCAATCGGGCTTCGTCGTCGCCGACGCGGCGGAGGTGGACCCGCGGCTCGCCCAGGCCCTCGGCCTCGGCGAGGGCGATGCGGCCGAACCCGAGACGTCCCTGGCCGCCGACGGCGTCTCGGCCACCGTCGACGCGCTGTCGCGCCTGCTCACCGAGGGCAACCCGCTCTTCAAGGACGGGAAGACCTGGGCGCCGCACCGGCCCGACCGGCCGCAGAAGTCGGAGGGCGGCGTGCCCTTCCGGCTGCAATCGGAGTTCGAGCCGGCCGGAGACCAGCCGCGCGCCATCGCCGAACTGGTGGACGGCGTGACGAAGGCGGAGCGCGACCAGGTCCTGCTCGGCGTCACCGGCTCGGGCAAGACCTTCACGATGGCCAAGGTCATCGAGGCGACCCAGCGCCCGGCCCTGATCCTGGCCCCGAACAAGACCCTGGCGGCGCAGCTCTACGGCGAGTTCAAGAGCTTCTTTCCCGACAACGCGGTCGAGTATTTCGTCTCCTACTACGACTACTACCAGCCCGAGGCCTACGTGCCGCGCTCGGACACCTTCATCGAGAAGGAATCCTCGATCAACGAGCAGATCGACCGGATGCGCCACGCCGCCACCCGCGCCCTGCTGGAGCGCGACGACGTCATCATCGTCGCCTCGGTATCGTGCATCTACGGCATCGGCTCGGTTGAGACCTACACCGCGATGTCGTTCACGGTGTCGCTGAACGAGCGCATCGAGCAGCGCCAGCTCGTGGCCGACCTCGTGGCGCTGCAGTACAAGCGCATCCAGTCCGATTTCGCCCGCGGCACCTTCCGGGTGCGCGGCGACGTCATCGAACTCTGGCCGGCCCACCTGGAAGACCGCGGCTGGCGCATCGGCCTGTTCGGCGACGAGATCGAGAAGATCACCGAGTTCGATCCGCTCACCGGCAAGACCCTCAACGAGCTCAAGTTCGTGAAGGTCTACGCCAACTCCCACTACGTCACGCCGCGCCCGACGCTGCAGCAGGCGGTCAAGGGCATCAAGTCCGAGCTCAACCAGCGCGTCGAGGAACTGACCCGGATGGGCCGCCTCATCGAGGCACAGCGCATCGAGCAGCGCTGCACCTTCGACATCGAGATGATCGAGGCCACCGGCGCCTGCAACGGCATCGAGAACTATTCGCGCTACCTCACCGGGCGCAAGCCGGGCGAGCCGCCGCCGACCCTGTTCGAATACCTGCCCGACAACGCCATCGTCTTCACCGACGAGAGCCACGTCACGGTTCCGCAGATCGGCGGCATGTACAAGGGCGACTTCCGCCGCAAGGCGACGCTGGCCGAATACGGCTTCCGGCTGCCGTCCTGCCTCGACAACCGCCCGCTGCGGTTCGAGGAATGGGACGCGATGCGCCCGCAGTCGATCCACGTCTCGGCGACACCCTCGAAATGGGAGATGGAGCAGACCGGCGGCGTCTTCGCCGAGCAGGTCATCCGCCCCACCGGCCTCGTCGACCCGGTCATCGAGATCCGCCCGGCGCGCTCCCAGGTGGACGATCTTCTGGGCGAGGTCCGCGAGGTCGCCCAGGCCGGCTATCGCACGCTGGTCACCACCCTGACCAAGCGCATGGCCGAGGACCTCACCGAATACCTGCACGAGAACAACGTCCGTGTCCGCTACATGCACTCGGACATCGACACGCTGGAGCGCATCGAGATCATTCGCGACCTGCGGCTCGGGGCCTTCGACGTGCTCATCGGCATCAACCTGCTGCGCGAGGGGCTCGACATCCCGGAATGCGCGCTGGTCGCCATCCTCGACGCCGACAAGGAGGGCTTCCTGCGCTCCGAGACGTCGTTGATCCAGACCATCGGCCGGGCGGCCCGCAACGCGGACGCCCGCTGCATCCTCTACGCCGACCACATCACCGGCTCGATGGAGCGGGCGATGGCCGAGACCGAGCGCCGCCGCACCAAGCAGGTCGCCTACAACACCGAACACGGCATCACGCCACAGAGCGTCAAGCGCGGCATCAGCGACATCCTCGACAGCGTCTACGAGCGCGACCACGTCCAGGTGGACACGGGGCTGGCCAAGAACGCCGTCACCATCGGCCACAACCTCAAGGCGGTCATGGCCGACCTCGAGAAGCGGATGCGCATGGCCGCCGCCGACCTCGACTTCGAGGAGGCCGCGCGGTTGCGCGACGAGCTCAAGCGCCTCCAGGCCACCGAGCTCCTGGTCTCCGACGACCCGATGGCGCGCCAGGGCGACGTCGAGCGCGAGGCCGGGAAATACGGAGCCAAGCGCAGCCGCATCTCCAAGCCGAGCCTCGACGACATGGGGCCCGGCACCGATCGCGAACGGCCGGTCGATGGCGTGGCGCCGGTCTGGCAGGAGCGGCCCAAGGCCCGCTCGACCCAGGGGCTCGGTGGGCAGAAGCCGAGATACCGAGGCCGCGGCAGCGGCGGTTCACGCTCGCGTGACGGCTAGGAGGAACCGGCCGGGCAAACCGGGCTTTTCCTGTTCATCAGCGTCGCTACCCGATGAATGGAGATGTCGATGACGACCCGTCCCGGTTCCCGCCCCGCCGCCGGCCTGGCAGCCCTGGCCGTCCCCATCGTGGTGGGTCTCCTGGGCTTCGGGGGCTCCGCCCTCGCGCAGACCGTCGAGAGCCGCCGCGACCAGCCGACGCCCGCGACCCTGCCCGATCCGGAGGAGGTCCGTCAGCGGGAGGGCAACCGCCCGATCGGCCAGGTGGCGCCCCCCGAGGCCATCACCTCCTCGACGGCGGTGATGAATTCCGACCGCAAGGGCAAGGCGAGCTACACCAACCCCCTCGACCATCTGCCCGCCAAAGACCGTGCCGGCACCGGTGGCGGCCGGCGCGAATAGGCGACACGATACGGCGCCGGCACATCCGTGACGGCGCCGGCGGAGACACGGCAACAGGAGCGATGGACATGGGCCTACTCGATCAGGTCATCGGCGGCGTGCTCGGCCAGATGATGGGCGGCGGCGGTTCCCAGCGCCAGGAGGGCGGACAGGGACAGGGCGGCGGCTTTCCCGGAGGCCTCGGTGGCGGGATGTCCCCCATCGTCCAGGCCCTGCTGATGCTCCTGATGCAGAAGGGGATGAGCGGCGGCCTCGGCGACATCTTCGGTGGCGGCGCACGCCAGCCGCCTCAGGAGGGGGACCGGCGCGAGCGGCAGGACCCGCGCGACGACGGTGACCTCGGCGGGTTCGGACAGGGCGGGGATCGCGGGCCCGACCGGTACGACGAGCCCGAACGCCGCGGCGACGGCGGCGGCGAATTCGGCGACCTCTCCGGCATGCTCGACGGACCTGGGGGACGCTCGTCCGATCGGATGGGCCGTCACGACTGGCAGGACGGCTCCGGCGACGGGCCGGGCGGCCTCGACGGGCTGGTCGACCGGTTCCAGCGCGGCGGGCTCGGCGACGTCATGGAATCCTGGATCGGGTCCGGCCAGAACCGGCCGGTCGAGCCGAACCGGCTCGCCGACGCCCTCGGGCCTCAGACCGTCGACACCTTGGCGAGCCGGACCGGGCTCGACCGCGACACGCTGCTGTCCCAGCTCGCCCAGGCGCTGCCCGGCGTCATCGACGGGCTGACCCCCCAGGGGCGGCGACCGACCCCGGAGGACCGGCGCGGCTGGTAGCCCCCTACAGCAGCGTCCCCTTCAGGATCACCATGGCGACGCTGAAGTAGATCACGAGCCCGGTCACATCCACCAGCGTCGCCACGAAGGGCGCCGAGGCGGTGGCCGGGTCGAAGCCCAGCCGCTGCAGCACGAACGGCAGCATCGATCCGGTGAGCGAGCCGAAGGTGACGATCCCGACGAGGGCCGCGCCCACGGTCGCCGCCACCAGCATCCAGTGCTCGCCGTAGTCGTAGAGGCCGGCCTTCTGCCAGACGACGATCCGGACGATGCCGATCAGGCCGAGGATGGCCCCGAGCAGGAGCCCGGTCGGCAGTTCGCGCAGCGCCACCTTCCACCAGTCGCGCAGGCGCACTTCGCGGAGGGCGAGCGCCCGGATCAGCAAGGAGGTCGCCTGCGAGCCGGAGTTGCCCCCCGAACTCATGATGAGGGGGATGAACAGGGTCAGCACGATGGCCTTTTCGAGTTCGCCTTCGAAGCCCTGCATCGCGGTGGCGGTCATCATCTCGCCGAGGAACAGGGCGCAGAGCCAGCCGGCCCGCTTCCGGATCATCGTCGGAAAGCCGATGTCCATGTAGGACTCGGGCAGCGCCTCCATGCCGCCGAACCGCTGCACGTCGCGCGTCTGCTTCTCGACCATGGCGTCGATCATGTCGTCGACGGTGACGATCCCGATCAGATGGCCGACGGCATCGATCACGGGCAGGGCCAGGAGATCGTATTTCGAGATCAGGCGGGCGGCCTCCTCGCGGCTGGCGGTGGGCGAGACCGCGAGCGGATGTCGCCCCGGTGCGACGCTGAGGACGTTGTCGTCGGGATCGCCGCTGATCAGCCGGCGCAGGGGCACCGCCTTGGTCAGGGCCTGGGTGCGCGGGTCGAGGACGAAGATCGCGTAGATGGTCTCGCGGGTCTTCTCGACCTTGCGAAGGTGGTCGAGGGTCTGGCCGATGGTCCAGGTCCCCGGGACGGCCACGAACTCGGTGGTCATCAGGGAGCCGACGCTCTCCTCGCCGTAGGCGCTGAGCCGGTCGACGGTGCCACGGGTCTCGGCGTCCAGGCGCGCGCGCAGATCCGAGCGGCCCGGCTCCTCGATCTCGCGGAACACGTCGGTGACGCGGTCGGCCGCCATGCCCGAGAGATACGAGGCGACGCGGTCGCGCGGCAGCATCTCGATGATGTCGGCGGCGGCATCGAGCTCGGGCTGGTCCAACACCTCGACGGCCCGGTCGTGCGGCAGCCCGAGGATGATGGCGGCGGCGACCTCGGGCGCCTCCTCGTTGAGGGCCTCGACGATGTCGGGGGCGCGTTCGTCGGAGAGGCGGGCCGCCAGGACGGAGGGATCGACGGAGCCGAGCGAGTCGGCGACTTGAAGGGCGTTCATGGGCTTAACCTCGCACGGCGGGGACGCGGCCGCCGTGGGTGGCGCCGGTCGCCGGGGCCGCCGCGGCCCGGTGCGAGCCTTCAGGCGGCCATGGCGGCCGGGACACCGTGCGGCGGCGTCGATCGACTGTGACTGTCGCTGGTCATGGGGTTCGGGTCTGGGTCTGGGGTCTGGGGTCCGTATCGTCCCCGCCCGCATCGTCGGATGCGGGCACCGGGAGCGCCGCGCCTGTGCACCCGACGGATGAAGGCGTCAAGCGATTTCGCGCGGTGGATCTCCGGCCGGCCGACGCCACCGCCCGGACCTGACACGAGGGGCCTGCGACGGCCTGAAGGGACCGCGAATTTTGGGTTCGCGCGAATTCCTGATCCAAAGGACGCCGAGGTCGCGCGGGACCGGGGTGCGCCTGCGCGGACCCGCTCCCGGCACGAATGGCCGCGCTCCCGCCGATCTGGTACGCACCGGCGACGCGGCCCGGGACACCCCCGGCGTGTCCGGAGGCGAGATGTCCATTCCGCAGACCAAGATCTTCCCGAACCTGACCCGCCTGCTGATGGCCTGGGAGATCGCGGAGTTCGGCTGGGAGATCGGCGAGCATACCTACGGTCGGCCGACGGTCCTGGAAGCGGGTGCGGCGGCACTCAGGATCGGCCGCTACTGCTCGATCGCGTCCGACGTCGTGATGGTCCTGGCCAACCACCGCATGGACCTCGTCACCACCTATCCGTTCAAGACCCTGTCCCACCTCTGGCCGAGCGCGGCGGCGGGCGAGGACGACCACGCCAGCCACGGCGACATCGTCATCGGCGACGACGTCTGGATCGGCACCGGCGCCATGATCCTGTCGGGAAGCGACATCGGCACCGGCGCCGTCGTCGCGGCGCGGTCGGTGGTGCGCGGCGTAGTGCCCCCCTACGCCATCGTGGCCGGCACCCCGGCGAGGGTCATGCGGCGGCGGTTCGACGACGACACCGTCGCCCGGCTGCTCGCGACGGCCTGGTGGTCCTGGCCGGAGGACAAGCTCGGCGCCTACCTGCCGTTGATGCTGGGGACCGACATTCACGCCTTCCTCGCCCGGGCCGAGGCGGAACGCGACGGCGGCGAACCGTCTCCGGAGGGACACCCGCCCACGCCGTGAACGGATGCGATGGCTGCCACGGAATCGCGCGACAAAGTTGGCGTGACGTCGCGTATGGAACCATAGCGCAGGGCGAGACGTCACGGCGTCCGACGGAAGGCCACCGACCGCCGTCGGGGTGGTGGTATATTGCATGAACGCCGCATCAGGCTTGCATCTTATCGCCATCCTATGAGAAATATAAGTGTAGCGCCCACTTGTATTGCGCCCAACGGATCGCCTATGTCAGGGTCGTTAGCGAGAAGGAGTTTCGCCATGACGTGGTCTGCCCCCATCGTTCAAGAAGTTTGCGTCGGCATGGAAGTGACGAGCTACGAGTCTGCCGAGATCGACACCTTCAACTGAGGGTCTCGCAACTGACGGTCTCGAGCTCCCGCCTGGGACGACTCGTAACGTTCGAATTCCCCAACACCCCTTCAGAGGAAAACGCCATGACCTGGTCTGCCCCCATCGTTTCGGAAGTCTGCGTCGGCATGGAAGTCACCAGCTACGAGTCCGCCGAGATCGACACCTTCAACTGAGGCGTCGACGCTCCGTGACGGAGCGTCTCGCACCGGTTCACCGTCATTCATCATCATTCCAAGGATATCATCATGACCTGGTCTGCCCCCATCGTTTCGGAAATCTGCGTCGGCATGGAAGTCACCAGCTACGAGTCCGCCGAGATCGACACCTTCAACTGAAGGTCGGTCGGCCGACAGGCCGATGGGGCGGCACCCGCGAGGGTGCCGCCCTTTTTCATGCCCGATCAATGAAACGACGAAGGGCCGGACCGCAGACGCGGTCCGGCCCTTCGTGCGTGGCGGCGCCCGCTGCCCCGGGGATTAGAGCCGGTAGCGGATCTGGTCGGTCCAGAAACGCTCCAGGCGTCCGAGCGCGACGTTGAGACGCCCGAAGTCGTCGTCCGAGATGCCGCCGATCGGCTGGATGGTGCGGGCGTGCTTGTCGTAGAGCGTCTGGATGATGTCGTGGACCTGCTTGCCCTTCTCGGTCAGGCTGATGCGCACCGAGCGGCGGTCCGTCTTCGAGCGGGCGTGGTGGAGATAGCCGGCCTCGACGAGCTTCTTGACGTTGTAGGAGACGTTGGAGCCCAGGTAGTAGCCCTTGGTGCGTAGCTCGCTCGCGGTCAGTTCCTTGTCGCCGATGTTGTAGAGCAGCAGCGCCTGGACGCTGTTGACGTCCTCGCGGTCGCGGCGCTCGAACTCGTCCTTGATGACGTCGAGGAGGCGGCGGTGCAGCCGCTCGACGAGGTGCAGGGCCTCCAGATAGGAACCCGCGGACGTGCCGGCCTCGGCGGAGGGGGTGCTGTCGACGATCTTGGCGGCCTTGGATGACATGGGTGCCTCGCGGGAGTTCGGGTGCCGGGCGCCGGCTTGATCGGCACCGCCTATGAACCCAACCTAGATCGGCCGAATGAAAAGCAGTTTAAGCGACAAGATGAATTTGCAATTTACCCGCTTGGGTAAATGCAAGATGAAACCACTACCGTAAGATTCGATTTACCGAGCCTCGTTCGCCGCTAGTGAAGACAAGATGAAGTAGATCACGACAATACTACCTTGTATCGCGATCAGCGGCATCGACATCGCCAGCAGCTGCGGCGTCAACAGCGCCAGGGTGATGGCGCTGGTGGCGGCCAGCAGCCAGACGACGCCGCCCCAGGCGCTGGTGAGCCACAGGCCGACGGCGGCCGTGAAGTCGATCACCGAGAAATAGACGATGACGGTCTGGCGGCCGAACGGCTCGTCCTCGAACGGTGCCGCGTTCGGCCAGACGTCGAGGATCCGCATCCACGACCACACCCCCTTGGCCAGCCACAGCAGGGCCACGAGGCGCATGAACCAGACCAGCACCATGTCCCAGCCGGTCTGGCTGGGGGCCGCGACGCGTTCGATCCTGTCCGCATTGCGCTCGCCGCCGCGGGCCTGGCGGGCCGAGCCCAGCTTGATCAATCCCTTCACGGTCTCGGGTCCCGTCCCATCGCCGGGCCGAAATCGGGCTCCGGACCGTCGAGCGGCGCAAAGAAGGCGGCGATCGCGGCCGGGTCGACGGCCTCCGGGGTCGCGGGCGACCAGGCCGGCGTCCCGTCCTTGTCCACGAGAACCGCGCGGACGCCCTCGAAGAAGTCGTGGCTGGCCGTGACCCGCAGCGCCAGGCGGTATTCGAGGGCGAGCGCCTGCGCGACGTCGAGCCCGACGCCCCGCCGCATCTGTTCGTGGGCGATGGCCACGCTGGTGGGCGAGCGCGTGCGGATCAGTGCCGCCGTCTCGGCCGCGAAGGTCGAGTTGGCGATGCTCGAGCCGGCGGCCGCCCGGTCCAGCGCCGCGAGGACGGCGAGGACGGAATCGGCGGCGAAGGCCCCGTCGACGAGGCCGCGGGCCGCGGCCAGCGGTCCGGGCGCGGGCGGCGGCGCGGCATGGGCGGCCAGGACATCGTCCACCGGTCCGCCCTCGGCCAGGGCCGCGATCACGGCCTCGATGTCCTGGGGGGCGACATGATGGGTGGCGAGGCCGAGGGCGAGGGCGTCTCCGATCCCGATCCGCGAGCCGGTGAGCGCGAGATAGGTGCCGGCCCGACCGGGCAGCCGGGGCAGCGCGTAGGTCATCCCGACGTCGGGAAAGAACCCGATGCCGACCTCCGGCATCGCGAACCCGTAGTTCCCGGAGGCGACGCGGTGGCTGCCGTGCAGGGAGATCCCGACGCCGCCGCCCATCACGATCCCCTCGATCAGGGAGACGACGGGTTTGGGGTAGCGCTTCACCGCGGCGTTCAGCCGGTATTCCGACGACCAGAACGCGCGCACCGCCTCGTCCTGCCCGGCCCGGCACTGGTCGTAGACCCGACGGATGTCGCCTCCGGCGCAGAAGGCCCGACCGCCGGCGGCGCGGATCACCACGCGGGTGACGGCGGCGTCGCGCTCCCAGGCGTCGAGCGCGGCATGCAGCGCCGCGATCATCGCGAGGGACAGCGCGTTGAGGGCCTTGGGCCGGTTCAGGGTCACCAGACCCGCGGCACCGCGGCGCTCGAACAGGATCTCCGGCTCTGCCCCTCGCTCGGCCCCTCGCTCGGCCCTTTGCGTCATCGACCCCACTCGGACTCCCCGCGGACCCCTCTTGCCCGTCCAGGCGCCGTTAGACGAACTCTTGGCGCCCCGGTCAATCGGACCCTCGGAAAGGGCCGGTCCGCCGGCATCGGCCCCGGGTTACCGGGCGTTCGGCGGATGTGATAGGCCCCTCCGGCACAGCCCAATCGATCCGAGGCTCAGCCCATGACCGACGAGTCCCCGACCCCGCGCCCGCTTGCCGTCGAGAGCGCGCGCGCGACGAGCCCAGGGGGACCCTTGAGTCTCACCCAGCGGCCCCGGCGCAGTCGCAAGAGCGACTGGTCGCGCCGGCTGGTGCGCGAGCACAGCCTGAGCGTGGACGACCTGATCTGGCCGCTGTTCGTCATCGCGGGCGAGAAGCGGCGCGAGCCGATCGCCTCGATGCCCGGCGTCGAGCGCCTGAGCGTCGACGAGGTGGTGCGGGAGGCCGAGCGGGCGGCGCGGCTGGGCATCCCGGCGATTTCGTTCTTTCCCTACACAGAGGCGTCGCTGCGCGATCCCACCGGCTCGGAATCGCTCAACCGCGACAACCTGGTGTGCCGGGCGGTGCGGGCGGTGAAGGCGGCGGTGCCCGAGATCGGCATCATGACCGACGTCGCCCTCGACCCCTACACCAGCCATGGCCACGACGGACTTCTGGAGGACGGCGCCATCCTCAACGACGAGACCGTGGCGCTGCTGGTGGAGCAATCCCTGATCCAGGCGGAGGCCGGCACCGACATCATCGCCCCCTCGGACATGATGGACGGGCGTGTCGGCGCCATCCGCTCGGGCCTCGACAAGGCGGGATTTCGCGACGTCCAGATCATGGCCTACGCGGCCAAGTACGCGAGCGCGTTCTACGGCCCGTTCCGCGACGCCATCGGCACCAGCGCCGCCCTGGTCGGCGACAAGCGCACCTACCAGATGGACCCCGGCAACGGCACCGAGGCCCTGCGCGAGGTCGCCCTCGACATCCAGGAGGGTGCCGATTCGGTCATGGTGAAGCCCGGCCTGCCCTACCTCGACATCATCCGGCGGGTGAAGGACGCCTTCGGGGTGCCGACCTTCGCCTACCAGGTGTCGGGCGAATACGCGATGATCGAGGCCGCCGCCCGCAACGGCTGGCTCGACGGCGAGCGTGCCATGGTCGAAAGCCTGCTGGCCTTCAAGCGGGCGGGCGCCGACGGCGTGCTCAGCTACTACGCTCCGCGGGTGGCCGAGCGGCTGCGCGACCGGGCGTGAGGCCGGCCGGCCCGCTGCTGGCCGCCCTCCTCCTGGTTCCGGCCGGCTGCTCGAGTTCGGTGGACCGGCAGCGGGCCACCACCTGCCGCAGGGCGGTGCCGGCCCTGGCCCCTCCGGAGGGGGCGGTGACCATCCTGCGCGTGGCGCAGGGGCCCGGGGCCGACAGCGTGCGCGTGGACTACGGGCTTGGCCAGCGCGACGGCCGCCAGCGCTGGCTGGTCTGCCGGTTCGGGACCGGCGCCGTGCTCGACGCCATCTCCACCGAGCAGGGTCCGGTGAGCGGAGCGGCCCTCTACCTGCTGCGCCACTACTACCTCGACACCTCCGAGGCCGTGGCGGCCGACCCGCAGCCCTGAGCGGGATCTTGAGACCGGCCGGAGCGGCTCCCATCTCAAGACCTTCGCAATCGCCCCACGAGGGAGCGCGGTGATGCTCGACAACCCGACCGGCTATTCCGACCGCCTCGGCACCCCCGGCTACGGCCTGCCGGCGCGCCTGCCGTACGTGCGGGCGAGCCTCGGCGCCCGGTTCGTGGCCTATCTCCTCGACATCATGTTCATCTTCGGCTTCACCGCCCTGCTGACCGTGGCGATCACGCTGATCGGCGTCATCACGTTCGGGCTCGGCTGGACGCTGTTCGCGGTGCTGCCGGCCAGCGGCATCCTCTACAGCGCCATCACGGTGGGCGGCGCCGGCCAGGCCACCTGGGGCATGCGGATGATGGGCCTGCGCGTGGTGACGCCCGAGACAGGCACCCGGGTCGACGTGATCACCGCCGGCGTCCATGCGCTCCTGTTCTACGTGGCGATCTCGACCTTCCTGCTCTGGTTCGTCGACATGCTGTTCGGCTTCATGCGCTCCGACCGCCGCCTCGGCCACGACCTGCTCCTCGGCCTCGCCGTCGTGCGCGCCCCGTGACGACATGGTGAGGGCGGCGAGTTGCAAGGCCATTGAGCGCGACCGTATTGCCGTTACACTCAAGCGATCCGGTGCCTCGCGCCGGGTCCATCGAGGGCCACGGCCAGCGTGACCAGCCATCCGCGCGACACCCCGCAGTTCTACCTCACCGCGCCCTCGCCCTGCCCGTATCTACCGGGCCAGGAGGAACGGAAGGTCTTCACCCATCTCGTCGGGCGCCGCGCCCGCGACCTCAACGAAATCCTGACGCAAGGGGGGTTTCGCCGCTCGCAGACCATCGCCTACCGGCCGGCCTGCGAGACCTGCCGGGCCTGCATCTCGGTGCGGGTGGTGGTGGCCGATTTCGTCGCCTCGGCCAGCCAGCGGCGCATCCTGCAACGCAGCGCCGATCTCGTGGGCGCGCCCGAGCCGAACCGGCCGTCCTCGGAGCAGTACACCCTGTTCCGTCGCTACCTCGACGCCCGCCACGGCGACGGCGGCATGATCGACATGACCGTGCTCGACTACGCCATGATGATCGAGGACAGCCACGTCGACACCCATCTCGTGACCTATCGCCGGCGCGGCCCCGACACCGCCATCAACGGCCGCGGCACCGGGGCGCCGCTGGCGCTGTGCCTCACCGACGTCCTCTCGGACGGGCTGTCGATGGTGTATTCGTTCTACGATCCCGCCGAGGCTGCCCGGTCGCTCGGCACCTTCATGATCCTCGATCACATCCGCCGGGCGGCCGCGCTCGGCCTGCCGTATCTCTACCTCGGCTATTGGGTCGATGGCTCGCGCAAGATGGACTACAAGGCCCGCTTCAAGCCGCAGGAGCGCCTGTTCGGGCCGGGCTGGCAGCGGGTGGAATAGGCCTCACGGTTCGGGCGGGCGGGACAGGGCCTGCCTCAGGGCATCCGGCAACCTGACCGCGCGACCGTTGCGGACGGCGGCCACGACGACCTCGGCCCTCACCAGAACCTCGTCGCCGCGCCGCACCTCCTGGGTCATCGGCATCGAGGCGCCGCGCAACGCCCCCGGCATCGTCACCACGTCGAGCACATCGTCCATGCGGGCGGGCTTGAGGAAGTCGAGCCCCATCCGGCGCACCACGAAGACGAGGTCGGCCTCGCGCTGGAGGTCGGCCTGCTCCATGGCCAGCGCCCGCAGCAGTTCGGTCCGCCCGCGCTCCATGTAGCGCAGGTAGTTGGCGTGGTAGACGAAGCCGGAGAAGTCGGTGTCCTCGTAATAGACGCGGACGGACAGGCGGTGCGCGCTCATGCCGGCGCCTGCGAGGACAGGTCCACCACGACGATCTCCGGGGGGATGCCGAAGCGTACCGGGGCGATGCTCATGCCGAGACCGCCCGAGACCACGAGGTCGCCCTGCTCGCGGACATGGCCGTAGGCGTAGCGGCCGCGGTAGCGCGACGGCACCACCGGGGCGTAGCCGAACATGCGGATCTGGCCGCCGTGGGTATGGCCGGACAGGGTCAGCGCGACGCGGGCCGGTACCTCGGGAAAGATGTCGGGCTCGTGCGCCAGCAGGATCGCGGGCTTGTCCTGCGGGATCTGCGCCAGGGTCGCGCCGAGGTCGTCGACGCCCAGGCGTGGATGCCCGCGCCGCCGGCTCGGCAGGAAGGCGAGTTGGTCGCCCAGGCCCGCGAGCCAGACCTCGTGCCCGCCGGCCCGCAGGGCCAGCGCCTCATTCTGCAGCACGCGGATGCCGGCGGCCCGTAGCGCATCTCCGGCAATGGTCGGGCCGGCCCCGCGGCGCTGGGCCGACGTGTCCTCCCACCAGTCGTGGTTGCCGAGGATGGCGTGGGTGCCCAACGGCGCCCGCAGGCCGCCCAGCACGGGCCCCCATTCGGCGGCATCGACGTAGCGGGTGACGAGGCGCATGCCCGAGACGTAATCCCCGAGCAGCACGATGACGTCGCCGCCGAGCCCGTTGGCGGTCTCGACGATGGCGCGGATGCGCGCCACGCTCATCCAGGGCTCGCAGGCATGGAGGTCGGCCAGGGCGACGATGCGCAGGCTCAAGCCCTCCGGCCAGGGGCCGAGCGGCTTGATCCGGTAGCGGGTGACGGCGAGCCGGAACGGCTCGATCCCCGTCGCGTAGGCCGCCGTCCCGCCGCCGGCCAGCGCCACGGATCCGAGGCCGGCGAGCAGGGTGCGGCGGGTGATCCGGACCGGGGCCCCGTCAGGCATCCGGCTCCCCGCCCCCGAACAGGCCGAACTGCGTGCCCGGATCGCGCCTGGGTTCGGCGAAGCCCATGTGCTTGAAGGCGTGGGGCGTCAGCATGCGGCCGCGCGGGGTACGCTGGACGAAGCCCTTCTGGATCAGGAACGGCTCGATGATGTCCTCGATGGCGTCGCGGGGCTCGGACAGCGCCGCCGCGATGGTCTCGATCCCCACCGGACCGCCGCCGAAGGAGGTGGCGATCATGGTCAGGTACTTGCGGTCCATCACGTCGAGGCCGACCGGATCGACGTCGAGGAGCTGCAGCGCACGGTCGGCGATTGCCCGGGTCACGGTGGGCGCATCGGCCACGATGGCGAAGTCGCGCACCCGGCGCAGCAGCCGCCCGGCGATGCGCGGGGTACCGCGCGCGCGCTTGGCGATCTCGTTGGCGCCCTCGGCCGACATGCCCAGGCCCAGCACCCGCGCCCCGCGCGACACGATCAGCTCGAGTTCGTCGACGTCGTAGAATTCGAGCCGGATCGGGATGCCGAAACGGTCGCGCAGCGGCGTCGTGAGGAGGCCGGCACGGGTGGTGGCGCCCACCAGCGTGAACTTCGGCAGCTCGATCTTCACCGAGCGCGCCGCCGGCCCCTCGCCGATGATGAGGTCGAGTTGGTAGTCCTCCATCGCCGGATAGAGGATCTCCTCCACCGCCGGATTGAGACGGTGGATCTCGTCGATGAAGAGCACGTCGCGCTCTTCAAGGTTGGTGAGCTGGGCGGCCAGATCCCCCGCCTTGGCGATCACCGGCCCCGAGGTCGAGCGGAAATTGACGCCGAGTTCGCGCGCCACGATCTGCGCCAGCGTGGTCTTGCCGAGACCCGGCGGGCCGACGAACAGGACGTGATCGAGGGCCGAGCCGGTTTTCTTCGCCGATTCAATGAAGATGCCCATGTTCGCCCGCGCCGCGCGCTGGCCGACGAACTCGGACAGGCTGAGCGGCCGGATCGACGTCTCGGCGTCGTCCGCCATCTGGCGCTCGGGGGTGAGGAGGGCCTTGGGGGTGAGAAGGGCCTTGGGCTTGGTCAAGCGGGCTCGCGCGGCCTCGATCGAGGGGGGACAGGCCGCCGGATGTCGCACACCCGCGAGGATCGCGCTACACTCGCGGCCGCCGGGGTGCGAGCCCGGCGCCGCTCGCTTGCGAGGTCCGCCATGGGTGACGCGTCACAGCTCTTCGAGACGATGAGCCTCGACGATTTCGAGGAGATGCTGGCGGACAAGCCGCGCAACGAGCGCTGGGAGCTCATCGGCGGCCGGGTCGTGCGGATGATGGTCGGCGCCCGCTGGGAGCATGGCCGCATCGTCCAAAACATCGCGCGGCACCTCGAAAACGGGTTCGTGGCGGCGGGCTCGTCCTGCCAGACCTTCACCGAGACCTTCTTCATGAAGAACCGTGCGCTCGACGCGGCGATGCTGCCCGACGTCCTCGTGGTCTGCGGCGACCTCGAACCGGGCGCCACATCGGTCGATGACGCCACCGTGCTGTTCGAGGTGCTCTCGCCCGGTACCGAGGCACGCGACCGTTTCGAGAAATGGCGCGTCTACCAGCGGCTCGCATCGCTGCAGCACTACGTGCTCGTCACCCGCGACCGGGCGAGGGTGGAGGCGTTCGATCGCACCGACGGCAGCTGGAGCTGCTACCGCGCCCTGGAGGGGCTCGACGCCACCCTCGACCTGCCGGCGATCGGTGCGTCTCTTACCCTGCGGGACATCTACCGCAGGGTCATCGTCGATTGAACCCGCGGCGCCGGGGCGCCGCGGGCCGTGATGCCAAAGCTCAGTCGGCTTCCGGGGCGATCGGCTCGAGGCCGCCGATGTGCTTCTGGGCGTAGAGCGGCAGGCCGATCTGGGAGATCAGGGTCTGCTGCGTCTCGAGGAAGTCGATGTGGCCTTCCTCGTCCGCGGCCAGCGCCTCGAACAGCTGCTTGGAGACGCGATCGTTGATCGAATCGCAGTACTGCGCGGCCTCGAGGTAGAGGGCGCGGGCCTCGGTCTCGGCGGCGAGATCGCAGGCGATGATCTCCTCGACGTTCTGGCCGATGCGCAGGGGATCGAGTTCCTGCAGGTTGGGGAAGCCGTCGAGGAACAGGATGCGATCGACGAAGCGATCGGCATGGTTCATCTCTTCGATCGACTCCTTGCGCCAGAACTTGGCGAGGTCGATGTAGCCCCAGTCGTTCAGCATGCGGAAGTGCAGCCAGTACTGGCTGACCGCCGTCAACTCGCTGCGCAGGCCGCGGTTGAGGTACTCGACGACCTTGGTATCACCCTTCATGTGCCCGTCTCCCTGAGCGTCACGCCTACGAGGCGTGACATCGCCGCGAGAGCCGGGCCCGGCTCACGCGGCGATGTCCGCCTCCGCTGGTGCGACCTTGACCAGAGAGCAGCCGGTTGCGCAACCCGTCGCGCAGGTATGCGCGGCCTCCGCGAGGGCCGTCTGCATGATCGCCCGGATGGTGCGGGCGCATCGGCCGCACTTGGGGCTGCATCCGAGGCAGGCGTGGACCTGGGCCGGCGTGCGCGGGCAGTCGGCACCCCGGTCGAGGCAGGCGCGCACGGCGCCGTCGGACAGGACGTTGCAGGAACACACGATCATGTGCGGCCCCTCAAGCGAGACGCACGGAGGAGGACACCCCTACGGACCGGCCTTTTCTGAGCACCGACATTCACTTGCCCGTCTTTTTAGAACGATTGAAATCTACTGTTCTTTCAACAACTTAGCGGGTCTCTGCGCGGCCCGCAAGCCGATTGGGGGCCCTCATGCCGAGCCATGAGCCGCACGCAGGGTCCGCATCGGTGTGGACGCAGGACGAAGGGATACCGGCGCGGGCACAACCCGGCCGACGCCGGCCGGCGACAATCCGTCAGCGGGCGAGTTCGCGCAGGCCGAGGCGGATCAGCACCTTGGTCTCGGCGCCCTCCCCGGCCTCGCGCAGGGCGGCGGCGATGGCGGAGGAGGCCTGGACCGGGGCGTAGCCGAGGTTGACCAGGGCCGAGACCGCATCGGCCGCCGGTTGCGGCGCGGTCCGGTCCTCGACGGCGCCGGCGAGGGCGAGGACGGCGGGGTCGAGGGACGCGAAGGCCGGCGCCTTGTCCTTGAGTTCGGCGACGAGGCGGGCGGCGAGGCGCGGTCCGACGCCGGGTGCCCGGCTGATGCCGGTCTTGTCGCCCGTGGCGATGGCGGTGGCTAGCGCCGGCGGCTCGAGGACGGACAGCACCGCGAGCGCCACCTTGGCCCCCACCCCCTGCACGCCCTGGAGCAGGCGGAACCACTCGCGCTCGGCGTCGGACCGGAAGCCGTAGAGGCGGATCATGTCCTCGCGGACATGGGTCTCGATGGACAGGGCGGCGGCCTCGCCGACGGCGGGCAGGCGCTGGAGCGTGCGGGCGGAGCAATGCACCACGTAGCCGACCCCGTTCACGTCGAGGATCACCACGTCCTCGCCGAGCGAATCCACCACGCCCTTCAGCTTGCCGATCATGCGTTGTCCCTTACCCTCGCCGCACGTTCCTGTAGATCACCCCCACAGGACTTCCAGCCACACTCAGACACGCTCTTCGAGGATGCCCGCATGATGCGCCTGCCCGTGATCGCCCTCGTCCTGCTCGCCACGGCGGGTGCCCGCGCGCAGGAGGACGCCGCTCCGAGCGCCGACCCCACCAAGGTTCGGGCCGGGGCCTACGTCCTCGATCCGGCGCACGGCAAGATCACCTGGTCGGTCAGCCACCTGGGGTATTCCACCTATTACGGCCAGATCACAGACGTGGCCGCCAAGCTCGACCTCGACCCGAAGGAGCCCGCCAGGAGCCGCCTCACCGCCACCATCGGCATGGCCAGCATCAGCGGCATCAACGCGGCGCTGGACGCCCACATGCGCGGGCCCGACTTCTTCGCCGTCGCGGGCTTTCCCGCCGCCACCTTCACCGGCACCGGCATCGAGCCCACCAGCCCCACCACCGCGCGCGTCACGGGAGATCTCACCCTGAAGGGCGTCACCAGGCCCGTCGCCTTCGACGCCACCTTCAACCAGTCCGGCGTCAACCCGATCGACCGGCGCTACACGGTGGGCTTCGACGGACGCGCGGTGATCAAGCGGTCGGAGTTTGGCATCACCGCCTTCCTGCCGGCGGTGGGCGACGAGGTGACCCTGCGTCTCGAGGGCGAGTTCAAGGCCGCGACCCCGACGCCCTGACCTCGGCGCCGGTCAGCCTTTCGCCACCGCCTTGGCCAGGGCCGCCGCGATGCGCGCCGCCCCCGGCCCGGCCACCGCGCCGGGCGCGTGCCGCCGCCGGATCGCATGCGCGCCGCGATGGCTTGCGTGGGTCACGGCGATGGCGAGGGCGTCGGCGGCGTCGGCGGTCTTGAACTCCGCCTTGGGCATCAGGAACATCACCATCGCCTGGATCTGCGCCTTATCGGCGTGGCCCGAGCCGACCACGGTCTTCTTCACGAGGTTGGCGGCGTATTCGAACACCGGCAGGCCGGCCAGGGCCGGCACCAGCAGGGCGATGGCCCGCGCGTGCCCGAGCTTGAGCGTCGCCTGCGCGTCCTTGTTGACGAAGGTCTCCTCCACCGCGACCTCGTCGGGGGCGAACCCCTGGACGATCCGGCTGATCCCCTCGTGCAACTCGCGCAGTCGCAGGGCCAGCGGCAGGTCGCCGTTCGAGGTCACGACCCCGCAGTCGACGTAGGCGAGCTTGGTCCCGACCACCGAGATCAGGCCCCAGCCGGTTCGGCGCAGGCCCGGGTCGATGCCGAGGATACGGGTCGGGGCCTGGCTGGTCATCACACTCTCCCTGCCACGCGGACCCTGCCGCTGTCTTTCGAAACATACCATGAACGGATGCGGATCCCTGAGTCGACCGGGGTGATACGCGAATGTCACGGCGGGCCGCCCCGAACCGGACGCCCGAGCGACGCGGCTTGCCTTCGGTGCGGTGCATACATAAAACGCGATTCGAAAATGCCTTTTAAAACAGTACTTTAGTTTCATTCAAAAGAACGGAGCCCGAGCCCCTCGCCGATCGCGCGAGCCCGTTCGGCTGCCGAATGCGGAGCCTTCCCATGCCATCCCACCCCCTCGTGCGACGTGCGGCCCTCGGCGCCCTGCGCCGGTCGGCCCTGGCGGCGTCGATCCCGCTGGCCGTCGGCGTCGCGCAGGCGCAGGAGGCCCGAGCGCCTGCTGGCGGCAGCGTCACCCTCGACGAGTTGCGCATCGAAGGCGACGGCCGCGGCGGGGCGGGGATCGGCACACCGGGCACGCCACGGGGCATCGAGACGGCCAAGGGTCCGGTCAGCGGCTACGTCGCCACCACCAGCGCCACCGCCACGAAGACCGACACGCCGCTGATCCGCACGCCCCAGTCGATCAGCGTGGTCGGCACCGAGCAGATCCGCGCCCAGGCCGCCCAGACGGTCTCGGAGGCGGTGCGCTACACGCCCGGCATCTTCGCCAACCAGTTCGGCCAGGACCCGCGGGTGGACTGGTTCATCATCCGCGGCTTTTCGGCCACCGAGGGCGGGCTGTACCGGGACGGGCTGCAGCTCTTCCAGACGGGGTTCGCCAACTACAAGGTCGACGCCTTCGGCGCCGAGCGCATCGAGGTGCTGCGCGGCCCCTCCGCCACCCTGTTCGGCGGCAGCCCGGTGGGCGGCCTCGTCAATATCGTCTCGAAGCGCCCGCCCCTCGACCCGCTCCGCTACGTCGAGGTCGGCGGCGGCTCGTTCAACCAGGTCTACGCGGCGTTCGACGTCGGCGGCCCGGTCGATCAGTCGGGCCATTGGTTCTACCGGGTCACCGGCCGGGTGCAGAAGGCCGACGCCCCCGTCGCCCTGGCGGGGGACGACCGCTACTACATCGCGCCCAGCCTCACCTATAAGCCGGACGGGGCGACCACCTTCACCCTGCTCACGAGCTTCCAGCGCGACGAGGCCGGCGGTATCGCGCAGTTCCTGCCCTACCTCGGCACCGTCCGGCCCCAGGCGCTCGGCATCCGGATCGACCGCCGCTTCAACTCCAGCGACCCCCTCGTCGACGGCTACAGCCGCAATCAAGCCAACGTCGGCTACGAGTTCGAGACCCATCTGAGCGACGTCTGGACCGTTCGCCAGAACCTTCGCTACGCCTTCACCGAGGTGCAGGATCGGCGCTACGTCGGCAACGGCTACGTCGCAGGCGACCCGACCCAGACCGAGCTCAGCCGCTACGGTTTCCGCACCACGCCGCATGCCGGCACCTTCGCGGTGGACAACCAGGCCGAGGCGCGTTTCTCGGACGGGCTGTTCGGCCACACCGTGCTGATGGGCATCGACTACAAGAACTACAATCTGTTCGACAATCAGGCCTCGACGCCGTTTCTCAGCCCGTTCCAGGTGCCGCCGATCAACATCCTGTCGCCGCGCTACAACCAGACCTCGGCGACGCCGCTGCCCTACCTCGTCACCAACCAGAACCTGCAGCAGCTCGGCCTCTACGCCCAGGACCAGATCCGCCTCACCGAGCGGCTGACCCTGCTGGTCGGCGGCCGGCAGGATTTCGTCACCAACGACGTGGTCAGCAAGCTCGGCGCCCCGGCCGTGCGGGGGAACGACCAGGCCTTCACCGGTCGCCTCGGGTTGATCTACAACTTCGACAACGGGCTGGCGCCCTACGTCACCTACGGCACCTCGTTCAACCCGATCGTGGGCACGGATGCTGCCGGCAACCCGTTCAAGCCCGATCGCGGCGACCAGATCGAGGTCGGCGCCAAGTTCCAGCCGGTGGGGTGGAACAGCTTCTTCACGGTGGCGGCCTTCGACCTGCAGCGCTCGAACGTGCTGACGCCCGACCCAAACAACGTCTTCACCAACATCCAGATCGGCGCGGTGCGCTCGCGCGGCGTCGAGGCCTCGTTCACCGCCAACCTCGTCGAGGGCCTGAACGTCGTGGCGGCGGTGACGAGCTACGACCTCAAGACGGTGGAGGGCACCACCCTCGACCTCGGCAAGGTGCCGGTGGGCATCCCGCAGACCTTCGCCTCGCTGTGGGGCGACTACACGATCCCCTTCGGCGAGTGGAAGGGCTTCGGCTTCGGCGGCGGCGTGCGCTACGTCGGCGAGTCCTTCGCCGATGTCGCCAACACCCTGCGGGTATCCGAATACGTGCTGTTCGACGCCGCGGTCCATTACGAGCGCGACGGCTGGCGGGCGGCGCTGAACATCCAGAACGCCGGCGACCGCCGCTTCGTCTCGTCCTGCTCCACCGCCACCGCCTGCTTCTACGGCGAGCAGCGGCGCATCACGGCCAGCCTCGGCTACCGGTGGTGAGAGGGTGAGCAGAGAAAAGGATCCGGTGGTCCGGCTCGCGCCGCTCTCCTCCTCCTGGTGGGGAGGGGAGCGCCTTCCGGGTGAACACACTAGGTGGATATCGGTGACCGCATGAAACCAGCCACCACCCGTGCCTGGGCCGTCGTCCATACCTGGACGAGCCTCGTCTCGACCGTGTTCATGCTGCTTCTGTGTCTCACCGGGCTGCCGCTGATCTTCCACCACGAGATCGACGGCTGGCTCGGGGTGGCCGCCCCGGCGCCGCTCACGGCGGGCGCCCCGGCCTCCGTCGACACCCTGGCGGCCAGAGCGCTCGCCGATCATCCGGGCCGGGTGATCCAGTACATCGGCTGGGACGAGCACGAGCCGGGCCTCGCCTTCGTCATCCTCAACGCGACCGCCGGCAGCCACCCCAACGACTCGATCACCGTGAACTACGACGCGGCGCGGGCGGAAAAGCTCGGGCCGGCGTCGAGCGCGCTGATGCAGGTGGTGCTGCGCCTCCACGTCGACCTGTTCGCCGGCCTGCCCGGCAAGCTCTTCCTCGGCGCGATGGGAACGTTGCTCGTGGCGGCGATCGTGTCGGGGGTGGTGCTGTACTGGCCGTTCACCCGGCGCCTGGCCTTCGGCACCATCCGGCCGCGGCGGCGCATCGCCTGGCTCGACGTCCACAACCTCATGGGCATCGTCACCGCGACCTGGCTCGCGGTGGTGGGGCTCACCGGCGTCATCAACACCCTGTCCGAGCCGCTGATCGGGCGCTGGAAGGCCACCGAACTCGATGCGATGACACAGGCCCACCGCGGCGAGCCGGCGGTGGCGGCCAACACTTCCCTCGACCGCGTGCTCGCCACCGCGCGGGAGGCGGCACCGGGCATGGAGGCGGCCTTCATCGCCTTTCCCGGCAGCGGCTTCAGCACCGCCCGCCATTACGGCGTGTTCCTGAAGGGCTCGACGCCGCTGACCTCGAAGCTGCTCCAGCCGGTGCTCCTCGATGCCGGCACCGGGGCCGTGGCCGATACCCGGACCCTGCCGTGGTATCTCACCGCGATCCTGGTGTCGCAGCCGCTGCATTTCGGCGACTACGGCGGAATGCCCCTCAAGCTGATCTGGGCGGCCCTCGACATCGTCGCGATCGTCGTGCTGGGCAGCGGCCTCTACCTCTGGTGGACCCGCCGGCGTAGCGCCGGGGCCGCCGCCTTCGCCCTGGCGGAGGCGCGGTGAGGCGCGTCTTCGCGATCCCCGCCCTCGTCGCGGTCCTCACCGTGGCGGGCCTGCTGAGTGCGCTGCTGTTCGAGGAGGCCGGTCCGCCGATCTCCTGGCTGGCCCTGGGCGTGCCGCTGCTGCTCCTGGCGTGGCACCTCCTGCGCTTCGCGAGGCGCCGCCGCCCCGGCTGAGTTGCCGTTCAATGAGCGGCGATGCGCCGGCTCGGGGCGATGTCGTTGGCCATGACCTCGCCGAACGGGCCGTCGTTGCGCGCGCCGCTGGCGGGCACGCCGGTGGTGGCGCGCAGGGGGAGCTTGGGGAAGACCAGTTCGGCGAAACGATAGGCTTCCTCCAGATGGGGATAGCCCGACAGGATGAAGCGATCGATCCCCAGATCGATGTACTCCTTCATCCGGTCGGCGACCTGATCGGCCGAGCCGACCAGCGCCGTGCCGGCGCCGCCGCGCACGAGGCCGACACCGGCCCAGAGGTTGGGCGAGACCTCGAGCTTGGTGCGGTCGCCGCCGTGCAGGGCCATCATCCGGCTCTGGCCCACCGAATCCTGCCGCTTGAGGGTCGCCTGCGCCTTGGCGATCGTGGCGTCGTCGAGCCGCGAGATCAGGTTCTCGGCGGCATTCCAGGCCTCGCCCTCGGTCTCACGCACAATGACGTGGAGGCGGATGCCGTAGGAGAAGGTTTTTCCTTTCCGGTCCGCCGCCTCACGCGCCTTCGCGATCTTCTCCGCCACACCGGTGGGGGGCTCGCCCCAGGTGAGGTAGACCTCGCAATGCTCGGCGGCGACCTCGATGCCGGCCGGCGAGGAGCCGCCGAAGTACAGCGGCGGATACGGCTTCTGCACGGGCGGGAAGATCACCCGGCCCTCCTCCACCTTGAGGTGCTTGCCTTCGAAGGAGACCGTCTCGCCCGCCATCAGCCCGCGCCAGATGTGCAGGAACTCGTCGGTGACGACATAGCGCTCGTCGTGGTCGAGGAAGACGCCGTCGCCGCGCAGCTCCACCGGATCGCCGCCGGTGACCACGTTGATGAGGAGGCGCCCGTCCGAGATCCGGTCGAGGGTCGCGGCCATGCGCGCGGCCATGGCGGGCTCCTGCAGGCCCGGGCGCACGGCCACGAGGAAGCGCAGGCGCTTGGTCAGCGGTACCAGGGACGAGGCCACCACCCAGGAGTCCTCGCACGAGCGGCCGGTGGGCAGGAGCACGCCGTAGTAGCCGAGTTCGTCGGCCGCCTGCGCGATCTGCCGGAGGTAGGACTGCGTGACGGCGCGTGCCCCCTCCTGGGCGCCGAGGTAGCGGCCGTCGCCGTGGGTGGGCAGGAACCAGAGGACGTCGGTCTCGGCGGTCATGGGGATTCTCCGTTGGGGTGGCCGGGAACGCGCGGCGAGCTCAGGTGCGAGCCGGCGCGCGCTCGCGCAGCAGGTGATCGAGGATGCGGCCCTCCAGCGCCGCCAGGGCGGCGTCGCCCCGCCGCCGCGGACGGGGGACGTCCACCGTGAGGTCGAGGGCGATGCGGCCGTCCTCGACGACGAGGATGCGGTCGGCCATCGCCACGGACTCGGCGACGTCGTGGGTCACGAGGATCGCGGTGAAACTTTGCGCCCGCCAGATCCGCTCGATCATGTCCTGCATGTCGATGCGGGTGAGGGCGTCCAGCGCCCCGAGCGGCTCGTCGAGGGCGAGCAGGCCGGGCCGGCTGACGAGGGCCCGGGCCAGGGCGACGCGCTGGCGCTGGCCGCCGGACAGGGTGGCGGGCCAGTTGCCCGCCTTCTCGGTCAGGCCGACCTCGGCCAGGGCCGCCTGCGCCCGGGTGCGGCGCTCCGCCCGCGGGACGCCTTCGCCGAGGCCCACCGCGACGTTGTCGACCACCTTCGCCCAGGGCAGCAGGCGCGGCTCCTGGAACATGATGCGCTTGGTGGGTGCGCGCAGGGCCCCGGCGGTGTCGAACGCGATGCGGCCGGCGCTGGGCTGCTCCAGCCCGAGGACGAGACGCAGCAGGGTGCTCTTGCCGCAGCCCGAGCGCCCGACGACGGCCACGAACTGCCCGGCCGGAATGTGCAGGTCGAGGCCTTCGATCACCCGGTGCCCGTCGAAGGATTTGGCGAGGCCCCGCAGGGTGACGGCGACGCCGGTGGCCGACGCCGCGGGCCCCGTCTCCTGCGGACGGGGGGCCGTGCGGACGGCCGGTGCGTCGATCGTGCGCGACAGGGTCGTTGCGGTCATGGACGGGGTCCGGCTGTTGGTCGAGGCGAGGAGAAGGGGGCTCGTGTCGGCTGGGGCGGGCACGCGCCGCTCGGAATCGCGTCGTCAGATCGTCCGGTAGGCCGGGTTCCAGGCGAGGAAGGTGCGCTCGAGGACCCGCGTCAGGGTGTCGGCGATCTTGCCGAGCAGGGCGTAGATCACGATGGCCAGCACCACGACGTCCACGAGCATGAACTCGCGCGCCTGCATCGCCATGTAGCCCAGCCCCGAGGAGGCCGAGATCGTCTCGGCCACGATCAGCGTCAGCCACATGATGCCGAGCGCGTAGCGCAGACCCACGAAGATCGACGGCAGGGCGCCGGGCAGCACCACGCGCCGGAACAGGGTCAGGGGCGACATGCCGTAGGTCCGCCCCATCTCCACCAGCTGCGGGTCCACCGAGCGGATGCCGTGCAGGGTGTTGGCGTAGATCGGGAAGAACACGCCAATGGCCACGAGGAAGAGCTTGGCCTCCTCGTCGATGCCGAACCACAGGATGACCAGCGGGATCAGCGACAGGTGCGGGATGTTGCGCACCATCTGCAGGGTGGTGTCGGTGAGCTTTTCGGAGAGCTGCGACAGGCCGTTGGCGAGGCCCAGGGCGAACCCGATCGTCCCGCCGACGAGGAAGCCGCTCGCCGCGCGCAGGAAGCTGACCCAGAGGTTGGTCCAGAGCTCGCCGCTGCGTCCCGCCTGCCAGCCGGCCGCGACGACGTCGGTGGGGGCGGGCATGAACCGGGTCGAGACGAGCCCGGTCGAGGCCGCGGCCTGCCAGCCGAGGATGATCGCCGCCGGCACCAGCCAAGGTACGAAGCGGGCCGCGTGAACGCGCAGGCGAGGGAACGACACGGCGCTCATCCTCGGCCGAACCTGGCGTCGGCGGGTGGAGTCCAGACCGCGTCCGCGACGCGGACGGGCCTGGCGATGAGCCCGAGGCCGTGGAAGCGGTCGGCCACCCTCTGCTGGTCGGCGATCGTTCCCGGCGCCATCGGCGCGATGGTGAAGCGGATGCGCTCGACCGCGCGCTGCGAGGCGTCGAGGGGCACGTTCGTCACCTTGGAAAGGGCGGCGGCGACCTCGGAGCGGTTGGCCTCGCACCAGGAAGCGACCTCCGCCAGCACGTCGAGGACGGCGGCGAGGACCGCCGGCTGCTGCCGGGCGGTGTCGGCGTTGGCCAGGAAGTAGTTGTGCGTCTCCATCAGGTCCGAGACGCGCTGGAGGATGCGGGTGGTCGGAGCCCGCTCGGCGATGGCGAAATACGGGTCCCACACGGTCCAGGCGTCGACTGCGCCGCGGCTGAAGGCGGCCGCCCCGTCGGCGGGGGTGAGATGGACCGGCTCGATGTCGCCGTAGCCGAGACCCGCTCTCTCGAGGGCGACGACGATGAAGTTGTGGGCGCTCGACCCCTTGGCGAAGGCGACGCGCTTGCCCTTGAGGTCGGCGACCGTGCGGATCGGCGAAGCGGCGGCCACCAGGATCGCCGAACCCGAGCCGCCGCCGGGCTGCGCGGCGGCATAGACGAGGTTGGCGCCGGCGGCCTGCGCAAAGACCGGCGGGGCGTCGCCGGTCTGGCCGAGATCGATGCTGCCGAGCCCGAGCGCCTCGAGGAGCGGCGGCCCGGCGGAGAACTCCGACCAGCGCACGCCGACGCCGAGCGGTTTCAGGCGGGCCTCGATCACCCCCTGCTGCTTGGCGACGACGAGGATGCCGTTCTTCTGGTAGCCGATGCGCAGGACGCCGGTCTCGGCGGCCCGAAGGGGCGAGGCCGCGGCCGCCGACAGGCCCATGGCGAGGAGGAGGCGCCGGTCGATCATCGCGCGGCGCTCCGGAGCGCGAGGCTGTCCTCGACGGAGGCGGACCGGCTCAGGATGGCGCGGGCGAGTTGCCCGCCCGCGTCCGCGACGCGCTGGATCACGCCATCGTCGCGCAGCACGCCGTCCTGGAAGTCGGCGTCGCTGGCATAGACGGCGGTGGGGATCGTCTGGGCGCCGAAGAAGCCGAACAGCGGACGAAAGGCGTGCTCGACGACGAGGGCGTGGCGGGGGCCGCCGCCGGTGGCCGCGATCGCCACGGGCGTGTCGATCAAGGCGTCCGGCCCGACGAGGTCGAACAGGTGCTTGAACAAGCCGGTGTAGGCGCCCTTGTAGACCGGCGAGGCGACCACGAGGGCATCGGCCTCCTCGATGGCCTCGACGATCCTCCGGGCGGGCAGGGACAGGGCGTCGCGCGACCAGGCCGATCCCAGCGCGGGGCCGGCATCGACCATGTCGAAGAGACGGATATCGAGGGCGACCTCCCCCGCCGCGCGATCGGCGATGGCCTCGACCAGGGTGCGCGTCTTGGAGGGCCGTTGGATGTTGGCACTGAAGCCGACGAGTCTGGGACGGGCCACGGGGCGTGCCTTTCGGACTGGAACGGGACGACGTCGGGACGGACCGGGGCGTCGGCGACGCCGCCGCTCGCCCGCGTCTCGATGGCCCCGATTGTCGCGAGGTCGCGCCTCACCGTCAATGAAAAGTCCTTTCGAAAGAACGCCGTTTGAGAGAGCGCTGATATCCCGGGCGGCGATCCGCCAGAACTTTCTCCCGAAACCGAGGAAAACGTGACGCCAACCCGGTCATCGGCCACAACACGGACGAAAACCACCATCTGATCCGAGGGCGTTGCGTTCGCTAAAAAGAACACGGTGGAGGCGGGTCCGCAGCGCGCTGTCGCTTCGGTCAGTGGATTCCCAGGATGGCCAGAAGCCCGAGGCTGAGGGCGACGAGCACGAGGAGCGAGCCGACGACGGCGAGCGTCACCCGCGGCCCGGCGCCGGCCACGACGCGGATGTCGACGCCGAGCCCCAGGGCCGCCATGGCGACCACGGTCAGATAGGCCGCACCGTCGGCGATCGGCGGCAGCGCCGGCTCGGGGATCGCCCCGGCCGAGCGCAGGCCCGCCAGGGCGAGGAAGCCCAGGATGAACCAAGGCACGAGGGGGCGGATCGGGAGGCCGTTCGGCCGGCCCTTGCCGCCGGTGCGCAGGGACAGAGCCAGCACCACCGGGCCGAGCATCAGCACGCGCACCAGCTTCACGAGGGTGCCGATGTGGACGCTCGCCAGCGAGACCGGTGCCGTGGCGGCCAGGACCTGGGGCACGGCGTAGACGGTGAGACCGGCCAGGGCGCCATAGGCCTCCGGCGACAGGCCGAGCAGCGGCACCAGCACGGGGAGGCCGAGCACGGCCAGGACGCCGAACACCGCCGTGAAGGCGATGGCGGCGGCCACGTCGTCCGCGTCCGCGCCGATCACCGGTGCCACGGCGGCGATGGCGGAGTTGCCGCAGATCGCGTTGCCGCAGGCGATCAGCGTGGCCATGCGGTGCGGCAGGCCGAGCGCCCGGCCGATGGCGTAGCCCGACGCGATCGCCACGGCGACGACCCCGGCAATGCCGACGAGCAGCCCCGGCCCCGCCGCCGTGAGCGTCCCCAGGCTGAGGGAGGCGCCGAGCAGCACCACGGCGATCTCCAGCACCGTCCTGGCGCAGACGTCGATCCCCGCCTGCCACCGCGCCGACGGCGTCCGGAGCGACCGCAAGGCCGTTCCCAGCAGGATGGCCAGCACGACCGCGTCGAGCCAGGGACGCCCCCACAGCCGGACCTGGAGCGCGGCCGCCGCCGAGGCCGCGGCGGCCACCGCGAGGCACAGGCCGAGCCCGGGGGCGATGGCACCGAGGGCGGCGAACGGGCGCAGCCGCAACGGTGGCGCGGAGGGGACTACGAGCATCGGGCGCGGCATCGTCATGGACGTTCCTTTCGGAACGCCACGATGGCACCGCGCACTCATGCACTCCAATGGAACGTTGCGATGCTTTCGATCGCGTAGATCGATCGATCGGGCCGGCGAGGCGCCGGTCTCAGGCCCCGCGGGGCGGCACCGTTTCGACCTCCACGAGGCTGAGCGCCCGCAGCACCGCCAGGGCGACGAGCTCGGCGTCGGTCTCGCCGGCCTCGGTCGCCGGCAGGATCGCGACGGTGCTGACCTCCATGCCCGTGGTCAGCCCGACGGCGACCTTGAGCACGTCGCCCTCCGGGGCGTCGTCGCCCCGCACGAGGCAGACCCGGTAGCCGTGGGCCTCGCCGTAGACCCGCTCCGTGGTGACCTGGATGCGCGGCTCGGGACGCTGTGGTTCGGGGCGCGGCGCTCCGAACGTGGGGCGGATGATGTTGTCCATGGCCCCATTATACCCGAACGGCCGGGTTTTGCAGCCGCAAGCCCCGGCCGCGAGGCAATTCGCGGCCCGCGAGCCCCCGGTCCGCCACCGCATCGCGGGGTGGGCCGAACCGGCATGATACCGACAAGACGACGCTTTTCCCGCGCCATTCCTTAAATGCACGGGTGACATGCTGAGGATCAGACGCGACAGGATCCTCGACATGCTCGACCGCCGCCAGTCCCCGCGCTCCCGTTTCGACGAGGTCGGTTCGATCGCCGTCGACGAACACACCTCCCTGCCCTGCATCGTCTACGACCTTTCCCAGTCGGGGGTTCGCCTGACGCTGCCGGGTACCGACGCGGTGCCGCAGACCTTCGTCCTCACCGCGCCCTGCATCGAGGGCGCCCGGATCTGCATGGTGGCGTGGCGGGACGACGAGACCATCGGCGCGCACTTCCGCCAGCGACCGCTCTGACCGGCCCGCGCGGGTCGTCCGCCCGGCCCGAGCCTCGGGAACCGGATGCTTAAGACCCCTTAAACCTGCCGCATTTACCACTGCGTCTGCGGGTCAATTCGGCGCGCGATGCAGCATCGGGGGGCTCGCGCCCCGGCCCGTCGCGGCGCCGATCCGGCCGAACCTTTCGAGGCGAGACCTGTCGGGGCGAGACCTTTCGGGGGGACGACGAAGGCGCATGGCGAATGGACGCGGACGCGGCGACAGGGGCGAACCGAATTTCGACGTGCCGGAGGGACGCCATCCCGGTTCGTCGCGGCTCGACCTGCGCCTGTCGCGGGACGATCGCGCCGGCGGGGCCGGGCGCAGGGATAAGCCGGACATGAAGCCTTCCCCGCGCCGGACCCCGGCCATCAAGAAGGGGCGGCGCCGTCGCTCCTTCCTCGGGCGGATCGTCTATGCCGGCGTCGTACTGGGGCTGTGGGGCGTGATCGGGCTGGCCGGGCTCATCGCCTACCACGCCTCGCGCCTGCCGCCGATCGACCAGCTCAAGGTGCCCAAGCGCCCGCCCAACATCGCGATCCTGGCCAGCGACGGCTCGCTGCTGGCCAACCGGGGCGAGACCGGCGGCCGGGTGGTGAGCATCAAGGAACTGCCCCCCACCCTGCCCCGCGCCTTCGTGGCGATCGAGGACCGGCGGTTCTACTCGCATCTGGGCGTCGACCCCGTCGGCATCGCCCGCGCCATGGCGCAGAACGTCACCCGCCGCGGCGTCTCGCAGGGCGGCTCGACCCTCACCCAGCAGCTCGCCAAGAACCTGTTCCTGACCCCGGAACGCTCCGCCTCGCGAAAGATCCAGGAGGCGATCCTGGCGCTCTGGCTGGAGCACACCTACACCAAGGATGAGATCCTCGAACTCTACCTCAACCGGGTCTACTTCGGGGCCGGCGCCTACGGCGTCGAGGCGGCGGCGCAGCGCTACTTCGGCAAGCCGGCCAAGGCCGTCACTTTGGCCGAAGCCGCCATGCTCGGCGGCCTCGTGCAGGCGCCCTCGCGGCTCGCACCCAACCGCAACCTGCCCGCCGCCCAGGCGCGGGCCGCCCAGGTGCTCGCCGCCATGGAGGACCTGGGTTTCGCCAAGCCCGCCGACGTGAAGCTGGCCCTGGCGAACCCGGCCCGGCCGGCGCGCTCGGGCGGGGGCGGCTCGGCCAACTACGTCGCCGACCTCGTGATCGACGTCCTCGACGACTACGTGCCGAAGTTCGAGAGCGACATCGTCGTCCAGACCACCGTCGACACCGGCCTCCAGGGGGCGGCCGAGAAGGCCCTGGTGGACGAGCTCACCCTCAAGGGCGCACGCTACAACGTCGCCCAGGGCGCCCTGGTCTCGATGAAGCCCGACGGGGCGATCCGCGCGCTGATCGGCGGGCGCGACTACGCCCTGAGCCAGTTCAACCGCGCCACCACCGCCAAGCGCCAGCCGGGCTCGGCCTTCAAGCCGTTCGTGTACCTCGCGGCGGTGGAGCGCGGCCTCTCCCCCGACAGCGTGCGCGACGATTCCCCCGTCAGCATCAAGGGCTGGTCGCCCGAGAACTATTCTCGCGACTATCGTGGGCCGGTGTCTTTGCGCGAGGCGCTGGCGCTCTCCCTCAACACCGTGGCGGTGCGCCTCGGCCAGGAGGTCGGCCCGAAGGCGGTGGTGCAGACGGCCCAACGCCTCGGCATCGCCTCACCGCTCCAGGCCAACGGCTCTATCGCGCTGGGCACCTCCGAGGTGACGCCGCTCGAACTCGTGGGCGCCTACGCCGCCTTCGCCAACGGCGGCACCGGCGTCATCCCCTACGTGGTGTCGAGCGTGAAATCGGCCGAGGGCAAGGTGCTCTACAAGCGCCCCGAGGGCGGCCTCGGCCGGGTGATCGAGCCCAACGCCGTCTCGATGATGAACGCGATGATGCACGAGACCTTCGTCTCGGGCACCGCCAGGAAGTCCGAGATCCCCGGCTGGGATCTCGCCGGCAAGACCGGCACCAGCCAGGATTTTCGCGATGCCTGGTTCATCGGCTATTCCGCGACCCTGGTGACCGGCGTCTGGCTCGGCAACGACGACGGCGAGCCGACCAAGAAGGTCTCGGGCGGCAATTTGCCCGGCGAGGTCTGGAAGACCTACATGACCACCGCCCTCAAGGGCCAGAGCCCGACGATGCTGCCGGGCGCCGGCCGCTGGCGCCAGCGCGGCCCGGCCGAGGCGCCCGCCGTCACCGGCAGCACCCCGGGCGGCCTCATCGGCGCCCTGCTCGGCGAACCACAGCCCGCCCCGGCCAAGGTCGCCGCCGCCAACCAGCGCGCCCGCGGCCCGAGCCAGGACGACCGCAACTTTTTGGAGAAGCTTTTCGGGGTGGGCGAGTAGCGGCGGGGCGATCGCGCTTCTACGCAGTATTACCACTTCCGGTTGATCACTTCGTGATGCGGACATGGGCTTCGCTCAGGCGCCGCGCGGGCTCGGTGATGCGGTTCCCGCTCGATCCAAGCGGAAACCGTATAAGCCATCCCGTCGAAGCGGAACGGCGGCGGCGCAGCGCCTGAGGATCTGACCTCAATCAGGTTGCCTCTGCGATGGCTGCTTGCGACCCTAAGCGGACTTTCCGAGAGTGCATGGTAGCCTGCCCGGAATAGCCTCCGAACCGATGTAGCTATGGACTTCAGCGAAAGTTCGTATGCCTGTGTTTCCAATATTTTCTGCTTTCGTCAGTACAATTTTAGTAGTGTTTCTATTTGCGCTCGCAGCTTATGGGGCACCGATAGCCTATGCCGATGCAAAGATTGATGCGGGTCATATACCAGAACTCTCATTCTACGTTGGCGTACTTACGATCACACCGCTTTTGTTAGCTGGAATATGGACATCGGGTATTGCATTTGCCGTCGGCGCTCGACCGCTGTTCAAATGGGCTGGGCTCTGCTTCTTTGTCTCAGCAGTAGCTGTATTTTTGCTTATGTTCGTTCAGAAGCCGGATATTTAATGTCTATGGAAGCGGCCAGATTAAACGTCAGCTTTCCACCGAGGCTGTGTGAAAACGCCGAAGTCTTTGGTCAGTGAAGAAGGATTTTGTCCAGAGCGCTCTCTACAGGACTGCCACCAGACTGCCCGCCGTGTATAAAGCGCTATCCCATTTCGTGTAGGCCTTTAACATGAACAACTATTGCAGGGCACAAGCGCCTAAGACGCCTGCAGTCAGCGCAGCTGATATCTGGCACTGATAATCATGCTTGGACAGCTTCTCCTTCTATTGCTATCGATGTTTTGTGTATACCATATGTTTAAGCAGGTTGGACATGCAATCACCTACAAGAAATTTCTTGCTAGAAATGGTATTTGGTCAAAAACAGATAAACCAGTGAGATATTGGTTTGGTATATCATTTTGTTCGCTGATTGGCCTTCTGTTCGCCATGATGGCCTTAATATCAATATTTATTATCATTCGCGATATAATTAACTAATATTACTGTCGCTGCATCTGCTCACAGGTATTGTGCCCCAAGACCGGAACGGCGGCTAACCACCAAAGCCGTGTGAAAACGCGAACGCCACGCGCAACCGAAGAAGAACCTTCTAACGCAATTGGAACTCTTGGCGTTTTCACACAGCCTCCACCGATTCCAGTCGCTCGGCCGCCACACCGATCGAGCTTCACCCTAAAGCATCGGCAAACTACGCGGCTGCGTCCCACGCGGAAAAGCCGCGTCGATGGCCATGAGGTCGTCCCGGTCCAGAACCAGCGCGGCGCCCGCCGCGTTCTCGACGGCGCGGTCCGCCCGTGCGGTCTTGGGGATCGTGAACACGCCCTCGAGCCGGGTAAGGAACGCCAGGGCGACGGCGTGGGGCGTGGTGCGGTGGCGGGCGGCGACCTTGGCGAGGACGCGGCCGCCGGTGGTGGCGGGACGCGGGAAGGAGCCGCTGCCGAAGGGCGAGTAGCCCACCACCGCGACGCCGTTGGCCCGGCACCAGGGGATCACCGCATGCTCGATCGCCCGCTGCCCGAGGTGGTACAGCACCTGGTTGCAGGCGATCACGCCGGGGCCGGCGATCCTCAACGCCTCGTCGAGCTCGGCGACATCGCAATTGCTCACGCCCCAGGCCAGGATCTTGCCGGCCGCCTTGAGGTCCTCGAACCCGGCGATGGTCTCGGCGAGGGGATGCCGGCCTGGCCAGTGCAGCAGGTAGCAATCGAGCCGGTCGGTGCCCAGGCGCCCGAGGGAGGCCTCGCAGGCCTTCACCACGCCGGCCCGGGTGGCGTGGTCCGGCACCACCTTCGAGACCAGGAAGACCGCGTCGCGCCGGCCGGCGATGGCCTCGCCGACGATGGCCTCGGCGCCGCCGTACATCTCGGCGGTGTCGATATGGGTCAGGCCCGCGTCGAGCCCGGCCCGCAGCGCCGCCACCGCCTGGTCGCGCGGGCCCGCGTCGATGCCCCAGGTGCCCTGCCCGATTATCGGGACGCGCGGTCCGCCCCGTCCGAATTCCCGTTCCGCCATCGGTTCAAGGCTCCGTCCATCGCCGACCCCGGGACGCCCCGCGGCCTTATTCACGCCATCATGCGCCGGTGATCAAGGAACCGGCTTGGATGCAACGCACAGGGCGGCGTATCGCAGCATCACCGAGGACCGACCGTGAGATTGCCCGCCCCGCTCCAACGTCGCGACGGCCGGCCGGGCGGCGCACGCGTCGGGGCCCGGCCCGCTCGGGCGGTGTCCTGATGCTGCCGCAGCACCGCTGGTTCTGGGTCGTGATCCTCCTCGCCTGCGGCGGGGCGGGGCTGCTCTACAACATGCTGTTCGCCGCCGGGGCGACGCCGCTGGCCGGCCTCGCCTACGGCCTGGCCGTCGGCGGCACCGTGCTCGCCTTCGACCGGGGGTTGATCCTGGCCGGCCTCCAGGCGCGGATGCGCCGGCTCCCGGCCTGGTTCTACGTGCCCGCGGCCGAGATCGCCTACGTCCTGATGATCGCGCTGGGCATCGCCGTCGGCGGCGTCGTGGTCTGGGCCCTCGGGCTCACGCACGACAGCCTGGCCGACGCCGTGCGGATCACCCCGCGGGTGCTGGCCTATTCGCTGGCCGTCTCGGCGCTGCTGGTGTTCGTGATCCGCATGCGCGACCTCATCGGGGGCGAGGTGTTCGTGAACTTCCTCGTCGGGCGCTACCACCGGCCGGTGCGCGAGGAGCGCATCTTCCTGTTCCTCGACGTGGTCGGCTCCACCGCCTTCGCCGAGACCCACGGCGACCTCAAGGCCCAGGCCTATCTCGGCGCCATCTTCGCCGCCATGGCCGAACCGGTGCGACGCAACCTCGGCTCCACCGACGACTACATCGGCGACATGGCGATGATCACCTGGCCGATGGAGCGCGGCCTCAAGCGCGGGCGCTGCGTGGCCTGCGTGTTCGACGTGCTCGACCGGCTGGAGGCGGAGGCGGAGATCTGGAAGGCCCGCTTCGGCACCGTGCCGCGCCTGCGCGCCGCCCTCCACGGCGGCTCCGTGGTGACGGCCGAAGTCGGGGTCGACCGGCACAAGATCGCCTATTTCGGCGACACCGTGAACGTCACCGCCCGGATCGAGACCCTGTGCCGGCCGCTCGGCACCGAGATCCTGATCTCGGACGACCTGCTCGCACGTTTGGGCGGCCTGCCGCCGGGCATCAGCGCCCGCTCGCTCGGCGCCCATGCCCTGCGCGGGCGCGGCGCCCCGCTCAGCGTCTCGACCCTCGAGCGGGGCGCCCCCGCCCAGCCGGAGGCGATCGCCGCGCAGGGGCGGGCGGAGGAGGTCGTCCCCTCCCGGATCGCGGCCTCGGCCCGATGAGCGCCATCGTCGTCTACATCGACGCCGACGCCTGCCCCGTGAAGGACGAGACCTACCGCGTCGCCGAACGCTACGGCCTGCGCGTGGTGGTGGTCGCCAACAGCTACATGCAGCTCCCCCGAGCCGACTGGATCGAGCGGGTGGTGGTCTCCGACGGGTTCGACGCCGCCGACGACTGGATCGCCGAACGGGCGCGGCCGGGCAGCATCGTGATCACCTCCGACGTGCCGCTGGCCAGCCGCTGCGTAAAGGCGGGCGCCGAGGTGCTGGCCCCCACCGGCAAGCCGTTCAGCGAGAACTCCGTGGGCATGGCGCTCGCCACCCGCAACCTGATGCAGGACCTGCGCGAGGCCGGCGCCATCACCGGCGGCCCCAAACCGTTCTCGGCGCGGGACCGCTCGGCCTACCTCGGCGCCCTCGACCGTACCGTGGTGCGCCTGAAGCGCGGCGGCTTTGGCTGACGATGCAGTGGACCGACGAAGGGCTTGTGATCGGCCTGCGCCGGAACGGCGAGACCGCCATCGTCCTCGACGTGCTGACGCCCGGCCACGGCCGCCACCTCGGCCTCGTCCACGGCGGCCGCTCGCGGCGGATGCAGCCGGTGCTGCAGCCGGGCAACCACGTCCGGGTGACCTGGCGGGCACGCCTCGACCAGAGTCTCGGCGCCTTCGCGGTCGAACCGATCGCCGCCACCGGCCTGAACCTGATCGGGTCGGCGCTGGCCCTCTACGGCATCGGCCACATGACCGCCCTGCTGCGGCTGCTGCCCGAGCGCGACCCCCATCCCGACCTCTACGCGGCGGCACAGGTGCTGCTGGCGCACCTCCAGGACGAGGTGGTGGCGCCGATCCTGATGGTGCGGTTCGAACTCGCCATGCTCGCCGAACTCGGCTTCGGCCTCGACCTGTCGGCCTGCGCCGCCACCGGCGGCAACGACGCCCTGATCTACGTCTCGCCCCGCAGCGGACGCGCCGTCAGCGCCTCGGCCGGCGAGCCCTACCGCGAAAAACTGCTCGCCCTGCCGGCCTTCCTGCGCGCACGCGGCGAGGACGCGCGCATCGCAGCCCCCGACGCGCGATCCGTTACGGAGGGGTTTACCTTGACGGGATACTTCCTCGACCAGCACGTCTGGGGACCGCGCGGCCTGAGGCCGCCGGAGGAGCGGGCGCGATTCGTCGCGCTCGGCAAAGCCGCGGACCGTTGATGTTCATGCTATGTTCCACGTGAAACACACGCCCCGGAGTCCATGATGGGCCAGCCCTTCGAGCCGCGATCCGGCGACGGCATCGAGAGCGTCGAACTGAAGTCGGCGCTGGAAGAGCGCTACCTCGCCTATGCGCTCTCCACGATCATGCACCGGGCGCTGCCGGACGCCCGCGACGGGCTCAAGCCCGTCCACCGGCGCATCCTGTTCGCCATGCGGCTCCTGAAGCTCGACCCGACCTCGGCCTTCAAGAAATGCGCCCGCATCGTCGGCGACGTCATCGGCAAGTACCACCCCCACGGCGACACCGCCGCCTACGACGCCCTGGTGCGCATGGCCCAGGACTTCGCGCAGCGCTATCCGCTCGTCGACGGCCAGGGCAACTTCGGCAACATCGACGGCGACAACCCGGCCGCCCAGCGCTACACCGAGGCGCGGATGACCGAGGTCGCGCGCCTGCTGATGGAGGGGCTCGACGACGATTCCGTCGACTTCCGGCCGAACTACGACGGCCAGGAGGAGGAGCCCATCGTCCTGCCGGCGGCCTTCCCGAACCTGCTCGCCAACGGCAGCCAGGGCATCGCGGTGGGCATGGCGACCTCGATCCCGCCCCACAACGCCGCCGAACTCTGCGACGCGGCCCTCTACCTGATCGGGCACCCGGAGGCGACCTCGGGCCAGCTCCTCACCTTCGTGAAGGGGCCGGACTTCCCCACCGGCGGCATCCTGATCGATTCCGCCGAGGCCATCGCCGAGGCCTACCGCACCGGGCGCGGCGGGTTTCGCGTGCGCGCCCGCTGGGCCAAGGAGGACCTCGGCCGGGGCACCTGGACCATCGTCGTCACCGAGATCCCCTACGGCATCCCCAAGGCGCGGCTCATCGAGAAGCTGGCCGAACTCCTCCAGGAGAAGAAGCTGCCGCTGCTGGCCGATGTGCGCGACGAATCGGCCGAGGACGTGCGGGTGGTGCTGGAGCCGCGCTCGCGCAGCGTCGATCCGGTCATCCTGATGGAATCTTTGTTCCGGCTCACCGAGCTCGAAGCCCGCGTGCCCCTCAACATGAACGTGCTGGTGGGCGGCCTCGTCCCCCGGGTGATCGGCCTGGCGGAAGCCCTGCGCGAATGGCTCGACCACCGCCGCGTCGTGCTCCAGCGCCGCTCGCGCCATCGCCTCGGGCAGATCGAGCGGCGCCTCGAGATCCTCGGCGGCCTGCTCGTCGTCTACCTCGACCTCGACGAGGTCATCCGCATCATCCGCGAGGAGGACGAGGCCAAGCCCGCCCTGATCAAGCGATTCGACCTCACCGAGGTGCAGGCCAACGCCATCCTCGACACCCGCCTGCGCAGCTTGCGCAAGCTCGAGGAGATGGAGCTCAAGCGCGAGCGCGACGCCCTCACCAAGGAGAAGAACGGCCTCGACGAGTTGCTCGGCTCGGACAAGCTGCAATGGTCCGACATCACCAAGCAGATCCGCGCGGTGAAGAAGACCTTCGGCCCCGAGACCAAGCTCGGGTCCCGCCGCACCACCCTGGAGAACCCGCCCGACACCGCCGGCATCGACTTCACCTCCGCCATGGTCGAGCGCGAGCCGATCACCGTGATCGTCTCCACCAAGGGCTGGATCCGGGCGCTCAAGGGCCACGTCACCGACCTGTCGGGGGTCGCCTTCAAGGGCGACGACGCGCTCAAGCTCAGCTTCCTCACCGAGACCACCGCCAAGATCCTGGTGCTGGCCTCCAACGGCAAGGTCTTCACCCTGGAGGCGGCCAAGCTGCCGGGCGGACGCGGGTTCGGCGATCCGATCCGCCTGATGGTGGATTTCGACGACGGTACCGAGATCGTCGCCGCCCTGCCCTACCAGCCCGGCGGCCGGTTCCTGGTGGCGGCCAGCGACGGGCGCGGCTTCCTGGCGCCGGGCGATGCCCTCGTCGCCAACACCCGCAAGGGCAAGGGCGTGATGGGCCTCGACGCGCCCGCCACCGCCGCCCTGCTGGTGCCCGCGCAGACCGGCGACCACGTCGCCGTGTGCAGCGCCGACCGGCTGCTCCTGGTGTTTCCGATCACCGAGATGCCCGAACTCGTGCGCGGCAAGGGCGTGCGCCTGCAGCGCTGCCGCCAGAGCACGCTGTCGGACGCCTGCGTCTTCACCCTGGCCGAGGGCCTGCCCTGGCGCGACGCCGGCGGCCAGCCGCGCCTCGCCAACGCCGCCCTCCTGGAGCGCTGGATGGGCCACCGCGCCGACGCCGGCACGCTGATGACGCGAAGCTTTCCGAAGTTCGAGCGGTTCGGGAAGTGAGGGTGGGGTGACGTCGCTGCGGCAGCGATTTTGCCGGTATGGAGGGTCTACATTTGGGAGGTGCTTTGGACGTCCGGTGTGGGTTGGGAACCCGACGTTGACTCTTCGCCCTGAAGCGAACGTCCCGCCTTTGACCCTCAAGAGCACCGTTGATCCTTAAGAGCAATTGGCGTGCTAGTGGTGGAAATCTGACAGATGGTACCCACGCCCACCGTCCGCGATGGGTGGAGAACTGCCGTCCGCTACTCTATTGGTGGTGCGTCACCGGAGCCGAAGGGTGCGATTTTCTGAGACTTGCATATGTTGATCTTCGATGTGCTGCTTGAATGGGTCGGGCATCGGACCGCTCGGTGGCTTCTCCCAACCATAAGTCTAGGGATCATAACGGCGGACGACATTCTTTCGAACAAACTCGGGTTTAATTGGTTCGGCTTTCAGCAGACAAAGGAAGGCTCACTTCTATGTTCGGCTACTATGTCAGCCTGGATAGGTTTGATCTTCTGGGCCTTGGTGCTCGTTCTAGTTTTAGCCCTTCTTGGCGCGAGTTGAATGTGCATCCTACTGACCGCTTTGGGTCGATTTCGCTGAAAAACCCAGGACCGGATAAAAGCAGCATCGCGGGCTGCTCCAGACGTAGAAGATCGTACCATCGCATCACTTGGAGACCGCCGCGTTATTGGGATTGCACCGGCAATGAGAGACGAACTTTCTCCGAATTGCAACCTTAGATGACGCCTATTGTGCTATATCCGAGTTTTTCAAGAAAATCGGTCGAAAGCCGCCATCCAAATTCGACGTTATGCCAACCTCGTCTTCCGCTCCAGCATCTCGACGGTGCCGGAACTCGCCCTCCGCGCCCGAGGTTGACCGAGCCTCTCCCAAAACAAGCGGCACAGGTTCATGGCGAGCGATTCGACTCTTTCACGACGCCGTCTCATCCAGGCCGGCTCGGCGGCAGTCACCGGGGTGGCGCTGGGCGCGGCGGCTCCGGCCCGTGCCGCCGGGCCGTCGAGACCGGCCGATACCGGTGTGGTCGAGGACGGGCGGGTGACCTTTCCGAACTGGCGCGGGGGCGGCGACATCACCCCGCCGCCGCCGCCGGCCCCGATGCCGCCGGGCGAGCGCGTCGGCTTCGCCGTCGTCGGCCTCGGGCGCCTGAGCCTGGAGGAACTGCTGCCGGCCTTCGCCCAGACCAGGAAGGCCCGCGTCGTCGCCCTGGTGTCCGGCTCGCCGGACAAGGCGCGGCTGGTGGCGGTCCAGTACGGCATCGCTCCCGATGCGGTCTATGGCTACGACGAATGGGAGCGCATCGCGAAGAACCCGGCGATTCGCGCGGTCTACGTCGTGACGCCCAACGGCCTCCACCGCGAGCATGTCCTGGCCGCGGCCGCCGCCGGCAGGCACGTGCTGTGCGAGAAGCCGATGGCCAATTCCTCGGCCGAGGCGCGGGAGATGATCGCGGCCTGCGAGGCGGCCAAGGTCAATTTGATGATCGCCTACCGCTGCCAGTACGAGCCCTTCAACCGCGAGGTGACGCGCCTCGCCCGCTCGGGCGAGTTCGGCAAGCCCCGGATGATCCAGGCGTTCAACGGCCAGACCACCGGCCTGCCCGAGCAATGGCGCCTCAGGAAGGATCTCGCCGGCGGCGGCGCCCTGCCCGACATCGGCCTGTACTGCCTCAACGGTGTGCGTGCGATCCTAGGCGAGGAGCCGGTGTCCGTCAGCGCTCGGCTGCATTCGACGCCCGGCGACCAGAAATTCGCCGAGGTCGAGGAGAGCGTCGCCTTCACCCTCACCTTCCCCTCCGGCGTCATCGCGCAATGCGCCACCAGCTACGGCGTCCACGAATCGCGCCGGCTGCAGGTGCATACCGAGCGCGGCGACATCGACCTGCGCAATGCCTTCGCCTACCGCGGCCAGCGGCTCGTGGTCTCGCACCCCGACGGCAAGGTCGAGGCCCGCGACGAGCGGGTGCTGGCGCAGAAGAACCAGTTCGCCCTCGAGATCGACCACATGGCCGACTGCATCCTGAGCGACCGCCGCCCGCACACGCCCGGCGAGGAGGGCCTGCAGGACCATGTGGTGATGGAAGCGATCTACGAGGCCGCCCGCACCGGGGCGGTGGTGACGGTGGCGCCCCCCGCCGGGGCGGCGGCCGGGCTCGACGCGACGCGGGGGCCGCAGCCCGAACCGGCGGGCTGATCCCGACCGTTTCGCGCATGGCGGCAGGGGCGCCGCCCGTCCGGTCGACCCTGTGGCACGTCGGCACTGGCCGCGTGAAAAACGCCCGCGCGGCGCTGCGAGGCGGATAACGGCGGTCAGGCCGGTTGCCGATCTGTCACGACGGCGTGATAGATCGACGCGACCGGCGGTTGTCGCCCTTCCACGAGCCGTTTCGAGAGACGATGAGGCGCTTCTTCCGGTTGCGGGTGCTTGCCGTCGCAGCGCCCCTTCTCTGGCTCGCTCTCGCGCAGACCCCCGTCCTCGCCCAGAACGGCGCTGACGCGGCCGCCGCGCGGCTCGCGCGTGTCGCTCGCGAAGGTGTGCGCATCGGCTCGCCGCTCGGCGCCGGCGACGATCCGCAGACCTCGGTGGCCCAGCCCGAAGCCTCCGGCAAGCCCTCGGCCAACCTGAACACCTCCATCGAGGGGAGTCTGGGCGCCTACGGCGATCCCCTCGGCCTGCGCGCGTTCCTGCGCACCCGGGGGATCGAGTACAGCCTGACCTACATCGGGGAGAGCCTGGGCAACGCCACCGGCGGATCGCGCCGCGGCGCGATCTACCAGGGCCGGCTCGACGTCCAGTTCGACGCGGATCTCGAAAAGCTGATGGGCTGGCAGGGCGCGAGCTTCCACACGAACTACTACCAGATCCACGGCACCGGCCTGTCGCGCTACTTTCTCAACAACATCATCGCCGTGAGCGCGATCGAGGCGCTGCCGTCATCCCGCCTCTACGAGCTCTGGCTCGACCAGAGGCTCTTCGACGGTCAACTCAGCCTCAAGGTCGGCCAGATCGCCGCCGACACCGAGTTCGCGGTCAGCCAGACCGGGACGCTGTTCGTCAACTCGACGTTCGGCTGGCCCAACATCATGGCCGACGTCCTTCCCAGTGGCGGTCCGGTCTACCCGCTCGCCGTTCCGGCGGTGCGGGCGAAGTATGTGCCGAACCAGAACTTCTCGCTCCAGGTCGGCATCTTCGACGGCGACCCGTCCGGCCCGGCCCGGCCCGACAACAATCCCGATCCGCAGCGCCGCAACCGCACCGGCACCAACTTCCGGACAAACGACCCCGCCCTGGTGATCGCGGAGGCGGCCTATGCCTACAACATCATGAGCGGCGATCTCGGCGAGCCGGGCACGGTGACGCTGGGCGGCTGGCACCATTTCGGCCGCTTCGACAGCCTGCGGTTCGACGATGCCGGCGGCCGGCTCGCCGACCCCGCCACCACCGGCATCGCCAGGCGCTTCCGGGGCGACAGCGGGATCTACGGCATCGTCGACCAGACCCTCTACCGCGAGCCCGACGACCCCAACGACGGTGCCAGCGCCTTCGTGCGCGTCTCGGGATCGCCGGGCGACCGCAACCTCGTCGACCTCTACGTGGACGCCGGCATCGCCTACAAGGGCCTGTTCAAGGGCCGCTCCGACGACACCGTCGGCATCGCCTTCGGCCTGTCGCGGTTCTCGCGCAGCGCACGGGGCTTCGACCTCGACACGATCCTGGCCACCGGCGTCCCGGGCTCGCGCCGCAGCAGCGAGGCCGTCATCGAGGCGACCTATCAGGCCGTGCTCGGCCCCGGCGTGACGGTGCAGCCGGACGTCCAGTACATCTTCCGTCCCGGCGGCGGCATCGCCAACACGCGCGATGCCAACGGCGCGCGCATCAGGAACGCCGCCGTGTTCGGCCTGCGCGCCATCGTCCGGTATTGACGCGGGCGCTAGCCCGTCATGCCATTTCCGGCTGATCACTTCGTGATGCGGAAATGGGCTTCGCTCAGGCGCCGCGCGGGCTCGGTGATACGATTCACGCTTGATCCAAGCGGAAACCGTATCACTCCGCGGCGGGCAGCTGGAGCGAGACGAGACGCGTCCTGCGCAGGCGGCTCCCGTCGCCCGCCTCCACGCCGTCGAGGACGCGCCGCGCGTCGGCGATGGCGGCATGGACGGCGTCGATGGCCAGGATCAGGGCACTGACCGTGCGGTTATCGATCGCCCGCTCGCGCGCCTGCCGGACCACGTCGGCCACGAGGTCGTCGGTCTCGGTCACCAGCCCGTCGAGGTCGGAGGGAAAGCGCGCCGTGCGGACCTCCTTGAGGATGTCGAGGAGGCGGTCGAGCACCACGTCGATGCGCTCGCGGCGCTTCCTGGCGAGGCGCTGGCCGAGCCAGGCGACGCCGGAGCCCAGCGTGCCGCCGAAGAAGGCGACCAGGTAGATGTAGTCCTCGTAGCGCTCGAAGAGGGTCTGCTGCTCGCGCTCGAAGTAATCCACCGCGCCGGGGTGGTTGGGCAGCCGGGCGCTGGTGGCGGCCACCGTGCTGTCGAACTCGGGCGCCTTCATCTGGTTGGCGAGGGGGGCCGCCGTGGCGAGTTTCGATCGCCATTCGAACAGGTGCTGGACGACGGAGGCCACCGAGACCCGACTGATGCTGCCCCGGGCCATCAGGCGATAGGAGGCCCCCACCGTCTTGATGTCGTCGTCGGGGCGCTTGGGCCGTCCGCCGAAGGTCCCGGCCGGGATGATGGTCGCCTGCAGCTCCGGCATCCGCTGCACGATGGCCTCGCCGTCGGGCACCGCGACGAAGCCCACCGCCTTGTCGGCGGAGGCCATCTCGACGGCGCGCACCGTCGAGATGGCGGCCTTCGAGGCCGGGGCCGCGATCACCGCGACGGCATCGACCCGGTTCTCCTGCACCGCCTTCGTCACCTCGGACGGCTTGAGCGGCACCAGCACGACATGGCTCGCCCCCAGGAGGGCGCCGCCTTCCGGCTCGGCCGCCGCGGTGAGGTCGTAGAAGCCCAGGAGGCTCGTGAGGAACGGGATGTCCGCCCCGTGTCGCTCGACGATGCCCAGACGCTTGCGGGCGAGATCGGGAAAGCTCTCCAGCCCCTGCGCCTGCGGCGCGACGATGAGCAGGGCCTCGTCGTGGAGGATCGCCAGGGTCAGGCCGTTGTCGGGCAGGAGCACGTCCGGGCGCACCACGGCGAGGTCGGCGCGGCCGGACTGCAGCGCCCTGGCGCTGTCGCGCACGTCGTCGAAATGCTGGACCTTGAGGCGCACGTCCTCCCGGGCTCGCGCCAGGGCCTGGGCGTAGACGTCGAGGAGCGCCGCTTCGGCGCCGTCGCGCGGGCCGACCGCGACCACGAGGGTGTTGGGACGCGACAGGTACACGATGGCGCCGGCCACCGCCGCCAGCCCCAGGGCCAGCAGGAAGAGGACCCATTCGCGCCTCAGGAGGATTGACGGCGTGCCCAGTGGTCGGCCCTTCCTCGGTTGCCTCGCCTCACCCTCGTCCATCAGCCCGCCGAACCCGTCAGGATCATGATGAAACCATGGCCGATGATGAACCCCTGACCCGGCGGAACGTTGCGCCGCCCAAACCGGTCACCCCGGCCTATCTCGAGCGCGTCGCCCTGGACTACCTCGAACGCTACAGTGCCTCCGTCGCGATGCTGCGCGCCGTCCTCCTGCGTCGCGTCAAGACCCGCTGCCGCCTGCGCCGCGAGGAGCCCGGCGCCTTCGCCGACCTCGTGGAGGCGACGGTGGCGCGGGCGGTCGCCGCGGGTCTGGTGGACGATTCGCGCTTCGCGCAGGCTCGGCTCGCAAGCTTGCGCCGGCGTGGCGCTTCCTCACGCATCGTCCGGGCCAAGCTCGCGGCCAAGGGCGTGCCTCGCGACCTTGTGACGGACGCCCTCGGCAACGAGGCGACGACGGCGGAGGAGGACGGGGTGCCGATCGAGGAGGAGGCCGCCCATGCCTACGCCAAGCGCCGGCGCCTCGGCCCGTGGCGCCGGCCGGACCTGCGCGGCCCGTCGCGCGACCGCGACATCGCGGCCATGGCGCGGGCCGGCTTTTCGTATTCGCTGGCGAGCCGGATCGTGGATGCGGAGACGGAGGAGTGACGGGCCTTCTGCCGCCCGCAAATGGTCGCACGCGGGCCGCCGCGGCGATCGGAGCTTGAACGAACCGGGAACGGGGAGCATCTTCGACCGATGGACGAAGCCCTCGCCAAGAAGCTGCGCATCCTGGCCGATGCGGCCAAATACGATGCGTCTTGTTCCTCGTCCGGTGCGCCCCGGCGCAAGGCCGGCGCGGGCGAGCTCGGCTCGACTACCGGCGCCGGCATCTGCCATGCCTACACACCGGACGGGCGCTGCATCTCGCTCCTCAAGATCCTGCTCACGAACTACTGTCTGTTCGATTGCGCCTATTGCATCAACCGGCGCTCCTCGAACGTCGCCCGCGCCCGATTCAGCGTGGCCGAGGTCGTGACGCTCACGGTGGAGTTCTACAAGCGCAACTACATCGAGGGGCTGTTCCTCTCGTCCGGGATCATCAAGTCGCCCGACTACACCATGGAACTGCTGACGCGGGTCGCGAAGTCTCTGCGACGCGACCACGGCTTTCGCGGCTACATCCACCTCAAGTCCATCCCCGAGGCGAGCCCGTGGCTGATCGAGGAGGCGGGGCTCTACGCGGACCGGCTGTCGATCAACCTCGAACTGCCCACCGAGGCGAGCCTCGAACGGCTGGCGCCGGAGAAGAGCGGCCCGGCGATCCAGGGCGCCATGGCGCAGATCGGCGAACGCATCGTCGAGGCCAAGGCCGAGAAGCGCCGCTTCTCGCCGGCCGGGCAATCGACCCAGGTGATCGTCGGTGCCGATGCGACCACGGACGAATCGCTGATCCGCAAGAGCGCGCACCTCTACGGCTCGTACAAGCTCAAGCGGGTCTACTACTCCGCCTTCAGCCCGATCCCCGAGGGCTCCTCGATCCTGCCGCCGTCCCCGCCGCCGCTGCAGCGCGAGCATCGGCTGTATCAGGCCGACTGGCTGCTGCGGTACTACGACTTCTCCCCCGACGACGTGGCGGACGCCACCGACGAGGGCATGTTCGCCCTCGACATCGACCCCAAGCTCGCCTGGGCCCTCAAGAACCGCCACCGCTTTCCCGTCGACGTGAACACGGGCGAGCGCGAGATGCTGCTGCGGGTGCCGGGGCTCGGGGCGCGGGCCGTGGACAAGATCCTACGGGCACGGCGCCACACCCGCCTTCGCCTCGACGACGTGGCGAGGTTGACCTCCAGCCTGAAGCGGGCGCGGCCCTTCCTCATCGCCGCCGACCATCGCCCGACGCAGCTCACCGACAGGCTGGACCTGCGCAGCCGGCTCGCCGAACCGGCAAAGCAGCTGAGTTTGTTTTGAGCGAGCACGGGAAAGTCCGCGCCTCCCCTTCCCCTTGCGGAGGGGGATCGAGGTCGGGGGCGTTTCCGCTCGGTGAGCGGCAAGGTCGCCCGCCCGCCACCACCTCCGACTCTTGCCCGCAGGGGGGAGGACCTCACGTTTCGCTCCGCGCGATCACCCTGCGCCCCGGCGCCGATCCCGACGGATTTCGCGACGCCGCCCGCCGCCTCGTCGCGGAAGGGGTGCCGCCGGATTCCGTGTCCTGGCACCTGGGCGGTGCGCTCGATCTGTTCGGGACGCACGCGAGCGACACGCCGGCACCGCCCCTCGCCCTGCCGCGCGGTGTCGGCGACCTCGTCAGGATGGTGGTGCCGCACAGCGACCCGGAGCGCTACGCCCTGCTCTACACCCTGGTCTGGCGCATCCTGCACGGGGAACGGCGGCTCCTGGAAATCTCGAGCGATCCGCTGGTCCACCGGCTCGAGCGCATGCGCAAGGCCATCGCGCGCGACCTCCACAAGATGCACGCCTTCCTGCGTTTTCGCCGGAGCGAGGACGCCGGCATCGAGCGCTTCGTCGCCTGGTTCGAGCCCGACCACCACATCCTCGGTGCCGCCGCGCCGTTCTTCGTCGATCGCTTCCGCTCGCTGACCTGGTCAATCCTGACGCCGGAGGGCTCGGCCCATTGGGACGGCACGGCGCTGTCGTTCGGGCCGCCGGGCCGGCGCGAGGACGTGCCGGCGAGCGACGGCTTCGAGGCCGGCTGGCGCGACTATTACGAGAGCACCTTCAACCCGGCCCGCACCAACCTGCGGGCGATGCGCTCGGAGATGCCCAAGAAGTACTGGCACAACATGCCCGAGACGGCCGCCATTCCCGGCCTCGTCCGCGCGGCCGCCGCCCGGACGGAGGCGATGATCGAGCGAGGACCGCAGATGCCCGTCAAGCGCAACCCGGCCCGCGCCGTCGCCGCCATGGGCGACCAGGAACCCAAGAGCCTGGAGGCGCTGAACGCGATCATCCGGCGGTCGGAGCCGCTGGTGCCCGGCGCGACCCAGGCGGTGCTGGGCGAGGGCCCGCCGGGAGCCATCGTCGCCTTCGTCGGCGAGCAGCCCGGAGACCAGGAGGACCGGCAGGGACGCCCCTTCGTCGGGCCGGCCGGCCAGCTGCTCGCCCGCGCCATGGCGGAGGCCGGGATAGACCGGGGCCATGCCTACCTCACGAATGCCGTCAAGCACTTCAAGTTCGAGGAGCGCGGCAAGCGCCGCATCCACCAGAAGCCCACCGCCGGGGAGGTGAGCCATTACCGCTGGTGGCTCGACCGCGAGCTCGACTTCGTGGCGCCCAGGCTCGTGGTGGCGCTGGGGGCCACGGCGGTTCTCGCCCTGACCGGCAAGGCGATCCCGGTGACGCGGGCGCGCGGGCCGGCCGATTTCGCCAAGCCCTATGCGGGGTTCATCACGGTGCACCCGTCCTACCTCCTGCGATTGCCGGACGAGGCGAAGGAGGAGGCCTACGGCGATTTCGTCGCCGACCTGCGCCGTATCCACGACATCGCGGCAAGTCTGTAGGACCACCTCCGGTTGCCGGCATCTGATCGTCCACCGGGGGCGGCGGGCCGGAATCTTGCCGGACCGAACCGAGACGTGCCTTTCCCGACGCGAGATCGCACCGTTACGGACGGAAACATTGCCTGAACGGTCGTGTTGACTGGCGATCAAGCCCGGCCCGCGGCGGCCGGCGTCAGCGACAGGCGGCGGCATGGCCCATTCGAACGACCCACGACCTTCTCCCGATTCCTCGCTCGGTTCCTCGACGGTCTGGAGTCTCGCCATGGCGACGGCCCTGATCGGCCTCGTCGTACTGCCGCGCCGATCCGCTCCCGCCGGTGCCGTCCCCGCTCCGGCGGGGCCGGTGCGCGAACCCTCCCCGTCCCATGCCGGAGCCGACGCCGAGCAGGTGGCCGCCGAGGAGCCGGATCGCGGCCGCGGTGCGCAGACCCCCTCCGCGATCCCCGTCAAGGGTTGGAAGGACATCGCGATGCGGGTCTACGGCGACATCAAGGAGAACCGGATCGTCTCCGTGGCCGCAGGCGTGACCTTCTACGTGCTGCTCGCGATCTTCCCGGCGATCGCGGCGCTGGTGTCCTGCTACGGGCTCGTCGCCGATTCCGCGACCATCAACGAGCAGATCGCCAGCCTGCAGGGCATCCTGCCGAGCGGGGCCCTCGAGATCGTCGGCGAGCAGGTCAAGCGCATCAACGAGAAGGGCGACACCACGCTCGGCCTCACCTTCTTCACCGGCATCGTGCTGTCGGTGTGGAGCGCCAACGGCGGCATGAAGGCGGTCTTCGATGCCCTCAACGTCGTCTACGAGGAGCGCGAGACGCGCAATTTCGTCTGGCTCAACCTGCGCTCGCTCACCTTCACCGCCGGGGCACTGCTGTTCGTCGTGCTGGCCCTGGTGGCCATCGTCGTGCTGCCCGCGGTCTTCGCCCTGGTGGGTCTCAGCGAGAAGGCCTGGTTCATCGCGCTCCTGCGCTGGCCGGCCCTGCTGCTGGCGGTGCTGGGCGGGCTGGCGCTGCTCTACCGATACGGCCCCAGCCGCGACGCGCCGAAATGGCGCTGGGTGACCTGGGGCAGCGCCGTCGCCGGCATCCTCTGGCTGGCGGCCTCACTGCTGTTCTCCTGGTACGTCTCGAACTTCGGCAAGTACAACGAGACCTACGGCTCGCTCGGTGCGGTCGTCGGCTTCATGACGTGGATCTGGCTCTCCACCACCATCGTGCTGGTCGGGGCCGAGATCAACGCCGAGATGGAACACCAGACCGGCGCCGACACCACGGTGGGCAAACCGCAGCCCCTCGGAACCCGCCGCGCCCGCATGGCCGATACCATCGGGGCGGCGAGCTGACCGGACGCCGGATCAGCCCTCGTGGCTGATCCGGTAGACGATGCCGTGCTGGTCGTCGCCGAGGTAGAGGCTGCCGTCCTTGGCCACCGCGAGGCCGAACGGGCGGGCGAAGCGCGACCAGCCGCTCGGCCCGCCCTCGGTGAGGAAGCCGGACACGAAGGGCTCGATGGAGACCGGCCGCCCCTTGTCGAACCGCACCCGCAGCACCTCGTAGCCGCTCGGGGGCTTGCGATTCCATGAGCCGTGCATCGTCACGAAGGCGTCGCCGCGGTACTCCGCCGGGAACTGGTCGCCGCGATAGAAGGCGAACTGCATCGAGGAGGCGTGGGCGGTCCAGGTGAGCACCGGCCGCTCGCTGTCCTTGTCCCACTGCTCGAGCGAACTCTTGGGTACCTCGCGGTAGAGGTTCTTCATGCCGTTGCCGAAGATGTAGGGCCAGCCGTATTTCTTGCCGGGCTCGATCCGGTTGAGCTCCTCGGGCGTCTCGTCGTCACCGTGCCAGTCGACCCCGTCGTCCCAGCCGTAGAGGGCCTTGGTGGTGGGCTCCCAATCGAAGCCGATGGTGTTGCGCAGGCCCGAGGCGACGATCTCGCGGCCCGAGCCGTCTGGCTTCATGCGGACCATGGTGGCGTTCTCGGGGTTGCGCTCCTCGCATTCGTTGCAGGTGGAGCCGAGGCTGGCATAGAGCCAGCCGTCCGGCCCGACCGCGATGGTGCGGTTGGGATGCTGGCCGGCGTCGGGCAGGTCGGCGACGAGCCGCCGCTCCGGTCCGAGCCCACCGTCTGCCATGAGCGGCGCGGAAAAGATCTCCTTGACGGTGACGTAGAACAGGTGGCCCTCGTGGATGGCGAGGCCGTGCACGTCGGGCTTCGTCAGGACCACTTTCCGTTTCGCGCCGTCGCCGGCCTCGATCCGGGTGACGGTGCCCGCATCGCGGTCGCTGACGTAGAGCGCGCCGTCCGGGGCCACCACGATGACGCGCGGGGCGCCGAGGCCGGTGGCGAAGGGCGCGATGCGAAAGCCCGGCGGCAGCTTCAAGGATGCGATGCGCTCGGGCGTCGCCTCCAGGGGTGCGGCCTTGACGACGTTCGCCTCGATGCGCGTGCTGCCGGGGGTCTGCAGCGCCTGGGCCAGGGCGGGCAGGGATGCGACGGAGAGGGTGAAGGCAAGGGCGAGGCGGGTCGGACGGCGGGCCGGTGTCATGGAGATCCTGTCGGATGGTGGGTTTGGAGATCCAAAACGGGAACGCCGCTCGAAAATCCGCTGTTCCGCCACGCGACATCGGGGCTCGCGGGACCCGTTTCGATCGGGAGGCGGCGCGGCGCGGATGCCCTTCTTCGGGACCTCGATATGGGTTATCACCGCCTTATGGATCGAGAGACGGCCATCGCCATACTTCGCAAGCACGAAGGCGAACTCCGCCGCCGCGGCGTGCGCCATGCCGCATTGTTCGGATCCACGGCACGGGGGGAGGCATCGATGTCGAGCGACGTCGACGTCATGGTCGCCCTCGACCGCGAGACGGTCCGCGATCTCTACGATTACGTCGGGGTGGTCCACTTCATCTCGGATCTGTTTCCGATTGCCGTGGACGTCGCGAATCGTGATGTCCTGAAAGCCTCCATCCGCGACAAGGTCGAGCAAGACGCGATCCATGCTTTCTGAGCGGGAGCGCGATGCACTGATCGATATCATCGAGAATGCGAAGGCGGCCGAGGAATTTACCACCGGCATGACCTTCGAGGCATTCGCCGTAGACCAGAAAACGGCCTATGCCGTGGTTCGGTGCTTGGAGATCATCTCTGAAGCGAGCCGGCGCCTCAGTTCCGAAACGAAGGCGCGCCATCCCGACCTCCCTTGGCGGATCATTGCCGATCTCGGGAACGTCTATCGTCACAGCTACCATCGCGTCGAACCGGACATGGTCTGGTTGACGCTGAAAGACCGTCTCGGTGCCCTCGTCGCTGCCTGCCACAGCGAAGTGGCGCCTCCGCCCGAGGTTTGAGCAAGACCGCTCACGCCTTTGAAGACACGAGCGTTCTGATTCGATGACTGGCGTTTCCGCAAACTCTCCCGTCGGCCCCGGCGACCAGATCATCCTGGTGGACGGCTCGTCGTTCATCTTTCGCGCCTACTTCCAGTCGATCAACCAGGACCAGAAATACAACACCCGGCCCTCGGACGGCCTGCCCACCGGGGCGATCCGGCTGTTCTGCACCAAGATCGCGCAGTTCGTGCAGGAGGGGGCGGCGGGCATCATGCCGACGCACCTGGCCATCGTGTTCGACAAGTCGGAGGGCTCGTTCCGCAAGGAGCTCTATCCCGACTACAAGGGCCACCGGCCCGATGCGCCCGACGACCTCAAGCGGCAGATGCCGCTGATGCGCGAGGCGGTGCGCGCCTTCGGCCTCGAGCCGATCGAGCTTGAGCGCTACGAGGCCGACGATCTCATCGCCACCTATTCGCGCCAGGCGGAGGCGCGGGGGGCGGGCGTCATCATCGTCTCCTCCGACAAGGACCTGATGCAGCTCGTGGGGCCGCTGGTGCGGTTCTACGACTTCGAATCGGGCGTGAAGGGCAAGCCGGGGCACCGGCCGGAGCGCAACCTCGACCTCGAGGCCATCGTCGCCAAGTGGGAGGGCCTGCAGCCCCACCAGATCGGCGACGCCCTGGCGCTCATCGGCGACACTTCCGACAACGTGCCCGGCGTGCCCGGCATCGGCCTCAAGACGGCGGCGGCCCTCATCAAGGAATACGGCAGCCTCGACGCGCTGCTGGAGCGGGCGGGCGAGATCAAGCAGCCCAAGCGCCGCGAGACCCTGCTGGCGAGCATCGACCAGGCCCGGCTGTCGCGAAAGCTCGTGGCCCTCGAAGAGAACGTGCCGCTGCCGGTGGCGCTGGACGACCTGCGCATGCCCGCCCCCGACCCTCAGAAGCTGGTGGGCTTCCTCAAGGCGATGGAGTTCAACACGCTGACCCGGCGCATCGCCTCGATGCTGCACGTGGACCCGGAGACCGTGAAGCCCGATCCGGGGCTCCTGCCCGGCAAGGACGGCGGCGAGGCGGCCCCGTTCGAGGCGGCGTCCCCCGGCGGCGAGGTCGATCCCTTCGCCGACCTCGGCCTGCCCGACGGGACGCCCAAAGCCCGCATCCCGGGCGAGGCGACGCCCTCCGCCCTGGTGGCGGCCCGCGCGGCCGAGGCGACCAACCCGATCGACACCACCGCCTATGAGACGATCTCGACCCTGGAGCAGTTGGACGCCTGGATCGCCGAGGCGCGGGAGGCCGGCGTGGTGGCGGTCGACACCGAGACCGACGCGCTCGACGCCAACAACGCCGGCCTCGTGGGCGTCTCGCTCGCCGTGGCGCCGGGGCGGGCGGCCTACATCCCCTTGAAGCACACCGGCGGCGACGACCTGTTCGGCGAAGGCCTGCTGCCCGGCCAGATTCCCTTCGAGGCGGCGCTCGAAGCCCTCAAGCCGCTCCTGGAAGACGAGGGCGTGCTCAAGGTCGGCCAGAACCTCAAGTACGATTGGGTGGTGCTGGCGCGCCACGACATCCGCATCGCGCCCCTCGACGACACCATGCTGATCTCCTACGTGCTCGACGCCGGCAAGGGCGGCCACGGCATGGACGAGCTCGCCCGGCGTCACCTCGGCCACCAGCCGATCGCCTTCTCGGAGGTGACCGGCACCGGCAAGGCCAAGATCACCTTCGACCGGGTGCCGCTGGACAAGGCCACCGCCTATGCGGCCGAGGACGCCGACGTCACCCTGCGCCTGTGGCGGATGATGAAGCCGCGCCTCGTCGCCGAGCGGCGGGTCGCCGTCTACGAGACGCTGGAGCGCCCGCTGGTACCGGTGATCGCGCGGATGGAGGCGCAAGGCATCCGCATCGACCGGCAGATGCTCAGCCGCCTGTCGGGCGACTTCTCGCAGATCCTGGTCCGCCTGGAGGAGGAGATCCAGGAGGACGCCGGCGAAAAATTCCAGGTGTCGTCGCCCAAGCAGATCGGCGACATCCTGTTCGGCAAGATGGGCCTGCCCGGCGCCAAGAAGACCGCCAACGGCCAATGGGCGACGCCGGCGACCCTGCTGGAGGAACTCGCCCAGGCCGGACACGAGCTTCCCAAGAAGATTCTGGAATGGCGCCAGCTCGCCAAGCTGAAGTCGACCTACACCGACAGCCTGCAGCAGCACGCCGACCGCCGCACCGACCGGGTCCACACCTCGTTCTCGCTGGCGGCCACCACCACGGGCCGGCTCTCCTCCTCGGACCCGAACCTGCAGAACATCCCGATCCGCACGGAAGAGGGCCGGCGCATCCGCCGCGCCTTCGTGGCGGCCGAGGGCAACCGGTTGATCTCGGCGGACTACAGCCAGATCGAGCTGCGCATCCTCGCCCACATCGCCGACATCCCGCAGCTGCGCCAGGCGTTCGAGGACGGCATCGACATCCACGCGGCCACCGCCAGCGCGATGTTCGGCGTCGCGCTGAAAGACATGACGAGCGACCTGCGCCGGCGCGCCAAGACCATCAACTTCGGCATCATCTACGGCATCTCGGCCTTCGGGCTGGCCGACCGCCTCGGCATCGGCCGCGAGGAGGCGTCGGCCTTCATCAAGCAGTATTTCGAGCGCTTCCCCGGCATCCGCGCCTACATCGACGACACCAAGGCGCTGTGCCGCGACAAGGGCTACGTCACCACCCTGTTCGGGCGCGTCTGCCACTATCCGCAGATCCGCTCGAACAACCCCAACGAGCGCGCCTCCGTCGAGCGCCAGGCCATCAACGCCCCGATCCAGGGCTCGGCCGCCGACATCATCCGCCGGGCGATGATCCGCATGGAGGACGCGCTTCGCGCCGAGCACCTGAACGTCCGGATGTTGCTCCAGGTCCACGACGAACTGGTGTTCGAGGCCCCCGAGGACGAGGTCGCCGCCGCCCTGCCGGTGATCTCGCGGATCATGGTCGAGGCGCCGGCCCCGGCGTTGACGCTACGGGTGCCGCTGGTGGTGGAGGCGCAGGCGGCCGGGAATTGGGAGGAGGCGCATTGACGAGCGATCGGTCGAGCCGTCGCTGATCGGTCAGCCGTCGAACGCCCTGTCGTCGCCAAGGAAGTGCCGATTCGCAGCGATGGGAGCACTTCGCAGAACTGGGAGAAACGCCCCTCGGTGCGCGGTTCCTCCGACCGATCCGCCTCATCCTGAGGGGTACGGAGCGACGCGGAGGCCTCGCAGGAGGATTCCAGGAAGCGCATCGGGTTCTGGAGCCCTCCTTCGAGGCCGCTGTCGCGGCACCTCAGGATGAGGTCGCAGATGGGAAGGACGACATCGAAGCGGCCAGGTGTGTCGGACGATCGGCCGTCGTCAGTCTTGCCCGGATCTTCGGTCAGCCAAGGCGCCCGCTGAGGCCTGTTAGTTCGGCGTCCACGGCACGTAATCGCCCGCCGATACCGGCCGGCCGTCCGGGTTGAGCTGCGAGCCCTTGGGGCGATAGGCGGCCACCGTGCCGGTCAGGTTCTCGACATGGGGTTTCTGCCACTCGCGCGGGCTGTAGGTCTCCTCGCTCGGGGCGACGTCGCCGTTGTGGCAGAGCCAGGCGCGCCAGCCGGGCGGGACCTTCGAGGCGTCGGCGTAGCCGTTGTAGACCACCCAGCGCCGCTCGGTGCCGACCGAGCGGTCGATCAGGGGGCCTTGCGCCTTGTAATAGGTGTTGCCGGCCTCGTCGGTGCCGACGAGCTGGCCGCTGCGCGCCGTGTAGAGCGCCAACGACATCGTCTGCCCGTTCCACCAGGTGAAGATGCGCAGGAGCGTGTCCTTGAGAGCCATCGCCGTCGCCTGAAGGGGGCGTAGGCGCCCCGTCTGTGTGATCGCGCGGGACTATGGTGAGGGGGGACGGGGAAGTCCAGTCGCGGCCCGCCCCCGACCCCGGCTGCGACCGGAATCCCACACCCGGCCGTTAACCAGGCCCGGAGCCCGGCCGATGTCGTCCCGGCCTGTGCGCCGACAATTTTTCCGCGCGGATTCCGCCAAGCGAAAACAGCACTTACCGGCGGCCTCGCGATATCCACAGGATTTGCATCGGCGACACAACATCTAGTCGGGAACGTAGCCGGCGCACACTAGTTGTTGACGCAAGCGGTCCGGTCGCGATACGGTCCTCTCGTCGCCGAAGCGGTCGTATCGAGCGGGCGGCACAACGGTCTTCGTCGTTTTTACAAGAACGGCGCATCGCGCTTTCGCCGATGCGCGGCGTCGTCACGCCATGACCGCGGCACCGGCCGCGTCGGGGCGCGGCGGCATCGTCGATGGTCCTCGACACCTTAAGGAACACAGGTACATGCGGTTCGAGCGGCGCCACACCACGGCCGGGCAGTCCCCCTACGCCACGATCCCCTTCCGCAAGACCCTGAGCGAGATCCGCAACCCGGACGGCTCGGTCGTCTTCCGGCTGGAGGGCATCGAGGTCCCCGAGAGCTGGAGCCAGGTCGCCAGCGACGTGCTGGCCCAGAAGTATTTTCGCAAGGCCGGGGTGCCCGCGCGCCTCAAGAAGGTGGAAGAGAACGACGTGCCGTCGTTCCTGTGGCGCTCGGTCGCCGACGAGGCGGCGCTCGCTTCGCTGCCCGAGGCCGAGCGCACCGGCTCCGAGACCTCCTCGACGCAGGTGTTCGACCGCCTGGCCGGCTGCTGGACCTATTGGGGCTGGAAGGGCGGCTACTTCACCTCTGAAGAGGACGCGTCGGCGTTCCTCGACGAGCTGCGCTTCATGCTCGCCCGCCAGATGGTGGCGCCGAACTCGCCGCAGTGGTTCAACACCGGCCTGCACTGGGCCTACGGCATCGACGGCCCGGCGCAGGGCCACCACTACGTCGACTACCGCACCGGCGAGCTGACGAAGTCTGCCTCGTCCTACGAGCACCCGCAGCCGCACGCCTGCTTCATCCAGGGCGTCCAGGACGACCTCGTCAACGAGGGCGGCATCATGGACCTGTGGGTCCGCGAGGCGCGCCTGTTCAAGTACGGCTCGGGCACCGGCTCGAACTTCTCGATGCTGCGCGGCGAGAACGAGAAACTCGGCGGCGGCGGCAAGTCGTCGGGCCTGATGTCCTTCCTCAAGATCGGCGACCGGGCGGCCGGCGCCATCAAGTCCGGCGGCACCACCCGGCGCGCGGCCAAGATGGTCATCGTCGACATCGACCACCCGGACATCGAGCAGTACATCGACTGGAAGGTGAAGGAGGAGCAGAAGGTCGCCGCCCTCGTCACCGGCTCCAAGATCGTCTCGAAACACCTCCAGGCGGTGATGAAGGCCTGCACCCAGTGCGAGGCCGAGGGCGACGCCTGCTTCGACCCCGAGCGCAACCCGGCCCTCAAGAAGGCGGTCAAGGCCGCCCGCAAGGAGATGGTGCCGGACGCCTACACCAAGCGCGTCATCCAGTTCGCCCGCCAGGGCTTCACCAAGATCGATTTCCCCGTCTACGACACCGATTGGGATTCGGAGGCCTACCTCACGGTGGCCGGCCAGAACTCCAACAATTCGGTCTCGCTCACCGACGACTTCCTGCGCGCCGTCGATGCGGATGCCGATTGGGAGCTGAAGGCCCGCACCACCGGCAAGACGACAAAGACGCTGCCGGCGCGCGAGCTGTGGGACAAGATCGGCGAGGCCGCCTGGGCGTCCGCCGACCCGGGCCTGCACTTCAACACCACCATGAACGACTGGCACACCTGCCCGACGGCCGGCCGGATCCGGGCCTCGAACCCGTGCTCGGAGTACATGTTCCTCGACGACACCGCCTGCAACCTGGCATCCGCCAACCTTCTGACGATGTTCGACCGGGGAACCGGCCAGTTCGACGTGGAGGCCTTCGAGCACCTCAACCGCCTCTGGACGGTGGTGCTCGAGATCTCGGTGATGATGGCGCAGTTTCCGTCGCGTGAGATCGCCGAGCTGTCCTACCGCTACCGCACGCTGGGGCTCGGCTACGCCAACATCGGCGGGCTCCTGATGAGCATGGGCCTGCCCTACGACTCGGACAAGGGCCGGGCCATGGCCGGGGTGCTCACCGCGATCATGACCGGCGTGGCCTATGCCACCTCCGCCGAGATGGCGGGCGAACTCGGGGCCTTCGCGGGCTACGACGAGAACGCCGACGCCATGCTCAAGGTCATCCGCAACCATCGCCGGGCGGCGCATGGCGAGGCGGGCGGCTACGAGTTCCTCTCGATCGCCCCGGTGCCCCTCGACATCGCCAACGTGCCCCAGGCGAACCTGGTCGACCGGGCCAGGGCCGCCTGGGACCGCGCCCTCACGCTCGGCGAGGAGCACGGCTATCGCAACGCCCAGGCGACGGTGATCGCGCCCACCGGCACGATCGGCCTGGTGATGGATTGCGACACCACCGGCATCGAGCCGGACTTCGCGCTCGTGAAGTTCAAGAAGCTGGCCGGCGGCGGCTATTTCAAGATCATCAACCGGGCGGTGCCGGACGCCCTGCGCTCGCTCGGCTACCGCGAATCGGACATCGCCGAGATCGAGGCCTATGCGGTCGGTCACGGCTCGCTCGGCCAGGCGCCGGCGGTCAACGCCGGTTCCTTGCGCGCCAAGGGATTCACCGACGACAAGATCGCCGTCATCGAGGCCGGACTGAAGTCGGCGTTCGACATCAAGTTCGTGTTCAACCGCTGGACGCTGGGCGACGACTTCCTGAAGGACGTGCTCAAGGTCCCGGCCGACAGGCTCGCCGACCCGACCTTCGACCTCCTGTCCTTCCTCGGCTACGCGAAGAAGGACATCGAGGCGGCCAACACCCACATCTGCGGGGCGATGACGCTCGAGGGAGCCCCCTTCCTCAAGCCCGAGCACTACGCGGTGTTCGACTGCGCCAACCCGTGCGGGCGCATCGGCAAGCGCTACCTCTCGGTGGAGAGCCACATCCGCATGATGGCGGCGGCCCAGCCGTTCATCTCGGGCGCCATCTCCAAGACCATCAACATGCCCAACGACGCCACGGTGGAGGATTGCAAGAACGCCTACCGGCTGTCCTGGACCCTGGCGCTCAAGGCCAACGCCCTCTACCGCGACGGCTCCAAGCTGTCCCAGCCCCTGAACTCGGCCCTGATCGCCGACGAGGAGGAGGACGCCGAGGAGGCCATCGAGGCGCTGGTGGCCCAGCCCGCCACCGCCAAGGCGGCGCAGCTCGCCGAGAAGATCGTCGAGCGGGTGATCGAGCGCGTCGAGCGCATCCGCTCGCGCGAGAAGCTGCCTGACCGGCGCAAGGGCTACACCCAGAAGGCGGTCGTCGGCGGGCACAAGGTCTACCTGCGCACCGGCGAATACAACGACGGCCGCATCGGCGAGATCTTCATCGACATGCACAAGGAGGGCGCCGCCTTCCGAAGCCTGATGAATAATTTCGCCATCGCGATCTCGATCGGCCTGCAGTACGGCGTGCCGATGGAGGAATACGTCGACGCCTTCACCTTCACCCGCTTCGAGCCGGCGGGTTTCGTGCAGGGCAACGACGCCATCAAGAACGCCACCTCGATCCTCGACTACGTTTTTCGCGAGTTGGCGATTTCGTACCTGGGTCGGATGGACCTCGCCCACGTCGACCCCTCCGAGATCGGCAACACCGTGATGGGTAAGGGCGAGGGCGAGGGCACGCGGGCCGGCGACAAGCCCGAGCAGGCCGCCTCCACGGTGGTCTCGCGCGGCCTCGTGCGCGGCTCGGCCGACCGCCTCACCCTGATCCAGGGCGGCCCGGCCGGCGGCAGCGTCGGAATCGGCTCGCCGGCGGCCGGCGTCACGGCTCCGGCCGGCGGCGTGGTCCATGCCCTGCGCGGCGCCACGGCCCTGAAGGCGGAACCGGTGGCGGCGGGCCACGCCGAGGCCCTCCTCGACGCCCTCCCCTTCGCCAAGGCGGAGCGCACGGTCTCCGACCGGCGCGCGGAGGCCAAGATGAAGGGCTATGTCGGGGAATCCTGCCCCGAGTGCGCGAACTTCACGCTGGTCCGCAACGGCACCTGCCTGAAGTGTGACACCTGCGGCGGCACGACGGGGTGTTCGTGATCGCCGCCACTCGTCGGAACGCCGTCTGACACGCACGTCCCGTGTCGCGTTCGGACCATCGGTCCGGCGACCCATGACAGACGAAGGGCGCCGATCCATCGGCGCCCTTCGTCTGTCGCCGGGGACGACCGCCGCGGGAATGGGGACTGTCTCGAAATAGCTCGGCACAGTCCCCGGGCGAGGGGTCGGCTCACGGCCAACCCGCGAATCGGAAACGGTGCCCGGGCGGGTCGTCGGGCGACGGGCGGTCGCCACCCGGCCGCGGCCCGCAAACTGCGCCGCCGCCCCTACCCGTCGATGTGCGAGCGCCCTATTGCGCTGGTAATCGGCAGTCGATAGCACGTGATGCCACCAATGTGTCACGTAGCGCGCATAGACGCTCTTGCGTGCAGAATCGACTCAGGATTGGGTTTCGCCGATATGACTTTGCCGTACTCCTTTGCAAGAGCATACGACGGACGTGCTTTAGTCATTTCGGATTTGAACGGCTTTTCTGACACATATTCCATCCAGGCCGGCAACAGCATTTACCCGTTGCATCCGACCAAGGAAAATCTACCGCGCCTGCTGACGGGAGGAAACGTTCTCCTCAACCATGATTTTTCGAATGGCGTCGACAACTGGATAGCCCCCGCCGCTCTTCCGCCGACCGTCAATTTCGGGACCGATTTTTCCGAAGACACGCGCCTCGTCGAAATGTCGGCGGCTTACTTGACCGGCTCTACCGCAAGCCCCTCCTTCAGCGTCGTTTATCGCGACCCCCTGTTCGGCGAAGACATTCCGATCGATGCCGGCAGGATGTACGGCTTCACGGGTTTCTTCGCGGCCCATCGCGCACTGGCGCGTGTCGAAGTCGCGTTCTTGAACGCGGACCAGCACGTCATCGACGTCGTTTCCAGCACGGTCAACGAGCACCTGGGTGGCCCGGACCGTGAGAACTGGCAGTTCGTCGATCTGAGGGGCCAGGCACCTGCCGGCGCGGAAACGCTGCGCCTCGGCATTCGTTTCCTTCGCCATCACAACGGCGTGCGGGGAATGAACTTCTTCGTTTTCTTCACCGACCTCGGTCTTCGCATCGGCAACCAGCCCACGTCGGGTGACGGCGGTGGCTTGGAGGACGGCTGGACCCGCAACCTGCTCGCCGTCATCGGCGGCCAGTCGGATGCCAAGGTCTATCAGGCCGAGCTCGACCTGGATCGGATCAACAGCGAGAGATCGACGGTCTATCTTGTCGCGAATCATCAAAGCCAGGCTGAGCAGGCCGTCGTCTACGACGCCATCTCCATGCAGGATCAGAGCAAGGCGGCGCTGACCATCCTCGGGGGTCGAACCCTCAGGGTGAATCTGGACGGCGTGTCGAACTGCAGCCTGTACTGCGATGGCCTGCGATTGGACGGTCTCGTCAGCTGGGGCGAAATCTCGGAACGATACTTCGTTCTGCCGGAACGATTGCTGGACGGGCAGGTCCATCTCTTCGACGTTCGAGACTTCGCCGGCATCGCGTTCCTGTATCGCGACTACCAGTTCGTCCCCTGCCACGTCACCCCCTGGCACATCCTCCAGGAACATACGGCACCGCGCCTGCCGACCCATCTGGCCCCGGCGGCGGCGGACCGGTATCGCGCGCTCCAGGCCCACCTCAGGCATGGGATGGACGCGACGTTCCAGGGGCGCCTGCACCACGTCCATGGCGTGGTCGTCCAGGGCTTCGATTTCAACAAGAACTTCGCCGAGATCGAATTTCCGCGGCACGCCGACCCGCAGGTCACGATCGTCATTCCGGTCCACAACAAGTTCGAGGTCACGTATTTCTGCCTGTGCGCGCTCCTGCTCGCCCACAACAAGACGTCATATGAAGTCGTGGTGGTCGACGATGGCTCGAAGGACCGAACGCTGAAGCTCGACGCCGTCGCCAAGGGCATCACGATCGTCAGGAACGAGATCGGCCTCGGCTTCATCGGCGCCTGCAACAGGGGCGCGCTCGAAGCCCGCGGCAAGTACGTCCTCTTTCTCAACAACGATACCGAGCCGACGGTCGGCTGGCTCGACGAACTCCTGGCGAGCTTCGATCTCTTCGACACCGTCGGGCTGGCGGGCTCCAAGCTCGTCTATCCCGACGGATCGCTCCAGGAAGCGGGCGGCATCGTCTGGGGAAGCGGCAACCCGTGGAACTACGGGCGCAGCCAGAACCCCCACGAACCGCGCTACTCCTACACGCGCCAGGCCGATTACCTCTCCGGCGCGGCGATCATGCTGCCGCTCACCGTTTGGAACGAAGTCGGCGGGTTCAGCGAGGAGTTCAAGCCGGCCTATTTCGAAGACACCGACCTCGCGTTCAAGGTCCGCAAGCACGGCTACAAGACGCTGTATGTCGCCACCTCGGTGGTCTACCATTTCGAGGGCGTCACGGGCGGCACCGACGTTTCGTCGGGGGCCAAGAAGAACCAGGAGATCAACCGGCCGAAGTTCAAGAGCAAATGGGTGAGCGACTATCGCAAGAACGGGCGCGAGGGCGAAACCCCCGACCTCGAGAAGGATCGCGGCATCATCGGCCGGGTCCTGTTCATCGATTTCCAGACGCCCAAGCTCGACACCGATGCCGGAAGCTACGCCGCCATCCAAGAGATGAAGATGGTCCAGGCGCTCGGCTACAAGGTCTCGTTCCTGCCGCAGAACCTCGCCTACCTCGGGCGGCATACCGAGACGCTTCAGCGCCTCGGGATCGAGACCTATTACGCGCCGTTCTACCAATCCATTTCGGAAGTCCTCGAACGGCACGGGCGCGAGTTCGATGCCATCTACATGACCCGTTACTATGTCGCGAGCCATTGCGTCGAACTCGCCCGCCGTCTCGCCCCGCAGGCGAAACTGATCATGAACAATGCCGATCTGCATTTCCTGCGCGAACTCCGCGCCGGTATCAACCTGGGCGATCGCGCGCAGGTGGATCGGGCGCTCCAGGTTCGTGACGACGAACTGGCGGTGATGCGCGATGTCGATCTGACCTTGAGCTACAACGGCGTCGAACATGCCGTCATCATGAGCCACAACCTCGATTCCACCCGCGTCATGTACGTTCCGTGGGTCGAGAAGATCGCGACAAGCGTGGCGCCGTTCGAGGGCCGCTCCGGCGTGGCGTTCCTGGGGGGCTTCAACCACCACCCGAACCGCGAAGCCGTGGCCTTCTTCGTGAAGAGCGTGATGCCGAGACTGAGAAACCTGTCGCCGGCGATGGATTTCAACGTCTACGGAAGCAACGTGTCACCCGACGTCACGGCTTTGGCCGCAAAGGATGTCGTCATCCAGGGATATGTCGAGGACGTCTCCGAAGTCTACGATCACTGCCTCGTGTTCGTCGCCCCTTTGACCAGCGGCGCGGGCATCAAGGGCAAGGTCCTCGGTGCCCTGGCGCACGGCGTACCGTGCGTGCTCTCGCCGTTGGCGGCCGAGGGAATCGGGCTTCGCCACGGCTATGACTGCTTGATCGTCGACGATCCGGCCGATTGGGCGGACGCCGTCACCCGCCTGTCCAAAGACAAGGACCTGTGGACCTTGATGTCCCAGAGGGGACAGGACCTGATCCGCTCGACGTATTCGTTCGAACTGGGCGTCAAGACGATGCGCAAGGCCTTCGAGGCGGTCGGCCTCTACATGCCCTGACCCGTCCCCCGGGGTCCGCCCCGGTTCGGACGCGCTGGTGGAGGGCGCCGGATCCGGCCGGTTGGAAGATCGGCCGGAGTGATTCCGTTTCCGGTCGATCACGTCGTGACGTGGGACATGGGCTTCGTTCGAGCGCCGCGCGGGCTCGCCGATAGGGCCACCGCTTTCATCGGGCGGTGTCCGGGTTCAGCCCGTCCGCGCCAGCGGCGGCGTCCCCCACCCCGACGCGAGGGCGCCCACCTCGACCATCTGGCGCTCGCGGGCGATGAAGGCGGTCGGCATCACGCCCTGCATCTCGGCCTCGATCCGCCGCAGCATCGGGTCGGTGTGGGCCGGGTGCAGGTGGATGATCGCCATGGCGGCGACACCGGCGGCCTGTGCCAGTTCGGCCCCCTTCTGCCAGGTGGAATGGCCCCAGCCGCGGCAGACCGGGTATTCGCCCTCCGTGAACATGCCGTCGTAGACCATCAGGTCGGCGCCGCGCACGAACTCCGTCAGGGCGGGGTCGGGCCAGGGGTCCGAATGCTCGATGTCGCTGATGATGCACAGGCGGCGTCCGCCGTGCTCGAAGCGGTATCCGGTGGAGCCCTGGGGGTGGTTGAGCAGGATCGTCTCCACCCTCATCCCGTCGGAGAACACCAACGGCTCGCCGGCCCGGAAGCCGTGGTGCGCCAGCTTGGCCGGCATGCAGGCGAGGGTGACCGGGAACAGCGGCGGCGAGAACAGCCGGTCGAGGGCGGCGGTCGCGCAGGCGCCGTCGAGGTTGCCGCAATAGGTGTTCACGGTCCGGGTCGGGTCGAGGATCGCCGGCTTGAAGAACGGCAGGCCGGCGGTGTGGTCGAGGTGGAGGTGGCTGAACAGGAGATCGATCTCCTGCGGCAGGCCGGCGCGGTGGTGCAGCCCGCAGGCGTTGAGGCCCGAGCCGGCATCGAGGATGAACAGGCGCTGCCCGCAGCGGATCTCGAGGCAGGGCGTGTTGCCCCCGAACTCCTGGTAATCGGGCCCGCTCACCGGCGTGGAGCCACGCACGCCCCAGAACCGGAGCGACAGGCTACGGTCCCCCAGGGCCGCGACTTCGGCGGCGGCCGCCTCGGCCCGATGATCGCCGAAGGGACCTGTCTCGATGGCGTTGCACTGCGTCATGGACCGTCAACCACTCGCCGCGATCCGTCCGGTCGCGGTCCCATATCCGGTGTTCCGGGCTCGGCCTCTCCTGTGACGGGCGCCGGTGCTGCGACGGGCCCGGGCACGTCGCACTCCGCCCATCATTGGCCTCATCGGTTTCGTCGTCCTGAGGTAGTGATCCGGCCATGCCGCCGATGTGCGTGACCGCACACGGGCCGGAGGCCGGGCGGCGGCTGGCATACCACACGGCCGTCACCGTTGCGCAAGCACCTCCACCGCCCGCGCGGGCGCCGGGGCCGCCGGGGGCACCTGTCCGGCCAGGGTGGCGGCCACCACGGTGGGCAGGGTCTGGGCGTAGCGGGTGAGGAGCGGCGCGAACGGCGCGGGCGCCGCGTCGTAGGCGGGCACGAAGGCCGGCGCCCGCCACGGGGCATGGCGCGAGTTGCGCGCGATCCAGAGCGACCACACCGCCTCGGCGACCTGCACCGGCGCACGCCGGGCGGGGATCACCACCACCTCCTGCCCGGCGTAGGCCAGGGCCTCGGGCCGGCTGAGCATGCCGACGGCGCCGCCCCGGGCCGAGAAGGCGGCCCAGAACGGATGCTGGCCCCCGTCCGAATAGGTGGTGCGCACGGCCGCCACCCCGTCGGCGACGAGGCCGGCGATGCGCGCGTCCTCCTCGGCGCGGCGGGCGGCCACCTCGCGTTCGCGCTGCGGGTCCCTGGAGGGGGCGAAGACGTAGCGCCCGGCCGCGACCCCGGTCACCAGCTCCTCGCCCGAGGCCTCGAACCGGTCCGACCCCTCCTTCAGCTGGCGCCAGAACGGATACTCCGGGTCGGTGCGGTGGCGGGCGAGGTTGGCCGCCGTCATCCGGAAGGGGAAGGATTGGAACTGGAAGGCCGCCTGGCCGCCGGCCAAGGCATCACGGGCGATGGCGAACAGTTCGCCGGCGACCGCATCGGTCATGGCGAAGCACCCCATCGAGGAGCACACGCCGTGCACCATCACCGCCGAACCGGTGTAGCCGTGGGCGCGGTCGTAGGCGTTGGGATAGCCGACGTCGAAAGACAGATAGTAGGCCGAGTTCGGGTTCATCTGCGACTTGGCCACCGTGTAGAACCCCTCGGGGGTCTGGCGGTCGCCGGTCTTGCGCTTGGGGCCGAGCTGGCCCGACCAGCGGCAGATCGGATAGGTCTTCACATGCACGAAGCGACCGCTGCCGGCCCGCTTCCAGACCTCGATCTCGGCTTCCTTCTTGTAGGCCCGGAACAGCACCGGCGCCGCGGCGGTGGTGCCCTTGGCGGCCATCAGCGCCAGGGTCGCCCCCGGGATCGGCGCCAAAGCCTTGGCCGGCTGCGCCGCCGCCTCGCGCGCCAGGCCGGCGACCAGGATCAGCAGCGCCCCCACGGCGACCCGCCCGAGCCGGGCCCACGCCACCGCCGCCTGTGAAGAGGAATCCATACGGGCCCTGGGGGAGAAGCGAACCGCCGGCCCGACACCGGACCGGCCCACGCGCGAACGACTTTTAGGTCTTGCATCCCATTGGGGCGGGAAATGGACGGGGGACGTCGCCTAGCGTGCGTGGTTCATGGCATCCAATAAAGGTTCGGAGCCGGCCTCGTTCCACTTCTTCCCGGACGGTGTCAATCAAGGCTTTTTATCGACCGGATTTCTAAAAACGGACAGACTAAAGAGCGGTTCAAAATCAAATCGCCGATCAAACGTTGAGCCAACTCACCCCACCACCGAAACCACCCCCCGCTCCACCCCCAACACCCGGTCGAACGGCGTGTCCGCATCCAAGAACCCCGCGTCCGGCAGGCAGACCACGAGGCCGGTGCCGGCGCGGGCCGTGCGCAGGGCGGTGAGCTTGGCGCGGACGCTGTCGGGCTTGCGGTCCTCGAAGGCGATGGCGACCACCACGATGTCGGGGCGGCGCACGAGGCAGCGGGCGAGGTCGATGGCGATGCGGGTGCGGGCGTCGATGGCGTTTTCGCCGAGACTCGCGCCGCCGCCGCCGAGACCCGGCTCGACCCGGCTCGACAGGCCGAGCCGATAGACGCCGGGCTCGAGCCCCTGTTCGGAGAGGACGCGGCGCACCAGGGCACGCACCCTGACCTCGGCGCCGGCCTCCTCGCCGTTGATGCGGCCGAACAGGATGTTCTCCTCGAAGCTGGCGGCGGGGTTGAGGAGGGCCGGATCGTAGAAGGCGATGCCGGGGCGCAGGTGCGCCGGCATCATCGCCCGGAACGAGTGGCGGGCGGCCACGATCCGGTCCTCGAAGGCGGCGTCGACGAGGCCGAAGCGGTGGCGGGTCTCGCTGTAGAGGAGGGCGAGCCCGATCAGGCGCTCGCGGTCGCGCTGGCCGGCGGGGCCGCGCCGCCAGCCCCGCGCCTCCGGCTGGCGGGCGACGAGGTCCTCGAAGAAGCCGCGCTCGGCCGCGGGAAACAGCGAGAACGCGTCGAACAGGGGGTGGTCGTCGGGCAGGTCGGCGAAGATCTCGACGGTGGAGCGCGCCACCTGCAGCCCGACCTCCACGAGGGGGCGGGTCAGGTCCTCGGCCTCCAGCACCGCGCGGAGGTAGGGGTGGCGGCAGAGGGCGCCTCCGATGAAGGCGGGGTCCACCGGCTCGCCGAACAGGATGTTCTCGCCCACCGTCGCCTGATGGCCGTAGCGGGCGGGGTCGAACGGTTCGACGAAATGCGCCGCCCCGTCGGCGGCGAGCGCATCGCGCACCGCCTGGCGGGCGGCGACCACGGCCTGCGACAGCAATGGATCGGCCACCGGATCGACGGTACCCTCCAAGCCGCGGGCGTAGACGAAGGCGTCGAGCCCGGTCTGGTGCAGGATGGCGACGAGTTCGGTCTCGGAGGGCACCGCCTCGGGGGCGGCCCCGTAGAGCAGGTTCTGGCGCAGGGTGCCCTCGATCAGGATCGCCTCGGCGCCGGCGAGCGCGATGCGCCGGGCGCGCTCGGCGGGGTCGAGGGCGCGCAGGTCGGTGCCGGCGTAGAGCACCGCGCCGGCGGTGGGCTCGAGCTGGCCCGCCAGGAGGGCGGCGAGCACGCGGCTGCCGCTGCCGGCGCCGCCCAGGATCGCCACGTGGCCGGGCATCGGTACCGTGACGGTGACGCCGGTGAGGCGCTCGCCGGTGACCGGGTCGTAGGCGCCGGCCCCGGCCACCGCCAGAGGCCCCGCCTCGGGAAAGGCCGCACCGGCCGCGCCGGGGGCCAGCCGCGCCTGGAGGCCGCGCAGGCTCAGGGCGATCTCCAGGAACACCGGTGCGGCGGCGACGTGGACCAACCAGAGGCGCAGCACCACCGAGATCGCGACGACGGCGAGCACGAAGGCGCCGCCGGTGGCGGCGAGCGCGCCGACGTCCACGCTCTCGCCCTCGGCCGCCGGCCCGCGCCACAGGGAGGCGGCGAGCGCGATGGCCGGCAACAGGATGCCCAACGCCACGGAGGGCGCCCGCGCGTAGGCCAGGGCCGATTCGGACGCGGTCAGGGCCTCGCGCGCCACCCGCCCCTTGGCGCCGATGCGGGCCCGCTCGAAGGCCGCCGCACCGTGCGCCCGCACCGCCGGCATCCGCCGCACGAGGTCGGCCAGCGCGCGCTCGGCCGCCGCGCTCTCCCGGCGGCGCAGGGCCGAGCGGGCCTCGCTGCGGCGCAGGATCAGCGCCCGGGCGAGCCCGGCCGCGAGCAGACCGAGGGTCACCGCCGGCACCAGGCGCGGCGCGGCGAGATAGGCCAGGATCAGGGTGAGGAGAATCGCGCCGAGGGCCAGCGCCGGGGCCAGGATGCCGAGGCCCAGCAGCATGTCCATCCGCGCGAGCAGCTGGCCGACGAGCTGGGTCAGGCCGCGCACCTCGTCGCGGGCGGCGGCCGGCGCGCGCAGGATCGCATCGGTGACGCGACCGTTGAGGCGCTGGAGCGCCCGCGTCTGCGCGCGAAAGCACAGCCGCCCCACCGCCCAGCCCAGGGCCGCGGCGAGGGTGGCGGCCAGGGCCAGCCCGACGAGGGCGGCCAGGGTGAGCTCGGCCACGGGCAGCGGCCAGCCCGGCACCAGCACCGTCGGCTCCGCCCGCCCCGGCCAGGCGACGACCACCCGCAGGAACGGCACGATGCCCGCCTTGGGCGAGACCAGCACGGCGACGAGGTCGCGCAGGCACAGCAGGGTCGCCAGCGCCAGCGGGCCGCCAGCCCCCAGGGCGAGGGCGAGGGCGAGGGCGTGCTGGCGTCTCGCGGAATGCCAGGTGAAGAGGATCGGCCCGCGTTCCATCCCTGCCCCTGAGCGCCGCTGTCAGGGCCCCTTAGTGGATTGCGGGTGGGGGGAAAAGCGTGTCGGCGCACCTGACCCGCGCGCCGGTCGCCTCGCGGCATCGCCCCGGGCGCGGTTTCGCCCTACATCGCGTCGTCATGACCGATGCCTTCGCCCTCGACCCGCGCCTCTCCGCCGACACCGTACACCTGGGCGATCTCGCCCTGTGCAGCGTCCTCCTGATGGACGACGCCCGGTTTCCCTGGCTGGTGCTGGTGCCGCGCCGGGCGGGCGCCAGCGAGATCACCGACCTCACGCCGGAGGACGGCGCCGCTTTGATGGCCGAGATGCGCCTCGCGGTGGGCGTGATGCTCGCCCTGGCCAAGCCCGACAAGGTCAACGTCGCCGCCCTGGGGAACGTGGTGCCCCAGCTCCACGTCCACGTGGTCGGGCGGTTCCTGTCGGACCCGGCCTGGCCGGCCCCGGTCTGGGGGGTGGGCACCGCCTCCCCCTATCCGGCCCATGCCCGCGCCCAGATGGTCGAGCGCATCGCCACCCTGTTCGCGGCGGCCTGAGCCGATGGCCGATCGCCCCGACCACGGCCTCGGCTATGCCCGGAGCCGCCTCGTGCGCCACTCGGCCGAGCGCGAGGCGCCGCCGTTTCCGCCCGAGGCCGCCGAGGCGCTGACCGTCTGCGTCGCCCCCGACGGCATCGTGCTGTCCGGCGACACCGCGCTGCTGAGCCACGACCTCGCCCCCGGCGCGGGCGAGCGCAGCCTGACGATCTACCTCGGCCGGGTCGACGGGCGCCCGGTCTTCGCCGCCGCACTGACGGCAGAGGCCGGTGGGCGCTTCGACGTCGTGGACCTGCGCTCCCTCGCCTCGGCCGGCCGCGTGGCGCCGGACGAACTCGGGGTGGTGGCCACGGCCCGGTCGTTCCTCTCCTGGCACGCCAGGAACGGCTTTTGCGCACACTGCGGCACCGCGACCGCGGTGGTGGCGGCCGGCTTCAGGCGCGACTGCCCGGCCTGCGGCGCGCATCATTTCCCGCGCACCGATCCGGTGGCGATCATGCTGATCACCCGCGGCGACGCCTGCCTGCTCGGCCGCGGCCCGCATTTCCCGCCGGGCATGTACTCGTGCCTCGCCGGCTTCATCGAGCCGGGCGAAACCATCGAGGACGCGGTCCGTCGCGAGAGCTTCGAGGAGGCCGGGGTGAGGATCGGCGCCGTGACCTACCTCGCCTCACAGCCCTGGCCGTTCCCGTCCTCGCTGATGATCGGCTGCGTCGCCGAGAGCCTCACCGAGGCCATCACCCGCGACGCCGCCGAACTCGAGGACGCGCGCTGGTTCTCCCGCGACGAGGTCACGGCGATGATCGCCGGGGCCCATCCCGGCGGCCTTTCAACGCCGCCGCCGATGGCGATCGCGCATCTCCTGATGCGCAGCTTCGTCGCGGGAACGACCGTCGCCGCTTACGAGGAATACTTCACCGAGCAGCCGTAGGGCTTGGAGGTCTTCACGCTCACCGGCTTGCCGGCCGCGACCTCGGTCAGCGCCGCGTCGACGTAGTTCTTGGCGGTCTTGAGGTCGTCGAGGTTGGCGGTGGGCTTGTCGTCGATGGCCCCGTTGTAGACGAGAGTGCCGTCCCCGGTGATGACCACCATCTGCGGCGTGGTGCGGGCGTCGTAGGCCTTGCCGACGGTGCCCGTCGTGTCGAGCACGACGGCGGTGGGCGCGGCACCGCGCTCCTGGGTCAGGCGGTTGGCCTCCTGGCCTTCGACCGCGCCCTGCTCGCCGGGGGCGGAGGAAATCACGGTGAGCCAGACCACGCCGGCCTCGGTCCACTTCTTCTGGAGGGCCTGCATCGCCTGCCCGCCGTACATCTTCTTCACGAACGGGCAGTCGTGGTTGGTCCATTCGAGCACGACGGTCTTGCCGGCGTAATCGGACAGCCGGACGGCCTTGCCGTCGGCATCGGTGGCGGTGAAGACCGGGGCCGGTTTCCCGATCTGGGGGCCCGCGGCCTTCGCGGCAAGCGGCAGGGTCAGCAGGGCGGCGGCAACGGTCAGGGTCAGGCAGCGGCGGCGCGTGGTCGTCATCACTCTCACCTCGTCAAGGTCGCATCGAAAGCCGCGCTGCGGTCGGCGACGGCCAGGGGCAAAGGCTCCAGGGCGGCAAGGACCGCGCCCTGGGTGAGGATCTGCGGCAGCACGGCCGGTGCGGCTCCGCTGCCGTAGAGGAGATAGAGCGGCACGCCGTTGCGGCCATGCTTTTCCAGAAGCCGGGTGATCTCGGGGTTCTGGTTGGTCCAGTCGCCCTTGAGGTAGGTGACGCCGCGCGCCTTGAACGCCGCCTGCACCGCGTCGGTGCGCAGCGCCGTGCGTTCGTTGACCTGGCAGGTGATGCACCAGGCCGCCGTCATGTTCACGAACACCGGCTTGCCCGCGGCCACCAGGGCGTCGAGGCGGCTCTGGGTGAACGCTTCCGTGCCGCCGGCGACAGCCGTCCCCTCCGCCCGGTCCCGGTCGAGCCCGAGGGTGAGGGCGGCGACCGCCACCAGGGCGGCCACGGCCGCCCCGCGCCCGATCGCCCGCCCGGTCGGGGCGGCCGCGCCGGCCTTCTCCCAGGCCCAGGCGGCGAACCCGACGAGGACGAGGCCGAGGAGGGCCGAGAGCAGCCCGGTCGAGCCGACCTGCTGGGCCAGCACCCAGATCAGCCAGGCGGCGGTGGCGTAGAGCGGGAAGGCGAAGGCGCCCTTGAGCACGTCCATCCAGGCGCCGGGCCGGGGCAGGCGCCGCACCGCCGCCGGCCAGGTGGTGAGCACGAGGAACGGCAGGGCGAGGCCCAACCCCAGGCTCGCGAACACGGTCAGCGCGACGCCGGCCGGCTGCGTCAGGGCGAAACCCACCGCCGAGCCCATGAAGGGAGCGGTGCAGGGGGTCGCCACCACGGTCGCGAGGACGCCGGTGAAGAACGAGCCCGACAGGCCGGACTTGCGGGTGAGCCCGTCGCCGATCCCGGCGACCGAGCCGCCGAGGTGGAACACTCCGGACAGGCTCAGGCCCATGGCGAACAGGAGGTAGGCCAGGCCCGCCACCACCAGGGGCGATTGCAGCTGGTAGCCCCAGCCGATCGACGCCCCCGCGCCCTTCAGGGCGATGAGCAGGCCGGCGAGCCCCAGGAACATCGCCAGCACCCCGGCGGTATAGGCCAGCCCATGCAGCCGCACCCGCGCCGGCGGCTCGCCGGAATGGCGCACGAGGCTGAGCACCTTGATCGACAACACCGGGAAGACGCAGGGCATCAGGTTGAGGATGATGCCGCCGAGGAAGGCGAGTCCGGCCGCCCCCCACAGGGTCAGGTCCGCCTCGGCGGGCGGGGGCGTCGCCACGGCGGTGTCGGCGGCGGCGGGCACGGCCGAGGCGGGCGGCGGGGGTGCCTCGCCGAGGGCGAACGACCGGGCCAGGGTCCCCTCCGGCGTCACCTCGTCGAAGGTGAGGACGCCGGGCAATTCGGCCGGGGGGGTCGCCTCGATGGTGGCGCGCGTCAGCGTCAGGCGCAGGCCGCTCCCGTCGACCGCGACATCCTGCGGGGCGGCGTGTTCGACGGCGGTCTCGGCATAGGGGAAGAAGGCGACGTTGCGGATCGCCTCGGGCGTCAGGCCGGGAGCCTCGAGGCTCACCACCAGCCGCTCGCCGTCCCGGCTCAGGGACGAGGGCCACGGCGAGGGTTTGGGCAGCGCCGCGCGGGCCTTGGCGAACAGGGCGCGGTTCTGCGGGTTGGGCGCGGCACTCGCCCCCTCCGGTGCGACGGGGACCGTCAGGCGCAGGTCGGCGGTGCCGGGCACGCATTCGCGCTCGCACACCAGGTAGCTGAGGCGGCCCGACATGGTCACGGGCTTGCCCGGCGCGAGATCGGCCGGGGGCGTCACCGTCGCGAGCAGCACGACCTCGTTCTCGAAGCCGAAGTTGACGAGGTGTGCCACCGGGATGCGGCTCGGGGTCGGCCAGTCGATGGCGCCGGCCGAAAATCCCTGCGGCAGGGTCCAGGCCATCTCCGGCGGCAGGCCGGAATCGCCGGGGTTGCGCCAGTAGACGTGCCAGTGCTCCCGCATCGCCATGCGGATGCCGATCGCGAACGGCTCGCCCGCCCGGATCGCGCCGGGCTCGGCCACCAGGCTGGCCTTGACGAGATCGGCCGGGAGCTTGAGGCCCTGGGCCGAGGCGCCGGACAGGCCGGCGATGGCGATGAGCAAGAGGGCGAGAAGCCGGGTCATCCGCGTCCTTCGGTTACACGCCTCTCCTCCCCCTTGCGGGGAGGAGTTGGAGGTGGGGTGGCCGGGGGACCCTGCGTCGAGACCGGGCGAACCACCCCGACATCCCCGCCCCCTCCCCGCAAGGAAGAGGGGGAGCGCCGTCAATCACCGCGACGTGTGACTTTGTACATAGGCGCCGCGATTCTGCCGGCCAACGCGAGACGGCGGGGCTGCGGCAAAGCCTACCGCTCCTTCGCCGCTCCGAGCGGCCGGGTTACGTCGTCGAGCCACGCCCGCGTCGCCGGCTCGAGGCCGGGGGAGAGCGCCGCGCGCACCCGGGCGTGATAGGCGTCGATCCAGGCGATCTCGCCGGCATCGAGGAGGCCCGTGTCGATCAGGCGCGGGTCGTAGGGGGCGAGCGTCAGGGTCTCGAAGCCGAGCATCGGCCGCTCGGCGCCGGCGATGGCCCGGGTCTCCACCAGGATCAGGTTCTCGATGCGGATGCCGTAGGCACCGGCGCGGTAGTAGCCCGGCTCGTTCGACAGGATCATGCCCGGCACCAGGGCGACGTGCCCGGTCTTGGCGATGCGCTGTGGCCCCTCGTGCACCGAGAGGAAGGCGCCGACGCCGTGGCCGGTGCCGTGGTCGAACTCGAGGCCGGCCTGCCACAGGGGCTGGCGCGCGAAGGCATCGATCTGCGCGCCGGTGGTCCCCTGCGGAAACACCGCGCGGGCGATGGCGAGGTGGCCCTTGAGCACCCGGGTGTAGCGGTCGCGCATCTCCTCGCTCGGGGTGCCCACCGCCAGGGTGCGGGTGATGTCGGTGGTGCCGTCGGCGTATTGGGCGCCGGAATCGATCAGGAACAGTTCGCCGTCCCGGACCGTGCGGTCGGTGCCCCGGGTGACGCGGTAGTGGACGATGGCGCCGTTGGGGCCGCTGCCCGAAATGGTCGGGAACGAGACGTCGCGCAATTCGCCGCCCCGGTCGCGAAAATCCTCCAGCGCCTCCACGGCGGCGATCTCGGTGAGGGAGCCGGCCGGCCGCGCATCGACCCAGGCGAGGAAGCGGGCGACCGCGAGGCCGTCTCGGTGGTGGGCGGCCCGGGCGCCGTCGATCTCGGCGGCGTTCTTGGCGGCCTTCATCGCCGCGATCGGATCGGGACCGAGATCGACGCTCGCACCCGCCGCCTCGATCCGGCCCTTGAGCGCCACCGCCGCCGTGGCGGTGTCGAGGCGGATGCGTCCCGTCGTCAGGCCGGCGAGGGCGGCGGCGAAGGCGGCACGCGGATGGATGTCGGCCAGCCCCGCCAGGGCGTCGCGCAGGTCGGGTGCGATGTCCTGCGAGGTGAGGAACAGCGCGGGCCGGCCCTCGCGGGGCAGGATCGCGTAGCCGAGCGCCAGCGGAGTGTGGGCGATGTCGGCCCCGCGCAGGTTGAACGCCCAGGCGAGGTTGTGCGGATCCGAGACGACCAGAGCGTCGCAGGCCACCGTCTCCAGCGCCGCGCGGATGCGTGCGAGCTTGCCCGCCACCGGCTCCCCGGCCAGGGCCTCGGAATGCAGCACCACCGGCCCGGCGGGTGCCGCCGGCCGGTCCGGCCAGACCGCATCGACGGGGTTGGACTCCACCGCCCGGATGGTAGCGCCGGCCTTGGCCGCCGCCTTCTCCAGGCGGCCGACACCTTCGGCGGTGTGAAGCCAGGGGTCGTAGCCGAGCAGAGCGCCGGCCGACAGATGGCCCGAGATCCAGGCCTCGACGGTGGTCTCGGCCAGGGCCACCGGGGTGATGTGGGCGGTGTCGACCTGCTCGGGGGCCTGCAGCGTGTAGCGCCCGTCCACCACCAGGGCCGCGGCATCCAGGAGGACGATGGCGGTGCCGGCCGAACCGGTAAAGCCCGTGAGCCAGGCGAGGCGCTCGGCGTTGGCCGGCACGTATTCCGACTGGTGCTCGTCGGCGCGCGGCACCACGAACCCGTCGAGGCCGGCCCCGCGCAGGGCATCGCGCAAGGCCCCGAGGCGGGCGCCACCCTCGCGGTGGCCCGGGTCGTCGAAGGTCTGGAAGCGGCGGCGGCTCATCCCGCCAGGGTTAAGGCCGGCGTCCGCCACCGGCAAGCCGGCGAGGACGGTCTCAGAACGGCCGCGCCGCCGCACCGCCGCGACGCAGGACCAGGGTCGCCCAGCCCTCGATCAGGCCGTGTTCGGCCAGATGAAAGCCGCGGTGGCGGTAGGTGGAGAGCACGCCCGGCACATCGCGCTCGATCAAGCCGGACAGGATCAGCACGCCGCGGCCGGAGACGGTGGCGGTGAGCGAGGGGGCGAGGCGCTTCAACGGCCGGGCCAGGATGTTGGCGAAGACCACGTCGAACCGGCGCGGGCGGTCGGCCAGCGCATGGCGCACGCCCGGCCCCTGGTAGAGCCGCACCAGGGGACCGAGCCCGTTGAGACGGGCATTGCCGCGGGCCGTGAACACCGCCTCCGGGTCCAGGTCGCCGGCGATCACCGGCTTGCGCAGGGCCTTGGCGGCGGCGAAGGCGAGGATGCCGGTGCCGGTGCCGACATCGAGCACCTGCCCCGGCCGGCCGCGCTTGAGCACGGCGGCGAGCGCGCGCAGGCAGCCCAGCGTGGTGCCGTGGTGCCCGGTCCCGAAGGCGAGCGCCGCCTCGATCTCGATGGCGAGGTCGTTGACCCGCACCGTGTCGCGGTCGTGCGAGCCGTGGACGAGGAAGCGTCCGGCCCGCACCGGCTTGAGGCCCTCCAGGGAGGCGCGCACCCAATCCTGCTGGTCGATGGTCTCGAAGCTCGCCGCATCCGCCTGGTCGCCGACCACCGGGCGGATCATGTCGCGGATCATGGCCTCGTCGGGGGCGTCGGCGAAATAGGCCTCCAGGCGCCAGGTGCGGCCATCCTCGGCCTCGAAGGCGGCCACCGCCGTCTGGGTCGGATCGAACATCTCGCCGAGGAGATCCGTCATCGCCCGCGCCGAACCCTCGTCGGTCATCAGGCGCAGGACGTGTGTCGGGCGGTGGGGGGGCAGGCCTTCGAGCATGGTGCCGGCTCTATCACCGGCGAAGCTCCGCCGCCACCGGCGGCTTGCGTTCTTGAAACGTTCCAATCTTGCGGCGGCGCCGGAACACGGCAACGGGGGTCCGCGTTTTCGGTGGCTTCTCCGAGGTCGACCCGACATTCGAGGGTGCGTGTGCGTATGACGAACAAGAAAGCCGGCCGCAAAGCGTCGGTGGTGCTCGCGCCCGGGTTGTCGCTGCGGCGGCGGCGGGGACGCAAGACCGGGATGGAAACGTTGGGGGCACAGGCGCTGGCGGCGCCGGTGCCCGGGCCGCTGCTGGTTCTCCTGAGCCGGCTGCATCGCCGCGAGGACGTGTCCCATGACGAGGCCGAGGCGGCCGGCGGCTTGCCGCCGCGCAACCGCGACCTATGATGCCGCCGCCCCGCCACCGGGGCGACGGAGACGCTCGATGACGACTGCCACGCGACGACTCTGCCTCGCTGCCCTCCTCGCGATGACGCTGGGCGCGACACCGGTTCGCGCGCAGACGCCCGTGGTGGTGTTCGCCGCCGCCAGCCTGAAGAACGCCCTCGACGAGGCCGTCGCCGCCTGGTCGAAGGAGACCGGCAGGACGGCGAGGGTCTCCTATGCGGCCTCGAGCGCGCTCGCCAAGCAGATCGAGGCCGGGGCGCCGGCCGACCTGTTCTTCTCCGCCGACCTCGCGTGGATGGACGACGTGGCGGCCAAAGGCGGCATCCGACCCGAGACCCGCGTCGACCTCCTGCGCAACGCCCTCGTCCTGATCGCCCCCAAGGACGGCCCGGAGGCGATTCCCCTCGTGCCCGGCCTCGACCTCGCCGCGCGCCTCGGCGGCGGCCGGCTCGCGGTGGCCAACGTCGATGCGGTGCCCGCCGGCAGGTACGGCAAGGCGGCGCTGGAGAGCCTCGGGGCCTGGGCCGGCGTCAAGGACAGGCTGGCCCAGGCCGAGAACGTGCGCGCCGCGCTTCTTCTCGTCTCCCGCGGCGAGGCGCCGCTCGGCATCGTCTACGCCACCGACGCGGTCTCGGATCCGAGCGTGCGGGTCGTGGGCACATTCCCGACCGGCAGCCATCCCCCCGTGATCTACCCGTTGGCGCGCACCAGGGACTCGACCCACCCGGACGCGGCGGCACTGCTCGGCTACCTGCGCAGCGCGCCGGCGCGGGTGTTCTTCGAGCGGCAGGGTTTTGGCGTGATCGGCGCCGAGAACAGGACGTGAGCGCTTCGCGCGCTTTGTCATCACCACGCCGACCATCGTGACGGCCTGGCTCGGCCTCACGCCCGACGAGACCACCGCCATCTGGCTCAGCGTGAAGGTCGCCTCCATCGCGACCCTGGCGAGCCTCGGGCCGGGGCTGGCCGTCGCCATGCTGCTGGCGCGGGGAAAATTCGTCGGGCGAGCGTTCCTCGACGCCCTCGTCCATCTTCCGCTGATCCTGCCGCCGGTGGTGACCGGCTACCTGCTGCTGCTGACGTTCGGCCGGCGCGGCTGGGCGGGCGGGGTCCTGGCCGATCTCGGCATCGTGTTCTCGTTCCGCTGGACCGGGGCGGCGCTGGCCTGCGCCATCATGGGATTCCCACTGATGGTGCGCGCGATGCGCCTGTCGATCGAGGCCGTCGACCGGCGCCTCGAGCAGGCGGCGGCGACGCTCGGCGCCCGGCCGCTCGCGGTCTTCCTCACGGTGACGCTGCCCCTGAGCCTGCCCGGCATCCTCGCCGGGGCGGTGCTGGGGTTCGCCAAGGCGATGGGCGAGTTCGGCGCCACCATCACCTTCGTCTCGAACATCCCCGGCGAGACCCAGACCCTGCCCTCGGCGATCTATACCCTGACGCAGGTCCCCGGCGGCGAGGCCGGCGCCCTGCGCCTCACCCTGATCGCCGTGGCCATCGCCCTCGCCGCGGTGCTGGCCTCCGAGGTGCTGGCGCGGCGCCTCGCAGCGCGGATCGCGGGATGACCCTGTCCGTCGCGGCCGGCCTGACGCGGAGCGCCTTCGCCCTCGACGTGGCGTTCGAGACCGGCCCGGGCCTCACCGCGCTGTTCGGACGCTCGGGATCGGGCAAGACCACGGTGATCGACCTCGTCGCCGGCCTCGTGCGGCCCGACCGCGGCCGCATCGTCCTGTCCGGCGAGACGCTCCTCGACACGCAAGGCGGCGTCAGCGTGCCGGCGCACCGGCGCGGCATCGCCACCGTGTTCCAGCAGGCCCGTCTCCTGCCCCATCTCACGGTGCGCCAGAACCTCGGCTACGGGCGCTGGTTCGCGCGGGCGCGGCCCGAGACCACCGGCCTCGACCCCGATACGGTCGTCGCCATCCTCGGCATCGGCCATCTCCTCGCCCGCCGTCCCGCCGGCCTGTCCGGGGGGGAGGCGCAGCGGGTCGCCATCGGCCGGGCGCTGCTCAGCCGACCGCGCCTCCTCCTGATGGACGAGCCGCTGGCCGCCCTCGACGAGGCCCGCAAGGACGAGATCCTGTCCTGCATCGAACGCCTGCGCGATGCGGCCGGGATCCCCATCGTCTACGTGAGCCACGCCGTCGCCGAGGTGGCGCGGCTGGCCGATACCGTGGTGGTGATGGAGGCCGGCCGCATCGCCGCCTCCGGCCCGGCCGATGCGGTCCTGCGCCGGACCGACCTCGTCCCGGTCGGCGACGGCGAGGCGGGGGCGGTCCTGGACCTCGTCGTGGCCGCCCACGACGCGGACTCCGGCCTGACGCGGATCGACGGGCGCGTCGGCACGCTGACGGTGCCGCGTCTCTCCCGGCCCGTCGGCAGCGCGGTGCGGCTGCGCATCCCGGCGCGCGACGTCCTCGTCGCGCTGGCGCCACCGGTGGGCCTGAGCGCGCGCAACGTCCTCCGGGGCCATGTGCTCGGCCTCGTGCCCTCGGTAGCGGCCACGGTGCTGGTCGAGATCGACTGCAACGGCGCCGTCCTCGCCGCCCGCCTCACGCGCGCCTCGGCACGCGACCTTCGCCTCGAACCGGGCCGACCGGTCTTCGCCATCGTCAAGAGCGTCGCCTTCGACCCGCAGGATGTGGGTCGCGGCCGGCCGCCGGTGATCGAGATCTGACGGGCGGCGCACTGGGGCTCGCCCACTTACCCTCCCAGCAGCGCCGATGAATTATCCCTTTTTGATCGCGTTCGGCGTCAAAAAGGGATAATCACAATCGAGACAAAGGCTTGCAGCTGACGACGGACGATCATTCGTTCCCTGGGCTCGATCGGTACGGCTGGGGGGATAGCATGCGGCCCTACAGTGAGTTGAACGGAGACCAGGCCCGCCAGGCGATCGATGTCGAGCAGGTGCTCGCCGCCTATCGCACTGCTTGGGAGCGACACCACCGTAGTTTTACGGGTTCGATGGCCTGGAAGTCCGTCAGCGGTCATCGCTACCTCTACCGGAAGCGGCAGGGCATCTGGTCCTCGCTCGGAGCACGCAGTCCGGAGACCGAACGGATCCATCGCCAGTTCCTCATCGGACGCCTGCAGTCTCGCTTTCGCGTCGCTCGGCTGGCCAAACGCCTCGATGCGATGGCCCCGGTGAACCGCGCCCTTGGCCTTGGGCGCGTACCGGTCATAGCCGGACGGATCCTGCGGCGGATCGATCAAGCCAAGCTCGGAGACGCCGCCCTCACGGTCGTCGGCACCAACGCCCTGTTCGCGTACGAACGCTTGTGTGGCGTTCAGGTCGCGGGCGGCCATCTGGCGACCGAGGACATCGACCTTCTCTACGACGCAAGGGTACGCCTGAAGCTCCTCGCGCCCGACATCGCCCGTGAGGGAGTGGTGGGCCTGCTGAAGAAGGTCGACCGCTCCTTCGACATCCTGGGCAAGGGCGGGTTTCGGGCCGTGAACCGCGATGGCTACATGGTCGATCTGATCGCGCCGATGCCGAGGAGCAGGATGGCATCGATCCATCGTGCTCGATTGGGATCGGACGACACCGATCTTCAAGCCGTCGAGATCGAGGGCCTCGCCTGGCTCGTGAACAGTCCGAAAACCGCCGTCACCGTCGTCGATGAGCGCGGCTATCCCTTGACGATCACAGTGCCGGACCCTCGCGCCTTCGCCCTGCACAAGGCGTGGCTCGCAAAGCGCCCCGATCGTGATACCTTCAAACGATCACGCAACGCCGCCCAGGCCAGCCTGGTGGCCGAGCTCCTGATGACACGCCTACCGCACCTCCGGTTCGACGATCCGGCTCTCGGCGCCCTTCCCCTCGCCCTTCGCGACGAGGCGGAGGGGCTGATCGGCGGTCTTGCCGCCGCCCACGAGGAGGAGGACGGCGCGCTGACCCCGGGTTGGTGAGGCCCTACTTCCCCGCCAGCAGCGGCGACCAGCTCGGGTCCGAGGCGTAGGAGGGGGTCGGCACCGGCTGTTCGACCTTGCCGGTGATGTCGACCATGTAGAGCTTGCCGCCGCCCTCGCCGCCCGGATCGCGGAAGAACACCACGTACTGGCCGTTGGGCGCGAAGGTCGGGCCCTCGTTGTGGAAGCCCTCCGTGAGCACGCGCTCGCCCGAGCCGTCCGGCTTCATCACGCAGATCGCGAAGGAGCCCTTGCGCTGCCGGGTGAAGGCGATGAGATCGCCCTTGGGCGACCAGGCCGGCTGCGAGGCCGAGCCGTCGCCGAAGGAGATCCGGGTCGGGTTCGAGCCGTCCGCCCCCATCACGTAGATCTGCTGCGAGCCGCCCCGGTCCGATTCGAACACGATCCGGCCGCCGTCCGGCGAGTAGGTCGGCGAGGTGTCGATGGCGTTGCCGTTGGTGATCGGCGTCTGCGCCTTCGAGCCGAGGTCCATGCTGACGATGTCGGCGTTGCCGCCCTGCTGCACGCTCATCACGATGCGCCGGCCGTCGGGCGAGAAGCGCGGGCTCGTGCTCATCGAATCGGCCCGCCCGATGGCCTGGCGCGCGCCGGTCTCGAGGTTGACGACCTGGATGCGCGGCTGCTGGCCCGTCGCCTGGGTCATGTAGGCGATGTCCTGGGTGGCCGGCGAATAGCGCGGCGCCACCACCGAGGTCTCGCCGCTGGTGAGCGCGCGCACGTTGGCCCCGTCCTGGTCCATCACCATCAGGCGCTTGCGGCGGTTCTCCTTGGAGCCGGATTCGTCGACGAAGGCGATGCGGCTGTCGAACCACGGCCCGAGGCCGGTGATCTTGGTGTAGACCGAGTCCGACACGAGGTGCCCGGTGCGCCGGGCGTTGGCCGGGTCGGTGCCGTACTGCTGGCCGGTCATCTGCTGGCCGCTCGTCACGTCCCACAGCCGGAACTCGACCTTGAGCCGCCCCGAGGCGTCGCGCCCGACCCGGCCGGTGACCAGGGCCTGCACGCCCGCCGCCCGCCATTTGTCGAAGCCCGGCACCGCATCGAAGCCCGGCGCCTCGGGGAACTTGCCCTTGTCCAGCGGCGTGAAATAGCCCGAGCGCCGCAGGTTGTTGGTCACCACGCTCGACACCAGCAGGCCGAGGCTGGCGTCGCCGGAAAACTCGGTGATCGCGATCGGCATCGGCTGGAACGCGCCGCCGCCGATGCGCAGTTGCAGCTGCGCCTGCGCCGGGGCGACGAATCCCAGGCAGACGAAGGCCAGGGCGGCGAGGAGCGTCGCGAGGGCGAACGGGCGTCGGTGAGAGCTGTGCGGCATGGTCCAATCCGAGAAGGTGTCGAAGCATCGCACGAGCGTGAGGCTGGCGCGTCGCACTCGCCTCCCCCGTATGGGGAGGAGTTGGAGGTAGGGGTGGTCCGCTGGTCGGGGGCGGCAGGGTCAGCCGGCCACCCCCACCCGCGATCCCTCCCCACGCGGGGAAGGGACGAGCGAGACACCGGCGCTCACGCCCGGGAGAACTCGAACTCCGCGTTGATGGCTTTCCAGTCGTTGTAATAGGGCGCGTATTGGGCCGGGATGCGGTAGGGCGCGCAGCGCCGCACCGCGCGCAGGGCCGCCTGCGCGATCGACTGGTCGATGGCGTTGGCGCCGCCGCGCAGGAGCCGCGGCTCGGTGGACAGGGTGCCGTCCTGGTTCAGGCGGATGTCGAGCATCGGCAGCACGACCCCCTGCGCCGCGCCGGGAGGCGCCGAATAGCACCGCTCGATCTGCTGCTGCAGCATGCCGACCAGCGCTTCGCGCAAGGACGGTGACAGGCGCTGCGAGGTGCCCGTGGCGGCGCCCAGGGCCGCCGTGCGCTGGACGTCGCGGCCGGTGGCACCGGTGGATTGCGAGGCCGCCTTCGAGGCGAGCAGCTGCTGGATGTCGCCGGCGCTGAACTTCTCGGCGAGCTCGGCCTGCTTGCGCGCCTTGGCCTCGGCATCGGATTTCGCTTTTGCCTCGGCCAGGGCCTTGGCCTTCGCCTTGGCGGCGGCCTCGGCCTTGGCCTTGGCGGCCGCTTCGGCCTTGGCCGTCGCCTCGGCCTCGGCGGCCTCCTTCTGGCGTTCGGCCTTGGCTTCGGCCACGGCCTTCGCCTGTTCGGCGGCCGCCCTGGCCTGCGCCTCCGCGACGGCCTTCGCCTGGGCGTCCGCCTTCGCCTTGGCGGCTTCTCTGGCCGCTTCCTTGGCCGCCTCTTTCGCGGCTTCCTTCGCTGCTTCCTTGGCGGCTTCGGCCTTGGCCTGTGCCTCGGCCCGCTCCATCAGTTCGGCCATCTGCTCGCGCTTGACCGCCTCGGCCTTGGCGGCTTCCTTGGCCGCTTCCTTGGCGGCCTCTTTCGCAGCCTCCTTGGCCGCGGCCTTCGCGGATTCCTTGGCGGCCTCCTTGGCGGCTTCTGCCTTGGCGGCGGCAGCCTTGGCCGCGGCCTCCCTGGCGGCTTCGGCTTTCGCGGCCTTCTCCGCCGCCTTGGCGCGCTCGGCCTCCTCCACGGCGGTGGGATCGGGCTCGCTCACGCGCAGGGGCATCTCGTCGGCGGCGGCGACCTTCATCTCGGGCGGGCGCTTGGGAGGCGCCGGTGCATCGACCGCGGCGTTCTCGGGCTCGCGCTCCTCGGGCTTGTCGGAGGCACGGTCGGCGCGGGGTTTCGCCTCCGGCTGCGGCGTCTGTCCGTCGCGCGCGCCCTTGGTCAGTTCGGAGAACTGCTGCTCGGTCATGACCTCGACGGGCACGCCCTCGTCGGCATCCGGCAGGGCCGGCGCGGCGACGGCGAACAGCGCGGCGGCCAGCAGCGCCACATGGGTGGCGGCCGAGATCCAGACGCCCGGCTGGCTGCGGTCGAAGGGGAGCTGCACCGGTGCCGCGCCCGCTACTTCTGGTCCGGCTCGGTGACGAGGGCGACCTTCTTGAAGCCGCCTCCCGTCACGATCGCCATCACCTGGGCGACCCGGCCGTAATCGACCCGCTTGTCGCCGCGCACGAACACCCGCTCCTCGAATCCGGCCTTGGCGGTCTCGGTGAGCTTGCCCACGATGGTCTCGTCGGTGAGTTCGTCCTCGCCGAGGAAGATCTGGCCGCTCTGGCGGATCGACAGGGTCACGGGCTTGGTGTCCGAGTTGAGGGGGCTCGCCTTCGATTGCGGCAGGTCGAGGGGCACGCCCACCGTCATCATCGGCGCGGCCACCATGAACACGATGAGCAACACCAGCACGACGTCGATGAACGGCGTCATGTTGATCTCGTTGATGGCGCCGCCGCGACGGGCGCGCCGCCGGCGCTTGCCGCCGCCCTGTACCGCTCCGTGGGCCATGATCGTCGTCCTTCGGGGCTCTTCAGGGTCAGGCGACGAGGGACAGCCGCTCGTCGATCTGCCGCGAGAGGATGGCGGAGAACTCGTCGGCGAAACCCTCGAGCCGCGACTGGAACTTCGAGACCGAGGATTGCAGCTTGTTGTAGGCGAGCACCGCGGGGATGGCCGCGAACAGGCCGATGGCGGTGGCGAACAGGGCCTCCGCGATGCCCGGCGCCACCACGGCCAGCGACGTGTTCTTCGAGGCGGCGATGGCGGTGAAGGCGGTCATGATGCCCCAGACCGTGCCGAACAGACCGATGTAGGGGCCCGCCGAGCCGATCGAGGCGAGGAACAGGAGGCGAGATTCGAGGCGCTCGACCTCGCGCTGGATGGTCACGTCGAGGACCTTGTCGATGCGCTGCGACAGGCTCTGGATCTGGCGGCCCGAGCCCTCGAACGAGCGCTTCCACTCGCGCATGGCCGCCACGAACAGGGCGCCGAGCCCGATCGGCTGGCGGTCGTTGAAGGAGCGGTAGAGCTCCTCCAGCGAGCGGCCGGACCAGAACGCCTCCTCGAAGGCGTCCATCTCGGCCTTGGTGCGGCGATACAGCAGCGTCTTGTCGACGATCACCGACCAGCTCCAGACGGAGGCGCCGATCAGGCCGATCATCACCGCCTTCACGACGAAGTGGGCCTGCCAGAACAATCCGAACAGGCTCATGTCGGCTGCGGGCAACGCCTGCATGGCATCGGCGGAGGTCATGGCGGGTCCTCGTCCAGGGTCGCCGGTACGGCCGTCCCTCGCGCTCTCGACGATCCGAGCGGTCGATCCGCCGAGCGGCCGATCCCTTAGGATCGATGCACTTGGAATCGCGCGGGATTCTGTCGAAAGTATGGGTCGGCCTCCGGGCGGTCTCGCCACCCTGCATGACGGCATAGGGTTAACGCTCCCTTGCCGGGGCTCGGGATGCCGCCCGCGAACGCTGCATCGCAGCATCGGCGAGCGCCCGGGCCTCGAACCTCAGCCCGCCAAGCCCCGGACCGCCGTGCGCGAAACGTCCGGGGCCACGAGGGACGGCGGGATCAGCTCCGTTCGCGCCGGATCTGGGCGCCGCAGCGGCCGAGCTTGGCCTCCAGGGCCTCGAAGCCGCGGTCGAGGTGGTAGACCCGGTTGATCTGGGTCTCGCCCTCCGCCGCCAGCCCGGCGATGACGAGGGAGACCGAGGCGCGCAGATCGGTGGCCATCACCGGCGCGCCCCGGAGGCGCTCGACGCCCTCGACGATGGCCAGGTCGCCCTCCAGCCGGATCCTGGCGCCGAGGCGGGCCAGTTCCTGCACGTGCATGAACCGGTTCTCGAAGATGGTCTCGCGGATGTGCGAGCGGCCCTTGGCGAGGGTCATCAGCGCCATGAACTGCGCCTGCAGGTCGGTGGGGAAGCCCGGGAACGGATCGGTGGTGACGTCCACCGCGGCGATGCCGCCGCCGTTGCGCCGGATGCGGATGCCGTCGGCGGTGGAGGTGACCTCGGCGCCGGTGGTGGTGAGGATGTCGAGGGCGCTGTGCAGGAGGTCGGCGCGGGTGTTCTCCAGGGTGACGTCGCCGCCCGTCATCGCCACGGCCATGGCGTAGGTGCCGGTCTCGATCCGGTCGGGCAGCACCTCGTGGCGGGCGCCGTGCAGGCGCGAGACGCCCTCGATGGTGATCCGCGGCGTGCCGGCCCCCTCGATCCTGGCGCCCATCTTGGTGAGGCAGGCGGCCAGATCCACCACCTCCGGCTCGCGGGCGGCGTTCTCGATCAGGGTCGAGCCGTTGGCGAGCGCGGCCGCCATCAGGGCCACATGGGTGCCGCCCACCGTGACCTTGGGGAAGTCGATCTCACCGCCGCGCAGGCCGTTCTTGGCCTTGGCGATGACATAGCCGCCGTCGATCTCGATGGTGGCGCCCAGGCGCTCGAGCGCCATCAGCAGCAGGTCCACCGGGCGCGTGCCGATGGCGCAGCCGCCCGGCATCGAGACCTTCGCCTCGCCGAAGCGCGCCAGCAGCGGCGCGATCACCCAGAAGCTCGCCCGCATGGTGGAGACGAGGTCGTAGGGCGCGGTGGTATCGATGACGTTCGAGGCGGTGAGCCGGATGGTCTGGCCCGTCTCGGTGGTCTGGCCCGGGCGCTTGCCCACCACCATGTGGTCGACGCCGTGGTTGGACAGGATGCGCAGCAGCGCCTGGATGTCGGCGAGCCGCGGCACGTTGACGAGTTCGAGGGACTCGCCCGTCATCAGGCTGGCGATCATCAGGGGCAGCGCCGCGTTCTTGGCGCCCGAGATCGGGATCACCCCGTGGAGCGGCGCGCCGCCGGTGATGTGGATACGGTCCATCGTCGTCCCTTGTGGGCGGGTGGCGCGCTCGGGCGCCGGTCGCCGGTTCCTTCAAGCTCGATGCGCCGAGCTATACGGTATTTCGTGGTCGAAAAGGGGAAGCCGGCTCGTCACCGGCATCCGGCGGGTCGCGGCGGCCCCCGTCCCGCCCCGGCGGCGGGGCCTCGGCACGGGCCCGCGACTGATCCTTGCGCCGCCGCAGGTTGTCGCGCAGGGCCGCCTTGAGTCGGTCCGCCCGGTCGTCGGTCTTGTCGGCCATCCGTCGGTCCGTGTGGCTGAAATGCCCTGCCCGAGGCCCTCGCGATGCCGGCCTCGCGCGACCCTTCGTCGCCATGACGCCGTAGCGGCTTTCGCGCGATCCCTCAACGGATGCACACCAGGGCCGCTTGACGCGACTTGAACCAATTCCAGATTGGCCTGTATCGTCAGGAGCGCCGGAGACCCCGGCACACCGATCGAATGTTAACGTCAGCCGAGGCAGAATCAGACGGCGCCACCCTCTTCCGACGAAGACCGCCGGCGCCGCGGCTCCCGACTCCCGGGGGCCAACACTGTGAGAGATCTGCCCGACCGGCCGCGCGAGAGCACCGCACGGCCCGACACAGCCCATAAGGACGGTTGCCCGTGAATCGGATGCCCGCGATGACCCAGATCGTCCCGATGACGACTCTGACACAGGACTCAGGCTCCAGCCGCACCGACTACGACGCCTACTTCCGGTCCGCCCTCGACCGCCTGCACGGCGAGCGCCGCTACCGCGTCTTCGCCGACATCGAGCGCATCGCCGGCCGCTTTCCCATCGCGCACTGGCGCCGGCCCGACGGGGCGACCTCCGAGATCACGGTGTGGTGCTCGAACGACTATCTCGGCATGGGCCAGCACCCGGACGTGGTCGGCGCCATGACCCAGACGGCCGCGCGCTGCGGCGTCGGGGCCGGCGGCACCCGCAACATCGCCGGCAACAACTCGCCGCTGGTGGACCTCGAGCGCGAACTGGCCGACCTGCACGGCAAGGAGGCGGGCCTCGTCTTCACCTCGGGCTACGTCTCGAACCAGGCCGGCATCTCCACCATCGCCAAGCTGCTGCCGAACTGCCTCATCCTGTCGGACGCCTTCAACCACAATTCGATGATCGAGGGCGTGCGCCATTCCGGCTGCGAGAAGCGCGTCTTCCGCCACAACGATCTCGCCCATCTCGAGGAGCTGCTGCGCGCCGCCGGCGACCGGCCCAAGCTGATCGCCTTCGAGAGCGTCTACTCCATGGACGGCGACGTCTCCGACATCGGCGCGATCTGCGATCTCGCCGACCGCTACGGCGCCATGACCTACCTCGACGAGGTCCATGCGGTCGGCCTCTACGGTCCGCGCGGCGCCGGGATCGCCGAGCTCCACGGCGTGATGCACCGGGTCGACGTGATCGAGGGCACGCTCGCCAAGGGCTTCGGCTGCGTGGGCGGCTACATCACCGGATCGACCATCCTGTGCGACGCGGTGCGCAGCCACGCACCGGGCTTCATCTTCACCACCGCGCTTCCCCCCGCCATCGCGGCGGCGGCCCACGCCTCGGTGCGCTACCTCAAGCGCTCGGGCACCGAGCGGGCGGCGCACCAGCGCCAGGCGGCGCAGACCAAGCGCGCCCTCGAGGCCGCGGGCCTGCCGGTGCTGCCCACCCAGACCCACATCGTGCCCCTGATGGTGGGCGACGCCGAACTGTGCAAGGCGGCGGCGGACCACCTGCTCGAGCGCCACGCCATCTACATCCAGCCGATCAACTACCCGACCGTTCCCAGGGGCACCGAGCGCCTGCGCATCACGCCCTCGCCCTTCCACGACGACGCCCACATCGCCCGCCTGACGGCGGCGCTGGTCGAGACCTGGGACACCCTCGACCTGCCGCGGGCCGGCACGGTGTTCGTCGAGGCGGCGGAATAGGCGGTCGATCCGCCGCCCGCCGCCCCGGGGCTCCTCATCCCATTTCCGGTTGATCACTTCGTGATGCGGACATGGGCTTCGCTCAGGCGCCGCGCGGGCTCGGTGATACGGTTCCCACTTGATTCAAGCGGAAACCATATCAGTACTGCCAAAAAATCCGCTGCAGCTCCTTGCTGTCCTGGGTCTTCGTCAGCGCCACCGCCGCCAGGATCTTGGCCTTCTGCGGGTTGAGGTCGTGGGCCACCACCCAGTCGTATGTGTCGTCGGGCTGCTCGGCGTTGCGCAGCACGAAGCCGTCGCCGACCCGCGACGAGCGGATGACCTGCACGCCCTTGGACCGGATGTCCTTGAGGGTGTCCACGAGGTAGCCCGCCACCGAGCCGTTGCCCGTCCCGGCGTGGACGATCGCCTTGGCGCCGCCGGCCACGGCGGCGGCGTAGGGCGCCGGGTTCATGTTGCCCGAGCCGTAGACGATGGCGACCTCCGGCAGCGTCTCGATGGCGTCGATGTCGAACTCCGAGGTGGTGCCGTGGCGCTTGACCGGTGCGCGGAACCAGTAGGTCTTGCCCTCCACCACCATGCCGAGCGGACCCCACTGGCTGAAGAAGGCCGAGGGCTTGATGTTGACGCGCTTGGTGGTGTCGCGGCCGGCCTGGATCTCGTCGTTCATCGTCAGCAGCACGCCCTTGGCCCTGGAATCCCTGGCCGCGGCCACCACAACGGCATCGAGGAGGTTGAGCGCCCCGTCCGCCGAGATCGCGGTGGAGGGGCGCATCGAGGCGACCATCACGATGGGCTTGTCGGTCTTGACCACGAGGTCGAGGAAGAAGGCGGTCTCCTCCACGGTATCGGTGCCGTGGGTGATCACCACGCCGTCGACGTCGTCGCGCTTGACCAGGGCCGACACCTGCTTGGCGAGCTGCACCAGCTGGACGTTGGTGAAGCTTTCCGACGCGATCTGGAAGGCCTGCTCGCCGCGGACCTCGGCCACCTGGGCGATGGCGGGCACGGCGGCGATCAGCTTGTCCACCGGCACCTTGGCGGCCTGGTAGGTGGCGCTGTTGGCGGCATCCGCCCCGGCGCCGGCGATGGTGCCGCCGGTGGCGACGATGACGACGCGGGCCTTTTGCCCGGCCGCCGCGGGCTTGTCCGTCGCCGCCGCGGGCCTGTCCGTCGCCGCCGCGGGCCTGTCCGTCGCCGCCGCGGGCTTGCCCGGATCAGGCCCCTCGAGGGCACGGGCGCCGCCGCCGGCGAGGAGGAGGGCGGCGAGGCTCGCGCTCGCGAACAGGCGGAGGTGGGGGGCGGGCGCCGAACGAGTCATGCGAGGGTCTCCTGGAGCGTGTCACGGCGCCGGGCCGCAGGCCGCGCGGCGCAGGCCAGCCATAGTGCAAAAACGTGGCCGCCGGCACCAGCGGCCCGACGCGAGCGGGCGGCTTCCACGGACCGGCCGGCGCGTCGAGCGTCTCCGGCCAAGATTCGGCCGGTCACATACTGCGCCGCACCATGAACTGGCGGCATCGTGGCACTATAGTCGCGATGTCCGCGCCGTTCTGCTGGTCGACCAGGCAAGCAGGGGCGGTTCTTTACGGTCCGGTGAAGAAATTTGACTGGACTTCCCGCCGGCCTGCGGCAAAACCTCATGCCCTTGAGCGATTGTGCCGGCGCTCGCCCCGAGGGTGGACGTGCGGCGAGTGAGGGCGTCTCGCCGATGAAGAAGAACAAGGTGATCTCGGCCGAGGAAGCGATCGCGCTGATCCGGCAGAACGACGTGGTCACCACCACCGGCTTCGTCCAGAGCTGCATTCCGGAGGCCCTGCACGCGGCCCTCGAGAAGCGGTTCGTCGACACCGGTGCGCCGCGCGACCTCACCCTGATCATGACCGCCGGCGCGGGCGACAGCAAAGGCCTCGGCACCGGGCGCCTGCACCACGAGGGCCTGCTCAAGCGCGTCATCGCCGCCAATTTCGGGCGGATGCCGAAGGTCGCCAAGGCCGCCCAGGAGAACAAGATCCTCGGCTACAACCTGCCCCAGGGCGTGATCTCGCAGCTCTACCGGGCTTGCGCCGCCGGCCAGCCGGGGCTATTCTCGAAGGTCGGCCTGCAGACCTACGTCGACCCGCGCCACGGCGGCGCCAAGGTCAACACGGTGACCAGCGACGACATCGTCAAGCTCGTGGAGGTCGATGGCGAGGAGTGGCTGTTCTACACCGCCACCAAGATCGACGTGGCCTTCATCCGCGGCACCTCGGCCGACCCCTCGGGCAACATCTCCTTCGAGAAGGAGGCCCTGACCCTCGACTGCCTCGCCCAGGCGATGGCGGCGCGCAACAACGGCGGCATCGTCATCGCGCAGGTGGAACGCATCGTCGAGGACGGCTTCCTGCTGCCCAAGGACGTGCGGGTGCCCGGCATCCTGGTCGATTGCGTGGTTCTGGCCGAGCCCGAGATGCATCGCATGAACTACGGCGTGCAGCACGATCCCGCGCTCGCCGGCCAGATCCGCGTGCCGGTGACCGGCATGAAGAAGATGGCCCTCGACGCCCGCAAGATCGTGGCGCGCCGCGCCGCCTTCGAGCTGCCGCCCAACGGCGTCGTCAACCTCGGGGTCGGCGCGCCCGAGGGCATCGCGGCAGTCGCCAACGAGGAGAAGGTGACCCCCTACATCACGCTCACCACCGAGGCCGGTGCGGTGGGCGGCGTGCTCGCCTCCGGGTCGAGCTTCGGGGCGGCCACCAACGCCGACTGCGTCATCGACCAGAACCAGATGTTCGATTTCTACGACGGCGGCGGCCTCGACATGACCTGCCTCGGCTTGGCCGAATGCGACCAGCACGGCAACGTCAACACCAGCATGTTCGGCGGCCGGCTCAACGGCTGCGGCGGCTTCATCAACATCAGCCAGAACGCCCGCTCCGTGGTCTTCGCCGGCACCTTCACGGTGGGCGGGCTCGAAATCGCCATCGAGGACGGCAAGGTCCGCATCGTCCAGGAGGGACGCTCGCAGAAATTCCTGCCGGCGGTGGAGCAGATCACCTTCAGCGGCCCCTACGCGCAGTCGCGCTCGCAGCCGGTGATCTACGTCACCGAACGCTGCGTCTTCCAGTTGCGCGAGGAAGGCCTCGAACTCATCGAGGTGGCGCCGGGCATCGACATCGAGCGGGACATCCTGCCCCACATGGGCTTCCGGCCGATCATCAACCAGCCCTCCCTGATGGACGCGCGCATCTTCCGCGACGAGCCGATGGAGCTGTTGTCCGACCTCCTCAACCTCAACCTGCCAGAGCGGGTGAGCTACGACAGCGAGCGCAACATCCTGTTCCTCAACCTCGAGGGCTGGCACTGCCGCGTGAAGAGCGACATCGACGACCTGCGCAAGGTGCTGGTCGACGCCTGCAAGAAGGCGGGCAAGCGCGTCAACTCCGTGGTCAACCACGACGGGTTCCGGATCAACGAGAACCTCTACGACGACTATGCCAGCATGATCCAATACCTGTCGGCGAACTACTACCTCACCACCACCCGCTACGCGACGAGCGCGTTCCTGCGCCTGAAGATGGAGGAGGCACTGAACCGCCGCGGCCTCGCCCCGCACGTGTTCGAGCGCAAGGAAGACGCGCAGGCCTTCCTGGAAGGCGCCGACCGCAAGATAAGGCGCGCTTCGACCATCATCGCATCGGCGGCGTAAGGGACCGAATCCTCCCGTGGGGCGGGGAGCCGCCGTTCCCCTGCCCCACGGAGACGAGGGAAGAGCGACCGGCGGCTAATCCCTCCAGCCGTAGTCCTCGGCCCGCGTCGCGCCGCGGTGGAACGTCAGCCTGCGATCGTATTCGAGGGGATCCTTGGGCTGCACCAGGGCGCCGGGCGGCACGTTGAGCCAGTCCACCAGCCGGGTCAGCATGAAGCGCAGGGCCGCACCCCGGCACAGGATCGGCAGGGCCGCGACCTCGGCCGGCTCCAGCCGGCGCACCGCCTGGTAGCCGGCGATCAGGGCCTCGCCCCTGTCGCGATGAAACCCGCCCTCGGCATCGAAGCACCAGGCGTTGAGGCAGATCGCCAGATCGTAGGCGAAGGCGTCGGTGCAGGCGAAGTAGAAGTCGATCAGCCCCGACAGGGCGTCGCCGATGAAGAATACGTTGTCGGTGAACAGGTCGGCGTGGATGACCCCGCCGGGCAGGCCCTGCGGCCAGCCGGCCTGGAGCACGGCGAGGTCGGCGCGGGTGCGGGCGGCGAGGCCGGGCGCCACCGAATCGGCCTGCGCCTCGGCCTGGGCGAACAGCGGCCCCCACGCCTCCACCGACAGGCCGTTCGCGCGGGCCATGGGAAAGTCGGCTCCGGCCGCGTGCAGGCCGGCCAGCGCGCGGCCGAGTTCGGCGCAATGGTGCAGGCCGGGGCGCTTGACCGACACCCCTTCGAGGAAGCTCACGATGACCGCCGGCCGGCCGCACAGGCGCCCGAGGGCCTCGCCGTCGCGCCGGCGGATCGGCTGCGGGCAGGCGAGGCCGCGGGCGCAGAGGTGCTCCATCAGGTTGAGGAAGAACGGCAGGTCGCCCTCGTTCACCCGCTTCTCGTAGAGGGTGAGGATGTAGGAGCCGGCGGTGGTGTGCAGGAAGAAGTTGGTGTTCTCGACACCCTCCGCGATGCCCTTGAAGGAGAGCGGCGTGCCGATGCCGTAGCCGGCCAGGAAGGCGGTCAGGGCCTCGTCGGAAACCTCGGTGTAGACGGCCACGGCGCGAGTCGCTTCAGTTGTCCGGTCTGCCAAAACGAAGGGGCGCCTGAGAAGGCGCCCCGGGGCTATTCCGGCCGAGGCCGGCAGAGGGACTGCCGCGTCAGGCGGCAGCGTCGCTGCGCAGCTCGCGCGGCAGCGGGAACGACATGTCCTCGACCACCGTCGAGACCGTGTCCACCGTCACCTCGTAGCGGGCGGCGAAGGCGTCGATGATCTCCTCCACCAGCACCTCGGGCGCCGAGGCGCCGGCGGTGAGGCCGAGGCGGCGGATGTTGGTGAAGGCGTCCCAGTCGATCTCCTCGGCCCTGAGCACCAGGCGGGTGATGGGGCAGCCGACCCGCTCGGCGACCTCGCGCAGGCGCTGCGAGTTCGAGGAGTTCGAGGAGCCGACCACGATCACCGCATCGACGAGCGGCGCCACCTGCTTGACCGCCTCCTGGCGGTTGGTGGTGGCGTAGCAGATGTCGTCCTTGTGCGGCCCGGTGATGCTCGGGAATTTCTTCTTGAGCGCCTCGACGATGTGGTGGGTGTCGTCGACCGAAAGCGTGGTCTGCGTCACCCAGGCGAGGTTTTCGCGGTTCTCCGGCTCCAGGGCGGCGATCTGCTCCAAGTCCTCGACCAGGGTGATCGAGCCCTTGGGCAGCTGGCCCATGGTGCCCACCACCTCCGGGTGGCCGGAATGGCCCACCAGCAGCACGTGGCGGCCACGCTTGTGGTGGATCTCTGCCTCGCGGTGGACCTTGGTCACCAGCGGGCAGGTGGCGTCGATGGTGGTCAGCCCGCGCGCATCGGCGTTGTTGGGCACGGTCTTGGCGACGCCATGGGCGGAGAAGATCACCGGAGCGGAGCCGTCCGGCACCTCGTCGAGCTCGCGCACGAACACCGCACCTTTGCGCTTCAGGCTCTCGACCACGTACTTGTTGTGGACGATCTCGTGCCGCACGTAGACCGGCGGCCCGTAGATGGCGAGCGCCCGCTCCACCACGTCGATGGCCCGCACCACGCCGGCGCAGAAGCCGCGCGGCGCGCACAGCAGGATTTCCAGCGGGGGCTTTCCCGATCCGGAGGCAGGCGCAGTCAGTGTGGTGATATCGCTCATGATAACCGGGATGTGGCGAGGCGGGGCCGCCCCTGTCAACCGCTTATAGCGGGAAACCGCGCGCGGGGCACCGTCGCCTTCTCCAAACGCATGGCGAGGCTCACCGCGGCGGGAAACGGCAGGGTCGGCTCGGGGCGAAATCCGCACCTCCGCCTGGACCTCTCGGCCGCCCGCCCATGTTACACTGGGATGAACGACGCCGTTCCCATCCGAATCCCGGGCAGCGCCATGCGGATCGCCGCCAGCGCCCGAACGGTCGGCATCATGGCCGCCGAGCGGGCCGATGCCCTCGACCGGTCCGGCGCGTTTCCGTCCGAGGACGTGGCGCTCTGCCATGAGGCCGGGCTGCTGGCGGCCCCCCTGCCCGCCGACCTCGGCGGGCTCGACCTGTGCGCCCCTCGGCACGCCCCGATCCTCCTCGACGTGCTGGCGCACGTCGGGCGCGGCAGCCTCGCGCTGGGGCGGCTCTACGAGGGGCACGTCAACGCGCTGGCGCTGGTGCTGCGCTACGCGCGGGGGCCGGTCGCCGAGCGCCTGGCGGCGGACGCCCGCGCCGGGCACCTGTTCGGCGTCTGGAACACGCAGCCGCCGGAGGGCGGGCTCGCCATCGACGGGCCGGCGGCGGCACCCCGGCTCGTCGGCTGCAAGTCGTTCGCCTCCGGCGCCGGCTCGGTCACCCGCCCCCTCGTCACCGCCCGGCTGCCGGACGGGCGCCAGCAGATGCTGGTGGTCGATCTCGAGGCCGGCACCCGGATGGACCTGTCGGGCTGGCGGGCGCACGGCATGCGCGCCTCCGCCTCCGGCACCCTCGACTTTTCCGGCATCCCGGTCGATCCTGCCATGACGGTCGGCGAGCCGGACGACTACTTTCGCGAGCCGGATTTCTCGGGGGGCGCCTGGCGCTTCACCGCCGTGCAACTCGGGGGGATCGAGGCGGTGTTCGACGCCATGCGCGCCCATCTCGTCGCCACCGGCCGCGGCGGCGACCCGCACCAGCGCGCCAGGGTCGGCGAGGCCGCCATCGCCGTCGAGACCGCCCGCCTGTTCGTCGGCCGCGCGGCCGACCTGATCGCCGAGGGCACGGCCGCGGCCGACCGGCTCATCGCCTACGTCAACCTCACCCGCCTCGCGGTGGAACGGGCCGGCCTCGACGTCCTGGAGAAGGCGCACCGCTCCGTCGGCCTTTCCGGCTTCCTGCAGGACCATCCCCTGGAGCGGCTGAGCCGCGATCTCGCGACCTACCTGCGCCAGCCGGGGCCGGACCGGGCGCTCACCGATGCCGCCGCCTACGTGCTCGCCGACCCCTCCCCCGCCGATGCCCTATGGCATGGGCGGGACACGGCCTGAGGCCATGGGCGGGACGATGACGGACACAGCGACCGTCCTGCGTCACCCGCTCTGGCTCCGCTTGACCCATTGGGTGAACGCGGCCGCGTTCCTGGCGCTGGTGGTCAGCGGCGTCGCGATCCTGCTGGCGCTGCCGCGCCTGTTCTGGGGCGAGACCGGCGCCAACGGGGCGCCCGCCGCCTTCGACCTGCCGCTGCCCGTCAACCTCGAACAGACTGGCTGGGGCCGCAACCTGCATTTCCTCGCCGGCTGGGTGCTGGTGCTCAACGGGGCGGTCTACCTCGTCACCGGCGCCCTCACCGGCCGCCTGCGCCGCGCGGTGGTGCCCGACCGCGACCAGATCGCCCCCGCCCACCTCGCCCGCGAGATCGCCGACCACGCCCGGCTCACGCCCGCCCGCGGCCGCGAGGCGCTACGCTACAACGCCCTGCAGCGGATGGCGTATTTCAGCGTCATCGCGGTCCTGATCCCGACCATGATCCTCTCCGGGCTGACCATGTCGCCCGGCATCACCGCCGCCTACCCGGAGCTCTTCACCCTGTTCGGCGGCCGCCAGTCGGCCCGCACCGTCCATTTCATCGCGGCCTGCCTGCTCGTCCTGTTCCTCGTGGTCCACGTCGCGCAGGTCTTCGTCGGCGGCGCCCGCAACCTGATGCGGTCGATGATCACCGGCCGCTTCACCGTCCCGCCGGAGCGCGCCGATGCCTGACCCCTTGCTGTCGCGCCGGCGCCTGCTCGCGGGCGCCTCCACCCTGGCCGGCGCCGGCCTGCTCGGCGGATGCGAGGCGCCCGTGCTGGGCCGGCTCACCAGCCCCTACGACCTCAGCAACGGCCTCACCTTCGCGGTCCAGCGCTGGCTGCTGCGCGGCCAGCCCCTGGTCCGCGAGTTCGGCCCCGAGGCGATCTCGCGCGTCTTCCCCACCATCAACACCACCGACCCGGACAATGCCGACTACCGCCGCTCGAAGGCGCAGGCGTTCGCGGATTGGCGCCTGCCGGTGGGCGGCCTCGTCGAACGCCCCGGTACCTTCTCGCTGGCCGAGCTGAAGGCGATGCCGGCGCGCACCCAGATCACCCTGCATGCCTGCGAACAGGGCTGGTCGGCCATCGCCAGCTGGACCGGGGTCCAGCTCCCCCACCTCCTCGCCCACGTCGGGCTGAAACCCGAGGCCCGCTTCATCGTCATGCGCAGCGTCGACGGGTGGTGGGACAGCTACGACCTGTTCGACGCCCTCCACCCCCAGACGATCCTGGCCTACGGCATGAACGGCGCCGATTTGCCGGTGGCCCACGGCGCCCCCGTGCGGCTGCGGGTGGAACGCCAGCTCGGCTACAAGAGCCTCAAGTACCTGTCGCAGATCGAGGCGGTGGACCGCGTCGACGGGTTGGGCCAGGGCCGCGGGAGCATGGTCGCGGAGCTGGGGTTTCCTTGGTACGCGGGGATTTAGCGTTCGTTGCTGATTTTAATACAGACTCCCCTCGGCTGGCTGCATCTCTATATTTCGATTTAACGGAACTTCAGCGCATTCTATCAATTCCCCTCGAATCACAACTCGAACGAATGCGACAAAAATTCATTCTATTTATTATTGCTTGATTAATTGATATAAAACTCAGACAAACAGGTTCGATTTTAAGTTTTGCCATCGCGTCACTTAAAGCGTTCAAAAAGAGGGCCCATGCGTTCGGGGGGCACGTTTTTGACTTGGGCACCTTGTCGCTATGGCCATTTTCCTCCCAAATGAGAAGGAATTTCCTGGCCAACCACCTCAAAAACAAAAACAGTTTTGTCATAATATTTTACGCACTTAAGATGCGAGTTAATGTATGATCTTAATGGCTCCGAAATTTGAGAACGTCCGACACGTTCTGTAATATCTTGAAACATCTGATCGAGGCTCTTGCCGGCGCGATCTGCTTCATGATCTACTCCAGTTACATAAAAACCACCAAATGGAAGAGATTGGCTTCCGAAAATCTCTTGTACTCTAGCTGCGGTTTGGGCATTCTCAGCAACTCCGACGAGTACGTAACCTTTATGGCCCTTGCCAATATTAGAAATCGCAACGCAAGTCTCCATGATCTTGTCAAATGACCCTTCATCAAAAGATGGATGTGGGCTAAGAGTATAAAATCCCTGTTTAAAATCATAAGCCGCTTGCTCAGTTATTGAATTGGTAAGTAAATTTTGAAACTTGGTAACCCAGTGCACCTTAGCAGGGTCTGGGTTTTTATCCTCTTCAAAAAACCCTTGGATCCAGCCAACTACAGAATCCACCGTCTTACTACGATTGTCGGCGCCCCATCTCCCGCCGTCTTGGATCTGTATGTTTTTTCCGCAATCAAATAGCCTCGTTATTAAACCTGTGCTGTTTGATACTACCATACTTTTTTTCACGACTAATTCGTGAAGGGCAAGGAATACCGCCTGAAAATAACGGGGCACTGGGTTTCCACCGTTCCCTTCGTAAAAATCAGTCCGGTAAAAGTTGTGTTGGCCTGACCAAGAAGCAGAATTAGAACATCATGCACGCGTTGATAATCTAAATCGACAAGCTCCGAACTTCGCCTTCTGATTGCCTGATCGACCAAGTCAAACCGCGCCGTGCTATTTGCTGTCATTGGGAACGTAGCGCTGTAGTAGTCATCAAACAGTTCTGTACGCGAGGCTACAGGCTCATCTGACACCATGTATGCGAAAAGATCAGCAACCATTTCTTCGTCACGACTCTGTCGGAGCTGATCTTTCGTCAGGACCCCATTTGCAACCCAAAAAACACCGTCTGCATTGATGCCGTAATCCAACTCTTTATTAGTAATGCTGATCTTACGCATTTCACTTAACAGCAGCAGATCTGAATTCGACGTATCACCACGTACACGCGCCGAGATTTTTCGAACGCATTCCGCAAATGCACACGTCGCACCTGCTGCCCGGAGCTCTTGCCGAGAAAGCTGGCGACCCCCAGAATTGATGCGGCGAAAAACCTCTTCAACCGACTCTTTATAGGCGGCTTCATAAATTGAGAGTGGAACTGGATAAGACGCGATTGCAAGACACAGATCTCGGTCGAGGATCGGCGTTTTCTGCTTGATCACCTTTCGGTCAAACAAATCTTTCGTTGTCGCAAATGTGTTCAGGTCAAAATAGCCGCCATTGACCGAAAAGTCATTTCCAATGAACGACGTAATGGCATTCATACGCTGCATCCCGTCGATAATTTCCAGAGTTCCGTCTTGTCTCCCGACTGGCTCGGCAAGCAAAATGATTGGGATAGGAAACCCCTGTATGATCGAGTCTATAAAATTTTGTTTTTCCTCGATCGTCCAAATTAACTTGCGCTGATACTGTCGATTTACGACGTATTTGTTATCCTTGAAATTAATAAATACTCGCTCTACCTGCTCGCCGCGAACGATAAGCTCCTGCTGTGCCGCTGCCATTTTTCCCTACCATCCAATTCATTGCTTGCTGCGTGCAGTGATAATGCAGAAGATAGAAAGCTCTTGTATATTTGAATCATCATAAAATTTATATTTGTCAATAATAGACAAAGTTTAAGTTTTTTGCTTCTTAGTTAAATTTTTGAAATGATGCTACAGATCTTAGCTAATAAATATAATACATTAAACGGAAAGTCAGTATCTACTTTTAAATAACTAGCCTAGCCCTCTACATGCACGTTAATTACCCGGTATGGCAAATCTATACTACCCTATTAATCAACCATCGAAAATTAATTATTAATTAAATAAATAAGATGCTCTATCTATAAATTGTATTTATTGTAAATAAATAATATTATAACAAACTTTCATAGTAAATATTGAATTCTTAGATTTTATATTTAAATTCGACAAGATTGATAGTTGCCAGAGCTTATTTAATTTTAATTGCTTAGCAAGCCTCACCCCTTCGGCAACATCCGATCGCTGATGATCCGCTTCTGGATCTCGCTCGTCCCCTCGAAAATCGTCGTCAGCCGCGCATCGCGCCAATAGCGCTCCACCCGCCGCTCGGTGGTGTAGCCGTTGCCGCCGTGGAGTTGCATCGCCTGGTTGGTGACCCGCACGGCCATCTCGGTGGCCAGGAGCTTGACCATGGCGGATTCGCTCTCGGCCGGCTCGCCCTCGTCGAGGAGGTGGGCGACCTGTTGCCAGTAGGCGCGGGCTTGGTTCACCTCGGCGGCCATGTCGGCGAGCGCGAAGCGCAGGGCCTGGAATTCGCCGATGGGGTGGCCGAACTGCTCGCGCTCCTGGAGGTAGGCCTGGCTGTCCTCCACCGCCGCGCGGGCGACGCCGACGGCGCGGGCGGCTGTGTGGACGCGGGCGATGTTGAGGCCGCGCTGCACCGAGGCGAAGCCGCCGGAATCGGCATCGGCGCCGCCGTCGCCGTAGAGGCCGGTGAGGCGGTCGCCCTCGGGCACGCGCACGCCGTCGAGCGCGAGTTCGAAGGTGAGGAAGCCGTGGTAACCGATCTTGTCGATGACATGGCCGGTCATCCCCTCGGGGAAGGTGCCGGGCTGCTTGACCACGAGGAACGGCTCCAGCCCGGCCGAGCGCGGCTCGCCCTCCTCGGGGTCGCGGGTGCGGGCCAGGACCTCGACGAAGTCGGCCGCCAGCGCGAAGCCGGCCCAGCGCTTGGTGCCGGTGAGCACCCAATGGTCGCCCTCGCGCACCGCGCGGGTCTGGACGCCGGCCAGATCCGAGCCGGCGGTGGGCTCGGACAGCGCGATGCCGCCGATCCATTCGCCGCGGGCGGACTTGCGCAGGAGGGCGATGCGGCGCTCGTCGTCGAGGGTCTGGGTGCCGAGCCCCTGGCCACGCGCCAGGATGCTGCCCACCGAGAGCCAGGCGCGGGCGAGTTCCTCGGAGACGAGGCAGTACTCGAACACGCCGAGCCCCAGGCCGCCGTGCTCCTTCGGGATGGTGAGGCCGAACCAGCCCTTCTGCGCCATCGCGTCGATGAGGGAGCGCGGCATCTCGGCCTTCTGCGGGTCGAGTTCGTCGGCGATCGGCATCACCACGTCGGCGGCAAAAGCGCGGGCCTCCGCCTGCAGCGCGACCCGTGCCTCCGTGCGCCAGGGCGAATGCAACTCCGGGGGGCGAGACGCGTAGCGCTCCGGCTTCGACATGTGTCCTCCAGATTGTTTTTCGACGCGACAGGTGCAAGCGCCGATCCGACCGGTCGGTTCCCGCGTCAGGCCAGGGCGTCGAGGGTGGCGATCACGGAAACGGGCGGGAAATCGGGATATTCGTCCGCCAGGCCGGCCCGGTTCACCCAGATCGCCTGGAACCCGAAGGCGGCCGCGCCGGCCACGTCCCAGCGGTTCGAGGAGACGAAGCGCACCGCCCCGGGCGCCACCCCGAACCGTTCGGTCACGAGGGCGTAGGCCGCCGGCGCGGTCTTGAAGGTGCCGGCGGGCTCCACCGAGAGCACCGCGTCGAGGCGCGCGCCGATGCCGGCGGCGTCCACGGCGCGGGCCAGCATCGCCGCGTCGCCGTTGGAGAGGATGGCGGTGCGCCGCCCGGCCGCGCGCAGGGCGTCGAGGGTGGCGGCGACCTCCGGATAGGCGTCGAGGTCGCGGTAGGCGTCGAGGAGGCGCTCGCGCAGGCCCTTATCGACGGCGGGGTGCCGGGCGAGCGCATGGTCGAGGGCCCGCTCGGTGAGGGTCCAGAACGGGCAATAGCGGCCCATCAGGGCATGGACCCAGGAATACTCGAGTTGCTTGGCCCGCCAGACCTCGGAAAGCGTCGCGGCGTCGGGGCCGATGGCGGGGGCGTGGCGGGCCACCGCCGAATGGACGTCGAGCAGGGTGCCGTAGGCATCGAACACCACGAGCGGGGCCTCGGTCATCATCGTCTCCTCAGGCGCAGGCCGCACAGGCGCAGGGTCGCCAGCAGCAGCGCCCCATAGACAACGCTGCCGGCGAGCCCGAGGGCCGCGAGGACGGCCAGATCCCGGAACCCGAGGCCCGCCGGCATCCAGCGCTCGGCCAGCGGCAAACCGTAGACGGCGGTGGCCGTCAGCCCGAGGCAGGCGACGGCGACGCCGACGAGGGTGATGCCGAAGGTCCGGTCGGGCGCGGTCCACCCCCGCCGCCAGGCGAGGCCGACGAGGAGGGCGAGGTTGACCCACTGGCCGATGGCGGTGGCGAGTGCCAGCCCGGTGACGCCGTAGGGACCGGTGAGCACGATCTTGAGGCCGACGTTGATGGCGATGGCGGTGAGCGAGGCGTAGAGCGGCGTCGTCGTGTCCTGGCGGGCATAGAAGCTCGCCACGGCGCTGCGCACCAGCACCACCGCCGGCAGGGCCAGCCCGTAGGCCGCGAGCACGGAGGCGGCGCGCGCTGCATCCTCGCCCGAGAAGGCGCCGCGCTGGAACAGGGCGGTCATGATCAGGCCGGGGATGACCAGGAAGGCGACGGTGAAGGGCGCCGACAGGGCCAGCGAGAACCCGGCCGCCCGGTTCTGCGCCGCATGGGCGCCGGCCACGTCGCCGCCCGCGATGCGGCGGCTCATCTCGGGCAGGAGCACGGTGCCGGCGGCGATGGCGATGACGCCGAACGGCAGCTGGTAGAGCCGGTCGGCGTAGTACAGCGCCGAGACCGCGCCGGTGGCGAGGTAGCTCGCGATGATGGTGTCGGCGAAGGAGGCGATCTGGAACCCGGCCGAGCCGATCACCGCCGGACCCAGCACCGTGAAGAATTTCTTCATCGCCGGATCGGTCAAGGACGGGTTGCCCAGGCCCGGTGCGATGCCCGCCCGGCGGCAGGCGGCCCAGACCAGGGCGAGCTGGAGCACGCCGGAGACCGCCACCCCCCAGGCGGCCGCATGCGCCACGCTCGGGAACAGGAAGGCGAGGCCGAGGGCCGCCAGCATCGAGAGGTTGAGGAGCACCGGCGCGCCCGCGGCCACGGCAAAGCGCCGGTGGGCGTTGAGGATGCCCGAGAGCAGCGTCACCAGGGTCATGCACAGCAGGTAAGGGAAGGTGATGCGGGTGAGCGCCACGGCGAGGTCGAAGCGGGCGGGGTCGTCCGCAAACCCCGGCGCCAGGGCCCGCACCACGTACGGCATGGCCGGCAGGGCCACCGCGAGGAGAACGATCTGGCTCGCCAGCATCAGCGTGAAGACGCGGGTGGAAAAGCGCCGGGCGGCCCCCGCCTCGGCGGTCTCCGACAGGCCGGCATAGGCCGGCACGAAAGCGGTGTTGAAGGCGCCCTCCCCGAAGATCGCCCGGAAGTGGTTGGGCAGGCGGAAGGCCACCACGAAGGCATCGGCCACGGGGCCCGCCCCCATCACCCCCGCCATCACCACGTCGCGGGCAAAGCCGGTGATCCGGGAGACCAGCGTCCAGCCGCCGACGGAGAGGATGGAGCGAATCATGGGCGGCCGATCGCGAGGAGCCGGGGCGCGGACCCGACCCGCCGGAGGACGGGCCAGGCAGGCCTGGGCGGGGCCGCTGGTTAGCACGATCGCTTTCGGGAAGACGACGGGCTTCGCGACCGCGCCGTCGCGGCCCGGGCACCGGCGCGAGCGGCCGGCCGCCCGACGATCACCGCTCCTTCAGGCGGCGGTGATCGTCGCGTAGAGGGCCAGCAGGTCGTCGCCCTGATCGGCGGCGGTCCGCTCGGGAACCTCCAAGGGAGGCGGGCTTCGGCCGAAGCGATCCGGATCGGCGTCGATGCGAGCCAGGACGTCGCGCAGGGCGTCCGGGTGGCCGACGTCGATCCGGAAGCCGTCGACGCCCTCCCTGATTCCGGTTCCGATCCCACCCCGGTCGCTGGCGACGACCCAGAGACCCGCGGCCCTGGCCTCGCGGGTGACGAGACCGAAGCTCTCCGGCCAGATCGAGGGCGCGAGCAGGACATCGAGGTTGGCGTAGGTCTCCGGGACGCGGTCCTGCGGGATTTGGCCGATGATCCGTACCGGCGTCTGGCCCCAGATCTCGGAGCGGACGTCACCGGTCGGCCGGGCGTGGTCGACGATGGTGAGATGCAGGTTCGCGAAGGCCCCCGCACGCAGAACGACCTCGATGAGCGTGGCGCCCTTGTGGGTGCTGCGTCCGCCGATGTGTCCGAGGCGGACGGTTCCCTTCGGACCCGCCACGCGCGGAAGTCGCGTCATGGACGGCACCCCGTTTGCCAGGACGGCCGTCCGGGGATGGCCGGCGGCACGATAGATGTCGGCAAAGCTGTCCGACACCGCGAGCAGCGATCGCGCATCGTCCAGCAGCCCGGCCAGAGCCCGGCGCCGGGCCAGGGAGGCGAACGGTCCGTGTGCCGGGTCCATGGCGCTGGTCAGATGGTCGGACGTCGGTGCGTGCACCTGGCCGTCGTCGTCGACCAGGAACTGGAAATCCGAGATCCACCACGCGTCGTGCAGGGTGATGACGTAGGGGATGGCGCGCGCCCGGACCGCTTCCACGATCGTGCCGGTGAGCTGCTGAATGCAGTGCAGATGGACGAGGTCGGGCTCGAAGTCGTCGAGGAGCCGATCGAACGGCGCCCGCATCTCCGGGTTCAGGGGACGCCAGTCCATGTGCATCGCGCGCGGGGCCGCGATCCGGTAGATCGGGACGCCGCGGTAGTTGTCGATCCGTGTCCCGTAGACCGGGTCGGCGCCGGTGTCCGTCGCGGCCACGGCAAAGTCGAAGCGGTCGCCGGCGTGGTCGAGGAAGTGGTCGAGATTGTTGCGGGCCACACGGGTCGCACCGCCCACGAGCTGGGGCGGGAAGTAGACGTTCACGAGGAGGATTCGCGGCTTTCGCCCCGGAACCCTGCGGTACGGCGGCGGCGGCGTCTCCGGGCGCGGCAGGAGACCGTCGGCCGGGCGCTTTCGCGACGACGGCGCAGGCAAGGCCTCGGACAGCACCGCCACGGCCTGATCGAGCCCGTACTCGGACGCCGCCTTGGCGCGGGCGCGGCGGCCGATCTCGCGCCGCAGGGCGACATCCTTGATCAGCCGTTCGAGAGCGCGCGACCACTCCGCCGCCGTATCGGCGAACACCGCCGTCTCCCCGTCGACGAGGAGTTCTTTGTAGGTCCGCGTGCCCGAAACGATGGAGGGAACGCCGCACATGGCCGCCTCCAGCCATTTGATCTCGCTCTTGGCATCCGCCATCGGCGTCTGCGCCAGGACGGCGAGATTGATGTCCGCGCCGGACAGGACCTGCCAATAGGCGGCGACATCGCTGGAAAATCCGAGCTGCCGCACCCGGTTCGCGAACGGCGCGAAACGCGCGTCGAGGTGGAGGTATCCGGCGATGACCAGCCGCACCCGAGGATGGCTGGCCAGCGCCTTGAGCAGTCCGGGCGCCGCAAGCTCGGTGAAGTCGCGATTGTGCGCTTTCGTCCCCGTCCCATAGAAGATCGTCAGCGCATCCTCGGCGTAGGGCACCCAGGACTTGTCCAGGAACGGCGCGTTACGCCGATCCAATCCGTTGCGCAGGACGTGGCACACGCCGGTGCGCAGGTGGGGCCGCATCGCCTCGGCCAGGGCCGGCGTCGAGGCGATACCGGCGTCGCACATCTGCAAGGCGTAGCGGAAGAGCGGCACCCCGTACTGGAGGGAGACGTAGTCGTGATGGCTGATCTGCCCCTCGAAACTCTCGAACGGATCGGGATAGACGCTAGGCTCGAAGATCAGGTCGTCGATATCGTAGATGGTCGGCACGCCGAGGGCGCGGGCATAGAGGATCGCGTGCACCGTGCCCGGAAGGGCCGGAACACGGTAGAAGACGACCGCCGCCGCCCGGTCGAGGCTCGGCCGGCAGCGATGGACCTGATCTTGCGCGAAGAGCTCGACCTCCCATCCGCCGGCCGCGAGTTGCGCGCACTTCTGCACGACCCGGTAATGGTCGCACTGGGGAAGGTCGCGGTTGGCCACGAGGACGATATGGCCTTTCGGCGGGGCCGGGCGTCGTCCGGGCAGCGGATCGACGATTTCGATCATCTTCGCGATGAGATCGAGGCAGGCGACGAGATGGGCGTCGGCCTCCCGTCGTTTTCCGACGAGGTAGAGGGCGCGTGCGTCGGCGCTGGCGATGTCGAAGACCCGAGCGATCGTTCGATGGGCCGCGGCCAGCCATATCGCCGATCCCTGACACGTCTTCGCGGAGTGCACGAGGAGATCGAGTGCCGCCCCGATCCCATTCGGCGAGGAGGTGAGTCCGTCGACCGCGTGGATGTGGCTCCAGATATTGGCGTCCGATGCATTGACGGTTACCGCCAACACGTACGCGCTGGTCGATTCGGCCGGTTGCCCCAGATTACGCAAGACGTCGCCGCGGCAGTGGTGGATCGAACTGTTGGCTGGATCGATTGTCAGAGCCTGGTCGCAAGCCTTGAGCGCGATATGAAAGTTGCGTCGGATATTGTGATAATCTGCCAGTTGTTTGAGCAGCTTTGCGATTCCGTTGCCGCGAAGGGCGGCGATATCGCGCGAAAACCCGTGTTCGAAAAAGTGCACCAGGGCACTGAATCGATCTGAAAAGACATGTCCGTCGGCGTTTTTGATGATCGTTCGATACAGATTTTCATCGAAACACGAAGGAAACGTACTTTCCCCGATGATGTTGACCAGAGCCGCACCTTCATTGCACGCGATTCCGTCGACGATCCCTTGGTTGAGCCAGGCCCGATAAAGGTCTGCGTCGGAAAGGGTTTCGAAGGAAGCCGGAGCTTGAGACCGATAGAAGACGGGATCGAACCTCAACTGCATGGCGATGGGTGCGAGACGGTCCACCCCGTGCGTGAGGAACAGCTGGATGCCGTCGGTCCGGGAGAAGGGGACACGCGGCAGCCATCCGGCGTTGAGGATCGTGAATTCGTACAACATGAATCGGTCGAGCCAGGGGCCCAGCGTCATCCCGGCAGCGGCCAGGATGTCGGCGAAGCGCAGGTGCGGCCCGGCGATCGCGTGTCCATGCTTGTCGCGCAGGCTCTTCAGGTCGGCATCGTACGATTCATGAAGAATGACACCGTATTTTCTTTCCTCGAACTGCCCGAAGCGGAGATAATGCTCCTGCAATCGCCACGGTTCATCGAGATTCCTTAGATCGTTATGCAAGAGCTTGTAGTGGCCGGGAACGAAATCCTCCGGCAGGGGGCCGAATTGATCTTCAAGTGATGCGATGAACGCATCGGCGCTGGCAAAGCGCCCCTCCGACAATCCACTGGCCTGATAATGCTTGATCAACGCCGCGTCGTCTGGAAGATCCTTGAGATCCGCATAATAGGCGCGGTAAAATTTACAGTCGATATCGACGGCGGCAACAGCGGGGACGTCTTGCCGAGAAGAAATACGCAACTTGTTTCGTATCTTACGAAGCGCGTGCAGCATTCGACTATCCCACCCTCTAATCAATCGCCGACACAATGATTTTCAATTCAGCTTTTGGTCCGACCCGCAAAACGGAGCGAGAAACACCGATAAAAACTGCATTGATGCATTAAAAGACAGTTAGAGCGTGCCATACACGAGCAAAGCGCAATCGCCAAGACCCGATACATCATGGCAGACCAGACAGATCCGAACGGCTCGCCCAGATCTTGACCGACATAGGCCTGACATATTGCCGACGTCCACAGTCACCGACACGATCAGGCAGCCAAAAATCCGATTTCCGCAGATCGTATCGCCACCTCCCCCGCACAATGACACCGACCGATCTCGATAAGCTGCGCGCGATACCTGGATCTCGGCCTCGCGAAGCGTGTCCGAAGAGCAATGCCATTCCAGTCGACACCGGCACGCAGGCGGAATTGCACCTTTCGCGCTACAAGATCGATATTATACTAATCCAGGTTGCACGGAGTTTCTCGAGATCCCTCGGTATCTCTGCGCATGCTCGCCGGCCTTCGCGGAACTCCCTTACGTCGCCGATGTGTCCGTCCGAAGACTGGGTCCTTGAAGCAAGGACCGCTCCACTCACACCACCACGGTGATCGCCCGCGCCGCCCGGGTGAGGCCGGTGTAGAGCCAGCGGGCCCGGTGCTCGCGGAACGCGAAGGATTCGTCGAACAGTACCACGTCGTCCCATTGCGAGCCTTGCGCCTTGTGGACGGTGAGGGCGTAGCCGTAGGTGAACTCGTCGGTCTCGCGCTTGAGGGCGAAGGGGATCTCCTCCTCCGAGCCGGCGATGATCGCGCGCAGGACGGTGATGTCGATGGGGCGCCGGCGCAGGGCCGGGTCGTCCTCGGGCACCACGTCGAGGCGGATCGCGTCGGGGCGGGCGGCGCCGCGCAGGGCGTGGACGGTCCAGGTCGAGCCGTTGAGGAGGCCCTTGGTGCGGTCGTTGCGCAGGCACACCAGCTTCTCGCCCACCGCCGGCATCGGGTCGGTATGGCCCGCGAGCTCCCGCAGGCGGTTGTTGTAGAGGCGGCGCGTCTTGTTCATGCCGACCAGCACCTGGTCGGCCTCCAGCACCAGGGTCGGGTCGATCTCGCGGCGCGAGACCACGCGGCTGAGGCCGTACGTGCCGATGCTCAGGCGCCCGCCCTCGCGCACCGTCATCGCCATGCGCACGATCGGGTCGTCGGCGGCCTGGCGATGGACGTCGGTGAGCATCACGTCGGGTTCGGCCTCGGTGAAGAAACCGCCCCCGCGTACCGGCGGCAGCTGGGCCGGGTCGCCGAGCACCAGCACCGGCTTGTCGAAGGACAGGAGGTCGTTGCCGAGGTCGGAATCCACCATCGAGCATTCGTCGATCACCACGAGGTCGGCCTTGGCCACCGGCCCGGCCCGGTTGAGGGTGAAGGCGGGGCCGCCGTCCTCGGTCTCCTTGGTGCGGTAGATCAGGCTGTGGATCGTCGCGGCGTCGTGGCAGCCGCGCGCGCGCATCACCGAGGCCGCCTTGCCGGTGAAGGCTCCGAACACCACGGCCCCGTCGACGTCGTCGGCGATGCGCCGGGCCAGCGTGGTCTTGCCGGTGCCGGCATAGCCGAACAGCCGGAACACCTGGGCGCCGCCGCCCTTTCGCCAGGCGGAAATGGCCTTGAGCGCGTCCTCCTGCTGGGGGGCGAAGCGCGTCGGGAGATCGGTGCCGCTCATGGGGCCGGGGCGCCCGCCGCCTTCGTGCGGCCGCGCACGCCGCGCGAGGCAAGGCTGCGAGATGCGCTCGCGGGACACAAAGAAGCAACGAAGGCGGTCGAGGATGCCGACGGCCGCGGTGCGCGTTGCCCCGTCGCCGAGGAGATCGCACCATGGGTGTCGTCGTCGAGATCGATCCGGCCGCCGGTCGCGCCCAGGGTCCCGCCCCGATGACGGCTGAGGGCCACGCCGCCCGGATGCTGGCGGATGTGGAGATCGCCCGGGCCCGCCTGGAACTCGACGCCGTGGCGGGGAAGCCGAGCGATCCCCTCGCCCTCGAGATCCATGCGATCCGCCGTGCCCTGGCGCGCCTCGACATCACGCTGCACACGGGCCTGGGGCCACGCCGGTAGCGGCGGCGGTCGGCGCGGGGCTCCTGCGACCATCGCAACTTCGATCCGCCGAACGGTTGCGGACGGACGCGCGGCGCGAGGCGAAGCAACGATGGTCGTGGGGACCCTCACGGCCAGCGCACGGTGGGGGGCAGCGACGACAGGATCGAGGCGACGTTGCCGCCGGTCTTGAGGCCGAAGATGGTGCCGCGGTCGTAGAGCAGGTTGAACTCGACGTAGCGCCCGCGCCGCACCTGCTGCTCGAGCCGGTCGGCCTCGGTCCATGCCTCGGCGAGGTTGGCGCGCATGATGGCCGGATACGCCTTGAGGAAGGCCCCGCCGACGTCGCGGGTGAAGGCGAGGTCGGCGCCCGGGTCTCCGGTCCAGTGATAATCGTAGAAGATGCCGCCGATGCCGCGCGGCTCGTTGCGGTGCTTGAGGTGGAAGTACTCCTCGCACCAGGCCTTGTAGCGGTCGTAGTCGGCGGCCGGGGCGTGCGCATCGCAGGCCGCCTTCATGGCCGCATGGAAGGCGAGGCTGTCCGGGTCTTCCTGGTTGCGCCGGCGCTCGAGCACCGGGGTGAGGTCGGCCCCGCCGCCGAACCAGGCCTTTGTCGTCACCACGAACCGGGTGTTCATGTGCACGGTGGGGGCGTTGGGGTTCCACGGGTGGGCGATCAGCGAGATGCCGGTGGCGAAGAAGCGCGGGTCTTCGGCCGCTCCGGGCATCTGCGCCCGGAACTCGGGCGCGAACTCGCCGTGCACCGTCGAGATGTGGACGCCGGCCTTCTCGAACACCCGGCCCTTGAGCATCGCCATGGTGCCGCCGCCGCCGTGCTCGCCGGTGTGGTCGGTGCGCGTCCACGGCGTCTTCACGAAGGTCCCGGGCTCGGCGGGCGCATCCTCGTGGAACGGCCCGGTCGCCTCCGCCTCCAGCGCCTCCAGGGCGGCCACGATCCTGTCGCGCAGGGTCGCGAACCAGGTCTGGGCCTGCCCCTTGAGGGCGGTCAGATCCGCGTCGGGGAGCGTATGGGCGGCGAGGTCTGGCTTCGTCATGGACCGGGATGTCCCATCCCCTCGCGCAGGCGTCAATCGCCCGACAGGCGCCGGGTCAGGGCGGGGCCGAGGCCGATGCTGTCGAGGGCGAGGGCGGGCGGCTGTCGGTCGCCCGACGAGGCCGCGGCGATCGCCGCCTCGGTGCCGACGGCGACCGAGCAGAGGACCGGCACCGGCACGTCCGCCTGGATGCGCGCCGCCAGACCGGCCAGCGCCGCCCCGCCGAGGATGACCACCCCGGCATCGTCCTCCTCGGCGCACCTGCGGCAGGCCGCGGCCAGGTCGGCCAGCGCCGCGTCGGGATCGTTCGCGATCCGGTCGCCGGTGGGCGCGATGGTTCGCACGCCCGTGAAACGCTCCCCGAGGCCGAGGCTCCCCACGAACTCGGTGAGCATCGGCGCCCACGCCGCTCCTCCCGTCACGATGCCGAAGCGCCCGCTCGCGGCGGCCTTGCCGCACGAGGCCTCGGCCATGCCCACCACCGGCACCGGCGAGATCTCGCGCAGCGCCGCCAGCCCCGGATCGCCGAAACAGGCGAGGTAGACCGCGTCGCAGCCCGTGACGTGCTCGGCCAGGGCGTCGAGGGCGGCGTGCCCGGCGATGCAGGCCGCCGCCCGGCTGGCGATGTAGCGCGCCCCGAACCGACCGGTCACCGGCACCACCTCGGCGCGGTTTCCCGCCACCTGTCGGACATGGGTCGCCACGAGGTCGGTGACGGAGGCGAGGGTGTTCGGGTTGATGACGAGGATGCGCAAGGGAAGACTCCGGCTCGCTCGGGCGGGTCAGGCAGGCGTCGTGCCAGGGACCGGTCGCGTCATGATCCCTCGCGCCCGCTCCCCGTCTGCCGGATCGCCTCCCCCACGATCATGCCCGCGCAGACGGCGACGTTGAGGGAGCGCAGCCCGGGGCGGATCGGGACCACCACGCGGGCGTCGACGTCGGCATGGACGCCGTCGGGCACGCCGGCCGATTCGCGGCCCATCAGGATGCAGTCGCCGGGAGCGAAGGAGAAATCGGTGTAGGGCAGCGCGCCGGCGGTGGTGGCGAGCACGAGCCGGACCCCGGCCTGTTTGCGCCATTCCGAGAAGGCGGCCCAGGAGCGGTGCCGGGTCAGGGCGACGTGGTCGAGGTAGTCGAGGCCCGAGCGGCGCAGGTGCCGGTCGGAGACGTCGAACCCGGCCGGCTCGATGATCTCGACGGCGACACCGAGGCAGGCGGCCAGCCGCAGCATCGTGCCGGTGTTCTGCGGGATGTCGGGCTGGTAGAGGGCGAGACGGAGCATGGCTGCCGGTGGGTCCGCGGGAGGATGCGGCATCGCCCCCCGCTTGGTCCTTCGTCAAGGCGGCCTATATCGCATTGCAGCATCCACATCTGGCAGACCCGCATGTTCCTCGACTGGCTCGAGCGCCGCATCGACCCTTTCGCGCCGTTCGACGAGGAGCGGATGCCCCCCAAGAGCGTGACGGGGTTCGCCGGCTTCTACCTGCGGCCGATCCGCGGCGCCCTCGTCGTCCTGTTCGTCATCGCCCTCGTGGCGGGCGTCGTCGAGGCCTCGCTCTACCTCCTGATGGGGTGGTTCGTGGATCTGCTCGCCACCGCCGACCGGGCGACCCTGCTGGCCGACCACGGCGGCGCCCTCGCCCTGGCCGCCGCCATGGTGCTGGTGGTGCGCCCCATCTCGATCTGGCTGCACGAACTCGTGTCCAACCAGCTCATCGTGCCCCAGGCGACCAACCAGATCCGCTGGCGCACCCACCTCTACACCCTCGGCCACTCGCTCTCGTACTTCCAGGCGGATTTCGCCGGGCGGCTCGCCAACCGGGTGGTGCAGGTGGGGCCGGCGGTGCGCGAGCTCGCCGTGGTGTTCATCGACACGCTCCTCTACGTGGCGATCTACGCGGTGACGGCGATGGGGCTGTTCGGCTCGATCTCCCTCTGGCTCGCCCTGCCGGTGGTGGTGTGGGTGGTGGCCTACGGCCTGCTCACCCGCTGGTTCGTGCCGCGCGCCCGCTCGCGGTCGCTGGCCACGGCCGACACCCGCTCGGCGCTGATCGGCCGAGTGGTCGACAGCTACACCAACATCCTCACCGTCAAGCTGTTCGCCCGCACCCGCGAGGAGCGTGCGGCGGTGCGCGGGGCGGTGGACGTCCACACCAAGGCCTACCTCCACCAGTTCCGCCTCGTCACGCTGACGACGACGATGCTGGGGCTCCTCAACAGCCTGCTGATCGTGGCCACCGCCGGCATGTGCCTCGTCCTGTGGCAGCGGGGCGGGCTGACCACCGGGGAAGGGGCCGCCGGCCTCGCCCTGGTGCTGCGCCTCATCGCGATGTCGGGTTGGGTGATGCAGACCGTGCGCGGCATCTTCGAGAACGTCGGCGTGATCCAGGAGAGCATGCAGACCATCGCCCGGCCGCACGGCATCGTCGACCGGCCCGCCGCCGTGCCCCTGACGGTGACGGGCGGCGAGATCCGGTTCGAGGACGTCGGCTTCCACTACGGCCGGGGCGACGCCAGCATCATCGACGACCTCAGCTTTCGCATCGCTCCGGGCGAGAAGGTCGGGCTCGTGGGCGTCAGCGGTGCCGGCAAGACCACCATCACGTCGCTGCTGCTGCGCCTGCACGAGGTCGAGAGCGGGCGCATCCTGGTCGACGGCCAGGACATCGCGCAGGTCACCCAGGATTCCCTGCGCGGCGCCATCGCCATGGTCACGCAGGACACCTCGCTCCTGCATCGCTCGATCCGCGACAACATCGCCTACGGCCGGCCGGACGCGACGCAGGAGGAGATCGAGCGGGCCGCCCGCCTGGCGCAGGCCGACGTGTTCATCCGCGATCTCGTCGACCACAAGGGCCGCACCGGCTACGACGCCCAGGTCGGCGAGCGCGGCGTCAAGCTGTCGGGCGGCCAGCGCCAGCGCATCGCCATCGCGCGCGTGCTGCTCAAGGACGCGCCGATCCTGATCCTCGACGAGGCGACCTCGGCGCTGGACAGCCAGGTCGAGGCGGCGATCCAGGACAGCCTCGACACGCTGATGGCCGGCAAGACGGTGCTCGCCATCGCGCACCGGCTCTCGACCATCGCCGCCCTCGACCGCCTCATCGTCATCGACAAGGGCCGCATCATCGAGGAGGGCCGGCACGCCGACCTGGTCGCGGCAGGCGGCGTCTATGCCGGCCTGTGGCGGCGCCAATCGGGTGGCTTCCTGCCGGCCCGGGATGCGACGTTGAGGGATGCCGCCGAATAACGAAGGGATTTCGAGAATAATATTGTATTCAACTCTACTCGACCTGAAAGCGGATGGCTTTATTCGAGCGCCATCAATGACTTGGGCTGAGAGAAGACAGTAAGCAACCCAAAATTAACCTATGTTTGCGAGGCTGCCGGGCGTTAAAGACACCGAAGGCGCGGCAGGGTCGATGCTTCTCTCAACGTACCGTCGATCCCATGAGCAGAAGGCCTGGCTCAGCGCCATCGACAGATCGCGCGGAACGATCGAGTTCGCGCTGGATGGGACCATCCTCAACGCGAACCGCAACTTCCTCGCCGTCGTCGGCTACGGCCTCGACGAGATCCGCGGGCGACACCACCGGATGTTCGTCTCCCCCGCCCATGCGGCGAGCGCGGAGTACGCGGCGTTCTGGGAGTCGCTCAGGGCCGGAACGTACCAGTCCGCGGAGTACGAGCGGGTCGCCAGGGACGGTCGCACGATCTGGCTGCAGGCGACCTACAACCCCATCCTCGACCGGCGCGGCAGGCCGGTGCGCATCGTCAAGTTCGCCACCGACATCACCGCCCAGAAGCGGCTGAGCGCGGAGTTCCTGGGCGAGACCCAGGCGATCGGCAAGTCGCAGGCGGTGATCCATTTCGACCTCGACGGCACGATCCGCGAGGCCAACGCCAACTTCCTCGGTGCGGTCGGCTACACCATCGAGGAGATCCGCGGCCGGCATCACCGGATGTTCGTGGGGGCGGCCGAGGCGGCGAGCCCGGAGTATGCCGATTTCTGGCGCCGTCTCGCCGCGGGTGAGTTCCAGGCCGCCGAGTACAAGCGCTACGGCAAGGACGGACGCGAGATCTGGCTCCAGGCCACCTACAACCCGATCCGGGACATCGACGGACGGCCCTTCAAGGTCGTGAAATACGCCTCCGACGTGACGCGGGACAAGCTGGTGCGCGCCGACGCGTCCGGGCAGCTCGCCGCGATCAACCGGGCCCAGGCGGTGATCCAGTTCGATACCCAGGGCCGCATCCTCGAGGTCAACGAGAACTTCCTGAACGCCGTGGGCTACGGCCGGGAGGAGGTCCTGGGGAAATCCCACAGCCTGTTCGTGGCGCCCGACTACGCCGCGAGCGACGGGTACAAGGCGTTCTGGGACCGCCTGCGCAGCGGCGACTTCGTCGCGGGCCTGTTCCAGCGGATCGCCAAGGACGGTCGCCCGGTCTGGATCCAGGCGAGCTACAACCCGATCTTCGATCCCGACGGGCGGCTGATCAAGGTCGTGAAATTCGCCACCGACGTCTCCGCCAGCATGACCGCGCGGAAATCCGCCATCGATGCCGCCGACCGCACCCTCGACAACGTCCAGGCGGTGACGACCTCGGCCGAGGCCATGAACACGGCGGCCCTGGCGATCTCGCAGACCATGGCCCGGTCACGGGCGGCGGTGGACGAGATCCACGGCCGCACCCACGAGGCCGACGCCGCCACGGCCCGCCTGCGCACGGCCGCCCAGTCGATGGGGAACGTGGTGCAGCTGATCACCGACATCGCCGAGCAGATCAACCTGCTCGCCCTCAACGCCACCATCGAGGCGGCGCGGGCGGGTGCGGCCGGGCGCGGCTTCGCGGTCGTCGCCGCCGAGGTCAAGGGATTGGCCAGCCAGACGACGGCGGCCACCGCCAAGATCGCCGCCGACATCGCGGGCATGCAGGACGTGTCGGACGCCGTGGGCGGACAGCTCGCCTCGATCACGGAATCCATCGGCACCATCCGCCGCTTCGTGGCAGAGGTCGCCGATTCCACCGACGCCCAGAGCGAGGCGACCGGCGAGATCCTGAAAAGCATGCGCCAGGCGTCCGGGGGCGTCTCCAGCATCAGCCTCAGCCTCGACGACTGGACCGCGGGCATCGAGGAGCGGCGCGCCGATCACCGCACCCGCGTGCTGATGCCGGCCGCGATCCTGGCCGCGGGTCGGACGATCCAGGCGACGGTCAGGAACCTCTCGCGCACGGGCGCCAAGCTGCACGTGTCCTCGCCGGACGCGGTCCCGGACCGGTTCGACCTGCACGTGGAGGAGACCGGGCGACGGATGAGCTGCGCCGTGGTCCGCCGGGCGGCGAGCGAGATCGGCGTCCGCTTTCTCTGATCCAGTTCGTCCGCCCTGCGTCGCCGTCCCGCCCCGCGACGACGGCGCGGGCCCGTCTTGACTTCTGGTGACGTGCGGTCGCATTGCACGAAATCGCGGGATGGTGCTTTCCTCCCGCGACGTTGCTTCCGGGGCGACGGTTGTGCGATGTCGCGGTGGCCTCACCGGCCCGCGCCTCCCTCCTCCGATCCGGCGCCCTCCGTAGACCTGGAGTCTCCACCTTGGCGAACACCGTGCCGACACCCGACACCGCCACCGGCGCAGCGGACGGCTCACGTCGTGACTTTCTCTACCTGGCGACCGGCTCGGCCCTCGCCGTCGGCATGGCAGCCGCCGCGTGGCCGTTCGTCGCGTCGATGGCGCCCGATGCCGCCACCGTGGCGGCCGGCGCCCCCCTCGACGTCGACCTCGCCCCGATCCAGGACGGGCAGATCGTCAACGTGTTCTGGCGCGGCAAGCTGATCTTCGTCCGGAACCGGACCGAGAAGGAGATCAAGGAGCTCTCCGAGGTCAAGCTGGCCGACCTCATCCAGCCGCAGGCCGATTCCGACCGCGTCAAGGAGGGCCACGCCAAGTGGCTCGTGGTCTACGGCAACTGCACCCACCTCGGCTGCGTCCCGATCGGGCACCAGGGCCAGTACGACGGCTGGTCGTGCCCTTGCCACGGCTCGCTGTTCGATGCGTCCGGGCGCGTTCGCCGCGGCCCGGCGCCGTCCAATCTGCCGATCCCGCCCTATGTGTTCGAGGGCGACACCAAGATCCGCATCGGCGAAGAGGCCGGGAAAGCCGTCGCCTGACGCCACGTCGGTCGTCCGATGCCACAGTCACAGCATTTGAGCGGGTAGCCTCATGAGCGCACACGGCACTGCCTACGTCCCCAAGAGCCGGCTGGCGAAATGGTTCGAGACGCGCCTGCCGCTGGTGGGGCTCGTGCATTCGTCGTTCGTGTCGTTCCCGGTCCCGCGGAACCTGAACTACTTCTGGACCTTCGGCGCGATCCTGATGCTGATGCTGGGCGTCCAGATCGTGTCGGGCATCTGGCTCGCCATGCACTACGACCCCTCGGCGACCGCTGCGTTCAACTCCGTCGAGCACATCATGCGCGACGTGAACTACGGCTGGCTCCTGCGCTACATGCACGCCAACGGCGCCTCGATGTTCTTCGTGGCGGTCTACATCCACATGTTCCGTGGGCTCTACTACGGCTCGTACAAGGCCCCGCGCGAGGTGCTCTACATCCTCGGCGTGATCATCTACCTCCTGATGATGGCCACCGCCTTCCTCGGCTACACCCTGCCGTGGGGCCAGATGAGCTACTGGGGCGCCACCGTCATCACCAACATCCTGGCGGCGATCCCGGTGGTCGGCGACACCATCCAGAGCCTGCTCTGGGGCGGCTACTCGGTGGGTAGCCCGACGCTGAACCGGTTCTTCTCCCTGCACTACCTGATGCCGTTCATGATCGTCGGCGTGGTCGTCCTCCACGTCTGGGCGCTTCACGTCACCGGCCAGAACAACCCCACCGGCATCCCGATCAAGTCCGGCAAGGACGCGGTGCCGTTCACGCCCTACGCGACGATCAAGGACGTGTTCGCCGCGACCGTGTTCATGGTGTTCTTCGCCTACTGGATCTTCTACCAGCCGAACTACCTCGGCCACGCCGACAACTACGTGCCGGCCAACCCGGGCGTGACGCCGAAGCACATCGTGCCGGAGTGGTACTTCCTGCCCTTCTACGCGATCCTGCGCGCGGTTCCGGACAAGCTCGGCGGCGTCATCCTGATGTTCGGCGCGGTGCTGATCCTCGCCTTCGCGCCCTGGCTCGACACCTCGCGCGTGCGCTCGGCCAACTACCGCCCGATCTACCGTCAGTTCTTCTGGCTCTTCGTCGTCGTCTGCATCGTGCTGGGCTGGCTCGGCGCCAAGCCGCCCGAAGGCGGCTACGTCATCGCCTCGCAGATCTGCACGTTCTACTATTTCGCTCACTTCCTCATCGTCATGCCGCTCGTCGGCCTGTTCGAAACACCGAACCGACTCCCCGGCTCGATCCTCGAGAGCGTGACGGGGCCGGGCAAGCAGGTCCACGGCGGCTCGGGCATGCCGGTGGGCGCGGCCGCCGCACCACCGTCCAAGGGCTGAGGGCAGGGATACGCAACGACCATGAAAACGACTCGCGTCCTCGCCGCGTCCCTGCTGGCGGTCGGCCTCAGCTTTACGGCCGCCCGCTCGGAAACCGCGCACAGCCCGAACCCGCCCCGTGAGAGCTGGAGCTTCGCCGGCATCTTCGGGAAGTTCGACCAGGCCCAGCTCCAGCGCGGCTTCCAGGTCTACCGGGAAGTCTGCTCGAACTGCCACAGCATGAACCTCGTGCGCTTCCGCAACCTCGCGGAATCGGGCGGGCCCGGTTTCAACGCCGGCCAGATCAAGGCCCTGGCGGCCGAGTACAAGGTCAAGGAGCTGAACGACAACGGCGAGGAGATCGAGCGCAACGCACGCCCCGCCGACGCCTGGCCCTCCCCGTTCCCCAACGAGAAGGCCGCGGCTGCCGCCAACGGCGGCAAGGCCCCGCCGGACTTCTCGGTGCTGGCCAAGGCCCGCACGTTCGAGCGCGGCTTCCCGCTCTTCGTCGTCGATGCGATGCCCTTCGTCGGCTATTCCGAACAGGGCGTCGACTACATCCACGCGCTTCTGAACGGCTACGAGGAGCCCCCCGCCGGCAAGGACGTTCCCGACGGCGCGCACTACAACAAGTACATGGACGGCAACCTGATCGCGATGGCCAAGCCCCTCAGCGACGGTCAGGTGACCTACGCCAAGGGCGCCAACGGCGAGCCGGTGGTGCCCGAGACGGTCGAACAGTATTCGCGCGACGTCGCGGCCTTCATGGCCTGGGCGGCCGAGCCGCACCTCGAGGCCCGCAAGGCGCTGGGCTTCCGGGTGATCCTGTTCCTCATCCTCCTGTCGGGCCTCCTCTACTACGTGAAGAAGAGGGTCTGGGCCGACGTCGGCGGCGAGGTCCACGGCCTCCAGCCGGAACTGCACAAGGCCGGCTGAAGCGTCGAACGGTCGCGACGAACGACGGACGGGCTCGCGCAGGCGGGCCCGTTTTCGTAAGGGCGTGACCACGGGCGCGAAGCAAGCGCCGCAGGCGGCCCTCCTCGACCGTGCGGGGCCATCCACAGCGGATCTCATAGAAGGACGATCGCCATGACGACAGCCGTGCTCGGGGTGATCGGCGGTTCCGGGGTCTACGACCTGCCCGGCCTGGAGGAGGTTCGCGAAGAGGTGGTGGAGAGCCCCTGGGGCGAGCCCTCCGACGCCCTGCGGATCGGCAGGATCGGCAGGACCAAGGTGGTGTTCCTTGCCCGCCACGGCCGCGGCCACCGCCTCTCGCCCTCGGGCATCAACTACCGCGCCAACATCGACGCCCTGAAGCGGGCCGGGGTCACCGACCTGGTGTCGATCTCGGCCTGCGGCTCGTTCCGCTCCGAACTCCACCCCGGCCTGTTCGTCCTCGTCGACCAGTTCGTGGACCGTACCTTCGGGCGGGAATCCTCGTTCTTCGGAAACGGCTGCGTCGCCCACGTGCCCTTCGCGCACCCGGTCGGCCCCGTCCTCCAGGCCCGCATCGCGGCGGCCGCGGCGGCCGAGAACCTGCCGGTCCACAAGGGCGGCACCTACGTCTGCATGGAGGGACCGCAGTTCTCGAGCTTCGCCGAATCCAAGACCTACAAGGGCCTCGGCTACGACGTCATCGGCATGACCAACCTGCCCGAGGCCAAGCTCGCCCGCGAGGCCGAGATCACCTTTGCCACCATCGCGATGGTGACGGATTTCGACTGCTGGCATCCGAGCCACGACGACGTCGACGTGGCCGCGGTGGTGGCGGTGGCCCGCGCCAACGCCGACAAGGCCGCCCGCCTCGTCGCCCGCCTCGCCCGCGACTTTCCCGCCGAGCGCGAGGATTGCCCGGCCGGGTCGCATCGCGCGCTCGACGGTGCCGTGATGACCGCCCCGTCCCACCGCGACCCCGATCTCGTCGCCAGGCTCGACGCGGTGGCCGGGCGCGTCCTGCGCGGCTGATCCGCCGGAGGATGCGTCCGGACGGCAGGATTATGCCGGTGACAGCCTTTCCATCGGGCGAAGGTTCGCACTAGAAGGCGGGCACGTCATCCGTCACCCGTCACCATGAGCGAGCCTGTCACGATGCGCGCCGCGAGCATCAGCCGCCGCACCGCCGAAACCGACGTCGCCGTCACGGTGGCGCTCGACGGCACCGGTCGCTGCGCGATCTCCACCGGGGTCGGCTTCTTCGACCACATGCTGGAGTTGTTCGCCCGCCATTCTCTGTTCGACCTCGACGTAGCCGTGACCGGCGACCTCCACGTCGACCACCACCACACGGTGGAGGACACCGGCATCGCCCTCGGCCAGGCCTTCGCCAAGGCGCTGGGCGACAAGCGCGGCATCGGCCGCTACGCCGACATCCACCTGCCCATGGACGAGGCATTGACCCGCGTGGCGGTGGACATCTCGGGCCGCCCGTTCCTGGTGTTCCGCACCGCCTTCCGCGTCGAGAAGATCGGGCAGTTCGACACCGAACTGGTGCGCGAGTGGTTCCAGGCCTTCGCGATGAACGCCGGCATCACCCTGCACGTCGAGACGCTCTACGGCGACAACGCCCATCACATCGCCGAGAGCTGCTACAAGGGCTTGGCCCGCGCCTTGCGCGCCGCCGTGGCGATCGATCCGCGCGAGGACGGCCGCGTGCCCTCCACCAAGGGCTCGCTCTGACCGTTCCGCCCCAGGGCCGCGAGGTTTGACAGGATGCGCACCTACACCCTCCACCTGCCCGAGCACACGCTGGCGGGCGAGACCCAGGAGATCGACCGGGCCCAGGTGGTGCCGGACGGGTTCTCCTGGCCGGCCTTCGCCTACGGGCCGCTGTGGTTCCTCTACCACCGCCTGTGGGTCGCCGCCCTCCTCGTCACCGTGTTGCTGGTGGGTGCTGTCGTCCTCGGCCAGATCCTGAACCTGCGGCCGGTGGCCGGCGCCGCCGTCGCCCTCCTGATGCAACTGCTGATCGGCCTCGAAGCGTCGAGCCTGCGCCGCTGGACCTACGCCCGCCAGGGCCGGCCGGTGCGCGACGCGGTGGTCGCCGGCAGCGCCGAGGAGGCCGAGATCAAGGTCGTGGGCCGCTGGCTCGATCCGGCCCGGGCGGCACGCCCCCCGGCCGCGCCGTTCCCGTCCGCCTCGTCGCGCGTTTCGGAGGGTGTGATCGGCCTGTTCCCGTTCAGCGAGGACCGGCGGTGAGCGGCGAGACCGTCGCGATCATCGACTACGGATCGGGCAACCTGCATTCGGCGGCCAAGGCGTTCGAGCGCGCCGCCCGCGAGGCCGGCCTCGATGCGACGCGGATCACGGTGACCGACGATCCCGAGACCGTGGCGGGGGCCGACCGCGTGGTACTGCCGGGTGTCGGCGCCTACGCCGACTGTCGGCGCGGCCTCGACGCGGTGCCCGGGATGGTCGAGGCGATGACCCATGCCGCCAAGGTGCGCGGCCGCCCCTTCCTCGGCATCTGCGTCGGCATGCAGCTCCTGGCGACCCGAGGCCTCGAGCACGGGACGACGCCGGGCCTCGATTGGATTCCCGGCGACGTCGCGCCGATCAGCCCGTCCGATCCCGACCTGAAGATCCCGCACATGGGCTGGAACACGCTGGTCGCCGACCGCGACCAGGCGTTGCTCGCGAACATTCCCACTGGCGAGACCGGGTGGCACGCATACTTCGTCCACAGCTACGCCCTGCGCCCGCGCGAGGCCGGCGACGTGGTGGCGCACGCCGTCTACGGCGGTCCGGTGACGGCGCTCGTGGCTCGCGACAACGTCGCGGGCACGCAGTTCCACCCCGAGAAGAGCCAGCGACTGGGCCTCGCCCTGATCGCCAATTTCCTGCGCTGGGCGCCCTGACCCGGCCCCCTGTTCTCCGACCGCGACCGATGGCGAGCTGACCCCGTGATCCTGTTTCCGGCAATCGATCTGAAGGAAGGGCGCTGCGTTCGCCTCGTCCAGGGCGACATGGCCCAGGCCATCGTGTTCAGCGACGACCCCGCCGCCCAGGCCGCGGTGTTCGAGGAGCAGGGCTTCTCCTGGCTGCACGTGGTCGACCTCGACGGGGCCTTCGCCGGTGCGCCGATGAACGCGGCCGCCGTCGATGCGATCCTGGCGCGGGTGAAGCTGCCGGTGCAGCTCGGCGGCGGCATCCGCGAGATGCGCACCCTCGAATCCTGGATCGCCAAGGGCGTCAGCCGCGTCATCATCGGCACGGCGGCGGTGCGCGATCCCGCCTTCGTGCGCGAGGCCGCCCGCCTCCACCCCGGCAGGATCGCGGTGGGCATCGACGCCAAGGACGGCCGCGTCGCGGTGGAGGGCTGGGCCAAGACCTCGAGCATGACCGCCGAGGAGCTCGGCCGTCGCTTCGAGGACGCAGGCGTCGCCGCGATCATCTACACCGACATCTCGCGCGACGGCATCCTCAAGGGCCTCAACATCGAGATGACCCTGGCGCTCGCCCGTGCCGTGACGATCCCCGTCATCGCCTCGGGCGGCCTCGCCTCCATCGCCGACGTGCACCGCATGCTCGAACCCGATTGCGCGGTCCTGGCCGGCGCGATCACCGGGCGCGCCCTCTACGACGGCCGCATCGACCCCAAGGAGGCGCTCGCCGCGATCCGCCGGGCGAAGGGCGGCGCGCTGTGATAGAATGCGGGCCGATGCAGTTGCATGGTGCGAGGCTGAGATGACGGCCGTGACGAAGACCGCGCCCCTCCCGGCCGCCGGTGTGTCCTACACACAGGACTTCTACACTTGGACGCAGGAGCAGGGCGCACGGCTGCGGGCGGGCGACCTCGACGCCCTCGACCGCGAGAACCTGGCCGAGGAGATCGAGAGCTTGGGCCGCAGCCAATTCGACAGCCTGGTGAGCGCGTGGCGGATCGTGATCCTGCACATGCTCAAATGCGATCACCAGCCGTCGAAGCGCACGCGCAGTTGGGCGATCTCCATCGCGACGCATCGTTCCAACGCTGGCTTCGTCCTGAAGGACAGTCCCGGACTGAAAAGCAGGCGTGAGGAAGCTTTGGCACGTGCCTACCATGGAGCACGCCTCGAAGCTTCGAAGGAGACGCGCCTGCCCTTGAAACGCTTCCCCCTCGACTGCCCCTATACCCTGGACGAGGTCCTGACCCGTCCCTTCGCCATCGACCCCGACGACACTCCCTAGAGGGGACGCGGGTTTCGTCGCGAAACCGGCGTCCACGTTCCTGAAACCTGCCGAGAGGCCGCGTGCTCAAGACCCGCATCATCCCCTGCCTCGACGTCAAGGACGGGCGCGTCGTCAAGGGCGTGCAGTTCCTCGAACTGCGCGACGCCGGCGATCCGGTCGAGGCGGCCAAGGCCTACGACGCGGCCGGTGCCGACGAACTGTGCTTCCTCGACATCACGGCGAGCCACGAGGCCCGCGGCACGCTGCTCGACGCCGTCAGCCGCACGGCCGAGGCCTGCTTCATGCCCCTCACGGTGGGGGGCGGGATCAGGACCGTGGCCGACATCCGCACGCTGCTGCTGGCGGGTGCCGACAAGGTCTCGATCAATACGGCCGCCGTGAACGACCCCGACTTCGTGGCCGCGGGTGCCATGAAGTTCGGCAGCCAGTGCATCGTCGTGGCCATCGACGCCAAGCGCACCTCGGGCGAGGGCGAGCCGCCGGCCTGGGAGATCTTCACCCACGGCGGCCGGACCCGCACGGGCATCGACGCCATCGCCTTCGCCCGCACGATGGCCGCGCGCGGGGCGGGCGAACTCCTCGTCACCTCGATGGATCGCGACGGGATGCGCTCGGGCTACGACCTGGCCCTCACCCGGGCCATCACCGATGCGGTCTCGATCCCCGTCATCGCCTCCGGCGGCGTCGGCAGCCTCGACGACCTCGTGGCGGGGGTCCGCGACGGCGGCGCCAGCGCGGTGCTCGCCGCCTCGATCTTCCATTTCGGCCAGCACACGGTGCGGGAGGCCAAGCGCCACATGGCGGCGGCCGGCCTGTCGATGCGCCTCGACGACGGCGAGGCCGCGCCGTGATTCCAGGGTTCGGAGCCGCATGACTGAGTTCACCCTCGGCGATCTCGAAGCACTGGTGGCGGTGCGGGCGCAGGCCCCGCCGGACCGATCCTACACGGCCAAGCTCCTGGCCGGAGGCCCGGCCAAGGCCGCCAAGAAGCTCGGCGAGGAAGCGGTCGAGGCGGCCATCGCCGCCGTCCAGGGCGACCGGGCGGGCCTCGTCGCGGAGGCGGCCGACGTGCTCTACCATCTCCTCGTCGTTCTCAAGGGCGCCGAGATCGGCCTCGACGAGGTGCTCGCCGAGCTGGAGCGCCGCACCGTGCAGTCCGGGATCGCCGAGAAGGCGGCGCGGAGGCCGGCGTGAGCGAGCGCGACGCGATCCGGCCGACGCCGGCCCTGGGGCAGCCCCTGGGGCAGGACCCCGTCACCGGAGACGGGCCCGAACGGCTCTCCCCCTATCGCATCTTCCCCCGCGAGGATTGGGCCCGGCTGCGCGCGGACACGCCCCTGACGCTCACCGCCGAGGACGTGACGCGGCTGCAGTCCCTCAACGACCCGATCTCGCTCGAAGAGGTGGTGGCGATCTACCTGCCGCTCTCGCGCCTGCTCTCGCTCTACGTCGCGGCGACGCAGGGGCTGTTCAAGGCGACGCAGCGCTTCCTGCTCGCCGAGCAGGATGCCAAGGTGCCCTACATCATCGGGGTGGCCGGCTCGGTGGCGGTGGGCAAGTCGACCATGGCCCGCGTCCTCAAGGCGCTGCTGGCGCGCTGGCCCAACACGCCAAAGGTCGACCTCGTCACCACCGACGGCTTCCTCCTGCCCAACGCCACCCTGCAGCGCATGGGCGCCATGGACCGCAAGGGCTTTCCCGAGAGCTACGACACCGCCGCCCTCCTGCGCTTCCTCACCGACATCAAGGCGGGCAAGAAGCGGGTGGCGGCGCCGCTCTACTCGCACCTCGTCTACGACGTGGTGCCCGGCGAGGAGCGGGTGGTGGAATCCCCCGACATCCTGATCGTCGAGGGCCTCAACGTGCTCCAGCCCGCCCGCCTGCCGCGGGACGGCACCGCGATCCCGTTCGTGTCGGACTTCTTCGACTTCTCGATCTACCTCGACGGTCACGAGGACGACCTGCACCGCTGGTACCTCAACCGCTTCCTGCGCCTGCGCCTCACCGCCTTCCGCGATCCGCTCTCCTACTTCCGCAAGTACGCCGAGGTGACGGAGGCCGAGGCCCTGGAGATCGCCGACCGGCTGTGGACGACGATCAACCTGCCCAACCTGCGCGACAACATCCTGCCCACACGCCAGCGGGCGAGCCTGATCCTGGCCAAGGGCGCCAGCCACCGGATCGAGAGCGTGGCGCTGCGCCGGTTGTGAGCCGGGGCCGGCTTTTCAGGACGCCTCGGTCCCCGAGCCGAGCGGATACGCAGCCTCCACGACATAGGGCCCGCCGCCCTTCGACTCCCGCGCCGAGAACAGCGCGACGCGGCTCGCGGTGAAGGTGAGCGGCGGGAAGAAGCCGGCCTCGGCGAGATAGGCGGCCACATCCATCGCCGAGACCTCGCGGCGCAGGCGCGCCAGGGTGACGTGCGGTGTGAAGGCGCGGCGCTCGGGCTCGGCGCCGGCCTGGCGGCAGATCCGCTCGTGCTCGGCCTGGAGCGCGTCGAGCTCGCGGCAGGGGGCGAGCGTGGCGATGATCGCGCGCGGCTTGTCGCCGCCGAAACTCGCGAGGCCCGACAGGGTGACGGACAGAAGCCCGCGCGGGCGCGACCGGGCGAGGAGGTCGTGGACCTCCTCCGCCAGGGGAATCTCCACGTCGCCGAGGAAGCGCAGGGTCACGTGGAAGTCCGGGGGCGCGATCCAGCGGGCGCCCGGCAGCCCGGCCTGACGGCGCGCCAGCGCATCGGCGATGTCGGGCGGGATCTCGAGGCCGGTGAAGAGGCGGGGCATCGCGGGGCGACTCCGGGTTCGGGTGTGGGCGGGCCGGTCAGACCGTCTCGCCGACCATCGCCCGCCGCTGGCGGTCGAGTTCTTCGCTGTAGCGCTTGAGCGTATGGCTCTCGGTGAGCAGCCCGACGACCCGGCGGGTGTCGCGGGCGTCGAGCACGGCCAGGGCCTCGCTCTCGCTGCGGTCGAAGGCAGCTGCGGCGGCCTTGGCGTTCATCTCTGGCACGAGGAAGGCGTCGCGGTAGCGCACCAGGTCCGACAGCGGCGGCGGGGTCTCGGCCGAGGCCCGCGCCGCGGCGTGGGCCTCGGGCACGAGAACGATGCCGGCATAGCGCCCGGTGACGTCGACGGTCACCACCCGAGAGACCGAACCGAGGGGATGGGCGACGAGGAAGGCGTCGAGCGGCGTCGCGACATCGATCGTGGCCACGTCCCGGCGCATCAGCGCGCCCACCGTGAGGCTGCGGATCCAGCCGATGTCGTGGGCGCTGCGGATGCTCTCGCCGCGCAGGTGGAAGCGCCAGGTGGCGAAGGAATAGCCGAAGGTCTTGCGCACCGTCAGCGAGGAGGCGATCACCGCCGCGAGGACCAGCCCGGTGATGGGCAGGCTGCCGGTGAGTTCGAGGGCCAGGAAGGTCATGGTGAGGGGGCCGCCGATGACGGCGACGGCCAGAGCGCTCATGCCGACCACCCCGTAGGCCAGCGGAGTCAGGCCGAAGCCGGAAAGGCCCGGCAGCATCTCTGTCATCAGGACGGCGAAGACCTTGCCGGCCAAGGCGCCGAGGAACAGCGAGGCGAAGAACAGGCCCCCGCGAAAGCCCGAGCCGATCGAGATCGCCGACGCCATCGCCTTGGCCGCGAACAGCACCATCAGGGCGAGGGCACCGGCCTCGGGCACGGCGTGCCCGAACTGCAGGTGGAGGGCGCCGTGACCGCCCGAGAGGACCTGGGGCGACACCGCCAGCGCCAGGGCGCCGACGCACAGGCCGCCGAGGATCGGGGCGAGGGCGGCCGGCAGGCGGCTGGCGCGGACCCCGGCCTCGACCAGCGTCACGCCGCGCATGATCGCGATGCCGAGGCCCGCGCAGATCAGCCCGAGGGCGAGGCTCGGCAGGATGTCGAGCGCGCTCAAGGGGGCGGTGGTGAAGGTCTCCGGCAGGGTCGCGGCCACGAGGGGCGGCTGCGCCAGGACCGCCTTGGCGACGAGGCTGCCGCACAGGGCCGCCACCACCACCGGCGTCAGGATCGCGATGGAATAGGTGCCCACGATCAGTTCGAAGGCGTAGAAGGCGCCCGTGAGCGGCGCCCCGAAGGCCGCGGCGATGGCGGCGGCCGAGCCGCAGCCGACGAGGGTGCGCAGGTCCGAGCGCCGCAGCTCGAAGGCGAGGCCGAGGCGCGAGGCGAGCCCGGCGCAGAGCTGGGTGTAGCCGGCCTCCAGGCCCACCGAGGCGCCGCTGCCGTTGGAGATCACGTTCTGGAGCGCGAGGAGGCCGGAATCGCGCACCGACATGCGGCCGCCGTGCAGGGCGTTGGCCTCGATGGGATCGATCATCGCCCGGCGCGGCCGCTCGCGCCGCCACGACATCCACACCAGCAGCACGCCCAGTCCGACCCCGCCGACGGCCGGGCCGAGGATCGTCACGACCGGGTCGAGGTCGGTGGCCGCGCTCAGGCGTGCCCCGGCGGGCAACCGATAGAGGGTCTCGCGCAGGGCCTGGGCCGCCAGGCTCATCGCCGCCACGGCGAGGCCCGCGACGCAGCCGACCACGGCGGCCAGGATCACGAGCCCGATCTCGCCCCCGCGCACCAGCGCCCTGAGCCGGGCGGGCACGCGGTTCACGGCCGCCTTCGGGGCGGGTGACGGTGCGTGGATCGTCATGACCGACGGCCCGACCGACCCCGATCGATCCCCTGGTTCCTACACTCTGCTGTCGGCATGGCCCCATGAGGCGCCAACCCGATCGATCGTCAAGGGCGGCCCCGAAGAAGACGCGGCTTGCGCTTGAAAAGCCGGCACGGGCGGGATACACGCCCCTCATGTGCCGCCGTAGCTCAGTTGGTTAGAGCACCAGATTGTGGATCTGGGGGTCCCCCGTTCGAGCCGGGGCGGTGGTACCATAGGTTTCTCGAATTGACCGAAGGGGTTGGCTTGTTGCCGGCCCCTTTTGTCGTTCGGCATCGCTGACGGGAGAGGCTGCTTGGCGAGCGCACGGTCAGCGGCGGTTGCCAAGCCCGTCGCTGATGGACGAGCACGTCTCGAGCTCGATGGTCACCTGCCTCGCGTCGACCATGCGCTTCCCGTAGCTTCGCATGTCGGCTTCGCCCGCAGCCGCGCGGAGACTTTCCGGCCGACGATCACCCAGGGTCACGGTGAAGCGAGGCCGCCTGTTCTCAGCTTGAAATCATCGGACCGCGCTCCGGTGCCCCTCGGGGCGGTGCGGAACCGGAGCGTGGTGGTGCCCACGGGAAGCGGGAGCGTGACCGCGCCGGGGCGCTGCCGAATGCGGGCGTCGGTGACCTCGGAGCCGTCCAGGAACCAGTGCGGCGGGATCTCGACCGTGAGGCCGTCCAGGGCGCGCGGCGCGGTCAGGCGAACCGTGACGCCGTCGCCCTCGCGCCGGGCATCGAGGGCGACGCCGTCCCGGGCCGCCCACCAGGCGCCGAAGTCGTCGACGCTCCCGAACCAGGCCCGGTCCCGCATGGCCCTGGTGAAGCCTCTCACGAACTCGAGCTTGTGGCCGAGGATGTTGGGATGGACCAGGACGGGATAGATGCCGCCGTCGCGGGCGATCTTGCGGGCGACCTCCAGGGATTGCGGCAGGCGCAGGCCCATGAGGGGCGCCCGCTCGTCCTCCACCGTGAGGGGTAACTCGAAGATTCCCGTTTCGGCCTGCGCCCCGCGGCCGTAGGTGAGGCGGACCGGCAGGTGCGAGAGCGCGTTGCCCGCGGTCACGGACGAGCTGTAGCGATACCCCGTCGCTTCGAGCGCCTGGGGCAATCCGCCCGGGTTCGACAGGTGGCCCGGGCGAAAGCTGACCACCTTGGCCGGCGGCGCCAGGGATTCGACGAGGAACTTGCTGACACGCAGTTCCCCCAGGATGGTGCCGTCGCGGGCCTCGTTGCGGTTGACGACGATCGGGCGGTAGGCGGGATATTGCTCCTTGCCGTCGCCCATGGCGAAATTCCGGAAGATCCAGGAGTGGGCGACGGTGTGGCTGCCGAGTTCCATCCCGAGCTCCCCGAGCCGCCTGAGATGGGCGGCGGATTCGTCCGTCAGGATGATCTCGTCGTTGTAGTCGCGCAGGTACTTGGTCTGGATGAAGAAGGTGCCCCGCACGCCGAACTCCTTGAGCAGTTCGGCATAGGCGACCGCGTTGGGCAGGGAGCGGGTGAAGTCCACGTCGAAGGTCATCATGACGGCGAGCGCCTTGCCGTCCGGCACCCGTCCGAGGCTCACCGCCAGCGGTTCGCCCTCGCGCCAGACCTGCCGCAGGAAGCGCAGGACGAGGTCGTTCTGCGGCGAATAGGCGTTGACGTAGTCGCGCTCGATGTCGGCGCCGCGGGCGTTCTGGCCGATCAGCAGCAGGAAGCCCGGATCGAAGCCGAGGGCATAGGCCGCCCCGCCGGTGGGGAAGCGCCGCCGTGTGATCGCCGCCGTGCCGTCCTCGAAGGAGGCCAGCGCGTCCGCTGCCTGGCCGTAGCCGTGGGTGCCGAGTTGCGCCTCCGGATTGCGGGCGGGATCGCCGAAGCGCACGGTCTGCTCCTCGGGCTCGTCGAAACCGAGCCAGGTCCGGCTGGCCCCCGAGAAGCTCATGGCGAAGCGCTTTCGCGAGGGCTGGACGTCGCCGAAGCCGAACACCTCCTTGAGGCCTCCCCCGAGGACGTTGGCCGCCAGGAGCGTTCCGCCGCCCTGCGGATGAGCGGCCAGGGCCCTGAGTTCGTCGGGCTTGAGCACCAGCCCCGAGACGTAGGGATACACCAGCACGACCTTGGACCGAACCGCCTCCGCCACGTCCCGGGTGAGCGTGAAGGGCACGCCCAGGCTCTTCAGGCCGTGGACGAGGCCGAGCCAGGCCGATGCCTCGTCCGTGAGCAGGATGGCGAGGCGGGCGGTGTCCCCGCCGCGGTAGCTGCGCCAATCCGCGGGGCTCGGCGGCTTCACCACCGAGGTTCCGGCCGGGCCCGACAGGCCGCCGAAGATGAAGATCCGCGACCGGTAGTACAGGACCCCGAGGGCGATCGGTGTGAGGAAGACGAGGACGAGAAGACACAAGCCGACTTTCCGCCACAGGTCGCCCTGCTGCCTCGAGGCGCCGTCGCTCATGGTCCACCGTCATCCAGCCCGCGGGCGAGGCTAAGCCCGCAGGGTCAACGGGGGGTTAAGCGCGATCACCGCCCGCCCCGAAGGCGCGATGGCGGCAGCGTTCCTTAAGCGAGCGCCAACCCTCGGGCGCATACCCTGGCGGCGGTCCTCGCGTGAGGCCGCGCGGCACAGTGGATGACAGCGAAGATGAGCCCTCGGGCAAGGCGTATGGCAGGCTCCTTCTCCGCCGTGACCCTCGCGCTCACGATCCTGCAGCAGGGAGGTCCCGCCATGAGCCGAACGGTCGATGGCGGGTCGCCGTACCGGTCAACCCTTTGCCGCACCGGGGACGGCCGGCTGACGATCGCCGATGCGCCGGCCGGATCGACCCCGGCCGAGGGCTGCCGCACGCTTTCCCTCCCGGTGCCGCCGGCCAGCGTCGCCTGGGTCGGCGCGGTGGCGCGATCCGATCCGCCGGGACGCGACCGCCTCGTCCTCTCCGGGACCGGGCAGGGAGCCGGCTTCACGGCCTCGGGTGCCGGTTTCGAGGAGCCGCCGGCGCCGTCGCGCGCCACCCCGCTGGCCCTCGACCGGTCCCTGATCCCGGCGATGACCGCGCGGACCTTCGGCGTCGAGGAGCGCGCCGTCGTGAGCCGCACCGAGGAGGCGGTGACCCTGCGCTGCGGCCCCGGCGTCAGGCCGGCCGGCGTGGTTCTCGATCCCGGCCCGGCGCGACTGCCCGACGGGGCCCGCCTCACCCTGCGCTGGCACGTCACGGGCGATCCCGGTTTCTCGGCGTCCGTGGCCGGTCCGGCGAGCGAGGGAGAGGCCGCCGCTCTTCCCATGGACGGCCGCCTCGACCGGACACCGCCGGCGGGGGACTCGCCACGGTTCGTCCTGGCCTGTCCGCCGTCCGCCGGCACGACGACCCTCCTCGACCTGCGTCTCGTTTCGCAAGCCGCGAACGGCGAGGCCGTCCGGCCGCCGCTGTCGGCCTGGGCCTGGCGCCCGCACCGCTGGCGCGAGGCGCCGGACGACCTCGTGGCCGAAGCCCTGGCGCGCCGGATCACGCGCCTGTTCGTCAGCGTCGCGATCGCCGAGGACACCATCGGCGAGGAGGCGCGGTTCTCGACGTTCGTCGGGCTCGCCCGGGCATCGGGCATCGCCGTGGCGGTGGTGGAAGGAGATCCCGGCATGGCGCTGGACGAAGGCCGAGCGGCGGCACTTCGCCGGCTCGGCGCTCTCGTCGCCTATCAGCGGCGCGCAGCCCCCGAGAGCCGCCTGGCGGGCGTGCAATACGACATCGAGCCCTATCTCCTGCCCGGATTCCAGGCCGACCCGGATGCCATCCTGCGCGGCTGGGCCACCACCCTCGACGCCCTGTCGGCGGCCGCCGACCCCCTCGACCTCGACCTCGTGCTGCCGTTCTGGCTGCCGCTCCACCCTGCCGCCGGCCTCGTGATGCCGGCGGTCGGGCGCGGGGCGAGACGCGTCACCGTGATGGCCTACCGCACGACGCCGGCCGAGATCGTGGCGGCCGCCGAACCCCTGCTCGCCTGGACCGCCTCTGCGGCGCTGTCGCTGCATGTCGCCCTCGAGGCCGGGCCGGTGGCCGACGAGACCGCGCGGACCTACCGCCCCGCCGACAGCGGCGATCTCCTGCTGCTGCCGCAGGCCGGAGGCGATGCCCTCGCCCTCCTCCTGACGGCGCCGATCGGATCGCCTGCGTCAGGTCGAATCTACGCCCTGGAGCGTGAAAGCGTGGCCCCGGCCTCGCGCGTGAGTTTTCTCGGCGATCGCCAGCGACTCGATGACGCCGTCGCGCAGATCTCGACCGGCCTCTCGGCGTGGCCGAGCTTTTCCGGCCTCGCCCTGCATGGGGTGATCGACTGAACGCGCGCGCCGGCTGCTTCACGGCGAGTTAACCACCATCGGACAAAGCTGTGACCTCGTCAGACTATCCTTGAAGGCCCCCAGGGTCGGCGTCGCGTGATCGCGGCGGTGGTCCGCGTCCCAAGCGGGTTCGTCGCGTGAGTTGCCAGCCTTCGCCTTCCCGACGCCGACCGCTCCGACCGCTCCTGCTCCTCGCCGTGGCGAGCCTGTCCGGGATCGCGGCCGCCGCACCCGTGCGGGCCCAATCGACCGACGACGTCACCGCCGAACGCCTGTCGCGCGAGGGTACGAGCGCGCGCCAGGAGGGGCGCGTCGACGAGGCGATTACCGCTCTGCGCCGCGCGACCGCGCTGCGGCCGGCGGACACCGACACCCGGCTCCAGCTCGGCCTCGCGCTGTTCGCCAAGGGCCGCTTCGACGAGGCGGGTGCCACGTTCCGCACGGTGCTGGCCGAAGCCCCCGCCTACGACGACGCGCGGGCCGGCCTGGTGCGGGTCTCGCTGGCCACCAAGGACCTCGACGGGGCCGAGCGGGAGTTGGCCACCCTGAGGCGGAATTCGCCGAACGACCCCGATGTGAAGGCCCTCGAAGCCCAGTTGGCGGCCGCGCGAAAGCCGCCGCCGGAGGCGCGACCGGCGATGCCTGCGAGTGCCGCGACGACGCCGGGGCCCGAGGCCGCCCGCACGGAAGCCCGGAGGCCCTTCGTCGAGGGTCAGGCGGCGCGCAAAGCCGGACAGTTCGACCGGGCCATCGCGCGCTTCTCCGACGCCGTCGCCCTCGATCCCGACGACGTCGACGCGCAGGTGGAACTCGGCCTGTCGCTGATCGCCCGGAACCGCTTTCCCGAGGCGCGCGCGGCCTTCCTCAAGGCGCTGGCCCGCACGCCGGACTACGGCGACGCCCGCCTCGGGCTCGCCCGCATCGCCTATTACGAGAAACGTCCCGCCGAGGCCGCCCGCGAAATCGGCATCCTGCTCGCCCGCGAGCCCAGGAACCGAGAGGCGCTCGACCTCCAGGCCCGGATCGCCCGTGCGAGCGCGGACCTCGTCGCGGCGGCCGAGAAGGCCGCCCGCGACCGCGAGGCCCAGCGGATCGAGCGCGCCAGGAAGCAGGTGCAGGAGGCCGAGAGACGCAGCCGGGACGAGGCCCAGGCCCTGCGCAAGGCGGGACGGTTTCCCGCCGCCGAGGCGATCTACCGGACCCTGCTGCGGGCCCACCCGCGGGATGCCGACCTCCTCGTCTCGGCGGGCGCGATGGCCGCCTTCCAGGGCAAGGCCCGCTTCGCCGACGCCCGCCGCGACTTCGAGGCGGCGGAGGCGATCGCCCCTGACTCCGCCGATGCGATCCTCGGCCTCGCCCGCGTCGATCTCTACGAGAGCCGCCTCGACGATGCTGCGGCACGCATCGCCCGCGTGCTCACCCGCCGGCCGGAGAACACCGAGGCACAGGCCCTGTCGGCGCGGGTGATCCTCGCTCGAGGGGAGCCGGCCGAAGCGGAAGGGATCTTCCGTCAGCTGCGCACACGCCTGCCGCAGGACCCCGACATCCTGCTGGGACTGGGCGATTCCCTGCGCGGAACGTTGCAGGACGACGAGGCCCGCGTCGTCTACCGCGACGCCGCCGCCGTCGATCCGGCCTCGGCCGAGATCGAGGCCCGGCTCGCGCAGGCGATCCGCCCGCGCTGGCGGCTCGACCTCGACGGGTCGGTGAGCAGCCTCACCCGCGACGGCGACGGTTGGCAGGAGGGCAGCGCCCGCCTCGGCTACGCCCTGAACGAGCGCACCACGATCTCGGGCGGCGTCGAGGTCACGAACCGCTTCAGAATCGTCAACACGCTCATCGACGCCCGCCTCGACCATCGCTGGTCGGATGCTTCGACGAGCTACATCCGCCTCGGCGGATCGCCGGACGCGGTCTACCGGCCGATCGTCTTCACCGAGGCCGGCGGATCCTTGCGCGTCTGGAAGGGCAACGCGCATCTCGGAGCGACCCTGCTGACCCTGGACGCCGGCTACGCCAAATACGACGCCACCGAGGTCGAGACGGCGAGCCCCGGGCTGCAGCAGTATTTCCTCGACGGACGCCTCTGGATCTCGGGCAGGGTCATCGGCACGCTGGCGAATTCGCGGGTGACGACGCGCGCACCCGACGGGTTCGCCTTCGTGCGCGACCGCCTCGACAAGTTTGGCGGCTATTCGGTGCGGGTGGACGGCATGCCCACCGACCGCCTGACGCTGTTCGTGGGCTGGGCGGATGCGCCCGACACCTCCGACGGCCGGGTGATCCCCACCCGGGCACTCTACGGCGGCGGCATCTACGACATCGACGACACCGTCAGCGTGAAACTGTCGGCCTCGCACGAGGACCGGGTCAAATCCTTCGATCGCACCAGCGTGAGCGTCGGCCTCACGACGCGCTTCTGATGGCGCGTCCGGGCCCCCCTCCCCCCGCGCGCACGACGCGACGTCCTCACGAAGGCGCAACGGTTCCGTGCCAGGGTCGGGCGGACGGACATTTCGGGCCTCGCACGTGTTCCTGACCCTCATCTGGGAGATCTCGCTGGGTCTCGCGGCCCTCTCGCTGGCGACGATGACGGTCCTCGTCGGGCTGCGCCTGAAGAGCGTCGGGCGCCTGCGCGACGAGGCGCAGCGGCGCGAGACCCTCCTCGGCCTGATGCTGGAATGGACCGAGACCGGCTACGCCAGCCAGGCCGCCGCGATCACCGAGGCCCTGTCGCGGGACCAGAAGCTCGCGACGGACCTCCTCGTCGAGGTCTTCGAGATCGTGCGCGGGGAAGGCCAGCAACGGCTGGCGGCCCTGGCCGAAGCGGCCGGGATCGGGGACCGCCTGCGCCGCGAGCTCGCGACGGGGCCGGTGCGCAACCGCCTCGCCGCCGCCGAAGGCCTCGCCTGGTTCCCGTCGGCGGCGACCTCGCAGGCCCTGGGCAAGGCCGTCCTCGACCGGCACGACGACGTCAGCTTCACCGCCGCGACGACCCTCTCGGCCCACGGCAGCGACCTCATCTTCGATACGGCCCTGATCGCCCGGCTCGCCCAGGCCAACAGCTCCCGCCGCATCGAACTGGTGCTGGCCCAGTTTGCGCAGACGCGGCCGGAAGCCCTGCTCGACCTCGTCGTCGACCCTCGGCAGAGCGACCGCATCCGCACCGCGGGCCTCGACGCGCTGACGCAGACCGGGATCGAGGGCATCCTCGAACTGATCCTGTCCCTGGAACACGCGCCCTCCACCGACATGCGGGTGGCGGTGGCGCGCAACCTCGGCAGCCTCGGGCACCCGGACGGCTACGGCACCATCGCGCGCTACCTGTCCGACGAGCGCTGGGAGGTCCGCTGCAAGGCGGCCGAGGCGGTGGGGCGCGTGGGGCTGCTCGAACTCGGGCCGCAGCTCTGCGACCTCCTGCTCGACGACAACTGGTGGGTGCGCCACCGCGCCGGCGAGGCCCTGGCCCGGCTCGGCGACTTCGGGATCGGCGCCCTGCAGGAAATGGTGGCGCTGGCCGGCCAGACGACGCTCGGCCAGACCGCCGAGCACGTCCTTGCCGAACGCAAGCGACGCGCGTGATGGATCGGGAGAGCGCGTGATGGACCTGACCGGCTTCGACCTCTCGATGGGGACGATCGTCACCTCGACCCTCGAGATCGTCCTGCTCATCGTGATCGGCACGGGCCTCATGCAGAACGGGCTCTACGTGCTGCAGCTCGTCCTGGCGATGCGGGAACTGGCGACGCAGCGCCCGGAGAAGCGCGCGAGCCTGCTCTGGCGGCGCTACGCCGAGATCAGCCCGCCGATCTCGCTGCTGGTGCCCGCCTACAACGAGGAACTGTCCATCGTCGACTCGCTGCGCTCGATGCTGGCGCTCAACTATCCCGACTTCGAGGTCATCGCCGTCAACGACGGCTCCAAGGATTCGACCCTCCAGACGATGATCGACGGGTTCGGGTTGAAGCCGATCCTGCGTCACTACACGGAGGTCGTGCCCCACGAGCGCGTGCGCGGGCTCTACGGCTCGCCGGACTATCCCCGGCTGCTGGTCGTCGACAAGGGCAACGGCGGCAAGTCGGACGCGCTGAACGCCGGCATCAACCTGTCGCGGTTCCCGATCTTCTGCGCCGTGGATGCGGATTCCATCCTCGAGAGCGACGCCCTGCTCCGGGCGGTCCAGCCCTTCATCGACGATCCGGTGCGGACGGTGGCGGTGGGCGGGACCATCCGCATCGCCAACGGCTGCCGGATCGAGCGGGGACGGGTGCTGTCCTTCGGCCTGCCGCGCAACCTCCTGGCCCTGTTCCAGACGATGGAATACCTGCGCGCCTTCCTGATGGCGCGTCTGGCCTGGAGCCGCCTGCGGACCCTGACCATCATCTCCGGCGCGTTCGGGCTGTTCAAGCGCCAGACCGTGATCGAGGTCGGCGGCTACAGCCACCGAACCGTGGGCGAGGACATGGAACTCGTCGTCAAGATCCACCGCCACCTGCGCGAGCGCGCCCAGGACTACCAGATCGTGTTCGTGCCCGAACCCGTGTGCTGGACCGAGGCGCCGGAATCCTGGACGGTGCTGGGCCGTCAGCGCAGCCGCTGGCAGCGCGGCGCGCTGGAGACCTTCTTCCGCCACCGCGACATGCTGTTCCGCCCCCGCTACGGCCGCATCGGCCTCTTGGGCTTCGGTCACGTCCTCGTCGTGGACGTCCTGGGGCCGCCCATCGAGGTGCTCGGCTACCTGCTGGTGCCGATGCTGTGGATGCTCGGCCTGCTGTCGGTGGAGTACCTCCTGGCGTTCCTGGCCCTGACCTTCGTGTTCGGAATCTTCGTGAGCGTCGCCTCGCTCATCCTCGAGGAGATCGAGTTGCAGCGCGTCCCCCGCGTCATGGACCTCGTCCTACTCACCGGCATCGCGGTCATCGAGAACTTCGGATACCGCCAGATCTCCAATTTCTGGCGCCTGCGCGGCATGTGGCAGTACCTGCGCGGCGCCCAGGGCTGGGGCGTGATGAGCCGCGTCGGCTTTCGCGGGGCCTGAGGCCGGCCGTGGACGACAGTGTCGCGACGGGTTGCCCACAACAATCGATCCGGATCTCACCTGATCTTTCGACGCGGCAAGGAATCGCAAAACCGTCGTCAAGACAACGCTTTATCGCAAGGATACCGTCATATGATCCAACGGTATCTTCAATGTGCTTGATATTTATCATGTATATAGTGAACTTCTTATCGGACGACGGAAATCTTTATCGACTTCGGCGCGCGACGACGTTGAAGTTAATTTAACGAACCGCCCGCACTCTCGGGCCGATAGGCGACCTCGTCGAGGAGCGGCGGTTCAGGCAGGATGGGGATGGCTCGAACCTCACGGCGTCTGTCGGAACCGCGTCATCCGGAGACCGGGATGCAACCGGCGATCGACCGTCTTCGGACCCTGTGCGGACTCGCGGCCGAGACGTTCCGGGTCCCCGTCGTGCGATTGATCTTCGACGACCCGGCCCTGGCCCTCCTCGAAATCCGCATGGGCGCGGACCACCCCGAGACCGAATCGGAACGCGAGGCCTGCGCCCGGATTCGTGGGTGGTGCACGAAGGCATTGCCGCCCGGCCTTCCGTCGAGCCCCGGCCTCCGCCTTCTGGCCCGCGCACCGGTCGCCATGGCGGACAGGGGCGCAATCGGCAGCCTGTGCCTGTTCGACGACGCCCACCGCCGGGTCTCGCAGAGCGAGGAGCGGCACTTGGCCGACCTCGCGGCCCTCGTCTCCGAATGGCCGGACCTGCGGGAGGAGGTGGCGGGTGAGGCCCATCCCCCCTACCGGCAGATCCTGGAGATCGCCCAGGACGCCTTCGTGGGAGTCGATTCCGAGGGCGCCATCGTCGAGTGGAACGCGGCCGCCGAAGCGGTCTTCGGCTGGACCGCCGCCGAGGTGCGCGGCCGCCCGATGGCCGAGATCATCATCCCCGAGCCGCTACGGGCCCGGCACGCGGTCGGCATGGCGCGCTACCTCGCCACCGGGGCGAGCGCCGTCGTCGGCCGGTCCCGCCTCGAACTGACGGCCCTGCACAGGAACGGATCGACCTTTCCCGTGGAGATGGCGATCTCCCAGTCGGGCGAGAACGACCGCATGCGGATCTCGGCCTTCCTGCGCGACATCTCGCAGGTGAAGGAGCGGGAGCGGCAGATCGCGCACATGGCCCAGCACGATGCGCTGACGGGTTTGACCAATCGGAGCCGGTTCCATGCCTGCCTCGCCGAACGGCTCGAGCGCCTGGAGCGCGACGGCATCCCCTTCGCGCTGCTCTACCTCGACCTCGACCGCCTCGTGGTCATCAACGAGACCCTCGGCCACAGGGCGGGCGACGCCGTGCTCGTCGAGGTGGCCGCGCGCCTGCGCGGCGCGCTCCGCCAGGAGGACGTGGTGGCGCGCCTCGGCGGTGACGAGTTCGCCATCCTCCAGATCGGGGCGGCCAGCCAGCCCGCCAGTGCCGCCGCCCTGGCCCAGCGCCTCATCGACGCGGTGACGGGGCCGACATGGGTCGAGGGCAAGCTCGTCGAGATCGGGCTCAGCATCGGCATCGTGGTGGTGCCGACCGACGGGCGCGACAGCCGGACCGTGCTCAAGCGGGCCGACCTCGCCCTGGCCCGCGCCAAGGCCGACGGCCGCAACACGCGGCGGTTCTACGAGACCGACATGGATGCCGCCGCGGAGGCCAAGCGCAACCTGGAGATCGACCTGCGCGGCGCCCTCTCCCGCGGCGAATTCGAAGTCTACTACCAGCCGCTCGTCGATGCGCAGAACTTGCGTCCGTCGGGAGCGGAGGCCCTGGTGCGCTGGCGCCACCCGCGCGTCGGCCTCGTCTCGCCCGCAGCCTTCATCGCCCTGGCCGAGGAGACCGGGCTGATCGTGCAACTCGGCGAATGGGTGATGCGCACCGCCTGCCTCGAGGCTGCCGGGTGGCCCGCGCACATGCGGATCGCGGTCAACATCTCCGCCATCCAGTTCCGGCAGGCCCGGTTCGTGGAGATCGTGATGCACGCCCTGGCGGAGACCGGCCTCGCCCCCGAACGGCTCGAACTCGAGATCACCGAGACCGTCCTGATGCAGAGCCTGCCGCAGGTGGTGGACGCGCTCCACCTGCTGCGGCGGTTGGGCGTCCGCATCTCCCTCGACGATTTCGGGACGGGCTATTCCAGCCTGTCGTACCTGCGGAAATTTCCGTTCGACAAGCTCAAGATCGATCAGTCCTTCGTGCAGGACCTCGCCAACCCGGCCACGGCCTCCATCGTCCAGGCCATCGTCGCCCTCGGCCGCGGCCTCGGCATGACCGTCACCGCCGAGGGGGTCGAGACCGAGGAGCAGCGGGCCACGGTCACGCAGTACGGCTGCACCGACCTCCAGGGCTACCTGTTCGGCCGCCCGGGGTCCAAGGACGACTTTTCGCGCGAGCACCTCACCGGCTGCAACCAGCATGCTGCCTGACAGGGGTTCACGCCCCTGCTAAGCAGGCTGTGCGCATGCGGCCTTCCGCTCGAAGAGCGGAGCCGACCGAACGTTCGACCCTGGCCGGCGGTCCCGTTCTTCCTTCCCGGACCAGCCCCGCCGGACGGGACCGGCCTGTCAGCAAACGGATGTGACGACCCGATGGCGAACGACCTCGCGCAACGGCCGTTGCGGCAACGCCAGACCCTGCTCGTCTATCTCGGCACCGTCGCCTTGGCGGTCGTCGCCCTGGCCGCGATGCATGTGGCCACCGCGACGGCGCTCGCCACCCGCCGCGACGCGGTCGTCCTCCTCGACCTCGTGCGCGAGCAGCAGGCCCAGGCCCAGCGGATCGCCTACCTCGCGGCCCGAGCGGCGACGGGGGATACCGCTTCGGAATTCCAGGGCGGACAACTCGTGACGCGCTTTGCGCGCACGCACGAGCAACTGCGCCAGGCCGACCGGGCGCTCGGCGTGTCGCCGGCGTCGGCCGAGGCGTTCCAGGCCCTCTATGCCGCGGGGGAACGTCCCCTGGTCGGGCAGGTCCAGGAGTTCCTGACCCAGGTCCGTTCCGCCGAGGACGGCGCCCGGCAGGATCCGAACAAGGCCGACCGGCTGTCGGCGATCGCGCGGTTCGCCGGCGAGACTTTCCCGTCCGGCCTCGACCCCGTCGTCAAGGCGTACCAGCGCAGCGTCGCAGCCAGGGCCGACTCCCTCGAATGGACCGCGCTCGGCCTCGGTGCCGTCGTCCTCGTCGCCCTCCTGACCCAGGGTCTCGCCGTGGCGAGGCCGACGTGGCGCCGGCTGGGCGCCCATGACGAGGCGTTCACCGCCCTCGGCGCCACGGACCCGGCCGGCGGCGCGCTATCGGCACAGAGCTTCGCCAGGCGCGCAGTCGCGGAGATCCGGCGGGCGCGACGCTATCGCAGGCCCGTCTCCGTCCTGGCGATCGCCACGGGGACCTCGGGCGAAGCCACCGATGGCGCGGTCCTTCGGACTCTCTACGGCGAGTTGTCCGAGACCCTGAGACCCAGCGACATCGTCGGGATGCACGAAACCGGCGTCTTCTCGCTGGTCCTGCCCGAGACCGATCTCGAGGCGGCGGAACTCGCCGGCCATCGCATCCTGCGCGTTCTCGACGGGCGCTCCATGCCGGTCGACGGTCGGGTCGTGACGGTCGCCGTCAGGATCGGGGTGGCGCAGATCCGCGCCGACGAGGCGGTCCCCGACGAGGCCTTGGGGCGGGCCATGGCCGCCCTGCGCGACGCTCGGGCGGGCGGCGGGGACCGCGTGGCGGTCGGCGCCACGCGCTGAGCGATGATGCCCGTGGATTACGGAAGGGCGCTGGGATCAGCCGGCGATCCGGACCGGCACCGCGGCCTCGGCGACCGCATGGGTGTGCGCGATTCGACCGCAGGCGGCGATGGCGCGCTGTGCCTCGACGCGGCAGCGGTCGATCGCCTCGCCGATGTCGCCGCCGGACCGATGCGCGGCCTCGACCGCCTGGCAGGCCTCGGACAGCGCGGTGAAACCGAGCATGCCGGCCTGCGAGATCAGGGTGTGGTTGTCGGCCATGAAGTGGTCGGCGACCTCGATCGTCCCGGCGGCGGGATAGATGTAGGCGATCCGTCCCCGGACATCGTCGAGCCACGCCAGCACCTGCGCGAGGCCGGCGAGGCCGATCAGCTCGTCGAGGACCAGAGCGTCGGGGGCGTCACCGGAGGCGGCAGGCGGGCCCGGCGCCTCGACCGGAGCGTCGTCGATGTCGGATCGGCAGCACCGCTCGATCGCCTGGAGGAGGTCGGCACGGCGGAAGGGCTTGCCGACGTGGTCGTCCATCCCGGCTGCGCGCAGCGCCTTGACCTGATCTGAGAGCACGTTCGCGGTCAGCGCGATAATCGGGATGCGGGCGGCCTCCCCCGGCAGCTTGCGGATTTCGGCGGTCGCAGTCAGCCCGTCCATGACCGGCATCTGCACGTCCATGAGGACGGCGTCGTAGTCGCCGCCGGCGACGGCCTGCACGGCGGAGGCCCCGTCCTCGACGACGTCGACGCTGTGGCCCGACGCCTCCAGGATGATGCGCACGATCTCCTGGTTGGCCGGGAGATCCTCTGCCAGGAGGAGCCGGCGCGGTCGCGCCGGCGCGAGCAGGACCGGCTCGGGCGCCGCCAGGCTCGCCGCGTCGGCGAGGTCGAGGGACAGCGAGAACGAGAAGGTCGAGCCCTTCCAGGCCTCGCTCGATACGGTGATCTCGCCGCCCATCAGGCCGACGAGGCGCTGCGAGATGGCGAGGCCGAGCCCGGTGCCGCCGAACTCCCGCCGGATCGACCCGTCGACCTGGCTGAAGCGCTTGAACAGGCGGTCGATCTTCTCCGGCGGGATGCCGATCCCGGTATCGGTCACCGAGACCACGACGCGCTCGCAGGTCTCGGTCCGGTCGAGAAAGGCGACGCGCAGGGTCACCGACCCGTCGCGGGTGAACTTCACGGCATTGTTGACGAGGTTGAGCAGGACCTGCCGCAGGCGGTCCTCGTCGCCGACGTGGCAGGGCGAGAGCCGCGGGTCGATCTCGAGGGTGAGGACGAGCCCCTTGTCGTCGGCGAGGCTGGCGACGATCGCGAGGGCATTGTCGGCGAGGCCCCGGATCGAGAACGGGCGCGGCTCGAGCTCGATGGCCCCCGATTCGATTTTGGAGAAGTCGAGCACGTCGTTCACGACCGTGAGCAGGGCGTTGCCGGAGGTCTGGATCGTCAGGACCTGGCGCGCGAGGTCGGGCGGCAGGTCGGTGCGGGCGAGGATGATGCCGGTAAAGCCGATCACCGCGTTCAGCGGCGTGCGGATCTCGTGGCTCATGGAGGCCAGGAAGGCGGACTTCGCTTCGCTCGCCGCATTGGCTTCGGTCGTCAGCCGCTGCGCCTCCGCCGTCGCCGCACGCTCCGTCTCCGCCTGCGCGTGTTCGATCGTCCGGTCGCGGATGATGCACAGGACCCGTTCGACGTGGTTGTGGCCGTCGTGCATGAAGCTCACGAGCACGCTGAGCCATTGGCCGGAGCCGGTCTTCGAGGGGCAGAAGATCTCGGTCTCGACGACGGGGGTCTCGCAGGCCTGCAGCATGGCCGCCTGCAGGTCCTCCACGCTCGTCCTGGGGAAGAGCGAGAACAGGCGGCGACCGACCAGGGCATCCGCCTCGGGCATGTTGTGGAGCCAGTGGGCGCTGCGGCTGGCGAACTCGACTTGGCCGTCGGGGCCGGCCACCAGGATCACGTCGGGGCTGTTCTCCATGATCTTCTGAGTGAAGGCGGAGGCCTCGCGCAGTGCCAGGGTGCGCGTCTCGACGCGATTCTCGAGCGCCCGGTTGTTGGCTTCGAGGGCGGCATCGCGCGCGGTCAGGTCGGAGATCAGGCGTTCGAGCGAGGCGCTCAGCACGTTGGCTTCCCGATAGCCACCGGACGGCACCGCCGTGCTGCGGTCGCCGAGGCGGTGGCGCTGGGCGAAGGCGACGAGCGCCAGGAGCGGACGCGTCGTCATCCGGGCGACGAGGAGCCCCAGCACCCCGAACAGGAGCGCGAGGGCGAGGCCCCAGAAGAGGATCGCACGACGCAGGTCCGTCACCGGCGCGAGGGCGGTGCGGGTCGGCTGCCGGATGACCACGGTCCAGTCCATGCCCGCATAATCGGCCGCGCCGACGGACCGGCTGGCCGAGACGAGGAAGGATTGGTCGTCGCCGAAGGATACGACGGCGGAGCTGCCCTTGCGGGACGTGGAGGCGTCCGCGATGGCTTTGATGACGTCGGGGGCGAGGCGCTTGCCCATGATATCGGACGGCCCGAGCAGGACCTCGCCGTCGTCGCGCAGGATCAGGCTTTCGATACCGCTCTGCCGCTCCTCGAACGGTGCCAGGATCGAGCGCTCGATCCGACGCGCCCAGGTCCAGCTCATGTGACCGCCGAGGACGCCCACCAGCCGCCCCTGCCCGTCGTGGACGGGCGTCGAGACGTCGACGAAGCGCAGGGGTTCGCCGTCGGGCAGCGGCGGAAGCTTCTGGGCCAGGAGAAGGGCTTCGTGGACATCGCCGGCGTAGGGCTTCAGCAGCGCCTCGCGAAACCAGGGCCGCTCGCGCACGCTCTTGCCTTCGAGCAGACCGCCCGAGCTCGCCATGACCACGCCGTTGGTATCGGCGATGCCGAGCCAGGCGTATTCCTTGTGGTCGGCCTGGACCGTGTCGATCCACTTGCGCCACGTCGCCGGCGTCGCCGACACGCTCTGGCCCATCGTGGCGAGGGTGCGCACGAGGAGCAGGTTGTCGTGCATCACGGCGTCCAGGCGGCCGCGCAGGTGCTCGACATAGCCCGACAGCTCGTGCCCGATCTGCTCGCGGAGTTGCGGGGCCGCGATCCGCTCCGCCGCGAGGCTGACGCAGAACGTCAAGGCGAGCGCCAGGAAGCCGAAGACCGAGGCGAGCAGCGCCTGCAAGCTGATGGAGCGCTGTGGCACGCGTACGATCCTGACCGACACCCTCCACCACAAAGGCGAAAAATCCTTAGTTTTTCGCTACGTCTCACCGCTCGACGAGCGCTGGCCCATCGCAACCGATTGCGTGAAGCCAAACAGACCACCAGACGTCATGGACGATCGAGGCATTGTGTCGATGTCGATATCCGTCATCGGTCCGGCGGATCAGCTGATACCGCGCCGGGAGCCTGCAACTTTCAGTATTCTGACGAAGCGCAGGACAGGCCGCGTCTTTCGAAGAGCCTTTAACGCCTCATAGACACATTTTGGATTTCATCACGGCCACGCTGCCGCCCTTCCGCATGCACGCTGTTGCTCACCTCCGGAGATCGACGATGTCCACCGCCCCCCTCGTCGTCGTCGCCGACGACGACACGATCACGCGCTCGATCATCAACCTGAAGCTGAAGAGCCGCGGCTACACCGTCATCACGGCCTCGGACGGCAGCGAGGCGCTGCGGATCATCGAGGCGGAAAACCCCGCCCTCGTCGTCCTCGACGCGATGATGCCGGGCATCAACGGCTTCGAGCTCCTGCGGCAGATCAAATCGACGCCCAAGACGGCCGACACCCTGGTGGTGATGCTCACCTCCCGCAAACTCGAACAGGACATCGTCGGCGCCCTGAACGCAGGAGCGAGCGACTACCTCGTCAAGCCGTTCATCCCCGAAGAACTCGCCGTGCGGATCGCCCGCCTGTTGCCGATCGGCCGCCCACAATAGGCCTCCTCCTGGAGTGGGCCCGTCGGGGTCGACGGGATCAGCCTGCTGGTTTGACCGCCTGGGTGAGCCGCGATGGTGCCGGGGCCGAAGGTGCCCGGCGCGGCGGACGCGTTCGGCAGCGTGACCACCTTGCCGTCAGCGCCGGTCGCGACCATGTCGGGCCGCCCGTCGCCGTTCGCGTCCACCGCCGAGAGTGCGACCAGCGGCGAGGTGCCGGCGCGACTGCGGATGGGACCGCCGAAGGCACCGGCGCCGTTGCCGATCAGCACGTTGATCGTGCCGAACAGATCGGAGACGGCGAGGTCGAGCTTGCCGTCGCCATTCAGGTCGGCGGCGGCGATCGCCAGGGTGCCGATGCCAGAGCCATAGGCGACGGCCGACCGGAAGCCGCCGACGCCATTCCTGATCAGGACCGAGATGTCGCCGCTCGACCCGTTCGCGACGATGAGGTCCGGCGTGCCGTCCCCGTTCGCGTCGGCCGCCAGCACTGCGCTCGGGGCGGTCCCGGCGCCGTAGCTGATGCACGCGTGGGGTCATGGGGTGTCTTGCCTTCGGGTCGTCGAGCGGAGGAGGCGCCGTATGGGAACGTCAATGCCGCAGACAATTCTGTCGGAATTTGTATTGGAAATCATATTGTATCTGGATATAAATAAAGACTTTGATTTATATAAATCCTACGAATTATCGACTTAATCGATTCGTGATTACACATCGATAAAAGCCGACCATCCCCAAACCAAGCAGTCGCACCTGACTTTTTCGGATTTTTACTATCGGATGATTGGGCATGACGGACCGCCAGGGGCGACAAGACCTCGGATCGCAGCGCGGCGCATTTTGGGCTCGCAATGAGACGCGACGCCAAGCATTTCTGCGGAACCCGCCGGCCGGCCCTGTTCGTCGGCCCCGCGTCTCGATCGATCGCGGACGGCGATGCGCGGAATCGTCGGATACCACCCGAACGAGGATGAAGGCCCCGTTCGCCGCATCGACCGTTCCGGAGGATCGTTGACACGTCGGCTCGCGCTGTCGAGGATTCCGACGCCATGGCGGTCGAACCGGCCGTCGCCGCCCATCCCCTGTCGGGACCGGGCGAGTTCAGATCCGCGCCGTCGACGGATAGAGGTTCCATGCATCCAGCCGTGGCCGCCGCCAACACGCTCCGGAGCGTGCATCGGACGGGACAGATCCCCGACTACGAGGACATCCTGACCCAGGGCTACGGCCGCCTCCTGAAGCCGGGCGACGTGGCGATCGACGTCGGGTGCCACGCCGGGCGCCATCTCGAGCACTTCGTCGACCTCGTGGGCCCCGAGGGGCACGTCCACGCCTTCGAGCCGATCCCCTTCCTGATGGAGAACCTGCGGGCCCGCTTCGGCGCCCTGCCCGAGGTGACGCTGCACCCCTGCGCCCTGTCGGCCGAGGCCGGGGAGACGGATTTCACCGTGGCGAGCGCGCTCGGCGAGAGCGGATTGCGGCCGCGCCATTTCAGCCAGCCCACCGTCACCGCCCGCACGATCCGGGTGCGCGTCGAAACCCTGGACGCCGTGCTGGGCGCGGTGCCGGCCGTGGCCTTCCTCAAGCTCGACATCGAGGGCGGCGATCTCGATTGCCTCACGGGCGGGCAACGGCTGCTGGCGCGCTGCCGTCCCTTCGTGAGCATCGAGTACGGCTGGGCCGGCTACTCGGTCTACGGCCATAGCCAGCGCAGCCTGTTCGATGCCGCCACCGCCGCCGGATACGTCTGCGCCGACCTGATCGGGAACCTCGTCGAGGATCTCCCGACCTGGCTGCAGGTGTCCGACACCGTGACCTGGGACTTCTTCCTGGTCCCGCTGGAGCGCCGGGCGGAATGGAACGCGGCCTTCGCCCATGACTGACACGGTGGCCGGCCGGGGCACTCGCCGGGGGAGACTTGCCCCGGGATCGCCACAGGCTCGGCCGTGTTGTCGCCACAACTGTCAACGCATGTTTCCCCGGAGAAGCGCGCTCGGCGCGGAATCACGGAGCATGGGTTGGAAATGCAGGGACGCAGGGTCGGATCGCAACGGACTGTCCCGGCTCACCGCAACGCGGGACGGCCGGCCGGCGATGCCATCATCGTCTCGGCCCGCGTCGGACGCGACCACGGCAGCCGCCCCGCCCTGACCCGGTCGCTGATCGCGATGTCGCTCCTCGCCGCCGGCCTCGGCGCCCTCGTGGTGCGCAACGGCGGCGACCTCGGCGCCGTCGGCATCGGCAAGGCCGTGGCCTCGTCCTCCACCGAGGCGACGCTGGCGATGCCCCGTCCCCGGATCCAGGCCGTCGCGCCCGCCATCCTGCCCCCGGCACCGATCGTGCTCACCGCCTCGTCGGCCTTCGCGCCGATCCACGACCTCGACACCGAGATCGGCTCGAACGCGGTCGACCGGGTCTCCTACGACTACCTCCTCACCGAGAGCGCGGTGGGCGACCCCAACGACATCCTCGAGTTCGGGCCGATGAAGATCCGGCGCCACCTCGTCCAGAAGATCGTGCGCGCCGCCCAGGCCGTGGCCACCGACCCGGTGCTGCTGATGGCGGTGGCCGACAAGGAATCGAGCTTCATCACCGAGGTGCAGGCCAAGACCTCCTCGGCGACCGGGCTGTACCAGTTCATCGAGCGGACCTGGCTCGGGGTGGTGCGCGACTTCGGCCCCAGGTACGGCCTGGCCCAGGACGCCGCCCTCATCCTCACCGCGGAGAACGGCCGCCCGAGCGTGGCCGATCCGGCCGAGCGCACGCGCATCCTCGAACTGCGCCGGGACCCCTACCTGTCGGCCCTGATGGCCGGCGAGATGCTCAAGCGCGACGCCGCCCGCATCTCCCTGCGGATCGGCCGCGAGTTGTCCCTCGGCGAGGTCTACCTCGCCCACTTCCTCGGACCGGACGACGCCGAGGACTTCCTGGCCACCGTGGCCGACAAGCCCAAGGCCGCCGCCGCGCAGATGCTGCCGGGTCCCGCCAAGGCCAACCGCTCGATCTTCTTCGCCGCCCAGCGCGGACGCAAGAAGGCCGCGAGCCTGTCGGTGGCCGAGGTCCACGAGAAGTTCGAGAGCATGATGGCCAAGCGCGGCGACCGCTATCGCGACGTCCGCTCCGTCGCCGGCATCCTCGCCTTCGCGGATGCCGCCACCGAGTGAGCGTCGCTCGGCCCGGTCCCGCGACCGGGTGGCGAACGACGGGTCGCGGACGAATCCCGGCTCGCGAATCCCGGCCGACGAATCTTTGGCAACCGATCCCTGCCGGCGTGATTTAACACGCATCAATCCGTCTTGGCGCGGACGGCAGCGCGGGCAGCGTTAAGGAGATTCGACTTGGGCGATCGGAAAGGCATCGTGCCGGATACTCCGCCATCGGCGCGGGTGAGCCCATCGACCGAGAGTACGGCAGCGGCACGTCCCGGCCTCCATCAGATACCGGTTCGGACCGGGCCGGGCCCCGGCGGCGACAACACCCTGGCGCCCTCCTTGTCCCTCGACCGGATCGGGCAGGCCCTGGCGGCCTTCTACGACGACCTCGTCGCCGAAGGCCTGCCCGAGCATCTGGCCGCCCTGGTCCGCCAGGTGAAGCCCATCGAGGCGTCCGCTCCCCCGCCCGTACCGGCCCCCGCGCCGGCCGCGACCGCCTGGAAATCCGGGCGGATCGCCTTGATCGTCGAGGACGACGTCGCCACGCGCGCGCTCGCGGAATCGCTGTTCGAGGTGACGGAACTGGAGGCGGTGGGCTGCGACAGCGCCGAGGCGGCCCTCGACATCCTGCGCGAGCGCGGCACCGACGTGGCGCTGGTGTTCGCGGACGTGGCCCTTTCCGGCGCCATGGACGGATTGCAACTGGCGCGGGCCGTCTCCACCCTGTGGCCGCGCGCCCGCATGGTCGTGACCTCCGGCCGACCGGCGCCGCGGCCCGACGCGCTGCCACCGCAGGCCGTCTTCATCCCGAAGCCCTGGCGGCCGTCCGACGTGCTGGTGGAAGCCGATCTGGCCGTCACCGAGCCCCCGCCGATCCAGCCCTGACCCGGCGGGTGCGCTGGCGCGGGACGCGAGGGCGGGGCACGGCAAATCCCTGCCTGCAAAGCGGAACACGCAACCGCAGAGCTTTGTTTGCACGGCAAGCTCCGGTCATCCGGTTCGGCCGTCGGGCGCCGTGGGCTCACCTCTTGCATTCCCCGGTCCAAGGGGCCGCGCATGGGCGCGGTGGAGCGTTTCAGCCGTGCCGATCCTGTCCGTCCGCCATGTCACCACCTATCGCTACCGGCAGCCGGTGGGGTTCGGCGAACACCGCATCATGTTCCGCCCGCGCGACAGCTACGACCAGCGGTTGATCGCGGCGAGCCTGTCGATCACCCCCGAACCGCAGGGGGTGCGCTGGCTGCACGACGTCTTCGGCAACTGTGTCGCGGTGGCGGGTTTCACCGGGCGCTCGTCGACCCTGCGCTTCGAATGCGCGATCACCCTCGACCACACTCCGGAATCGACCCCGCACTTCGCCCTGGCGCCCAATGCCGCGTTCTATCCGTTCGGCTACGGCGTCGACGACATGCCCGATCTCAGCCGCTCGATCGAGCGCCAGCACCCCGACCCGCGCAACGAGGTCGATGCCTGGGCCCGCAGCTTCGTGCCCCCGGAAGGCCGGATCGCGACGCAGGACCTCCTGGCCAACATGACCCGCAGCGTGCGCCGGAACTTCGCCTACCTCGCGCGCTCGGAAAAGGGCGTCCAGGACCCGGTGACCACCCTGCGGCTCAAGCGCGGGAGCTGCCGCGACTTCGCGGTGCTGATGATCGAGGCGGTCCGGGCGCTCGGCATGGCGGCGCGGTTCGTCTCCGGCTACCTCTACAACCCGCGCGACGACCGCGACCGGCACGTCGGCGGCGGCTCCACCCATGCCTGGGTGCAGGTCTACCTCCCCGGCGCCGGCTGGGTCGAGTTCGATCCCACCAACGGCATCGTCGGCAACCGCGACCTCATCCGCGTGGCCGTCGCCCGCGATCCGCGCCAGGCGGTGCCCCTGCACGGCTCCTTCTTCGGATTTCCCGCCGACGACCTCGGCATGACCGTGGAGGTCGACGTGGTCGAGGTCGCCACGCCTGCCCCGGAGACGCGGGGGCCGGATCCGATCCTGTCCCGATGACGAGACGTGAACCCGGGGCGGGCCGCCCCGGTTTCTCCCTGTGACGAGTGTGGCTTCGAGATTCAGGTGAGCGCGATGAAGATCAGGACTGGGTTCGACATTGCCTTCGAATCGGTTCAACCGACCCCGATGATCCTCGAGCTCAGCGTGCATCCCACGCGGATGCCCGATGTCCTGACGCCGCACGAGATCAGGTTCGATCCGCCGATCCCTTGGCAGGAATATCGCGACGTCTACGACAACATCTGCACCCGCATCGTCACGCCGCCGGGGCTCCTGACCATCTCGGCCGACTTCACGGTCCAGGATTCCGGCCTTCCCGACGTCTATGCGCCCTACGCCCAGCAGATCCCGGTGCAGGACCTGCCCCAGGACGTGCTCGTCTACCTCCTCGGCAGCCGCTACTGCGACACCGACAAGCTGTCGGAGACGGCCTGGTCCCTGTTCGGAAACGCGCCGATGGGCTGGGGCCGGGTCCAGGCCATCGTCGACTACGTCCACGACCGCATCCGCTTCGACTACCTGTGCGCCGACGCCACCCGCACCGCCTGGGACGGCTTCATGCAGCGCCAGGGCGTCTGCCGCGACTTCGCGCATCTGGCGGTCGCGTTCTGCCGCTGCATGAACATCCCGGCGCGCTACTGCACCGGCTACCTCGGCGACATCGGCGTGCCGCGCGTGCCCGACCCGATGGATTTCTCGGCCTGGTTCGAGGTCTATCTCGACGGCGGCTGGTACACCTTCGACGCCCGCCACAACACGCCGCGAATCGGGCGCATCCTGATGGCGCGCGGACGCGACGCCACCGACGTCGCGATCACCACGAACTTCGGCTACGCGCACCTCGCCCGCTTCGAGGTGCATACCGACGAGGTCTATTGAGCGGGGCCGATCCACGACGCCGTCGGCGGCCTTCGGCCGAAAACCGGAGTCCCTTTCTGCCGCCGATGCTCTAAGACCGAGGGTGACGTCACGAGGGCCGGGCATGGTGTCCGGCCCAGTGGCCTCGGGGGCGCGGGCCGGATGCCGGCGCCCTGGGGCGCGTCGCTGCCGAGGGATCAGCCCATGTCAGGCGAGACGAGCGCGGAGGGCCGGCCCGCCGGGTCGTCCGACAACATCGCGGTGGCCACCGTCCGCACGGTCGAGATGGAGGGTGCCCGCACGCGCACCGAACACGACCTCCTCGGCTATGGCGAAGTCCCCACCGACGCCTATTGGGGCATCCACACCAAGCGCGCGGTGGCGAACTTTCCCATCACCGGCGTGCCGATCGGGCATTTTCCCGACCTCGTGCGCAGCCTCGCCCTGGTGAAGCAGGCCGCGGCCAGGGCCAACCACCGCCTCGGCTACCTCTCGGCCGAGAAGGCAAAAGCCATCGACGACGCCTGCACGCGCATCGCCACCGAGCCGCATTTCGCGGAATCCTTCGTGGTCGACGCGATCCAGGGCGGGGCCGGCACCTCCACCAACATGAACGCCAACGAGGTGATCGCCAACGTCGCCCTCGAAGGCATGGGCAAGGCCCCGGGCGACTACGCCAGCCTTCACCCCAACGACGACGTCAACATGGCCCAGTCCACCAACGACGCCTATCCCACCGCCCTGCGCTTGGCGGTGATCTTCGCGACCCAGCCCCTCATCGCCGCGCTGGACGACCTCGCCTACGCCTTCAAGGGCAAGGCGGTGGAATTCGCCGACGTGCTCAAGATGGGCCGCACCCAGCTGATGGACGCGGTGCCCATGACCCTCGGCCAGGAGTTCGACGGCTTCCACGCCACCATCAAGGAGGACGTGGCGCGCCTGTCCGAGATCGTCGGCCTGTTCCGCGAAGTCAACCTCGGCGCCACGGCGATCGGCACCGGCATCAACGCCGATCCGCGCTACGCCTCCCTGGCGGTGGAGGAGCTCTCGCGCTCGGCCGGCCAGCACATGGTGCTCGCCTCCAACCTCATCGAGGCGACCTCGGATCTGGGCGCCTTCGTGCTGTTCTCCGGCGTCCTCAAGCGGGTGGCCGTGAAGCTCTCCAAGATCTGCAACGACCTGCGCCTTCTCTCCAGCGGGCCGCGCACGGGCTTCGGCGAGATCCGCCTGCCCGCCGTCCAGGCCGGCTCCTCGATCATGCCGGGCAAGGTCAACCCGGTCATCCCGGAGGTCGTCAACCAGGTCGCCTACATGGTGATCGGGCAGGACCTCACCGTGACCCTCTGCGCCGAGGGCGGGCAGCTCCAGCTCAACGCCTTCGAGCCCACCATCGGCTACTGCGTCCTGTCCTCGCTCAGGATGCTGACGGCGGCGGTGGACACCCTCACCAAGCGCTGCATCGAGGGGATCGAGGCCGACCGCGAGCGCTGCCGCAGCCTCGTCCACGGCTCCATCGGCCTCGTCACCGCCCTGGTGCCGGCGCTGGGCTACGAGGCCTGCTCGCGGGTCGCCCAGAGGGCCCTGGCCGAGAACCGCCCGGTGGCCGACGTGGTCCTCGAAGAGGGGCTGCTGACCTCGGCACAGCTCGATTCGCTGCTCGAGCTGGAGGCGATGACGCGGCCCTCCCGCGTGCGCCGCGTCGGCCCGGTCGGCTGACCGCCCAAAACGCCAGACCGCCCGAGACGCCGGCACGGCGCCGGCGTCTCGGGCGGGGCGCGGCGTTCACTTCACCACGGAGACCTGGGCGTCGCCGGTACGGCGCAGGACGTTGACGGTGACGTCGTCGCCGTAGCGCTGCAGGCGCAGGTCGATGCGCGAGTCGCGGATCTTGATGTTGAAGATCGAGACCCCGTCGAGGAAGGCCGGCAGCGTCGGGTTCTTGAGCCGGATGCGGTTGCGGTCGTGCTGGATCTCCAGGCCGATGCACGCGGCCAGGAACGCGAAGGGAGCCGCTGCCGCCCAGGCCTGCGGCGAGCAGGCGACGGGGTAGGAGACGGGCCCGCGCTGGTTGCGCCGCATGAAGCCGCAGAACAATTCCGGCAGCCGCTTCTGGTCCTGGTAGAGCGCCGTGTCGAACATCCCCTCGAAGATCCGCGAGGCCTGGGGTTTGAGGTCGTAGCGGGCGAGTCCCATCGCGATCAGGGCGTTGTCGTGCGGCCAGATCGAGCCGTTGTGGTACGACATCGGGTTGTAGCGGGCCTCGCCGCGGGCGATGGTGCGCACGCCCCAGCCGTTGAACCCGTCCTTGGACAGGAGCGTGGCGGCCACCCGGCCGGCCCGCTCCGGCAGGGCGATGCCGGTGAACAGCGCGTGGCCGGCGTTCGACGAGCGCACCGCGCACGGCCGCTTCTCACCGTCCAGCGCCAGGGCGTAGGTGCCGATCTCCTCGCTCCAGAACGCCGTGTCGAAGGCCGCGCGCAGGGCCGTCGCCTCGGCCTCGAGGCGGCCGGCGAGGTCGCCGTGCCCGAGCATCGTGGCGAGCTTGGCCATGCCGTTCTTGGCGGCATAGACGTAGCCCTGCACCTCGCAGAGCGCGATCGGGCCCTTGGCCATCTGGCCGTCGGCGTGGAAGATCGAATCGTGGCTGTCCTTCCAGCCCTGGTTCTCCAGGCCCTTGTCGGTGTCGCGGGCGTATTCCACGAAGCCGTCGCCGTCGCGGTCGCCGTAGCGGTTCATCCAGTCGAGGGCGAGTTCGAGGGCCGGCCAGATCGCGGCGATGGTCTCGCGGTCGCCGGTAACGGCGTAGTATTCGGAGGCCAGCATCACGAACAGCGGCGTGCCGTCGATGGTGCCGTAGTAATGGCGGAACGGCACCTCGCCGAGCATCGCCATCTCGCCGCGCCGGGTCTCGTGCAGGACCTTGCCGGGCTGGGCGTCGGCGGCGGGGTCGATCGCCTTGGCCTGGGTCGAGGCGAGGTAGCGCAGCACGCCCTTGGCGAAGTTCGGGTCGACCCACAGCGCCATCATCGCGGTGATGATGCCGTCGCGCCCGAACACGGTGGAGTACCAGGGGATGCCGGCGAACGGATAGATGCCCTCCGGGGTGCGGCTCGCCAGCATATAGAGATCGGCGGTGGCCCGGCAGGCCGCCTCGTTGAACTGGTCGTTCGAGGAGATGATGGTGGTGATGCCCGCTGTCAGCTGCCTGAGGTCGCGGCGGGAATCGCGGTAGGCGCGCGCGAAGATCACACCCTCGGCGAGGCCGCGGGGATGGCGCGGGCCGGGGCTGCTGCCGGCGGCCCGCGAGAGGCCGGCGGCGGCGTCCTCGCCCACCTGCTCGGCGGCCGGGGCGCTGGTGAAGGCGCGGTGGCACTCGAACACGGTGCGCACGAACAGCGAGGCGCGGCCGCCGGGCGCCAGCGTCACCTCGAAGATCGCTTGGCCCGGGGCGATGTGATGGGGCTTGGGCCCGAAGTGCAGGCTCGTGGTGCGCACCATCTCGTCGAGGCCGACGTAGCGGAACTGGACCTCGGTCTCGCTGGCCACCTGCACGCTGCGCTTGCCGCGCAACGCGCGGTCCATGCCGCGCACCTCGAACAGGTCGCGGTAGTCGGCGTCGAAGGTCAGGCCGACCCGCAGCTTGCGGGTGCGCGAATCGTAGTTGCGCAGGCCGATCCGGTCGTAGCACGAGCCCTTGAACAGGAACTTGGTACGCTCGATGGCGATGAGTTCGCGCGGGATCGTGGTCTCGTCGTGGGCGTCCACCCGGATGTCGGGCGTCGTCATGTCGACGCTGAGCGCGCCGTTGTCGTCCTGCATCACCGAGGACAGCAGCAGCGGGCGCTGGTCCTCGATCGTGAAGTGCAGGCGCGAGAGGTAGCGCGTGTCCTGGAAATAGAGCCCCTCGGGCCCCGGCAGGACACCGATGTCGCCGTAGCTGTCGAGAACGGCGAAGGCCTCGCCGTACTTCAGCGAGCGCAGGGGCCGCTCGACCAGCGAGGTCTGCGCCTCGATGTGGTACTGGGGCAGGACCTCGTCGGCGTCCTGGAACCCCTTGTTCCGCGCGTCCCGCTCCGATTCGGCCGTGGCCGTCACATCGTCTGCCGCCATGCTCGCGCATCTCCTGGACTCGAGGATCCGATCCGCCGGTCACGAATCGAACGACCGCCCCGACGCGCCGAGCGTCGGGGCGGCCTTTGGTTAGGCAGCGTCAGTGAAGCGATCTCGGCCTCTTCGCAACCCCGCGCCGCGTGGGAAAACACGTGCCGCGTGAGCCGCGTCGCAAGGCGGATGCCGCGTGGGCGGCCGGACCGGGAGCGGTCAGGCCGGCATGGCGGCGGCTGCGGCCAGCGACGGGCGGGCCGAGCCGTTCAGGTCGCCGTAGTGCGGCACGAAAGCCGGCATGCCGTTGGGGACGGTGATCAGGTCCGGCCTGCCGGCGAGCAGCATCTCGTAGGCGGCGACGTACTTCTTCACCATGCGTTCGGCGGTGAAGTTGCCCTCGAAGTGGCGGCGCACGCCGGCGCGGCTCATGGCCTTGACCTTGGCCACCGCGGCGACGGCATCGTCCATCGTATCGCACAGGACGCCGCTGACGCCGTCGGCGATCACTTCCGGCACGGAACCGTTGCGAAACGCGATCACCGGGGTGCCCGAGGACATCGCCTCGATCATCACGAGGCCGAAGGGCTCCGGCCAATCGATGGGGAAGGCCAGGGCCAGGGCGTTGCCGAGAAAATCCTTCTTCTGCTCCTCGTTGATCTCGCCGATGAACTCGACGAGGGGATGATGGATCATCGGCTCGATGACCTCGTCCCAATAATCCTGGTCGGCCTTGTCGACCTTGGCCGCGATCTTGAGCGGCGTGCCCGAACGGATCGCCATCTCGATCGCCCGGTCGGGACGCTTCTCGGGCGAGATCCGGCCGAGGAACGCGAGATAGCCGCCCTTCGCCTCCGGGTAGAAGGTGCAGTTCTCGGGCGGCAGGCCGTGGTGGATGGTGGAGAGCCAGTTCACGGTCTTGGGCATCGGCTCGCGCTGGTTGTCGGAGATCGACACCAGGGGCATGCCCGTGAACGTGCGGTACACCGGCATGAAGTCCGGCACGTCGAGACGGCCGTGCATCGTGGTCAGGCACTTGTGGTTCAAGTCTTCGAACATCGGGTACTGAAGCAGATCGATGTGGAAGTGAAGCACATCGAACTCGTGCGCACGCCGCCTGATCTGATGGAGCATCGCGAGATGGCTCGCGGTATGGTCCCTGTAGCCGAGGAGACGCAGGCCTTCCGGCGTGCAGGCGGCCAATTTGGCGGACGTTTCCGAATCGCCGCTCGCGAACAGCGTCACGTCGTGTCCCTGACGCACGAGCTCTTCGGTGATCCAAGACACGACACGCTCGGTGCCGCCGTAGAACTTGGGAGGAACGGCTTCAGAGAGCGGAGCGATCTGGGCAATGCGCACGAAGTGTCTCCTGTGAGGTCGAATGTTGCGCCGATAAAACGCCACCCGGCCTGAGTGGGACATGAACGAAACCCACGGCCAAGGTTATGGTTCCGCACTGCACGCGTCCGCCAGGGAATTTTGGTTGTACCTCCGGGATGTCCCCGAAATCCCGCGATTCGCGCGAGCCCTGCGGCCCACCGCGGGTCGGTGGCGCACCCGGCGTCGGCCGCGCCCATTGAAGGCACGTCCCTTTTCTGTCATACGCCCCTCGCGTCGAACCGCCCGGCCGATCAGGGCTGCCGTGGCGGTTCGTGCTGCTCCACCAGAAGCATCAATCGAGCGCATCCTCCGATCCTTGCCCGATCGGACGAAATGCGCGTCAGGAGAGCCAAATGCCCAAGCTGAAAACCAAGTCGGGCGCCAAGAAGCGCTTCAAGATCACCGGGACCGGCAAGGTCATGTACGCCCAGGCCGGCAAGCGGCACGGGATGATCAAGCGGACGACGAAGCAGATCCGCAACCTGCGCGGCACCACCACCCTGTTCGAGGGCGATGCCGCCAACGTGAAGAAGTACTTTTTGCCGAACGGCTGAGAGCCTTCACCGACAGACTGCTTTTTCTAACCCAGGAGATCTCACATGGCCCGCGTCAAACGCGGCGTGACCAGTCACGCAAAGCACAAGAAAGTCCTCAAGGCCGCCAAGGGCTATTACGGCCGGCGCAAGAACACCATCCGCATCGCCAAGCAGGCGGTCGAGAAGGGCATGCAGTATGCCTACCGCGACCGCAAGAACAAGAAGCGCACGTTCCGCGCCCTCTGGATCCAGCGCCTCAACGCCGCGGTCCGCGAGCACGGCCTGACCTATTCGCGCTTCATCAACGCGCTCCTCAAGGCCGGCATCGTCGTCGACCGCAAGGCGCTGTCGGAACTGGCCATCCACGAGCCGGCGAGCTTCGCCGTCGTCGTCGAGAAGGCCAAGGCCGCGATGACCGACACCGCCCAGACGGCCAAGGCCGCCTGAGGGTCGATCACGACGCACGCGACGTTCGCTTGAGAGGCGCGGCCCGACGGGTCGCGCCTTCTCGTTTTCCGGCGCCGATTCGTCTATGGCCCGCGCCAGGAAGCCGTTACCCGTGCCCGACGCCGAGCCCTGAACCGAGTCCTCCCCGATGACCGACCTCGATACCCTCGAAAGCGATCTCCTTGGCCGCGTGGCCGCAGCCGCCGACGAGGCCGCCCTCGACGCGGTGCGGGTTGCGGCCGTCGGCAAGAAGGGCTCGGTCTCCGAACTGCTGAAGACCCTGGGCGCCATGACCCCGGAGGAGCGCAAGGACCGCGGCCCTCTCATCAACGGGCTGCGCGACCGGGTCCAGTCCGCCATCGGCGCCCGCCGGGAGGCCCTCGCCGAATCCGCCCTCGAAGCCCGCCTGTCGGCCGAGCGCATCGACGTGACCCTGCCGGTGCGCGAGGCGCCCGAGGCGCGCGGGCGCATCCACCCGATCAGCCAAGTCCTCGACGAGGTCACCGCGATCTTCGCCGACATGGGCTTCTCGGTGGCCGAGGGGCCCGACATCGAGACGGACGACTACAACTTCACCGCGCTCAACTTCCCGCCCGGCCACCCGGCCCGCGAGATGCACGACACCTTCTTCCTGGCCCCCGACCGCAACGGCCAGCGCAAGGTGCTGCGCACCCACACCTCGCCGGTGCAGATCCGCACGATGCGCGCGCAGCAGCCGCCGATCCGGGTGATCTGCCCCGGACGCACCTACCGCCACGATTCCGATCAGACCCACACCCCGATGTTCCATCAGGTCGAGGGGTTGGTGATCGACAAGGCGGCCAACATCGCCAACCTGAAATGGGTGATCGAGGAGTTCTGCCGCGCCTTCTTCGAGGTCGATGCGGTCACCATGCGCTTCCGGCCGTCGTTCTTCCCGTTCACGGAGCCGTCGGCCGAGGTCGACATCCAATGCTCGCGCAAGGGCGGCGAGATCCGCTTCGGCGAGGGCACGGACTGGCTCGAGATCCTCGGCTGCGGCATGGTCCATCCCAACGTGCTGAGGAACTGCGGCCTCGACCCCGACGCGGTCCAGGGCTTCGCCTTCGGCGTCGGGATCGACCGGATCGCGATGCTCAAATACGGCATGCCGGACCTGCGCCCGTTCTTCGAGGCCGACGTGCGCTGGCTGGATCATTACGGCTTCCGGCCGTTGGATATCCCGAGCTTGGTGAGTGGGTTGACGGGGTAGTGCGGCCTACGAATTCTCCGGAACTCAGACCTGGATCGAGGACGCAGACCTGGATCGAGGACGCAGACCTGGATCGAGGACGCAGACCTGGATCGAGGACGCAGACCTGGATCGAGGACGCAGACCTGGATCGAGAGCGCAGACCTGGATCGAGGACGCGACGGCGTTCGCGTTTTGCCGGGTTTGCATAAACCAATGGAGGCTTCGATGACCGACAAGGAAATCCAGGAGGTCGTGTTCTCCGTCCTCAAAAGCCGGGTGCCGGAAGCCGAATTTCAGGGTGCCGACGTTCGTTCGGACATCGATTTCGACGGCGAGTCCATCATTCGGGTCACCGCCCGATACGAACGCAGGCCGGCTGAGCGCCGCGAAGCCTTGATCGGTGCGATTCACGATCTTAGGGACGCGCTGATCGCGAAGGGCGAAGAACGCTTCGTCTTCCTCACGAACCAGGTCGCCAGCGAGCGGCAATCTGAGCCGGACCTCGATTAAGGCAATGGGCACCTATGTTGAACGCCTCCTGGATCTGGCCGATGCACTGATCGACCAGCATCCGCGTAGTTCCGGGGTCAAACGACGGGCGGTCAGCACCGCCTACTACGCTGCCTTTCATGCTCTGATGAAGGCATCTGCCGATGCGCTTCTGCCGGAGGGTAGCCGGGACACCGCGGAATACGAACGCGTTTATCGCGCGCTCGATCATGGTTCGATGAAGAACGCCTTCCAGGCGGCCGGGAGCCCGCTGCGGCAGGACAACAGGCTCAGCAGGATCGGTGAATTGATTGTCCCTCTGCAGAGCGCCAGAATGCAAGCCGACTACGCCCCTCCCAGGGCCAACTTCTACGAGGACGATCAGGCGCGAGATCTCGTCGGTCAAGCGAGAGAAATCGTTTCCAAGCTCGACGCCCTCCCGGTCGAAACAAGACTGGTTCTCGCCATCCATCTGATCTTCAAAGACAGAAGCAAATGAAATTCACCCTCTCCTGGCTGAAGGATCACCTCGACACCGGGGCTTCCCTCGACACGATCGCGCAGACGCTCACGCGGATCGGGCTCGAGGTGGAGGGCGTCGAGGACAAGGCCGCCGCCTTGAAGCCCTATGTGGTCGCGCGCATCCTCTCCGCCGAGCAGCACCCCAACGCCGATCGCCTGCGGGTCTGCAGCGTCGATGCCGGCGACGGCGCGCCGGTGCAGGTGGTCTGCGGCGCGCCCAACGCCCGGGCCGGGCTGGTCTCGGTGTTCGCGCCACCCGGCACCTACGTGCCGGGCAAGGACATCACCCTGGCGGTGGGCACCATCCGCGGCGTCGAGAGCCGGGGCATGCTGTGCTCGGGCGCGGAACTCGGGCTCGGCGACGACCACGACGGCATCATGGAGCTGCCCGACGACGCGCCGGTGGGCCGGCCCTATGCCCTCTACGCCGGGCTCGACGATCCCGTCATCGAGATCAACCTGACGCCCAACCGACCCGATTGCACCGCGGTCTCCGGTATCGCGCGCGATCTGGCCGCCACCGGCCTCGGCAGCCTCACGCGCGAGCCGTCGAAGCCGGTGCGTGGCGAGGGCGCCTGCACGGTGCCGGTCACGCTCGCCTTCGCCCCCGAGGATCGCGGGCTCTGCCCCCTGTTCGCCGTGCGCCTGGTGCGCGGGGTCTCCAACGGCCCCTCGCCCGACTGGATGCAGGCGCGGCTGCGCGCCATCGGCCTGCGGCCGATCAATGCGCTCGTCGACATCACCAACTACCTCACCTTCGACCGCGGCCGGCCGCTGCACGTCTTCGATGCCGCCAAGGTCCAGGGCGGACTCGAGGTCCGCCTGGCCCGCGAGGGCGAGGAGTTGAAGGCGCTGGACGGCAAGACCTACCGGCTCGAGCCGGAGATGGTGATCATCGCCGATGCCGCCGGCCCCGAATCGATCGGTGGCATCATCGGCGGCGAGGCCACCGGCTGCGATGCCGGCACCGTCGACGTGCTCGTCGAGGCGGCCCTGTGGGACCCCGTCAACATCGCCCGGACCGGGCGCCGGCTCGGCATCGTCACCGACGCGCGCTACCGCTTCGAGCGCGGGGTCGATCCCGCCTTCGCCCTGCCCGGCCTCGACCTCGCCACCCGCATGATCCTCGACCTGTGCGGCGGCACCGCCGGCGAGGCGCTGGTCTTCGGCGAGCCGCCCGAGACCGACCAGATCATCGACTTCCCCTGGTCCGAGACCCGGCGCCTGGCGGGGATGGAACTGTCGCGCGCCGAGATGAAGGTGACCCTGGAGACCCTGGGTTTCCACGTCTCCGGCAGCGGCGACCGCGTCAAGGTCCTGCCGCCGTCCTGGCGCCCGGACATCGGCGGCAAGGCCGACCTCGTGGAGGAGATCATCCGCATCGCCGGCCTCGACCAGATCGAGGCCAAGCCCCTGCCGCGCGCGCCCAGCGTCGGCAAGCCCGCGCTCACGGTGCTGCAGCGGCGCACCCGCCACGCCAAGCGGGCCCTGGCGGGCCGCGGCCTCGTGGAGGCGGTGACGTGGTCCTTCATCGGCCACGACGACGCGGTGCTGTTCGGCGGCGGCGGGGCCGATCTGGCCCTGGCCAACCCGATCGCGGCCGATCTCTCGGACATGCGCCCGAGCCTGGTGCCGGGGCTCGCCCGCGCCGCCCAGCGCAACGCCGACCGCGGCAACGGCGACGTCGCCCTGTTCGAGGTCGGCCAATGCTTCGCCAGCGACCAGCCCGAGGGACAGACGATGCGGGCGGCGGCGCTACGACGCGGCACCGCCGGGCACGCGGGCGCCGGCCGCCATTGGGACGGGGCCGCAAAGGCCGTCGACGCCTTCGACGCCAAGGCCGACGCCATGGCGCTGCTGGCCAGCCTCGGCGTGCCGGTGGGCGGCCTGCAGGTGGTGACCGGCGGCCCGTCCTGGCTTCATCCCGGCCGCTGCGGCACGCTGCAGTTCGGGCCCAAGATCGTGGTCGGACATTTCGGCGAGCTGCATCCGCGCGCCATGAAGGCCCTCGACCTCAAGGGACAGGTGGTCGCCTTCGAGATCGTGCTCGATGCGGTGCCGCTGCCGAAGTATCGTCCGACCAAGGTCAAGCCGGCCCTGGCCCTGTCCGACTTCCAGCCGATCTCGCGCGACTTCGCCTTCGTGGTGGGCCGCGACGTGGCGGCCGGCGACATCGTCAAGGCGGCGCAGGGGGCCGAGCGCAAGCTCATCACCGGGATCGACGTGTTCGACCTCTACGAGGGTGTCGGCATTCCGGAGGGCGCCAAGTCCGTCGCCATCGCGGTGCGCCTGCAGCCCTCGGAGCGGACGCTGACCGATGCCGAGATCGAGGCGGTGAGTGGCCGCATCGTGGCGGAGGTCGCCCGCAAGACCGGCGCGACGCTCCGGTCGTGACAGGCGAGGTGAGCATGGTCGATCCGATCCTCGTCGCCGACCTGTCGGCGGAGAACCACCTGCCGGCGGGCGCCCTGCGACGGGCCCTGAAGGCGCCCGCGAGCATCGCCGAACCGGTGCTCGCCGTCCTCGATGCGGCCGCCTCGGAGGCGGAGCTGATCGAGGAGGACGTGAACCTCCTGTTCTGGGGTGTCCACGTGCTCGCCGCCGCCCGCGACAGCCGGGCCTACGCCCCGCTGATGCGCCTGCTGCGCCAGGACGGCGACAGCCTGGAAGCCATCCTCGGCGATGCCCTCACCACGACGCTCGCCAAGGTGGTGGTGAGCGTCTTCGACGGCGACGTCGCCCCGATGCACCGCCTGATTCTGGACAGCACCACCGACGAGTTCGTGCGCTACGAGCTCCTCACGGCCCTGGTCTTTCTCACCCACGCGGGCCGGATCGACCGCGCGCAGACCCACGACCTGCTGGTGCGGTTCGACGACAAGCGGGTCTCGGTGGAGGCCGAGATCGGCTGGACGGGGTGGGAGGAGGCGATCGCCCTGCTCGGCTTTGCCGACCTCGCGCCCCGCGTCGAGGCCGCACGCAAGGACGGCCGCATCACCGACGAGATCAGCGACCTGCCGTGGTTCAGGACGACCCTGCGCCAGGCACTGGCCAAACCCGACGACCCGAGCCGCTTCGACCCGCGCCGCTACGGCCCCCTCGACGATCCCATCGCCGAGCTCGCCTGGACGGCCGAGGATGCCGGCCAGCCCCTGCGCAACCCGCTGAAGGACGTCGGCCGCAACGATCCCTGCCCCTGCGGCAGCGGCAAGAAGTTCAAGAAATGCTGTCTGGGCGCCACGCCGGCCTAGCCTCGCGTCAGGCTCGGGCACCCGCCAGGGCCGCCGCGACCGCGTCCATCGGCGGGCGGGCCGCCGGATCGGGCTGGGTGCAGGCCCGCTCCAGGTCGCGAAGGCCCGGCGGATCGCCCGCACAACGGTCGAGCAGCTCGCCGAGCAGCAGGCCGTAGGCCCTCACGTCGAAGGCCGTCCACGGATGGTCTCCGACATCTGGCGGTAGCAGGCCGGCCGCCCCGAAATCGCCGAGCACCGCCCGGCCGGCAGCGCCGTCCCACAGGACGTTGTGGGCGTAGAGATCCCCGTGCACGAGGCCCCGGGCATGGAGATGCGCCGCCCCCGCGGCGACGCCGGCGGCGATCGCGACGGCGACGTCGGGCTCGAGGCGAAGGGCCGGGTCGTAGACGTCGCGGCTGCAGCTCTCCAGGCTCGGCGGTCCGGCCAGGACCCGCCAGTGAGCCGGCAAAAGAGGCATCAGCAGGCCGTGGCGTCCCTCCGCGCGATCGCACGTCCGACCGAGCGCGCCGGTGAGGTTGGGATGCGCGCCAGCCCGGAGGCAGGCCGCCATCTCGCGCTCCGGCAGCCCGTCGCTGGTGATCGCCCCCTTGAACAGCTTGAGCGCCACCGCGGTCGCCGGCCCTGTCCCGTCTTCGCGCCAATCGGCGCGGTGGATCCATCCCGATGCACCTTCGCCCAGACGCTCGCCGAGGGCGAGCTCGTCCCAGGGCACCTCGCGGACGAGGCCTGGCATCGACCCCACATCGAATGAATTGCCGGCAAACGAGAGCCAGGCCAGGCGTGGAAGGGTGTCGATCCAGGCGGGCAGTCGATCGAAGCGGTTGGCCGACAGGCGCAGCAGTTCGAGGTTCGAGGCTCCGGCCAGCGTGTCCGGCAGGGCCGATAGGCGGTTGCCGGCCAGCATCAGCTTCCGCAGGAGCGGCCGCTGCCCGATGGCGGCGGGAAGCGTCTCGATCCGGTTGTCGGTGAGGGTCAGCCAGCGCAGCAGCGGCGGCAGGGCCTCGCCCGGCACCTCGCGCAGGCCCGTGCCGCGAAAGCCGACCTGGCTCAGCGCCGGACAATCCCCGAGCACCGGCGGCAATCGTGAAAAACGGGTGCCCGAGCAGAACAGCACGCGCAACCGCGTCAGGCGGCCGAGATCGTCGGGCAGCCGGTCGAGGGGACCGTTGCCGAGATCCAGGATCTCGAGGGTCTCGGCGAGCCCAAGGATCTCGCGGGGGAATTCCGCCCCGCCCGGCAGCCGCAGTTCGCGGGTGCCGGCGAGGTCGCCCCGGCGCAGGGCCGCGAGCCGCGCGAGGGTGGGATCGGGACCCGTCACGGGCCCGTGCCGGAGAGCGGGTTCGCCTCGTCCCAAGCGTAGCTCAGGGTCTCGAACCGCATCGCGGCGGCATCGACCATCAGCAGGCGACCGACCAGGGACTCGCCGAACCCGGTCACCGCGCGGATCACCTCCATCGCCATCAGCGAACCCATCACCCCGGCGAGCGCCCCGAGCACGCCGGCCTCGGCGCAGGGCAGGACGCTGCCGGGCGGCGGCGGGTTCGGGAACAGGCAGCGATAGGTCGGGTTCGGCCGTCCGTCAGGACCGGTCTCGTGGGCGCGGATCGTGGTCAGGGTTCCGTCGAACCGGCCCAGCGCCGCCGTCACCAGGGGGCGCCGGGCATGGAAACAGGCGTCGGAGACGGCGTAGCGCGTGGCGAAATTGTCCGAGCCGTCGGCGACGACGTCGTAGCGGGCGATGAGATCGGCGGCGGTCTCCTCGCTCAGGCGGATCGGATGCGCCTCCACGACCACATGCGGGTTGAGCCGGGCGACGGCGTCGGCCGCGCTCTCCACCTTCGGGCGCCCGAGATCGGGGGTGCCGTGGATCACCTGCCGCTGCAGGTTGGACAGCGAGACCGTGTCGTCGTCGACGATGCCGATGGTGCCGACTCCGGCCGCGGCGAGATACTGGATCAGCGGCGCCCCGAGCCCGCCCGCGCCGACCACGAGCACGCGGGCCGCCTTGAGCCGCCCCTGGCCCGGCCCACCGACCTCGCGCAGGACGAGGTGGCGGGCATAGCGTTCGATTTCGTCGCCGGAGAGAGCCATGGATGCCCGCTTAAACGCTGGCGGGCGTCGCCGGAAGACATGGGTTTGCCGGATACCCGGGTCACGCTATGCCCGGGGCACCACTCGAAGGGCCGTTTCCCGTGCTTGACCCGATCATCGCCCCCTCTCCCCTCGCCCTCGCCCAGGCCCTGATCCGCTGCCCGTCCGTGACGCCTGCGGAGGGCGGCGCCCTCGGCCATCTCGCGACGGTCCTGGGTGCGGCGGGTTTTCACGTGGAACGTCCGGTGTTCTCCGAGCCGGGCACGCCGGACATCGAGAACCTCTACGCCCGCTTCGGCAGTGGCCGCCCGTACCTGCTGTTTGCCGGCCATACCGACGTGGTCCCGACCGGCGACGTCGCGGCCTGGCGCCACGGGCCCTTCGCGGGCATGGTCGAGGACGGGCTGCTCTACGGGCGCGGCGCCGTCGACATGAAGGGCGGCATCGCCTGCATGGTGGCCGCCGCCCTCGCCCACCTCGCCGCCCATGGCGAGGCCTTCACCGGCTCCATCGGCTTCCTCATCACCGGCGACGAGGAGGGGCCGGCGGTAAACGGCACCGTCAAGCTCCTCGACTGGGCGCGGGCGCGCGGCGAGCGGTTCGACCATTGCCTGCTCGGCGAGCCGACCAACCCGGGCCGGCTGGGCGAGATGATCAAGATCGGGCGGCGCGGCTCGCTCACCGGCCACCTCAAGGTGCACGGCCGCCAGGGCCACGTCGCCTATCCGCACAAGGCGGAGAACCCGATCCCCGGCCTGTTGCGCCTCGCCTCGGCGCTGCTGGCCGCGCCCCTCGACGGCGGCACCGCGCATTTCGATGCCTCGAACCTCGCATGGACGACGCTCGACGTCGGCAACCCGGCCACCAACGTGATCCCGGCCGAGGCTCGCGCGACCTTCAACGTGCGCTTCAACGACCTCTGGACCGCGCAGACCCTGGGTGCCGAGATCCGCCATCGGCTCGACGCGGCGGCGGGGAGCGAGGTGCGCTTCACCCTCGACCTGCTGCCGTCGAACTCACCGGCGTTCCTGACGACGCCCGATGCCTTCACGACACTGGTCTGCGCCGCCATCGAGGCCGAGACCGGCCTCGTGCCGGCGCTCTCCACCACCGGCGGCACCTCGGACGCCCGCTTCATCAAGGACGCCTGCCCGGTGATCGAGTTCGGCCTCGTCGGCGAGACCATGCACCGCACCGACGAATGCGTGGCGGTGGCGGATCTGGAGAGGCTGACGGCGATCTACGGCCGGGTCCTGACCGCCTATTTCGGTGCGGCGTCCTCGTCGTAATCCACCCCCACGAACGTCAGCCCCTGGGCCGGGGCCATCGGCCCGCATCGGCTGCGGTCGCGGCCGGCCAGGATGGCGGCCACGTCGGCCGGGCTGAACCGGCCGCAGCCGGCCATCATCAGGGTGCCGGTCATGGCGCGGACCTGGTGGTGCAGGAACGAGCGGGCCGCGGTGGTGATGACGATCTCCTCGAACAGGCCCATCGTCGTCACCGCCACGTCGAGGCGTTCGAGGGTGCGCACCGGGCTCTTGGCCTGGCATTCGGCGGCGCGAAAGGCAGTGAAGTCGTGGCGGCCCAGGAGCGTCTGCGCGGCCTCGTGCATCGGCCCGGCATCGAGTTTCCAGGGCACGTGCCAGACGTGGGCGCGGGTGAGGGCCGCCGGGCTGCGCCGGTTGAGGATGCGGTAGCGATAGTGCCGGCGGATCGCCGAATGGCGGGCGTCGAAGCTCTCGGGCACGACCTGCGCACTCACCACCGCGACGGGATGCGGCCGCAGGTGGGCGTTGAGGGCGTCGCGCACGGTGTCGGTGCGCCAGGCCTTCGTCAGGTCGAGGTGGGCGACCTGATGGATGGCATGGACGCCGGCATCGGTGCGCCCGGCGCAGGTGAGGCGTGACGCCTCCCCCGAGAACCGCGTCACCGCCGCCTCGATCGTGCCCTGGACGGTGCGGTCCTCGGCCTGGCGCTGCCAGCCGCAGAACGGGGCGCCGTCGTATTCGATCACGAGCTTGTAGCGCGGCATCAGCGACACGCCGCCGCGACGGCCGGGTGTCGGGTCACGGCAGCCGGAATCCGGGCGCCAGCCGGGCGCCGCCGACGAACTCGGGCCCGGTGGACACGCCGCCCTTGCCGGCGCGGCGCAGTTCCAGCAGCTCGACGGCACCCTCGCCGCAGGCGACGGTGCAGACCTCGTCGAGCAGGGTCCCCGGCGCCCCCGCCCCCGGCGCGACCCTGGCGCGCAGCACCTTCACCCGCTCCGGGCCCTTGCCGAGGTCGGCTTCGAAGAACGCGCCGGGGGCGGGCGACAGCCCGTTGATGTGATGGGCGACCTCCTCGGCCGGCAGGTCCCACCGGATGCGGCTCTCCGCATTGGTGATCTTGTGGGCGTAGACGACCCCGTCCTCGGCCTGTGGTGTCAGGGCGAGGCCGTCCCGGGCCAGGACCGCGAGCGCACGGGCCATCAGATCGGCGCCCGCCGGCATCAGGGCGTCGTGCAGGGCGCCGGCCGTCGTGCCCGGAGCGATGGGGATGCGGTGCTCCATCGCCACGGGGCCGGTGTCGAGGCCCGCCTCCATCCGCATCACGCCGACGCCGCTCTCGGCATCGCCCGCCATGATGGCCCGCTGGATCGGGGCGGCCCCGCGCCAGCGGGGCAGCAGGGAGGCATGCAGGTTGAGGCAGCCGTGGCGGGGAGCGTCGAGGATCGCCTGCGGCAGGATGATGCCGTAGGCCACCACCACACCGACGTCGGCGTCGTGGGCGCGGAAGGTCTCGGCCGCCTCCTCGCCGCGCAGGCTCGACGGGGTCCGCACCGGCAATCCGAGGCGGTCGGCCAGCGCATGCACCGGCGAGGGGGTGAGGGCCATGCCGCGCCCGGCCTTGGCCGGCGCGCGGGTGTAGACGGCGACGACCGAGTGGCCGTCGGCCGCGAGCCGTTCGAGGGTCGCCGCGGCGAAGGCGGGAGTGCCCATGAAGACCAGTCTCACGCGCGCTTCCCCTCGGGCGGTCGCGGCACGCTCAGGCGGCCTCGCCGCGCTTGGCCGCCTTGGCGAACTTCTTGGTGACACGGTCGCGCTTGAGCTTCGACAGGTGGTCGATGAACAGGACGCCGTTGAGGTGGTCGATCTCGTGCTGGATGCAGGTGGCGAGCAGCCCGTCCGCCTCGATCTCGCGCGTCGCGCCCTCGAGGTCGCGGAAGGCCACGCGGACCCGGTCCGGCCGCTCGACCTCGCCGTAGAACTCGGGGATCGACAGGCAGCCCTCGTCGTAGATCCGCTTCTCCTCGGACGCCCATACCACCGTCGGGTCGAGGAAGACCTGCGGCTCGCGGGCGTTCTCGTCCTTCGAGGTGTCGATGGTGACGATGCGCTTGGCCACGCCAATCTGGATGGCGGCCAGCCCGACGCCGGGGGCGTCGTACATCGTCTCCAGCATGTCGGCGACGAGGGCGCGGACCTCGGGGGTGACGGCGCCCACGGGCTCGGAGACCAGACGCAGGCGCGAATCCGGCAGGATGACGAGGGGACGAATGGCCATGACGTAACCGGACTGGAAAAAAGGGGTCGAACCGCGGGATCGCGGGCCGTCGCCGTCCGCCGTCGCGTCCCTGCCGCAGATAGGGTTTGACGGATCGCCGGTCAAATCGAGCGCCCGGGTACCGCCCCTCAGGCCAGCTGCTCGATGAGACCGTCGCGGATGGTGACGCGCCGGTCCATGCGGGCGGCGAGATCGAGGTTGTGGGTGGCGACCAAAGCGGCGAGGCCCGAGGCCCGCACCAGCGAGAGCAGGATGCCGAACACGTGGGCGGCGGTGTGCGGGTCGAGGTTGCCGGTGGGCTCGTCGGCCAGCAGCAGGCGCGGCCCGTTGGCCACGGCGCGGGCGATGGCGACGCGCTGCTGCTCGCCGCCCGAGAGTTCGGCCGGGCGGTGGATCAGGCGGTCCTTGAGGCCGAGGAAGCTCAGGAGCTCGGTGGCGCGGGCCTTGGCGTCCTTGCCGCTCAGGCCGCGGATGAGCTGGGGCATCACCACGTTCTCCAGCGCCGAGAACTCCGGCAGCAGGTGATGGAACTGGTAGACGAAGCCCATCTGCTCGCGGCGCAGGCGCGTGCGCTCGGAATCGGCGAGCGTCGCGGTGGGGGTGCCGCCGATGTAGACCTCGCCCCCGTCGGGCCGCTCCAGCAACCCGGCGATGTGCAGCAGCGTCGACTTTCCGGCGCCCGAGGGCGCCACCAGGGCGACGAGTTCTCCCGGCCAGATCGCCAGGTCGGCACCGCGCAGGATCTCCAGGGCGCCATGGCCCTGGCTGTAGCGACGCACGACCTGCGAAAAGAACAGGGCCGGGACCGGCTGGTCGCCGGCCGCCTCGGCTGATGGGGGCATGGGAAGTGTCCTCTCGTCCGCTCGGCGGGCAAGGCGTCGGCAAACCGACACCTCGCCCGCTCAAGTTTTTGGTTTGGCGCAGGTTCTGATCGCAAAACCGCGGGGCACTTTTGCGGACCCTGCTCAGCCGTAGCGCAGGGCCTGCACCGGATCGAGCCGGGCGGCGCGCCACGAGGGATAGAGCGTCGCGATCAGCGACAGGGCGATCGAGGTGACCACCACGACGGTGATCTCGTTGGCGTTCATCTCCGCCGGGATCTCGGCGAGGAAGCGCACCGTCGGGTCCCAGGCGGTGGGAAACAGCACCCGCTGGATCGGCTTGATGTTGAGGGTGATGAGCGTGCCCAGCGCCAGCCCGCCCAGCGTGCCGACCACGCCGATGAGCGCGCCGTTGATGAGGAACACCCGCATCACCGTGCCCGGCGTGGCGCCCATGGTGCGCAGGATCGCGATGTCGCTCGACTTGTCGCGCACAAGCAGGATCAGCCCGGAGACGATGTTGAGGGTCGCCACCACCACGATCAGGCTGAGGATGAGGAACATCACGTTGCGCTCCACCTCCAGCGCCCCGAAGAAGGTGCGGTTGCGCTGGCGCCAGTCGGTGAGCACCACCGGCCGCTCGGCGGCCATCTCCAGGTCGGAGCGCAGGGCGCCGACCGCGTCGGCGTTGTCGACGTAGACCTCGATGAGGCTGACGTCGCCCTCGCGGTTGAAGTAGGCCTGGGCCTCGGCCAGCGGCATGAAGACGAAGGTGGCGTCGAACTCGGTCATGCCGATCTCGAACACCGCCTTGATCGTGTAGGCCTTGGTGCGCGGGGCCGTGCCGAACGGGGTGGTGGCGCCCTTCGGGGTCGAGAGGGTGATGTTGTCGCCGGCCTGCAGGCCCAGCGCCTCCGCGAGGCGGCGGCCGACCGCGACGCCGGTGCCGTCGTCGAAGCCGGCGAGCGTTCCCGCGCGCAGGTTCTTGGCGATGGCGCCGATCTTGTCGATGTCCTCCGCGCGGATGCCGCGCACCAGCACGCCGCTGCCGCCATAGGGCGAGGAGGCGAAGGCTTGGCCCTCGACGAGGGGAATCGCCGAGCGCACGCCGGCCACCTTGGACAGGCGGTCGGCGAGATCGGCGTAATCGGTGAAGGCGGTGTCCACCGGCGTGACGAAGACGTGGCCGTTGATGCCGACGATCTTGGACAGGAGCTCGCTGCGGAACCCGTTCATCACCGAGAGCACGATGATGAGGGTGGCGACCCCGAGGGTGATGCCGAGCACCGAGAAGAACGCCACCACCGAGACGCCGCCGCCGCGGCGGCGCGCCCGCAGGTAGCGCCCGGCGAGGATCCACTCGAACCCGGCGAAGGGGGGCGTGTCGCCCCGCTTGAAACGGGACGGCAGGTCCTTGAGGCGGGCCGTGACCTTGGCGAGCGCGCTCATGCCGGTCCCGTCGTACCGGTCGAACGCCGCGAAAGCCGCGACGTGCGCGTTCCGGAGGTCATCGGGAACGCGGCGAGCCGCTCCCCGTCTTCGCGCGTCGCGTCCTGATCCTGCGCTCGCATCAGACCCGCTTCAGGCGAGCGAGCAGGTCGATCGGGGCCAGGGTCTCGCGCTCGCCGCCGGCGCGGCGCTTGACCTCGACCTTGCCCTCCGCGAGCCCGCGCGGGCCGACGATGACCTGCCAGGGCAGGCCGATCAGGTCGGCGGTGGCGAACTTGGCGCCCGGCCGCTCGTCGCGGTCGTCATAGAGGACGCTGAGGCCGCCGGCCTCCAGCATCGCCTGAATCTCGGTGCAGGCGGCGTCGGTGGCCCCGTCGCCGGTCTTGAGGTTGATGAGCGCCACGTCGAAGGGCGCCACCGCGTCCGGCCAGACGATACCGGCCTCGTCGTGCGAGGCCTCGATGATCGCCGCCACCAGACGGCTCGGGCCGATGCCGTAGGAGCCCATGTGGACCGGCCGGTCGACGCCGTCCGGCCCCGTCACCTTGGCGCCCATCGCCTCGGAGTACTTGGTGCCGAAATAGAAGATGTGGCCGACTTCGATGCCGCGGGCCGCCATCCGGCGCTCGTCGGCGACCTCGGCGAAGGCCGCCGGCTCGTGCATCTCGCTGGTGGCCGCGTAGAGGGAGGTCCAGCGGTCGACGGTCCCCTGCAGGCCGGCCACGTCCTCGAAGTCGGTGGTGGCGGGAGGGATGTCGAAGGCGAGGTAGTCGCGGTCGCAGAACACCTCGCTCTCGCCGGTCTGGGCGAGGATGATGAACTCGTGGCTGAGGTCGCCGCCGATGGGGCCGGTGTCGGCCCGCATCGGGATCGCCTTGAGGCCGAGCCCGGCGAAGGTGCGCAGGTAGGCGACGAACATGCGGTTGTAGGCGTGGCGTGCCGCCGCCTGGTCGATGTCGAAGGAATAGGCGTCCTTCATCAGGAACTCGCGCGAGCGCATGGTGCCGAAGCGCGGGCGGACCTCGTCGCGGAACTTCCACGAGATCTGGTAGAGGTTCTTGGGCAGGTCCTTGTAGGAGCGCACGCTGCCGCGGAAGATCTCGGTGACGACCTCCTCGGCGGTGGGGCCGTAGAGCATCTCGCGGTCGTGCCGGTCCTTGATGCGCAGCATTTCCTTGCCGTAGGCGTCGTAGCGGCCGGACTCCTTCCACAGCTCGGCCGATTGCACGGTGGGCATCAGGAGTTCGATCGCCCCGGCGCGGTCCTGCTCGGCCCGCACCACGTCGCAGACCTTGTTGAGGACGCGCAGGCCGAGCGGCAACCAGGCGTAGATGCCGGCGGCTTCCTGGCGGATCAGCCCGGCGCGCAGCATCAGGCGGTGGGAGACGATCTCCGCTTCCTTGGGCGTCTCGCGCAAGGTCGGCAGGAAGTAGCGGGACAGACGCATGGACGGCCTTGACGAGAAAAGCTCGCGACGGCCCGGAGGGCGCACGCCGGCGCACACAACACATTGCCCTGGAAAAACACAAGCGTAGACGGGCAACGGTTTCGGTTTGCGGCCGCCTCGGCGCCGATGCCGGGGCCCTCCCCCGTCCGCGACCGATGCCGGCGACGGGGCATGACAGTTTGTCGCGTCCGTTGCAGAAAAACGCAAGGAACCTTCTCTGCCCGCGTGACAATACGAATTCTTGTTCCTATAAGCGGCGCCGCGATGGTCGCGTTGCTGTCCAGAGGCAATGCGCGGTCCGAGTCTCGGGAGGAACAGTCAGCCGCCGCGCCAGCAAGGCGTGAGATAATTCAAGGCTGAAACGAGAGCACCGTCTTAAAAAGCAAGGCATTCGCCTTGCTTTTTTTATTGTCCGCTCACCGACCGATCTGGCCGACGTCGCTCGCCGCCACCGGGCTCCAGCGCAGGATCTGGACGTAGCCGTCCCTGGCGGCCACCACCACCTGCCGGCGGTAGCGGTTGACGATGGTGCCGGGCGTATGGCGATGCGCCTCGTGCCAGCCCTCGGCCTGCGCGACGTAGACGCGGCCGTCGCCGAGGCGGGCGATGGTCTCGATGGTGCCGAAGGCCCGGACCCGGCGCAGGACCGCGTCGACCCCCGCCCGGAAATCGAGGGTGCGGTCGGCATCCGTCACCCGCGCCCAATAGGAGCCCTCCCCCTGCGGCTCGGCCGCCCGCCAGCGGGCGGGCAGCTCCCGGGCGACCGGCCCGAGCGCGATCCGCCGCGCCGCCATCTGGCATTTGGCCAGCAGGGTCTCGTGGGTGTCGGCCGGCGTGAGCGGGAAGTGGTCGCGGGCCAGGATGTCGCCGGTGTCGAAGCCGGCCTCGCCGAGGACATGGGCGGTCACCCCCCAGCGCTCGTGGCCGTCCGCGATGGCGCGGAACAGGGGATAGGGTCCGCGCCCGACCGGCAGCGGCGACGGGTGGACGTTCAGGGCGTAGGCCGCCCGCCCCTGCCAGCCGGTCACCAGCCAGGGATAGCCGGCCACCACCAGGGCCCAGTCCCGCCCGTGGACCTGGGCCAGGGCGTCCAGATCGGCGACCTTGAGGCGGGAGAGCTGCATCGGCACGCGGTGGCGCCGGGCCTGGGCCACCACCGCCTCGTTGTGGTCGTAGAGCCCGTCGCAGGGCCGGGTGAACAGCTTGATCGGTGTCCAGCCCGTCTCGATCAGCGCATCGAACACGCCCCCGAGGAAATCGATGCCGGCGAAGGCGAACTTCATGAGGTGTCTCGATCGGTCGATGGAGGGTGGCCGTCGCCTGCGACGCCGCAACCGGGTGTCGCGGCGCGGGGTGGGGTCCCCAGCGGACGCTTGCGCCTTACCTAGCCTGTCTGGACGGGAATGGGAGCGGGCATGAAGCGAGTGGTGATCTACGGGGGCACCGGAGGCATCGGCGCCGCCACCGCGCGGGCCCTGCGCGCCCGCGGCGTTCCGCTCCACCTCGCGTCCCGCGATGCGGCCCGCCTCGCCGAGCTCGCCGAGGCACTCGGGGACACCACCGTCACGGCCGGCGACGTCACCGATCCGGCGTTCTTTTCGCGGGTGACCGAGGAGGCGGGCGGCGAACTCGGCGGCCTCGTCTATGCGGTGGGCACCATCACCCTGCGCCCGCTGGCACGGCTGACGGCGCAGGACGCGGAGACCGACTTCCGCATCAACGCGCTGGGCGCCTTCCTGGCGGTCCAGGCCGCGGCACCCGCCCTCAAGGCAGGCGCCGGCGCGGCGGGGGCCGGCGTCGTCCTGTTCTCCACCGTGGCGGTCTCTCAGGGCTTCACGGCGCACGCCTCGGTGGCGATGGCCAAGGGCGCGGTCGAGGGGCTGGCCCTGTCGCTGGCCGCCGAGCTCGCGCCGCAGGTGCGCATCAACGTGGTGGCGCCGTCGCTGACGCGCACGCCGCTGGCCACGGCCATCACCGCCAACGAGACCCTCGCCTCGGGCATCGCCGCGATGCACGCGCTCCAGCGCCTGGGCACGCCCGAGGACGTCGGCGCGCTGGCCGCCTTCCTGGTCTCGGAGGAGGCCGGTTGGATCACCGGGCAGGTGATCGGGGCCGACGGCGGCCGCTCCACCCTGCGCACCAAGGGCTGAGCCCTTGGGGACCCTGCGCTTCGTCCTCGGCGACCAGCTCCATCGCCGGATCTCGACCCTGACCGATTGCGACCCCGACCACGACGTCGTCCTCATCGTCGAGGTGATGGCGGAGGCGACCTATGTCCGCCACCACAAGCAGAAGATCGCCTTCCTGTTCTCGGCCATGCGCCATTTCGCGGCCGAGCTCGAGGCCGAGGGGCTGAGGGTCGACTACGTCCGCCTCGACGACCCCGGCAATAAAGGATCCTTCACCGGCGAGCTGGAGCGCGCGCTCGCACGCCACGCCTGCGACCGCGTGGTGGTCACCGAGCCCGGCGAGTGGCGGGTGCTGTCGATGATGGAGGCCTGGCGCGAGGACCTCGCCGTGCCGGTGGAGATCCGCCCCGACAACCGCTTCCTGTGCCCGCGCGCCGAGTTCGCCGATTGGGCCGGCGACCGCCGCAGCCTGCGGATGGAGACGTTCTATCGCGGCATGCGCAAGCGCACCGGCCTCCTGATGGAGAACGGCGAGCCGGCGGGCGGGCAGTGGAACTTCGACCACGACAACCGCAAGCGCCTGCCCAAGGGCCACCGCCCGCCCGAGCGCCCGCGCTTTGCCCCCGATGCCGTCACCCGCGAGGTCCTGGCGCTGGTCGAGGCCCGCTTCGCCGAGCATTTCGGCGACCTCGACGGGTTCGGCTGGCCGGTGACGCGGCAGGACGCCTTGAGCGCGCTGGCGCATTTCATCGCCGACTGCCTGCCGACCTTCGGCGACTACCAGGACGCCATGAAGACCGGCGCGCCGTTCCTCGCCCACTCGCTGATCTCGCCGGCCCTCAACGCCGGCCTGCTCACGGCGGAGGAGGTCTGCCTCGCGGCCGAACGCGCCTACAAGGAGGGTGCGGCGCCCCTCAACTGCGTCGAGGGCTTCATCCGCCAGATCCTCGGGTGGCGCGAGTACGTGCGCGGTCTCTACTGGGCGCGGATGCCCGAGTACGCGGCCACGAACGCCTTGGCCGCCAAGCGCGACCTGCCGTGGTTCTACTGGTCCGGCGAGACACGGATGAACTGCCTCGCCCAATGCATCGGCGAGACCAGGGCCCACGCCTACGCCCACCACATCCAGCGCCTGATGGTGACGGGCAACTTCGCGCTCCTGGCCGGGATCGCGCCCGCCCAGGTCGAGGAATGGTACCTCGTCGTCTATGCCGACGCCTACGAATGGGTGGAACTGCCCAACGTCCACGGCATGGCGCTCTGGGCCGACGGCGGCGTCATGGGCTCGAAACCCTATGCGGCGTCGGGCGCCTACATCAACCGGATGTCCGACTACTGCGGCACCTGCACCTACGACGTATCCGCCAAGGCCGGGCCCGAGGCCTGCCCGTTCAACTATCTCTACTGGAACTTCCTGATCGAGAACGCGGAGCGCCTCGAACCCAATCCGCGCATGGGGATGCCCTATCGCAACCTCGCCCGGATGGACGAGGCGCGCCGGGCCGAGATCGTGGCCGATGCGCAGAGGTTCCTCGACGGCCTCGAGAGCCGGCCGCCCCCGGGAGACCTCACAACGGCCTCCAAAGGGTCAGCGACACGTAGGGGCCGGCGCTCGCCCGCCCGCTCTCCATGAGGACGCCGGCCGAGACGCGGCAACGCAGATCGCCGACTTCGAGATCGGTGGCGTGGAGGCCGAGGCTGGTCTTGCGGTAGCCGGTCTCGTCGACGTAGAACGCCGCCTCCGGCCCGACGGAGGCGCCCCAGGCGCGCCACCCGTACGACAGCCGGCCCCAGGCATGGCCGCGGGCCGAGCCGAGGATCAGCGTGGCGGTGAGCAGGGTGTCCTCGCTCGGACGGGCCCAGACCTCGCCGTGGATGCGCAGGCCCGGCCGGGCCGGCAGGAACGCGGCTCCTCCCGGACCCGACAGGCTCTCGATCGACCCCTCCGGTCCGGCGAAGAGTGCGACGACGCCCCAGTCGGCGACCCATTGATACCCGGCGAGGGCCGCTCCCAGCATCGTCCAGCGCGTCAGGATGGTCGGCCGAGCCCCGGCGAGAGAGGGTCCGCGCTCGCCTCGGCGCCCGGTCCCGAGGCTGGCGAGGGCCACGAACCCGTCGCGGTCGATCCGGTCCGCGGCGACCTTGGCGCCGACCGTGACGAATCCCGACGGCCCGGCCTCGAGGCTCCCGAAGATCACCGTCGACAGGGGATACTCCCCGGCCCGGGCCGAGGCCGCCCCGCCGAGGACGGGGGCGACGATCAGGAGAGTCCTCAGGGCCCGGCGGCGGGATCGGCGACGGACCGTCGGTGCGGCCACGGGAACGATGCTCCTGGCAGAGGCCGCCGCGGGACGGCCGACCTCCAGATTGCATCGTATTTCTCGTTGCAACTCAATCGATATCGCGTTTTTCTGCGGTACACGCTGTGCCGAACCGGCGGAACGCAGACAAACTCACCGCCTTTATTGACCTGATCGATATTTGTCTTGTTTCTATACCTCAGGTTGCGTCACCCGGTTCCAATGACCGCCCGGTCCCGGATCGCCCGCCGAATCGGTACCGGGCATGGCCGACCGGCGGCCGCCGCTTGGCGTCGGGGCCCGACTAGGATAGAGCCCGCGCCGGGACAGCAGCCGATGGCCGATCTTCTTGACTTCAGGCGCACGAACATCCGACGTCCTCACCGTCCTGGCGGCGCAGGAAGGTGACAGGCTGACCGTCGGCGACATCGTCGCCGTCCTGCGGGACCGCGCCTTCGCCCTCCTCATCGTCATCCTCGGCCTGCCCAACTGCCTGCCGATGCCGCCGCCGATCCCGCTGGTGTGCGGTCTGCTGCTCCTCCTCGTGGCGTTCCAGATCATGATCGGCATGGCCGCGCCGTGGCTGCCGAAGATGCTGCTCGGGCGCTCGGTGGCGCGCAGCGACGTCGAGCGCGCAGCCAAGCGGGCGGTGCCGCTGCTGCGGCGGCTGGAGCGGTGGTCGCGGCCGCGCCTCAGCCTGTTCGAGACGCCGCTGGGCATGCGCACTGTCGGGCTGATCGTCCTGACGCTGTCGCTGGCCTTGATCGTGGCCGCACCCTTCATCGGCCAGATCCCGCTGGGGATCGCGATCTGCCTCGTGGGCCTCGGCCTCGTCGAGCGCGACGGCCTCGTGGTGATGGTCGGCCTCGGGGTCGGCGTCATCGGCGTGCTGTTGAACGCCGGCTTCGTCTACGCCATCGTGACCGGGATCATGGAACTGCTCAGCCTGTAGCGATCGGACGCCGGGCCCTCAGGCCTCCAGGTGGCGCCGGCGCAGGAGCCTGAGGAGCAGGCCGCCGCGGGTGCCCACCAGCAGCGAGACGAGGTAGAGCGCCCCGGCCGACAGCACGATGGCCGGGCCGGTGGGAAGGTCGGCGTGGTACGACAGGCTCAGGCCCGTCAGGCTGGCGATCATCGCGAGACCCATCGAGACCGGGATCAGGCCGCTGAGGTCCGCCGCCCAGAGGCGGGCGGTGATCGCGGGCAGCAGCATCAGCCCCACCGCCAGCAGCGTGCCGAGCGCCTGGAAGCCGCCGACGAGGTTCATCACCACGAGGCCGAGGAAGGCGTAATGCACAGGCCCGCCGGCGCGGCTGACGCTGCGCAGGAACAGCGGGTCGACGCATTCCATCACCAGCGGCCGGTACAGGGCGGCCAGCGCGAACAGCGTCACCGTGGCGATGCCGCCCAGCAGTAGCAGCGCCGGGTCGTCGAGCGCCAGCACCGTGCCGAACAGGATGTGCAGGAGGTCGATCTGCGAGCCCCTGAGCGACACGAGCAGGACGCCGGCGGCCAGGGAGATCAGATAGAAGGCGGCGAGACTCGCGTCCTCCTTGATCACGGTGGAGCGGGTGACGAACCCGGCGAGCAGCGCCACCGCGAGGCCGGCGGCCAGCCCCCCGAGCGTCATCGCCGGCAGCGACAGGCCGGCCACGAGGAAGCCCACCGCCGCCCCGGGCAGGATCGCGTGGCTCATCGCCTCGGTCATGAGGCTCATGCGCCGCAGCATCAGGAACACCCCCACGGGGGGGGCCGACAGCGACAAGGCGAGGCAGCCCACGAGGGCGCGGCGCATGAACGCGAATTCGAGGAACGGTCCGAAGACGAGGTCGATCACGCGGCGTGCCCGTGGTCGTGCCGATGCGGGCCGTGCCCGTCCCCGTGTGAAGGCCCGTGCGAATGGCCGTCTCCGGCAGCGCCGGGGGGAAGCGGGCCGTGGCCGTGGTGGTCGTCGCGCGCGCAGATCGCCGCCCCCTCGTCCCAGGCCTCGGACAGGCTCTGGGCCCGGGCGAGGTTGCGGGGGGTGAGGACGCTGGCGGTGGGCCCCCAGGCCACGGGCTCGCGGGCGAGCAGCAGGGTGGTGGGAAAATGCGCCGTGACCTGGCCGAGGTCGTGCAGGGCCGCGACGATGGTGCGGCCCTGGCCGTGCCAGGTCCGGATCAGCGCCAGCAGGTCCTGCGTCGTGCGACCGTCGACCCCCGAGAACGGCTCGTCGAGGAGGATGACCGAGGCCTCCTGCAGGATCAGCCGAGCGAACAGGGCGCGCTGGAACTGCCCGCCCGAGAGCGTCCCGATCGGGCGATCGGCGAAGCCGTCGAGGCCGACCGCCGACAGGGCGGCGAGCAGGTCCGGCCGGTGCCGACGCAGGCTCCGCCACGGGCCGAAGCGCCGCCACAGGCCCATGGCGGCCAGATCGAGCACCGAGAGTGGAAAGCTGCGGTCGATCTCCGCCGCCTGCGGCAGATAGGCGATGGTGTCGGCCCGGCCCGGCCGCGCGATCGCCCCGTCGAGGCAGGCGATCTCGCCGACGATGCCCTTCAGGAGCGTCGACTTGCCGGCCCCGTTGGGGCCGACGAGGGCGAGCAGGGCGCCGCCCGGAACCGTCCCGTCGAGGTGATGCACCGCCGGGTGCCGGTCGTAGCCGAGCGTGACGCCCCGCAGCACGATGTCGCCGGGGGGCGGACGCGACATCGGCGCGCCGCTCGTCACCGTCCGCGTCATTGCCAGGCCCAGACGATCGCGACCCAGAGCAGGCCGCTCAACAGGCCCGCGGCGGAAAACCGCGCGAGGGCGCTGGCCTGGAACAGGGAACGGCGCGGAACGGTCATGCGGTCACGGGTTCGGATCATGAGGTCGGGTCTTGGGGTCGGGTCGCCGGTTTGGGTCTTGGGAGGTCGTTTGCCCGAACGGGAGCGTCGGATTATGGTTCAGGGCTGATACACTGTAACACCCGCCGGGTTCAATCGGCCCGGGGCCGCGCTCCCGGCCGGTCGGGGATGGGGTGCTCTGGCGGGACGGGTCCGAGGACGACGGCGAGAACAGAGGCTAGGGACAACGGGATGCACGACCACGCCACCGGATCATCGGACGGTGCCGGGCATGGCGCCTGCGGCGCGAACGTGGTGGCGCGGGCCGAGCGCCTGTGCCGGGACCGCGACCTGCAGTTCACCCGCCTGCGCCGCGACGTCCTCGAGACCGTCGCCGCCCAGACGCGGCCGATGGGTGCCTACGACATCGCCGAGCGGCTGAGCGCCCAGGGCCGCCGGGTCGCGGCGGTGTCGGTCTACCGCGCCCTCGACTTCCTGGGCGAGCACGGCCTCGTCCACCGGATCGCCAGCCGCAACGCCTTCGTCTCCTGCGGCCACGAGCACGGCGAGTCGGCCAAGCTCGTCTTCCTGATCTGCCGCACCTGCGGAGCCATCGACGAGACCACGGCCCCGGCCGTCGAGACCGCCCTCGACCGCACCCTGGTGCAGGCCGGCTTCAAGCCCTTCGGTCGCATCCTCGAAGTCGAGGGCGAGTGCGGCGCCTGTCAGGAGCGGACCGCGGCCTGAAGCGGCCGCGATCGAGTCCGGAGGCGCTGGGGGCGTGGTGCCCGCGAACTGGACGAACGGCCCGCGCACGCCCACCTACCGCCGATCTCTTCCCGCCAGCCCTTCGATCCGCCACGGAGCGATCCTTGCCCCATTCCGAATCCGGCCCGCCGCAGATGCACGCCACCACCATCCTCATGGTCCGCAAGGGCGGGCGCGTGGTCATCGGCGGCGACGGCCAGGTCAGCCTCGGGCAGACCATCGTCAAGGGCAACGCCCGCAAGGTCCGGCGGCTGGCCAAGGGATCGGTGATCGGGGGATTCGCCGGGGCGACGGCGGACGCCTTCACGCTGTTCGAGCGGCTGGAGGCCAAGCTCGACCAATACCCGGGCCAGCTCACCCGCGCCTGCGTCGAGCTGACCAAGGACTGGCGCACCGACCGCTACCTGCGCCGGCTCGAGGCGATGATGCTGGTGGCCGACAAGGACGTGAGCCTGCTGCTCTCGGGGGCCGGCGACGTCCTCGAGCCGGAGCGCGGCGTCATGGCGATCGGCTCGGGCGGAAACTACGCCCTGGCCGCGGCGCGGGCCCTGGAGGACGGCGAGCACGACGCCGAAGCCATCGTGCGCAGGGCGATGGGTATCGCAGCCGAAATTTGCGTTTACACAAATGAGAATCTCGTGATCGAATCCCTGAGTAGCGAATCCGTTTGAGCGATCTCTGTCTTCGTTAACCCTGTCGCAAAGCCTCTACCTTTATGTCGGTCCATCGAATGGTGCCCGATGGAGAGCGGCGATGCGGATCCGGTCTAAAATCTTGGTGTTCGTCGCTGCTTGCAGCTTGATGACGGTGGTGATCGCCGCGATCAGCTTGTCGACCCTGAGCACCTTCAACACCGCGATCACCGAGGCCAAGCAGGCCTCGCAGCGCGCCCTCAACGCGGCCAACCTCAACCGCCTCGTCACCGGCGTGGTGGTGGAAGCCCGCGGCATCTACGCGGCCAAGGACACCGCCGACGCGAAGAAGTACGCCGAGCGCCTGCTCAAGAACCTCTCGGCCATGAACGCCCTGCTCACCGAATGGGCGCCCACCGTGCCCGACAGCGAGCGCGTCCTGTTCGACCGCGTCGTCACGGGTGCGGCCGACTTCACCGTCCTGCGCAAGGAGACGGCGCGCCTGGGCACCGAGGTCGCACCGGCGGCGGCGGCGGCACAGGGCTTCAACGAACTCAACCGCGCCAACCGGCAGGCCTTCCAGGACAGCATCGACGCCCTGGTCACGAGCGGCCGGGCAACGGTGGACGCGATCGACCGCCAGACCGACGTGCTCTACGACCAGCGCTTCATGCTGCTGGTGGGGATCACGATCGCCGGCGGCCTCGGCAGCCTTCTCATCGGCGGCATCGTCGGCAACCGCATGATCGCCCGGCCCCTCACCCAGGTCTCCCAGGCGATCGGGCGCCTGTCGGCGGGCGACCACGACCTGCCGCCGGTCAAGGCCGGCAAGGACGAGATCGGGGCGATCTGGGCGAGCATGGCGGTCTTTGCGGCGACGATGCGCGAGAGCACCACCCTGCGCGCGCACCAGGACCAGGTCACGGCCTCCGCCCAGGACCGCCGCCGCACCGAGATGTCGTCCCTGGCCGACGGCTTCCAGGGCAGCGTCGGGGAGCTGGTGCGGACGCTGGCCACCGCCGCCACCGAAATGGAACGCACCGCCCAGGCCATGGCCGCCGATGCCGACCAGACCAACCGCCAGTCGAACGCCGTGATGTCGGCGGCCAACGAGACCGCCATGAACGTCCAGTCGGTGGCCGCCGCCACCGAGGAGCTGGCCGCCACCGCCAACGAGATCGGCATGCAGGTCGCCCAGACCTCCGCCGCCGCCGCCGGTGCCGTGGAAAGCGCCAAGCGGACCAACGCCCGCGTCCAGGCCCTGGCCGACAGCGCCTCCCGGATCGGCGACGTGGTCGCCCTCATCTCCAACATCGCCGGCCAGACCAACCTGCTCGCCCTGAACGCCACCATCGAGGCGGCCCGGGCCGGCGAGGCCGGGCGCGGCTTCGCGGTGGTGGCCGCCGAGGTGAAGGAACTCGCCTCGCAGACCGCCAAGGCCACCGACGAGATCGGCACCCAGATCGCCGCCATCCAGGAGGCCACCCGCGAGACCGTGAACGCCATCGCCGAGATCGGCTCCACCATCGGCACCGTCCACGGCATCGCCATCGGCGTCGCCGCGGCGGTGGAGGAGCAGCAGGTCGCCACCCAGGAGATCGCCCGCAGCGTCAGCGACGCGGCCCGCGGCACCCAGGCCGTCACCGAGACGATGAACCAGGTGCAGGAGGCCGCGGTCCAGGCCGGCGCCCGCGCCTCCCAGGTCCTCGACGCGGCCGGAGGCCTCGTGCGGCAGTCGAAGGCGGTGGCCGGCGAGGTCGACCACTTCGTGGGCGGCGTGCGCGCGGCCTGAGAGCGGCCGGTTCGACGGGCCGGATCGAGCGCAGCCTAACGAGCAGAGCCTGGCGAGCAGAGCCTGGCGAGCAGAGCCTGGAAAGCCGGCGCCGTCGGGCTTAAGTCCCGGTGGTGCGACGCCAACCAGCCCCGTTTCCGTTCGTCCCCCACGCCGCCGTCACGGCTCGGCCGTCCCTGCCCGGGGGCGGCCGATGATCGAGACGGCGCTCCTCGACCGGGCGGTGGCCCGCGGAATCATCACCCAAGCCCAGGCGCACGACCTCGCCGGCCTGTCGCGGGAGACCGTCGACGAGCCGGTGCCCTCCGCCGAGGCGGCGCGGGACGACGAGCAGCTGCGGCTCGTCACCGGCTTTGCCGACATCTTCGTCACCATCGGCCTCGTCCTGTTCCTCGGCACCGCCGCCTACATCGGCACCGAGGTCGCCGGGGCGCTGGTCGGCCATGTCCTCGTCGCCGCGATGGCCTGGGGCCTCGCCGAGTTCTTCACCCGCCGCCGGCGGATGGCGCTGCCCAGCATCGTCCTGCTGCTGGCCTTTGCCGGCGCCAGCTTCTCGGCGCTGGCCTTCGCCTTCGGCGACGGGAGCGGGCTCGGCGGCTGGGTTCCGGCCCTCGACCTCTTCGGCTCCGGCGCCGCGAGCCCGGGCGGACTGGCCATCGCCGGGCTCGGGACGCTGGCTCTCTGCGCCCTGCACTACCGGCGCTTCGCCGTCCCCGTCACCATCGCGGCGGGAACGGCCGCCCTCGCCGCCACCCTGCTCGGGCTGGCCTTCGCCGCGGCGCCGGAGGCTGCGGCGCGCCACAGCGACGCGCTGTTCGTCGTCACGGGCCTGGCGGTCTTCGCCCTGGCGATGCGCTACGACCTCGCCGATCCGCACAGGTCCGGCCGCAAGACCGACATCGCGTTCTGGCTGCATCTGCTGGCCGCGCCGCTGATCGTCCATCCGGTGCTCTCGAACCTCGTCACGGTCACGCAAGGGGCGACGAGTTCCACGGCGGCGCTGACGGTCCTCGCCATCGTGCTGGTCCTGGCCCTCGTGGCGCTGATCACCGACCGGCGGGCGATCCTGGTGGCGGCGATGGTCTACACCGCGGTCGCCTTCGGCACCCTGATCCGCGACGCGGGCCTCGCCAGCCGCTCCCTCCCCTTGAGCCTCATGGCGCTGGGCGCCTTCGTGCTCCTCCTGAGCGCGGGCTGGCATCCCTTGCGCGGGCTCGTCCTGCGCCTCCTTCCGCGCGGCCTCTCCGCCCGGCTGCCCCATCCTCTCGCCCACCCTCCCGGAACCCGATGACCACCTTCTCTCCCCGCGAGATCGTCTCCGAACTCGACCGCTACATCGTGGGCCAGCACGACGCCAAGCGGGCCGTCGCCATCGCGCTGCGCAACCGCTGGCGCCGCCAGCAGCTCACCGGGCCGCTGCGCGAGGAGGTCGCCCCGAAGAACATCCTGATGATCGGGCCGACCGGCTGCGGCAAGACCGAGATCGCGCGGCGCCTCGCCCGGCTGGCGGGCGCGCCCTTCCTCAAGATCGAGGCGACCAAGTTCACGGAGGTCGGCTACGTCGGGCGCGACGTCGAGCAGATCGTGCGCGACCTCGTCGAGATCGGCATCGGCCTCAAGCGCGAGGATCGCCGCCGCGGCGTCCAGGCCAAGGCGGAGGCGGCCGCCGAGGCCCGCATCCTCGACGCCCTGGTCGGCCCCACCGCCAGCCAGGCGACGCGCGACAGCTTTCGCAAGAAACTGCGCGCCAGCGAGCTCGACGACAAGGAGGTCGAGATCGAGCTGTCGGGCGGGGCGGGCTCGGGCATGCCGATGTTCGAGATCCCGGGGATGCCCGGCGCCGCCATGGGCGCGGTCAACCTCGGCGACATGCTCGGCAAGGCTTTCGGCGGCGCCAAGGGCAAGACGCGCCGGATGACCGTGCGCGAGGCCTATGCGCCGCTGCTGGCCGAGGAATCCGACAAGCTGGTCGACGCCGAATCCCTGACCCAGGACGCGATCCGCGAGGTCGAGGAGAACGGCATCGTCTTCCTCGACGAGATCGACAAGATCTGCGCCGGCGAGGGCCGTTCCTCGGCCGACGTCTCGCGCGAGGGCGTGCAGCGCGACCTGCTGCCGCTCATCGAGGGGACCACGGTGGCGACCAAGCACGGGCCGGTGAAGACCGACCACATCCTGTTCATCGCCTCGGGCGCCTTCCACGTCTCGAAGCCCTCCGACCTGCTGCCCGAACTGCAGGGCCGGCTCCCGATCCGCGTCGAACTGCAGCCGCTGACGGTGGAGGACTTCAAGCAGATCCTCACCACCACCGAGGCGAGCCTGATCAAGCAGACCGTCGCGCTGATGGCCACCGAGGGCGTCACCCTGGAGTTCTCCGACGACGCCGTCGACGCGCTGGCCCGCGTCGCCGTGGACGTCAACAACTCGGTCGAGAACATCGGCGCCCGCCGGCTGCAGACGGTGCTGGAGCGGGTGATCGACGAGATCTCGTTCACGGCCACCGACCGGTCCGGGGAGACCGTCCCGATCGATGCGGACTACGTGCGCGAGCGCGTCGCGAGCCTGGCCGCCGACACGGACCTCAGCCGCTTCATCCTGTGACGCGGCCGAGGGGCGTCGGCGCTACTGCGTGATGTGGGCGACCTGGACGGCCTGGTCGAACATGGCGTTCAGCGCGGCGGTGATGTCGGCCGGCGTGTTGGCCGTCCGGAAGAAGCCGGGCGAGGCGCAGGCCTTCAACGGCACGTCGAGGGTCGGGCTGAACCCGTTCACGATCCCGTTCTCCCAAGCCACTCCACCGCCGCGATCGACGTAAGCGATCTGGTTGTAGGGAATATGCAGGATCGAGATCGTGGCACCGTCGTCCTTCAACGCCTGGCATTCCTTCGGGTCCATCTTAGACGGCTTGGAGCCGTCCCACCAGGCATCGCCGTGACCAGGGAAAGTGGAAGGCCTGCCGGGGTAAGAATAAGGGCTGCTGCTGTTTTTCTTCACAAAATAGTGCTGATCGTTCTGCATCCCGTCCGTGATCACGAAGATAAATGACTTCGGCACCGACGCGGTCGAGCCGTCGCCGAACTTCGAGACCGTCGTGCGCATCTTCTTGAACGCATCGTCGAAGTGGGTTCCTCCACTTCCCGTCCCGGTGGTCGGATCCCCCGCCGTGAAGAGTTGCGTGGTTCCGGTGTCGAGCAGGTTCGTGAACGCGAGCGGCCATGACGAACCACATTGGGCTGCCGTATTCAGGGAGGAGATGTTGCTCGTCAGCGGCGACAGCGTCGCAAGCTGATTGATGAACGGATAAATCCCGACGCGATATTGATCGGTGACGCTGGAAGTGGCTGCGCGGGCGAGGAGAGAGCAGACCGCCGAGTTCACGGCGTCGGATCGCAGCTGGATCTTGCCGGCCGCCAGGGTCCAACCCTTCCTGTCCGGAAAGTGACAGGCGAACTGGCAGCCCTGCTTGTAGTCGTCGTACATATCGTCGTTCTTGCTGGCCAGGGTCGTCATGCCGGCGGCCGTCGTCGGCAACCCCATCGAGCCGGACACGTCGACCATCAGATAGAAGTCCAGGTAGCTCGACACGTCGGCGGCGGCGGACGTCGTGTTCTGGAGGTTCACGGTCGGGACGTTGAAGATCCGCCCGAAGCTGTTCTGCACGACGGCCGTGTAGGTGACCGTCGATCGGAACGTCTGCCCCGTGCGCGTCAATTGAGGCGTCTGCAGCTGGTACGTGCCGAGCGAGATGTTGCCGGCGTTGACCTTGAAGACACTGGTGGCCTGGGCGATCCCGGCGGCGATCGCCTTGGTCGTCACGCCGGTTTGGGTGGGATTGTTGGCGAGATACGTCTTCGCCGTCACGACCGCGGCCACCGCCGCGGCATCGGCCGCACGATCCAGTTTCGCCTTGTTGCTGGTCGCGACGCCGTAATCGATGCCGAGCCCGACGATGCCGATCACGGGGATCAGGGTGAACGCGAAGATGATTCCGACACTACCCTCGATCCTGCTCCGGATCGACGACGAGCGAGATCTGGCGGATGCGGTCCGACCCGGAAGTTTCAGCATTTCGAACCGATCCCGTCGCTGTTCGTCGTGTCGTAATTGATGAGCGTCGCATAGCGCGGCTGCATGTAGGCCGTGCGAGCGATCTTGATCGCAGGCACGAAGTTCTCGCCGAACGTCGGCTTGAAGGTGAACACGACATCGACCACGACGATGGAGGCGGCCCCGAAGATCGACCGCGGCAGGGTCGTCGCCGAGGGAGGATTCGTGTCGTCGACCGGCGTCTGCTTGGGCGTGCAGGTCCGAAAGCCCCCTCCATGGACACCGGTACTGGTCCAGACCACGGAGGCTTCCCGGCAGGAGCTCGGATCGGCCGACGCCTGGCAGTTTCCCGAGACCGGGGTGAAGCGGATGCTGGCGAAGTTGATGGCGATGTTCTGCCACCACTGGACGCCCTTTTGCTTGGCGTCGGCCATCACGTAGGGAAACGTCACCAGGGCCGCGTCGTAGGCGAAGTGCAGGTCGAGGGCATTGACGGTGGCCTCCGACGCCCCGGCCGGGGGAACGGCCTGGGAGATCATCTCGCCGATGGATCGGGCGAGGAGATCCACCCGCCGCGCCGCGTTGGTGTAGGAGACGACCTGGATCCCCCCCAGCATGATCGCGAAGAGGATCGGCATGATGAGCGCGAACTCGATCGCGGCCATAGCCTTGCGATCGCGGAGGAAGGCTCCGATCGGTATCGCCCGGCCGGCCATCAGTATTTTTCGTTTCTGAAAACGGCGGTCGACACGGCGAGATAGGCGGGCGATCCCTTGTACTGCGTACTTCCGAGCATGGTCGTCATGAAGGACGGCAGCACCCGGATCGGATAGATGACCTGCAGATACTGGTAGTCGCCCTGTACGCCCATGTTGAATGTCCCCGCGCCGGGGGTCAGGTCCGGGATCTTGAGACCGCTCACATCGTCTTTCACGAAGGTGTAGTATCCGCCGGGCCCTCCCGACTTGGGAACGATGTAGAGGTTGACGATCAGGTCGGCGCAATCCATCGCGCTGGGAAGCCGGCCGCAGATGTTGCTGGTCAACGTGCTCTGGGTCATGGACGATGCCTGGGCCGAACCGGTCATGATCGACCGCGACGCCTGCGCCGTGGCGTTGTCGAGTTCCTGGTTGAGGTACAGCCCCGTTCCCACCACCATGACGAAGACGATCGTCAGGAGCAGCATCGGAGCCACGAGCGCGAACTCGACGGCGGTGCTTCCGCGGTTGCAGGCGATCCGTCTTGCGATTCGATCCATCGGTGTCGGCGGCGATCTGGCGTTGGTTGTCGGCCGGGCTCGTGCCTCGCGCGGACCCGCCGAGAGCCGACACCGGAGGGACGCTCGCCGGCAGGCAAGCTTGGACTGCGCAGTCCGATCACTAGCGATCAAACCTTAACTTACGATAAAAAACTCGCCGATATCCCGCGATGCTGTCGAATGAGTCGTGCACCAAGTCATTCCCGCAGGTCGAACAAGGATAGTCTGTCGGGTCCGTGTCAAAAAGCGCCCGTGATCGGACCCATCGTGGTTTCGACGCGATGCCGAAGCCCGCTCCGGCCTTGCCGTGGGCACCGGTGTGCGGCACGGGCGACCACGGGCGACATCCGGCTTGCCGCCCGGCGCCTCGGGGATCACATGGGGCGGGTCGGCGCGCTGGCCGGCGCAGCGAGGGTCACCGCTCATCATGTATCCGGACATCGATCTGCATATCGCGGGCGCCTGGACGCCGGGCTCGGGCGGCCAGACCCTGCCCGTCCTCAACCCGGCCACCGGCGACGCGCTCGGTCGGCTGGCCGTGGCGACGACGGACGACCTCGACAGGGCGCTGGCCGCGGCCGAGCGCGGCTTTGCCGCCTGGCGGACGGTCAGCGCGTTCGACCGCGCCAAGATCATGAGGCGCGCGGCCGAGACCCTGCGCGAGGGCGTCGAGGACATCGCCCGGATCATGACGCTGGAGCAGGGCAAGCCCCTGGCCGAGGCGCGCATCGAGACCCTGGCCGCCGCCGACGTGATCGACTGGTTCGCGGAAGAAGGAAAGCGGGCCTACGGGCGGGTGATCCCCTCGCGCCTGCCGCAGGTGCAGCAGGTGGTGCTGCGCCAGCCCGTGGGCGTGGTGGCGGCCTTCACGCCCTGGAACTTTCCGATCAACCAGGCGGTCCGCAAGATCTCCGCGGCCCTCTGCACCGGCTGTTCCGTCATCCTCAAGGGACCCGAGGACACGCCGGCGAGCTGCGCCGCCCTGGTGCGCGCCTTCCTGGACGCGGGCGTGCCGGGGGACGTGCTGTCCCTGGTGTTCGGCGATCCGGCCGCGATCTCGTCCTACCTGATCCCGCATCCGGTGGTGGCCAAGATTTCGTTCACGGGTTCCACGGCGGTGGGCAAGGAACTGGCCGCCCTGGCCGGCCGCCACATGAAGCGGGTGACGATGGAACTCGGCGGGCACGCCCCGGCCCTGGTGTTCGACGACGCCGACGTCGAGCGCGCGGTGGAGGTGCTGGCCGCCAACAAGTTCCGCAACGCCGGGCAGGTCTGCGTGGCCCCGACGCGCTTCCTCGTCCAGGATCGCGTGTTCGCGGCGTTCCGCGACCGCTTCGTCGAGCGGGCCCGCGGCCTCGTCGTCGGCGACGGCCTGGCGCCCGAGACCACGATGGGACCGCTGATCCACGGCCGGCGCCTGGAGGCGATGGAGGCCCTGTGCGCCGATGCCGTGGCGCTGGGCGCCGGCGTGGCGACGGGGGGTGGCCGCATCGGCAACCGCGGCCATTTCTTCGCCCCCACCGTCCTCACCGAGGTTCCCCGCGAGGCCAGGATCATGAACGAGGAGCCGTTCGGGCCGGTGGCCCTCATCCAGCGGTTCTCCGACGACGAGGAGGCCTTCGCCGAGGCCAACCGTCTCCCCTACGGCCTGGCGGCCTATGCCTACACGCGCTCGGCCGCGCGGGCCGCGCAGGTGGCGGCGCGGGTCGAGAGCGGCATGATCGGCATCAACCACCACGGCATCTCCCTGCCGGAGACGCCGTTCGGCGGCATGAAGGATTCGGGCTACGGCAGCGAGGGCGGGTCCGAAGCCCTCGACGGCTACCTCGCCACGAAGTTCGTGACGCAATCGTCCTGAAGCTACCGGCGAAACCGTGAACCGTCCGCAGCCCGCCCCGGGGGCGCCCTCGACGTCAGTAATGCGGCGGCGGCGGCTCGGGCGCGCTGCCGGAGGCCCGGCTGCCGGCTTCCTCGACCCGCTCGGTGAGGGCGGCGACCTGGCGCGTCAGGCGGTCGATCAGTCGCCACTGCTCCGTGATGGTGCGGTTGAGGTCGTCGAGCATGCGGTCCTGCTCGGTCAGGCGCATCTCCAGGGTGTCGATCCGGGCCGGGTCGATGGCGTTCACCGCGACAGCACTCACCGCAACGTCTCCGGGGCGTGGTCGGGCCGCTCGACGAGGCCGGGCCCCAGGGCGATCCGGTCGTCGAACACGAAGCAGTCGCCCCTCCAGCGGCTGTGCGCATCTGGCACCGTCTCGAGGTAGCGCAGGATGCCGCCGGCCAGGCTGTAGACCTCGCCGAACCCGCGCGCGCGCAGGTAGGCGCCCGCCTTCTCGCAGCGGATGCCGCCGGTGCAGAACATCGCCACCGCCGGATGGCGCGCGGGATCGAGGGCGTCGGCATAGGCGCGAAACCCGGAGAACCGGGTCATGCCGGGGTCGATCGCGCCGGGAAAGCTCCCCAGCGCGACCTCAAACCGGTTGCGGGTATCGATGAGGAGGAGGTCCGGCCGGTCGAGGAGCGCATTCCAATCGCTCGCCGCCACGGGCCGGGCGCCCCCGGCGGCGGGGTCGGTGCGGCCGCCGTCGAAGGCCACGATCTCGCGCTTCACCCGCACCTTGAGCCGGCCGAACGGCGTCGCGCGTGCACCCGACAGCTTGCAGTCCATCTCTTGGAGCCGCCCCCCGAACAGCGGGCCGTGGCGCAGGGCGCCGAGGAAGGCGGCCATGTCGTCGCCCGCGCCGGCCACCGTGCCGTTGATGCCCTCCTGCGCCAGGAGGATCGTGCCCGAGATGCCATGGGCGAGGCAGAGCGCCTCGAGGCCGGGCCGGAGGTCCACGGCATCCGGCAGCGGGACGAACCGATAGAGGGCGGCCACGGCGAGGGTCATCGCGGCATCCCTACCAAACACCTGCGGGCCCACCAAACCGGCGCGCGCGTCGCGGCCGCACGATCCCCGGCGAAACGGACGTCCGGGGCGCCAGGAGCGAATAATGCATACATAAGTTGTTGACGGCCGCCTTTAACGCTTTTTTGGGGTGCCGTTACCATGGTGCGTCCAGTGGTGGTGCGGACGTTCGACATGCTCTCGGTCCTCGGCTGTCTAGCCGACCAACACGATCCTTTGCTGGTCGCCGTCGCCTCCGTGATCTGCGCCCTGTCGGCCGTCACCGTGATCGGACTGCTGCGCCACGCCCAGGCCTCCGACGATCGCGGACGAAGCTTCTGGCTGGCCGTCGCGGCGCTCGCGGGCGGCTCGGGCATCTGGGCGACGCATTTCGTCGCGCTGATGGCCAATGCGTCGGCGCTGTCGAGCACCTACGCCATCGTTCCCACCGCGGCCTCCCTCGTCTTCGCGGTGGCACTCACCTGGGCGGGGCTGACGATCGCCCTGATCTCGGACCTGCGCGGCAGGGCCTGGATCGGCGGAACGATCCTGGGCGCCGGCATCGCGGCCATGCATTTCGCCGGCATGGTCGCCTTCGAGATCGGCGGTCGGTTCTCCTGGTCCGCCGACCTCGTCGCGGTCTCCATCGCCGCCGGCATGGTGTTCAGCAGTCTGTCCCTGTCGCTGGCCCTGCGGCGCGGCGCGGTCACGTTCCAGCTCGCGAGCGCCGGGCTTCTCGTGTGCGCCATCTGCGGCCACCATGTCACCGCGATGACCGCGCTCGCGATCGTACCCGTCGCGGATCTCGCCGGGCCGACGGCCGCGATCCAGCCGGAGTGGATGGCGGCGGCCGTGGCCGTCATCAGCGCCATGGTCCTCGCCATGGCCTGCGCCGCCCTCACCCTCGACATCCGGGACCGGCGCCAGGCCGGCCTCCAGGGCGAGCGCCTGCGCAGCCTCGCCAACGCGGCGGTGGAATCCCTGGTGATCTGCCGGGGCGACGTGATCGTGAGCGCCAACGACAGCTTCGTCGCCATCGCGGGCGTGGACGCCGACCGGCTGGTGGGATCGCACCTGTCGGAGCTTCTGCCGTCCGACGCGATCCACCTCGCCCTCGACCGGTCCGGGGGCACCCCCGTCGAAGCGCGGATGCGCGGTGCCGACGGCCACGACATCCCGGTCGCCCTGGTCGGGCGCGGCCTCGACTACGCCGGCGAACCGCACGTCGCCTTTTCCATCGGCGACCTGCGCGCCCGGCATCGGGCGGAACGCCGGATCGAGTTCCTGGCGCATCACGACGCCCTGACCGGGCTGCCCAACCGCACGCGCTTCCACGCCCGCCTCGACCAGGACATGCGGGTCGCCGATGCGCTGTGCGGACGGCTGGCGGTCCTCTCCCTCGACCTCGACGGCTTCAAGGAGATCAACGACCTCTTCGGCCAGGCCGGCGGCGATGCGGTCCTCCGGCGTGTCGCCACCGTGGTGTCGGGCCTGCTCGACGGTGCGATGACCATGGGTCGCCTCGGGGGCGACGAGTTCGGCATCATCTGTCCCTGCCACCAGGCGGTGGCGGCCGGGCGGCTCGCCGAGCGCATCATGGCGGCGCTGCGCCAGACCAAGTGCACCGGCGCCAACGCCAGCATCGGCATCGCCCTCTTTCCCGACGACGCCACCGGGCGGGAGGACCTGATGAACGCCGCCGCGACGGCGCTGAGCCGCGCCAAGGCGCAGGCGCGCGGCGGCTACCGCTTCTTCGAGGCGCAGATGGGCTCCGAGGTCCGCGAGCGGCGCTCGATCGAGCACGACCTGCGCCACGCCATCGCCCGGGGCGAACTGCGGGTGGTCTACCAGCCCCAGACCGACGTTCAGACCGGCGTCACCACGGGCTTCGAGGCGCTGCTGCGCTGGGTCCATCCCGAGCGCGGGACGGTCTCGCCGGGGATCTTCATCCCCATCGCCGAGGAATGCGCCATCATCCTCGAGATCGGCGACTGGGTCCTGCGCGAGGCCTGCCGCGAGGCGGCGCGCTGGACCAACCCGCTGGGAATCGCCGTCAACGTCTCCGGCGTGCAGATCCATACGCCGGGCTTCGTCGGGAGCGTCCGCGAGATCCTGGCCGAGGCCGGCCTCGATCCGGCCCGCCTGGAGATCGAGATCACCGAGACGGCGCTGATCCGCGATCCGGCCCATGCGCTCTCGGCGCTCCTCGAACTCAAGGCGCTCGGCATCGGCATCGCCATGGACGATTTCGGCACCGGCTATTCGTCGCTGTCGAACCTGCGCAGCTTCCCCTTCGGCAAGATCAAGATCGACCGCTCGTTCATCCACGGGGTCGACCTCAACCGGCAGGCCGCGGCCATCGTCCGGTCGGTGCTCGGCCTCGGGCGCGGGCTCGGCCTGCCGGTGCTGGCCGAGGGCGTCGAGACGGCGGGGGAGTTGCGGTTCCTCCAGGCGGAGAACTGCGATTCCGCGCAGGGCTACCTGATGGGCCGCCCCGGCGAGATCGCGCTGTTCTCGGATGCCACCCACGGCACGCCGGAACGGACGGAGATCCCGGCGAAGGCGGCCTGAGGATTCCGAACGAAAAGGGCCGCCCCGGATGGAGCGGCCCATTTCGCATGGTCGGAGGGTCGGCGGGGTTCAGCCGCCGATGCGGCCGGCGAGCCGGGCCGAATGGCCGTGCTCGTTGGCGATGTAGGGCAATGCCTGACGGGCGAACGCGCGGCCCTGGCTGTCGTCGCCGTTGCGGGCGTAGGCATCGTAGAGGCCGAGCGTCCGGGCGTCCGAGCGCGCCTGCTGGCTCACGTAGGTCCGGTCGAAGTCGCGTCCGCCGCGGGCGGTCTTGAGGCGGTCGATGCGGGCCTGGCCCTCGGCGCCGATGGCGACGCGACGGCCGGGCTCGGCCGGGCTGTTGTCGATGATGCCGACGCCGCCGAGCACGCCGCCGACGATCGTCTGCGCGATGGTCACCGGCGCCAGCACCACGCCGATCGGGTTGTCGAGGCGGGTCTCGAAGGGCTGCACGTCGGACACCACGGTGCCGCCGGCGGTGAGCGAGGTGCCGGCCGGCAGCAGCGCATCGGTGGTGGCCTTGCGCTCCACGAGGACGTTCTTGGCGTAGGCGCGGACGTTCGGGTTGCGCGAGCGCTCGAGGGCGATGCGGCTCGACTCGATGCTCACGGCGTCCGAGCGCAGGGCGGCGCCGCGGAAGGCCTCGGTGTTTCTGGCCTCGGGCGCATCGGCGTCGAACTGCGGCGCCACGCGCACGGACAGCGCATCCTGGGCGAAGGCCGGCGTGGCCAGGGCGGCCACGGACAGGCCGAGGGCGGCGATGAGGCGAAGGTTGGACATGGGGGAGTTGTTCCTCGTGCGCCTTTGCGGCGCTTGGTTGAACGTGTCGTGCTGCATGAACGGTCGGTTAACGGGCCCGTTCCTGCGCTCACGGCATGGCTGGGGTGCGAGCCGCCGCCCGCAACCGCGGTGACCGGCGAGGCTGGCCGCCATTCCCTCTCGCATGCGGACCAGCGCCACGGGGGCTTCTCCCGACCGGCACACCGCCGCCGGTCCATCCCCGCTTCACAAGTCCCGTCTTTCCTGGCACGTCCAAAAACGACCATGCTGATCCTCGATGCCCTCTCCAAAACCTACGCCGACGGGACCCGGGCCCTGTCCGGCATCACGCTCTCGGTGGAGAAGAGCGAGATCGTCGCGCTGATCGGCGGATCGGGCTGCGGCAAGACCACCCTGCTGCGCCTCGTGGCCGGGCTCGACCGGGCCAGCGAGGGCACGATCAGCCTCGACGGCGAGGCCATCGCCGGGCCGCACCCCGGCGTCGGCCTCGTGTTCCAGGAGCCACGCCTGCTGCCCTGGCTCGACGTGGCCGACAACGTCGGCTTCGGTCTTTCCGAGGTCCCCAAGGCCGAGCGCCGCGAGCGGGTCGCCCATGCCCTCGACCGGGTCGGCCTCGCCGAACACGCCGCCCGCTGGCCACGGGAACTCTCGGGCGGACAGCAGCAGCGGGTCGCCATCGCCCGCGCCTTCGTGGCCAATCCGCGGGTGCTGCTCCTCGACGAGCCGTTCTCGGCGCTCGACGCCTTCACCCGCAAGGACCTGCACGGCCACCTCCTCGCCCTGTGGGAGGAGGTGCGCCCCACCGTGCTGATCGTCACCCACGACGTGGCGGAGGCCGTGGCCCTGGCCGACCGGGCGGTGGTGATGCGGCCCAAGCCCGGGCGCCTCGACGACACCATCGCCCTGCCGCTCGCCCGCCCGCGCAACCCGACCTCCACCCGCAGCGAGGCGGCCACCCGCCAGATCCTCACCGCCCTCGACCGCTCCCTGCGCCCGCGCCAGGACAAGGACGACACCCCCAACGACGCCGCGCTGTGGTGGTAGCGTGCCGGCGGTAGCCTCGGGCCGCCGCCCGGGTTAGACGCGGGACCGCTCCTCACGTCCGCATCAGACACGGGAAAACCGACGCCCATGGACGCCACCACGCTCCGCTCGCTCCAGGCCCCGCTCAAGGACCAGTACCGCAGCGCGCCCGATTCCGCCGTCATCACCCTGAAGGCCAGGGGCACCCTCGACGACTCCTCCATCGCCTGCAAGGTCGAGACCGGGCGGGCTCTCGCCATCGCCGGCCTGCACCCGGCCACGGGCGGCTCGGGCGCCGAACTGTGCTCGGGCGACATGCTGCTCGAGGCCCTGGTGGCCTGCGCCGGCGTCACCCTCAAGGCCGTGGCCACCGCCCTCGAAATCGAGCTGCGCGCCGGTACCGTGAGCGCGGAGGGCGACCTCGATTTCCGCGGGACGCTGGGCGTCGACAAGGAGGCGCCGGTGGGCTTCCGGGCGATCCGCCTCGCCTTCGCCCTCGACACCGACGCGCCCCAGGAGAAGCTCGACCAGCTGCTCAAGCTCACCGAGCGCTACTGCGTCGTGTTCCAGACCCTCAACCACAAGCCCGAACTCGCGGTGACCGCCAACCGGGGCTGATGCCGAGGGAGATCGCCGGCCGCCATACGCATCCCCTCCCCCCTTGCGGGGAGGGGTTCGGGGTGGGGGTGGCCGGGCGACCCGCAGCAGAGGCAGGCCTATCCACCCCCGTCCAACCCCGTCCCGTCGAGGAAGAGGGTCGCCTTCCGCGCGCGGGCGGCGAAGCGAACGGCCTAGCGATCCCGCATGTAGACCGCCGCGACGGGGTCGCGGTGCAGCAGGGTCCAGCCGTCGAGGGCGCTCAGATGCCCGGCCTCGGCGCCCTGCGCCCGCACCAGGGCCCAGGTGACGCCGTGGCGTCGCAGCAGGGCGTCGAAGGGGGCATGGTCGGCGCCGTCCACGGCGCGGTGGAGGTCGTTCATGAAACCGCCGAGGAAGATCTGGTCGGCGCGCCCGTCGATGAAGGTCGGGACTCCGGCGCCGATCAGGAAGCCGCCGAAGTCGTAGTCGTTGTAGACCGGCCCGGTGAGGCCCTTCGCGCGCGCCGCCTCCAGGGCGGCCACCGGCGTCATGGTCGGGGCGGGCTGGGGTGCCGCCGTGGCGGCCAGGACGAGGACGACGGCGGCGAGCGCGATCACCGCGCCCCAGGCGCGTCCCGTCGTCGGCGCGAGGGACGTCGCTGCGGTCCTCAGGGCGGAGAACCGCCGCGCGGCCGGCCCGGCCACGAGGAAGGGCGCCACCAGGACGAAGAGATCCATGAACCGGCTGTGCCGGACCATCATGGCGGCGAGGATCAGGACCAGACCGATCCGGAAGGCGTTGGCGCGGGGCTCGGCGGCGAGCACCCACAGCGCGACCGCGCAGGCGCCGAGGGCGGCGAGGCCCGGCCCGTCGAACCGGATCGGCTGCCATTCGGCGATGAAGCGCAGGGATTCGCCCCCGCCTCCGAACAGCGTGAGGTTCACGAGCAGCGGCCGGATGCCATAGGGCGTCGCCAGGGCGGCGGCGGCCGAGGCGGCGAGGAACAGGCCCCAGGCCGCGGCCCGGCCCCGCCAGAGCGCGCGCGGACCGTCGACCACGCCCTCGCAGGCGATGAGGCCGGCCAGGACGAGGCCGATGGGATAGCTGCCGTGGAGGTTGGCCCAGGCCGTCATCGCCAGCGCCAGCCACAGCGGCGGCGCGAGCCCGCGCTCGCGGGCGCCGACGAGACCGATCGTCCAGGCGACGATCACCGGCAGGGTGAAGATGTGCGGCCGTGCCAGCAGGTGGGGCGCCAGCACGACGAAGGCGAGCACGACGCCGACGAGGGCCGCCATCGGCCCGACGCGGGCCCGCAGCCAGCCGTGCATCACGGCGAGCGCCACACCGGTCGACACGATCGCCACCACGGCGACCCCCCACCATCCCGCCCCGCCGTGGGCGCCCGCGAAGATCACCTGCGAGGCCCATTCCTTGGCGATCCAGGGCCGGCCGGCGAAGGTGTGCGAGAACAGGTCGGTCCAGGGCAGGGTGCGGTGGTCGACGATCCAGCGCCCCACCGCCACGTGCCACTGCGAATCGGGATCGTTGAGGAGGGGATCGGCCGCCGCGAGCAGGGTCGCCGCCAGGGCCAGGAACACGACGAGGGACGAGACCGGGACCGCCCGCGACCCCGCCCGCGGCGCCGGCCGGACGGAGGCCGCAGGGTCGGTCATGACTGGTGCGAGGGTCATCGGCGACTCGGTCACGATCCATCGGCCGCCTGCGGCCGCATGGGGATCATGACCACGCTGCGCTTAAGGCGCTCTTACGGCCTCGGGGCGCGAAAGGGCGAACGATCCCGACCGAGAGGTCGTCGCACGCTTGCGCGGATCACGCTCGGGCGGCTCGACGGGCCTCGATCGCGTCCCAGGTGGCGGCGGCGAGATCGGGGCCGCCGAGGCGGCGGATCGCGCGGATGCCGGTGGGCGAGGTGACGTTGATCTCGGTGAGGTGGCCGTCGATGACGTCGATGCCCACCAGGATGAGGCCGCGCCGCTTCAGCTCGGGGCCGATGGCGGCGCAGATCTCGCGCTCGCGCTCGGTGAGCTCGGAGGCGTTGGCCGCCCCGCCGCGCACGAGGTTGGAGCGGATGTCGTTGGCCGCCGGCACCCGGTTGACCGCGCCCATGGCGACGCCGTCCACCAGGATGATGCGCTTGTCGCCCTCGGTGATCCGCGGCAGGAACTTCTGGATCACCCAAGCCTCGCGGAAGGTCACCGCGAACAGGTCGAACATCGAGCCGAAGTTGGCGTCCTCGGGGGCGACGCGGAACACCGCCGCGCCGCCGTGGCCGTGCAGCGGCTTCATCACCACGGTGCCGTGCTCGGCGCGAAACGCCTCGATCTCGGCCTTGTCGCGGCTGATCAGGGTCGGCGGCATCAGGTCGGGATATTGCAGGACGTAGAGCTTTTCGGGCGCGTTGCGGACCTCGACCGGGTCGTTGACCACCAGCGTGCGGGGGTGGATCCGCTCCAGCATGTGGGTGGCGGTGATATAGGCCATGTCGAAGGGCGGGTCCTGGCGCATCAGCACCACGTCGACCTGCGACAGGTCCATGCGCGCGGCGGCGCCGAGCGTCGCATGCGCGCCCTCCACGTCCTGGACGGTGAGGGGCTGCACGCTCGCCGTCACCCGCCCGCCCTGGAGGGAGAGCCGGTCGGGCGTGTAGTACAGGAGGCTGTGCCCGCGGGCCTGCGCTTCGAGCAGGAGGGCGAAGGTGGTGTCCCCCGCGATCCGGATCGCCTGGATCGGGTCCATCTGCACCGCGACGGTCAGGGCCATGGCTCTTGGCAACTCCGGTGCTTTGCCGCTGGTGCGGACCCGCGCTGGTGCGACGGGCCGCCCCCGACGCGACCGCGTCGAGGGTTCGGGGACGATGGCCGACGATCAGTCGTCGGCGCCACGCTTGGAGGACTTGCCGCCGGTGCGGCGGTCGTAGTCGCCGATGGCGTTGCGGCACTCCGGCGAGAGCCGGCTGCGGTTGCGGTCCATGCACTTCTCGGCATCGGAACTGTTGGGATCGACGCCGGCGCAGAGCCGGAAATAGTCGTTGGCGCAACCGAGCTGCAGCCCCTGGTCCTCCCGCTGGGCCAGAGCCGGCGATGCGGTGAGGACGAGGAAGGCGAGGGGTGCCAGCGCCAGGAGCGCGGGACGGCGCCGTCCCGGGATGGAGGCCGGGCTCGAGGATCGTGCGGTAACCACGCGCATTCTGCGGTGTCCTTCGCTTGTGTACATGACGGGTCGAGGGCGGGTGGTCGGGTGCTCGAAGGTCGGGATATCGGGCAGCCGCACCGGGTTAGCAAGCGCCCTCGTTGCGGGCGGGAGCCGGATGCAGGCAGGGCGCGCTCACGGGGCCACACCTGGCGACCGCCGATCCGAAGCTCCCCCGCCCCAAAGCCCCGGCGCACCCGAAGTTCCCGGCTCCGGCATGGAAGAAGCCCCGTTCGCCGGGCGAACGGGGCTCAAGTGCAAGGGAGGAAACGCCCGCCATGGGCGACCAACTGAAATGCAATATACAAGCCAGACGGGCCGACGACGGCCGGAGTCCGCGGGCCGCGGGCGCCTCCTCCCTGTGACCGGGAGGGCGATATCCCCCGGCAATCCGCACGATCTCCCTCGGGCGGCGGCGCCCGAAACGATCCGTTAACCACCCCGTGATGATCTGGCCCCCGCCGCCGACGGTCGGAGGGTCCACCGCGACAACGTCCCTGCACCGGGGCGGCGCAGCGACACGGACGAGGTGAACGATTGACGGGATCGCCAGCGATGAATGCTGACCCTAGGCCAACCCAGGACAGTCCCGAGCGGCCATCGCCGCGCTTCGGGGCGATGATCCTGCCGTTTTCGGTGCGGCCGAGCCGGCGCCTCCGGCGCGAGGACGAGGACACCGCGCCGCGGGGCGACATCCTCCTGTTCACCGGGGTCCGCTACGAGCGGATGGCGCCGGACCTCGGCGCCGCGGACGAGACGCCCGCCGCCGACGAACGGCGACGCCAGCCGTCCTGACCCCGCGGACGGATCGGGTCCGCATCGACGTCCGGGGCGTCGACCCGCCGGACGACGCGTGAATCGCACTCGTGACTTCAAAAGCGGTGCCCGAGGGCGCCACGGGGATCGCCATGCCGCCCGCCCGCTCGCAAGGACGCCGCCGCCGGACGATGGCCGTGATCGTGGCCGTGGCGGCGCCGCCGGCCGTGCTCACGGCCTGTGTCCAGGAAGGCGACTTCGGCCGCCGTGCGCCCAGCGCCTGGAACGGCCTCGTGGACAGCACCGGGTCCCTGGCGGCCGAGATGCGCGGCGAAGCCGCCCCGTTCCCCTACACCGACGACGAGCGCACCCTGCGCGATCGGGCCTGGCGCTACCTGATGCCGGCGGCCGGACGCGATGCCTTCACCGACGTGCTCGCCAACCTGACCCGCAGCCGCGTGCTGCCGCCGAATTGGCGGGCGGACGACGACACGGCCTATCACGAGACGCTGGTGGCCGAATCGTTCCGCTCGCCGGTCTCGCGCTATCGCCGGCTCGGCGAGGATGCCAGCGCCGACGCGCGGCTGATGCCGGCCTTCGCGGCCACCGCCGCGCGGGTGCGGGACGCGGATTCACTGCGCCTGCGCGGGCTCCCCTCGCTGCGCACGCTCAACGATACGGTGGTGCGCGACGCCGCCCTGCGGGTGGCCGAGAACCGCTGCCTCGTCGCCTGGGTGCGGCTGGAGACGGCGGCCCGGGTCACGCGCTATCGCTACGCCCTGTCCCATCTCCTGGTGGAGATCCCCGACGCCGCCGAGGCGGTGTCGGCCGAACGCAGCATCGTCTTCCTCGACGGGCGCCGGTCCCTCCTCGACCCGCTGCTCGCCCGCGACGCCGAGGCGCGGTGCGGACTGCTGACCCCCGAGGGCGCGCCCATGGCGGGGCCGCTGGTGCGCAAGGGCTGATACGGTTTTCGCTCGAATCAAGCGGGACGCGTATCGGCGAGCCCGCGCGGCGCCTGAGCGAAGCCCATGTTCGCGCCACGACGTGATCGACCGGATATGGGATGACGCCACGATCCCCTGGATTTGTCGCGCACGAACGACGACGCCGGAGCGGGCGGCCGTTTCCCGTGAAACAGCTGCCCGCTCCGGCGTGGAGCCGACCTCGACGATGGGCCCGGGATCAGGACGCCAGCGGCGCGCCCTCGGTCTGGCCCTGCGCCTCGAAGGCCTTCTGGCGGTAGAGGCCGACGAAGTCGATCGGGTCGATGTAGAGCGGCGGGAAGCCGCCGTTGCGCACCGATTCGGCAATGATCTGGCGGGCGAAGGGGAAGAGCAGGCGCGGGCACTCGATCATCACGGCCGGGTGGAGCTGGTCCTGCGGGATGTTGCGCATGCGGAACACGCCGGCATAGGTCAGCTCGAACGCGAACAGCACTTCGCCGTTGATCTTGGCGTCGCCCTCGAGGGTCAGTTCGACCTCGAAATCGGCCTCGGCGATCTGCTTGGCGTTGACGTTGACCTGGATGTTGATCTGCGGCCCGCCGCCTTCCTGGGGCTGGAGCGAGCGCGGGGCGTTCGGATTCTCGAAGGAGAGGTCCTTGGCGTATTGCGCCAGCGCGTTGATCGCCGGGGTGAGGTCATCGGCCTGCGCCGTGGCGCCACCGTTGCCGTTCGGTGCCGGAGTGTCGGCCATGGCGTGTCGTCCTCTTTCGGGAAGGGTCTGTTCTGGCACGGCCCGCGAAAAGCCGCCCGTCCGGACGGCCGAACCGGCGACCGTCGTGACATCCGTCTGTCGTGCGAGAGCGCGCTATCACGGCGGGTCGGCCCGAACAAGCAGATGTGCCCGATCCCCCGATCACGCGCCCGTGGAGGGGCAAGGCCCGCACTCGTACCGCCCGCCTTCGCACCGCCCGCACTCGCACCGCCCGTGATCGAGACGGCCCGGCGCTCGGCACGCGAAACGATGCCGCCCGCTCCGGGCCGGTGCGCCGCCACGCTACAGCGGCTTCAGTCCCGCCTCGATCTGCGCCCGGCGCGGCTCCAGGAACGGCGGCAGCGCGAGGCGTTCGCCCAGGGTGTCCAGGGGCTCGTCGGCGGTGAAGCCGGGACCGTCGGTGGCGATCTCGAACAGGACGCCGCCCGGCTCGCGGAAGTACAGGCTGCGGAAGTAATAGCGGTCGATCGGCCCGCTCGAGGGCATCCGCCGCTGCTGGAGGCGGTCCGCCCAGGCGCCATAGTCGGCATCGGGGATGCGGAAGGCGACGTGGTGGACGCCGCCCGCCCCCTGCCGGGCCGGCGCCCGGCCGGGCTCTGACAGGAGATGGAGTTCGGCGGCGGGCCCGCCCTCGCCCATCGCGTAGACCGAGACCTCGCCCTCGGGCAGGTCGTAGGAGCGCTCCCGGCGCATCCCCAGCACCTCGACGAGCACCGCCCCGGTGCGGGCCACGTCGGCCAGGCTCAGGGTTACGGGGCCGAGACCGCGGATCTGGTGCTCGGCCGGCACGGGGCTCCGCGACCAGGGGTGGGCCTCGCCCGCACCGCCGTCGTCGACCAGGGCGAGGCGCTGGCCCTCCGGGTCCTCGAACGCGAGGGTGAGGCGCCCGTCGACCTCCCGCGGCGCGCCGACCGTGCCCCCGTTCCGAGAGAGGCGGTCATGCCACCAGGCGATGGCGCCGGGGCCGGCGACCCGCAGGCCGGTGCGCGCGATGCTGCCGGTCCCCCGCGTCTCCCGGGGGGCGGGCCAGTCGAAGAAGGTCACGTCGCTGCCGGGCGAGGCGAGACCGTCGGCGTAGAACAGGTGGTAGGCGGAGACGTCGTCCTGGTTCACCGTCTTCTTGACGAGCCTCAGGCCCAGCACCCGCGTGTAGAAGGCGTGGTTGGCGCTCGCCTGGGCGGTGATCGCGGTAAGGTGGTGGAGACCGGTGAGTTGCATGGGGTATGTCCGGCGGCGGGCAAGATCGCTGTCGGCTCAAATGGGGCCTCGGCGGGCCGTTGGCAAAGCGCCTCCTGCGCGCGGTTCGTGACGCGTGATACGGCTTCCGCTTAAATCAAGCGGGAAGCGTATCACCAAGCCCGCGCGGCGCCTGAGCGAAGCCCGTTTCCGCATCACGAAGTGATCAACCGGATATGGCATGAAACGTCCGGACGGGGCATCACCCGCTTGGCCGGCCAAGTCCATCGCCATAGGCCAGGTCCATCGCCATAGCATGTCCACCGCCATAGGTTGAGGGGCGACCCTCACCCTCGGAGCCCTGACGGATGCCGCACCTGCTCTACGTCGAATCCTCGCCGCGCAAGGAACGCTCTGCCTCGATCGAGGTGGCGGGGGCCTTCCTCGACGCCTGGCGTGCCCGCCACCCGGACGGCAGCGTCGATACCCTCGACGTCTGGAACACCGATCTGCCCGCGTTCGACGGCGACGCGCTCGACGGCAAATACGCGGCCCTCGCCGGCGAGCCCTCGAGTCCGGCGCAGGACGAGGCATGGCGCACGATCCGCGTGCTCGCCGACCGGTTTCGCGCGGCGGACCTGATCCTGTTCGGCGTGCCGATGTGGAACTACGGCATCCCCTACAGGCTCAAGCACCTGTTCGACCTGGTGTCGCAGAAGGACCTGTTGTTCACCTTCGACGAGCGCGGCCAGAACGGGCTGCTCGACGCCAGGGCCGTGGTGGTCAATGCCCGCGGCGTCGCCATCGGCGCGGATTTCCCGGCCGCGATCTACGACCATCAGGCGACCTACATGGCGACGTGGCTTCGCATGGTCGGGATCACCGACGTCCACCAGATCCTGGTCGAACGGGGCCTGATGGGCGCCGATCTCGATGCGGCCGCCCGCGCCGAGGGACGGGCACAGGCCGCGTCGCTGGCGGCGACGATGTAGGGCGAGGGGCGGGACCGGGGATCGCCCCGCCACCGTCACGCGGGACCAGGAACGCCAGGGCGGGTTCGCGGTTTCACGTGAAAACGCAAGGCCGGCTCCACCCGGTCCGTCCCTTCAGAACGCCCCGGCCAGGAGACCGAGGCCGGCCACGGCAAGCCCGGCGCCCGCGTAGCGCAGGCGGTTCGCGCCGCCGGCGGCGAAGCCGAGACCCAGGCCCGTGGCATGAAGAAGGGCCGTGGCTGCGAGGAAGCCGAGCCCGTAGACGATGCCGCCGGCGGCATCGGGCATCTCGGCGCCGTGGGCATGGCCGTGGAACAGCGCGAAGCCTCCCACCACCGCCATCGCCACCGCGACCGGCAGGGCGGACCGCAGCATCAGAATCGCCCCCAGCACGGCCACCGAGACGGCGATGGCGATCTCCACCATGGGCATGACGAACCCGGCGGCACCCATCGCTCCCCCGAGGGCCATCATCGCCAGGAAGGCCGCCGGCACCAGCACGACGGCACGCCCCCCGATCCGCGCCGCCAGGAGGCCGACGCCGACCATGGCGAGGAGATGGTCGAGCCCCATCAGCGGATGGAGGAACCCCTGCGCCAGGCCGTGAGCCTCGCCCTGCCCGGTGTGCGCCAGGGCCGGGCTCGCGCCGAGGGCGAGGACGATGGCAAGGACGAGGGCGGTCGGCAGGCGCGGGGCGAGGGTCATGCGGCGGTGGCTTCCAGGCTTAGGGGGGCCGGACTGGCGTGCAGGCAGCCCGGCCTCGATCTGTCACGTCCGCCGCCATAGGCAAGGACGCGGCCAGCCGATCAGAAATCCGTCGGGCGGCCGGCGGCGACCACCAGCATCCGGCCGTCGGCCACGGTGCGGGCGGCGGCGCGGCGGATGTCGGCCTGGGTCACGTCGGCCACCAGCGTGTTGCGGCGGGCGATGTAGTCCATGCCGAGCCCCTCGAAGGCGATCTGCACGAGCTGGTGGGCGATCTTGGTGGAGGTGTCGAAGCCGAGCGCATAGGAGCCGGTGAGGTAGTCCTTGGCCTTCTGCAGCTCCTCGTCGGACGGGCCTTCGGCGATGAGGCGGTTGAGCTCCTCGGAGATCACGGTCATCGCCTCGCCAACCCGCTCGTTCTTGGTGGCGGTGTAGCCCCAGGTGATGGCGCTGGCGCGGTGGCTGACGAGCGAGGTGCCCACCGAATAGGCGAGCCCGCGCTTCTCGCGCACCTCCTGGAACAGGCGCGAGGTGAAGGAGCCGCCGCCGAAGATGTGGTTGAAGACGTAGGCCGGGATGAAGTCGGGGTCGCGCCAGGCGACGCCGCCCATGCCGAACCGGATCACCGACTGCGGCACGTCGAGGTCGACCACCACCCGGCGGCCGAGGTCCTGCACCACGGTCTGCGGCACGGCCTCCAGCGGCGCGGTCTCGTCGAGGACGCCGAAGGCGCGGTTGAGGGCATCGGCCAGGCGCGCGGCGTCGATGGCGCCGACGGCGGCCACCTTGATGCCACCGCGCCCGATCAGGTGGCGGTGCATCGCCACGAGGTCGTCACGGGTGATGGCGGCCACGCTCTCGGGCGTGCCCGAGGACGGCCGGGAATAGGGATGGCCGGCAAAGCCCTCGCGGAAGAACCGGCGCGAGGCCATCACGCCCGGATCGTTCTGCTGGTAGCGCAGGCCGGCGAGCGTCTGCCCGCGCACCCGCTCGACGGCGTCGGGGTCGAAGCGGGGCTTGGCCAGGGCGAGCGCCAGGAGGTCGATGGCCTCGTCGGCATGCTTGACCAGCATCTTGAGCGAGCCGCCGATGGAATCGTGCCCGGCGTGGAAGCTGAGTTCGATCGCGCGCGCCGCCAGCCGCTCCTGGAAGGCGTCGGATACGAGGTCGCCCGCCCCCTCGTCGAGGAGGCGGGCCAGCATCTGCGCCACGCCGGCCTTGCCCTCGGGGTCCTGCGCCGCACCGCCCTCGAAGGCGAACGAGAGGGCGATCAGCGGCACCACCGGCGATTCCACGTGCCAGGCCTCGATGCCCGAGGCGGCCGGCACCGGCAGGGCCAGGGTCTGGGACGCGGAACTGCGGGTGTCGGCCAGATCGACCTGGACTGCGTTCATGGGAGCCTCGTTGTTCGGGGGCGGTGGCGCGGCCTCGGCCGCTGCCGGAATGCGATGGTCGCTGATGCTGCGGCCTCAGGCGTCGGGATCGCGGGACTTGGTGAGATGGCCGGTGACCGAGCGGGCCGGGACGAGGTAGCGCTCGGCCGCGGCAGCCAGCCGCTCGCGGGTGACGCCCTCGATGTCGGAGGGCCAGCGGCGGACCTCCTCGATGGTCTCGCCGATGGCCAGCGCCGAGCCGTAGATGCGGGCGAGCGACGACTGGCTGTCGGAGGAATACACCGTCTCGGCCACGAGCCGGGTCTTGGCCCGCTCGATCGCCTCGGCGTCCAGGGCCTCGGCCGGCGCCCGGCGCAGGGTGCGGTCGACGGCGTCCTCGAGCTGCTCCAGGCTGACGCCCTCGGCGGGGATCGCGTAGACCGAGAACCGGGTGTCGTCGATGGCCGAGCCCATGTACCAGGCGCCGGCGTTCACCGCGATGCCCTGCTCCATGACGAGCTTGCGGTAGAGGTATGAGGTCGAGCCGCCGCCCAGCACCTCGGCGAGCAGTTCCAGGGCATGGCACTCGCCGTCGCGGGCCGTGACGCAGGAGGGGGTGAGGTAGAGCCGCTGCAGCGTCGGCTGCTCGACCTTGGGATCGGCCACCGCGACGCGGCGCAGCGCCTTGGGCTCGGGCTCGCGGGCCCGCAGCCGCACCGGCCGGGCGCCCTGGGGGGTGACGCGGCCGTAGGTGGAATCGGCGAGCTTGCGCACGACGTCCGGCGTCACGTCGCCGGCCACCACCAGGATCGCGTTCTCGGGCGTGTAGAACCGCTTGTAGTAGTCGAGGGCGTGGGCGCGGTTCAGCTCCTCGATCTCGTGCATCCAGCCGATGATCGGGATGCCGTAGGGGTGGTGCACGAACAGCGAGGCGGCCATGGCCTCGGAGAGCTGGGCCGAGGGGTCGGTCTCGACCCGCATGCGACGCTCCTCCAGCACCACGTCGCGCTCGGGGCCGACCACGGCATCCTCCAGCACCAGGCCGGTCATGCGGTCGGCCTCGAACTCCATCATGGTGCCGAGGTGGTCGCGGGCGACCCGCTGGAAATAGGCGGTGTAGTCGTAGCTGGTGAAGGCGTTCTCCTGGCCGCCCAGGCCCGAGACGGCCTTCGAGAAGGCGCCGACGGGATGGCGCTCGGTGCCCTTGAACATCAGGTGCTCGAGGAAGTGGGCGATGCCCGACTGTCCGAGCGGATCGTCGGCCGACCCGTTGCGGTACCAGATCATGTGGGTGACGACGGGGGCGCGGTGATCGGGCACCACCACGACGTCGAGCCCGTTGTCCAGGGTGAAGGACGACACCTCCGGCCCGCCGGCTTCGGAGCGGCCGAACGGTGCCGCCTCGACCCGTCCCGCGATGGGATGCGCGGCGGTCGACAGCAGGGCCGACGTATCCTTCCTGAACAGATGCATGGATGATCCTTCGGATGTCGGCGCGTGACGGGCCGACATCGTGGCCGACACCCCTCGGCACCACCCGGAGGGCGCCTCGTCGGGGCAAATTTCGTACCGGCGCCCGGTGGCCGCCGGCCGAAGCGGATGTCAGTAGCGGCTCTGGCCGCGCACGTAGAGGCCCGGGTCCGCTTCCTCGCGTTCGCGGCTCGGGTTGTTGATGGGATCGCCATTGGTCCTGGCGACCTTGGTGGGGGCGCGGCGGTAGTCGGTCGGCGGCTGGGTGAGGACCTCGCGGGTCGGCGCGGCCTCCACCGGCTCGGTCTTCTCACCCCCGGTGAGGCCGAAGGGATTGCTCCAGAACGAATCGCCGCGGCTGCCGTCCTCGGGCTTGCGCTGGCCCTCGGTGGGGATCTGCGCCCCGGCGCGGCGGCCGGCCTGCATCTCGTCGATGGACAGGGTCATGTTGTTGTCGTCCATGCGCCCCTGGGCGCCACGGACGATCGGCTTGCGCGCCTCGACGACGGCCCGCTCGCGCCGGGCCACCTCCGGGTCCTTGGGCCATTGCGGCGTGGCCTCCAAGGCCCGCGGCTGCGGCAGCGACCGGGTGTCGATGGCCTTGGCGCCGAGCTTGGGCGGCATCACCAGCGGCGCGCGCTCGCGGTAGGTGATCGGCGGACGCTCCGCCTCGACGAGGCCGAGGTTGCTGAGGGCGTCGCGCAGGAACTCGCCCTGCTCGGCCCTGGCGGCCCCTGTCAGAACCGAGGCCGCGAAGGCGGCGGCGCCCAATGGGACGAGGACCTTGCGATAGCCGACCATGTCACCCCCACTCCGTTGCCCGAGCCCGGTCGCGTTCTCGCGCATTCCCGGTCCGGCATGCCTCGTGCCTGATCCGGGTTTCGGGCGAAGGTATGGCGCCTTGACCGCACCGCACCAGCCCGGCGCGGACATGCCGCGCCGGTGTGGCCTGCGTGTCACAGCGACCGGGGTTCTCGCGCCGCGGGGGCCGGGCGCACGCTGTCGATGACGAGGCCGGCGACGCCGGCGACGATCGCGGCATCGGCGACGTTGAACACGTACCAGGACCAGTCGCCCGCGTGCAGGTGGACGAAGTCGAACACCGCCCCGTAGGCGGCCCGGTCGATGGCGTTGCCGATCGCCCCGCCGGCGACGAGGCCGAGCGACAGGGCGAGGAGGCGGCTGCCGGCCCGGCGCATCCACACCACCAGGGCCACCGTCGCCACGACCGAGATCGCCACCAGGATCCAGCGGCCGAGCGCGCCCTCCTGCTGGAACAGGCCGTAGGACACGCCCCGGTTCCAGACCACGACGAGGTCGGCATAGGGCCCCAGCCGCCAGGGCTGGGTGAGCACGAGGTCGGTGCCGAAGTAGAGCCCGAGCTTGGTCGCCTGATCGAGGGCCAAGGTGACGAGGAGGGCGACGAGTCCGATGCGGAAGGGGGTCATGGGTGCTCGTCTAAGCAGACCTACGCCCCCGGGCCAACGGCTGTGTCCCACGCTCACGACGGAAAGTCGCGCCGCGCGAGTTCACGATAGCCACCGCTCCCAATCCTGCCGCCCATGCAACACGCGCACGATCAGGATGCCGGTATCCCGGACGGCATAGACAATGACATGGACGCCGTGGGGATGGATGCGGACCGGCGGAGTGATCTCCTGGCGTTCATGGGCGAGGTGCGGGTTCCGCGCCAGCACGTCGAAGGCGTCGAACAGGCCGGCCTGATAGCGTTCGGCCTGCTCGATGCCGAAGGCCCGTTCGCCGTGGCCGTAGATGTGGGCGATGTCGAGGTCCGCGCGGTTCGTCGTCCGCCAGATCGTCACGGCTGACGCGAGGCGGCGGCCATATCCCGGGACAATCGGGCGATATCGTCCCGCGACCGGCCACTTTCGCCGCTCTCTAGGCCTTCGCTCACCAAGGTCTGCAGGTCGGCGATCCCGTCGGCGCGTTCCTGGTCTCGGCGGATCAGGTCGCGGACATAGTCGCTCGCAGTGCTGTAGCGACCCGTGCGGGCGCGGGCTTCCACCCAATCCTTCATCGGGTCCGGCAGGGATACGTTCATCGTCGCCATCGGCAGACCTCCACCAGAACGCTTCCGGCCCTTAGCAAAGATTGTCAACTAGCCCGCAACCGATACCCTGAACAGAGCAAACAGTACCGCCTGCCAAGCCGGCTAACTGAGCCGGTCCCGCGCCCTTGCCTCATCCGGCCCCGGGTGGCGCTTCGGGCGTTCCGGGACGAGATGACCCGGACGACGGGTCACGCCGCCCCTGCCCGTGCCGCATCCCATTCCCGCAGCGCCAGCGCGTCGCGGGGGGTGACGTCGGGATACTCCGGGTCGGTGCCGACCTCGGGGCTGACCCGCCAGGAGCGGGCGCATTTCGTCCCTTCGGCGAGGGCCGGGACCACGGCGACGCCGCGCACATCGTCGAGGCGGAAGGCCTCGGCGGGGCCCTCGCCGGGTTCGATGCGGAGGCCTGAGGTGATGCAGACCTCGGCGGCGTCGATCCCGTCGAGGGCGGCGAGGAGGTCGGGGTCGGCGACGTACACGGTGGGTGCCGCCTCCAGGCTGGCGCCGATGCGTTTTCCCGCCCGCTCGATCTCCAGCGCCCCGGTGACGACCCGGCGCACCTTTCGCACCTTCTGCCAGCGCGCCGCGAGGGCGTCGTCACGCCAGGAGGCGGGTGTCTCCGGCAGCACCTGCAGGTGCACGGACCCGTCGTCGGAGGGATAACGGTCGAGCCAGGCCTCCTCGGCCGTGAACGCCAGCACCGGGGCCAGCCAGATCACCACCCGGCGGAACGTCTCGTCGATCACCTGGAGCGAGGCGAGGCGCGTGCGCGACGAGATCGGGTCGCAGTAGAGCGCGTCCTTGCGAACGTCGAAATAGAAGGCCGAGAGGTCGCCGGTCATGAAGCCGTTCAGAAGCGCCACCACCCGCTTGGTGTCGAAGGCGGCGTAGGCCTCGCGGATCTCGCCGTCGAGCTCGCACAGGCGGTGCAGGATCAGCCGCTCCAGGTCGGGCAGGTCGGCGTGGGCGATTGTCAGGCCCGGCTCGAAATGGGCGAGCGAGCCCAGCATCCAGCGCAAGGAGTTGCGTAGCTTGCGATAGGTCTCGGCGAAGGTCTTCATGATCTCCGGCCCGATCCGGAGGTCGTCGGTGTAGTCGGAGGCCGCCACCCACAGGCGCAGGATGTCGGCGCCGGCATCCTTGATGATGCTCTGGGGCGCCACGACGTTGCCCTTCGACTTCGACATCTTGAAGCCCTTGGGGTCGAGGACGAACCCGTGGGTGAGGACGATGTCGTAGGGCGCGCGCCCCCTGGTACCGGCGGATTCCAGCAGCGAGGACTGGAACCAGCCGCGGTGCTGGTCGGACCCTTCGAGGTACATCACCGTGTCGGCGCCGCCGTCGCGCTTGCGCACCACGCCGGCGAGGCCGGGGAACTGGGCGGGATCGTCGAGCACGAAGGCGTGGGTCGAGCCGGAGTCGAACCAGACGTCGAGGACGTCGGTGACCTTCTCGTAGTCCGCCGGGTCGTGGTCGGGTGCCAGGAAGCGGGCGCCGTCGGCATCGGTGAACCAGGCGTCGGCGCCCTCGGCCGCGAAGGCGTCGGCGATGCGGGCGTTCACCGCTTCGTCGCGCAGCACCTCGCCGGTAGCCCGATTCACGAAGACGGTGATCGGCACGCCCCAGGCGCGCTGGCGCGAGACCACCCAGTCGGGGCGGTTGGCGACCATGCCGGTGATGCGGTTCTTGCCCTGCGGCGGCACCCAGCGGGTGTCGTCGATGCCCTTGAGCGCCACGTCGCGCAGCGTCCGGCCGTCGAGGGAATCCACCGGCCTGTCGAGCGCGATGAACCACTGCGGCGTGTTGCGGAAGATGACCGGCTTCTTCGAGCGCCAGGAGTGGGGATAGCTGTGCTTGAGCCGGCCCGAGGCGACGAGGGTGCCGGCCTCCCTGAGCGCCGCGATCACCGCCTTGTTGGCGTCACCCTTCTCGCCCTTGGGGGTGAGGACGAGTTTTCCCGTGAAACCGGGCGCCTCTTCGGTCAGCGCCCCGTCGGCGTCGACGGTGTAGGGGATGCGGGTCTCGATGCCGCGCGCCGCGAGCGCGCGACCGTTGGCGGTCCAGACCTCGAAGTCCTCGCGGCCGTGGCCCGGCGCGGTGTGGACGAAGCCGGTGCCGGCCTCGTCGGTGACGTGGTCGCCTTCGAGGAGGGGGACGGCGAAGGCGTAGCCGGGGACGTGGGCCGCGAGGGGATGCGCCACCGTGAGCCCCGCCAACGTCGCGGGCAGGACATCGCGGACACGCTCGAACGCCTCGACGCGGGCGGCCTCGAAGACGCCGGCCGCCAGGCTGTCGGCCAGAAGGTAGGTATCGCCGACCTTGGCCCAATTGTCCTCGGCCGCCGCCGTCACCCGGTAGAGGCCGTAGGCGACCTTCTTCGAGTAGGCGACGGCGCGGTTGCCCGGCATGGTCCAGGGCGTCGTGGTCCAGATGACGACGCGGGCAGCCACCAAGTCGTCGGCGCCCCCCTCACGGATCGGAAACGCCGCGAAGATCGTATCGCTGACGTGGTCCTCGTATTCGACCTCGGCTTCCGCCAGCGCGGTCTTCTCCACCACCGACCACATCACCGGCTTCGAGCCGCGGTAGAGCTGACCCGTCGTCGCGAAGGTCATGAGTTCGCGCGCGATGGTGGCCTCGGCGGGATACGTCATGGTGGCGTAGGGGTGGTCCCAGTCGCCGGTGACGCCCAGGCGCTTGAACTCCTCGCGTTGCACGTCGAGCCATTGGCCGGCGAAGGCCCGGCATTCCTGGCGGAACTCGAGGACCGGCACGTCGTCCTTGTTACGGCCCTTGGCGCGGTACCGCTCCTCGATCTTCCACTCGATCGGCAGGCCGTGGCAGTCCCAGCCGGGCACGTAGTTCGCGTCGAACCCGAGCGCACCCTGAGAGCGGACGATGACGTCCTTGAGGATCTTGTTGAGCGCGGTGCCGATGTGGATGTTGCCGTTGGCGTAGGGCGGCCCGTCGTGGAGCACGAACTTCGGGCGGCCGGCGGCGGTCTGGCGGATGCGGCCGTAGAGGCCGGTCTCGGCCCAACGCGCCAGCAGCAGCGGCTCGCGCACCGGCAGCCCGGCCCGCATCGGAAACTCGGTACGCGGCAGGAACAGGGTCTGCGAGTAGTCGCGGGGGGGGCTCGGCTCGGTCATGATCTTCGTCTGGCGCAGTCTGAAGGGCGGCGCGGCATCGGGCCGTCGTCCGCGAAAAAAAGGGCGCGTCACGCTCTCCCGGCATCCGGCGGGCCGCTCGCGCGGGCCCTCAGGCGGGGGCCGGGCTCGTAATTCGGTGAGGGCGGTCAACACCGCACGGATCGCCGGGAGCGCACATCCCTTGTCCTCTAACAGCGGCGGGGACGCGAGGCCAGCACCGGCCGCGCGTGGGACCTTTTGATAGCTCGACCGTTGATTCCTCGCTCCGTCCCGGCGCTCCGGCGCCGGCGTGGACGACCAACAAGCAGAGGATACGCCATGAAATACGCCTTGCTCGGCCTCGGCCTCGCTCTCGCCACCGTCACCTTCGCGGATTCGGTCCAGGCCCAGGGCCTGCCCGGCGGCGTCCGTCGCGGGGCCGCCGAAGGCGACCGGGTCGCAGGCCCCATCGGCGGCATCGTCGGGGGCGCGGTCGGCGGAGCCGTCGGCACCGTCAACGGGGCGCTCGGCATCGATCCGGGCCGTCGCGCCTACCGCACGCGGATGAAGTCGCGCCAGCATCACCACGATCGCCGCCGCCACCGCTGAGCGGCCGCACGCGCCGGCCGGTCGGTCACGCCGGCCGGCGCGTGCGCTCCTGGCTCAGGAGGTAGAGGCCCGAGGCCACCACGATGGCGCCGCCGATCAGCGTCCAGCGGTGGGGCACGTCGCCGAACAGGAGGTAGCCGAGCAGGACCGACCACAGCAGCTGCGTGTAGAGGAACGGGGCCAGCACGTTGGCCGGGGCGCGGGCGTGGGCCAGCACCAGGAGCCAGTGCCCGAGGGTGCCGAACAGCCCGACCCCGACGAGCAGCAGCCACAGACCGGGCGAGGCCGGATCGCTCCAGATCCAGGGCAGCAGCGGCGCCATCACCGCGAGGCCCGCCAGCCCCGAATAGAACATCGTCGTGGCGGTGGAATCGATGGCCGCGAGCTTGCGCGTGGCGATGAGATAGAACGCGTAGCAGAGCATGTTGCCGAGGCTGAGCAGCACCGCCGGCTGGAACGCACCCACGCCCGGCCGCACGATCACCAGCACGCCCACGAAGCCCACCGCGATGGCCGCCAGCCGGCGCGGCGACGACCATTCCCCTAGGAGCGGCCCCGCCAGGAGCGCGACGGCGAGCGGCGCGGCGAACTGGATCGACAGGGTCTCCGCCAGTTGCAGGTGGCGCAGGGCGAAGAAGTTGAGGGCGGTGGAACCGAACAGCAGCAGCGAGCGCACCACCTGCAGCCACAGCCGCCGGGTCCGCACCACGCCCGGCGTGGTCACGGGATTGATGAAGGCCGAGACCATCACGACGCTGACGCCGTAGCGCATGAAGGTGGTGAACAGCGGATCGACGCCGGCCAGCGCCAGGGTCTTGGCCGAGGCGTCGAGGCAGGCGAAGAACGCCACCGTCCCGCACATCAGCACGATGCCGGCGAGCCTGCGACGGCGGACCTCGCCGGGCCCGGGGTGTTCGGAGACTCCTGGCATGGCGATGCGCTGTCCTCCCGGCTCGAACCCGACCGGGCGGGTCTACGCCGAGCCGGGACCGGCAACCACCCGCGACGGTGGCAGGGCGGCGTCGCGGCGGGGGTCTGAGGCGCTTGTCTGCCGGATCGATTCGGCGTGGCCCGTCCCCTCCCCTCTGCGGATAGGGGTTGGGTGGGTGCCCCTGCGTCGCGGCAAGAAGCCCGCTGTCCGCCCCCTCAGGCCGAGGGACCGTCGTCCTCGTCGAGGTCGCCTTCGAGTTCGGCCTCGTGGCCCTCGACGCCCGTCACCTCGGCGAGATTGCCGGCGGCACGGCGCAGGAGCTTGCGCAGGCGGCGGCGTTCCTTGCCCTCGAAGCCGTCGAGGAGTTCGGCTTCGACGTCGTCCCAGATCCGCTCGATCGCCTCGGCCTTGGCCAGCCCCGCCTCGGTGAGGCGCACCCGGACGACGCGGCCGTCGCCGGCCTCGGCCCGGCGCTCGACGAAGCCCAGCGCCGCCAGCCGCGAGATCGTCTTGGAGGCGGTGGGCGGGCGCACCCGCAGGGTCGCGGCGAGGTCGCCCATGGTCATGGTCCCGGCCATGGCCAGGGCCTGCACCACCTGCTCCTGACCGGCGAACAGGTCGAGGGCGGCGAGCCTGTCGCCGATGCGGGACCGGTGCAGCCGCGCCGCCTGCACGAGGGCCCAGCCGACGCTCTTCGAACCGGGAGGGCGCAGGCGCTTGCCCGGCCGGATCATCGGCGCCACCTCGGTCTCGACCGTTCCGGCCGCCGGCCTCTCCTCCGCCGTCGACATCCCGCGTCTCCCATCGGGACCAGGCCTCCGCCGCGGCGTGGGGCACGGCCGAGATGGCCGGGTGGGTCCGTCAGGTCCCGCATGTGCCGCCGGCCCGTGAAGGTGAGATGACACGGGGGCGACGCGGACGCCGCCATCCCGCCCCGAATCGCGCCGGCGCGCTGAAAAGCGACCGTGCATGGCGCCGGCTCACCATCCGGAGCAGACGCCGGGCCGAAGGCGACCGGCCCGCGAGGTCCGCCGCAGGACGGCACGGTGGTCATGGCGTGCCCTCCCCTGCCGCCGGCCCGTCGTTGTCCGGAACGCCGGCACCGGCTCACAGCATGCCGGGCAGGATGCGGTCCGGCGGACGGTGGCCGTCCATGAAGGTCTTGATGTTGATGATGACCTTCTCGCCCATGTCGGAGCGGCCCTCGTGGGTGGCCGAGCCCATGTGCGGCAGGAGCACCACCTTGCCCGAGCGGGCGAGCTTGACGAGGCGCGGGCTCACCGCCGGCTCCTGCTCGAACACGTCGAGGCCCGCCGCCGAGACGTCGCCGGATTCGATGAGGCGCGCCAGCGCGTTCTCGTCGATGATCTCGCCGCGGGCGGTGTTGACGACGATGGCCTCGGGCTTGAGCAGCTTGAGGCGCCGGGCCGAGAGCAGGTGGTAGGTGGCCGGCGTGTGCGGGCAGTTCACCGAGACGATGTCGACCCGCGCCAGCATCTGGTCGAGGGATTCCCAATAGGTCGCCTCGAGGTCGCGCTCGATCGCGGCGGGCACCCGGCGGCGGTTGTGGTAATGGATCGAGAGGCCGAACGCCTTGGCGCGGCGGGCCAGCGCCTGGCCGATCCGGCCCATGCCGACGATCCCCAGGCGTTTACCCGTGATGCGGCGGCCGAGCATCCAGGTCGGCGACCAGCCGGCGTCCCAGGCGTCGTCGGGGATGATGCGCGCCCCCTCCGTCACCCGGCGCGCCACCGCCAGGATCAGCGCCATGGTCATGTCGGCGGTGTCCTCCGTCAGCACCCCGGGGGTGTTGGTGACGGTGATGCCGCGCTCCAGCGCCACGGCCACGTCGATGTGGTCGACGCCGTTGCCGAAGTTGGCGATGAGCCGCAGGTTCGGGCCGGCCTGGGCCAGGAGCGCGGTGTCGATCTCGTCGGTGACGGTGGGCACGAGCACGTCGGCCTCGCGCATGGCGGCGACGAGGGCATCCTGGTCCAGCGGCGTATCGTCGGGGTTGAAGCGGCAGTCGAACAGCTCGCGCATGCGCGCTTCAACGGCTTCCGGCAGTCGCCGCGTGACCACCACGAGCGGCTTGCGCTTCAACGACGGCATGCTTCCTCCCCGCGGACCCGGCCCACCGGCGCCCCGGCCTGTCCGGGCGCGGATGACGGGGCCCCTTACGTTCTGTTAACCACGCGACCGGCAGAAGATCACCACGGACGTCGCGCATCCTCGCGCACAAACCGAGGCCGTCGCGGGCCGCCCTCTCTACCAGAGAGGGGCTCGAACACAATGCGCGGGGCGGTCCCGTGTCCGGCGTCGGCCGGAGACCGCGGGACCACGGCACAGGAGACGAACGATGCGCGCCCTCGCTGTTGTTGTCGCCGCCCTCCTCGGCGCCGCGGCCGCCTCCGGCCCGAAGGGCGCCGCCGCGCAGGGGCAGCCGGACGTGGCCCTGGGGCCGGTGACCAAGCTGCCGCTGCCGCGCTACGCCAGCCTCAAGACCGACCGCGTCAACCTGCGCGAAGGCCCCTCCAAGGACCACCGCACCCTGTGGGTGTTCCAGCGGGCCGGGCTGCCCATCGAGATCGTGGCCGAGTTCGAGACCTGGCGGCGCATCCGCGATTCCGAGGGCACCGAGGGCTGGGTGCTGCACTCGCTGCTCTCGGGCCGGCGGACCTCCATCGTCACCGCCGGCCGCAGCGGCGACAAGGCCGCGGCGATCCCGCTGTTCGCCAAGGCCGACGAAACCTCCGGCGAGGAGGCCCGGCTCCAGGCCGGCGTCATCGGCAGCGTCAAATCCTGCACCGGCAGCTGGTGCCGCGTGATCGTCGCCCTCCCCCAGAAGGGCGGCGACGTCTCCGGCTACATCCGCCAGGACCGGCTGTGGGGCGTGTACCCGAACGAACGGGTGGAGTGATACGGTTTCCGCTCGAATCGAGTGGGAGCCGTCTCACCGAGCCCGCGCGGCGCCTGAGCGAAGCCCATTTCCGCATCACGAAGTGATCACCCGGAAATGATATGAGGCCGGCCGGTGATCGCCCGCCTGTCCCGCTCACGAAAAAGGCCCGGCGAAACCGGGCCCTTTTCGTATCTCATTGGGACGAGGTCGCTCAGGCCCGGCGGGCGGCGACCCGGCGGCGCAGGCGCACGATCACCTCGACGCCGGCGATCTCCATGCCCTCGGGGGCCTCGGGCAGGGAATCGACGGTGATGCCGCAATCGGGCATGTCGAGGACCTGACCCTCCTCCTCGAGGAAGAAGTGGTGGTGCTCGCTCGGGTTGGTGTCGAAATAGGCCTTCGAGCCGTCGAGCGCGAGCTGGCGCAGCAGGCCGGCCTCGGTGAACTGGTGGAGGGTGTTGTAGACCGTGGCCAGCGACACCGGCACCTTGGCGCGCATCGCCTCGTCGTAGAGCATTTCCGCCGTCAGGTGGCGGTCGCCACGCCCGAACAGCAGCCAACCCAGGGAGAGGCGCTGGCGCGTCGGGCGCAGTCCGGCCCGGCGCAACCGGTCGCGCAGGTCCGACAGCGGGCAGCCGCGCCGACCGAGCGCACCGGCCGCCTCACCGGCGGGACCGGTGCCCCGCGCGTTCAGCGCGGCCTGGAGTGACGTCAGATTCGACATGACGGTTACGGAACGCTCGCGGAATGCATCGGAACTCTGATGGGAGGGTTATATGAGAGGCACCGCCGACCCGCAACCCGAAGCCGCCGCGTCGCCGCCGGCCCGCTTTGAAGGCGCCGGGGGCCTGTGCTAACGAGGCCGCGCTGTCGCAGGGGACGGCATGGACGCGGGGCGGCCCGGACCACGGGCCCGTCGCGTCAGCATCACGAGCCGAGGACCGATCCGCTTTCATGTCTTCCGATCACGATCAGACTCCTCCCCGGACTCCTCCCGAGACCCCGACCACGGCCGTATCGGCGCGGGCGTCCAGCTACAGCCACGAGGAGTTGCTGGCCTGCGGGCGCGGCGAGCTGTTCGGCGCGGGCAACGCCCAGCTGCCGCTGCCGCCGATGCTGATGTTCGACCGCATCGTCTCGATCGGGTCCGAGGGCGGCGCCCACGGCAAGGGTCATGTCCTGGCCGAGTTCGACGTCAGGCCCGACCTCTGGTTCTTCGGCTGCCATTTCAAGAACGACCCGGTGATGCCCGGCTGCCTCGGCCTCGACGCCCTGTGGCAGCTCGTGGGCTTCCACCTCGGCTGGCTCGGCGCCCCCGGACGCGGCCGGGCGCTCGGCGTCGGCGAGGTGAAGTTCACCGACCAGGTCCTGCCGAGCGTGAAACAGGTGGTCTACGGCATCGACATCAAGCGCGTGCGCCAGGGCAAGCTCGTGCTCGGCATCGCCGACGGTTGGCTCGAGGCCGACGGGCGGCGCATCTACGAGGCCAAGGACCTGCGCGTGGCCCTGTTCCAGGCGCAGGCCTGAAGCGACATCGACGAGCCCCGATGAACGGGGCCGGTTGAGATCGGGCCCGGCCCGCCTTACCTGACTGTCTCTCGATTGATCGTCCATGGGGAGCGCCTTCGCTCAGGCACCCCGGCGGAGAAGAACCTGCCCATGCGCCGCGTCGTGATCACCGGGATGGGCATCGTCTCGTCCATCGGCAACACCACCGAGGAAGTCCTCGCCTCCCTGCGCGAGGCCAAGTCCGGCATCGGCGCTTCGGCGTCCTATGCCGAACTCGGGTTCCGCAGCCAGGTGGAAGGCCGGCCCAGCCTCGATCCGGAGACCCTCGTCGACCGGCGCGCCATGCGCTTCCACGGCGGCGGCACCGCCTGGAACCACGTCGCCATGGACCAGGCCATCGCCGATTCCGGCCTGGAGGCGGGCGAGATCTCGAACCCGCGCACCGGCATCATCATGGGGTCGGGCGGCCCCTCCACCAAGGCGATCGTGGAATCGGCCGCCATCGCCCGCGAAAAGGGCCCCAAGCGCGTCGGTCCGTTCGCGGTGCCCAAGGCGATGTCGTCCACCGCCTCGGCGACGCTCGCGACCTGGTTCAAGATCAAGGGCGTGAACTATTCGATCGCCTCGGCCTGCGCGACGTCCAACCACTGCATCGGCAACGCCGCCGAGATCATCCAGGCCGGGCGCCAGGACATCATCTTCGCGGGCGGTTGCGAGGACCTCGACTGGACCCTCTCGGTGCTGTTCGACGCCATGGGCGCCATGTCCTCGAAGTACAACGACACCCCGGCGCGGGCCTCGCGCGCCTACGACGCCAACCGCGACGGCTTCGTCATCGCCGGCGGCGCCGGCGTGCTGGTGCTCGAGGAACTGGAGCACGCGCGGGCTCGCGGCGCCAAGATCTACGGCGAGGTCGCGGGCTACGGCGCCACCTCCGACGGCCACGACATGGTCGCCCCCTCCGGCGAGGGCGCGGTGCGCTGCATGCAGCAGGCGATCGAGGGACTGAAGGGCGCGCGGATCGACTACATCAACCCGCACGCCACGGCGACGCCCGTGGGCGACGAGAAGGAGATCGAGGCGATCCGGGAGGTGTTCGGACGAGGCGAGGACTGCCCGCCGATCTCGGCGACCAAGTCCCTCACCGGCCATTCGCTCGGCGCCACCGGCGTGCAGGAGGCGATCTATTCGCTCCTGATGATGAAGCACGGCTTCATCTGCGAGAGCGCGCATATCGACGAGATCGACCCGGCCTTCGCCGACATGCCGATCCTGCGCCAGCGCCGCGACGGCGTCGCGCTCGGCCACGTGCTCTCGAACTCGTTCGGGTTCGGCGGCACCAACGCGACCCTGGTGCTCAAGCACCTGGACGCCTGATAGGGGTCCCGCTCGCATCGAGCGGCAACCAAGTACGGACCCCGCGCGGCACCCCCGGGAAGCCCATCGCCGCATCACTGCCGGATCGACGGGATCAGGTCGGAGACCGGCGGTCCGCGACGTTGCTGGCCGCATGGATGTACCCGGACGCCGGACGGCGGGCTCCTCAACGGCCTTTCGGCCGGAGCGAAGAAGCGCGAAATTTTCCGCTTCGAGAGAATATCTTTATCGTTTCTGTGCCGATCGGCACGCAAAACGAAAAGATCATTTTTTATCGCATCCCTTTGAGACGGTCGCACGTTATTGCGGCAGACCCGCTTACGATACGACGACGGTCGGGCGGGACATCACAACGGGAGTTTCGATCCATGACCATCAAGACCTTGCTGGCCGCCTCCGTCATCGCTCTCAGCCTGCCCATGGCCGCCCAGGCCCAGGGTCTGGTGCGCGGCGCCGAGCGCGGCGCCCAAGAGGGTGCGGATGCCGCCGGACCGGTGGGTGCCATCGTCGGCGGTGCCGTCGGCGCGGCCACCGGCACCGTCGGCGGCATCCTCGGCGTGGACGACCGTCCCCGCTTCCGCCAGTACGTGACCCGCGAGAAGCGCCGTTCGTTCGACTACAACGGTGACGTCCGTGTCGGCACCGTGCTGCCGAACTCCGGCGTGACCTATTACGAGGTCCCGGCCGAGTACAACGCCCGCGGCGCCCGCTACACCGTCATCAACGACCGTCCGGTCCTCGTGGATCGCTCGTCGCGGATCGTCGAAGTCATCGACTAATCGATCGACCCTTTTCGGTTGGATTGAACGGAAAGCCCCCGGCGATCGCTCGCCGGGGGCTTTCTCATGCCCGGCCGACGGCGGAGGTCGGGATCGCGAACCGCAGGCGATGAGGTCCCACGAGTGGACTTGCGACGACTTGGGACTGGCGACGACCTGAGACTTGCAACGACTTGCCATGGATCGCTGTTGAGGGTGACGGAGCGAGGAAAGACCGACACCATGCAGAACGAGATCGACGACCGCGGCCCCTCGGAGTCCGCCTCCAAGGAGGGCGCCCTGCCCGAGCCGGTGCGCGATCATCTCGGGCAGCAGCTGCGTAGCGTCTTCACCACCGGCGACGGCGTGCCGGACTATCTCGGGGACCCTGTGGTGCCGGAAGAGTTCGAGCCGCAGATCAAGCGGCTGGAAGTCCGCCTCAAGACCCACGAAGAGGGCACCGAGGCGGTGGCCCAGGCCCTCGATCAGATCCTCGGCGACCTCGGCGGCACCGGAACGGGCGGGTCGACGTCGCGAACCTGACAGCCCTGAGCCTGTCGGACGTTGGAGCGCTCAGACCTTGGGGGCGTTCAGACCTTGGGGCGCGTCGCCAGGATGTCGCGGATCTCGCCCAGGATCTTCACGTCGGCCGGCACTTCGGCGACCGCCTCCGGCTTGGCCTCCTCCTGCGACTGAAGCTTGTTCATGGCGCGGATGACGAGGAACAGCACGAAGGCGACGATCATGAAGTTGATCGCCACGGTGATGAACTGGCCGTAGCCGATCACCGCGCCCTGCTTCTTGGCATCGGCATAAGCGGCGCCCTTCTGCACGCTCGACGACAGGGCGATATAGTAGTTCGAGAAGTCGAGACCGCCGGTGATCGCACCGATCATCGGCATGAAGACGTCCTGCACCGCCGATGTGACGATGGCGCCGAAGGCCGCGCCGATGATCACGCCGACGGCAAGGTCGACGACGTTGCCGCGCAGTGCGAACTTCTTGAATTCCTCGAGCATGATTGCCGCCCCGTCCCCGTTCGTGTTCCCGAGCACTAGCCAAGCCATGCTCACCGGGCAAGGTGCCGACCGGCGCCAGGCGTCAGGGCGGCGGCAAAGCCTGTGGGGCGTCGGCGGGCGCGGGCGGCGTTTCCGTTGCGGCGGCGGTCGGCGTCTCGCGACGGGCCTCCGCCTTGGCCCGGCGGCGGTACTGGGCCGCGCCGATGGGGATGCCGACGAGATAGGCGACCGCGAGCACGACCATCGCCTCGAACGGGAAGCTGATGAACAACCCGAACCCGGCCGCCACCACCAGGAAGATCGGCAGCACCCAATCGCGCGGCACCCGCTTGCCCATGGTCTTGCCCGAGAAGGTCGGCACCGTGGAGACGACGAGCAGCGCGATGACGAGGACGTAGCCGAGCACAATGGGGGCCGCCCACCGCTCCATGGTGAGCCCGAGGAAGTGCAGGTAGAGCGGCAGCATCGCCGTGAGAGCGCCGGCCGGGGCCGGCACGCCGACGAAGTAGTCCTTCTTCCATTCCGGCCGGGTCGGGTCGTCGAGCATCGCGTTGAAGCGGGCGAGCCGGAGGGCCATGGCGATGGCGAAGATCAGCGCCACGATCCAGCCGACCGAGCGCAGGTGGAACAGCGCGAAGCCGTAGAGGATCAAGGCCGGGGCGCAGCCGAAGTTGACGAAGTCGGCGAGCGAATCGAGCTCGGCCCCGAACCGCGAGGTACCCTTGAGCATCCGCGCCACGCGCCCGTCGATGCCGTCGAGGAAGGCGGCGGCCACGATGGCGATGACGGCGGGCTCGAACTTGCCCTCGAAGGCCAGCCGGATCGCGGTCAACCCGAGGCAGAGCGCCATCAGGGTGATCATGTTGGGCGCGATCATCCGGAACGGCACCGGCTTGAACCGGCGGGGTTTCGGCTCGTCGGCGTCGGGCGCGAAGGGCGGGAACAGGTCGTCCATGGCGGGCTCCCTCTCAGATCCGGCGGAAGGCGCGCTCGGGGCCGCCGCTCAGGTCGGCCAGCACCGTCTCGCCGGCCACCGCCTTCTGGCCGAGGCCGACCAGCACCCGGGTGCCGAGCGGCAGGTAGACGTCGACGCGCGAACCGAACCGGATCAGCCCGAAGCGCTCGCCGACCTGCAGGGTCTCGCCGGCCTGGACGAAGCCGACGATGCGCCGGGCGACGAGGCCGGCGATCTGGACGACGCCGATCCGCAGCGGCGTGCCGCGGTGGGTGGTCTCCATCACGAGGCCGTTGCGCTCGTTGTCGTCGCTGGCCTTGTCGAGCTCGGCATTGAGGAAGAGGCCGGGGGTGTAGTGGATCTGCCCGATCCGGCCCGTCATCGGCACCCGGTTCACGTGGCAGTCGAACACGTTCATGAACACCGAGATGCGGGTCATCTCCACCTGCGGCAGGTCGAGCTCCGGGGGCGGCAGCACCGTGGCGATGAGGTTCACCCGCCCGTCTGCCGGCGACACCACGAGGCCGTCGCCGATGGGGGTGATCCGCTCGGGGTCGCGGAAGAAGTAGCAGACCCACAGGGTGAGGATCAGGAAGATCCAGCCCAGGCTCTGCGCGAAGTACCCGCCGATCACGGTGAGCACGATGCCGATCAGGATGAAGGGATACCCCTCCTTGTGGATCGGCACGAGCGTCTTGCGGATCGTCTCGAGGAGGTCGGTCATGGGGCTGTTTCGGTTGTCCGTGTCTGGCGACGGCCCCGCGGCCGCCCCGTGTGCATGGCGCCCCTCTTAAGGCAACGGGCGCGCTCCGTCATACGGTTTCGGGCAGGCATACGGTTTCGGGCAGGCGCCGGACGGCCGTTGGCAAGCGTCGGATCAACGCAGGCGCCCGCCTGCATCCCCGGCGGGGACGATTGACAAGACTGTATCACTTAGTGATACAGTCTACCAAGGGCGATCCGGTGATCAGAAGCCTCAGGGACACGTGGTCGGAGGCGATTTTTCGGGGGCGATGCCCCAGGGGATTTCCGACCGACCTCTTCAAGGTCGCGAGGCGAAAGCTTCAGGCGATCGACGCGGCCGACGTCATCGGCGACCTGCGTTATCCGCCCGGCAACCGTCTGGAATCCCTGAAAGCCGATCGTGTCGGCCAATGGAGCATCAGGATCGACGATCAGTGGCGCGTCTGCTTTCGAGGGGTGCCAACCGGCCCGGAGGATGTCGAGATCGTCGACTATCATTGATCGACCGCCCGGAAGACTGGAGGCTCCGACATGACCCGAGATGTGGTGGAGATCGTCGCCACCCTGCCGCCGATGCATCCCGGCGAGATGCTGCGGGAGGAATACATGGTTCCGCTCGGTCTCAGCGCCGGGACCGTCGCACGGGCCTGTGGCGTCCCGCGCACCCGCATCGAGCGGATCGCGCGGGAGGAGATCGGCGTCAGCGCCGATACGGCGTTGCGCCTCGGTCGCTACCTCGGCACCAGCGCGCAGTTCTGGATCAACCTTCAGGGACGCTACGACCTCCTCAGGGCGCAGGAGTCGGCAGGGTCCGACGTCGAACGGATCGAGCCTCTGAACCGCGACGCCGCCTGACCGGCCCGGATCCTCACTCGGCCGGCTCGGCCACCCGTGCCGCACCCGCCCGCGCGTCCGACGCCTTGTCCTCCTCGGCCCGTTTGAGAATTTCGCGGGCCTCGTCGGCCTCGCGCTGGCGATTCCACATCGCGGCATAGACGCCGCCCTCGTCGAGGAGCACGTCGTGGCTGCCGCGCTCGACGATGACGCCCTTGTCCAGCACCAGAATCTCGTCCGCGTTCACCACCGTCGAGAGGCGGTGGGCGATGACCAGCGTGGTGCGGCCCTTGGAGATCGTGTCCAGCGCGTCCTGGATCTCGCGCTCGGTGAAGCTGTCCAGCGCCGAGGTCGCCTCGTCGAGGACGAGGATCGGCGGGCCCTTCAGGATGGTGCGGGCGATGGCCACCCGCTGCTTTTCGCCGCCCGAGAGCTTGAGGCCGCGCTCGCCCACCGGGGTGTCGTAGCCCTCCGGCAGGCTCGACACGAAGCGGTCGATCTGGGCGAGGCCGGCGGCGGCGCGCACCGCCGCGTCGCTGGCGTCCCATTGGCCGTAGCGGATGTTGTAGCCGATGGTGTCGTTGAACAGCACCGTGTCCTGCGGCACCATGCCGATGACGGCGCGTAGGGAGGCCTGCTGCACGTCCGCGATGTCCTGGCCGTCGATGGTGATCCGGCCCCCTTGCGGCTCGTAGAACCGGAACAGCAGGCGCGAGAGGGTCGACTTGCCCGCCCCCGAGGGGCCGACGATGGCCACCGTGCGCCCGGCCGGCACCGTGAAGCTGACCCCGCGCAGGATCGGCCGGTCCGCATGATAGGCGAAATGCACGTCCTCGAACCGCACCACGCCGGGGCCGGCCTTGAGCGCGGGCGCATTCGGCCGGTCGGCGATCTCGGGGTTGCGGTGCAGGATCTGGAACATGTCGTCGATGTCGATCAGCGCCTGTTTGATCTCGCGGTAGATCATGCCCATGAAGTTGAGCGGCATCGAGAGCTGGATCAGCATGGTGTTGACCAGCACGAAGCCGCCCAGCGTCGTGCGCCCGGCCATGATGTCGCGGGCAGCCAACCACATCACGATCGTCATGCCGATGGTGAAGATCAGCGCCTGGCCGGCGTTGAGGATGGCCAGCGAGACGTAGGTCTGGGTCGAGGCCTTTTCGTACTTCGCCATCGAGCCGTCGTAGCGCTCCGCCTCGCGCCGTTCCGCGCCGAAGTACTTCACGGTCTCGAAGTTGAGCAGCGAATCCACGGCCTTGGTGTTGGCGTCGGTGTCGGAACTGTTCATCCGGCGGCGGATCTCGATGCGCCACTGCGTCGCCTTCCAGGTGAAGCCGAGGTAGGCCGCCACCATCACGAACACGACGGCCGAATAGGTCCAGTCGAACTCGTAGGCGAGGACGCCGATGACGAGGGCGAACTCGACGACGGTCGGCACCAGCGTCAGCACCATCAGGCGCGACAGCTCCTCGATGCCGCCGCGCCCGCGCTCGAGCACGCGCGTCAGCCCGCCGGTCTTGCGCTCGAGGTGGAAGCGCAGGGAGAGGCGGTGCATGTGCTCGAAGGTCTGGAGTGCCAGGCGCCGCACCGCGTTCATGGCGACCTTGGCGAACAGCCCGTCGCGCACCTGCGTCAGCCCGGCCATCAGCACCCGCGACAGGCCGTAGAGGCCGATCATCACCATCGGCAGCGCGAAGATCCCGGTGGGGACCTCGGCCGGCGGCGTGCCGTCCTTGGCGCCGGCGATCGCCACCAGCGCGTCGGTGGCCCATTTGAAGGTGAAGGGCGTCACCATCGTCACGACCTTGGCGACCATCAGCAGGCCGAAGGCGAGGAAGACGCGGCGCTGGAGGTCGGGCCGGCCGTGCGGCCAGAGATAGGGCCAGAGCCGGCGGTAGGTGGCGACGAGGCCGGGGCGCGCGGACGGCGCGGCTCCGGTCGCCGCGGTCGCGGTATCGGGCTTCATGGGGAACGGGTTTTCCAGGAACGGTGAGGAGACCCGCTGCATATAGGCCGCGTGCGAGGCCGCGACAGGCGCCCGCGCGCAACCCCGCCCGGCGCCGTGGGGGGCTCATGGCTCATCCGGCGAGGTCGTCGAGGCCCCCGCCGCCCCTCACCCCCGCCGCTCCTCCGTCCGGACGGCCGCCGCGCCGTCGGTGGGCAGGACGAAGATCTGGCCGGGGTAGATCAGGTCGGGGTTGCGGATCTGGCTCTGGTTGGCGTCGAAGATCACCGTGTAGCGGGTGCCCTTGCCGTAGACCTTGCGGCTGATCTGCCAGAGGTTGTCGCCCCGCGCGATCCTGGCGGTTCCGATCTCGGGGATGAAGACGGTGCGCTCGGGAGCGCCCGGCCGCGCCGTCGGTCCGGGGGCAGGTATCTGGAGAGCGGGTGCCTGGAGGGCCGGACTCTCGGCGCCCGGCTTCTCGGGCGCGGGCATGCGGGAAGGCGCCGTCACGGCGGGAGCCGGCGCGAGGTCGCTGCGCGCCATCGCGCCCGGTCGCTCCGGCGCACCGGGGGCGGGCGTCTCGGCGCGCGGCGGTTCGGCGGGCCGGAACGGCGGCTGCGCGCCCTCCGGGGGCCGGCGCTCGGCGAGCTTGGAATCCGCGAGCTTGGGATGGTTGACCTTGGGATCGGCGACCTTGGGCTCCACCGATTGGGCGGCGGCTCGCCTGGCGTCGGCACCGCCGGCAGCGGGCGCCGCAGCCTCCGGCAGGGCCGGCACGACGGCGACGGTGTCCCGCTCATGGGCCGGGCCTCCACCGCCCATGGGCCTGGACGCCGCCTTGGGAGGCGCAGCCGCCGGTACCGCGAAGGCCACCTCCGAGCGCGCCTTGACCTTGCCGGAGACCGAGTCGACCTCGTCGATCCGCACCCGGTAGGCGCCCGGCAAGACGCCCCGGCCGATCGCGAAGGCGAGACGGCCGTCGGCGCCGGCGCTGCCCGGCGCCACGAGGGTGTCGTTGAGGTAGAGCCGCACGGTGGCGCCGGGCGAGGCCTGCCCGGTCACGTAGAGCCGGCCGCCCTCCTCCGCGTCGACGCTGACGACCTTGACGGGGGCCGCGGCCGGCCGGGGCGCTTCGGGGGTGGACGCCGCCGCCTTCGGGGCCGAGCCGGCCTCCGGACCGGGCGCTCCCTTAGCCGCGGCGGATTTCGCATCGGCGGACTTCGCATCGGCGGACGTCGCTTCGGCGGACTTCGGCGACTTGGCCGGGGATCGACCCGCCTCCTCCGCTACGGGGGCCGGGGCGGCGGGCGCCGGATCGGGCTGCGACAGCACCACCGTCGGCCGGTCCGGCGCGCTCAGGGCGATCAACGGCTTGGCATCGCGGTTGCCTGACACGACGACGGCGACGCTCTCGCGCGAGCGCCGGACCTGCCCGTCGGCGCCGGTGATGCGCAGGGTGATCTCACTGTTTCCGGACGGCAGCGCAGGCGGGACGATGGCGAACTGGCCGGAGGGATCGATGAGCGCACGGGCAATCGGCTCGCCGTCGCGCATCAGCTCGACGGTGGTGTTGGGCGCACCGCGCCCCGCGATCACGGAGTCGCCGTTCGGCTCCACCCGGATGATGTCGAAGGTCGGCGCCCCCGCTTCGGCGGCCGGCAGGGTCTGCGGCTGTGCCGGGATCTGCTCTCCGGCGGGCCGGGGCTTTCCCGGCTGGTCCTTGCCCGCCTCCCCTGAGCGTTGCGGGGCCGGCGACACACCGGACGCCACATCCCCGGGCTTGACGTCCCCAGGCTTGATAGCTCCGGACTTGCCATCGTCGGGGCCGGGCACGGCCGTATCGGGCAGGCGGGCGACGGCGGCCGGTTCGCCCCCGGTCATGCTCTTCCAGACCTGTCCCGATCCGAACAGGGCCAGCACGAGGGCGAATCCGGCGACCAGGCCTCCACCGGCGAGGACGAGGCTCCGCCGCAACTCCGCCGTCATGGCGCTTCACTCCAAACGCGTTCGGAAACCCGGCGGACAGGCCGACGAATCTCGCTCGGCGGCTGTCGACAAACCACCGATGGACGGCGACATAATAGCGAACATGACTGGAACACCAAACCTTTCGGCGGCCGCGAGCCGCCCGGCGCCCCTCCCCTCGGTAGTCTGGCCCCTGGACGGGCGCCCCGCCGGCCTCGGCGGGGGACCGCCGGACCGCCGGGCCGGAGCATGCGCATGACGCCGGTCGAACCGGCTCCGGTGCGGACGGTCTGCGTCTATTGCGGCTCGGGCTTCGGGGGAGACCCCGCCTTCACGCGAGCCGCAGAAGGCCTCGGCCGCGCCCTGGCGCAGGCCGGCATCGGCCTCGTCTACGGCGGCGGCAACGTCGGCCTGATGGGCACGGTGGCGCGCGCGGTGCTGGCGCACGGCGGCCACGTCACCGGCATCATCCCGGACTTCCTGAAGTCGCGCGAGCGCATGCTCGACGAGATCCAGGAGACCATCGTCGTGTCCGACATGCACACCCGCAAGCGCCTGATGTTCGAGCGCTCGGATGCCTTCGTCGCCTTGCCCGGCGGGATCGGCACCCTCGAGGAACTCGTCGAGCAGATGACCTGGGCCCAGCTCGGCCGCCACGAGAAGCCCATCGTCCTGGTCTCGGTGGCCGACTTCTGGCGGCCGCTCCTCGTCCTCCTCGACCACATGCGCGAGCAGGGCTTCATCCGCGAGGGCCTCGACCTCAACTACCTCGTCGCCGAGGATGCCGAGGCGGCGGTGGCGATGCTGCGCGAGGCGCGGCCCGCGATCTCGCCGGAAGCCGAGACGGCGATCGCCCGGCGGTTCTGATCGGGCGGGCCGCTATCGCTGCGGCGGCAGCGGCCGGGGCAGCATCCGCAGGTCGACCGGCTGGGTCGGATCGATCTCCGCCATCAACGCGGGCTTCAGGTCGTAGCGGTCGGCGATGGATTCCAACGCGAGGACCGCGTCCTGGTTGATGCCCCACCGCGTCGCCGTGGCCACGAAAGCGCGCGTGGTCATGAGCGTCACGGGGAAATCGACATCGAGGAACAGGGTCGCGACCTTGCGGTCCTCGTAGAGGACCACCGCCGAGGCGGCGTCTTCGGGATGCCAGTGGCCGACGAACTCGCGCAAGGCCTGCTCGCCCGAGTCGCGCAACGCGCTCTTGAGCAGGGTCTCGTCCTGTGGCGTCCGGCTCCGGGCGCGCAGCGAAGCCACGCCGATGCCGACCACGGTCTCGACGCGAAGGGCGGCGTCTCCCAGACCGGCGATCCAGGCGGCGATGTCGGCCGCGAACGGTCTGGTCAAATCGCCGACCACCTCGTCCTCGACCCGGTCCACCAGCACGATGCGCCGGTTGAGACCGCGCACGGTGTCGAGGATGCCGGCAGCCGCCAGCCGGATCAGTGGCCCCGCATCGGCGACGATGATCGGTTGGCGATCGGACGGGGCGATCATGTGACCGGCGTCCAGGTGGTGGCGCCGTCCTTGTTGTCCTTGATCGCGACGCCGAGGCCGAGGAGGAGGTCGCGCAGCCGGTCCGATTCCGCCCAGTCCCTGGCCGCCCGTGCCGCTTTGCGTTCCGCGATCAGCCCCTCGACCCGCTCGACGTCGATGCCCGCCGCGAGGATGGCGCCGGCCTCGCGCTGCGAGCGCGTCGCGGCCAGAAGGCCGAACAGGCCGGCCCCCGCCTTGAGGGCGGCCGGGTCGGTGAGGCGGTGGAGTTCGGCGAGCGCCGCGGCCGTGTTGAGGTCGTCCAGCAGCGGTTCCAGCACGGCCGCCGGCACGTCCGGCGCAGGCGCGGCGTCGCCCACGACGCCGTACCAGCGGTCCAGCATCCGGCCCGCCTCCTCCAGCCCGCGAAGGGTCCAGTCGATCGGCTGGCGGTAGTGGGTCTTGAGCATGGCCAGGCGCACCACCTCGCCGGGCCAGTCGTCCAGCACGGCGCGCAGGGTGACGAAGTTGCCGAGCGACTTCGACATCTTCTCCCCCTCGACCTGGAGGAAGCCGTTGTGGAGCCAGACGTTGGCCATCACGTCGGTGGAAAAGCAGCAGCGGGACTGGGCGACCTCGTTCTCGTGGTGGGGGAAGATCAGGTCGATGCCGCCGGCGTGGATGTCGAAGGTCTCGCCGAGATGCTTCCACGACATCGCCGAGCATTCGATGTGCCAGCCCGGACGGCCCGGCGCGCCGATCCCGCAGGGCGAGGGCCAGGACGGCTCGCCCGGTTTGGCCGGCTTCCACAGCACGAAATCGAGGGTGGAGCGCTTGTAGGCGGCGACCTCGACGCGGGCCCCCGCCTCCATCTCGTCCAGGGGCCGCCGGGAGAGCGCGCCGTAGTCATGCATCGCCGGCACGTCGAACAGCACGTGGTCGTCGGCGACGTAGGCGTGGCCCGAGGCGACGAGGCGCTCGACGATGGCCACCATCTCGGCGATGTGGTCGGTGGCCCGCGGCTCGACGAAGCGGGGGCGCTGCCCGTCGACGTTCACGTCCTCCGGCATCAGCACGCCGAGCCGGCGCAGGTCGGCGTGGAAGTCGGCCAGGGTGGCGTCGGTGAGGTCGCGGATCGAGATGCCGCGCGCCGCGGCCCGCGCGTTGATCTTGTCGTCGACGTCGGTGACGTTGCGGACGTAGGTGACCTGGCCCGCCCCGTAGCGGTGGCGCAGCAGCCGGAACAGCAGGTCGAAGACGATGATCGGCCGCGCGTTGCCGATGTGGGCCGCGTCGTAGACCGTGGGGCCGCAGGCGTACATCCGCACGTGCGTCGGATCGATCGGCGAAAAGGCCGTCTTCTCGCGGGTCAGCGTGTTGTAGAGCCGCAACATCGGTTCCATGAAAGCGTGTCTCGTCCCTGCTGCATCCCGGCCGGCCCCGTGCCCCCGCACGGCGATGCCCGGGCGGGATCCCCTTGCCCCGACATCGTTTTCCCGTGAGCGGCCGGGCCCGGTCCGGGGACGGCGGCCGCGCCGGGTTTCCCGCGCTGTTGCGGGAAGGCGACGGCATCGGCGCCGCATTCGGGCTACCGCAAAAGGGTGATCACTTCGAGAGGGAAAGCCGGCCCGGAACGAGGGAGGGGATTAAACGAACGGCCGAAAGCCTTTGTTTACCGGCCCGATCGACAGTTTCGACCATCGTCAATCTCCTGCGCCAATCTCTCGCGCCGACCTTCCCCGCACCGCAACCTCACCCCCCGCTTCGATCAAGGTCTCCCCATGCGTCGTCCGGCCGTGTGCCTCAGCGCCTGCCTCGCCCTCGGGCTGTTCTCGACCCTGGCCTTCGCGCAGCAGGCGCCGGCCAAGGCGACCAAGGTGGAGAAGACCTTCCTGATCCCGGCCGCCGAAGGCTACGGCGTCGGCGACTGCCTGTCGTCGGGGAGCGGCGGCTGCGGTCAGGTGGTGGCCGACGCCTGGTGCGAATCGCAGGGGTTCGCCTCGGCGGGCGCGTTCGGCATCGCCGCGCCGGAGGATTACACCGGCGCGATCGAGGCCCCCGTCAAGCCGGCCGAAGCCCCGCCGATCAAGATCAGCTGCCAGGATTGAGGTCTCGCGGGAACGCGCTCAGCTCTTGAAGACGTCGCCGCACTTGGGCGGCGGCTCGGTGCCCCAGGGCATCAGCGGCACCGTCGAGGTGGAGTTCTTGGGCGAGCCCTGCACCACCTTGTCGGAATAGACCATGTAGATCAGCGTGTTGCGCTTGGCGTCACAGCCGCGCACGATCTGCATCGACTTGAAGATCAGCGAGCGGCGCTCGCTGAACACCACCTCGCCCTGCTTGAGCTCGCCCTTGAAGCTCACCGGCCCGACCTGGCGACAGGAGAGCGAGATGTCCGAGACGTCCTCGGCCAGCCCCAGCGTTCCCTTGATGCCCCCCTTCTCGGGCTGGGTGTAGTGGCAGGCGACCCCGGCCACCGCCGGATCGTCGATGCCGTAGACCACGAGCTTGTCGTTGGGGGTGAGCGGGCGCCACACCGTCGACTTGTCGAAGATGCGGTCGGGGTCGTCGGCCGCCGCCGCCGGCCCCGCGGCCGCCGCCAGCGCCATGCCCGACGCGAGCGCGACGGATACCGCCGTCCGCGCTGTGAGACCACGAAGCCACATCATTGGATCTTTCCCCCGTTAGGAACCGGGGCGGATGTGGGAAGGCTGTCGCCGGTTGGCCAGGGCGGATACAAAAGCCTCGCTTCGGCGGCCGGACGAATCGCCGAACCGATCGTTCGTCGATTCGACGGAACCGCCAAGCTCAACCCCCGTTGCTGTCAGGTCATGCCGCTGATCCCCTCCGCGATCCGCCTCCCCGTCCTGCGTCGCATCGGCCGCATGCTGGCCGGCGCCGCCGCCATGCTCGCGGCCACGGCCTTGCCGGCCGCCGCCGACACCTATTCCTGCCAGCGCTACAAGGCGGAGCTCGCAAACCTCAGCGCGGGGGCCGACACCGCCCGCGCGCTCCAGAACGAGATCGGCCGCCTCAACGCCTATTTTCGGACGTTGAACTGCGAGGGCGGCAAGTTCCTGTTCTTCGATACGCGCCCGCCCCAGTGCGGCGCGGTGGAGCAGCGCATCCGCGCCCTCAACGCCGGCTACGGTGGCGACAACGGCGAAGTGACGGCCGCGCGCCGCCGGCAATTGAACGCCGCCGTCGCGAGCGCCTGTGCCGACCAGAACCGGCCCGCCTCCGTCACCGAGGCCTCCCTCGGCGAGGCGCGGGCCCGGGGCGGCAGCCAGGTGATCTGCGTGCGCAGCTGCGACGGCGCCTATTTCCCGATGACCAACCTGCCCGAGGGCCGTAGCGGCGCCGACGAGCTGTGCCAGGCCCTGTGCCCGGGTGCGGAGGCGGCCGCCTATTCGATGCCCCACGGCGACGACGCCCTGCGCCAGGCCGCTACGATCAAGGGCAGCCGCGCCTACGTCTCGCTGGCCAACGCCTTCAAGTTCCAGAAGAGTTTCACCCCGAACTGCTCGTGCAAGGCCGAGGGGCGCACCTGGGCGCAATCCCTGGTCAAGGCCGAGAGCATGATGGTGCGCCACAAGGGCGACATCTTCGTCACCCCGATGCAGGCCGAGGCGATGTCTCGGCCGAAGGTCCGCCTGACCCTCGTCGGCCGGGCCGACAAGACCGCGGCCTCCCTCGCGGCCGATGCGGCCAGCCGCGGTGCCGCGGTGGTGTCGGACGCGGACCCGGCCCAGGCCGGCACCACCGTCCAGCGGACGGCTTCCGCGCCCGCGGAGCCGCCGCCCATCCGCATCATCGCACCCACCATCATCGCGGCCCCGGCCCGGTTCGGGACCCCTTGAACGAGCGGCCTGCGCGGGGTGCCGCGCAGGTTGCATGACACCGCATCATGGAACGATCTCGCGTGCGTCCCGGTTCGAAGGGGACTTCAACGACGCGAGAGTGACTTCATGCGGCCCATCCGCCTCCTCCTTCTGACCGGCACCGTCCTGCCGGCCCTCGTCCTGTCCGATGTCTCCGCCGCCTATGCCGGCGCGCAGGCCGAGCGGACAATGCTGGCGCAGGCGGGTCCGGGAGAAGGGCCGGGTCGGGAGAGGGGCGAGCCCCGCGGCGGACCGCCGGCCGGCGCCGCACCCCGCGCGGCCCCGCCGGCCGAACGCCCCGAACCCCGCGGCGAGCGACCCCAACCCCGTGCGGCCCAGCCGCCGGCCGAGCGGCCCGAGCCTCGTGGCGAGCGCCCCGAGCGCAGGCCCGAGCCGCGCGAGGCTCCGGCACCCCGCCAGGAGGCTCCCGCGAGACCGGACGCTCCCGCGAGACCGGAGGCTCCTGCCAGGCAGGACGCTCCGGCCCGCCGCGAGGCGCCAGCGAAGGAAGCGCCCGCGAGAGAGGCCCCCCCAAGAGAGGCACCGGCAGCTCGGGAGGCACCGGCCCGTCCCGAGGCGCCCAAGCCCGAGCGGGCGAGCCCGCCGCGTCCGGCATCCGAGCCGGCCGGACGTCCCGATGCCGCCCCCGCCCCCCGTGCCGCCCCGCCCGCCGACGCGCCGCGCGGTGGCCAAGGCCGCCCGCAGCAGGAGCGTGGTGGACAGGACCGTCCCGACCAGCCCGCCGGCCGGGCCCCTGGCCAGGAGCGGGGTCAGGAGCGGGGTCAGGAGCCGGGCCGTCGCGCGCCGGACCAGCCGGACGCCACGCGGCCGCGGACGCCCGATACGCCCCCCGCTCGCCCGGCGACTCCTCCGGGCGCGGACGGACAGACGCCGCCGCGTCCGGCGGCCCCGAACGCCGCGCCCGGCGTACCGGGTCGCCCGGTGACGCCGGGCGGTGCGGAGGCGCCTGCGGGCCAGCGGCCCTCGCCCCCCGGTGCCACTCCGGCTCCCAATGCGGCTCCCGGCGTGCCCGGCCGGCCCGTGACTCCGCCGGCCGCCGACGGGCAGGCGCCCCGCCCGGCTCCGAACGCCGCTCCGGGCGTCCCCGGCCGGCCCGTGACCCCGCCGGGCGCCGAGGGCCCGGCCGCCGGGCAACCGCCGCAGGCACCGAACGCGGCGCCCGGCGTGCCGGGTCGTCCCGTGGCACCGCCGGCGGCCGCCCCCGGCGCCGCCGCGCCCGTCGCTCCGGGAACGCCGGCCGGTGCCGTCGTGCCGGGGCAGGCGCCGCAGGGTGGCGTGCGCCCCGATGGCCGGCCCGGCGCCGGGCTGCCCGGTGACCCGGCCGGCCGTGGCGAGGATCGCCGCGAGCGGTTCAACACGCCCGGCCGCCCCGGCTACGTCCAGGGTGGCTTCCGCAGCGACGACGTCGACGTGCGCAGCTACGACGAGGTCCGGCGCGACCGGCGCGAGTACAGCGAGGACGGCCGCACCTTCATCCGCGAGCCGGGCCGGATCATCGTGCGCGACCGCGACCGCACCTTCATCCGCCACGACGAGAACGAGCGTTTCCGCGACCTCGACCGCCGGGGCTTCCGCAGCGAGCGCCGCGGCGAGGACACCGTGACCTATCTCGACCGTCCGGGTGGAGAGCAGATCGTGACCATCGTCGACGACGACGGCCGCCTGCTGCGGCGCTCACGCCGGTTCCGCGACGGCCGCGAGGTCGTGATCATCGACAACGCCATCGGCGGCCCGCCGCGCCCGATCTACGACGACGTCGTGGACCTGCCCCCGCCCGCCCTGCGCATCCCGCGCGAGCGCTACATCGTCGACTACGAGGGCGCCGACGAACGCACCCTCTACGAGACCCTGTCGGCACCGCCGGTGGAGCCGGTGGGGCGGCGCTATACCCTCGACCAGGTCCGCTACAGCCCGCAGCTGCGCGCCCGCATGCGCAGCGTCGACATCGATACGATCACCTTCGAGAGCGGCTCGTTCACGGTGACCCCGGACCAGGCCGCCCGGCTCTCGACCATGGCGGCTGCGATCAACCAGGCGATCCGCGCCAATCCGCAGGAGGTTTTTCTGATCGAGGGCTACACCGACGCGGTGGGGGCGGACGTCGACAACCTGTCGCTGTCCGACCGGCGCGCTCAATCGGTGGCGACGGTGCTGACCCAGTCCTTCCAGGTGCCGCCGGAGAACCTGACGACCCAGGGCTACGGCGAGCAGAACCTCAAGGTGAACACGCAAGGCCCCTCGCGCGAGAACCGCCGGGTGACCGTGCGCCGGATCACGCCGCTGATCCAGCAGCAGGCGGAAACCCCGCCGCGCTGATCGGGCCGGGGTGTCCGCACCGCGAGGACGAGGTGGAGGGGGTCGCCGGGAGGCGGCCCCTTCGCCGTATCGCGGGTTGCGGACCGGCCACCGCGCGCAAGGCTGCATCCCGGGTCTCGACCTCGGGTGACCGGCGTCGCGTGCCGCGCAGATGCTACTGCCCCGTCATCCCGGGGCGGGGCAGCGGCGCCCGGGATCCACCGTCGCTAGCGGCGGCGGCGGCGGGTTCCCGGTTCGCCTGCGGCGTCCCGGAATGACCGGGCGATGGTCATGATCGACGCGGATCGACGCTTCGGCATGGCGTCCGCCTCGGTTCGGAGACTTGAGGATCGATCGCTCACGATTTGGTTGACGTCGACATTATGTTAATGGCGGCCCGATAGAACAACGTCGCGCGAGCGAGCGCAGATCGGAGCCGATCCGTGCCCCACGCCGTGCTTCCCACAGTCGTATCCGTGGCCGGCTTCATCGGCGTCGAGCCGATCGACGGCGGGGATACCATCGCCGTCCGCTTCAAAGCACCGGATGACGGTGAGATCACGATTCTCGTGCCGCAAAAAGCGATCGCGGACCTTCAAACGGCACTGACCGATCGACCCGAACGCGATCGATTCCGGCAGGGCCGCCTCGACCCGTAGGCGCGCCTGGAGGAACATCAGGCTGAGCGACCGGGAATAGGCCTTGCGCGAGCGCCGATCCGAGGATGACGCGGCGCGACGGCCGGATGCGTGAGGGCCCGGTTCGCCGAAGCCACCCGTTCCGACGCCGCCGTCGCACCGGCCCGGACGGCGAAGCGCGGATGGGAGCCGGGGAGTCGGCCCCGATTTCGTCACGCTCGACTGGCAGGCGCGGCGGTGAAACACCGACCGAGGCGACGATGACCACACCCTTCTCGAGCCGCAGGAACACCCTCGGCCTCCTGGCCCTCTCGGGCAGCCTGCTCGTGGGCTTCGTGGCGCTGCCGCAGCCGGCCGTGGCCCGCAACAATACCGCGGTGGGCGTCGGCACCGGGGCGGTGGCCGGGGCGCTCGTGGCCGGGCCGCTGGGCGCCGTGGTCGGGGGCATCGTCGGCGGCGTGGTCGGATCGAATTCCGAAAGCGCCCGTCCACGGCGCAGCCGCAGGGCCCGCGCCGTGCGGCCCCGCCGCCAGCCGGCGGTGGCGCGCATCGCCCCGAGGGCCGCGCCGGCCGCGCGCCCGGTGGCTCAGGCCGAGCCGCGGCCGGCTTCCACGGTACCGACCTCCACCACCTGGACCAATCCGCGCTGACGCTCGCTCAGGTTCCGCAGAAGGTCTGCAGCACCCGCTCCTCCTCGCGCGGCGGCAGCGCGTAGGCTCCCCGGTCGGGCTGGTCCTCGAAGGGGGTGGCCAGCACCTCCAGGAGAGCGGCGAAGGGGGCGTAGTCGTCCCGCGTCACCGCCGCCACGATCACCGCCTCGATCTGGTGGTTGCGCGGAATGAAGGCCGGGTTGACCGCCCGCATGGCGGCGCGGCGGCCCCGGTCCGGCTCGTTCGAAAGCCGGGTGCGCCAGCGGGCGAGCCAGGCGTGGCAGGGGGCGGGGTCGTCGAACAGGGCCGCCAGCGCGTCGTCGGCGCCAGGATCGGCGCCATGGTCGGCGGCACAATCGGCCAAGCGCCGGAAGGTCAGGGTGAAATCGGCGCGGCCGGCCGCCATCGCCTCCATCAGGTCGCGCACGAGCGCCACGTCGTCGGGCTCCTGGGTCCGCAGGCCGACCTTGGCCCGCAGGCCCGCCTGGAACGTCGCCTGGAAGGCCGGCGCGAACCCTTCGAGGATCGCCTGGGCCTCGGCCACCGCCGCATCGACGTCCTCGTTCAGGAGCGGCAGCATCGCCTCGGCCAGCCGGGTCAGGTTCCACTGCGCGATGCGCGGCTGGTTGGCGAAGGCGTAGCGGCCGTGCTCGTCGATGGCGCTGAAGACCGCGCCGGGGTCGTAGGCGTCCATGAAGGCACAGGGGCCGTAGTCGATGGTCTCGCCCGACACCGCCATGTTGTCGGTGTTCATGACGCCGTGGATGAAGCCCACCAGCATCCAGCGGGCGATGAGACCGGCCTGCCGCGCGACGATGCGCGCCAGCAGCGCCGGATAGGGCCGCTCGGTTCCGGAGAGGTCGGGATCGTGGCGGGCGACGACATGGTCGGCCAGCAGGCGCAGGCCCTCGGTGTCGCCGCGGAAGGCGAAATACTGGAAGGTCCCGACCCGGATGTGGCTGGSGGCGACGCGGGCGAGGATGGCGCCGGGCAGGCGGCCCTCGCGGATCACGGTGTCGCCGGTGAGCGTCGCGGCCAGCGCCCGGGTGGTGGGAATCCCCAAGGCCGCCATGGCCTCGCTGACGAGGTATTCGCGCAGGACCGGGCCGAGGGCGGCGCGGCCGTCGCCACGGCGGGAGAACGGGGTCGGGCCGGCTCCCTTCAGCTGGATGTCGCGGCGACCGTCGCGACCGACGACCTCGCCGAGCAGCACGGCGCGACCGTCGCCGAGCTGCGGCACCGGGTTGCCGAACTGGTGGCCGGCATAGGCCATCGCCGCCGGCTCGGCGCCCTCTGGAACGGCGTTGCCGGCCAGCACCGCCACGCCCTCGGGGCTCGACAGCCACGTGGGATCGATACCCAGGGTCTCGGCCAGGGCGGCGTTCGCCTGGATCAGGCGCGGGGCGGCCACGGGGGTCGGAGGGACACGGGCGACGAAGCGCTCGGGCAGGCGGACGTAGCTGTTGTCGAACGCGATCGTCGCCATGGCAGGCTCACCCTCGTCCACGGAACGGCGGCCCTGTCCCAGCAGAACCGCGCCGGGGCAACGGTTTCGGAACGTCGGCGATCGGGGCCGATCTTGCCGGCATGGCCCGTTCCGCGCGACACGGGTCCAGCGACACGGGGAATCCGCGTGTTCACGGGACCGACTCGTCGGCCCCGCCCGTTGTTCCCCGATGGCCGTCCACATGGGGACGCACGGGCGGGCTCGCCAGCCCGCCCGGGCCCTACTCGCAGACCTCGACGCGGCGATAGGTGAACTCGACGTCGTCGAGCCAGACCTTGCGGCGCTCCATGTGGCAGATCGGCTCGCGGCGCGGGGGCCGCACGTAGATCGGCTCGACGTCCTCGACGTAGACCGGCCGCGGGCGGGCATAGACGGGCGGCGGCGGCGCGGCCTGGGCCCCGCTCATCAGGGCGCCGAGGGCGACGCCGCCCAGCACGCCGGCGGCGGCCCCGCCGATGAGGGCGCCGTTGCGGCCGTCCCGAGCCTGCGCTCCGGCAAGGCCGGCACCGAGGATCAGGCCGGCGGTGAGCAGGATCCGGGCTCCATGCCGGACCGATCCGAGGGAGGTCTTGGCGCGCACGTGTCATCTCCGTGAATAATCCCTCATCGTAGATCGCGGGCTCGTTAACAAATCCTGAACCTCCTCCCGGATTGGCCCCTGCCGCCGGGCGTCCTACCTGTCGTGCCGAGGCCGCTCACGGCCGGGGTCGGGAGTATCGGGATGCGCGTCATCGGGGTCTGTCTGGCCGGCCTGGTAGCGGCGATGCCCGTGGCGGCCGCGGAACCGCCGCAGGCCCTCCTGGTGGGCCTCGACGGCAAGACCTTCTTCACGCCCGAGGGCGGTCGCAACGGCCCGAACGGCCAGGATGCGCTCGCCGTCGTCGACGTCTCGGACGAGGCCAACCCGCGCCTGTCCCACGTCATGCCCCTCGACAACTCGGTCTACGGGCCGCCCACCAACCTGCAGATCACCCCCGACGGGCGCCTCGGGCTGGTGGCGAGTTCCGTCCTGATGCGGCGGGAGGGCGAGGCCTGGTATGCCGAGGCCGACGACCGTCTCCACGTCGTCGACCTCGCCGCGACGCCGCCGCGCCTCGTCGAGACGATCAGGGTGGGGCGCCAGCCCTCGGGGCTCGCCATCGCCCGCACCGGCACCCTGGCGCTGGTGGCCAACCGCGAGGGCCGCAGCGTCACGGCGCTGTCGATCTCGGGCACGAGCGTGCGGGTGGTCGCCACCGTGGACGTCGAGGGCGAGGCCGCCGCGGTGGCGATCGCCCCGGACGGACGGCGCGCCTACGTCGCCAAGAACAAGGCCGGCACGATCGGCGTGCTCGCCCTCGACGGCCCGCGCGTCACCTACGAGGCCGGCCTCGACATGCCGGTGGGGGCCAACACCTACGGCCTCGATGTCAGCCCCGACGGCCGCCTCGTCCTGGCCGGCAACACCGGGACGGAGCCGAGCGACGGCCATGCCGACACGGTCAGCGTCATCCGGGCCGACGCCGCCCGGCCGGTGGTGCGCGACCACATCGGCATCGGCGACACGCCCGAGGCCCTGGCGATCGCGCCGGACGGGCGCCGTGCGGCGGTGGCGGTGGTGCGCGGCGCGGCCGCCCCGCACGCCAGCCCCGCCTTCACGGCCACGGGCGCGGTGGCGCTCCTCGGCATCGGCGAGGATGGAGCGGTGCGACGCCTCGGCGAGGCCCCGGCCGGCGCCGTGACCCAGGGCATCGCGTTCTCGCCCTCGGGGGCCTTCGTCTACGTCGGCAACTATGTCGACCGCACGCTGGGGGTCTACCGGATCGAGGGGGACACCATCGTCGAGACCGGCGTCAGGCTGGCGCTGCCGGGACAGCCGGCCTCCCTCCGGGGCCGGGCGGCGCGCTGAAGGAGGCGATCGTCCGCCTCATACTATTTCCAGGTGATCACTTCGTGATGCGGACATGGGCTTCGCTCAGCCGCCGCGCTGGCTTGGTGATACGGCCCCCGCTTGATTCAAGCGGAAACCGAATCACCCGGCCATCGCATCCTGCAGCACCGTGAAGATGCGCGGGTCGGCGCAATGGGAGACGTTGAAGCGCAGGAAGCGCCCCCCCAGCGGCGACAGGCTGAAGGCGGCGCCCGGTGCCAGCACCACGCCGCGGGCGAGCGCCCGGCGGGCGACGTCGCCGGAATCGATCCCCTCCGGCAGCCGCGTCCACAGGAACAGGCCGCCCGAGGGCTGTGTCCACAGGGTCAGGCCGCAGGCCTCCAGCCGCCGGGCGGCCCGCCCCATCTCGCGGGCAAGCTTGTCGCGCACGTCGGCGACGTGGTGGCGGTAGCTGCCGTCGGTGACGAGGCGGTGCATGAGGTCGGCCGAGAGGTGGCCGTTGCCCAGACTCATCGCGAGCTTGAGGTCGATCAGCGGCTCGATCCAGTCCGGCCGCAGGGCAATGTAGCCGCAGCGGATCGAGGCCGAGAGGGTCTTTGAGAAGCTGCCGACCTGGATCACCCGCTCCAGCCCGTCGAAGCCGGCCAGGCGCGGCGAGGGGTCGGCTTCGAGGTCGCCGAAGATGTCGTCCTCGATGATGAGGGTGTCGTGCGCCTCCGCCAGCCGCAGGATGCGGTGCGCCACCGCCGGGCTGAGGCTCGCCCCGGTCGGGTTCTGGAGGGCGGAATTGGTGAGGTAGAACCGCGGGCGATGGGTGGAGAACAGCGTCTCCAGCGCCGCCACGTCCGGCCCCGCCGGGGTGTAGGGCACGCCCACCACCGCGACCCGGTGGGCGCGCAGGAGCGCATGGAAATTGAAGTAGCAGGGATCGTCCACCACCACGGTGTCGCCGGGCTCGATCAGGAACCGGCACAGCAGGTCCACAGCCTGCGTCGCGGAGTCGACGAGCAGGATCTGGTCGGCCTGTGCCTCGACGCCGCGCTCGGCCAGACGCCGGGCGATCTGGGCACGCAGGGGCGCCAGCCCCATCGGCTGGTCGTAGCAGACGAGCGGACGGTCCGGCCCCCGCGCCAGCTGGCGCAGGCCCCGCCGGATCGCCTCCGTCGGCATCCACGACGACGGCAGCCAGCCCGAGCCGGGCTTGAGCAGGTCCGGCCCCGCCTGCATCGACTGCCGGGTGATCCACAGGGGGTCGACCGCCCGGTCGAGCTGCGGCCCCACCGTCTTGAGGCAGAGCGGCCGGGTCTTGCCGGCGACGTAGAAGCCCGAGCCGCGCCGGGCCACGATGACGCCCTCGGCCCCGAGCCGATCGTAGGCCTCGACCACGGTGGATTTCGACACGCCCATGGTCTCGGCGAACGCCCGCACCGAGGGCAGGCGCGCGCCCGGCGCCAGGTGCCGGCCGGCGATGCGCTCGGTGATGGCGGCGGTGACGAGACCGACGCGGGTGGGTTCGGGAGCGGGCTGCGGCTTCATCTGTACTGCCGTTTCGACCGGACAATTCGTCGAAATCGTACTGGACCGTTCCTGTCGCCGCCAGCCCCGCCGGTCCATTCTCCCCTCATCGCAACGCCGATCAGGAGTGCCCGCCATGACGAGGACCCTACCCACCACCCTGGACAGCCCGCGCGGCCCCTCCGCCCTCGCGGCCGCCCGCCACCTCGCGACCCGCGCCGTCGCCCACATCGCCCGGACCCTCTCGCGCCAGGCCATGAACCGACGGGTGCTGCGCCAGCTCTCGGCGATGTCCGAGCGCGAACTGAAGGACATCGGCCTCGTCAGGCAGGACGTCGCGGACGCGTCCTGCGGCGAGGGCGACGCCTCGGTGCTGCTGGTGGCGCGCCGCGACGAACGCCGGTCGGTGCGACGTGCGCGGTGACGAAGCGACTGGCTTTGGACAGGCCTGACACCCTAGGATGCAGGACCGGCGCGGCGGCTACCGAGAGGCCGCATGTAATGGCTCCTGCAAGCCAAGCCTTTAGCAGCCAATGAGGACGGATCGATGGGACACGTTCGGTCCAGACTTAATGATCGCGAGGTCGTGGCATCAGGCTCGATCATCGGTCGTCGCGGCGACCTCATATCAATCTATCCCTTTGTTGAAATTCCTTCCTACTCGATTGTCTTTAGTCACAGAATTGTCAATGATGGAAAAACCAATTCAACCAGCGTCAACCTAATCGGCGATGACACCGTATTGATAGATCTAGAAATCATCTGGCAATCCGTCAATGCCATCACTGTAATTGATACGCTATTTGCGACCGATGATAAGAGTTTATATTTTCTGAGTTATTATATCAATGTTGTTGGCCAGCCCGATAATTATACATTTGTTTTCAACTATACGATATTATCTAGATCGGCTTGATACCAATGCCGCCCATGCACGAATCGACCCTTCGCTTGGTAACGAAGGATGGCGGGCTAGTCTCTACGATACCTCCGGCATCTTCAGAGTTGAAGGGAGGTGCAGGTGAGCCGCCCCAAAACCCTCCCTCCGGCGACTCGTCGGAACGCAAGCTGGCCGCGAAGGGCCACAATGAAGGGGTGAAGCTGTTCGCCAGCGGTGTGAACACACTGGCAGCGGCGGTCCTGACGACGGCGATCGTCGTACCCCTCATCAAGGATCCGATGACGCTCGTCATCGAGTACCACCCGATTTGGTACATCGTCGGGATCGGCCTACATATTGCCGGACAGGTCGCGCTACGTTTCGGGCTGCGAAGTGAGGAGTGAGGCCATGACGGGCGAACTGGTGTTCCTAGCCCTCCTAATGGCCGGCGGCGGTCTTCTGTATGTCTATCTGTCGGGCAAGGCCTTCGATCGGAAGTATCCGCGCCGGAACGAGGGCACCGCGCCTGCGGAACGGCAGACGTCCGGCCATTAGCATTCAAGTCGCGCTCGTTCTTCGGCCCATGGTTTTTGACCGGAACCGCGCGATGCGGTCGGTGCGACGTGCGCGGTGACACGCGCCGGCCCTCCCGGCGGCGATCGCACCGGATGACGGGCGTGGCGGGGCGGTCCGGCCTGCGCTAAGGAGAGCCCGCCCTCCCCTCACCCCGGATACGCGATGGCTGGCGCCGCCGATCATGCGAGCTTCCTGCCGCCGGTCCTGACCTTCCTGTCGGCGGCGGTGATCGGCGTGCCGATCTTCCGCGCCGTGGGGCAGAGCGCGGTGCTCGGCTACCTCGTGGCCGGGGTGGTGATCGGCCCGGCCGGGCTGTCGCTCATCGCCGAACCGGAGACCGCGGCCAGCGTCGCCGAGATCGGGGTGGTGCTGCTCCTGTTCATCGTCGGGCTCGAACTCGAGATCTCGCGGCTCGTCTCGATGCGGCGCGACATCTTCGGCCTGGGCGCGGCGCAGCTGGTGCTGTGCGCGCTGGCGCTCGGGCTGATCGGCGTGGCGATGGGGCTCGCCCCGGCCGCCGCCCTCATCGTCGGCATCGCCCTGGCCCTGTCGGCGACGGCGGTGGCGCTGCAGCTCCTCGAGGAACGCGGCGACCTCGGCACCCCCTACGGCGGGCGCGCCTTCGCGGTGCTCCTGTTCCAGGACATCTCGGTGGTGGCGATCCTGGCGGTGATGCCGCTGATGGCCTCGACCGGGGGCGGTACCGATCCGGGCTGGCTCGGCGAGGCCCTGGTCTCCTTCGCCAAGGTCGGCGGCGCCATCGGTGCGGTGGTGCTGGTGGGGCGCTACGGCCTCAACCCGTTCTTCGGCCTGCTGGCGGCCAGCGGCGCGCGCGAGGTGATGACGGCCTCCGCCCTCCTGGTGGTGCTGGGCACCGCGCTCCTCATGGAGAAGGTCGGGCTCTCGATGGCCATGGGCGCCTTCCTCGCGGGCGTGCTGCTGGCCGAATCGAACTTCCGCCACCAGCTCGAGGCCGACATCGAGCCCTTCCGCGGCATGCTGCTCGGCCTGTTCTTCATGAGCGTCGGCATGTCGATCGACGGCGGTCTCCTCAAGACCGCCTGGGCGCCGCTGTTCGGCGCCACCGTCCTGGCGATCCTGGTCAAGATCGGGATCGTGGCCGGGCTGTTCCGCCTGTTCGGCTCGTCCTGGCTCGATTCGGTGCGCGGCGCCGCGATCCTGGCCCCGGCCGGCGAGTTCGCCTTCGTGGTGCTTCCCGTGGGCGGCGGGCTCAGCCTCATCGACGGCCAGGCGACCCGCTTTGCCGTGGCCCTGGCGGCGCTGACCATGCTCGTCGGCCCGGTCGCGGCCAAGGCCCTCGACGCCGTACTGGCGCGGCGCCCGAGCGAACCCGAGCCGGTGCCCGACACGGTGGAATCCGCCGAGGCGCGGGTGCTGGTGATCGGGTTCGGCCGGTTCGGCCAGATCCTGACCCAGGTGCTGCTGGCCGAGGGCATCAGCGTCACGGTCATCGACAAGGACGTCGACCAGATCCGCAGCGCCTCGCGCTTCGGCTTCCGGATCTACTACGGCGACGGGACGCGCCTCGACGTGCTGCGCGCGGCCGGCATCGGCAAGGCCGAGCTCGTCTGCATCTGCGTCGACGACCCGCAGGCGACCCTCAAGATCGTCGACATCGTGCACGAGGAATTCACGGCGGTGCGGACCTATGTGAGGGCCTATGACCGCACCCAATCGATCGCCCTCATGAACCGCGACGTGGACTTCCACCTGCGCGAGACGGTGGAATCGGCCCTCAGTTTCGGCCGCTCCACCCTCGAAGGGCTCGGGCTCTCGGCCGAGGCCGCCGCCGCCGTGGCCACCGACGTGAGGAAGCGCGACATCGCCCGCCTCGTCCTGCAGCAGGCCGGGGCGCTCCCCGACGCGAGCTGGATGCGCGGCACCTCCGAGGTCAAGCCCGAGCCGCTGACCGCGCCGCGCCGGCCCTCGCGGGCGCTCAACGCCGAGACCCGCGGCATCATCGCCTCGCAGCGCCAGGAGGCGGCCACCCGCACCCTGGACACCGAGGGCGCCCTCAAGGCGGACGGCGCACAGGATGCGTGAGCCCCGCGCCGCGGCCACCGGAACCACCGCCAACGATCCCGGCCGCTTCCTCAGCGGCTCGATCCTGCGCCACGTGGTGGTGATGAGCGCCACCGGCTCGATCGGGCTGATGGCGATCTTCGTGGTCGACCTCCTGTCGCTCCTCTACGTCTCGCAGCTCGGCGACCCGAAGCTGACGGCGGCGGTGGGGTTCGCCACCATCGTCCAGTTCTTCGGCATCGCCATCACCATCGGGCTGATGATCGCGGCCGGGGCCCTGGTCTCGCGGGCGATCGGTCGGGGCGACGGCGCCCGGGCCCGGCGCTTGGCCGCCTCCGCCACCATCCACGGCATCCTCGCCGCCGCCCTCTTCGTGGCGGTGACGCTGCCGCTGATGCGCCCGGCCCTGACCTTCATCGGCGCGGATGCCGACACCCTGCCGGTGGCCGAGCGCTTCCTCTGGATCGTCCTGCCCTCCACCCTCCTGATGGCGCCGGGGATGATGTTCTCCGGCCTTCTGCGGGCGGTGGGGGCGGCGCGCCAGGCCATGTACGTGACGCTCGGCGGCGGCATCGTCACGGCGATCGTCGACCCGATCCTGATCTTCGGCTGCGGCCTCGGGGTCGACGGGGCGGCCATCGCCACCTGCATCGCCCGCGCGACCTTCGCGCTGATCGGGTTCTGGGGGGTGCGCCGCAACGACCTCGTCGCCCGCCCGACCCTGGCCGACGTGGTCGCCGACGCGCCCGAGATGATGCGCATCGCCCTGCCGGCGGTGCTCGCCAACCTCGCGCCCTCGGTGGCCAGCGCCTTCATTGCCCATGCGGTGGCGCAGTTCGGCGCCCTGGCGGTGGCCGGCAACGTGGTGGTCGACCGCCTGACGCCGGTGGCCTTCGGCGGCCTGTTCGCGATGTCGGGGTCGGTGGGGCCGATCCTCGGACAGAACTGGGGGGCGGGCCGGTTCGACCGCATGCGCGAGGTGCTGGCCAGCGGCGCCCTCGTCACGGCAGTCTACACCGGGGTGGTCTGGGCGCTGCTCGTGGTGCTGCGCGAGCCCCTGCGCGCCCTGTTCGAACTCCAGGGGGTGGCGGCCGAGCTGTTCTTGTTCTTCTGCCTCGTCAGCGGCCCGGTCTGGTTCTTCGTCGGGCTCCTGTTCCTGTCGAACGCCGCCTTCAACAACCTCGGCTTCCCGTTCCTCTCCACCGCCCTCAACTGGGGCCGCTCGACCCTGGGGACGATGCCGCCCGCACTTCTCGGCGGCGCCATGTACGGGCCGGCGGGGGTGATCGCCGGGGTCGGCATCGGCTCGGTCGCCTTCGGCATCGCGGCCGTCGCGCTGGCGTGGCGCACCATCGGAACGCTCCAGGCGCGGGCCCGCGCCGCCGTACCGCCGCCGGAGCCACCCGCGTGCGAACCGGTTCGGGTGGAGGAGATGGTGCGCGGGTGACCGCCGGGCCGGCGATTCTCCGCGCCCTTGGGACCCGCCGGCGCCGAAGGCTGGTATAACGGGGCGCAATGAGACAGACTTCGCCTGCCGCGCCGAATGGCGGGCCCTCGGCCCGTCGCCGAGGAATCGCCAAGGGCCGTGCGTCATGTTCAACCTGTTCGATATCCTCCAGGCACAGGGCGGCCCCGGCCTGCAAGGATTCGGCAACCAATACGGACTGTCGCCCGACCAGACCCGCAAGGCCATGGAAGCCTTGCTGCCGGCCTTCAGCCTCGGCCTCCAGCGCAACGCCGCCGACCCGACCGGCCTCAGCCAGCTGTTCGGCCTCGTTGGAACCGGCGGCCCCGGCCGCGCGCCCCCGCCCTCGCAGGCCGACCTCCTCGTCCAGCAGATCTTCGGGTCGTCGCACCTGAGCCAGGCGGTGGTCCAGCAGGCGGCCATGGCGAGCGGGGTCGCCTCGCCGGTCCTGCGCCAGATGATGCCGATGGTGGCGGGGATGGTGGTGGCCGGCATCGTCCACCTGATGCTCAACCAGCCGCAAGCGACACCCGCCCCGCCGCCGCCCACTCCGCTGCCCAACGGCTTCTCGCCCGGCGCCTATTGGTCCGAGATGATGAAGGTCTGGAGCAGCGCGATGGCCCCGCCCGCCGCCGTGGAGGCCAAGCCCCGCCGTGCCGGGGCGGCGGCCCTGCCACCGCCCGCGTCCAGGGCGGGGACGAAACCCAACGCGGCCGGGAATCCTTCGGCGGTCGCGGGCGAGCCCTACGCGATCCTGCAGCAGATGTTCGATGCCGGCGTCGAGGCCCAGCAGGAGAACGTCAAGGCGATGCAGTCGCTGTTCGACTCGTTCTGGAAGAGCCCTCGCACGAAGGCCTGACGCGAGACGTCACGGATTCCTGGGCGAGAATCTGAGCGTCGCCGGGGTACCGGACCGGCGGCCGGCTATTTGTTGATCATGGCCGTTTCGATCTTCCCGTACATCCCACCCATGTTGCTGGCGTAGCTGTTGATGCCGCCGACCACGGCGAGGAAGATCAGGCCGGCGATCAGCGCATATTCGATCGCCGTGGCGCCACCCTGGGCGGCGCGAAAGCCCCGGGCGGCGCGGAGGATGGTCCGTTTCACGGGAAACACTCCAGGCCGCCCGGCTCCCGGGCGAGTCTCGGCCACAGGCGAAGTCATCGTCTCAGTTTCCCGTGGCGGAGTCAGTGCGTCGTGACCCCTCCTATCACGCCAGGTGTTTCGCTTCGCTTAAGCCATTCCGCGAAACGCAACCTGGAATACCGCTCAGCCTCGTCCGGCTTCCTGGCGCAGGGCGTCGATCCGCTTGGAGGCCTCGGCCTTGTCGAGATCGGGCTCGAACGCCGCAGGCTCGCCGACCTCCTCGGTGAGGGTCTTGAGGTAGGAGGCCTGCGCGCCGGTCATCGGCTCGGAGCCGGTGGTCCACTGGTCGGGGTCCTTGATCCGGTTCGAGGCGTCGCCGCCCTCGGTCTTGGGGTTCGACTGCTTGGGGTCAGCTCGCTCGGAATCCACCTGCCGGGCGTCGTCCTGCTGGGCGGAGGGCTTCGACTTCGTCATGGCACGCTCACCTTCGTTCATGGAATGTTCTCACTCCAACGTCGGTCGGCGGCGCGGGTTCCGAGCAGGGTGGCCGGACGGCGGTGCGTCCGGCCACGGGCGCCTCAGGCCGCCTCGGCCTTAGGCTGAACCTCGGCGGTGTAATCGTCCATCAGGGTCTTGGTCAGGGTCGCGGGCGTGAACCGGTAGGGGCCGATCTCGGCCACCGGCGTCACCTCGGCGGCCGAGCCGGTGATGAAGCATTCGGAGAAGCCCGCCATCTCCTCGGGACGGATGCGCCGCTCCACCACCTCGACGCCGCGGCGGCGGGCGAGTTCGATCACCGTCTGCCGGGTGATGCCGTTGAGGAACCGGTCGGCGAGCGGCGTGTGGATCACCCCGTCGGCCACGAAGAACACGTTGGCGCCGGTGCATTCGGCGACGTTGTCCTCCCAGTCGAGCATCAGCGCGTCGGCGTAGCCCTTGTTCTCGGCCCGGTGCTTGGAGATCGTGCAGATCATGTAGAGGCCTGCCGCCTTGGAGGCGGAAGGGGCGGTGCGCGGGTCGGGCCGGCGGTAGTCGGCGAGATCCAGGCGGATGCCCTTCATCTTGGTCTGCGGATCGAAGTAGCTCGGCCATTCCCAGGCGGCGATGGCGAGGTGGATGGTGTTGGCCTGGGCCGCCACCCCCATCATCTCCGAGCCGCGCCAGGCGACGGGGCGCAGGTAGGCGTCCGACAGGCCGCTGGTGCGCAGCACCAGCTCCTTGGCCTCCACGATCTCGGCGACGGTATGGGGGATCTTGAAGTCGAGGAGTTCGGCCGAACGGATCAGGCGGGCGGCATGCGCCTCGCTCTTGAAGATCGCGCCGCCGTAGGCCCGCTCGCCCTCGAACACCGACGAGCCGTAGTGCAGCCCGTGGCTGAGCACGTGGATCTTGGCCTCCCGCCACGGCACCAGCACGCCGTCGAACCAGATGGTGCCCTCACGCTGGTCGAACGGGATCATGGACATGGCGACGGGTTCCTCGGCAGGGAGAGTTCGGCGCGGCGAGCGCGATCGATGCGCCGGGCCATCCGGGAGATCGGCGGATGCAGGGGCCACGGCGCCGTCCACGACGGGCGATCCGGCAGGCCCCGCACGGTGAAGGGCCGGCACGCCGGAGACGTCAACAGCCGAAGGCCGAACTCACGCCGCAGGCTCGTGACGGCCCGGGGCCGGACGGGTTGACGGGTAGCAATGGGGCTGAGATATGTCAACAAGACTGACGTAAATCGCCGAGGCCGGCCTCGCCTGTCTGAACCCGCACATCCGACATCGGATGTCCGAATGCCTGGAGGGTGCCCCGAACGTGGAACGGCACGCGACGCCAGAGACCGCCGATGCCGCGAGCCCGGCGGAGGACCCGGGGCCGGCGGGCCGGACCGTGCCCGGCGGCAGCGACGACCTGATCGAACTCCTGTTCTTCGCCTATCGCGATTTCGTCGGTGACCCGGACCGCATCCTGGCGCAGTATGGCTTCGGCCGCGCCCACCACCGGGTCCTGCATTTCGTCGACCGCTATCCGGGTCTCACCATCGCCGAACTCCTGGATATCCTGCGCATCACCAAGCAGAGCCTCAACCGGGTGCTGAAGGACTTGATCGGACAGGACTACATCACGCAGAAGACCGGCGCCCACGACAGGCGCCAGCGGCTGCTGTACTGCACCCCCGCCGGGACGGCGCTGGCCGGGGACCTCACCCGGGTCCAGGCGCGGCGGCTGGCCCGCGCCCTGTCCGACCCCGTGGCGGGGGCCGGGACCGACCGGTCGCGGGGGAGCGCGGCCCACGGCGCCGCCGAGGGGTTCCTGCTGGCGATGATCGACCCCGAGGAACGCGCCGCCGTGCGCCGGCTCATGGCCCGGCGCGTGGGAGCCTTCGCCTGATGGGTCACCCCGGCCTCAAGGCCCGCGCCGACCTGCCCGACCACGCCGCCCACATCCTGGTGGTCGACGACGACCGCCGCGTGCGCGAACTGCTCACCCGCTTCCTGTTCGAGCAGGGTTTCCGGGTCACCGCCGCGGAGACCGTGGCGGACGCCCGCGCCAAGTCGCAGAGCCTCGTCTTCGACGCCCTCGTCCTCGACGTGATGATGCCCGGCGAGACCGGATTCGACTACGCCCGCCAGGTCCGCGAGACCTCGCAGGTGCCGATCCTGATGCTCACCGCCCGCTCCAACCCCAACGACCGGGTGATGGGGCTGGAGATCGGCGCCGACGACTACCTGCCCAAGCCCTTCGAGCCGCGCGAGCTGATCCTGCGGCTCAATAACATCCTGCGCCGCGGCGCCAAGGCCGCCCCGGTGCGCGAGGGGGCCGAGGCCGTCACCTTCGGGCCGTTCTCCTACCGCATCGACCGGGGCGAGCTGCGCCGGGCCGACGAGGCCGTGCGCATCACCGAGCGCGAGCGCGAGATCCTCACCGTGCTGGCGCTGGCGGCCGGCGCTAACGTCGAGCGCGAGGCCCTGGCCGGCGGCGGCGGGCTGGCGGCCGAGCGCAGCATCGACGTGCAGATCAACCGCCTGCGCCGCAAGACCGAGGTCGATCCGGCCAATCCCGTGTTCCTCCAGACGGTGCGCGGCGTCGGCTACCGCCTCGCCGTCGACTAGGGGCGCGGGGGCGATGGCCGGGGGCCTGAGGGGCCTTGGGCAGGGCGCGAGCCGGGCCTGGGCGGCGCTGCCGCGGCCGGCCCGCGTGTGGCGGCTGACCTCGCGGGCGATCGGAGACGCCCTGCCCAAGGGGCTCTACGCCCGCTCGCTCATCATCATCATCGCGCCCGTGGTGCTGCTCCAGTCGGTGATCGCCTACACCTTCATGGAGCGGCACTGGCAGCTGGTGACCCGCCGGCTCTCGGCCGCCGTGACCGCGGACGTGGCGGCGCTGATCGACATCTACGAGAGCTACCCCCAGGACAAGGACACCGAGACCCTCTCGCGCATCGCCGCCACCCGGCTCAACCTCGACCTCGACATCCTGAAGGGCGCCAAGCTGCCGGCGCCGGGGCCGCGCCCGTTCTTCTCGATCCTCGACGAGGCCCTGTCGGAGGAGATCAACCGCCAGATCAAGCGGCCCTACTGGATCGACACGGTGGGCCGGTCGAGCCTCATCGAGATCCGGGTGGCGATCGCCGACGGGGTCATGCGCGTCACCGCCCGGCGCAGCATGGCCTACGCCTCGAACTCGCACATCTTCCTGCTGTGGATGACCGGTTCGTCGATGGTCCTGCTCGGGGTCGCGATCCTGTTCCTGCGCAACCAGATCAAGCCGATCCTGCGGCTGGCCGCCGTGGCCGAGAGCTTCGGCAAGGGCCGCGAGATCGAGTTCCGGCCCCGCGGCGCCCGCGAGGTCCGCGCCGCCGGCCATGCCTTCATCGAGATGAAGCGGCGCATCGAGCGGGCGATGGACCAGCGCACGACCATGCTCAACGGGGTGAGCCACGACCTGCGCACCATCATCACCCGCTTCAAGCTCTCGCTGGCCCTCGTCGAGCAGAACGCCGACGTGGAGGACCTGAGCCGAGACGTCGACGAGATGAGCCGCATGCTCGAGGCCTACCTCGCCTTCGCGCGCGGCGATTCCGGCGAGCTCGCCGTGCCCACCGACCTGCGCGCCCTGCTCGAGGACCTGCGCTCGGACATCGAGCGCCTCGGCGCCCACGTCGAGGCGGTGGACATCGACGGGCCGATGAGCGTGACCCTGCGGCCGGACGCGATCCGGCGCTGCCTGTTCAACCTCGCGGCCAACGCCGCGCGCTACGGCGACACCGTCGCCATCGTGGCGCGGCGCGACCTGCGCAACGTGCTCGTCTCCATCGACGACGACGGGCCGGGCATTCCGGCCGAGCAGCGCGAGGAGGTGTTCAAGCCGTTCGTGCGCCTCGACGACGCCCGGCAGGACGCCGGCGGCTCGGGCCTCGGCCTCTCCATCGCCCGCGACATCGCCAGGGCGCACGGGGGCGACGTCACCCTCCACGACGGCCCGCTCGGGGGGCTGCGCGCCACGGTACGGCTGCCGGCGTGACGCGTTGCCGGTGGCTCCGGTCCTCGGCCGAGGACGGCGGCGTTCGAGCCGACCGCCGCGAACATCCGTCGCCCGGAGCGGCTGCGGCTCCGGCGCCGCGAAAACTTCGCGCCGGGGTGTCCCCAGCCGGGCCGGGGGGTGCTACAAGCGGCCGACAGGAGGGTCCGCGACCATCGGCGGGCCCGTCAGACGCGAGCGCGCATTCCCATGACCCCGCCCACGAACTCGCCCACGAATTCGCCCATGAACCCGCTGGTCCCCATCTTCATCCTGCTGTCGCTGCCGATCGCCGCCATCGGCCTCGTGCTCTACACCGACGCGGGCATCGAGCCGACCCTGTTCTACGCCAGCGTGAAGACCTTCGTGGTCCTCTTCGTCATCGGCGGCCTGCTTTCCTACGGCGCCAGCCGCCTCTCGGGCGGCTCCGAGGGCTGAGGCCCGCCCCCGCAACCGGGAGGCCCGACACCCGTCGACCCCGGGGGCGGACCTCCGCACACGGAGCCGGGAGGCCGGCGCCCGTCGGGACAGGCCACCGCTCCGAAAGGCCGAACCCACGTTGACCGCCCCTCCCCGTGCGCCCGACTTCCGCCTCGCCCTCTACGAGCTGAGCGACAGCCTGGGCGACCTCGACGACACGGCGGCGATCTCCTACGCCGCCGGCGCGGTCCTGGGGCGCTGGCTGTCGGTGAGCCGGGCCGGTTACGGCACCATCGACCGGGTCGACGAGACCATCACGATCGAGCGCGACTGGAACGCGCCCGGGATCGTGACGATCGCGGGGACGCTGCACTTTCGCGACTACGGCTCGTACATCGACGACCTCAAGCGCGGCGAGACCGTGGTCTGTGCCGACGCCTTCGGCGACCCTCGCACCCGTGACCGCGCCGACGCGCTGGCCGGGATCAGCGCCCGGTCCTTCATCAACATGCCGGTGACCGAGGGCGGCGGCTTCGTGGCGCTGCTCTACGTCAACCACGAGAACGCCCGCGACTGGAGCGCGGACGAGCTCGATTTCATGCGCGAGGTCGCCGCGCGGACCCGCACCGCCATCGAGCGCCGCCGCGCCGAGCGCGAGCTACGCGCCCTGGCCGCCTCCCTGGAGAGCCAGGTCGCCGAGCGCACGGCCGAGCGCGACAGGGTCTGGCGCAACTCCCGCGACCTCCTGGTCGTCATCGGGGCGGACGGGGTCTTCCGCGCGGTCAACCCGGCCTGGACCGCGATCCTCGGCCACGCGGCCGAGGAGGTGGTGGGGCATAGCTTCCTCCAGTTCATCTGGCCCGAGGACGCCGCCCTCACCCTCGACGGGCTGGTGACCGCCGTGGGCCGCAGCGACCTCACCAGCTTCGAGAACCGTTACCGCCACAAGGACGGCACCCCGCGCTGGATCTCCTGGCACACCTCCACCGAGGGCGATGTCGTCTACGCCTACGGCCGCCACGTCACCGCCGAGAAGGAGCAGGCCCAGACCCTGCGCCTGACCCAGGAGGCCCTGCGCCAGGCGCAGAAGATGGAGGCGGTGGGCCAGCTCACCGGTGGCCTCGCCCACGACTTCAACAACCTGCTCGCGGGCATCACCGGCAGCCTCGAACTGGTGGAAAAGCGCCTCGGCCAGGGCCGACTCGACGCGATTCCCCGCTACATCGACGCCGCGCAGGGGGCGGCCAAGCGGGCCGCGGCCCTGACCCAGCGCCTGCTCGCCTTCTCGCGCCGGCAGACCCTCGACCCGAAGGTGATCAACCTCAACCGCCTGGTGGCGGACATGGAGGACCTCGTCCGCCGCACGGTCGGGCCCCAGGTCACCCTGGAGGTGGTGGGCGCGGGCGGCCTCTGGCTCGTGATGGTCGATCCCAACCAGTTCGAGAACGCGCTGCTCAACCTGTGCATCAACGCCCGCGACGCCATGCCCGGCGGCGGGCGATTGACGGTGGAGACCGCCAACAAGTGGCTCGACGACCGCGCCGCGGCCGAGCGCGAGCTGCCCCCCGGGCAATACGTCTCGCTGTGCGTCACCGACACCGGCACCGGCATGACCCGCGACGTGATCGAGCGGGCCTTCGACCCGTTCTTCACGACCAAGCCCCTGGGCCAGGGCACCGGGCTCGGCCTCTCGATGATCTACGGTTTCGTCCGCCAGTCGGGCGGGCAGGTCCGGATCTATTCGGAGGTGGGCGACGGGACGACGATGTGCCTCTACCTGCCGCGCCACCTCGGCGAGGGCGAGGACACCCCGAGCAGCCCCGGATCGGGGACCGACGGCCTCGTCGGCCACGGCGAGGTGGTGCTGGTGGTGGACGACGACCCCACCGTGCGCATGCTCGTGGTCGACGTGCTGATGGACGGCGGCTACGCGGTGATGGAGGCGGCCGACGGCCCCGCCGGCCTGCGCCTGCTCCAGGGCGAGGCCCGCATCGACCTCCTGATCACCGACGTCGGCCTGCCCGGCGGCCTCAACGGCCGCCAGGTCGCGGACGCCGCCCGCGCCCTGCGCCCGGGCCTGAAGGTGCTGTTCATCACCGGCTACGCCGACAACGCCGTGGTCGGCAACGGCCACCTCGACCCCGGCATGCAGGTGGTGACCAAACCCTTCACCATCGACGCCCTGCGCGACAAGATCCGGGAGATGATCGAGGAGTAGAGGCGCGGGTGCGGACGGCGGCCCCCGGCCTCGGGCACGTTCGCGCGGGCGCCCGCCTTCGCGGCAGCGGCCGGGGCGGGACGGCAATCGACGCTGGACGGCAGCGGGGTTGCGCGCTAGCCGTGCGCCGGCGGATGCAGGGTCGCTTCGCGGGACGGGATGGATTCCTTGAGCGAACGGAGCGGGACGGAATCCGCCACGGTCTACCTCGACGTGGACGGCGTGGTGACGACGGCCGGCTATCAACGGACGGCGGGCAAGGACAACCTCGATCCGGCCCAGGTCGCCCTCGTCGCCGCCCTGGTGCGGGAGTTCGACGCCAGGGTGGTCGTGTCGTCGACGTGGCGCGTGGCCGACTGCCGCCCGACGCTGGTCGAAGCCGGCCTGCCGGCGGACTGCTTTCATCCCGACTGGCGGACGGCCATCCTGCCGGCGAGCCGGGACGCCCGGACCGGCGACATGCTCCCGGCCGAGCGGGCCGGGCGCGGCGACGAAATCGCCGACCACGTGACCCGGAACCGCATCACGCATTATCTCGTCCTCGACGACGTCGAGGTCGGGCCCCTCCATGCGGGCCGGCACGTCCGGCCCGATGCGGAGTTCGGGCTGTCCGATGCGGATGATGTCCTGGCCCGTCGCATCCTGAGCGAAAGGCCGCGCCGCGACGGCTGATGCGGTTTGCCGCTTGCATCAAGCGTGGACCGTATCACCGAGCCCGCGCGGCGCTCGAGCGAAGCCCATGTCCGCATCACGACGTGATCAACCGGAAATGGGATGATGCGTCGAATCGGCTCACGCGGATCATCCGCTGCTTTACGGTTTCGCAGCCATTGAACTTTTCCCGGCTACGGGTCATTCCATGACAGTGGGATGACGAATTCGTCGTGCCGCTCCCGACATCGACAGGGTCGCTTTTCGACCCGCGCCGGACCCGCCCGTCCGGCACCTCCATGCGCCGCCCCCGTGCGGCTCGTGCGGGCGCGTCGCGTCGGATCGTCGACCGGCAGGAAGGAGTGGTTGCGATGTTCGGACTCAAAGATCGGATCGATCCGTCGCGCCCTTCGCTTGCCGCCCTCGGAATCGTCGAACGGTCGGCCGCCAGGGGCCATGGCGCCCTCGTCGCCACCGGCTGGGCCGAGATCGGGTTCGGGTACCACGGCACCGTCCACGCGCATCCGGACCATCCGGACGTGGTCGTGCGCTTCGCCCGCAAGGCCGATGGGTTCGGCGACTACGCCGCCCTCCTTCGCAGGGGCTTTGCGGGGTCCGACGGGCCGCACGCTCCGCGCGTGCACGATCTGCACGTCAGCCGCTGCGGCGCCTTGATGACCGTCGGCTCGCGCCTGACCAATCCGCCGGCGCAGGTCTGGTGGCTGGCCTACGCCCACGCCGTCATCGCGGACCACCCCGGCGTCGCGATGGACGAGGGTGTGCGCGAGCGCTTCAAGGTGGAATGGCCCGCGCACGAACCCCGGATCGATCACGCGAGCTTCGATGGGATTCGGGAAACCTTCCGGGACGCATGGCCCGGATACGAAGCCTTTGTCGCCACCCTGCGGGCGGCGTCGCCCCGTGGCCTCGACCCGAACGTCGGGAACGTCCTCGTCGGATGCGACGGCAGTCCCGTGGTCAACGATCCGCTCTGCGACGACGGGTTCGGCCTGTGGCGCTCGCCCGTTTCGCGCCTGCTGACACGGTACGCGGATACAGCGCGTCGTCTGGCGACAGAAGCACTGGGTCGGGCACCCGCCACCGCCTAGTGGTAGAAATCTGACGTTTGGTACCCGTGGCGAACGTCCGGGTCGGGTGGAAAGCGGGCTTCGGCCCGGCATCTTGCGCCGACCGACTTTCCCGGCTGAGCGGAAGTTGGAGCACGTCGCGCATCGAGCTATTCTGGCTGCATGACTGGACACGATGACAAGCAGCCCACGGCGGATGATCTGGCAAAACGGCGCGTGCCCTGCTTCATCGGCTATTTGCATCCCTTTCGCATCGTCGAGACTGACACGCTCGAGCCTTGGGTGTGCACAATCGAACAGGTCAATGGTCGCTCCTGGAACTATGCCGCCTTGCACGAGATGGCAGGCGGTCTCAATGTAGGTCTTGCCCCGCCATACCACTTAGTCGTTTCACGAGATGGCGCGCTCGCACTCCCGCCAGTTCTTGAACTCAGATCAGACCAAGCAGCAGTCGAATACCTAAATCGTTGTTTAGCGGCTCTTTTGCTAGGCGGTATCTATTGCGAAGCAATTACTCCCGATGGCCTAGACATTGGCTCCATAATCGACTGGCGGTACATCCGTAGTGGTCGCTCCGGAACCTCTGCACCGAACAGATTTCATAGGCAGATCCGGTACGGGCACGCTCCTGCGCTTGAAGCTATTGCGCTGTTTCAACCCCGCACCGTTACATTCGCATCCCTAGCACGCGCCATGCAGATTGGCCTTAGCGTCCTAGACCGCCTGCCTACTGTGCGGGGCGATTACTTCCTAAGGGGGGTCACCGGCATCGCCCGGAGGGATTGGGGAGCGGCGCTTGCCAACACATGGATTGTGACTGAACAAATAATTTCGGAGCTGTGGCGGCAGCGTGTTGTTGAGCCGACCGTCCGAGAGGACAACAGCCGGGCTCGACGCAACCAACTAAACGACACGCGGACTTGGACAGCCTCGGCTCGAATAGAAATGCTTTTTCAGAAAGGGGTCATCTCGCGGGAGATAGTGGCATCGCTGTCCAAAGCTCGTAAAGCCCGCAACGATCTTTCGCACGAAGGAACACATCCAACGCAGTTGGACGCGCTGAGCGCGTATGAAGGCGTGTGCGGTTTGCTGACGGTCGCATTGAATGGGGAGCGACCTCCGCTCTTCAATCTCGACTTAGCCGACCATGCTCTGTCCGACCCTTTTGCCCCGCCCAAGCGCCTGACTTTCGAGCCCACGCATTGGATGCAAATCCCCAAATTGCCCGGTGAATTTCAGCTGGAGCAGGCGGAGGCGACCTTCCGAAGGTCCGAGATCGGCCAAGCCGAGAATTGACTGTCGCTGTGCTGTCGAGGTCCGCTTCGGGTCGGGAGCGGACCCAGGGCATGGGCTCCATCCGTCAGATTTGGACCACTCGGTTGGGCGGTTCCCTTTCGAACCGACACGGCCATCCGCTCGATCGGAGCAACGGGCGCATCCCCCCGCCCCCTACTCCGCCGCCACCCGTGGTGAGATGCGGCCGTCGTTGGCGGGCGGGCCCGGGAGGGCGAAGGGCTCGCCGGCCTCGGGTTCGTCCTTGGTCCCGATGAAGCGCGAGAACAGGCGCACGATCAGGCGGGAAAGGTCGTCCACCAGCACGAAGATCGCGGGCACGAAGATCAGAGAAAGGCCCGTCGAGACGATGAGGCCGCCGATCACCGCGATGGCCATCGGGGCGCGGAACTCGCCGCCGATGCCCAATGCCATCGCCGAGGGCACCATGCCGGCGGCCATGGCGATGGTGGTCATCACGATGGGGCGGGCGCGCTTGCGGCCGGCGTCGATGATGGCGGTGGCGCGGTCGACCCCGGCCGCCATCTCCTCGATGGCGAAATCCACCAGCATGATCGCGTTCTTGGTCACCACGCCCATCAGCATCAGGATGCCGATGACCACGGGCATCGAGATCGGCTTGCTGAAGATCAGGAGGCCGAGGATGGCGCCGCCGATGGAGAGCGGCAGCGAGAACAGGATGGTGAGCGGCTGCAGGAAGTTGCCGAACAGCAGCACCAGCACCCCGAACACCATCATCAGGCCGGCGCCCATGGCCAGGGCGAAGCCTTCGAACACCTCGCCCATCACCTCGGCGTCGCCGGTCTGGCGCAGGGTGACGCCCGGCGGCAGGTTCTTGGCGGTGGGCAGCGCCATCACCGCCTCGATGAGGGAGCCGAGCGCGTCCGAGCCCTGCATGTCCGCCTCCAGTGCCACGCGGATGGCGCGGTCGTAGCGGTCGATGGCGGTGGGCCCCTGGCCGAGGCTGATGTCGGCGACGCTCGCCAGCGGCACCGCCGCGCCGGCCTTGACCGGCACCTTCATGGTCGCGATCTCGGAAAGGTCGCCGCGCAGCCGTTCGGGCAGCTGCACCCGGATCGGCACCTGGCGGTCGCCGGCGTTGAACTTGGCGAGATTCGCGCCGATGTCGCCGATGGTGCCCACCCGCACCGTCTCGGCGATGAGGTCGGTGGAGACGCCCAGATCCGCCGCGACGCCGGCCTTGGGCCGGATGCGGACCTCGGTGCGGTCGAGGGGGGCTGTGGACATCACGTTGACGAGGTGGGGCACCCCCGCCGCCTCGCGCTGCAGCTGGGCGGCGGTGTCGGCCACCACCAGCCGGTCGGGGCCGGCCACCACCAGGGTGAGGTCGCGCTGGCCGCTCTCGCGCAGCGCCCAGAACCGGATGTCGGGCGTCTCCCTCAGGAGGGCGCCGATCACCACGTCCATCTGCTTCTGGGTGCGGGCGCGGGCGTTCTTCGGGGTCAGGTTGATGGTGAAGGTGGCGAGCCGCACCTCCTTCTTGCCGGGCAGCTGGCGGCCGCCGTCCACGAACACGCTGCGCACCTCCGGCAGGCCGCGGATGCGCTCGACGAGCCCGTCGGTGACGCGGGTGGTGTCGGCCAGGCGCGCGCCGGGGGGAAGCTCCACCACGAAGATGGTGCGCGCCGCGTCCTCCGCCGGCAGGAAGCCGGCCGGCAAGAGGGTGGTCGACCAGATCGAGACGGCAAAGCAGCCGAGCCCCACCACCAGCGTCACGAACTTGTGGCGCACCGACCACGCGACGATGCGGGTGTAGCCGCGCATCACGAAGCCCTCGCGGGTGTCCTCCGGCCCGTGGTCGCGCAGGAAATAGGCGGCCAGCAGCGGCGTGATCAGGCGCGCCACCAGCAGCGACATGAACACCGCGGCCGCGATGGTGAGGCCGAACTGCTTGAAGTACTGCCCGGCGATGCCGCTCATGAAGGAGACGGGGGCGAAGATCGCGATGATGGTCGCCGTGATGGCGATGACGGCCAGCCCGATCTCGTCGGCGGCCTCCAGCGAGGCGCGGTAGGCCGATTTGCCCATGCGCATGTGGCGCACGATGTTCTCGATCTCGACGATGGCGTCGTCGACGAGGATGCCGGTGACGAGGGTGATGGCCAGCAGGCTGACGGCGTTGAGCGAGAAGCCGAGCGTGCTCATGACCCAGAAGGTCGGCAGCACCGAGAGCGGCAGCGCGATCGAGGCGATGAGCGTGGCGCGCCAGTCGCGCAGGAACACGAACACCACGACGACGGCGAGCAGCGCCCCCTCGATGAGGCTCAGCATCGCCGAGTGGTAGTTGCCGACCGTGTTGGTCACCACCGTGTCGATGAGGTCGAAGCGCACGCCCGGGTTCTTCTCGGCTAGCTCCGCGATCTTCCGGGCCACCGATTCGGCCACCTGCGCGTCGCTGGCGCCGGTGGCGCGCGAGATCGCGAAGGCCACCACCGGCTCGCCGTTGAAGCGGGCGAAGGTGCGCGGCTCCTCCGAGCCGTCGACCAGGGTGGCGAGTTCGTCGAGCCGGACCTTGCGGTTGCCCGGCACCACGATGGAGGTCTCGGCCAGGGTCGCCAGGCTCGCGGCCCCGCCGAGGGTGCGGATCGACTGCTCGAGGCCGCCGACCTCGCCGCGCCCGCCGGCCATGTCGGCGGAGGTGAGGCGGACCTGCCGGTTGACGTCGGCCGCGGTGATGCCCAGCGCCAGCAGCCGGTCGGGCTTGAGGATGACACGGATCTCGCGGGCGACGCCGCCGAGGCGCTCGACGCCGCCCACCCCCTTCACGCCCTGGATCTGGCGGGCGACGACGTCGTCGATGAGCCAGGACAGGTCCTCGGGCGTCATCGCCGGCGCCGAGGCGCCGTAGACCATGATCGGCAGGCCGGCGATGTCGACGCGGCTGACGATGGGCTCGTCGATGGTGCGCGGCAGGGTGACCCGGACCTTGGCGATGGCGTCCTTGACGTCGTTCACCGCCCGGTCGGTGTTGGTCTCCAGCCGGAACTCGATGGTGGTGGTCGAGGTGCCCTCGGCGATGGCCGAGGTGATGTGCTTGACGCCCCTCACGCCGGCGACCGCGTCCTCCACCACCTTGGTGACCTGGGTCTGCAGCTCGGAGGGGGCGGCACCGGCCTGCGTCACCAGGATCGAGACGATCGGGATGTCGATGTTGGGAAAGCGCGTGATCGGCAGGCTGCGGAAGCTGACGATGCCGAGCACCACCAGGACCAGGAACAGGACGATCGAGGGGATGGGCTTGCGGATCGCCCAGGCGGAGACGTTGAGGCGCATGGCGTCAGATCCCGCTCACTTGGCCGCCGTGTCGGCAGAAGGCTTGGCCGCCGCGTCGGCGGCCACCGCCGCCCGGACCATCCGGATGCGGTCGCCGTCGCGCAGGAAACTGCTGGCGCGCACCACCACCGCCTCGTCGGCCTCCACGCCCGAGCGCACTTCGAGCAGGCCCTTGGCCGAGAGGCCGGGGACGATCTTGCGCGCCTCGACGCGGCCGTCCACGGCCACCAGCACGCCGGCGCCGCCGTCGGCCCGGTAGAGCACCGCCGAGAGCGGCACCGTCACGCCCTCGCGCCGGCTGACCTCGACCCGGCCGCGGGCGAAGGCGCCGATGCGCAGGCCCGGATCGGGATCGAGGCTGATGCGGACCTTGCCGAGCCGGGTGGCGCGGTCGATCTCGGGGTCGATGCGGCGGACCCGGCCGCCGAGGGTGCGGCCCTCGTCGAGGTCGAGGCGGGCGGGGTCGCCGACCTCGAGCCGGGGCATCGCGGTCTCGGGCACCTCGCCTTCGAGCTCGATCTCGCCCCGGGCGATCAGGCGGAACAGCGGCTCGCCCACGGCGGTGGCGGTGGCACCGACCCGGGCGGTGCGGCGGTTGACGATGCCGGCTTCGGGTGCGCGGATTTCGGTGCGGGCCCGCCTGAGGGCGATCTCGCTGGCCTGGGCCCTGGCGGAGGCGAGCTCGGCTTCCGCCAGTTGCAGGCCGCCGCGGGCGGAGGCGAGGCGCCCCTCGCCGGATTCGGCGGCCGAGACGCGCTGCTCCAGGGTGACGGCGGTGGCGTTGCCGGTCTTCACGAGCGACCGCGCACGCTCCAGGGACAGGTTGGCCTCGGTCTGCGCGGCCTGCGACTGCACGATCTGGCTGCGGGCCTGGACGATGGAGGCCTCGGCCTTGGCGATGGCGGCGCGGTTGGCCGCCTCCTGCGTCTCGACCATCTCGCGCGAGAGCCGGGCCAGCACCTGGCCCTTCTCGACGCGCGCGCCCTCCTCGACCAGCAGTTCGGTGATGCGGAAGCCCTCGACCTCCGGCGCCACCAGGATCTCGTCGCGGGCCACCAGGGTGCCGGTGACCACGGCCTCCTCCACCAGTTCGCGCCGGGCGGCGGGCGCCACCGTCACGGCGGGCGCCAGGGCCGCGGCGTCCGGCACCGTGGAGGGCTCGGCCGCAGCGAGGCCCGCCGATCCGAGGACCGACGCGGCGAGGGCGAGGACGAGGCGGGTGGCGTGCATCGGTTGTCGGGGCCCGGCAGACGTGTGGACTCGGGGACGGACGCGTCGCGCCGCTGCCCCCCGAGCACCCAGCGGTGCCCGGCAAGGCCGGCGTTTTCAAGGCCCCGAGGTTTCCGGACCGTTGCGCCGTCGTCGCATGGCGGCCCGGACGGCGGTATCGTCACGGACTGCAACCGGGGGCCGCGTCCGGCGTTGACCGTCCAGATATCCACCGGGTGAAGGCGGAGCGGACATGACCATCTACCAGATCAAGCAGACCACCAGCGGTGCCGTGCTCTGGACCGGCCAGGCGAGCGACGCCGATTCGGCCCTCGACGCGATGGCCCGCGAGGCCGGCTACACCCACTTCAGCGCCCTGCCCGATCAGATCCGCGCGAGCGGCGTGGTCGCCACCGAGCTGACCCAGCTTCGTTGACGCGGGGGCTTCGGCCTCCGTCGACCATCCTCCCCGGGACCGCAGCCCACACGGCTGCGGTCCCTTGACGTGCCTGGGGCGGGCGCCCATTCCGGCCGCCATGGCCCGTCCCTCCACCGCCCTGTGGCGGCCCTACACGCAGATGCAGACCGCGGCGGCGCCGCTCGAGGCGGTGCGCACCCACGGGTCGCGGATCGTTCTCGCCGATGGGCGCGAACTCGTGGACGGCATCGCCTCGTGGTGGACGGCGGTCCACGGCTACAACCAGCCCCACATCCGCGCCGCCGTGGCCGACCAGCTCGCAGCCATGCCGCACGTGATGTTCGGCGGGCTCAGCCATGCCCCGGCCGAGCGCTTGGCCGCGCGCCTCGCCGCCCTGCTGCCGGGCGACCTCGACCACGTCTTCTTCACCGATTCGGGGTCCGTCGCCGTCGAGGTCGCCCTCAAGATGGCCGTCCAGATGTGGACCAACCGCGGGGTGGCCGGGCGGACGCGCTTCCTCGCCTTCCGGGGCGGCTACCATGGCGACACCATGGGGGCGATGTCGGTGTGCGACCCCGTCGACGGCATGCACCGCGCCTTCGGCGACGCGGTGCCGGCCCAGGTCTTCTGCGACCTGCCGCGGTCGGAGGCCGAAGTGGAGGCCCTCGACCGGACGCTGGCAGCCAACCGCGAGACCCTGGCCGGGGTGATCGTCGAACCCCTGGTGCAGGGGGCCGGCGGCATGCGGATGCACGCCCCGGAGGTGCTGGCGACCATCGCCCGCCTCGCCCGGCGCCACGGGCTGCCCCTCATCTGCGACGAGATCTTCACCGGGTTCGGCCGCACCGGCACCCTGTTCGCCTGCGAGCAGGCGGGCGTGGTGCCCGACATCCTGTGCCTGTCGAAGGCGCTCACCGGGGGCACCATGGCGCTGGCCGCCACCGTGGCGCGCACGGAGGTGTTCGAGGCGTTCCTGTCCGACGATCCCGCCCACGCGCTGATGCACGGCCCGACCTTCATGGCCAACCCGCTGGCATGTGCGGCGGCCAACGCCAGCCTCGACCTGTTCGAGACGCAGCCGCGCCTCGAACAGGCCGGTGCCATCGCCCTGCGCCTCGCCGAGGGGCTGGCGCCCCTGTCCGGCCTGCCCGGCGTCGTCGACGTGCGCGTGCTGGGCGCCATCGGCGTGGTGCAGTTCGCGACTCCTCCGGATCTGGCCGACCTCAAGGCCCGCTTCGTCGCGCAGGGCGTCTGGGTCCGGCCGTTCGGCGACATCGTGTACCTGACCCCCTCGCTCGCCATTCCCATGGCCGACCTCGACCGTCTCGTGGCGGCGGTGACGCGCGTGGTGCGGGACGTCGTCGGCGAGGGAGGGCTGCAACCCTGACCGGCCTCGGTCGTTGGGTCACTGACACGCCGCGCGGTGCGCCCTCGCACGCCGCCGGCGCCGATACCCTTCGCAAAGAGGACGGCTATCGTGGTGGAACAGACGACAGGCCCGGCCGGCGACCGCCCGGTGATCCTCCTGGTGGAGGACGAGGCGCTGACGATCATGGATCTCGCCGACGTCCTGGAGGATGGCGGCTACGACACGGTGCAATGCGCCTCCGCCGAGCGGGCGCTCGGCATCCTGCAGGCGAGGCCAGACATTCGCGGCCTCGTCACCGACGTCGAATTGTCGGGCAAGGTCAACGGGTTCGATCTCGCCACCGCCGTCTCGGAGGCGCGGCCGCACCTGCCGATCGTGATCGTCTCGGGGCGGGCCGCACCGGACCCCGAGCGGATGCCGGACGGCGCCCACTTCATTGCCCGTCCGTGCACGGGCGAGGACATCCTGCACCAGATCAGGCGACTGATGCCGTGCTGAGGGCGCCGGCCCGCGTCACGATCCCGTCCAGGTCGCGGTGGTCGCCGTAGATCGGGACGGCGCCGGCCGCCGCGAGGTCGGCGCCGGAGCGGTCGTGGCTCCAGTGGCCGCCGCCCGTGAAGCCGGCCACCCGCATACCCGCCGCCCGTGCCGCGATCACGCCCGGCACGCTGTCCTCGATCACCAGGCAGGCGGCCGGGGCCACGCCCATGGTCGCGGCGGCGTGCAGGAACAGGTCGGGGGCCGGCTTGCCCCGCGCCACCATGGTCGAGGAAAAGATCCGTCCCTCGAACAGGGGCAGCAGGCCGGTGAGGCCGAGGGAATGGCGCAGCCGCACCGGATCGCTGCTCGATGCGACGCAGAACGGCAGGGACAGCGAGGAGACCGCACCCGCGATTCCGGGCATCGGCGTCAGCCGCGCGTCGAACGCCGCCAGGATGTCCGCCTTGAGCCGAGGGAGGAACCCCTCCGGCGCGGCGATGCCGGTATCCTGGGTGACCGCGGCCATGATCGAGGCCATCGACATGCCGGCGAACCGCGCCCGCACGGTGTCCACGTCGATGGCGACACCGATGCGGTTGAGACCGGCCGTGAGGCAGGCGAGACTGATCGGCTCGCTGTCGATGAGCACGCCGTCGCAGTCGAAGACGATCAGGGCGAGGGGGGCATGACTGTCGGGAGCTTGGCCCTCGAGAGCATGGCGGTCGCCTGTCGTCGGTGTCGCTGGTGGTCCACTGTCCCGCATGCCGCCCCTGTGGCATGGCTTGCGCGCACCCCGCAACCGCAGCCCGATGCTGCGCTCCTCATCCCGTCACGGCCGAACCGGCAGGGTCTTCAGCCGCCATGCTCCGCTTTCTCCTCCGCGCCCTCGGCCTCGTCATCCTGGCCGCGGGCTTCGTCTGCCTCGTCTATGACGGCGCCCGTTCGGTGGCCAACAACGGGTTGCGCGTCACGACCCTCGGCGAACTGCCTCTGACCACCCTGGCCACGCCGCTGGCCAACCTCAAGACCGCGATCGAGGGCATCGCGCCCTGGCTGTGGCAGGCGATCCTGCTGCCGCTCGGCGTCGCCCCCGCGGCACTGATCGGGCTGGTGCTGGGCGTGATCCTGCTCTGGATCGGCCAGCCCCTGCGCGAACCCGCCCGCTCCTACGGCCCCATCCCCGCCGGGCGCCGCGGCGGGCCTGCGGGACCGTAACCCGCGGGGCCGTGCCCGCGCGACCGTGCCCGGTTGAGCGCGAGCCGGCTCGCCGTCGCGCACGACGTAGACGAGAAACGGTTGCGCTCGGGCCTCCGATCGGTTGTCTCTCCGCCGCGAACGAATCACGGGAGGAACCATGTCGGGTCACGGGGCCGTAGACGGCGCGAACAAGAAGATCGCGTTGCTGATTTCGGTGCTGGCGCTGTTCCTGGCGCTGGCGGAGACGCTGGCCAAGGGCGCGCAGACCGAGGCGCTCAGCGCCAACGTCGAGGCCGCCAACCAGTGGTCCTTCTTCCAGGCGCGGACCATCCGCGGCACCATCCTGCGCAGCGCCGACGAGACCCTGGTGCTCACCGCGCCCGGGGGCGCCGAGGCGGAGGCGGTCAAGGCGAAGCGGGCGGAATGGGCCAAGACCCTGGCGCGCTGGGAGTCGGACCCCGCCTCCGGCGACGGCCGCAAGGAACTGCAGGAGAAGGCACGCGCCTCGGAAGCGCGGCGCGACCTCGCCCTGCACCGCTACCACCAGTACGAGATCGGCTCGGCCGCGTTCCAGATCGGGATCGTGCTGGCTTCGGCCCAGGTCATCACCGGCATCGCGGCGCTCGGCTTCCTCGGCGGCGGCCTCGGGGTGATGGGCCTCGCGCTCCTGGGCTTCGGCCTCTACGCGCCGCACGCCCTGCCGTTCTTCCACTGACCGCGCGAGAGGGGACCGCCTCGGCCCCCTCTTACCCCCCCTCACGCCGCCGCGGTGGCCTGGCCCTCGGCGCGCTCGCGGGCGAGCCGGGTGACGGTCACCTGGTCGACCTTGCCGGTGCCGAGCATCGGCACCTTTTCGACGACCACCACCTCGGCGGGAATCGCGATCTCGGTGGCGCCCTTGCCCTTGGCGAAGGCCTGGTAGTCGGCCCGCGTCGCGCCCCTCGCCTCGGTGAACAGGATCAGCCGCTCGCCCTTGCGCGCGTCGGGCACCGCGGCCACCGCGCTCGGGGCCTGGGGCCAGAGTTCGGCGGCGAGCAACTCGATGGCGGCGAGCGACACCATCTCGCCGGCGATCTTGGCGAAGCGCTTGGCCCGGCCCTTGATGGTGACGAAGCCGGCCGCGTCGATGGTGACGATATCGCCGGTGTCGTGCCACCCGTCCGCCGGCGGCTCCAGCACGCCCGGCTTCTCGGCGCGCAGGTAGCCGAGCATGACGTTGGGGCCGCGCACGAACAGGCGCCCGCCCTCCTCGATTCCCGGCACCGTCTCGAGCCTGGATTCCATGCCCGGCATGATCCGCCCGACGCTGCCGAACTTGTTGAACATCGGCGTGTTGAGCGCCAGCACCGGGCCGGTCTCGGTGACGCCGTAGCCTTCGAGGATCCGCAGGCCGAATTTTTCCGCGTAGGTGCGCCGGGTCGATTCCTTCACCGGCTCGGCCCCGGCCAGGATGTAGCGCAGGGAGCGCAGGTCGTAGGCATGCGCCGCCCGGGCGTAGCCGGTGAGGAAGGTGTCGGTGCCGAACAGGATGGTGCTGTTCGAGCCGTAGATGAGCTCGGGCACGATCCGGTAGTGCAGCGGCGAGGGGTAGAGGTAGACCGGCACGCCCGAGACCAGGGGCAGCACCAGCCCCACCGTCAGCCCGAAGGCGTGGAAGACGGGGAGCACGTTGAAGACCTTGTCGGTGCGGCCGAAATCGATACGCGCGGCGGCCTGGGCGGTGTTGGCGAGCATGTTGCGGTTGGCCAGCACCACGCCCTTGGGCGTGCCCTCCGAGCCCGAGGTGAACAGGATCGCGGCCGGGTCGTCGCCCTTTCGCGCCACCAGGGGCTTTCGCTTGGCCAGGATCCCATTGGCGAGCAGGCCACGCAGCTTGTCCGTGGTGGAGATCGTGGCGCGCACGTCCTCGAGGTAGACGAGCTTCACCGCACCCTGGATCGCCTCGACCAGCCCCCCAAGGCGGGCCTTCTCGATGAAGCCGCGCGAGGTCAGGATGGTGGTGACCTGCGCCGCCTTGCAGGCAGACAGGATGTTGGCGGGCCCGGCCGAGAAGTTGATCATCGCCGGCACCCGGCCCGCCGAGGCCAGGGCGAAGAAGGTCACCGCCGCGCCGTTGGCGTTGGGCAGCATCAGGCCGATGGGACGGCCCTCCGGCGCCAGCGGCATCAGTTTGCGGCCCAGCACCGTGGCCCCCATCACGAGGCGGGAGTAGGAGAGCTTGCCGGTGATCGGGTCCTCCACCGCGGTGCGGCCCCAGCCGTAGTCCTCGCCCGCCGCGATCAGCGCTTCCATCAGGCCGCGGTCGATCGGCGTGGTGTCGAACACGAGGTTCGACATGATGCCGTAGAGGGCGGCCCCCGCCGCCTGCCGGCGGTTCTTGCCCTTGAGGGCGGGATCGACCTCGAGGCGCACCGGCGGCATCACGGTGACGACGATCTTGGGCCACCAGCGCCCGCGCACCTGGTCCCGCGACAGGCGGGAGAAGATGGTCTTCTCCGGTCCCTCGATGCGCACCGGCACCACCATGGCGCCGGACTTGTCGGCGATGAGCCCGGCCCCGTCGTAGACCTTCATCAGGCTCCCCGTCACCGTGAGCCGGCCCTCGGGGAAGATGATCAGCGTCTCGCCGTTCTTGACGGCGTTGATGAGGGTGCGCGTGCCCATGGGCTTGGTCGGATCGAGCGGCATCGCCTTGGTGATCCGCAGGAACGGCTTCACCCACCAGCGCTGCGCGATGCCGTGGTCGATGGCGAACACCGGCTCCTGGTCGAGGAGCGACAGGGCCAGCGGCGCATCGAGGAACGAGACGTGGTTGAGGGCGATGATCGCGTTGGGGCCGGCGGCCTCCACGTTCTCGAGGCCGCGCACCTCGAGGCGGTAGAAGGCGCGGAACAGGATCGAGAGGAAATCGCGAAACGCGCTGGTGGGCATCACCGTCAGGATCACCGCGCCGGCCACGAGGTTGAGCACGGAGATCAGCGCGAACAGGGCGGCCATCGACCAGCCCGCGCCCTGCAGGGCGGCCAGCGCCAGGGTGCCGCCCACCATGAAGGCGGCGGTGAGCACGTTGACGGCGCCGATGACGCGGGCGCGCTTGTCCTTGTCGGTCCAGGCCTGGACCGCGGCGAAGGAGGGTACGATGTAGAGGCCGCCGGCGATGGCCAGGCCCACGAGGTCGATGGTGACGCGCAGGCCGGTGCCCGTGGCGAGGAAGGCCTGCGCGCCGACGAGTTCGCCGCCGCCCGGGGGGAGGTGCGACAGCGTCCAGGCGAGGTCGAGGCCGAACAGGCCCATCAGCACGGCGCCGATCGGGGTCGGCAGCAGCACGATGCGCCCGCTCGCCAGCCAGGAGGCGAGGCCCGAGCCCAGCGCGATGCCCACCGAGAACATGGCCAGCAGCAGCGTCACCACCGTCTCGGAGCCGTGCAAGCTGTTCTTGACCATGACGGGCAGGAGCGAGAGCACCACCGCGCCCACCAGCCAGAACCAGCTCACGATGAGCGAGCCGCGCCACAGCCGGGTGTCCGACCACAGATCGCGCAGGAGGTCGCGGGTCGAGCGGGCGATGTTGGGGTCGATCACGAGATCGGGCGCGCCTTCGCCGGTGCGCGGGATGCCGCGGGCGCAGAGCCAGCACAGGATCGCGAAGGCCATGATCATCACGCCGAAGGCGGCGGGCTCGCCGCCCATGGCGGTGGCCAGCCCGGCGACGATGGTGCCCAGCAAGATCGCGAGGAAGGTCGCGCCCTCGATGAGCGCGTTGCCGGCCGGCAGTTCGGCCCGCTTCAGGTGATCGGGCAGGATGCCGTACTTGATGGGTCCGAACAGGGCGGCGATGGCGCCGAACAGCCCGAGGGCCACGAACAGGACCGGGACCGAATGGAGGTAGAAGCCGAGCACCGCGGCGCCCGCGGCGAAGATCTCGGCGAACTTCAGGCGCTTGGCGACCACCGCCTTGTCGTAGCGGTCGGCGAGCTGGCCGCCGAGGCCCGACAGGATGAAGAACGGGCCGATGAAGACGGCGCTGGCCAGGGTGACGAGCATGCCGGGGGACGCGCCGTCGCCGCCCTGGCTGACCTTGAACAGGATCAGGAACGCCAGGGCGTTCTTGAGGAAGTTGTCGTTGAAGGCGGAGAAGAACTGGCACCAGAACAGCGGCGCGAAACGGCGCGCGGTCATCAACGAGCGGAACATGGCATTCTCCTCCGGCGGGAGCATGACTGCCCGCCACATAACGAAGCGTCAAATTCGGGCCTGCGCGGCTCATTTCGGGTGAGCCCGGCCGCCATCGCTTTGAACGACGTGCAAATCATGGCGTTGTTTTATACGCCGTGCAATCTTGATCCGGGGGCGCCGGGCCCCTAAGCCGCCGGCTCCGTGCGGCGCCGCACGGCCGGGCGGGAGGGACGAGCGCGGTGACCGAGCCAACCCGAAGCAGAACGACGGCGCGGCGCGGCACCGGCCCGCGCGGCGAGCACAGCCGCGAGGAATTCTCGGCCCTCGTCACCAAGGCAGCAGAGGGGCTGGTACGGACCGAGGGCCTGCGCGGCCTCGGGATGCGGCGGCTGGCCGCCGTGATCGGCTACGCCCCGAACTCGATCTACAACGCGGTCGGCGACCTCGACACGGTGGTGATGCGGGTGAACGCCCGCACCCTGGCGCGCCTGCACGCGGCCCTCGTCGCCTCGGTGGACGCCGGAGCGACGCCCCGCGCCAACGCCCTCGCGCTGGCCGACACCTACCTCGCCTTCGTGGCCGCCGACCCGCAGGTATGGAGCCTCGTGTTCGAGCATACCCTCGCCCCGGATTCGGCGTTCCCGGAGTGGTATGCGGCGGCCCTGGCCCAGGCCACCGACCTCGTCGACCGGGTCCTGGCCCCGATGATCCCCGATGCGACGGAACGGCGCCAGGCGGTGGCGACCCTGTGGGCGGGGCTGCACGGGCTGGCCTCGCTCTCGACCTCGCGCAAGCTCGCGGTGCTGACCCCGGAGCCGCCCCGCGACCTGGCACGGCTGCTGGTGGGGCGGTTCCTGGGTCCCTAAACGCCCGGGCCCGGCACCCGCGCCGCGGCCCGGATCGCTTCGATGTCGAGCCGGGCCGGCGCGTCCAGACCGGTGACCGCGAGGCGGGATGCGCCGGTGGCGAACAGCAGCGCCAGGGCCTCCTTCAGCGAGGCCTCCCCCGCGATGGCCGGGGCGCCGGGGGCGTCGCCGGGACTCGCGCAGGCGGCCACCGTGACGAGGGCGAGGCGGCGCAGCACCCGGTCCTCGCCGAGGAAGGCGGCGACGCCCGCGTCGGCGGGGGCGGCCAGCAGCGTCAGGGGCGCATCGGCCTGGGCGATCCGGCCCTCGCGCATCACCACGACCCGGTCGGCGAGCCGCATGGCCTCGTCGAGGTCGTGGGTGACCAGGATCACGGTCTTGCGCAAGCGACGCAGGATGGCGCCGATCTCCCCCTGCAGGCGGTCGCGGGCGGCCGGATCGACCGCACCGAAGGGCTCGTCCATCAGGAGCACCGGCGGGTCGGCGGCCAGCGCCCGCGCCACGCCGACCCGCTGGCGCTGGCCGCCGGAGAGGGCGTCGGGCCGACGCCGGCGGTACTGCCCGGGATCGAGGCCCACGAGGTCGAGCATGGCGTCGACCCGCGCCTCGACGCGGGCGCGCGGCCAGCCCAGCAGGACGGGCACGGTGGCGACGTTCTGCGCGACGCTGCGATGGGGAAACAGCCCGACCCCTTGCAGCACGTAGCCGATGGAGCGGCGCAGGACGACCGGATCGACCTCGGCCACGTCGCGCCCCGCCACCCGGATGCGACCGGCATCGGGTTCGACCAGCCGGTTGACCATGCGCAGGGTGGTCGACTTGCCGCAGCCGGACGGGCCGATCAGGGCGCAGGTCGTCCCCTCGGGCACGGTGAGGTCGATGCCGTCCACGGCCGGGCGCTCGGCGCCGGGATAGCGCTTCGAGACGGCCTCCAGGCGGATCACGGGGGCGGACCCGACCGGACGGCGGCCCGGGTCAGCAGCCCTTGCAGATCGAGCCCATGGTGGTGCGCATCTTGGCGTCCCAGGCCTTGTCGCGGGCGGCGGCCTCGCGCTGGGCCTTGAGCATGGCGGCCTCGGTCCCGGCCTTGGAGAACGGGGCGCCCTTGGCGGCGGTCCGCTCGGCGGCGCCCGGCGGCTTGGTGACGCCGGTGGCGGTGACGGCGCGCTGCCCGCCCGCGGGCCGGGCGGCGGGATCCTGCGCCATCGCCCCGGACGCGGCCGAGCCGGCAACCAGGACGATCAGGGCGAGGAGGGCGGCGGCTTTGGCCATGGCGGTGTCCTGGAAGGGGGGAGGCAAGGCGGTGGCGAGAGCGCGCCACCGGCCCACGCCACCGGCCGGCGGCGGGAGCCGGCGCAGTGTGGCAGAGATGATGAAAGGATCCGCCCAGCGATACCCACCACCCGGCCGGCGGACAACCGCCGGCGGGCGACCCTTTGCATCCTCCGCCGTTAGCCGACACAGATGGAAAGATTGTGGCCGGGCCGGATCGCCCGGGCCCGCAAGGCCGACCGAGCGTGGCCGATGGAGGACGCCGCCGATGCATCGACCCGACGGCCCGACGCGGCGCGGGGCCGTGGCCGCCGCCCTCGCACGCCTCGCCCCGCGCCTGCCGGCGTTCGAGGCGGGGGCGGTGCTCGACCGGGTGCTGGCGAGCCCAGGCTTGCGCCGGGGCCGTCCGGAGGCGTCGGCCTGGCTCGGCCTCGTCGCCTATGCCCGCCACGTCTGCACCGACTACGACGACCTCCTCGACGAGGGCTACGACCGCGACAGCGCCCGCCACTTCGTGCGCGACGACATCAATGCCGCCCTGGCCGGCTGGGGTGTCGCGCGGCGGGTCAGCGGCGAGGAGACGGAGGGCGGCGACGACCCGGCATGACCCGGTCGGGAGCCGCGACGCGGTCGCGCGAAGGCCGGGGGAGGTGTATGAGATCGGGCCGACATCAATCCCGGGATCGAGGTCTCCCTCATGCAGATCAGCGCACGCAACGTCATCAAGGGCACCGTGGTGTCGGTGGAGACCGGGGCCACGACCGCCCACGTCAAGATCGAGATCGCTCCCGGCCAGGTCGTCACCGCCGCCATCACCAACGACGCCGTGGCGAGCCTGAAGCTGGCGGTGGGCAAGCCCGCCTATGCCGTGGTCAAGGCCTCCGACGTCATGGTCGCGGTGGATTGAGGCCGATGCGCACCCGGCTCCTCGCCTGCCTCGCCGCCGTCCTCGCCGGGGTCGCCGCGTCCGCGGCGCGGGCGGGCGAGACCGAGGCCTGCGCCTCCTTCGACTGGCCGCTCCAGCGCGAGCTCGCGTGGTTCTCCGCGCCGGACCTGCCGCGCCTGGCCTCCGGTGCCATCCTGCCGCCGGAAATGCCGGGGGCGGTGCTCGCCCTGTCGGCCGAGGCCCAGGCGCGCCTGCCGCTCACGCCCTCGCGCGAACCCAAGCCCGAGACGCGCGGCGGCGTCCTCGAGATTCCCGCCCCGCTGATGCCGGGGATCTACCAGGTCACCCTCTCGGAAAAAGCCTGGATCGACGTGAGCCAGGACGGGACCACGACCCGCCCGCCGCTCGCCAGCACCCGCCGGCAGGGATGTCCCGGGATCGCCAAGAGCGTGCGCTTCCAGCTCGGCACCCGGCCGGTGACGATCGTGGTGAGCGGCGCCGAGGCCGACAGCATCCGGATCGCGGTGGCGCCGGCCGAGTGAGGCCGATGCCCTCGACGCAGCGGGCCAGGATGGACTAGCGTCCGGCCCATGATCCGATCCCCCGCCTTCGCCGCGTTCCTCGCCCTCGCCGCCCTCGTCCCGTCCCCGGCCGCACTGGCCCAGGACCGCGGCACCCTCGACGCCAAGCCGCTGCCGCCGCTGGCCAATCCCGACGATCCCTCGACCCCCGCCAAGGCCCTGTTCGGGCGCGCCACCAGCCCGGCCCCGGGGCCGGAGGCGGCCTACGGTTCCTATGCCAGGGGCTGCTTTGCCGGGGGCGAGGCGCTGGCGGTGGACGGCCCGACCTGGCAGGTGATGCGCCTGTCGCGCAACCGGATGTGGGGCACCCCCCACCTCGTGGCGTTCATGGAGCGCCTGGCCGCCAAGGTGCCGCGGGTCGGCTGGCCGGGGCTGCTCGTGGGCGACATGTCGCAGCCCCGCGGCGGCCCGATGCTGACCGGCCACGCCTCGCACCAGCTCGGCCTCGATGCCGACGTGTGGCTGACGCCGATGCCCGACCGCCGCCTGAGCCGGTCCGAGCGCGAGGAGATGTCGGCCACCAACGTGGTGCGGCCCGACCGCCTCGACATCGATCCCGGCGTGTGGACGCCCGAGCACCTCAAGCTGATCCGGCTCACGGCGCAGCAACCCGAGGTGGCGCGCCTGTTCGTCAACCCGGCGATCAAGAAGGCCCTGTGCCGCGAGGCCGACGGCAACCGCGGCTGGCTCTCCAAGGTGCGCCCGATGTACGGGCACAACTACCATTACCACATCCGCCTCGCCTGCCCGGCGGGGGCGGCGCAATGCGAGGACCAGGCCTCGCCGCCCGGCAGCGACGGTTGCGGCGAGGAGCTCGCCTATTGGTTCAGCGACGCGGTGCTCAACCCGCCCAAATCCACCAAGCCCGGCAGGCCCAAGCCGCCGATGACCATGGCCGCGCTGCCGCCGTCCTGCCGGACCGTGCTCAAGGCCCGCTGAGGGACCGGGCGGGCCTCAGCGGCCGGCCGGTGCCCGCGGTGGCACGATGCGATAGGCCACGATCGACCGGCCGTGGCCGATGGCGGTGAGGGCGCCGGGCAATGGGTTCTCGCGCACCGGACCGATGACGTAGAGGGCGTCGAACGTCGTCAGCCATTCGTTCATGGCGGCCGGCAGGCCGGAGTAGCGCGCGCCCTGGCCGATGGCGGCGAGCGTGTCGATCGAGGGCAAGGCCAGGCCTGCGTCGAGGGAGGCGAATTCCGGCCGGGGCAGGATCGGCTGCTTGCCCTTGGCGGCGAACAGGACCGTGACGAAGGCATCCACATCGCGCACCGCCAGCACCGCCAGATGCCGTACGGGCTGGCCGTCCGGGTCGGCGCCGGAGGACCTGTCCGGCGTCGCGCTATGGGCCACAAGGATGCGGGGATGGGGCGGCAGCTGCGCGAAGGTGGCCAGGACGGCCTGCGCCTCGGCGTCGTGGCTGCGCTGGACCGGGACCACGGCGAGGATTCCCGCCAGCGCCAGGGCGGCGAGGACCGCCACCAGGGAGACACGCGGCGCCCGCGCCGGCAGCCGCCATTGCAGGAAGGCCGGCAGGATCATCGCCGCCGCCGGCAGCAGCCGGGTGTCGGCCATCACCGAATCGAGCAGGCGGTACGGCATCGCGACGTAGAGGAGCGCAAACCCGACGGCGAGCCAGCGTCCGGTGGCATCGAAACGCAGCTTTCCCTCGCGGGCGAGGACGTAGCCCGCCATCGTCAGGACGCCCACGGTCACCAGGGACACCGGCATGCTGTAGCTGTTGACGATGAGGATCTGGAACAGCTTGTCGCGCCACAGCCAGACCACGCCGGTTTCGTCCGAGGCGCCGTCGCCCGCCAGCAGCAGCCCCGCCACCACCGGCATCGGCGCGGCCAGGACCGCGAACGTGCCGAGGTTCCGGGCGGTCGGCCCCCCGGTCCGGAGGTCGCGCAGGGCGACGACGCCGAGGGCGAAGCCGTAGATGCCGAGCGCCACGAGATGGCCCACCGAGAGGGCGGCCACCAGCACGACATGGAGCCCGAGGCGGAGGAGCCAGCCGCGACGGGCCAGGGCGAGCCAGGCGGCGATCCCCCACAGGGCGAGCCCGAGGGCGAACACGAAGTTGAGGAAACCGTAGGCGAAGGGCTCGCTGTTCATCCAGACGAGGGCCACGAGTCCGGAGATGCCGAAGCGGCGGGCCCATACCCATTCGATCGCGGCCGCCCCCGTCGCCACCAGGACGAGGCCCGCGACGAGGAAGGCCTTGGTGGCTGCCTCGACCCCGATCCAGCGGCCCAGCGGCGGCACGATCAGGTCCATCGCCAGGTTCGGGTAGAAGCCCCAGTCGCTACCGTAGAAGGGGTTGGCGTCCGGCCCGTCGAGGCGGGCGAGCACCCACATCCGGGCGAGGTGGTTGGCGTAGTCGACCTGCGCCGGCAGGGCCGAGGCGATGGGCAGCACGAGGCTCGCGGCGAGAAGGCTCGCGAACAGCGCCGCCATCGCGCTGTCCGCCGCGGTCCATGCCGAGGGCGCCCCCGTCGACGGGCTGAGCGAGGAGGCCATCGGCGCTCGAGATCAGAAGGAGGAGACGCGGCTGTTGCGCCGGGTGCCGATCGCCTTGTAGCCGGAATCCGGCCCGGCCTGCGTGTTCGCCTCCTCGACCCGGGCCGGCTCGGGCAGCTTGCCGACGCGCTCGATCCGCACCCCGGCGTAGTGACCCCGGCGCCAGGCGAGCTTGACGAGGCAGACGAAGTTGCGCCCCACCACCTTGAGCATGAAGGTGTCGGGCAGCACGCAGGAGGCGGGGACGCCCAGGCGCGCGCCGGATTTCGAGATGTCCTTGACGTTGCAGGGCAGCTCGGTTCCATCGAGCAGCCGGATCAGCGCGATCCAGTTGGTCTCGCTGCGGGCCTCGCGCCGCTCGATGAAGGTCGAGGACATCGCAGCATGGCCCTGGATGTCCTGGTCCAGGAGTGCGCGCCCTTCGGCGTCTTCGACGATGCTGTGCTGATGCGATGTCACGCAGCCCTCTGAAAACCGCTCGCCGAACCCTTTCGAGACCCTGCACCGGAGCCGTTAAATATTACTCACGTTCATGCGGCCCGCCGGCCTGCCGCCGGATCACCCATCCGTGATCGGGACCGGGCGCCCTACTTGTCGTGGTGACCGGCGGCGATGCGGTCGGTGAGTGCCATGAGGATGCCGGAGACCACGAACACCATGTGGATGCCCACGAGCCACGCCAGTTCGCGGTCGCTGGTGTTCTTGAGGTCCATGAAGGACTTCAGGAGCTGGATCGCCGAGATCGCGACGATCGACGACAGGAGTTTCAGCTTCAGGCCGGTGAAGTCGATCGTCCCCATCCACTCGGGCCAGTCCCGATGGTCGGAATGGTCGATCTTGGACACGAAGTTCTCGTAGCCCGAGAACATCACGATGATCAGCAGCGAGGCCGTGAAGGAGAGGTCGACGAGGGTCAGCACGCCGAGGATGATCTGCGCCTCGTTCGCCTCGGGCGCATGCAGGACGAAATGGATGAGCTCCTGGATCAGCTTGTACAGGAGCACCATGATGCCGATGGCCAGCGCCCCGTAGAAGGGCGCCAGCAGCCAGCGGCTGGCGAACAGCGCCCGCTCGAAAACCCGCTCGATCATTCCCATTCCACCCCGCCTCGACCGGCTGCGCATGTCGCATGCGTGAACCGGGCCAGCAAGGCCGAGCTTGGGTCTCGGCGCGGGCGATCGTCAGGCGGAGACGCCGGTCCCGATCGGGCAGGCGACGCCGGTGCCGCCGACGCCGCAATAGCCGGCCGGGTTCTTGGCGAGGTACTGCTGGTGGTAGCCCTCGGCGAAGTAGAACGTGTCCAGCGGTACGATCTCGGTGGTGATCGGCGGGAACCCGCGCTCGGAGAGGGCGGCGCCATAGGCATCGCGCACGGCTTTGGCCGTGGCCGCCTGCGCGTCGGTGAGGGTGTAGATGCCGGAGCGGTACTGGGTGCCGACGTCGTTGCCCTGGCGCATCCCCTGGGTCGGGTCGTGGCTCTCGAAGAAGGTCCTGAGCACCGCCTCGAGGGGCAGCGTCGCGGGGTCGAACACCACGAGGACGACCTCGTTGTGCCCGGTCTGGCCCGAGCAGACCTCCTCGTAGGTGGGGTTGGGCGTGTAGCCGCCGGCATAGCCCACCGCCGTCACGATCACGCCGTGGGGCAGCGTCCAGAACTTGCGCTCGGTGCCCCAGAAGCAGCCGAGCCCGAGCACGATCCGCTCGGCGCCCTCCGGGTAGGGCCCCTTCAAGGGTTGGCCGTTCACGAAATGCCGCTCCGTGGTCGGGATCGGGTCGGGGCGGCCGGGCAGCGCCTCGGCGGGGCCGGGCATCACCGGCCGCTTGCGGAACATCTGGAGCATCGCGGGATCGCCTCGTCGCAACGGGTTCGGACCCTCACGATATGGGGCGGGGCGCGCCGGTTGCGTAGGGAGCGCGACGACGCCCCCCATGTCCGCGCGCCTCAATCCGCGAAGACGTACCCCCCGAGGATGCGCAGGCCCACCGGCAGCCCGGCGGCGAGGCGGGCGGTGTCGGAGGCCTCCACCACCACGGTCTTGCCCTCGCCCTCCCGGTCGACCTCGATGCGCTGGCGTCCTTGCGTGCGATAGGAGGAACGCACGGTGCCGTGGAGATGGGCCTCGTGGGCCTCCGCGAACTGGAGCTGCCAGGGCCGGGCGTAGAGCTTGACCGGGCCGACGAGGCCGGGACGGGCCACCACGGGGGTGGCGCGCCCCTGGACGAAGACCTGCCCGTCGCGCGCCAGGGCCTCGACCTCGATGGTGTCGCCGAGGAACTTGAGCACGGTGGCCGAGACCGGGTTCTCCTGGACCTCGTCGGGGGTGCCGACCTGTTCGAGGCGGCCCTTGTCGAGCACCGCGACCCGGTCGGAGAGTTCCAGCGCCTCGTCCTGGTCGTGGGTGACGAAGATCGTGGTCTGGCCGGTGCGGTCGTGGATCTCGCGCAGCCAGCGGCGCAGATCCTTCCTCACCTGGGCGTCCAGCGCGCCGAAGGGCTCGTCGAGGAGCAGGACGCGAGGCTCGACGGCGAGCGCGCGGGCGAGCGCGATGCGCTGGCGCTGGCCGCCCGAGAGCTGGCTCGGGTAGCGGTCGGCGAAGCCCGACAGCTTGATGAGGTCGAGGAGGTCGCCGACGCGGGCCTTGATCTCGGCCTTGGCCGGGCGCTCGCTGCGCCTGCGGGCATTGAGGCCGTAGGCGATGTTCTCGGCCACGCTCATGTGCTTGAACAGGGCGTAGTGCTGGAACACGAACCCCACCGCGCGCTGCTGCACCGGCAGCTGCGTGGCGTCGTCGCCGCCGAAGATGATGCGGCCGCGATCGGGGAAGTCGAGCCCGGCGATGATGCGCAGGAGCGTGGTCTTGCCCGAGCCCGAGGGGCCGAGCAGCGCCAGCAGCTCGCCCGCCCGCACGTCGAGGGAGAAATCGTGCAGCACGGCCGCCGTGTCGAAGGTCTTCGACAGCGCCTCGACGCGGATCGCGGTGGAGCCGCCCACGCCGTCAGTGACGCCGTGCGCCCGCCGCGATGTCGGCACTGTAGCGCCATTCGAGGACGGATTTGATGACGAGGGTGACAAGAGCGAGACCGGCAAGGAGGGAGGCGACGGCGAAAGCGGCAACGAAGTTGTACTCATTGTAGAGGATCTCCACGTGGAGCGGCAGCGTGTTGGTGAGCCCGCGGATGTGGCCCGAGACCACCGAGACCGCGCCGAATTCGCCCATCGCGCGGGCGTTGCAGAGGAGCACGCTGTAGAGCAGCCCCCAGCGGATGTTGGGCAGCGTCACCGTCCGGAAGGCGTGCCAGCCCGACGCCCCGAGGGTGAGCGCGGCCTCCTCCTCGGCGGTGCCCTGCTCCTGCATCAGCGGGATCAGCTGGCGGGCGACGAAGGGGAAGGTGACGAAGATCGTCGCCAGCACGATGCCGGGGATGGCGAAGATGATCTGCACGTCGCGTTCGATCAGCCAGGGTCCGATCAGCCCCTGCGCCCCGAACACGAGCACGTAGATCAGCCCCGAGACCACCGGCGAGACCGAGAACGGCAGATCGATGAGGGTGACGAGCAGGTTCTTGCCCTTGAACTCGAACTTGGCGATGGCCCAGGCCGCGGCCACGCCGAACACGAGGTTGAACGGCACCGCGATCGCCGCCGCGATCAGGGTCAGCCGGATCGCCGAGTGGGCGTCGGCTTCGGTGAAGGCGGCGAGATAGGCCGCCCATCCCTTGGCGAACGCCTGGACGAACACCGTCACCAGCGGCAACACCAGGAACAGGGCGAGGAAGCCGATCGCGACCGCGATCAGGAGCCACCGCACGAATCCGCCCTCGGTGACGACGCTGGCGGTGCGCGGCGCCGGCTGCGACGTCGGTCGTGACGGTCCCGGGGCCCGTACGGCGAGGCTAGACATAACCGAACCTCCTGCGGCTCCAGGCCTGGATCAGGTTGATGGCGAGCAGCGTCACGAACGAGATGCCGAGCATGATCGTGGCGATGGCGCAGGCGCCGCCGTAGTCGAATTCCGAGAGCTTGATGACGATCAGGAGCGGCGCGATCTCGGAGACGTAGGGCAGGTTGCCGGCGATGAAGATGATCGAGCCGTACTCGCCGACGCCCCGCGCGAAGGCGAGGGCGAAGCCCGTGAGCACGGCCGGGATCAGGGGCGGCAGCACCACCTTCACCAGTGTGTGCCAGCGGCCGGCCCCGAGGGTGGCGGAGGCCTCCTCGATCTCCTTGTCGATCTCTACGATGAGCGGCTGCACCGTGCGCACCGCGAAGGGCAGCCCGATGAAGACCATGGCGATGAAGATGCCGAGCGGCGTGTAGGCCGCCTCGATCCCGAGCTTGGCGAGTTGCGCGCCGACCAACCCGTTGGGAGCGTAGAGGGCGGCGAGTGCGATGCCCGCCACCGCCGTGGGCAGGGCGAAGGGCAGGTCGACGACCGCGTCCACGATCCGCCGGCCGGGAAAGTCGTAGCGGGTCAGCACCCAGGCGACGATGAAGCCGAACACCGAGGCGACCAGCGCCGCCAGAAGCGAGATGCCGAAGCTGACCCGCAGCGCCGAGGCCACGCGCGAATCGGTGGCGACCTCCCAGATGCCCGCGAACCCGAGCTGCGAGGCGCGCAGCACCAGGGCGGCCAGGGGCAGGAGCACGATCAGGCTCAGCACCGTCAGCGTGTAGCCGAAGGTGAGCCCGAAGCCGGGGATCACGCTCGGCTGGCGGAAGCGGCGTCGGGGGCGGAGCGGCGGTTCGGCCATGGCGTGGTCCTGGAGATGGTCTCGAATCTCGGGTCTGGCGCCCCTCCCCTCGCGGGGAGGGACCGCACCTTCAGCGCCCGGCCTTGCTCAGCTGGTCGAACAGACCGCCGTTGTCGAAGTTCTTCTTCTGGATGTCGTCCCAGTTGCCCTGGAGATCCTCGATCCTGAAGAGCTTGACCTCGGGCAGCAGGGCGAGATCCTCGGGCTTTGCCGCCTCGCGCCGGCTCGGGCGGTAGTGGTGCTTGGCGAACAGCGCCTGGGCCGTGTCTGAGTACAGGAACTGCAGATAGGCCTCCGCGGCCTTGCGGGTTCCCTTCTTGTCGACGTTGGCCTCCACCAGCGCCACCGGCGGCTCGGCGTAGATCGAGACCGGGGGCACCACGACGTCGAACTTGTCGCGGCCGAACTCGTCGAACACGAGGTAGGCCTCGTTCTCCCAGGTCGGCAGCACGTCGCCGAGGCCGCGCTGGGCGAAGGTGACGGTGGAGCCGCGCGCACCGGTGTCGAGCACCGGCACCTGGCCGTAGAGCTGGCCGACGAAGGCGTTGGCCTTGTCGGCGTTCTTGCCTTCCTTCTCGTAGGCGTAGCCCCAGGCGGCGAGGAAGTTCCAGCGCCCGCCCGCGGACGTCTTGGGGTTGGGGGTGATGACCTTCACGTCGGGCTTCACGAGGTCGCCCCAGTCCTTCACGCCCTTCGGGTTGCCCTTGCGCACCAGGAACACCACCGTGGAGGTGTAGGGCAGCGCCTGGTTGGGGAGCTTCTCGCGCCAGTCCGCCGACACCTTCTTCGAGATGCGCGCGATGGCGTCGATGTCCGAGGGGATGCCCAGCGTCACCACGTCGGCGGGGATGCCGTCGATGACCGTGCGGGCCTGCGAACCCGAGCCGCCGTGCGAGGCGCGCACCGTGATGGTCTCGCCGGTCTTGGCCTTCCACTCGGCGGCGAAGGCGGCGTTGATGTCCTTGTAGAGCTCGCGCGTCGGATCGTACGACACGTTGAGGAGTTCGGTCTGCGCCCAGGCCGCCGTCGGCGGGGCCACCGCCAGGCAGGCGGCGACCGCGAGCCCGCGCAGGGGACGGCTGCGGCGGGCGCGGCGGCGCCCGGTCTGGCTGGCGTCGATGGCGGTCACGTCGTCACTCCGGATCGTGGTTCGGTGGCATCGTCCCCGCTCCCGGGGATTCCGTCGCTCCGATATCGTTCTTTTTAAAGAACGAAGTCAAGCACCGGCGCCCGGCGCCGGACCCGAGATATGGCAATTCCGACGCCCTCCGTCACCACGAGGCGTACCTCCCGGCCCATTATGGAAGAACGTCACACGGCCGAGGCTCTGCGGAGAAGAAAAATCCGGCCGTCACGAGTTCTTTAGAAAGAACATCCTTTTGCCTCGTGTGCCCGCCGGGAGCCGGGGGACAGGCGCGTGGCGGAATGCCGGCCCGGCCCGGATCCTCGCGCGGCGACCGCCGACCCTGGACCGCCCGTGGCCGGCTCCGGTTCTCGCGAGCGTCCGCTTTCCCGGCACTGTCGCGAGGGGCCGAAGTACGGCGAAACCCGCCGCATGACGGCCCGCGCCAGGCGTCCGGTCGGGAGACGGACCGGAGTCGACTGTCAAGGAATTTGGCGGGCCGGAAGCGTCAAAAAAAATCCCGGAGACCGAGCGGGAAAGGAAGCCCTAACCGCACAACGGCTTGGCTTGTCCCGCTGGCCGATCGCCTCCTCGGCGGCGTTCGAAACGCTGTCCTAGGTGATGGACGCACCCGCAGAGGCAGGGTTACTAAACCGTCAAGGCCGACGAATCGGAAGGATGCCTCGCGAGCATCGCCAGCAGAGCAAGGGCAAAATTCGCCAGATGCAGAATATTACACTGACCCAGCGCGAAAGAGATACGGTTCTTGCAGCATTGCGCTACTATCAGTACTATAGATTGCAGGGTCATCCTTTCGACCCGCGTCACGATCACTTGATCGATGCCATCGCATGCCATACCGGCGATAGCCTAGACCTTGCGGAAGTCGACGATCTCTGCGCGGGCCTGCGCGGCAACAACCATGCCCTGGGTGCCGCCGCCTGAGGGCACGAACGGCCGTTCCCGCGGGCGAGGACATGCCTCGCCGCGCTTGCGGAACTGCCATGGCCGGTCACGCGACACGGCCGCCGGCCACGACGGTCGACGGCCGGACGACGATCGACGCGGGCGGCTACGGGTTCGCGGGGCGGGGTGCGGCGGCGAGGTGGCCGCGGGCACGGCCGACGGCGGCTTCGCAGGCTCCGGTGTCGGCCTTGGCATCCGCGGTGCGCGCTTCGTCCAGGGCGACCCTGGCCTGCATGGCGCGGTCTCCGCCCTCTCCCGCACTGGCGCTCACGGCCGGCGGAGCCGCCATCGGCGCGGAGCCGGCCTCGCCCTCGCGGCCCTGACCTTCCCTGGCGCCGGCGGCGGCCTTTCCGCTGGTGGAGGCGGAGATCGCCGCACCGGCCTGGTTCTTCACCTGGCTTTCGAGGGACGCGATGGCGTCGCCGCAGGGTGAGGCATAGGCGGGTGCCGCCAGGGTGAGCACCGCGGCGGCGAGACAGAGGCGTCGTATCATGTCGGACGTGTCCTTCGAGAGCGCGGGGCGCGGATGAGGGGGGGCCACGCGGGGCGGCGCATCCTCATCCAACCCGCCGGACCCACCGAAGGTCCGCCCTCCCCGGTCGCAGGGACCGGAGAGGGCGCGATTCGTCAGGCGCTGGCCTGGTTGCGGATCGGCAGCTGGCGGATGCGCCGGCCGGTGGCGGCGAACACCGCGTTGGCGATGGCCGGGGCCACCGGCGGCACGCCGGGTTCGCCGACGCCGCCCAGCGGCTTGGCGTAGTCGTTCGAGGGCAGGAGGTGGACGTGCAGTTCCTTCGGGGCGGCGTCGATCCGGGTGATCTCGTAGCCGTCGAAGTTGTTCTGCTGGGCCCGGCCGTCCTTGAAGGTGATCTCGGACGAGAGTGCGAGCCCCATGCCCATCACCACGGCGCCCTCCATCTGCGAGCGCACTCGCTCCGGATTGACCTGCGGCCCGCAATCGACCGCGATGTCGATGCGCTTGACCGAGACCACGCCCTTGGCGTCGACCTCCACCTCGGCCGCCACGGCCGTGTAGGTGACGAAGCTGTAGTGGCCGGCGATGCCGAGCCCACGGCCGCTCGCGAGCTTGCGGCCCCAGCCGGCGCCCTTGGCCGCCGTCTCGATGACCCGGCGCAGGCGCCCCGTCTCGATCGGATAGCGGACCGGATCCTCGCCGTAGTTCCAGACGTCGCCGAGCGTGGTCGGGTCGATGCTGCGATCGGGCCCGATGAGGTCGAGGAGGTAGTCCTTCGGGTCGCGGCCCGCCGCATGGGCGAGTTCGGCCACGAAGGACTGGATCGCGAAGGCGTGCGGGATGTTCGAGACCGAGCGGAACCAGCCGATGCGCACGTGCGCGTCGGCCTCCGGGTTCTCCAGGCGGACGTTGGGGATCGCGAAGGGGGTGTTGGTCAGCCCCATGCCGAGCTCGAACGGCAGCTGGTTCTTAGCGCCCGGCGCGAAGATCGAGCCGATGGTGGGGGCGGCCGAACGGTGCAGCCAGGCCACCGGCATGCCCTTGGCGTCGAGGCCGGCCTCCAGGCGCTCCACCGAGATGGTGTGGTAGTAGCCGTGGTGGAGGTCGTCCTCCCGGGTCCAGATCAGCTTGACCGGGGCGCCGTCGACCTCGCGGCTGCACAGCGCCGCCTCGAGCACGTAGTCGGGCTTCGACTTGCGGCCGAAGCCGCCGCCGAGCAGGGTCACGTTCACGCGCACCTTGTCGGCGGCGAGCCCGAGAGTCTTGGCGAGGCGGTCGTGGGTCGCCTGCGGCGCCTGGGTGTTGGCCCAGGCCTCGCAGAACCCGTCCTTGATCCGCACGGTGGCGGCGGGCGGCTCCATCGGCGCCTGGACGAGGTGGGGCACGAAATACTCGGCCTCGACCTTCTGCTTGGCCTTCGCCATCGCGCCGTCGACGTCGCCGGTGTTGCGCACGACCTTGCCGGGGGCGCGGGCCGCCTTCTCCAGCTCGCCCCGGAAGGCGACGGAATCGTAGGTGGCGTTGGGGCCGTCGTCCCAGGTGATCTTGAGGGCCTCGCGGGCCTTCATGGCCGCCCAGGTGTTCTTGGCCACCACCGCGACGCCGCCGATGGGCTGGAACTCGGACGGGATCGCCGGGGCCGGGATCGTGAAGATCTTCACGACGCCCGGCACCTTCTTGGCCTCGCTGTCGTCGAGGCTCGCGACCTTGCCCCCGAACACCGGCGGCCGCGCGATCAGCCCGTACAGCATCCCCTCGAGGCGGGTGTCGATGCCGTAGATCGCCGTGCCGGTGGTGATGTCACGGTTGTCGATGAGATGGACCTGGCCGCGGCCGGATTCGGCACGGCCATCGGTCTTGCCGATGTAGCGGAACGCCTTGGCATCCTTGAGGACCACGCCCTCGCGGGCCGGCACCGGCAGTTCGGCCGCGGCGGCCGCGAGTTCGCCGTAGCCGGCCGTGCGCTTCGACTTGGCGTGCGTGACGACGTGGTTCTCGGCCTTCACCTCGGCCACCGGCACGCCCCATTGCTTGGCGGCGGCCTGGACCAGCATCAGCCGGGCCGCCGCGCCGGCATGGCGCAGGTGCGGGAAGAAGTGGCGCAGGGACCGGGACCCGTCGGTGTCCTGGTTGCCGAAGCGGGCCTCGTCGCCCCAGGCCTGAGCGACCTTGACCTTCGACCACTCGGCGTCGAGCTCGTCGGCGACCACCATGGCCACCGAGGTGCGCACGCCCTGGCCCATCTCCGAGCGATGGCAGGTGACCGTGACGGTGCCGTCGGTGGCGATGGCCACGAACACCTTGGGGTCGTCCTGCCAGCCGTGCGGCATGGCGTCGGCGCCGAACTTCTTGGGCCCATCGGCCTTGTCCTGCGCCAGGGCCGGCTCACGCCAGGACAGGGCCAGGACCAGGGCGCCCATGCCGCCGAGCATGGCGCGGCGGCTGACGTTGGCCAGCGCCGAGGGGGTTTCGGGGGAGGTGGTGGCCGCTGCGGCCATCGCGCGTGCGTCGTGGATCACAGGCGATCTCCCTTGGTGGCGGGCTTCGAGGTTCCGGGTTTGGAGGTGCCCGCGGCCTGATGGATGGCGGCGCGGATGCGCGGATAGGTACCGCAGCGGCACAGGTTGCCGGCCATGGCCTCGTCGATCTGCGCGTCGGTGGGCTTGGGCGTCTCGGTGAGAAGGGAGGCCGCCTGCATCATCTGCCCGCACTGGCAGTAACCGCATTGCGACACGTCGAGATCGCGCCAGGCGACCTGGACCGGGTGGTTACCGTCCCGCGACAGACCTTCGATGGTGACGACGGCCTGGCCTTCGGCCGCCGACATCGGCGTGACGCAGCCCCGCACGGCGCTGCCGCCGAGGTGGACGGTACAGGCGCCGCACAAGGCCTGGCCACAACCGAACTTGGTGCCGGTCAACCCGGCTTCGTCGCGAAGATACCACAGCAGCGGCATGTCGGGGTCGCCGTCGAAGCTGCGTTCAGCTCCGTTCACGGTGAGTTTGATCATCGATCTCGTCCTGTCAGGGGCGCGTCGCGCAAAGGTCGAGGAGCGGGCCGCGCGGAGGGGGCCATCCGGCCGACGGACACGATCCATTGCCGGCGGTCGGGACTTCGGGGTCTCGCGGGTGCGGGCTCTGTTGGGTCCGCGCCCGCCGCTCTTCGGTATCGCTATAAACTACAAGAGGGCTTCGCTGCAGCGCAACAGAAGCGGATCGGACCCGCCGGGCGCCGGACGCGGGGCGTGCCGTTGCGCACGCCGGGGTCGGCTCGCCCGCGGGTCTGGCGGAACATTCACCGAGGGTCGCCGCGGACCCGGGGTCCGCGGCTCGTCAGCAGGGCCGATGCACCGGCCCGGATGCGGGGCCGGTGCCCACGGGGCCGACGCCGTGGTCCGCTCAGGCGGTGGCTTCGCCGTGGAGCTTCTCGACGTATTCCCAGTTCACGAGGTTCTCGAGAAACGCCTTGAGGTAGTCGGGGCGGCGGTTGCGGTAGTCGATGTAGTAGGAGTGCTCCCACACGTCGACGCCGAGGATCGGCTTGGCGCCGTGCACCAGCGGGTTCTCGCCGTTGGGGGTCTTGAGGATGGCGAGCTTGCCGTCCTTGACCGCGAGCCAGGCCCAGCCGGAGCCGAACTGCGAGACGCCGGCCTGGATGAAGTCGACCTTGAACTTCTCGAAGCCGCCGAGGTCCTCGTCGATCTTCTGCGCGATGGTGCCGGGAGGGGCACCGCCGCCGTTGGGCTTCATCCAGTTCCAGAAATGCAGATGGTTGAAGTGCTGGCCGGCGTTGTTGAACAGCGGCTGGTTGGTGCCGTAGGCGGCGACCACGATCTCCTCGACGGTCTTCCCGGCGAGATCGGTACCTTCGAGCAGCTTGTTGCCGGTTTCGACATAGGCCTTGTGGTGCTTGTCGTGGTGAAACTCGAGGGTTTCCTTCGACATGTAGGGGGCGAGCGCGTCGTAGGCGTAGGGCAGGTCGGGAAGGGTGAAGGTCATCGGCTCTCTCCGGATCTCGGGGCTCGGGGCTCGGACCCCGGCGCAAAGGCTGCGCCGCGATGGGCCACCGGCCCGGCGGTAGGTAGGTCCCCGCCTCGCCGAGGGCAACGCCGCAACGGCAAAACCGGTCCCGCACGGGCCCCGTTTCGCAACCGGTTTTGCAAAAGGACACCATGCCTTTACGATGCGCCACCTGTCACGCGTACCCCGACCCCCGAGACCTCCATGATCATTGCGCTGTTCGCGCTGTCCATCGCCATGATCGTCGGCGGCATCGCCTCGGTGGTTCAGGGATTCCCCTTCGTCAGGCTGGAGAGCGGACTGGCGATGACCATCGCCGGGGCGACCACGGCCTCGGCCGGCGGCGTGCTCCTGGGCCTCGCCGTCCTCGCCCGTCAGGTCCGGGCCCTGGCCCGCTCCCTCGCCTCGCCATCCTGGCAAGCCTCCCCATCCTGGCAAGCCCCCCCATCCTTGCAGGCCGCGCCGTCCCATCGGGAGGTGGACTTGGCCGAGACGGTCTCCCTGCCGCCCGACCCGGCGATCGATGCACCCCACCGCGACCGGGGCCGGCTCGATCCGACCGGCCTCGATGAGGGCTCCGAAGGCAAGGCTTCCGAAGGCAAGGCTTCCGAAGGCGAGACGTCCAGAGATAAGTCTTTCGACGGTAAGGCTTCCGCGAGCCGCCGGCCCCTCGTCGCCGGCACGTCCGTCCTCGCGGCCGGAGCCGCCGCGGCGGCGATGCCGAGCGCATCTCCTGCGGCACGTCCCGAGCCGACCTTCGAGGAGTCGCTCGGCGCGACTCCGCCGGACGCGCCCGTCCCCCCCCCTGCTCCCACGCCCGCATCGGACGGCCATCCCGACGAGGCCGTCCAAGGCGAGCGGACCGAGCCGCACGACCTCGCGCCCGCTCCGGCTCCCGAGCCCGCCGCACACGAGTCGGCGCCGCCGACCCCCGCCGACGCCGAGCCGTTCGCGCCCGCCGAAGCCCCGGACCTCAGGCCCGCCATCATCGACCCGGCGCCAGCCGAACCCGTCGCGCAGGCTGCCGCCCCCACCCTCGAGGTGGTGGGGACCTATGTCTCGGGGGGGAACACCTACGTGATGTTCTCGGATGGCTCGATCGAGGCGGAGACCCCGCGCGGCCGCTTCACCTTCGAATCCCTCGACGAACTCAAGGCCTTCGTGGAAGCGGGCGGCGAAACCGACGGCCGTGGCACGCCCTAGCCACGACCGCGCGGCGCAGCCCGATCAGGACAGGGACCACGCAGGGGGCCGGCCGAGCGTGAACCCTAGCGGTCAGCACCTCTCTCGAACGGACCGCGCGCGCCGGCCGACCATCCCGGGGTGGCCGGATAGACCGCGTGCCGTCTTTCTCGTCGCGACGCCGCGAAGGCATGCGCATGTCACCGGCCTGCCGTGACCCCTGGCAGGAAACCCGATTTCAATAGAGATCGGCCTGCAAACGTCTTTCCCGAAAACACGCTTCGGTTGCCGGAAAAATGCGTTGTTTGGGAGAGTCATAATTCTGAATATTTTCCTTTCGAAACCAGGCCGATGACGACACGCTTTCGACCGGATAGTCTTTGTCGATGGTGATCGAGCTCAATCTCTGACGATGAACGTTATTGCCGACGATGCCACATCGATATAATTTAGTTTATTACGAATCATCACTTGATGATCTCTACAGCATGATGTGAAATATTGACATTCGGCATGGCTATAAACCATTATGATATCTATCATTTTAAATATAAAATGATAATTTTTATCTTGTAAATCTGCAGCCATGATTTTTTGTCGGCGGCGATCCCATTGTCCTCGCAAAAAAATCTGCGACTCATAACCTATGAATGCAGACTCGCCTCGACCGGAATGTATGGTAAAAACTTTACTCGCTGGCGTTTCGCGCTGGAGCACAGGGTAGGGGTTGTAGCGACAATGGGCTGGACGCCATTCCGCCGCGTGACGTCGACATCATCGCTGCGGCACGACCAGGACGACGCGCGTCGGGATGCGGAGCAGCCTCCGATGGCATCGCCGGGTCTCCCGAGGGCCGTGGTCCCCGAGTTCATCCATCATCCTCTGCCCGAGAATAAGCCGGACGTCGCCGGTCGGACCCGAACATTGGATGCGATCGGTCAGCGCGACGAGGTCGTTCGCCAGCGTATCGACTCCATGACGAACCGGCTCGAAGACCTGCGGACACTGCAGGACGACTTCGCCCTGATATTGGACCCCCTGTCCAACATCAGCGCCGAACTCTTGAAGGCGAGCGTTCAGGTCGAGGACTTGAAGCAGAAGCTTTCGCAAGAGGTGAAGAACTCGGGGACCCTGAGGGAACTGGTCGCCAATTTGACGACCGACATCTCCCGCGTCAGCCGTGAGCTCGCCGAGTCGCAAGTCCACGCCGAGCAGATCTCCGACCGGCTGAAGGAGGGCGAGGCCGCCGTCGTCGCGCAGAAGATCGAGCTGCGGGACAAATCGAGCCTGGTCGAAAGCCTGGAGCGCCAACTTTTCACGGAGACGGAACAGAACAAGGCTTTCGCGAGCGAAAATCGCGCGCTGCGTCAGGAGGCGCAGGCGGCCGACACGGCCCTGGCGCGTTCCGAGCACGAACTGGCCGATGCGCGCGAGAAGCTCGGTCTTCTCGAGGCTGAAGGCCGTCGGCTGCAGCTTCTCAGCGAAGAGCAGGCGGCGCGGCTTGCGGACCTCGACTTCAAGTATCGGGAATTGGAGACGACGACCGACGCCGACCATCAGCGCCTGCGTGCGATCGAAGGTCAGTTGGCGGCCGAGCTATCCCTCCGGGAGCGCAACGACGCGCAGCACGAAACGGAGATGTCCGCGCTTCGGACCGAGCGGGCGAGCCTCGCCATGAAGCTGGAGACGTCGTCCAACCGGGCCGCCTCCACCGAACAGTTGCTCGTTCAGGCCAGGAACCAGCTTCGCGAGAAGGACGAGGAGTTCCGGTCTGCCGACAGGAGCCTGAAGGAAGCCGTCATCGCACGCACGACGTCCGAGCGGCGGCTCGAGGCGATCCAGGCCGACCTCTCCCGGCAGAACGAGCGTTTCATCGACATCCAGCGGGTGAAGGGCGACCTCGAAAGCCGCTGTGACATGCTCAACAAGGCGCTGGCCGCGAAGGATGCGGCCCTCGAACAGGCCAACAACCGCAATGCGTCCCTGAACGACCGGATCGAGCATCTGACCCATCGTCACGAATCCGTCCGGGCCGATCTGGAGACGTCGAACCGGCGCCTGCTGGAAGATCTCCAGAACGAGCGTTCGGAACGGTCGCTGCTCCAGGGCGCCCTCGATATCGCCCGCGAGAGCCGTGTTTCGCTGCAAAAACAGCACGATGCCTTCAAACGCTCGGGGCGGCCCTGGCGGGACATCGGCAAGGACGACGCGAACGCCGAGTCACCGGACTATTCGGGCGAAGAGGCCAGCAACGTGCGCCCCTTCAATACGCCCAGCAAGTGATGCCGACGCAATTCATGATCACGGGAAGCGACAATGTCTGATCAAGCGCTGAAAAGTGGTGGCTCTCCCACGGCGTCCGTCCTGATGCGACCGTGGCAGGCGAATGTCGGCCGCACGGGGGACAAGGTCATCAGCCTCTCGGCCTCCACCCAGGAAGGCACCCTCCCCTCCTCCGAGAGCGTCGGCGCGTCGGCCTCTCCGCAGCGGGAATGGATGTCGGCCATCGAGCTCGTCCAGGAGGCGAGCGAAGCGATCCGGATCACCGAGGAGCGAGCGGTCGATCTCGAAAACCAGCTCAAGCACGTCATCACCCAAGCGGAAGACGAGATCAAAAGCCTGCAGCAGAAGCTCGCGTCGCAGCAGACCCTCCTGAACCAATCCGAGGAGCGCGCACGACGCGGCGAGGCGCGCGCCAAGGAGGCCGAGGCCTGGCTCATCCGCCTCCATGACGCGGTGTTCACGGCCTTCGGGCCCAAGAGCCGCAGCAAGCTCGCGGGCAACCAGCAGAACGGCGCCGATTCCGTCGACCCTTGATCACAGATCTTACCCCGTGATGCGGACTCCTTCTCCATACGGCGCCGAGGTTGCGGTCGAGTCGCCGAGCGATCGCGCCCCCCTCGGTGTCGAGGTTGATCTGTTCTGCGCGCTGGGACTGATCGAAGCCGCCGTCACTTCCATCGACAGGCTGCAAACCTGGAAGGAGGCCGTCGAGCCGCAGGCCATTCGGCTCATCGACCAGATCAAGACGGAGCAGGCGAAATGGGAGGCGGAGCGATCCGTTCTGTTCAAGACCCTCGCCGATCACGAAAACCAGATCGCCATGCTCAAGAGATCGCTCGAAGTCGCCCTCTTCGAGAAGCACGTGGCCCTGCAATTGTGCTTCGACATGAGGTCGAGATCCAATCTCATCGAACAGCAACCGTCTTCCCACGGCGAAAACACGCTGATCCGGCACGATGACCATACCGACTTGATCGCAACCGCGGGGTCGCATCTCTATATCGAGTAAACCGGTTTGACGGCTCTACCTCTTGCCGATCCGGCGACATCGCGGCTCGTCACCCTGTTCGGGCCGGGCCGGAGGAGCATCGAAAGGCCCACCCCCGTTCCGATGACGCCGACCGGAACCCCGTCCGAACGGTGATCCCCGTCTTCGACGATGGCGGACTTGAGCGAATCCGGTGCCTTCGGTGATCGAACGTCGGCAGCGCCGCACCGCGATCCTGAGATGCCAGCACGGCCGAGGGACGATCGATCCCGTCCCGGCGGACGAACGCCGCAAGCCGCAGGTCGTCGAAAGCCGGCACAGGACCCGTGACATCGGATCCGGCCGATGGGCGGGGTCTCTGACGGTGCCGGCGGAGAGGATTGAACTCCCGACCTTCGGTTTACAAAACCGCTGCACTACCGCTGTGCTACACCGGCATCCGACGAGACGTGCTACCAGCGGCGAGGCCGGCATTCAAGCGGGTCGTCCCGGTCGTGCACGGTCGAGGCCCCCTCCCGGTGGGCGGGCGCCACCGCGTCGTGACGCCCGTAAACGCGCTTGGCATCGCTCGAGGTCGCGGCGTTGCCCCGTCACAACGGATTGAGGGTGTCGTTCCGGGCAGGCAGGGGCGCGCGCATCGTGAGGCGAAAGCCCTCGGGGGCGTAATCGGTCGTCACCTCGGCGCGCACCTGCGTGGTCAGCACCCGTTGCAGCAGCCGCGAGCCGAAGCCCTGGCGAGTGGGGGGCGCCACCGTGGGTCCGCCGCTCTCGACCCAGGCGAAGAGCAGGGTGCCGCAGGCGTCGTCCGGCTCCACGGCCCAGGTCACGGCGACCCGGCCGGCGCGCGTCGAGAGCGCCCCGTATTTGGCGGCGTTGGTGGTGAGTTCGTGGATGGCCATGCCGATCGGCACCGCGACCTCGGAGGCGAGGTCGACCGCCGGGCCGATCAGGGTGACGCGGGCGTCGGGCTCCCCGTCGAGGGCACCGTCGGCATAGGGCTTGAGTTCGTTGGAGAGCAGGTCGCGCAGGCCCGCCATCTGCCAGGTGGCGCCGGTGAGCACCGCATGGGTGTGGGCCAGCGACACGATGCGCCCGACGAAGGCGTCGTAGAAACTTTCGATGCTGGTGGCGTTGCGCGCGGTCGAGCCGACGATGGCCTGCACCGTGGCCAGGGTGTTCTTCACCCGGTGGTGCAACTCGCGGATCAGGAGGTTCTGGCGGTCCTCGGCGAGGCGCCGGTCGGTGACGTCGGCCACGACCCCGATCAGGCGCCGCGGCAGGCGGTCGGGGGTGTCGCGCTCGAAGCGGCCGGCCATGTCGATGACCCGCCAGGTTCCGTCGTCGGCCCGGCGGATGCGGCCACTCACATGCAGGATCGCGTCGTCGCGCAGGGCCGCGGAGATCGCGTGCCGGAACGCCATGCGGTCCTCGGGGTGGAGGATGTGATCGAGGAACTCGCGCTTGCCGACGGCCCCGTCTTCGGGACGGCGGCCGAAGATCGCGAACATGCGCTCGTTCTCCCAGATCGCGCGGTCGTCGAGCATGTGCCACTCGAAGATGCCGAGATCGGCCAGGGATGCGGCGATGCGCAGGCGCTGCTCGCGGTCGCGCAAAGCGTCGCGGTCGGCGACCCGGGCGGTGACGTCCTGCAGCACGCCGACCATGCCGGTGAGCGACCCGTCCGGTGCCAGGGTGCCCTGGCCCCGGGCCATCACCCAGACGGTCCGGTCCTCGTGCCCATGGCGCACGCGGGCTTCGATGGCATAGGGCACGCCCGCGTGCCCGGACTCGCGCACCGTCAGCCCGATGCGCTCGGCGTCGGCCGGATCGAACCGCGCGCGCAGGGCCGCCCAGGACAGGGCATGGCCGGGGGGATGGCCGAGGATGTGGGCGGCGCGGCGCGACAGGGTGACGAGGCCGGTGGCACGCTCCCAGCGCCACTCCCCGAGCCCGGCCGCGGTGAGCGCGTCGCGGTTCTGCTCGGCCCGGACCATCTCGTCGGGGTCCACGGGCTCGACCACGAGGACCCGCACGGCGCCGGCCGTCGATCCGGAGGGACGCACCCGCACGGGAATCGCCGCGCCGTCGGCCTGGCGCCACAGGCGGATGCCCTCGGGCACCGGGTTCATGGTCTCTCCGACGGTCCCCAGCGGCCGGTCGTCGAGGCTGCCGGGAGGCCGGCCGACGATAGCGCACAGGCGGGGATTGGCGCTGAGGATGGTGCGGCCGTCGGGCGACAGGATCGCGAGGCCGGTGGCGGCCAGGTCGAAGGCCACGCGATGCGCGTCCCCCCCGAAGGCCGAGGCCGCCTGCGCCGTCGGATCGTGATCCGCCCTGCCGCCCAACACGCGAACCTCACTCGGACCCGCCGGCGTCAAGCCTGCCGTCGCGGCACACCCGACTGAATTCAGACCATGATCGCAGATGATTCCGGCCACAAGGTGCCATTCGTCCAATCATCGACGGCCGGACGGCTGTTCCCCATCTTGACGAAGGACGGTGAGATACGTCGGCCGGCGGCCGGCGGCGATGGCCTTGGCCTCGTAGCGGGTGCCGGGCCAATCCGACCAGGGCCGCGTCCAGTCGGTGGCCGCCCTCGCGGTCCACGCGAGGTCCGGGTTGCGGGCGACGCGCACCAGCGTCCAGCCGGCGTAATCGTCGATGTCGCTGGCGAAGCGAAAGCTGCCGCCGGGCACGAGCACGCGCGCGATCTCCGCCAGGCTCTCGTCGGAGACGAAACGGCGCTTGCGCTGGCGGCGCTTGGGCCACGGGTCGGGATAGAGCAGGTAGACGCGCGTCACGCTGGCGTCGGGCAGGGCGGCCAGCAACGCGGTCGCGTCCTCGTCCCAGATCCTGACGTTGCGCAGGTCGCGCTCGTCGATCTCGCGCAGGAGCTTGACGACGCCGTTGACGAAGGGCTCGGCGCCGATGATGCCGACGCCGGGCTCGCGGGCCGCATTGGCGGCCAGGTGCTCGCCGCCGCCGAAGCCGATCTCGAGCCAGACCTCGCGGACCGGGTCCGGAAACAGGGCCGCGGGATCGAGGAACGCGCCCTCTCCCGGCAGGGCGATCCTCAGCTCCGGCAGGAGGGAGGCCAGCCGCTGCTCCTGGAGCGCACGCAGGCGCTTGCCCTTGCGCCGGCCGAAGAAGGCGCGCTCGGGCGCCTCCTCGCTCGCAATACCGCCCGCCTGGGGCGGGTCATCCCCCCGCCCCACCATGCGGAACAGGCCTCAGAACGCCGACTTGAGGCTGTCGGCGAGGTCGGTGCGCTCCCACGAGAAGCCGCCGTCCGCGTCGGGTGCCCGGCCGAAGTGGCCGTAGGCCGAGGTGCGGGCGTAGATCGGCTTGTTGAGGCCGAGCTTCAGGCGGATGCCGCGGGGCGACAGGTCGAGGGCGTCCATCAGCACGCCTTCGAGCTTGGCCTCGTCCACGGTGCCGGTGCCGTGCAGGTCGACGTAGATCGACAGGGGCTTGGCGACGCCGATGGCGTAGGCGAGCTGGATGGTGGCGCGGGTGGCGAGGCCCGCGGCGACCACGTTCTTGGCGAGGTAGCGCGCGGCATAGGCCGCCGAGCGGTCGACCTTGGTCGGGTCCTTGCCCGAGAAGGCGCCGCCGCCGTGGGGGGCGGCCCCGCCGTAGGTGTCGACGATGATCTTGCGGCCGGTGAGGCCGGCATCGCCGTCGGGGCCGCCGATCACGAACTTGCCGGTGGGGTTGACGTGCCAGACGGTGGAGCCGTCGATCCAGCCCTTGGGGAGGGCCGCCTGGATGTAAGGCTCGACGATGGCGCGCACGTCGGCCGAATCGAGGCTCTCGTCCACGTGCTGGGTCGAGAGCACGATCTGGGTGACGCCGACCGGGCGGCCGTCGACGTAGCGCACGGTGACCTGGCTCTTGGCGTCGGGGCCGAGCTTGGCCGCGTCGCCGACCTTGCCCTTGCGGGCGTCGGCGAGGTCCTTGAGGATCTTGTGGGCGTAGTAGATCGGGGCCGGCATCAGCTCGGGGGTCTCGTCCGAGGCGTAGCCGAACATGATGCCCTGGTCGCCGGCACCCTCGTCCTTGTTGCCGGCGGCGTCCACGCCCTGGGCGATGTCGGCCGACTGGGCGTGCAGGTGGATGGCGATGTCGTTGTGCTTCCAGTGGAAGCCCGACTGCTCGTAGCCGATGTCCTTCACCGCTTCGCGGGTCAGCTCGGTGAGATGGTCGAAGGTCACCGAATCGGGACCGCGGACCTCGCCGGCGATGACGATGCGGTTGGTGGTGGCCAGGGTCTCGACGCCCAGACGCGCCTCGGGCATCGCCGCGAGATAGGCGTCGACCACGGTGTCGGAGATCCGGTCGCAGACCTTGTCCGGGTGACCTTCGGAAACCGACTCGCTCGTGAAGAGGTAGTTGGAACGCGGCATTGAGGACGATCCCCGGCTGTGGGTACGCCCAGATTCGATGGCGTTGGACCCGGTCTTCGGAAGGCCGAGGTTCTGGCATCGGCCTGTGGCAGGGTCAAGCCGAAAGACCGGACACGTTCGTGGCGACGAACGAAACGGTCGTTAGAGCAGACGCGGGCCTTCACCGGGACGGCCGCGTCGGGCCATCGCGCCTTCAGGTCCCCAGGCGGGTGCCGAGAACCTGGATGGCGGCCGCGAAGTCCTTGCGGCCGTCCTCCGTGAAGTGCCGCTTGACGTGCTCGGCCACCACCTCGGCGAGGCCCTGCCAGGAGCCCGGCGCGGCATCCGCCGCCGAATCCGCCGAGAAGGCCTGCTGGGGCCTTTCCGCGAACCCTTCCGGCGGCACGTCGTCGAGGCGCTGCATGCCCTCGAAGAAGTACGCCACCGGCACGCCGGTCAGCCGGCTGAAGGTGTCGAGGTGGATGGCGCTGATGCGGTTGGTGCCCTTCTCGTACTTCTGGAGCTGGGCCGCCGACATGCCGAAGCTCTGGGCCACCCGCTTCTGCGTCAGGGCCGCCTTCTTGCGCTGGAGGGCGATGCGCTGTCCGACATGGACGTCGCGTGCGTCGGTCTTCTGGCCTGCCATGGAGTCTTGACCTCGTGCGAGCCGGCCACGGCGATCAAGCTCGGCCGTGGTGCCAGAGGGCGCGGATAGTAGATTTTAACATAGATGAAAAGGACACCCCGTCGGGTTACGTTCCCTCTCCCTCGCGGAGCGCTAAACCATGCCGAGCGCCTGCATGTACAGTTCGAGGATCGCCTCTTCCTCCTGGCGCTCGGCGTGGTCCTTCTTGCGCAGGGAGACGATCTTGCGCAGGGCCTTCACGTCGAAGCCGGTGCCCTTGGCCTCCGCGTAGACGTCCTTGATGTCGCCGGCGAGGCCGGCCTTCTCCTCCTCGAGGCGCTCGATGCGCTCGATGAAGCTCTTGAGCTGGTCGGCGGCGACGGAGGAGGCGTCGACGGCGGGTGCGGGAGAGGCGGCCATGATCGTGCGATGTCCTTCGAATCGGCGGCGCGGCGACAGGTCGGCGCCGCGCCCGTCGATCCGGATTAGGCGGTCGAGCTTACCGGGAGATTAGGGCCCCGGCGGAAATCGGCGGTGCCGATCCCCCCGGCCCACCAGGGCGATTCGCATCGCGCCGCGACGCCGTTGTCCCTTCGATAACTCTCAGTGCGGTTCGGCCTGGGCCTTGGCGAAGGCCGCCTGCTGCTCGGGCGTCGCCTCCGGCTGGCGGCGCTTCCAGTCCTCGTAGGGCATCCCGTAGACGTGCTCGCGGCTCTCGTCCTTGCTCAGTTCCAGGCCGCGGGCGTCGGCCTCGTCCTTGAGCCAGTTCGAGAGGCAGTTCCGGCAGAAGCCGGCCATGGTCATCAGGTCGATGTTCTGCACGTCCTCGCGGGCTCGCAGATGCGCCACGAGGCGGCGGTAGACGGCGGCTTCGAGTTCGGTGGTGGTGGCGGTGTCGATCGTCATGGCGCGGACTCCTCGTCGTGCGTGCCAAGAGAGGTCGGCGTCCATGCCCCGGGCGTCAAGCCGTCGGGGCGAGGTGGGGCCGCAGGAGCCCGGCGAATCGCGCCGCCCATTCCGCCTCGCCGGCCTCGTCCGCGATCAGGTCCTGGCGGATCTCGACGAGGGCGTTGGGCAGGCCGCGGGCGATGGCGTGGCGGTCGACGGTGTCTCCGGGCAGGCCGCCGCCGTAGGGTTCGTTGTCGCCCACCGTGAGCCCGGCCGGGTCGGCGCGCAGGCCCGCCACGAGGGGGGCGCTCAGGCGGTCGTCGTGGTCCCACAGGATGCCGACGTGCCAGGGGCGCGGGTCGCCGCGCCAGCACGGGGTGAAGCTGTGGATGGTGACGATGGCCGGCGGCGCGCCCGCCGCCATCGCCGCGGCGACATGGGCGTCGATAGCCCGGTCGTAGGGTTCGTAGAAGCGGGCGATCCGCTCCGCCTTGCCGGCCTCGTCGATGCGGGCGTTGCCCGGCACCACGGCCCCGTCGGAGAGCCGCATCACCAGGGTCGGGTCGTCGCGTCCGCGGTTCGGGTCGATGACGAGCCGCGAGAAGGTGGTGAGGACGGCGGGCGCACCGAGGAGGGCGGCGAGGCGGCGGGTCACCCCGGCCGCGCCGATGTCGTAGGCGATGTGGCGGGAGAACTCGGCGTCCGGAACCCCGAGCCGGCCGAGATCGTCGGGCACGTGGTTGGAGGCGTGGTCGCACAGAAGCAGCAGGCCGCAGGCGGGGTCGCCCGGAACGGTCTCGACGGGATGGGGGCCGTGCGAATGAGGGCTGGGCATGAGGCTCGAACGCTCCGGGGTTGCGGGCGGGGGCTGGCTCAAGGAAGTCCGGCAAGCCGCGGACCAAGCCGCGGGCCGCGTCATCTCGCGCTTGCCCGCGCGGCGGGCGTCGGGCACAGCACGTATCGCGGGTCGCGACGTCACGGCAACATCCCGGCAGCGGGACTTCGACGCCGGCGGGCCGTGCGTTCGTCGAAAGAGCGACCGCCAAAGCGACACGAGAGACGGATACGCCCGCCATGACAGCGCCCTCCCCCGCCCCTTCGGCCGCCCGCGCCCTCCTCCTCGGCTTCCTCGACGAGGCGATCGCCGCGGCCCATCCGGCGCGCTGCCTCGCGCCGCACCTGCCGGCCCCCGGGCCGGGGCGCCTCATCATCCTCGGTGCCGGCAAGGCCGGCGGCAGCATGGCGGCGGTGGCGAGCCGGTTCTACCGGGAGACGCACGGGGTCGACGCCGAGCGCATCGCCGGCTTCGCGGTGGCGCGCCACGGCTACGGCGAGGAGGCGCCGATGATCCGCATGGTCGAGGCCGGCCACCCGGTGCCCGACCAGGCCGGCATCGACGCCACCATCGAGACCCTGCGGCTGGCCGGCGACGCCGGCCCCGAGGACGACGTGCTGGTGCTGCTCTCGGGCGGCGGCTCGGCCAACTGGATCGCCCCGGCCGGCGACCTCACGCTCTCCGAGAAGCAGGCGGTGACCAAGGCGCTGCTGCGCTCGGGCGCGCCCATCGGCGAGATCAACGCCGTGCGCAAGCACCTCTCGCGCATCAAGGGCGGGCGCCTCGCGGTGAAGGCGCGCAACGCCCGCTCGATCCTGACGCTGGCGATCTCGGACGTGCCCCACGACGATCCGGCGGTGATCGCCTCGGGGCCGACGGTGCCCGATCCCACGACGCTGGCCGACGCGCTGGCCATCTGCGAGCGCCGCGGCATCCCGCTGCCCGACACGGCACGGGCGCTCCTCAACGATCCGGCCAACGAGACGCCCAAGGCCGGCGATCCCGCCTTCGCGCGCTCGGAATACATCATCATCGCCCGGCCCATCGACGCGCTGGAGGCGGCGGCGGCGGCGGCGCGCAAGGCCGGCTACGAGCCGGTGATGCTCGGCCCCGACGTGGAGGGCGAGGCCCGCGAGGTCGCGGCCGAACACGCCAGGCTCGCCAGGGAGATGGCGCAGGCCGGCCGGAAGGTCGCGATCATCTCGGGCGGCGAACTCACCGTCACCATCCGCGGCGAGGGCCACGGCGGCCCCAACCAGGAATACGCCCTGGCGCTGGCCATCGCCCTCGAGGGCCATCCGGGCATCCTCGGCATCGCCGCCGACACCGACGGCACCGACGGCGGGCGCGGCGAGGCCACCGACCCGGCCGGCGGCCTCGTCGATCCCACCACCCTGGAGCGCGCCCGCGCCGCCGGCCTCGATCCGGAGGCGATGCTGGCGGACAACGATTCGACCAAGTTCTTCGCCACCATCGGCGATCTCGTCCAGCCGGGCCCGACGCGCACCAATGTCAACGATTGCCGGATCATCCTTGTCGGATAAGCGACCGCGTCGGCGCCGACTCGGACAGCGTGGCCTGGGACGGCTGTTGGCGCCCTGGGGCGGGGCGATCGCGATCCTCGTCCTCGCCACCCCCGCCCGGGCCGACCTGCGCCTGTGCAACCAGACCACGAGCAAGGTCGGGATCTCGCTGGGCTACCGCGACGCGCAGGGCTGGGTGACCGAGGGCTGGTGGGACCTGACGCCCAAGGCCTGCGAGACCCTGCTGCGGGGCTCCCTCTCGGCCCGGTTCTACTACGTGTTCGCGGTGGACTACACCCGCGGCGGCGAGTGGAGCGGCCGCTCGCTGATGTGCACCAAGGACTCGGAGTTCACCATCCGCGGGGTCGAGGACTGCCTCGCCCGCGGTTTCGACCGCAACGGCTTCTACGAGGTCGACACCGGCGAGCAGAAGAGCTGGACGATCCAGCTCAGCGACCCGAACCAGCCGGCCGGCGGCGCCCCGCCGTGAGGCTCGGGCCCGATCGTCGCAACGCCGGCGAAGCGAGGGCCATCGCGCTTGCTTGGCGGCGGGATAAGGGCCTATGTCCACTGGAGGACACCGGATCGACGGCGGTGGGACGACAACCATCGCGGGTCTTCATCCGGCGTCCGAAACGCGCGGGACGATGGAAACGCTCGGGACAAGGGCATGTCCCCGTCCGTCCGGGCACCTTCGCGTGAGGAACGAACCGACTCGCGCGTGAGGAACGAACCGACTCGACCCGGTCTTTGACCCGAGCCGCCCTGAAGGGGCTCGTCGGGCGATCGAAGCGAACCCAGGAAGGCGAGAGACGTGGAGCAACGTGATGCATGGCGGATCACCGACCGGCTGAATGCTGAGCACGGCAAGGGCGATCCGTTCGCCGCCGCCGTCCGGGCCACCCGCATGGCGATGATCATCACCGACCCGCGCCTGCCCGATAACCCGATCACCTTCGCCAACGACGCCTTCCTCCAGATGACGGGCTATTCCCGCGAGGAGGTCATGGGCCGGAACTGCCGCTTCCTGCAGGGGCCGGACACCGACCGGGCCGAGGTCGCCCGGATCAGGGAGGCCATCGAGAGGCGGGAGGACGTGAGCGTCGACATCCTCAACTACCGCCAGGACGGCAGCACGTTCTGGAACGCCCTCTACATCAGCCCGGTGATCAACGAGGACGGGGAGCTGCAGTTCTACTTCGCCTCGCAGCTCGACGTCACCGACCGCAAGATGAACGAGTTCCAGGTCAGCGCCGACAAGGACCGCTTCGAGCGGGCCGTCGCCGAGCGGACGCGGGAGCTGGAACTGAGCAACCGCGACCTCGCCGCCGCCCTCGAACTGCGCACGACGCTGCTCCACGAGGTCGATCACCGCGTCAAGAACAACATGCAGATCATCGCCTCGCTGATCAGCATGCAGCTGCGCACGATCCCCGACGAGGGGATCAGGGCCTCGCTCACCACGACCCTGAGCCGGGTCGAGGCCATGAGCACCGTCCATCGCCGCTTCTACCAGTCGGGTGACGTCTCGCGGTTCGACGTGTCGGAATTCGTGCGCGACCTCGTCTCCGACCTCGTGATCGCCACCGGCCGCCAGGACATCAGGACCGACCTCGACCTCGAGGCCATCGACGTGCCGGCCGACAAGGCCGCCCCGCTGGCGCTCATGGTCAACGAGGTGCTGACCAACGCGATCAAGCACGGCTTCCCGCAGGAGCGGGGCGGCACCATCCGGACGGTGGTGCGCCGGGACGGGACCACCTGCCGGATCACCATCGTCGACGACGGCCACGGCATGTCGGAGGACGTCAAGACCCGCCCGTCCTACGGCCGCAAGCTGGTGGAGCGGCTCGGCCGGCAGCTGCAGGCCAGGACCACCTGGGCCGACGCCAACCCGGGCACCCGCGTCGAGATCGCCATGCCGATCGAGCAGCGGAGGCGCGGATCATGACGGAGTCCCGGCCGCTCAACGTCGTCATCGTCGAGGACGAGGCCATCCTGGCCATGGAACTCGAGAACATGCTGGAGGATGCCGGCCACGTCACCGTCGGCTGGGCCACCTGCCTCAGCGAGGCCGAGGAGCTGCTGCGGGAGGTGAGCGCCGACCTCGCCCTCGTCGACATCCACCTCTCGGACGGGATCACCGGCATCGAGGTCGCCGACCTGTTCCGCCGCCATACCGGGGCACCGGTGGTGTTCATGACGGCGAACCCCAAGCTGCTGCCCGAGGATTTCGCCGGCGCGGTCGGCGTGATCGCCAAGCCCTACACCTCGATCGGCGTGATGGCGATGATCGACTACCTGCAGCAGGCCATCAGCGCGCCGCCGCCGTCCGTCAGCCAGCCCAACGGGCTGACGCTGGCCCCCGACTACCGGGAGCGGTGGTCGGCCTGAGCGCCGCCAATTCTGGCGAGCGGTCGCTCGTCAGACGCCGCGCAGGCCCTCGAGCATCTTGGCCTTCGTGAAGGGCACCGAGCGCAGGCGCACGCCGGTGGCGTCGAACACCGCGTTCGAGATCGCGGACGGCACGATCGCGGCGGCCGGCTCGCCCGCCCCCCAGGGTTTTTCGGTGGGCCGGTCGATCAGCTCCATCACCACCTCGGGCACCTCCGGGAAGGCGAGGATCGGGTAGCTCGCCCAGTCGAGGCTGGTGACGGCGCCCCGGTCGAAGGTCACCTCCTCCTTGAGCACGCGGCTCACGGTCTGGATCACGTTGCCTTCGAGCTGGTTGCGCACCCCGTCGGGGTTGATGACCTGGCCGCAATCCTGGACGACGACGAAGCGCGGCACCCGGATCGCGCCGGTGGCGCGGTCGACCTCCACCTCGGCGACGCCCGCGACGTAGGTGCGGTAGAGTTCGTAGCGGACGTAGGAGACGCCGCGGCCGCGCAGCACGTCGCCGCCGGTCTCGGCCCGCGGCGAGGGCCGGCTCTCCCACTTGGCCAGGGCGAGGGCGCGGGTCAGCACCTCGGCCCCGCGCGGGTCGTTCAGGAGCCGCATCCGGTAGTCGGCGGGGTCGACGCCGGCGGCCGCCGCCAGCTCGTCGAGGAAGGCCTCGTTGGCGAAGGTGTTCTGCATCCGCCCCGGCGTGCGGATCCAGGACGGGCGCAGCGGCGTCTCGGCGAGGCGATGGCAGACCGTGCGCACGTTGGGCAGGGCGTAGGGCAGCGCCGAGTTGTGGACGATGTTGCCCGGCGCCAGGGCGGTCTCGTGCGGCAGGCCGGCGAGTTCGGCCGCCACCAGCGGCACGTTGCCGGCCCCGCCCTCGGGGATGAAGAATTCCGAGGTCCAGGCGACGATCGCCCCGGCGGCGTCGAGGCCGCCCTTCAGGTCGATCAGCGTCGGCGGGCCCTTGGGATCCCAGCCGTGCTCGTCGGCCCGCGACCATTGCACCCGCACCGGCCGGCCCACCGCGCGCGCCAGCAGGGTGGCGTCGGCGGCGGCGTCCTCGTGGCCGTTGCGTCCGTAGCAGCCCGAGCCTTCGAGGTAGATGCAGCGTACGTCCTCGGTGGGCAGCCCGGTCATCGCCGCGAGCTGCCGGCGCAGGGCATGGGTCATCTGCGAGGCCGACCAGCAGGTGAGCCGCCCGTCCTTGAACTCGGCGACCGCGCAGGAGGGGCCGATGGAGCCATGGGTGTGGATGGCGAAATCGTAGGTGGCGACAAGCATCTTGGCCGCCTGCGGCAGCGCCGCCGCGACGTCGCCCACCGCGCTGGTCACATCGTCCTTGGCGACGCGGGTGGCGCGGACGTGCTGCCACAGCTTGTCCTGCTCGGGCAGCCCGGCCCAGGCCGACCAGCGCGGGCGCAGCGCCTCGGCCGCCTTGATCGCCCCCCATTCGGTCTGGGCGACGATCGCCAGGAAGTTGCCCTCGCGCACCACCTTGACGACGCCGGGCATCGCCAGGGCGGCGGCATCGTCCACCGCTTCCAGCCTCGCGCCGATGGTCGGCGGGCGCACCACCCGCCCGTGGACCATGCCGGGCACCTTGAGGTCGTGGATGTAGGTGAAGCGCCCGGTGACCTTGCCCGGAATGTCGATGCGCGCCACCGACTTGCCGACGAGCGCGTAGCGGGACGGGTCCTTGAGCGGCGCGTCCGCGTCGACCTTGAGGGCGAAGCGCTTGTCCTTGAGGAGGTCGGCGAAGGGGATGCCGCCGATGGCGCCGTCCTTGAGGGCGAGGCCGGCGGCGGGGACGCCGAGGCGGTCGGCGGCGAGCCCGAGCAGCGCGGCGCGGGCGGTGGCCGCCGCCTGCCGGATCTGGGCGCCGCCGTTCTGGATCGACAGGCTGCCGTAGGTCGGCCCCTGGTCGGGGGTCAGGCCGGTGTCGCCCTGGACGATCGAGACGGCGCCCATCGGCAGGTCGAGTTCCTCGGCCGCCATCTGCTTGAGGGCGGTCTTCACGCCGGTGCCCAGATCGACCTTGCCGGAGAACACGGTGACGCGGCCGTCCGCGCCGATGGCGAGGAAGCCGTCGACCTCGTCGCCCGCCACCGATTTCGGCAGGCCCCGCGTCGGCAGGGCGGGGGGCAGCGGCGGCGCGGCGGCGGCGGCGCGCGGCAGCAGGGAGAAGCTTACCACCAGGGCGCCGCCGCCCTGGAGGATGGCGCGGCGGGACAGGATCGGGTCGGACATGGTGGGCCTGTCGGATCTCAAAGGGACGCGGCCGCGCGCTTCACGGCGCGCAGGATCCGCGAATGGGTGCCGCAGCGGCACAGGTTGCCCGCCAGCTCCCGCTTGATCGCCGCGTCGTCGGGGTTGGGGCTGCGGGCGAGCAGCGCTGCCGACTGCATGATCATGCCGTTGATGCAGTAGCCGCATTGCGCGGCCTGCTCGGCGATGAAGGCGGCCTGGACCGGATGCGGCCGGTCGGCCGAGCCGAGTCCTTCCAGCGTCACGATCTTCTGGTCCGGCCGCAGGCTCGACAGCGGCGTCGTGCAGGAGCGCACCGCGACCCCGTCGACATGGACGGTGCAGGCGCCGCATTGGCCCAGGCCACAGCCGAAGCGGGGGCCGTGCAGGTCGAGGTCGTTGCGCAGGACGTAGAGGAGCGGAACCTCGGGATCGTCGCTGCGCACGCTCACCGCGCGCCCGTTGACGTCGAGCGAGACCGGCTGGCCCATGGTGCTTCTCCGACCATCCTGTCTGGATGAGTTCCAGAAAGTGGCCTAGCAATCCGCCCCGACGGGGGTCAAGGGACGGCCGGGCGCCTCCGCGGGCCGGCCCGCGCGCATTCTCATCGCCAGCTCATCCCCAGGCCGTCTTCCCGCGTCGGCGGGCCGCGGCGTCTCGGACCGTCACCAGGGCCGCCTCGGCCACCGCGATCTGGCCCGGCAGTTCCTTCGGCCCGAGGGGGTGGTAGGCGAGGCGCGGGCTGGCGCGCTCGGCCTGCGCCAGAGCGAGGCCGGCCAGCGGAATCTCGGCGATGCGGCGGGCCTCCTCGGGCGGGATGCCCAGAAGCCTCGCCCAGGCGGTGTTGCGCCCCAGGCGCCCGCCCGCGTGCAGCCGGCGCAGGCGCCGGCGCCAGCCATAGCGGAACAGGGCGCTCGGCAGCGGTTCGAGGCGGGCGTCGCACAGGGCGTCGGGCAGTTCGCAGCGCGACCGGATCGTGTCGGCCACGCCCCCGGGGGCGCGGCCGGTGAGGCGGGCCGAGATGGTGACGACCACATCGACCGCGTGGCGCACGCGCAGGCCGTGCTGGAGCAGGGCGGCCACGAAGGCGCCGTCCTCGCCCAGCGCCATCGGCGGCATGCCACCCACCTGCCGGTAGGCCGACACGCTCACGGCCAGCGTCGCCCCGATGGTGGTGCGGTGGCACGGCCAGGGATCGTTGGGATCGGGATCGATCAGCGCCTCGGCCTCGGTGAGGAGGTCGCTGTAGGCGTCCTCCAGCCGCCCCCTGGCGGGCAGGGAGGGCGGCAGCAGCGCGGCCTCGTCGGCATCGAGCTCGACCCGGCCGGCGACCGCATCGGCCCCGGCGGCCATGGCCGCGAGGTTGCGCTCCACCCAGTCCGGCGGGACCCGGCTGTCGGCATCCGTCGACAGGATCGTGCCGCCCTCCCCTTCCGCCTCGAGCCAGTCGGCGGCGGCATTCATCGCCTCGCGCCGCGCCCAGCCGGCGTTGGCGCCGGAGAACGTCACCTCGACCACCCGCACCGGCAGCGACATCCCCGCCAGCATGCCGGCCACGATGGCGGGGGTGGCGTCGGTGCAATTGTTGAGGAACAGGACGAGGCCGAGGCTGCCCGGCGCCAACCCGGCCTGGGCGTCGATCGCCCGCAGGCAGGCGCCGATCCGCTCGGCCTCGTTGCGCACGGGAATCGCGATGACGGCTTCGATCCTCGCGGCGGGGAAGCTCGGTTCGGGAGAGGAGGACACGACTGACTCCGGGGGACCGGACCGGGGGCGGTCCAGGGCGACGGCTTAGCAGTTTCACGGGCTGTGGGGGACGGGTTTCCAAGCCGGCGCATCGGGGGCACCGACGACGAAGCGGCCCGGGTTCGAGCGACGATGGCGAGACACGCCCAACACCATCGATCCGATCGTCCGGACAAATCCGCGAGTATTCGAAGGGATTGCTTTCCTCGCTCACGTAGCCGGAACGTTTTCATCGCCAATTTAACGAAATTTAACCCTTCTGCACGAGAATGTAGCCCGGCCTCATTAGAGGTTGCAACGGTTTCGAAAACAGATACGCCAAGGTGGATGACGTGAAGATCCTGAATAATCTCAAACTTTTGAGCAAACTCGCCATCCCCACGGTTCTGTTGGTTACGGTCGCGCTCGGCTTGATGATGCTGTCGTGGTCGAGCCTGAACAGCCTCGACCGAAGCACGCAGAGGATCGTCGATGTCACGGCCATGCGCGCGGTGACGGCCCTCCAGATGGCCTTCGCCATGGACGAGGCGACGATCCGCGAGAAGAACGTCATCATCGAGACCGACGGTGCCGCGATGCAGGAGCAGCAGCGGCATTACGCCGAGGCGCGGACGAACGCCCTGGCCGCCGTCGACCGCCTGATCGCCCTGGCCGACACGCCCGAGCGCCGCACCGGCAACGAGGGCATCAAGGCCCTGCTGACGGAGTTCTTCGCCGCGGCCGACCGGTCGATCGCGCATGGATTGAAGAGCGAGACCGAGGCCGCGACGAAGGTTTCGAACGGCCCGGTCCGCGAGGCCCGCGCCAAGCTCGTCGAGGCCGTGAAGAAGCGGGTCGACACCAACATGAACGACCTCAACCTCGCAAAAGCCAAAGCTTCCGAGGTCGCCGGTTCGGCCGTGCAGACGCTCGTGGTGGCCGCGGCGGTCGGCCTTTCGGTCGCCGTCGGCCTTCTCGCCGCCATCGTCGTCCTCGGCGTCACCCGTCCGCTCGCAGCGATGACCGCCGCCATGGGAGGCCTCGCCGCGGGCGATCTGGCCGTCGAGGTCCAGGGCGCCGGGCGCAAGGACGAGATCGGCACGCTGGCGCGCGCGCTGCAGGTGTTCAAGGACAACGCGGTCACCGTCCGCCGCCTCGCCGCCGAGCAGGCCATCGAGGACGAGGCCAAGATGCGCCGGGCCGAGCGCCTCGACCAGATCACCAAGAGCTTCGAACACAACGTCGCCGCCCTCACACACGGCCTGGCCGGAGCCTCCACCGAGATGGAGGCGACGGCCAAGTCCATGGCCGGCATCGCCGAGCAGACCACGCAGCAGACCATGATCGTGGCCGGCGCCGCCGAGGAGACCTCCGCCAACGTCCAGACGGTGGCCGCGGCCAGCGAGGAGATGTCGGCCTCGGTGCAGGAGATCGTGCACCAGGTGAGCCAGTCCTCGCAGATCGCCGGCCGCGCGGTGGAGAACGCCCAGCGCACCGACGCCACCGTGCGGCGCCTGGCCACCACGGCCGAGCGCATCAGCGCCTTCGTGTCGGTGATCGCCAACATCGCCTCGCAGACGAACCTGCTGGCGCTGAACGCGACCATCGAAGCGGCGCGGGCCGGCGAGGCCGGGCGGGGATTCGCCGTCGTCGCCTCCGAGGTGAAGGAGCTCGCCGGCCAGACCGCCAAGGCGACCGGCGAGATCGGCGAGCGGATCACCGAGATCCAGGCGGCGACCCAGGAAGCGGTCGCCGACATCGAGGCGATCGGCCGGATCATCGGCGAGATGTCGAGCTACGCCGCGTCCATCGCGGCCGCGATGGAGGAGCAGGGTGCCGCCACCCAGGAGATCACCCGCAACGTGCAGGAGGCCGCCAAGGGCACCGAGCAGGTGACGATCAACATCTCCGACGTGCGCCAGGGGGCCGGCCAGACCGGCGCGGCGGCGTCCCAGGTGCTCAGCGCGGCCCAGGAGCTCTCGCGCCACTCCGAGAGCCTGACGCGGGAGGTCGGCAGCTTCCTCGCCAACGTGAAGGCCGCCTGACGACCGCCATCCTCGGCGCCGCGAACGGCGGGCGCCGAGGACACCACACGCTCCCCCTCCCCGGGACGCTCCGGTCCCGCGCTGCCGGCCGGGGGCCTACCCCTCCGCGTCCTGGGAGAGGTCGACCCGCTGGACGATCAGGGCGACCGTGACCGTCAGCACCCGCTTCCCGTCCGCGTCCCGCACCTCGACCGTCACGTCGCGGGTATCGCTGCGCGGAATGCGATCCTTGCCGATCGAGACCACGGCGTGGATCGCCTCCTGCTCGGCCCGTTCGAGATCCGGGAACGCCAGTCCGTCCTCGTCCTGGATGAAGAGCGGACCTTCGCGGACGTCGAAGTAGAACAGGGGCATCGTTGCTCTCCGGCTGAGCGGATCGTCGGGGGCGCCCCGTGGCGATGGGCGATCGGTTCTGGAATATCGGTCTTGCTACCATTCCCGGTTGATCACGTCGTGATGCGGACATGGGCTTCGCTCAGGCGCCGCCCGGGCTCGGTGAGACGGTTCCCGCTTGATCCAAGCGGGAACCGTCTCAGACAGGAACTTATCTCGCGGCGCGCTTGCGCTGGTGGAGATAGGTCGCGTCGAACTCCGCCGTCCGCAGGAGCTCGTCCCAGGCCCGGATGACCAGGACGCTGCCGCGCAGGGTGATCATGCCCCTGCCGCGCATCTCCTGAAGCACGCGGTTGACGTGGACGCTCGACAGGCCGGTCGCATCGGCGAGATCGACCTGCGTGACCGGGAGCGGACAGCGATGGTCGCCGGCCAGCCCCACCGCCTCCTGCTTGAGGTACAACTCGCAGAACAGGTGGGCCATGTGGTCGAAGGCCGAGCGCCGCCCCATGCAGAGCATCCACTCGCGGAAGATGGCCGCGTCCACGAGGGTGTCGCGCCAGAGCGTGGCGGCGATGCCGGGACAGCGCGCCGTGAGGTCGTGCAGGGCCTCGTGCGGGACGAAGGCGACGGTGGCGGTCGTGAGAGTGGCGAGGCTGTGATCCATCGACGGGATGTGGAGGCTCTGCAGGTCGGGGATGTCGCCGGCGATGTGGAACGAGAAGATCTGGCGCTTGCCTTCGCTGATGATCTTGTAGCGGCAGGCCCAGCCTTCGAGGATGAGGCAGCACTGGGAGGCCGTGTCGCCGTCGCGCACGATGTCCTGGTTCGGCCGCAAGGTCTTGAGCGTGACGGGCAGGCCCTTGATCGCCCTGCACTCCTCGTCCGACAGCGCATCGATGCTTTCCAACTGGCGGATGAGCGGCGAGAGGGGATGCTCAACGTTCGAGACCATTCTTGTCGCTTCGCCCCTGCATGACAGACGGATGCTCACGCTGCGTCCGGGTATCGAAACCCGTTTTCGCGTGGCCGACGCGGTTGATGCCATGAGGCGGATGTCACGCCCGCACACTCACTCACGTTATGAATTTCATAACCCATGTCACACCCGATGGCTCCCGCCGGCCGAAAAGTCTTTGCTTTGGCGACAGCACGTTTTCGCAGGACGAGGCGTGCGAGCACGCGCACCGAATAGCGGATCACCATTGCTCGCGTCGTGCACGCCCGCTCTTGAATTCTACAATCTCATTTTACCGAGATAGTTTTACGTGCCGGCAGGGCGGTCGCCCCGACAACGCGATTTTCGTGGCAGCACCGACGATGTGTCGATCCGGATGCCGGCCGTGACCCTATTCGCCTCTTCGGGTTGAGGCAGACAAGCTTTAACCGACCACCCTCTCGACGACAGTGAAACAGAAGTATTCCTCCGCCGCTCGTCTGCCGAAAGACCGGCGGCCCGCCGTCGATCCGCCGCGGACGGTCCCGCCGCGGGCGACCCGGGACGCGAGGCGATGGGGCCGCCGCGCTTGACGGGATGGCGGTGTCGGTGCTTGTGGCCGCTCGCTCCGTTCGGCCGGTCTGACACGACGGCCCCGCTCGCACAGGTTGGAGGCCGCCGTGAAACGCGCCCGTCGTACGAAGATCATCGCCACCCTCGGTCCCGCCTCCGACACCCCGGAGATGATCGAGAGGCTGTTTCGCGCCGGCGCGGACGTGTTCCGGCTCAACATGAGCCACCTGCCGCGGGAGAAGCTTCCCGAGAAGATCGAGGTCATCCGCACCATCGAGCGCGAATTGCGGCGTCCCATCGCGATCCTCGTCGACCTGCAGGGCCCCAAGCTCCGGGTCGCGGCCTTCGCCGAGGGCAGCGCGATGCTCCGGAACGGCGACAGCTTCGTCCTCGACAGCGACCCGACCCCGGGCAACGTCACCCGCGTCTTCCTCCCCCACCCCGAGATCCTCTCGGCGCTGGAGCCCGGCCACGTCGTCATCATCGACGACGGCAAGCTGCGCCTGACCGTCACCGAGGTCTCCGAGGGGCGCGCCGTCACGCGGGTCGAGGTCGGCGGCAAGATCTCCAACCGCAAGGGCGTCTCCCTGCCCGACACGGTGATCCCCGTGGCCGCGATGACCGAGAAGGACCGCGGCGACCTCGAGGCCGGCCTCAACGCCGGCGCCGACTGGATCGCCGTCTCCTTCGTGCAGCGCCCCGAGGACGTCGCCGAGGTCAAGAAGGTCTGCGCCGGGCGCGCCCTGGTGATGGCCAAGATCGAGAAGCCGCAGGCGCTCACCCGCCTCGACGAGATCATCGAGATCTCCGACGGCATCATGGTCGCCCGCGGCGACCTCGGGGTGGAGATGCCCCTGGAGCAGGTGCCGGGCGTGCAGAAGCGCATTACCCGCTCCTCGCGGCGCCTGGGCAAGCCCGTGGTGGTGGCCACCCAGATGCTCGAATCGATGATCACGGCGCCGGTGCCCACCCGCGCCGAGGTCTCGGATGTCGCCACCGCCGTCTACGAGGGCGCGGACGCCGTGATGCTCTCGGCCGAGAGCGCATCCGGCGGCTTCCCGATCGAGGCCATCAGCATGATGAGCCGCATCGCCGAGCAGGTGGAGCGCGACGCCCTCTACTGGACGATCCTCACCGCCCAGCGCTCCGAGCCCGACGCCACCGCCTCCGACGCCATCGCCGCGGCGGCCCACCAGATGGTGGACGCCCTCGGCCTGACCGCGATCATGGCCTGGACCCATTCGGGCTCCACCGCCATGCGCCTGGCACGCTCGCGCCCCAACGCCACCATCATCGCCCTGACGCCGAAGCGCGAGACCGCCCGGCGCCTGGCCATGTGCTGGGGCACGCACCCCATCGTCACCAACGACGCCAGCGACGTCGACGACATGGCCTTCCGGGCGGCCAAGTTCGCGGTGCGCGAGCGCTTCGCCGAGATCGGCGACCGCATCATCGTGGTGGCCGGCGTGCCGTTCGGGACACCGGGCGCCACCAACCTCGTGCGCATCGCCTTCGTGACGCGGGACCACGCCGCCAAGGCGTGACGCCGCCGTCGCGGACGACCGGAAGGCCCCCGCGCACCGACCCGCCCACGGCCGGCGTTCAGGTGCGGTGGCCCTGCCCGTTCAGCCTCAGCCCGGGCACGTCGGGCCGCACCGTCCCGCGCTCGGGGAATGCGGCGGCCCGCGGCTGGGGCGTGCGGTCGGGCAGCGCCGGTTCGACCCGGTTGCGGCCCCGGCGCTTGGCCTCGTAGAGCGCCTGGTCGGCCCGGCGCAGCAGCGTGTCGAGGTCGCGCTCGAGGGCCCGGCCCTGCGTGCGGGTCGTCGCCACGCCGATGCTCACGGTGATGGAGAGGTGGGGCAGGGACTCGGGGCTGAGCCGTTCCACCGCCCTCCGGATCAGGTCGGCCGTCTCCAGCGCGGCCGCGGCCTCCCGGTCGCGCAGCAGGCAGGCGAACTCCTCGCCGCCCATCCGCCCGAACACCGCCTCGCCCGGCAGCAGCGCCTGCACCGTGTGGCAGAACCCGACCAGGACGCCGTCGCCGACCGCGTGGCCGTCGGCGTCGTTGATCCGCTTGAAGTGGTCGAGGTCGAACAGGAGCAGGGCAGCCGGCCGGTCCGTTCCCGCCAGGACCGCCTCGGCGCGGGTGACGAAGGCCCGGCGGCTGGCGATCCCCGTCAGCGGATCGGTGTCGGCCGCCCGCCGCTGCAGCAGTTCGGCCCGCTCCTTGGTCAGGGCCATGAAGACGAAGGCCAGGGCCAGGCTGAACAGCATGGCGGCCAGGCACACCCAGGCGAGCCAGGGCGACTGCAGCGGGTTGAACCCCGGCGGAGGCGCGGGCTGGATCATCGCGAGGGGGATGCGCAGCCAGTACAGGGCGGCATAGGCCCCGAGGATGACGACGGCCGGGTAGCGCGAGACCAGCGGTTCGGCCCGGCCACGCCAGACGTCCACGGCCGAAAGCCAGCAGAAGCCGCCGGCCAGCAGCGAGGCAAGCATCACCCGTGCCGGGGCGCTCTCGTAGAACGGCGGGACGAGGCAGGCCGCCAGCCAGACGCCGACCCCGATGCCGGCCTGCCAGAACCGGAGCGGGCGCCCCTCGAAGGCGAGGGTGCCGCTACGGATGAGGCCGTAGGCGCCGATCATCACGGCGTTGCCGATCCCGATCGAGGTCCAGTCCGGGAGCGTGCCGCGCAGGGCGAGCAGGCAGGAGGCGAAGGCGCCGACGACATGGGCGATGCCCCAGATCGCGAGGGCGCGGACGGTGCGGGCCTGGCTCCACGACAAAAGGAACAGGCTGCCGACCATCCCCGTCAGCAGGGCCGTCGCCACCAGCAACGTCGGCGCATCGAGCTGCATCGACCAGTCCCATCCCCACGTGATTCGGTTTCCGCACGACCCGAGCGGAACCGTATCACGCGGCGGCGAACTCGCTTGCCAGGAACGCCTCCACCTCGGCCCGGTCGATGCCCGGGGCGATGAAACTCCTGCCGATGCCGCGGGCGAGGATGAAGGTCAGGGCGCCGTCGCGGACCTTCTTGTCCTGGGCCATCGCCGCCAGGATGGCCCCGGCGTCGCCGCAGCCGCCGGGCACCGCGTGCAGGCGGGTCGGCAGGCCGGCGAGCGCCAGGTGGTTGGCGACGCGGCCCGCCTCCTGGCCGGGGCAGAGGCCGAGGCGGGCCGAGAACCGGAACGCCAGGGCGAGACCGATGCCCACCGCCTCGCCGTGGACGAGGCGGGCCGAATCGTAGGCCGTCAGCCGCTCCAGGGCATGGGCGAAGGTGTGGCCGAGGTTGAGCAGCGCCCGTTCGCCGTCCTCGCGCTCGTCGCGCACCACCACCCCGGCCTTGGCCCGGCAGCAGATCGCCACCGCCTCGTCGCGCTCGGGGCCGCCGGCGAAGATGCCGGCCCAGTTGGCCTCGCACCAGTCGAAGAACCCGGCATCGGCGATGAGGCCGTATTTGGCGACCTCGGCGTAGCCGGCCCGCATCTCGCGGCTCGACAGGGTGTCGAGGGTGGCGGTGTCGGCGACGACGAGGCGCGGCTGGTGGAAGGCGCCGATCAGGTTCTTGCCGTGGGGCGAGTTGATGCCGGTCTTGCCGCCCACCGAGGAATCGACCTGGGCGAGCAGGGTGGTGGGCGCCTGCACGAAACGCACGCCCCGGCGCAGGGTGGCGGCGGCAAAGCCCGCCAGATCGCCCACCACGCCGCCGCCCAGGGCCACCACGACGTCGTTGCGCTCGATCCTGTGGGCGAGCAGGCCGTCGCAGACCTGCGCGTAGGTGGCATAGCTCTTCGAGCCCTCGCCCGGCGCCACGACGACGGTTCCCGTGCGCAGGCCGGCGGCCTCCAGGCTCGCGCGGACGCGCTCCCCGTAGAGCCCGGCCACGGTCTCGTCGGTGACGATCGCGGCCGCCCTGGCGCCGAGGCCGGCCACCGCCTCGCCGATCGTATCGAGGAGGCCGCGGCCGATGCGGATGTCGTAGTCGCGGCCCGCGTCGAGGGGAACGTGAACAGTGAGAGGAACTTGGACGGTGAGGGGAGCTTGGACGGTGAGGGGAGCGGTCACTGCGCGGCGACGCCTTGGTTCGAGGGGCCGTTGAGGCGGGCGTCGAGGGCCTCCATCACGTCCTGCACCACGCGGTCGTGGGAGACGTCGCGGGAGGGCACCACCACGTCGGCGACCTCATAGACGGGATGGCGCACCGCCATCAACGCGCGCATCGTGCCCTCGGGATCCTCGGTCTGCAGCAGCGGCCGGCCGCCGCGCTTGCGCACCCGGCGCATCAGCACGTCGAGCTCCGCCTTGAGCCAGACGGAGACCCCGTGCTCGGCGATGCGCAGCCGGGTGGTGTCGCGCATGAAGGCGCCCCCGCCGGTGGCGAGCACCAGCGGCCCCTCGCGCAGGAGCCGGGCGATCACCCGCTCCTCGCCCTCGCGAAAGCTCGGCTCGCCGTAGATGGCGAAGATGTCGGGGATGCTGAGGTGCGCCGCGTGCTCGATCTCGGTGTCGGCGTCCTTGAACATCAGGCCGAGGCGCCCGGCCAGGCGGCGCCCGACGGTGCTCTTGCCCGCCCCCATCAGGCCGACGAGGACGATCGAGCGGCTGCCCAGCGCCCGGCGCAGGCGCAGCTCGATCGGATCGCTCTCGGGCTCGGGGGGAAGGTCGTTCATCGGCTCAAGGCTTCGGGGGGCTCAGGCTTCATGGGCTAAGGCTGCGTGGGCTCAGGCTGCTCGGGCTCAGGCTTCGTGGCGGCTTGCGGGTCCGGTCTCGGCGGGGCTCTTTCGCAAACCCTTACCGTGTTTCGGGATGAGGGCGAAGCGGGTGGGGGGCGGGCCCGCCGCACCGTTTCGCCGGCTCGCTGTGGCCCGGAAGTCCTTGCCTTCCGCCGACCCCTGGGAGAAACCCCTTCCACCGCAGCGCGATATCGCCCCCGCCCCCCGCCCGATCGAGGTTCGCCCGACGTGCCGACCCTGTTCCGCTTCCTCGCCACCATCGCCATCCTCGGGGGGCTGGCCTTTGCCGGAATGGTCGCCCTCGCGACCCTGGTGGTGCCGACGCCGCGCGAGATGAGCGTCACGATCCCCGCCTCGAAGCTGCAGCCGCCGCCCAGGTGACCGGTGTCGAGGTGACGGGTGTCCAAGTGACGGGTGTCGAGGTGACGAGCGCGGAGGCGGCCCCGCAGCCCTGGCCCGGCGAGGGCTACCTCGAGATGCTGGCGGCCGAGCGCGGCGCCGCCGCCAACACCCTGGAGGCCTACCGCCGCGACCTCACCGACTACCTCGGCGCCCTCGACGCGAGAGGGATCGCGCCCGCCGCCGCCGAGCCGGCCCAGGTGCGGGCCTATCTCGCCGATCTCGAGCCCCGGGGCCTCTCGGCGGCCTCCGCGGCCCGGCGCCTCTCCTGCATCCGCGGCTTCCACCGCTTCCTCTACGCCGAGGGGCTGGCCACGGGCGATCCCACCGTGGCGCTCACCGGCCCGCGCCGGGGCCGGGGCCTGCCCAAGGTGCTCTCGGTGGCCGAGGTCGACCGGCTGCTCGGGGTCGCCCGCGAGGCCGCCGCCATCGGCGAGGGCGGGGTGCAGGCGCGGGCGATCCGCATGCACTGCCTTCTCGAACTCCTCTACGCCACGGGCCTGCGCGTCTCCGAGCTGATCGCCCTGCCCCGCCGGGCCGCGACCACGCGGGACCGCTTCCTGATGGTGCGCGGCAAGGGCGGGCGCGACCGGCTGGTGCCCCTCACCGAGATGGCGCGGGCGGCGATGCGCCTGCATCTCGCCCGGTTGCGGGGCGAGGGCCCCTGGCTGTTTCCCGCCGACAGCGCCAGCGGCCACCTCACCCGGCAGGCATTCGGCCGCGACCTCAAGCTCGCCGCCGCCGCCGCCGGCCTGCGCGAGGACAGGGTGAGCCCGCACGTGCTGCGCCACGCCTTCGCCAGCCATCTCCTCCAGAACGGCGCGGATCTGCGCATCGTGCAGGAGTTGCTCGGCCACGCCGACATCGCCACCACGCAGATCTACACCCACGTCCTCGACGCGCGGCTGAAGGGCATGGTCCGCGACCTGCACCCGCTGATGGACGAGGCGCAGGACGCCCCGGACAACACCTGACCGCCATGGCCGCCGCGGGCCGCACGAGCTAGAGCGCCGGATCGGCCAAGATGTCCGGTCCGGCGCTCTAGCGCCTTGGTTTTGCATCGGATTTTTCTCAAAAAGCGGGTCCCCTTTTCGGTCCGATGCTCTAAGGTCGCCGCCGATGGCCGTTCCCGATCCCCCCGTCGCCGACCTGGCGACCGGCTCCAGCGCCCCCCCGGAGACGCCGCGCACCCTGGAGCGGGCGCTCGGCCACCAGATCCGCAGCCTGCGGCGCGAGCGCGACCTCTCGGTCTCGGACCTCGCGGCCGCCGCCGGGGTCTCGCTCGGCATGGTCTCGAAGATCGAGAACGGGCAGATCTCGCCGTCGCTCTCCACCATCAACGCCATCGCCGGGGCGCTGAACGTACCGCTCACCGCCCTGTTCGCCGCCTTCGAGGAGAAGCGCGACTGCTCGCACGTGCGCGCCGGCCAGGGCGTGATGATCGAGCGGCGCGGCACCAAGGTCGGCCACCTCTACGAATTGCTCGGGGCCGCACTCGGCGGCGACGTGGTGGTGGAGCCCTACCTCATCACCCTTGAGCCCGACGCCGAGCCCTACACCGGCTTTCGCCATGCCGGCATCGAGTTCCTGTACATGCTGAGCGGCGAGGTCGTGTACCGGCACGCCGACCGCTCCTACACGCTCAAGGCCGGCGACGCGCTGCTGTTCGACTCGGGCGGCGTCCACGGCCCCGAGACCCTGGTGTCCTGGCCGATCACCTACCTCTCGATCATCATCTATCCTCGGCACCCGACCTGAGACGGACCACCATGACCGCGACCCATTCCGCGAGCCCCGACGTCCTGTCCTGCATCGGCGGGACGCCGCTGATCCGCCTGGCCCGGGCCTCGCGGGAGACCGGCTGCACCATCCTGGGCAAGGCCGAGTTCCTGAACCCCGGCCTCTCGGTGAAGGACCGCGCCGCCCTCTCCATGGTGCGCGACGCCGAGGCGCGCGGGCTGATCCGGCCGGGCGGCACCATCGTCGAGGGCACGGCGGGCAACACCGGCATCGGTCTGGCGCTGGTGGCCTCGGTGCGCGGCTACCGCACCGTCATCGTCATTCCCGAAACCCAGTCGGCCGAGAAGAAGGAGACCCTGCGGCTGGCCGGGGCGCGCCTCGTCGAGGTGCCGGCGGTGCCGTTCTCGAACCCCGACAACTACGTCCACGTCGCCCGGCGGATGGCCGACAAACTCGCCGCCACCGAGCCGGCCGGCGCCTTCTTCGCCGACCAGTTCGACAACGTCGCCAACCGCCAGGCCCATGTCGACACCACCGGCCCGGAGATCTTTTCCGCCACCGCGGGCGCCGTCGACGGCTTCGTCTGCGCGGCGGGCACCGGCGGCACGCTCGCCGGCACCGCCCAGGCCCTGCGTGCCCTGAAACCCGGCGTCCGGATCGCGCTCAGCGACCCGGAGGGCTCGGCGCTCCACGCCTATTACGAGACCGGGACGCTCAAGGCCGAGGGCTCCTCAATCACCGAGGGCATCGGCCAGGGCCGGGTGACGAAGAACCTGGAGGGCTTCCGGCCAGACCTGTCCTTCCGCGTTCCCGACCGGGAGGCGCTCGACATCGTGTTCGCGCTGATGCGCGAGGAGGGCCTGAGCCTGGGCGGATCATCCGGCATCAACGTCGCCGGAGCGATCCGGCTCGCGCGGGAACTGGGGCCCGGCCACACCGTCGTGACCATCCTGTGCGACGGGGCGGCGCGCTACGCCTCGAAGCTGTTCAACCCCGCTTTCCTCACCGAGCGCGGCCTGCCGGTGCCGGAGTGGCTGACCGCCGCCGGAGCCCCTCTGCCGGACTGGCGGGCCTGAGCGTCGCCCCGGTCGCGCGATTCGTCACAAGTCCTTGAAAAGGCGTTGAACGAAATCGATCCAGGGGGCGTTGCATGGTCAAGCTCGGGCGCTCAAGCTCGGCCGTTTCGGAGTACCCCCATGACCTTGACCACGATTCTCCTCATCATCCTCATCCTGGCGGTGCTCGGCGGCGGCAACTTCCTCGGCGGCGGCGCCTACCGTGGCCAGAGCTTCGGCCTCGGCGGCATCCTGATCATCATCCTGATCGTGTTGCTGGTGACCGGTCGGATCTGAACGGCCGATGCGAGCGAGCCGCCGCGTCACGGACGCCGGCGGCTCGCTCGATCTTCTCGCCTGACCGCATGACGTCGTCGGGCGATCGGACGTCGCTGGTCCGCCCAACTGCGTCAGCGCCCGCAGGCGATGCCCACGACGAGCCCGGCGAGCCGGCCCGTGACGGCCCCGAGCGATGCCGGCGCCGGATCGGCCGGCCGTGACCCCGCAGGAATGCGGTTCTCGGCCAGGAACCCCGCGATGCGGGCGCCCGGAACCAGGGCGTAGCGCGTCGGCGGCACCACTCCGGCGACGAGGCGCGGGGCGGTCGGATACGACGAGACCAGCCCCATCAGGTTGCCCGACCGGTCGAGGACCGGCGCGCCACCGGACCCCGGCTGCAGCGGCGCCGCGATGCCCTCGCCCACGGTCTCACCGGGGGCGACCGCGACCGTGCCCCCTTCCTCCGCTCCCAACACCACCACCGCCTCGGCCTCCTTGACGGGCGTGTCCCGCGGCACGGGCGGCGGCCCGCCGGGCGCCGGGGGCGTCCAGTCCAGCAGCGTCAGGATGCGGTCGGTGGCCACGACCCGCGCCGGCCTGCCGGCGATGGTCGGCTCGGTGCAGGCGGCGAGGGCCTGCGCGCTGGTGAGGACGCGGCCGGGCCCGATCACCAGCCCGGTCGCCACCGGCGGGCGCCGGACCGGCGGCGCGGGCGCTGGCGCGACGGCCACCGCCGGGCCGCGCTCGGATGCGGGGGCGGCCTCCTCGAACGGCACGAAACTGTTGGCGATGGCGATGACGAGGCGGTCGACCTCCGCCGCAGCACCCTTGCCGTAGCCGATGGTGAAGCCGCGGATGCCCGGCGCGCCGGCCGCGTAGCGGATGTAGGACTTGCCCTGCGCGGTCTCGGCGGTGACCACCAGGAAATCCGGCCGCTTGAGCTTGTAGGTGACCTTGCGGTCCGGCGTGGGCGCGGTGATGCGCGCGAAGATCGCGTCGAGGTCGGTCTCGCCGGGCGGGAAGGACTTGGTCTCGAGGGTGATCGCCCCGTCCGCGCTCTGCCAGCGGGTGCCGCCGGGCGTGCCCGAGCGCTTGGGCAGCAGGCGCTCGGGCACGCCCAGGGTGACCCCGCTCGGCCCGTCGCGCCGGACCGCGAACTGCCCGGCCTTGCGCGCCGCCGCCCCCGCCGCGAGCAGGGTGGCCCGGGTCGCCGGGCCGGGGAACGCCGCCTCGCGGGCGCCGGTGCGGGCGGCATAGGCCAGGAGCGCGTCGTGGGTGCGCCGGCCGTAGGTGCCGGTGACGACGCTGTTGTAGTCGCCTGTCCAGACCAGGGCGTCCTGCAGGCCCTTGCGCTCGGCCTCGGGCAGCGCCTCGTAGGCGGCCCTGGCGGCATCGTAGACCGGGTCCGGCGCGGCGGGTTTCTGCACGGCGGCGGGTTTCTGCGGAGCCGGGGGCACCTGCGCCTCGGCCGAAGCACCGGAGAGGGCCACGAGGCCGCCGGCGAGCCACCGAACCCGATCGCGATGCGCCATGCCCGTGGATCTCCGATCACCCGGCCAAGGTGTGGCAGAGCGGGGCGGCGAATTCCAGGGCCCTTCGCGTGTCCCCACCACCGGCTTGGCTCCGGCCTGGCACCGGCTTGGCTCCGGCCTGGATCGCGGCCTGGATCGCGGCCGCCACACGGGTTAGGGCGAGGGGCCACCCCTCGGGGTTGTCGAGGCGGCAAGGGGATCGTGAGGTGGATGCAACCCTGACCACGCCGGGCCAGCACGTCCTGATCGTCGAGGACGACGACGGCATCCGCACCCTGATCTCGACGCTGTTGCGCGAGAACGGCTTCCGGGTGACCGGCTGCCGGAACGGCCACGAGATGCGCCACCTGACCCGCGAGGTGACCTACGACCTCGTCATCCTCGACGTGATGCTGCCCGGCGGCTCCGGCCTCGACCTGTGCCGGATGCTGCGCGAGACCAGCGGCGTCCCGATCATCATGGTCACCGCCCGCGCCGACGAGGTCGACCGGGTCGTCGGGCTCGAGATCGGGGCCGACGACTACGTCACCAAGCCCTTCGGCCGGGCGGAGCTGCTGGCGCGCATCCGGGCGGTGCTGCGGCGCGGCGCGCATCCCGTCGGCCGCCGGGAGCGGCAGACGGACGTGCTGCGGTTCTCCGGCTGGGAACTGCGCACCGCGAGCCGCGAGCTCGTCGACCCGTCGGGGGCGGCGGTGGACCTCTCGGGGGCGGAGTACGAACTCCTCCTGACCTTCCTCGAGCATCCCGGCCGCGTCCTGTCGCGCGACCGGATCCTCGAGATGTCGCGCGGCCGGCTCGCCGGGGCGGCCGACCGCAGCGTCGACGTCCTCGTCAGCCGCCTGCGCCGCAAGATCGACCATTCCGCCAACGAACAGGGGATGATCAAGACCGTGCGCGGCGCCGGCTACATCTTCGTCGGCAGAAGGGAGGCGTGACGATGCACCCGCGCGCCGCCGCCGGTGCGGCCGATGCCGTCTTGCCCGGTCGCGGCCGAAGGGCGCCGACATGAAGCGCGTGTTCGGGTCGATCGAGGGACTGACCTCGCTGATCCTGCTCGTCACCATCCTCGTGGTCCAGGCCGGGGCGTTCGCCCTCTACCGCGGCTCGGCCATCGCGGCCGAGGACGACGCCTTCGCCGGGCGCACCGCGGCGCAGCTCGTGCTGGCCCGCGACGCCCTCATGCGCCGGCCCGTGACCGAGCGGACCGCCGAGGCCCGCGCCCTGTCCAAACCCCATTTCGAGATCGGCTGGGCCGAGGCCGCCACGGCCCGGCCGGAGGGACGCGCGGGCCCGCTGCTCTGGACCTGGGTCGGGCGTCTGGTGGCGTTCGATCCGAGCCTCGCCGACGCCCAGCTGCGCCTCAGCCTGTCCCAGCACGACGATGCGGCCGGCGCCACCGACCTGCACGGCGAGATGCGCCTGCCGGACGGGTCGTTCCTCACCTTCCAGTCGGCCCACGCCCCCGCCCTGGTGCGCATCGGCGACTGGGCTTTGCTCTCCGTCGTCATGGCGCTGGTGGTGAGCGGGGCCGCGATCCTGGTGGTGCACCGCATCGCCGCTCCCTTGCGCCGGCTGGCGCAGGCGACGGACGCCATCGGCCGCGGCCTTCCCGTGCGGGTCGAGGAGACCGGCCCCGACGAGACGCGGCGGATCGGGGCGGCGTTGAACGCCATGCAGGACCGGGTGCAGCGGGTGCTGGCCGACCGCACCCAGGCCCTGGGCGCCGTCTCGCACGACCTGCGCACGCCCATCACCCGCCTGCGCCTGCGGGCCGAGGCGCTGCACGACGCCGAGGATCGCGAGGCGATGACTCAGGACTTGGCGGACATGGAGGCCATGGTCGCCTCCACCCTCTCCTACCTGCGCAACGAGGCCGATCCCGAGCGCCCGCGCCTCGTCGACGTCGTCGCCATCGTCCTCACGCTGATCGACGCCGCGGTGGACGAGGGCCACGACGTCGCCTTCGAGGGCCCGCGCCGCAGCCTGATCACCGCCCGCCCCCTGGCGATCAAGCGCGCCATCGCCAACCTTCTCGACAACGCGGTCAAATACGGCGCGGGCGGCACCGTGCGCCTCCGGGAGACCGAGGGCACCCTGGCCATCGCCATCCACGATCGCGGCCCGGGCATCCCGCCCGACGACGTCGAGCGGGTGTTCCAGGCCTTCGAGCGCCTGGAGACCTCGCGCAACCGCCGCAGCGGCGGCAGTGGCCTCGGGCTCACCATCGCCAAGACCCTGATCGAGGCCGAAGGCGGAAGCATCGACCTGACCAACGCCACGGACGGCGGGCTGGTGGCCCGCATCGTCCTGCCGCGGGCGACGGAGGGCCTCGGGGGCCCGAACCCGTAAGGGCCGGCGATGGCCACGGGTGAGCGCGGTTCGCGACGCTCCGCGCCCGGAGGGACCGATGTCGGCCCGCGGGCGTGACCCAAAGGCGACACACCTTTTGTCGCGGATACGGTTACACGAGGCCATGCTCGCACCGCGTCACTTCCAGCAGATCATCGAGAGCGCGATCGATTTCGCGGTCGTCGTGACCGATCTCGACGGCATCGTCACGGACTGGAATTCCGGGGCGGAGGCCATCTTCGGCTGGCGGCGCGAGGAGGTCGTCGGCACGACGGCCGACCGCATCTTCACCCGCGCCGACCGGGCGACCGGGCAGCCCGACCGCGAGATGCGCACCGCCCTCGCCGAGGGCCGGGCGAGCGACGAGCGATGGCATCTGCGCAGCGACGACACCCGGTTCTGGGCATCGGGCGAGATCATGCCCCTGCACGACGACGACGGCACGCATCGCGGCTACGTCAAGATCGTCCGTGACCGCACCGACCGGCACGAGACCGGCGAGCGCCTGCGCGAGACCGAGAACCGGTTCAGGACGCTCCTCGAGACGATCGAGACCGCCTTCGCCATCGTCGAGGTGAAGTTCGACGCCGACGACCGCCCGGTGGACTACCGCTTCATCGAGGCCAACCCCGCCTTCGAGCGCCAGGCCGGGGTCAACCTTCGCGGGAAATGGGTCACGGAGTTCGCACCGGACCTGGAGCGCTTCTGGTTCGAGACCTACGGCCGTGTCGCATGGACCGGGGAGCCGGCGAGTTTCGAGAGCTACGCGGAGGCGTTCGGCCGCTGGTTCGAGGTGCGGGCCATCCGGGTCGGTGATCCGGCCGAGCGCCAGATCGCCATCTTCTTCCACGACATCACGCAAAGGCGGGTCGCGGAGGAGCGCCTGCGCGCCAGCGAGACCCTCGCCCGGGAGAACGCGCAGCGGATCCAGCTCGCCCTCGCGGCCGGCGCGATCATCGGCACCTGGCACTGGGACCTGCCCACTGACCGCTTCACCGTCGACGAGGCCTTCGCTCGCAGCTTCGGGCTCGACCCGGCGCTCGGCCGGAACGGCATCCCGCTCGCCCAGATCGTCGCGACCGTCCACCCCGACGACCAGGCGGGACTGGCCGCGGCGATCGACGAGGTCATCGCGCGCGGCGGCGCCTACGCGCACCAGTACCGCGTGCGACGCTCGGACGGGCGGTACTACTGGATCGAGGCGAACGGGCGCGTCGATCACGCGGACGACGGCACGCCGTCGAGCTTCCCCGGCGTCCTCATCGACGTGGAGGAGCGGCGCGCCGTCGAGGCGGAGCGCGACCGGGCCGCGGCCGCGCTCCGCACCCTCAACGAGACGCTCGAACAGCATGTGGCCGAGCGCACGGCCGAGCTGATGCGGGCCGAGGAGCAGTTGCGGCAGGCCCAGAAGATGGAGGCGGTGGGCCAGCTCACCGGCGGGCTGGCCCACGACTTCAACAACCTCCTGGCGGGCATCTCCGGCGCGCTGGAGCTGATGCAGTCGCGGATGAGCCAGGGCCGGTTCGGCGACCTCGACCGCTACATGACCGTGGCCCAGGGCGCGGCCCGGCGCGCCGCCGCCCTGACGCACCGCCTGCTCGCGTTCTCGCGCCGGCAGACCCTGTCTCCCAAGCCGACGAACGTGAACCAGCTCATCGGCGGGATGGAGGAGCTGGTGCGCCGGACCATCGGGCCGCAGATCACCCTGGAACTCGTCGGGGCGCCCGGCCTGTGGCCGGCGCTGGTCGATCCGGGCCAGCTCGAGAACGCGCTCCTGAACCTGTGCATCAACGCCCGCGACGCCATGCCGGACGGCGGCCGCATCACCATCGAGACCGCCAACCGGTGCCTGGACCGGCCCGCGGCCAGCGACCACGACATCCCGGAGGGCCAGTACCTCTCGCTGTGCGTCACCGACACCGGCACGGGCATGCCGCCGGATGTGATCGCCCGGGTGTTCGAGCCCTTCTTCACGACCAAGCCGATCGGCGAGGGGACGGGGCTCGGTCTGTCGATGATCCACGGGTTCGCACAGCAGTCGGGCGGGCAGGTGCGGATCTCGTCCGAGGTCGGCCGGGGTACGACGGTCTGCCTGTACATGCCGCGCCACCACGGCGAGGCCGATGGCGACGACCCGGCACCGAGGCCGACCGGCGTCGCCCGCGCCGAGCAGGGGGAGACGGTGCTGATCGTGGACGACGAGCCGTCCGTGCGCATGCTGGTGACGGAGGTGCTGGAAGACCTCGGCTATACGGCCATCGAAGCCGCCGACAGCGTCGCGGGACTGACCGTGCTGGAATCGGACGTGCGGATCGACCTCCTCGTCACCGATGTCGGGCTGCCCGGCGGTATGAACGGCCGCCAGATGGCGGACGCCGCCCGCGTGCGCCGGCGCGACCTGAAGGTCCTGTTCATCACCGGCTACGCCGAGAAGGCGATCCTCGGCGACGGGCACCTGGCGCCCGGCATGGAGGTGCTCACCAAACCCTTCCCGATCGAGGCGCTGGCCTCTCGCATCAAGGATCTCATCGCCTCGGCCTGATACGGTTTCCGCTTGGATCAAGCGGGATCCGTATCACCGAGCCCGCGCGGCGCTTGAGCGAAGCCCATTTCCGCATCACGAAGTGATCAACCGGAAATGGCATGAGCCGATCGCCGGCCCCGGCGCTGCGATCCGTCTCGGGCGCGTCGGGGCCGCCCCCCCGATCCGGTCGGTCGGCGCGGCGCGGCGCCCGGGCCCACGCCGGCATCCGCATGGCGGAGCCATAGACCGGATATCGCAGGACACACTTTGATACAGACGCGTCACGCGCCGGGCATCCGGAACGTCCATCTTGGCCCCGACGGTCGAGCCGGCAGGACGCCGTATGCAACGGGGAGCGGAACGCGATGGGTCTTTCGTCACGGCGCAGGGTGATCGGATGGATCGGCGCGGCCGGCGTGCTGGTGTCGACGGGCGCGGCCGTGGCCGGGACGGGCCATTCCCATGCCGCCCCCAACGGCGGCCAGATCAGGGACATCGGCGCCTACGAGGTGGAACTGGTGGCGAAGGGCGCCGACCTGGTGCTCTACCTCGTGGACGCGCAGGAGAAGAAGGTCGATGCCGCCGGCTTCTCGGCCAAGGCCGTGGTGCTGGCCAAGGGCAACGAGCAGAAGACCGTCGCCCTGGCGCCCGCGGGGGACAACCGCCTGTCGGGCCGGATGAATTTTACGGTCGAGGGCAAGCTGCGCGCGACGGTGACGCTGACCGCGCCGTCCGGCGAGGCCGGCAAGGGCCGCTTCAGCCTCGACGCCGCGCGCTGAGCAGGCTTCGCAAAAGTGGCCGCCGGTTTTGCGTCAAAACCTGCGACACATCAAAGGCTCAAGCAGGATGAAGCGCTGGCTCGCCAACGCTTCATCCTGCTTGAGCCAAGGCCGCTGACGACCGCAGGGAAAACCCGCTCGATGTCCCGTCTCCTGGTGATTCCGGCCGCCCTCGGCGCCGGCCTCGCGCTCGCCACCTTCCTGCCGGAGGTGCCCCGGACCCTCCGGTCCTGGGCGGCCTCGGCCGGCATCGCGGCCCCGGCGGCCGGCGTCGAGCGCGCCCCGGAGAAGGCCGCCGCGTCCGGCCATGCCGGTCACGGGCACGGGGCGGGCGAGGAGGCCCCCGAGGGCATCGTCCCGATGACGCCCGAGCAGGTCGCGACGGCGAGGATCGAGGTCGCGGCCGTCGACGGGGGCGTCCTGTCGCGGCGTCTCACCGTGCCCGGCGTCGTCATGCCGGATGCGGACCGGGTCGCACGGGTGGCGGCCCGGGTCGTGGGCACCGTGGCCGAACTGCACAAGCGCCTGGGCGACACCGTCGCCAAGGGCGAGGTCGTCGCCGTCCTCGATAGCCGCGAGGTCGCGGAGGCCAAGAATGAGTTCATCGCGGCCTTCGTCGGCCGGGAGCTGCAGGAGAACCTGTTCGAGCGCGACCATGCCCTGCGCGACAAGGGCATCTCGGCCGAGCAGGTCTTCCTGCGGGCGCGCACCACGTTGATCGAGGCGCGTTTGAAGGTCGACCTCGCCCGCCAGAAGCTCTCGGCCCTGGGCGTGCCCGACCGGGAGGTCGCCGCGCTCTCCGAATCCTCGGCGCCCGTGGCCAAGGCCACCGCCGGCGGCCACGAGGATCATCTGGCGGGCCTCGACCGTGCGCCGAAGCTCGGCCTGCAGCGCTACGAGATCCGCTCGCCCATCGCCGGGCAGGTGGTGGAGCGGCAGGTGGACGTCGGCGCGCCGGTCAACGGCGAGGGCCAGATCAAGGAGATCTACACCATCGCCGACCTGTCCCGGGTCTGGGTCGAGCTCGCCGTGCCCACCGCCGACCTCGGCGCGATTCGCCAGGACCTTCCCGTCGCCCTCACCGGTGCCGGCGGCGGGCCGGCGACGCCTGGGCGGATCGTGTTCGTGAGCCCGATGCTGAACCCCGAGACGCGCTCGGCCAAGGTCATCGCCTCGGTGGCCAACGAGGGTCTGGCCTGGCGGCCGGGCTCCTACGCCACCGTCAAGGTCGCGGTGGAGGAGATGCCGGTGGCGCTGCGGCTGCCGCGCGGCGCCCTCCAGACCATCGCGGGCGAACAGGTCGTCTTCGTGCGCACGCAGACCGGGTTCGAGAAGCGCGAGGTGGTGCTGGGCAAGGGCGACGACGAGGCCGTCGAGGTCGTGTTCGGCCTCGACCCCGGGGAGGAGGTGGCGGTGGCCAACTCCTTCATCCTCAAGGCCGAGCTCGGCAAGGCCGAAGCCGAACACGTCCACTGAAGGCGCCGAGCGTGATCAACTCCATCCTGGGCTTCTCCGTCCGGCAGCGCTGGCTCGTGGTGCTGCTGTCCCTGGCCGCGGCCGCCTTCGGCGTCGTCTCGCTGAGCCGGCTTCCCATCGACGCGGTCCCCGACATCACCAACAACCAGGTCCAGGTGAACGCGGTGGTGCCGCAGCTCTCGCCCTTCGACGTCGAGAAGCAGGTCACCTACCCCATCGAGACCGCGCTGGCCGGCATTCCGGGGCTCGAATACACCCGCTCGCTCTCGCGCAACGGGTTCGCCCAGGTCACCGCCGTGTTCGCCGAGGCGACAGACCTGTACTTCGCCCGCCAGCAGGTCAACGAGCGCCTGGGCGAGGCCAAGGCCGCGCTGCCGCCGGGAGCGGAGGTCCACATGGGCCCGATCTCCACCGGGCTCGGCGAGATCTACATGTGGACGGTCCACTACGGCCGGCCCGAGGATCGCGAGACGGCACAGGCCGGCCAGCCCGGCTGGCAGGCGGACGGCAGCTACCTGACGCAGGAAGGCCAGCGCCTCGACAAGCCGTTCGAGCGCGCCGCCTACCTGCGCACGATCCAGGACTGGGCGATCGGGCCGCAGCTCAAGACGGTGCCCGGCGTGGCCGGCGTCGACGCCATCGGCGGCTACAAGAAGCAGTACCACATCCAGCCGGACCCGGCGAAGCTGATCGGCCTGAACCTGTCGTTCAAGGACGTCGCCGAGGCGGTGGAGCAGAACAACCAGAACCGCGGCGCCGGCTACCTCGAGCGCAACGGCGAGGGCTACGTCGTCCGCTCGGGCGGCCGCATCGAGAGCATGGAGGAGATCGGCCGGACGGTGGTCGCCACCCGCGGCGGCGTGCCGGTGCGGGTCTCCGACGTCGCCGAGGTCCGGATCGGGCGCGAATTGCGCACCGGCTCGGCCAGCGAGAACGGCGAGGAGGCCGTGGTCGGCACCGCCCTGATGCTGATCGGCGCCAACAGCCGCACGGTCTCGGCCGCCGTCGACGTGCGCCTGAAGGAGATCGCCCGCAACCTCCCCCCCGGCATCGAGGTCCGTACCGTCCTCGACCGGACGCTGCTGGTCGACGCCACGGTGAGGACGGTGGCCAAAAACCTCGCCGAGGGCGCGCTGCTGGTCGTCGCGGTGCTGTTCCTGCTGCTGGGCAACGTCCGCGCCGCCGTCATCACCGCGCTCGTCATCCCGGTGGCGATGCTGATGACCGTCACCGGCATGGTCCAGGGACGGATCAGCGCCAACCTGATGAGCCTGGGCGCGCTCGATTTCGGGCTGATCGTCGACGGCGCCGTCATCATCGCCGAGAACTCCCTGCGGCACCTGGCCGAGAGGCAGCACGCGCTCGGGCGCACCCTCGACCGCGAGGAGCGCCTCGCCACGGTGCGGCGCTCGGCCGAGGAGATGATCAAGCCCTCGGTCTACGGGCAGGCGATCATCATGCTCGTCTACGTGCCGCTCCTCACCTTCACGGGCGTCGAGGGCAAGATGTTCGCGCCGATGGCGCTGACCGTGATCGTCGCGCTCGCCTGCGCCTTCGTGCTCTCGCTCACCTTCGTGCCCGCCCTCATCGCCATCGCGATAACCGGCAGGGTCCGGGAGACGGAGAACGTCCTCATCCGCGGGCTCAAGGCGGTCTACCGCCCGCTGCTGGCGGGGGCCGTGCGCCACCCCCTGCCGGTGATCGGCGGGGCGGTGGTGCTGTTCCTGGCCAGCGGCCTGCTGTTCCAGCGGCTCGGCCAGGAGTTCATCCCCCAGCTCGACGAGAAGAACATCGCCATGCACGCGATGCGCATCCCCTCGACCTCGCTGACGCAGTCGCAGGCCATGCAGACCGCCGTCGAGACGGCAGTGCGCGGCTTCCCGCAGGTGGCCTTCGTGTTCTCGAAGACCGGCACCGCCGAGGTCGCCTCCGACCCGATGCCGCCCAACGTATCGGACACCTTCATCATCCTAAAAGCCCAGGCCGAATGGCCCGACCCGGACATGGCCAAGGACGCCCTCATCGCCGCCATCCAGGCGGCGGTGGGCAAGGTCACCGGCAACGCCTACGAGTTCACCCAGCCGATCCAGATGCGCTTCAACGAGCTCTTGGCCGGAACCCGCGGCGACCTCGCGGTGAAGGTGTTCGGCGAGAGCTTCGAGACGATGCTGCCGGCGGCCAACCGCGTCGCCACGGTGCTGCGCGGGGTCGAGGGCGCGCAGGACGTCCGGGTCGAGCAGGTCACCGGCCTGCCGTCCCTGGAGATCAGGGCCGACAAGGGCGAGATCGCGAGGCTCGGCCTGACCCATGCGGCGGTGCAGGACGTGGTCGGGGCGGCCATCGGCGGGCGCGAGGCGGGCCTCGTCTTCGAGGGCGACCGGCGCTTCCCCATCGTGGTGAGGCTGCCCGATGCGATCCGCGACGACATCGAGGCGCTCAAGACCCTGCCGGTCCCGCTGCCGCCGGGCAGGGACGGCCGCGTCGCCTCGGTGCCGCTCAAGCAGGTGGCGTCCTTCGTGTTCTCCGAGGGGCCCAACCAGATCTCACGGGAGAACGGCAAGCGCCGCATCGTGGTCACCGCCAACGTGCGCGGGCGCGACATCGGCGCGGTGGTGGCCGAGGCGCAGGCCAAGGTGGCCTCCGCCGTCCCGCTGCCGGCCGGATCCTGGATCACCTGGGGCGGCCAGTTCGAGAACCTGGCCGCCGCCCGCCAGCGCCTGACGGTGGTGGTGCCGGGCTGCTTCTTCCTGATCTTCCTGCTGCTGTACTCGGCGCTGGGATCGCCCCGGGACGCGCTCCTGGTCTTCAGCGCCGTGCCCCTGGCGCTGACGGGGGGCGTCTGCGCCCTGTGGCTGCGCGACATGCCGTTCTCGGTGCCCGCCGCGGTGGGCTTCATCGCCCTGTCCGGCATCGCCGTGCTCAACGGCCTCGTCATGCTGATCTTCATCAAGCAGCTGATGCAGGAGGGCCGCTCCCTGCACGAGGCGATCCTGGAGGGCGCCGTGACCCGGCTGCGCCCCGTGGCGATGACGGCGCTGGTGGCCTCGCTCGGGTTCGTGCCGATGGCGCTGGCCACGGGCACCGGCGCGGAGGTGCAGCGGCCGCTGGCCACCGTGGTCATCGGCGGGCTGATCAGCGCGACCCTCCTCACCCTCGTCGCCCTGCCGGCCCTCTACGCCCGCTTCGCCAGACCGTCCCGGGTCGTCGAGAGCCCCGGGACGGCCGCCGGCCCCCTTCCGGCGGCGGCCGAATAGAGGCGGCCGCCCGCCTGCGCGCGAACGGCCCGCCCGTCGCCGGCGCGGCCGGTCTATTTCCGGTTCTTGGCCAGCCAGTCCCGCATCTGCGCGATCTCCTTGTCCTGATCGGCGATGATCTGCTCGGCCAGCCGCTTGGTCTGCGGATCCTTGGCGTGCTGGAGCGCGACCTTCGCCATGGCGATGGCGCCCTGGTGATGCGGGATCATGTGGGTGCGAAAGTCGACGTCGGGGTCGCCGGTGTAGGGCACGTGCATGTCGTGCATCATCGCCATATCGGCGGCCTTGTACGCCAGGGTCGAGGCGGTATCCCCCGGCGAAGTCTTCATGGCGTCGATCATCTTCGCCATGTCGGCGTCGTGGTCGGCGTCGTGCGTGGCCGGCACGCCGCCGGCCGGAGCGTGGCCGCCGTGGTGGTGGTGGCCCGTGCCGCCGGCCAGGGCGGTGCCCGAAAGGCCGGCGGCGAGGGCGAGGGCGGCGAGGAATCGGGTCGTCGGGGTCATGCGGTCTGTCCTTGGTGGGGGTCGAGAGGAAGCGTCAGTCGAACCGGCCGCTCGCGGTCGATCCGTCCGGGGCGGTGAGCTGCACCGCGCCCTTCGGGCTCTTGGACAGCGGCACGGCGGTCGATCCCGACAGGCGGTTGGCGGCGACGGGTTCGAGGGCGATGCGGGCCGCCTTGCCGTCCACCACCAGGATCGCGGTCGCCTTGAAGCCCTTGGCCGGGACCGGCCTGGCGCCGTCGTCGGAGACGTAGACGTCGACGAACCCCTCCCCGGTCACGAGCTCGACGTGGTAGCGCCCGGCATCGGCGACGCGCCCGCCGTGGGCCCCCTTCGCCTCGTGCGCGAGGGCCGGGGTGGCGGCGAGGAGGCTTGCGGCGAGAAGACTTGCGGCGAGAAGGTTTGCCGCGAGGGCGATCGTCCGGGGTTTCATGGTCGGTCTCCGCAGGAAAAATGAGGGTGGAAGCGGCAAGCCTTCAGAACGCTTCCGCGGCGCGCGCGGTCGCGTCCTGCCGGCCGGGCGTCGCCGGGGCCCGGCTCGCACGCAGGCGTTCGAGGGGCCCGGCGCCGTAGCGCAGGAACAGCACCGGGGTCAGGACGGTGTCGAGGAGGGTGGCGCTGAGGAGGCCGCCCACGATCGTCACCGCCACCGGGTGCAAGATCTCCTTGCCGGGCGCGCCCACATCCACCAGCAGCGGCACCAGGGCGACCCCGGCCGAGAGCGCCGTCATCAGCACCGGCGTCATCCGCTCCAGGCTGGCGCGCACCACCAGCTCGCGCCCGAACGGCATCCCTTCGAGGAGGGCGAGGTTGAGGGTGTGGCTGATCTTGAGGATGCCGTTGCGCGCGGCGATCCCCGTCAGGGTGACGAACCCGATCATCGAGGCCACCGAGAGCGGCTGGCCGGCGAGCCACAGGGCGGCGACGCTGCCGATGAGCGCGAGCGGCACGTTGCCCATGATGATGAGCGCCAGGACGCCCGAGCGGTAACGGCTGTAGAGAACGGCGAAGACCAGCCCCAGGGACAGGAGCGACAGGAGGCCGATGGTGCGGCTCGCCTCCTCCTGCGCCTGGAAGGTCCCCTCCAGCCGGGCCTCGATGCCGGGGGGCAGGCCCGCCTCGGCCACCGCCCTCCGGATGGCGGCGACCACGCTCGCCATGTCGCTCCGGCCGTCGGTGTTGGCCTGGACCACCAGCCGCCGGCGCCCGTTCTCGCGAAGGATCTGGTTGGGGCCGTCGGTCTCGCGGACGTCGGCCACCTGGCGGGCCGGAACCCAGCCCGAGGGCGTCTCGATCAGGAGGTCGCCGAGCCCCTGCGTCGTGCGCACGCGCTCGGGCAGGCGCAGGACCACGTCGAAACGGCGGACGCCGTCCGCCACCGTCGAGACCACGCGGCCGTTCGAGAGCCGGCTCAGCTGCTCGACCACCGCCGCCGGCTGGACGCCGTAGAGGGCGGCACGGGTGTAGTCGACGCGGATCTCGAGCTGCGGGATCAGCACCTGGCGCTCGACCTGGAGGTCGACGAGGCCCGGGATGGCGGCCATGCGCGCGCGCAGGTCCTCGGCGATCCGGCGCAGGGCGTCGAGGTCCTCGCCGAAGACCTTGAGGGCGAGCTCGGCGCGGACCCCCGACAGCATGTGGTCGAGCCGGTGCGAGATCGGCTGGCCGACGTTGGTGGTCACCGGCAGGGCGGCCAGACGGGCGCGGATGTCGGCGACCAGCGCCTCCTTGGGACGCCGCGCGTCCTTGAGCGCGATCTCGATGTCGGAGGAATGGACGCCCTCGGCGTGCTCGTCGAGTTCGGCCCGGCCGGTGCGGCGTCCCACGGTGGCGACGTCCGGCATCTCCAGGAGCAGCTTCTCCGCGATCAGTCCGACCCGGTTGCTCTCGGCCAGCGAGATCCCCGGCCTGAACGTCATGGTGACGGTGAACGAGCCCTCGTTGAACGGCGGCAGGAAGGTGCGCGGGAGGTGCCGGGCGGTCAGGCCGGCCGCCGCCACCGCCGCCAGGACGGCGCCGACCAGCGCGCCCTGGTGCCGGAAGGCGAGCCCGAGCAGGGCCGCGTTGGCGCGCTTGAGCCCCCGGATGAGCCCGCTCTCGCGGTGGCCGAGGCTCTTCAGGGACGGCAGCAGGTAGGAGGCCATCACCGGCGTCAGGGTCACCGACACGCACAGGCTCGCCAGGATCGAGACGATGTAGGCCTGCCCCAGGGGCGCGAACAGGCGACCTTCGATGCCCGACAGGGCGAACAGCGGCACGAACACCAGGACGATGATCGCGGTGGCGTAGACGATGCCGGAGCGGACCTCGTTGGAGGCGGAGACGACCACGTCGAAGACCGAGTGCGGGGATCCGGCCGCACGGTTCTCGCGCAGCCGGCGAAAGATGTTCTCCACGTCGACGACGGCATCGTCGACGAGTTCGCCGACGGCGATGGCGAGCCCGCCCAGCGTCATCGTGTTGATCGACAGCCCGAGCAGATGGAACACCACCGCCGTGGTCAGGATCGAGACGGGAATCGCGGTGAGCGAGATCGCGGTGGTGCGCAGGTTGAGGAGGAAGGCGAACAGGACGAGTCCCACCACGGCCACGGCCTCCAGGAGCACCGCCTCGACGTTGGCGATGGAGGCGGCGATGAAATCGGCCTGGCGGAACACGATCCGGTCGGCCCTGATTCCGCCGGGCAGGGTGGCCGTCACCTCGGTGAGCGCCGCCTCGATGGCGCGGGTGAGCGCCACCGTGTCGACGTCGGGCTGCTTTTCCACCGAGACGACCACCGCCGGCCGGCCCTGGTAGCCGCTGTCGCCGCGCTTGACCTTGGCGGCGAAGGACACCTCCGCCACCTGGCGCAGGTGGACCGGCACGCCGCCCGCCGTCGCCACGACGAGGCTGCGAAGGTCGTCCAGGCTCATGGTCCTGGCGATGGTGCGGATCAGGTACTCGCGGGAAGACTGGTCGGTGAAGCCGCCGCCGGCATTGGTGCCGAACTGCGCCAGCGCCGCCTCGAGTTGCGCGTTGGTCACGCCGAGGGCGCGCATCGCGGCCGGGTTCGGGCCGACCCGGAACTGGCGGACCTCGCCGCCCATGGGGATCACCTGCGCCACGCCGGGAATGGACAGGAGGCGGGGCCGCAGCACGAAGTCGGCGGCCTCGCGCACCTCCATCGGCGAGGCGGTCTCGCTCGTCATCGCGACGAGGAGGATCTGGCCCATGATCGAGGAGACCGGCCCCATCTGCGGGGTGGTGCCGGGGGGAAGCTGGTCGCGCACCAGGGCCAGCCGTTCGGCGACCTGCTGGCGGTTGCGGAAGATGTCGGTGCCCCAGTCGAACTCGATCGTGACGATCGACAGCCCGACGCCGGAGACCGAGCGCACCCGGCCCACGCCCGGCAGGCCGTTCATCCGGGTCTCGATGGGGTAGGTGACGCGCTGCTCCACGTCCGGCGGCGCCAGGCCCTCGGCCTCGGTCATGACCGTGACGGTCGGCTTGTTGAGGTCGGGGAAGACGTCCACCGGCAGCCGCGTCACCGTCACCGCGCCGTAGGCGACGAGCACCGCGGCGATGGCGAGCACCAGGAGGCGGTTGCGCAGGGACTGCGCGACGAGGAACGCGAACATGGCTCAGGGTCCCCACGGACATCGGTGCGTCGTCTCGCGACGCGGATCGTTCTGCGAAAGTCTGGTGGATCGACGCATCGATGTCCGTGGGAGCCCTAGCGAACCTGGTCGAGGAGTTCGGCGCCGAGCGTCACCACGCGCCGGCCGGGCCCGATGCCCTCGGCCACCAGCACGCGGGCGGCGTCCAGCGGCGCGACGCGCACGGGGCGGGCCGTGAACCGCTCGGCGGTGGTGTGCTCGTAGACGATGTCCTGGCCGTTGCCCGCGCGAACGACGCTGGCGCGGGGCAGGGCGACGCCGCCCTGCTCGGCGTCGGTGGCCGCCAGCACCGTCACGAACTGCCCGATCCGCAGGCCGGCGGTGTCGCCCCGGACCGCGAACTGCACGGGGATGGCCTGGTTGCGGTCGGAGAGGCCCGAGCCGCGGTAGGCCAGCGCGAGGCTGCGGCCATCCGCCAGGCGGGCGCTGGCATCCTTTTCGGTGGTCAAGGCGTCGAAGCTGAGGGCCTCCACCCACAGGCGGGTTGGATCGACGATCTGGAACACCATCGCCCCGGGGCTCGCCATCTGCCCGGCGACCGCCGCGGCCTGGGCCACGACGCCGTCCACCGGCGCCACCAGGGCCTCCGGCTCGCGCCGGGCCGTGTCGAGGGCCGCGCGGCGGTCGCGCAGGCCGGCGAGCTCGGCGCGGGCGTCGTCGAGCTGCGTCTGCGCCACCGCACCGGTGGCGGCGAGCCGCCCGAACCGGTCCACGCGACGGGCCACGATGGCGATCTGCTGGTCGAGCTCGCCCTGGCGCTGGCGCATGTCGGAGACGTCGATCGCCTGCACCGGCGGCGCGACGAGGGCGAGGACGTCGCCTTTCCTCACCGGCGACCCCAGCCGCGGGAACAGGCCGGAGGGCGGCGGAGCGATGCGCCCGCCGATGGACGATTGCACGACGCCGCTGGCGTCGGGATCGGGGATGACGCGCCCGGGCAGCTCGACGGTACGCCGGAAGCGCGCCGATTCGGTCATGGCGGTCTCCACCCCCAGGAGGTGCTGCGTCGGCTTGGGCACGAAGACGCTGCCGTCGGGCAGGCGCTGGGCGAGGTCGGTAGCGGCCTGCCGGGGTGGGCTCAGCGCCGCCCCCCGGGCGAGGCCCGCGCCCTCGTCGCCCCCGGCCGCCAAGGCCGCCGTGCCGACGAGGACCGTGACCGCCACGGCCACCGCCGCCACCGCCGGGGCCGATCGCCGCCCGCCGGCGACGAGCAGGAGCAGGACGCCGAGGAGGAAACCGGCGGCGGCGGCCGTCACCACCGCCGGATCCTTGAGCGCGAAACGCTCCCTCAGGTCCTCGACGGCGGCCAGGAACCGCCGCGGGGGCGTCGGGGCGGGCGCCGCCCCCTCCCCCGGCCCGGCACCCGGGATGTCGAGGCTGAGGGTGAGCACGTCGAGCCCGGCCTCGGTGGCGACCGTGGCGATCAGGTCGTGGCGTCCGGGCTTGGCCAGCCATGGGGCAGACAGGGTGTAGACGCCCGGTCCCGCCGGTTCGGCGACACCGGGGCCGTCCGGCGTCTCGATCTCGACGGTGGCGCCGGAGACCGGCCGGTTCGTGCGGAACCCATCGAGGAAGATCACGAGTCGGCCGTCGCGGGGCATCGCCACGAGTTCCACCGTGTCCGAGGCGGCCTCGGCGCGGGGGCCCATCGTCCGGGTGACCGGCGGGGGCGGGGCGGCATGGTCGTGCCCCTCGTGCGCCGGCGCGGGACTGGGGACGAGGACGGCAAGCAGCATCGCCGCGCCAAGGGCGGCGGCCGAACGGGCGGACATGGGAAATCCCTCGCGTTGCAACGCCGGCCGGGCATCCGCCGAGGCGAAGGCCGGCCGTCAGACAGCACGCAGCGTCTGCGTGCGCGTTACGCGAGCGTTCTGGGTGGTTTGCGCAGGGATTCCGGCCCGACGCACCGCAAGGCGGCGCAATCCGGTGGCCATACGGCGACGGGGCGCGCGACCCGATAGGGGAGCGTCACCTGGGCCGGCAGGATGCAGGGCACGCAGCAGGCGAGACGGCCACAGCAGGAGCCGTCGCAGCCCGGACGTTTTTGGCCGTCGGCGTCCTGTGTTCCCCGCGAGGCGATCGCCGCCGCCATGCCGGGCTGGGTCGCCACGGCAAGGAAAACATCCGGCGCCGGTTCGGCGATCCGCGCCGAGACCGTGACCCCGTGATCGTGGCCTGCATGGGCCTGCGCCGCGGACGGCAGCGCGCTGGCGACGATCGCGAGGATCATCGCGGCTATCAGGCAGACGATGTGCCGATCGACGCGCATGCGGTCGGCATACACCGATTCCGGGGGGCGGGAAACGTCTGTCGTCCCGCCGCGGCGTCTCGGTGCGAGGATGGTTGAACGGTCCCTAACGGTCGTGGCCCCGGTGCGGGGTCAGCCGTGACGGTCGATGCGGCGCAGCGCGACGATGGTCTCGCGCAGCCAGCGTTGCCCGGGCACCTCGTCGTTCGAGGCGTGCCAGATCATTGAGATCGCCACGTCCGGCAGGGCGATCGGCGCGGGGCTCACGGCCAGTCCCATGGCGTCGCCGAAGAAGCGCGCCAGCCGCGAGTGCATGGTGGCGATGACCGGCGCCTCCCGGACGACGAAGGGCATGACCGTGAAGCGCGGTGAGGTCATCGCGATCACACGCGTCCGGCCGATCTTGGCCAGCGCGTCGTCCACGACGCCGTGGGCGCTCTCCACGAGGCTCGTCAGCACGTGGGGCAGCCGCAGGTAGTCCTCGAGGGAGATCGGCGGCGTCACCCCCACCAGCTCGGCGTTGAAGACGCACAGGTACGTCTCCTTGTTGAGGATGCGCCGCTTGTGGTGGGTCTGCCCCTGCTCGAAGATGCCGATCCCCAGGTCGACCCGCCCGCTGTCGAGGTCATCGAGGATGCGGTTCCGGTCGACCGTGCGCAGCAGGAGCTTCACGCCCGGCGCGACGGCGCGCAGGTGGGCGACGAGGTGGGGCATGAGCAGCACCTCCGTCGAGTCGGGAATGCCGAGGGAGAAGGTGACGTCGGCGGTGGCCGGGTCGAAGGCGGACGGCGGCGCGGTGATCGCCTGGATCTGGGCGAGCGCCGCCTGCATCGGGCCGACGAGGGCCAGCGCGCGCGGCGTCGGCCGCATGCCGTCCGGTGCCCGCGTCAGGAGTTCGTCCGAGAAGGTCGTGCGCAGGCGCCCGAGAGCATGGCTCATCGCCGACTGGCTGATTCCGATCCGCGCCGCGGCCCGCGTGACGCTCCGCTCCGCCAGCAGGGCGTCGAGGGCGACCAGGAGATTGAGATCGAGTTTGGCAAGATGCACATGGTCGATGCGCATTATGAAATCGATCCATTTGATTCATGAAATGGTGCGATGCACATTCAGCCTCACGAAGCGACGGGACGCCCGCCGCACCGCTCGAGGATAAAGCACATGTCCAACCGTCAGGTCTCTCTCTTCACCGCCGCCGCCATCGCGCTGACCACCTTCGCCAGCGCCGCCGTCGCCGCCGAGCCCACCGTCGGCGAGAAGACCACCGGCGCCAAGACCACCGGTGCAATGACGCTGGCGACCCTGGGCCGGGCCACCAACGGCACCCAGGTCGCCCGCCAGGGCGGCTTCGCCAGCGCCGGCGCCGTCCAGTGGATCCAGGCTCCCATCGCCGAGTCCGCCATCGTGAAGACCCCCATCGCGAAGGTCAGCGCCGCCGCGCAGGCTTTCTAAGGTGGCCTCCCATCCCGACCGCCGCCCGCCCCACACGGCGGGCGGTCCATCGCGTTCCACGACGCCTTAGGCCGCCGCGACTCTTCGGGTCGCGCGGCCTTTGCTGCATGGCGGTCACGGTGCGAGCGCCCGCCGCATGCGGGCCGCGGTTCGAGCACCGGCCCCCGCCCTCAGAACCCCGTGACGATCCGGCCGTAGGTGGTCTCGGCGAAGGCGTAGATCTGGGCGCCGATGAACGAGCTGGTGATCAGGAGCATCAGCAGAATCACCACGATCTTGGGCACGAAGGTGAGCGTCACCTCCTGGATCTGGGTCAGCGCCTGGAGCAGGGCCACCAGGATGCCCACCAGCATCGCCGCGCCGATGGCGGGGCCGGCGCCGATGATCACGGTCCAGATCGCGCCGCGCACGAGTTCGAGGGCGTCGACCTCGTTCATGATGGCCCGTCCTTTCGCGGCCGGCGGCCGATGTCGCCCTCCGTCCTTGTCACGGGGCGCGGGAGAAGGAAACCGCGGGCCTCCCCTCCCCATCCCCTCAGGAGACGGTGATGCCCTCGGACAGGAGCAGGCTGCGCCCGTCGGTGAACTTGGCGAGCGCGCCCTCGCTGGTGACCACCACCGAGTTGACCTGACCGGAGACGGTGCCGTCGGCCGAGGTCACGGTGCGGCCGATGATCTGGTCGGCCTGGGAGAGGAAGCTCGAGGCGAGTAGGTCGTCGAGCTTCTTGTTGGTGGCGGCGGTCTGCTCGACCTGCGACAGCGTCGCGATCTGGCCGATGTATTCGGTGGAATCCATCGGCTTGGTCGGGTCCTGGTTCTTCAGCTGCGTGACCAGCAGCGTCAGGAACGTGTCCGCGTTGAGCGAGGCGGCAAAGCCGCTGGCGGTCTTGGCGGCCGCACCGGTCTTGGCGGCCGTGGCGGTGCTCGTCGCCGGCTGGGCGGAGGTGGCGCTGGTGACGTCCATGGGTCGTGGTGCCTTCGTTTCGGGTGCCGGCGGTCAGGCCGGCTGGTCCTGGAGAGTGGCGCTCCCCCGGCTTGGCCGGCGGGCGGAGGCGGGGGCCGCGGCGGTATTGGGCACGGCGGCGGTGTTGGGCGCGGCGATGATCGCGGCCTCGGTCCGGTAGAGCCCGCGGATCAGCTTGAGCGCCTCGATCAGGCGACCGGCTTCCACGAGGGCGTGCGCCGCGACAATGCCCTCGCGGATCTCGGCCTGCGTCACCGCGCCGAGGAGGCCGGCGTGGAGGCCGTGGAACACCTCCCGCGCCCGGGCGGCCTCGGCCGGCTCGATCAGGATCGTCTGAACCGAGAAATAGAGCTGGCGCAGGGGCGTGGTCGCCTCGTCCGCGTGGAGGACGTGGTTCTCCAGGAGGAAGGTGGCGTCGTTGAGGAGCTCGATCGAGACCTTGCGGTCGACCCGCAGCACGGCGCCGTTGATGTAGACGCGCTCGCCCGCGCGCAGCGAGAGATGCATCGCCTTGCTCACCGCAGGCCGTCCCGCACCGAGGTGTTCACCTCGATCAGGGCGGCGAGGCTGCGGTCGGGGGTGCTCAACACCGCGCCGCTCTCGCGCATGCTCCACAGGCCCACCGAGACGAGGTCGCCGCGCAGGGCCTCGGGCAGGGCGTTGTCGGGGCTGCACAGGTCGTCGATCAGGACGGCCCAGAGGTTCTGCAGGAAGCTCGCCGCCGCCTGCCGGTCCTTCTGGGCCGCGTCGGGGCGCCCGGCGATGTGCAGGAGGTCGAGGGCCCGGTCGAAGGCGGCGAGTTCGCGCTGGCGCCCGATCTCGGGGGCGTCGTCCAGGATCTCGGCGTAGGAGAATTGATACATGGTCGGGGACGCCTCGTGTGTCCTGTCCTTGGCCGGCCGCCGCGGACGGCGGCTGGGGGACGCGATGTCGGTAGGGCGATGGTCGGGGAACGATCAGAGGTAGTTGACCAGGCTGAGCTGCCGTAGCTCGGAGGTCAGGGAATAGGAGATCTGGACCTGGGTGGTGAGCTGGTCGATCCGCGTCTTGGCCTCGGCGGTGTCCACGCTCTCCATGTCGCGGATCTGCTTGGCCAGGAGGGTCTGCTGCGCCTCGAGCCGGCCGTTGGCGTCGGCGATCGCCGCCTGCGAGCGGCCGAGGTTGGCCTGCAGCGTCACGAGGCTGGCGCTGGCCGAGCCGAGCAGCCCGGCGATCCGCCCGGCCATCACGTCCTGCACCTCCGCGGAGAAGTGCGACAGGTCGAGGTCGGAGGCGAGGACATGGGCCTTGGCCAGATCGCGGAACGCGGCGGCGTTGGCGCTCGTCGAGGTCTCCACGGTCTCGTTGCGGGAGATCCGGCTCTGGATGGTGCCGTCGGAGGCCGCCGACCAGTTCGCCCCCCAGGACGCATCGTCGAACAGGGCGTCGAAGGCGCCCCCGGGGGCGAGGAAGGCGGCCATCTGCGCGCCCGTGGCCGTGGCGAGGCCGGCGCTGCCGCGTGCACCGAACGTGCTCGTGAAGGCCAGATCGACCGCGGCCTTGGCGGTTCCGCCGTAGGCCTTCATCGGCGTCTCGAGGGTGTTGGTGCCCCCGAAGATCGACTGGCCGCCGGCGGTGGTGTTGAGGGCGGCGGTGAGGGAGGCCAGCCGCGAGGCGGCGGTGTCGGCGATCACCCTGGCGCGCTGGTCGGGCGGCGCGCCGGTGATGGCGGCGAGCGCCGTGTCGGTGTCGGCCTGGATCTGCTGCAGGATGGTCTGGGTCGAGCTGAGGCGCAGGCCGGTGATGTCGTTGCCGTCGCGCAGCGCCGTGAGCTCGGCCGAGGTCTGGCGCAGGCTCAGGGCGACGCCGGTGCGGCTGCCGAGCGTCAGGCCCATGTCGGCGTGCCGGCCGGTGACGAGCTCCTTGTTGGCGCTCGCGATCTCGGACTGCATGCGGGCGACCCCCGTGCGCGGGGTGTTCCAGAGGCTGGCGGTGGAGATGGCGTTGGTTCTCATGGGGTCTATCGCACCACGTCCATCAGGGTCTTCAGGAGTTGGTCCACCACCGAGATCAGGCGGGCCGAGGCGGTGTAGGATTGTTCGAGCTGCAGGATGCGGGCGGTCTCGTCGTCGACGTTGACGCCCACCGCGTTCGAATAGGCCTCGCCCGCCCGCGACAGCAGGGTCGACTGGTAGTCGGCTTCCGAGGTGGCGAGCTTGCGCTCGTTGGACAGCCAGCCCGCCGACGCCGCGGCGAAGGACTGCAGGGTGAGCACGCCGGTGATCTGGGTGCCGGGATCGAAGGCGCGGGCGGTGCCCAGCGCCGATGCGAGGTCGCGCAGGCGCCCGTCGAAGGCGGCCTCGGTCCCCGGGTTGGCGCGGAAGGCCGGCCCGTTCATGCCGCCGTCGCGCAGGGTGTCGAGGCTGCCGCCGGTCCTGGGGTCCACCGCCGCGTTGATGCGGATCGCGGCGGCGAGGCCCAGGGTGGCCGAGGCAGCCCCGCCCGGGACGAGGCCGCTGGTTCCGTCCGAGAACAGGCCCGCGCGACGGACCGGGCCGGCGCCGAGGTCGCCGGTCTCCGCGAAGGCGTCGACCAACGCGCCGGCCATGGCGTCGAGCTGGCTCTCGTAGCGCACCGCCACGGTGTCGCGCAGGGCCGCCAGGCCGGCGATGCGCCCGGACTGCACCGGCATCGGCGAGTTGGCGCCCGTCACCGGCACCCCGTCCGCCATGACGCTGTTGCCCACGGTGCCGGCGGTGAATCCCACCGTCTCGGCGAAGGTGACGCGCCGGGCGGTGCGGTCGAACAGCGGCACGCCGCTGTCGGTGTAGATCGCCATGTCGTCGCCCGGGCGCGACACCGTGGTGATGCCGATCTCCTCGGACAGGGCACCGAGGATGCGGTCGCGGTCGTCGAGGGCGTCGGTGACGTCGGCGCCGTTGGCGCTGCCGCGGGTCACCGCGCCGTTGGCCACGGCGAACTGGGAGAGCAGGTCGCTGATCCGCGTCACGGAGGCGCCGAGCGCCGTGTCGGCGTCGGCGCGCACCGTATGGACCGCATCCGCCGCGGCGTTGAGGCTGAGGGCGAGGTCGCGGGCGCTCTCCACCGCCTCGCGGGCGAGCTGGCCGTCGTCGGGCCGGTTGGCCGCGGCCTGGAGGGCGGCGTTGAGGCTGCCCAGGCGCGCGGCCGGGGAGGTCGGGTCGTCGGTGTCGCCCACCGTCCGGCTCAGGCTGTCGAGCCCGGCGCTCACCGCTCCGGCGGCGGCCGCATCGGAGGTGCTCAGGAGCTTCCTCGCGAACAGGGCGTCGTCGGTGGCCCGCTGGATCACCACGGCGGTGGTGCCGCCGCCGGTGACGAGGGTGGCGATCTTGCGCGAATAGTTCGGGTCGTCGGCCCCCGTGGTGTTGCGGGAGGCCGCCGCGATCTGGCTCGAGGTCGCGGAGAGCGAGGCGCGGGCGTTGTTGAGGGCGAGGGACAGGCCCATCGTCGGTATCCTGGGGCACGGATGGTGCGGGACGCGCCGGCCGGCGCGTCCCGTGACGGTGCGAGGCGGGCGCCGCCTGGCGGGCGGCGATCCCGTCAGCGCTTGAGGTTCATCAGGGTGTCGAGCATCTCGTCGCCGGTCATGAAGACCTTCGAGTTGGCGGTGTAGATCGTCTGCGATTCGATCATGCTGGTGAGTTCGGTGCTGACGTCGACGCTCGACTGCTCGAGGGCACCGGCCTGGATCGATCCGAGGCCGCCGAGCTTGGCGAACCCGATCTGGAGGTTGCCGGACTCGTTGGTGGGCCGGAAGATGTTGCCGGCCCGCGGCTCGAGCTCGTCGGGGCTCGCCACGTTGGCCAGCGGAACCTTGAAGGCGGCGACCTTGCTGCCGTCCTCGTAGAGCGCGAAGACGGTGCCGTCGGCACCGAATTCCGAGCCCGTCACCGCGGACGGCGCCTGGCCGTCGGCCTGCCCCTTGACGTCGTAGGGGGAGCCGAGCTGGGTCACGGTGGACATGTCGAGGGTGAACGGCCCGCCGTTCGGGATCGTGAAGGAGGCCGCCGCCGGGCCGGCGATCCGGCCGTTGGCGCCGAAGGTCAGGGTCGTGGTGTCGAGCGGCGTGCCGGGGAAGCTCGCCGGGGCGGCGGCATCGTAGACGCTGGCCGACCAGGTGTTGGCCCCGGTCTTGGCGAGGTAGATGTCGAGGGTGACCTTGCGCCCGACGTTGTCGAAGGTCACGAGCGAGGTCTTCTTGGAGTAGTCGCTGCCGGCGGGCGTGGCCACCTGCGGCGGCGCGAGCACGGCCCCGTCGACGGGCAGGTTGCCCGAGAAGCTGCCCTCGGTGGTCGGGGTGGCCTTGGCGCTGAACGAGGTGAGGTTCACCGGCACCATCCCCTCGGTGCTGTTGAGCGCGGGGTTGGGCTCGCCGTTGGCCAGGCTGTAGCCCATCAGGGTGAAGCCGGCGGAATTGACGAAGTTCTTGGTCTCGCCGTCCATCACGAAGTTGCCCGCGCGGGTCAGCGCGACCACCGCGTTGTCGTCCTGCACCACGAAGAAGCCGTTGCCCTGGATGGCGAGGTCGCTCTTCGAGGTGGTGAAGGAGATCGGGCCTTCCTTGCTGATCTCGTTGCGGATCGTGGTCTGGACCGCGCCGGAGTTGTAGTTGGTCGCCGAGTTGCCCTCGATGAGCAGCGAGGAGAACTCGGCCGACGTGCGCTTGTAGCCCGTCGTGCTCGAGTTCTGGATGTTCTCGGCCACCGTGGAGATGCGGTTGGACTGGGCGTTCATGCCGGACACGCCGGTTCGCAGGACGGAGATCAGGCTCATGGGGTTACCTCTTGAAATCGTTCGGCCGCTTGGCGGGCACTAGAGGGAGATTCGCTTGCGCGGGGCTTGGCGGGGCTTGGCGGGGACTGGCCTTGGGCGTCTTGGAGACGGGGTTCGGGGCATCGCGCGCGGTTCTTCAGCCGCGCAGCGACTGGGCGAGCTCGAGGAAGGCGTCCTCGCTCGGGGCCATGTGCGGCTCCTGGCGCAGGCCCTCGTAGATCCGGGGCACCAGCAGGATCGCCTGATCGAGCTCGGGGTCCTCCCCGGCGCGGTAGCCGCCCATCAGGCGCAGATCGCGGGTCTCCTCGAAGCGGGCCATCATCGCCTTGAGCCGGCGCACGAGTTCGCGCTGCTCGGGCGTCCAGACCTCGCCGGCCAGGCGCGAGATCGAGCCGAGGAGATCGATCGCCGGATAGCGGCCCTGCTCGGCGATGCCCCGGTCGAGGACCACGTGCCCGTCGAGCGTGCCGCGGATGCTGTCGGCCACGGGATCGTTGTGGTCGTCCCCGTCCACGAGGACGGCGAAGATGCCGGTGATGCTCCCGCTCGCCCCGGGCCGGTCGAGGCCCGGCCCCGCCCGTTCGAGGAGGCGCGGCAGGTCCGAGAACACGCTCGGCGGATAGCCGCGCGCCACCGCCGGCTCGCCGGCAGCCAGCGCCACGTCGCGGGCGGCATGGGCGTAGCGGGTCACCGAATCGACGATGAGCAGCACCGCCTCGCCCCGGTCGCGGAACGATTCGGCGATGGCCATGGCGACCTTGGGCGCCTGGCGGCGCATCATCGGGCTCTCGTCGCCGGTGGAGACCACGATGACGGCACGGTCGCGGCTGGCGGCCATGGCGCCGTCGAGGAACTCGCGGACCTCGCGGCCGCGCTCGCCCACCAGGGCGACCACGACGCTGTCGAACCCCTGCGCCCGCGCCAGCATCGCGAGCAGGGTCGACTTGCCGACGCCCGAGCCGGCGAAGACGCCGATGCGCTGGCCGAAGCACAGCGGCGTGAACAGGTCGAAGGCGCGCACCCCGGTGCGCAGGGCGTCCCGCACCCGCGCCCGCTCCATCGCCGGGGGCGGCGAGGCGTCCACCGGCACCGCCACCGGGCCGGGGGCGAGCGCGCCGCCGCCGTCGACGGGGCGGCCCAGCGCGTCGATGACCCGGCCCTTCCAGCTCTGGTCGGGCCGCAGCACCGGGTCGCCGAGGCGGAAGGCGGGGGTGCCGATGCCGGCCTCGATGCGCGAGGCGAACGGCTTGAGCGTGACGCCGCCGGCATCCACCCGCACCACCTCGGCCACCTCCTCGCGGCCGCCGGCCGAAAAGCCCATCCGGTCGCCGAGCCTGACGAAGGCGCCCACGCCCGCCACCCGAGCGGAGCTGGCGGTGACCTCCTGGATCGTGCCGCCGATGCGCACCAGCGGCAGGGCCTCGCGCCCGCTCTCCAGGGCCGCCCCGAGGCGGTCGATGGCATCGCCTTGCATCGGCCTAACCCTGCGGGCTGAGGGAGCGGATCGCCCCCGCGAAGGAGTTCTCGGTCTCCGAGGTCAGCGTCGCCGCGCTCTCGAAGGCCCGCTGGATGGTGATGAGCTTGGTCATCTCCATGACCGGATTGACGTTGGCGCCCTCGATATGGCCCTGGATCACGCCCATCCGGGTGAAGTCCTGGACCCGCTCGGCCGGCACGCTCGGCGACACCGCGTTGGCCTCGGCGCGGGTGAGCCTGGCCCTCGGGTCGATGGTGAACAGGCCGAGCGCGCCGACCTGATTGATGTTGGGACTCTCGCCCTGGTAGATGCTGCCGTCGCGGCCGATCTTGGGCGGGCCGGCCTGCGGATCGAGCAGCAGCGGGCCGCCGCCCGGATCGAGCACGGGCTGGCCGGACATGTTCAGCAGCTGGCCGTTGGCATCCATCTTCATGCGCCCGTCGCGGGTGTAGACGGGGCCCTTGGTGCCGCCGACGCTGAGCCAGGCGTCGCCCTGGATCGCCACGTCGAGGGGCGAGTCGGTCTTGCTGACCGGGCCGGCCCGGCGCGAGATGAAGGTGTCGCCGGCACTCGTGAAGGCGATGGGACCCTTGCTCGCCTGGGCGAGCAGGGCCTCGAAATGGGTGTCCTCCGCCCGGTAGCCGGCGGTGGAGAGGTTGGCCACGTTGTTGGCCACGGCGTTGAGGCGCTTTTCCAGGTTCACCTGGGCCGAGAGCGCGACGTAGAGTCCGTTCTGCACCGCGCTCAGCCCCGCGACCGGTTCTGGAGCGCGCTCAGGAGCAGGTCGGCATCGAGCCCCTGCGAGGCGCTGCTGCCGTCGAAGAGGGCCAGGATGGGATCGCCGGCGGTGTTGTTCTGCGCGTCCCAGATCGCGGTGAACGTTTGGATGAAGCGGTCGAGCTTGACCGGGTCCTTGAAGCTCGCGACGTCGACCTTCTCCTCGATGATCGCCGCCTGGCGGGCGATGGCCTCGGCCGAGCCGCCGTCGGGCAGGCCGAGCACGGTCTTGACCACCTGCGAGAGGGCGTCGTCGCCCAGGATGCCGAAGCCGCTGCTCACGGTCGGCGCGATGCGCGAGAAATAGAGGGCGAGGCGCACGCCGGCGTCCTCGGCGCCCGCGTCGACCTCGAGGCTCTGGCGCAGGTAGGCGTCGGTGACGCTCTTGGCCTTGGCGTCGAGGGGCAGCGCGGTGCCGAAGCCGAGGTCGAAGGCGGTCCGGCCGGGGCCCGAGAGCGCCACGTTGGCCACCGCCACCGTCCGGTTGGCGCCGGCGGGGTAGCTGACGTAGGCCGCCCCCGAGAGATCGTTGGCGGACAGGCTGTTGTAGGCCGTGGTCTCGAAGAACAGGTTGTTGCGCACGCCCAGGCCCGCCTTGACCTTGCCCTTCAGCCCGGCCTCGCCCGAGGCCTCGATCCGGGCGTTGATGGCCTCGACGATCTGCGCGCCCGAGACGGATGCCAGGTCGAGGCCCGGCCTGGCCAGGGTGTCCTTGTTGAGGACGATCGTGATCGAGCGGGTGGTCGACGCGTCGAGCTGGCTGGTGAGCGAGAAGCTGGCCTCCTTGCTGCCGGAGAAGTCGAACACGTCGGAGATGTCGAGGGCGCCGCTCAGCTGCGCCGGCGTGGTGGCGAGGCCGCTGGCCTTGGCGCCCTGCGCGAAGTCGAAGGCGCTGGCGAACGCCTTGTAGCGGCTGTCGTTGAGGCGGTTGGCGAAGCTGGTGGCGCTGGTCACGCCCTCGGTCACCACCTTGCGCATCAACGCCTTGGCGTAGGTCATCTCCTCGAGCCCCATCGCCTTCATGGCGTAGGCATAGAGGCGCTGGTCGCCGAACAGGTCGTCGACGGATTTCACCTTGCCGATGTTGGCCTCGAAGTAGGCGGTCTCGCGGGCGACGTCGGTGGTGGCGGCCTTGCGCGCCAGGGAGAGGTCGAGGTCCCGGGCGATCAGGCGGTAGCTGAAGGAGGTGTTCAGCATCGGACGGCCCCCGCGGACGCGGACGCGCCGGCGTCGGGGTGGTGGAGGGCCATGGTGCGATCCGGGTTGGCGGCAACGCCGACGGTATGATGGGGGAACGGCCGTGCCGGGGAAGGGCTCACAGCGGGGTCGGGCCGATGATGGTCTCGGAGGTCACCACCACCCAGCCCGCGCCGGTCTGGCGGATCGAGATCACGCGGCCGGCGCCGGGCAGGACGGCGCCCGGGACGATCTGCCGGAGGCCGCTGGGACCCTCCACCAGGGCGGTACCGTCGCCGACGCGGCGCAGCACGTACGGGCGCCCGGACACGGCGGCCAGGGGCGTCGCGCCCGCCTCCGCAGCGGCCGGGACGGCGCGGTCGGGCAGCGAGCCGGTGGTGAGGGGGTCGAGGTCCACCGCCGCCGTGCGGACGGGCGAGACACTCTTCTTCCAGGCGAACCCGTTGGCGATCGGCGGCACGATCTCGCGGACGTCGTAGCCGTTGGGGCTTCCGGCGATGGAGACGGCGGCCCATCCGCCGCAGACCGCGGCCAGGACGAGGCAGCCGCCGATGGCGGTGCGCTCCAGGGCCGCGTCGCGGGCCCGGCGCAGGATGGTGGCGCTGGCCGAGGGGCGGCGCACCGCGGCCTCCCTCGCCGTCGTGGCGAGGTGAGCGGCGGCGCCCTTGCGCAATCCTGGTGAGAAGGCCATCGCGGTCGACGTCCCTGTGGTATTTCCGATCATATGATTAACGGTCTCATGGTTAATGGCCCGTTAAGAGGGTGCCCTGCGGCCCATCCGGCGTCGTGGCCCTGTGCGTGCCGGCCGGCCGGCGCCGGCGCGCCTGCCGCGGACCCTATCCCCTTGTCGCCGCATGATGTTTTCGCGCCGCGGGATTCCCCTTTCGCGCCGCCTGCTGTAAGGCGCGCCTCCTGGGGCGGGAACGGAAAGACGGGCGATGACGGACGACCGTGACGGAGCGGGGCAGCACAGGGCGCTCGTCCAGCGCGGGCCCCGGCGCCAGCGGGTGATGCAGCAGGCCCGCGTCCTGTTCGGGCGCGAGACCCTGGCCTTCTGCGTGGTGCGCGACCTCTCGCGGGACGGCGCCAAGATCCGCCTCGTGCGGCCCGTCGCCCTGCCGGCGACGTTCGAGCTGATGATCGCCGCCCACGACCTGCGGGTCTTCGAGGTGGAGCTGCGCTGGCAGCGCGGCGAGTTCGCCGGCGTCGCCTTCCTGCGCCGCCTCGGCGCGGGGGCCTGACGCGATACCGCCCCCCGCCGCCCTGTGGATGGACGCGGCCGTCGCGGCGCCCTTTCGGAGGCGATGTCGCCCGGCTTAACCCGTTGCTAACGCGGACACGCCAATGTGAACACATCGGCGGCCGGTCCTGTTGGCTATAGACAAGATCACGCCGGTGACTTCGCAGTGGATAGGTCGACGAGACCTAAGACATGATGTCGTTCCACTGGTCCGGTGAAAATCCGGGATGTCAAGCGCCCGCCCTCGACTGCGCCGACACCGTTCCGGTGTCGAACGGGACGGCTGCGCTCGTGTAGGCCCGAATTCCGCGCCCTTCCCGCAAATTTCACGCTTCCGGAAAAACCCCCGCCATGACCAGCCTGCTCACCAACAATGCGGCGATGACCGCCCTGACGACCCTGAAGTCCATCAACCAGTCGCTCGACATGACGAGCAACCGGGTCTCCACGGGCCAGCGCGTCTCCACCGCCTCCGACAACGCCGCCTACTGGTCGATCGCCACCACCGTCCGCACCGACAACGCCTCGCTSGGCGCCGTGAAGGACTCCCTCGGCCTCGGCTCCTCGGCCGTSGACACCGCCTACAACGGCCTCAACAGCATCATCGGCGACCTGCAGAACATGCGCGCCAAGCTGCAGACCGCCCTGCAGCCCGGCGTCGACCGCGCCAAGGTCCAGACCGAGATCGTACCCTGGCCATCCGCCGGCAAACCCCCTAAATGCGGGCGAACGNCCGGTGTCGAACGGGACGGCTGCGCTCGTGTAGGCCCGAATTCCGCGCCCTTCCCGCAAATTTCACGCTTCCGGAAAAACCCCCGCCATGACCAGCCTGCTCACCAACAATGCGGCGATGACCGCCCTGACGACCCTGAAGTCCATCAACCAGTCGCTCGACATGACGAGCAACCGGGTCTCCACGGGCCAGCGCGTCTCCACCGCCTCCGACAACGCCGCCTACTGGTCGATCGCCACCACCGTCCGCACCGACAACGCCTCGCTSGGCGCCGTGAAGGACTCCCTCGGCCTCGGCTCCTCGGCCGTSGACACCGCCTACAACGGCCTCAACAGCATCATCGGCGACCTGCAGAACATGCGCGCCAAGCTGCAGACCGCCCTGCAGCCCGGCGTCGACCGCGCCAAGGTCCAGACCGAGATCGACGCCATCCAGGAGAAGATGAAGGCCACCGCCAACTCGTCGAACTCCAGCGGCCAGAACTGGCTCTCGGTGAACTCCGACACCGGCACCAACCCCGCCTACCAGGCCGCCCCGAARGTCATCGCCGGCTTCGCCCGCGCCACGGACGGCACCATCAACTTCTCCGAGATCACCGTCGATGTGAACGCGATCAAGCTCTACGACACCAACTCGGCCAGCGTTCAGACNCGGCTTCGCCCGCGCCACGGACGGCACCATCAACTTCTCCGAGATCACCGTCGATGTGAACGCGATCAAGCTCTACGACACCAACTCGGCCAGCGTTCAGACTGCCGCCACCGCCGCCCGGGTCACCGCCGGCCAGGCCCTCGTCGGAAAAATCGACCTGAGCGGCGGCCAGGGCGTCCGCTTTTCCATCGCCCTCGACGGTGGTGCCGCCCAGGACATCGTCCTCGACCGGGCGAGCATGGCCGCCGCCGTCCCCGACCTCGCCGCCGTCGGGGCGCCGGACATCGTGCGCGGGATCAACAACCAGATCGCGGCCAACGCCGTGCTGCGGGGCCATGTCAGGGCCAGCCTCGACGATGACGGGCGCCTGACCTTCGAGACGACTGCGGCGGGCGGCGCCAGGAGCCTCGCGATCGACCGGGCCGGCGTCGGGACGCCTGGGTCCGGGGGCAACCTCCTCGCCAACGGCGGCTTCGAGAGCGACCTGGCGGATTGGACGCTCGGGGGCAACACGTCGCTCGTCTTCACGAACGGGACGGCGCACAGCGGCGCCAAGGGCCTCGCGATGGGGACGGTCGGTGGCAGCGCCGTCCTGAGCCGGACCCTCGCGACGGTGCCCGGGGAGACCTACGTCATCGATTTCTGGCTCCGCAACGCCGGCGGGACGCCCAACCAGTTCAAGGTCTCCTGGGACAGCACGGTACTCGCCTCGCACGTCGACGTGCCGGCCCAACCCTATACGCACTACCAGTTCACCGTGACGGCGAGCGCCACCACGTCAGCCCTGGCGTTCGAGGCGCGCCAGGACCCCAGCTACTGGTATCTCGACGACATCGCCGTGACGACGTCGGGCGCCGACATCACGCTGGGGTTCGGGACCGGGGCCGCGGATCACCGAACCGGCCGTGGGACCGATGCGGTCGCCGGGGCTCGCAAGGGCATCCTCGACTCCCTCTCGGGCGGCACCTCGATCGACACCATCGACATCGGCGCCCTGCGCGGCACGGCGGGCGATGCCGCACTGAAGGCCGCGATCGCGCAGGTCGAGCGGGCGCTGGCCGAGGTGACGGACGCCGGCGCGAAGCTCGGGGCCGGCAAGACCCGGATCGACGGGCAGAAGGCCTTCGTGGGCTCGCTCATGAAGGCCAACGAGCGCACCCTCGGCATCCTGGTCGATGCCGACATCGAGGAGGAATCGACGAGGCTGAAGGCGCTTCAGACCCAGCAGCAGCTGGGCGTGCAATCCCTCGGCATCGCCAATTCGGCCAGCCAGGCGTTGCTCGCCCTGTTCCGGTGAGCGGGCCAACGCTTCACCCGCCTCGGGATCCAGCGCCGTCAAGGGGGCGCACGACCGCTCGCGTGAGAGCGCAGTGGGCCGCCCTCAGATCTCGATTTCGGTGCCGACCTCCACCAGTTGCCGGGTCGGGATGCAGAACTGCGTACCGGTGCGCTCGGCGTTGCGCAGCAGGAACGCGAACACGTGCTCGCGCCAATGGGCCATGCCGCGGCGGTCGCTCTTGGGGATGATGGTCTCGTGGCCGATGAAGATCGTCAGGTCGTCGAGGAAGGCGGCGTCGAGGTGGCCGCTCTCCACGGCGCAGCGCAGCCCGTCGGGAATCGAGGCCTCCTCCATGAAGCCGTAGCGCAGGACGACGCGGACGATCTCCGGCGACAGTGCCGCGATCTCGGCCCGGCGGGAGCGCGGCACCACCGGCTCCTCCTCGTAGCGGGCGGTGACGATGAGGACGCGCGCATGCAGCGCGTGGCTGCGCTCGACGAAGCGCGAGAGGTGGAGCGGAATCCCGCTCGTGGCCGAGGACAGGAAGGCGGCGTTGCCGGGCAGGGCGATGGGCGGCGCGTGCCGCATGCGTTCGAGGAACGCGGGCTCGGGCTCGCGTAGAACCGTCCGGGCCTCCTCCACGAGGCCGTTGCCCTTGCGCCAGGTCAGCATCAGGAAGGCGACCGCGAAGGCCAGCGCCAGGGGAAACCAGCCACCCTCGAACAGCTTGACGCCGTTGGCGGCCAGGAACACCGCGTCGATGGCGAGGAAGAAGCCGTTGACCGCCAGCACCGCCACCGGGTTGAAGCCCCAGCGCAGGGCGACGAGGGCGGCCAGCAGCGTGGTGATCGCCATCAACGCCGAGACCGCGATGCCGTAGGCGCCCGCCAGCGCGTCCGAGGATTCGAACACCACCACCGCCGTCAGGGTGGCCGCCGCCAGGAGCCAGTTCACCACCGGCACGTAGATCTGGCCGCGCTCCTCGCGGGCGGTGTGGATCACCCGCATCGGCGGCAGGAAGCCGAGCTGAATCGACTGCTGAGTGAGCGAGAACACGCCCGAGATGATCGACTGCGAGGCGATCACCGTGGACACGGTCGCCAGGGCGATGAGCGGGTAGTGCGCCCAGTCCGGCGCGAGGCGGTAGAACGGGTTGGCGATGGCGTCGGGCTCGGCGAGCAGCAGCCCGCCCTGGCCGACGTAGTTGATCGTCAGGGCCGGCAGCACGAAGCCGAACCACGCGATCCGGATCGGCCGGGCGCCGAAATGGCCGAGGTCGGCGTACATCGCCTCGCCGCCGGTGACCGCCAGGAAGGCGGCGCCCAGCATCAGGAAGCTCACCTTCCAGCCCGCGAGCAGGACGTAGTCGATGGCGGCCATCGGGTTGAGGGCGGAGAGAATCTGCGGCGACTGCAGGATGCCGCCGATGCCGAGCAGCGCCAGCACCGAGAACCACACTACCATGACGGGCCCGAAGATGCGGCCGATGAAGGCCACGCCCTTGCTCTGGACGAGGAAGAGCCCGACCAGGATCGCCAGGGTGATCGGCACCACGAAGGGGCTCAGCCCCGGCGCGTCGACCTTGAGGCCCTCCACCGCGCTCAGCACCGAGATCGCCGGCGTGATGGCGCCGTCGCCGTAGAGGAGGGCGGCACCGACGAGGCCGGTGACGAGGATCAGCCCCTGCCAGGAGCCCGGCCTGGCATGGCGGGCGCCCAGCAGCGCCAGCATCGCGACGATGCCGCCCTCGCCGCGGTTGTCGGCGCGCAGGATCAGCACCGCGTACTTGAGGGAGACGATGAGGATCAGCGCCCAGACGATCAGCGAGACCGCGCCGACGACGGCCGCGGCCTGGGGCGGCGCCCCGCCGGAGGCCGCCCGCACCGCCTCCTTGAAGGCGTAGAGCGGGCTCGTGCCGATGTCGCCGTAGACGATGCCGAGGGTGGCGAGCAGCACGGCCGGACCCGCGAGCCGAGGCTTCGCACCGGTGGAGGAGGAGTCGGTCACGGGCAGCGCTCCGGTCGTCGTCGATCCGTGCGGATACAACGCAGGATCGACGACGCCCGGCGAGGAAAATCTGCGCGGCGGAGGGCCGGAGTCACCGATTTTTCGAGCGGCGTCCCTTTCCCCTCGCGGGGAGGGGTTCGCGGTGGGGGTGGCCGGGCGACCCTCGGTCAGGGCCCCGCGGAACCAACCCCGGCCCCGCAAGGGGAAGGGGAAGGGGAAGAGGAAGCGAAGTGCGTTCCGTTCGCAGGCGACGACGCCACTCGTCGGGACATCCGAGCAGGGACGTGGGCCGCCTGGCTGTCGCCGTCACACCAGCGCCAGGAGCCCCGCCGGACATGCCGCACCGCGCGCCAGGGCCAGCACCGGCACGCCGCCGGCATGGCGGGCGATCGACCCGGCCACCGTCTCCACGGGGACCGGCGCCTCCTCGCTCTCGCAGACCACCGCGCAGGCGAGGCGCATGCCGCGCCCGCGCAGGGTCTCGATCGCCGTGAGGGCGTGGCTGATGGCGCCGAGGTAGGAGCCGGCGACGAGGACGGCCGGCAGGTCGAGGGCCGTCAGCCAGTCGAGGCCGGTGGCCTCGGGCGTGACCGGGCTCATCACCCCGCCGACCCCTTCGATCAGCACCGTGGTGCCGTCTGGTGCCTCGGCGATCCGGCCCCGGCACCAGGCGACGAGGTCGTCCAGCGCCAAATGCCGGCCCTCGCGGGCGGCGGCGAGATCGGGGGCGAGGGGAGCCGCGAACCGCCAGGGCGAACAGGCCGCCACCGTCTCGGGCGTCACCGGCAACCCTTGCGCGGCCAGCAGGACGGCGGTGTCGCTCGACGCGAACGCCGGATCGTCGAGGGGCGCGACCCCGCTGGCGACGGGCTTGAGCGTGAGGACGCCGCGTCCCGCGTCCCGCAGGCCCCGCGTGAGGGCGGCGGTGAGATAGGTCTTGCCGATCCCGGTGCCGGCACCGGCGACGAAGACGGCCGTCACTTCTCGACGAAGGCCTTCTCGATCACGTAGTGCCCGGCCTCGCCGTGGTTGCCCTCCTCGTAGCCGCCCTCGGTGAGGAGCGTCCGGGTGTCGCGGATCATGTCCGGCGAGCCGCAGAGCATGAAGCGGTCGGTCTCCACCGACATCGGCGGCAGGCCGATATCGGCGAACAGCTTGCCCGAGGTCATCAGGTCGGTGATGCGGCCGCGGTTGCGGAACGGCTCGCGGGTGACGGTGGGGTAGTAGATCAGCTGCGCCGCGATGGTATCGCCGAGGAATTCGTGGTTGGGCAGCTCCTGCGTGATGGTCTCGCCATAGGCGAGCTCCTGCACCTGCCGGCAGCCGTGGACCAGCACGACCTTCTCGAAGCGGTCGTAGGTCTCGGGGTCCTTGATGATCGACATGAAGGGGGCGAGCCCGGTGCCGGTGCCGAGGAGGTAGAGGTGCCGGCCGGGCATCAGGTTGTCGAGCACCAGGGTGCCGGTGGACTTCTTGCCGACGATGATCGGGTCGCCGACCTTGAGGTGCTGCAGCTTCGAGGTGAGCGGGCCGTTGGGCACCTTGATCGAGAAGAACTCCAGCTCTTCCTCGTAATTGGCCGAGACGACGCTGTAGGCGCGCAGGAGCGGGCGCCCCTCGACCTCGATGCCGATCATCACGAACTCGCCGTTGCGGAAGCGGAAGGCGGGATCGCGCGTGGTGCGGAAGGAGAACAGCGTGTCCGTCCAGTGACGGACACTCAGCACGCGCTCCTCGTTGAACTTGCTCATCGGCAGACCGGTCCCACACCCTATACTGTGTCGTGGCGTCTTTTCGCAGGTGCGAGGGGCACGTCAAGCCGGGCCTGCGTCGCATTCGGGCCAGGCATGTCCGGATCGGTCGCCGTTCCGGGCGGCGAGGGCATCGCCCCGTGCGCCCGCGTCGCTCCGGAGAGTGGACCGGAGGGGCCGGCCACACCATATGCGTGGGAGCCCCGGTCGGGTCGCAGGGCCGGTTCCCGGGGATCGGGGCTGCGGCTCGATCCTTGCGCCCGCCTCGGCTAAGAGCCACAGACGACATCCCCCGCCGTGCTGCCAGCGTCGGTGGGACTTTCCTCGGACGAGGAGCGTTTCGTGAAGGGTCCGGCGCACGCGAGGGTGCGGACGTCGGGGTTCGATCATGGTGCCGGGATCCCGGGGCGGGATCTCGAACGGGCGCGACACGCGCGGGACAACAGCTGACGGCCACGAACGGATCGGTGATGCAGGATTCTCTCGACGCGACGACCCTGATCTTCCTCGCGCTTGCGGTGTTCGTGATCTGGCGCCTGCGCTCGGTGCTGGGCCAGAAGACGGGCACGGAACGCTCGCCGTTCAAGCCGGTGGATCGCAACCAGACGCCCGCCGCCCGCAAGGAGGGCGACAACGTCGTCCGCCTTCCGGGCGCCGACCGGGCGGCTCCCCCGGCGCAGGCGGCGGCCGCGCCGCGGGACTGGCGCGGCATCGCCGAGCCCGGTTCGGCGGTGGCCGGCGGCCTCGAGGCGGTGCTGCAGGTGGAGCCGGGCTTCGACCCACGCGCCTTCCTCGACGGCGCCCGCAGCGCCTACGAGGCCATCGTGATCGCCTTCGCCAAGGGCGACCGCAAGACCCTGCGGATGCTGCTGTCGCGGGAGGTCTGCGAGGGTTTCGAACGGGAGATCACCGAGCGCGAGGCCCGTCGCCACGTCCTGGAGACCACCTTCGTCTCCCTCGACAAGGCAGAGATCGTCGCCGTCGAGGTGAACAACCGCGTCGCCCAGATCACCGTGCGCTTCCTGTCGCACCTGATCACCGCCACCCGCGATGCCGACGGCAAGGTCGTGGACGGCAGCGCCGAGGCGGTGGTCGAGGTTCCCGACGTGTGGACCTTCGCCCGGACGCTCGGCGGGCGCGACCCGAACTGGCAGCTCGTCGCCACGGAAGCGGGCGCCTGACCCTTCCCCGTGGCCGGACCGTCTCAGCCTCTCCTCGCCGGGATCGTCCTCTCCCTGGTCTCCTGCGCCCCCGCCGCCGCGCAGACGCGCGTCGGTGATGCCGTGCTCGAACCCGTGGCCGCATCGAGCCTGCCGGGCTTCCCCGGCACCGACGCGGCACCCGCCCTCGACCATTTCCGCCGCAGCTGCGCCGCCGACCCGGTGCCCGTCGCCGCCACAGTGCAGGGCGACCCCGAGGCCCTCGCCGCCGCCTGCCGCAGGGCGCAGGACGTGGTGCCCGAGGGCGCGGCCGCGTTCTTCTCTGAGGCCTTCGACGCCTACCGCATCCTGCGGACCGACGGGCAGGGCGGTCAGCGCAAGGCCGGTTTCCTCACCGGCTATTTCGAACCCGAACTGACGGGCTCGCTCACGCCGAGCGCCGACTTCCCGACCCCGGTGCTCGCCCGCCCCGACGACCTCGTCAGCCTCCAGCCCGGCGAGACCCTGCCGGGCCTCGACCCGGCCCTGCGGGCCGGGCGGCGGGGCGCGCAGGGGTTCGAGCCCTATCCCGACCGGGCCGCCATCGAGGACGGGGCGCTGGGCGGCCTCGCCCGGCCGCTCCTCTACCTGCGCGACCCCGTCGACCTCTTCGTGCTCCAGGTCCAGGGCTCGGGGCGGGTACGTCTGCCCGACGGCGGCGCCGTGCGGGTGCTCTACGACGGCCGCAACGGCCGGCCCTACACCTCCATCGGCAAGCGCATCGTCGCCGAGGGCCATCTGCCGCTCGAGGGGTTGACGCTCGCCCGCTGGACCGGCTGGCTGCGGGCCAACCCCGAGACGGCACGCCGGCTGATGCGCGCCAACGCCTCCTACATCTTCTTCCGCCTGAGCCCGGTGGCCGACCCCGGCTTCGGCCCGCCCGGAGCGGCGGGCGTGCCGCTGGTGCCGGGCCGCAGCCTGGCGGTGGACGCCACCCTGTGGCGCTACGGATTGCCGTTCTGGCTGGAAGGCCCGCTGCCGGGAGGCACCGCCCCCGGCCGCCTCGTGGTGGCGGCCGACACCGGCTCGGCCATCGTCGGACCGGCGCGGGGCGACCTCTACCTCGGCACCGGGGAGGCCGCGGGCGTCGCCGCCGGCAACCTGCGCGACGCCGTGGGCTTCGTGGTCTTCCTGCCCAAACCTTCGCCCAAACCCTCGTCCGACACCCCGCCGAAGTCCCCTCGGCCATGAGGCCGCCCCGCCGCCCCCGTCCCCTCACCGGCGAGGAGGCCAGCCTGTGGAACGCCGTCGCCCGGCTGATCACGCCGCTGCAGGGCAAGGCCGTGCAGGGCAAGCTGCTTCACGGCAAGATGGTCTCGGGCAAAATGGTCTCGGGCAAGGCGACCCCGGGCAAGACCGTCTCGGGAACAGCGCCTCGCGGCGAGGCCCCGCCGGCCGAGGCGCGGCCGGTGTCCCCGGTGAAGGTCGCGCCGCCCCCGCCCCAGCCGCGGCAGAAGCGCGTCGCGGTGAAGCCGACGCCCCCGCCCGCGGCGCCCGCGCCGGTGGCGAGGCCGATCCCGCCACCGGCCCCCGGCCTGGAGCGGCGCACCCGTCTCGCCCTGCGCCGGGGGGCGCTCCAGGTCGACGCCCGCATCGATCTGCACGGCCTGTACCAGGCCCAGGCCCACGGGGCGCTGGTCGGCTTCCTGATGCGGGCCCAGGCCTCCGGGCACACCCACATCCTCGTGGTCACCGGCAAGGGCGGTCCCTCCTACGACGACGCCTTTTCCGAGCGCGGCGTGCTGCGCCGCTCCGTTCCCCACTGGCTGCGGGCACCGGAGTTGCGCGGCGTCGTCCTCGGCTTCGAGGAGGCCGCCCGCCACCACGGCGGGGCAGGGGCCTTGTACGTCCGGCTGAAACGACGCTGACGGGGACTTGAGCGGCAGCTCGAATCGCGGTACGCACAGCTCCCTCCGGTCTATGCCGAGATGTATCCCGCGAGCCCCAGAGGCCACCGCAGGCGATGCGCGGACCCAGAGTGGTCCGATGAACCGCGCCGAACCGGCGCTCGGCACCTCCCCGAACCATCCTTCTTCCGTGTTGCGCGTAGCCTCTGTCGGTCGTCCCCTCCCAGTCGGGTTTTCCCGTCCCAATCGGCTCTCGATTCCCATGACCTCACACACCGATGCCCTCATTCCCGCGGAACCGCAGGCCGAGGGCGCCGTCATCGCCCTCGACGCCCATCGCGAGGTCAAGCTCCAGGACCTCAAGTCCAAGACGCCCACCGACCTGATCGCCTTCGCCGAGGAGGTCGAGGTCGAGAACGCCTCCACCATGCGCAAGCAGGAGCTGATGTTCTCGATCCTGAAGCAGCTGGCGGCCAAGGAGGTCGAGATCATCGGCGCCGGCACCGTCGAGGTGCTGCAGGACGGGTTCGGCTTCCTGCGCTCGTCGGAGTCGAACTACCTGCCGGGGCCGGACGACATCTACATCTCGCCGACCCAGATCCGCCGCTTCGGCCTACGCACCGGCGACACCGTCGAGGGCCCGATCCGCGGCCCCAAGGACGGCGAGCGCTATTTCGCGCTGCTCAAGGTGAACACGATCAACTTCGAGAACCCGGAGAAGATCAAGCACAAGGTCCACTTCGACAACCTGACGCCGCTGTTCCCGACCCAGCGCTTCAAGCTCGAACTGGACGCTCCGCCCAAGAAGGATTTCAGCCCTCGGATCATCGACATCGTCGCTCCCATCGGCAAGGGCCAGCGTGCCCTGATCGTGGCGCCGCCGCGCACCGGCAAGACCGTGCTGATGCAGAACATCGCGCAGTCGATCACCATCAACCACCCGGAGTGCTACCTCATCGTGCTGCTCATCGACGAGCGCCCGGAGGAGGTCACCGACATGATCCGCTCGGTGAAGGGCGAGGTCATCGCCTCGACCTTCGACGAGCCGGCCACCCGCCACGTCCAGGTCGCCGAGATGGTGATCGAGAAGGCCAAGCGCCTCGTCGAGCACGGCCGCGACGTGGTCATCCTGCTCGATTCGATCACCCGTCTCGGCCGCGCCTACAACACCGTCGTGCCGTCGTCGGGCAAGGTGCTCACCGGCGGCGTCGACGCGAACGCGCTGCAGCGCCCCAAGCGCTTCTTCGGTGCGGCCCGCAACATCGAGGAGGGCGGTTCGCTCTCGATCATCGCCACCGCGCTCATCGACACCGGTTCGCGCATGGACGAGGTGATCTTCGAGGAGTTCAAGGGCACCGGCAACTCGGAGATCATCCTGGACCGCAAGGTCTCGGACAAGCGCATCTTCCCGGCCATCGACATCACCCGCTCGGGCACCCGCAAGGAAGAGCTGCTGGTGGCGCCCGATTCCCTCAAGAAGACCTACGTGCTGCGCCGCATCCTCAACCCGATGGGCGTCACCGATGCCATCGAGTTCCTCATGGACAAGCTGCGCCAGACCAAGAGCAACAACGACTTCTTCGACTCGATGAACACGTAAGATGGACTAAATCCCTGGTGAAATTGAACGCTTTCGCAGGGAAAATAGATCGTTAGCCGGTCGAAGGAGCTCTCCCTCCCATCCGGGGAGGATTAGGGGGTGGGGGTGGTTCGGCCGGCCTGCGCGACAGGGTCGCCTAGCCGCGCCGCCTCCGACGCCTCCCCGCAAGGGGGCAATCGGGGCAGGAGACGAAGCCCGACGGTTCATCCCTCCGACCGAAGCCGCGCCATGGCCGACGCCACCATCTTCGCCCCCGCCAGCGGCCATGGCCGCGCCGCCGTCTGCGTCGTCCGCATCAGCGGCCCTGAAAGCGCGGCCATCCTCGTCGGGTTGATCGGCGACCTGCCGCCCCCTCGCCGCCTGTCCCTGCGCACGCTGCGCGATGCCGCCGGCGATGTCCTCGACCGGGCCATGGTGTGCTGGATGCCGGGGTCGGCGACCTTCACCGGCGAGGACATGGCCGAGCTCCACCTCCACGGCGGTCTGGCGGTGCGCGCCGGCGTGCTGGCGGCCCTGGCCGCCATTCCGGGCTGTCGGCCGGCCGAGCCCGGCGCCTTCACCCGCCGCGCCGTCTACAACGGCCGCATGGATCTGACCGAGGCCGAGGCCGCCGCCGACCTGATCGAGGCGGAGACGGACGGTCAGCGCCGCCAGGCCCTGCGGCAGCTCGATGGCGCCCTCGGCCGCCAGGTCGCGGACTGGCGTGCCCGGACGATCGACCTGCTCGCCTCGACGGAGGCCGCCCTCGACTTCTCTGACGAGGGCGATGTCGACGACGTTGGGCTCGATGCCGCCCTGTTCGGGCAGGCGAGGGCGGTCCGCGATGCGATCCACCGAGCCTTGGCGGATGGACGCCGCGGCGAGCGCCTGCGCGAGGGTTTCGTCGTGGTGCTGGCCGGAGCCCCGAACGCCGGCAAGTCGACCCTGCTCAACGCGCTGGCCCGGCGCGACGTCGCCATCGTGTCGGAGGTGCCAGGCACCACCCGCGATGCCATCGAGGTCCGCTGCGACCTCGGCGGCCTGCCGGTGCTGCTCGTGGACACCGCCGGCCTGCGGGAGACCGCCGACGCCGTCGAAGCCGAAGGCATCCGGCGTACCCGAGGCCGGATCGAGACAGCGGACCTCGTCGTGTTTCTCGCCGCCGCCGACGACGATGCCGCCGGCTTCGAGCCCGCGCCTCCGGCCGCGCTGCGCGTGTGGACGAAAGGCGATCTCGGGATCGGCGATCGGACCGGCCTCGCGGTTTCGGCCCGGACGGGGGAGGGGGTCTCGGACCTGCTCGATGCCATCCAGCAGCGGGCCGCGGCGGCGCTGCTCGGCGGTGAGACGCTGATCACCCGCGAGCGCCACCGCGAGGCCCTGACCCGCTGCCGCGATCACCTCGATAGGCTTTTGGCGGCGGCCGCGCTACCGCCGGAACTCGTCGCCGAGGATCTGCGTCTGGCGGTCAAGGCGCTTGGCGAAGTCGGTGGTCATGTCGGCGTCGAAGACATCCTCGACCGCCTGTTTGCCGGCTTCTGCATCGGGAAGTAAGATGCATCGGGAAGTGAGGCCGCTTCGCATGGCCGATGTTTCACGTGAAACATCGGCCGTCTGTTGACGCCATCGCGCTCGGCCGCGTACTCACCGGCATGTCCCTGAACCGTTCCGATTCCGCCGATGTCATCGTCGTGGGCGGTGGCCATGCCGGCACCGAGGCCGCCGCAGCGGCCGCGCGCACCGGTGCCCGTACGATCCTCGTCACGCATCGAGCCGCCACCATCGGCGCGATGTCGTGCAACCCGGCCATCGGCGGGCTCGGCAAGGGCCACCTCGTGCGCGAGGTCGATGCCCTCGACGGTCTGATGGGCCGGGTCGCGGATGCGTCGGGCATCCAGTTTCGTCTCCTCAACCGGCGTAAGGGACCGGCCGTGCGCGGGCCGCGCACCCAGGCCGACCGCAAGCTCTACGCGGCGGCGATGCAACGGGCCATCGCCGAGACCGCCGACCTCACGGTGATGGAGGCCGAAGTCGCCGACCTGACGGTCGAGGCGGGGAGGGTGGCCGGCGTCGTCCTGGCGGATGGCCGCACCCTCGCTTGCGCCGCCGTCGTCATCACCACCGGCACCTTCCTGCGCGGGCTGATCCACATCGGTGAGGTCCAGATTCCCGCCGGACGGGCCGGCGAGGCGCCGGCGCTGGGGCTCGCCGGTACCCTGGAGCGCCATGGGTTCCGTCTGGGCCGGCTCAAGACCGGGACGCCGCCACGCCTCGACGGCCGCACCATCGATTGGGCCGGCCTGGAGATGCAGGCCGCCGACGCGGACCCCGTGCCGTTCTCCACCCTCACCGAGCGGATCACGGTGCCGCAGATCGCCTGCGGCATCACCCGCACCACCCAGGCGGTCCACGACCTCATCCGCGCCAACCTGCACCGCTCGCCGATGTATTCGGGCGGGATCGCCAGTCGCGGCCCGCGCTATTGCCCGTCCATCGAGGACAAGGTGGTGCGCTTCGGCGACCGCGAGGGCCACCAGATCTTTCTGGAACCCGAGGGGCTCGACGATCCCACCGTCTATCCCAACGGCATCTCCACGGCCCTGCCCGAAGAGGTCCAGCACGCCCTCATCCGGCTGATCCCGGGGCTGGAAGGGGCGGACATCCTGCGGCCCGGCTACGCCATCGAGTACGATTACGTCGACCCGCGCGAACTCGACACCTCCCTGCAGGCGCGGCGCCTGCCCGGCCTGTTCCTGGCCGGGCAGATCAACGGCACCACCGGCTACGAGGAGGCGGCCGGGCAGGGGCTGGTGGCCGGCCTCAACGCGGCGCGCCTTGCCGGCGGATCGACCCCGGCGGTGTTCGACCGGGCCGAATCCTACCTCGGCGTGATGATCGACGACCTCGTCACCCATGGGGTGAGCGAGCCCTACCGGATGTTCACCTCGCGCTCGGAGTACCGGCTGTCCCTCCGGGTCGACAACGCCGACGAACGGCTGACCCCGCGCGGCCTCGCGTTCGGCTGCGTCGGCAACGAGCGGGCCGTGCATTTCGCCCGAAGCCAGACCACCCTGGAGGCGGCCCGCACCCTGCTCGACACCTGCGCGCTGACGCCGTCGCAGGCCCGGGCCCACGGCATCACCCTCAACCAGGACGGCATCCGCCGCAGCGCCTTCCAGCTCCTGTCGCATCCCGACATCGAGTGGTCGCGGCTGGTCGCGGTCTGGCCGGACCTCGCGAGCGTGCCGCCCCGCATCGCCGACCGGTTGTGCACCGACGCGACCTATGCGGTCTATCTCGACCGGCAGCGCGCCGACATCGCCGCGTTCCGGCGCGACGAACAGGTGAGCCTGCCGGCCCGGCTCGACTATGCCGCCATCCCCGGCCTCTCCAACGAGATGCGGGTGAAGCTCGAAGCGGTGCGGCCGGGCACCCTTGGGCAGGCGGCCCGCATCGAGGGGGTGACGCCGGCCGCCCTGACCCTGCTTGCCGCCCACGCCCGGCGCTCCGTCCCAGCCATGGCCGGCGCCTGATGGCCCCGTCCGACCGCGACCGGGTCGTCGCACAGGCCGGTGTTTCACGTGAAACAGCGGCCGCCCTGGACCTGTACGTGGCGCAGCTGCGGCGCTGGCAGGGCGTGAAGAACCTCGTCGGCCCGGCCACCCTCACCGAGGTCTGGACGCGACACGTGGCCGACTCGCTGCAACTGCTCGCCATCGCGCCCGAAGCGAAGACCTGGCTCGACCTCGGCTCCGGGGCCGGCATCCCGGGCCTGCTGCTGGCCATCGCCGGGCGCGAGCGCGACGGGTTCCGGGTCGATCTCGTCGAGAGCAACGCCCGCAAATGCGCCTTCCTGCAGGAGACCGCACGCCTCACCAAAGCCCCGGCCCGCGTCCATGCCGCGCGCATCGAGGCCATCATCGCGGACCATGCCGGCGTGGCGGTGGTCTGCGCCCGCGCGCTGGCTCCGCTGCGCCAGTTGCTCGCTTGGACCGAGCCCCTGTTGACAACCGGCACCACCGGCCTGTTTCCGAAGGGTCGTGACGTCGATGCGGAATTGACCGAGGCCGCGCAAGAGTGGAGATTCGTTTACGATCTTGTGCCGAGCCGAACCGAGTCGGACGCGCGCATCGTGCGCGTCACCGCCCTCTCCCGCGTGGATCCATGACGAATTCCTCGACTCTCCCGTCCGGCACTTCGTCGGAGCGCCCTCTGCGCATCCTCGCCCTCGCCAACCAGAAGGGTGGCGTCGGCAAGACCACGACGGCGATCAACCTCGGCACGGCGCTGGCCGCCATTGGCGAGCGCGTGCTGGTGATCGACCTCGACCCGCAGGGCAACGCCTCCACCGGGCTCGGGATCGACCGGCGCTCGCGCAAGGTCTCGACCTACCATGTGCTCGCCGGGGAGGCCTCGCTGGCCGATGCGGTGGTGGCCACCGCCGTGCCGCGCCTGCTGGTGGCGCCCTCGACGATGGACCTGCTCGGCCTCGAGATGGAGATGGCCAGCGCACCGGACCGGGCGCACCGCCTGCGCCAAGTGCTCAAGAGCGTCGGCGAGCCCGGCGCCACCGAGGGCGTCACCTACGTCCTGATCGACTGCCCGCCCTCCCTCAACCTGCTCACCATCAACGCCCTGGCCGCCTCGGATGCGGTGCTGGTGCCGCTGCAATGCGAGTTCTTCGCGCTCGAAGGGCTCAGCCAGCTGTTGCGGACCGTCGAGCAGGTGCGCGGCGCCCTCAACCCGCGCCTGACCATCCAGGGCATCGTGCTCACGATGTTCGACCCACGCAACAACCTCTCGGCGCAGGTGGTGGCCGACGTGCGCAGTTTCATGGGCGACAAGGTCTACGAGACCATGATCCCCCGCAACGTGCGCGTCTCCGAGGCGCCCTCCCACGGCAAGCCGGTGCTGCTCTACGACCTCAAATGCGCCGGCAGCCAGGCCTACCTCCGCCTCGCCTCGGAGATCATCCAGCGTGAGGGCCGGCTCCCGCAGGCGGCCTGACGACCATCGGTTAAGTGTTTGACAATGTTGCGTAAAGAGGAGCGGAAGCGGGTGGCGATGGCGGATGACGTAGTGCGGCCCCGGCTCGGTCGCGGCCTCGCGGCCCTGATCGGCGATTTCGGCGGCGACGAAGGCGGCAAGTCCCACGAGCAGCGCAAGGTCGCGGTGGAGTTCCTGCGCCCCAATCCGCGCAATCCACGCAGGCGCTTCAACGACCCCGAGCTCGACGAACTCGCGACCTCGATCAAGCTGCGCGGCATTATCCAGCCGATCGTGGTAAGGGCGCTGGCGGGCGTGCCGGACACCTATGAGATCGTGGCCGGGGAGCGCCGCTGGCGGGCGGCCCAGCGCGCCGGGCTGAACGAAGTCCCCGTCGTCACGGTGGAGATCGACGACCGCACCTCCCTCGAATACGCGATCCTCGAGAACGTCCAGCGCGCCGACCTCAACGCCATCGAGGAGGCCGCCGGCTACGAGCGGCTGATGAGCGAGTTCCGCTACAGCCAGACCGAACTCGCCGAGATCCTCGGCAAGAGCCGCAGCCACCTCGCCAACACCCTGCGCCTGCTCCAGCTCTCGGCGGCGATCCAGGAGCGGGTGGTGGCCGGCGAGATCACCGCCGGCCATGCCCGCGCCCTGCTCTCGGTCAAGGACCCGGAGGCGGTGGCCCGCCGGATCGTGGCCGAAGGCCTGTCGGTGCGCGACGTCGAGGCCCTGGCCGCCTCCGAGACCCAGGAGGGCGACACTGTCCGTCCGGGTCGCCCGCGCAAGGCGCCGGAGGCCGAATCGGCCCACCGTTCGCTGGAGGTGGCGATGGCCCGGGCCCTCGGGGTGCGCGTCTCCCTCAAGCCCAAGGGCACCGGCACCGGCGAGATCCGCATCCGCTACGAGTCGGAGGCCGAGCTCGACGACCTGTGCCGGCGGTTCAAGATCTCGGCGGAGGGCTGAGGCGGTCCCACCTACGGTGGGCGATCGCATCCTTCCTTCACGGGGCAGACGGTTCGAGACTGCGCGCGTCCTTCCCCCTCCGCGGGGGAGGGTGGCCCGCGAAGCGGGTCGGGCGAGGGGAGCCACATGTCCGGAGAGGTCGCTTCCCTCTCCCGCAGAGGAAGAGAGACGGCGGGGCGGCGCTTGCCCGCCCAATCGGCGCGCGATAGAGCCGAACACGTCTTTCGACTTGTCGGACTCCGCGTGATCCGAACCGGTCCCTCATCCTGAGGTGCCCGCGGCGGCGGGCCTCGAAGGAGACCTTCAGTGCGCTGCGTGGTCCCTGAAGCCCTCCTTCGAGGCCGCTTCGCGGCACCTCAAGATGAGGGGTGCGGGCTGGGCTGATCGACCACCGTTCCGATGCCTTTCACCCCTCCACAGATGAAGCGACACCCATGGCCCAGGCCGATTCCAAGAAGGTCGACATCCTGAAGCCCCGTCTGCCGCGGGGCCTCGTCGACCGCCGGGCCGACGAGATCGCCGCACAGGGGCGGATGCTGGAGACGATCCGGGCGAGCTTCGAGCTCTACGGCTTCGAGGCGCTGGAGACCCCGTTTATCGAGTACACAGAGGCACTGGGCAAGTTCCTGCCCGACCTCGACCGCCCCAACGAGGGCGTTTTTTCGTTCCAGGACGACGACGAGTCCTGGCTGTCGCTCCGCTACGACCTCACCGCGCCGCTGGCCCGGCACGTGGCCGAGAACTTCGACGCGCTCCCCAAACCCTATCGGAGCTTTCGCAACGGTTACGTCTTCCGCAACGAGAAGCCGGGGCCGGGGCGCTTCCGCCAGTTCATGCAGTTCGACGCCGACATCGTCGGCGCCGGGTCGGTGGCGGCCGACGCCGAGATCTGCATGCTCATGGCCGATACGCTCGACAGGCTCGGGCTCGCCGGCCGTTACGTGGTCAAGGTCAACAACCGCAAGGTGCTCGACGGCGTGATGGAGGCCATCGGCCTCGCCGGCCCCGACAAGGCCGGCCAGCGCCTCACGGTGCTGCGGGCGATCGACAAGCTCGACCGGCTGGGTGCGGACGGCGTGCGCCAGTTACTGGGGCCGGGCCGCAAGGACGAGAGCGGGGATTTCACGAAGGGCGCGGGGCTCGACGAGGCCGGCATCGCCCGGATCCTCGCCTACGTGTCGTTCGAGGCGGCCCCCCATGTCGGCGGCGATCGCATCGCCTTCTGGGACCAGTTCTTCGGGTCGTGGAAGGACGTCGTGGGGACATCGGAGACGGGCCACGAGGGCATCGCCGAACTGCACGCGATGATGCGTCTGTGCGAGGCCGGCGGCTACGGCTCCGACCGCATTCGGGCCGACCCCTCCGTCGTGCGCGGCCTCGAATACTACACCGGCCCGGTCTACGAAGCCGAACTGACCTTCCCCGTCACCAACGAGGCCGGCGAGACCGTGCGCTTCGGCTCGGTGGCGGGCGGTGGGCGCTACGATGGGCTCGTCGGGCGGTTCCGGTCCGAGCCGGTGCCGGCCACCGGCTTCTCCATCGGCGTCTCGCGGCTGTTCTCGGCGTTGCAACTTACCGGGAGCCCGCTGCTGCAGGGCCGGCCCAAGCCCGGTCCGGTGGTGGTCCTCGTGCTGGATCGCGAAAACATCGCCGACTACCAGCGCCTCGTCGCGCGGCTGCGGGGGGACGGCATCCGGGCCGAGCTCTACCTCGGCAGCTCCGGCATGAAGGCGCAGATGAAGTACGCCGACCGGCGCGGCAGCCCCTGCGCCATCATCCAGGGTTCGAACGAGCGCGAGGCCGGCGAGGTCCAGATCAAGGATCTGATCGAGGGCGCCAAGGCGGCGCAGGACATCGCCAGCAACGCCGAATGGAAGGCCGCCCGGCCGGCCCAGTTCTCGGTGAAGGAGGACGAGATGGTGGCCCGGGTGAAGGAAGTCCTGGCCCGGCACTTTTGAGACCGACCCCGGCCCTCTCGATCACCCGCGCCGTGCCGCCTCCGTGGCGATGCGAAGGAGGGTGCCCGAGGCCTGGGCGTGGGCCAGTTCCGCATCCGACCGCCGGCAGGCGAGCACGGCCTCCTGGAGCAGGCGCAGGACGTGCCGCAGGGCGGGGGGCGACCAGCGGGCGAGCTGCGTCTCGACGATGGGCTTGCGCTTGAAATGCAGACCGCGCCAGGTCGCCACCATGGCGCCGGCGCTCTGGCCCTCGTTGGCGAGCCGGGTCGAGAGCAGGGTGAGAGCGTGGCGCAGCGCGCTGCCGAGCATCACCGAGGGGTCCATGCCCTCGTGGCGGAAGCGGCGGTAGTCACGCTCGACCTCGGCGGTGCGGCCGGCGAAGGCGGCATCGATCAGCGTGTTGAGGACGCTGCCGGCGACATCGCTCACCACCGCCTCGACGTCGTCGAGGCTGACCTGGCCCTGGCCCTGGGCGTAGAGGGCAAGCTTTTCGATCTCGCCGAGGCTGGCGCGGCGGTCTCCGCCGAGGCTCGCCGCCAGCACCTCCCGGGCCTCGCGGGCGATGCGCAGGCCGCTCTCCTGCAGGGTGCGGTCGATGAGCTCGGCCAGCGCCCGCTCGTCGTCGGGGTAGCAGGGCAGGGCCAGCGCCCGCGCCGAGCGTTCGCACAGGGTCCGCAGCGGGGCGGTCTTGGCGAGGTCGCCGGCCTCCACCACGATGCGGGTGTCGACGAGGGGGGCGCCGAGCACCGCCTCCACGGCGGGCGCATAGTTCCGGCTGCCCGGCCGCACCCAGATCGTGCGGGCACCGCCGAACAGGCCGACCGTGCCGGCCTCGTCGGCGAGGCGTCCGGCGTCCTGCGCCAGGGTGTCGCCGTCGATCTTGACGAGGGCGAAGGGGTCGGCCGGGTCCGCCACGAAGGCCTCGGCCAGGCGCTTGGCCCGGTCGAACACCATGCCGGTGTCGGGGCCGTAGACCAGGATGACGCCGATGCGCGGATCGAGCCCGCGCCGGATCAGGCCCTCGACCTCGTGGGCCTTGACGATCGTCATGGGAGGGGCGGGGCTCGGCGGATCAGGGTTTCGTCACCAGCACGGAGGCGAGCCGGGTCTTGATCTGCTCGGAGAGCACCTTGGCCAGCCGGATCTCGGCGTCGCGGGCGGCGCGCAGCGAGGCGAAGCGCTGGATCGAGCGGTCATAGGTGGCGGTGCCGGTGGCGACGCCCTCGGTGATGATCTTGGTGCCGTCGAGGTTCTCCAGGGCGTACTTCACCGTGCCGATGATGGTGCCGGCCTCGGCCCGGCCGGTGGTGGAGGAGACGATCGGGGTCTGCACCGACTCGCTGCCCTGCATCTTCAGGCGGTAGCGCTTGGGCGCGGGCGTGCCCGATCCGTCGAGATCGAAGATCAGCTCGCTGCGCAGGTAGTGCCCGATCCGCTCCTGGCCCTGGGCCATGGTGATGTCGTCGACCTGGATCGAGGCCAGCAGCGCCGACATCGACTCGCCGGACGCGGTCGGGCCGTAGAGGGGGCGGAAACAGGCCGACAGGGAAAGGGAGAGGGCGCCGACAAGGGCGATCCGCACCGCCATCCGCTTCGTCACACGCATCATGCTCGCCATCGTCCCGGCTGGAGTCCCGCGACCCCGTCTTACGGCGATCGGCGGCTTCGCGTCACCCGTATAAGGCCCCAAGCTTTACGATTCCCCTGCGGCGGCACGAGGGCGGCAGCCGACCCTGAGGAGCGGCTCCGGGACGATCACGGTCGGTCATCCCATTTCCGGTTGATCACGTCGTGATGCGGACATGGGTTTGGCTCAGGTGCCGTGCGGGCTCGGTAATACGGTTCACGATCGATCTAAGCGAAAACCGTATCACACCACCAGGTTCACGATCCGGCCCGGCACCACGATGACCTTGCGCGGCGTGCGGCCCTCCAAGGCCTTCAGGACCGCCTCGACGGCCAGCACGAGCGCCTCGACCGCCGTGGCGTCAGCGCCCGCCGGCACGGTGACGTCCGCCCGCTTCTTGCCGTTGATCTGGACGGGCAGGGTGATCTCGTCCTCCACCAGCAGCGCGCGGTCCACCACCGGCCAGGGCGCCTGCGCCGCCAGGCCCTCGCCGCCGAGCGCCGACCAGCATTCTTCGGCCAGATGCGGCATCATCGGGGCCACGAGCTGCACCAGGATGCCCGCCGCCTCCCGGGCCGCAGCCTGGGAGATCCCGCTCTTCAGGGCTTCCTCCAGCGCGTTGGCCAGGGTGTAGATATGGGCGACGCAGCGGTTGAAGCGCAGGCGCTCGACATCCTCTTCCACCGCCGCCAGGGCCTTGTGGGCGGCCTTGCGCAGGATGGCGTCGGCCGGGCCAGCGGCGCCCGCGATAACGGCCGCCTGCGAGACGAGGCGCCAGACCTTCTGCACGAAGCGACCGGCGCCCTGCACCCCGTCCTCGGTCCAGATCACGTCGCGCTCAGGGGGCGAATCCGAGAGCATGAACCAGCGCGCGGTGTCGGCACCATAGCTGGCAATGATGTCGTCGGGGTCGACCACGTTCTTCTTCGACTTCGACATCTTCTCGATGGCGCCGATGGCCACCGGCGCCGATGTTTTCACGTGAAACGCCTTGCGCTCCCCGTCGAGCGTCTCGAAGCGGATGTCGGCCGGCGGCACCCAGGCCCCGGCCTCGTCCTTGTAGGTCTCGTGGACGACCATGCCTTGCGTGAACAGCCCGTCGAAGGGCTCCGACACGCCGGACCAGCCGGTGGCCTGCATCGCCCGCATGAAGAAGCGGGCATAGAGCAGGTGTAGGATCGCGTGCTCGATGCCGCCGATGTACTGGTCCACCGGCAGCCAGCGGTCGACCTGCGCCCGGTCGGTGGGGGCGTCCGCCAGCCAGGGGGCGGTGAAGCGGGCGTAGTACCAGGACGAATCGACGAAGGTGTCCATGGTGTCGGTCTCGCGCCGGGCCGCCGCGCCGCAGCGGGGGCAGGGCACGTTGCGCCAGGCGTGGTCGCGCTCCAGCGGGTTGCCGGGCACGTCGAACGAGACCTCCTCGGGCAGGGTCACCGGCAGGTCGGCCACCGGCACGCCGACCGGGCCGCAGGCCTCGCAATGGACGATCGGAATCGGGCAACCCCAGTAGCGCTGGCGCGAGACGCCCCAGTCGCGCAGGCGGAACTGCACCTTTCGCGATGCGACGCCCTGCGCCTCGAGGCGGTCGGCCACGGCCTTGAAGGCGTCGCCGGTGCTCATGCCGTCGAGGAAGGCCGAGTTGATCATCCGGCCGTCGCCGTCGAACGCCGTGTCGGTGATCACGAAGCTGGCGGCGTCCTGTCCCTCGGGGCAGACCACCGGCGTGTTGCCGAGCCCGTATTTGTTGGCGAAGTCGAGGTCGCGCTGGTCGTGGGCCGGGCAGCCGAACACGGCGCCGGTGCCGTAGTCCATCAGCACGAAGTTGGCGACGTAGACCGGCAGCAGCCAGGACGGGTCGAGGGGGTGGCGGACCTTGAGCCCGGTGTCGAACCCGAGCTTTTCGGCGGTGTCGATGGCGGCCTGGGCGGTGCCGGTGCGGCGGCACTGCTCGATGAACGCCTGCAAGTCGGGCGCGCCGGCGGCGACCGCCGCCGCGATCGGATGATCCGCCGCAACCGCCAGGAATTTGGCGCCGAACAGGGTGTCGGGGCGGGTGGTGTAGACCAGGATGCCGCCGTCGCGGCCGTCGAGGTCGAACCGGACCTCCAGCCCCTCGGAGCGGCCGATCCAGTTCTTCTGCATCACCCGGACCTTCTCGGGCCACCGCTCCAGCCCGTCGAGGGCGTCGTAGAGGTCCTGCGCGAAGTCGGTGATCTTGAAGAACCACTGCGTCAGCTCGCGGCTCTCGACCAGCGCGCCCGAGCGCCAGCCGCGCCCGTCGATCACCTGCTCGTTGGCCAGCACCGTGTGGTCGACCGGGTCCCAGTTCACCTTGGCCGTGCGGCGCGTCACCAGCCCCTTGTCGAGGAAGTCGAGGAACATGCGCTGCTGGTGCTTGTAATAGCCGGGCTCGCAGGTGGCGATCTCGCGGCTCCAGTCGAGGGACAGGCCCATCGCCTGCAACTGGGCGCGCATGCTGGCGATATTGGCCAGCGTCCAGTCGCGCGGGTTCACGCCCCGCTCCATCGCCGCGTTCTCGGCCGGCAGGCCGAAGGCGTCCCAGCCCATCGGGTGCAGCACGTTGAAGCCGCGCGCGCGCTTGTAGCGGGCCACCACGTCGCCCATGGCGTAGTTGCGCACGTGGCCCATGTGGATGCGCCCGGACGGGTAGGGGAACATCTCGAGCACGTAATAGGTCGGGCGCGGGTCGTCGTTGCGGGTCCGGTCGATCCCGGCTTGCGCCCAGGCCGCCTGCCAGCGCGGCTCGGCGTCCTTGGCGTTGTAGCGCTCGGGCGGGGCGGGGACGGTCGGGGGAGCGGTCATCGAGACTCGGGCGCCAAGGCGTTGGGAGGGCATGATCGGGGGCGGGATGTCGCGCCGGACTAGCACGGAAGGCCGGGGGGTCAACACGCCGGTGCCGGCGGGGCGCGTCTCGGCACCGGAAACGGCCTCCCGCCGTCGATCCCACCCCGTGCGGCCTCGTCCCGAAGCGGAGCGAACGCCGCTTCGCCGAAAGGGCCCCCGACCTCGATCCGCGTTCCCGCCCCTTCTGTCGAAGGTCTAGGCGTCCCTGGACGAGGTCGCGGGGATCACGCCAACTCGCGCACGGCGAGGCAGCCGGGCGGGAACGAGGCCTTGAGCCGGGGGATGTCCGGGGCGAGGTCCCACAGCCGCGCCTCGGCGTAGCGCACGAGGGTGGTGCCGTCGGCATCCCTGGCGCCGTGGAAGCAGGATTCCAGGGTGAGCGCCAGGGTCGGGTTGGGCGGGTGCAGCCGCAGGCGCATGTCGATCTCGATGGCGAGGCTGTCGAGGGCGGAATCGGCGAAGGCGGCCAGATTGTGCGTCAGGACATCGACCTCGGACCCGTCGAGGGTGAGGAGCAGGCAGATCCGGGCCGCCGCCTGGGTGCAGGCGGCCACCGGCGCGTTGCGCAGGAGGCTCAGGCAGAAGCGCGGGATGCGGGCGTTGGGATAGGCCCACTGCCGTCCCTCGGGCACGCCGCGCAGGAAGACCGCGTCGAGCGGCCGGGCCAGGGACGGGCTGGCGATGCGCCGTTCGGCCCGCCCGTCGGTGCGGAAATGCAGGAGCGGGTTGGCGCCGGCCCTGGCCACGTCGGGATAGCGGGCGAGATAGGCCACCGTGCTGAAGGCCGGGCTCGGATCGAAGCCGGCCTTCACCCCGAGGCTCATGTAGTGCCGCACCGGATCGAGGGCGGTGGGCCCGCTCTGGTCGCGGTAGTAGGCGGTGTCGAAATCCGCGCTCGGGTTGCGGTCGGCCGCAGCACCCGACCGGACGAAATGCAGGTACGGGTCGAGGCCCGAGGCGACGACGTCCTGATAGGTGCGCTCGTAGAACACCGCATCGAACAACCTCGGCACCGGGCCGAGGGTGGCCCGCCGATAGGCGGCGGTGACGAGGCGGATGGCGCGCCGGCGGAGCGAGGCGTCGGTCGTGTGTGGCTCGGTCTTACGGGAGTCGGTCTTAAGGGAGTCGGTCATGCGAATGTCGGCGCCTCGCAGAGCCGTCTCAGGAGGGTGGCGTAGGGGGCGGGCGCGCAGTCGATGCGCAGGCGCTCGAGGCCGGCCCGCTGCACGGCCTCCCAGGTGGCGCGGTCCTCGTGCAGGTGGACCAGGGCATCGGCGAACCCCTCCGGGTCGCGCCAATCGCGCACGCGGTAGCCGGTGCCCTCCGGCCAGCCGATCTGGTCCGCGAGGATCGGCGTGACCACCCCCGGCAGGCCGCGCGAGACCGCCTCGTGGACCTTGTGCGGGATGCCGGCGGCAAAGCGCGTCGGGGCCACCGAGACCCGGGCGGCATCGAACAGCGGGCCGGGATCGGCCACCCGGCCGTGCACGGTCACGCCCGGCCGGGCCAGACGCTCGGCCACGGCGGGCGCCACCTGCCCGACCACGTCGAAACGGGCCTCGGGCAGCCGGCGGCGCAGGCGCGGCCAGACCGCGTCGAGAAGCCAGACCAGGGAATCGACGTTGGGCTCGTGGGCGAAGGCCAGGGACCCGATGAACAGGAATCCGTGCCGCCCCGCGAACCCGGGCGGGTCGGGGCGCGGCGCCAGGGCGTGCCCGAGCACGGCGGCATTGGCGCGTCCGTAGCGGGCGACGAGGCCGGCCTCGGCCTGCGAGACGCAGACGACGTGATCGGCGCGAGGAAAGTTGCGGGTCTCGCGCCTCGCCTCGCGGGCGAGAGTCGCGGCGTTGGCGGCCTCGCCGTTCAAGGCGGCGGTGACGAAGGCGCGCACGGCGAACAGCGCCTCCGAATCGAAGATCACCCGCGAGCGTCCGACCCGGCGCAGGGTCAAGCCGAGGTCGTCGACGATCTGGCACACGAGGTCGATGTTGGCCGGGCGGCTGACCCAGAGCACGTCGTAATAGTCCGGCCGCTCCTGGATCAGCTTGGCGATCCCCTCGGGGCCGCAGGGGTCGATGACCTCGATGCGGGTGGAGAGGTCGCGGCGGCGGGCGGCCGGCTCCTCGCCCGTGCCGAACACCGAGCAGAAGGTCACCGCGTAGCCGAGGTCGGCCATGGCGTTGAGCACGCCGTTGGCCCGGGGCAGGCCGGCCCCGAGGTCCTGGTGCGGGGTGAAGTCGTCGACCACCAGCACGCGCAGGGCGAAGGCGTCCTGGTCGCGGCCGCCGAACCCCCGGCGCTGCGGGCCCTGCTCGAACAGCCAGGCCCCGTGCCGCTCGCGGAACAGGGCGCGGTTGCGGTCGAGCAGGCGTTCGACGTCCTCGCGCCGGGGCGAGGTGGCGTTCTCGACGTGGATGGCGGTGGCGCGGGGCTGGTAGACGACCCGCCGGCCCTTCTGCAGGACCCGCACGCACAGATCGGTGTCCTCGAAATAGGCCGGCGCATAGCGGTCGTCGAAGCCGCCGAGTTCCTCGAACAGCGCCCGCTCGATCAGCAGCACCGCCCCGGAGACGTAGCCGACGTCGCGCGCGAACCCGGCCTCGGCGGCGAAGGGATCGGTCCAGCCGCGACCGTAGGGATGGGTGACCTGCTCGTCGTCGCGAAAATTCGCGCCGGCCTCCTGCAGGATGCCTCCGGGGAAGACGAGGCGTGCGCCGACGATGCCGACCTCGTCGAACTCCTCGAGGGTGTCGACCAGCGCCTTCATCGCCCCCGGCATCAGGTCGATGTCGGGGTTGAGGAACAGGATGTGGGGGGCCCGCGCCAGCGCCGCCCCGGCGTTGCAGGCCGGCCCGAAGCCGACGTTCTCGGCGTTCTGCACCACGCGCGCACCGTCGAGGCGGGAGAACAGCGTGCGCGTCTCGGCATCCGAGGCGTTGTCGACGACGATCACCTCGAAGGCGACCCCGGCGAGGTCCTGCTGCGCGGCGAGGCGGTAGAGGGTCAGCGCCAGGAGCGGGCCGGCCCCGTGCGAGACGATCACCACGCTGACCCGGGGCGCGGCGACATCGCGAAAGCCGATGCGCACGTCGTTGAGCGCCAGGTGGTTCCAGATCAGCGCGGCCTCGACGAGGGCGACGCGGCGGCCGGCGGCGGGATCGACGGTGTCGATGGTGATGGTCATGGCGGGCTTCCGGGCCCGTTGGGGCCGGCGAGGTCAAGCACGCCGATCATGTCATCGGTAAGGACGAGAATGCGGTCGCCGGGGACGGCCTGGGACAGGTCGTGGTCGAGGCGCAGGGTGGCGGGCACCGGGGTCAGCTCGTCGCGGCGCCGGGCGGTGAAGGCAGCGCCCCATCCGGCCGCCGTCTCGGCGAAGGCCGCCCCCATGCGCTCGCCGGCCGACAGCCCGGCCCGGTCGACGGCGAAGACCGCGGCTTCGCGCGGTGCCGTCAGGAAATGGCTCGGGACCACGGTGGCGAGGAGGAGCATGCCGTCGCAGATGCCGACGAGACGGGCCTGTGCCCGCCAGTCCGGCTCCGCCTGCGACAGCAGCAGGGCGAGATCCTCGCGCACGGCCCGCGGCAGCGCCCGGTCGCGGACCCATTCGGGGGAAAGGGCGAGGCGGCGCTCGCAAAAGCCGGCGTCGGAAAGAGCGGCCGCGGTCCGGGGTGCCGTCGCATCGGCGGCCGTCGCGAACCAGCGCCGGCGAGAGGGCGAATAGGCACGGGCGGCGGCATCCGCTCCGGCCGGCACGCGCTCGGTGGCGACGAGGCGGCCGTGGTCGGGATGCTCGCGCAGGGCCGAATCGAGGGAGTCCAGGCCGCTGAGCACCACCGTCCCGAACCGCTGGACCGCCACGGGCTCCGGGGCGGGATCGGCCGGCGGGGCCGGCGGCGGCGGGACGGGTTCGGCGGAGGCCGGCTTCGGCTCCCCGCCGGAGAACATCGCGGCGTAGGGTCTCGTCACGCGATCGGTCATGTCGCCGGCCTTGGCGAGCCAGCCCCGGAGCCGGGTCCGCTCGGGCACCGGCCCGTCGCGGGACGGCGCCCGCCAGTCGCGGATCATCGCCACGAGGTCCGTCTCGGCGGCCTCGGCGCGGGCATTGTAGGTGGCGAAGAGGTCGGCGCAGGCCCGGGCCAGGACCGCGAGGCCGGCCGCGTCCCCGGCGAGGGACAGAACCTGCGCCTTGACGTCCTCCGCCCCCTCGCAGCGATGGGCCGGCACCAGCGGATCGAACCCCTCGAAGCCGACCACGGTGCCCACCACCGGCACACCGAAGGACAGGGCCTCGGCCACCTTCATCTTGAGGCCGGTGCCCATCAGCATCGGCGCCACCACGAGGTCGACCTCCTCGTAGAAGGCCGCGACCGAGGGGACGTAGCCGGCCAGGCGAACCCCGGCCGGGACGGGCCCGGCGAAGCTCGCGCAGATCTCGCCCGCGATCACGAGTTCCGGGCGCGCTGGCGTCCAGCCCTCGGCCCAGGCCTCGACGAAGCGGGTGATCGAGACGCGGTTGGGATCGTTGCCGTGGCCGATGAAGCCGATCCGCGCCAGGCGCGACGGGGTGCGGAAGGGAGCTTCGACGAGGAAGCGCGGCGGCAGCAGGTGCACCCGGCTCGCGGTCAGGGCGCGGAAGTGGGCGGCCTCTTCGGACTGGATCGCCAGCACGATGTCGGCGCGGTCGAGGCCGATCGTCTCGTTGGCGGTATCGGTGTAGAAGAAGTTCGGCTCGGCCCGGAACGGGCGGTATTGCCGCTGCCGGTCGGCGAAGCGGTCGTGGGTGTCGATCAGCGTGAGGACGCCGGGCGGGACGGCGGCGAGCGCGCGCGACAGGAACACGTAGTTGACGAGGACGGTACGGGTCTCGGGGTGGGCCGCCAGGTACCAGGCGACGAAATCGCCGACCGCCTCGGGGCACCAGTCGTCGATGCCGAAGCAGCGCGCACGCGTCTTGAGGGGGATGGTCTCGTCCGCCTCGATCAGGAAGCTGCGCTGGAACGACGCCGCCGTGGCCACCATGTCGGTGGGCGGATGCTGGCCGAACCGCCGGTAGATCTGGTCCTCGTGGGCGACGTAGGCGAGGTCCACGGCAAAGCCGGCCCGCTGCAGGGACTGGCAGGTGGTCACGAGGCGGCGGCGGTTGCCCGCGCTCGTGGGGAAGGGCGGCATCGGCGCCAGGACGAGGATCGTGTCCGCACTCATCGCGGGGCGGGGGCCGCCACGATGCGGGCGGTGGAAAAGCCCGCCTCCGTGAGGAGGATCGCCCGGTCGGGCCGCGTGCGGCACGGCCGCCCCCAGACGGTGTCCAGGGTCAGATCGGTGCGGACGTCGCCGCCCGGCCGCACCCGCGCTGAGGCGACCCGGGCACAGGACAGATCGCCGTCCCCACGCAGGAGGAGGTAGTTCGGCACCGAAAAGCCCGCCAGCGTCACCGTCGAGGCGCCCTCGCCCGACACGGTCAGTTCCGGGGCCGTCTCCGGCACCGGCAGGGCGTCGATCACCGGCCGCAGCATCGGCAGGAGCTTCGATAGCGGCCCCACCGTTTCGGGCACGATCGCCGAGAGGACGGCCACGCACAGCGCCTCGCGCTCGACGGCGGTGAGGGCCTGGGCGGTGCCGGAGCGGGGAACGGCGATGGCGAGATCGTGGAAATGCGTCGCCAGCGCCAGTTCGCCGGCCTCGCGCAGGGCGGTGGCGGCATCGGGACCGGCCAGGACCAGGAGCGCCACCGGTGCCTGCCCCCCGCTCCCGGCCTCGCCCATGCCGGCGAAGGTCCAAGTCACGAGGTCGAGGCCGCCGGGCGCCAGCACCGCCAGCGGGATCGGCAGCGAGGTCGAGACGGGATAGCGGCACACCACGACGTGATCGGTGATCGGCCAGATCTCACCGCCGACACGGCGTGCGGCCTGCGCCGCGGGTTCGGCGAGGCTCGTCATGCATCATCCTCGCGCTGTGCGACGGAACGCCGGGAGATATCGGCGACATCGGCCAGCCGCTTGCACGACCGGGCGGCGCCCCGTCAACCACCTTGGCTCGCGGGCGACTAGGCGTGCCGACCGCAAGGCACACGGGCGGCGGCGTCCGTCCGCTCAGCCGGCCCGCTCGAGGAGGAGATCGGTGGTGGCGGAGACGACGCGGTTGCGCCCGGCCACCTTGGCTTCGTAGACGGCGATGTCGGCCCGCTTGATCATGCCCTCGACGGTGTCGCCCTCCGACCATTCGCTGACGCCGAAGCTGCAGGTGACGCGGATGGGTGTCTTGGCGCCCCGCAGCCGCAGGGACTCGATGACGAGGCGCAGGCGGCCGGCGGCGGCTTCGGCCTCGGCCAGGGTCTTGTTGGGCAGCACGATGGCGAATTCCTCGCCGCCCAGGCGCCCGACGATGCCGTCGGCGGCCAGTTCGCGGGCGACGCTCTGCAGGGCGGTGTCGCCGACGTCGTGGCCGTGCTCGTCGTTGATGCGCTTGAAGAAGTCGATATCGGCGATGATGGCGCTCATTCGGCCGTGGTTGCCGACGCGCTCGGCCGCCTCGTGGACGCGCTTGAGGAAGGCTCGGCGGTTGAGGAGGCTGGTGAGGGGATCGGTGTCGGCGAGCCGGATCAGTTCGCTCTGCATGGTGGTGAGGCGCTCGGCGGCGCGCAGGCGGGCGTGGAGTTCCTCGGCGCCCGGCGGCTTCTCGATGAAGTCGTCGGCCCCGCTGTCCAGCGCCTCGGCCAGATTGCGCGCGTTGCGGGCCGAGGACATGGTGATGACGTAGAGCGGGCGGTTGGCCTCGGCCAGGAGGCGGGCCGACCAGCACAATTCGAGCCCGCTCAGGGGCCGGACCTCGAGGCTGGTGATGAGCACGCGCACCGAGGCGGTCTGGGTGACGTAATCGAGCGCCTCGGCGGAGTTCGTGAACACGCCGACCGTGTGACCGTGCGGTTCCAGCAACCCGGCGACGATCTTGAGCACGACGCGGCTGGAATCGACGATGACGATGTGCATGGCGTCCGGATCTGTCCGAGGGAGACGATTCCCTCTCAGACTAACCGCAACACCTTAATGGGTTGCCAAATCCGCCCGACGACGGTCCCGATGCAGCCCCAATCAGCGCCGGGGCACCGAGACCGAGATCACGCGCGCGCCGCCGCCGTATCCACGACGGGCATCGTATGCGACGCCCGGACGGCTCGTACGGTCGTCGCCGGCAAGGCCGCTCCTGCGGGCGGGCGCATCGATGACGTAGACGGTGGGGACACCGGCGGGCGCGGCACGGATTCCGCTCGCGGTGGGAATGCCGTAGGTGCCGTAGCCCCAGGCGGGCGGAACGATGTCGCTGGGGGACGGAAACCGGGTGAGGGGGGCGCCGATGTAGTCGCCCCGGATCGCCGGCTCAGCGAATCCATGGCCGTAGGACGGGCCGTAGACGACCGAGCGGGAGCCGCCGTAATAGCCCTGCGCCGACACGCTGGCAGTGGCGCTGGCCAGGACCAGAACCGAACCGAGCGCCCTTAGCGACATCCGTTGCGACCACCTCATACGCCGTACTCCTGCCCGCGCGGTAAGGATTGCTTAACCCAATCCATGAACCCTGCGAGGGAGAGAGTCGTTCCAAACGGCACCATAGCGCCAGGGGCGAAGACTGCGTAGGCGAACGTGGTGGGACGGGCTTCGCGGTGGGACGACGCCAGGTCGGCGGACGAAAACGGCCGGCTCAGCGGCAGGTGGTGACGCGGCGCACGATCCAGCCTTCGCCATCGACCCAGAGGCGGCGGCGGGCACGGCTGCAATTGGCGGCGTCGTCACCGGTATCGGGCGAGAGCGCCGGCTGGGTGTCGGCGCTCGACACCTGGGCGACCTTGGTGGTGACCGCCTCGGAGGCGGCCGTGGCGGGCTGAACGCCGGCCAGGGCAAACGCCATAGCGACGCCCGCCGCGAGGGCGGCCAGGCTCGTGTTCTTCGCGCTCATGATCTTCTCGTCCGCCTGCCTTGACCTGGAAACACCGCATTCGGCGCTCCGGCGATGACCCGGCCCGTCACCGGCTCCAGATCGTCCCGACCGTCGGACAAGTAAAGCGCGAAAACCGTATTCAGTTGCAGAACGAACGCGGTTACCGGCGATAAATATCGCGCCGCGTGCGGCACGACACCGGATGCCTGTTATCGCGGCACCGAAACCGGGGTCCGGGGGGTGCCGTCGTGGCCGGCGGTGACGCTCAGCATGGGCAGGACGACGGCGATCTGAAGCGCATCGGTGGTGCCGATCGGCGCGGTCGCCACCCATGCGCCGAGCCCGAGGGCGAGGGACAGCGCCAGGAGCGACGCCTCGACGCCGCGATAGAAACCGTCCATCCGAACTCTCCCCGCGCGGCCCCGGCCCTGACGTCGCGCCACCGGAGAGTCTAGTCGGGGAGGGTTAAGAGGAACCCCACCGACCCGTGCGATGCCGAGGCCGCAGGAACCCACGGTTTCAGCCGAAGGAGACGGCGTCAGGCCTGGCCCATCGTGGCCATCTGGGCGAGATCCTGCGACGGCGGTTGCAGCAGGGCGGCGGCGAGCTGGGCTTCGAGCACCACGAGATCGCCGTCCGGGTCCGGCTCCCAGCCGCAGGCGCAACCGCCGGGGCCGTCGTGAGCCTGCGCCATCTGGCGGTAGAGGGTCCCGATCGTGCGGGCGGCCACCTGCAGGGCGTCCATCGGCGGCAAGGGACCGCGATGCAGCACGGTCCAGAACGCCCGCCGGATCGCCTCGTCGAGGTCGGCCCGGGTCGCGGCGGCGGCGGCACACGGCCGATTCACGCGATCAGCGGCCATGGCGGACCTCCCGCGCGGGCGCCAGCGCGGGGTCGGCGCCGTCGCGGTCGATGAACCCGGCGAGGCGGTGGAGGCGCAGGTCGAGGCAGGAGCCGTCCCACCACGCGATCTGCCCCCACTGACGGATCGTCGTCAGCACCCGTTCCACCATTCCGGCCTCCGTCGATCACCCGTTCCGGCGACCTGAATGAAGACCGATCACAGCAAGATCAAGCAGCGATCGCAATATTGGAATTCCTATAGATTGTAATGCTTATATCGTCGACTGGCGTCGATCGAGAACGATTCCACTCTACCCATAAAATACCTTGCGGCCCTCCACATTCGAAGCGCGGAGCCACGGCGCGCACGAAAAAGGCCGGACCGGACGAGGTGTCCGATCCGGCCGGTGGCAGGGCCGACCCGGTGACGATGGATCTCAGTCGATGAGCTTGTCCACGGTGATGGGCAGATCGCGGATGCGCTTGCCGGTGGCGTGGAACACCGCATTGGCGATGGCGGCGGCCGTGCCGACGATGCCGATCTCGCCCAGGCCCTTCACGCCCATCGGATTGGCCTTGTCCTCCTCCTCGACGAAGATCACGTCGAGGTTCTGGATGTCGGCGTTCACCGGTACGTGATACTCGCCAAGGTTGTGGTTCATGAACCGGCCGATGGTGTGGTCGAGCATCGACTCCTCTTCGAGGGCCGAGCCGATACCCATGACGACGCCGCCCAGGATCTGGCTGCGTGCGGTCTTGGGATTGATGATCTTGCCCGCCGCGATGGCCGAGACCACGCGGGTCACCCGCACCTGGCCGAGGTCCTCGTCGATCTTCACCTCCACGAAGATCGCCGAGTGGGTATAGGCCGCGAACTCCTTGGCGTGGCCGGAGTCCGGCCCGGCGGACTCGGTCGCCTCGACCTTGTCGACGGCACCCGCCGTCATGGCGTCGACGAGCGAGACGCTGCGCGACGGGTCCCCGGCCACCGCGATGCGGCCGCCCTCGAAGACCACGCGGTCGAAGTCGACGTTGGCCAGCGGCGAGTCGTCCATGGCGCGGGCCATGGCGAAGACGTCGGCGGCGATCTTGCGGCAGGCCTTCATCACGGCGGTGCCGGACGAGGCGGCGGTCCAGGAGCCGCCGGCCACGGGCGCCTCGGCCAGATCGGTGTCGCCGAGCTTGGTCGTGACGTCCTCCATCGGCAGGCCCAGCACTTCGGCGGCGATCTGCGTCAGGATGGTGTAGGTGCCGGTGCCGATGTCGCCGGTGGAGTTGCCGACCACGAGCTTGCCGTCCGAGGTCAGGGTCGCCTGGGCGCTCGACTGCTGCATCAGGGCTTCCCACACGCCGGTGGCCATGCCCCAGCCCACCAGCTCGCGCCCCTCCGTCATGGAGCGCGGCTTCGGGTTGCGCCGCTCCCAGCCGAAGCGCTCGGCCCCTTGCGCGTAGCAGGCGCGCAGGGCCTTGGAGCCGAACGGCTTGCCCTCGGTGCGGTCGCGCTCGGAATAATTGGCCAGGCGCAGCGCCACCGGGTCCTGGCCGGTGGCATAGGCCAGCTTGTCCATGGCGATCTCGAGGGCGAGGACGCCGGTCACCGCGCCGGGCGCGCGCATGTCGGCCGGCGTGTAGGTGTCGATCTGCGCGAGCTTGTAGCTCAAGGCGACGTTGTCGCAATCGTAGAGGATGGCCGACCAGTTGACGACGACCTCCTGGTAATCCTCGAAGCGCGAGGTGCCCGAGAGGGCGTCGTGGCGCAGCGACTGGAGATTGCCGGCGGCATCGGCCCCGAGGCTGACGCGCTGGCGCACGTCGGGGCGGTAGCCGAAGGTGAACATCTGGTCGCGGGTCAGGGTCACGCGCACCGAGCGTTCGAGGTCGCGCGCGGCCATCACGGCGAGGAAGAGCTGGTATTGCGGGCGCAGGCCGATGCCGAAGCCGCCGCCGAGGTAGGGATTGAGCACCCGCACCTCGTCTTTCTTCATCCCGAACACCGCCGCGATGTAGCCCTGGCTGTTCGAGACGCCTTGGATCTTGTCGTAGACGGTGATGCGCCCGTTACCGTCCCAGACCACGGTGGAGGCGTGCGGCTCCATCGGGTTGTGGTGCTCGACGGCGAGGCGGTAATCGTTGGAGAGCTTCACCGGCGCGGCCTCGTAGGCCGCCGTCGCGTCACCCCAGGGCTGGGGCGGCGGCTTGATCCCGGCGCGCTTCTTTGGCGGGTCGTAGGCGAATTCGGCCTGGGCATCGACGTCGGTGGCCGGCACCTCGGCGGCATAGGCGACCTTCACCAGCGAGGCGGCATGGCGGGCGGTCTCGAAGTCCTCCGCCACCACCAGGGCGACCGGCTGGCCGCTGTAGTGGATCACGTCGTCGTAGAGCGCCCGGAACGGCGAGCCGGGGGGCGCCACCGCGTCGCGGTAGTTGTAGTCGAGCCAGGCCGTGCGCGGCCGGTTCTCGTGGGTGAAGACCTTGATGACGCCGGGCACCGCCTCGGCCTCGGCCGTCTCGATGGCGGTGATCCTGCCCTTGGCGATGCCGCCGGAGACGACGTAGCCGTGGGCGAGGTCGGGGGCGGCGAACTCGCCGGCGTATTTGGCAAGGCCCGTGACCTTGGCCGGACCGTCGACGCGGCTGTGGGCGGTGCCGACGTAGCGGTCGGTGCCGGTGGAGCTGATGGTGGTGACCATGAGGCTGTGACCTTTACGCGATGCGCTTGTCGGAGATCGACTGGGGCGTGCCGGCGGCGGCCTGGGAGAGGCCGCGCACGATGGCGCGTCGCGCGAGTTCGACCTTGAAGGCGTTGCCCGACTGGGGCTCGGCCTCGGCGACGACGATGGCGGCGGCGGCCTCGAAGGTCTCCGCCGTCGCCGGCTTGCCCCGGAGCGAGGCTTCGGCTTGCGGGTTGCGCCAGGGCTTGTGGGCGACGCCGCCCAGAGCGAAGCGGCCCGCCCGGATGGTATCGCCGTCGAGATCGAGCACGGCCGCCACCGACACGAGCGCGAAGGCGTAGGAGAGCCGGTCGCGCAGCTTGAGGTAGGTGTAATGCGAGGCCGCATCCTGCTCCGGCAGATCCACCGAAAGGACGATCTCGTCGGGTGCCAGGGTGGTGTCGATGTGGGGCGTGTCGCCCGGCAGACGGTGGTAGTCGGCGAACGGGATGCTGCGCTCGCCGCCGGGGCCGGCCACCCGCACCACGGCGTCGAGGGCGGCCAACGCCACGCACATGTCGGACGGGTGCGTGGCGATGCAGGCGTCGCTGGCCCCGAAGATCGCGTGGATGCGGTTGACGCCGCCGATGGCCGGGCAGCCGCTGCCGGGCTCGCGCTTGTTGCAGGGCGTCGCCTCGTCGTAGAAATAATAGCAGCGGGTGCGCTGGTTGAGGTTGCCGCCGGTGGTGGCCGCGTTGCGCAATTGGCCCGACGCACCGGCCAGGATCGCGTTGGCCAGGACGGGGTAGCGCGCCACGATGCGCGCATCGTAGGCGGCCGTGGCGTTGGTGACGAGGGCGCCGAGGCGAAGCCCGCCCTCGTGCTCCTCGATGGCATCCAGCGGCAGGCGAGTGATGTCGACGAGGCGTCCTGGCCGCTCGACGTTGTACTTCATCAGGTCGACGAGGTTGGTGCCCCCGGCGATGAAGCGGCCGCCGCCGGCCACGGCCTGCAAGGCCTCGGCCACGGTGCCGGCGCGGACGTAGTCGAAGCGGTTCATCGGGCGGCTCCCGACTGCATCACGTCCTCGATGGCGTCGACGATGTTGGTGTAGGCGCCGCAGCGGCAGATGTTGCCGCTCATCGCCTCGCGGATCTCGTCCCGCGACCGGGCATGGCCTTCCGCGATCATCCCGGCCGCGGAGCAGATCTGGCCGGGGGTGCAATAGCCGCACTGGAAGGCGTCGTGCTCGACGAAGGCGGCCTGGAGCGGGTGCAGGGTGCCGGCTTCGGTCAGGCCCTCGATGGTGGTGACGGTGGCGCCGTCCTTCATCACGGCCAGCGCCAGGCACGAATTGATGCGCTTGCCGTCCACCAGCACCGTGCAGGCACCGCACTGGCCGTGATCGCAACCCTTCTTGGTACCGGTCAGATCGAGCCGTTCGCGCAGCAGATCGAGCAGCGTCGTCCAGGGGGCGACCTCGAGGGTGCGGACCTCGCCGTTGATCGTCAGGCTGATGCCGACGGTCTCCATGGCCCGGGGTGAGCCGCTGTCGATGAGCATGGGCGATCCGCTGTTTGCTTCGGTCGGATGGTCTGCGCGCGACAAGCGGGCGGACCGGGGTCGTGCGGCGGGGCCCGGTGGCGGGCCGCTCGGCGCAGTCGATAACAGTTCCAGTCTGCGCCCTGTTCCCCCGGGCCGGACGGGGCCACGGTTTACGGCCGGCCCCGGCCTCGGCTACGCCTTCTCGAAACGCACCCCGATCAGGATCCCGCCATGGCCGCGCTCGACCCCGTGCTCAACGACATCGACCACGATCTCGACAACGCCCTCGCGCGGCTGTTCTCGTTCCTGCGCATCCCCTCGATCTCCACCGATCCGGCCTATGCCGGCCATTGCCGCGAGGCCGCCGCCTGGCTGGAGGGCACCCTCGCGGCGATCGGCTTCGAGACCGGCATCCACGAGACCAGCCTGCACCCGGTGGTGCTGGCGCATGCGCCCAAGCCCGGGAAGCCGCACGTGCTGTTCTACGGGCATTACGACGTGCAGCCGGTGGACCCGCTGTCCTTATGGGAGACGCCGCCGTTCGAGCCGCGCATCGCCACCGATGCCGCGGGCGAGAAGCGGATCGTCGCGCGGGGCGCCTCCGACGACAAGGGCCAGGTGATGACCTTCGTCGAGGCCTGCCGCGCCTGGAAGGCGATGGAGGGGGAGCTGCCCTGCGGCGTCACCATCCTGATCGAGGGTGCCGAGGAGAACGGCTCGCAGGGCCTGCCCGAATGGGTGGCGGCGAACCGGGACAAGCTGGCCGCCGACATCGTGCTCGTGTGCGACACCTGCATGTGGAATCCCACGACGCCGGCGATCACCACGTCGCTGCGCGGGCTCGCCTATTTCGAGGTCAAGGTCACCTGCGCCGACCGCGACCTGCATTCGGGCTTCTTCGGCGGGGCCGCCGCGAACCCGATCCACGTGCTCGCCAGGATCATCGCCGACCTGCACGACACCGAGGGCCGGGTGACGCTGCCGGGGTTCTACGAGGGCGTGCGCGAGACCCCGCCCGAGATCCTCGAGCAGTGGCGCGGCCTCGACCTCAGCCCGGAGACGTTCCTGGGGCCGATCGGCCTGAGCCAGCCGTCCGGCGAGCGCGGGCGCATGCTGATCGAGCAGATCCAGTCGCGCCCGGCCTGCGACGCCAACGGCATCATCGGCGGCTACACGGGCGAGGGCACCAAGACGGTGATCGCATCCCAGGCCAGCGCCAAGGTCTCGTTCCGCCTCGTGGACGACCAGGACCCGGAGGTGCTGGCGACCACCTTCGAGGCGTTCGTGCGGGAGCGCATCCCCGCCGACTGCTCGGTGGAGGTGGTCTGCTACAAGGGCTCGCGGGCCATCAGCCTGCCGTTCGACATGCCGGAACTCGACATCGCCAAGGCGGCACTGGCCGCGGAATGGGGGGTGGCCCCCGTCACCATCGGCGCGGGCGGCTCGATCCCGATCGTCGGCGACTTCAAGCGCCTGCTCGACCGCAACACCCTGCTCATCGGCTTCGGCCTCGACGACGACCGCATCCATTCGCCCAACGAGAAGTACGACCTGCGCAGTTTTCACAAGGGCACGCGCTCGTGGGCGCGAATCCTGGGGGCCTTCGGGGGACTCTGAAACCCTCCCCCCGCGGAGCGACCGTATTCGCACATCCCCGAACGCCGTCCTGGCTCGTCCCACCCTCTCCCCTCATCCCGAGGTGCCGGAGCGAAGCGGAGGCCTCGAAGGAGCCCTCCAGATACCGCTGTGCCCTCTGGAAACCTCCTTCGAGGCCCGCTGACGCGGGCACCTCAGGATGAGGTGGCGGGTGGGAGAAATGCGTGCATCCGATAGCCCGTTGAAGGGGGAAGGGTTGGCGCGCCCCCTCACATCGTCACGACATCGACCCCATCGCCCAGCCGCGCGCGGGCGAGGTCGGCGACGTGGGCGTGGTGGGTGAACAGGATCGGCTGGATCGTCCCGCCCACCGCGGCCAGGGCCTCCAGGCCGTGGCCGGTGCGGGCGTCGTCGAAGGTGATAAAGAGGTCGTCGCCGATGAAGGGGGCCGGCTCGCCGCGGGCGGCGTAATCCTGCAGGTAGGCGAGCCGCAGGGCGAGGTAGAGCTGGTCGCGGGTGCCCTCGCTCAGGCCCTCGACCGGGACCGAGCCGCCGTCGGCCCGGCGTCCGGTGAGGCGGGGGGTGTCGGCCTCGTCGTACTCCTGCGCCAGCCCGGCGAAGGCGCCCCCGGTCAGGCCCGAAAACAGGTCGCCGGCCCGCGACAGAAGCGGGTCCTGCTGTCCGGCCCGGTGGCGGCCGATGGCGGTGCCGAGCATGAGGTGGGCGAGCTTGAGCACCGCCCACTGCCGGGCGTGGACCTGCAACTCGGCCTCCGCCGCCTTGCGCTGGGCGACCGCGAGTTCGGCGCCGGTCCCGCCCTCGAGCTCCTGCCGGCGGCGCTCGCCCCGGTCGCGGTCGGCGAACACGACGCGGCCCTCCTGGTCGTGGGCCTCGTCCTCCATGGCGATACGGGCGAGCGCCGCCTCGATGGCGTCGGGCGAGGTCGCCACGAGGTCGTCGCGCAGGCTCGCCTCGGGCAGGCCGTCGGCGGCGCGGGTGAGTTCGGCCCGGCGGGCGGCGAGGTCGGCCCGCAGCCGGGCGCGGGCCAGGAGGCGGCCCTGCAGGATCTCGATCGCGGGGACGGCATCCGCACCGAGATCGGGCCGGTAGCCGGCAAGGTGTCCGGTCAGGGCCACTTCGGCCCGGGCGAGGTCGGCGTTGGCGATCTCCACCCTGCGGGCCGCCTCGTCGCAGTGGCGCGTCAGCGCGGTGCGGCGCGCCTGCGCATCGCGGGCCTGCTGCAGCCGGCCGTGCAGGGAACGGATCGCGGCGCTCGGCGCCATCTCCGACAGGTCGAGGGCGACGGCGGCCAGGAGTTCGGCCACGGTCGCGGCATAGGTCTCGCGGTCGCGGCGGATGCCGGCGACCCGGCGGGCGAGGGTGTCGTGCGCGTCGAGGGCGAGCGGCACCGCCCGCCAGGCCTCAAAGGCGCCCTCGGCCTCGGCGAGGCTGGCGGTCGCTGTGAGACCGACGGCGGCGACGGCCTCACCCCAGCCCGCCGCCCAGGCGGTGCGGCCGGCGTCGGCTTCGCCGAGGGCGTCGCCGAGCCGGGCGCGTTGCGTCGCAGCCGCCCGCAGCCGCGCCTTGGCCTCGCGGCCGGCCTCCCACAGGCCGGCGAGCTCCGTGATGCGGTCGTCGAGCCGCGCCAGGAGGAGCGCCGGCGGCAGGGTATCGAGACCGGACAGGCCGGCGCGGGCGGCCAGATCGACCAGGGGCGTCCGGCACGCCTCGATGCGACGCGAGAGGGCCGCGATTTCGTTTTGCCGGCTCTCCAGGACCTGCTGGCCCTCGATGAGGTTGACCGCCTCGCCGAGCCAGACCGCCATTTCGGCCGGCGGCAGCGGCAGGATGCCGGCCGGGGCCCAGGCGGCGCGCCAGTTGTCCAGCGCCTGGGAGGCCTCCGCGGCGATCTCGTCGAGGCTTGCGCGGGCGCCGGCCTCCTCCTCCTCCTCGGCCGCGAGGCGGCGGTGGTCGGCGGCCTGCTCGGCGACGCGGGCGGCGTCCAGGGCGAGGTCGTCGGCCATGCGGTCGGCGGCCGCGACGGCGCGCTCGTAGCGGGCGATGGGGTCGGCGCCGGCCGTGCCGGCGCGCAGCGGGGCGAACAGGTCGTCGCGCTCCTGGCGCAGGGCGGAGAGATCGACGAGCGAGGGGATCGGCCGGCCGGCCTCGCGGCGCAGGAGCCGGGTGCGGGTCGCCGCCACCGCCTTGCGGGCGGTGGCGAGGGCATCGGAGGCGCGCAGGCGCTCGCGCTCCTTGGCCTCCATCAGGGTGCGGAACCGCGCCACCGTCTCGGGCTGGGGCAGGGGCGCATCGACCAGGGCGGCGGGGTCGGTGACGGCGGGCGAGAGGCGGGCGGCCTGCCCGGCGAGCAGCCGCGCCTCGTGCCGCACCGCCGCATCGAGGGCGTCGCGCCGGGCCAGATCCTCGCGCAAGGGAGCCAGCACCTTGAAGGCGGCGCGCAAGGGGCCCGGATCGACCACCACCCCCTCGGCCTCCACCGCGCGGGCGAGGTCGGCTTCCTCGGCGGTGGCCGCGGCGAGGTCGCGCCGGAGCCGGGTGAGCGTGGCCTCGCGCTCGCGGCCCTCGCGGACCAGGGCGTCGATGCGGGCGCGGGCGGCGTCCGAGGGCTGGCGGGCGGACAGGGCGGCCCGGTCGGGCAGGCCGACCCGGATGGCCAGGCGGTCGAGGTCGGCCGCGGCCCGGTCGGTGTCGGCCTGGATGCGGGTGAGATCGACCCCGTCCTTGTCGAACCGGTCGATGCCGCGGAACCGCTCGAGGATGTCCTGGTCGCGCGCGATCACGCCGGCCTCGACGGTGACCGCGTCGCGGTCGGCGCTGGCATGCGCCAGGGCGGTGCGGGCCCGGGCCTGTTCCGCCCCGGCCGAGCGCAGGGCCGAGAGGGCGTCGCCGAGGCGGTCGATCCAGTCCGGGCTCGCCTCAACGAGGTCGGGGTCGGCCTCCGCCTCGGCCGAGATCGCGTCGATGGCGGCCACCAGGGGGGCGACGCGCTTGAGTCGTTCGAGCCGGGCGCGCTCGCGGGCGATGGCCTCGCGGGCGTCGCGGATCGCGTCGAGGCGGGATGCGGCGGCCTCGATCTCGTCGTTGAGGGCGCGCCAGTCGCCCGCGCGCAGTTCGGTCTCGCGGATCGCCCGGCGGGCGGCCTCGTGCCGGTCGAGGGCCTGGTAGAAGGTGCGGTCCTTCGAGCGGCGCGGGGCGAAGATGGCGTCGGCCTCGGTGCCGAGCCCCTTCTGCAGGTCGTGGTAGCCGCGCAGGCCCGAGGCGGCGGCGAACAGGCTGGCCCCGACCTCCCCGTCGCTGGTGAGCATCTCCCGGCCGCCCTGGCGCAGGCTGGCCGCATCGAGGCCGAAGGCGCGGCAGAACACGTCGCGGGTGAGCCCGCCGAGGAAGGGCACCAGCGCGTCCTCGGGCAGGGCCGCATCGGCGGCGTCGACGAGGGTGCCGCTGTTGCCCTTGCGCCGGCGGAAGGCGAGGCGGCGGCCGTCCGCGGCCTCGATCTCGGCCCCGAGCCGGAGGGTCTTCATCTCGTGCAGGAAGGCGAAGCGGGTGCGCGCCTCGATCCCGAACAGCAGGTCGGTGACGGCGGCCAGCGCCGTGCTCTTGCCGGCCTCGTTGGGGCCGAGCACCACGTGCAGCCGCGCATCCGGCCGGAAGGCGAGGCGGCGGCCGGAAAAGGGGCCGTAGCGTTCGAGATCGAGGCTGAGGAGGCGCATCAGCAGGACCGGCCGGACAGGCGCCCGACGATCACCGCCTCGGCCTCGGCGCAGAGGGCGTCGAGGTCGGACAACTCCTCCCCGCCGGCCCCGGCCGGGAGCTTGCCTCCGATCTCGGCCAGGACCGCCGCGGCGCGGGCCCGGAAATCCGGGTCGCGCTCGACGCTGGCCAGCATCGCGACGGGGTCGATGCCGGAAATATCGATGCGCTGGCCCGACCCCTCGGGCCGGCGAGTGGCGTTGACGAGGCGCTCCAGCCAGATGTCCTCGTGAATGCGCTGGGCCGCGGCCTGGACCTCGGCGGTGAAGGCCTCGCGGTCGGCGGCGATGCGGTCGTGCAGGCCGGTCTGCCCGGTCAGGCGCAGGCGCAGGGCCAGGAGCCGGCCGCCGGCCTCCTGCGCCAGGGGCCGCAGGGCCGCCTCGATCGCCGACAGCGCCTCGCCCTCCTCGGCGATCCCGGCGAGGGCGACGTCGAGGGTCGCGAACCGGGCCTGGTCGACGATGAGCCGGCTCACCCCCGTCACGCGGCCGTCGGCGACCTCCACCACAACGGCGCCCTTCGCCCCGCATTCGCGCACCGAGCGGCCCTGGAGGTTGCCGGGAAACACGATCCACGGGTCGCGGGCGAGCTCGGCATGCTCGTGGATGTGGCCGAGCGCCCAATAGTCGTAGCCGCGTCCCGCGAGGTCGGCGATCGAGCAGGGCGCGTAGGTGTCGTGCAGCGACGAGCCGGTGCAGGAGGTGTGGAGCACGCCGATGTTGAACCAGCCCGGCACCGGGGCCGGATAGGTCAGGGCGTAGTTCTCCTCCACCGCCCGGTTGGGGAAGCTGCGCCCGTGCAGGGCCACCCGCAGGTGGTCGAGGCGGTGGGTCTCGGCCCGGTTGGCAGGGTAGCCGCGCACGCAGGGCGGCAGCGTGATCGCCTTGGTGATGACGCTCTCGGCATCGTGGTTGCCCCGCACCAGCACCACCGGAATGCCGGCCCGGTCGAGCCGCGCCACCTGCCGGGCGAAGAACAGCCCGATGGTGTTGTCGGCCCAATCGCCATCGTAGACGTCCCCGGCCACGATCAGGAACGCCACCTTCAGGGCGATGGCCCGGTCCACCAGCTCCTCGAACGCCCGCCGCCCGGCCGAGGCGAACCGCCGGGCGATCTCGGCATCCTTGAGCGCGAGCCCTGTCAAAGGGCTGCCCAGATGCAGGTCGGCGGCATGGATGAAGGTGAAGGCGGCCATCGGGCTGGCGTAACGCGGATCGCGCGTGAGTGTCACCGGGTTAGGGGATTGGGCTGTGGAGGGGGATTTTGTGGGAGGTTGGCGTTTCACGTGAAACGGGCGGAATGGGGTGTGCGAGGCCAGTGGACGCAGAGCGCGGCTTGCAGCCATCTCTCGGGGCATCATTCCTGGCACGGTCGTCGATGCCGAGAAGGCTTCTCGCTGGGGGCGCCTGCAAAACCGTTTACTGACGAAACGGGTCGATCTGTGCCAGAGCTATTCCGACGATGCTTGCACCAACCAAGTGGAGTCGTTCTTCCAACGTCTCCGCCGCGCCGAGATGGATGCTCACCACCGCACCAGCAGACCTATCTCGCTTCCTACGCTGGCGAGATGGAGTGGCGCGAGGATCATAGCCGGAAAAACAACGGCGTTCAGCAGGTTAGGACGACGAACGCTACGCTTACGCACTCCGTGCCGCGCCAGTGGTAAAGTATACTGGCAGCCGGAACGATTCAGTCGCGGGCTGATTGCTGACTCAGTCTGGAAACAGGGAAGCCAGCAAGTGCGTCGATTGGAAGAAAATCTTCCTGTGGGTTTACGTCAGAAAAAATGTCAGCAAGCCTGATTGCGTCCAGAACAGCTGGCGAAAAAGCGGTTGAGCCTGGTTGTTTTTCCGCCCGGTCCAGAGCTTCTGCCACGCTTTCTGCGATATTAGACGCCTGGGTCATCAAACTTTTTCCGTCAGGTGGCTGTGCAGATAGAATGGCAACCCAGCCCGATCTGTGTACGCTGTCAAGAGGTCGTTGTAGCTACGGATCGCTTCTCTAAGATTTTCGTCCGCTGAGTAATCATCGATTTCCAGCCGCAACTCTTTTAAGCGCTCAACGCCAAGAGACCGGCCGTGAGAGAACCACCTTTTATGATCTGATAGCGCCGTAGCTACCTCCTGGGCACGAGTCGATTTGTCATCATCTGTAACGGGTGTTCCTGGGTTTGTAGTTCTATGAACAGTCCAGTCTTTAAACTTGTATTGTATTAGCCATTTCTTAAGCAAGTCTATCGATAGATTTTTTGCCTGCTCAAAGAGAGCCAGCTTCGCTAAGTCCATACTCTTTAGAAGCACCACGTCTGCGGGCGTGAGATTACCTTTCTGAGTAATCTCGTCGACCTTGTCTAAGTATCCCAAAGCTGCGACATATCCGCTACCGTCTGGAGCCATGACTTGAGGGTCAATCGGACCCAGAGTCGATGAGTAGTCCATATAGATTTTATCACCAGACATACAGAAGATCGTTCCAGCAGACATAGCTATGTCAGGAACAATAAAATTTACAATGTCGTAGTGGTAGCGAATTACGTTGACAAATCTTTCTACTGTTTCCGCGGAACCTCCAGGAGTTCGCAATACAAGACTTAGGGTGCGATTAGGTCGAGCGGATTTCTGTTTGACATCTTCGACAAAATTTCTAAAAAGCCTGAAGTATTGCGGATTAATTTGCCCAAAATAACAAATTACATCTGATTCAAGCTGATCTTTAAGGGCTTTACCTTTTTCATTTATGTGATGTAGGATCGTATGGTCTAAATCTGCCGGATTCATGCGTTTTCCTACTGCGTCCTTCGGGATACAATTAACAGTAGACGGGTTCGCCGACAACCCTGAGTTACACGTCTATTTTGTGAGCTTTTTAGCTGCTCGCCCAAACTCAAGTCGCCAGCCTTGTATACGAGGAGTCGGGCAGGGCCGTTCAATTTGAGACACCACAGCGCCTTCGACACTCGCCAGTATGCTCTGTCGTCAGCGTACAGCCCCGCGCCCCACTCGCATCTTTTGCAGGGCGCCCCCTCAGCGCCGCGTCACGTCCGTGAGCAGCCGTCGGTCTCGGTGGTCCTTCCCCTCGCACTGGCACACGAGGTAGGCCAGTTGTCGCGACGTGAGCGGGCCGTCTGCTTTGCAAGGCGCGGCCACGAGGTAGTTCCGCAGCTCCTCCCGGTAGACCTTCCAATGTAACAGGATAATGCGGACTACTTGAGCAAAGAGTTGGTCAGTTCCGCCACGGTGGCGACAGACGGCGAGAATCATCCCACCCATCGCCCTCATCCTGAGGTGCCACTGCTCTCGCAAGAGGCCTCGAAGGAGACCTCCAGAAGCCGAAGCGATCCCTGGAGACCTCCTTCGAGGCCGCTGCGCGGCACCTCAGGATGAGGGCGTGGGTGAGACGAAGGGGCCGAACGGGCGCTCGGCGACCACCGATGGCGGATACTGCCGGATAACGCGCCGTCTTTTCCCGGATTCCCGGATCGATGAGTAGGGTGATCCGGTACGACGACGTGCCGCGAGGCGGAGCAATATCCAACCGTCACCATGATGGGGGCGCCCCGGCATCCCGGACCGCTGTCCGCCAGTGGTTCGGGTGTCCGGGAAAGGTGCGTCACTGGACGCCTCAGCCCGGTGCCATCGGAGTGGCACATCAACGACCAAATCATAAATTCCTTTCATAGGAATTTATGTTGACACCGCGACGCTCCTGGGCTATCACTCCTCCACGCTCAAGAAGTGTGACGAGAGACGGCGGGGGCGGCGATGACGGGTTCGCCTCAGGAGGGGCGTCGGCGCGTCGAGGCGCTGGTGCGCGGCACCTCCAAGACATTTGGGCAGATCGCCGCGGAGACCGGCGTCGCCCACCCGTCGACCATCGCGAAATGGAGCCAGCGTCATGGCTGGCGCCCGTCGGCGGCGTCGGGCGAAAAGAACGACCTGCGGGCAACCCTGCGCCGCCACATCGCCCGCCAGATTTCGCGGTTCGACAAGGCGCTGCGGCAAGTACCCAAGACCCCCGCGGCCAAGACCCTCGCACCCAAGCCCCTCGATTCGGCGAAGGTGCTGCGCGATCTCGGCGGCCTCAAGAAGCTCCTGGACGAGATCGACGCGGACGGACGGCGGGAGGCGGGCGATGGCAAGGATGCTGGCGGCGACCCCGGCGGCGGCCTCGACCTGCCCGCCCTGCGCGCGCAGATCGCGGACCGCTATGCGGCATTCGCAGGCGACGGGGCGGCTGCCGGCCTTCCTGGCGAGCCTGCCGCCGGCCCTGATCCTGAAGATGTCGCGTGACTGGCTCCATTGCGCCCGTCCCGACCAGCTGCCGCCCTGCGAGTGGCGAACCCCCTGGACGACCTGGGCGGTGATCGGCGGGCGCGGCTCGGGCAAGACCCGCACGGGGGCCGAGTGGGTGCGGGCGCTGGCGCTGGGCGACCCCGCCTTCACGGCGAGCCCCGTCGGGCGCATCGCGCTCGTCGGCGAGACCTTCGCGGACGTGCGCGACGTGATGATCGAGGGGCCGTCCGGCCTAATGGCGCTGGCCGGGCCGCGCCCGGTGTGGTCGCCCTCCCGGCGGCGGGTCGATTATCCCAACGGCGCGGTGGCGCTGGCCTTCTCGGCCGAGGAGCCGGATTCCCTGCGCGGGCCGCAGTTCGGCGCCGCCTGGTCGGACGAACTCGCCAAGTGGCGCCAGGCGGAGGCCGCCTACGACATGATCCAGTTCGGGCTGCGGCTGGGGGCGCGGCCGCGCAGCCTCGTCACCACGACGCCGCGCCCCACCGCGCTGATCCGCCGGCTCCTCACCGACCCGTCCGTGGTGTTGAGCCGCTCGCGCACCGCCGACAACGCCATGAACCTGGCGCCGTCCTTCCTCGAGGGCATCGTCGGGCGCTACGCCGGCACCCGGCTCGGGCGCCAGGAACTCGACGGGGAGCTGATCGAGGACCGGCCGGACGCCCTGTGGAACCGGGCCGGGATCGAGGCGGCCCGCGTGGCCAGGGCGCCGGACGCGCTCAGGCGCATCGTGGTGGCGGTGGACCCGCCGGCCTCGTCGCGGGCCGGGGCCGACGCCTGCGGGATCGTGGCGGCGGGGTTGGCGGATTCGGGCCACGCCTACGTGCTGGCCGACGCCACGCTGAGCCGGGCGACGCCGCAGGTGTGGGCGCTGGCCGCCCTCACCCTCTACCACCGGCTCGAGGCCGACGCCCTCGTGGTCGAGGTCAACCAGGGCGGCGAGATGGCCTCGGCCGTCATCGCCCAGATCGACCCCGCCGTGCCGGTGACCCCGGTGCGGGCCAGCCGCGGCAAGTACCTGCGGGCCGAGCCGGTCTCGGTGCTCTACGCCCGCGGCCTCGTCCACCACGTCGGCGCCTTGGCCGCCCTGGAGGACGAACTGTGCGACCTCGGCCCCGACGGCCTCTCCACCGGCGCCTCGCCGGACCGCCTCGACGCGCTGGTGTGGGCGCTGACCCACCTCATGCTGGGGGCCAGGGCGGAGCCGCGGATCCGGGGGTTGTAGAGCCCGCTCTCCCCTTGTGGGGAGGGGCCGGGGGTCGGGGTGGTTCCGCCAGCCTCCGGCCAGGGTCGCCCCACCACCCCCACCTCCAACGCCTCTCCACAAGGGGGAGGAGAGACCCGCGAGAGCCCCCATGCCCAATCTTCTCACCCGTCTCACCCGGGCGATCGCCCGCGCGCCGGCCACCAAGGCAGCCCCCCTCTCGGCCACCCGCGTCGCCTTCTACGGCGAGGGCCGGGCCGCCTGGACGCCGCGCGACGGCGGGGCGCTGGCCCGCGAGGGGTTCCAGCGCAACGCCGTGGTCCACCGGGCGGTGCGCCTCGTGGCGGAGGCCGCCGCCGCGGTGCCGCTGAGCCTCACGGACGAGGCCGCAGGGCATCCGCTGACGGCGCTCCTCGACCGTCCGAACCCGCGCGAGGGCGGGGCGCGGCTGCGCGAGACGCTCTACGGGCACCTGATGGTGTCGGGGAACGCCTATCTCGAATGCGTCGCCCTCGACGGCGTCCCGCGCGAGCTCCACGCCTTGCGCCCCGACCGGATGCGGGTGGTGCCCGGCCCGGACGGATGGCCGGCGGCCTACGACTACACGGTCGGCGGGCGCGTCCTGCGCTACCACCGCGGCGACGAGGGGATGAGCCCGATCCTCCACCTCACCCTGTTCCACCCCACCGACGACCACTACGGCCTCTCGCCGATGGAGGCGGCGGCGGTGGCGCTCGACATCCACAACGCGGCCGGCGCCTGGAACAAGGCGCTCCTCGACAACGCCGCCCGGCCGTCCGGCGCGCTGGTGTTCGCCGCCGCCGCCGGCAATGGCTTGAGCGACACGCAGTTCACCCGGCTCAAGGGCGAGTTGGAGACCAACTACCAGGGCGCCGGCAACGCCGGGCGGCCGTTGCTCCTGGAGGGCGGGCTCGACTGGAAGCCGCTGTCGCTCTCGCCCAAGGACATGGATTTCGTGGAGGCCAAGAACGGGGCCGCCCGCGAGATCGCCCTGGCCTTCGGCGTGCCGCCGCTCCTCCTGGGCCTGCCCGGCGACAACACCCACGCCAACTATGCCGAGGCCAACCGCGCCTTCTACCGCCAGACCGTGATCCCGCTGGTGCGCCGCACCGCCGAGAGCCTCGCGCAATGGCTCGAACCCGCCTTCGGCCCCGCCCGCCTGGAACCCGACCTCGACGCCATCGAGGCGCTGGCGCCGGAACGGGAATCCCTCTGGCGCCGGGTGCAGGGGGCGGACTTTTTGAGCGAGGACGAGAAGCGCGAGGCGGTGGGTTACGGGGCGCGGGGGTGACGAACGTCGGTCTTGGAGACGTCGTCGCCCTCGAACGGCAGCGCGGCCCGATGCGCCTTGGCGCAGGCATGGGCGTGGCAGTCGCCCATGGTGAGCGCGGCCGGATGCCGGCCCTCGCCGAAGCGGGCATGGGCCTCGATGGCGAGTTCGGATTCGGCTTCGCCGATCGGGATCGGACGTAGTCCCAAGGCCTCCCGATAGAGGCGCACGCGTTCACGGGCTGTCTCGACGGTGAGGGAAGAGCTGCGGACGAGACCGGCTACGGTTTCCCACACCGACACAGCAGAACACAGGCCATCGGCGTCGGCATCGATGATGTCGCGGAAGACATCGGCCTCTGCTTCGCCGGCGATGATGGCGATCAACGCCGGCGCATCGACTAAAAGTGTCATTCGCCGCTCAACTCATCGAAGAACGCCTTGTCCGCCAGCTGTCCGGTGGGCGCCGGCAGCGGGTGGAGCGCACGACGTTCGGCCTGCCGCACCGCCTCGGACTTCGTCGTGCCGGTGGCCTTGGCGAGCTGCGCCACGAGATCCGCCGTCGCGTCGTCCTCGATGGTGAGCGGCATCCGCCCCTCCGCGAATATCCTCGACGCACCACAAGGATGTTCGCGGCCTTCACCCCTGTCATCCCTCACCGATCGGATCATCCATGGATGGCCATGTCACCGGCTACGCCAGCCTGTTCGGCGTGCCCGACCTCGGGCGCGACGTGGTCGCGCCGGGCGCCTTCGCCGCCAGCCTCGCGCAGCGCGGGGCTGCGGGGGTGCGCATGCTCTGGCAGCACGATCCGGCCGAGCCGATCGGGCGCTGGCTGGCGCTCACCGAGGACGCCCGCGGCCTCAGGGTCGAGGGCCGGCTCAACCTCGCCGTCCAGCGGGCCCGCGAGGTCGACGCGCTGATGCGCGAGGGCGGCCTCGACGGGCTTTCGATCGGGTTTCGCACCCTGCGCGCGGCGCCCGAGCGCAACGGCCTGCGCCGCCTCCAGGCGATCGACCTGTGGGAGATCTCCCTGGTGACCTTCCCGCTCCAGCCGGGCGCGCGCATCGGCGCACCGGCCCGTGCGGCAGCCGACATGCCCGCGCAGCTGCGGGCGCTCGCCCGCCGCATCGCCCCCCTTTCCACCCGGCCCCGCGCCGCCCCTTCCGCCCCCACCCGAGGTACACGATGAGCGTCCACGCCCCCTTCGAGACCGCATCCTCCCCCCTCCTCGAGAACAAGGCGGCGCCGGCCGACGCCGGCACGGCCCTGGCCGAGCTCGCCCAGGCCTTCTCGGCCTTCAAGGAGACCAACGACGCCCGCCTGGCGCAGCTCGACGCGCGCCTGGGCACCGACGTGGTGACCGAGGAAAAGCTCGCCCGCATCGACGCGGCCCTCGACGGCGCCCGCCAGCGCCTCGACCGCCTCGCCCTCGACGGACGCCGGCCGCCCATGGCCAACGGGCCGGTCCCGCGCGACGCCGCCGCCACGGAGCACAAGGCCGCCTTCGACCTCTACGTCAGGGCCGGCGAGAGCGGCGGCCTCAAGCGCCTGGAGGAGAAGGCGCTCTCGGCCGGCTCCGGGCCGGACGGCGGCTACCTCGTGCCCGCCACGGTGGAGCGCGAAGTGCTCGTGCGCCTCGCCCGCCTCTCGCCGATCCGGGCGCTGGCCAGCGTGCGGACGATCTCGGGCGGGCAGTACAAGCGCGCGGTCTCGGTGAGCGAGGCCGTCTCCGGCTGGGTCGCCGAGACCGCGCCGCGGCCGCAGACGGCGAGCCCGACCCTGTCCGAGCTGAGCTTTCCGGCGATGGAGCTCTATGCCATGCCGGCCGCGACCCAGACGCTGCTCGACGACGCCGTCGTCGACATCGACGCCTGGCTCGCCGACGAGGTCGAGACCGCCTTCGCCGAGCAGGAGGGCACCGCCTTCGTTACCGGCAACGGTATCAGCCGCCCGCGCGGCCTGCTCGCCTACGACACGGTCGCCAACGCGTCGCTGGTGCCGGGCAAGCTCGGGACGATTGCCACCGGGGCGGCCGGTGCCTTCCCGGCGGCCAACGCGGCCGACGTGCTGTTCGACCTCGTCTATGCCCTGCGCGCCGGCTACCGCCAGAACGCCGCCTTCGTGATGAACCGCAAGGTCCAGAGCACGATCCGCAAGATGAAGGATGCCGACGGCAACTACCTCTGGCAGCCGCCCACCGCCGCCGACCGCGGCGCCACCCTGCTCGGCTTCCCGGTGGCCGAGGCCGAGGCGATGCCGGATGCGAGCGCGGGCAGCCTCTCGATCGCCTTCGGCGACTTCAAGCGCGGCTACCTGGTGGTGGACCGCACCGGCCTGCGGGTGCTGCGCGACCCTTATTCGGCCAAGCCCTACGTGCTGTTCTACACCACCAAGCGCGTCGGCGGCGGCGTGCAGGACTTCGATGCGATCAAGCTGCTGTCGTTCGCTTGAACACCCCGGCCTCCGCCGACGCCGGGCGGAGGCCGGCCGTCCGGACGATGCGCCCTCGCGATCCCCACCCGCGATCCCCACCGTTCTGTAACCGGTGGCTGCATTTTTCCCGTCGTACCGCTTCCTTAACCGTTTGGTCATGTCCATAACGCTACCTCAGGTTAATCGAGGAGCATCGTAATGAACCTTGACGGAGCGGAGAACGCCAAAGCCGAGGTGTTCAAGCGCGCCTTCCGCTACGCGGAGGTGGCGACGGCCGCGACCGACGGCGGTGGGCCGATCTTCGCGCCGGCCCCCGACACGGCCGCCCATGCCGACATCGCGCGGGCGAGGCGGGCCGGGGAGATCGATCCCAAGGAAAAGATCGCGGTCGGCATCCTGCGACGGGGTCGGGGGGACGACCGCGGGCAGGGACTCAAGCTGGGGCTGTTCGTCCAGCACAAGAAGCTGCTCCACCATCCCGTCGTCGAGGCGGCGTTGCGTGTCGCGCCCACGGAAGCGGAGGTCATCGTGACCGGCCGGATCCGCAGCCAGGGCAGGCGGAAGGTCAGGACCTGCCGCCCCCTGCGCATGGGCGAGTCGGTCGGCCATCACCGCATCACCGCCGGCACGATCGGCTGCTTCGGCGTCGATGCGGACGGCCGCGTCGGGTTGATCTCGAACAACCACGTCCTGGCCATGAACAACAAAGCCCGAGTGGGCGACATCATCCTCCAGCCGGGCAGGGCCGACGGCGGGGACGCGCGGCAGGCCGCGCACGTGGTCGCCAAGCTCGGCACCTATGTGCCGCTCGATTTCGACCCGACCTCCTTCAACCTCGTCGACTGCGCCTTCGCACCGCTCGAAGACGGGCATGCCCGTCCCGAGCCCTTCCTGGTCGGCGACGGAGAGATCGGTTCGGACGGCTGGAGCATCGGCGATATCGAAGACGTGCTCATCGACGGCGACCCGGTGAAGAAGGTCGGCCGCACCACCCGCTTCAGCACGGGCGTCGTGGACGCGATCGCGATCGACAACGTCCGGGTCCAGATGGTCAGCGGCGCCGCACCCCGCTTTGCGATATTCAATCGCCAGATCGCGATCAGCGGCACGGAGAAGACCTTCTCCAAGGGCGGCGACAGCGGTTCGCTGATCTGCACGATGGACGGCCGGCCGATCGCCCTGTTGTTCGCCGGAACCGAGACCGGTGGCCGCAACGACCGCGGCATCACTTTTGCAAATCCGATCCGGGCCGTTCTTGATGCACTCGCCGTCGATCTCTACAGTCCCGCGACAGGAGTCTGACCATGGGTGAGCAGCGGGAGAAGTTGCTGGCGTCGCGGTCGGCGGCCCTGGCTGCGAAGGAGGCGTTCACCTCTCAATACGCGGCGGGACGGCCGGACCGGGCCGTCGGCCTCGGCGTCAACCGGAGCGGCGACGACTGGGCCGTGAAGGTGTTCGCGCAGACGCCCTCGGCGGCCGAGGAATTGCCCGATCATTTCGGCGCGTTCGACGTCGAGGTGGAGATCACCGGGCAAGTCAAGATCCGCTAGATCCAAGCTCCGCCAGATCCAAGCTCCGCTAGATCCAAGCTCCGCTAGATCCAAGATCTGCTAGATCATGGGGGCGGGCGCCACGACGTCCCGGCTTGGCTGCGCTTGAGGTTGGTCCGGAACCAGCGTGTCGCGTCGTCGAGGGTGTCGAACGGCTGGACGCGTACGCCCTTCAGGTGGCCGAAGGCGGCTTCGACGAACCAGGCGCCGCTATGCTCGTGACCCGGGGTCACGAGGCGCACGAGAACCCCGACCAGCATTCCGTTGGCCATCACCAGCATGCCGTCGCGGTCGAGGCTCGCGGTGTCGACGGCGACCGGCTGCAGCACCACCAACGTCTCGACGTTGTGCTGCGCGTCCACGGTCAAGCTCCTTCGGTTCGACCGAGCCAGGTCGCGCGCCGACGTTCGACCCAGCGCGTGTTCTTGAGGTGGAGGTAGTTGGCGTTGAAGCCGCAGTAGGCCTTCAGCCGGTCGACGTCGAGAATCGTCAGGACCCGATGCTTGAGCGTGACGAGGCCGAGCTCGCGCAGTTCGCGCAGGGTGCGGTTCACGTGAACGTTCGAGAGCCCCATCGTGTCGGCGATGTCGGTCTGGGTGAAGGGAAACTGATAGCTGTTGTCGCGCACGCGACCGACGGCGTCGAGGCGCATCAGGATCTCGCACATGATGTGGGCGATGCGTTGATTTGCCTCGCGCGCTCCCAGATTCACCAGCCACTCGCGCAGGATGGCTTCATCGACCAGCGCACACCACCAGAAGGCGCGGGTGACGCGGGGATGACTGGCGGTGATCTCGTCGATGGCCGCGCGCGGGATGTCCACGATCTGGCACGCCGAGATCGTGCCGATGCTGTGGTCCATCTGGTCGAGGATGAAGACGTTGAGGTCGCAGAAATCGCCCGGCAGGAAGTAGGCCATGATCTGCCGCTGGCCGTCGGCCAGGACCTTGTAGCGACAGGCGAAACCGTCGAGGACGAGGTGGACGTTCTCGGGTACCTCGCCCTCCCGGATGAGGTCGACGCGAGCGCCGACCTGCCGCACCTTCGGCACCAGCGCATCGAGGGCGCTGCGGTCGTCGTCCGACAGTGACTCGAAACTTTCGAGCTTCTTGATCAAGGCATGGTGCATCTATCACGCCATGTGTGTGGCCTTCACGGCCTCAGCACTATGTTGAAAATACAACCTCCGTGCCATCATATGATAATGATTGCGTCGATCCCGACATGCACGTAAGTCATAAGCATCGTTTGCCGTAGTCACTGGGCGCAGACGACTGAGGGTTTTTGCTCCCGCCCCCGATGCGGACGGGACCATTGCCACACCCACTTCAGACTGCTTGCGCGAACCGGCTTCTCAGCTTCATGGCGCCGGACGACTTCTCGACGATACAGCCGTATCTCGAGACGACGCCGCTCCGGACCGGTGACGTCCTGATCCGGGCCGACACCCCGATCCCGACGGCCCACTTCATCGAAGACGGGATCGTCTCCTGCATCGCCGTCGCGGCGGACGGCCAGCAGATCGAACTCGGCCTCGTCGGCCGCGAAGGCATGGTCGGCGTGCCGATCCTGCTCGATGCCGAGCGCACGCCCAACGAGGCGCGGGTCCAGGTCGCGGGGACGGCCTGGTCGATCCCGGCCGCGGCCCTGCGCGAGGCGTTGCGGCAGCGGCCCAGCCTGCACGATTTCCTGCTGCGCTACGCCCAGGCCGTGGCGGTGGAGGTGGCCGCGACCGCGCTCGCCAACGGCCTCTACAAGATCGAGCGGCGGCTCGCCCGATGGCTGCTGATGTGCCACGACCGGATCGACGGCGATGTCCTGCCCACGACGCACCGGTTCCTGTCCTTGATGCTCGGGGTCAACCGCACCGGCCTGACCACGGTGGTGGCCGGCCTCGAACGGGCCGGCATCATCGAGACCAGCCGCGGCTCCATCACCATCCGCGACCGCGACGCGCTGCTGGCCCTCGCGGGCGCCGCCTATGGGGCGCCGGAGGCGGAATACCTCCGGCTCATCGGCGCAGGCGCCGAGCCCATCCGGCCCGAGTGAACGGCAGCGTCAGCGCGCCAGGCAGTCCAGCGGGATCGCGATGCGCACGCTCAGTCCTTCGGGCTCCCACTCCTGGGCGATCGTTCCGCCGAGCTGTCCGGTGACGCTGCGCTGAACCAGGGCGGAGCCGAACCCCGGCGCGGCCGGTGCGCCCGCCACCGCGGGGCCGCCCCGCTCGATCCAGGCGAGTTGCATCGCGGCCCCGTCGCGCCGGCAGGTGACGCGGACGTGCCCGGCCTCCCCGGCCAGGGCGCCGTGCCTGACGGCGTTGGTGGCGAGTTCGTGGACGACGAGGGTCAGGCTCGTGGCGGCGGTGTATCCCACCGGCCCGTCACCGACGGAGTCGACGACGATCCGGGCCCCGCCGTCCGGATCGCCGTAGGGCGCGAGCAGGGCGCCCAGGAGAGCCCCCAGCGTCCGGCCCGGCCCGTCCTCGGGCAGGGCGTGGGCGCGGTCGAGGGCGGTGAACCGGTCCCGCAGGGCCTTGGCGAAGGGCTGCACCGCCGGCAGGCTGCGGGCCGACGAACCGATGAGCCCGTTGACGAGGGCGAAGACGTTTTTCAGGCGGTGGTTCAGTTCGCGCCGGCGCAGGTCCTGGTCGGCGCCGATCCGGCGCAGGGCCGTCGCGTCCCGCGAGACGGCGAGGAACCCGCGCAGGGCTCCGCGCTCGTCGGTCATCCGCGTCAGGACCACGTCCCAGTCGCGGCTGTCGCCCTGGGCGGTGGGGCGCTTCAGGAAGAACCGCGACGCGATGCCGGACCGGGCGACCGACAGGCTGGCGAGGATCGCCATCCGGGCCTCCGCGGGCCAGAGGTCGCTCCAGCGACCGGCTTCGCCCGGCACCATACCGGCATCGTAGAGCGTCTCGGCGGCGGCGGGATTGGCAAAGCGCAGGTGCCCCTCGCCGTCCAGGACCTCGATGCAGTCGGGCGTGGCCTCGACGATGCCGGCCCCGAGCCGCGCGCCGGACCAGAGCATGCGGGACAGGGTGGCCGACGCCTCGTTCGGGCTCGGGGCGGAGGGGGCTCGCTGAGCCTCGCCAGACGGTCCCCGTCGGCTCCACCACGGCTGGCCTTCCTGCACGGAACGGTCACCGTCTCCGCCCTGTGTCATCGCGCTTCCTTGCTGGGCCCCGCAAGGCTTCGGGAAAGGTGTCGACCGCCCGAACCGTAACCGTATCGTGTTGTCAGGCCACCAACATATGTTGGAAATCGTACAGACGCCCTATCGGGAAGATGTCGCGAAGTGCCGATATCTCGCCCGCCCTCGAAGACAGGACCCTCGCAGTAACGCCGTTCCGCAGCGGCGAGCTATGGTGCACGGGAGCTGTCGTCGCCGCCCCGTCGCGGAGGGATGAGCGGCGCTGGACTGGGCGATGCGCTACCGGCGCGCGGGCCGGGCCATCCAGTCGGAGCGGTTGCCGCGGCCGGCGGGCAGGGCCTCGCCGGGCTGGATGCGGGCGAGTTCGGCCGAGCGCGAGGCGATCCAGCCGGCGTGCTCGCCGGTGGGCGTCACCGCGGTGAAACCGCCGCAGGCGGTGCGGGCGCGGGCGTTCTGGCGCATGGCGCCGCTCGACCAGCTCACCACGCCGACGATCTGGTAGCCGCCGCGGCCGCCGCGCAGGATCGGGCCGCCGGAATCGCCCAGGCAGGCGCCCGAGCCGGTGGTCTCGGCAAAGCGGCGGCGGTCGGTGACCATGGTGACCCTGTTGGCCACCTCGAGCGAGCCGATGGAGACGAGCTGCGCCGAGCGCAGGGTGCCGGCGGTGTTGCGACGGTTCTCGGCCACGACGCCGAAGCCGGCGATGTCCACCGCCTCGCCGGTGGTGATGGCGCCGCCGCGCGGGTCGAGGGGCTGGAACTCGGGGCCCAGGGGCCGCTCCAGCTTGATCAGCGCCAGGTCGATGCCGGGCTGGTCCTCCGGCGTGGTGCCGGGCACGAAGTCGGGGTGCATCGAGGCGGCGACGGCCAGGACGCGCTGCTGGCGGAACCGCCGGTCGACGGCCACCACGCTGTAGCCGGCCCGGTGCATCACGCAATGGGCGGCGGTGAGGACGAGGTCCGGACCGATCAGGGTGCCCGAGCAGATCTCGCCCCGGGTGCTCTCGATGCGCACCACCGAGGCGCGCAGGCCGTCGGGATCGCGCGAGACCGCGCCGTTGATGACCGCCATCGCCGGGCCGGCGCTCGTCAGCGCGACCAGGGCAGCGCCGAGACGGGCCACGCGCAGGGCATTTACGAGCATCGATCTCTCCGGAGTCCGGGGACGCGTGTCCCAGGGCGGGTCAAGCCTAGCCGAAGGAAGGGTCGTGGCCAAGGCGTGGTTCCATCGCGAGGGCGGCGGCGGTGCGACCCCTCCGGCGGCATGGGTCGTCAGGGCGCCGTCCAGGTCGCCGTCGTGCCCCAGCCGGCCAGGGTCCGGTCGATCCAGTCGCGCTGCGGCCCCAGCAGCACGCCCTGGGAGACGCCGCCGCAACCGCCGCCGATCCAGGCCGAGACCGCGAGCACGGCGGCGGTGCCCTCGGGCCCGATCGGCCCGCCGGAATCGCCCTGGCAGCCGCCCGCACCCGCGCTCTTCAGCCAGACCAGGATGCGGCTCTGGCCGTAGGGCTCCACCACCGGCAGCGCGACGCTGCGGAAGGTGCCGGTGGAGCGCGCGTCACCCGCCTTGCCGGCACCGTAGCCCGAGAGGGCGAGGCGCTCGCCGGCCCTCGGCATCGCCGCGCTCAAGGGGGCGACGGAGAAGCGGGGCGGCAGCGCGGACGCCGTGCGCACCAGGGCGAGGTCGATGGAGCGGCGGCGTCCGGCGATCGCCCCGGCATCGTAGCCCGGATGCACCACCCGGCTCGCGAGATCGAGGAGGACGGGCGCCCCGGCGGCGTCGCGAAAATGCACCCGGTGCTCGGCGCGGCCCGACACGCAGTGGGCGGCGGTGAGGACGGCGTCGCGGGCCACCACGACGCCGGTGCAGACCCCGCCGTTCGACGACAGCACCATCACGCTCGACCCGGCCGCCTCCGGCGCCTCGCGGCCGCCGACCACGGCGGGCGCAGGGCCGGCCAGGACGACCCACGCGACCGCCGCCGCGACCGTCCGCCCACCCGCCCGCGTGCCTTTTCCCCGCATGCCTGCTCCCCGCGCGCCCCGGAGACGCCGATGACCCCGATACGCCTGGACGAGGACATCGTCGAGCCGGTCAGCCTCGCCGAGATGCGCCTCCACCTGCGCCTCGACCCCGACGACGGCGGGGCCGAGGACGGCCTCGTCGCCGCCCTGATCGCGGCGGCCCGCGCGAGCGTGGAGGCCGAGACCCGCCGCGTCCTCGCCCCCGGCCGCTACCGGGTGATGCTCACCGCCTGGCCGCCCGACGGCCGGGTGCCGCTGCCGCTGAGCCCCCTCGTCGCCCTGGCGCGGGCGGGCACCGTCGACGGCGACGGGACGGTCACCCCCCTCGCGCCCGGCCTCGTGCGCCTCGGCGACGACCTGGTCGAGGCGCCCGGCCTCGTGGTCTCGGCCGCGGTGCCGGAGCTGTCCCGGCGGGTCGCGCTGATCGAGGTCGAGGCCGGCCACGGCGGCGCCGGCCCGCCGGTGCCCGCTCCGCTGACCCAGGCGATCCGCCTGCTCGTGGCCCACGCCTTCGAGCGGCGCGGCGACGAGGCCGGCCAGGAGCCCCGGCCGCCGGCCGTCGCCGCCCTGATCGCCCCCTGGCGGCGGCTGCGCCTGTGACGCCCTCCCTTCCCGGAGCCTTCGCGATGAATTCTTCCCCCATCGGCGCGCGCCGGCGCCGGTTCGTGCTCGAACGCCCGATCGAGGAGCCCGACGGCTTCGGCGGCAGCTTGCGCCGCTACGTCGCCGGGCCGCTCCTGTGGGGGGCGATCACGCCGCTCGGCGCCACGGAGCGGGCCGGGGGCGGACGCGCCGACCGGCGCGCCACCCACCGCATCCGCCTCGCCTACCGCGACGGGGTCGCGCCGCCGATGCGGCTCAGCGCCGGCCCGCGCCGCTTCGCGATCCGCCTCGCCGGCGATCCCGACGGACGCCGCCGCGACCTCCTCTGCGAGGTCGAGGAGCTCGTCGAGGCAACCTCGGAGCCCCGGCCATGACCGCCGCGACCACGAGCGCCGCGACCACGAGCGCCCCGACCATGACCGCCGTGTCCACCGGCCCGCTCCTCGCCTTGCGGGGAGCGATCCTGGCGCGTCTGGCCGCCGACGCCACCCTCGCCGGGCTGACGGGCGGGCGCTTTCGCCTCCACGACGAGCCGCCGCGCGGGGCGAGCCCGGTCTACGCCCTGTTCGGCGACACCACGGTCCGGGCCGATCCCGTCGACGGCGCCAGCCGCCACCTCCACGAGCTGGCGCTGGTCGTGGTCGGGAAACCGGGCTCGACCCGCAGCGCCGTCGAGGCCGCCGCCCGCATCGGCGACCTGCTCGCCGACGCCCCCCTGTCGCTGACCGGCCACGCCCTGGTGCTCCTGCGCGTCCAGTCCCTCTCCACCGTCCGCGATCCGCGCAGCGGCGAGGCCAGCGCCACCCTGACGCTGGCCGCCGTCACCGAAGCCCTTCTCCCCGAAGCTCTTTCTTCCGAAGCCCTTTCCCCAGAAGCCGTTCCGACCTGATCCCCCACCAATCCGGAGCCCGCCATGACCGCCCAGAAAGGCAAGGACCTCCTCCTGCGCATCGCGGAGGGCGCCGGTTTCACCGCCGTCGCCGGCCTGCGCGCCCGCCAGATCGCCTTCAACGCCGAGACCGTGGACATCACCTGCGCCGAATCCACCGGGCGCTGGCGCGAGCTGCTGGCCGGAGCCGGCGTGCGCCGGGCCGCGATCTCGGGCTCGGGCGTGTTTCGCGACGGGGCCTCGGACGCGCGGCTGCGCCAGGTGTTCTTCGAGGGCACCATCGAGGCCTGGCAGATCGTGGTGCCGGACTTCGGCACCGTCACCGGCCCGTTCCAGATCACCGCCCTCGAATACCGCGGCGACCATGCCGGCGAGGTGACCTTCGACATCGCCCTCGATTCGGGCGGTGCCCTCGCCTTCGTGGCCGCGTGATGGCCAACCGCCGCCGCGGCGAGGTGCCCCTCGTCATCGCCGACACGCGCTACACCCTGTGCCTCACCCTCGGGGCCCTGGCCGACCTCGAGGACGCTCTCCAGGCCGGCGACCTCGCCGGCCTGGCCGACCGCTTCGCGGGCGGGCGCCTGGCCAGCCGCGACCTCATCGCGCTCCTGGGCGCGGCTCTGCGCGGGGGCGGCCACCCCCTCGACGACGCGGCGGTGGCCGCCCTGCCCCTGGCCGGCGGCCTCGAACCCATCGTCACGGCGCTGGGCGACGTGCTCGCGGCCGCCTTCGGGGCCGAACCGCCGGACCCTCCCTGACCACGGGCGGGCAGGGGCCGGAGGGTACGCCACCCTCCGCCTTCCCGTGGGACGACGTGCTGGCCCTGGCCCTCCACGACCTGCGCTGGCGCCCCGCCGACGTCTGGGCCGCGACCCCGCGCGAACTCGCCGCCGCCGCCGGGTTTTCCCGCCGCGCGAGCCCCATGAGCCGGGCCGACCTCGACAGGCTCATCGCCGCCCATCCCGACCCGAGCTGATCCGGAAAGCCGCCATGCCCGAGACCGACACCGACCGCAGCCTGGCCGGCCGCGCCAGGCAGCTGGAAACCCTCGACAAACTCTCCCAAAAATTCGGCCAGAGCCTCGCCAGGGCCCTGTCGGTCAACGTCAGCGGCGGGCGCCAGCTCGACGGGGTGCTCGCCACCATCGGCGCCAGGCTCGCGGGCCTCGCCGGCCGGGCGATCGCGGCACCGGTGAAGGCGGGCGTGACCGGCCTCGTGAAGAGCCTCATCAACGCCGGGGCCGCCCAGGAGACCACGGCGCTCGCCCGAGGCGGGGTGATCGCGCAGGGGCGGGTGCGGCCCTTCGCGAGCGGCGGGATCGTGGCCGCGCCCACCTACTTCCCGATGCAGGGCGGCACCGGCCTGATGGGCGAGGCCGGGCCGGAGGCGATCCTGCCCCTGCGCCGGGGCGGCGACGGCCGCCTCGGGGTCGCGGCGGCACCGGGCGGGGGGCCGAGCGTAACCGTCAACATCACGACGCCGGACGTGGCCGGCTTCCGCCGCTCGGAGGCGCAGGTCGCCGCCACCCTGGCGCGGGCGGTGGCGCGGGGCCGGCGCGGGCTCTGATACGGTTTGCCGCTTGAATCGAGCGGGAACCGTATCACCAAGCCCGCGCGGCGCCTGAGCGAAGCCCATGTCCGCATCACGAAGTGATCAGCCGGAAATGGGATGAGGCGAGCCTCGTCCATCACGGAGACCGACCGATGCCGAGCGACTTCCACGAGGTCCGTTTTCCCCTTGACGTGGCCCTGCGCGGCAGCGGCGGCCCGCGCCGGCTCACCGAGATCGTCACCCTGGCCTCGGGCGCCGAGCACCGCAACGGCCGCTGGGCCGATTCGCGCCGGCGCTACGACGCGGGCTTAGGCATCCGCAGCCTCGATGCGCTGCATGCGGTGCTGGGCTTCTTCGAGGAGCGGCGCGGGCGCCTCTACGGCTTCCGCTACCGCGACCGGGTCGACCACCTCTCCGGGCCACCCTCGAAGGCGGTCTCGGCCACCGACCAGCCGCTGGGCACCGGCGACGGGACGACGCGGGTGTTCCAGCTCGCCAAGACCTACGGCACCGGCCCGCTGCCCTACCGCCGTGTCATCGCCAAGCCGGTGGCGGAGAGCGTGCGCGTCGCGGTGGCGGGGGTGACGGTGCCCGCCGCGAAGGTCACTTGCGACGCCGCCACCGGCCGGCTCACCTTCGCCGCCGACGCGGTGCCGGCGGCGGGCGCGGCGGTGACGGCGGGATTCGCCTTCGACGTGCCCGTCCGCTTCGACACCGACGACCTCACGGTCGACCTCTCGGCCTTCACGGCCGGCGAGATCCCGCGGGTGCCGCTCATCGAGATCGTGCCGTAGAGGAGACGGCCGGCTCGTCGAACCGCAGCGGCCATGCGCCGGCGCGTCGGATCACCGTGCGGGGCTCGAAGCGCCAAAGCCGCTCGGCGCCCGGGAAATCCGCGATCTCCTCGGCGTCGAGGGCCACCGTCGCGCGCCCCGTCATCTGCAAGAGGTCGCCGCCGGCAAAATCGATGACGACGAGCCCGGCGCGCGGATTGGCGAGCATGTTTCCCAGCGTGTTGAAGAACCGGTTGCCGGAATAGTCGGGGACCGTGAGCGCGCCATCGGCACCGACCCGGACGAAGCCGGCGGGCCCGCCGCGATGCGAGACGTCGACCTGCCGGGTCCCGTCGCCGCCCTCGGCGTAGCTGGCGACGAAGACGGTCTCGGCCTGCGCGACGAGCGCGCGGGCGCGCTCGTCGAGGCGATCCGACACCTCGGGAACGGCCGGCGCCGACACCGCGATCGGGTGCGGGTTGGCGCGCACGCGGATATACTGCGGGCAATTGCCGAAGCTCTGCTGCACGCGGATGGCGAAGCCGTCCGGTCCGGTCCGCTCCACGAGGCCGTTGAGGCGATTGCGCCGCCGCGTGGCGAGATCGATCCCGAGGAGACCGATCGCGGCGCCGTCCGACAGACCCGCCTCGGCGGGATCGCCGGGCTCGGCAGCCGCCCGCACCCGCAGATGGGCCGGATCGGTCGCCTCGAGGAAGCCCGGTCGCCCGGTCCGAAGGGTCGCCCAGACATCGCCGGCCGGATCGACCGCCCCCAGCACCACGAACGGCAAGTGGGCGTAGAATGCGCGATGCTGGTCGATCAGGTGGTCGCGGATCACGCGGGGGCCGATCTCGGCCATCCGTTCGGCGACGCCGAGGTTCGCCTGGAGGGCGACTTCGCCCGGATGCCAGGGCGAGGCGGGCGGATGTTCTGAGAGAGGCATGTATTCTGAGAAGGACATGGGGAACTCCCGGACGAGGCCTGAGCGTCAGGCGGCACGCAGGCCGGCGCGCGTTCGCGCAAACGGCACGAAGCCGGGCAGGGCCTCGATGCGGGCGAGCCAGGTGCGGACCGCGCCATAGGGTGCGAGGTCGACGTTCCCCTCGGGCGCGGCGGCGATGTAGCTGTAGAGGGCGACGTCCGCGATGGTGGGACGGTCGGCGGCGATCCAGGACCGGCTGGCGAGTTCGGCCTCGATGCGGCCCAGGATCAGGTGAGCCCGGGCGATGACCTCCGCCGCATCGAAGGATGCGCCGAACACGGTGACGAGGCGGGCGGCCGCCGGCCCGAAGGCGATGGGGCCGGCCGCCACGGAGAGCCAGCGCTGCACCTGCGCCGCGCCGGACGCATCCTCCGGCAGCCAGTCGGTACGGCCGAGGCGCTTGGCCACGTAGACCAGGATGGCGTTGGAATCGGGTACCACGTTCGCCCCGTCCACCAGGACCGGGACCTGGCCGAACGCATTGAGCTTGAGGAAGTCCGGCGCCTTGTGCTCGCCCTTCGCCAGATCGACCTCGACGATCTCGCAGGGCGCCCCGACCAGGGACAGGAACAGGCGGGCCCGGTGGGCATGCCCGGACAGGGCGACATGAAAGAGCTTCATCGGATGTCTCCTCGGTAACCGGCCAAGAGCGCCGGCCGCATCCGTATCGAACCCCTTTCCCGGGCAGGCGAGAACCGGCTTTCCTCGCAATCGACTATTGCGCAAATTGGAACAATCGAGACGGTGGGGAGGTGCCGGTATGGACCGGTGGCAGGCGATGCGGGTGTTCGTCCGCGTGGCGGAATGCGGCGGCTTTTCGGGCGCCGCGCGTCAGCTCCACATGAGCCCGCCCGCCGTGACCCGGGCGGTGGCCGCCCTCGAGGACCGGATCGGGACGCGTCTTCTGGCGCGGACCACCCGCTCGGTGAAACTCACCGAGGCGGGCGGGCGCTATCTGGAGGATTGCCGGCGCATCCTGGCGGACATCGAGGAGGCGGAGGCCGCCGCATCCGGGTCCTACGCCACACCCTCGGGCACCCTGACCGTCACCGCTCCGGTGCAGTTCGGCCGCCTCTACGTGCTGCCCGTCATCACCGATTACCTCGCGCGCCATCCCGCCGTCAGCGCCCGCGCCCTGTTCCTCGACCGCGTCATCACCATGCTCGACGAGGGCGCGGATGTGGGGGTCCGCATCGGTCACCTCGCCGATTCCGGTCTGGCGGCGATCCGGGTCGGCAGCGTGCGCCGGATCCTGTGCGCGTCGCCGGACTACCTCGACCGGCACGGGACCCCCGAGACCGCCCGCGACCTGCAGCACCACGCCCTGATCGGCTCGGCGAGTTCCGGCCTGGGAGAGGACGGGCGCTTCGGTCTCGGCCGGGGCGTTCCGGCCACGGCGCGCCCGCGGCTGGTCTGCAACACCATCGATTCGGCCCTCGCGGCCGCGCTCGCCGGCCACGGCATCGCGCAGCTCCTGTCCTATCAGGTCGCGCCCGCGATCGCGGACGGCCGCCTGCGCCTCGTCCTCGACGACCCCGAGGCTGGACCGATGCCGGTCCACGTCGTGAGTGTCGAGGGGCGGCGCGCGCCCGCGAAGGTGCGCGCCTTCATCGATCTGGCCGTGACGCGACTTCAGGCCGATCCGAGGGTCAATCCGAATCGTTCCTGAGGGTCACGACCATGCGCGTGCTTCCCCCCGCCCTCGCCGCGCATCTCGCCGGCGGGGCCACCACCCTGTGCCGGTGCTGGTCGCTCACCCGCCGCGACGGCGCGACCCTCGGTTTCACCGACCACGACCGCGACCTCGTGCTCGGTGGATTGGTCCATGCCGCCCATTCCGGGCTCGAGGCGGCCGAGGCCAGCGCCGAGCTCGGTTTCGCGGTGGGCGGCGGCGAGGTCGCCGGGGCCTTGCGCTCCTCGGGCATCGCCGAGGCCGACATCGCCGCCGGGCTCTACGACGGGGCCGGGGTCGAGACTTGGCTGGTGGACTGGAGCGATCCGCAGACGCGCCTCCTCCTCGACGTCGGCACGGTCGGCGAAATCCGCCGCAGCGGGGCCGCCTTCGTGGCCGAGCTGCGCGGCCTGATGCACGCGCTGGACGTCGAGCGCGGCCGGACCTACCGGGCCACCTGCGGCGCCGACCTCGGCGATCGCCGCTGCCGGATCGACCTCGCCGATCCGCGCTGGCGCACCACCGGAACCGTGACCGGGCCGGCCACCGCGGGGGGCCTCGGCGTCGCCCTCGCCACCCCTGCCGACGACGGCCGCTTCGACGGCGGCCGCCTCGCCTGGCGTTCGGGGTCCAATGCCGGCGCCTCGGCGGACGTGCGCGGCCTCCTCAGCGACCGGATCTGGCTGTGGGAGGTTCCGGCCAGGGCGGTCGCCACGGGCGACGCCTTCGTCCTCACCGCCGGCTGCGACAAGCGCCTGTCGACCTGCCGCGACCGCTTCGCCAACGTCCCGAATTTCCAGGGCTTTCCACACATGCCGGGCAACGACTTCGTGCTGCGCCACGCGCCGGGCTCGGGCCCCGGCCTCGACGGCGGCAGCCTGTTCCGATGATCGCCCTGCCACAGGCCGGCCTGCCGGACCGCGTCGTCGCGCGGGCCCGGGCCTGGATCGGCACGCCCTATCGGCATCAGGCCTCCCTGATCGGGGTCGGCTGCGACTGCCTCGGGCTGGTGCGCGGGGTCTGGCGCGAGGTCCACGGCCCCGAGCCCGAGGTCGCCCCGCCCTACGGCGCGAGCTGGGCCGAGTCGGCGCCCCGCGGCAGCGATCCCCTCGCGGAGGCGGCCGGGCGCCACCTCGTGCCCCTGCCGCGACCGGATGCGGGGACCGAGCCGGAAGCCGGCGCGGTGCTGCTGTTTGCCTTCCGCGCCCACCTGCCCGCCCGGCACTGCGCCATCGCCACCGGTGCGGGCACGATGATCCACGCCCACGACGGCGCCGCGGTGACGGAGGTCGCCCTCACCCGCTGGTGGCGCCGGCACCTGACGCATGGGTTCCGGTTTCCCTGAAACCCCACCAACGACGGTCTTACGCCGCCTTGCAGACCGTCATCTCCACCTGCAATCCGGCGGCGCTCAGCATGGTCACGAGGGTGTCGATCGCGAACAGATCGATCTTGCCGCGCAGGAGATCCGACACCCGCGGCTGCGTCACGCCCAGAATTCTGGCCGCCTGCACCTGACTCCATCCTTCGCCGGCTATGTGATCCTTGAGCGCCGTCATCAGCGCCGCGCGTAGCTTCATGTTTTCGGCCTGCGCCGGGGTGTCCTCGATCGCGTCCCAGACGCTCGCATAGCGGTTGGCGGTCATGGGGTGGCTCCTTTGATGGCCTCGCCGTATCGGCGTGTCGCGAGCGCCAGATCCTCGCGACTGGTCTTCTGTGTCGTCTTTCGAAAACAGTGCAGGACGAAGATCGCATCGGCAAACTTCGCAACGTAGACGACGCGAAACGCGCCGCTCGCCTCGCGAATCCGTAGCTCTCGGGCACCAGGGCCGATCGACGTCATAGGCTTCCAGTCGTCCGGGTCACGGCCCGACTGCACCCGGTCGATTTGATAACCGGCCTCACGGCGAGCGGTCAGCGGAAACGCGCGCAGGTCGTCGAGCGCAGTACCCACGAAGACGACGCTTTTCGATCGGTCGGTCACCCGCCATCCATACAAAATTTTGTATGGATGGCCAAGGCGTCGGCTCGCATCTGGCCCACCCCCCGGAGCCCGCCATGGCCACGCTGATCCTGCAGACGGCCGGGGCGGCGGCGGGCACCGCGCTCGGCGGGCCGATCGGCGCCATCGTCGGCAGCGCCGTCGGGTCGGCGGCCGGGTCGGCCCTCGAGGGGGCGCTGTTCGGCGCGCGGGCGGGGCCGCGCTTCGTCGAGGGGCCGCGCCTGTCGGAGGTGGCCGGGCTCGGCTCCACCGAGGGCGCGCCGATCCCGCGGGTCTATGGCCGCGCCAGGATCGGCGGCACCCTGATCTGGGCGACGCGCCCGGTCGAGGTCCCCAACACCACGGTGGCGCGCGCCTCGGCCGGCGCCAAGGGCGGTGGCGGCGGGCAGAAGACCGTGTCCACCACCTATGCCTATTACGCCAACCTCGCCGTCGGCCTGTGCGAGGGCGAGATCGCGGGCCTGCGCCGGGTCTGGGCCGACGGCAGCGAGATCGACCTCGCCACGCTGACCCACCGCCTGCACACGGGCGGACCGGACCAGGCGCCCGACCCGCTGATCGCGGCCAAGGAGGGGGGAGACGCGCCGGCCTATCGCGGCCTCGCCTACGTCGTGTTCGAGCGCCTGGATCTGGCCCCCTTCGGCAACCGGGTGCCGCAGTTCGCCTTCGAGGTGGTCCGCCCCGTCGATGGCCTGGCCGGCATGATCCGCGCGGTCTGCCTCATCCCCGGCTCCACCGAGTTCGGCCTCGATCCCGCCCTCGTCACCGAGGACGCGGGCTACGGCGCAAGCCGCCCGGCCAACCGCTTCCAGTTCCAGGGCGCCACCGACGTCGTCGCCTCCCTCGACGCCCTCCAGGCCCTGTGCCCGCGCCTGGAGCGGGTCTCGGTGGTGGCGAGCTGGTTCGGCGACGACCTGCGCGCCGGCCATTGCACGGTGCGCCCCAAGGTCGACAACCCGGGCAAGGCCACTCTTGGCGACGTCTGGCGGGTCGCGGGCCTGACCCGCGGCGCGGTCGGGACGGTCTCGACCGCACCCACCGGCGGCCCGGCCTACGGCGGCACCCCCTCGGACGCGGGGCTGACCCGCCTCGTGGCCGAACTCGGACGGCGCGGGCTCGACGTGGTGCTCTACCCCTTCGTGATGATGGACGTGCCCGCCGGCAACGCCCTGCCGGACCCGCGCGACCCCGCCGCACCCGGCCAGCCGCCCTACCCCTGGCGCGGGCGCATCACCTGCGCGCCCGCCCCCGATCTGACCGGAAGCCCCGACGGCACGGCGGCGGCCGGCACCGAGGTCGCGGCCTTCTTCGAGCGGGCGGACGGCTACCGCCGGTTCCTCCTGCATTACGCGGATCTGGCCGCCACCTGGCTGCGCGACGGCATCGCCCTGCACGGCTTCGTCGTCGGCAGCGAGTTCGTCGGCCTCACCCGCGTGCGGGCGCAGGCCGGGCGCTACCCGGCGGTGGAGGGGTTCCGGGCACTGGCGGGCGCGGTCCGCACCCGCCTCGGCGCGGGCGTCAGGCTCGTCTACGCCGCCGACTGGACCGAGTACGGTGCCCACGTCCGGGAGGGGGGCGCGATCGTGCGCTTTCCCCTCGACGCGCTGTTCGCCGACCCGGCCATCGACGCCGTCGGGATCGACTACTATCCGCCCCTGTCCGACTGGCGCGACGGCGACGGCCATGCCGATCTGGCGCAGGCGGGCACGATCTACGATCCGGCCTACCTCAAGCGCGGGCTCGGCTCGGGCGAGGCCTTCGACTGGTTCTATGCCGACGCGGCAGCCCGGAATGCGCAGGCGCGCACGCCGATCACCGACGGCGCATATGGAAAACCCTGGATCTACCGCGCCAAGGACCTCGTCGCGTGGTGGTCGAACGATCACATCGAGCGCGACGGCGGTCTCGAGACCCGGGCCACCGCCTGGGTGGCGCGCTCCAAACCGATCTGGCTCACCGAGATCGGGGTGCCGGCGGTGGACAAGGGCAGCAACGGCCCCAACGTCTTCCCCGACCCGAAATCCTCCGAGAACGCCGCCCCGCCGTTCTCGTCGGGCGCGCGAGACGACCTCGTCCAGGCCCGCGGCCTCACCGCGATCCTGAGCCGGTTCGACCCCGCCCTGCCGGGCTTCGACCCCGCCGACAACCCGGTCTCGCCCCTCTACGGCGGGCGGATGGTGGACCCGGCCGGGGTGTTCGTGTGGTGCTGGGACGCCCGGCCCTACCCGGCCTTCCCGGATTTCGACGCGGTGTGGGCGGATGCGGTCAACTGGCGGGTCGGCCACTGGATCACCGGGCGGATCGAGGGGCTGGAACTCGACCGGCTGATCGGCGCCGTCCTCGACGACCTCGGCGTGGCGGTGCCCCACCGGATCGCGGCCGACGCCTTCCTCGACGGCTACGTCCTCGACCGGCCGCTGTCGGCCCGCGCCGCGCTCGAACCCCTGGCCCAGGTCTACGGCCTCGACGTCTCGGCGGTGGCCGGCATCCTGACGATCCGCGGGCCGCGTCGGGAGAGCCCGCTGGCGCTGTCGGAGGCGGACCTCGTCCGCGACGAGCCGGAGGCCGCGCCCCTGTCCCTGGTGCGGGCCGAGGAGAGCGAGTTGCCGCGCTCGGTCGAGGTGAGTTTCTGCGACGCCGAGAGCGCCGAGTACCGCACCGCCACCGCCGCGGCGGTCCGGCCCGCCGGCGGCCGGCGGCGCGAGACGCGGGTGGAAGCCCCCGTCGTCACCCGGCGGGAGGCGGTCGAGCGGCTCGCCGAGGCGGCCCTCGACACCGCCATCGCAGGCCGCGAGACCGCCCGCTTCGGGGTGAGCCCGCGCCTGGTGACGTTGGAGCCCGGCGACCTCCTCGCCCTGCCCGGAGCGGCGGCGCGCCACCGCATCGTGCGGATCACCGACGATCCGGGCGGGCGGCGCATCGAGACCCGCGCCGTGCCGGCGGGTGGCCTCGCCGCCCCGCTGCGCGACCGCGCCGAGGTCAGGCCGCACCGGCCGCCCCCGCTCCTGGCCGGACGGCCCTATGCGGCGATCCTCGACCTGCCCGTCGACCGGGGCGGCCCGACGCCGCTGCAGGACCTGGCGGTGGCCGCCGACCCGTGGCCCGGCGCGGTCGCGGTCTGGCGCGCCTCGGGCGAAGGCGCCCCTCTCGTGCTGCACGGCCAGGTCGACTACCCGGCCTGCCTCGGCGAAACCTTGGGCGTGCTGCCGCCCGGACCGCTCTGGCGCTTCGACCGGCACGCCGTCCTCGAGGTGACCCTGTGCCACGCCGGCGCACTCTCGGCGATCGCCGAGGAGGCGGCCATGGCGGGCGGCAACCTGTTCGCCCTGCGCGGTCCCGACGGGGCCATCGAGATCCTGGCGGCGGCCGGGGTCGCGCTCGTGGGGCAGGGCCGCTACCGCCTGACCCGGCTCCTGCGCGGGCTCGCCGGGAGCGAGGCGCAGGCGGCCCGCCCGCTGGCCGCCGGGAGCCTGATCGTGCGCCTCGACGACGGCGCGGTGGTGCCCCTGGTCGAGCGCCTCGACGAGGCCGGCCGCCCGTTCCGCTACCGGATCGGCCCGGCCGCGCGCGATCCGGCCGATCCGTCGTTCGTGGAGGCGACCGCGACGGCGGGGCTGGGCGCCCTGCGGCCGCTGGCCCCGGTCCACCTGCGGGCGCGGCGGACGCCGCAGGGGGTGCGGCTGACCTGGCTGCGCCGAGCCCGGCGCGACGCGGACGCCTGGGAGCCGGCCGAGATCCCCTTCGACGAGCCGGGCGAGAGCTACGTCGTCGACCTCCACGGGCCGGAGGGCACCCTCCTGCGTAGCCTCGGCGCGACGACGGCGAGCCTTCTCTACGACGCCGCCGCCGAGGCCGCCGACTTCGGAGGCCCCCAGACGCGCCTCGACGTGGCCGTGGCGCAGGTCGGCACCGTCGCCGGGCGGGGGCCGGCGACCCGGACGCTGGTGCCGGTCAGGGCCGGCTGACGAAGCCCACCCTTCGCAATCCTGTCAGGAGACCACCGATGTCCCAGGCCACGGCCAACCTCGCGCTGCCGCTGATCGCGGCGGCGCAGGCCTCCAAGCACGTCACCCACAACGAGGCGCTCACCGCCCTCGACAGCCTCGTGCAGCTCGCCTGCCTCGACAAGGACCTGGCCGCGCCGCCCGCCGGCCCGCGCGAGGGCGACCGCTACCTCGTCGTCACCCCGAGCCCGGCGGGACCTTGGGCGGGGCTGTCGGGCCAGGTCGTGCGCTACCACGACGGCTCCTGGATCGGCTTCGCGCCCAAGGCCGGCTGGTTCTGCTGGGTCGTCGACGAGGGCGACCTCTATACCTTCGACGGCACCGCCTGGATCGGGTTTCGCGCGACCCTGACCGCGTTCCAGAACCTGGCCCGCCTCGGGGTCGGCACCACGGCGGACGCGGGCAACCCGTTCGCGGCCAAGCTCAACGCCGCGCTGTGGACGGCGCTCGGCACCGGCGAGGGCGGGACGGGGGACCTGCGCTACACCCTCAAAAAGGAGGCCGCCGCCCGAACGCTGTCGCTCCTGATGCAGACCGGCTTCTCCGGCCGGGCCGAGATCGGGCTGACCGGCGACGACGACCTCCACGTGAAGGTCTCGGCCAACGGCTCCGCGTTCCTGGAGGCCCTGAGGGTCAACCGGTCGAACGGCACCCTGGCGCATGTGGCGGGCACCGCCGCCGCCCCGGCGCTCGCCCCGGCCGGGGACGCCAACACCGGCGTCTTTTCCCCCGGCGCGGATGCCTGGGCGGTGGCGACGGGCGGCATCGAGCGCCTGCGGGTGGGCAGCGACGGGCGCCTCGGGCTCGGGACGGCGACGCCGCGCTCGACCCTGGACACCGGGCTCGGCACCCTCACGGGTGCGGCCAACGACTACGGCCAGGCACAGACCACGTTGTCCGGCGGCGGAAGCGTCTCGTGGGGCGGGGCGGGCGGGCGCCTGCGCTGGACGGGGCGGTTCCTGGCCATGCCCATGAGCAGGCCCACCGCCCAGAACGGCTACATCGCCATCACGCAGCCCACCACCGACATCCCGGCGGCGCAGTGCTGGGACAACCTCGCGCGGACGGCCGACCCGACGGGGATCGTCCTCACCCCGTGGGACGCGCTCTATGCGGTGCATCCGCCCGGGGGCACCGCCTCGAGCGTGACGCTCTGGGTCGTCAACTATGCGTCGGCCTTCGTCGCGCCGAGCAACTGGCTGCTCGTGGCGGCGCACAACGGCGACGACAACACGATCAAGCTCGGCACCGGCGCCATCCTCAGGGCCGGCGGCACCGCCACGGCGGGCACGGATGCGCACTACGCCCCGCGGCTGCCGAGCCCCGACAACACGCTCAGCCTCGGCGGACCCGCCAACCGCTACGCCACGCTATATGCGGCCACCGGCGCCATCAACACCTCCGACGCCCGCGAGAAATCACCCCTGGCGCCGCTGTCCGCGGCGGAGATCGCGGCCTCGGTGGCGCTGGGCAGGCGGATCGGCACCTTCCGCTTCCTCGAGGCGGTCCGCCGCAAGGGAGCGGCCGCGCGGCTCCACGTCGGGCTGACCGTCCAGGAGGCGATCGGCGTCCTCGAGGCCCACGGGCTCGACCCCTTCGCGTTCGGCTTCATCTGCCACGACGTGCTCGACCCCGACCCGGAGGCATCGGCCGGGACAGGGGCGGGGGCCGGCGACCGCTACGGCTTTCGCAGCGACGAGCTGGTGCTGTTCCTGGCCCGGGGCTTCGAGGCGCGGCTCACGGCCCTCGAGGCGGCGTGAGCGACCGCACCGGGTGCGGGCCCGGGATCCGGGACCGCTAGAACCCCATCCGCTCCACCAGCCACCAGGTCGAGCCGGCGATCACCGCGCACCACACCAGGGTCAGGCCCGCCCCCAGGCAGAGGCCGAGCGCGATGAGGCGGTCCTTCCACGCCTCGTCGTCCCGTTCCCGGCCATCGCCCGCCGGCTCGTCCCGTTTCCGGCCAAGCCTCATCCCGAATCGCGCCATCGGCCCCTCTCATTCCGTCCGTTCCGGTGGACCGCGCAAGCCGCGCACCGCCGCCCCCGATCCCTCGACAGGAGACGATCCATGGACCTCAGCGCCATCGGCCGCGCCGCGCTCATCGCCCGGGAAGGGCGCCGGCTCTCCGCCTACCGCGATTCCGTCGGGATCTGGACGATCGGGGTCGGGCACACCAGCGCGGCCGGGCCACCCCTGGTGACGCCGGGCCTCAGGCTGAGTGCGGCCGAATGCGACGCGCTCTTTGCCCGCGACGTCGCCCGCTACGCCGACACCGTGCGCGGCGCGGTGCCAGCGGACCTGCCCGCGGACTTGCCCGAGCACGCCTTCGACGCCCTCGTCTCCCTCTGCTTCAACATCGGGCAGCCGGCCTTCCTGCGCTCCACCGTGATCCGGCGCCTCAGGGCCGGCGACCGCGAGGGAGCGGCCGAGGCCATCCTGATGTGGAACCGGCCGGCCTCCATCGTCACCCGCCGCCAGGCCGAGCACGACCAGTTCCGCACGCCCTACGCGCTCGCCCTGCCGTCGGCCCGCCGGGGCGAGGCGCCCGTCGCGGCCCCGCCCGCCGCCGTGCCGCCCGCGCGCCGGCCGATCCCCCGCGCCCCGCACCTCGTCCCCGCACGCCCGCAGACACGGCCGGCGGCGCCTCTCGAGGAACCCACACGTCCCGAGGAACCCACACGTCCCGAGGAACCCACACGTCCCGAGGAACCCAAGGGCCTGTGGGGCCGCCTCCTCGCCCGCCTGCACCCCGGCGCCTGACCCCGCTTCCCCTCACCCTCTCGAAGGACCGACGCCATGCTGCGATACCGTGCGCCACACGCCCTCCTCGGAACGGCCCTGCTCGCCCTCGTCCTCGACACCGGTTCCGCCCGGGCGGACCCGGCGACGAGCCTCGCCCTGCCCTGGGGCGACGCCGTCGTCGCCCTGGCGCAGGGCCTCACGAGCCTGCTCCTGCCCCTGGCGATCGCCGCCGCCACGGCTGCCGCGGCGCGGATCGCCGGCCCCTTGCGCCTCCTCGTCACCGCGGCCCTGGTCGAGCGCCTCGTGACCAACGTCGCCGACTACGCGGTGAACGCCGTGGCCGGGGCCGCGCGCGGGCGCACCCTCGACGTGCCGATCGGCACGGCGGTGATCGCGCGGGCGGTCCGGCGCGGCCACGACGAGGCCCCGGCCTGGCTGATGGGTGCGGCCGGCGGCCCGGCCGGCCTCGCCGAGAAGGTGTTTCGCAGCCTGCCCCTCGATGCGCGGGCCACCGCGGCCAACACCCTCGTGCCGGCCCTTGACGAGGCCCTGGCGAAGCGCACGCGGCCGGCCGACCCGATGCCCTGACGACACGGGGAGGCCGGCGTGGACAAGATCGCCCTCGGCAAGGCCGCCCTCGACGCCGCCCGCCTGCTCCTGAGCGAGGGCGGGGCCGGCTGGCTCGTGGCGTTCCTCCTCGGCCTCGCCTGCCTCCACCTCCATCGCGAGGTCCAGCGCGTCCACGAGGCGCGGATCGGCGAGACCGGCACCACCGCCGCCGCCCTCGAACGGGCCTCGCAGACCAATGCCGCCGTGGCCGCCGCCCTGGAGAGCCGCAGCCGGGTGGTCGAGGACCTGTCGCGGCTGGCCGGCGAGATCGCCCGCGGGGTCGACCGCAGCGACGAGCGCGCCCGCGACCGCTTCGACGAGATCCTGCGCCGGATCGGCGACCTCCAGCAGCGCACCCGCCCTTAGATCCGCGCGACCCGCGGACCCGCCTCGAAGGACACCTGCCATGCGCGACCTCCTCCGTCGTTCCCGCCCCGAGACCGCACGGGGCCGTCGCCGGGCCGCGGTGCTCCGCTTCGGGCTCGCGCAGCGGCGCTTCGAGCGCTCCATCGCCGCCCTGCGCGAGGCGGCCCTCGACGAGGTCGACCGGCAGGTGGCGGTGAGCACCACCCTGCGTGCCGCCGCCGACCGGCTCGCCTCGGAGGCCGGGCGCCTTTGACGGGCGACCCGGAACCTGGGACGCTGCGTCCCCCGGCTCCATTCGCATTCAGGGCGCATTCAGTGCCCGGGGGGCACTGCCATCGCCATGCGTTACGTCCTCGCCCTGTTGTTCGCCGGCCTGACCGTCGCGGTTCTCGCGACGGAACCCGGCGAGACGTGGGCCGAGGAATCCGCCGCGCCGGTGGTCGGCACCATCCCTGTCCAGGCGATGCCGCGCACCGAATCCTGCCTCAGCCCGGCCGACATGCGCGAGGCGCTCGCCGACAAGCGGGTGATCGAGCCCGTCGCCGCGATCCGCGCCGCCAGGCAGGTGATCCCGCGCGCCGAGATCCAGCGCGCCCGCCTGTGCCGTCACGACGACGGCCTCGTCTACCTGCTCACGGCCTTGCGCCGGGACGGGCAGTTCGTGCACGTGATGGTCGACGCCACGACCGGACAGATCACCGGGCGTTGACGGACCGGACATGACATGACGGACTTGACATGACGGACTCGGGGAGGACTTCGCGGTGAGACTGCTCGTCGTCGAGGACGATCGCGACATCAACCGGCAGGTGGTGAACGCCCTGGAGGAGGCCGGCTACGTCGCCGACAAGGCCTTCGACGGCGAGGAGGGCGGCTATCTCGGCGAGAGCGAGCCCTACGACGCCATCATCCTCGACATGGGCCTGCCCAAGGCCGACGGCGTCAGCGTCCTGCAGAAGTGGCGCCGGGCCGGCATCAAGACGCCCGTCATCATCCTCACCGCCCGCGACCGCTGGAGCGACAAGGTCGACGGCTTCGACGCGGGCGCCGACGACTACGTCACCAAGCCCTTCCACATGGAGGAGCTGATGGCGCGGGTCCGCGCCCTGCTGCGGCGGGCGGCCGGGCACGCCACCAGCCAGATCGCCTGCGGCCCGGTGGTCCTCGACACCCGGTCCGGCCGGGTGTTCGTCGACGGCAACCCGGTCAAGCTCACGAGCCACGAATACCGGCTGCTGTCCTACCTGATGCACCACACCGGCCGGGTGGTCTCGCGGGCGGAACTGACCGAGCACCTCTACGACCAGGACTTCGACCGCGATTCCAACACCATCGAGGTCTTCGTCGGCCGCCTGCGCAAGAAGCTGGCGGTGGACCTGATCCAGACCGTGCGGGGGCTCGGCTACCTCGTCGACCCCAACCATCCCGCCCAGCGGGTCTGACGCGCGGCCAGCCCCCGTCGGGGCCCCCTTGCGGGGGCGCCGTCGACTTTTGGAACGTTCGGACAAGACAATCGGGATGCGCCCGGCGGCGTCCTCCCTTAGACAGGCCGGCATCGCCGACGGGGGAGTGAAGCACATGAGATCGACATGGCCGATGCGGGCGGCCGCCGCCGCCCTCCTGACGATCCTCGCCGGGCTCCCGGCGGACGCCAAGCCGGTGACGGTGACGCCCGGCAATCCGCCCGTGACCGTCGACGTCCCCGCCGCCTGGAAGGCCTCGAAGATCGACCGCGGCATCCAGGCCAAGACCGCCGACGACGAGGTCTTCGTCTGGTTCGAGAGCTACCGTCCGGCGCAGTTCAAGACGCTGCTCGACGAGCACAACGCCTACTTCAAGAAGCAGGGCGTCGCGATCACCGGCCAGGGCGCCTCCCAGGAGAAGGATTTCCCGACCTACGTCGTCAAGACGACGGACTATCCGGCCACCTACGAGGGCAAGCGGACGATCCTGCGCTACATCTCCGTGGCCCCCAAGGACACGACCAAGCGCGAGTTGCTGGTGAGCATCTGGGCCTCGCCCGAAGGCGAGACGACCTATGCGGCCGACCTCGACACGATCTTCAAGAGCTTCAGGGCCTCCGTCGAGGGGCTGTGACCGGCGCGCCGGCGCGAACGGAACGATCGGTGCCGGCCAGGGTTCGCCACAGCGTTGACGAATCCCGCCCGAAGCAATCAAACAGGCAGGCGATGCATTCGATGCGGCAAGGAGCGTCGAATCGGCCGCGCGAGGAGAGCGAGCCACTGTACAACGCCTCACACGGGACCTGGCCGATACCGGCCGTGTCCTCGACAACCCCTTCGCACCCGGCGTTCGACGGGCGGCCATCGGGGCATCCCGACCCGACATCTCGCTCAGACGACGGAGTTTCGCCTTTGAACCGCTCGACGACCGCGTCCTTGGACACCGACAGGCTGGCAGCCCGGGAGGCGGCATCGTGAAGGCCGTCATCCTCGCGGGCGGTCTCGGGACGCGGCTGTCCGAGGAGACGGTGGTGCGGCCCAAGCCCATGGTCGAGATCGGGGGACGGCCGATCCTCTGGCACATCATGCAGATCTTCGCGGCCCACGGCACGACCGACTTCGTGATCTGCCTGGGTTACAAGGGCTACATGATCAAGGAATTTTTTCTTAACTACCGCCTCCACCTGAGCGACGTCACCATCGACATCGGCCGCGGGAAGATCGATTTCCATCGCTCGAAGGCCGAGAACTGGCGCATCTCGCTGATCGAGACGGGCCCGGAGACGATGACCGGCGGCCGCCTCAAACGGGTGCGGGACTACCTCGGCGACGAGGACTTCTTCATGACCTACGGCGACGGGGTCTCCGACGTGGACCTCACGGCGCTCGCCGCCTATCACAGGGAGCGCGGGCGGCTGGCGACGCTGACGGCGGTGCTGCCGCCGGGCCGTTTCGGCGCCCTGGAGCTCGACCGGGGCGGCGTGCGCCGGTTCCGCGAGAAGCCGGTGGGCGACGGTGTGGCGATCAACGGCGGCTTCTTCGTGCTCTCGCCCAAGGTGATCGACCTCATCGAGGGCGACACCACCGTCTGGGAGAAGGGCCCGCTGGAGACCCTGGCGCGGGAGGACCAGTTGTCGGCCTACGTCCATGACGGGTTCTGGCACGCGATGGACACCCTGCGCGACAAGAACCACCTCGAAGCGTTGTGGACCCAGGGTGCGGCCCCCTGGAAGCTTTGGTAGCCCCTCACGAAGTCTTGAACGTCTCGGCGCCGCCGTCGGCGCCGGTCTTTTTCGGCACCGCAGCGAGAACCGGGCTCCTCTTTTCGAGCCGATGCTCTAGAGGTCGATTTTTGGAGACCGGCTCTGCGAGGCGGGTCGGACGAACCAGCCGGAGCATCGTGCGGTTGCCAGTGATCCACCGTCCCGCCGCCTCGAACCCCGACCCCGCCTTTTGGTCCGGGCGCCGCGTGGTCCTGACCGGTCATACCGGCTTCAAGGGCGCCTGGCTCAGCGTGTGGCTCGCCCGTCTCGGGGCCCGGGTGACCGGGCTCGCCCTCGCCCCCGAGCCGACGCCCCATCTCTTCGAGGCGATCGGCTTCCCCCCGGCCGCGTCCCACCTCGTCGACATCCGCGACCGCGCGGCGGTGGCGGCCTGCCTCGAGGCGGCGCGGCCCGAGGTCGTCCTCCACATGGCGGCCCAGGCCCTGGTGCGGCCCTCCTACGGCGACCCGGTCGGCACCTTCGCCACCAACGTGATGGGGACCGTCAACCTCCTCGACGCCGTCCGGAGCTGTCCGACCGTGCGGGCCGTGGTGGTGGTGACGAGCGACAAGGCCTACGAGAACCGCGAGTGGCCCCATGCCTATCGCGAGACGGACTCCTTGGGCGGTCACGACCCCTACAGCGCCTCGAAGGCCTGCGCCGAACTGGTCACGGCCGCCTACCGCGCCTCGTTCTTCGCGAACGGCGCCCACCCGGCCCGGATCGGCACCGCGCGGGCGGGCAACGTCATCGGCGGCGGCGACCGCTCCCCCGACCGCCTGATCCCGGACATCATGCGCGGCTTTGCGCGGGGCGCATCGGTGGAGATCCGCTCGCCCCGGGCGATCCGCCCCTGGCAGCACGTCCTCGAACCCTTGAGCGGCTACCTGCGCCTCGCCGAGGCGCTCGCCGGCGACGAGGGCGGGCGCTTTGCGCAAGCCTGGAACTTCGGGCCGGCGGACGAGGATTGCCGCCCGGTCTCGGCCATCGCCGACCGGTTGGCCGCGAGCTGGGGCGAGGGCGCGGCCTGGCACGTGTCGACGGCCGGGCACCCCCACGAGGCCGGCACCCTCAAGGTCGATTCCGCCAAGGCGCGGGCCGGGCTCGGCTGGGACCGGCGCCTGTCGCTGGACACGGCCCTGGACTGGACCGCGCGCTGGTATCGGGAGGACGCCGGCGGGCGGGCGGCCCTCGATCTGATGCAGGGCCAGATCGCCGATTACGAGGCGCTCGGCGCTCCCGCCGGAGCCGGCGCATGAGCGGCCTCCACTGCCGCGGCTGCGGCGCACCCCTGACCCGGACCGTGGTCGACCTCGGCCTGTCGCCGCTCGCCAACGCCTACGTGCCGGCCGATGCGGCGGGGCGCGGCGAGAGGGTGCATCCCCTGCGGGCCTACCTGTGCGAGGCCTGCTTCCTCGTCCAGCTCGAGGAGTTCGAGACGCCCGAGGCGATCTTCTCCGACTACGCCTATTTCTCGGGGTTCTCCGCCGGCTGGCTCGCCCATGCCGAGCGCTACGCCCGGGCGATGCAGGCCCGCCTGGGCCTGACCGCCCGGTCCAAGGTTGTCGAGGTCGCCAGCAACGACGGCTACCTGCTGCAATACTTCGTCGCCGCCGGCATCCCGGTGCTCGGCGTCGAGCCCGCCGCCAACGTCGCCAGGGCGGCGGTGGACCGCGGCGTGCCCACCGAGGTCGCCTTCTTCGGGCAGGCGACCGCCGCGCGCCTGAAGGCGGCCGGCCACGAGGCGGACCTCATCGCCGCCAACAACGTGCTGGCGCATGTGCCCGACCTCCACGGCTTCCTCACCGGGTTCCGGACACTCCTGAAGCCCGACGGCGTGGCGACCTTCGAGTTCCCGCACCTCCTGCGGATGATCGCCGAGCGCCAGTTCGACACGATCTACCACGAGCACTTCTCGTACCTGTCGCTGGGCGTCGTGGCGGATCTGGCCGCGCGCAGCGGCCTGCGGGTGTTCGACGTGGAGGAATGGCCGACCCACGGCGGCTCGCTGCGGGTCTTCGCCTGCCATGCGGCCGCGGCCCATCCGGCGAGCCCCGCGGTCGCGCGCGTCCTGGCCGACGAGCGCGCGGCCGGCCTGTTCGACGCCTCGGGCTACGACGCCTTCGCCGAGGCGGTGATCGACATCAAATGCGAGACCCTGACCTTCCTCGCCACCGCGCGGCGCGAGGGCAAGACCGTGCTGGGCTACGGCGCGGCGGCAAAGGGCAACACCTTCCTCAACTACTGCGGCATCGGCCCCGAACTGGTGGGCGCGGTCGCCGACCGCTCGCCGCACAAGCAGGGCATGCTGCTGCCGGGCAGCCGTATCCCGATCGTCTCGCCGGAGGCGCTGCTGGCGCGGCGGCCGGACTACGTCCTGATCCTGCCCTGGAACCTGCGCGACGAGGTGATGGAGCAGATGGCCGCCATCCGGGCCTGGGGCGGTCGCTTCGTGACCGCGATCCCGCGCCTGAGCGTGACCTGAGCCGCATGCGGATCGAGGCACTGTCCCTGGCGGGGGCATATCGCATCGTGCCCGAGCCGGCGACCGACGAGCGCGGGTTCTTCGCGCGCACCGCCTGCGCCGAGACCTTTGCCGCCCACGGGCTGGTCGGCGCCTTCGCCCAGTCGAGCGTGTCCTACAACGCCAGGCGCGGGACGGTGCGCGGCCTGCACTACGCGGTCCCGCCCCATGCCGAGACCAAGCTCGTGCGCTGCACGGCGGGCGCGATCCACGACGTGATCGTCGACCTGCGGCCCGGTTCGCCGACCTATCTCGGGAGCGTCGGCCTCGAGCTGACGGCGAGCAACCGCCACGCCCTCTACATCCCCCCCGGCCTCGCCCACGGTTTCCAGGCCCTGCGCGACGAAACCGAGGTCCTCTACATGATCGACGTGCCTTACGTCGCCGCCAGCGCCCGGGGCCTGCGCTGGAACGACCCGTCGATCCGCGTGACCTGGCCCGAGCCCGTGAGCGTCATCTCCCCCCGCGACCTCGCCTACCCCGACTGGGTGGCCCCGTGACCGGGCGCGTCCTCGTCACGGGCGGATCGGGCTTCGTCGGCCGGTCGGTGCTGCCGCTGCTGGTGCGGCGCGGCTTTACCGTCCATGCGGCCGGGCCGGATCCGGTCGATCTTGCCGGCGTCGTCGGCCATCGGGTCGATCTCCTCGATGCCGCCCAGCGCCGGGCGGTGGTGGCCGACATCCGCCCGACCCACCTTCTGCACCTCGCCTGGTACGCCGAGCCGGGGGCGTATTGGACCTCGCCGAAGAACCTCGACTGGGTCGGGGCCAGCCTCGACCTCGCCCAGGCCTTCGCCGAGGCCGGCGGCCGTCGCCTCGTGGCGGCGGGCACCTGCGCCGAATACGAATGGGGGTCCGAGCGCCTGTCTGAGAGCCGAACCCCGTGCCGGCCGGCCACCCTCTACGGGGCGGCCAAGGACGGCCTGCGCCGCGTCCTGGCGGCCTATGCGCGGGAGGCCGGCCTGTCCTTCGCCTGGGGGCGGCTGTTCTATCTCTACGGCCCCGGCGAGCAGCCCGGCCGCCTCGTCGGCGACACCATCCGCCGGCTCCTGGCCGGCGAGCGCATCCCCACCACCGAGGGCCTGCAGCGGCGCGACTTCCTGCACGTCGACGACGCCGCCGAGGCGCTGGCCGCCCTCCTCGCCGCCGCCCTCGAAGGCCCGGTCAACGTCGGATCGGGCCGCGCCGTGCCGGTGCGCGAGATCCTGGCGCGCATCGGGGCGCTGACCGGCCGGGCCGACCTCATCGGGTTCGGCGAACGCACCCTGCCGCCGGGCGACCCCGCCGTGATCGAGGCCGACGTCGCGCGGTTGCACGGCGAACTCGGGGTGGCGCCGGGCCGCGACCTCGACGAGGGACTGGCACAGATGGTCGAACGGTATCGCGCGCTGCCGCCCGGCGCAGCCTGAGGGCCCATCCGGGCTCGTCGGTGCGGGATCGTTCCGCTATGGGTGCGCACCACGCACGGGTCCAGGCGACACCGGACGATGCAGCACCGGCCGCTGGGAGGCCCTGGGAAGACCGGATGGCCCTGTCGCTCACCCTTTTCTCGCTCAAGCGGCGCTCCATCGCGGTGCGCCTGGCCACCTCGGCGCTGCTGGCGAGTTCGGCGATCCTGCTGATCGCCGCCTGGATTCTCACGACCCTCTATCGCGAAAACACCGAGCGCGCCTTCGACAGCCGGCTCCTGGTCTATGCCAACAACCTCGCCACCGACCTCGTGGCGCCGAGCGACCCCGAGAGCCGCTCCTTCACGCTGAGCGACCCGCGCTTCGACCTGCCGCTGTCGGGCTGGTACTGGCAGATCGGGCGGCCGGACGCCAAGCCGCGCGACCTGCGCACCTCGCGCTCCCTGGTCGGCGTGCCCCTGAAGCCCGCCGGCCGGCCCGATTCCACCGCCGGCGTCGGCCAGATCCGCCAGGGCTACGGCCGGGCCCAGGACGAGCGCGCCCTGCGCATCATCGAGCGCGACGTCGATCTCGGCGAGGAGGGGCGCTACACCGTGCGGGTGGCCGGCCCCGCCGACGAGATCGAGAACGACGTCGGCCGCTTCCGCTTCTCCCTGGTCGTCACCTTCGGCCTGCTCGGCCTGTCGCTGGCGCTCACCACCCTCCTGCAGATCCGGTTCGGCCTCGCCCCCCTGGCCAAGCTGCGCCATGCGCTCGGCGCGATCCGCCGGGGCGAGTCCGACCGCATCGGCGGCGAGTACCCACGCGACATCGCCCCGCTCACGGGGGAGGTGAACCTGCTCATCGAGACGAACCGCGAGATCCTCGAGCGCGCCCGCACCCAGGTCGGCAACCTGGCGCACGCCCTGAAGACGCCGCTCTCGATCATCGTCAACGAGGTCGGCTCGAGCGAGGCGCCCGACGACATCGCCGCCAAGATCCGCGAGCAGGCCGCGATCATGCGCGACCAGGTCAACTACCACCTCGACCGCGCCCGCGCCGCGGCGCTCGCCGGCACGCTCGGCACCTCCACCGAGGTCGAGCCGGCGCTGGCGGCCCTGGTGCGCACCTTCGGCAAGATCTACCGCGACAAGGACATCGCCTACGAGGTCAGCGTGCCGCCGGGCCTGCGCTTTCGCGGCGAGCGCCAGGATTTCGAGGAGATGGTGGGCAACCTCGTCGACAACGCCTCGAAGTGGGCGGAAGGCCGGGTCTCGATCCGCGCCGAGGCGGTGGACCAGGACGCCTATCCCCACCTCCTCGTGGCGGTGGAGGACGACGGCCCCGGTCTGTCGCCCGACGATCGCAAGGCGGTGATCGGGCGCGGCCGGCGCCTCGACGAGACCAAGCCCGGATCGGGCCTCGGCCTCTCGATCGTGGCCGACCTCGCCACCCTCTACCGGGGCCGCTTCCGCCTGGAGGAGGCGGGGCTCGGCGGCCTGAGGGCGGTGATCGAGGTGCCCGGCGACGCGCCGGCCTCGTCGAGCCATGCTTGACCGTTGGCGGTTACGTGACACCGTGTCACCGTGCGGTCAGGTCGTGCGGACCGGCGCCTTTATCTAGTTTAGTCTCGCGAACGACCGGGGTGTGATGACGGCGATTTGGTTCATTCTGGCGTTCATGACGGGACTTGCCGTGCTTAGCCTGCTCTGGCCGATGTCCCGCCGAACGAGGGCGGTCGCCGGCTCTCCCGAGGGAGACGCCCTGGCGACGCAGACCGGCTTCTACGAGGACCAGCTGCGCGAGATCGACCGCGACCTCGCACGCGGCCTGATCGCACCGGCCGAAGCCGAGGCCGCCCGCACCGAGGCGGCGCGCCGGCTGCTGCGCGCCAACCGCGACGGAGGCCCCAAGGCCGCCGGCGGCATCGCCGAACCGGCCCTGCGCCAGCGCCGGGCGGCCTCCGCCTTCGCGCTCTCGACCATTCCTCTGGTGGCGCTGATCGCCTACGGCATCTACGGGTCGCCGCACCTGCCGGCTCAGACCGCCGCCGAGCGCCAGGCCGGGCGGACCGGCGACCAGGACCTCCTGAAGGCCGTCGGCCAGATCGAGGCGCGCCTCGCCAGCGATCCCAAGGACGGCCGCGGCTGGCAGGTGCTCGCCCCGGTCTACATGCGCATGGGCCGGTTCGACGACGCGGTGCGCGCCTACGAGATGGCCAACCGCATCCTCGGCGAGACGCCCGACCGGCTCTCCGACCTTGGCGAGGCCATGGTGGCCGCCGGCAACGGTGCGATCTCGCCCGAGTCCCGCGCCGTCTTCGAACGGGCGGCCGGCCTCGACCCCGCCGCCCCCAAGCCCCGGTTCTACCTCGCCCGCGCGGCCGAGCTGAGCGGCGACGTGCCCGGCGCCGTCGACCGGCTCACCCAGATGATCGAGAGCGCGCCGGCCGACGCCTCGTGGCTGCCCCTGGTGCGCGAGAACCTCGCCCGCCTGAAGGGCGAGCCGGCTCCGTCGTCCCCCGCCGCGACGGCGGCGGTTCCCCCGTCGACCTCACCGCCGGCGGCCTCGCCCCAGGCGATGCCGCCCGAGGCCCGGGACGCGGCCATCCGCGGCATGGTCGACGGCCTCGACCAGCGCCTCGCCGCCAAGGGCGGCACCGCCGAGGAATGGGTGCGGCTGCTGCGCTCCTACGGGGTGCTGGGCGAGCGCGAGAAGGCGGTGGCCGCCCTGGCCCGCGCCCGCGCCGGCCTGGCGCAGGACGCCGACGGCCTCGCCCGGGTCGAAGCCCTGGCGAACGAACTCGACCTTGCCAAACCCGCACCGCCGGGCAGACCCTCGCCGGAGAAGGCGTCGCCCGCCAACGGCGCTCCCGGCAAGGCCTCGCAGGCCCCCGGCGCACCCGCGGCCAATGCCGACACGGAGGCCGCCATCGCCGCGGTCAAGGCGATGCCGGCGGCCGAGCGCGACGCGGCCATCCGCGGCATGGTCGCCGCCCTCGATCGGCGCCTCGCGGCCAAGGGCGGCAGCCTCGACGACTGGTTGCGGCTGGTGCGCTCCTACGCGGCGCTGGGCGAGCGCAAGCAGGCCGCCCAGGCCCTCGACCGCGCGCGCATGGCGCTGAGCCCCGATCCGTCCTCGGTGGGACGCCTCGATCTCCTCGCCAAGGAGCTCGAGTTGCACGGGTCCGAGCCGCGTCAGGCCACCACCCCCTGACAATCGGTCCCGCCCACGGGCCTTGACCCTCGCGGCCCGGCGGTCGACATCGGTGTTACGCCAAAGACAAAGATGGATGGGGCGCGGCGGCGACGCTCCGCAGCGCTCCGGCAAGATCGACCAGGCGAGCCTGAAACAGCACGGGACGACAACGTGACCCGAAAGAGCCGCCGCCTGATCATGATTGCCGTGTGCGGCGGCGTGCTCGCCCTCGCGCTGGGCCTGATCCTGTCGGCCATGAGCGGGTCGATCGTGTTCTTCCGCTCGCCCACCGAGGTCGCGCAGAACGGCGTCGCCCCCGGCACCCGGTTCCGCCTCGGCGGCCTCGTGCAGGACGGGACCCTGAAGCGCGGGCCGGACCAGACCGTCGACTTCACGGTCACCGACACCAACGCCACGGTGGCGGTGCAGTATCGCGGCCTGCTCCCGGACCTGTTCCGCGAGGGCCAGGGCGTCGTCGCCGAGGGAACGCTGATCCCCGGCGGCATCTTCAAGGCCGACACCGTGCTCGCCAAGCACGACGAATCCTACATGCCGCGCGAGGTCGCCGACGCCCTCAAGGCGCAGGGACGCTGGCAGGAGGGCGGCGCCAAGCCGGCCTCCGGCAACGGCCCGGCTTCCGCCACCAAGGCCGCACCGGCCGGCGAAGCCACCCTCGGCCCGCGCACCGAACGATGACGCAGTCCCTTCCGCGAAAGGAGAGGCACCCTTGCTGATCGAGGTCGGCCATTTCGCGCTGGCGCTGGCGCTGGCGCTCTCCCTCGTCCAGATCGTGATCCCGATCTGGGCCGCCCGTTCGGGCGACGCGGCCATGCGCGCCGTGGCGACGCCGGCCGCCCTCGGGGCGTTCGGCTGCATCCTGTTCTCGTTCGCGGCGCTCACCTACGCCCACGCGACCTCGGACTTCTCCGTCCAGAACGTGGTCGAGAACTCGCACACGACCAAGCCCTTCCTCTACAAGATCTCCGGCGTCTGGGGGAACCACGAGGGCTCGATGCTGCTCTGGGTCCTCATCCTCGCCCTGTTCGGGGCGCTGGTGGCGGTGGCTAAGGAGTCGGTGCCGGCGGTGCTGCGCGCCAACACGCTCGCCGTCCAGGGCCTCGTGACCTTCGTGTTCGTGCTGTTCATCATCACGACCTCGAATCCGTTCAACCGGGTCAACCCGGCCCCCCTCGAGGGCAACGACCTCAACCCGCTGCTGCAGGACTTCGGCCTCGCGGTGCATCCGCCGCTGCTCTACGTCGGCTACGTCGGGTTCTCGATCACCTTCGCCTTCGCCATCGCCGCGCTCATCGACGGGCGCATCGACGCGGTCTGGGCACGGGCGGTGCGGCCCTGGACGCTCACCGCCTGGAGCTTCCTGACGCTCGGCATCGCGATGGGCTCGTACTGGGCCTATTACGAGCTCGGCTGGGGCGGCTGGTGGTTCTGGGACCCGGTCGAGAACGCCTCGCTGATGCCCTGGCTCGCCGGCACCGCGCTCCTGCACTCCACCGTGGTGATGGAGAAGCGCGACGCCCTCAAGGTCTGGACGGTGCTGCTGGCCATCCTCACCTTCTCGCTGTCGCTGCTGGGCACCTTCATCGTGCGCTCGGGCGTGCTGACCTCGGTGCATACCTTCGCCACCGACCCGACCCGGGGCGTGTTCATCCTCGCCATCCTGATCCTGTTCGTGGGGGGTTCGCTGGCGCTGTTCGCCTGGCGGGCGCCGATGCTGCGCCAGGGCGGCCTGTTCGCACCGATTTCCCGCGAGGGCGCCCTGGTGATGAACAACCTGTTCCTGGCCGCCGGCTGCGCCACCGTGTTCGTGGGCACGCTCTATCCGCTGCTCCTGGAGATGCTGACCGGCGAGAAGATCTCGGTGGGACCGCCCTTCTTCAACTACACCTTCGTGCCGATCGCGATCCCGCTGCTGCTGATCGTGCCCTTCGGCCAGACCCTCGCGTGGAAGCGCGGCGACGTCCACGCCGCCAGCCAGCGCCTGTTCGCGGCGCTGGGCCTCGCCCTCGTGGTCGGCCTCGCCGCCATGGCGCTGACCTGGGGCGGACCGGTGATGGCCCCCATCGGCATCGGACTCGGCGCCTACCTCGTGCTGGGCTCGATCATGGAGATCGTGTCGCGGGCCCGCGGCTACGGCAACTCGCGCTCCTCTAAGCCGGCCGACGTGATGCGCCGGGCGATCGGCCTGCCGCGCTCGGCCTGGGGAACGGCCCTGGCCCATGCCGGCGTCGGCATCGTCGTGCTCGGCATCGCCGCCCAGGGCTGGGCGACGGAAGGCCTCTCGGTGGTCAAGCCGGGCCAGTCCCTGGCCTCGGGCCCCTACAGCGCCACCCTCGATCGGGTCGGGCCGAGGCCGGGCGAGAACTACGAGGAGACGGCCGCCTTCCTCACCATCCGCACCCTGAACGGGGACAAGGTCGGCACCCTCGAGACCGGCAAGCGGTTCTACCCGAGCCGCAAGATGACGGTGACGGAGTCCGGCCTGCTGACGGTGGGCGCCAGCCAGGTCTACGCCAGCATCGGCGAGGTCATGGCAGACGGCAGCATCGGCCTGCGCCTCTACTACAAGCCCCTCGTGCTGTTGATCTGGCTCGGCGCGGTCGTGATGGCGCTGGGCGGTGCCGTCTCCATCACCGACCGGCGGATGCGGGTGGGGGCTCCGGCCAAGGCCAAGGCGCGGCCGCTGCCCCCGACGGCGGTGCCGGCGGAATGAGGACGCTGCGCCTCCCCGTTCTCGCCCTCGGCCTTGCGCTGCTCGCGGGCGGCGCCCATGCCGTCCAGCCCGACGAGGTGCTGAGCGACCCGCGGATGGAATCGCGGGCCCGCGACATCTCCTCGGGCCTGCGCTGCCTCGTCTGCCAGAACCAGTCGATCGACGATTCCGATGCGCCGCTGGCCCGCGACCTGCGCCTCATCGTGCGCGAGCGCCTCAAGGCCGGCGACGACGACACCCAGGTGCGCGACTACGTGGTCGGCCGCTACGGCGAATATGTGCTGCTGCGCCCGGTCCTCGCCCTCCACACCCTGCTCCTGTGGCTGACCCCGATCCTCGTGCTCGGGCTCGGCGCCTTCGGGATCTGGCGCCTGGCGAGGCGACGGGCGGTGGCGGCAACCCCCGAGCGCTTGACCGCGCTCGAGGAGGCGGAGATCGCCGCCCTGACCAAGCGCGAGTGATCCACCCCGTTACCTCACGCATGGCTTCGTGATTTTTCAAACGAGCTATGCAAGGAGGGCATTTTTGCGTTGCGATATTTCGCTCTTCGCAACGCACCATTTCGTCGGCATCTTGCGGTCTCCCGGTGCTACCGGCTCCCGTTCGGGCACTCCCGGCGGCAGTAACCGCACAGGTTTCACGACGATGCGCACGCTCCCCACGCTTCTGGCCGCCGCCACCCTCGCCCTCGTCTCCGGCACCGCATTCGCGGCCGAGCTGCAGGCGAACCGGTCCAGCACGATCGACCTCGGCACCTTCCGCGGCTCCGCCTATTACACCGCCGAGAAGGGCGGATACCGGGTGGTCGCCACCCTCGCCGCCGTCAACTCCGGCTCGGACATCCCGCAGGTGGTCCGCATGGTCACCACCCTCAACCCCGACCAGACGGTGCACCTCTCGGTGCCGGGCGCGCTCGGTGCCGACGGCCGCGACGCCACGGTGGCGTTCTCCCGGCGCGGCGACCGGGTCGAGGTGGCCGCGGCCGACATCGCGAACGATTGACGCGCCTCCGGCGCGGGCCGCCCGCCGCGATGCCCGAAGAAGAGCCCGACCGCCGACGCGGCCGGGCTTTTGTCGTCGACGACCCTGCGGCCACGGCGACGCCTCGCTTTCGCCCCAGTCAAACGAGACCACGGGGTTGCCGGCCAGCCGTGTGGCCCGGCGATAACGATGCGTTAACCACGAGCCGCGAGCGTGCCGAGCGACATGAAGCCCAACGCCTCGCTCCCCCTCCTCGCGCTCGCCCTCGCGCTCGCCCTGCCCGGCACCGCGCAGGCCCATCCCCATGTCTGGATCACCGCCAAGGCGCAGGTCGCCTACGGCCCCGGCGGTCGCGTCACCGGCATCCGCCATGCCTGGACCTTCGATGCGTCCTACTCGGCCTTCGTGACGCAGGGGCTCGACACCAACGGCGACGGCAAGCTCAGCCCGGAGGAACTGGCCGGGCTCGCCACCGAGAACACCACCAACCTCGCCGAGTTCGGCTACTTCACCAAGCTCAAGGTGGCGGGCAAGGACCAGCCCTTCGCCGAGCCCGCCGAACCGCGGATGGCGATGGAGGGCGACACGCTCACCCTGAGCTTCCTCCTGCCGCTCAAGAGCCCCGTGGCGCAGGGGCGCGGCGTCGCGGCGCTGGAGGTCTACGACCCCACCTACTTCGTGGCCTTCAGCCTGTCGGATGCCGCCGACGTCGCCAGGCTCGCCGATGCGCCGAGCGGCTGCGCCATCACCGTCACCCGCGCGAAATCCGATGCCGCGCCACCGGCGCAGGCCAATGCCGCCAAGCCCGGCATGTCGGAGGCCTTCTTCGAGGCACTCACCAACGCCTCCACCTATGGCGAGCAGTTCGCCAACCGGATCCTGGTGGCATGTCCGTAGGGGTCGCGTCGGGCACCGTGCCGGAGCCCTCCCGGCTCGGCGCGCGGCTGCTGGTCGCCGCCGGAGCGATCCTGCTCGCGGGCCTCGTCCTCGCCGGCCTGTCGCTCCTGCTCGCACCCGTCGCCGCCCCCGCGCCGGCCCGCTCGCCCTTCGGCATGGGACTGCGCGAGGCCGCACCGGCCGCGACCGGGCTCGGCGGCTGGATCCTCGCCCTGCAGGCCAGTTTCTCCCGCAGCCTCCAGACCGCGCTCGCCGCGATCCGGGCGGGCGGCGGCTACGGCCCCATGCTGGCCCTCGGCTTCGGCTACGGCGTCTTCCATGCCGCCGGGCCGGGCCACGGCAAGGCGGTGATCGCCGGCTATCTCCTGGCGGGCGAGCGGGCGCTCCTGCGCGGCTTCACCCTGAGTGCGGCCGCCGCCCTGCTCCAGGCCCTCGTCGCCATCGCCATCGTCGGGATCGGGACCCTGCTTCTCGGCGCCACCGCCGCGACCCTGACCCGGGCCGGCACCGCCATCGAGACCGTGAGCTTCGCCCTCGTGGCCCTGCTCGGCCTCGCCATGACCTGGCGCAAGGCCGGGCGCCTCGCCGCCGTGGTCCGGGGAGGGTCCCCCGCCGCCTGCGCCCCGGATTGCGGACACGTGCATCTCAACGATGCCGCCGCCGTCGGCCGCCTCGACGGCTGGTCGGCGCGCGTGGGCGTCGTCCTGGCCGCAGGCTCGCGCCCCTGCGCAGGCGCCATCCTCATCCTGGTGTTCTCGGCCTCGCAGGGCATGCTGGCGGCCGGCATCGCGGCGACCTTCGCCATGGCCCTGGGCACCGCCCTGACCACCGGCGTCCTGGCCAGCCTCGCGGTCTTCGCCAAGGCCTTCGCCCTGCGCCTCGCCGGCGGGCGGGGCACCACCGGCGCCATGGTCATCGCCGGCCTCGAGGTGGTGGCAGGAGCCTTCGTGCTGGTGCTGGGCCTCGCCATGCTCGCGGGCCTGTCGGTCGGCGTCGGCGGCTGAGCGGGTTTCGGGTCGGCGGTCGCCGGAATCCCGACGAAAACCTGCTTCCCCGCCAAGACCCTAAGCGGACCTGGCGTGGGCCCGCCGATGCCGGGTCCGCTGAAGAACGCCCCCTCGCCAGCCCACCCGCGACGTGGCAGGCTGCGGAGCGATCAGGGACGGGACGGCTCAGGAACGGGACGGCATGGCGGCGAGCTTCGACCACATCCTCGACTGGCGGCTGCTGGCCGGCTCGCACGATTTTCCGGGGCCCGATGGCGGCACCTGCATCAACGAGGCGGCGGTGGTGGCGGCCGGGCTGCCCTACCGCGCCATCCGCTCGTCCGCCGATTGCCCGCCCTGCTTCTCGCCGCCGCTGGCCGCCTATGCCCTGGGCCTCAACGACACCATGCCCGACGCGGAGCGGCCCCGGCTGATGGCCTTCGTGCTGCGGCTGTCGGGATCGGCGGACGGGGCGGACGTCGAGGCCAAACGCACCGCCTTCCTGGCGCTGGAGGGCATCCGCCGCATCCTGCCGCCGCTCCTCGACCGGGCGGGCTTTTCGGATCTGGCCGCCCGCTGCGACGACCTGCGGGATCTCGACGCCGCCGTCTCGGCGGCCCGCACGGCCGAATGGCGCGGCGGTGCGGCGGCACAAGGCGACTCGGAACGGGGCGAGTGGCGGCGCGGTGCGCTGGCCTCGGCGGTGGCCCGCGCCGCCGCCGCGGCGGTGCGGTCGGCTGGCGATGCGCGCTGTGCCGCCGATGTCGCCGCGGCTGCGGCTCCCTTCTCGCCAGGCACCTGGACGAGTGCCATGACGATCCTCGACGAGGCCCTGCTCATCGGTCGGCAGGCGGGCGACATCGACCCGTTGCGCGCGCGCGAACGGCTCGATGCGGCCAGGATCGCGGGCAGGATCGCGGGCAGGATCGCGGGCAGGATCGCGGCCGGCTGACGCCGGCCTCAGGACAGGGCGGGGGCGCTCGCCAGGTCCAGTTCGACGGTCTCGCAGTTGTCGAGCCAGACCCCGGTGAGGTGGAAGAAGAACGTCCCGTGCCCGACCACCGCGATCGTGCGCTCCGGCCGAGCGGCGAGCCAGTCCCGGAATGCGGCGACGCGGGCGTCGAAGACGGTGCGCGGCTCGATGTGGAACCCGCTGGGATGCGGCTCGCCCTCCGCGTACCACCAGGTCTCCGGCAGGTGGTCGACCCGGATGTCGGGAAATTCGGCGGCGATCAGCGAGGCGGCGCGGCCGACGTCGCAGCTGCTCTCCTGGCACTCGCGGTGCAGCACCTCCACCAGGATCTCGGGCCGGGCCGGATGCTCGGCGAACAGGCCCACGGTGGTCTGGATGGCGCGGGTGAGGGGCGAGGTCACCACCACCTCGAAGGGCACGTCGCGCAGGGCCCGGCGCGCCGCCGCGACCTGCGACAGGCCGCGCGTCGTGAGCGGCGCATCGATGTGCCCTGGGTCGCGCCCGGTGGCGCGATGGGCGGCGTTGAAGGTGGATTCGCCGTGGCGGATGCAGACGATGCGCTGAAGGGTCATGCGGTCCAGTGCTGACGTACCGTGTCGGTGTCGACGGTTTTTTGACCCGCTGTCCATAGCCGGAGCGATACGGCGTGAGAAGCGCGTCGTGCGCCCGGTCAGACGACGATGCGGGTGCGCCGGTCGACGGCAGTGCCATAGGGACCGTAGCCGGACACCCGATGTAAACCCGCCCGACCGTAGCGTGCCGCGGCGGGGCCGCCGGTCTCGACCGATGTGGTTCCTCGCCCGGCAGGGTCTCCATGGTCCCGACGACGCTCTCCCCGAGGACCGACGCGTTGGGATGGCCGGGCGACGCCGGCGTGCGGACGGCGGCACAGGCCTGGCAGGATTGCCTGGCGCGGGAACGCCGCATGGCCGGCAACACCGTCGAGGCCTACGGCCGCGACCTGCGCCAGTTCCTCCACCATCTCCAGGGGCGGCAAGGCCCTCCGGGGATCGCCGACCTCGTCGCCCTGAAACCCCGCGACCTGCGCGCCTTCATGGCCGCGCGGCGCGCCGAGGGCGTCGGCGGGCGCTCGCTGATGCGGGCCCTGGCGGGCTTGCGCTCGTTCGCGCGACATCTGGAACGCGACGGTCACGGCACCGTGGCGGCGCTCGGTGCCGTGCGGTCGCCCAAGGTCGAGCGGCGCCTGCCCCGGCCGATCCCGATCGCGGCGGCCCGCGCCATGACCGGAGCCGATGTGCGGGCCGGCGAGACCCGCGAGCCCTGGATCCTCGCCCGCGACGCCGCCGTGCTGGCGCTCCTCTACGGCTCGGGTCTTCGCATCTCCGAGGCCCTCGGCCTGGCGCGGCGCGATGCGCCGGTGCCCGGCATCGACGCCGTGACGGTGACCGGCAAGGGCGACAAGCAGCGGATGGTGCCGGTGCTGCCGGTGGTGGCCGAGGCGGTGGCCGCCTACCTCGCCGCCTGCCCGCACCCGCTGCCGGGCGAGGGGCCGCTGTTCGTGGGGGCCAGGGGCGGGCCGCTGTCGCCGCGGATCATCCAATATGCGGTGGCCGCGATGCGGGCCGGCCTCGGCCTGCCCGACAGCGCCACGCCGCACGCCCTGCGCCACTCCTTCGCGACACACCTGCTCGGCCGCCGGGGCGAGTTGCGGGCGATCCAGGAGTTGCTCGGCCACGCCTCGCTCTCGACGACCCAGCTCTACACGCGGGTCGATGCCGCCCGCCTGATGGAGGCGTTCGACGCGGCGCACCCGCGGGCCGGCACGGCGCCTATCCGTCCAGCTCCGGGTAGCGCCGAAAGATCCCGTCCTCGTTGAACGGAATCCGACGCGGTCCGGCGAGATAAGCGGCGATCCGCGGGCGCGCGGGAACCGCGGCGTGGAGCGCGCTCAGGTGCGGGCTCTCGCGGAGTTCGGCGCGGGCGGCGCGAGGGAAGGCGTAGAGCAGGCCCTCCACCAGCTGGAACAGCGACAGGTCGGCATAGGTGAGCGCGCGTCCGACGAGGTGACGGCCGCCGTTGCGGGCGAGCAGGTGCTCGAACCAGGCGAAGAATTCCGGGATGCGCTCGCGGCGGAAGTGTTCGGCCCGCCGCAGGGCCTCCAGCCTCTGGTCCTCGTAGGCGAGGCCGACGGCGATGGGGTGATGGGTGTCGTGGGCCTCCGTCACCATGTCGGCGACGGTGAGCTGGATCTGGTGCGTCCAGAGTCGGTCGGCCTCCGACTGCGGCACCAGCCCGAGGCGGGGCCCGAGATAGAGCAGGATCGCCGCGGTCTGGCCGATGGTCACCGTCCCGTCCTTCAGGACGGGGAGGGCGAAGGACGGGCGTGCGGCCGTGGGGTCCTGCAGCCGCGCCACCAACGCGCCGAGCCCGCCGCCTTCCGCCTCGTCGCAGCGGGCGACGTCCACATAGGCGGCACCGGCCTCCTCCAGGGCGAGGCGGACGAACTCGCCGCGCCCCAGGATGGTGGGCCAGTCATGCAGCTCGTAGGGCACGATGCGGGTTCCGCGAGGGTGGCCGGCGGTCCTGCGACGGAAACCGGCGGTCGAGCGGCGCTCTCAGATGTGGATCGCCCGCTTGCCCACCGCCAGGGCCGCTTCCTTGACCGCCTCGGTGAGCGTCGGGTGGGCGTGGCAGGTGCGGGCCACGTCCTCGGCGCTCGCCCCGAACTCCATCGCCACCGCCACCTCGGCGATGAGGTTGCCGGCGTCCGCCCCGACGATGTGGACGCCCAGCACCCGGTCGGTCCTGGCGTCGGCCAGGATCTTCACGAAGCCGTCGGTGGTGTGGTTGACCTTGGCGCGGCCGTTGGCCGTGAAGGGGAACTTGCCGGTGTTGTAGCCGATCCCGTCCTTCTTCAGCTCCTCCTCGGTCTTCCCCACCGAGGCGACCTCCGGATAGGTGTAGACCACGTTGGGGATGACGCCGTAGTTCACGTGGCCCGATTGGCCGGCGAGGAGTTCGGCCACCGCCACGCCTTCGTCCTCGGCCTTGTGGGCCAGCATCGGCCCACTGATGACGTCGCCGATGGCGTAGATGCCGGTGACGTTGGTGGCGTAGTGGCTGTCGGTCTGGATACGGCCCTTGTTGTCGAGGCCGACCCCCACCGTGTCGAGGCCGAGGCCCTCGGTGTAGGGCACCCGCCCCACCGCCACCAGCACCACGTCGGCCGCCAGGGTCTCGGGCTCGCCGCCGGCGGCCGGCTCCACGGTGACCGCCGCCGCCCCGGCCGCGACCTCGACGCCGGTGACCTTCGAGGACAGCTTGAAGGCGATGCCCTGCTTGCCCAGGATGCGCTGGAACTGCTTGGCGGTTTCGCCGTCCATGCCCGGCAGGATCCGGTCGAGGTATTCGACCACCGTGACGTCGGAGCCCAGCCGCCGCCAGACCGAGCCGAGTTCGAGGCCGATGACGCCGGCGCCGATGATGAGGAGCTTGCCCGGCACGCTCTTCAGATCGAGGGCGCCGGTGGAGGAGACCACCACCGTCTCGTCGATGGTGACGCCGGGCAGCCGCGTCACGTCCGAGCCCGTGGCGATGACCACGTTCTTGGTCTCCAGCATCCGGTTGCCGCCGTCCTCCGACAGCACCTCGACCCGGCCGGCACCCGCCAACCGGCCGGTGCCGCGATAGGTGTCGATGCCGTTCTTCTTGAGCAGGTATTCGACGCCCTTGGTGTTGCCGTCGACGCCGTCCTGCTTGAACGCCATCATCTTGGCGAGGTCGAGCTTGGGGGCATTCACGATCACGCCCATGTCGGCGAAATGCGTGCCCGCCTCCTCGAACGCCTCCGAGGCGTGGAGCAGAGCCTTGGACGGGATGCAGCCGACGTTGAGGCAGGTGCCGCCATGCGTCGCCCGCTTTTCCACCACCGCCGTCTTCAGGCCGAGCTGCGCGGCGCGAATGGCGCAGACGTAACCGCCGGGGCCGGTGCCGATGACGACGAGATCGTAGGACATGGTCTTCCTTCAACAGCTGTCGCGACATCGGGCGACCACCGCGTTTTGCAGCCCGGCATCACGGTTCGGCAGAATCGGTATGGCTCGTGGACGAACCATTCGGCAGCACGGTCGGGATCACCCGACCATCAGCTTGTGGATCTCGGCCTGACGCTCGCAGTCTCGCCTCAGCGAGTCGGCTCCGAAGTCGAGGGTGTAACCGCTCTCGTCCGTCCACGAGATGGAGTGCCCGTACTCGTCGACGCGCACGCCCGAGAAATTCTCAGGGTCCTGCAGCCAGGTGAACACCTTGCCGCGGGCGATGAGCGGACGAAGATCGATGACGCCTTCATAGCCGTCCAGGAAGATCAGCTTGAGCACACCATGGATGACGGGCTCGGCGGTTGCGACCCGAGGCAGCTTCTTCATGCGATCGGCTCAACTTTCTCATGTGCTGTCGCCCGAAGGAAAGCGAGGCTCAGGTGGCGTTGTCGCGACGCAGCCCAGTCCAGAATTGTCCGTCGTTTTGCAATCGGAAGAAACCCTTCTGTCACCGTGAGGCTTGCGATGTCGATGACGGCCCGATGCTCGGCGATTTCGGCATGAAAATGAGGCGGCGGGTGTTCGTTCGCGCAGAACATGATGCGGACACCATCCACCTTCGCAACGACCGGCATCCGTCATGCCCCTCGTACGGCTCGGGATGGACGAACGAACCTCTCGGCTGACACACACACGCCTCATCCCGCGGAGCGGCGAAGTGTTTGGACGATCGACTGCGAGAAGAGAAAAACAGGGGAAACGAGGGTAGCTATCGCGGCTGAATCGAGAATGAGCACGATAATCAATGTTGCGGGAGGAAAATCCGTGTCGGCGGCCATGGCCGGTGAGATTGCCATTGCAACAGCCGCCGACATCGTCGTGTCACAGGTCCAGCACGAGCCGGGCCGGGTCCTCCAGCGCCTCCTTCACCCGCACCAGGAAGGTCACCGCCTCCTTCCCGTCAACGATGCGGTGGTCGTAGGAGAGGGCGAGATACATCATCGGCCGCGCCTCGATCTTGCCGGCTCGCACGACCGGGCGCTCCTCGATGCGGTGCATGCCCAGGATGCCCGACTGCGGGGCGTTGAGGATCGGGGTCGACATCAGCGAGCCGTAGATGCCGCCGTTGGTGATGGTGAAGGTGCCGCCCTGCATCTCGTCGATGGAGAGCTTTCCGTCGCGCGCCTTTTTCCCGTAGCCGGCAATCGTCTTCTCGATCCCGGCGATGGAGAGGTCGTCGGCGTCGCGCACCACCGGCACCACGAGGCCCTTGTCGGTCCCGACCGCGATGCCGATGTGGTAGTAGTTCTTGTAGACGAGGTCGGTCCCGTCGATCTCGGCGTTCACCGCCGGCACGTCCTTGAGCGCGCCGATCACCGCCTTGGTGAAGAAGCCCATGAAGCCGAGCTTGGTGCCGTGCTTCTTCTCGAACATGTCCTTGTACTGGGCGCGCAGGGCCATCACGGCGCCCATGTCGACGTCGTTGAACGTCGTCAGCATCGCCGCCGTGTCCTGGGCGTCCTTGAGGCGCCGGGCGATGGTCTGGCGGAGCTTGGACATCTTCACGCGCTCTTCGCGCGCGGCGTCGTCGGGCTTCGAGGCCGGACGCGGCGCCGGAGGAGCCTTGGCCTCGCGGGCCGGCGCCGCGGCGGGGGTCGGCCCCTTGGCCGTGGCATCGATCATGTCGCCCTTGGTCACGCGGCCGTCCTTGCCGGTGCCGGCGAGGGTGGCGGGATCGATGCCGGTTTCACGCGCCATCTTGGCCACCGCCGGGCCGTTGTCGCCTGAGGGGCGCGCGGCGGGCGATGCGCCCTCGCCGTGGTTGCCGTAGCCGGCCGAGGACTCGGTGGCGGGCCCGGAATCGGCCGGCTTCGCGCCTTCGGACCGGGCCTCCGGCTTGGTCTCCGTCGCCTTCGCCTCGGCTTTCTTCGGCGCGGGCTTGGCCCCGCCCGCCCCCGCCTCGACGATCGAGCCGAGCAGGGCGCCGGGCTCCACCGTCTCGCCGTCCTTGGCGACGATCTCGCCGAGTTCACCGGCGGCCGGCGCGTTGACCTCGAGGGTGACCTTGTCGGTCTCGAGTTCCACCAGCGGCTCGTCGGCCGCCACGATGTCGCCCGGCTTCTTGAACCAGCGGCCGATCGTGGCCTCGCTCACGGATTCGCCGAGCGTCGGGACGAGGATGTCGGTTGCCATGTGGTTTCGTCCCCGGAGGGTTGGGGCCGCGGCGGGCGCGGCCTGACAAGGAGAGGGCGCGGCCGTCAGACGGCCAGCGCCTCGTTGAGGAAGGCCGCGAGCTGCGCCTGGTGCTTGGAGAGCAGGCCCACCGCGGTGGAGGCCGAGGCCGGGCGGCCGACGTAGCGGGCGCGCTTCACCGAGGCGCCGGCCTGGCCGAGCACCCATTCGAGGTAGGGCTCGACGAAGGCCCAGGGACCCATGTTCTTGGGTTCCTCCTGGCACCACACCACCTCGGCGTTGCGGAAGCGGGCCATCTCCGTGGCCAGCGCCTTCAGGGGGAACGGGTAGAGCTGCTCGACGCGCATCAGGTAGACGTCGCTGAGCCCGCGCTTCTCGCGCTCGTCGAACAGGTCGTAATAGACCTTGCCCGAGCACAGCACGACGCGGCGGATCTTCTCGTCGCGCACCAGCTTGATGCCGTCCGGCTCGTGCTGGGCGTCGTCCCACAGGATGCGGTGGAAGGTCGAGCCCTCCGCCAGCATGTCGAGGTTCGACACCGCCTTCTTGTGGCGCAGCAGGGACTTGGGCGTCATCAGCACCAGCGGCTTGCGGAACTCGCGGTTGAGCTGGCGCCGCAGGATGTGGAAGTAGTTCGAGGGCGTGGTCACGTTGGCGACCTGCATGTTGTCCTCGGCGCACATCTGCAGGAAGCGCTCCAGGCGGGCGGAGGAATGCTCCGGCCCCTGGCCCTCGTAGCCGTGCGGCAGCAGCAGGGTCAGGCCCGACATGCGCAGCCACTTGCGCTCGCCGCTCGAGATGAACTGGTCGATCACCACCTGCGCGCCGTTGGCGAAGTCGCCGAACTGCGCCTCCCACAGCACCAGGGCGTTGGGCTCGGCCAGGGAGTAGCCGTACTCGAACCCGAGCACCGCCTCCTCGGAGAGCATCGAGTTGATGACCTCGAGGCTGGCCTGGCCCTCGCGGATCGAGTTCAGCGAGGTGTAGCGCTGCTCGTTCTCCTGGTCGATCACCACGGCGTGGCGCTGCGAGAAGGTGCCGCGCTCGACGTCCTGCCCCGAGAGGCGGACGCGGTGGCCCTCAATCAGCATCGAGCCGAAGGCCAGCGCCTCGGCGGTGGCCCAGTCGATCCCCTTGCCGGTCTCCACCGCCTTGGCGCGGTTGTCGAAGAACCGCTGGATGGTGCGGTGGAGGTGGAAGCCCGGCGGCGGCGTGGTGATGCGCTGGGCGATCTCGCGCAGCGTCTCGGCCGGCACGCTGGTCTTGCCCCGGCGGGGATCGTCCACGTCCTCGCGCACCGCCTTGAAGCCGGACCAGCGGCCGTCGAGCCAATCGGCCTTGTTGGCCTTGTAGTTGCCGGCGACCTCGAGCTCGCCGTCGAGGATGGCGCGGAACGCCGCCTTGCGCTCGGCCAGCTGCTCCTCGGTGATCACGCCGTCGGCGACGAGGCGCTTGCCGTAGGTCTCCAGCGCGGTCGGATGCTTGCGGATGCGCTGGTACATCTTGGGCTGGGTGAAGGCCGGCTCGTCGCCCTCGTTGTGGCCGAAGCGCCGGTAGCACAGCATGTCGATGACCACCGGCTTGCCGAACTTCTGGCGGTACTCGGTGGCGATCTTGGCGGCGAAAGTCACCGCCTCGGGGTCGTCGCCGTTGCAGTGGAAGATCGGCGCCTCCACCATCTTGGCGACGTCCGACGGATAGGGCGAGGAGCGCGAGAACCGCGGGTCGGTGGTGAAGCCGATCTGGTTGTTGATGATGAAGTGGATCGAGCCGCCGGTGCGGTGGCCCTTGAGGCCCGACAGGCCGAGGCACTCGGCCACCACGCCCTGGCCCGCGAAGGCGGCGTCGCCGTGGATGAGGAGCGGCATCACGCTGGTGCGCTGCACGTTCGGCTTGGCGCGCTGGTCCTGCTTGGCGCGCACCTTCCCCAGCACCACAGGATCGACGATCTCGAGGTGGGACGGGTTGGCGGTGAGCGAGAGGTGGACGTTGTTGTCGTCGAAGGTGCGGTCGGACGAGGCACCGAGGTGGTACTTCACGTCGCCCGAGCCCTCGACCTCGGCCGGGTTCGCCGAGCCGCCCTTGAACTCGTTGAACACCGCCCGGAAGGGCTTGGCCATCACGTTGGTGAGCACGTTCAGCCGGCCGCGGTGGGCCATGCCGAGGACGATCTCCTTCACGCCGAGCGCGCCGCCGCGCTTGATGATCTGCTCCAGGGCCGGGATCATCGATTCCGAGCCGTCGAGGCCGAAGCGCTTGGTGCCGGTGTACTTGAGGTCCAGGAACTTCTCGAAGCCCTCGGCCTCGATCAGCTTGTTGAGGATCGCGCGCTTGCCCTCGGGCGTGAACGAGATCTCCTTGCCCCGGCCCTCGATGCGCTCCTGGATCCACGCCTTCTCGGTGGGATCGGAGATGTGCATGAACTCGACGCCGAGCGTCTGGCAGTAGGTCCGCTCCAGGATCTCGACGATCTCGCGGATGGTCGCGTATTCGAGGCCGAGCACGTTGTCGAGGAAGATCGGGCGGTCCCAATCCGCCTCCTCGAAACCGTAGTGCTGGGGGTGCAGCTCGGCCTGGTCGCCGCGCTGGGCGAGGCCGAGGGGGTCGAGCTTGGCGTGGAGATGGCCACGCATGCGGTAGGCGCGGATCAGCATGATCGCGCGCACGGAATCCTTGGTCGCCTGCTCGATGGAGGCGGCGCTGGCGGCCGGGGCCGCGGCCCCGTCGGCGGCCTTGGGCTCCACCTTCGCCGTGTCGGATTTGGCGCGGATCTTGTCGCCGATCGCCTTCTCGACCGTGGCCCAGTTACCGTCCAGCGCCGAGACGATCTCGCCGTTGGCCTGCACCGGCCAGTGCGGCTTCTCCCAGGACGCGCCGGCGGCGTTCTTCTCGGCCAGCGCCCTGTCGTCGCCCAGCGACTTGAAGAACGCGGCCCAGGCCGGATCCACCGAGGTCGGATCGCGGAAATAGTCCGCCTGCAGGGCCTCGATGTAGGCGGCGTTGCCGCCGGTGAGGAAGGAAGTCCCGAGCGCCGTGTCGTTCGCGTCCATCCGTGCCATCGGTCGTTCATCCTGCCGCTGGAGAGCCCGCCCCTCGGGCCCTCGTCCGGGTCGGCCCCGACCCGGGTTGTCGATCGATGCGGGGCTCAACCCAGCATCGCCATCTTCATATAGGTGCGGCGCACCGGAATGCACCGCACCGCAAACGCGGCCTCAACCCTTCAGCACCTCGACGAGGGTCGAACCGAGGCGGGCCGGCGAGGGCGAGACCCGGATGCCGGCCGCTTCCATGGCGGCGATCTTGTCCTCGGCGCCGCCCTTGCCGCCGGAGATGATGGCGCCGGCGTGCCCCATGCGCCGGCCCGGAGGCGCGGTGCGCCCGGCGATGAAGCCGACCATCGGTTTCTTGCGGCCGCGCTTGGCTTCGTCGGCGAGGAACTGCGCCGCTTCTTCCTCGGCCGAGCCGCCGATCTCGCCGATCATCACGATCGACTCGGTCCTGTCGTCGGCAAGGAACAGCTCGAGCATGGAGATGAACTCGGTGCCCTTGACCGGGTCGCCGCCGATACCCACCGCCGTGGTCTGGCCGAGCCCCGCGTTCGAGGTCTGGAACACGGCCTCGTAGGTCAGGGTGCCCGAGCGCGAGACGATGCCCACCGAGCCGCGCTTGAAGATGTTGGCCGGCATGATGCCGATCTTGCACTCGCCCGCCGTGACGATGCCGGGACAGTTCGGCCCGACGAGGCGGGACTTCGAGCCTTCCAGCGCGCGCTTGACCCGCACCATGTCGAGCACCGGGATGCCCTCCGTGATGCAGACGATCAGCGGGATCTCGGCCTGGATCGCCTCGCAGATGGCGTCGGCCGCGCCCGGCGGCGGCACGTAGACGACAGAGGCATCCGCACCCGTAGCCTCGCGGGCCTCGGCCACCGTGTCGAAGACCGGCAGGTTGAGGTGCTTGGAACCCCCTTTGCCGGGCGAGGTGCCGCCGACCATCTTGGTGCCGTAGGCGATGGCCTGCTCGGAGTGGAAGGTCCCGTTCTTGCCGGTGAAGCCCTGGCAGATGACTTTTGTCGATGCGTCAATGAGGATGGACATTTAGGTCGGCGCTCCAGAGTAGACGCGGGGCATCTGCTTCACAAAAGATCGGATCGAGAGCCACACGAAGAACATGCTGGCGACTGATCCCGGCACCGCGGCAATGGTGAAAAGGAACAGCCCTCGAACGGTCGCATCGTTATCCGTCATTGCGTCTCCGATGATGATAGGAGGACGGTCGGCTTCGACTGAACATTGGTACACGCTGAATATTGGGACGAGAGTTAGAACGGCGAGCATGATCTGCCCGGTGAGCACGCCTGCTTGAAGTCCAAACAATCCACGGATGCTCCAAACCGCAGCGCAAGCGGGCGTAGCGATAACTCCTATGCCTCCAAGGATAAAAATGCCAAGGAGCAGCGGAATTTCCATTTCGACCGGAATGTGCAAGCCGCTCAGCCCTTCTTGACCGCAGCCACGATCTTCTGCGCAGCATCATCGAGGTCGTCGGCCGAAATCACGTTCAGCCCGGAATTTCGAATAATGTCCTTGCCCTGCTCGACGTTGGTGCCCTCCAGGCGCACCACCAGCGGCACCTGCAGGCCCACCGCTTTCACCGCAGCGATGACGCCGCGGGCGATGACGTCGCACTTCATGATCCCGCCGAAGATGTTGACGAGGATGCCCTTCACCTGCGGGTCGGCGGTGATGATCTTGAAGGCCGCGGTGACCTTCTCCTCGCTCGCGCCGCCGCCGACGTCGAGGAAGTTGGCCGGCTCCTCGCCGTAGAGCTTGATGATGTCGAGGGTTGCCATGGCCAGACCCGCGCCGTTGACCATGCAGCCGATTGTGCCGTCGAGGGCGATGTAGGCGAGGTCGTATTTCGAGGCCTCGATCTCCTTGGCGTCCTCCTCGGTCTCGTCGCGCAGGGCCACGATGTCGGGGTGGCGGTAGAGGGCGTTGGAATCGAACGAGATCTTGGCGTCCAGGCATTTGAGATGGCCGTCGCCGGTGAGCACCAGCGGGTTGATCTCGAGCATGCTCATGTCCTTGGCGGTGAACGCCGTATAGAGCCTGGTGACGAGATCGCCCGCTTCCTTGGCCTGCGGGCCGGTGAGCCCGAGGGTCTTGGCGACGAGGCGGCCGTGGTGGGGCATCACGCCGGTGGCCGGATCGACCGAGAAGGTGACGATCTTCTCCGGCGTCTCGTGGGCCACCGTCTCGATGTCCATGCCGCCTTCGGTGGAGACCACGAAGGCGACCTTGCCGGTCTCGCGGTCCACCAGCATCGAGAGGTAGAACTCCGCCTCGATCTGGGCGCCCTCCTCGATGTAGAGGCGGTTGACCTGCTTGCCGGCCTCGCCGGTCTGAATCGTCACCAGGGTCTCGCCGAGCATTTCGCCGGCAAACTGCTTGACCTCGTCGATGGACTTGGTGACGCGCACGCCGCCCTTGGCCCCGGCCGGCGCGCCCTTGAACGTGCCCTTGCCGCGCCCGCCCGCATGGATCTGCGACTTCACCACCCAGACCGGGCCGCCCAGTTCCCTGGCGGCGGCCTCGGCCTCCTCGGCCTTGAAGATCGGAACGCCGCGCGAGACCGGCAGGCCGAATTCCTTGAGCACCGCCTTGGCCTGGTATTCGTGGATGTTCATCGCAACCTCTTTGGCGAATGGGGAGTGGCGAATGGCGAGTAGGGGGCGTCGATGTCACGGCGACCGGAAGGCTGACCTTCCATTCGCCATTCGCCACTCCCCATTCGCCCGAGCCGTCAGGCGAGCGCGGGATTGATGCCCTTGCACGCCTCGAGCAGCGTCTTTACCGCGCCCACCGACTTGTCGAACATCGCCTTCTCGTCGGGCGTGAACTCCACCTCGAGGATGCGCTCGACGCCGTTTGCGCCGATGACGATCGGCACGCCGACGTACATGCCGTCGATGCCGTATTCGCCGGAGAGATGGGCGGCGCAGGGCAGCACCCGGCGCTTGTCGCGCAGGTAGCTCTCGGCCATGGCGATGGCCGACGCCGCCGGGGCGTAGAAGGCCGAGCCGGTCTTGAGGAGGTTGACGATCTCGCCGCCCCCTTTGCGGGTGCGCTCGACCATGGCGTCGAGCTTCTCCTGGGTCGTCCAGCCGAGCTTGACCAGGTCGGGCAGCGGCACGCCGGCCACGGTGGAGTAGCGCACCAGCGGCACCATGTCGTCGCCGTGGCCGCCGAGCACGAAGGCGGTGACGTCCTCCACCGAGACCTTGAACTCGTCCGCGAGGAAGTGGCGGAAGCGGGCGGAATCGAGGACGCCGGCCATGCCGACCACCTTGTTCGTGGGCAGGCCCGAGAACTTCTGCAGCGCCCAGACCATGGCATCGAGCGGGTTGGTGATGCAGATCACGAACGCGTCCGGCGCGTGGTTCTTGATGCCGGTGCCGACGGCCTCCATCACCTTGAGGTTGATGCCGATGAGGTCGTCGCGGCTCATGCCGGGCTTCCTCGGCACGCCGGCGGTGACGATCACCACGTCGGCGCCGCTGATCGCGGCGTAATCGCTGGCGCCGGAGTAATGGGCGTCGAAGCCGTCGACGGGAGCCGATTCGGCGATGTCGAGGCCTTTGCCCTGGGGCACGCCGTCGGCGATGTCGAACAGGACGACGTCGCCGAGTTCCTTCAGGCCCGCCAGATGCGCGAGGGTTCCGCCGATCTGCCCGGCGCCGATGAGCGCGATCTTGCTGCGTGCCATGAAAAACGACCTCCGATGGTGATGGCTGCCCACGGTTGCGATGCCGAGCCGTCGGTCGTCGAACCGCGGACCGGGCTTCCCGCCCGCTCTCGTTGCGCCGGGGTGTGGCGGAAAAGGCGCGCCGCTTCAAGCCGACGGGAGGCGAGGGAAAGCAGGGTTCGGGCCAGCCGGCGCCCGGCCGGCTTTTCGATGCCCCTAAGAACGCGAGGCTTCCCAGTCTCTTAGGGCGAGGACGGCGATATCGCTTCGGCGGCGAAGCAGTCGTGACAGCGGGTCGGATCTGTCACTTCGGCAGCGGCGGGCCGGAGGTCAGAGCTGGCCGGAACGCAGGCTGCGCTGAATCGCCTGGATCACCACGCCGAAGCGCAGATCGACGAGGTCGCGCGGCAGGTCGGCGTCGTTCTGGATCGCGAGGGGGTGGGTGAAGCGGTAGCTCGCATCGAAGATGTAGGCGATGGCCCGCTCGCGGTCGCGGGCGACGAAGGCCCCGGCGCCGATGCCTTCCTCGACCACCCGCTCGACCAGGTTGCGCAGGCGGACCCGGTGCCGGCGGGCGATCGGCCGTGCCGCCACCGCGGCATCGAGGTGGACCGCGAAGAGATGGGGCGCCTGCGACAGGGTCTCGCGCTGGGCCGCGGCCAGGGCGGTGAGGAGCCGCTCGATCTTGTCGTCGGCGGGGTCCGGCGCGTCGGCGATCCGGGCGAGCTCGGCCTCGACGTCGCGCAGCCAGCGCCCGACCACGGCGTCGAGGAGCGCGTCCTTCGAGGGGAAGTAGCGATAGACGTTGGCGTGGGTCATGCCGGCCTCGGCGGCCACCGCGACGACGGTGACGCGCTTGGGGCCCAGCCGGGCGAGATGGTCCGAGGCGATGGCGAGCAGGCGCACGTCGGCCGAGACCGTGGCCGGGCGCGACCGGAGGGCGACCCGCAGCGGCCGGACCGCAGGGGGGACGGACGCCTCCGGTGCCGACTCGGCCGGGGCGGGGACGGGCTCGCCCAAGACGGCCAGCTCCTGGGCCGGCTCTTGGACCGGCCCCTGCGGCACCGCCGCGACCACGGCGACGGGCGTCGCGGGTCGCTTGGTGAAGGCATCCCGTCCGCGGGCCGCCGCGTTCCGGTGGGCGCGCGCCCGCATCGGCACCATGTCCTCTTCGAAAGGCGGCCGGCACGCAGACCGTGTATCCGCGCCCGGCAGCCCTGAGTCAGTCGCATAGCCTGTCAGAACCGGTTCTTCCAGGCCCGCAGGGCGGTGAAAACCTCCACCGGTGCCGCCTGCGCGGAAAGATTCACGGCTTTGGCGAGGGTCGCCTGGTCGGATCGCAGGAACGGGTTGGTGGCGCGCTCCATCCCGATGGTGGTCGGGATCAGGAACCGGCCTTCGCCGGCCGCCGCCTCGGCCTCGGCCATGCGCGCGGCGAGGGCGGCATTGTCGGGCTCGGCGGCCAGCGCGAAGCGCGCGTTGGCCAGCACGTAGTCGTGGCCGCTGTAGACCTGGGTCGCGTCGGGCAGGGCCAGGAACCGGCTCAGGGAGTGCCACAGCACCTCCGGCGGCCCTTCGAGAATGCGGCCGCAGCCCAGGGTGAACAGGGTGTCGCCGGCGAAGGCGACCCCGGCCTGCCCGAACACGTAGGAGACGTGGTCGTCGCAATGGCCCGGCGTCTCCCAGACCTCGGCGGCGAGCTCGCCGATCCGCACGACGTCGCCCTCCTTCACGGTCCGGTCGACCTCAGGCACCGCGCCACCCGCCTTGAGCGGCGCCGTGACCTTGGCGCCGGTGCGCCGCTTGACCTCGGGGATGCCCTCGACGTGGTCGCCGTGGCGGTGGGTGACCAGGATGTCGGTCAGCGTCCAGCCGGTCTCGTCGAGGGCGGCCAGCACCGCGGCGGCCTCGGGCACGTCGATGGCGGCGCAGGCCCCGGTGGCGGGATCGCGCAGGAGCACGCCGATGTTGTCGCTGCGGCAGGGGAAGGTGCGGATCTCGGGGCGAGGGTCGGTCATGGTGGGGTTCACTCCATCGTTCGGCGGTCGAAGAACATGAGGTAGAGCAGGCGGTTCCGTGCGCAGCGCGGGTTGCCGGGCGCGCCCGCGATCCCCATTGATGGCCCTCGTCGGGCTTCCACGGCCCGGACGGGCCGGAACCGCAACGCCATGCGTCTCGACGTCACCGATCTGCGCGCCTTCTACGCCACGCCGCTCGGCAGCGTGACCCACCGCATCGTCGGCCGCGCGGTCCACGGCTTCCTCGGCTCCGTCTCCGGCCTGAGGGTGCTCGGGCTCGGCTACGCGACCCCCTACCTCACCACCGTGCATTGCATCGCCGAGCGCACGCTGGCCTTCATGCCCGCCACGCAGGGCGTGGTGAACTGGCCGGGCAGCGGCCGCTCGGCCTCGGCGCTCGCTGACCTGACGATGATGCCCCTGCCGGAGGCGGCGGTGGACCGCGTCATCCTGGTCCATGCCCTCGAATCGGTGGAGAGCCCCACCGAACTGCTGCAGGAGGTCTGGCGGGTGTTGACGCCGGGGGGGCGCATGATCCTCGTCGTGCCCAACCGCCGTGGCGTCTGGGCCCGGCGCGAGGCGACGCCGTTCGGCCACGGCCAGCCCTACAGCCGCTCGCAGCTCGGCCGGCTGATGCGCAGCACCCTGTTCTCGCCGGAGGGCTGGGCCGAGACCCTGTACATGCCACCGGTGGAGAGCCGCCTGTGGCTGCGCACCGCCGGGGCCTGGGAGCGGTTCGGCACCGGCCTGTCGCTGCCCTTCGCCGGGCTGCACGTGGTCGACGCGACCAAGCAGCTGTATCGCCCGATTCCCGTGCATCAGGTCCGGCGCAGCACCCTGCGCGCGCCCGCCCGGGTCCTGGTCCCCGCTCCCTCACCGGGCTGACGCGATGACCGACGCCATCAGCCTGGAAGCCGGGGTCGCGAGCTTCCTCCTGGCGCTCTCGACCCTGTTCTCCATCGTCAACCCGGTGGGGGCCGCCCTCATCTTCGCCCAGGTGACGGCGCAGAACAGCCATGCCGAGCGCCTCGAACTCGCCCGGCGGATCGGCTTCTACGCGGCGCTGATCATGCTGGCCGCGCTCTGGGCCGGGGCGCCGATCCTCAACTTCTTCGGCGTCTCGCTGGCGGCCCTGCGGATCGCCGGCGGCCTCGTGGTCGGCGCCTCGGCGTGGACGCTGCTGCGCGCACCCGAGGCCCGCGAGGCGCGCAAGCACGCCGAGGCGCAGGAGCCGGCCGGCAACCTCGCCGAGATCGCCTTCTTCCCCCTCACCCTGCCCTTCACCACCGGCCCCGGCACCATCGCGGTGGCGATCGCGCTGGGCTCGAACCGGCCGCCGGCCGGGCCGGAATCCGTCGGCTTCTTCGTGGGCGTGTCGCTCGCCGCCCTCGTCATCGCCGCGATGGTACGCATCGCCTACGGCTCGGCCGACCGGGTCGTCTCGCTGATCGGCCCGGGCCGGGCGCGGGTGCTCGGCCGGCTCTCGGCCTTCCTGCTCCTGTGCGTCGGCACCCAGATCTTCCTCAACGGTGTCGTCGACGTGCTCGGGCCGCTGGTGGCGGGGCGGAAGTCGTGACGGACCGTCGACGGAGGACCCTCGCGTGGCGTCACCGGTCGGGATAGGCCGTGATGAAGCGAGCGGTGTTGTGCGCTTCGGCGAGCCAGACGGTCCTGATCCGAGGATTTCGACCGTCGGGAGTCCTGATCGGGCCTGCGTAGACGAGTCGGATGTCGCCAGCCTTCCCGACGACGCGTCCGGCGAAATGGTCGGGCACGGCATGGTCGAGGATGGCCCGGCCCAGCGTCTCGGGGTCGCTGACGCTGAACCCGAAAGCTAGGAAGAACCGCGCCTTGGGTCCGCCCAATGCATGGTGGAGGTTGAGGAGGTACCCGACGATCTTGGCAGGGTTCACGACAAAATGTGTGGGCCGATCGCTGGTCGGTGCCCTCACGCTCGGGCGGCACCCGCTCGCACAAGCTCATCCGCCATGACGGTGGCGAGCGTTCCGGGAGGCTCGCTGAACTCGACGATGTAGGCGATCCCGTCGCGAACGACGGCCACGACCGTGCCGTCCGTGCCCGCCGTCAGGACGGCGCCATCGTCGGCGGACACGTCGCTCAGGAGCACCACCTCGTCAAGATCCTTCAGATCCGTCCGCGGCTCGTCCTTTCGCGACAGATCCTGCTTTCGCACCAGGTCTTGGGCTGCGCTCGTCATGCGAGAACGATATGCCGTTCCCCATGCCGTGCAAGGTCCCTGCGCAAGGTCCCCGCGCCCCTGCCTCCTCGATCCCTTCGTCTTTGCAGAGTCTTGGCCGAGCAGAGTCTTGGCCGAGCCTTGGCAGAGCCGGCCCCAGGCTGTACCGCCAGCCGGAACGGTCGGAGGACAGCATGCGGCTCGTGGTGGTGGGCGCCGACGGGCGCATGGGGCGGATGCTGATCCGCGCAGTGGCCGAGGCCGAGGGCTGCACGCTGTCGGGGGCGATCGAGCGCGAGGGCTCGCCCGCGCTGGGCCAGGATGCCGGGACGCTGGCCGGCATCGGGGCGCTCGGCGTGCCCGTCACCGACGATCCGCTGCCGGTCTTCGCCGCCGCCGAGGGCGTGCTCGATTTCACCGTGCCCGCGGCCACCATCGTCTTTGCCGAACTCGCGGCCCAGGCGCGGATCGTCCACGTGGTCGGCACCACCGGGATGGACGAGGCCCACCTCGCCAGGCTGGCGGCCGCGGCCCATCACGCCAGGATCGTGCGCTCGGGCAACATGTCCCTCGGGGTCAACCTCGTGGCCGGGCTGGTGCGCAAGGTCGCCGCGGCCCTCGGCGAGGACTTCGACATCGAGATCGTCGAGATGCACCACCGCATGAAGGTGGATGCGCCGTCCGGCACCGCGCTGCTCCTCGGCGAGGCGGCGGCGGAGGGGCGCGGCGTGGCGCTCCCCGACGTGCGCGTCTCGACCCGCGACGGCCACACCGGCGCGCGCCGACCCGGCGACATCGGGTTCGCCACCCTGCGCGGCGGCAGCGTGGTCGGCGACCACAGCGTGGTCTTCGCCGGCCCCGGCGAGCGCATCACGCTCTCCCACCACGCCGAGGACCGCGCCATCTTCGCCCGCGGCGCGGTGCGCGCAGCGCGATGGGCCTTCGCCCGGCCGCCGGGCCTCTACGGCATGGCCGACGTGCTCGGGCTCTGATAGACGCGCTCGGCAAACGGCGCCCGCGTCATCGCGCGTTCAGGCTCGGGCAGGCATCAGCCGTGGCGGCGCACGTTTGTGCACCGCACCATCCACGACCGAAGGGATCGTTGCCCCATGGAGCGTCTGCTCGTCCTCGCTCGCCACGGCCAGAGCGAGTGGAACCTCAAGAAGCTGTTCACCGGCTGGCGCGACCCCGAACTGACCGAGCTCGGCATCGCCGAGGCCCGCACCGCCGGTCGCTGGCTCAAGGGCCAGGGTTTCGCCTTCGACGTCGCCTTCACCTCCAACCTGCGCCGGGCCCAGGACACCTGCTCGCTGATGCTGGAGGAGATGGGGCAGGGCGGTCTCGAGACCCACCGTGCCGAAGCCCTCAACGAGCGCGACTACGGCGACCTGTCGGGCCTCAACAAGGACGACGCCCGCGAGCGCTGGGGCGACGAGCAGGTGCGCCAGTGGCGCCGCTCCTACGACGTGCCGCCCCCCGGCGGCGAGAGCCTGAAGGACACCGCCGCCCGGGTGCTGCCCTACTACATCCAGTTCATCCTGCCCCGCGTCATGAACGGCGAGCGCGTGCTGGTGGCCGCCCACGGCAACTCCCTGCGCGCCCTGGTGATGGTCCTCGACGGCATGACCACCAAGACCATCGCCAGCCTCGAGATCGCCACCGGCATCCCGCTCGTCTACCACCTCAAGTCCGACACCACGGTGGAGAGCAAGTCGGTGCTGGAGCGCGACATCGACCAGGACCACTGATCCGGTCGATGGCCGCCGCCTCGCCCGGCGTGGTGCTGGCCCCGGGGCTCGTGCACCATCCGGGCTACCTCGACGCGGCGGCGCGCGACCGGCTCTGGACGGAGCTGGCGCGGGCGATGGACGAGGCCCCACCCTACACGCCGCGGATGCCGCGCACCGGCCGGCCGTTCTCGGTGCGGATGACCAACTGCGGCGCCCTCGGCTGGGTCTCGGACGAGGTCGGCTACCGCTACCAGGCGCATCACCCCGAGACCGGCCGGCCCTGGCCGGCGATGCCCTCGCTGGCGCTGCGCGCCTGGGCCGACCTGTCGGGCTACCATGCCGAGCCGGAGGCCTGCCTCGTCAACCTCTACGGCCCGGCCGCGCGCATGGGCCTGCACCAGGACCGCGACGAAGAGGCGCTGGATGCCCCGGTCGTCTCCCTGTCCCTGGGGGCCACCGCGCTGTTCCGCTACGGCGGGCTGCGGCGCGGCGACCCGACCCGGTCCGTCCGGCTCCGCTCGGGCGACGCCCTGGTGATCGGCGGGGTCTCCCGCCTGATCCACCACGGCGTCGACCGGCTGCTGCCGGCCGTGGTAGATCTTCTGGGCGAAGCGGGGGACGCGACGATTCCGGCGGTCATGGCCGATCGCCTGCCGGCCGGGGGGCGCTGTAATCTCACGTTGCGGCGGGTGCGGGTGCCCATGAGATCCGGCCACGCTTGACAGGGGAGGGATGTGGGCCGACCTCATCGGGGATCGAGACACGGCTCGGGGCGGCCCGACTGCCCCAAGCCGGCTGTCCCAAGACCGCCCACAGTGCCCGGAGACCAGGACCCGATGCGTCTGCGTGATTGTCTGCGCCCCTGTGCGGCGCTGGTGCTGAGCCTCGGCCTCACCGCGGCTGCCCTCGCGGCCGACGTGGTCTATCCGCCCAGCTCCCGCTTCGGGTTCACGCCGCCCTCCGACATGGCCCCCTCCAAGCGCTTCTCCGGGTTCGAGCGCCTGGAGGGCGGCGCCACGCTCTCGGTGGTGGAGCTGCCGCCCAGCGCCTACGTCGACCTCGAGAAGAGTTTCACCGACGAGAACCTGAAGTCGCAGGGCTTCGTCGTCTCGAGCCGCGAGGCGATCAAGGTCGCCGGCGAGGTCGACGCGGTGCTGTTCACCGGCGAGCAGCCGGTGGCCGAGCCGGCGGGCGCGCCCCCGATCAAGAAATGGCTGCTCCTCGTGGGCGATCCCACGGTCACCGGCATCATCATCGCCCAGAGCGTGCCCGGGGCGGAGACCGAGGAGACCATGCGCGGCATGCTCACGGGCGTGCACATCCGCCCCGCGCTCACCCTTCAGGAGCAGGTGGCGGCCCTGCCCTTCAAGGTCGGCACCGCCGCGGGCTTCCGCCCGGTCCGGGTGCTGGCCGGCAACTCGATGCTGATGACCTACGGCGCCAACGACGAGGTCAGCAACCTCGACCAGCCGATCCTGGTCCTGGCCCAGGCGGTGCAGCAGCCCCCCGCCGCCGACCAGCGCGAGGCCTTCGCCAGGGCCGCCCTCTATTCCAACCAGACCATGAAGGACTTCGTGATCGAGCGGTCGCAGAGCTACCGCCAGAACGGGGTCGACTGGCACGAGATGGTGGCCCGCGCCAAGGACCTGCCCACCGACATCCCGGTGGTGATCTCGCAGACCATCCGGTTCGCGCCCGACGGATACCTGCGCGCCGTCGGGGTGGTCCGCGCCGAACAGCGCGACGCCACCCTGTCGCGGTTCCGCGATGTCGTCGACAGCATCCAGCTCAAGTAGCGAACGCGCGTTCGGAAACCTCCGATACGGTGTCCGCTTGAATGAAGCGGGAACCGCATCACCGAGCCCGCGCGGCGCCTGAGCGAAGCCCATGTCCGCATCACGAAGTGATCAACCGGAAATGGGATGACAAGGCCTCGGACCGGACGGTGTGTCCGACCCGGGGCCTTGCCCGTCATCGCTCAGGCCGCGTCGTCGGCCGCCGGGCCGGCCGCGGCCTTCGGGCCGCCCTTGGCGACGCCGACGAGGGCCGGGCGCAGCACCCTGTCGCCGAGCACGTAGCCGGCCTGCATCACCTGCACCACGGTGCCGCTCGGCACCTCGGCATCGGGCACCTCGAACATCGCCTGGTGGCGGTTGGGATCGAACTTCTGGCCCTTGGGCTCCAGGAGCTTGACGCCGTGGCGCTCGAAGGTCTTGGCGAGGTCGCGCTCGGTGAGCTCGATGCCGTCGAGCAGCGCCTTGAACGGGCCGTCGGCGGTCTCGCGGGCGTCGGCCGGCACGCTCTCGATGGCGCGGCGGATGTTGTCGGCGGCGGTGAGCAGGTCGCGGGCGAAGTTGGTGACCGCGTAGGTGCGCGCGTCGGCGACCTCGCGCTCGGTGCGGCGGCGCAGGTTCTCCATCTCCGCCAGGGTGCGCAGGGTCCGGTCCTTGAACTCGTCGCGCTCGGCCATCAGCGTCGCCAGGGCTTCGGCGTGCTTGACGTCGCCGTTGGCGGAATCGGATTCGGCGGCCTGCGCCTCGCCGGGGGCGGACTCGTGGGCTGCCTGCGAAGCCTCGTTCGCCTCGCGCCGGTCCTCGTGCTCCATGTCGGTGGCCATCATCGGTTGTCGTCGATCGTTGAAGGAAAAGGGATGTCGGGGTCGCGGGTGATATCAGGCCCTCGCCGCCCGAAATCAAGTTGACCGGTCCTCACGCCTCGCGCGGCGGCGGCGAGTCGACCAGGGCTTCCAGCCCCTCGGCCCGCAGCGCCGCCACGTCACCGGCGAAAACCTCCATCACCGCGTTGCGGATCGCCACCTGCCGGTCGGGCTGGGTGACGCGGGTGCCGGTGAGGTCGGTGACGTAGAAGACGTCCACCGCCCGCTCGCCGAAGGTGGCGACATGGGCCGACGTGATGTTGAGGCTCAGCCGGCTCAGCGCCGTGGTCAGCTCGTAGAGCAAGCCCGGCCGGTCCAGCCCGGTGATCTCCACCACGGTCTCGCGGCTCGACAGGGCGTTGTCGATCGCCATGTCGGGCGGCACCAAGAAGGTGGTGGTGCGCGCGCTCGGGGGGTGCTTGTCGGCCACGAGGTCGGCGATGCGGATCTCGCCCTTGAGCGCCTTCTCGATCGCCATCGTGATGCGGCCGGCCCGGCGCAGCTCGTCCTCGTCCCGGTCGAAGGCGCGGGAGATGAAGATCGAATCGAGGGCAAAGCCGTCGGTGGTGGTGAAGATCTGCGCATCCACGATGTTGCCACCCGAGGCCGCGCAGGCGCCGGTGACGATGGCGAGCAGGCGCGGGTGGTCGGGGGAATAGATCGTGATCTCGGTGATGCCGCGGGCCGGGTCGGTCTCGCAGGCGGTGGCCACGGTGCGGCCCTGGGCGGCCAGGCGGTCGACGAAGCCGGCGTGCTTGAACTGGCGGGCGGAATCGACCTTGAGCCAGTAGGCCTGGTTGTGGCGGCCGGCATAGGCGTCGAAGGTGCCCGACTCCCAGTCGGCGAGTTGCTCGCGCAGGGCCATCTGGATGAGGCGGACCCGGTCGGTCCGGGCGATCTCGGAGTGGCCGCCCGAGAGCATCACCTCGGTCTCGTCGTAGAGGGTGCGCAGGAGCGTGCCCTTCCAGGCGGTCCACACGCCCGGGCCCACCGCCTTGATGTCGGCCACCGTCAGGATGGTGAGGAGCTTGAGGCGTTCCAGCGTCTGGACCACGCCCGCGAACTTCTCGATGGTCTTGGGGTCGGACAGGTCGCGGCTCTGGGCGGTCATCGACATCAGGAGATGGTGCTCGACGAGCCAGGCCACGGTCTCTGTCTCGGCCGGGCTGAGGCCGAAGCGGGGGCCGACCTTGAGGGCGATGGCGGCACCGGCGATGGAGTGGTCCTCCGGCCGGCCCTTGGCGATGTCGTGCAGGAGCACCGCCACGTAGAGGGCGCGCCGGTTGCTGATGGTGTTGATCAGGCGCGTGACCAGGGGGTGGTCCTCGGTCACCCGTCCCGAATCGATCGCCGCCAGCACGCCCAGCGAGCGCAGCAGGTGCTCGTCCACCGTGAAGTGGTGGTACATGTTGAACTGCATCATCGCGACGATGCGGCCGAAATCCGGGATGAAGCGGCCGAGCACGCCGGCCTCGTTCATCAGCCGCAGGATGGTCTCGGGCGAGTTCTTCGAGGTCAGGATGTCGAGGAACAGCCGGTTGGCCTCCCCGTCGGCCCGCAGGGAATGGCCGATCAGCCGCTGCGAGCGGTTGGCCAGGCGCGTCGCGTCCGGATGGATCGGCAGGTTGTGGCGGTCGGCCAGCCAGAACAGGCGGATCAGGTTGACCGGATCGCGCACGAAGGCGTCGCCGTCCTTGACGTTGATGCGGCCGTGGTCGTCCACGAAGTCCTCGGCCTCGATGGCGGAGGCGCGGAAGCGGTCGCGGAACCGGCCGATCCAGCGGTCGAGCACCGGGGTGCGCTTGGCGTGGCGCGCCTCCAGGGCGGCACAGACAATGGCGGTGAGGTCGCCGACGTCCTTGGCGATCAGGAAGTAGGCCTTCATGAACCGCTCGACGCCCGAGAGCCCGCCGCGGGGGCCGTAGCCGAAGCGCTCGGCGATCTTCGGCTGCAGGCCGAAGGACAGCCGTTCCTCCGAGCGGCCGGTGACGAAGTGCATGTGGCAGCGCACCCGCCACAGCAGCTCCTCGCAGCGCTCGAACAAGCGGTACTCCTCCGGCGTGAACAGGCCGGCGGGCACGAGCTCGCTCTGGTCGCGCACCCGGTAGGTGTACTTGGCGATCCAGAACAGGGTGTTGAGGTCGCGCAGCCCCCCCTTGCCGTCCTTGACGTTGGGCTCGACGAGGTAGCGCGAGGCCCCCGACTTGCTCACGCGCCCGTCGCGCTCGCGCAACTTGGCCTCGACGAATTCCGGTGCGGTCCACATCACGAGCTCGGTGTCGAAGCGCGTCACCAGCTCCTCGAACAGGACCCGCGACCCGAACAGGAAACGCGCTTCCAGGAGGGCGGTGCGGATCGTCATGTCCGCCTTGCCCTCGCGCAGGCACTCCTCCACCGAGCGGGTGGCGTGGCCGACCTTGAGCTTGAGGTCCCACAGCACGTAGAGCATCGCCTCGACGACGCTCTCCGACCACGCGGTCTGCTTGTAGGGCAGCAGGAACAGGAGATCGATGTCCGAGCCCGGCGCCATCGTGCCCCGGCCGTAGCCGCCGGTGGCGACCACGGCCAGCTGCTCGCCGGACGACGGATTGTCGTTGGGATAGAGCCGCCAGACCACGGCGTCGTGGATGGCGCGCACCACCGCATCGGTCAGCGCGCTGATGCGCCTGGCGCAGGCGACGCCGTCGCGCTCCTGCATCAGGCGCTCCTCGGCGTCCTTGTGCCCGGCCGCGATCACCGCCCGCAGTTCCGGCACCAGCACGGCGCGCAACTGCGTCGCCTCGCGGGCATCCCGCGGCAGGGCATCGAGGACGGACTTGAGGCTTGCGGCAGCGTCGAACATCGCGCTCCCGTAGCATGTTAAGCCGTCGCCGACAGCGGGCTCGCGGTGCGGGGAAACCACCGCATAGGGGCAGCGCGCGAGGAAGGCTGGACCGGTGCGGCTTGCGCACGAGCGGCACAAGGGATTTTGACCCACAGCCGATTAAAACGTATCTACATCGACGATACGCCAGTGAGTCGATATGGCTCGCCTGAGCGTACATCTCGTTGATACCGGCGCGGATCGAAAAATGTTCGTTCAGTTCTCACGGTGGGGCAACAGCCTCGCCATCCGCATTCCTGCGCACATCCTGCGGGATGTGGGCGCCAGCGAAGGCAGCGGTGCCGAGTTGCGCGTCGAAGATGGACAGATCGTCATTTCCCCCCGCGCGACTCAGCCTCGCTACACGTTCGAGGAACTGCTCGCCGGCATCACGAAAGACAACCTCCATGACGAGCAGTTCGTCGGGCCTCCCGTCGGAAACGAGTTCTGGTGAAACACGTTATTGTCCCGATCTCGGAGACATCATCGTTCTGAACTTCAGTCCGCATGGCGGGACGGAGCAGGGTTTCTGGCGTCCGGTGCTTGTGCTGACACCCCGATCCTACAATAACCTCGTCGGGCGATGCTTCGCGTGCCCCATCACCAGTCGCGGACGCGGCTACCCCTACGAGGTCGCCCTGCCACCCGGACACGGGACCCACGGCTTCGTACTGGCTGATCAGGGTAAGCCCCTTTCCTGGGCCGACCGTGGAGCGCGTTTCTCCAACATGGCCCCAGACAGCGTCATCGCAGAGGTCAAAGCGAAGATCGCCGCCTTCCTCCAACTCCCCTGAAGCGTTCTCTTCAGCGGATTTTCCGTTTGACACTCCGAACGCGATTGCCTAGCTCACCCCTGTGAGCCCGCGTCGACGGGCATCGGGGAGCTCCGCCATGCACCTGTCCCGTCGCGGCCTCGCGAGCGCCGCCCTCGCCCTGTTGCTCTCGCACGGCGCGGCCTTCGCCGCCGACGTGAAGGAGATCCGGCTCGACTGGGCGACCTACAACCCGGTCGGCCTCGTCCTCAAGGACAAGGGCTTCCTCGAAGAGGCGCTCAAGGACAAGGGCATCAAGGTCCGCTGGACCCAGTCGCTCGGCTCCAACAAGGCGCTGGAATTCCTCAACGCCGGCGCCATCGACATCGGCTCCTCGGCCGGCGCCGCCGCCCTGCTGGCGCGCATCAACGGCAACCCGATCAAGGCGATCTACGCCTTCTCGCGCCCGGAATGGACCGCGCTCGTCACCCGCAAGGACACCGGCATCGCCAAGCCGGCCGACCTCAAGGGCAAGCGCATCGCCGTCACCCGCGGCACCGATCCGCACATCTTCCTGATCCGCGCCCTACAGGGGGCCGGCCTCACCGAGAAGGACGCCAAGCTCGTCCTGCTGCAGCATGCCGACGGACGCGCCGCCCTCGAGCGCGGCGACGTCGATGCCTGGGCCGGCCTCGACCCGATGATGGCGGCCTCCGAGATCGAGGCCGGCAACGTCCTGTTCTTCCGCGATGCCTCCGCCAACACCTGGGGCGTGCTCGACGTGCGCGAGGATTTCGCCACCGCCAACCCCGAGCTCGTCAAGGCGGTGATCGCCGCCTACGAGCAGGCCCGCGCCTACGCCATCGCCAACCCGGATTCGCTGAAGCAGGCCCTCGTGGCGGCCACCAAGCTGCCCGAGCCGGTGATCGCCCGCCAGATCGAGCGCACCGACCTCACCCAGCCCGTCGTCGGCGCCGCCCAGGCCCAGAGCATCGAGGCGGCGGGCGTGGCATTGCAGCAGGCCGGCGTGGTCCCCGCCGAGGTCGACGTGAAGGCGGCGGTGGCCGGCCTGATCGACACGCGGTTCGCGCCCGTCCCGGCCCGCTGAGCGTCCGCCCATGGCCTCGTCCGGCAGCGCGGCCACCCCACGGCCGAAGGTTTCCTGGGGCTCGGCCGGCCAGGTCGTCCTCGGGCTCCTGCTACCGCTGGCGGTGGCGCTCGGCTGGGAGTTCGCGGTGCGGGCCGGCCTGGCGCAGGGGCGGCTGCTGCCGCCGCCGAGCCGGATCGTCGCCGCCCTCCAGGCGATGGCCGTCTCGGGCGACCTGTGGCTGCACGTCAACGCCACCCTCACCCGCGTCGGCCTCGGCTTCGTGCTGGGCGCCACCGCCGGCATCGCGGTGGGCGCGCTCACCGGCACGCTGCCCTTCGCCCGCCACCTCCTCGATCCGACCCTGCAGGCCCTGCGGGCGGTGCCCTCGCTGGCCTGGGTGCCGCTGTTCATCCTGTGGCTCGGCATCCTCGAGACGCCCAAGGTGGTGCTGATCGCGGTGGGGGTGTTCTTCCCGGTCTACATCGGGGTGGCCGGGGCCATCGCCTCGGTCGACCGCAAGCTGATCGAGGTCGGCCGCATCTTCCGCCTGTCGAAGGCGGCGCTCGCCCGGCGCATCCTCCTGCCCGCCGTGCTGCCGGCCACCCTGGTGGCCCTGCGCACCGGCCTCGGGCTCGGCTTCCTGTTCGTGGTGGCCGCCGAGCTGATGGGCGCCTCGGAGGGGCTCGGCTACCTCCTCGTGGACGGGCAGCAGTTCAGCCGGGCCGACCAGATCCTGGCGGCGATCATCGCCTTCGCGATCCTGGGCAAGCTCGCCGACGCCGTCCTCGTGGCCCTGACCCGGCCCCTGACCCGCTGGCAGGATACCGCCCGCGAGATCATGTAGCGGCTCAGGCCGGATCGGGCCGCACCCGCGCCCCGAAGATCGCGGTCCCCACCCGCACATGGGTGGCGCCCATCTGGATCGCGGCCTCGTAGTCGGCGCTCATCCCCATCGAGAGCATGGGCAGGCCGTGGCGCTCGGCGATGGCGGCCAGGAGCCCGAAATGCGCCGAGGGCGGGTCCTCGGCGGGCGGAATGCACATCAGGCCCGAGATCGTCAGCCCGTGGGTGTCGCGGCACTCGGCCAGCAGCGTGTCGACCTGCGCGGGCGAGACGCCGCCCTTCTGCGGCTCGTCGCCGGTGTTGACCTGGACGAGCAGTTTCGGGGAACGCCCGACGCGGGCGATCTCCTTGGCCAGCGCCGCGGCCAGCGACAGCCGGTCGAGGCCGTGGATGACGTCGAACAGCTCCACCGCCTCGCGGGCCTTGTTGGATTGCAAAGGCCCGACGAGGTGCAGTTCGACGTCGGGGAAGCGTTCGCGCAGGGCCGGCCACTTGGCCTTGGATTCCTGCACGTAGTTCTCGCCGAACACCCGCTGCCCGGCCTCCAGGGCGGTGAGGATGCCCTCCGCCGCGATGGTCTTGGAGACCGCGACCAGGGTGACGGTCGCCGGATCGCGCCCGTGGTCCCCGGCGGCGCGGCGGATGCCCTCCAGGGTCGCGGCGAGCCCGGCGGCGACGTCGGCGGTGGGGGGGTGGGTCTCGGCCATGGGTGCTCTCACGGATCATCTTGCAGCGTCGTGCGCCAGTAGCATCCGCCACAGACCCCGCGAAGCGCGGCGTTCCCCGGTATCGGACCGAGGGCGGATTAGGCGCCCCCGATCTATCGCGTGCAGGACGGGTCGCCGCCGGGGCACGTCAGCTGGTCGAGGAGATCCGCGGTCCTCCGCCCCGTGAGGTCGCGCTTGCAGTCGCCGACCAGGAACGGCGCCAGGGTGCCGTTGTTGCCGGGGTCTTGCGTGTCGTAGCCGGACCGCAGCTCGCATTCCCGGTCGCGAAACACGATCCAGGCCCGCTGCGCGGCGACGAGGTTGCGCCTGCCGTTGGCATCGAGCCGGTCGCCGAGCTGCCGGTACGCCCGGTTCAGGGCCGCGTCGGCCTCGCCGAGCGCCGCGCCGATGCAGGCATTCCTGTCCTGCTGCGCCTCGAGGTCCGCGCAAGGCCCCGTCGCCGCGACGGCGACGCCGGGGAGGCAGAGCGCGACGAGAAGGACGGCGAGACGGCGCATGGTGACGGGCTCCGCGGGGCCTCGTTCGAACGCAGGTGACCTCAGACCCGGCGGCGCTGCGCGTCCAGGCTCCACGGCCCGGGGCCGGCGGCGGCGAGGTAGAGGATGACGAAGCAGAACAGGATCGCGAGTTCGCCGCCGTTGAGGATGGGATAGAAGCTGCGCTGCGCGTGGGCCAGGAAATAGGCCACCGCCATCTGCCCGGAGAGGATGAAGGCCACCGGGCGGGTGAAGAGGCCGAGCACGATCAGCACGCCGCCTACCAGTTCGAGGAGGCCGGCGGTGCCCGACAGCGACAGCAGGGCGGGCATGCCGCGCTCGCTCGGCGGGAACCCGAGGATCTTCTGGGTGCCGTGCTGAAGGAACAGGAGCCCCGTCATGATGCGAAGGACGCTGAGCAGGCGCGGGGCCCAGGTGAGCGAGAGGGCGTCGAGGTTCATGCGGTCGTCTCCCTAAGCAGGATCCGCAAACCGGCCCTGCGGCCTTGCGATCGGACCCGGCGACACACCAAGGACCCGGGCGGATTCAACGGCGTCCCGGCCCAGGCGCGCATCGAGCATGAAACGGGCGCGGCCGTCGACCCTCGGTGGCGCTGCCGCACCGCACCATCCACCGCCGCGTGGTCCTCCCGGACCTACCGGAACAGCGCCATCAGGGCGTGGGCCATGGTCGCCCCGCCGATCGGCGCGACGAGCAGGAGCAGGGCGTTCAAGGCCAGCACCCACACCAGCACCCGCTCCTGCCGCTTCGTGATGCGGGGCTTGCGGGACGGCGGTTCGAGCGGCGGCCGCCAGCCATCGTCGACATACATCGGCCCCTCCACTCCCGGCGGCGTCCACGACCGTATTCTCCGGCGCGCGATGGTAGTGCGCGCCGATCATCGTGCCAACGCCGCGGCTTGCGTGCGGCCGGACGCTACGGCTCCTTGAAGCCGTAGTCGGGCACGCCGTCCTCGTTGTCGTAGTACTTGTAGGGCAGGAACTTGCCCGAGAGGTTCATCTTGACCCGGTCGCCCTTGTTGTTGGGCTCGCGCTCCATGGTCATGTTGAAGTCGATCGCCGACATGATGCCGTCACCGAAATCCTCCTGGATCAGCTCCTTCCAGGTGGTGCCGTAGACCATCACCAGCTCGTAGAAGCGGTAGATCAGCGGGTCGGTGGGCGGCATCTGCGGGATCGAGCCGCGATAGGGCGCCTCGTTGAGCATCCGCTCCTCGGCCTGGCTGAGGCCGAACAGTTCGGCCGCCTTCTTCGCCTGGGCCTTGGGCAGCTTCATCTGGCCCATGCAGGCGGCGGTGATGAGGATCGGCGAGATCCCGCCGATCTCGGCCTGGATGTGCTTCCAGGTCCAGCCCTTCTCGCGCTTGATGTCGAGCAGCTTCTCGGTGAGGTCTTCGCGCTTCATGATGGGTCTCCCGGTTGCATGATGGTGGAGCAGGGTCGCGCGGGTCTCCCTCTCCCAGGGGGAGAGGGCAGGGGTGAGGGGAGTGCGTTCTCCGACGAGGTCGCACACCTCACCCTCTCCCTCTCCTTCCAGGAGAGGGGACCCGCGCTTGGTTCGGCGTGCTCAGCCGAGCGCCGCCGCGGCCTCGTCGGCCTCGGTCAGGGTCAGCCGGACGACGGGCGGGTGGCGCTGGTCGTAGCCGGGCGGGCTCTCGTCGCGCAGGGTCTTCGAGCGGCTGACCAAGAAATCGATGAGGTGGTTGCGCAGGGCGTAGTAGCCGGGCTGGCGGTGCAGCCCGGTCCGCGAGCGGACCTTGGGCAGCGGGTTCTCGACGATCTCGGCGACCTTGGCCTGCGGACCGTTGGTCATCAGCACGATGCGGTCGGCGAGATAGATCGACTCGTCGACGTCGTGGGTGATCATGAACACGGTCTGGCCGGTCTCGAGGCAGATGCGCCGGACCTCGTCCTGCAGGGTGCCGCGGGTGAGGGCGTCGAGCGCCGAGAACGGCTCGTCCATGAGCAGCATCTTGGGCGCGATCGAGAGCGCCCGGGCGATGCCGACCCGCTGCTTCATGCCCCCCGAGAGCTCGGCCGGGCGCTTGTGCTCGGAGCCCGCCAGACCCACCGTGGCGATGGCCTCGGCGGCCCGGGCCTCGACCTCGGCGCGACCGGCCTTGGGCCAGCGCGACGACACCGCGTAGGCGACGTTGCCGAGCACGCTGCGCCAGGGCAGCAGGGCATGGCCCTGGAAGATCACCGCCCGGTCGAGGCTCGGCCCCTCGATCGCCTTGCCGTCGGCGATGACGACGCCCTCGCTCGGGGCTTCGAGACCGGCCAGGATGTTGAGCACCGTGGTCTTGCCGCAGCCCGAATGCCCGATCATGCAGACGAACTCGCCTCGGCGCATGGGCAGCCACAGGTTCTCGAACACGGTGGTCGCCTTGCCGCCGGGGGCCGGGTAGCGCCGGGCGATGCCCTCGATGGAGAGGAAGCGTTCGGAGGGGGACATGCGGCCGGGTTCCGGGCTGTCGGAGGCGGCGGGAGTGAAGGGTGTGAGCGCGTTCATCGCCGCCTCATTCCGGGAAGGTGACGAGGCGCTGGGCCCTCGCAAGGAGCTGGTCGAGGACCATGCCGACGACGCCGATGAGCAGGATCGAGGTGATCACATTGGTGATCGAGAGGTTGTTCCACTCGTTCCAGACGAAGTAGCCGATGCCGGTGCCGCCCACGAGCATCTCGGCCGCCACGATGACGAGCCAGGCGATGCCGATGGAGATGCGCATGCCGGTGAGGATGGTGGGGGCGGCCGCCGGCAGGATCACCGTGAAGGCCCGCCGCAGCGGCCCGACCTCCAGGGTGCGGGCGACGTTGAGCCATTCCTTGCGGGTGCCCGAGACCCCGAAGGCGGTGTTGATCAGCATCGGCCAGAGCGAGCAGATGAAGATCACGAAGATCGCCGACAGGCCCGAATCCTTGATCGTGAACAGCGCCAGCGGCATCCAGGCCAGGGGCGAGACCGGCTTGAGGAGCTGGATGTAGGGGTCGAGCGCCTTGCTCATCAGCGGCGACATCCCGATCACGAACCCGATCGGGATCGCCACCAGCACCGCCAGCCCGTAGCCGAGCGCCACCCGCCCGATCGAATAGGCGATCTGGATGCCGAGCCCCTTGTCGTTGGGCCCGCGGTCGTAGAACGGGTCCTTGAGGTGGCCCCAGATCGTGGCGGCGACGTCGAGCGGGCCGGGCATCGCCGACTTGCCGGTGGTGGCCGAGGCCCCCATCAGCGCGGCGTATTCCGGGTCCATCGCCTCGGTCTTGGTCAGGCCGCTCACCGCGATGTGCCAGGCGAGCAGGAACAGCGCGAGGAGGCCGAGCGACACGATCGCGGCGCGCAGGTTGAGGGAGGGGCTGGGCATGGGGATGTCGGCTCCGCATGGAACGCCGTCGCCGGCCGGTTGACGAAGATCGGGTGTTCGAGCGCGGGTCCCCTCTCCTGGAAGGAGAGGGACAGGGTGAGGTGTGCGACACCTCCGGAGGGTCCGCTGCCCTCACCCCCGCCCTCTCCCCATGGGAGAGGGAGCGCGCGGGCCTCAGAGCGCCCGCTTGATCGCGAAGGACTCCAGGTATTCCTTCGGCTTGGCCGGATCGAAGGGCTTGCCCATCACCGAGAAGGTCTTGGTGGTGGAGGCCGGCGGGGTGACGCCGTCCTGCTCCATGCGCTTGATCGCGTCGGTGGCCAGGAACACCCGCTTGGCGACGCCGTCGTAGTCGACGTCGCCCTTGATCTGACCCCAGCGCTTCATCTGGGTCATGATCCACACGGCGAAGGACTGCCACGGGAAGGGGTCGAAATCGACGCGGTCGGCCACCTTCTTCACGCCGCCCAGGCCGTCGGCGTAGGTGCCGGTGAGGACCTGCTCCACCACCGTGAGCGGCTGGTTGAGGTAGTTGGCCGGGGCGATCGCCGCGGCGATCTCCTTGCGGTTCTCGGCCTTCGACGCGTAGCTCGTCGCCTCGATGATCGCCCGCAGGAGCGCGGCGTAGGTGTTGGGCGTCTGGGTCACGAAGTCCTGCGAGGCGGCGAAGGCGCAGCAGGGGTGGCGGTCCCAGATCTCCTTGGAGAGGAGGTGGATGAAGCCGACGCCGTCGTAGACCGCCCGCTGGTTGACCGGATCGGGCGCCAGGAAGCCGTCGATGTTGTCGGCGCGCAGGTTGGCGACCATGTCCGGCGGCGGCACGCTGCGGATCTGCACGTCGGCGTCGGGGTCGATGCCGGCCTCCGCCAGGTAGTAGCGCAGCAGGTAGTTGTGCATCGAGTAGTCGAACGGCACCGCGAGCTTGAAGCCCTTCCAGTCCTTGGGGTCGCGCCGGTCCTTGTGCTTCATGGCGAGCGTGATCGCCTGGCCGTTGACGTTCTCCACCGCCGGCATCGTGTAGGGGGTGGGCGTCGAGCCGAGTCCCAGGGAGATGGCGATGGGCATCGGCGCCAGCATGTGGGCGGCGTCGTATTCCTTGTTCAGGGTCTTGTCGCGGATGACCGCCCAGCCCGCCGTCTTGACGACCTCCACCTCGAGGCCCTGCTTGGCGTAGAACCCCATCGGCGAGGCCATGATGATCGGCGTGGCGCAGGTGATCGGGATGAACCCGATCTTGAGCGCCTTCTTCTCCGGGGTGCCGGCCTGGGCCAGGGCCTCGGCGGCGAACTTCACGGGGAAGAACTGGCTGACGGCGGCCAGCGCGGTGGCCGCGCCGACGCTCCTGAGGAAGGCCCGGCGCTGGGCGTCGTGGGGGAACAGCGCGCGCATCACCGCGCCCTCCACCACCCGCTCGATCTGCGCGTCGCCCGTCGGCGCCGCATCGTGCTCGGCCTGGCTGGCATGGGCGCCGCAGGAGCAGCCGCGCTGCCTGAGCGTCAGCCTCGCATTGAACGGATCGTCGAACAGCGCCATCGCGTTTGCCTCGCCCGGGGTGATGGAGAGGGATCAGCAAAGGGTGTGCCAGCGGCGATCCGGTGAGGTTCGTCAAGGCTTCGAGGGGTTTAGCGGCCATTTCGTGAATGCGAAGTTTCGTAGTCTACGAATTTTGGTCGTCCGTGCTACGAAGTCTCGTCGCTCGGGTGAGGCGGCTCCGGAGCGACGGCGAGGTTTCGCATGGCCACCTCCGATCCATCGTCGGTCGCGGGACTCCCCTCCCCGCAAGGGGGAGGGGACGCGTTCGGCCCCGCCTTCGAGGGTGCGCCCGAGGCGATGCTGGTGTTCGACCCCGTGGCCGACGCCATCCGCGATGCCAACCCGGCGGCGGCCCGGCTCCTGGGCTACGACCGCGCGACACTCCGCGCCATGCGTGTCACCGCCCTCCACCCCGAGCAGGTTCCGACGCTGATCGTGTTCACCCAGGCCGTCCAGGCGCGGGGGCGCGACTGGACCCATGCGCTCTCGCCCCGGCACGCCGAGGGCCACGGGCTCCATGTGGAGTACAGTGGCGCATTGCTGCCGGGAGACCCCCAGACCGTCCTCGTGAGCCTGTTCGACCTCGACGAGCGCCGCCGCCGCCTCGTCGATACGCAGGCCGATGCGCACATGCGCGCGGGCCTCACCGAGTGGCAGCGCATGGAGCGCATCTTCGCGGACATCGAGCGCGAGAACCAGTTGATCCTGCGGGCGGCGGGCGAGGGCATCTACGGCGTCAACGCCGACGGGATCACCACCTTCATCAACCCGGCCGCCGAGCGGATGCTGGGCTGGCAGGCCAGCGACCTCGTCGGGCGCGACATGCATGCCACCGTCCACCACAGCCACGCCGACGGCTGCCACTAACCCCCACCACGACTGCCCGATCTACGCGGCCTTCCGCGACGGCGCCGTGCATCAGGTCGACACCGAGGTGTTCTGGCGCCGGGACGGGTCGGCGTTCCACGTGGAATACACCTCGACGCCGATCCGCGACCGCGGCCGCCTGCTCGGCGCCGTCATCGTGTTCCGCGACATCAGCCAGCGCCGCGAGGCCGACGAGCGCCTGCGCAGGGCCCTGGCGGAGGTCGATTCCCTGCGCGAGCGCCTGGAGCTCGAGAACGCCTACCTGCGCGAGGAGATCCGCGAGGGCGGCCACCACCAGGGCATCATCGGCCGCTCGCCGGCCATCGAGGCGACCCTGCGCCAGATCGACCTCGTGGCCGGCACCGACGCCACCGTTCTGGTGACCGGCGAATCCGGCACCGGCAAGGAGCTGATCGCCCGCGCCATCCACGAGGCGAGCCGCCGCCGCGACCGGCCGCTGATCCGCGTGAACTGTGCCGCGATCCCGCGCGAACTGTTCGAGAGCGAGTTCTTCGGGCACGCCCGGGGCGCCTTCACCGGGGCGCTGCGCGACCGGGTCGGGCGGTTCGATCTGGCCGACGGCGGCACGCTGTTCCTCGACGAGGTCGGCGAGATTCCCCTCGACCTCCAGGGCAAGCTGCTGCGGGTGCTGCAGGAGCGCCAGTTCGAGCGCGTCGGCGAGGAACGCACGCGGGCGGTCGACGTGCGCCTGGTGGCGGCCACCAACCGCGACCTCAAGGCCGAGGTGAAGCGCGGCCGCTTTCGCGAGGACCTCTATTTCCGGCTCAACGTCTTTCCCATCGCCGCCGTCCCCTTGCGCGAGCGCCCGGAGGACATCCCCCTCATCGCCCAGCACTTCCTGCGCGGCGTGGTCAAGCGGCTCAACATCCCCGAGCTGCGCCTGACCGAGGGGGACGTCCGCCGGCTGACGCGCTACGACTGGCCGGGCAACGTGCGCGAACTCGAGAACATCATCGAGCGCGCCGCGATTCTGGCGGTGCGCGGCCGCCTGCGCTTCGACCTGCCCGAGCCGGAGGCGACCGCCGCCGTCCACCCCGTCGCCTTCGATCCGCAGCCCACCGCCCCCGCCACCGAGGCCGACCGCCGCGCCAAGGCCCGCGCCGACATCGTGGCCGCCCTCGCGCTGGCCCAGGGCCGCATCTTCGGCACCGGCGGCGCCGCCGAGATCCTGGGGCTCAAGCCGACGACCCTGGCCTCGCGGATCAAGGTCCTGGGCATCCGCCGCCGGTGACGATCCAGGACCCGCGACACCGGCACCATCGAGACCGTCGCCCTGGCCGGTCCCATGCGTGGGATCGAGGACGCGTCTCATGTGTCCACGAGCCGAATCGCCGCCGTCCAGGCCTTGGTCATGGACAAGACCGCTCGACCGCAGCGCCCAACCGTGAGGTGCAGACAAATGTCGCGATCGGCGAAGGCCGGCGCGAACGTCTCGCGCTGTAGACCGTCGTTCGTCTTCGCGGGAGCCTCGATGATCGAGCGACGTGCCATGACCCGGGTCAAGCTCGTGTTGCCGGCCCTGTGCTGGGGCAAGGCGAGGCCTGATTTCTATGCCGTCACCGACGACGTCACCGGGTTCGGGATCCGGTTCAAGTCCGCCACGGTGCCCGCGGTCGGCGAGCGCCTGACCTGCAGCATCCGGCATGCCGGCTCCATCGAGACGCGGGTGATCCGCGCGGAGAAGCACCGCTTCGCGGTGCGCGTCCTGCGCGCCGAATATCCCCTCCGGCTGGTGGCCCGGAACCTCGTTTCCCTCGCCAACGAGCAGAATGCCCGTCCGCCCGCCGAGCGCGCCGCGCCGCGGATCGTGCCGCGCGAGCAGGAGGTGGTGGTCACCACCGCGCTGGGGGCGACGATCCCGGGCCGGGTGCTCAACATCTCGGTGTCCGGGGCCGCGGTCTCCCTCGACCGGCCCCTCGCCGTCGGCACCCTGATCATGATCGGCAACACCCCGGCCAAGGTCGCCCGCGCCTTCGACAACGGCATCGGCGCCGCGTTCCTGTCCCCGCTGGCCGACGGTCGGGTCGGCCCGGAGGTGGTGCTGTGAGACACGGCCGTTCCAGGCCGTGATGAAGGGCCCGCACCAAGGTCTCGGAGCGATACGATCCAGAGTTCACGGTCCGTCAACACAGCATCTCTAGCGTCCGTCGGTAACGACCCAGGATGACCGATGCAGATCGCCAGTACGCCAGGCTTTTCGGAGGACGGACCGACCCGCTGGTCGTCCCCGACCGCTTGGTCCGCGCTGACGGCGGCGTTGGCTTCTCCGGTGCTGCTGCGCCGGATCGTACGCAACATGATCGAATCCTGGCCCGCCGAGGTCTACGAGGACGGCCTCGTCGAGGTCGCCCGGTTCGGCCGCCGGACGTTCTTCGTCTGCGATCCCGCCCTGATCAGGGCCCTGATGGTCGATCGGGCCGAGGCGCTGGTGCGCGAGGACTTCATGATCGCGGCCCTGTCGCCGATGCTGGGCCGCGGCATCCTAACCTCCGACGGCGCTCGCTGGCGCGACCAGCGCCGGACGGTGGCGCCGGTGTTCCGGCCCGATGCCATCGCGGCCCTGGTGCCGTCGATGCGGGAGGCCGTGGCGCGTACGGCCGAGCGGTGGGACGCGCAGGGTGCCGGCACCCGCGACGTCCTCGACGAGATGATGCGCACCACCTTCGACATCATTGGCAGCACCATGCTGCCCAAGGAGCCGAGTCTCGACGTGGCGGCCTTCGGGACGTCGCTGACCACCTACCTCGACAGCGTCGGCTGGCGCATCGGCCTGTCGATGCTGGGCGCGCCCGCCTGGATGCCGCATCCCGGCGCGGGCAAGGCCGCCCGGGCGGCCGCGACCTTGCGCGCCGGCATCGCCGACGTCGTGGCCCGGCGCCGGGCCAGCGCCGAGCCGGGCGACGACCTCCTCGGCCTGATGATGCAGGCCCGCGACCCCGAGGCGGCGACGGGCTGCCCGCATCGCACCGCGGGCATGGGCAAGATCGAGACCGAGAGCGGTCACGGCAGGACCGGTCCCGGGCACCACGGCGCCGCCGGCATGTCCGACCAGGCGCTGACCGACAACCTCCTCACCTTCATCGCCGCCGGGCACGAGACCACGGCCCTGGCGATGGCCTGGATCTTTCGCCTGCTCGCCGAACACCCGCGGATCGAGGGACGCCTGCGCGCCGAGATCGCGGCGGCCGGACCGGCGGCCTCCCCCGACGACCTCCCCTACGCCCGCCAGGTCGTCATGGAGGCGATGCGCCTCTATCCGCCCGCCCCCATGGTGGTGCGCCAGGCCGCGCAGGAGATCCGCCTCGGGGGCGCCACCATCCCGGCCGGGGCCTCGGTCCACATCCCGGTCTATGCGATCCACCGCCACCGCGCGCTCTGGGGCGACCCCGAGGCCTTCGATCCGGACCGGTTCGCGCCGGGCGTCCAGCGCGACCGCTACGGCTACCTCCCGTTCGGGGCCGGACCGCGGGTGTGCATCGGCATGGGCTTCGCGCTGGCCGAATGCAGCGTGATCCTGGCCGGCCTCCTGCCGCACTTCCGGTTCGAGGCGGCGGCCGGGCCCCGGCCGCAGGCCCGGTTCAAGGTCACCCTGCGGCCCCACGGCGGGATGCCGCTGCGGGTGGTCCCACGGCGGCTCGCCCCATGACCGGCACGCTCTTTCCGATCCCGCTGCCGCGCCTGCCCGACGCGGCGGAGGCGGTTCCGGCGCGCTACCGCGAGGAGACGATGGCCGGGCAGTTGGCCGAGACCATCGATCTCGCCTCGCACCTTGCCATCACCCACGTCGTCGTCGCCGTGGCGGTGATGACCTTCTTCTGGGACGTGGCCTCGCACCGCTACCTCGTCAGCCTGGTCGCGGCGGTGACGATCTTCTCCGGGCTGCTGCCGGCGATCGGCTGGGTCGGCCGCCACAGGCAGGCCTGGCTGCCCGGCCTCGGCGTGCGGACGAAGGCGGTGCGCATCCTCATCCTGGGCCTCGGCCTCGCCTGGAGCACGATGCCGTTCGTGCTGTTCGGCCCCTCGGGGGTCGACCACCGCATGCTCGTGGTGGCGATCACCGCCGGGCTCATCGCCACCGCCTTCGTGCTCAACGGCATTCCCCACCTGGCGATCTGCTTCTGCGTGCCCCTGGTGGTCGGGAGCTTCCTGGCCCTGGTCCTGACCGGCGAGCAGGCCTCGTTCCTCCTGGCGGTGCTCCTGGCGATCTACGCCGCCTTCGTCCTCGCCAGCGTGCGGCGCATGACCCGGCTCTCCACCGAGCGCATCCTCGACCGGGTGCGCGTCTTCCACCAGAACGAGACGATCGGGCTGCTGCTCCACGAGTTCGAGGCCAACACCAGCGACTGGCTATGGGAGACGGACGCGGCCGGGACCCTGCAGCACGTCTCCGAGCGCATGGCCGAGGTCTCGGGCATCGCCATGGCCGACCTCCTGCACGCGCCGTTCGACCGGCTGCTGCGCTCGGGCCGGCCGGACGCGCCCCTGGGCGACGGCGGCCGCGAACTGATCGCGCTGACCCGCAGCGCCACCGCCTTCCGCGACCATGTCGTCGAGATCCCCGGGCCCGACGGGCCGCGCTGGTGGCGCCTGAGCGGAAAACCCACCTACGACCGCGACGGCAGCTTCGTGGGGGTCCGCGGGGTCGGCTCCGACATCACGGCGACCCGGCGTTCGGAGGACCGGATCGCCTATCTCGCCAGCTACGATTCCCTCACCTGCCTCGCCAACCGCGCCCTGTTCGGGCTGCAGGCGGGGGCCGAATGCGAGCGGGCCGGGCGGGTGAACGAGCCCTGCGCCCTGCTGTACATGGACCTCGACGGCTTCAAGATCGTCAACGACACCTTCGGCCACAACATCGGAGACCGCCTGCTGCAGCAGGTGGCGCGCCGCCTGCGCACCGCCGTGGACACCGGCGAGCTCGTGGCGCGCCTGGGCGGCGACGAGTTCGCCATCCTCCACCGGCGGATCACCGACGACGCGGCCGTGGGCCTGGCCGAACGGCTGATCGCCATCGTCAGCGCGCCCTATGTCATCGACGGGATCCAGGTCGAGATCGGCGCCAGCGTCGGCATCGGCATGACACCGCGCGATGCGGTGGAGCCCGAGAGCCTGATGGGCAAGGCCGACCTCGCCCTCTACCACGCCAAGTCGAGCGGAAAGGGCCGGGTCTCGATGTTCGAGCCGACCCTGGAGCGGGCGATGCGCACCCGCCGGGACCTCGAGACCGACCTCAAGGCCGCCATCGCCCAGGGCGAACTCGACCTCCACTACCAGCCCCTGGTGAACCTGCGCACCGGCCGCGTCGATTCCTTCGAGGCGCTCCTGCGCTGGAGCACGCCGGCCCGCGGCGTCATCTCCCCGGCCGACTTCGTGCCGGTGGCCGAGGCCTGCGGCCTGATCTCGGCCATCGGGCGCTGGGTGCTGGGCCGGGCCTGCGCCGAGGCCGTCCGCTGGCCGGCGGCCACCCGGATCGCGGTGAACATCTCACCGTCCCACTTCCGCCATTCGGACCTTCTGCAGGACGTGGTCGACGCCCTCTCGGCCAGCGGCCTCGACCCGCGTCGGCTCGAACTGGAGATCACCGAATCGATCTTCTTCGAGATGAACGCGGCGATCGCCTCGAACCTGCGCGAACTGCGGGCGCTGGGAGTCCGCATCGCCCTCGACGACTTCGGCACCGGCTATTCGAGCCTGAGCTACCTGATCCGGTTCCCCGTCGACAAGATCAAGATCGACCGCTCGTTCATCAAGGACATGAACACCCGCCACGAGTGCCTGGCGATCATCGAGGCGATCCTGACGCTGGCGCGCAAGCTGTCGATCAGGGTCACGGCGGAGGGCGTCGAGAGCGTCGAGCAGGCGATCATGCTGCAGGCCCGCCGGTGCGACGACATCCAGGGGTTCCTGTTCAGCCCGGCGCGACCGGCCGGCGAGGTGCCCCTGCTCCTCGAGATGCTGCCGATGCGGTTCCACGCGATCTTCCCCGTCCAGGCACGCGAGCCCGGGCGGGAGATCGAGGACGCCCACGCCCGGCTCTCGGCCTGACCGGGCCTTTCGCGGGCGGTTCGACCGCAAGGATCGGGATGCGCCCGCCCGCGGCCTGCCCCATAGGATCGTCGCGGGGTGCCCGACCGGCACGCCGGGAGGACGGGCGATGACGGGGGCGCAGGATACGATAGGACAGGATACGGCACGCTGGCAGGCGCTCCTGGCGCGCGACGCCGCCGCCGACGGGACGTTCGTCTACGGGGTTCGCAGCACCGGCGTCTTCTGCCGCCCGAGCTGTCCCGCCCGGCGGCCGCGCCGCGACCGCGTCAGCTTCCATGCGGATGCGGCCGAGGCGCGTGCGGCGGGGTTTCGCCCCTGCCTGCGCTGCCGGCCGGACGGCGAGAGCCTCACCGAGCGCCATGCCGTCGCGGTGACGCGGGCCTGCCGGCGGATCGAGGCCGCCGAGGAACCGCCCGACCTCGACGCCCTGGCGCGGGACGCCGGCATGAGCCGCTTCCACTTCCACCGGGTGTTCAAGGCCGCGACCGGCGTGACGCCGCGCGCCTACGGCGCCGCGGTGCGGGCCCGGCGGGTCGCGGGGGCGTTGCCAGATGCCGGCACGATCACGCAGGCGGTCCATGCCGCCGGCTACGGCGCGGCGAGTGCCTTCTATGCCGAGGCGAAGGGGCGGCTGGGCATGGCGCCCTCGCGCTACCGCGGCGGCGGGGCCGGCACGCGCATTCGCTTCGCGCTCGGCGCCTGCAGCCTCGGGGCGATCCTGGTGGCGGCCACCGAGGTGGGCGTCTGCGCCGTCCTCCTCGGCGACGACCCCGACGTGCTCCTGCGCGATCTCCAGGACCGGTTCGGCCGGGCCGACCTCGTCGGGGGCGACCCGGCGTTCGAGACCCTGGTGGCGCGGGTGGTCGGCCTCGTGGAGGCCCCCGCCCTCGGGGCGGACCTGCCGCTCGACATCGGCGGCACCGCCTTCCAGCAGCGGGTATGGGCGGCCCTGCGCCGGATCCCGGCGGGCCGGACGGCCACCTATGCCGAGATCGCCGCCGCCATCGGGCAGCCGGGCGCCTCGCGGGCGGTGGGCATGGCCTGCGGCGCCAACGCCATCGCCGTGGCGATCCCCTGCCACCGGGTCGTGCGCGGCGACGGCACCCTGTCGGGCTACCGCTGGGGCATCGACCGCAAGCGCGCGCTTCTCGCCCGCGAGGGGGCGGTCGCGGAGGGTCCTGACCCGATGCGCATCATCCCATCGCCGCGCGGGTGACGCCGTCGGCGCCGATGTCGTCGCTGCCGGCCATGCCGAGATCCTGGATCAGGCGGCCGCGGGCGCGGCTGACCCGGCTCTTGACGGTGCCCACCGCCACCCCGCAGATCGCGGCGGCCTCCTCGTAGGTGAAGCTCTGGGCGCCCACCAGCACCAGCGCCTCGCGCTGGCTCAGGGGCAGGGCGTCCAGCGCGCTGTGGAACTCGCGCAGTTCGAGGCGGACCTCCTGCTCGGGCAGGCTCGTGAGGCGCGCGGCATGGACGCCGTCGGCATCCTCGACCTCGCGCTTGCGCTTGCGCTGCTCGGAATAGAACAGGTTGCGCAGGATGGTGAACAGCCAGGCGGTGAGGTTGGTGCCGCGCTGGAAGCTGTCCGCCTTGGTCCAGGCCCGCACGAGCGTGTCCTGCACGAGGTCGTCGCTGCGGTCGAGGTCGTAGGTGAGGGTGTAGGCGAACGCCCTCAAGGCCGGGATCGAGCCGATCAGCATGTCGCGCATCTCGGCATCGGCGCCGCTCGGGGTGCCGATCGGCTGGGGTGAGGCCACCATCATGACGTCTCCCGCGGGGTTACGATGCCGCTCGAGGCGGAGAGGTCGGCGAGCAGGGTCTCGAAACGCTCCGGCAACGGCTGGGTCAGGACGTCGGCATAGAGGAGCTTGAGGTTGCGCCCGATCCGATGCCGGGCCTCGGCGTCGATCGGTCCCTGGTCCCGCGCCGGCCGTGCGCCCTTGGGCACCAACCGGATCACCGTGGCGGTAAGGGGTGCCCCGTTCGGGGCATCGGTGACGGTAGGGGGTGCCCCGTTCGGGGCATCGGCGGCCGATGGCGCGGCCTGATCCTGTATCATGGCTCTCGGGTCCTCGACGGTCGGAGCCCCGGGCCCGCCCGAAGGCGGGCGCCAAGGCGAAAATCGGGAGCGACCGTTCTCTGGAGCCTGCGCTAGTGAGGTGGCGTTTAATGCGTTCTGAAGAATGCATTCATTCTACCTTAAGGCGGGCCTCGTCGTTCCGGCCAAGCTCAAGTCCTTGAGGAAGCTTGAGAACGAGCTTGGCAGGAGCCCCGGCAACCCTTGCCACCACCCTCGCCGTGCATACACGGCACCGCGTTTGCATTCTGCCGCGGGCACCCCGATGCGTGTCTGAGCCCGCGCGCGACCCGGCGTTCGGTGGCCTTCGACCCGGCCCATGGAGACCATGCCCGATGACGCTATCCCGGCTGCCGCGCGCGTCCCGCCGCCACGACGCCAGCCCGCGGTCCCGTCTCCCGCGCCGGCTCGCCGCCGCTGTGGCGGCAAGCGCCCTGATGGCGGCCGGGCCGGCGTGGGGGGAGGGCGTCTTGCGCATCGCCATGACGGCGGCCGACATCCCCACCACCACCGGCATGCCCAACAACGGCTTCGAGGGGATGCGCTTCCTCGGCTATCCGGTGTTCGAGAGCCTGGTGCTGTGGGATCTGACCCGCACCGACGGGCCGGCCGGCCTCAGGCCGGGCCTCGCCGAACGCTGGGAGCAATCGGCCACCGACAAGAAGACCTGGATCTTCCACCTGCGCCGGGGCGTCACCTTCCACGACGGCACGCCGTTCGACGCCGATGCGGTGATCTGGAACCTCGACCGCTTCTTCAAGGCCGACAGCCCGCAGTACGAACTGCAGGGCGCCGGCATCACCCGCGCCCGCGCCTCGCTCCTGGAGAGCTACGCCCGGATCGACGACCACACCGTCTCGATCACCTCTTCGGTGGTGGCCTCCTACTTCCCGTTCATGACCGCCTACGTGCTGTTCACCTCGCCGGCCTCCTACGAGAAAGCGGGCCGGGACTGGGCCAAGGTGGCGATGCTGCCGGCGGCCGGCACCGGGCCGTTCCGGATCACGCGGGTGGCGCCGCGCGAATCGGTCGTGCTCGCCCGCAACGACGGCTATTGGGACAGGGAGCGGGTGGCCAAGGTCGACACGATCCGGCTCTCGCCGATCCCCGAGGCCAACGCCCGCATCGCGGCCCTGCGCGCCGGCCAGGTCGATTGGATCGAGGCCCCGGCGCCCGACGGTATCGCCTCGCTCAAACAGGCCGGCTTCACCATCACCACCGGCTCCTACCCGCACGTATGGCCGTGGTTCTACAACATCGGCGCGGCCGCCAGCCCGCTGAAGGACGTGCGGGTGCGCCAGGCCCTCAACTACTGCATCGACCGCGAGGGCATGACGAACTTCCTCGGCGGCACCGCCGAGCCGGCGGTGGGCTGGCTCAAGGCGAGCGACCCGAACTTCGGCGCGCCCGCCAACCGCTACCGCTTCGACCCGGACAAGGGCAGGGCGCTGCTGGCCGCCGCCGGCTACGGCGTGGGCAAGCCTCTCGCCTTCAAGGTGATGATCTCCACCTCCGGTTCGGGGCAGATGCAGCCCCTGCCGATGAACGAGTTTTTGCAGGAGAACCTCAGCCAAGCCTGCGGCGTCGCGGTGAGCTTCATCGTCTCGGAATGGCAGGTGCTGTTCTCGTCGCTGCGATCGAGCCCCGATGCGCCCTCGCTCCAGGGCGCCATGGCGCTCAACGTCAGCTCGCCCTCGTCGGACCCCTCGGTGATGGCGCGCTACTTCTCGTCCGCCAACATCCCACCCAAGGGCTTCAACTTCGAGCATTGGTCCGACGCGGCCTTCGACGCCGCCCTCAAGACCCTGTCGGAATCCGCCGACCCCGCCGAGATCGCCACCGCGACGCGGGCCGCCCACGAGCGCCTTGTCGACGATCCGCCCTGGCTGTTCGTGGTCCACGACCTCAACCCGCGGGCGATGTCGCCCAAGGTGAAAGGCTTCGTCTCGCCGCAATCCTGGTTCGTGGACCTCACCCGCGTCAGCGTCCAGTAGGAACACCGCTCATGAGCGAGACCGTCACCGATCCGAGCCTGTTGCCGGCCCACGTCCTGGCCGACCGCATCGCGTCGAAAAAACTCTCCCCGGTGGAGGCGGTCGAGGCGATGCTCGGTCGCATCGCTCGGCTCGATCCGCGCCTGAGGGCCTTCGTCGAGGTCTACGGGGCCGATGCGCGGCTGGCCGCAGAAGGGGCCGATCGGGCGATCCGTTCGGGCCATGCGGTCGGGCCGCTGCACGGCGTGCCGGTGGCGCTGAAAGACCTCGTCGACGTCGAGGGGCGCATCACCACCGGCGGTTCGCTCGCCTTCCCCGACCGGCGCGCTACGTCGACGGCCACCATCGTGCGCCGGATGATCGGCCAGGGCATGATCGTGCTGGGCAAGACCCACACCGTCGAGTTCGCCTTCGGCGGCTGGGGCACCAACGCCCGCATGGGCACGCCCTGGAACCCGTGGGACCTGACGCGGGCGCGCACGCCGGGCGGGTCGAGCAGCGGCTCGGCCGTGGCGGTGGCCGCGCGCATGGCACCCTGGGCGATCGGCACCGACACCGGCGGCTCGATCCGGATGCCGGCCTCGTTCTGCGGGCTGACCGGGCTCAAGGTCACCACCGGGCGCATCAGCGCGGCCGGGATCGTGCCGCTCAGCGCCACCCTCGACACGCCGGGGCCGATGGCCCGCAGCGTCGCCGATGTCGCCCTGCTCTACGACGTGCTGCAGGGGCCGGACCCGCGCGATCCCAACACCCGCGGCATCCTGCCGGCCGATCCGATGGCGAGCCTGCACCGGGGCGTGCGCGGCCTGCGGCTGGGCCGGATGCCGGCGTCCGAGCGCATCGGCGTCACAGCCGAGATGCTGGCGGCCTACGACCGCTCCCTCGACACCCTCGCCGATCTCGGCGCCGAGATCGTCGAGGTCGCGCTCCCCTTCCGCCTCGCCGACCTGATGAGCGCCTCCACCATCCATCTGGCGGAGGCGCATTTCGTGAACGGGCGGCTCGCCGAGGACCCCGACAGCCCCCTCGACCCGGCGGTGCGCAAGCGCATCCTCGGCGGGGCCGGCATCTCGGCCCACGACTACCTCCTCGCCCGCCAGACCCAGGCCGCCATGAAGCGCCAGATGGCGACCGCGATGGCCGACCTCGACGCCGTGCTGACCCCGACCACGGAGGAGCCGGCGGTGCCGCTCGACGGCCTCGACCAGGACAGGATGCCCTCGCGCTTCACCCGCTTCGGCAACCTCCTCGAACTCTGCGCCCTGGCGCTGCCCAACGGCGCCACCCCGGCCGGGCTGCCGCTCTCGCTCCAGATCGTGTGCAAGCCCTACGACGAGGCCATGGCCCTGCGCATCGGCCAGGCGCTGCAGGCGGCCACCGACTGGCACCTGCGGATGCCGCCGGGATTGTGAAGCGGACGTCGTCTACCGGCGGATCAGCACGACGCCGCCGATGAGCAGCGCCCCGCCGAGGAGGCGGGAGAGGTCCACCGGCCGTTGCGGCACGCCGAGCAGGCCGACGTGGTCGACGGCCATGGCGGCGAACATCTGGCCGGCGACCAGTAGCGCCATGAAGGTCGCGGCCCCGAGCACCGGCACGAGCTGGATGCCGAGGCCGACGAAGATCGCGCCGAACAGCCCCCCGCTCCAGGCCCACCACGGGATGCGCGCCGCCACGCTCGCCGACGGAACCGGATCACGCAGCGCGACGGCCAGGAGCGCCATGCATCCGAGCCCGACGAGATAGCTCACGACGCCTGACCACGCCGCCGAGGTCAGGGCGGTGCGCAGGTTGGTGTTCAAGGCCTGCTGCACGACGATGCTGGCACCCGCCAGTACCGCGAGCGCCGAGGGGACGAGGATGTGGAGCATCGGCCGGTGGACCCCGTTGGGCGACGCCGCGTCGCCGAGAGTCTTTGACAACCACCCGGCCGCCGGGCCGTCAAATGCCCGCAGCCGCCGAAACCCGAAGAACCGGATCTTAAGCGCGCGGCCTCAGCCTGACTGTACCGGCCTTCTCGCGACCGGGAAGGCCGCCGCCAGGGCGTGACGCGCTCACGGGACGAGCACAGCCTCACCTGTTTCCCGTGAAACACCCGATCCACCGGTAGAGACGCGCTCCGCCCCGATGGTCAACGACCCACCTTTTTTCGCCCCCCCGACGCGGTTGCGCGTGGCGACCTTCGCGGTGCTGTTCGTCCTGGCGCTCCTGCCGGTCCTGACGACGACGATCCCGGCGATGGTCGACTACCCCAACCACCTCGCCCGCATGGTGGTCCTCGTGACCGACGGCACCGCGGCCGCCAACCCGGCCTATGCGGTGACCTGGGCGTTCTCTCCCAACCTCGCCATGGACCTCGCGGTGCCGCAGCTCGCCCGGTCGATGAGCGTGGAGGCGGCGACCCGGCTGTTCCTGTTGCTGAGCCAGATCCTCACCGTCACCGGCGCCTGCGCCATCGAAGGCGCGGTCAAGCGCCGGTTCGAGGCGAGCGGGTTCTTCGCCGTCATGATGCTCACCAGCGTCCCCTTCGCCTGGGGCTTCGTGAACTTCCAGTTCGGGCTCGGGATCGCCCTGTGGGGCATCGCGGGCTGGCTCGTGCTGCAGGACCGGCCCTGGCCGCTGCGGCTCGTCCTCCACGCCCTCGTCGTGGCGGTGCTGTTCGGCGCGCATCTGTTCGCGCTCGGGCTCTACGGCGTCACGCTCGGCCTGCACGAAGCCTGGCGGGCGGCGACCCGGCGCCCGCCCCTGCGCGAGACGGGTCTCCGGTTCGCGGGCCTCGCCGCCCCGGCCGTCGTCCTTCTCGGGCTGATGCTGGCCTTCGGCGGCCAGGTCGGGTCGCAGGGCACGGTCTGGAACGCCGCCTGGAAGCTGCGCGCCTTCGTCGTCACCCTCAACGGCTACCACATGGGGCTCTCGCTCGCCGGCACCGCGGTGCTGGCGGTGCTCGGCTATCTCCTCGCCAAGCACCGGGCGGTGCGCGTCCTGCAATCGGGCCTGTGGCTCATGGCCGGGCTGGCGCTGCTGTTCGTCGCCCTGCCGACGACGCTGTTCGACACCGCCTTCGTCGACCTGCGGGTGGTGGTCGCCGCCGCCCTGATCGTGCCGGGCTTCCTCGCGTTCACGCCGCCGAGCGAACGCTTCGCCCGGATCGCCACGGGCGCCGTCCTCTGCGTCATCCTGGTCAACCTCGCCACCGCGCTGGTGGTGGCGCAGGGCTACCGCACCGAATACGCCACGCTGGTCGCCTCGTTCGGGCAGATCGACCGGGGTGCGCGCGTCCTCGTCGGCCACAGCGGGGAGGGGGCCGACCCACCGCTCTCAAGCTTGAGCGAATACCCGATCTACAACGCGCCGACCCTGGCGGTGGCCTATGCACAGGCCTTCGTGCCGACGCTGTTCACGGCCGCGGGCAAGCAGCCGATCACGGTGCGCGAGCCCTATCGGCGCCTCGCCGTGCCCTACGGCGGCCCCGCCCCCATCGCGGTGCTGGCCGCCATCGCCAACGGCGGCCCCGCCCTCGACCAGCCCGCCTTCGTCCGGAACTGGCCCGCCGATTTCACCTATCTCTACCTCGTCGGCCCGGTGGTCCCGAATCCGCTGCCGCAGCTCCTGACGCGGCTGGCGGCGGGCTCGCGCTTCACGCTCTACCGGATCGCCAAGCCGGCCCGGTAGAGTTGCCGGCCCGGTAGAGTTGCCGGCCCGGTAGAGTTGCCGGCCCGGTAGAGTTGCCGGCCCGGTAGAGTTGCCGGCATCAGGGCGTGCGGCACGCCATGGCGGCGGCCGCCTCGATCACGCTGAGGGCACGGCGCCGGACCTCCAGGGAGGCTCGCGGGCTGTCGGAGACGGCGCTCGCCTCGCGCTTGAGGGCCGCATCGCAGGCGCAGGATCTGTATCCGCTGGTGTCGTAGCAGGTGTCGTGGCGCATGCAGGCCTCGTCGAGGGCGTCGGTGGGCGGCAATCCCTCGCCGCGCTGACCCGTCCCGCAGTAGTTCCCGTGGAACAATTCCTTGCCGGCCAGGACCCTGCCGAGGTCGCCGCGCGGCGGGGCCGGCGCCTCGGTGTCGCCTCCCGGGTTGAGGTCGTTGGCGGGGCCGCCCGCCTTGGATGCCGAGCCGCGCAACACCTTCGGGATGCCGGAGCGTTCGTCGGGCTCGTTCAGGGCCTGGCCGGCGCGGGCGTTCGGGTCGGCGAGATCCGGCAGCGGCGGCGGTGGGCCCGGGCGCGGCTCGTCCACCTCCGACGTCGCGGGCGTCTCCTCGGCGGCGACCTGTGCCGAAACGGCCTGCGAGCCGGCCACGAGCAACAGCCCGACCAGCGCGAGGAGATATGGTCTCATCGAGTCCCCCAAGAATGCGGAGCCAGCAACACCGAGCCCGGCGATTCCGTTCCGGACCGGCACGGCCACGCCCCCGGCGCAAGGCGAAAGGCGCGTGCAACGGTTCCGGCGTCCCTGACGTTCTCGTCAGCCCGGACAGGCCGGGCGTCTTGGGAGCACATCATGCTGGTACGTTTTGGGCTGGGCGTCGTTCTGGCCGCGATGGCCGGGGGTGCCGCGTTGGCCGCTCCCATGTCGGCCGAGGACAAGGCCGTGCTGCAACAGCAGTGCGCCGGCGACTTCACGCAGTTCTGCGCCGGTCTGCCGCCCGAGGACGGTCCCGAGACACAGGCCTGCTTCGAAAAGAACATGTCCAAGCTGTCCCCGGGCTGCCAGACCGCCATCCAAGCCTACAAGAAGAAGGGCTGAGATCGTGCGGCGCAGGACCTCCGCGCGCCGCACATCGACGGTTGGCAGGATCGCGGTCCTGCCGACCACACGTCCCGCGTTCCCTTGACATCCGGGTGTCCGCATCGCTTCCACGGGCGCATGCACGGGTCCATCTCCAGTCTCGACGCCTTTGCGGGTGCGCAGCTCGCCCGCCTGGAGGAGACCGCCCTGCGCCGGCGCCTCGTGCCGACCGCGCGCGGGGCCGCTGCCATGGCCGAGCGCGGGGGCCGCGCCCTGGTCTCGTTCTCCTGCAACGACTACCTCGGGCTCTCCAACGACCCGCGGGTGATCGCGGCGGCGCAAGCCGCGACCGCCCGCTACGGGGCCGGGGCGGGGGCCTCGCGCCTCGTCACCGGCAGCCACCCGCTACTCCCTGCCCTCGAGGAGCGGCTGGCCGCCCACAAGGGCACGCAAGCCGCCCTGGTGTTCGGCAGCGGCTACCTGGCCAACCTCGGCATCGTCACCGGGCTCGCCGGGCCGCGCGACCTCGTCCTCGTCGATTCCCTGGCACACTCCTGCCTCTGGGCCGGGGCCCGGCTCTCGGGTGCGCAGGTGGTCCGTTTCGCTCACAACGACACGGCCGATCTCGCCGCGGCCCTGGAGCGCCATCGCGCCCGGCATCGCCACGCCCTGATCCTCACCGAGCGGGTGTTCAGCATGGACGGCGACCGCGGCCCGGTCGCCGACATCCTGTCGGTGGCGGAGCGCCACGACGCCTGGACGGTGGTGGACGATGCCCACGGCCTCGGGGTGATCGGCCCCGATGCGCGCGCACCGCTGGAAATGGGTACCCTGTCGAAGGCGCTCGGCTCCTACGGCGGCTATCTGTGCGCGTCCCGCGCCGTCGTCGACCTGCTCACGAGCCGGGCGGCCAGCTTCGTCTACACCACCGGCCTGCCGCCGGCCTCGGCGGCGGCGGCGCTGGCCGCACTGGCCATCCTCGAGGCCGAGCCCGAGCGGGCCGCCCGGCCGTTGACCCTCGCCCGCCGCCTCACCGCCGCCCTCGGGTTGCCGGAGGCGCAAAGCCCGATCGTGCCGATCCACGTCGGCGAGGCGGCATCGGCCCTGGCGCTCTCGGCGGCCCTGGAAGAGCGCGGCTTCCTGGTGGTGGCGATCCGACCGCCCACCGTCCCGGCGGGCACCGCGCGGCTGCGGGTGGCGCTCTCGGCGGCCCATACCGAGGCGCAGGTCGACGCGCTGGCCGAGGCCATCGCCGCGCTGCGAGCCCGGTCGTGGGCCAGCGTCTCGGTTTGAAATCTGGCGCCGCTCAAGCGTTGGCTGTCGGCCCTTAGCGGCCACGCAGGAGTGCGAGCCGTTCAAAGCATAATTTCATCGGCATAATTTCATCGGAATGTAATCGGCAGTGTTGCTTTCAATGTCGATGTGTTGGGCGGCAGAGGAGGCAACGGCAGCGGTCTCGCGGATCGGACAGCACGAATGACTGCATCGTCCAGATCCGCCGAACCACTGCCTTTCACTACCACGATGTCGCTGACGTTACCTGCGCGGTTCACCACGAACTGAACGATCGTCGTCGGTGGGCCGGTTGGTCGCCTGTAAACGGAAGGCAGCCGGATTTGCTGGGCAATGTCTCGACTTGCTTGCGTCGCCCACTCCCCAATGCCTTCGGACTGCGCTTGTCCAGGCCCCAATAGAAGGGCAGTTAGACACGAGATAATTAGATAATGACGCCATGGCATAGATGAGCTTACCCACTCATCCTGAGTTTGAGAAGGTCTACTTCCATCCTCAGCGGACGGCGAGCCAATATCAAACGACGACCCGGTCGGGACGGACCTCGACGCGCGAAAAAGACCGGTGTGCCAGCGCACCTCCTCGGCGTTGCCCGAAGGCGGCGGCCGCCCGACTTCACGGGGCGCAGACACCCGTCACCGCGCCCTGAGCGACAGCGAGGATCCTCCCCATGGCACAGCGCAACGCCCTCATCGTCGGAGCCTCGCGCGGGCTCGGCCTCGGCCTCGTCGAGACCTTCCTGGCACGCGGCTGGTCCGTCACCGCCACGCAGCGATCGCCCTCGCCCGGTCTCGCCGCGATCGCGTCCGACGCGCTCGACCTCGAGACGGCCGACATCGACGACGACGCGGCGGTGGCCGCGCTGCACGACCGCCTCGGCGGGCGCCGCTTCGACCTGGTGTTCGTGGTGGCGGGCGTGGCGACCCAGGCGCACGATCCGCTGCACCTGGTGCCGCGCGAGGTCGCGGCCGCCGTCTATCTCACCAATGCCGTCAGCCCGGTCCGCTTCGCCGAAGCGTTCCGCGACCGGCTGGCGCCGGGCGGGCTTGTCGCCGTCATGAGCTCGGTGCTCGGCAGCGTCGGCCTCAACGACAGCGGCGGCTGGGAAAACTACCGCGCCAGCAAGGCGGCCCTGAACACCCTGGCGCGCAGCTTCGAAATCCGCCACCGCGACGAGGGTTTCGGCGTGGCGTTGATCCATCCGGGCTGGGTTCGCACCGAGATGGGCGGGGCGGACGCCGACATCGACGTGGAGACGAGCGTCAACGGTGTCGCCGACGTGATCGAGGGACGCCTCGGCCAGACCGGCTGCGTCTACCTCGACTACACGGGCAAGACGCTGGACTGGTGAGGGCCGACCGGGTTCCCGGTGCTACCGCCGCCCGTCGATGGGGGGGCGGCCACGGCGCTCGACGATCACCGGCGGGCGGGTGCGGCGCTCCACGATGACGGTGCGGGGCGGCCGGTTCGGGGTGCCGGTGCTGAGGATGCGCTCCGGCTGCCGCTCGGGCCGCGCCTTGGCCGCCTCCAGCACGTGGGGGCGGACCTCGTCGAGGGGCAGGCCGATCAGCCCGGCGGCGATCTCCACCTGCTGCTCGACGTCGTCGGCGAGGTCGCGGGCGGCGGCCACGGCCTCGGGAATCGTCGGCGGCTCGCGGCGGACGCGGATCGGCGGGAGATCCTGGAAGGATTTCGGAATCTTCTTCACAGCACGGCTCGCGATCGTCATCCCATGAGGATATACGCCAGACCGTCCGCTTTGTGCATTGCACCAAACGCGGCCCGCCCCGCGCGGCGAGCGAGGCTCGAGCGGGTTTTTCGCCCCGATGACCGGATTTCGACCACGGCTCCGGGCCCACCGCCATACCAAAGGGCAATCCGGGCCCCGATGATGAGCGATGAGGCAGAAGTCTGCGTCGTCATGCCGCGAGAGTCGCCGCACGGGCGGTCGACTTGCGATGGGCCGGTCGCCGCCCGATAATCTCGCGCGATGACCGTCGATCGCTTCGCCACCACCGACCGCCGCCTGTTGCCGGCGCGCCCCGACCTCGCCGACCATCGCCTGCGCGGCCGGATCACCGCGACGCGCTACGTCGAGGGCGAGCCGCGCCGGGTGCTCGCCGGCTCGGCCCCCCTCTGCCGCGGCCCCGGCCGCGACGCGGGCCTCGATACCGAGGCGCAGCGGGGCGAGCCGGTGACACTCTACGAGGATTGGGAGGGATTCTCCTTCGTGCAGCTCGGCAGCGACGGCTACGTCGGCTACCTGCCGAGCGCGGCGCTGGGCCCGGTCGACCCCACGCCCACCCACCGCGTCACGGCGCTGCGCACCTTCGTCTATCCCGCGCCGGACCTGAAGCAGCCGGTGCTGGCCCATCTCGGGCTCGGCGCCACCCTCGCGCTCGGCGAGAGCGAGGGCGCCTATCGCCGGATCGTTGGGGGCATCGCGGCGGACGGCCGGCTCATCCACGACGCCTTCGTGTTCGCGGCCCATTGCGCCCCCCTCGAGGAGACGGCGGCCGACATCGCCGGGAGCGCCGAGCGGCTGATCGGGACGCCCTACCTGTGGGGCGGCCGCACCAGCCTGGGCCTCGACTGCTCAGGCCTGGTGCAGTTGTGCTGCTCGCTCGCCGGCCTGTCCGTCCCCCGCGACGCCGACCAGCAGGAGGCGGCCCTGGGCGAGGCGCTGCCCCTCGACCCGTCCGGCCTGCGGCGGGGCGACCTCGTGTTCTGGCGCGGCCACGTCGGGATCATGCTCGACCCGGCCACCCTCATTCACGCCAACGGCCATCACATGGCGGTGGCGGCCGAACCCCTCGACACGGCGATGACGCGCATCCGCGAGACGAGCTACGGCGCGGTGACGTCCCTGCGACGGCCGGGCTGAGGGCCGCGATCGCGGGGGGAGCGATACCGCCGTCGTCCGTGCTGCGGCGATGCGCTTTCCCGCGAGGGACGGGCCGTCAGGCAAAAATCCGCCCGCTCACCAGAGACCGGGCTTCACGATCACCAGCACCACCACGACGATCATCAGGAGCGTCGGCACCTCGTTGATGACGCGGTAGAACTTGTGGCCGCGCCGGTTCCGGTCGGCGGCGAAGTCCTTGACCATGCGGGCGAGCCAGCCGTGGATGCCGCTCATCGCCAGCACCAGGGCGAGTTTGGCCTGCATCCAGCCCTCGGCCCAATAGCCGCTCTGCCAGACCAGGACGAGGCCGAAGGCCCAGGTGGCGATCATGGCCGGCGTCATGATCGCCTTGAGGAGCCGGCGCTCCATCACCTTGAACGTCTCGGACTGCCCCGCCGACCCGGGACCGGGCGGCAGCGAGGCGTGGTAGACGAACAGGCGCGGCAGGTAGAGCAGCGCCGCCATCCAGGCGATCATCGCGACGACGTGGCCGGCCTTGATCCAGAGGTAGAGGTCGCTCATCGGCGAAGGCGCGCCAGCATCCGCTCGACGTGAGCGATCGGCGTCTGCGGCGTGATGCCGTGGCCGAGGTTGAAGATGTGGGGCCTGCCCTTCACCGCCTCACGCACCGCGTCGACGGCCGCGTCCAGCGCCTCGCCGCCCTCGATCAGCACGTCGGGGTGGACGTTGCCCTGCGTCACCGTGGTGTCGGGGATGCGGGCACGCAATTCGGCGAGATCCACCGACCAGTCGACGCCCACAGCATCGGCGCCGGTTTCGGGCACCACGCGGGCGTGGCCCTCGAGGCCCGAGCCGCGGGCGAACACGATGATCCTGGCGCCCGGCACCCGGGCGCGCACGCCGGCGACCATCCGGGCGATGGGCTCGAACGACCATTGCTTGAGGGCGTCGCCCTGCGTCTCCGGCAGCGTGCCGGCGTGCGACTCGAAGATCTGCACGGCGTCGACGCCGGCCTCGAACTGACGCACGAGGTATTCGATCTGCACGTCGACCAGGCGGTCGATCAGCGCCTTCACCAGTTCGGGCTCGCGGCGGGCGAGGTCGCGCGAAGGGGCGAGATCCGGCGTGCCGCGCCCGCCGATCATGTAGCTCGCCACCGTCCAGGGCGCGCCGCAGAACCCGAGCAAGGTGGTCTCGAAGGGCAGTTCGGCCCGCAGCCGCCGCACCGCCTCGAACACCGGCGCGAGGTGGGTGAAGATCGCCGGGTCGTCGGCCTGGCGCAGGCGGTCGAACTCGGCCCGGCCCTCCAGCGGGTCGAGGCGGGGGCCTTCGCCCTCAACGAACCGCACCCTCTGGCCCAGCGCGTCGGGGATCACGAGGATGTCGGAGAACAGGATCGAGGCCTCGAAGCCGAACCGGCGGATCGGCTGCAGGGTCACTTCCACCGCATAGTCGGGGGTGTAGCAGAGGTCGAGGAACGACCCGGCCCTGGCACGAACCTCGCGGTACTCCGGCAGGTAGCGCCCGGCCTGTCGCATCACCCAGGCCGGAGGCGGAAACATGGCTTCTCCGGACAGGACACGCAGGACCGCGCGGTCCTCTCGGCGAAGCTGGCTCATCGGGTCTCCTCGAAACGGGGTGTCGGCGTCGGTGTCGTGTGTAGCATCACCGATCGGGGTCTTGGCCAGAGCGAAAACGCCGGCGCCGCCCCGATCGTGGAATCGCCTCGGATCGATCCACACAGGGCCCCCTTAAAGAGAGAAAGAAAGACTCTTGAGGACTCTGTTTTTTCAGTTGGAGACTGGATGTCGGGAGCGGAAATCCATCCACAGGCGATCCCTGGGGCGACGGCGTTAACCGGGCTTTAACGGATCGTGAGCAATCTGAGCATTCGATCAGCAGAGTCAGGCGCTTGCCGCCTCGACCCTCCCCGACGACCGCTCGCCGTCCCGGATTCTCCCAAAACCGGTCCCGGCACGAGTCGGTTGCGACACGCTGTTGATCCAGGAGTCGACGATCGTGCAGGCGAGATCCCTGGACGGTCCCGTTGAGCCGGCTTATCCACACTCGTCGACTCCTCCCGCGCGACGCGGTGGATGACGCCCCGACCGGCCGCCGTCCCGATCGCGCCGAAGGACCTCTGCGCCCGATGAGCCGAAGCTACTTCCATCTCCATCTCGTGTCGGATTCCACCGGCGAGACCCTCATCAACGTCGGCCGGGCGGCGGCCGCGCAATACGAGGGCATCTCGGCCATCGAGCACGTCTATCCGCTCGTCCGCTCGGGGCCGCAGCTGGAGCGGGTGATCTCGGAGATCGAGGCCGCACCCGGCCTCGTGCTCTACACCCTCGTCGGCCACGACCTCACCCAGCGCCTGGAGGCGGCCTGCCGCGAGACCGGCTCGCCCTGCCTGTCGGTGCTGCAGCCGGTGCACGCCCTGCTGCAGTCCTACCTCGGGGCCGAGACGACGGCCCGGCCGGGCGCCCAGCACATGCTGAACGCCGAGTACTTCAAGCGCATCGACGCCATGAACTTCACCCTGGCGCACGACGACGGCAACCTGCCCCTCGACCTCGACGAGGCCGACGTCATCCTGATCGGGGTCAGCCGCACCTCGAAGACGCCCACCGCGATCTATCTGGCCAACCGCGGGCTCAAGACCGCGAACTTCCCCCTGGTGCCCAACATGCCGGTGCCCGAATCCCTCGAGACCGCGCGCAAGCCGCTGATGGTCGGCCTGCTCGCCAGCCCCGAGCGCATCGTGCACATCCGCCAGAACCGGCTCCTCAGCCTCAAGGCCGACGATTCCTCGCTCTACGTCGACCGCAGCGCGGTCGCCGACGAGGTCGCCGCCTGCCGCCGGCTGTGCGCCAAGCACCGCTGGCCGACCATCGACGTCACCCGCCGCTCGATCGAGGAGACGGCCGCCGCCATCCTCGACCTGCACCGCGAGCACCGCCTCAAGTTCATCGCCAGCTGAGCGATGGCAGGCCATTCCATGACCAGCCTCTGGACCCGGTCCGACCCGCTGCTCCTGGCCTCCGCCAGCCCGACCCGGCGCCTGCTGCTGGACGGCGCCGGGCTCACCGTCGAGGCCTGCGCGGCCGATGTCGACGAGCGGGGACTGGAGGCCGCCGGTCACGACGGCCCGGCCGCCCTCGCCCTGGTGCTCGCCCGGGCCAAGGCCCGCGCGGTCGCGCAGCGGTTTCCCGGCCGCCTCGTGGTCGGCGCCGACCAGGTCCTGTCCTGCGACGGCGCGTTCCTGCACAAGCCGGCCGACCTCGCCCAGGCGCGGGAACAGATCGCGATGCTCTCGGGCCGGACCCACAGCCTGCACGCGGCCGTGGCCATCGCCGAAGGGGGCGAGGTGGTGGACGGCTTCGTCGAGGAGGCGCGGCTGACCCTGCGCCGCCTCGATGCGGAGCAGATCGCCCGCTACGTCGCGCTGGCCGGGCCGGCGCGGGTGACCGCCAGCGTCGGCGGCTACCAGCTCGAGGGCCTGGGCATCCACCTGTTCGAGAGGATCGAGGGCGACCACAGCACGATCCTGGGGTTGCCGCTGCTGCCGTTGTTGAAGCGGTTGCGGGAGCGGGGATGCCTCGCGTTCTGACACGGGCGCGTGGACGGACCGCAGTCGACGGTCCTCACGGCTCGTCAGGGTGGATCGCGGGTTCGCCTTTCCCGGCAGGCGGGGAGAGGGGATGCGCACCTCTCGATCCCACAGAGCGGTCAGGGTATCGAACCCTCCACACAAGACGATAAGGGCGCCTCGTGGCCGATCACGCGCACGACCATCACCACGGTCATCACGGACATGATCACGCCCCCGCCTCGTTCGGGCGGGCCTTCGCCATCGGCATCGTCCTCAACACGGTGTTCGTGGTGGTGGAGGCCGGCTACGGCGTCGCCAGCCAGTCGATGTCGCTGGTGGCCGATGCCGGGCACAACCTCTCCGACGTGCTCGCCCTCGTCGTCGCCTGGGTCGCCTCGCGCCTGGTGACGCGGCCGGCGAGCGCCCGCTTCACCTACGGGCTGCGCGGGTCGTCGATCCTGGCGGCGCTGTTCAACGCGGTCTTCCTCCTGCTCGCCACCGGGATGATCATCTGGGAGGCGGCCTCGCGCCTCGTCGATCCCACCCCCGTGGCCGGCGGCACCGTGATGGCGGTGGCCGGCGTCGGCATCCTCGTCAACGGCGTCACCGCCTGGCTGTTCGCCTCCGGGCGCAAGGGCGACATCAACATCCGCGGCGCCTACCTCCACATGCTCGCCGACACCGCCGTCTCGGCCGGCGTCGTGGTCGCCGGCCTCGTCATCCTGGTCACCGGGTTCGACTGGGTCGACCCGCTGGTGAGCCTCGTCATCGCCGCCCTCATCGTTTGGAGTTCCTGGGGCCTCCTGCGCGACAGCACCGTCATGGCGCTCTCGGCGGTGCCGCAGAACCTCGACCCCGCGGCCATCGCCGCCTTCCTCACCGCACGGCCGGGGGTGAGCGCCCTGCACGACCTCCACGTCTGGCCGGTGAGCACCACCGAGACGGCGCTGACCGCCCACCTCGTCATGGCAGCCGGGCACCCCGGCAACGGCTTCCTGGTCGAGACGGCCGAGGCCCTGCGCCACCGCTTCGGCATCGCCCACACCACGCTCCAGATCGAGGATCCCGGCGGCCCCGCCTGTCCCCTCGCGCAAGGCTGCCGCCCATGATCCGCGCCTTCGTCGTCGGCCACCCCATCGCCCATTCGCGCTCGCCGCTGATCCACGGCCATTGGCTCGCCGCGTTCGGGATCGACGGGCGCTACGAGCGGATCGACGTGGCGCCCTCGGCGTTTCCCGCCTTCCTGCGCGACCTGCGCGAGCAGGGGCTGGCCGGCGGCAACGTCACCATCCCCCACAAGGAGGCTGCCTTCGCCCTCGTCGACGTCCTTACCCCGCGGGCCGCCCGCATCGGCGCGGTCAACACCCTGTTCTTTTCCGAGGACGGCCGGCTCACCGGCGACAACACCGACGCACCGGGCTTCATCGCCCACCTCGACCAGAGCCTGGGTCGCGACTGGCCGAGCCGCGGCGACGGCTCGGCCGTCGTGCTCGGGGCGGGGGGAGCGGCGCGGGCCATCGTGGTCGGGCTCCTCGAACGCGGCATCGCCCGGGTGGCAGTGGCCAACCGCACGCCCGAACGGGCGCTCGGCCTCGTCGCCCTCGACCCCGCCCGCGTCCGCGCCATCGCCTGGGACGAACTCCCCGCCGCGCTCGCGCCCGCCGGGCTCCTCGTCAACACGACCTCGCTCGGCATGGCCGGCCATCCGCCCCTCGTCCTCGACGTGGCGGCGCTGGGCTCCGAGGCGGCGGTGGCCGACATCGTCTACGCACCCCTCGAGACGCCGCTGCTGGCCGCCGCCCGCGCCCGCGGGCTCGATGCCGTCGACGGGCTCGGCATGCTGCTGCACCAGGCGGTGCCGGGGTTCGCCCGCTGGTTCGGCCGCACCCCTTCGGTGACGCCGGCCCTGCGCGAGCGCATCCTCGCCGACCTCGCCCCGTCATGACCGGGCGCGCGCGGACGGTCCTCGGCCTCACCGGGTCGATCGGCATGGGCAAATCGGCGACGGCGGCGATGTTCGCCAAGCGCGGCGTGCCCGTTCACGATTCCGACGCGGCCGTCCATGCCCTCTACGGGCCGGGAGGAGGGGCTGGGCCGGCCATCGCCGCGATCGCACCGGATGCGGTCGGCGCCGACGGCGCCGTCGACCGCAAGGCCCTGCGCGCGGCGGTGCTCGGCGATCCCGCCCGCATGGCCGCTCTGGAAGCGATCGTCCATCCCCTCGTCCAGGCGGAGAGCCGGGCCTTCCTGGCCCGCCACGCCGACGCGCCCCTTGTCGTCCTCGACATCCCCCTCCTCTACGAGAGCGGTGCCGAGCGCCGCTGCGACGCCGTCCTCGTCGTCACGGCCGATCCGGAGGTGCAGCGCGCGCGGGTGCTCGCCCGGCCCGGGATGACGGAGGCGGTGTTCTCGGCGATCCTCGCCAAGCAGATGCCCGATGCCGAGAAACGGGCGCGCGCCGACATCGTGATCGACACCGGCCACGGCTTTGACCGGACCGAAAGGGAGGTCGATGCTATCCTTGAACGATTGCGCGGCTGAAGCCGTCGCCAACCGGAATGCCACATGCTGCGCGAGATCGTCCTCGACACCGAAACCACCGGCACCGATGCCAAGGGCGGCGACCGGTTGATCGAGATCGGCTGCGTCGAACTCGTCAACCACATCCAGACCGGGGTGAATTTCCACCGCTACTGCAACCCGCAGCGGCCGGTCTCGCAGGGGGCGTTCGCCGTCCACGGCCTCTCGGACGCCTTTCTGGCCGACAAGCCGCTGTTCGCCGACATCGTCGCGGACCTCGTCGCGTTCTGCGGCGATTCCCCCCTCGTCATCCACAACGCCCCCTTCGACGTGGGCTTCCTCAACGCCGAGTTCGCGCGGCTGGCCGCCGCCGCCCCGCCGCCGATCGTCCTCGAGTCGGTGGTCGACACCCTGCAGCTGGCGCGGCGCAAGCACCCCGGCGCGGCCAACAACCTCGATGCTCTGTGCGTCCGCTACGGCATCGACACCGCCCGGCGCACCAAGCACGGGGCGCTCCTCGACGCGCAGATCCTCGCCGAAGTCTACATGGAGCTGCTGGGCGGCAAGCAGACCACCCTCGGGCTGACCGCGCTCACCGCCTCGCAGGACCCCGGCCTCGCCCCGGGCGACGAGGTCGGCGCCGCCGCGCCGCGCCGTGCCCGCAGCCGCATCACCCCCGCCGAACGGGAGGCGCACGCCGCCTTCTGCGCCACCCTGGGCGGAACCCCGGTCTGGTCCGACTACCGCAGCGCCACCGACGCGGCGTGATGCTGCGTTGCACGATCGTGCATATTGCAATGCATCATCGCAAGCCCATATACCATCCAACGGGATGGCGTGAGGATGGTGGTGATGCTGCAGATCGAGGACCCGCCGGTAGCTCCGGGCAAGGCCCCCGCGCGCTCCGGCGATAGCGAGAAGATCACGATCAACCTCGGTTTCGTCGATCTCGGCCATATCGACCTCCTCGTCTCCGAGGGGGTCTATGCCAACCGCACCGACTTCATCCGCACCGCCATCCGTAACCAGACCGAACGCCATGCCGAGGTGACCCGCCAGGCGGTGGCTCGCAACCGGGTGGAGCTGGGACTGCGCCACTTCACCCGCGCCGACCTCGAAGACGCCCGCGCCAGGGGCGAGACCCTGCACATCCGGGTGCTGGGCCTCGCCAGCATCGCCTACGACGTGAGCCCCGACCTCGCCCGGGCCACCATCGCCTCCCTCGACGTCCTGGGCAGCCTGCACGCCAGCCCCGCCGTCAAGGCGGCCCTGAGCGACCGCCTGCGCTGATCCAGCCGATACCCCCTTGTCCCGATAGCGCCACGCGTCTCCGAAGGGAGACCGGACGTTCTTGAAAGCGATTCCCCCATGTCCGAGTCGTCGAACGGAATCCAGGCCCGCATCGCCGAAATGATGGAGGCCACCCGCATGACCGGGGCAGGGCGCCTGCACGAGGCGACCGCGCTGATCCAGCGGGCCCTGACCGGCGCCGCGCCGACCTCCTCCCAGCCGAACCCGTCCCAGCCGAAGGCGATCGAACCCAGGACCATCGACCTGACGGCCGAACCGGTCGAGCCGCGTCCCGCGTCCTCCTCCAAGACCACGTCCGCGTCCTCGTCCACCTCGCAGGCGCCCGAGGCGCCGCAGGCGGCGGCGTTCAACCGGGCCGGCTTCCAGGGCCCGGTGCTGCCGGAGCGGGTGCGCGAGGTCGTCAGCACCGTGGTCGGCGGGCTCGGGCGCAACGTCGCGCCGTTGTTCAAGGGGCTGGTGCCGGGCGCGGCGGTGGCACCGCGGGTGGCCGGGGCCGGCACCTTCTCCGAACATGCCTTCGAGAACGCCGCCGGCGCCCGTTCCTACAAGCTCTACGTTCCGAGCAACCTCGCGGCCCGGCCGCCGCTGGTGGTGATGCTGCACGGCTGCTCGCAGTCGCCCGACGACTTCGCCGCCGGCACCGGCATGAACGAGCTCGCCGAGGAACTCGGGTTCCTGGTGGTTTATCCAGGCCAGTCCGGCCGGGCCAACGGCCAGAAGTGCTGGAACTGGTTCGAGCCGCGCGACCAGGGCCGCGACGGCGGCGAGGCCGGCATCATCGCCGGCATCACCAGGGCGGTCACCGCCGCGCACGGGGCCGATCCCGCCCGCGTCTACATCGCCGGGCTCTCGGCCGGTGCGGCGGCGGCGGCCAACGTCGCCCATGCCTATCCCGACCTCTATGCCGGGGTCGGCGTCCATTCGGGGCTGGCGGCGGGCTGCGCCCGCGACCTCTCCTCCGCCCTGATGGCCATGAACATGGGCGCCCCGGGCGCCAATCCGCCCAATGGCTTCGGGGCACCGGCGGCGGGCATCCGCATCCCCACCATCGTCGTCCACGGCGAGGGCGATGGCACCGTCAGCCCCCGCAACGGCGACCAGGTCCTGGCCCAGGCCGGCATCGCCCGGCTCGAAGCGCTGGAGACGCCCGCTCCTCAGGCCAGCCCCGGCGGCCTCGCCTATACCCGCACCCGCTATGCCGACGCCGACGGCCGCGTGCTGGTGGAGAACTGGGTGGTCAAGGGCCTCGGCCACGCCTGGTCGGGAGGGCGTGCGGGGGCGAGCTACACCGACCCGCGTGGACCCGACGCATCGCGCGCCATGCTCACCTTCTTCCTCTCGCACAGCCTCGGGCACTGACGGGGCAAGCGGTCGGTGCTTCGATGTGGTCCCTTGGCCGCAGCGGCGGACCGACCTATGTGGCGGTCTCCGAAGCGGGACGTTTGAGCAGCCCGCGCGGGACGATTGAGGAAACCACCACGCCATGTCGACATCCCCGCTCCCCCTGCGCCTCGTCCTGGGGCTCGCCCTCGCGGCCGCACCGACGTTTGCGAGCGCGCAGATCCGCAACGCGCCCAACCCGCGCGCCTTGGAGTTCGCCGCCTACATTTTCTCGGCGGCCAACGTCTGCGGCTACCGCATCGGCGTCGAGCAGTTCGACGCCCTGCTCCAGAAGCAGAACGTCGACCCCAAGGACGTCGCCCCGCGCGGCCCCTTCGGCGCCAAGGTCCAGACCATGTTCGCGCTGATGTCCAACCAGATGCAGCTCAACCGCGAGCGCTCCTGCCTCGCGGTGGCCGGCGAGTACGGCCCGGAGGGCACCGTCGCCAAGGACGTGCTCCTGCCCGCCGCTGCGCCGGCCGAGCCGAAGCCGGCGCAGTAGGGTCGGGCTTTTCGGCCGTCGCACCTGGCGCGAGGCGGGTGTCGCGTCACCTTTCTCCCGCGGACGCTGCCCTTCCACCCGACACCTCGGGATGAGGGCAGGGTGTGGGAGGAGCCGACAGCGTTCGGAGATGCGCGAGCGCGAACCCGCCTGTCCTCACGGCGCTCCCGCCGCCTCCAACCTCAGGCGGACCGCAGCGCCGAGCACCGCGTATCCCTCCGGGGTCAGATGGACCATGTCGGGCGCGAAGGTCGGGCAGTGGTCGTCGGCGCAGCGCAGGGCGGTGTCGTCCACCATCACGGCGTTGCCCCGCCTCGTCAGGAGGTTCTCGAGTTCGCGGTTGAAACCGATGCGGTCGGCATCGCGAAAGGCGGATTTCTTGCCCCTGGGCAGGATGCCCACCACCACCAGCCTCGGCTTGCGCCACAGGGCGTCGATCCGCTCGACGATCTGCCGGACCCCCTCCCGGATCGCGCAGACCTTGTCGAGATAGCCGAGGTTGTTGGTGCCGATCATCAGAAACACGGTGCGCGGCGACAGCGTCGCGTAGCGCGCGTCCTGCAGGCGCCACAGGACGTTCTGGGTGCGGTCGCTGCCGACGCCGAGGTTCAGGACCTTCGCACCGAAGGTCTCGGCCACCGATGCGGCGGGCCATAGCTGGGTCAGGCTGTCGCCGAGCAGGACGACATCGCCGTCCTGCGCTTCGCCAACCGTGACGCCGACCGCCCGGGCGCGTCGATAGGCGGTGGCGCTCTGGGGCGGCACCGGGATCGTCGCCACCGCGATGTCGGCCTCGTCGCAGGCCGCGTCCTGCGCCTGGGCCGGAGACAGGAGACACAGCGCCACCAGGGCGCCGACGTGGATCGCTCGGATCATCCGTTCCTCCGCCCGTGCCCGGCCCGGGCGGCCCGCCGCCTTACCGTCGCCGCCCGCCCGCCCGCAAGCGCAACGGCGCCATTCGCGTTCGACCGCGGAATCGCCTAAGAGGAGGCCGTTCCCCAAAAATCTTCGAAGGCACGAGACATTCCATGGCGACGGCGTCGTTCGACACCGCGGCGCGCGAGGCGGGCGCCGTGACAGCAATCGAGAAGCTGCCCGATTTCGTCCCCGAGGCGGTGCCGGGGGTGCGCTCGTCCCTGGTCGGGCTGACCCGCGACGACCTGAAGGCCCGGCTCGGGGCGATCGGCGTGTCCGAGCGCGAGCAGAAGATGCGCGCCGCCCAGGTCTGGCACTGGCTCAACGTGCGCGGCGCCACCCAGTTCTCCGACATGACCAACGTCGGCAAGGGGCTGAAGGCGCAGCTCGCCGAGGCCTATACCCTCGACCGGCCCGAGGTCGTCACCGAGCAGGTTTCTCGCGACGGCACCCGCAAGTGGCTCCTGCGGATGCCGCCCACCGGCCGGCACGACCACAACCGCGGCGCCGAGATCGAATGCGTCTACATTCCCGGCCGGGGGAGGGGCACCCTGTGCGTCTCCTCCCAGGTCGGCTGCACGCTCACCTGCTCGTTCTGCCACACCGGCACCCAGCGCCTCGTGCGCAACCTCACCGCCGCCGAGATCACGGCCCAGGTGGTAGTGGCCCGTGACCGCCTCAACGATTGGGCCGGCCAGAACCCGGTGCAGGCCGGGGCCGACGAGACCCGGCGGGCGGTGACCAACATCGTGTTCATGGGCATGGGCGAACCCCTCTACAACACCGACGCGGTGATCGACGCCGTCGGCGTCATGGCCGACCAGGACGGGCTCGGCCTCTCGCGCCGGCGCATCACCGTCTCGACCTCCGGGGTGGTGCCGCAGATGCAGCGCCTGGGCACCGACGCCCATGCGATGCTGGCGATCTCGCTGCACGCCGTGCGCGACGACCTGCGCGACACCCTGGTGCCGCTCAACCGCAAGTACCCGCTGGCCGAGCTGATCGCCGCCTGCCGCGCCTATCCGGGCCTCAACAACGCCCGGCGCATCACCTTCGAATACGTGATGCTCAAGGGCGTCAACGACACCGACGCCGACGCCCGCGAACTCGTGCGCCTGCTCAAGGGCATCCCGGCCAAGATCAACCTGATCCCGTTCAACCCCTGGCCGGGCTCGGCCTACGCCTGCTCCGAGTGGGAGCGGATCGAGCGCTTCGCCGAGATCGTCTACGACGCCGGCTACGCCTCTCCCGTGCGGACCCCGCGCGGCCGCGACATCCTGGCCGCCTGCGGCCAGCTGAAGAGCGAGACGGAAAAGCTGCGGGCGCGCGCCCGCATGATGCTCGACGAGGGGATCGGTGCGGAAGGACTCTATGCGGCAGCCGACGAGAGCGACGACGACTGACCTTCTCCGCGTCGGGCTCGCCCTCCTTCTCCTGAGCGGACCGCTCCGGGCGCAGACGCCGCCGATCCAGTCCGACGACGCCCGGGTGCTCCCGGTATTGGCGCGCCACGGCATGGTCTCGTCGCAGGACGCCACGGCGACGCGGGTCGGGGTCGACATTCTCAGGCGCGGCGGCAACGCCGTCGATGCCGCCGTGGCGGTGGGGTTCGCCCTGGCCGTGACCCTGCCGCGGGCGGGCAACCTCGGCGGCGGCGGCTTCATGCTGGTGCACCGGGCCGAGCCGGCGGCCACGGTGGCGATCGACTACCGCGAGACCGCCCCGGCGGCGGCCAGCCGCGACATGTTCCTCGACGCCCGCGGCGAGCCCGACCCGTCCGCCTCCACCCGGAGCGGCAAGGCCATCGGCGTGCCCGGCACCGTGCGGGGCCTGACCGACGCCCACCGCCTCTACGGTTCGGGCCGCCTGTCGCTCGCCGATCTCGTCGCCCCGGCCGAGGCGCTGGCCCGCGGCGGCATCCCGGTGGAGGCCGGGCTCGCCGATTCGCTGCCCCGGGCCGCCGGGCTCTTGGGGCGCTGGCCGTCGAGCCGGGCGATCTTCTTCTCCGGGACCGCGCCCCTGGCCCGCGGCGACACCCTCGTCCAGACCGATCTCGCCGACACCCTCAAGGCCATCGCCGCGCGAGGGGCCGACGCCTTCTACCGCGGGCCGGTCGCCGAGAGGATCGCCGCGGCGGTGCGGGGGGCGGGCGGCGTGATGACGGCGGCCGATCTCGATGCCTACCGCACGGTGGTGCGCGAGCCGGTGCGCGGCCGCTACCGCGGCTACGAGGTCGTCTCGATGCCGCCGCCGAGTTCGGGCGGCATCCATCTCCTGCAGATCCTCAACATCCTGGAGGGCTTCGACCTCGCCCGGATGGGGGCGGGCAGCGCCGAGGCGATCCATCATCTGGCCGAGGCGATGAAGCCCGCCTACGCCGACCGCGCCACCTGGCTCGGCGACCCCGCCCACACCCAGGTGCCGGTGGAGGGGCTGACCGCGAAATCCTACGCCGCGACCTTACGCGCGGCCATCGATCCGGCCCGCGCCCGCAGCGCCGATTCCGTCAAGGCCGGCGATCCGCTCGCGTTCGAGCCCGACCAGACCACCCACTTCTCGGTGATCGATGCGGCCGGCAACGCGGTCTCGAACACCACCACCCTCAACTTCTCCTACGGCGTCGGCCTCGTCGCCGAGGGTACCGGCGTGCTCCTCAACAACGAGATGGACGATTTCTCGGCCAAGGTCGGGGCCACCAACGCCTACGGCCTCGTGGGCGGCAAGGCCAACGCGGTGGCGGCCGGCGCCCGCCCGCTCTCGTCGATGACCCCGACCTTCCTGTTCCGGGACGGCCGGCTGGTGCTGGCCACCGGCAGCCCGGGGGGCAGCCGCATCATCTCGACCGTGCTGCAGGTGGTGGTCGGCCTCGTCGACTTCGGCTTCAACCTCGCCCAGGCGGTGGCGGCCCCGCGCATCCACCACCAGTGGCGGCCCGACCGCCTGAGCGTCGAGGAGGGCGTCTCGCCCGATACCCTGGCGCTCCTGCGCGCGCGGGGCCACGCCGTGGCGGTGGGCCAGAGCTCCGGCTCGGCCAATTCCGTGATGGCGGCGGAGGGATTGCTCGCCGGGGCCGCCGATCCGCGCCAGCGCGGCACCCTCGCCGAGGGATATTGAGGGCCACTCCCTACCCAGGGCGCTCGGGTGAACCCGATCGCCCTGTCGTCTTGGGTTTGCCTCAAGCGCCGGCGGCCGCATCCGCGGCCTTGGGCTCACGCTTCGCGCGACGCTTTGCAGGACGTGCGTCCTGCAAAGCCCGCTCCGCGGGGCGCTCTTCGCGCCCGGTCCATCGACAATCGGGTTTCACCCGATTGTCCCGACTCCCTACCCGGCACGGTGGTGAAGCGGGGACCGGCGCGCTACACGCAGGCGGCCGGCCCCGGCGTCGCGGGGGCGGCGTGACCCGGGTCGTCGATGCTCCTCCTCCGATCGCTTGCCTTCAACTGCGCCTTCTACCTCGCCACCACGGTGATCGCCGTGGCCGGCCTGCCGACCCTGGTCTCCCGCCGCGCGGTGATCCGGCTGGCGCAGGTCTGGGGCCGCACCACCCTGTGGCTGCTGCGCGTGGTCGGCGGTCTGACGGTGGAGTTCCGCGGCCTGGAGAACCGGCCGGCCGGGGCCTGCATCGTGGCGGCCAAGCACCAGTCGGCGCTGGAGACCCTGGCGCTGGTCACGGTGTTCCCGGACTTCGCCTACATCCTCAAGCGCGAGCTTCTCTGGATCCCGCTGATCGGCTGGTACCTGTCGCGCAGCGGCATGGTGGCGATCGACCGCAGCCGCGGCGCCAAGGCGATGGCGACCATGAACGAGGCCGCCGCCCAGGCGATCCGCGACGGCCGCCAGCTCATCATCTTCCCCGAGGGGACCCGCCGGGCGCCCGGCGCCGCCCCCGCCTACAAGCTCGGCATCACCCATCTCTACGCGGCGCTCGACGTGCCCTGCGTGCCCGTGGCCCTCGACACCGGCCTCTATTGGCCGCGCCGCAGCCTGATGCGGCGCCCGGGCACCACCGTCATCGCCTTCCTGCCCCCGATCCTGCCGGGCCTCGACCGCGCGACGTTCCTCGACCGGTTGCAGGAGCGGGTCGAGGACGCCTCGAACGCGCTGCTGGCCGCCGCACCCTACCCGGCGCCGGTCCTCGCGCGGGAAGAGCGGGAACCGCAGCGCATGGCGTGAGGAGGGCCGAACGCTCTCCCCACCCCTTTGTGGGGAGGAGGTTCAGGGGGTGGTGGTGGCTGGGCGACGCTCGGTCGGTGGCAGGCGGAACCACCCCCACCGCCCTACTCCTCCCCACAAGGGGGAGGAGAGGTGCGCGCTTCACCGAGGCTTCATGGAGAGGAAACGATCTCATTCTTCAGCGACGCTCTGTCCCTGACGGTGATCGGCCCCCACGCGGTGGTCCAAGGGTAAAGTTAGTGCGCGGTAGGCCGCTCCACCACGGGTAGCTTGGCCGGCGGAGCTGGTCGGGCGAGCGCAGCTGGCCAAGCGGAGAACGCTGGCACGAACACCTCGGGTGCCGGCGGCCGRTATCCCAGCGATGCATGTGGGCGCACGCCGTTGTAGTGACGCCTCCAGCTTTCGATCACGATYTGCGCCTCCTTGAGGGTGTAGAAGATCTCGCCATTCAGGAGTTCGTCGCGCAGACGCGCGTTGAAGCTCTCGACGTACCCATTCTCCCACGGTGAGCCTGGCGTGATRTAGGCGGTTTTGCTGCCGAYCGCGGTGATCCAGGCTTGCACAGCCTTCGCGATGAACTCCGGCCCATTATCCGAACGAATATGGCCCGGTACGCCACGCAGGATGAACAGGTCCGAGAGCACGTCGATGACGTCGATCCCCTTGAGCTTGCGTGCGACCCGGATCGCCAGGCATTCGTGTGTGGAGCGCAGCTGGCCAAGCGGAGAACGCTGGCACGAACACCTCGGGTGCCGGCGGCCGGTATCCCAGCGATGCATGTGGGCGCACGCCGTTGTAGTGACGCCTCCAGCTTTCGATCACGATTTGCGCCTCCTTGWGTGTGKAGAAGATCTCGCCATTCAGGAGTTCGTCGCGCAGACGCGCGTTGAAGCTCTCGACGTACCCATTCTCCCACGGTGAGCCTGGCGTGATGTAGGCGGTTTTGCTGCCGACCGCGGTGATCCAGGCTTGCACAGCCTTCGCGATGAACTCCGGCCCATTATCCGAACGAATATGGCCCGGTACGCCACGCAGGATGAACAGGTCCGAGAGCACGTCGAT
>NZ_LMND01000002.1 GCF_001423265.1 Methylobacterium sp. Leaf108
AGGATGAACAGGTCCGAGAGCACGTCGATGACGTCGATCCCCTTGAGCTTGCGTGCGACCCGGATCGCCAGGCATTCGTGTGTGAACTCGTCGACCACGTTGAGCATCCGGATCTTKCGSCCATCGTGCGTGCGGGCCTCGACGAAGTCGTACGACCACACGTGATTGCGGTGTTCCGGGCGAAGACGAACACAKGAGCCGTCGTTGTCCCAGATCCGCCCTCGCTTGGGCTGCTTGGCCGGCACTTTCAGCCCCTCACGCCGCCAAATGCGTTCGACGCGCTTGTCGTTGACTGAGCCGTCGTTGTCCCAGATCCGCCCTCGCTTGGGCTGCTTGGCCGGCACTTTCAGCCCCTCACGCCGCCAAATGCGTTCGACGCGCTTGTCGTTGACGAACCACCCGGCCGCCTTCAGCAACGCACTGATCTTGCGGTAGCCGTAGCGCCCGTACTTCTCGGCCAACGCCACAAGATCAGCCGTCAGCGCCTCTTCGTCGTCGCGGCCCCGCGGTACCTTGCGCTGTGTCGAGCGATGCTGTCCGAGCGCCCGACAGGCGCGGCGCTCGGAGACGGTCATCGTCAGCATGATGTGCTCGACACAGGCGCGTCGGCGCGCGGGGCTCAGAAGTTTCCCCGGGACGCCTCCTGCAAGATCAGCTTGTCGAGGGTGAGATCCGCAATCGCCTTTCGAAGCCGAGCGTTCTCGGTCTCCAGATCCTTCATCCGTCGAACCTGATCCGACTTCAGGCCGCCAAACTCACGCCGCCACCGGTAGTACGTCACTGAACTCACGCCGAGCGCGCGGATTGCATCGGCCACGCTCTGGCCCTGTGAGATCAGCACATCCGCCTGCCGTAGCTTGGCGACGATCTCCTCGGGCTTCGGGTGCTTTGCCATCTYGTCCGTCCTCCAGGCTCAAAAGCCATACCAAAGGGCGGACCACTTCAATGGGGGCTGATCAGGACAGACGCCCTGCGCAGCGGTGGTCCGGGCAAGAAGCAACAGTCCGGACGGATCGAGCGTCAGTTCATCGACGTGCAACCCATCGGGCACTGTCGGTAGAGACGGGTTCGAGATTGGCATCCGACGCCTCCTCGGTCACGGTGAGGATCAACGCTCAAAAGCCAGATCTGACTCCGTCAGCACCAAAAGTGCGGATGAACCCGAAGTTTAACCCCAGTAAAAGTGCAGCTAATCGGTTGGTCACGCTGCAAAAATTAGAATGAAGGTGGGGTCACGATCGACGCCGATCGTGACCCCACCTGTGCCGAGCAATGCGCTATAAAAACAAAGGCTAAACTAAGCTGAGAGAGGGGGGCATGGTTCGAGGCTTCTTAACACTCCTTGCGCCAGCGATAGTAGCTTTGCTCGGAGATATCTGCCTCCCGGCACGCTATCGCCAAACTTTTAACCTGCGCCGTCTGCACCTTAATTTAGTGCAGCTTCAGCACCACCTGGTCCGCACCCGTCTTCTGACCGCGCTTTATGTCCAGCTCCTTCAGTCTTGGCTGATCCTCTCAATCAGCCCGGTCCAAAGTCAGCCGGTCAGGTCAGATGGTCTCGCGGCGCTGACTTTGTAACGGGCCCTGCCTCATTCTGTGCGTGCAATCGGATTTTTCAACTATTCCACTCGACATTTTCCTCGAACGGAGCATGTGTGTGTTCGGTCGAATGGTCGGGGGAGAGCAATGCGCTCAGCAGGATTGAGTATAGCGGTATGCCTCTAAAAGAGCGGTTCTTGGCTGATCGCTGAGGCAGCGTCAGCGTCAGCCAAGGTGCCTATGGACTTTCTTCGAGGCCGTCTCGGAATGCCAGGCGCTTTTGATGGCCATAGATCGCGATGAGCCCATCAACAAGGCAATGACCTCTCACGGTGCTACGTGTCTGATCGGTCGCATGAGCCGCCCTGGCGAGTCGCGACAGCCGCGGAGCCCCTGATCGCGCGCAAGTCTGGCCCTCTCCGGGCCCCCTGCCCCGCCGGCATCGCGCCGACTGCGGGGTCAGGTTGGTGGCAGCCCCTGCCGATCCCGGAGAACACGATCGATGTCGACCTTCACCCTGTCCTGCTCCGAAGCCAAGATCCTCGCCCTCGCCGCCGCTCAGCCCGATGGCCCGATCGTGCTTCCTTCCCCCCTGAAGCCGGGCACGGCTCAGCGCTTGATGGCCAAGTTTCTCAAGCATGAGCTGATCGTGTCACGCGATCGGGATGGGCAGGTTAGCCACTACCTGACCGCCGCCGGGTACCGGTCCGTTGGCTTGGAGCCGCCGGTTGCTGTGTCCACCCATCAGGCATCGGCTAGCAAGCGGCAACAGGTTGTCGACTTCCTCCGCCGAACCGAAGGCGCAAACTTGTCTGAACTGATCGTCCTCACAGGCTGGCTGCCGCACACCACCCGCGCTGCCTTGTCTCGTTTGCGCTCGGGCGGGCTGACTCTGGTGAAGTCGACACGCGAGGATGGATCGACAGCCTATCGCATCATGACCGCAGAGCCGGACAAGCTGAAGCCTCGGCGTACCCCTGCCAAACGGAAGCCTGCCGATGCACGAGGAGCGGTCGATGCAAGCGCATCCGCCAGCGCGACGGCGGTCTGATCGCCGATGAGCGCCCCGCTCTCCCGTGCGCCTCGGTCCGGGCAGGATCGGATCGAGGCCGACCTCGCCAGATTGGCCTCGGCCGATCTGGCGGAGCTGCGGCGACGCTGGCGGCGGTTGGTCGGGCGTCCCGCACCCGAGAAGCTGTCCCGTGCCTTCCTGCATCGCCTGCTCGCCTATCGCCTCCAGGCCGCAGCGCTCGGCGACCTCGATCGTGAGAGTGTGGCGCTACTGGATCGCCTCGGACCACAATCACCCGGCCGCGACGGAGCGATCGCCCTGCCCGCCCGCCCGGTGCACCGCCCGGGCACCTTGCTGGTGCGGGAATGGCAGGGACAGTTGCACCGGGTCACGGTGCTCGACCTGGGTTTTGCCTGGGAGGGCAGATCCTACGACAGCCTGTCGAAGGTCGCTCGCGCCATCACCGGTACCAACTGGAACGGGCCGCGCTTCTTCGGCCTGCGCGAGAAGACAAAGCCCCCGGAACCGCAAGGCGCTCGTATCACGGCTCGTGCCACTGCGACCGTCGGGAGTCGTTGGCCATGACCGGCCGTGGCGCCTCGACATTGCGCAGCATCGCAGCTCCGGTGGCGAGGCCGCTGCGCTGCGCGATCTACACCCGGGTCTCGACCGAGCACGGGCTGGAGCAGGAGTTCAACTCGCTTCACAATCAGCGCGAAGCGGCCGAGGCCTACATCAAAAGCCAGGCCCATGAGGGCTGGCGTTGCCTCCCCGCCCCCTACGACGATGGCGGCTTCTCGGGAGGATCGCTCGAGCGCCCTGCCCTGCAGCGGCTGCTGGCGGAGATCGCCCTGAAGCGCATCGACGTGGTGGTGGTCTACAAGGTCGACCGCCTCACTCGTTCGCTTTCGGACTTCGCGAGGCTGGTCGAGCTGTTCGATGCGCATGGGGTCTCGTTCGTATCGGTGACCCAGGCCTTCAACACTACGACCAGCATGGGCCGGCTCACCCTCAACGTGCTCCTGTCCTTTGCCCAGTTCGAGCGGGAGGTCACGGGCGAACGCATCCGCGACAAGATCGCAGCCTCGAAGCGCAAGGGCCTCTGGATGGGCGGGGTGGTACCGCTCGGCTACCGGGTCGAAGCGCGCGCCCTCCATGTGGTCGAGGAGCATGCCGTCCTGATCCGCAGCATCTTCGCTCGTTACCTCGAGCTTGGCGCGGTCACCAGGTTGCAGGCCGAGTTGGATGAGGCCGGCATTACCGTGCCCGGGCGGATCGACGGCAAGGGCAATCGCCTTGGAGGCAAGCCCTTCAGTCGGGGGCATCTCTACCAGATCCTGGCGAGCCCACTCTATATCGGCAGGCTCACCCATCGCGGTCGCGTCTTCGAGGGCCAGCATCAGCCGATTGTCGAGGCGGCCACTTTCGAGGTGGTGCAGGCAAAGCTCACAGCCAACCATCATGGCAAGGCATCGCACCGCCTGCCTTGCGAGCATCTCCTCGTCGGCCGCATCCACACCGCCGAGGGTCATGCCCTGACCCCGAGCCATGCCGTCAAGGGGGCACGGCGCTACCGCTACTACGTCAGCCAGGCCGTCCTGAAGGGGAAGGAAGCTGCGAGGCACAGCGATGCCAATCCGATCCGCCGCCTCTCCGCCCCCGACATCGAAGCGGCCGTCGTCCAGTCCCTGCGCTCGCAGTTCCCCAGGGCAGGCGACCTCAGCGATGCCGAGCTGATTGCAAGCCGCTTGACCCAGGTCGTCGTGCATCCCGATGCCCTGCAGCTCGAACTCACCGGCGAGGAGCGCAGCGTCGTTCAAGTCGCGTGGTCGCCGAACCGGAGCCAACGGCATCGCGAGATCATCGTGCCGCCTGGTTCCGATCGCCTTGGACTCCGCCCGATGAAGGTCGAGGACCGCGCCCGCATCCTGAAGGCCGTCGCCACCGCTCGATCCTGGATCGACGATCTCCTCGCGGCCCGCATCGCCGACACCGATGCCATCGCCATGCGGGAAGGCTGCAGTGAGCGCTCGGTCCGGATGACATTGTCGCTGGCACAGCTGTCGCCGCGCATCGTCCAGGCCCTCGTCGAGGGCCGACTGCCGCGCGGCATCAGCATCAAGTCGCTGGCTGAGCTCCCGCTGTCCTGGGCTGAACAGGAACACGCGATCGGGTTCTGAGCGAAGCCATCGGAACCGGCATCCTGCGACGATCCTTCTAATCGTTAGCCACGCAGGCTCCGCATCGCCAGTCGGCCTTCCGGATCACCGACCGCGGCAGATGCAGTGAGCGGCGTCGCTGACCGAGAAAACGGCGTTACGACCACCGCCGAGGACTGCCGAAAGCCGCCGATTGCCGTGCATCTGCGGAAACGGTTTTTGGCCTGCCTGAGACTGGGCCAAGATCCGGCGCCCAAAACTGCGCAGCAAACGGCAGAGACTGGCTCTCCGAAAGAGACCCTCGCCTAACCTACCGAAACGAAAAGACTATTCCTGACGACCACCAACCCTCCAGTTTATGTGGACGGCCTGGTGGAGCTGAGCGGGATCGAACCGCTGACCTCCGCAGTGCGATTGCGGCGCTCTCCCATCTGAGCTACAGCCCCGTTCCGAGGTGCGAGCCTTCTAGGCTCGGGCGCCTCGGCCTGTCAATTCCGTAAAATTCCCGCCGCCGCCGCGCCTGCCGGTGCCCTCCGGGCGGGCCGCTTCGAGGACATCGGAACCGCGCATGAACGCCTTCATCTGGCTCTTCGACACCGTGGTCCAGCTCTACATCTACGTCCTGATCGCGAGCGCGGTCCTGAGTTGGCTCGTCGCCTTCAACGTGGTGAACGTGCGCAACCCGATCGTGTCGCAGATCGGCGAGGTCTTGTACCGGCTGACCGAGCCCGTGCTCCGGCCGATCCGCAACATCCTGCCCAATCTCGGCGGCGTCGACCTCTCGCCGATCGTGCTCGTGCTCCTGCTCCTGTTCGCGAGCCGCCTGCTGCACGAGTTCATCCCGACCCAGACGGTGGTCTACACGCGCTGACGACGGCCGACATTCTCGCAGGCATTCTCGCAGGAACGACGCGCATGAAGACCAATCCCGGCCGCTTCTTCGAGGACTACCGCCTCGGCGAGACCATCCGCCATGCCACCCCGCGCACCGTGACGAGCGGCGATGTCGCCCTCTACACCGCGCTCTACGGCCCCCGTTTCGCCGTGCAGTCGTCGGACGCCTTCGCCCGCGCCATCGGCTATCCGCAGAGCCCCCTCGACGACCTGCTGACCTTCCATGTCGTCTTCGGCAAGACGGTGCCGGACATCTCGCTCAACGCCCTGGCCAACCTCGGCTATGCCGAGGGCGGCTTTCGCCGGCCGGTCTATCCGGGCGAGACCCTGTCCACGGTCTCGGAGGTGATCGGCCTCAAGGAGAGTTCGAACCGCCAGACCGGAGTGGTCTACGTGCGCTCCACCGGCTCGGACGCCAACGGCGAGACGGTGCTGAGCTACTGCCGCTGGGTGCTGGTGAGGAAGCTCGACCCGGAGGCCAGGGTCGCGCAGGAGCACGTCCCGACCTTCGCCAAGGTGGTCGACCCGGTCGATCTCGCCGGCGCCCTCCCCCCGCTGAACACGGCCGCCTACGACCTCGATCTGGCGGGCAGCCCGCACCGCTTCTCGGATTACACGGTCGGCGAGAAGATCGACCACGTCGACGGCATGACCGTCGAGGAGGCCGAGCACCAGATCGCCACGCGCCTCTACCAGAACACCGCCAAGGTGCATTTCGACGGGTTCGCCGCCAAGGACACGCGCTTCGGCCGCCGCCTGATCTACGGCGGCGTCGTCATCTCGCTCGCCCGCGCTCTGAGCTTCAACGGTCTGGGCAACGCCTTCGCGCTCGCGGGCATCAACGCCGGCCGCCACGTGGCGCCGCTGTTTGCCGGCGACACCGTCTATGCGTGGAGCGAGGTGCTGGAGACCGCCGAACTCCCTGGCCGCACGGACATCGGAGCGCTTCGCCTGCGCACCGTCGCCACCAAGAACCAGTCTTGCGGCGCCCATCCCCACATGGTCGGCGACGGCTACGACCAGGCCGTGATCCTGGACCTGGATTATTGGGCGTTCATTCCGCGCTGACGGTTGCGACAGGCCTTATCCTGCGGACAGGGCCGCCGTCACCGCCTGCCTGAGCGGGTTCTCCGGGTTCGACAGCAGCCGCAGCGCCATCGCGCAGGCGATGGTCACCAGCAGCGGCCGGATCAGGCGGGCGCCGAGCCGGATCGCCAGGACCGAGCCGATCTGGGCGCCGATGAAGGCGCCCAGCGCCATGGCGAGGCCGATCGGCCAGACCACGTGGCCGCCGGCCGCGAACAGCGCGAGGCTGCCGAGATTGCTCGCCGCATTGGCGAGCTTGGTATGGGCGGTGGCCCGCACCACACCGAGCCCGAGCAGCGTCACGAAGCCGATCATGTAGAAGGCGCCCGCTCCGGGGCCGAACACGCCGTCGTAGAAGCCGACCGCCGGCGCCACGCTCAGGGCGAACACCCCCGGCGTCAGTCGGGCCGCCGCGTCCTCGCTGCTCATGCGCTTGGCGAAGGCGAAGTAGAGGGCGATGCCCACGAGCAGGATCGGCACCGCCGCATCGAGGACGGCGCGCGGCAGCAGGCTGACGCACAGCGCGCCGGCCACCGAGGCGATCCCGGCGCAGAGCGCGATCTTCCAGGCGGCGGGCCAATGGATCAGCCCGCGCCGCGCGAAGGCGATGGTGGAGGAGACCGCCCCGGCGCTGCCCTGGAGCTTGTTGGTGGCGATGGCCGCCACGGGGTCGAGCCCGGCCAGCAGCAGCGCGGGGACGGTGATGAGCCCCCCGCCCCCGGCGATGGCGTCGACGCAGCCCGCCGCCACGGCCACCGCGAACAGGGTCGCGATCAGGCTGATGTCGATGCCGAGGATCATGGGGTTTCCGGTGAACGGCCGTAGGAGGCGGGCGCCTCAGTTGCGCACGATCACCCGCGTTCCGACCTTCACGCGGTCGTAGAGGTCGACCACGTCCTTGTTGGTCATGCGGATGCAGCCCGACGAGACCGCGGCTCCCATGGTCTCCGGCTCGTTGGAGCCGTGGATGCGGTAGAGCGAGGAGCCCAGATACATCGCGCGGGCGCCGAGCGGGTTGTCCTGTCCCCCGGCCATGAAGCGCGGCAGGTCGGGGCGGCGGGCCAGCATCTGGGCCGGAGGCCGCCACGACGGCCATTCCCGCTTCATGGTGACGGTCTTCTGGCCGGACCAGGAGAAGCCCTGCCGGCCGACCCCGACCCCGTAGCGCACGGCCTGGCCGCCGCCGAGCACGTAGTAGAGCCGGCGTTGGCTTTGCGAGACCACGACGGTGCCGGGTTTCTCGGAGCCATTCCACGCCACCGTCTCGCGCGGGATCGCCTGCTCGCGGAAGATGTTCATGAAGTCGGCGATCGGGCCGCTGTCGAACGGATTGGCAGCCTGGGCCGGCGTACCGGCGGCGATCAGGGCCGCGAAGGCGGATGCCGCGATCGAGCGGGAAGAGCCCAGGAAAAAGGGGCGCAGGAAAAAGGGGCGCATGGTCGTTCTCTCTCTCGTGTGGGGGGCGGACCAAGGCTCGGGCGGGCAAAGACCATCCCGGCGGCCCGTGGCCGGCCCGACCTCGATCGGTCGAGTCGCGTGACGGGGGCCAGCCTTGTCCGGCCCGGACTCGGGGGTCAAGGCGTTCGGGGGGCAGGGCGTCCGGGCAAGGCGTCCGGGCGAGGCGTCCGGGGATCGAGCCATCCGCCCGGGAACGGCCCCGGGTCGGTCTTTTTTCAGCGGTCGGCAGGGTCCGGTGCCGGGTCGACAGAATGTCGCAGGGAGTTGCGGCCCGGCGGCGGCGGCCCCAGAGTCTGCCGGTGCAACCCACTCGGATCATCGTCGCGACGCCGCATTTTTCGGGTGAGCGCAGGAACCAAGGCGCCGGACCGGTGCGTGGCGCGTCCGTGCGCGCACGGGTGTCCGGCCTCTTACTCTTCAGGTTCCTTGCGGTCGGCCTGATCGTTCTCGCGTCCTTTGGCGGCTTTGGCCCGACCGACACCCAGCCGCTCCCGCATTGGCGCGCGTCGCCGGTGTATCTCGTCGGCGCGGGTATGGACGGGCTCGTGCCGGTCCATGTCGCGGGCGAGGTCGCCGACGAAGGGGTCGGCGTCCATCAGGCGGTCCGCGAGCCGGTGGCCGCCATCGACGCGGCGGACGCTCTGTTCCGGGTGGCGCAGGGACCTGGTCCCGCCGGCCGCCTCGGCCAATGGCTTCCCGATAGGCCTCCCCGGGCTATCTAGGCCCCCGCTGGGCTCTCGCCCTCGTGACCGTGCGCCGTTTCGGCCGGTCGCGATCCCCCGTCGCCGCCGCATCCTCGCCATGTCCGGCGTGCAGCGTGCATGGGGCTTCTTATCGATCACCCTCGCGGGCGTTTCGCGGGTCTTCGTCGACCGGGCTTCATCCGATGCCGCCGGTCATTCGCCTCGCGTGCCTCACTCAGGAGCATCCCGATCGTGCCTTCGTCCCACCGGCCCTGGCCGACCGTCGTCTCGGCGGCTCTCCTGATGACCGTCCTCACCGGTTGCAACCAGAAGCAGCAGGCCGCCGCACCCGCCGCGCCGCCGCCGGAGATCAGCTACGTCACGGTCAAGCCGCAGCCGATCCCCTATCAGCGCGATCTGCCCGGCCGCGTGGCGCCGATGCGGATCGCCGAGGTGCGGGCCCGCGTCGGCGGCCTCGTGGTCAAGCGGACTTTCGAGCAGGGCAGCCAGGTCAAGGAGGGCGACGTCCTCTACAAGATCGATCCGGCCCCCTATCAGGTCGATCTCGCCAGTGCCGAGGCCGTGCTGGCCCGCACCGAGGCCGCCCTCGTCCTCGCCTCCCAGCAGGCCGAGCGCCTCGAGACGCTGCTCTCCCGCCAGACCGCGAGCCAGGCGCAGTACGACAGCGCTTACGCCGCGCAGAAGCAGGCCGAAGCCGAGGTGGCCGGTGCCAAGGCGGCCCGCGACAGGGCCCGGCTCAACCTGAGCTACACCGACGTGCGCGCCCCGATCTCGGGTCGGATCGGACGGGCCCTCCTCACCGAGGGCGCCCTCGTCGAGCAGGGCGGCACCGCCAACCTCGCCACGATCCAGCAGCTCGACCCGATCTACGTGGACATCACCCAGTCGGTGGGCGAACTGACCAAGCTGCGGCGGGATCTCGCCAGCGGCGAACTCGATCGTCTCGCCCACGACAGCGCCAACGCGCAGCTCATCATGGACGACGGCTCCTTCTATCCATCGGCGGGCCGCGTCCTGTTCTCGGACGTGACCGCCGACCCGAGCACGGGCCAGGTCACCCTGCGCGTGCTCTTCCCCAACCCCAACGACGACCTCTTCCCCGGCATGTACGCCCGCGCCCGCATCAAGCAGGGCATCGACAAGGATGCCATCGCCGTGCCGCAGCAGGCGATCCAGCGCACCAACGACGGCAAGGCAGAGGTCTGGGTGATCGGCAAGGACGACAAGGTGATGCTCCAGCCCGTGGAGGTCGGCCCGATCGTCGAGAACAACTGGCTGATCCGCGAAGGCCTCAAGCCGGGCGAGCGCGTCGTCGTCGAGGGCGTTCAGAAGATCAGCGCCGGCATGGTGGTCAAGCCCGTTCCCGCCGACGGCGAAGCCAAGGGTACGCAGGCGGATGCCGGGGACAAGGCGTCTCCCGGGGCCCCTGCCCCCGTCACGGAAGCCGGGGTGCGCTGAGCCATGGCATCCTTCTTCATCGACCGGCCGGTCTTCGCCTGGGTCGTCGCCCTGTTCATCTGCCTGGGCGGCGTGCTGGCCATCCCGATGCTGCCGATCGCGCAGTATCCGGTGATCGCGCCGCCCTCGATCGCCCTCTCCACCGCCTATCCCGGCGCCTCGGTGGAGAACCTCTATACCGGCACCACGCGTCTCATCGAGGACGAGCTCAACGGGGCCGCCAACATCCTGAGCTTCGAGAGCGCCAGCGACGCCTTCGGCGTCGTCGAGATCACGGCGCAGTTCAAGCCGGGGACCGATTCGAGCCTCGCCGGCGTCGAGGTGCAGAACCGCCTCAAGCGCATCGAGGCGCGCCTGCCCGCGGAGGTGCGCCAGCAGGGCACCCTGGTGGAGGAGGCCTCGGCCGCAACCCTCAACATCATCACCCTGATCTCGCCCGACAAGTCGATGGACGAGATCGCGCTGGGCGACTTCCTCATCCGCAACGTCATCAACGAGATCCGCCGCATCCCCGGCGTCGGCCGCGCCACGCTCTATTCCACCGAGCGGTCTTTGCGCATCTGGGTCGATTCCGACAAGCTGCGCGGCCTCTCGCTCAACGCCTCGGACGTCTCCAAGGCCATCACCAACCAGAACGTCCAGATCGCCTCGGGCGCGGTCGGCGCGCAGCCGAGCCCGTCCACCAACCCGGTCAACTTCCCCATCATCGTCAAGGGCCAGATGACGGCGCCCGAGGAATTCGGTGCCATCGTGCTCCGCGCCAACCCGGACGGCTCCACCGTGCGCCTGCGCGACATCGCCCGGATCGAGCTCGGCGGCGAGGACTACAAGTTCACCACCCGCCTCGACGGCGGCCCGGCCGCGGGCATCTCGGTGACGCTCGCCCCGGACGGTAACGCCCTCGAGACCGCCAAGGGCATCCGCGCCAAGATGGAGGAACTGTCGCAGTTCTTCCCCTCCAACGTGAAGTGGGACATCCCCTACGACATCACGCCCGCCGTCAACGCCTCGATCCACAAGGTGCTGATGACGCTGATCGAGGCGGTGGTCCTCGTGTTCGTGGTGATGTTCATCTTCCTGCAGAACATCCGCTACACCCTGATCCCGACCATCGTCGTTCCCATCGCGCTGATGGGCACCTGCACCGTCATGCTGCTCGCCGGCTTCTCGGTGAACGTCCTGACCATGTTCGGCATGGTGCTGGCCATCGGCATCCTCGTCGACGACGCCATCGTCGTGGTCGAGAACGTCGAGCGCATCATGAACGAGGAGGGGCTGCCGCCCAAGGAAGCCACCCGCAAGGCCATGGACCAGATCACCGGGGCCATCATCGGCATCACCCTGGTGCTGGTGGCGGTGTTCATCCCGATGGCGTTCTTCCCCGGCTCGGTGGGCATCATCTACCGGCAGTTCTCCATCGCGATGGTGACCTCGATCGCCTTCTCGGCGCTCCTGGCCCTGACCCTGACGCCCGCGCTCTGCGCCACCCTGCTCAAGCCCATCGAGAAGGGCCACGGCCATTCCAAGGGCGGCGTCTTCGGCTGGTTCAACCGCGTCGTCGACCGCGAGACCGCCCGCTACGGACGCGGCGTCTCGGCCTTCATCGCCCGCTCCGGGCGGGTGATGGTGATCTACCTGATCCTGGTCGCCGGCCTCGCCTACGCCTTCGTGCGCCTGCCCGAAGGCTTCCTGCCGGTGGAGGACCAGGGCTTCTTCACGGTGGACATCCAGACGCCGCCGGGCTCGTCCTTCAACCGCACGGAAGCGGCGGTGAAGAAGGTCGAGGAGCATCTCCTGGCCCAGCCGGGCGTGGCGAGCGTGACCATCGTGAACGGCTTCTCGTTCTCGGGACAAGGCCAGGTCACGTCCCAGGCCTTCGTCACCCTCAAGCCCTGGGGCGAGCGCGACGCGGCCAATTCCGCCGCCAACCTCGTGGAGGGGACCAACAAGGCGCTGTCCGGCTACAAGGACGCGATCATCCAGGCGCTGGAGCCGCCGCCGATCGACAACCTCGGCAACGCCTCGGGCTTCAGCTTCCGCCTGCAGGACCGGGCGCAGAAGGGCTACTCGGCCCTGATGGCGGCGCAGGAGCAACTGCTCTCGCTCGCCAAGAAGAGCCCGATCCTCACCAAGGTCTACGTCGAGGGCCTGCCGCCGGCCCCCCAGGCCGAACTCGTGATCGACCGCGAGAAGGCCGCTGCGCTCGGCGTCGACTTCGAGGAGATCAACAACACGATCCAGGTCAATCTCGGTTCGGTCTACACCAACGACTTCCCGAACCGGGGCAAGATGCAGCGCGTCATCGTGCAGGCCGAGGACAGCCAGCGCCTGAAGGCGGCCGACATCCTGAACTACGGCGTCAAGAACGCGCAGGGCACCATGGTGCCGATGTCGTCCTTCGCCGACCTGAAGTGGAGCGTCGGCCCGGCCCAGATCATCGGGTTCAACGGCTACCAGTCGGTGCGCATCACCGGCGAGCCTAAGCCCGGCTACACCTCGGGCGATGCCATCGCCGAGATGGAGCGCCTGATGGAGCAGCTGCCCAAGGGCTTCGGCTACACCTGGACCGGGCAATCGCTCCAGGAGAAGGAGGCTGGCAGCCAGGCGTCGCTGCTCCTGGCCCTCTCGATCCTGATCGTGTTCCTGTGCCTGGCCGCTCTCTACGAGAGCTGGTCGATCCCGTTCTCGGTGCTGCTCGTCATCCCGCTGGGCGTCGTCGGCTCGGTGGCGGCGGTGTACCTGCGCGGCCTGCCCAACGACGTCTATTTCAAGATCGGGCTCATCACGATCATCGGCCTCTCGGCCAAGAACGCGATCCTGATCGTGGAATTCGCCAAGGACCTCTGGAAGCCGGGCAAGTCCCTGGTCGACGCCACGGTGGAGGCGGCGACCCTGCGCTTCCGCCCGATCGTGATGACCTCGCTGGCCTTCATCTTCGGCGTGGTGCCTCTGGCCATCGCGTCCGGTGCGGCTTCGAAGAGCCAGCAGGCGATCGGCACCGGCGTGCTCGGCGGCATGATCTCGGCGACGGTGCTGGCCGTGATGTTCGTGCCGGTGTTCTTCGTCGTCGTGATGCGCCTGTTCCGGGTCAAGCAGGGCGGCGCCGAGGAGCCGGCGGCAGAGGCGAAGCCCTCGGCCCATCCCGCGCCGGCCGAGTAGCGCGGGACCCCCCTCCCCCATATTGGGGGAGGGCGGCCTACGTCGTGGGTCGGGAGCAGGGAGCTGCGGTCTTTCTGGAGAGGTCGCGATCCCCTCCCCCGCCCGGCATCCGCCGGGCATCGTCCCCGTCAGAAGAGGTCAGATTCCTACCATTTCCGGTTGATCACTTCGTGATGCGGACATGGGCTTCGCTCAGGCGCCGCGCGGGCTCGGTGATACGGTGCCCGCTCGATTCAAGCGGAAACTGTATCACACCTCGCGCACGACCATCATCTTCTTGATCTCGGCGATGGCCTTGGCCGGGTTCAGTCCCTTCGGGCAGGCGTTGGCGCAGTTCATGATCGTGTGGCAGCGGTAGAGCCGGAACGGATCGTGCAGCGCGTCGAGCCGCTCGCCGGTGTTCTCGTCGCGGCTGTCGATCAGCCAGCGGTAGGCCTGCAGCAGGGCGGCGGGGCCGAGGAAGCGGTCGCCGTTCCACCAGTAGCTCGGGCAGGAGGTGGTGCAGCAGGCGCACAGGATGCACTCGTAGAGCCCGTCGAGCTGAGCCCGGTCCTCGGGTGTCTGCTTCCACTCGCCCTCCGGGGCGGGGGTCTCGGTCTGGAGCCAGGGCTCGATCGATGCGTGCTGGGCGAAGAAGTTGGTCAGGTCCGGCACCAGGTCCTTCAGCACCGGCATGTGCGGCAGCGGGTAGATCCGCACCGCGCCGGTCTTCTTTGCCCCAGGATTCTTGCCCTTCGCATGCTCCTGGCACTCGTCGATGCCCATGGTGCAGGCGAGGGCGTTCTGGCCCTCGATGTTCATGGCGCAGGAGCCGCAGATGCCCTCGCGGCAGGAGCGCCGGAACACCAGGGTCGAATCGACCTTCGCCTTAATCCACAGGAGGGCGTCGAGCACCATCGGCCCGCAATCGTCGCGGTCGACCTGATAGGTATCGACACGCGGATTGGCGCCGTCGTCCGGGTTCCAGCGGTAGATCCGGAACTCCTGCAGGTTGTTGGCCCCCGGCGGACGGGGCCAGGTCTTGCCCTCGGTGAGCTTGGAATTCTTGGGGAGGGCGAATTCGGCCATGGTGTAGCGTGCCTATTTCCGTCTCGAAAGATTCATCACTGGAAGCAAGTCAAAGACCGTTTCCTCAATACACCCGCGCCTTCGGCTCGATGTACTGGATCTCGTTCGACATCGTATAGGTATGGACCGGCCGGTAATCGATGCTGACCTGCTTCGAAGTGTCGTTCATCCAGGCCAGAGTGTGCTTCATCCATTCCTTGTCGTCGCGGTCGGGGAAGTCCTCGCGGGCATGCGCCCCGCGGCTCTCCTTGCGGTTGGCCGCCGATTCCATCGTCACCACCGCCTGGCCGATCAGGTTGTCGAATTCCAGGCTCTCCAGGAGGTCGGTGTTCCAGATCAGGGAGCGGTCCTCGATGCGGATGTCGGCCGTGCCGGCGGCGACCTTGTGGATCAGGGCCTTGCCCTCCTCCAGCACTTCGCCGGTGCGGAAGACGGCGCAGTTGTTCTGCATGGTCTTCTGCATCTCGGCGCGCAGTTCGGCGGTGGGGGTGCCGCCGTCGGCGTAGCGGAAGCGGTCGAGGCGCGAGAGCGCCTTGTCGGCCGAGTCCTTCGGCAGGTCCATCTGGCGGCGGCCCGGCTCGACGATCTCGGCGCAGCGCAGGCCCGCCGCGCGGCCGAACACCACGAGGTCGATGAGGGAGTTCGAGCCCAGCCGGTTGGCGCCGTGGACGGAGACGCAGGCCGCTTCGCCGAGCGCCATCAGGCCCGGCACCACCGTGTCGGGGTTGCCGTTCTTCAGGGTCAGCACCTCGCCGTGATAGTTCGTGGGGATGCCGCCCATGTTGTAGTGCACCGTCGGCAGCACCGGGATCGGCTCCTTGGTGACGTCGACGCCGGCGAAGATCTTGGCGGATTCCGAGATGCCCGGCAGACGCTGGTGCAGGATCGCCGGGTCGAGGTGGTCGAGGTGCAGGTAGATGTGGTCGTTACCCTTGCCGACGCCGCGACCGGCGCGGATCTCCATGGTCATCGAGCGCGAGACCACGTCGCGGGAGGCGAGGTCCTTGGCCGATGGCGCGTAGCGCTCCATGAAACGCTCGCCCTCGGAATTGGTCAGGTAGCCGCCTTCGCCGCGCGCGCCCTCGGTGATGAGGCAGCCAGCACCGTAGATGCCGGTGGGGTGGAACTGCACGAACTCCATGTCCTGCAGCGGCAGGCCGGCGCGCAGGACCATGGCGTTGCCGTCGCCGGTACAGGTGTGGGCGGAGGTGGCCGAGAAATACGAGCGGCCGTAGCCGCCGGTGGCCAGGATCGTCTGCTGGGCGCGGAAACGGTGGATCTCGCCGGTGGCCTGGTCGATGGCGACGACCCCGAGGCAGCGCCCGTCCTCGTCCATGATCAGGTCGAGGGCGAAGTACTCGATGAAGAAGTTGGTGTTGTTCTTCACCGCCTGCCCATAGAGGGTGTGGAGCATGGCGTGGCCGGTGCGGTCGGCCGCGGCACAGGTGCGTTGCGCCGTGCCCTTGCCGTACTCGGTGGTCATGCCGCCGAAGGGGCGCTGGTAGATCTTGCCTTCCTCGGTGCGCGAGAACGGCACGCCCCAATGTTCCAGCTCGTAGACCGCGGCCGGCGCGTTGCGGACGAGGTATTCGATGGCGTCCTGGTCGCCGAGCCAGTCCGACCCCTTCACGGTGTCGTACATGTGCCAGCGCCAGTCGTCCGGCCCCATGTTGCCGAGCGAGGCCGAAATCCCCCCCTGCGCCGCCACCGTGTGCGAACGGGTGGGGAACACCTTGGTGATGCAGGCGGTGCGCAGGCCCGCCTGGCTGCAGCCCACCGTGGCGCGCAGGCCCGCGCCGCCGGCGCCGACGATCACCACGTCGAAGGTGTGGTCGATGATGGTGTAGGCCGAAGCCCCGTTGCCGTTGGTGGCCATGAGCGAGATCCCTCGGGTTCGGTTGCGGTCAGACGAGGCGCGCCAGGCTCACGCGCAGGATCGCGTAGAGACAGGCGGCGGCCACGGCGACGGTGTAGGCGGTGTTGGCGAACAGGGCCGCGAACTTGAGGCCCTTGTCCTGGACGTAATCCTCGATGACGACCTGCATCCCGATCCTCATGTGGAGCGCCACCGAGATCACGGCGAGGATCAGGACCAGCGCAACGAGGGGGTGCGACACCAGGGCGACGGCCTCCGGGTAGGGCCGCCCCGCCATCATCGCGATGACGACGACGAAGGCGATCATCAGCGGTACGTTGGCGGCGGCGGTGACGCGCTGCTGCCACCAGTGCCCGGCCCCGTGGCCGGACGCGCCCAGGCCCTTCACGCGGGAGCGGGCGGTGCGCAGGGAGGGAGAGGTCTTTGCCATGGTGCGGCTCCTCAGCGGATCAGGAGGGCGAGCGCCCAGATCAGGACGGTCAGGATCACGGAGGCGATGAGGGTGCCGCGGGCCAGCGCCATGCGCTTGTCGCGGTCGAAGCCCTGCCCGACGTCCCACACGAAGTGGCGCAGCCCCCCCAGCATGTGGTGCAGGAGCACCCAGGTGTAGGCGAACAGCACGAGCCGCCCCAGGATGGAGCCGAAGAACCACGCCACCCAGCCGTAGGCGGCGGGGCCCGCGGCAAGGGCCACGAGCCAGATCGCCACGAGGGCGGTACCGCCGTAGAGGGCGGTGCCGGTGATGCGGTGGAACACCGACATCGCCATGGTCCAGGTCCAGCGGTAGATCTGGAGGTGGGGCGAGAGCGGCGCTGTGACCGTGGGGCGAGGGCTGGAAGGCATCGGGCTTATCGTCCTCGATCGAAGATGGGCGCCGTCTCGGTGGGCGATGGATCGGCGGGCGCGGTCTCGGAAGCTTTCCCAGTCTCGGAAGCTTTCCCAGTCTTGGAAACTCTCCAAGGAGTATCGCTTCGGGCTCTCCGCGCAAGACGTCCATGCGGCGATGCGAAACAGATTTGCTGCATTGCAACCTGCGTCGCGGTCGCCTCCGCGCCAGGACGGCCGTTCATGACAGACGCCCCAGCGTCTGCCACCAGAGGTAGTCCAGGGGTGCGACGACGACGAGGGAGATCGCCCCCAGCAGCGCGGTGATGCGGGTGGCGTCCTTCAGGGTCTGCCCGCCGAGATGCATCGCAAGGATGATCGGCGGGGCCTGGTAGGGCAGGAACAGGCTCGAGTAGCCGATCACCTGGATCATCACGACGTCGTCGAGGGCCAATCCGCTGGCCCGGCTCATCTCCCCGGCGAGGGCCGTGTAGAGGGCCGGCGCGCCGTTGGCGGTGACGACGAGGGCCAGCAGCGCCGCGATGCCGGTGAGGACGCCGAAGTTCTGAAGGGTCTCCCCGGGATGGAGCGGCGCCAGATCGAGGAGGGCATGGCCGAGGCGGGCGCCGAGGCCGGTCTGGTCGACGGTGGCCACCAGCCCGAGCAGCGCCGCCACGTAGAAACAGGTGCGCAGGTTGACCGCGCCGAAGGCCTCCGGCCCGAGCACGCCGATGCGCGGCATCAGGCAAACCACCGCGGCGGCGAGCCCGATCCAGGCCGGGGCGATATGGTGCAGGCTGTCCGTCACCCACAGGGCCAGGGTGAGGCCGAGCACGACGCCGAGGCGGCGCTCGGCCGGGCTGAATGGCGTGTGCGGCAGGGCCTCCGCCCCCGCGGCGAGGGGTGCGAGCCTGTCGGGGAACAGCCACAGCGTCGCCAGAACGAGGAGTGCGCCCTTGGCCAGCGCCAGCGCCGGCCCGTGCAGCACCAGGTACGGCAGGTAGGCGATGTGCAGCCCGTATTGCGCCTCGGCCGTCCCCGACATCACGAGGTTCGGGACGTTGGCGGGCAGCACTGCCGCCGACAGGATCGGTGTCGCCAGGCCCACCGCCATCACCGCGCCGGTCCGGCCCGGTCGGCCGGGGCGGAGGCCGAACCGGTCGCACAGCACCAGCACCACCGGGACGAGGAGGGCGATGCGGCCGAGGTTCGACGGCATCACGAAGGACAACGCCAGGGACAGGGCGACGAGGCCTGCGATGAAGCCGGGATAGGAGCCCGACAGCCGTCCGGCCAGCGCCCGCGCCAGGCGCTCGCCGAGGCCGGTGCGCGTCATCGCCAGCCCCACCACCATCCCGCCCAGCACCAGCCAGAAGGCCGAGGAGGCGAAGCCCGAGAAGACGGTCGCCGTCGGCGCCAGCCGCAGCAGCATGGCGACGGCGAAGAACAGCAAGGCCGTCACGATCTCGGCCACGAGGCCGCTCGCCCACAGGCCCATGCACAGGACGAGCAGAAGCCCGGTCGCGACGACCGTTGCCTGTTCGCTCAGGAATCCTGCTGCCTGCATGCCGCGATCGTCGCCTCGACCGCGTCATCCATCGGCGGCCGGGGCGGAGCTTGCGCGCAGTTTCGAATCGTTCGCAATACGAGAGTGCCGCTCCGATCCTTCGCCGGCCGCGAAGGAAGGCGGTCCGTCAGAACCGGACCGGGTCGAGCTCGAAGGTCGGCGGCATCGCCTCGAACCACTCGCCGTAATACGGATCGCGGGGCAGGACCGGCCGCCAGCGTTCGTGGAAGCGGGCGAGTTCTCCCGGATCGACGGTGCGGGCCCGGTTGCGGCTCTCGTAGTGGTAGAGGCAGGCCTGGGCGCAATAGACGATGCGCCGGCCGCCTTCCCATATCCTGAGACACAGGTCGATGTCGTTGTAGTTGACGGCGTAACGCTCGTCGAAGCCGCCCTGGCGCTCGAACTCGGCCCGGTCCACCATCATGCAGGCGCCGGTGACGGCGAGGTAGTTTCGGTTGCCGACGGTGCTGAAGAAGTGGCCCGGATCGTCGCCGGGATAGCCGCGCCGGATATGGTCGGGCCCGGCATGGAGCACCGAGACGCCGGCATGCTGGATCTGGCCGGTCTCGAACAGCAGCTTGGCGCCCACCGCCCCGACGCCGTCGATCTGCAGGACCGAGAGCATCGCCTCGATCCAGTCGGGGGTGATCACCGCCATGTCGTCGTTGAGGAAGACCAGCACCTCGCCCGTGGCGGCCCGGGCCCCGAGGTTCATCTTGGCGGCGACGTTGAAGCCCGGCTCCCCGTAGGTGACCGTGCGGACCCGGTGGCCGGCCAGGGCCTCGATCGTCTGCGGCCGCAGGTCGCCGTTGTCGACGGCGACGATCTCGATGGCGCCGTAGGTGCTGAGGCTGCGGATGCTCTCGACGCAGGCGGCCGCGAGATCGACGCTGCGCCCGCCGATCACGCTGTCGCGCCCGGCCGTGGGGATGACGATGGAGACCAGCGGCGTGCCGCGAACCTTGCGGCGCAGCTCGAAGCAACCCTTGTAGGCACCGGGGCGCACGAAATCGAGTTCGCCGGTGCGCCGGGCCCGGTCCTCGAGGCCGCGGACGGCGGCGTCGATCACGTAGTCCTTGTTGTCCATGTGCTGGGCGGTGGAGCCGGGGATCGCGCGCCAGTGATAGAGCACCTTCGGCACGTGGCGGACGTTGCGCACGTGCTCGGTGTAGCGCAGCACGAAGTCGTAGTCCTGGGCGCCGTTGCAGGCCTCGCGGAAGCCGCCGACCTTGCGGACGATGTCCATCCGGTAGAGGGCGAGATGGGCGGTGTACATGCAGGCCTCGAGGGCCTCGGGCGACCAGTCCGGCTTGAAGAACGGCTCGTAGCGCACGCCTTCGATCGAGACCTTGTCCTCGTCCGAATAGATGAAGTCGACGCTGTCGTCCTCGTCGAGAACGCGCGCGAACTCGTAGAGGGCGTTGTCGGGGATGGCGTCGTCGTGGTCCATCAAGGTCAGGTAGTCGCCGGTGGCGAGCGCCATGGCGTCGTTCGTCGCCGCCGAGATGCGGCCGTTGCTGGTGCGCCGGTGCAGCTTGATCCGCGGATCGCCGGCGACGAAGGCCTCCAGCATCGGCCGGATGTGGGGCGCCGACGAATGGTCGTCGCACAGGCACAGTTCCCAGTTCTCGTAGGCCTGCGCCTTCACCGAGGCCACGGCGCCCTCCAGCCAGACCCTGGGCGTGTCGTAGACCGGCATGACGATGGAGATCAGCGGCCGCCGGGCGAACTGCGCGATCCCGACGCGCATGGCGGCCGTGGTCGGCTTGTTGGGCGCCTCGATGAGGTCGATCCAGGCCTTGTAGGAGGGTGGCGCGGGTTTGGGCCGTGCGCTTCGGAAAAAGGTGCGCCAGACCCGGGCGGGCTTCGTCCGCGTGGCGTAGCGCAGGGCGACGGGGGCATAGCGACGCCATGCGCGCTCGGACTCCGGCAGGCCCGCGATCATCCGGCGGGCGATTTCCGACACGGCTGCGGGCAGGCTCAAGGACCTGATGCGCAGCCCCGACAGGACGAAGGCGCCCCGCGCGTTCATCGGGTCGAATCGCAGGCCCCTCACCCGGCGCGGCAGGCGAATCAGGTTGTCGATCCCCCCGTTCGACACCTCGAGGGCGATGCAGAGATCCTCGCGAAATCCGTTGCCGTCATCGACGTAGAGGACCGGATTGAGTTTCGACTTGTCGATCGTCGCGAGGTCGATGGCGGGATAGGGTGCGAGATCGGCCGGGGTCGGCAGCCGCAGGTCGCAGATCAGGCGGGTCCAGCCGCCGCGATGCCGCTTCTTGCCCGGGGGCGGCAACACCCAGAAATTGGGGTCCTGTCCCGTCGAGCGCCACAACCCGCTTACGCCCTCGACCAGGGGTTCCACGTGATGGGCCGGTTTGAGGCGGCTTTCGACCGTCACGACAGGGCGCTCACGCTTTGCGAGGAAAAGACTTGTCGAGGAGAAGACTTGCCGAAGGGAAACTCGCCGAGGAGAAACGTGTCGACGTGAAGACCTGCCGGCGGCACGACATACGGAACGTCGAACGCCCCGGGACGCATCGACCGAGCCCTCCCTACCGGATGCAGACGTCGGGCGATACACCCTCCGGGCGTTGGGTCTATCGGAAATAACGCAATAATAACATGTGCATACGTAGGGCGGACGCGACGTCTTGTATGGCTCGTCCGCACGACGGTCAACCCGGTTCGTGACGGGGTGTCGACCGGGACGGTCTTCGCCGCGGCGCAGCGCCTGACCGCGCGGGTCGTCGTTCCGATGCCCTACCGTTCGCCTTCGGTCGGGTCCGGCGCCGACGTCACGGCCTCCGCGAACGGGATTTCCAGGACGACCTCGCCCGCCGCGTCGGTGACGACGAGGACGGCCGCCAGGAGCCGGCGATCGTCCCGTCCCGCCTGGCGCAGGGCAGCCCGGGCCGTCTTCAGCGCCGTGTCCCAGGCCGCGTCGGCATCGCGCAGGACCGTGCCGTCCGGGTCGGCGATCACGTCGCCGTTAAGATGGGTGCTGAAGAAGTATCGGGGCATGGCGCCGTGTCCTCGACGACCGGCGGGATACCTCCGGCCGCTTCGTCTGTGGCAGAGGCGATGGGAAAAGCCAAAGCCCGAGGCGGTGACCCGATCCCGCAGGACCCGATCTCGCAGGACCGGATCGGGTTTGCCGGATCAGGTCTGGCCGCGCTTGAGCGAATAGAAGATGTGGCGGCCGATCACGTCCATCTTCTTCAACCGCCGCGACCAGCCGGGCTTGACGTAGTCGGCATGGTAGTGGGTCGCCCCGCCGACCTCGCTCAGGTAGGTGCGTCCCTCGATCACCGCCTTGGCGATGCGGCTGGCGCTCTGCCAGGACGGGCCGTCGGCGATGCGCAGGGACTTGCCCTCGCAGGCGAAGGAGAACTGGCAGCCCATGTAGCGGTGGCGGTTCTGATAGACGACGCCGCAGACGTTGGTCGGGTAGAGCCCGCTCTTGACCCGGTTGAGCACCACCTGGGCCACCGCCGCCTGGCCGGCCTCCGGCTCGCTGCGCGCTTCGAAGTACACGGCCTCGGCCAAGCACCTTTGCTCGCGGTCGAGGGCCTCGGGCACGATCAGGTCGGCGTAGCGGTGGCGGGCGTTGTCGGGCACCGTCGCCTCCGGTGCGGGCTGTCCCGGCTCGGGTGCGGGCAGGCGGCTCGGGAAGGCGAGGGTCGCGGCGGCCACCTCGACGGGGGTCGCGTCGGCCGGTGCCGGGGTCGTGGAGGACAGGGCGACCGCGCGCGGCACCGCCGGGGTCGATCCGTCGGACGCGGCCGGCGCGGATGCGATCCCGTCTGTCTCCGGTTCGGGTGCGGTCAGGAAGCCGGGTTCCGTCGTCTCCTCGGGGTTCCAAGTCACCGCGCCGGGCGCCAGCAGGCTGGTCATCCGCCCCGACAGGCCGGGCCTCATGAGCGAGCGTCCGCTGTCGTGCATCGAGCGGGCGCTGCGTGCGAAGCTCGGCCCAGGCGCCACGGCGGCGTCGCCCTTGCCCGACCGCTGCGGCTGCGGAAAGACCGTGGGATCCGCTCCCTCGTGTCGCTTCAGGTCCGGCCGGAGGGGCGCGGAGCCGACCGCGTCGGCCATCGCATCATCGCTGTTGCCGATCAGGGCGGAGCCCGATGGAAGCGGCGGCACCAGCCGCACCGCGTGCTGCGGTATCAGGCTCGACCCGAGCGAGGTGTCGGTCCCCGCCGAGGCGGTGAAGGACACCAGGAGGCCGAGCCCCGTGATCCACGGCGTCACCGCCGCCGCCATCAATCCGCGCCTGCAGGCCCGTCGTCCTCGCTGCGTACTCACGCTCGACCAACCTGAACCAAGGACCACCGGTGGCCGTGCCCTTTCGGGGTGCGGCCACCGGATGATCGTCGCGGTTCATGGTTGAGGCGCGGTTAAGAGGGTCGCCCGGCTCGGGTGCCGTCGTGGCACGGTCTGCGAGCGAGATCCGAGCGTCAGATTGCGCCGGGACGTCCGTGCGTGGCGACGATGGCGGACAGGAGGCCCTTCACGCCACCCTCCTGCGTGGTCGCGATCCGCTCGGAATCCGCGTTGCTCTGGGTCGCGACGGCGAACACCAGCACCAGCACCGTTCCGGCCATGCTCACGGTGCCGAGCACCCAGAGGTAGGCCTGCTGCAGGGAGCGCGGAAGCGGGACGGGAGGCTGGTCGAGAAACATGTCGGTGGGACGGGTGTCGTTCATGGCCGGCGTTCCCGCGGATAATGCCGCCCGGCAGGTCGAGATCGACCCTGCGCGTCGGAGTGGCACTAGCACCCAACGTGCCGACTCGTCATCGGTTCTCTCGCAGAACGAAATTTTTGGTGAACGATTCCTCGTCGTCCGGCGAGGCCCCTCCGAGGGGCACCGGCAACGGGGCGTCCCGCGCCTTCGCCGCCCGTCATCGCAGGGATCGCGGCAAGGATCGTGGCAGGGATCGCGGCAGGGATCGTGGCAGGCATCGTGATGTCCGGCCGGACATCGGCGTCGCCACCTTTTTCATCGCGATGACGTTCCGCAAGGCAGTCCTCGCCCGGCGAGACGCCTGCGCCGTGGCGCGGTCGATGTCTCCCGGACGCCTCGTCTCCCGGACGCCTCGGCGCCACGGGAGACGGCTCCGATGGGGGCTCAGGTCTTGCGCGCCGCCAGGGCCGCCTGGGCGGCGGCCAGGCGGGCGATCGGCACCCGGTAGGGCGAACACGACACGTAATCGAGCCCGACCTCCTGGCAGAAGCCGATCGAGGCCGGATCGCCGCCGTGCTCGCCGCAAATGCCGAGCTTGAGGTCCGGTCGCACCGCCCGGCCCCGCTCGACGCCGATGCGCACGAGTTCGCCCACGCCCTCCTGGTCGATGGAGATGAACGGGTCGGCCGTGAGGATGCCGCGCTGGGTATAAGGCCCGAGGAAGCTCGACGCGTCGTCGCGCGAGATGCCGAGTGCGGTCTGCGTCAGGTCGTTGGTGCCGAAGGAGAAGAACTCGGCCGTCTGGGCGATGTCGCCCGCCCGCAGGGCGGCGCGGGGCAACTCGATCATCGTGCCGACCTGGTAGACGACCTCGCTTCCGGTCTCGGACGACACCGCCTTCGCCATGGCGTCGATGCTCGCCTTGACGAGGTCGAACTCCATCTTGGTGAAGACCAGCGGAACCATGATCTCCGAGGTCACCGGTGCGCCGGTCTCCTTGGCGGCCTGGACGGCGGCCTCGAAGATGGCACGCGCCTGCATCTCCGCGATCTCGGGGAAGGCGATGGCGAGGCGGCAGCCGCGGAAGCCCAGCATCGGGTTGAACTCGTGCAGTTCGGTCATCCGCCGGCGCAACTTCTCTTCCGAGACGCCGGTGCTCCGGGCGACGTCCTGCACCTCCTCGTCGGTGTGGGGCAGGAACTCATGCAGCGGCGGGTCGAGCAGCCGGATCGTCACGGGCAGGCCGGACATGATCGTGAACAGCTCGGCGAAGTCCTGGCGCTGGTAAGGCAGGAGCTTGGCCAGGGCCGCGCGGCGCCCCTGCGTGTCGTCGGCCAGGATCATCTCGCGCACCGCCACGATGCGGTCGCCCTCGAAGAACATGTGCTCCGTGCGGCACAGGCCGATCCCCTCCGCGCCGAAGTTGCGGGCGGTGCGGGCGTCGGTGGGGGTGTCGGCGTTGGCGCGGATCTTCATGGTGCGGACCTTGTCGGCCCAGCCCATCAGGGTGGCGAACTCGCCCGAGAGCGATGGCTCCAGCATCGCCACTTCGCCGAGCAGCACCTGGCCGGTCGACCCGTCGATGGTGATGCGGTCACCGGCCTTGAGGGTGGTGCCGGCCACCGACAGAGTGCCGGCCTTGTAGTCCACCCGGATGGTGCCGCAGCCCGAGACGCAGGGCTTGCCCATGCCGCGGGCCACCACCGCCGCGTGGCTGGTCATGCCGCCGCGGGTGGTGAGGATGCCCTCGGAGGCATGCATGCCGTGGATGTCCTCCGGCGAGGTCTCGACGCGCACGAGGATGCACTTGCGCTCGGCCTTGCGGGCGGCCTCGGCATCCTCGGAATTGAACACGATCTCGCCGGTGGCCGCACCCGGCGAGGCGGGCAGGCCCGAGGCGATCACCTTGCGCTCGGCCTTGGGGTCGATGGTCGGGTGGAGGAGCTGGTCGAGGGCCGCCGGCTCGATCCGGCCGATCGCCTCCTCCTGGGTGATCAGGCCTTCCGCCGCGAGGTCGACGGCGATGCGCAGCGCGGCCTTGGCGGTGCGCTTGCCGTTGCGGGTCTGGAGCATCCAGAGCTTTCCGCTCTCGATGGTGAACTCCATGTCCTGCATGTCGCGGTAGTGGGTCTCCAGGAGGCCGTAGATCCGCACCAGTTCGGCGTAGGACTCGGGCATCGCCCGTTCCATCGACGGCTTCTCGCTCTTCGCCTCGAGGCGCGCCTTCTCGGTGATGTCCTGCGGTGTGCGGATGCCCGCCACCACGTCCTCGCCTTGGGCGTTGATCAGGAACTCGCCGTAGAGGGCGCGCTCGCCGGTGGAGGGGTTGCGGGTGAAGGCGACGCCGGTGGCGGAAGTGTCGCCCATGTTGCCGAACACCATGGCCTGGACGTTCACCGCCGTGCCCCAGCTCGCGGGGATGGCGTTCAGCTCGCGGTACTTCTTGGCGCGCGGAATCATCCAGGAATCGAACACGGCGCCGATGGCGCCCCAGAGCTGGTCTTCCGCGCCCTGCGGGAAGTCCGAGCCGTGCTCGTCGCGCACGATCTTCTTGTAGGTGCCGACCAGGGTCTTCCAGTCGTCGGCACCGAGCTCGGTGTCGAGGCTGACGCCCTTGGTGTCCTTGTAGTGCTCCAGCGCCTCCTCGAAGGCATGGTGCTCCACGCCGAGCACGACATTGGAATACATGGTGATGAAGCGGCGGTAGGAATCGTAGGCGAAGCGCGGGTCGCCCGCGCCCTTGGCCAGGGCCTCCACGGTGACGTCGTTGAGCCCGAGGTTGAGCACCGTGTCCATCATGCCGGGCATGGAGGCGCGGGCACCCGAGCGCACCGAGACCAGGAGCGGGTTCTCGGGGTCGCCGAAGCCGCGGCCGGTCAGCGCGCCGACCGCGTCGAGGGCGGCCTGGACCTCGGCCTTCAGCTCGGCCGGGTACTGCTGAGCGTGGTCGTAGTAGTAGGTGCAGACTTCCGTCGTGATCGTGAAGCCGGGAGGGACCGGCAGGCCGAGATTGGACATCTCGGCGAGGTTGGCACCCTTGCCTCCGAGCAGGTTGCGCATCGACGACTGGCCTTCGGCCTTGCCGTCGCCGAAGGAATACACCCACTTCGCCATTGATCGCCCATCCGCTTGCAGGAAGTCCGCCTTCAGGAGGCCGGGCGCGGGTTCGAGCGGTGGCTCGGAGCCCGCGGCGGTTGCTCCGTCGACGCGTTCGACCATGTCATGCCGCAACGCACGATGAACAGCCGGCCCGTCGAGGGACCCCGTGACGATCTTCACAGAATGTCATCGGTCTTCGCGGCAGCCTGCCGCAGACCTCACCCGCTCAGGATAGCGCGCGAAACACCCCGAGGCCAATCAGGCCGACGAGGATGAGATAGATCGCGACGATGAAATTCAGGAGCCGGGGCACGATCAGGATCAGCACGCCGGCGAGGAGGGCGATGATCGGCTGAAGGTTGGCGATGGTGACGGTCATGGGGCCGGGCTCCGGATGAGGCGCGAACGGTGAGACCCGAATCTGTCGCCGGGCGTGACGGGAATGGCAACGGCCGAGGTCGAACGCGTCCCCCGGAAATCCGAGGGGCGGGGAATTCGAGGGGCAGGGAATTCGAGGGGCGGGGAACATGGGTCTCGGGGGACCGGTTCTCGGGTCAGGCATCTGCCTTTCGATCGCAAAGGCCTGCCCGCGACCGCGCCATCGCCCGCGACACAATCGAGGACACCCATCATGGCCGCCAAGGAAAAGACCCTCGCCGACGCCTTCTACGAGACCCTGAAGGACGTCTATTACGCCGAGCGCCAATCGGTGAAGGCGCTCAAGAAGTCGGCCAAGGCCGCCGAATCCGCCGACCTGCGCCAGGCCTTCGAGACCCACGCCGAGGAAAGTGCGACCCAGGTCGAGCGCCTGCAGCAGGTGTTCGAGATGATCGGCAAGTCGGCGCGGGCCAAGACCTGCGAGGCGATGCAGGGCCTCACCGCCGAGATGGAGGAGGATCTTGAGGATTTCGCCGGCAGCCCCGCCGCCGACGCGGTGCTCGTGGGCTGCGCCCAGGCCGTGGAGCATTACGAGATCGCCCGCTACGGCACCCTCAAGACCTGGGCGACGCAGCTCGGCTACAAGGATGCCGCCAAGCTCCTCGACCAGACCCTGCAGGAGGAGAAGCGCACCGACGAGCTCCTCACCAAGATCGCGTTGACGATCAACGTCGAGGGCACCGCCGCCGCGGCCTGATCGTCGGTATCGGTCATCCAGGGGGCGGGCGGCCGACGAGGCGGCCCGCCCTTTTTCCGTACGAAGGGCGGTCCTCAGACCCGATACTTGCCGTTGCGCTTGACCAGCACGGTGGCGCCCACCGGCACCCGCTCGTAGAGGTCGACGATGTCCTCGTTGAGCATGCGCACGCAGCCCGACGACAGCTGCTCGCCGATGCTCCAAGGCTCGTTGGTGCCGTGGATGCGGAACAGGATGTCGCGTCCGTTCTGGTGGAGGTAGAGGGCGCGGGCGCCGAGCGGATTGTCGACGCCGCCCTTGAGGGTGCGCGGCAGGTCCGGGTTGAGGGAGACCATGGTGGTGGTCGGCCGCCAATCGGGCCAAACGCCCTTGCGCCCGACGGTGGCCTGCCCCTTCCACGAGAACCCGAGCTTGCCGACCCCGACCCCGTACTGGCGCGCGGTGCCGTCCTCCTGGACGAGGGCGAGCTGCCGTGCGTCGATGTCGACCACGATGGTGCCCGGGCGCTCCGGTCCCTTGTAGCTCACGATCTGGCGGCGATACTTCGGATCGAGCCGGCCGGTGTCCACCAGGGGGACGTCGTAGGGCTTGTCCGGCATCGTGCCGGTGTACCAGGCCGCCTCGTCGGTCTGGGCCACCGTCATGGGCCCGCGCGCGTTGCAGGCGGCCAGCGGCGCGATGGCGACGAGGGCGATGAGGATCCGGCGTGTCGTCATGGGCTCGTCCGGCGGGTGTGAGATGTCTCTTGCCCCTGACTAGCCGCTCCCCTCCCCCGGCGATGTGACTTTTGCGCCTCAGGGCCGATGGCACGGGATGGCGAGAGCAAGGCTCGCCCCTGGGCGGCAACGGGGTTATGAGCGGGGTCCGGGCGCCGCCGGACAGGGCGCCGCGAGGGCGAGCGATGGCCGACACGCAGACATACCCCGTCGAACAGGCCGGCGAGGCCCTGGCCGAACTCGGGCCGGCGATCCACCTCGACCATTGCGTCATCCACGTCACGGACTGGGAGGTGTCGACGGCGTTCTACCGCGACGTGCTTGGCGCCGAGGTGGTGCCGGCCGGGGCGAAGGTGGCCTTCCGCTTCGGCGGCGTGCAGCTCAACGTCCACGGCCCCGGCCAGCCGGGCTCGATCCTGGCCGAGAAGCCGGTGATGCCCGGCAACAGCGACCTGTGTTTCCGCTGGTCAGGTCCGATCGAGGGGGCGGTGGACCACCTCGCCCGGCACGGCGTCCCCGTCGAGCTCGGGCCGGTGGAGCGTCGCGGCGCCGCAGGCGTCGGCGTCAGCGTCTACTTTCGCGATCCCGACGGCTCCCTGATGGAGTTCATCACCTATCCGCCGGCCTGACCCGCCCGCCTTTCGATCACCGGCGGCTCTGGGCGAGCTGCTGGTTGGTCTGTTCCAGCCGAAGCGCCAGGTCGCGCATCACGGCGATGCTGATCTGCGGGAACTGCGCCAGCAGTTCGAGGAAGACCGCCCGGCTGATGCGCAGGGCCATGGTGGCGGTCTCCGCCGTGACGGTGGCCGAGCGCGGCTGGTCGGCCAGGATGCCCATCTCGCCGACCAGGGCGTTCGCCCCGAGCACCGCCAGGCGGAAGGGCCCCTGCGGCCCGTCGATGCTCACCGCCGCCGAGCCGTCGAGGATCAGATAGGCGGCATCGGCCGCGTCGCCCTGGGCGAACAGACGCTGGCCTGCGTCGAAATGCACCCGTTCGCTCGTGAAGGCGAGAAGCTTGAGCCGCGACGGCTCGACCTCCCGAAAGATCGGCACCTGGCGCAGGGACAGGACCTCGGTGTCCAGGGTCATGGGGTAGGCGCTCCGGTGGGCTGTTCGTCTGTGCAAGGGGATGGAGAGGCACGATCAGGCGCATCCATGCGGGTCGCCGGCCCCTTGTCCAGTCGCGACGCGACCGGCGCGGTCCGATCGGGCGTTTCCTAACCCCGTTTCGATCAGTCGGTCCGGCAAACGGCTTAGCTTGATCCGGGCCGGCGGCCGGGAAGATGTCGCGAAGTGCATCGGCCGATCGACGCCGGCTTTCTCAAGATCTGTGCTGCCTTCGGGGTCCGGTATGGTTCCGGGAAGCGCGGCCGGCTCTGGCGGGAGGAACCATCGATATCGGCGAAGGTTGTTCAGGCTGTGAGCGACATGCTGAGGAGGCACTGATGGCATCAGGAAATTCGACCTCGAAGCGAGGTTTCGCGTCGATGGATCTGGAGCGGCAGCGCGAGATCGCGAGCAAGGGCGGGCGCAGCGTCCCGGCCGAGAAGCGGTCTTTCTCGCAGGACCGTGAGTTGGCCTCGGCCGCCGGTCGCAAGGGCGGTCAGTCCACCGGCACCGGTCGTCCCGGCGACGAGTAACCGTTCCGGCGAACGGCGCAGCCTTATCGGGCGACGCCGTTCGCCAGTCGAGATGCGGAATGAAAAAGCCTCCATCCCACTTGGGACGGAGGCTTTTTTCGATGCTCGGTTTCCCAGTAGGAATCGCGGCTCAGCAGGAACCGGAATGTCCGTCAAGCGATGCAGCGGCCAGGCACCATGCGGCGGGCCTCGGGGCCGGCCAACGAACTGATCGCACCCTCGCACCCTTCCTTCATGAGCCGCCGCGGCGGCTTGGAGGAGGCTTTGTCGGTTCCAGTCCGATTCGCGGCGGGCGCGACGGATCGCCGGCCCTCCGACCGCACCACCGCCGCGACCTTGACGGTCGCAGGGGCACCGATCGTACCGGCGTCGCCGATGGCGACCCGATTGGTTTTCAGCGACGCGGCTTGCGCCCGATCGACGCCATCGCGGATCAGAGGCTGCGCGAAGAGGGCGAGGACGGCGGCCGGCCCGGCCAGCAGGAGTAGCGCACCAGACCGTAGCATCGTCGCAGCCTCCAAAAACCTGCAGGGGCAACTTGACAGGATGTCGGTGCAACACGCGCGCGGTTGTTCGGTTCCTCGATTGTGCCGTGATGACGCAAAAACAGTATCCCGCCGGCAGGGGCGGGGTCAGACCTCGTTAACGGATCGTCGCCGAGATCGCGCGAATGTTGCGCAAAAACACCGCCCTTCGAAAAAGCGAGGGGGAGGAACCGCCTCGGCACAGGTTCGTTATTCGAGGACCCCGGCCGCCTGGTCCTCAACCGCATTCCCCTTGTGCATTGGCCGGAAACTCATCCACGGGCCGGCTTCCGCCGGCCCGTTTTTTTGTGCGTGATCGTGCGTCTTCCGGCGCATGAACGTGAAAAGGCCCCGGTCTCTGGACCGGGGCCTTTTCTCGTCGCGGCGGTCGCTCGACGGCGTCGCTCAGCCGGCCTTGACGTCGCGGCGGCGGGCGCTCTGCTGGAAGAACAGGGCTTGGCTGATCACCGCGGAGACGTTGGCAGGCTGGAACGGCTTGGCGATGAGGAAGGCCGGCTCGGGACGCTCGCCGGTCAGGAAGCGCTCCGGGTAGGCGGTGATGAAGATCACCGGCACCTCGAAGGTCTTGAGCAGGTCGTTGACCGCATCGAGGCCGGAGCTGCCGTCGGCGAGCTGGATGTCGGCCAGGATCAGGCCGGGGCGAGTCCCCTCGGACGCGATCTTGATCGCCTCCGTGCGGGTGCGCGCCACGCCGATGACGTTGTGGCCGAGGCCTTCCACCAGCGCCTCGAGGTCCATGGCGATGAGGGGCTCGTCCTCGATGATGAGGATGTCCGTGGCCATGTCGGCGGCGAGTTCACGCCCGGCCTCGTCGACGAGGTCGCGGACCTGCGCCACGTCCACGTCGAGAATGATCGCGGCATCCTCTTCCGAGAAGCCTTCGAGGCAGGAGAGGAGGAAGGCCTGGCGCGGCAGCGGCGTGATCTGGCCGAGTCGGACCTCCGCCGGAAGGTCGTGCTGCACCTGGTCGCTCTGCCCGTTCACCGACAGGGAATTCCAGATGCGCGTAAAGACGCGGAACAGGTCGGCCTTGACGTTGGCGCTGCGTCCCAGAGTCTCCGGTTCGTTCACCAGCGTTTCCAGCGTCGCGGCCACATAGGCGTCGCCGGCCACCTGACTGCCCGTCAAGGCCCGCGCGTAGCGGCGCAGGTACGGCAGATGCTGCACCACGAGTTGGGCTGTCGACATTAGATCCCCTTGAGACGTTCGTTCTTCCGGCCGAGGCAGTGCTCTCGCCTGCCTCTTACCGGACAGCTTCTCCCAGGGCCGCACCTTTTTGACGAGGCGCGACCTTTTTGCATGGCCCCTACATGATGCCATGTCCCCAGCGTCGCAAGTGATGCCCGGCGGGAACCCTTTCGGTCGCGGTCTCAACGCCGACGTCGATGGTCCCGTTCCAGCCGGCGGAACCCATCGCGAGCGGCTGCGTTGCAGCTGCAGTCTCGGTATGGGTCAAGCGCTTCGTCCAGCCACAAAAACGGCGTCGCCCATCCGTCGGCTCTCAAGGGGTTCGACTGCATGAACGAGGACGGGAAGGCCGACGGGCCTGGCGGTAGAGACGTGCGTAAGGAATCCGGTCGCGATTCCATAGCTCCGGGACAACTCAGCGATCACACTCAGAGACGGATCGGCCTTCACCTTCGCACGATGTACGACGCGGTCGTCCAGCAACCGGTCCCCGATCGTTTTCGCGATCTCATCGCCAAGCTCGAAGCCGGTGAGACCGGCGCGGATGGCGGCATCTGAAGCCAAAGCGGAGTTCGGATTCCAGGAAAGTTCGAATCGACGTTCTTCGGTTCGCGCGCAGACTGCGGCCTGACCCGAGAACGGTTTGCTCGTTGCGAAGCACCTGTCTTGCCGTGGTGCCGTGATCGCTACGCAGAACGGATTTCAGTCATCGTCAGAGGCCTCAAGGGCCCTGTGATACGGTTCCTGGCCGATTCCAGCGGGAGCCGTATCCGTCACGAGTTTCGCCATGTCATCCGGGCTCATCCGGGCGGTGAGGTGCTCACCGCCCGGATGCTTTCGGCGTCAGAGGCTCGACGAACGACCGCGCAGAAGGCCCATCACCGCCGAGATGGCGAACAGGACGATGGCCACGAAGAAAACGAGCTTGGCCGCCTCCATGGCGGTGCCTGCGATGCCGCCGAAGCCGAGCAGGGCGGCGACGAGTGCGACGACGAGAAACGTAACGGCCCAACCCAGCATCGGAGTCATCCTTCAAAGACGGAACGGGTGCAGCAGGCGCTGCGACCTCTTGACATCCATAACGTCAGGTCCCGATGGCGGTTCCTGGTTGCGGCCGTGCTTTCGTCACGTTTTCGCCACGCGGGGATTGCGGCATTGCGGGATCGACGACACACTGGCCCCGTGCGGCGCATCGCCCTTCAGGTCTGCCGTTTGGAGGTGGACGCACCACATGAGCAATCACGGAGCCGGAACCGAGATACCGGCGTCGCGTTCGTCACCAGCACCTGCACTGTGGATGATGCCATGACACAGCCCTCGACCCGTCCGTCCGAGACCGGCCTCGGACGCCTCATCAAGGCTTTGGATTCGGCCTCCGAGGCCCTCGTGAAGGGCCTCGACCGGATGCTGGGCGGCGCCGTGGCGACGCCGCAGCCCATTCCCGTCCGGGTGTCGCGCGGGCGTCGCATCCGTTAGGCTGCCGCGGTCCGGATGCCCCGGCCGGGCGAAAAGGGGCGACGGTGAGCGCCACTGGCTCGCTCGACTGATGTCGATGACGGAACGCTCGGCTCGGATGGTATCCGGGCCGAAGTGCTGTTCGAGGGGTCGAAATGACCCTGGGCGGCGTGGCGCGATCGGGCGCCCGTGAATCAGGCGCCCATGAAGGTGTCGAACAGGAGCTTCAGGTTGAGGGTCACGATCAGGCCCGCGATCGACCAGGACAGTCCCTTGAGCCAGCCCGGGATGACGAGGGCGCCCATCTTGCTCCGATCGGACACGAACCGGACCAGGGGGATCACCGCGAACGGCAGCTGCATCGAGAGCACCACCTGGCTCAGCACGAGCAGCCGCGCGGTGCCCTGCTCGCCGTAGAGGGCGGTGACGACCACCACCGGGACGATGGCGATGCCGCGGGTGATGAGCCGGCGCGCCCAATCGGGAATGCGGAGCCGCAGGAAGCCTTCCATCACGATCTGGCCGGCGAGGGTCGCCGTCACCGTCGAGTTGAGGCCCGAGGCCAGCAGCGCCAACGCGAACAGGGTCGAGGCGATCCCGACCCCGAGCAGCGGCGAGAGCAGCTCGTAGGCCTGCTCGATCTCCTCGACGTTGGTGCGACCGTTGGCATGGAACACCGAGGCCGCCATGATCAGGATCGCGGCGTTGACGAACAGCGCCAGCATCAGGGCGATGGTCGAATCGGTCACCGCGAAACGCAGCGCCCCGCGCCGCCCCTCCTCGGTGCGCGGATAGGCGCGCGTCTGGACGATAGAGGAGTGGAGGTAGAGGTTGTGGGGCATCACGGTGGCCCCGACGATGCCGATGGCGATGTAGAGGGCGGCGGGGTTGGTGACGATCTCGGCCGAGGGCAGGAACCCGGCCAGGAGGTCCTTCATCACCGGCGCCGCCATCGCGATCTGGATGGCGAAGCATACAAAGATCACGACGAGCAGCGCGATCACGAAGGCTTCGAGGGCGCGAAAGCCCCGGCGCAGCAGCAGCAGGACCAGGAAGACGTCGAGGGCGGTGATGACCGCGCCGAGCACCAGGGGAATGCCGAACAAGAGCTTCAAGGCGATGGCGGTGCCGATCACCTCCGCGAGATCGCAGGCGATGATCGCCGCCTCGCACAGGAGCCAGAGCACGAAGGCGACGGGGCGCGAATAATGGTCGCGGCAGGCCTGCGCGAGGTCGCGTCCGGTGGCGATGCCGAGGCGGGCGGCCAGCGCCTGCAGCACGATCGCCATCAGGTTCGAGAGCAGGATGACGAACAGCAGCGTGTAGCCGAACTGCGAGCCGCCGGCGATGTCGGTGGCCCAGTTGCCGGGGTCCATGTAGCCCACCGAGATCATGTAGCCGGGGCCCATGAAGCCGAGCAGGCGTCGCAGCCACGAGCCCGTGGCCAGGACCGGCACGCTGCCGTTCAGCGCGCCCAGGCTCGGCACGGCCTCCGTCCCACGGTCGAATTGCCAGGCCTTGTCCCGGTCCGCGCGGTCCGTCATGCCGAAGGTCTTCCAAAGAAAGCGGGTCGGACGTGCCCCGGGCGCGCCGTGGCGGTTCATAGCATGGGCTATAATCAAGGCAAGCGGCTAAGTCTGTCGCCGCCGGCGCTCTGGAAAGGCACGATTCGCGCCCTTCCGCCGGAGCGGCGCCGGCCTGGGTCCACGAGGCGGCGCCCGCGCGCGGGATCGGCGGAGTGACGCTAACCCAACCACGTAACCACGTGACCTAACCAAGATTTCGCATCGCCGCGATTGTCCTCCCCCTCGGTTGTCCTGCCCCATTGCAAGAGGCGTTAAGCTCCCCTTAATCGTCTTCGAGATGCGCGGGATCGCGCGAGGCGTCGGCCCGGCCGGCACTCCGGAAGAGGAATATCCCGAGGATGGATTGGCAACGCTGGGCACCGTCGAAGACTGGCCGGCAGATGCTCGGGACGGCGACCGCCGGGCTGATCCTCGGTCTCGGCGGCATGACCGTCGCCACGAGCTTCGTGCAGGCGTCCGAGCGCGGCGGCATCGGCGCGTTCTTCGAGTCGTTGTTCGGCGTAGCCCCCGGCCCCGCCCCCGCACCGGTCCCCGTTGTGCGTCCGTCGCCCCGCCCGGGCCGGTATTCGTCGCTGCCCGACGCCCGTCGCGTCGGTGCCGCGGCCACACCGCGCTGGACGCCGCGCCCGGTGGCCGCAGCCCCGAGCCGGACACGGCCGCGTCCTCCACGCGCCGAGCGCGCCTCGGCCGCCCTCACGGCATCGGCCCTGGGCTCGCGCACCGTCTGCGTGCGGGCCTGCGACGGCTACCTGTTCCCGGTGGGCCGCCTGAGGGACAAGCGCGACCTGCCGGTCCACCAGGCCGCCTGCGCGGCCGCCTGCCCGAATGCACCGACCGCCCTCTACACCCTCGGCGGCGGTGAGACGGAGCTCGACCGCGCCGTCAGCCTCACCGGGCAGCCCTATGCCAGGCTGGCCTCGGCCAACCTGTTCCGGGTGAAGCGGGTGGACCAGTGCTCCTGCCAGCCCGAGGGCGTGGCCGCCGCTCCCCTGCCCCTCGATCGCGACCTGACCCTCCGGGCCGGTGACGTGGTGGCGACGAACGCCAGCGCCCGTGTCGTCGTCAAGGCTCGCAGCGGCGGCTTCGAGGTGGTGGACTTCCGCCAGGCCAAGGGTCTGTCGCGCCGCGCCCGCCTGGAGATCGACGCCAAGGTCGACGTGATCCGCCGCGAGGCCGACGCGCGTGCCTTCCGCAAGACCCTGCGTACCGCCGAGCGCGGCGCCCGCGTCCAGCTCGCGCAGGTCGGCGGGTTCCAGCCCCTCGCTCCTCCGATCGAGGTCGAGCCGGCCTTCAGCGCGGTGCGCGTGGTGGTGCCCTCGCCGTTCAAGCCCTGAGGGCGAGACCCCTGCTGCCGACCGGGCGGCCTTGATCTCCTCCGCCATCTGCGCCCAAGGCTGGCGCGAGGATGCGGGCCGAGGCGTGATGACGAACGAGCGACAGGATGGGGACGCCGCGCCGGATCTCGACGCCGGGCTTCCGCGAAGCGGCGTGACCGAGCGGGTCTCCCCTTTGGTGCGGCGGCTGGTCTGCCCCAACGGCAGCCCGTTCACGGCGAGCGGCACCTGCAGCTACGTCGTCGGGTCCGGCGAGGTCGCGATCGTCGATCCCGGCCCGGCCGACGCCGGCCATATCGATGCGCTCCTCGCCGCGATCGCCGGCGAGCGGCTGACGCAGATCGTCGTCACCCACACTCACCGCGACCATTCGCCGGGTGCGCGCCTGCTCCAGGCCCGTACCGGCGCCCCCGTCGTCGGCTGCGGCCCCCATGTCGCGGCCCGGCCGCTCGCCGAGGGCGAGATCCGCCTCGATGCCGGCGCCGACCGCGACCACCGCCCGGACCGGGTGCTGGCGGACGGCGAGGCGGTGGAAGGACCGGGCTGGACCCTGCGGGCCGTGGCCACGCCCGGCCACACCATGAACCACCTCGCCTTCAGCCTCCCCGAGGATTCCGCCCTGTTCTCGGGGGACCACGTGATGGCGTGGTCGACCACCATCGTGGCGCCGCCGGACGGATCGATGCGGGCCTACATGGCCTCCCTCGATGCCCTGCGCGAGCGGGAGGAGACGGTGTTCTGGCCCGGCCACGGCGGCCCGGTGCGCGAGCCCCGGCGGTTCGTGCGGGCGCTCTGGAGCCATCGGCGCCAGCGCGAGACCGCGATCCGCGCCCGCCTCGTAGCGGGCGACCGCGACGTGCTGGCCGTCGTCCGGGCGATCTACCAGGGTCTGAGCCCGGCGCTCATCGGCGCGGCGGCGCTGTCGGTCTTCGCCCATCTCGAGGATCTGTGCGAACGCGGCCTCGTGGCCACGGACGGCCCGCCCCGCCTCGACGGCCGCTACGAGCCGGTGGCGGAGGCCGGCTGACGGGACGCCTCATAATTTCCCGTTCATCGCTTCGTGATGCGGAAATGGGCTTCGCTCAGGCGCCGCGCGGGCTTGGTGATACGGTTCCCGCGTGAATCGAGCGGGAACCGTATCACTTCACCGCGATGGCGAGTTTCGTCACCTCGTCGAGATAGGCGCGGATGCGGTCGGCATTGGCGCCGAGGTCGCGCGGCCCGATGCGCGAGGCGGAGCGCACGTCGATGCGGGCGCCGTCGGCGCGGGGCCGCACCCGGACCGTGACGTCGTCGGCGAGGTTGAGGACGAGGCCGCGCGCCACCGCCTCGATCCGGCCGTTGCCGACCCTGCCGCCGGGACGGATCGCCTCGACGATCTGCCACTTGCTGTTCACCGCCGCCTTGCGGGCGAGCTCGAAGGCCTCGTCGGCGCCGATGTCGAGGGTCAGCGGCGCCACCTGGGGATAGGCCGCCCGCTGCCTCGCCCGCACCGTCGCCCCGGGGTCGGGCGGATAGCGTCCCGCGCGCGCCGCGAAGGCTGCGCGCGACCGCGAAAAGGCCGGTGGGTTGTCGGTGTCCGTGCTCACGTCGGTCAGCGCAGGCAGCCGTAGTCCGCGGATCGCCGCGAAGGCGGGATAGGCGAGGACGAGGCTCGCCACCACGAGGCCGGCGATGGCACCGCCGAGCCCCTGCGCGCCCTCGCGCCAGACCCGCAGCAGGGCGAACCCCGCCAGGACCACCGCCGCCAGCGCCAGCAGCGGGCCCGTCGAGAGCGCCACCAGGGCGGGGCCCGCCTCGGCGCGTTGGTCGCGCACCAGCACCACCGCCAGCAGGGTGACGAGCAGCGCCAGCCATGCCGTCAGCCGGGCCATGGCGCCGGCGCGGGTCACGGGAACCTCGATGTGCAGGCGACGCATGGGAGAAGCACGAACGCTGGTGGACGGGATCGGTCGTGTCGGCCGGACGAGGGGGCCGTGGTCGACCCTGCTTAGCGCCCCGTCGGCGCGGAGGCCAGCCGCGCCGGTCCGCATCCCGGTCCACCGTATCCTGGAGATACCGCCCTGGACATCCGGCTCAAGCCCATGCGGCTATCGGCTTGTACCGGTTCTGCTATAGCGGCCAGATCATGAACGCACCGCTGGTCCAGACCGCTTCGACCTCGCCCGTGACGGCGTCCGCCGATCCGCTCCGCGTCTGGTTCCGCTTCATCCGCCTGAACCGTCGCGTGTCGGCCGCCATCGCGGTGGAACTGCGCGCGATCGGCCTCTCGATTCCGCAGTTCGACGTCCTGTCGACGCTCACCGAGCGCGAGGGTCTGACCCAGCAGGACCTGGCCGCCCGGCTCTACGTCACCAAGGGCAACGTCTCGGGGCTGATCGATCGGCTGGTCGAGGCGGGGTCGGTGGAGCGCCGGGCGATCCCCGGTGACCGGCGCTCCTATGCGCTCCACCTGACGCCGGCCGGCAGCGAGCTCGCCGGGCGGGGCATCGCCATCCAGGAAGCCTATGTCGCCCGCACCCTCGGGCGGCTGGCGCCGGAGGACATCGCCGAGTTCGAACGGCTCGTTCTGAAGTGGCGGGACCTGGCGCGCAGCGAAGGGCCGGGCCACGGCGGCTGAACGGAATGGCCCTAGCCGAGTGTCGCCAGGAGATCGGGCAGGTCCGCGATGGAGCCGATGACGTGGTCGGCGAGGGACGCGAGCGAGCCGCGCGCGGCGTCCCCGGCCGGGCCGGTCAGGACGGCGACGGCCATCGCCCCGGCCGCCCGCGCCGCCAGGAGGTCGTCGGCCGAATCGCCGACCACGGCGATCCGTCCGGGGCGCACCGAAAGATGCGCGGCGAAGGCGTCCACCATCCCCGGGCCTGGCTTGCGCCCGTAACCGGAATCGTGGCCGGCGACGAAGGCGCAATGCGGCGCGAGCCCCAGGGCGCGGGCCTGCGCCCGTGCCGAGGCCTCGGCGTCGTTCGTGGCGATGCCCACGCCGAAGCCGGCGGCCACGAGACGGCGCGCGATCACGGCCGGTTCGCCGATGGGCGTCAGGAAACGCAGGCCCTCCTCCCGGAACAGGCGTTCGATCTCGGCGAAGAAGTCCGCGCCCGCCGGGCGCTCCAGTGCCGCCGCCCATAGCGGCCCGAACACCGCCGCCGCGCCGGTCAGAAGCGGCGAGGTCGGCAGGAAGCGGCGCTCGTCCACGACGAAGTGGCTCGCGGCGACGAGGCGATCGAGGGCGGCGCCCTCCCCGCCCGAGAGGCGGATCATCACCGCGTGCGCCGCGGGCCCCCAGGTCCGGTCGACATCGACCAGCGTGCCGTCCTTGTCGAACAGGATGCCGGCGAGCCGGCTCACGGCGGGGAACCATCGGCGACCCGCTCGACCTCGATCACCATCCCCGCCGGGGTCATGCGCTCGCGGGTGACCACGCGGTCGCCCGCCTCCATCACGCCCAGGGCCACGTCGCGGTCGGGCAGCACCACCGTGGTGGCCTTGTCGAGGTGGATGAGGACATGGCGCTTCTGGGCCAGGGACGCCGCCGCCCAGCGCCGGAGCTGGCCGAGGTAGGGCTCGCGCCGCCACGCCGCCGGCTGGCCCGGATCGACCTGCACGTTCATGTTGCGGGTCACCGGATCGAGGCTGAGCACCATCTTGGCCTTGTCCGGCTTCCATTCCGGCCCGAGCCAGGCCTCCGTCATCCAGAGGCAGTGGAAGGCGCGGCAATGGTCGGGCCGGGTCTCGTGGATGGCGCAGCCCCTGCCCTGCTTCGTATGCCGGCACCATTGCCCGGCCCGGCTCTCCACGGCGGGCACGTCGTAGACCTTGCAGCACAGGGTGCAGGTGCCGCAGGCCCGGCCCGGGGCGGGCGTGGCGACGTAGGCGGCGGGATCGAGCATGGTTTCTCGGGTCATTCGCTGCGCTGAACGGACGTGTTGGTGCCGGGACGGCGGGTCGTTACTGTGGCGGGACGACGGGGCCGAGCCGGCCCGCATCCTCCAGGCATGGGCGACCCAATGCTCTCGAACCTCGCGGCCCGCGACGTCGAAACCCTGATCCATCCCTACACCAACCTCGCGACCTTCCGCGAGACCGGACCGCTGGTGCTGGAACGCGGACACGGCGTCTGGGTCTACGACAGCGACGGCCGGCCCTATCTCGAAGGCATGGCGGGCCTGTGGTGCACGGCGCTGGGCTATTCGAACGAGGAACTGGTGGAGGCCGCCAGCGAGCAGATGTCGCGCCTGCCCTTCACGCACCTGTTCTCGGGCCGCAGCCACGACCCGGCGATCGAACTCGCCGAGACCCTCAAGGAGCTGATGCCGATCCCGACCTCGAAGGTGTTCTTCACCTCCTCGGGGTCCGAGGCCAACGACACCCAGGTCAAGCTGACCTGGTACATGAACAATGCGCTCGGCCGGCCGAGGAAGAAGAAGATCATCGCCCGCCAGCGCGGCTACCATGGCGTCACCGTCGCCACCGCCTCGATGACCGGCCTGCCGGCCAATCACGCCGACTGGGACCTGCCCCTGCCCGGTTTCCTCCACACCGCCTGCCCGCACCACTACCGTTTCGCCGAAGCGGGCGAGACGGAAGGTGCGTTCTCGCAGCGCCTGGCCGACGAACTCGAGGCGCTGATCCTGGCGGAGGACCCGGAGACGGTGGCCGCCTTCATCGCCGAGCCGGTGATGGGGGCGGGCGGCGCCATCGCCCCGCCCGCCGGCTACTTCGCGGCGATCCAGGCGGTGCTCGCCCGCTACGACGTCCGCTTCATCGCCGACGAGGTCATCTGCGGCTTCGGGCGGCTCGGCACCTGGTTCGGGTCCGAGGCCCTGGGGATGCGCCCCGATACCCTGTCCTTCGCCAAGGCGGTGACCTCCGGCTACATGCCGCTGGGCGGCATCAGCATCGACGAGCCCCTCTACAGGCTGATGGTCTCGCAGAGCGCCAAGCTCGGCACCTTCGGTCACGGCACCACCTACTCCGGGCATCCGGTCGCCTGTGCGGTCGCCCTCAAGACCATCGCGATCCTCAAGCGCGACCGCATCGTCGAGGGCGTGGCGCAGAAGGCGCCCCAGTTCCAGGCGCGGCTGTCGGCGCTCGCCGACCACCCCATCGTCGGCGAGGCCCGCGGCATCGGCCTGATCGGCGGGGTCGAGATCGTGGCCGACAAGCGCTCCAAGCGGCAGTACGAGCCCAAGGCCGGCGTCGCGGCCCGCTGCGTCGCCTTCGCCCAGGCCGAAGGCCTGATCGTGCGCTTCCTCGCCGGCGACCGGGTCGCGGTGTGCCCGCCCCTGGTGATCTCCCGCGAGGAGATCGACACCCTGTTCGACCGGCTCACCCGTGCCCTCGACCGCACTGAGGCGTGGATCGCCACCGAGGGCCTGCAGGCGGCCCCACTCTGAGGTCGCGCCCCGCCACGATGTCGCCGCGATCGTCCGTGTCGCGCAAGTATAGTGTGCAATGCATCATCGGCCTTCCGCAATGCAGCGGCGTGCCTCTACGCACTCGTCACCGGCTGTAGTCTCGGGCGAAGCGTATCACCTTAATCTTTCGTTCATCTTCCAAGGCGGCTAATGAACGTCTGGGTTGCCGGTCGGTGAGCGGCGACCCATCGCACGATCCACGATCGCCGGAACGGATGCGAGGTTCCGACGGCGGTCCGGCCAGGCCACACAGGACACGTCTTCCATGTACCCCTCAGCCCAGACCCCGAGCGACACCGCCCAGGGCAAGCGCCGCTCGACCGCCTCGAACCTCGGCCGCGACGGTTTCCGGCCGGTGGCGCTGCCGGCCCTCGCCGCCGCCGTCCAGGCCTCGGCCGCGGTCAAGCCGGCGGTGCGCAAGGACGGCTGCGCGGTCATCGCCGCCCGCCTCCTGCACGAGGACGCGCCGCTGGTCTGACGCGCGGACGCTCCCTCCCCGCGCGAGCCCTCCCCCCGCGCGAGCCCTCCCCCGCGCGAGGCCTCGCCGGGCGATGGGTGAATGCGCGGGTTTCGCGACGCCGCGATTGTCGGTTCGTCAAGGTTTGGCTCGCTAGCGTCGCTGGCGGTCCATCGGATCGACCTGCCGCGAATCAGCCGCGATGGCAGGCGATGTCCTGCGTGAGCGGTCGAATGGATCGGCGGTCGGATCGTCGGCTGCACCACATCTGACACGGGGTTGAGGGCCGATGCTGATCCTGCCGAGCCGGCGGCAGTTCCTGGGTGGCCTCGGCGGCGCGGTGGCGCTCGGGGGCGCCACGGGTGCCTACGCCTTCGGGATCGAGCCGCGTTTCCGGCTCGTCGTCACCCCCTATGCGCCGGTGCTGCCGAACTGGACGCCCGGCCTGAACCTGCGCGTGGCGGTGCTGGCCGATTTCCATATCGGCGAGCCCTACATGCCCCTCGACCGGGTCGCCGAGATCGTCGAGACCACCAACGCCCTCAAGCCCGACCTCGTGCTGATGCTCGGCGACTATCCGGCCGGGCCCGGCGTCGCCTGGCGCGACGTGCCGCTGCCGGAGTTCGCACGGGTGGTCGAGGGCCTGAAGGCGCCGCTCGGAACCTACAGCATCCTGGGCAACCACGACTGGTGGGAAGACCCAGTGGCCCAGGCCAACCGCCGCGGTCCCGTCGCCGCCCGCCGGGCGCTGGAGGCACGCGGCATCCCGGTCCTGGAGAACGACGCCATCCGCCTCGTGAAGGACGGCCGCCCGTTCTGGGTCGCGGGGCTCGCCGACCAGCAGCCGTTCCACATGGTCCACGACTGGCGCAACCCCAGCGACATTCCCGGCACGCTGGCCCAGGTCACCGATGCCGCGCCGATCCTCCTGATGATCCACGAACCGGACGCCTTTCCCAAGGTCCCGGCCCGCGTCGCGCTCACCATGGCCGGCCATACCCACGGCGGCCAGATCCGGCTGTTCGGGCGCTCGCCGGTGATCCCCTCGCGCTACGGCCAGCGCTACGGCTACGGCCACATCGTCGAACAGAACCGTCACCTCGTGGTGTCGGGCGGCCTCGGCGTCAGCCGCGTGCCGGTGCGCATCGGCGTGCCGCCGGAGATCGTCCTCATCGACCTCGGCGCGCCGGACCGGACCGCCACCCGGCCCCTCCCCGACATCCCGGGCTGACCGGGGCGCCGGTCAACGACCGACCCCCTTCGGCCCGGAGATTCGGCTCGGCGTCAGTACAGGCCGCCGGCCTGTGCGGCCCGGTCCGCGTCGGCGGGGACCGCGGTGGGTGCGGACGAGGGCGCGGCGATGTAGGCGTCGGGCGGGGCGGTGCCCGGCTTGAACGCCTCCAGGATGGTGCCGGCCCCTTCGCCCGAACCCGAGCGCATGCCGCTGGACGCGCTGACCCGGATCAACTTGATGCCCGGCGGCACCCGGAACGGGGTCGGCGGCTTGTCCTTGAGGGCGTTCTTGAGGAAGTCGAGGACGACGGGAGCGGCGAGACCGCCGCCGGTGGCGCGGTCGCCCAGCGACTTCGGCTTGTCGAAGCCGATGTAGACGCCCACCGCGAGGTCGGGCGAGAACCCGACGAACCAGGCGTCCTTGGCGTCGTTGGTGGTGCCGGTCTTGCCGGCCAGCGGCTTGCCGATCTGCTTGAGCAGCGTGGCGGTGCCGCGCTGGACGACGCCCTCCATGATCGAGACCATCTGGTAGGCGGTCAGCGGATCGAGCACCTGCTCGGAATCGTCCACCAGCTTGGGCTCGTCCTGGCCGTTCCACTTGTCGGCGTCGCAGCCCAGGCACTTGCGGGCGTCGTGCTTGTAGATGGTCTCACCGACCCGGTCCTGGATGCGGTCGATCAGGGTCGGGCGGATGCGACGGCCGCCGTTGGCCAGCATCGAATAGGCGGTGACCATGCGCATGACGGTGGTCTCGCCCGCCCCCAGCGACATCGGCAGCACGGGGAGCATGTCGTCGTAGACGCCGAAGCGGCGGGCGTATTCGGCGATGAGCGGCATGCCGACGTCCTTGGCCAGACGCACGGTCATCAGGTTCTTCGAATGCTCGATGCCGTAGCGCAGGGTGTGGGGGCCGCTGGCCTTGCCGTCGTAGTTCGAGGGCGACCAGGCCTCCTGGCCGGGACCGGCCTCGATGGTGATGGGCGAATCCTGCACGATCGAGGACGGGGTGTAGCCGTTGTCCAGCGCCGCCGAGTAGACCAGCGGCTTGAACGAGGAGCCCGGCTGGCGCTGGGCCTGGGTCGCGCGGTTGAACTGGCTTTCGTCGTAGGAGAAGCCGCCGACCATGGCGTGGACGCGGCCGGTGTAGGGGTCCATCGCCACGATGGCGCCGGAGACCTCCGGGCGCTGGCGCAGGCGGTAGGCGCCGCGCCCGCCGTCCATCGCCTCGACGTAGACGACGTCGCCCGCGCTGAGCACGGCCGAGGGCGAGCGGCCGGTCCAGCGGGTGCCGTCGGCGGCGATGGTGCCGGTCTCGCGGTCCTTGGAGACGGCGCCGGAGGCCTCGCGGCGCGGCTGCAGGCCGATCTGGGCGACACCGCCCGAGGTGCTCAGGACCACGGCCAGGCGCCAGGGGGCGACGTCGCCCAGCGCCGGCACCTCGGCCACCGCCGTGCCCCAGTCGCGCCCGACGAGGTCGACCTTGGCCTGCGCCCCGCGCCAGCCCTGGCGCTGGTCATAGGTGATGAGCCCGTCGAGGAGCGCGCGGCGCGCCCAGGCCTGCATCTTCGGATCGAGGGTGGCGCGCACCGAGAGGCCGCCCTCGTAGAGCTTCTTCTCGCCGTAGCGCTCGGTGATCTCGCGGCGGACCTCTTCCGTGAAGTAGTTGGCGTTGGCGGCATTGGCGAAGGCGACGCGCGGGTTGACGCCGAGCGTGGTCTTGCGGGCGGCCTCGCCCTCCTCCTTGGTGATGTAGCCGTTCTGGGCCATCAGCCCGATGATCTCGTTGCGCCGGCTCAGGGCCTCCTGGGTGCGGCGGTAGGGGTGGTAGTTGTTGGGGCCCTTGGGCAGGGCGGCGAGATAGGCCGCCTCGTTGATCGTCAGCTCGTGGACCGACTTGCCGAAATAGTCGAGCGCGGCCGCCGCGACGCCGTGCAGATTGCGGCCGGGCACGATCGTGCCGAGGAAGATCTCGTTGAGGTAGAGCTCGAGGATCTTGTCCTTCGAATAGGTCGCCTCGATCCGCAGCGCGATCAGCGCCTCCTTGATCTTGCGGTCGAAGGTCTGCTCGTTGGTCAGGAGGAAGTTCTTGGCCACCTGCTGGGTGATGGTCGAGGCGCCCTGCTTCTTGCCGCTCTTGGCATTGGTCAGCACCGCGCGCACCACGCCCTCGGGGTCGATGCCGCCGTGCTTGTAGAAGTTCTTGTCCTCCGCCGAGAGGAAGGCCGCGACAACGATCTTGGGCATCGCCTGGATCGGCAGGTAGAGCCGGCGCTCGTTGGCGTATTCGGCCAGCAGCGACCCGTCGGCGGCATGGACGCGGCTCATCACCGGCGGCTCGTACTTGGCGAGCGCGGCGTGGTCGGGCAGGTCCTGGCTGTAGGTCCAGTAGAAATAGGCGCCCGCGGCGGCGAACAGCACGAACAGCATCGCGCCGGCACTGAACAGGAAGCCGAAGAAACGAAGGACGAAGCGCATCCGGGTCCTGTCCGTCAAAGCACTGTGGCCGCAGGCCCGGCTTCGCCGGAGCAGGAGCCTTGCCGCCTTACGCCCGGGTGCGCCGCGCGACGGCTCGCGGGATCCCCGACGGGGCCTGTCCGAGCCGTCCACGACCGGCGAACCGGGTTGGCGTGGAGCCCCGCTTGCACACCCTTTCTATGGTGAAACTGGGGCGACCGAGGCCGAGCGCCGGGTGCTGTCGGGTCGCGTCAGGGTTGTGCGGTTGCCGAAGAAGGCGTCGATGGCCTTGGCCATGCCCCCGGTGACCTCGACGCGCCAGGTGTCCGACTGCAGCAGGTCGAGGTCGCGCTTGCTCGACAGGTAGCCGAGTTCCACCAGCACCGAAGGCACGTCCGGCGAGCGCAGCACCACGAAGCCCGCCTCGCGGTGGGGTTTCGGGCTCATCTCCATCACCGGGCCGAGGTGCGCCATCAGCCCCTTTGCGAATCCGGACGAGAAGCCGCGGGTCTCGCGCAGGGTGAGCTCCTGCAGGATGTCGGCGACCTGGGCCGGGGCGGCGTTCGATTCGGTGCCGGCGGCGGCATCGGCCTTGTTCTCGCGGTCCGCGAGCTTGGCCGATTCGGTGTCGGTGGCGCGCTCCGAGCCGGTGTAGATCGTGGCGCCGCGCACCTGCGGCGCCGACGAGATCGAATCGGCGTGGATCGAGACGAACAGGTCGGCGTTCGCCTCGCGGGCGAGGCGGACCCGCTCGGAGAGCGGCACGAACACGTCGCGGTCGCGGGTCATCCGCACCCGGTAGCGGCCGGAGGCCTCGAGCCGGCCGACCAGGGCCTGGGCGAAGCCGAACACGATGTCCTTCTCGAACACGCCGGTGCTGGCGATGGCGCCCGGATCGGTGCCGCCGTGGCCGGCGTCGACCATGATCAGCGGGCGCAGGTCGGTCTTCTCGGGGAGGGCTGCGGCCTTGCGGCCGGCCGGGGCCGGGTCGCTCGCCACGGCGGCGCGGCGGAAGGCGTCGCGGTCGGCGCGCTGCACCTCGATGGAGAGCAGCACCGCCCCGTCCCTGGCGCGGGTGGTGGTCTCGATGCGACCGACGGTGGCGGGCTGGGTGAGATCGACCACGATGCGCGAGCGTCCCGGCGCGAACAGGCCGTAGCGGAACGAGGACACCAGCCCCTCGCGCCTGCGCCCGGCCTCCGGGCCGAGCTGGAAGTTCACCTCCGCCAGGTCGATCACCACTCGGTCGGGGCGCTCCATCACGAAGGCGCGCGCCTCCACCGCCTTCGACAGGGTGAGGGTGAGCCTGGTGGTGCCGTTGGCGCCGGCGTTGAGGTCGGCGCCGATGGCGACCGCCGGCGCCGCGCCGGTCTCGGCCGAGGCCGGCCAGGATGCGCACAGGGAGAGCGCCAGGGCGAGGACGAGGCGAGCGCGTGCGGTCATCGGTCCAGCGATCTGGTTCTTGTGCAGCGTGAGTTAAGCGATACCGACGGAATGGTTAACCGGTCCTCAACGCACCTGCGCGGGTTGCGTGCCCCCTGTGGCTAGCGGGTGACGCCGCCGTCCGCGCGCGCTGCGGCCGCCCGGCGATGGAGCGCGTGGACGACGAGGCCGAGACCGAGCCAGGCGGAAAGGCGGGCCCAGGTCTCCCAGGGCAGGCCCGCCATCAGGACGAGGCAGGCGAGGATGCCGAGCACCGGCGTCGCCGTGCCGCCCGGCGCCCGGAACGGCCGCGGATGTCCGGCCCGCCGCAGCATCAGGACCGCGATGCACACGACGATGAAGGCCAGCAGCGTTCCGATGCTCACGAGTTCGCCGAGCAGGTCGATGGGGGTGAACCCGGCCACGCATGCCGTCGACACCCCGACGACGGCCTGTCCGAGGGCGGGGGTGCGCCGGCGCGGGTGGACCCGCGCGAACAGGGGCGGCAGCGCACCGTCCCGGGCCATGGCGTAGAGGATGCGCGATTGCCCGAACAGGGCGGTGAGGGCCGAGGTCGTCAGCCCGAGGATCGCGCCGACCTTGATGACGAGGGAGAGGCCGGCGATCCCGATGGCGTCGGTGGCCTTGGCCATGGGGTCGGCGACGTCGAGGGCGGCGTAGGGCACGAGGCCGGTGAGCACCGCCGCCACCGCGACGTAGAGGAGCGTGCTGATGGCGACGGCACCCAGGAGCCCGATCGGCGCGTCCCGCTGCGGGTTCCGGGTCTCGGCGGCGGCGGTCGAGACCGTCTCGAAGCCGACGAAGGCGAAGAACACGACACCGGCCCCCCGCAGGACCCCGCTCCATCCGAACTCGCCGAAGCCGCCGCTGCTTTCCGGGATATAGGGCGACCACAGGGTGGGATTCACATGCCACGCTCCGATGGCGACGAAGGCGAGGATGATGGCGACCTTCACCACCACCATCGCGGCGTTGACCCGGCTCGACCCGCGGCTGCCGCCCATCAGCAGCACCGTCAGGGCGAGCACCACCAGGACGGCGGGCAGGTTCACGACGCCGTCCGCCCCTTCCGCGCCGGCGAGTGCCGGCGGCAGGGCGAGCCCGGCATCGCGCAGGAGGCTCTGGACGTAGCCCGACCAGCCCACCGCGACGGTCGCCGCCGCCATGGCGAACTCGAGCAGGAGGTCCCACCCGACGATCCAGGCGGCGAAGGGGCCCAGCGTCGCCTTCGCGTAGGAATAGGTGGAGCCCGAGGCGGGGATGGCGGCGGCGAGCTCGGCGTAGCACAGGGCGACGAGGCCGCAGGCGATGCCGCCGAGCACGAACGACAGGGTGAGCGCCGGCCCGGCATGGCGCGCCGCCGCCGTGCCGGTGAGCACGAAGATGCCGGCGCCGATGGTGGCTCCGACCCCGAGGCAGACGAGGTGGAACGCGGTGAGGGTGCGGGGCAGCGGCGCTCCGCCGTCGGTCGGCTCGGTCGAAAGCGAGGGGCCGGTCATGATGGGACTGCCATGGGGTCCGACCCCTTTCGGGTCTTGGGCTCGCGGGTCTTGGGCTCGCGGGTCTTGGGCTCGCGGGGCTCGGATGCCGGCATCGGCGGATCGCTCGTCGCGAGACTCAGGGGCCCCTCCTGCGCGACACCGTTACCGTGGCTTCTCGAGCTGCCACGTCAGATGCGAACGCACCATGGGCCATTCGGGCGCCGTGACGCTGTAGACGCAGGTGTCGCGAAGGGTGCCGTCCGGCATGCGCTGGTGGTGGCGCAGGACGCCGTCGAGCTTGGCGCCGATCCGCTCGATGGCGCGGCGGCTCGCCAGGTTCATGACGTGCGTCCGGAACTCGACGGCGAGGCACCCCAGGCCGTCGAACGTGTGCGCCAGCAGCAGGAGCTTGGCCTCGGTGTTGAGCAGGGTGCGCTGAACGCGGGCGGCGTACCACGTCGAGCCGATTTCCGCGCGCGGCCCCGCGGCGTCGATGTTCATGAAGGTCGTCATGCCGACCGGTCGGCCGCCGGGGCCGTCCAGGACGGTGAAGGGGAGCATGGAACCCACTGCCCGAAGGCCGAGCCGACGGTCGATCTCGGCCGCCATCGCCTCCGGCGAGGGGATGGCGGTGTACCACAACCGCCAGAGCTCGCCGTCGCGCACGGCCTCCGCGAGGGCTTGGCCATGGTCGGGCGACAAGGGGACGAGTTCGACATGCCGCCCGGACAGGGTGACGGGCTCGAATGGCATCGGCACACCTTCAAAGGCCGTTTGGATATCGGCGGACCGGCATTCGCCTGTCGTGACGCCCTGGGCAGGTGACACCTCACATCGGACCTCGGCGACCGTCAAGCCGATCGCATTCGGTCGTGGAGCCGAGGCCGGTACGGAGGCCGGCACCGGCCGGGCGGTGGCGGGATTCCGGGGCTGGCACGTTCCGGGCCAGCGGCGCGCCCTCGGCAGGTTCGCGTTGGCGAGCCAACGCTTCACCCCGCTCAGGTCATCGGTGTGTCGCAGGTCGTCGACGCGAAAACGGTGGCCGCTTTTGCGAAACCTGCTCAGTCGGCCCCGACGCAGTTGGCGTAGAAGGTGGTGGTGGCCGGCCAGTCCGAGAACACCCCGCGCACGCCGACCTGCCCATGGAGCACGTCGAGCAGGGTGAGCATGTCGCCGTCGCGGTCGATCGCGGGCCGGACCGACCGGTAGTAGGAGCCGCCGCCGGCCGCGAGCGGCCCGGACCGCTCCAGCGACCAGGCGATCAGGTCGAGCCCGGCGCGTTTCGCCTCGCGGGCGTAGGCCGAGGGGACGATCGCCCCTTCCGGCGAGAGCGTCACCAGCATCCACAGGGGCGGCGCCAGGGTCCGCACCCCCTTGGCGACGAGATCGGCCATGCTCGGGCTCCACGTTTCGGGCCTGGCGGGATCGAAGCCTGGGTCGGTCTCGTCGCGGTTGTCGAGGAGGAAGGCCTGGCGGCCGAAGGCGGGATCGGCCTCGAGCCAGAACAGCACGTCGCGCAGCCGGAAGCTCTGGGGGAACACGTCCGTGGCCGGGATCCCCGCCTGCCTGTACTCGTCGATCATCTGCCGGGCGTAGTCGTCCTCGGTGTAGGTTCCCGCGAACGGCATCGGCACCTCGGGCGCCTTCAGTTCGGGCGTGAACCGGCGGCCGAGCGATTTGACGAGGGCGATGTACTCCTTGTGCGTCATCAGGGTGGTGCCGGCGGCATGGAGATCCGTGCGCCAGCGCGGGGTCGCGTTCATGTAGCCGGCCAGCGTGGTGGCGTCGGGGTCGGCCGCGTCCATCTTCGGTTTCAGGGACTTGAATTCGGCCAGCGTCAGGTCGCTGGTGCAGCAGGTGGCCGAGGCCTTGGCGCCGGTGGCCGGATCGGCGGGGGTGAAGGCCTTCGTGCATCGGGCCGCCAGGTCCGGCCGGGCCAGGATGTCGGTGGTGGTGTGAAGGTCGCACTGGGCGTGCCGGCACACGAGCTGCCGGTCCCTCGTGAAGGTGACGTCGCACTCGATGATCCCCGCCCCCATCCGGGCCGCCGCCAGCACGCCCTCTCGGGTGTGCTCGGGGAACTGGAGCGGGGCGCCCCGGTGCGAGATCGAGAAGCTTTTGGCGGTGTAGGCCCGGTCCGTGCCGCAGGCGGCGAGCCTGTCCTTGAGGGGGCCGGGCTTCATGGTGTCGACGAGGTGGAACGGGCGCGGCCCGATCTGGGCCGCTCGGGAGCCTTGAGCCGCCGCCGGCAGCAGCAATGCCAGGAGGAGGACCGTCGCCTTCGCGAACGCACGCATCGTTGATCCCTCTTCGCCGGCATCGGCGGCTAGCGCGACGGGATGACGGGAGCATGAAGGCACGTCCGCTCCCCGGGGGGCGCGTCCCGCGCCCGGGGGTGGCGTCCCGCGTGGTTTCGTGTATGACCGGCGCAGCCTCGACCCGGCAACGGGCACGGGGCCGAACCTGCTTGTGGCGCGACCCTGCTGGACGACATCCCGGCAGCGGCCCGACCCGAGCGTCGCATGGCCTCCCGTTCGCGTGGCCGCGCAACCCGACCCAACCCAACCGAAGGGGATAGCGATGTCGATCACGGCAGAGCGCAAGACCGCGCTCATCAAGGAATACGCGCAGGGCGGCAAGGACACCGGTTCGCCGGAGGTCCAGGTGGCGATCCTCACCGAGCGGATCACCAACCTCACCGGCCACTTCAAGACCCACGGCAAGGACAACCACTCCCGTCGCGGCCTCCTGAAGATGGTCTCGCAGCGCCGCTCGCTGCTCGACTACGTCAAGGGCAAGGACGAGGCCCGCTACCGCAGCCTCATCGAGCGTCTCGGCATCCGCCGCTAAGGCGGTTTTTTCCACGCGGTCCCGAGTTCGACTCAGGGCCGCGTTTTCGTAACCGCGCTGCCGGAATGGGTCCGGCCGCGCGACCCTCGGGCGACTTGGAGGCGCAAGAGCCGGGGACAGGATCGCAAGGGACTTTTCGTCATCGCGAAGAGCCCCTCGCCATCTTGCCCCTGGCCGCGCCGGGTCCGCCCGACCGCATGATGGCAAGGAAAAACGATATGTTCGACGTTCAACGTGAAGAGCTGATCTGGGGCGACCGCAAGCTCGTCCTCGAGACCGGCAAGGTCGCCCGCCAGGCCGACGCCGCCGTGATGGCGACCTACGGCGACACCTCCGTGCTCGCCACGGTCGTCTCCGCCAAGGAGCCCAAGGCCGGCATCGACTTCCTGCCGCTCACCGTGAACTACCAGGAGCGCGCCTACGCCGCCGGCCGCATCCCCGGCGGCTACTTCAAGCGCGAAGGCCGTCCCTCCGAGAAGGAGACCTTGGTCTCCCGCCTCATCGACCGGCCGATCCGTCCCCTCTTCGTCGAGGGCTGGCGCAACGACACCCAGGTCGTCATCACCGTCCTGACCCACGACCTCGAGAACGATCCCGACGTCCTGGCGATGGTCGCGGCCTCGGCCGCCCTCACCCTCTCGGGCGTGCCCTTCACCGGCCCGATCGGCGCGGCGCGCGTCGGCTACATCGGCGGTCAGTACAAGCTCAACCCACCCGTTCCCGAGATGGAGACCTCCTCCCTCGACCTCGTCGTCGCCGGCACCCAGGACGCCGTCCTGATGGTCGAGTCCGAGGCCAAGGAACTCGACGAGGACGTGATGCTCGGCGCCGTGATGTTCGGCCACAAGCATTTCCAGCCGGTCATCGACGCCATCATCCGGCTCGCCGAGAAGGCCGCCAAGGAGCCGCGCAACTTCACCGCCCCGGAGAACGAGGAGGTCGAGAAGGCCGTCCTGGCGATCTGCGAGACGGAACTCCGCGCCGCCTACAAGAACACCGTCAAGCAGGAGCGCTACGCCGCCGTCGACGCCGTCAAGGCGACGGTGATGGCCGCCCTCTGCCCCGCCGAGGGCGAGGCCAAGTACGCGCCCGAGAAGGTCAAGGCCGCCTTCAAGGAGGCCCAGTCGAAGGTGGTGCGCTGGAACGTGCTCGACACCGGCAGCCGCATCGACGGCCGCGACGTCCGCACCGTGCGCCCGATCGTGTCCGAGGCCGGCGTGCTGCCGCGCGCCCACGGCTCGGCCCTGTTCACCCGCGGCGAGACCCAGGCGCTGGTGGTGGCCACGCTCGGCACCGGCGAGGACGAGCAGTTCATCGACGCGCTGGAAGGCACCTACAAGGAGACCTTCCTGCTGCACTACAACTTCCCTCCCTACTCGGTGGGCGAGACCGGCCGCATGGGTTCGCCGGGCCGTCGCGAGATCGGCCACGGCAAGCTCGCCTGGCGTGCCGTGCATCCCGTGCTGCCGCCGGCCCACGAGTTCCCGTACACGATCCGCGTCGTGTCCGAGATCACCGAGTCCAACGGCTCCTCGTCGATGGCCTCCGTCTGCGGCGCCTCGCTGGCGCTGATGGATGCGGGCGTGCCCCTGCGCCGGCCCGTCGCCGGCATCGCCATGGGCCTCATCCTCGAGGGTGAGCGCTACGCCGTGCTCTCCGACATCCTCGGCGACGAGGATCACCTGGGCGACATGGACTTCAAGGTGGCCGGCACCGAGAGCGGCATCACCTCGCTGCAGATGGACATCAAGATCGCCGGCATCACCGAGGAGATCATGCGGATCGCCCTGCACCAGGCGCAGGAAGGCCGCGTCCACATCCTCGGCGAGATGGCCAAGGCGCTCACCGACGCCCGTCCCGAGCTCGGCGAATATGCGCCCCGCATCGAGACCATGCAGATCCCCACCGACAAGATCCGGGAAGTGATCGGCACCGGCGGCAAGGTGATCCGCGAGATCGTCGAGAAGACCGGCGCCAAGATCAACATCGACGACACCGGCACGGTGAAGATCGCCTCCAGCGACGGCAAGGCCATCAAGGCCGCCTACAACTGGATCCGCTCGATCGTGGCGGAGGCCGAAGTCGGCATGATCTACGACGGCACCGTCGTGAAGTGCATGGAGTTCGGCGCCTTCGTGAACTTCTTCGGCGCCAAGGACGGCCTCGTCCACATCTCGGAGCTCGCCGCCCAGCGGGTCGCCAAGGTGACGGACGTGGTCAAGGATGGCCAGAAGGTGAAGGTAAAGTTCCTCGGCGCCGACGACCGCGGCAAGATCCGCCTGTCCATGAAGGTCGTCGACCAGGAGACCGGCGAGGACCTCACCGAGAAGCTCAAGGCCGAGCGCAACGCGGACCAGGACCGGGTGCGCGGTGGCGACCAGGAGCCCCGCCGCGAGCGCGGCGAACGCCGCAACGCCAGCGAGTAAACCCTCGCCCTTGCTGTGCTCGAACAAGCGCGGTCCTTCGGGGCCGCGCTTTTTTCATGGGCGGGGTTGCCCCGCCGCGCGATCGCCGTCGCCCGGCCTGGCCGCAACGGCCGGCCCGGCGTGTCACCGTCCCTCCTGCCACGCCCCGATCCGTGGCATCATGGCCGCCCCTCGCGACGACAGCCGGTGGAGCGGATCCCCATGACGCACGACCTCGTCCTCTATACCCACCCGATGTCGCGCGGGCGGATCGCGCGCTGGATGCTGGAGGAGGTCGGCCGGCCCTACCGCACCGAACTCCTCGGCTACGGCGACGCGATGAAGGCGGCCGACTACAGGGCGGTCAACCCGATGGGGAAGGTGCCGGCGATCCGGCACGGCGACACCGTGGTCACCGAAACGGCGGCGATCTGCGCCTATCTCGCCGATGCGTTTCCCGAGGCCGGCCTCGCCCCGCCGTCCGGCAGCTTCGACCGCGGCCCCTATTACCGCTGGCTGTTCTTCGCCGCCGGGCCGGTGGAAGCGGCGGTCCTGAACACCGCGCTCGGCGTCGCGGTGCCGCCCGAGCGCAAGGGCATGGTCGGCTACGGCAGCATGGCCGAGGTGCTCGACACCCTGGAGGGCGCGGTCGCCGGGCGCCGATATCTCGTGGGCGACGCCTTCAGCGCGGCCGACCTCTACGTGGGCGCGCATCTCTCCTGGGGCATGGGTTTTGGACTGCTGGAACGGCGCCCGGCCTTCGAGGCCTATGTCGCGCATCTCGACGCCCGGCCGGCGGCACGGCGCGCGGCGGCCATCGACGATGCCCTGATCGAGGCCGCAGGCGGAGCCAAGCCTCCAGCCTGAGACACCGCGGCCTGACGACTCCGATCCAGCCCGTCACGACGCATATCGCTACCGCCGGCCGAACAGCCGTTCGATGTCGGCGAGCTTGAGCTCGACGAAGGTCGGGCGGCCGTGGTTGCACGAGCCCGACAGTGGGGTCGCCTCCATCTCGCGCAGGATGGCGTTCATCTCCTCAGGGCGCAGGCGGCGCCCGGCCCGGACCGAGCCGTGGCAGCTCATGCGCGAGAGGATCGCGTCGAGGCGCCGCCCGAGCGGGCCACCCTCGTCGCCGTCGGGGCTGCCCTCCTCCAGGCCGGATTCCGACAGCCCGTCGAGGATATCGATGACGAGATCGCGGATCGCGGCCCCGGCCAGGACCGCGGGGATCTCGCGCACCAGCACCGCGCCCGGGCCGAACGCCTCGATGGCGAGGCCGAGCCGATCGAGGTCGGGTGCCGCCTCGAGCAGTCGCGCGGCGTCGCCGGGCGCCAACTCCACCACGTCGGGGATCAGGAGCCCCTGCCGGGCGATGCCGCCGGCCGCGCGCTGGCGCTTCAGGCGCTCGTAGACCAGGCGCTCGTGCGCCGCGTGCTGGTCGACGATGACGAGGCCGTCGCCGGTCTGGGCGAGAATGTAGGTCTCGTGGATCTGCGCGCGTGCCGCCCCGAGGGGATGCCCGTCGGTCTCGGGCGCCTCGTCCGGCCGCAGGTCGGCGGCGGGCGGCGCCTCCTCGCCGCGGAACAGCGACTGGGCCGTCTCGCCGAAACCGTCGTGACGCGGCGGTTGGCCGTATCCCGCGGGGGCGCCGAAGGAGGGTATCCCCGGCGGCAGCGGGACGCTGCGACGGCCATGCGGGCCGGCCCCGGAATGGACGCTCATGGGCGCGCGCGCCACCGGGCGAAAGGTCTCTTGGGCGTGCAGGGTCTCTTGGGCGTGCAGGGTCTCGTGGGTGCGCAGGGCCTCCAAGGTGCGCATGGCCGCGGTGGTGGCCGAGCGGGCTCCGGCCTGGCGCAGGGTCTCGTGGATGGCGCTGACGATCAGCGCGCGCACGAGGCCCGGCTCGCGGAAGCGCACCTCGGTCTTGGCCGGATGCACGTTGACGTCGACGAGGCCCGGCTCGCAGGCGATGGCGAGGGCTAGCACCGGATGGCGGTCGGTGCTCATGGTGTCGGCATAGGCGCCGCGCACGGCGCCGAGCAGCAGCCGGTCGCGCACCGGCCGGCCGTTGACGGTGAAGTGGATGTGGCTCGCCGCCCCCCGGTGGTAGGTCGGCAGGCCGATGTGTCCGGTGAGCGAGAAGCCCTCGCGGGCCATCGCCAGGGGGACCGCGTTGGCCCCGAAATCGGCGCCGAGCACCGCGACCAGCCGGCGCAGGGTCGCGGCCGGTCCGGGCTCGGCCTCGGCGGGAAAGACCATCGGGCTCGCGCTCTCGGTGCGCAGGGTGAAGCGGATCGCCGGCTGCGCCACCGCCAGCCGCCGCAGGATGTCGCCGATGGCGGTGGTCTCGGCCCGGTCGGATTTAAGGAACTTCAGCCGGGCCGGGGTGGCGCTGAACAGGTCGCTCACCTCGACGCGGGTGCCGCGGGCAGCGGAGGCCGGTCTCACCTCGCCCTTCACGCCCGCCTCGACCACGAGGCTCGCCCCGGTCTCGGCCGTGTCCGTGCGCGTGGTGATGGACAGGCGCGCCACCGCGCCGATGGACGGCAGCGCCTCGCCACGAAAGCCGAGCGAGGCGATCCGTCCGAGGTCGCCGTCGGGCAGCTTGGAGGTGGCGTGGCGCTCCACCGCCAGGGCGAGGTCGTCCGCGCTCATGCCGGCGCCGTCGTCGACCACCCGGATCAGCCGGCGCCCGCCCGCCTCGATCGTCACCTCGATGGCATGCGCGCCCGCATCGATGGCGTTCTCGACGAGTTCCTTGACCGCCGAGGCCGGCCGCTCGACCACCTCGCCGGCGGCGATGCGGTCGACGAGGATCGGATCGAGGCGACGGACGGGGGCGACATCGGAGCGGGGCACGGGGCCGAGCATAGGGGAGGCGGCGGCGTGTTGCCATCGGATCGATGCCGTAGGGGCAAGGAAGCCGATGGACGGGTCGATATCATTTTTGATATAATGCGGCATGTGGAGCGTCGAGACCCTGAATGCGGCGGTCGACGCCGAGATCGAGGATCTGCCCGCGGATCTGAGGGCGCGGCTCGTGCGGATCGCCATGCTGATCGAGGCCGTCGGTTTCGAGGGCCTGCGTCACGACACGGTGAAGCACCTCGACGGAAAGCTGTGGGAGATTCGGGTCAAGGCCAAGAGCGGCATCTCCCGCGCCATCTACGTCACGGTAGCTGGCCGACGCGTCGTGATCGTGCGGGTGTTCGTCAAGAAGACCCAAAAGACCCCGCAGCGTGAACTCGATACGGCCCGCAAGAGGGCGAGTGAGGTTCCATGACCAAGATGACAGACCTTCACGCGAAATGGATGACGGACGAGGACTATCGCAAGGCCTACGTCGACCTCGAAGAGGAGTTTGCCCTGGCCCGCGCCTTGATCGCCGCACGATCGAGGGCGGGGCTGACGCAGGAGGAACTGGCGCAGCGGATGGAGACCTCCCAGAGCGCCATCGCGCGCCTCGAAACCGGACGCTCGAAACCGTCGGCGCGGACACTCGAACGTTTCGCCAGGGCGACGGGGACCAGCCTGCGCATCAGTTTCGAACCCGTCGGACAAGGGTCCTGACGCCCTTTCGTGAGGCCGAGGGCCCCCTCACCCAAACCGCGCCATCGTCATCCGAACGGGACGGCGATCCCGGCTCTCGCCTGCAGGATGGCCGCCAGCGTCAGCCCCGCCCAGGCCAGCGCCGCCAGGGCCACCAGCATCGGCCGCAACGGCAGGCGGGCGCGGAGTGCCAGGGCCGCCAGGATCGGAAGAGCCTGCTCGGCGTGCATCCCGAGGAAATGCCCGACCCTGAGGTCGCCGCCGCCGAGGTTCCAGCCGAGCAGGGGCAGGCGCACACCGGCCGCGCCGACGGACGTCCCCTGGTTCAGGCTGATCAGGATGCCGCCGGCCCCGCCCAGGATCACGGTGAGGGCGAGGCCCAGCACCACGGCGAGGCGAAGGCTCGCGTCGAGCCCCGCCACCGGCCGGCGGGCGATCGCGACGGCGAGCGGGATCTTGGTCGCCAGGAGCGTCAGGGCGCCGACACCCATCAGGGCGTAGAGCAGGCCGTGCACGGGATCGCTGGTGTTGAAATGCGAGGCCTGCCCGAGCCCCGCCTGCAGGGTGATGTAGGCGAGCTCCATCCCGCCGGCTCCGATCAGCAGGGCGGTGGCGATCCGCAGGGGCCGCGACCGGCGCCGGTCGGGCCGCACGTAGCCGGTGAACCAGGCCGAGGTCAGTGCGAACAGGCCGATCGAGGCGAAGAACTTGGCGGGCTTGAGCCAGACCGAAGCACCGCCGAACTGGCGCCCGTCGACGAGCGGCAGGCACAGGGCGATGGCGCCGGCCATCAGGCAGGCGAGGCCGAAGGCGGTGAGTTCCGGCGCTCGCGCGCGCAACGCCGGGATCGGCGACCGCAGGGAGGACGGGGCGGTGAGCGCGGTCACGGGCGGGCCTCCGTACCGAGTGTCCCTGTGCCGGCGCGGATGACGAGGGCCAGCAGCAGCCCGAGGGGACCGACGAGGAAGGTGAGGACGAGGCAGGGCAGGATCAGGAGCGGCGACAGCCCCGCCGCCAGCCCGCTGCGGGCGATCCAGGTGCCGACGACAAGATCGAAGGCGAGGTAGTGGATCCAGCCCGCGGTGAGGGCGTGGTCGTTCGCGAATAGGGCGCGCACGTCTTGAATCGACGAGAACCCGCCGCCGGCCCCGCCGGCCAGCCCGGCGGCGAGGGCCCCGCCATAGGCTATCCCGAACAGCCCCGGCAGGGCGAGGCCGGTCACGAGGAACGTCCAGGGCCGCCACCGGGGCACGAACAGCGACAGGCCGAGCGCGATCCAGGCGGCCAGGGCGACCGCGTTGGCGAGGGAGAACAGGGCGGGCGCCGCGATCATGGCTTGATCGGATCAATCTTTACGTCGTACAGATCGAACATGAGCGATGATCTTGACACTGTCAAGCGATCGGCGGCCAAGCCCGAGGGCTATCACCACGGCGACCTGCCGGCCGCATTGATCGCCGCGGCGACGGACTGCCTGCGCGAGCGCGGGATCGACGGTTTCTCGCTGCGCGAGACCGCACGGCGGGCGGGGGTCTCGCCGGCCGCCCCCCAGCACCATTTCGGCGATGCGCGCGGGCTGCTTACCGCGGTGGCGACGCGCGGCTTCCACCTGCTCGGCGACGCGCTCGCAGAGGCCGATGCGGCGGCGGGGGACCGCGATGCCCGCATCCGCGGCCAGGGCCGCGCCTACCTGCACTTTGCCCTCGACCATCCGGCCGAGTTCGACACGATGTGGCGCTGCGCGCGCATCGATCCGGCGGACGCCGCCTACGCCCAGGCCTCGGCGCGGGCGTTCGGGCTCCTGGCGGCGGCGGTGGCGGACCGGCCGTTCGTGGCCGCGCAACGGTGGCCCGACGAGCCCGACCCGCGGGCGGTGGCCTGCTGGTCGCTGGTCCACGGCCTGGCGCGCCTCGCCCTCGACGGCGTGTTCGGGCCCGCAGAGGTCGCGCGGGCCGGTGTCGACCGCTTGCTCGACCCGGTGATGGATTGCCTGATGGTATGAAGCGCTGGCCGGGCGTGACCGTGCGTCGTCGCAGCAGTCTTCAGGCGACGCCGGCGCGCAGCAGGTCGTGGTAGTGGACGAGGCCGACCGGGCGGTCGTCCACCACCACGATGATCGATGTGATCTTCATCGACTCCTGGATCTCGAGGGCCTTGGCCAGCAGGGTCTCCGGGTTCACTGTGCGTGGCTTGGCCGTCATCAGGGCCTCGATGCGCAGGCCGTCGAGGTCGGAGCGGAACATGTTGCGGCGCAGGTCGCCGTCGGTGACGATCCCGGCCAGGCGCCCGTCCGCCTCCACCACCACCACCGAGCCGACGCCCTTGGCGTCGATCTCGGCGATGGCCGCGCGCACCGCGGTGCCCCGCGCGACCACGGGCAGCCGCTCTCCGGCGTGCATGACCTCGCGGACCTGGCGCAGGGAGGCCCCGAGCTTGCCGCCCGGATGATAGATGCCGAACTCCCGCGCCGAGAACCCGCGCGCCTCCAGGAGCGCGATGGCCAGCGCATCGCCCAGCGCCAGCTGCATCGCCGTCGAGGTGGTGGGCGCCAGGCCGTTGGGGCAGGCCTCGCGGGCCTGCGGCAGGGTCAGGCACACGTCCGCCTCCCGGCCGAGGGTGGATGCCGGGTTGGAGGTGACGGCGATGAGGCCGACGCGATAGCGCCGGGCGTAGCCGATGATGTCGGCGAGTTCCGTGGTCTCGCCCGACCACGACAGGGCCACCACCACGTCCTCGGGCTGCACCATGCCGAGGTCGCCGTGGCTCGCCTCGGCCGGGTGGACGTAGAGGGCCGGCGTGCCGGTGGAGGCGAGGGTCGCGGCGATCTTGCGGCTGACGTGGCCGGACTTGCCCATGCCGGTGAGGATCACGCGCCCGCGCGCGGCCACGATCAGCGCCACCGCCGCCGTGAAGGCATCGCCCAGGCCGTTGCCGATGGCCTCCATCAGGGCGCCGAGGCCTTCGCGCTCGGTCTCGATGGTGCGCAGGGCCGAGGCGACCGCGGGGCTGTGCTCCATGTCGCCGCCCTCGGGTGCCATCGTGATCCGGTCCGCCTGTACCATGCCCGCCCGTGTCTCCGCCTTGCGGGTTCCATCGCCGCGATCGCGCTATCGCGCAAGACAATGGTCGGATCGCGGCCGCATCGCCTCGCCCGGCGCCCGTTGACGGTGCATTAACCGCGATCGTTGTAGCTCGGTTAACCACGACGACGCCGGGGACGAGCCCCGGCGGTGGGCGCGGGGGATGAGCGGAGCGACGTCGGCCGGTGATGCGCGCAACGCCGATCCGGAACGGCCAGGCCGTGGCCGCCCTCGCCTTCGCGCTGGCGCTGGCACCCTCGCAGGCCGTCGCCCAGGCGATCCCCGATCCATCCGCGCAGACCGGCACCGACGGCCTGCGGGGCATCGCGACGCCGGCCGCCGCGACGCCCGGCAACGCCGCGACGGGCGACGCCTCCGGCGGAGGCGGCCTCGACGGCGGATCGAGCGCACGGGCGGGGGCATCGGCCTTCACCGGCGCGACGCGGGCCGGGACCGGCCGTATCGGCGGGGCCTCGAGCGGCATCAACAACCGGGCGCCGGCCAACCTCCTGCGCCAGCGCGCGGCGCCGCCGCGCCGGCTCGGCTCGGCCACGAGCGCGGTCACGCGGCAGGTGACGCAGATCCCGCCGCCGGACCTGCGCCTCTCGCCCGTCGTCCAGAACCCCGTCGTCGGAGTGCCGCTTCCCGTCGTGGCCGGCTCCCCCGGCACCCTGCCGCTGGCCGGGCTGTCGACGCCCGGCGCCGTGCTCAATGCCGCCCTGCGGCGGCCGCTGGTCGTCGACGACGCCTATGCCCCGCTGGGCCTGCGGCTCGGCACCTTCACGGTCCTGCCGAGCGTGCAGCAGAGCATCGGCTACGACACCAACCCGGAACAGGTGGTCAACCGGGCGGCCAGGAGCTCGCTGGCCCTGCGCACCGAAGGCGATTTGAACTTCCGCAGCGACTGGTCGGCCCACGAACTCGCCGGCGAACTGCGGGCCGGCTACAACACCTATCCCGACAACGAGGCCGCCGACCGTCCCAACGGTGCGGGCAACGTGCGCCTGCGCATTGACGCCAACCGCGACACCCGCATCGACGTCGAGGGGCGCTTCCTCGTCGACACCCTGCGCGCCGGCAGCCCGGACCTCAACGCCACCGTCGCCGGCCGGCCGATCGTGGCCAGCTACGGCACGACGGTGGGCGTCACCGAGACCTTCAACCGGCTGCAGGTGAGCCTGCGCGGTCTCGTCGACCGCTCGGAGTTCGAGGACGCGCGGCTGACCAACGGCACGATCCTCTCCCAGGCCGACCGCAACCTGAACCAGTACGGATTGCGCATGCGGGCGGCCTACGAGATCTCGCCGGTGATCTCGCCCTTCGTCGACGTGCTCGGCAACACCCGCGTCTACGACCAGAGGACCGATTTCAACGGGATCCGCCGTGACTCCGACGGCGTCACCCTCTCGGCCGGCGCGGTGTTCGCGCTGACGCGGCTGGTCTCGGGCGAGGTCTCGGCCGGCTTCGAGCACCGCACCTACGACGACCCGCGGCTGCGCGACCTGACCTCGCCGGTGGTGAACGCCTCCCTGATATGGACGGCGAGCCCGCTGACCACGGTCCGGCTCACCGCCGCCGCCGGCATCGTCGAGACGAGCCTGCCCGGATCGAGCGGCGTGCGCACCCAGGCGGGGACGCTGGAAGTCCAGCACGACCTCCTGCGCAACCTCTCGATCACCGTGGGCGCCGGCTACCTCGCCAGCGACTACGACCGCCTCGCCATCAACGAGCGCGGCTTCTCGGCCACCGCCCGGCTCGACTACCGCTTCAACCGCTGGCTGACGATGCGCGGCAGCTACATCTACCAGCAGATCGACAGCTCCACGAGCGGATCGAGCTTCAGCGGCAACACCTGGCTGCTCGGCCTGCGGGTGAACCCGTAGGACCGAGAGCCCTTATCGGACCATCGACAGCGAGGCGCCCGACTTCGACAGCGCGCCGTCGAGGGCGCCGCCGCCCTGGCGCAGACGCGCCGTCACGGTGCCGCCGGGCTGGTAGAGATAGACCTCGCCATCGCGAAAATCCCAGGCCGTGACCTTGGAGAGGTCCTTGTTCGGGCAGCCCGATGCGGAGGCCTTGTAGAGGTCGAGCGCCGGGGCGCTCGAGAGCGAGACCTTGCAGGTGCCGCCGGTGGCGTCCTTGGCGTTCCAGCTTCCCACCACCGACGAACGCCCGCCCGAGACCACCGGCGGCGTCGGCGGCGGCACGTAGACGGGCTCGGCCGCCACCGGCGGCGGCGCGGCCGAGGCCACCGGCGGGATCTCGGCGGGCACGGCACTGGCGCCCGGCGGCGGGGCCAGGGGCTCGGAGGTCACCGGGCCCGAGGGTATGGCGGGGACGGCGGGTTCGAGGGCCGCCTGGGGCCTCGGCGCCCTGCGGGTCGGTCCGTCGAAGCGCTGGGAGGCGCAGGCGCCCAGGGTGGCGGCGAGGGCGAGGCAGGCGACGGTCGTCGAGAGGGGACGCGGCATCGAGAACGGTTTCCGGCAGGACACGGGTCGGGTTGGCGCTGCCTCACCGGCAATTGCGCTGGCCGCAAGGCGATCTCCGCAGCCGTGTGGATCAAAGCCGGGCGAGGGCGGGTTTTGCCCGCCGGTGTGGCGTCGAGGCCGCACTCGTCTCGGTGCCATCGCCCGCGTACCGAACACCCTCCGGGCGATGCCGATGGGCGGACGTCGCTGACGCCGGCGCGATCGAACGGGGGCCTTGCCATTATAACCGGCACGATCGGTCGAAGCGTGCTATGGCGACCGGGAAGCCCGCACGCCCTTCGTGCCAAGGGCCATCCCGAGAGGCCCCAGTGGCGAATGCCTTCAAGAGCGGCGCATCCCAGTCGCGCAGCACCAACGATTTCAACGAGCGGGCCAAGCAGCTGTCCGAGCGCCTCGGCGCCATCGAGAAGCCGGCCCAGATGAAGCGCGGAAACGCGCCGCGCCGGTCCTTCAAGTCCGGCCCGCGCCCGGAGGCCGAGGCCGTGCCGGCGGAAGCCGAGACCGAGGTCGCCGAGACGGAGACCGAGAACGAAGAGGCCGAGGGCGGCGAGAAGTCCGACTCCGAGTCCTGAACGACGAAAGGCGCGCCCCGATGGAGCGCGCCTTCCGAAACCGACATCGATCCGGGTTCCTGAGATCCCGGTGTCAGCGCCTGGGTGTCAGCGCCTGGCCTTGGCCTTGCGCGCGGCGTAGCGGGCATCGCGGGCCGCCTTGCGGGCGATGAGCTCCTCGGCCTTGCGCTCGGCGGCGAGGCGGGTCTCTTCCTCCTCCCGCGCGATCTGGGCGGCGAGTTCGGCCTCTTCCCGGGCCCGCTTCTCTTCCGCCGCGGCCTTCTCGGCGGCGATGCGGGCGGCCTCACGCTCGCGCGTCCGCTCGTCGCGGGCACGGGCGATGGCCGCGCGGGCCTCGGCCTTGGCGATCATGTCCGGGTCATCCGCCGGGGGACGGGCCTTGAACTTCTCCAGCAGCATCTGCTTGGCGCTGGCGGAGTTCTTCCTGCGGTCGTCGAAGTTCCGATAGTCGAAGGCGCCCATATGACCTTTCTCGTGTGGTGAAGCGCGGTGCGAAGCCGCGTGTGACGACGCGCGGCCCTGAGGACCACGCCATGGTGTCTGCTCATGGTTGGAAGTGGGGATGGATATGCCTCAGGAGAGGCCCGAAATCAACGCAGAGCGTGTGTCGTCGACCTGCATTGGGCCCCGTTTCGTCGGGAAAACCACCGGACTGTTGCCTGGCTTCACCGGCCGCCACCTTCGATCGGCCCGCGTCCGACTGTGACCCGATGACGCCGCGCCTGCGACGGGACCGGGCGCCGGGGTTCGTCCCGCCCGTATCCGCTGGCCTTTCCCGTCGTCCCGGCGCCTGCGTCGCGGCCCGCTAGCCGCCTGCCCGCGCACGAAAAATCCCGTGCCGCCCTCCCCCGGAACGGCGTCGTTCCCACAGGCGCGCCCTTCGCCGAGCCGGGAACCGAGGTGTCCGTTTTGGCACCGTTCGGACGCGCGGCGATTTGCTCCCCCGCAACCTTATCGCTACGTTTGGGCCGCTAAATGCAACGACGTGACGAGGGCGACGGCGTCGACACGACGTCGTGGAGGGGGCGGTATGACTGAGCCGACGCGGCCGGGACGATGGGAGCGGTGCGCCGTTCCGATGCCGGCTTGAGGGAGTTCCCGTCCCCCGTGGCACGCTATCGGCCGATCCTCCAGCGCGTGGCGACCTGCGTCGTGGTCGGCTGCGTTCTGGTCGCCCCCCGCCCGGCCGCCGCCTTCGACCTGTTCGGTCTGTTCGGCTCGGAGGAGGAGCCGCCGGCGCCGAGCGTCGCCGCCGTGCCCTACACCGTGAAGTTCCAGGGCGTGGAGGAGGACGACGTCCTCCAGGCCCTCAAGGACACCTCTTCGCTCCACCGCCTGCGCCAGGAGGCCCCCCCCGACGGCGAGGGCGTGGTGCGCCGGGCCGAGGCCGACCTCAAGCGCCTGGGCGACGTCCTGTCCGGCTACGGCTACTACCAGGGCCGCGTCGCCATCGTCGTCGAGGGCGTCACCCTGGGCGGCGAGGCGTCGGTCGCCGCCGCCGCGCGCGCGGCGGAGGCCGCCCGCGGTCGCAGCCTCGTGCCCGTCAAGGTCGTGGTGGAGACCGGGCCGCTCTACACCCTGCGCTCGGTGACCGTCCGGGACCCCCGCGGCGGGGCGATCGCGACGGAGGTGCTGCCCCCGCGCTTCACCGAGGTCGACCCGTCGGTGCCGGCCCGCTCGGCCACGGTGCTGGCCCGCGAGGCGCAGATCGTCGACCGCTTCCGCTCGCTCGGCCATCCCTTCGTCAAGGCCGTGGGCCGCGACCCCGTCGTGGACGATGCCGCCCACGTCATGGACGTGACCTTCGTGGTCGATCCCGGGCCCATCGCCGGGCTCGGGCCGGTCACGGTCCGGGGCACGAGCGACATCGATCCGGCGGTGGTGCGCTCCTTCATCTACACCGAGCCGGGCGACCCCTATTCGCCCAAGGCCCTGGCCGACATCCGCCGCTCGGTCTCGCGCGTCGAGGGGCTCGGCTCCGTTCGCGTCCGCGAGGGCGAGGCGCTGGACGCCGATGGCAACCTGCCGATCTTCGTGGACGTGACCGAGCGCGACCGCAACCTGATCGGCGTCTCGGCCCGCTATTCCACCGTCGACGGGCCGGGCGTGCGTGGCTACTACGCCAACCGCAACCTGTTCGGCGGCGGCGAGACCCTGCGGATCGACGCGGACGTCTCCTATCTCGGCAACGACCTCTACGCGACGCAGCGCAAGCTCGCGGGCATCGATTCCAACGGCATCGGCGGGCGCCTCGGGGCGACCTTCGTCAAGCCGGCCCTGTGGGGGACCCGCAACGACCTCGTCGCCAACCTGTTCGTCGGGCGTGAGGCGCAGCAGAGCTACGTCACCGACGCGGTGGGCGGCACCATCGGCATCCGCCACCGTTTCTCGGACACCTTCTTCGCCCAGATCGGCGTCGACGGCCAGGTCGGGCGCTCGCAGGATGCCCTGGGCAAGCTCGACTACCGCCTCGTCGGCATCCCGGTCTCGCTGTCCTACGATTCCACCGACAACCTGCTCGATCCGACCAAGGGCGTGCGGCTCACCGCCTCCGCCACGCCCTATGCGGGCTTCCTCGGATCCGACCCCTCGATCTTCGTCGCCAAGGCGCAGGGCTCGACCTACTACGCCTTCGACGACGCTGGCCGCTACATCATCGCCGGCCGGGTCGGGTTCGGCTCGATCTCGGGCGCCGACCTCGCCGACGTGCCGCCCAACATCCGCTTCTTCGCCGGCGGCGGCGGCTCGGTGCGGGGCTTCGCCTACCGCACCCTCGGCCCGCGCGGGCCCTTCAACCTGCCGGTGGGCGGCCTGAGCCTGCTCGAAGCCTCGGTGGAGGGTCGCATCAAGGTCACCGACACCATCGGCGTCGTGCCGTTCTTCGACGCTGGCACCGCCTTCTCGGGCAGCCTGCCGGACTTCGACGAACGCATCCGCACCGCCGTCGGCCTCGGGCTGCGCTACTACACCGGCATCGGCCCGATCCGGGTCGACGTCGCCTTCCCCCTCGACCGCATCAAGGGCAACAACGAACGCCCGGTCGCCCTGTACATCAGCCTGGGACAGGCCTTCTGATGGGTGTTTTCGGACGGGTTTTCGCTCGCTCCAGTGAGGCCGGCTCCGCCAACCCTCCCCCCTCTGCCGGGGGCTGGAGGTGGCTCGCGATCGTCGTGGTCGTGTGCCTCGCCCTCGCCACCCCCTTCTCCCTCACCCGTGCCGACGAGGCGGAGAAATCCGTGCTCGGGGGGCTGCTCTCGAAGGCGCTCTCGACGCCCGGTTCGCAGGTCTCCATCGGCGCTGTGGACGGCGCTCTGTCCTCCGACGCCACCATCCGCGACGTGGCGATCAGCGACCGCGACGGGGTCTGGCTGAAGCTCGACCGGGCGCGCCTGGTCTGGCGCCGGCTGGCGCTGCTGTCGGGCCGGCTCGAGGTCGAGACCCTGGAGGTCGGCCGCCTCGAAGTGCTGCGCCGTCCCCTCCCCGCCCCGGTCTCCGACGTGCCCGAGCCCGACGGCTCGCTGCTGCCGGACCTGCCGGTGAAGGTCGAGGTCAAGGCGTTCAAGCTCGGTGAACTTGTCCTGGGCGAAGCCGTCGCCGGCCAGCCGGCGCGGCTGGCCGCCACCGGCAAGGTCAAGCTCGGGCCGCCCGCCGAGGGACTCGACCTCGATGTCGCCGTGACCCGGCTCGATGCCGCCGGCACATTCGCCGCCCGCCTGCTCTACGTACCCACGGGTGACCGGCTCGACCTCAAGACCACCCTGGCCGAACCCGCCGGGGGCCTGCTCTCCAAGGCCTCCGGCCTGCCCGGGACACCGCCCATCGACCTCGACCTCGACGGCAAGGGCACCCTCGACGCCTGGAACGCCAGGCTCGACCTCGATGCCGGCCCCTCCCTCAAGGCCAAGGGCTCGGCGCGCATCCTGCGGGTCGGGATCGAACGCCGTCTCACCCTCGATCTCGCCACCCAGGTCGACGGGCTGCTGCCGGGCCCCGCCGCGGCGGTGTTCTCCGGCCAGACCCGCCTCGACGGCGGCCTGCGCTTTTCCGACGGCGGGGCGATCGCCCTCGACCGGCTCGAACTCGCCTCGCGCACCGCCCGGCTGACCATCGGCGGTACCCTCGGCGCCGACCGCATCGCCGACATCACCATCGCGGCCCGCTCCCTGCCCACCGACGGCGGGGTCACCAAGGCCTCCGACGCCGAACTCGAAAGCCTGACCTTCGACGGCAGCCTCAAGGGGCCGCTCGCCGGGCTCACCGTGAAGGGCGCGCTGAAAGCCGCCGGGCTCAAGGCGCAGGGCAGCGCCCTGGAGCGCGTCACCGCCGACCTCGACGTGGCGCCCTTCGTTTCCGGCACCGGCGCGAAGCGTTTCTCCATCGCGGCCGACGCCAGGGTGGAGGGATTGGCGCTCGCCGACCCGGCCCTGCGCAAGGCCATCGGTTCGAAAGCCGCGCTGACCCTGCGCGCCACGCTCGACCCCGACGCGACCCTCGACGTGACCCGCCTCGCCATCGAGGCGCCCACCCTCGACGCGACCTATTCCGGGCGGATCGGCCAGAACGTGCTCACCGGCAAGGTGGCCGCTTCGCTCGCCGACCTCTCCGCTTTCTCGGGTCTGGCCGACCGGCCGCTCGCGGGCAGCCTCGACGTCAAGGCCCTCTTGAGCGGCGACCCGGCCCGGCGCGCGGTGAGCGCCGACCTCGATCTCACCACCCGCGCCCTCGCCCTCGGGATCGCGCCCCTCGACCGGCTGCTCGGGCGCGTGCCGACGCTGCGCGGAAAAGTGTTCCAGGTCTACGACGGCTATGGCTTCGAGGGCCTGCGCCTCGAGGGCGCCCATCTCACCGCCGCCCTCGACGGGCGGGCCACCGGGCGCGCCGCGGACGTCCGGGCCAAAATCGACCTCGCCGACCTCGGCCGGATCGACGAGCGCCTCTCCGGCCGGGCCGCCGTCGACGCGCGCCTCGGCGGCACGCTCCAGCGGCCCGACCTCACCGCCACGGTCAGCGCCCCGAGCGCCACCGCCATGGGCCGCCCGGTCAAGGCCCTGCGCCTCGACGCGGCGGTCAGGGATCTCGCCGGCGCCCTCGACGGCACCCTGCGTCTCGGCGGCGAGATCGGCGGCAAGACGCTCACCGGCGACGCGGCGGTCCGCAAGGTCCTGCCGGAGGAGTGGCGGCTCGACCGCTTCGCCTTCAATCTCGGCTCGGTGCGGGCCGACGGCCGCGGCACGCTCAACGGCGCCACCGGTCTCGCCGAGGCCGCGATCACCCTGGCCGGCTCCAACCTCGACGACCTCTCCGCCCTGGCGCTGACCCCGCTCGGCGGCAGCATCGACGCCGCCGTCACCCTATCGCGGGACGGCGGCCGCCAGGATGCCCGCATCGTCGGCAAGGGCGCTTCGCTCCGGGTCGGCGAGGTCGGCCTTTCGCGGTTCGACGCCGATCTCACGGGGCGCGACCTGCGCGGCCGCCCCGTCCTCGACGGTCGCCTCGAGGCCGACCGGGTGGTGGCGGCCGGGCAGACCATCGACACGGTCCGCCTCGTCGCCACCGGCACGCCGGCGGCGAGCGAGATCGTCCTCAAGGCCAAGGCGCGCGGCTTCGACCTCGACGGGGCCGCCCGGCTCGTGCCCGAGGCGCGGACGCGCATCGAGGTGTCCCGCTTCACCGTGGTGCGGGGCTCCGACAGGGTCGCCCTGGCGGGTCCGGCCACCATCACCCTCGACGGCAGCTCCGTCGTCCTGGACGGCCTCGTCGTCTCGGCCGGCGCCGGGCGCGTCAGCCTCGCCGGCCGTGCCGGGTCGAGCCTCGACCTAACGGTGGGCATCCGCGCCCTGCCCCTGTCCATCGCCCGCATGGCGGTGCCGAGCCTGACGCTGGCCGGCACCCTCGACGGCGAGGCGGTGGTGCGCGGCAGCCCGGCCCGGCCGGAAGGACGCTACGACCTCTCCGTCTCCCGGCTCGTGACGCCGCAGACCCGCCAGGCCGGCCTGCCGCCCATCGACGCCAAGGCCCGCGGCACCCTCGACGGCGGCCGCGCCACCCTGGACGGCCGGTTCTCGGCCGGGCGCGGCGCCGAGGTGACGATCACCGGCTCCCTGCCGGTGGCGGCCGGCGGCGACCTCGCCCTCAAGGCCAAGGGCACCTTGGACGCGGCGCTGGCCAACAGTCTGCTCAGTGCCGGCGGCCAGCGCGTCACCGGCCGCATCGCGGTGGACGCGGGCGTGAGCGGAACGCTCGCCGCCCCGCGCGCGGAGGGGGCCGCCGTACTCACGGGCGGCAGCTTCACCGACCCGCTCCAAGGCCTGCGCTTCACCGGCATCGAGGGCCGGGTGACCGGGCGGGGCGACACCCTCGTGGTCGAGCGCCTGACCGCCCAGGCCCGCAACGGCGGCGTCCTGCGGGCGCAGGGTCGCGTCGCGCTCGCCCCGGACGCCGGATTTCCCGGCACCCTGACCCTGCTCGCCGACAGGGCGGAGCTCGTCTCCTCCCCCCTCGTCACCGCCACCGCCAGCCTCAACCTCGCCCTGAGCGGGCCGCTGGCGCGGACCCCCAAGGTCTCCGGCCGCATCGACCTCGTCTCGGTGGACGTCTCGGTGCCCGACCGCCTGCCGGCTACGGTGCAGCCGCTGCCGGGCATCCGCCACGTCAACCCGACCCCGGAGATCCGCCGGCAACTGGCCGCCAAGGCGCGCCAGGAGCAGGCTGTCCGGCGCAAGGGCAAGGCCGCCCCGCCCTTCGATGCCAGCCTCGACGTGACGGTGAGCGCCCCCAACCGCATCTTCGTGCGCGGGCGCGGCATCGACGCCGAACTCGGTGGCGACCTGCGCCTGACCGGCTCGTCGCGCGACCCCGTCGCCACGGGCGGGTTCGACATGCGCCGCGGCCGCCTCAGCATCGTCGGGCAGCGCCTCGATTTCACCCGCGGGCGCCTGACCTTCGGCGGCGAGATCGCGACCCCCGACCTCGACTTCGTGGCCGAGACCAGGGCCAGCGACGTCACCGCCCGGGTCGCCGTCTCGGGCCCGGCCAACCGCCCGACCTTCGACCTGACCTCGACCCCGAGCCTGCCGCAGGACGAGGTGCTGTCGCGCCTGCTGTTCAAGAAGGCGGCCGGCGGGCTCTCGGCCTTCCAGGCGCTGCAGCTCGCCCAGGCGGTCGCGCAGTTCTCCGGCAACGCCGGCGGGCCCGACGCCTTCGAGCAGGCCCGCAAGGGCCTGGGCCTCGACAGTCTCGACGTCTCCACCGGCGCCAGCGGCGGCCCGGCGCTCGGCGCCTCGCGCTACATCGACGAGCGCCTCAGCGTCGGGGTGAAGGCCGGCGCCAAGCCCGCCGACACCGCCGTCACCATCGACTACGACGTCACCCGCCGCATCAAGCTGCAGGGCGAGGCCGGCAGCGACGGCCGCACGGCGGTGGGGGTGGGCGCCGAATGGGAATATTGACCGCACCGGGCCTGTCGGGATGACCGACCCCGATCTCGTCCTCTATCCCGACCCGCGCCTCGGCCGGGTGGCGGCACCCGTCTGCGTCTTCGACGAGGCCCTTCGCGAGCGGGTCGAGGCGCTGGTCGGAACCCTGCGACGGGTGGCGGCCATCGGTCTGGCCGGGCCGCACATCGGCCTGTCCGAGCGTCTCGTCGTCCTCCGGATGGAGCCGGGCGAGGACGTGCGGATCTACGTCAACCCGGTGGTCACCTGGGCCTCCGACGAGCGCGCGGTCTTCGAGGAGGGCAGCGTCTCGATGCCCGGCATCCGCGAGGAGGTGGAGCGACCCGCCGCGATTCGCCTGGCGTACCGGGCCGTCGACGGCACCGCGCACGAGGAAGAGGCCGACGGCTTTCGCGCCGCCTGCCTCCAGCACGAGATCGACCAGCTCGACGGGATTTTCTGGATCGAGCGGCTCTCGCGCCTGCGCCGCGACCGTGCCCGCAAGCGGTTCGCCAAGCTGCGGCGCCCCGAGCCGTAGCCGCCGGCGCCGCGATCGCCCCCGCTGGCGGGGCGCACCGACCCCGTGATAGGCAAGGCCGCATGCGCGCGATGGTCCGAACGTCGGTTGTCTTGGTGGCGGGGCTGGCCGTCTCGGCCGCCGCCGCGGCCCCTGCCCGTCCCGTCCAGACCGCCGGCTGCCCGTCCCTGGCCAACCTGCGCATCCTCGCGCAGCGCAGCCAGGACGATGCCGCGGCCGCGGCGGCCATCCTGTCCGATCCGAAGGCCGACCACCTCGGCTGCAGCCTCCTCGAACCGGCCCGCATCGTGGCGGTGAGCGAACGCCTCGCCCTGGGCGGACGCGAGTACGAATGCCTCACCCTCCAGGGCACCGGCGTCTGCCACTGGATCCCGGCCGGCGCCGTGGCGCCCGGCGCCGCATCGCCGCCCGTCCGGGCTCCGGCCGAACGGACCAAGCGCTGAACCCCCTCCCCCGATCCGCACGGAGAAACGAGAGCCTATGGCGACCACGTCCCACAGCCGAACCATGACCCGTCGCCCCGCCCGGCCGATGGCGTCCCTGGCCCTGGGTTTCACCCTGGGCCTCGCCATCGCCGGGCCGGGTGTCGCGCAGGAGCCGGCGGTGGACGTCGTCGGTTGCGACACCCTCGTCGCCCTGCGGGTCCTGACCGCGGGGGCGACCTCGGCGACGGATGCGGCGGCCCATCTCTCCGCCCATCCGCAATGCCGGCTGATTCCGAAGGCCGGTCTCGGCGCCGTCAGTCAGCGCACGATGATCGGAGGCGCGCCCTTCGAATGCCTGGCGGTGAGCGGGTCAGACGCCTGCGTCTGGGTCGCCCCGTAACGGGAAAGACCGGATCCGGTCGCTCCGGCCACGCAGTTTTCGAAAAGACCGTCGTTTTTTCGCGACCCGGTCTCCTGCGATCGCTTTACCGGCCCGCCCGAACCGATCACCCTGGGTCGATCATCGGGGGGCGTGGAAATGGCGCGAGGAACGCAGCGGATGTCCATGGGCGGCCTATGGGCGGTCGGAGCGGCGATCGTGATGGCTGGCATCGTCGTCCCGGACGTCGCCCTCGCCCAGTCCCAACCGATCCGCAGCGCCCAGGACGCCGCCTGCCGGGACGAGGCCCGCAGCCGCGTCTTCACCGCGCCCGACCCCCAGGGCATCGGCCTCTACGCGGTCGGGCGCCAGATCTATACCGCTTGCATGAATAAACAGCGCCCCTCCGGCCGCACCAGGAGCCGCCGCGCCGGTCGCTGACGGCCCGCCTCAGCGCGGGATCAGGTGCAGTCCGTCGTCCGGAAGCAGGTTGCGGGCGGGGCCGCCGGTCTGCTGGCCGCGGCCCTGCTGGTAGTAGGGCAGTTCCGGCCGGCGGTCGTTGTCGCTGCCGGAGTCGTATTCCCAGTGCCGGTTCCAGGCGGCCCGGCCGCCGACTCCGGCCACGGGCCCGGCATCGACGAGTCCGCCACCGTAGCCGCCGGCGGCGACCGGCGAGGACGCCGCCACCGTCGCGACGGCGACGAGCGCACAGGCGCCAAGGCCAAACAGGGTCGGTCTACGGGGCATCGTCGGTGTCCTTCGCGCGCAGCGGTATCGATCGTTCTACGGTGTCTCGACAACGGCCAAGGTCGTCGCCCGTTCCTGGTCCGGCTCGGGGGGCTGCGCAAACGAAACCGCCCGCCTTCCGAGTGGAAGGCGGGCGGTCCGTCGCCATCGATCCGAGATCGCGGCGATCAGTGCAGCGCAGCGCTCGCGGAAGCGGAGCGCTGCGACGTGCTGTTCGCGACCGCGGACTTGGCAGCGGAGGCCTTCGTAGCGGAGGCCTTGGTGGCGGAGGCCTTGGCCGAATCGGTCTTCGCCTTTGCGACCGTCTTGGTGGCTTTGTCGTCGGTCTTCGCCGTCTTGTCGGTCTTGGACTTCGCCGCCGCCTCGATGGCGGTCACGGCCTTGGCGCCGACGCCCTCGCCCCGCGCGGGGCGGGCCTTCAGGGTCTTGGCCGGGCTCGGCGCCGCACTGGTGGCCGGCACCGAGGGCTGCACCACGAGGAGGTGCGACTCGACCGTCGCGACGCGGGCGCCCAATTCGGCCTCCGCGCGCAGCCAATGGTCCTCGGCCCGTCCGAAGACCCGGCCTTCGTTCTCCCAGATGTGGTAGGCGCGCTCACGCACCCGCTGATCCAAGGCTGTCATGTCCGCTCTCCTGTCCGGAACCCTCCGGAACGATGGAAGCGGCTGGTTAACGAACGCTTAAATCCGGTTCCCGCAGGACCACCGCTCAAAGGACCGCCGCTCAATCGAAGCTGCGGCCCTTCGCGGAGGAACCGCCGAGGCTGATCTTCTTGGGAACCGGCGCGGCGGCGGGGCTCGGCGTCGGGGCACGGGCCGGCTTGAGCTGCGACTGGCCGTGCACCACCGAGCCGATCTCGCCGGCCACCCGGACCAGGTCCTCGCGCTCGCAGGCGCGGGCCACGGTCAGGCCGAGCTGGTGCATGTGGCTCTTGCCGTAGAGGTAGACCGCGAGCTTCGCCCGGGTCGTGGCGGGGATCGCCGCCAGGATCTCTGGCAGATCCTCCGGATCGGCCCGGTAGACCGAGCCGAGGAGGTCCAGGGGCACCGGGCAGTCCGGATCGGCCACGGGGCCGCTGGTGGGGTGCGATTGGGTCATGGGGTCACCTCGAGGGCGTGGGACGATGTCTGGGCGCGAGGAGGGCGATTCCCGGCGCGCGATGTGCGGTGGATCGCATGGAGCCGCGGCCGATGGCCAGGGCACGCATGTCGCAAGGCGACCCGGCCTACGGGGGCGGGCTGGTCCGGGGCTGTGGCTGCGCCGCGCTCCGGTCCGGAACGGCGGGCGGGAGGTCCTTGAGGCAGCCCCGGCAGATGGAGGCGATGACGATGCGGGCCCTGGCGTTGCTGCGCTCCCAGATCGCCTCCCGCGCCTGGATGGCGCGGCGCGCGGCCTCGTCGGCCTCGCCGCGTCCGCTGCCGATGCCCTCGGGCGCCTCGCTGTGCGGACGGATGCGCAGGACGAGTGGCTCCTCGGCGGAGGCCGCCTGGGGCATCGCCAGGACGAGGGCGAAGAGAACGGGCCGCATGGTTCCCTCCGCATGTCCGGCCGACCGGTCCGCCGCCTGACGATCGTCGCGCCAGGGTTAACGCACCATGAACTGACGTGCGCCGATCCGCTGGGTCGGCGCGCGGGGATCGGGCGTTCAGGGAACGAGGAGCAGCCCGCCCAGCGCCAGGAGCAGGGCCGGCGGCATGACCAGGATACCGAGCTTGAGGAAGCTCCATGCGCCCACGTCCAGGCCCTCTCGACGGATCGCCGTCAGCCAGAGGATGGTCGCCAGCGAGCCGGTCACCGAGAGGTTCGGGCCGATGTCGATGCCGATGAGGATCGCGCCCGCCACCCGTTCGGAGACGTCCGAAGCCTGGACCGCGGCCCCGGCGATCAGGCCGGCGGGCAGGTTGTTGACGGCGTTGCTCACGAGCGCCACCAGGACGCCGGCCCCCCAGGCGGCCTCGGCGGGCGCGGTGGCGGCGGCTCCCTTGAGCGCGTCCGACAGCATCCCGAGGACGCCGGTCCGTGCGAGGGCTTCCACCAGCACGAACAGCCCGGCGACCAGCGGCAGCACGCTCCAGGAGACGTCCTTGGCCACCGCCACGAGGCCGCCGCGCCGGATCGCCAGGACGAGGAGCGTGGTGGCGAGGCCGGCCACGAAGGTCGGCGGGCCGAGGTCGCGCCCGTAGGCCGAGGCCGCGATGAGGACGCCGGCCGTGGCGACGATGCCGAGGCCGGCGAGCTTGCCGGTCCCCGACAGGGGCGCGGCCGCCACGGCGGTGGCCACCGTCTGCGCGGCCAGCACGCGACGCTGGGTCAGGCGCAGGACGACGTAGGTGGCCGCCACCGCCAGCAGCGAGGGCAGCGCGAAGCGGGCGAGCCACTCGCCGAGCGGCGGCATGTGGGCCGCGTAGACGACGAGGTTGGCCGGGTTGGAGATCGGCAGCACGAAGCTCGCCGCGTTGGCGATGAAGGCGCAGATCAGCAGGTAGGGCAGCGGGTTCTCGACCCTGGCCGCCCGGGTCGCGGCGAACACGGCCGGCGTCAGCACCACGGCGCAGGCGTCGTTCGAGAGGAACACCGTCACCACGATCCCGACGAGGTAGACGAGGGTGAAGAGGCGCGTCGCCGAGCCCCTGGCCTGCCGCACCGCGATGCCGGCGAGCCAGTCGAACAGCCCTTCCTTTCGGGCGATCTCGGACAGCAGCATCATCCCGACGAGAAACAGGTAGACGTCGGTGCCCTTGAGGACGCCGGCCCAGGCCGAGGCCGGGGCGATCAGGCCGAGGGCGACGAGGGCGGCGGCTCCCAGCACCGCCCACACCGCCTCCGGCCACGCGAACGGGCGCAGGATGACGCCGAGGGTGGCCAGGGCGGCGATGCCCCAGGTCGCCAGATGCGCGCCCGGCACGGTCGAGACCAGGATGTGGGAGGCGAGGCCAGATGCGCCCATCCGCGGGGATGCCTTCGACGAGAGGGGATGGCCGGGCGGCGTCGGGTCGATCGTCCGGGGAGCCTATCTAGCGAGGTCCGCCGCCGCTGCAATCCTGCCGTGCGAGGCCTGCGCGGTCCGAAGGGCCGGCGCGGTCGCGTGCGACGGAAACCGGACAAGAAAAAAGGGCCCCGTCGAGGGACCCCGTTGTCTTCGGCCATTCCCGAGGAGGGGAATGGTGGGCGCGACAGGGATCGAACCTGTGACCCCTACCATGTCAAGTTTGTTCTCTGCAACGAACGTGCGGAAAACAAACGACATTTCAAGAAGCCCCCTCGGCGTTTCGGGCACAGACACGAAGGGAGAAGTGTCGGGATCGGTCGCCTTGGACCGGTGGGAGCTACCTATGGACGACCCATGGCTGAAGCCGTGGCAGGTCAAGGATTTACTCGGCCTCAATCAGAAGCAGATGGACCGCCTCATCGGCGAGGGGATGCCCTGCACGGATCTCGGCCAACGGACCGGCAAGAAGCGTCTTCTCCGGTTCCGCCGGTCAATCGTTTTGGCCTGGTATCGCCGCTACACCCACCTGATTGCCGGGACGATCTATGTCGTCGGCTTCGGCAGCTACGTGAAGATCGGCTTCACCCGAGGCTTGGTTGCAAGGCGCATTCGAGCCATCGAGCACGGCGCGCCTGAGCCGCTGCGCGTCTACGCGACTTTTGCAGGCAACATCCTCGACGAGGGCAACCTTATCGAGCGTTTCAAAGCGCACAGCACCCGAGGGGAGTGGTTCCGCCTAGAGGGCGCCATCAAGGATTGGGTTCAGGCGTTGCCGGCTTGTGACGACCTCCCCTCCCCCAGCATCTCGGGAGGGCACCGCGCATGAGCGTTTCCCGCGACCTGATCCAGATCACCCTGCTCTCGCTCAAGGCCCATCCCGACGATTGGACCTTCGACCGCTTCAAGGCGATGAATGCCAAGCTCGACATCGAGGTCTGGATTGCCAACAGCTACTACGGGCTGAAAATCCGCGGACCGGGCATCGGGACGGGCGAGGAGTCGGCACTCTTTACCGGCTGGCTCACGCCCTGGCGGCGACGGGTGATGAAGGCCGTCCGCGAGGCGGCGGGCCACGACCTTCGCCGGCGGTTTGCCGAGGTCTACCCCGCAGAAGCCAAGCGGTTGCCTCCCCTCCCCGCCCTCCCCCGCTCGGAGGCGTGCTGAAATGCGTGTCCTCGTATGCGGCGGCAGGGACTATCGCGACAAAGCCCACGTCTTCGCGACCCTGGATAGGCTCGCTGCCGAGCCGGGCATTGATTGGGTCATTCAGGGTGGGGCGACCGGGGCGGATCAGATGGCCCGCGAATGGTGCCACATCCGCCGCATCGGCTATCTCAACTTCCCCGCCGACTGGAAACAGCACGGTCGCGCCGCCGGCCCTCTCCGCAACGCCACCATGATTGCCGAGGGCAGGCCCGATCTGGTCCTGGCCTTCCCCGGAGGCCGGGGCACCGCCGACATGACCCGCAAGGCTGAAGCCGCTGGGATCAACGTCGTTCGCGTCGCCCCTTTTGTGTCGGAGACCCAGCCATGACCCCAACCGAAACCCGCGCCCGCGCCCTCTGCTACGCCCAGTGCGAGCAGGCAGGACACCCGCGCGATGGAGCACGCCGATGAGCGACATCAAACTCACGCCGCGCGAGAGACAGGTGTTCGAGGCCCTGTCGCCTACCTTTGCGCGAAACTCACGCGAGATCGCCAAGCTGGCCGGCATCCGCACAAGCTCATCCAGTGAGACGGCGGCTCACTACTGCATCCGCCTCGTCGCGAAGGGACTCGCGGAGAAGCGCGGCACGGCGATGTTTCCGGAGTGGAAGCTCGCCGCTCCCCCTCCCTCTCTCTGCCAGGGAGGGGCTTGAGGCGATGAGAATTTTGGTCTGCGGCGGGCGGGACTATGACCGCTACGTCCACGTCTATGACACCCTGACCGAGCTTCAGGATGAGCGCGGGCCTTTCGATGTCGTCATCGCCGGCCGTCATCCCGGCGAGGAGCCGAACGGCGCCGACTACTGGGCCGAAAGCTGGTCCTTCATGGAGCGCATCCCGTTCTACGGCTTCCCCGCGCGATGGGGCGACCTGAGCCACCCCGACGCAGTTATCCGCAGGCGCCCTGACGGATCGCGCTACGACGCGAAGGCCGGCCCGCGCCGCAACCAACGCATGATCGACGAAGGCAAGCCTGGGCTCGCCGTTGGCTTCCCTCGCGCTAACGGAAAGTGGGGTCCGGGCACGCTGGATATGCTGCGCCGGGCTGCGGCGGCCGGGATTGAGGTGGTCCGTGTCGCCCCAGGCCCCACCCCATGACCCGCGCCACCACCGCCCACCGCGTCCTCGCAGAGGAAACCCCTCCCCTAGCTCTCCCCGTCCTTTGAGACGGAGGGGCTTGCGAATACCAACGAATACTATTGGCGTCCCAAGTCATCATCCGTATAACTCAACTCACAGCAGAGGAGAGACGGTGATGATCAAGCAGAGCCCCAAGCAAGACCCCCAGGACCACGCCGAGCCCGGCACCTGGAACGCCGAAGCCGAGCGCCGCACCAAGCGGATCATCTCCCGGATCGGCAAGACCGAGCGCCCCGCCTACCGCGGCGGCCGGGAATACGCGATGCTGCCGGAGGAGAGGGTGTAGGCCCTCCGCCCGGAGCCTGCACGCCCATCACCCCACTCCTAAGCATCCGGGCCGACTGAATAGGCGATCGCCGTCGTGGACGCGGCCTAGGGGCGGCATTCCCATTATGGCCCCGCCTCCTGGTTGGACGCTTGAGCCTCCGCTAACTGCCATCGGGCATCCAACCCGAGAGCCAATTTTCGTACCGGCTTAACTGTGAGATGGATGACCCACCCCGCCGGCCCGTGATCAGATCGGGCGGCGGGGCTGCCTCTCGTCCCCTACCTTGATGCCACGTGTGACCCGCTGGCCATGGCGCGGGTGCGGCCTGACCACTATCCCGTGCGGCCCCTCACAGCCGCCGGATCTCATGTCAGCATCACCCGCCTTCAATATCGAACCAGACACCCCGCAGGCATGGCGCAGTGCCTTCCTCGCGATGAAACCGAGCGTGGTCCCTTGTCCCGGCATGACGATCGCGAAGTGGCAAGCCATTCATGCCGCCGCGCTCGATTTCCTCGACAAGCATGCAGACGCTGCAGCGGCGCTTGGCTGGACGACGGAACAGCTCTTCGGGGTTCACCCATCGCACGGCGTGATCCGTGTCGATTTCTGCGGTGCCATGGTGCTTAGCGGCGAGATCGTCTCGAAGGTTGAGGCCAACGCTATCGCCTTCGAGAAAGTGACCTACCGTCGCGACAATCCGGGTCGGCCGGATGGCGCCGTGGCCATCTGGGCGTTCAAGGGCTGATCACGCCCGCGCCGTCGGCAACTCGGCCGCCTGTGTCGTGTGGCGCGGGATGCGTATCTCGAACTTCGCCGACCACGTCCGCTTCGCCGCGAGCCCAACCCGCGCCGGCACGACGCTCCCGCGGCCGAATCGGGCGAACTCGTGAGCGACGACTTTGTCTCGAGGCGCTGGGGCTAGTGGTCTGATCCTAACGGATGGAACCCACGCCCCGGGTCCGTTACCGACCCACCCCTGCCGTACAAGCCCTTGTCGACGCTTCCCGAAAGCAGCCACTCGTCGGGCGTGAGGCAACTTCGGTTCGGGGTGACAGCCGGACTCTGGCGGCCCGTCCCGAAGCAGACGTTCCACCCCCGACCCAGCTACACCATACCAAGGGGTCTATCATCCTAGCGAGCAGTCGGGTGACCGCATCATCGCGCTTACCCAACCGCATGGTCGAGGCTGCCCCCGCCCCTGTTAAGTTGCTGCGCGCATCGGACCATTCATGAGGCTTGAGCGTTCAGCCTCCCATGAAGGACGATGATCACACCCGTTTACCTCCTGGGTCCCAGGGCGAGGCGACCGGCATTCCGTCCGAGGGCGCCATGGACCAGGGCGCCTCGGAGCCACTGGGCAGCTCGGGCATGCACCATTGGCGCCAGAGCACGATCACCAAGCCAGGCCTTGAAGATCGCGGCGACGTTTTCTTCGCGGCTATCGAGATGACCCGCATGCCAATGATCCTCGCCGACACGCGTCAGGACGACGTCCCTATTGTCTTCGCTAACAACGCCTTCCTCGACCTGACCGGCTACGAGGAGGGGGAGGTCCTGGGCCGCAACTGCCGCTTCCTTCAAGGGGCCGGGACCGACCCCGAGCACGTCCGGGTGTTGCGCGAGGCCGTCCAGAAGCGCGAGGCCGTCGCCGTTGAGATCCTGAACTACCGGCGGGACGGGACCCCGTTCTGGAACGCGGTGTTCATGGGTCCGGTCCTCAATCCCGAGGGCGAGGTCATCTACTACTTCGCAAGCCAACTCGACGTGACACAGCGACGGGAGTCGGAGCAGCAGTTCCGGCAGGCACAGAAGATGGAGTCCATCGGACAGCTTACGGCTGGCATGGCGCATGATTTCAACAACTTGCTCCACGTCGTCACCGGGAGCCTTGAGCGGCTGGGTGCGAAGCGCCACGACGACCGCGCCTTCGAGCGGTACCTCTCGGCGGCGACGATGGCGGCCGAGCGCGGGGCGAAGCTCACACAGCAATTGCTTGCCTTCGCCCGCCGAGGCCGCCTGGAGCCCAAGGGCGTCGATCTGAGCGAACTCGTGAACTCGATTGCTGAACTCCTAGAAAGCTCTGTGGGCACCAAGGCGACGCTGCACTTGAACCTCCAGCGCCGACTGCCATTGGTTAAGGTCGATCCAACCCATTTGGAGATGGCTCTCCTCAACGTCATCGTGAACGCCCGCGATGCCTCGCCCAAAGGCGGTGCAGTCACCATCACCACGCGTGAGATCCACATCGACGAGAGGGCTGCCGCGAGGAACCTGGAACCAGGTGATTACGTCCAGCTCTGTGTCTCCGACGAGGGGACCGGAATGGCGCCACACATCCAATCGCGAGCCATCGAACCGTTCTTCACCACCAAGGCCCATGGCCAGGGGACCGGCCTCGGCCTCGCAATGGCGCACGGCTTCGTGCAGCAATCCGGCGGACGTCTGGAGATTGAGAGTGCGGTCGGCCGCGGCACCACGATCCGTATGATCCTGCCGCGGGACGTGCAGCGGGATGAGCGGGCCGAGAGTACGGACGAAGTAACTGGCTATAGAACTCGGCCGCTGGATGCCTTAACGGCACCCTCCTTGATCCTCGTGGTTGACGACAGCCGTGAAGCGGTCGCGATGGCTGGCGAGACGCTGCAGGACATCGGCTACAGGGTGGTGATGGCCTACAGTGCGGAGGAGGCCATCCAGCGGTTCGACGAAGCCGCCGCGTCGGGTGACGGGTTCAAGCTCGTATTCACCGACGTCATCATGCCCGGTGGCGCCAACGGCATCACCCTGGCTGAGCAGGTACGGGAACGCGACCCGAGCGTTCCGGTGCTTCTGACCACTGGCTACAACGACGAAATGGCCATCGACGGTCCGCAGCCCGACGCGATGGATGTCCTCGGCAAGCCGTACCGGCGCAGCGAGATGATCGACCGGGTCCAGGCGGCGCTCAGGCGCGGAGCACGCACGGGTCCCGAACGCGAGACCTCGGACTTCGGGCACGCCCAGGCTTAGAACCACCCCACTCAGTTGCTCTCTCTGCTTCGCTAAGCGGCCGAGAGGCGGAACTTCTCAGGGGCTGCAATGGGGTCGTAAGCCGGCGCGGCCGCAACGTCCGGTCTCGTGCATTGATGCCTATATGCAGACCGGCAGAAAGCCACCCGTTGCGGACGTTCGGGGTGGGTACCAAGCGTCAGATTTTCATCACTAGGGTTCGATCAAAGAAAATGGTGCGCTCAAGCCCTTCAGCGGCTTTCTCGCGCCGATGCGCACCGACGCCAGTTCCTGGGACGGCCCTAGGCGCAACGCCCATAGGCTCCGCGCCAAGCGCACGCGTTGCGACGGCGTTAAGTTCCTCTGGCGCGAGGGACGTGTCTGCTCCCTCCGCCAATCGAAGACCGGCGATGGCGGCGTCGGGGTTGAGGGCTCGCCCTTCGATGTCGTGGGTGAGGCGTCCTGATGCGTCGACTGGTGGTCCATTGGGCCATCTCGCGGGCGAATGATCGGTCTCGAATGAGTGGGCCATTCGCATCGGCTGATCATATATCGGCAGCGCTCATGACGCGAGGGCATGACCGACCGCCGCTACATCCCGACGCTCGCCGAGGCCGCTGAGACCCGCGCCCTCAACAGCCGGCTGCTATGGCGGATGGCAGTGGTGATGCTCGGATGGGTGGCTCTGGTCCTGCTGGTCACCGCCATGCTGGAGTGGTGGCTCTGACCTCCATGCCGATCACCCCGCCCCTACGCATCCGACCGACCGGAGAGGCGATCGTTGTCGAGGATGCGCTGGTGGACATTGGCGAGCGCGAGGCTGTGATCCGTGCGCAGGGCTAGGCGATCTCACATGAATACGCGCGGTTGGCACTGATGCAATCAAACGCTTGTAAATGACGCTTTGAATTCACGAGTTGAAAATCTATGATCGACAGAGTCGGCTTCAACGATTGCCGACGAGGGAGGAGAAGATGAGCATAAAATCTCTATTCCATGCCGCCGTAATCGCCGGGTTGTTGTCGACCCCGCAGGCCGCCATGGCGGATCAAATGCAGGATGATGCTCAGGCTGCAGCCGATCGATGGGATCAGGCATACAATGCTGGCGAGGTAGATAAGCTCAGTAATCTCTACGCATCGGATGCAATCGTAGTCACCAAAGGCAAGACGCAAAGCGGAGAAGATATTGGAAAGTTCTTCTCTGGTCTTAAGTCAAAGGGTTGGGATGACCACAAGACCGTTGTGAAATCTGCTCAGCCAAAAGGCGATCTTGTCATCGTTACGGGTCGGTGGGAAATGACTGGGCCAGGACCGGACGGCGCCAAGAAAAAGTTTGAAGGTAATTGGGTGAACGTTCTGGAAAAGAAGGACGGCAGCCTTAAGACGGTGCTTCACACTTGGAACTGATGTGGATAGGCGAGCGCTTGGCTCGACGGCCGGGCGACTCGCCTATCTAGGTGAGCTTGCTACCTTATAACGGAGTTCTGTGCGCAAGATGCTAAGAAGCCCGGCGCGCCAATGAGGCGGCCGGGCCGAAGTTTGGGGTATGGCCCTTGGAGACCACCCGCACCATCGGCCAGATCGATCCTGATGTCACGACGAAAAAGCCCCGCGAGCCGTGAGGCCGCGGGGCAAGTTGAGGTCATAAGCATCATCAGCAATCGAGGTGGGGGACCATCTCGATGGGCCGATCATGGGGAGCCGGACGCCGGGCGCATTCATAAAGATCAACGAAAAGCCCCGCCGCGGCGGGTGCCGGGCGGGGCTCTGGTAGAGCGGGGATGGTGGGCGAGGATAAGCCCGCGCAGCGAATTCACGCCGCGCGCTTTATAATGTTTTCGCGAAATTTCTTAGCTTGACCCGAGATGCTTGCTTTTGATGGCTTTGCGCCTTCGAGCAAGTAAATGCCCCCGCCGAAAATCTGAAAGTTTTGCGTTTGGTCTGCACTAAATGTTACAGCATCCATTCCACGCAATGTGCCCCTATCCAAAGTTTCGCTGACAACGTGGTCAAATACTGTAATTCTATTATACAATTGAGCCATACATTGGTAAAGCGTTGTTTTAGGGCTTGTAACATAGATTCGGGTGGGAGGTACGTCTGGCGTTGTGAGCTGCTTACGATACGCTAGGAATAGCAAGTCGTATATCTCATGTGGTCCAAGGCGGTCGAACACGCTAGTAAACAGAAGCAAAGTATGCGCTTCTGCATCTTTATCCCACGCCCATCCCATGCCCTCAGGATTCATCCCAAGAGATTTGAGATTTAACAAAAATAACTTCCCCGAATTTATTTGATCTAAAGATAGTTCTCTATAAGCCACGGTATAACTCCGCCAGTTTCGGATGCCGCCTTAACTGCGCCACGGGCTACTTTTCTAGGCATAACGTGAGGGTTGTAACAGTGTTGCCTCTTCCATCTCTTCCAAACCTGCCAGCTAACTCTAACTGCAGGTTCGTGATCCATGTCGACTCCTAGCCTTCTGGCCAGGATAACCAATCTGTGATCGTGAAGGCTTGGATCTTCGTCTCGATCAGGCCAACGGTTAAGTCGTTCTTTAGACATAATGCAGGCCTTGAGCGCACACTCCACTGCAAAACCGGCGTGATCCCATGCAAGCGAGGCATCCGTTCTATGTTGGGCTAAAATACACGCCGCCCGCTCATGTCTTCGAGCGAGCGCAATCCATTCATCGGGCGAATTCGCCAAAGCCTGAGCATCGAACAACGCAAAATCACCTCCTGCTCTGATAGAGCATATATGACCCCGAAATCTCATGGGGCCTAGTTCGAAAATCCCCCCCCCAGGGTCTGGACCGGCTTACCCCGCGCAGCGAATGTCTCGCGTGCCCCGCGTGAGCCCCTGGATCGCCTCCACCATCTCGCGGTGTTCCTGATGGCGATCCTCAGCGAGGCGCTTCTCATGCTGTCGGCGCTCCTCAAGGAGGCGTCGTTCGTGCTCCCGAGTTTCGTCGACCTCCTTCTTCCGGGCCACCATCTCGGACTCGCGCATGAGCGTACAGCGATCATGCGAAGCCGAGATGCCGCGCAGCGCGTCGATGATGTCCTTCAGGTCCGTCTGGCCCATCACCATGCCGGCGATCTGCGCCAGCCCGCCGGTGCCTACGGTGGGAGAGGCGATGTGCGGCTTCTCGGCTTTGGCCCGCATGTAGCCGATGACCGCCAGGATGATGCCTCCGCCTCCACCTGCGGCCAGAAGGGTACTCAGAATGTCGACCCACTGCTTCACATCTTCAGGAGACATGGCGCTGCGATACTCCAGCGGAGAGGGAACCGTTCTTGAACATATCGTAGCCGCAGGCGAGCACGCACCAACCTTCGAATGTGAAGAAGATCGGGTACCAGAAGAACCCGGCCGGCAACCGGGTGTTCAGAGAGTAGGACGAGGCCAGCATCAAGAACCCGATGGCGAGCCAGCACAGCCCCCCGACCCAGGCCCCGATGAACCTGATGACCGGCGTCCGCCGCCACCAGCCGTTGATCGCCAACCCTACACCCCGCAGGACCGCCACGATGACGGTACACATCCCCCAGCGCGTCTCGCTCATGAGGTCGTTCATGATCGTGTAGACCGGCTGGTCGAAGAAGCTCTCCGGCCTGAGCATGTTCGCCCCCCACGCGAGGAGAGCGCAGGTCAGCAGCCATTCGGTGGACCGCGTCATGTTCATCGCGGTGGGGTTGTTGCCTGAGGGCATGGCGACGCCTCCTGCGGACCTCACTGCGCGAACGAGAAGGTCGGGAGGTCCGTAACGACCTTGGACAGCGTGTTGGCGTCGGTGACCGTCTCGTCGAACTTGAAGACCCGGAACAGGCGCTCGGTGATGCCCTTGGCGCCGCCGGCTTCCTTGAGCAGCCATGCCGGGGTCGAGCCCATGATGCGCTCTAGGGCGACCTTGATCACCGGATAGCCGACGTCGACCGAGAGGGCCTTGTCGTGCGTGGCACCCTCCACGGCGTTGATGGCGTAGTCGGCTCCGGTCTTGAGCATGCGGTCGATGCGCTGGGTCGTGAACCACATCGCAGCCCACCAGGGCAGGCGTCCGGCGGCATAGGTCAGCGCGGCGAGGAGGACAGGAGCCAGCACCTCCAGGGCGGCCTTGGAGAACTCGCCGAGCATGCCGCCCCAAGGGATCACGAGCACGCTGCCGGTGGCTTGGGCGAGGGCGGGAGAGGCGAGGACGCAGGCGAGCGCCAGCGCCGCGAGAGCGATGCGGATCATGATGGTTCTCACGATGTGGGAGGGGTGCGCGGCGGGCCGGCCGGCTCGGGGAGATCCTTGCAAAATGCGCAAGGAACGTCGGAGGGCGGGGACCTACGGGAATCCGTAGGGTCAGCGGCGGGTGATGCGGTCGAACAGCCAGCGGCCGAGCCGAGCCCAGGGCGACGGGTTCTGCGGTATCGGCTGCGGGAGGGCCGGCGCCTCGCGCTTCGGGTCGGTGGCGCGGCGGGGTGCCGGCGGAAACAAGCTCATGCCTCGCTCACGCCGGAGCGCGCCCCCGCAATGGTCGTAGGCAGGGTGGATGAGGCCGGGATTGGCACGTCGGACGGCCAGCGGAAGGCGGTGATCTCCGACCGCTTGAAGGCGGCCACGTTGACGGCGTCCGACTGGTTGCCGCCGAGCAGGAAGACCTGGTCCTTGCTGGCGCCGACGACGAAGCCGGTATGCCCCTGCCACGTCGAGTTGCCGCGCTTCTTGGTGGCGATGCAGCCGAGAACGGGCGCCTTCAGACCGACGCCCCAGGCTTCCAGGGATCGGGCCGCGAGGCTGCGCGAGCCGCGATGGCCGGCGCGCTCCAGGATGCCGTTCACGTAGGCGGCGCACCAGGCGGTGCTGTCCGTCTTGATGCCGGGGAAGCCGGCGTCGGCGAACAGCTTCACCACCTCCGGGTTGTTCGCGGCGCCCTTGCCCTCCTTCAGGCCGTTCAGGGCCTCGGCCAGCACGAGCCAGCCCGGCTTGTCCGGTTCGGCCTGACGATCGGTGATGTCGGCCGTCTGAAGGGCCTTCTGCGTCTTCGGGCCAGCGATGCCATCGGCGACGAGCCCGGCCACGCGCTGGAACGCCGTCACGGCCGCGATGGTCTTCGGCCCGGCGTCGCCATCGGCACCGGCGGGCCCAAGGTCGTACCCGCGCGCCAAGAGAGCACGCTGGATCTGCGTGGTGTCCATAGGTCGTCTCCGATGTCGGTGGTGGTCGTGGCTCGGGCCGGGTGGCGCTGCGAGCGGGGCGTCAGGTCGTGCGGATCACATCCCGCGTTGGTTCAGGTAGCCTTCGAGGGTCGCCAGGGAGGCGGCGTTGCCGGCGGCGAGGAGGTCGCCGTTGTACCAGAATTCCAGTGCCTGCCGGCCGCCCATCGCCAGGATCGCTCCCCCCATCTCGAACTTGTTGATGACCGTTCCCGACGGCTTGGTCGCTGTTGGGGTGCCGACGACGAGAGTGTTGCCGACCTTGATCTTCGGCGAGTAGTCGACGCCGAGGCTGGCAATGACGCGGATCCATTGACCCGCCACGATGGTCGCGCCGACGAAGTTGTCGCCATAGATCAGCCGCAGCGAATTTCCTGCAGTCTGGATATGCGCTCGGTTGGGCGTGTTGTTGAATTGGCCACAGATCTGTTGCGACCCTGTGAGGTCGTCGAGCTTGAACACCGCGACCCACGTGAAGACGGAGAGCGGATCGAAAACTTCGCCTTGGGCCGTGTAAGAGGCGACATCCGCCTTCGCGAACTGCAAGACGTTGCGCCGCAGTGTGTCGTCGTAGACCAGCGTTGCCCGCTTGGCCGCCGTCGCCTGCACCATCGGCGCGGCGCCCGTCTTCCAGTTGTTGATCTGCGAGGCCTTGCCGTCGACGAGGGTGAGGCCGGACAGATCGTCGATGTTCCAGCCGCCGCGGAACAGCGGGTTTCCGGTGATGAGGGTCCGATAATCGGGGATCGTGAGCAGCCCGCGATTGGTCGGAAAGATGGTCGGGACTCGGGTGTACGCCATGGCAACCTCTACACGGTGATGGTGGAGCGATAGGCGCAGAGCCAAGTGTCGACGGTCAGGCCCGGCCAGTAGAGCGAGGCCGGCCCGACGCGCTTGACGTTGCCCCAGGCGCCGGAATGCGTGCCGGCCGGAATGTCGAGGCGGCCGTAGAAGGCGTAGGACACCTCGACCACCGTGCCGGCGGCCGGCATCGTCACCGGGATCACCCGCACGAGGTTGCCCGTCAGGGTGACGCTCGCGATCGGGATAGGGACGCCGTTGACCCGGAGCTGAAAGCCCTTGTTCGCCGCTTCCTCGATCTCGGTGGTGTCGAAGGCGAGCGCGCCGAAGGTTGGCGGCGTCGTGATCGCGAACGTGAAGCCGCCGTTCTCGCCCGAGACAGCGCTGACGCGGGCGCAGTCCCAGGTCAGACCACGGTTGAGCACCAGGTCGCGCACGTAGCCTTCAAGCTCGCCGACCCGCCCGATGCCATAGTCGGTGTGATGGATCTCGTCGCGGAACGGATACGGGTAGCGCGGGCCGATCAGGTGGACGCGCGCGGCGTTCTCGACGGCGAACCGGACCTGATCGAGATAGGAGAGCTGCGCCTGCCCTTGGTTGATAGACGCGGCGGTCTGGTCGGTAAAGAAATGGAGGAGGTCGCCGCCGGGGCCGTTGAGGGCGAGCGCGTCGTAGGCCGCCACCATCTCGGTCAGCGACTGGAAGTAGTTCTCGTTGTTCGAGTCCGGCGCGCCGGCGTGGGTCCAGTTGATATTGCGGAACCACGGCGTCTTGCCGTAGCGCGCTGCCTGGACGCGAGCCGCTGCAATCATATTGAGACCCTGCTGCCAGGGGTCAGTGCCGGGCTTGAGCTGATCCCAACGGTAGCCGGGATAGGCGTGGCAGAACTCGAGGATCGGCGAGAGGTGCCGGTTGTTGCGCCGGCCGAACTTGATCTCGGACTGCGTCGAGACGTAGCCGATGTTCGAACCGAGCGAGTTCTGGATGCCGATCAGATCGACGATCGCCTGCGTCTGGAACGCCGCGCCGATGGTCTGGATGGCGCCCTGGTCGCGGGCGAGGGTCAAGGCAATACGCGGCTCACCGGCCGCGTAGAACGCCTTCGTCGGATCGATCGGGATGGTGTCGGCCCGCCACGACTGGCCGTAGCTGATGCTGATCGCCAGCCGCGAGGCCGTGTCGAGGAAGTTCGGCCCGCCGACCCGGTCCGTCCGGACGAGGTAGGGCATCGCCGGCCCGTCGGGGGTCGCCTTGTAGCGAAGGAACTGCCCGTCCCGCAGCACGTCGTAGACGGTGCCCTGCGCGCCGGCGGCAATCGCGGTGGTCGCCGGCAGGGTGGCCTCGCGCTGGGATGCAAGCCAGCTCGCTGGATCCAGAACGCACCAGGTCAGGCCGCCATCGGCGATAGCGAAGGGCGCGGTTCCGTTGGCGTCCCATATCGCATAGGAGAACCCGGAGTCGGACGGCGCCGCGACGACCCGCCAGTCGCGCAAGACGATGTCGCCCTCGGTGCCTACCGCCAAAGGGATCTGCCCAAGCGGGTCGCGGGCCGCCACCCAGGAGTAGCCCGGCACGTCGTCGTAGCGGCCCAGGATCTCTGACAGGTAGCGGAGGACGTCTTCAGCCGTGGCCTTGGTAAGCGGCACGCCTTGGGTGCGGACGTTGAGGCCTGGGACGGTGGTGTCGTCCTTCTTGACCCACGACCCTGTGCCCGATGTGCCGCTCTTCGTGTAATAGCCGGCGCCGAGACCGGTGAAGACCTCGCCGATGGCGCCGTCTGGATAATTGAGCGACGAGCCGAGCCCGCTTCCGACGACACCGCCAACATCCTCGAAGGTGTTTTTTCCGACACGCCCCCCGCCGACGGCGTTCTGCGCGGCGGCTTGCGCGGCCTGGGCCGCCGCCACCGCGGTGGTCAGAGCGCCGGACGAGCCGTAGGCGGTAAGCGCCTGCCCGACGACCGTGGCGACGTCGCTGGACAGGCTGCTGACGGCGGCGCCCGCCAGCGCGATATCCGCCAATGCCCGGATGAAGTTCGGCCGGTGCCCACCATTGGCGAGGCCGCCGGGATTGCCGTCGGGGTCGTAGGCCGCGTTGTTGTAGAGGCTCAGGAGGCGCGTCAAAGCCGCCTGCTGCTCGGGGGTCGGAGCCATTACAGGGATTCCTCGACGACGAAGGATGTGGAGATGGCGGGGGAGGACAGGCGGCGCAGGCTCGGCGCCTGGCGGATGGTCCCGATCATCGCCTCGCGCTGGTAGCCATCAAGGTCGTCCGGCGAGGGAACGACGACGACCTGGTTGTGCCGGCCGGCCCGCGTGGCGATGCGGAAGACGTCGCGGAAGGCGGTGTCGCGGAGGTACGGGAAGCCGAACGAAAACACGCGGCGCACAGCGCGCGGGTTGAAGAACTTGGTGCCGCCGCGGCCCTCTTCCTCGTCGGTCAGATACTCGAACGACAGGCCGTTATCGTCCGGCGCGTAGTTCATGTCCGGCGACCACGCCCTGCCGATGAACAGCCGCCCGATCTCGATGAAGCCGGCCGGGTTGAGGACGTCGTTGATCTCGAAGCGCCAGTACCGCGCGCCGATCAACTCGGGCGGGATGTGGAAGAACGTGATGCCCTTCATGAGGTCGTCGGCGCCGCGCACGACGCCGGTCCAGAAGGCGTTGTCCTCCCACTCCAGCGACAGCGACTGCTCGATGGCGCCGGGAAAGCCGAGGGTGCCGCTGTCGTAGAGGACGGTGGTCAGGCTGGATTCGCGGTAGGCCCGGATCCTGATCGTGGCTCCGGTGGTCGCGTTGACGGGCCCGAGCGCCAGGCCGCCGACCACTTCCTGCGCCGATAGCGTGGCGACGAACTGTGTCTGTGAGGCCGACACGCCCGTCGACCGCGCCAACTCGGCGAGGTAGGGCGTCGCCAGCCGGCTGAGGTCCATGGACGGACGCCAAGCGCCCCCCGAGAACGTCGCGGCATCCGCAAAATTCTCGTAGAGCAGCACGAGGTTGCGAGCCAAAGGCTACCCCCAAAGGTCGAGTTGCACGCGGTTGGCGCTGGCGTCGTCGACCCGGCCCGTCACGACGAAGAGGCCGCCGGTCGGCAGGTGGCGCGGGAGCGTCAGGCAGACGGTCTCCCCGAGCTCCACCCCGATGGCGAAGCGGCTGTCGACCCGGATCCGCCAGAGCGCCCGCTTGGGCCCGAACAGGGCGAGCAGGCGGTTCGCCTCGGCCTGGGCCTCGACGAGGTTCGCCAGCCCGGTCTCGACAGTCAGGACGCGGGCCGTCAGCCACCGGGCCTGCGTGGCCGGGTTCTCGGCGGCCGCCTCGCGCCACGCCTGGGCGTTCGCGGCGCGACGCGCGGCCGATACCGCACCGACAAGATCGCCCTCGCCTTGGACGACGCCGAGCGGCTTGTAGCGCACCACCACTCGCCACGTCGGGATGCCGGTGTCGTCCGAGCCGGTGGCGAGCCGCTCGACATCGCCGCGCAGCTGCCAGTTGGCTAATGAGGCCACCGGCATCGTCGTGGGCCCGGTGAACCGGCCGACCTGATAGAGGCCTTGGGCGGTCGTGATGATCCAGGCCCCGACGCCTCGGAGCACTTGGCCGATGGCGGTCATGACCGTCACGTCGCCCTGCACACGGATTCCGTTGATGGCCGGCGCTGCAGCGTGGAGCGCGTCGAACGAGGCGGCGTCGATGGAGTCGGCCGGAACGCCGGTGTCGCCAAGCATGGCCTGTACGATGCGGGCGGTGCTGCGGTTGGTCGGGGCCGCACCGGCGACGACATCGGCCGTGACGGCCCGCGCCGGCGAACCGCCGAGGCGGATCAGCCCGAGCGCCAGGCAGGTCCGGTAGGATCCGGCGGGGATCGTTGCCGCGGTCAGGGCCGCGACCGTCGCCGAGTCGCCGGAGTTGGTCAGCGCCAGCCCGCCGTCGTAGGCAATGACCGATGCCACCGGGCGATCCGACACCTGATAGATCAGCTCGAACGGGTTCACGTTGGTTGGAGCGATGTTCCAAACCACGCCATAGACGCGCGGCTTGAGGGTCGCCGCGAGGTCGCTGGTGCCCTCGGCACCCTGTCCCGCCGCGTTGGTCGTCCCGGCATAGGCGGTCGTCAGCAGCGGCCGATCCAGGTCGATCAGCGGGTCGTAGAGCCTGAGCCGGATCGTGCGGAACACGTCGGTGACGTCGACGCTCTCGATCCGGCCCCGGACCAAGACAGTCGCGGTCGCGTAGGCGCCGCCGGGCTCGACCGCCTTGACCACGCACGGGCGGCCGTCGAAGGCATAGTCGGCCCAGGCGTCGAGCATGCCGTCGGCGTTGATGACGACGATCTCGCCGAAGCCGATCTCGGGCGTGCCCTGGCCGGCGCCGCCCCCCTGGAACAGGGCTCGCTCGAACGAGGCCGACACCTTTAGCCGCGGCGAGAAGTGCTTGTCGGCCGGCGTGTCGGTCGGACCGGTGTTGTACCGGTCCGATGCGGCATAGAGGGAGACCACCCCGGACCCGTCATGGGCCTGGAGTTCGACGGTGTAGATCGTCATCGGCTACCCCGTCTTGCGGAGCTGCTGACGCGAGGCCGTGCGGTTGCCATCCTCGACGGCCGCCGTCGTGCCCTTCACCGCGCCGATGGTCTGCAAGTGGCCCGCCTCGGCGATGTCGTTGCCGTCGCGCTGCTCGGCCCGCAGCGCTGCGACCTCCTCCCGAAGCGCCCGGATCTCGGCGATGAGGGCGGCGTTGTTGCTGCCCCCGCCGACCGGCATCGGCAGCGACATCGGGACCGGCATGGCGACCGCCGGCAGGTCAAAACCACGGTTGTCGTTCATGGCGTTGAGCGTCGAGACCCCGATGCGCCGGGTCGCCTCGGCCGTCAGCACGAACTCGCCATTGGAGAGGCGGGACTGAATGCTGTCGGAGGTGCCGGTGCCGGGCCCGGTCACGAGCCCGCCCGAGGCGTAGGCGACCGATCCGAAGTTGTTGTTCTTTACGGCGATGACGGTGTTCGCCGTGTTGTAGACGATCTTGTTGAGCGCCGTGACCATGTTGTTCTGCAACGGTGTGCCGTTCAGGAATACGGGGTCGGTGCGGAACTGATTGTTGAGCGCGATCAGCTGATCCTTCTGCGTGCCGGCCATCGTGTTCATCGCGCGAAGGGTTGCCTCCTGCGACGTGGTGAGGGTCTTGATCGCGTCGAGGAACGTGGACTGCTGCGTGCCGATCGTCTCCAGGCTTTTCAGGAGCACGCTCTGGGCGTCGAGAATGGCCTTCTGCTGGTTGGCGATGGTGTTGGCGCTCTCGCTAGCGGTCTTGGTCGCTTCGGTCTGCACCTCGATCCCGGCGGCGCGGGCGCGGACGAGTTCGAGCTTGTCGAGCTGCCCGTCGCCGTTCGCGTCGATCGCGTCGAAGATCCGGCGGGCGTCGGCCTGCTCTTTTACCGTGGCCAGGTGCCCGATAGCGAAGGTCAGTTCGTTGTAGTCGAGCTGCCCGTTCACGCTGGTGTCGAGCTTGTCGAAGTTGGCCGTCAGGGCGGTCGCCAGGGCCGCCGGGCTGTTGGCCTCGATCGCCGTCTTCAGGACGGTGCGCAGCAGTTCGAGCGCGCTGAGCATCCCGTCGCTGTTCTCGTCGATCGACTTGAACAGGGCTTCGGCCGCATCCTGCTCAGCCTTCGTCGCCAGGGGCCCGAGCCCGGCGGTGAACTCGGCGTAGTCGAGCAGGCCGTTGACCGATGTGTCGAGCTTGGTGAAGTTCGTGTTGAGCGCGGTTGCGATGAGCGCCGGGCTGTTCGCGGCGAGCGCCGTGAGGAGCTGACCGCGCATCAGTTCGGTCTTGGTCAGCAGGCCGTCGCCGTTGGTGTCGATGGCCTTGAACAGCAGCTCGGCCGCGTCCTGCTCCGCCTTCGTCGCCAGCGGCCCCAGCCCGGCCTTGAACTCGGCCACGTCGAGCAGCCCGTCGAGCGTGGTGTCGAGGGCGTCGAAGTTGATGGTCAGGGCGTCGGAGATCAGCGTGGGCGAGTTCGCCTCAATCGCCGCTTTGAGGGTCGCCTTCGACGCGTCGATGGCGTTGACGATGAACTGCTCGGCCGAGACCTGCTTAGGCAGCGCGGTCAGCTGCGTCTTCACGGCGTTGAGCACGCCCTGATAGCCGGCCGATGAACCATAGTAATCCCGCGCCGCGTCGAGCAGGTCACTCGCGTTGCCGGTGATCCCGTCGAGGTCGTCCCGGTTGCCCGTCTTCGCGCCGGTGAGCCGGGCGCTATAGGTCGACTGCGCCGCTGCGAGACGGGCGGCCGGCGATAATGTGCTGTTCGGGCCGGCGGACAGGCCGTCGACGAAGTCGCGGATCGACCGGGCGAACGTGTCGTAGGCCGACTTCGCCTGCTCCATCGTCTGCCGGGTCGATTCCGCTGCGGCCTGGTTGTAATCGCGCACGATCTTGAGGCGCTCGGCGAGCTGCGCGGCCTCAAGGTCGGCAATGGCCTCGCCGCCGGCCTTGACCTCTTCCTCGCGCTCACGACGCGCCTGACGGTCATAGGCCGCAAGCTGCCCCTCCAGCGTGGAGGCGTCGTTGCCGGCGGCGAACAGCCGATCCTGAAACCCGAGCGCACGGGTGGCCGCCGCAGCCTTGGCCGCCGCCGTGTCGAGGGCGGCTGAGAACTCCACGACCTTGCCCTGCAGCGTCGGAAAGCGGGTCACGAGGTCGTCGAACGCCGCGCCGGTCAGCTCGGCCTCGTCCACGATCTTCTGGCCGGCGGCGCGCAGATAGGCCTCGACCTGGCCGGCATCGCCCCCGACGAGGGCACGGTCGGCACTCAGGGTCGCGATCTCTTTCAGGAGGTCAGAGGCTTCGTTGAGGTAGCCCTTGCCGGTGGCCTCGTTGAGCTTCGTCGCGACATCGCGGTCGAAGGCTACCCGCAGCGCGTCCATCGCCTTGGCGGTGCGCTCGCGGATCGCAGTCGCGGCGTCGTCAGCCGACATGCCGAGGTCCCGCAACACCTGGCCGAGGCCGGTCGCGGTCCCCTGGATGCGCTGCATCTCGCCTTCGACGGTGGACACGGCCTTCGCGGTGTCGAGACTCGCCAGGGCGGCCTCGCGCGCCGCGGCCTGGGCGCGCTGCAGCGTGGCCGGGTCGGCCGTCGTGTAGGTCCCGACATCCTTGACGAAGCCCTTCAAGCTCTCGCCGAGGGCCGCCACGGCGTCGACCGCCTGCGTGAACGGACCGCCGACGCCGAAGCCGCGGTTCATCTCGCCGGTCGTGCCATCAATGCTGCGCACGAAGATCGCGGCCAGCCGGGCGTGGTAGGCCTCGAAGTCCCGGATGATGGAGTCGGCGCGCGCCTGGTCCCCGCCCTTCGATGCGGTCACGGCAGCCGAGCGCGCCTGCTCCTGAGCCGCATCGACCATGCCGCCGACCCGGCCTGTAGCCTCGCCGCGGAAGGTTCGCTCGATCGCAGCGATCTGCGATTTCGCCTGCTCGTACTCGTCGGCGTACTGCTTTAACTGTGCCTGGATCGCCTTTTTCCTCTCGGCCTTGGCCTTGCTGCTGCTGCTCATGCCACCAGCGAGACCCGCGACCCCTCCAACGAGCGCGCCAACCGGGCCAGCGACCGCAAAGCCGGCAAGCGCGCCGCCTGCCGCTCCGATCAATGGGGACTGCGACTGGTATCCGATCGAAGCCCCAGCCAACCCTGACGACAAGGCGCCACCGAGCGCGGACGACGCGAAGCCGCCGGACCGCGCGCTGCCACCCGATGTTGCTCCCGCGCGCGGCTTGGTCAGCTCCTCCCACCCAGCGGAGAAGCCCTTCTCGGAGCCGATCTCAATGGCCTTGCCGAGGCGGTCGAAGTTGAACGACGACCCGCCGGAGCCCGACCCGTTCGCCCCTCCCTCGAACAGGGGCTTCAACAGGCTCTGCTCGATGCCCCTCGTGCCCACGCGGGCGAACCCCTTGGTGAAGCTGTCGAAGAAACCGCTCATGCCTTTGCCGGCATTCGAGAACATGTCGTCGAAAACGCCGCTGAACGCGCGCGTCATCTCTTTCGAGAGATCGTCTGTCTTGGTCTTCACGGTCTCAAGCTCTTTACCATCAAGGTTGAGCTTGATCCTAGCCTCCATAGACGGAATATATTCGGGGTTCGTCTTGGATAGTTGATCGCGGTATTGGTCCAGCTCCTTCTGCAGCGCCTCACCCTGCTTGCGTAGGGCGTCGGCCGGGTTGGTAACCTTGTAGGCCTCTGCCGCCTTGTCGCGGAACGTCTCGAACTCGCGAGCGGCATCCTTGGCCGCCTTACCGGCGGCTTTCGCGCCTTTCTCAGCGTCGTCGTTGCGCGCAGTGGCCTGGACCTGCTTGTAAGCAGCGTCCATCTCACCAAGTCGCTTGGTTCGCTCGACCTCAAGCGCACCTCGGGCTTCTGGCGACGCCCTGTCGATCTGGACCTGATAGTAGTCGGCAGCCTTCTGCCGAGCCTCGGCAAAACGATCACCGGCCCGCGCCAGGTTTTGCCCGAGAGCGTCTAGCTTACCGATCTCCGCATCGCGGATGTAGCTGGCAATGGGCTTTTCGGCCTCGCCGCGCAGGGCCTTGATCGAGGTTGCGGCCTCGTCGTTGAGCTTGGTGATCCGCGTCTGCGCCTCGGCGTCACCGATCTTCCCGGCGGCAAACTCGTCGCGAATGGACTTGGTGCCTTCGAGGACGGTTTTGTTGACGTCTCCGATCTTGCCCATCAGCGAGAGCGTGCCGGACAGCGCCGGGTTGGCGGCCTGGATCGCGTTCAGTGCATCGGCAAAGCCCCTGGCCTTGATCGCGGCGTTGTCGAGGGCGGCGCCCGTCGCCTGCGCCGCACCGGCCGTGCCGAGCAGCCCACGCGCTGCGTTTTCGGCGGCATTGAACATGGCCTGGAGACCATCGGAGACGTAGCCGGCTGCGGGCGGGATGCGCCCGACGTCGGAGTTGATCTGGTCGACAGCGCTCGACATCGTCCGGCTGAGACGGTCGATCTCGGACTGCAAGCCGTCGACCTGCTCGCGCAGGTTGGCGACGATGTCCGACTGCCCACGGCTTTCCGCCCTCGGGATCGAGACGTCCTGGATCGACTTGGCGCGGGCCTGAAGCCCCTCGATCACGCGCAGGGTCGCCGTGTCGCCACCGGACAGACTGTCGGCAATGGCCGTCGTCACGTCACGAACGGGCTTGAGGATCGAGAGCCACACGTCCTTGAGGCCCAGCGCGGCCTTCGAAAAATCGAAGGTTGTCTCCATCGCTTGACCGATCTCGCGCTTCACCGACTCGATCTCGCGGGCGAGGGCGACGGCGCGCGTCACGTCATCCTGGCGCAGCACCTCCCGGCCGCTCGCCTTGTCGAGGTCCGCGACGATCTGGGCGACGCTCGTTTCGCCCCGGCGGAGGCGGTCCGTGAAGTCCGGGCCGAACACCGCATCACCGATCTTGAGAGCCGCGAGGCGCTGGCCGCTGGCCTCCAGGTCGCTCATGCCGGCGAGCGCCAGGCGAATACGCTCCTCCGTGGTCTTGGCCAGCTCGGCCTGTTCCTTGACCCGCGACGAGAGGCCGGTCGCCCCGCCTGCCTCGACGTCGGCAAAGGCTTTGGACAGGCCATTACTCTCGCCGAACTTTTCGCGCGTGAAAGCCGAGGCCCGCTGGATCGCGGCGTTGATCGCATCGACCTCCAACCCGAGCGCGGCACCGACGCCCGTGAACTGCTTGAGGAAGGGGCCGGACACGTCGAGCTGTTCGGCGCGCTTGCCCAGGGCGATCAGCTTGTCGAGGTCGTCTCCGGCCTTGCGGATGGCAGCCGAGCCGACATCGAACGCCGCGAAGGCAAGCGCGATCGGGCCGAGCAAGGGGGAGACGACGCCCAGGGCTCGCCCCAGGAGGCCCGTCCTTGAGATGAGCGACGTCGCGCCATCGGCGAACCGGCCCAGGCCAGAGGCGGCGGTCGTCGCCGCAACCTCGGCGACACCGAGCCCGCGCGATGCAAGGTTGGCGGCCGTGACCACGCTTCGGCCCATCGCCTGGTTGTCGTTCGCATACCGCGCTGTCGCCTGCGACGCAGACCCGAGAGAGGTCGCCGCCGAAGTGGCCAAACCGGCAAGCGCCCGCGCCGAGGCTGTTGCACCGGCGGCGACCAGCAACGGATGCTCAATGGCCAGCTTACCGGCCGCCCGTAGAACGCTCTCCTCGCGTCGCGAGGCAGATTCGCGCTCGGCAGCGGCGTTTTGGGCTGCAACAGCCGCCTGGACAGCAGAGCGGGCCGTCGCGTCGTTCGCCGCCGCCATAGCCTGCTGCTGCTGGATCGCCGCCTCGGTGCGCCGCTGGAAGTTGGCCTGCGCCTCGGCCAAGGTTCGCACCCGGCGCTCGACGCGCTCGTTCGAGGCGGCCGCGGCATCGCCGGCCTTGGCCAACCCGCCCTGCGCCTTAGCGAGGCCATCGGTCTTGGCGCGCGTCTCCTCCACGCCCTGCGTCGAATAGACGAAGCGCGTTTCGTTCACGGTGAGGGAGTTGATGGCGACCATGAAGTCTCCACGCGAAAGCGCTGCGCGAGAGGCGGCGTCGTTTCAACGGAGGGTACGTGTAGGATCGGGCGCCGAATCAGAGAGTGGGGCGAGCCGATGCGTGTTGAATGCCCGCGGTGCGGGGCCGTGGCGTCCTGGCGCTACAAGGGCAGCGGCCGTGAGATCACGATGCCCGAGCGCATGGCGGTCCGGTGTCCGGTCGTCAGAGAGCGCGCTCAGCAACAGGGTGGAACGTCGGACCAGTCGTGTCCCGATCTAGAAGCTGCACTGCGCGGATCCTACGAGCGCGACCAGTTGCGAAGGTGACCATTGGTTGGTGAAGCCAATAGCCGCCATCGTCGTCCACCATCTCGCGGGTGACCTGATCGCCCGGCATCTCCTCGACGAGGAAGGCAGACCTCTGCTCCGGCAGGTACGGGGCGTGCTCTGCCGTCAGGATGTGATGCTCGCGCTCAAGGTGCTTCCGGCGGGCGGCTCGGACCGCGAGGAGAAGCCCGGCCGCAACGCTCCCGGCTACCCCGAAGAACCAAACGCGACCGCTCATCTGGCTCTCCGAAAGTTGCACCAACCCGCCCCATCGCGCCATGGTGCGCGCCGATTACGGGGAGGGAGTGGGAATGGTTCGGTGGGTGGCGACCGTAGCAATGTGTGGGGCGGCAGCTTGTGCGAGCGCCCAAGCAACCGAGACTAGAGTTGTTAAAGAGCAATCGGCGGTTTCTGGATGCCAGCGCCTGGACCAAGTTAGGGGGTCTTCCCTTATGGGCGGACTATTTGCCAGCGCGGCATATGATAGTGCGCTTAATGAAATGAAGACCAAAACAAGTGCTCTTGGTGGAAATTACCTTTTGCTTCTTGACCTATCGTCTGGAATGGCGGGAGCAAATGGTTTTGGTGAAGCATATTATTGTGGAAAACAAGAAAATACTCAGCGATCTCCGAAAATCAAAACACCTTAAAAGTAGAGCTAGAGAAGCGGCTATTGCAGCCGCTTCTCTGTAACTCTGCTGGTGGCGCCTCACCATGCCTGGACGGGGCTTGACGCGCCTCGCCTCGCCTAGCCTGCCTAACCGATGGGTGACACACCGTAACCCGCCTTGCCTTTCCTGCCTCGACACGCCTCTCCTCTCGGAGCCTTGCGATGCCGTGCCATGCCTGCCTCGCCAATCCTCGACTGGCCTTGCCACACCGTACCTAGCCGTACCTGCCCTGCCTTGATCCTCGCCAGACCTGAACGGGCCGTCCGGTCTCCGCGCCGCTGCGCTATCTAAACAACAGGCCGCCGATTGCTAAGGCCCCACCAATACCAAGTCCGCCCCACGCTATTCTTACAGCGCGCCACATCCATAGCGCATTCGTTTCCAAGATTTTTTTGTTGAATTTTATGCGATCGCCAAGATTTATAATGAATTCGGCCAGTGCATCTTCGTAGGTGATCCGATTGGATAAATCATCTTTCCAGTCTTTTGGTGCTCCGCCAACATAGTGAAAGTCAACAGGTTTGGCGGTCTCTACAGCAGCCCCCATGGCGAGCGCAAAACTTGTCGCGGTGCCGATGCACACCCAGCCCAGAAACGGCCGAACGGGCGTTCCAAGCAGAAGCGCCGCCCCGCCTCCGGCCACCACGACGGCCGCAGCCGCCATGAGGCTTACGAACGACATGGCACGCTGATCAGCTGCAATGCCCGACTGCAACTGGGCGGCGAGAAAAGCCTCCGCTTGCCGTTTGATCTCTTCCTTGATCTGTATGTCGGCGCCGGCGAGATCCGACGGCTTAAGGGGCTCGATCGTGGACATTCATACTCATCCCAAGCAGACCGAGACTGGCAAGAAAAGCGACGGAGGCAACCAGGGTCAGAAAAGTGAAATCCGCAAGGATAGGGAAACAAGCAAGCCCCAAGGGAGAAAAGCGTCCAAGCCGACGTCGAAGCCCTCGGGCGGCAAGAAGAAGTAGCTACCGCTTCGGGCCTTTAGGCAACCGTTTTGCGACCTCATCGGCGGCTTCGAACAGGGCGCTGAACTCCTTCAGATCCTTGTATCGCTGCCTCCACGCCTGAAGCTCGTTCCAAGCCCGCGTCAGCACCATCTGACGTGTCTTGGCCTGAGACATGGCGTGCCCTGTCTCCCGGTAGTGCGGCGCGCCCTTCTCCGGGATGTGGACGTAGGCCTTCATCCGCTGTGCCGGCCTGTCCGGCTGGACGTAGATCGCCACCACGGCCCGGATCAGGCCCCGTGCCTGCTGAAGCCGGTAAGCCTCGGCAGCAGCGGTATCGCTCCACTCGAAGTAGGCGTGGAGCGGGCTGTTGTTGTGCCGGGCATCGTCGAGGATATCCTGCGGGGTCAGTTCGCCTTTGCACCTCTCCCGCAGCAGTTCGATGTGGGCGCCAACAGCGTTGGCATCACTGGGAGCGCCGGGCTGGAAGCGGGCACCCTCCGAAAACTCGAAGCCGGCGATCTGCATCACGCGGCCTTTCGTGCGGGCTCGAGGTCGGCGGTGATCCGTTCGATCTCACCCTCCGTAGCCACGTGGAACATGCCGTACTGGCCGTCCTTCTCCGGCCGCCACTCGCCGACGCCGGTTGAGAACCCGGCGGTGTTGAAGAGGTTCATGATCTGCTCGGGAGAGAGCAAGCCCGCGTTGAACCGGACCAGTACCTTGGCGAACCAGGGCGAGAACTCGGCGCGGTAACGGAGGTCGGCCGTACCCATGCCGACGCGGACCATGTCCTCCCGCATCCTGGGCGCGCCGCCTTCAATCCTCACGAGGTTCTGGCGCATCTTCACGCCCTCGAACGCGCCCTCGACGTCGATGTCCTCGCCGAGGACGTGGAATGCCCGCCGGGCCGCAGCCTTGGTGATGCCGGACACCGACATGGCCGCCTCGACCGCCGCAGCCTTCAGACCAACGCTCGGGAACCCGTAGCCACCGTCCTCCATACGGTACATCGAGTCTTCGAAGTCCTTTTTGGGGTCCTTCGCCTCGCGTCCGGCCTTTGCCTTCTTCATCTGCTTCTGAAGCATCTCGCGCTTGGCCTTCACAGACCATGCGTGAACGATGAGCGGCGAGTCGCCGACGATCGTCACCTCCATCAGCTGAACGTCCAGGCGCGGGATTTCGAGCGCCGTCGTCTCTTTCTTCGCCATTGCCATGATAGGTCTCCTCGGCGCCGGCCCGCCAGGGCCCGGAACGCGCACGGGTGGTCGACATGCGACCGCCAGCGCCGAGGAAGCTCGGAACTTCAGGTCGCGCTCTACCGGCCCTGGCGGGGCCGGAACTTGGTGCTGGTTAAGCGGCGCTCAGCGGCGCCAGTCGCACCCGACTGCGCTCAGAACGAGCGCGGCACGGGTCGAAGCCGGAGGCTCGTCTCGGCCGTGGAAACGAACCCCGCCGTTGGCGAACGGGATCATGTCGAACTGCTCCCAGCCAGCGATCTCGCTCGCGAAAGGCTTCGACAGCCGGTAGCCGACGTCGGAGTTGCCGTGACGCTCCCATTGGAGCCACCGGCGCTCGTACTCCAGCCACGCATCGTAGCTGTCGAGGAGGTCATCGGTGATGGGCGAGGCGACCGCGCTCGGCGCACCGATAAGTGCCACGCTGCCGCCGACGAGAGAGAGCGAAAGAAGCCCGCGGAGGAAACCGCGCCGCGGTGGGGCGGGCTCGTTGTGCATCGCCGCTATGGCGCGAGTTACAGGACCTGTTTGCGTTTTGCGCGAATGCAAGCGATCCGCGCCCATGATAATGGGGCTGGTAGCCATGAACTGCACTCCCGGTGCGGTTGGTGGTTAGGGCCGGATCGAAGGTTGCACCCTTCCGTCCGGCCTGTTTTTGTGATACCCAGGAATTATGCTGATGTCAATTCCTGATACCCATAAAAAGAGAGGGCGTCCCGCTACGGGGGTCACCCCTCATCAGGGTGTCCGAATGCCGGCGGACCTTGTCGATGCCATTGATGAATGGCGCCTAGCTCAGGCTGAGCCCCCGGCTCGTGCCGAGGCAATTCGCTACATCCTCCGCGACTGGCTCACCGGCCAAGGCCTTCTTCCTCACCGTGAAGACCCTGAGGGAGCGAACTGATGGCGACGGATGAAACTAGACGTCAACTTGCATACACACACATATCATTTGATGATCTTTCGCGGTTTTTTTTAGATCGCAAGGTCGTTGCTGCTTGCGAATTATGCGGGTCTAATGATTGGTCGACCCATGATAACACCGATGGAAGCGTTCCTTCGCTTATATACACAAGTAAATATTTTGGTGATGAAAGTACGCGTAATGTATCTACTATATATATGATGTCATGTTTAAATTGTGCAAATATGAGATTATTTAATAGAGAAATTATTTCTAGGTGGATTAAAAATAATCCAAGGACCATGCCGGATGAATAATGTCGTCAAATTCTCGGGCAACGAAGGCGCTCTTACCACAGGGACAGATCGCAACGCCGCGCATAGCCCTACATCAAACGGTGGAGGCGACGGAGGTGGTCAAATGGATGACATTGCTCGTCGCGTAGCTGCCCTGGAGAAGGGCTTCGAGAAAATGGACGGTAAAATCGACAGGCTCACCGAGTTAGTGAACTCGTTCGGCCTGAAGTCAGCTGAGCGCTTAGGTGCAATCGAAGGGCGCCTGACCGGCATGGAAGCTAAGCTCGATTCGAAAGCATCCTCTGCCGAAGTGCGGGAGCTTGCCGGCAAGGTCTCTTCAATCCCGAACGTGTGGCAAACGCTTGCGATCATGGGCGGGCTTCTCGCTGGCGTTGCGGGACTGGCCTTCGCCCTCACCAAGTTCGCTGAGCCAAGCAGAGCGGTGATGCCCGCGCCCGCTGTGTCGTCGTCTACGCTGCCTACGCCAACGCCCCCGTCAGCCAAACCCTAACTGCTGATCCTTAGTCGAGACGCCTTCGCGACGGACGGATTGCCGGCCGCAACACCGCTCTTGACTTTCCTACTACGCTCCCTCATATTGCGGACATGGCCGAGGGGTTGTCCCCGGCCGGATTGAGGGAATACCCCGATGGCCGATACCTCTGCTCCTGCCTCCTCGCTCGACATGGCCGAACAGGTCGCTCGCGTCATGCGCTCCCTTGAGGAGACTCAGAAGTTCGTGGCCGAGCAGAAGAAGCTCATCGCTGAAGCGGCTAAGCTGGAGCGGGATCGCTCCCTTGCGCCGTGGCAGCTGTTTACCGCTGGCGGTGCAGCGGCGGCGGCGTTCTTCGGAGCCGGAGCGGCGTTCGTGAAGCTCCTCGGGCCATGAGCCGGGAGGATGTGTTTCTTGGCTTGGTCGCCCTCACGGGCGGCCTTGCTGGGGCCGGTCTCTTTGCGGCTGGAATGGCTTTCGGAAGGTACGCTCTCCAATGACTGCAGACCGCCTTCGCAACGTCCTTTCATTGCTGCGCTGGTCGCAGCGGGGCCTCTCCGACGCGCTTGCTTGCGACGACCGCCTAGTGAGGCGCTGGGCATCCGGCGATGCGTCCGTGCCGCCGGATGTGGCCTCATGGCTCGAAGCCCTCGCCGCCGCTCATGAACGGCTTCCCGCACCGGAGGGCTGGCGCCGTCGGGTGATGGCCTAACGATCAAAACCGGAGGCATCCATGGCTCAGGTTGTCATGCTCATTCACGAAGACGCCGGCACGTTCGGCGCCTCGTTTCCCGACTTCCCCGGCGCCACGACAGCGGCTGGCGATCTGGACGTTCTCTACCGCAAGGCGACGAATATGCTGGTCTTCCATCTTGGCGGTATGGCAGAGGACGGCGACGCCATTCCGACCGTGCGGACTCTGACCGAACTGCGCACCGATCCTTCCTTCCAGGAAGACGCGAAGGATGCCGTCGTCGGCGTTGTGAGCGTCGACCTTCCTGGCGCAATGGCCTGATCAGGCCTTGCCCTTCGCCTCCTCCGCGGCGCGTTCCAGGTAGACCCGATCCTGCCCCCGGATGAACCGACGAAACCGCTCGAACTCGTCCAGGTCGTCGATCCCGTACCGCTCGGCATAGCGATCAATGGCGGACCATGGGATAGGCCCGCAGCCTCCCATGGCGCCGATCGGACGATCGGAGGAGAGGTCCGAAAAGGCATCACTCGCGAACTGCAGGTGAGGCCAGAGGTCCGGCTGTTCGAGGAGCGCCTTGGGCTGGAAATCCGGGTCGGCCTCGACCTCGGCTTGCAGCCATTGCAGGTGGTCAGCCCATTTTAGGGACCAGCGGAGGCGGTCGGCGAGTTTCCCTCGTCGGCCTTGTCCGCCTCCGCATCGTCCTCGCCGACGACGCTGGCCGCATAGATCACGGCTTCGCGGAAGCGCCGGAACTCCGGCTTGGTCAGGTACTCTCCGGCCACCTCCTTGGAATAGGGCAGCGGCGAGCCGTCCTCGTTCTCCAGGCCGCCCCAGTCCATCAGCACGGTTTCGCGCAGACAGATTGCGGTGACGCGGTCCATCTCGTCGGGGTCGATCCGACCACCCTGGCGCTTGGCGCGCGGGATTGCATCGGTCAGCTTGCTCTGGAGTCGGCGAAAGCGGGCGTTCTGCAGGCCGCAGACTTTCAGCCTGAGGTCACCCATCTCGGGGATATTCCCGACCCAGGCACCGCCCTCGATCTTGGCGGCATCGACTTTGAGGGAGGAGAGCTTCACGCGTCGGCGTCCTTCTGTGCGGGGGTGGCGGGCTCGGCCTTCACCGGGCTCTTGGGGGTGGCGACCTCGCGGGCGAGGCCCTTGCCTACGAGGAGGTCGGCGTAGGCGACGGATAGCTCGGGCTCGTCGCCCTTGGCGAAGACGCGCTCGTCCTTGCCGTTGGGGTAGCCCGAGAAATCCGAGAGGATGGTGACGGTCTTCATGGATGCGCCTCCTGTGGGCGGGGCTCTCAGGCGACGAGGCGCGTGATCTGGATCGAAGCCTGGGTCGTGGGATCGAAGACCCCGCGGAACGGGATCGACAGCATCGCGTCGTCGGTGTTGCCGCCGGGGTTGCGAGCACCGTCTAGGAAGCGGGCCTTCGGGATGAGGAAGGTGTATTTCTTGTTCGCCTCGACCCCGACGGTGAAGGAGATCGCGCCGGCCCCGTGATCGAGCACCGCCTGGTACTGATCGTTGCCCTCAAAATAGCACTCGACCGTGCCGGTGACGTTGCAGCGCCCGGCGCCGAACTCGGCGCTGGTGAGGGTGCCGACCGCGTCGCGGATGCGCAGTTCGTTACCGATCTCGAGGCTCAGGCTCTTGACCCGGAACGGGGTCGTGGTGCCGCCGACCGAGAGCGTGCCGACGTTGGCCGAAGCGGTCGCGGGCTGCGTGGTGGCCGCGGCGGCGTAGGTGGCGCCGGTGACGATAACCGAGTCCAGGGCTTCCTCGGCGCCCATGAGGGCGAACGAACCCGTCACTTTCTGCCGCGACGGCAGGCTCAGCGACATGCTGTTCACCGCGACGCCGCGGAAGCGCGAGAACGAGCTGGTGCCGCCGAAGTTGAGGGTTTCCTCGACCGTGAAGGATGGGCGCAGCACGCCGTTCTTCAGGACGTTGGTCGCCCAGGCGCCGCGAAGAGATGCGGCGATGAAGTCGTCGAAGGTGTCTCCCGACAGCTCGAAATCGTAGGAGCCGGTCACGTCCTTGCTGACCATCAGCTCGTCGCGGATATTGCGATCGGCCTGGATCTCGTCGGAGACGACGGTGCCCTTGCTGCTGCGCAGCGACCCGCCGGTGATGCGCAACAGCTTGAACGACGGTGTGGCCGGGGTCACTCCGAATGCGGTCTCGGCGACGTAGGCGGTACGCCGCTCGCTGCCATTGGCGAAAGCCATGGTGCTCTCCTGATGGTTTCGGAAAATGGGCAGGGCGCGGCGCGCGGCCCGGAACACCCCTCGTTGCCGAGAGGATGGCTTGAGCGGCAGGGCCGCTGTGATCAGCCGAGCGTGTCGTGCTCGTAGGGGACGGTGACGGAGAGGGTGAAGTACGGACCCTCGTCGTTGCGGTCGTCGATGGCGGGCGATGACGGCGCGTAGGTGCGGACACCATCGAACACGCGTCCGCGGAAGAGGGCTGCGAGCTCATCTGCCCAAAGCGAGGCCGTCGCGGCGCCTTTAGATCTGCCGACGTTCAGCACAAGCCGGATGGCGCCCTCCTCGCGGTAGACGTTGGCGCCAGGCGACCCGATGCTGATCTGATTGCTGATCGAGATCGGGTACTGATGGACCAGGAAAGCGGTGCCGGCAGCTGGGGTTCGGCCGTCAGCCTCGTTCGGCCCACGGACGGGGCATCGGGTCCAGTTGTTCGCCAGTCGCGCCGCGACGGCCGTGATCACAGCGTTACACGCCATGGGTCAGGTCAACGTGACGGTGATGGCGGGCACGCGCGTCTCCCGCTCCAGGCGCATAGCCGACCGCCTGGCTGGCTGTTCTCGCATGGCTTTGCGTTCGGCTCGATTGGCGGCGCCGGACACGTAGGAAAGAAGCGGCGACTCATACCCAAAGCCGACGCGGACACTGTTGCCAAACCGACGATCTGCCATGGCGGCGGCAGCCTCATAGACGCCGGACGGCGCCTGCTTCGACAGACCCTTTTCGATTGGGCGGCTGTAGGGCTGCACATTCATGAACACGTAGCGATCGGCAGGCGGTGGCTTCAGCGGATCGACCTGAAGACCATCGGCGAGCAGGATGTGCGACTCGGAATAGCGGCCCGACAAGACGGGCGAGTGGGTGACGAGCTGCGCGTAAATCCAAGCCAGCGCCTCACCCGCCTGTCCGAACCGAAATGCAACGACCCCTTGGTCCGCGTTAAGACCATCGAGAGAAGCCGCGACGCGGCCATCCACGATCGTGTCGTGCTTTGGCTCGCGACCGTATTCGGTCCGGTAAGCGTCCTCCGCCCTCTTCATCGCCTCACGTGCGGCTGCCGTCACGACGAGGCGACGTCGATCGGGAGACAGGGCTTCGGCGATAGCAACGCGAATGGCCTCACCCGAGGGGCCGGAACGAGCAAAAGCCATCAACCGCGCACCTGGCAGTTGATCCGCACAACGACATTGGCGATGCGCACCGGGTTAGCTGTCTCGACGTTGTGGACGCGTCCGTCGATGATGAGCAGGTCGTTGCGCTCGACGGGAACTGTCGAGAACGGCCCAGTCTGGCCGGTGGGCGAGAAAATAACCCGGCGATCGCCCTGGACGATGCCGCCTACCAGTTCCGTGATCGCGTAGTCCTGAACTGAGGCTCGCGTGCCAACCTCGATCGGGTCGCCATCCAACACGATACGCTGAAGCGTGACGTCCTGCCCATGGTCTGCGATCTGCCGATCCAGCATGGCAATCGCCGCAGCGGGGCTCATGCGAAAAGCATCCTGCGATACTGCGATAGGGTCGCTTCAGCCTCGGGATGGGGGAGCGCGGCGTTCGCGCCCTGAACGTAGAAGTCGCGGCTGCCGATGCCCTCGACGCTCTCGGATTTGATCGTGGCGTCACGGCCCGCAACGGAGACCGACACGCCTACAAGCTGGATCACGGCCCGTTCGATGTCGGCCGGCAGATCCTCTGCGGTCGTGGTTGACGGCTCGCCGCGCTCCTCACCCGGCAGAAGCCACCCGGCCTCGTACTGAACGACAACGTCCCTCCCGGTCCAGCACCGGCGCTCGTCGCCCTCCATCCGGTAGAGCACGCGGCCGTCTGTGGCGTAGGCGCCCGACGCTTGGAGGGTGCCGCCGACCTTGACGCTCATAATCGACACGACCGGCGAGCGGTCGAGCAGAATGCCGCCATCCTCGGTCACGGAGCCATGCCGGCAGAGGTCGATGCGCTCGCGCACCGTTTCGCGTCCGAATACGCGCCGACAGTACGTGGCGGCCTGTTGGGATGCCTGGTCGATCCACCGCAGGACTTGTGCCTCGACCGCTGCGCCCTCGGTCAGGCCGAGGTCGCCGCGCACGTTGGCGACGGTCGTCAGGCGCTTGGCCGTCGCGGGAATGATGACGGTGACGCTCATCAGTTGCAGATCACTCTGACGGTCACGGAAACGGTCGGCATGTTGACGTTGGGCACTGCCGTCTCAAATGGGCCGGCGTTCAGGAGAAGCGTGCCGCGCGACCGCTTCGCCAGGACCGTGGCGCCTGAAAGCGTCTGCGCCGTGACGCCGCCCATGATCTGGATGTCGTTGCTCCAGGTCGGGATCACATCGACGTCGGGCGTCGAGGTGCATGCTGTCCAGGAGTAGGTGACGATCCCGCTTGCGTTGGCGTTGGCGGTGTAGCGTTCGACGCGCTTGGGGGTGCCGGCTGGGCCTACAACACCCTGAGGGCCTGCCGGGCCAGTGGCTCCGGTATCCCCCTTCGGACCAGCCGGGCCGTTCGCGCCTGCCGCTCCAGTTGCTCCGGTAGTGCCGGCCGGACCCACAGGTCCAGCCACGCCATCTGCGCCGCGAGCGCCAGTAACACCGTCTGCGCCGCGAGGTCCTGTTGAGCCTGGGGCACCCGCAGGCCCTGTTGTACCAGCCGGTCCGGCATCACCCTTCGCTCCCGTCAGTCCTTGGGCGCCTGAGCTTCCCGCAGCACCTTGAGCGCCCGTTGCGCCTGCTGGTCCACTCGCACCAGTCGGGCCAGATGGCCCGGTGGCACCCGCGGGGCCAGGAGAACCCGTTGCGCCCGCAGCACCTGTGTTGCCCTTTGGTCCGACATTGCCCGCGTCTCCCTTTGCACCGTCAACGCCTGGGGTGCCGGGCTCACCCTGCGGCCCTTGGGCGCCAGGGGGGGCGGCAGGGCCGGTGCGCTGAACGCCGTCGCCCATCATGGGGCTGCTGGCGCGGAGGTTGGCCTCGGCCGGGCTGGTAAGGGCTATAACGACGAGGGCGAGCGCGAGGGTCCGCATCAGCCGCCCCGCCCATACTGGAGTTCGGGATTGCACTCGGTGGTCGGCGTCGCCGTCGCGATCAGCGAGACGAACGCGGGCGTGCTGGTGCCCAGCGTCTCTGAGGACCGGGCTAGAAACCGCGTGCCGGTGGTGAGCGTGACGCTCTCCTGCATGCTGCCGACCTTCCGAATGCGGACGTCGACGTTGCAGGGGTTCACGAACCGATAGGACGTTGCGTCCGCCGGCTTGGTGATGGCGAACTGCTTTGCCGTGGTGGTGATGCCGTCGAAAATGATGGGGTCGCCCGTACCCGAGCGGACGAAGGGCGTGGAGAGCACCGTCAGGGGCGTCAGCGGGCCGCCGCAAGGGGCGGCTTCGCGCGGGGCGCCCGTCGCGCAGAAGAGGACGTTGCCGCCTACGAGGCCCTGTCCATTAGGGAGGCGCCACGGCTCGTAGCTGGATTGCGCCGCGAGGCCGACGATGATCGCCGCCCCAAGGGCGATGGTCGCTAGCGGGCGACGCATCGGATTTAGTCCCGAGGGAGGGCGCGGCGTCCGCGCGGCTTGCCGTCGTTCTCAATCTTGCCCTCGGTCGCGCCGTCGACCCGCTGGTCTTCCGCGGCAGGCAGAGCCGAAGCCTCCGACCCCTCGTCGTCATGCGCCGATCCGTCGAGCATCCGAGCGAAGCCGTTGGCGGTGAGTTCGACCGCGTGGGGGCGCTCGACCTCGTAGGCGGGGCTGTGCGAGTGCTTGGTTTCCGCACCCTCCATGTAGGAGGTCAGCGGCTGCACCATCACGGTATCGGATTTCGCCATGGCGGCAGTCTCCAGAGAGAGGGAGCCGACGGCGCGAGGGCGCCGCCGGTCGTTGATGGTGATGCTCACGGCGTCGCTTAGACGGTGGTGAGCTGGCCCTGGACGAAGGCGGCCGGGCGGTAGACGGCGAGCGCCAGACGCTCCTCCGCGCGGATCGTAATCATGTTCTTCACGAAGTCGTCCTCGTTCTCGGTGGAGAGCAGCACCTCGATCGCCATGCGGTCGAAAAGCTGCGCGCCGAGGCGGAAGGCGCCGACGAGGAACTGGTTCACGGTCATGGCCAGGGTGGTGGCGACCGGCAGGCCCCAGAGACGCGGGGCGATGTTGCCCTGCGGCGAGCCGATGATGTAGCGGCCTTGGGTGTCCTTGGTGAGCTCGATGCGGGCCCAGTCGGTGTCGTTCAGGCAGATGCCGGTCGCCGGATAGAGAGCCAGCGTCGCCTGAAGGATGGCGAGGCGCAGGCGGTCGATCGGGGTCTCGGCGGTCGGCACGAACGGCGCGGCGTAGGCGGATGCCTGGGGGATGATGCCCGTCAGGTTCTGGCCGGTGCCGTTGCCGTAGAGGATCTGCGCCTCCTCGACGAACTCCAGCCCGTAGCGGGCGCGGCCGTCGATGTAGGAGACGAGGCCCGGCGCATCGTCGAGCAGCTGGCGCGAGCCTTTGAAGATGTGGGCCAGCGTGCGGACCGGCGCCGACTTGAGGTCGAACGTCAGGTCAGACTTGGGCTTGAGGGCGCCCTCGGCCACCATCGCGGCGGCGTTGGTGAAGCCGGTCTCCACCGGGTACTCGATGTTGTTCGACGAGGTCTGACCGGGGGTGATCAGGTCGCGAACGCGCAGCGGGCGGTCCGGCAGATTGACGATGCCCTGGCGGTCCGTGACGACCAGGGACGACCCCACCGAAGCGGTCGCGCCGAGGGTGGCAGGGGCCGTGGTGATGTTCTTCGTCTCGACGGTGGCGCGGATCTGGCCGCGGTACTGCGAGCCGTGCTCCTTCACGCCCTTGAAGCCCTCGCTGTCGGCGAAGTGCTGACCGATGGTCTTCAGTTCGCTGCCGCCTGGGCCGCCGCGGCGCGCACCCTTCTGCTCGACATCCGCGAGACGGGCGTCGAACTCGGTGACCTTGGCGTTCATGTCGATGATGGCCTTGTCGGCCGCCGCCTTGGTCTCCTCGGTCATCTTGCCGAGGTTCTTCATCTCGCCTTCGGCCTTCTCGGCGAACCGCTTCACCTCGTCGGTGGCGGTCTTCAGGCCATTTGCCAGAGCCTTGAACTCGGCGTCGCCGGCTCCGTTCTGGTTTCCAGCACCGGCAGCAGAGCCGGCGTCGGGCGGGGCGAGGTGGATGCGCGGGCCGATCAGGCACGCGAAGAGAGCGGCGCCGGAAGCGCCGCGCAGGACAGCGCGGGTCATGGTGATACTTTCCGTTGGGTTAGGGGAGCTTGAAGCCCGTCAGGGCTGTGCCGAGGTCGGACAGGGCCGCCTTGGCTTCGGTGTCGGCCTGATCGCGCCCCTCATCCCGAGGACTCGCCTTGAACAGCCGCGCGGCCATCGCGTCTGCCTGGGAGTGTGAGAGCCCCAGCTCCTCCCGGAGCCAGGCCTTCACCTCCCGATCGTTGATCGCACCCTTGGTCCAGCCGGTGAGGCCTTCCGGGGCGCGCGAACCTGTGAGGGCCTGATAGGCGTCGCGGAGCGCATCCATCAGGAGCGCGCCGTCCTTCGCCGACTGGCCGTAAAAGTAGGAGCCCATGAACCCGTCATGGATGCGAAGGGCCGCCTCCAGGCGCTCGGCGGCGGTCGCCGTATCAGGGTCCGTCAGCACCGATGCCTTGAGCTCGGCGCGGGCGAGACGCTTCATCTCCATGACGCGCGCCTGAGCGTTGGAGGGGTCGTCCACGAGGCTGATTTCGCCGAGGTGGAGGGACTTCAGGGTGCGCTTCGGCTCGCCCGGCTTCTGGCCGTAGGTGGCGCCGTTCTTCTTCACCCGGTAGCCGATGGACAAGCCGCCGAGGGCGCCGTCCTTGACGAGCTCGTAGCGCATCCGGCCGGCATCAGTGTTCATGCCGGACAGCTTGCCCTCGACCCGCAGACCCTTGTCGTCTTCCTCGACACTGGTCCACACCCCAACCGGGACACCATCGCCGCCGTAGACCCCGTGCATGACGTGCATCGGCACGCCGCGGCCCTGCGATTTGCGCTCGGCCAGGGACTCCTTGAAGGCGCCCGGCAGGATCACGTCGCCGTGGCTGTCGACATTGCCGAACATGGCGCCATAGCCGGAGAACACGCCCTCGGCGGCATTCTCAGCGAACTTGAGCTCCAGCGGAGCGACGAAAACATCAGGCTGCATCGTTCGCACCTTCAGGGTTGGTGCCGTCTGGCGGCGCGTCTGGGGGCGGCAGCATGGTGCCGCTTGCCGGCTGCTGGCCGAGCTTGTCGATGGGGAGCATCGCCGACTGCATGAAGAGGCTGTCGCCCCCCGGAAGCGGCGGTTTGTTCTCGCGGGCGCGGATCTCGTTGGGGGTACTAAGGCCGTTGGTGACCTCGGCGCGGTAGAGCTCGGCGCGGCCCTTGCTGTCGGCCCTGAGCAAGCCCTCGACATTGAACTCGGGGAAGTAGCGAAGCTGCTCGGCTGCCGTCAGGCATTTCGACCAGATCGCCTGCTCTGCCGCCTTGAGGTGGGATCGCAGGGTGTAGGTCAGGAACCAGAGGTTCATCTGTTCGAGGCCGGTGCCCCAAGCCGTCGATTTCGACATGTGCCCGATCATCACCGGAGACACGCCGAACCAACGGCAGATCATCTCGACGTTGTAACCGCGGGTCTCCAGAAGCTGCGCTTCCTCGGGCGGGATCGTCAGCGACTCGAAGCTGAAACCGCCCTCCAGAAGCGGCACGGCGCCTGTCTGGTCGGCGCCCTTCCAGCTTTGGATCAGCGCCTTGGAATCCTGCCGCTGCTCATATGTGAGGAACACCGGCGACTTCAGGAAGCCCGAGGGCCGCATCATGTTCTTGAAGAACCGGCCCGCCGAGCGTTCCGCACCCATCGCGGTGCCCATGCTGTGCCGCCCGGCCGCGATGGCGGACATCCCGATCTGCCCGTCGAGCGAAAACCCCTTGAGGTGGAGTACCTGATCTTCGGTCAGGGTCTGTGTGATGCCCTGGAAGGCGTAGCGGTAGGTCAACGACCCGTCGATTTCGCGAGTGACCTGGACGCGATCGGGTCGCATCGGCAGAAGCGCCACCACCCGGTCACCCGCACCCCGCACGATCTCCGCGTAGGCGTTCCCCCAGAGCAGCTTGCAGGCGAACATGGCCTGCCAGAACTCGACCGCCGTCATCTCGGCGTTCGGCTTGTCGTGGAGCACCCGATAGAGCGGGTGGCCGGTGGCAACCGTGCTGCGCCCGAGCCCGTCGCGCTCGTAGAGCGGCAACGGTAGCGTTGCGATCGTCTGCGACACGAGTCGGGTACAGGCCCACACCGCATCGAGCGTCAGCGCGGTGTCGACGGTGACCCGCTCCCCGGCGTGGTTCTCCTCCCCACCGAAATACGAGATCAGGCGCTGGTCGGTCAGGCCCAACCCGCGGGCGACCGTCAGCGCCGCCTTGCGGAAGAGGCCCATACGCAGTCCTGTCGTTCGGTCAGGCGAAGATCGGCTCCGAGAGGAAGCCGCCGAGGTTGGCGTTGGCGGGCACGGCCGGGTTCAGCGACATCGGAACGACGGCATCGAACAGCGACATCACCGGGTCGATCTTCGCGTCGCCGGCATTCTGCTTCGTCGCCCGGATCGCGGTCGCGGTGGGCTCGATCTTCAGGTTGCCCACGGCCCAGGCCATCAGGCTCGATCCCGAGTGCCGGAGTGTCCCGTTCGCCAGCTTCCGCTCCGCGGTCTTGATGGCGTTCATCATGCCGTAGCCCTGGGGCACGCCGACGAGGAGCTTGGCCTCCTGGGTCACCCCGATTTCGGCCATCGCCTCGATGAACTCGCCGAGCCCGGCCGGGTCGACGCCGACACAGGCAAGCAGGCCTGCGTCTTTGATGCTGGCGACGATCTCCACGATCTCCGCGATGTCGCCGAGTTCGTCGTTGACGATGGTGAGCTCGCCGGCCCGCTCGAAATCCCGCAGGCGGGCCGCGATCGACTTACGCCGCGTCAGCACGCCCTCATGGCACCAGGCGTGGGTCCAGGCGAGCCAGTCCCGCGTCACCTTCTCTCGGCCGAGCACTGTGAGCCCGAACAGATCGTCGAGGCCGCCCCCGTCGATACCGACGCAGACCACCTCACACCGGTCTAGGATCTCCCGCAGCCCGGCCCGGTCGTCCTCTGGGGGGCAGGCGAGGCCGGCATCCGCTCGGGCGGTCCAGTATTCCGATCCGGACCAGCGATTGGCCCGGAGGTTCATTCCGATCTCGACGTTCAGGTGCTTCGCCAGGAAGGTCCGGCGGGTGTCCTCACCCTTGGCCTCTTCCTTACGAAGCTCGTCCTGCAGCCACTCCCGGCTGACGGAGCGGTCGATGTTCGGGTTGGTGATGTAGAAATTCTCGGGGTCGAGGTAGGCCTTCGCCTCCACCATCGCCTTCGGGAACTCGTAGAGCAGGCCGAAGCTCTTGGGGTCGGTGATCTTGCCGTCCCGCACGTCGCGGAAGTAGTCCAGCTTCGCCTTGAACACGCCGGCTGGCGGCTCGTCGCTCTGCGTCGAAAGCGAGATGACGAAGCCTTCCGGCCGGGAGACCAGACCGCCCGTCGCCTCGCGCAGCATCGCGTCTGCCTTCGGGCGCTTCCCGAAGATCCAAAGCTCGTCGATCAGGATGCGACCAGCCTTCTTGCCGGACACTGTGTCCGTGTCCGCCGCGACCACCTTCAGCGCTGCCCGATTGCTCAGGTGGGTGATCGTCTTGAGGTGGTCCTGCACATGCAGGAAGCCGCCCTCCCCCTGCGAGGCGTCGAGCTCGGGATCGGCGCGCACCATCGCGGCTGCGGGCTTGTAGGCGTTCTGCGCGACCTCAATCGTCGGCGCGAGGATCAGCACCTCTTCCTCGTGGCGCCAGTTGATGATGAGCGCTGTGAGCATGATGCCGGCGCCGAGCGTGGACTTCGTATTCTTCTTCGAGATGAGCAGGAAGAACTCTCGGACAAGCTGCTGCCCGGTCTCCTCGTCGTAGGCGCCGAAGATCGCAGCCACGAAGTCGAGCACCCAAGGCTCGCTCACCTCGCCGAAAGTCGGCTTGCCCGGCAGGTCCACGACCCGCAGCGACTTGAATACCGCGAGCGCGTCCTGTGCCGCCGCAGGGAACAGCGGCTTGAACGGAATCAGCGACCGCCCGGCGACGATACGCTTCTCCCAATCGGGGCACGCCGTCGTCCACTCGGGCTTCACGTGTTGCTGGCCACCAGCCGCGGGCCGCTACGCTGGGCGAACTTGCCGCCGCTCGACGTCGCCTCATCCGCGCCCGCCTGGCGCTGCTTCTTCTTGCCGTCCGGGACGGCCGCTTCCGACAGGGTCTTGGCCGCCAAGGCAAGGTTCTTCAGCGTACCGGCCCTGGTGGACAGGCTCACCGCCTTCATCATCGCCTCGCGACGCCCGCCGTCGTTCTTGCCCGGCGTCGAAGCGACAATCTCCTCCTCCATCTCGCCGAGGTAGGAGGTGGTGACCTCCAGTTCATCCATCATGCGGACGACGAGGTCGCGACCGCGGTCAAGGATGGCCTCAGGCTTCACGGGCTCCGCGTCTGCCGGCTTGATGCGGGCAACGAGGGGCGCGACCACCTCGTCGAGGGTGGGGGGAAGCTGCGGAGCCGGGCGCGGAGTTTCGCCGCCAGGACGAGACCACCCCTTCTCCTTCGCCTTGAGGCGGATCGCCTTTTCAGAGCACCCGAACCACCGGGCTATCTCTCTGATTGAGCTTGTGCTTTTGCTGAAATCGCGCTCGATCCCGGCCCAATCAATAGGTTTTTTTGCCTTGGCCATGGCTGCGATGTCCGCGCTACTCCGCACTACCTAAAACGACCCACCAGGATAAAATCTGCGAATGCGATCCCATGCGGTAGCGACCCCTTGGCATCCCAGACTTTAGACCGCCCCCCCACCCCTCGCTGGTGGCCGCACGCGGTTCCTTGGATGGCCCAGGACGCCCGCAGGCCCCGTTCGGCTAGGCCGGCATCAACCCCATGCGCCGCGCCCGCTCAGCGGCGGTCTTGATGCCATGGTGCGGCGGGCACAGCGCCTGCCCGTTCCTTGGGTCCAGCGGGTCACCGCCATCTCGGCGCTCGACGATGTGATCGGCGTAGAGCCGGACCCCGCCGCGCCTGCCGTGGGCCGTGCATCCGGGCCATTGGCACTTCCACCCGGCTCGCTTCAGCACCTCTTGGCGCCAAGCAGCGTGCTCGGGCGTCAATAGCTCGGCGTCGGCTACTTTGGGGGCTGGCCTCGCCGTCCGCGTATCCAGCGTCCCGAGGCGTAGCTTGAGGGTGGTGAGGCGGGGCATTGATATGGACCCCACGTGAGAGGGCTCGGCAATGCGCGGTTGCAGCGGGGTCTCGACACAAGGCGAAGGTTCGGCCAGGATTGGACCCGGATCGGCAGCAGGATCCCGGGAGGCATCCTGGGGCACCCTTGTTCCCTATCCGTAACGCCGTGCCCGAGGCTCGTAAGGCGCACTTTCGGTTTCGCCACCCGATAGCGGGCTAGGGGATGCACACGACGCCGTCAGCGATGTTTCTAGGGCATTGATGACGGGCCGATGCTGCCATGAACGGCGGTCGTACCGTTCGATGGTGCGCTCAGATCGCAACCCCAAAGGGTCTGCGGCCGGCTGCGACCCGAGGGTCTTCTGATGAAGTCCAATCTCGGTGTCACCATCACGATCAAGATTGATTTGGCTCTTTGCCTTACGGCGATTGCTGCGATCCTCAAGATCCTGATGTAAGAGGGGCGGGCCGCTACTTCGGTGGCGGCCTGCTCTCTTCGTCCACTGCGTGTTTTGAGAAAGCGCACCCCTAAGGGCACATTGACCCCAATCGCCTCGTCTCTCGGACGTGGGCCGGGTCACCGAAGAGGCAAGACTGCGCGACGCGCTATCGCCGTAGACGGGATATCCTACCCGACATAATGTCGCGCGCGCGCGCGATGTCAAGCCGCCTCGGGTAGTGGGTCAGTTTGAAATTTTTAGAGCCAAGGCCAAATGAGGCTCTTTGCGTTTCGCTTTAGGTGCACGGGTAATGACGCTGTAGGGTTTCTTAAATTATGAGTTTGAACAAAAGTTATGTTATCATAAAAATCGTCCAAATAGACTTTTCTTAAACGCCCAGGATACGCGTCCATGAGGTGCTTGTATGCGCTCGTCATTCCGTCGCTAAACGCCCAAACTTCAACTGACCAACCTCGCTTTAATGCCCGTTCTGCTTGCTGTGGGAAGCTAGTTCCGAAGTCGGAAATCTTTCCGTCGCCGCTTACTATGACAAGCGTCTGCTCGCCATCATAATCTAGGACCGCATTTGCTATTTTTAAATGTGCAATTTCATCAACGGCTTGTTCAGATGTCGTGTCGTCGCTATCAATGATTCTTTTCAGTATATATGTTTCATACCCTCTATCTTTCGCTTTCTGCCAGATTGAGGCTGCGGCACTCTTTTCTGACCCGACAAAGACCCGCGTCGGAGTTTCACTCCTATTTTCAAGAGCGTCAAAGAAATTATCTAGGTGCATTCTGATGCCAACCCATGGGACTTGTGGCTCTATGCGAGCTGCTGCCCCGGTCATAGTGCTATAAATATTGGAGTTATCTATAATAATATGCCGACTCATATCTATTTGTTTTCCTTATATTTGTTATACGGACCGCGCTTGCTCGGCTTTTCATCTGCGGCCTCGACCAGCGCAACGATATCGCCAATTTCTCAAAGCCGGTCAGTGACGCCCGCCGCCATCGCCGGGCTCACCCGCAGTTTCGCATGCAGCCGCACAAAGTTGTAATACATGAAGTGTGGCGCCACGGCGTAGGCGTGGTTCTCGACCTTTTTTTGAGAACGCGTTCGTGAGTCGGGTGAACCGACGCATGTGCATCCGCATCGTGAGGTTCTGACGCTCGACGTAGGACGTGGAGACGTGCGCCTCGTCGGGTGAGCCCTCGACGGTGGTCTTCTTGATCCCGGTGCATTCGGCAGGGCTGTAGCGGCCCGTGGCACCGCCGGGAGCGTTCCCGTAGATCTTCACGAGCTGGGCGTAATCCACATCGGCACCGAAGGCGTCTTCGACGGCCTGCAGGTACGCCTTTTGGCCGTCTGACGTGAGCTGAACGCGGTTGGCGAGGCGGGTCTTTAGATCGTCAATGAACCAAGCGGCGCACTCACCGTCACGACCCCCGATGAAGTAGGACAGGACAAGCTTGCTGTCGGCGTCGATGGCGGTCCACGTCCATGTGTCGCCAGCGCCGTCCGGTGCCGCCACAGCGCCCGCTACATTCCTCTGCTTGGCGTAGGTGAAGCTCCAAATTTCATCGACCTGAACTCGCTTCGCTTGGACATTGCGGACGTGCTAATCGTGATAGGCGGCGCAGGCCCTGCCCGCATCAACCAACAGCGAGCCCGGCCTTGCGAGCGCGCTTCTCGAGCGTCGTCGGCTGTCCAACCTCAGCCTCTCCGGTCACCATATCCACGATGAACTTGGCGAGCTGGTTGGGGTCGCGGGGGCGCTTCGGGGTGGTCATCAGGTCCAACCCTTTGAACTTGGCTTTTTCGTCCCATGCGCCCATCGCGCTAAAGCTTCATGTCCCGCCGCCAGCGCTTCGGATTGCGAAGCATAGCTTATGGTGGATTGTTCAACGCATAGCGGTTCCGCCCCACGATAAATTTCCCACTTCCATGGGTTTGGCGGAATTGAGCGGTGCTTGATTTCTACTCGGAAGGCGTCAGGCGGCTTATCCATCATGCGCTAGCATGGCACGGGTCGATGACCGCTCCAAGGCCGGGTCAACCCAATCAGATTTCAAACTGAGCCACTACCCCGCCTCGACCTGATTGATGTCCAATTCCAGCGGCGTTTCCCGTCCGAAGATGCTGACGGATACCTTCACACGCCTGCGATCCATGTCGATTTCCTCGACCATGGCATGGAAGCTGGCGAATGCGCCGTCCTTGACGCGCACTGCCTGGCCGATCTCGTAGAGCAGCACCCGCGCCGCCTCGACGTCGCCCCCATGGCCCGTGATGCAGTCGGCGAACGCCTGGAGGTCGGCAGGCGCGATGACCATGGCCCCACCGTCGGGCCGCTCCACCACGCCGCCACGGCGGTATCCGGTCAGGTCATCGTAGACGCCCGGGTGGCTCTCGACGTGCTTGATCTCCTGCCAGTCCTTGACGCCGACGAACAGCAGCCGGCGCAGCACGGGGATGAGCGCTACCCTGACCTTGCCGATGTCCGAGACGAGCCGCACGGCCTCTCGAGCTTCGAACACCGGCGTACCTGACGCCCGTATCTGTTCAGCCGCCCGAGCGGCCCACCGCGGCAGCGAGCGCACCACGTACCAGGTCCGACCCTCGTCGACCTCGAACCGCTCCATGGGCTCGCGGGCCGCCGTATGGGCGCCAGCACGGACCGTCTGCATGTTCACGGCCGTAGACCGCTTGACCGCCTGCATGGTCTTGAGGCGGGCCTTCTCGCGGCGTTGGGCGCGGCGCTGCTTCTTGGTCATGGATTCGATCCTCGATACGCTACGAGAGGATGGGTGTGTGGGCCGGCGGCAACCAGCTTTGGTGTGGTCCGCTACCGGATGGCCGTCTCGATCCGCTTCACCGTGCGATCGACCGCATCGGCTCGCTTCAGGATCTCCGCTCCTCGAGCGGTCAGGGCCTCCATGGCCTTGCGGAACTCGGCCGCCTCGGCGGTCAGCACCTTCGCCTCGGCCATGGCCTTCTCGACGTCCTCGCTGACGCCCGGCCCGAAGTTCTCGTCGCGGATCGTTGAGACCCAGGCGCGCGGGATACCAAGGTCCTCGGAGACGCGGGCATCGGACCATCCGGCCGAGTAGCCGGCCCGCTCGTCGATGTAGACCTCCTCCAGCTTCGCCCAGATCAGACGGCGCTCGTCACGGGTCATCTCGCGGGGCTTTTCGGCGGCGGGTGCGGCGGGCCGCGCCGGGGCAGAACCTGCGGAACTGATGGGGGTGGGCTGAGCCACTGGTACGCACTCCTCTGACTGAACGACGTGGAGGCGCCGGCGGCGGGCCTCCTGCTCTCGGTTGACGCAGGCAGGACAGAGGTCGTCGCGACCGTCGTGGCGCTTGCCGACGCGCCAGCCCTTGTCCTCGAACTTCTTCGGCACCTGGGTGTCGGCGACGGCCTGGCCGAAGTTCATCCGGCCCAAGGTCTCGCCGCAGCCGCAGGTGCCGCAGACGAGCCGGTAGCGCGGGACGGGCTGGCCCTCCTCGCGCACCGACGTCTCGGCGAAATGGCGGCGGCTCATGGCGTCGCCTCGCCGTAGAGGTACGCCGTCATCAGCGGTGAGACGGTGAGCCTGGATTCGTCGGTGAAGGCGATGACGCCGGTGTCGGCCCTCATGGTGTTAAGGGTGAAGAGGCCGGTCTGGATGAGCATCAGGACCGCATCCAGAACCTCGCCTTCGCAGCCGTCCTCGGACCTGCCGAGGAAGGTTCGAAGGTGGGCGCCGAGAGCGTAAGGGCAGATCGGCCCCGTCAGGTGGACCGCATACGCCACGGCTTGACCAAAGAGGGCGGCCCGCCACTCGGGCGAGCCTTCCTGAATGCGTGGGGGCTTGAGAGCCGAGAAGGCGGTGCTCATGCTGCGCTCGCCTCGTCTTCAGCGACCTGCTGCTCTGCCTCGGCCGCCACGGCTGCCTTCCGCTCGGCGAGGTCGCGCTCGGCCGCGATGCGCTCGGCCTCGGAATGGCCGGGCCTCAGCGTCACCGGCCGGGCGTCCGCGCCATCACCTACGGCCTTCATTCGAGCCTGGACCTCCTTCAGCGTCGCCTCACGCTCCGCCTCTGTCGGGCGCTCGGGCTCCTCCTCAGCCTCGAGCAGGCGCTGAAGCCGGACAATCTGCCCGCGCACCACGGCTTCGATGCTGAGCGCGATGGACCGGAGGCGGTGCTCCTTCGGTGCGAAGTCGAGATTGCGGCGGTCGCCTCCCACTTCGCCACGCCGCCACCGACGAAGGGCTTCCCGCACCGCCCAGGCCGGCAGGTCGTCGAGGGCATCGCGGTAGGCCTCGATCTCGATGTCGGCGAGATCGGCGTCCTGCCGTGCCGCGGCGTTGCGGTTCACGATCGCGCCGATGACAGCCAGGGTCGAAGCGATCGGCCCCGGCATCGAGGCCGCGTGCAAATCCTCAATGCGCCGCGCGATAGCCGCCCGCTGGGGACCAGTCGGCATCTTCGACCTCGGGATCGTCGCGACCTGGCCGGTGACGGCCTTGGTCGTCGGATCGAGGACCGTCCGCCCGTATCCCAGGTCCGATACCGCTGCGATTTGCGTGGCGAGCCAGGGCGGTAGCGACAGCAGAGTTTCCGGCTGGCTGACGTCCACGGCCGGGAGCAAATCCCGCGACGAGGCTGCCTGAATTTCCAACGCTCGGTTCATCGTCCCACCTTCCCTCGTTCAGCCACGTCGCAGGGTTGCAATAGGAGCGGTCGGGCGGCTTGGTGCGGATGTACCGCTGCACGCCGTCGGTGAGGGCAGCCCATGGCACCCGGCCTGAGCGACGGACGCGCTCGAAAGCCTTCTCGGCCGCTTGCTTGCCGACCTTGTGGGGGTAGCCAATCCACCAGAGCTCGAAGGCTTTCGGCGGGAAGCCGCCTCGATCGCCAACGAAGGGAAGGAGCTTGTCTCCTTCCTTCTCTTCTTCTGGTTCTAAGTCTAAGTGGTTGAACGGGCGTTCAACGGGCGTTGAGCCGTTTTGTTGATTTCGTTGATCTTTTTGCCCGTCGTTTTGATCGTCCGATTTAATGGACGCAACGTTCTTTTCCTCGACCGCCTGCTTTTGACGACGTGCGGCGCTCGCCTTGCCGGCCGCGGACTGGTCCGTGCGGCGCTCGGTCTGCCAACGGATCTCGTCATGTGTCGTCGCGCTGTCGATCCGGCCATCCGCAGTGCGGAGGAGCTTGCCGGCCTCGATCAGGCGCTCAAGGGCAGCCGAGGCCTTCCGCTCAGGCAGGCCCGTGCGCCGCGACAATGTCTTGCCGGTCTCGCCGACAGGCCCTCCGGTCTCATAGATGCGCAGCAGGGCGGTGACGTAGGTCAGCCCCTCGTCCGGATCGAGACCGGCGAGCGCGCCCAAAAGGGCGGACGGGAAGCACCTGAACCATGGCAGCCGGTCGGCCATGTCCGCGCTACTCCGCAGCCTGAGGGAAGCCGCGGATCTCGCGATAGACGTTGGTGACGTCCGCCTTTGCGAGCATGGTCACGCCTAAGACGCGCAGAAGCGCGAGACCGGCGCCTTCATGACCGGCAGCTCCAGGTGCCCAGGCATGAGACACTGCCCGGCCGCCTCAATCTTCACTCGTTCGGCAGGGGTTGTCGGGCGGGCCTCACGCCTTGCCTTCTCTAGGATCTCCTGCGCTGTGGGTGCGGCGCCCTTGATCTTGCGGGCCTTCTTCGGTGCCTTGGCCTGCTCATCCTGGTGCTGATCGACTTCCATCACGCTCTCCATCGGTGCAAAGGGCTGGTCGCTAGAGGGCGCTCAGACGCGCATCGGCATGAGGACCGCCATCGCGCCCGGAATGGTCTCGTCGGGCAGGATGCGGATCGGCTCTCCGGGGCCGGTGATGTGGAGGCGCAGGGTTTTCGATCCGATCTTCACGGCGGCGTCGGCAAGGCTGCGCAGGTACTCGGCGTTCATGCCGATGTCGGCGAAGGGCGTCGGCGCCTCGCAGGGCAAGCGCGTCGAGAGCTTGCCCGTGTCGGGGTTGCTGCTGATCAGGCGGATGGCTCCATCGCCGTGGACGAGCTTGATCGCCCGGCCTCGTTCGGTGCTGTTGGCCTTCGCCATCTGCAGGGCTCGCCGAAGGTCCTGCAGACCGAGGGCGCAGACGGACCCATCGCTGGTCGGCACCACTCGGCGCCAATCAGGGAAGGTCCCGTCGATCAGCTTCGCCCGTAGGCGAGCGCCGCCACCGGCGATCTCGATCTTGTTCGCACCCTTGGTGGTGTCCGGCCCGTAGCCGATCACCCTCGCTTCGCCGGCCCCGATCTGCGCCAGTGCGATTCCCACCGTATCCCGCGGAATGATGATCGGGGGCTGGTCGGCAACTTTGCCGGCAAGGTTCGACGACATGGAGACGAGGCGATGGCCGTCGGTCGCCGTAGCGATGGCAGTGCCGTCCTTGATCTCCAGGCAAACGCCATTGAGATAGTAGCGCGTCTCCTCCGTCGACATCGCGCCAGCCGCGCCGCCGACCAGGTAGGAGAAAACGCCATCGGGGAGCGTGACCGACCAGATTGCGTTGTCGATGCTAAGGACGGGGTGATCATTCGCCGGCAGCGAGCCATAGGTGATCTCGGTGTCGCCCGACCGAAGGGTCACGACGCCATCCGCGTCCCCGGTCAACACGACACCGCCCTCTGGCATGGCCCGAAGCATGTCGCGGAGACGATGCCCAGGAAGACAGGCGGCGCCCTCGCCGCGCGCCTCGATCTCCACGCGCATCTCGGCGTCGAGGTTCGTACCCGTCACCGCCAGGGTGCCGAATCCCATCGCGAGTTGCACGAACGACAGGATCGGGACGGTGTTGCGTCGCTCTATGGCAGTCGAGGCGCGGGCGACGGCTCGCAACAGGTCCGATCGCGGCGCCTCAACACGAAACGGTGCAGCCTCATTCTTCTTCGTGCTCATGGGACTGATCCTTCAGGCTCGGACTGAGGACAGGCCGGCGCAGTGCGCCTCCTGTTGACGAAGGTCGTATCGGTCGTCCTGCTGACGGCGCAGGACGCGGCAGACTGCCGGCTCACGCATCCCCAAGGCGGTCGCGATGGCCACGCTGTCGTGCCCTTCGCTCCACATGCGCTCGATGGTGGCGCAGGCTGACGGGGGCGGGCTGAAGTCGATGGAGAGGCGGTGTGGGGCCTTCATGCTGTGGCTCCCGCGAGGATGGCGTGGACCTGACCGATGGTGAGGCCGAGGGCGACGGCGATGTACTTGGGCTGCTGGTTCTCGCGGGCGCGGGTCTGAGCGTCGGCGACGTCGAGGGGGTCGATCGGCATCATCGTGAAGATCATCCGGACCAGGGTGCCAGTGGTTTCGCGGATCGCGGTGACGTGACGAATCCAGTGCTCGCCGTCGTCGGCGATGACGCCGATCTGCTTGGCGACGTCGAGCAGGGGCTTGATGCGATTGTCGGTGTCGCCCTTGAAGGGCGGCAGATGGATGGTGACGTCGGCCGGACCAGAGATCCGACCGGGTCGCTTGAAGCTGCCGACGAGGGCGGCGTGGTTCCGCCAGGACCGGTACGCAGCCGTCTTCACCCGCCCGCCCTTGGCACCGTTGGCGAACAGCTTGTTCGCGCTCGGGGGCATCGGGATCTCGATCGTCACCGATCCGACGATGGGCCTCTGCGTGTAGCAGGGGCGCTCGTCGGGCTTGAGACGACAGGTATTCCGACGCAGAGCTGAGGCGGAGATGGCTTCCATGGCGCTCAGACCATCCCGAGCGCCTGCATGTACATTTCGAGGATCGCCTCCTCTTCCTGACGCTCGGCGTGGTCCTTGCGGCGCAGGGAGACGATCTTGCGGAGAGCGACGACGTCGAAGCCGGTGCCCTTGGCCTCGGCGTAGACATCCTTAATGTCGCTCGCGAGGCCGGCCTTCTCTTCCTCCAGGCGCTCGATGCGCTCGATGAAGGCCTTCAGCTGATCAGCGGCGACGGACGAGGCGTCGACCGCCGGACCTTGCTCTGCGGCGTGCTGTGTGCTCATTTGGGCTTGCTCCTGCCAGGGACGATCTCTGGTTCCAGCGCCCGGCACCCCTGCTTCCAACCTGGGGTGTCGGGCGTTTTGCGTTCGGCGGGGCTATGCCGCCGGGAAGGCGTGCATCAGCGGGATGGTGGCGACCTCGCCGGACCGGCGGACGATCGCGACCGAGCCCGAGGCGCAGAAGTCGGGGCCATCGCAGCCGGGCATCACGAGGCGCTGGATCGGACGGCTCTCGGCCGCGAACAGTGCGGCGGGCCGATGCGTCACCGACCCCGTCGGATCGATGATGACCATGTCGCCGGGGACCGGGGTGGACTGACGGGCAAAGCCCAGCGGCACGTCCACCATGACGGGCTCGCCGTCGGGGGTGAGGGCGTTGACGTAGCCCTCGCCCATCATCGCGGCCGAGGTGATCACCAGGGCACAGACGGGACGGCAGATCTCGTGGTTGGGCGCAGGCGTCTCACCGAGGCGGTAGCGCCGGACGTGGTCGCCGTAGAAGCTGTGGTCGTCGAGGTGTTCGGTCATGGCCTCTCCTCGGCATCGGCACGGGGGTCGCCGTCGCGGTCCCACAGGCGGGGATTCCATTCGCGGGCGGGTTTCGCGCGGCTGGCGCGCATCGGGTCGACCCAGTCCGCTGCCTTGGCGAAGCGGGCCGAGAGCCCGATGCCCCAACTGCGAAGGCTGTCGGACAGCCACAGCCGGGCCATGATCTGTAGGCCGCCGAACCTCATGCGCGGCCTCCATCAAGCTGGGACTGCAGCGAGGCGATCTGCGCCTCCAGGCGCTCGCGCTTCTGCTCGCGCGCGGCCCTGTCGAGCCACGCGGGCGGGTCCGCCATCACGGCGCATGCGAGCTCGGGCCCGTAGGCCTCGAGAAGTCGCAGGAACGCCCACGAGGCCGGCGCCGAGCCGCGCTCCAACCACTTCGAGATCGTGTTCGCGCTGATCCCCGTGTCGACCGCGACGTTGTCGGCGGTCTTGGTCGGGTAGAGCGAGCGCAGGAAATCTGTGGTCCGTTCTTGGACAACTGTACGCTCGGCTTCACCCAACTGCGCGGAGTTCCCGTGCGACTTTCCCATGGCTTTCCCCGATGTTGTGAACATCGGGGTGGCGCTGGAAAGCGGGAGGCAGGAAGCGGATGACATCAGCGAGCCCCATGGATGGTGAGGGGGTACGCAGCACAGAGAACAGTGGCGACGCGTCCTGGGACGGATACGAGCGCGCCATACGAGAGGGATCGCGGCGCTACAGACCCGGCAAGGTCTGCAATCGACCGCAGATGAATGAGCGCGAGGCCGGCAAGCCGAAGCGCAGACAGATGGATGTGTTCAAGGATACGGCGACCGGACGCGCGGCAACGCGACTGGTCAGAACCAGCGCGAAAGAGCCGGCCACCCACAGAGGAGCGGCCGGCAAGTCTCAGGGAGGAAACGCCCAAGCAGGGCTGCCCCTCGCGGGGCCTCGTGACGCCACAACCGGGACGCAGGACAGATCCGGCCGGACGAAAGGGGTGCGTCGGGCCAAGGCGGGTCGTATCCGCCAAGAGCCCGACGATCGACCGGAACGACCCGGTGCGATGGGTGATGAGGATGCAGCCGGTCATGGGCGGCCACCCCAGGACAGCAGATCCTCGAAGGGGTCGGCCTGGCGTCTGTCGGTCCCAACCGTCAGGGCCACCGCAATGGCGAACCACACAGCGAAGACCAAGCACAGGCGGTCAGCGGCGGTCACTGGCGCGCCCCACGGCGGGCGCGACCGGCAATCGCCATGACGAAGGCGTTGTAGGCCGCGGCAGTGCCGATGACGGCCAGAGTGATGAGGGCGGCGCTCACGGGTGGGCGCTCGCTGTCTTGGGCAGATCGAGCGAGGTCGGGAGCGGATTGGCGTGCGTGGGCTCAGCTTCCGACCGAACCCAGTCGCGGAGGCCGACCCTGCCGTCGGTCGCGCGCTCTATGCGGGCCGCAACCTCGATCGACGGCACGCGCTCGCCGTACTTCCACTTCTTGACGGCATGCCCACTGCAGTCGCCGAGGCGCGCTGCCATGGCGTCGTCGTCGAGCTTTTCGTCGCGCATGTAGTCGAGGAGGTTCATGACACGAGACATTCCCCATTATGGGGATGTTCGTCAAGAGGGTTTCGACCCATCTTGGGGAGCGACTTGTCAGCCCCGGTCGATCATTGTCCCCGCTATGGGGAAAACTCCACGGGTCCCGAACAATCTGAAGCGCCTTCGCGAGGCGGCCGGCATGACACAGGAGCAGGCCGCCGAGGCCTTCAGCCTGTCGAAAAGCGGGTACATCAAGGTCGAGGACGGCGAGCGTGGGCTGAAGGCCGATCGAATCGCCAAGGCGGCGCAGATCTTCAACGTCACTCCCGCCGACGTGCTCGCGGCGCCAGGCGTTCCGGCCGGAATAGACATCGACCAAGCGCAGGAGATGACGGCCGCCATCAGCCTGTCTGGTCTGCCCGTGTTTGGCGAGGTGGCCGCGGGTCGGTGGATTGAGATTGACGACCACGTCGACGAGCCAGAATACGATCCGGTACCCGTGCTGCCGGACGCGCGCTGGAACGCTCGCGATCAGTACGGCCTCGTCGTCCGCGGGACCTCGATCAACCGCATCGCGCTCGACGGCGATATCCTGGCTTGCGTGAACGCCGTCGCCGCGCGGTACGTGCCTCGTGAAGACGACTTGGTGATCGCGGAACTGAGGCGCCACGCGGGGCACCTTCGGCAGCGCACGGCCAAGCGCTTCTCTCGGAAGAACTCCCACGTCGAGCTATGGCCCGATTCGGATGACCCGCGCTGGCAGAAGCCGATCATCATCCCGAACGGCGCCTCGCCCCTCGACTACCAGACCGAAGACGAGGACGGACGGATCGACGTGGCGATCGTCGCCCTCGTGACGTGGGTGCACCGGCCCATACAGAGGCGGAGACGAGGCTAATAATCATGTCCGAAGATATGGATCAACTAACTGAAGACGAGATAGAAGCATGGCGTGCGCTTGTCTTGAAAAATGATCCAGTCACGCTTAATGCTCGTGATATTGATAAGATTATAGCTACAAACTATCTGATTATGTCATCAATTTTTACTACACAAGAATTAATCTCGGCAATTATTGTAAAAATCAATGAAACCGGGGAGGTTAGGGGTGATGATATTAAGGAAAAAATCGTAAAATCTGGAAATGAATCAAAAAAGGTTTTGGCTTATTGCAACCATATCATGCAAAACTTTCTACAGAAAGGTCATCTTTCTTGAGCGATTTTACTGCGGCTCAACTTTCTGCAAAGCTGCGCTTGGTGCCCTTGAAGCCCGAGGCGTTGAATACGTCCAATTCTGATGATAGAATCAATAAAATGGCATCTGACCGTGAGTACGTCGATCTGAAATTAGAGGCGGCGGAAGCTCGCGGAGAAGCTCGCTTTGTCGAAATCAATGCCAAGCTAGACCGTCTTCTGGAATCAAGCGAACATTCGAGGGTAGAAATTGCTACTGCTCGCTCTGAGGTAAGACAGGACTACCGATCAACACGAAACACGGTAGTAGTGACTACTATTGCTACTGGGTTGGCTATTTCAGCATTAATACTTGCTATTATGACATATGGCGATGCAATATTTAGTCGCGGTATGTCGGTCCGTGATGTTGTTGCTGCCGCGGCCAAAGAGCAGGCAGAAAAGTCGCAACCACCCGTGTCGCTTCCGCCAGGCGTCAAGCCTGCGCAGCCGCTTGCAAGGTGAGTCAAAAGGGTAGCGCATCCGCCGACCCTGGCGGGACTATTACGTAGACGGCCAAGGTAATGGGTTAGCCTCCTCACCGAAGTCTCAGTGCGAGCCTGAGCTAAAACGGGATCGAGGTGGTATCCATTGAGAGGGCGACAATCCTCGCGTCAGCCCCGCCGCACCCGGTGCACTTAAATGGCGCGTCCTTCAGCATGCTGCCTATGTCTGGGATCGTCAGGGGCGTCTCCTCAAGACACGAGGCGAAGGCTTCGTTGGCGAACTCCCACGGCCTCGACCATAGGGTTCGCACGCCCTCCTCTCCGCATGCCTTGCAGCGCCGTGTGGCGATAATGTTGTGGCCGCAGGGGTTGTCCCAGATAACAGGCATGGGGATCTCCTAAAACGGCAGCGCGTCTGTGACGCCGGGCGGCACGATGCCGAAAACCTCGAGCGTGACCGCCTCCCCCTCGTCGAACTCGCCAGCGCCCCGGCGGTAGAACGCCGCCGATCCGGCCGCGTGGCCGCCGGCTACCTTTGCCGAAGCTGCGCGCCTCGCCTCGTCAGCGTCCTTGCACGCCAGGAACCGACCTGCCGTGAGCTTGCCCTCACGGTCGTGCAGGAACGTCTGGACGCCGTAGAGATCCTTGCCTGCCATCGGTTCGCTTCCTCTGCCTCTGGGCCTATGGAAGCGCCCAAATGAGAACGAAGCAAGAACATAATCCGGGCCTGTGGACGGCTGTGGATGAAGAAACTCGAAATCGCCCCAAAATGGGGTTGACGATCCTCCCCATAATGGGGAACATTGCTTCATCGCCGTACGCGATGGAGCCACCCGATGCCCACCCCTTTCAACCGCTTTGGCGACATCCCCCGCCGCCGCCAAGTCGGCTACTTGACCGCCGAGCGCGAGGCGCGCCGCAATGCTGCTAACGCCAAGCGCCGCGCCGAGGCTGAGGCCTCATCCGTTACCGCTGTCCGGTCTCTCATGGCCGTCCGCTTCTGGGCCGCCCCGCGCATCGGCGAGCGCCGCCGTGGTGACCGGTACTGCGACGGCACCACCGAGATTGGTTGCGTGGTCATTCGCGACTGCAGGGTGATTGCCCAGGTCGGCGGTGTCGACCTCCCCGACGTCTTCGAGCTCAGCCTTGCTGGCCGTGCCGCCGCGAAGCTCGCCGTCGAGCGTGCCGTGGCCGCCCGCGATCAGATCGCCGCCTGACGCCCGCGCCCTCCACGCCGGAGCCTCGGCGTGCCGCCTGCCCCATCCCCCGCCCATCCCTGTGAGGTCGTCATGAGCGCCCCGTTCAGCATGCCCGAGACATTCGAGCCCACCGCGACCGCCGATGACGTGATGGATCAGGCCCGCTTGGCCTGCGACCGGATCATGGCGATGGCCGGGATGGTGGTGCGCCTCTCCTACGAGGGGGTCACCACCGGGGATTTGGCGAAGGAGGGGCGCCGCTTCGCCGACGGCCGCCGCAACGCCATGGAGCTTGCGCTCGACGACCTGCGCAGCGTGTTCGTCCAGGCGCTGTCAGGGGCTCTGCCGCCCGACCACGGCTACGCCAACTCCACGCATCTCGCCGAGGCCGTCACAGCCCGGCTGAGCATGAACGACGAGGCGGTTCGGATCGCTGCCACCCGCGCGCCTGCCCGGCCCTGCGAGATCTGCGCGGCCGACGAAAGCGGGATGCGCGCCGCCCACGCTCGCGGCGCCGCCATGGTCGCCGCCCTCCCCGCACTCGCGCTGGCCTGACGCCATGGCCCGCACCTTCTCCATCTCCGAGGCCGTCGAAAAGCCGGCCGTGAACGATAATGGCCCGGCCGTCTTTGCCGTCACCGAGTGGACGCTGATCGGTTTCTGGTCCGGCGCGAGCGTGGCGATCGTGGGCATGGCTCTCTGGCTCGGGATCACTTGGCCATGAGTGCCGCGAAAGCCAAGCGGTCAGCACCGCAGGCGCCCGCGCTTCGGGTCGAGTTCGGTCGTCGCGACGAGGACGGCCGTACCTGGATCACCTTCTCCGGCGTGCCGCCCGAGCCCGTCACCCTGATCTGGCCCGGCCCTCTGCGGCAGGCTGGCGACATCGCACAGATCATCAACGCCGGACCCAGCGCGGTTGCCGCCATGCTCGCCGCCGTCGCCGATTGCCGCGATCCGGATACCGATTGCGCCCTGTCTCCGGCGACAGGCGGGAAGCTCGAGGAAGCCCTGGCGGGCTTTGGCGTGCGGTCGTGAAGGTGAGGGATCTTCCTTGCTCTGCCAAGGGCTGCGAACAAAACGCGCTGCTGCGGAGTGGCGGTGGCCCGGCCTGCAATCGGCACTACCAGCTTTGGATTCGGCATGGAAACTTTGATGGCCTCCCGAAGACGTCACGGGCGACCAGTTTTGAGTGCAGCCACTGCAAGGGGCGGTTTGAGCGCGCCTACGGCCTTGCCAAAAGCCGGCGCGCGAGACCTCAGTACTGCTCGCGGAACTGCGAGCTGTCTGCAAAGCGGGCGCGCGCGTTGGCGGCAGCATCCGAGAGCTTTTGGAGCCGAGTCGACAAGAGGGCCGATGATACCTGCTGGCCGTGGTCTGGGCAGATCAACGAGTCGGGGTATGGCGTCTGCAATCTTGTTGGTCACGCCACCACGCTGGCGCACAGGATTGCCTTCACTTTTTCGTCCGGTCGCGACCCTGGCGACCTGAACGTCTGCCATTCCTGTGACAACCCTCCGTGTTGCAATCCGAACCACCTTTGGCTCGGCACGCGCGCCGAGAATATCGCGGACATGGATCGAAAGGGCCGGCGCCGAGCGGCGATCCGGCGCGGAGTAAAGTCGAGTGCGTGCCGCCTCGGTGAAGCTCAGGTCATGGAGCTTCTGACTTCACCTGAGACCAACCGGCAGGCCGCCGCCCGGCTAGGTGTCACTCCGTCTGCAATCTTCAACATCCGAACTGGGCGGACATGGTCTCATCTGACGGGGCTGCGTCATGCGTAAGCGCCGCTCCGACAAGGTCCGCCTCCGCATCCTGAAGGCGCACAACCACACCTGCCACGTCTGCGGCGGCAAGATCGACCCCGGCGAGGGCTGGGACCTGGACCACATCATCCCGCTCGCCCTCTTCGGCGAGGACGAGGAGAGCAACCTCGCGCCAGCGCACCGCAAGGGCTGCCACAGCGCCAAGACGGCCACTCAGGACGCGCCAGCCATCGCCAGGGCCGTTCGTCGGGAGACCCGGCATTTCGGGGCCCATGCGCCAAAGCGAGAGATCCAGTCCGCCGGCTTTGCGCCGAGACCTCCGCAGAACCGCGCCACCAAGCCGCTCACCAAGATCGCCGTCGACAACCGGAGGCCCACGCCATGACGCGTCGCCTCCCCGCCCCGAACGCCATGAGGAACCCTGCCATGCTCACGCCCTTGGCCTCGCCTCCTAAGGTCATCGCGGTCGACACCGGTGGCCTCGCCGCAGCCGCCGCCAACCCGGCCGCGATCATTTTCGACCGGGAGGCGCGCTGCCTGCGCCGTGGCAATCTTCGGGTCAGCCTCCGGAGCGGCCGGGTCTACGGCCTGACAGGCCACATCCTCGGCGCGCTGCCGAAGACCGAGACATTGCGAGCCGAGGCAGCGCGGGTGGCCGATATTGGCACGTCCCACGACCTGTCGCTCTACCTGCGCCAGGTGAGGCGCAACCTGCATCCGTTCGGGCTCGGGATAGCGACGACGTGGGGTGGCCGCATCGTTCTGACGGCAGCGGAGGCCTCGCCATGCTGAGCCTCGCAGACCTCGCCTCGCAATACGACCTCGCCGCCCTTGGTGCCGCCCTCGAGGCTTCCGCCATCCATCAGGACCGCTGCCGGCGCCTAGCCGAAAGCATCGGCGTTCCGGACGACTGCCCCGAGACGCGCCGGGCTGTCGACGCCGTGGATGCTCACGCCGCTGCGACCGCCGAAGCTCATCGGCTCGTGTCGCATCTGCGCCGATTCCTGGCCGACGAGGGCCACCGCAGGGCTTCGCCTGCGCCGCGTCAGACCGCGCCTCGATCCGGGGCCCTGGCGGCTGCCATCGCACGGGTCAGGCGCATGGGGGCCCACCAGGGTCAGGCCGTGTCCGGGAGGCCGGCATGATCGCGCCTGCCCGCCGCAAGTCCACCACCCCCCTAACCCTGGACGGGGCTGTGGAGGGGGTGACCCATGGGTGAGATGTCCAGCCTCCGCGTCATCGCAAAGGTATCCGGCGGCACGGGCTCGTGGTCCGGCGCCGACGCCTACCAGCGCCGCACGGGTCAGCGCATCGAGGCTTTGTTCACAGACGTCCTTATGGAGGACCAAGACGCATATCGGTTTCTGATCGCTGGCGTGGCGACCTTGCACGGCGTCACGCTTCCTAAGGGCGCGCTGCCGGAGATCGCCGACTTTCCCGCGTGGGAGGACCGTGGAGCCTACAAGGCGTTCGTTCTGGATCTTGCCGACCGGACTCGCCGCGTCCTACCGGGGTTGCATTGGATTTCGGACGGCCGCGACCCTTGGGATGTGTTCGAAGCCGAGCGGTTCCTCGGCAACTCGTCGGCCGACCCGTGCAGCAAGATCCTCAAGCGGCACCTTTCGGACCGCTGGCTGAAGCAGCATTGCGACCCGGCTGACACCTTGGTCGTGGTCGGCATCGACCATGAGGAGATCGAGCGGTTCGAGGGCGCCCCGGCGCGTGGGACCAAGCCCGCAACCAAAGGCCTGCGCCGTCGAATGGCCGAGGCCGGCTGGACCTTCGTCGCCCCGCTTTGCGAGCCGCCTTACTCGTCGTGGCTTGGCCGCCGCAATCGCATCTTCATGGCGGGTCTCTGGCTCCCGCGCCTAAACGCCTTGGGCTTCAGTCACAACAACTGCGGCGGCGCCTGCTGCAAGGCGGGTCAGGGCATGTGGAAGCTGATGCTTCAGGTGTTCCCAGAGCGGTACGCCTACGCCGAGCAGCGTGAGGCCAAGATCCGATCCGTCCTCGGCGACGTGTCGATGCTCACCGATCGCCGTGGCGGCGGCAAGAAACCGCTCACGCTCGAAACCCTCCGAACCCGCGATCTCACCCGCGCCGAGGCTTCGGAAATGGGCGGCTGCGGATGCTTCTTTGGAGATGCAGCATGACCCCACCCCTGACCGCCGCCGTCCTCACCCCCGCCCTCGTCGCGGCCCGCTGGGGCTGCTCCGAGCGCCACGTCCGCAACATGGCGAAGCGTGGCGATCTTGGGCACTTTCGCCTCGGCGGCAAGCTGCTGCGCATCCCGCTTTCGGCCGTGGAGGAGATCGAGTGCCAGACCCTTATGAAATCGGGAAGCTCAACGGAGAGTGCGTCCTCTCGTTCTGGCGAGACGGCAAACGGAAACGTTACCGCCTTGGCACCTCTGACCCGAGCGAAGCTCGACGGCTTGCGCCTGCGGTCTATGCCGAACGGACTAAGCCGGAAGGCCGAACCGTGAAGGAGCTATGGGACGCCTACCTCGTGGATATGAGCGGCCGGGCCGTGGCCGCGATCATGCCCTACGAGTGGAAGGCGTTGGAAGCCCGCTTCGGCGCGCTGAACGGCGAGGCCATCACCATCGCCGATTGCCGGGCGCATACGGCCGAGCGCCGCGCTGCCGGGCGGAAGGACAACACGATCCTGACCGAGTTGGGCCGGCTGCGCATGGTCCTCGTGTGGGCCAAGAAGCACCGCCTTATCAGCGAGGCGCCAGCGATTGAGCGGCCCGCCGCGACCACCCGGAAAGAACGGCACCTTACCGCATTTCAGGTCCGCGCCTTGGCCGACGCCTGCAAGGCGCCGCACCTCGCACTGTTCGTCCATCTCGCCTACGGGACCGCCGGGCGCGCGGCTGCAATTCTCGGTCTGACGTGGGATCGGTGCGACTTTGAGCGCAACAAGATCGACCTCGAAGACCCTGAGATCACCGTGCCGCACAAGGGCCGGGCGGTGGTGCCGATGACCCGCACCATCAAGACGCGCCTTCTGGCGGCCCGTGCCGGCGCAATGAGCGACTACGTGATCGAGTGGGCCGGCGAGCCGGTGAAGTCGGTCAAGCGCGGGCTGGCCACCGCCGCCGAAGCTGCCGGCCTTCCGCACGTCCACCCCCATCTGCTGCGCCATTCAGCGGCGGTGCGTCAGGCCGAGCAAGGCGTGCCCATGGAGGAGATCGCTTCGCATCTCGGGCATTCCAACCCGAAGATCACCCGCGCCATCTATGCGCGGTTCAGCCCCGAGGCCCTGAGCCGCAGCGCGGCTGCTCTCGAACTGGATGACGGCCCGGAGGAGGTGTTGCTTCGGTCGGCCTGAACCTGCCGACGACCCGGTATCGAACCCGTTCAGGTTCGGCGCGACCGGTGGGAACGTCTAGAAAACCGTGTTATCCTCAACCCGCCTTGGAGATTATCCAATGACATCAGCGAGTTATTTGGTGGGCGCGACAGGGATCGAACCTGTGACCCCTACCATGTCAAGGTAGTGCTCTCCCGCTGAGCTACGCGCCCGCACCGGAGCGATCCGCCCCGGCGAGGTGCGGCCTATAGCTTCTGCCCGATGGCGTTGCAAGCTCAAGCTGGCCGGGGACGGCAAGATAATCGGCGGCGGTCGTCCGAGCGAAGGCCGGCCGCCTCCCCTGGCGGGTGCCTCGCTGCATCCTGCGCGAAAGTGCGCTATGGGCTCGCGGGAGCGGCACGAGCCCCTGCGCACGATCCCCTGCGCACGACGGGGGATCGATGGCCGGGCGTGATGCGATGCCCACGAGGCGGGTGATGCGATGGGTCAGCGGCTGAGGAATGCGGTTCTACGTCGATCATGATCTCGGCCATGCCGTCCGCGGCTGGGTCGTTCCCGACAACCCGACCGCGATCGGTCGCATCGCCGTCGTCATCGAGGGCGAGCGCGTGGCGGAGATCCCGACCCGGGTGACGGACGACGCCATCCGGGCGGCCGGCTGGCATGCCACCGGGCAGTGCGTCTTCGTCGTGGAGGAGGCCGAGTTCCCCGGCCTGGCGCAGGCGCGGCGCGTCGAGATCTACGACGTCGAGACCAACGTCCTCGTCTATCGCCGGGCGCCCCACCCGAACGTCGTCCGCAAGAAGGTCGTCCTCGTCAACACGAGCATCCACCCCGAGACGGTGATCGAGACGGCGCTGTTCGACCACTTCCAGCAGAGCTACTTCGGCGTCGGCCGGTTTTCGGAGGAGGTGGCCCGGGTCCTGTTCGAGAGCCCCTGGATGACCTCCTCGTTCCAGTCGGGCGCGATCATCCTGCCGCGCTACGAGGGCTTCCTGCAGGGCGACGACACGCTGACGACCCTCCTCGTCCACGATCCCTTCATCGAGATGGCCACCCGCCTCCTCTGGCTGCAGGACCGCGCCGTCGTCGCCGCCGACCCGAGGCAGCGCTGGCGCCTGGGCAGCGTCGCCGAGGCGGCCGAATACGTGGCGGGGCACGCCCTCGACGACGCCAAGAGCCTCAAGCGGCTGTTCAGGATGCTGCCCGAGCCGGCCTACCACTTGCTCTTCAACCCCCTCACCCGGCTGTGCGGGACCAAACTGCCCGACGACCGCGTCCATCCGGGCAATTCCATCGTCGCCATCGAGGTTCTGTCCCGCGTCGGCATCGTCGGGCACCGCCGCTTCTTCAAGGCGTTCATGACCACCCTCTACGACCGCCTCGGCATCCTGGAGCCCGTGCCGACGCCGGCACCGATCCCCGATGCGGCGCGCGCCCTCGCCGAGCGCCTGCGGGCGGTCAAGCTCGCCGAAGACATGCTGGTCTTCGACATCGCCATGTCGGACGCGGTCCTCAACGCCGTCTCCAAGGGCTGGACCGACTCGTGACGAACGGTCCGGTCGTGGTCCGGTCGCCGCCCTCGGTGCGGTTGTCCCGCGGCGTCGGGCGGCGCGAAGCCCTGTCCATGAGCCGCGACGGGCAGACCTTCTGGCTCGACCTCGCCGGTCGCCGCCTCGCCGGGACCTGGGTGACGATCCGCCTGCGCGACGCCGGCAGCGGCGGCGTCGGGCGCTTCCTGCTCGATGCCGTCTCTTCGGGGCCCGACGGCAGCGTCGTCCAGAACCTGCCCGAGACGGCCCAGGGCAACGACAGCTTCGGCTGGACCGGCTGCCTGCCCGGCGCCCTGCTCGGCCTGCGCCTGACGCCGCTCTCGCGCGACCAGTCGGTCTCGGTCTCCGACCTGTCGATCCGCCGTCGCCGGCGCCCCTCGCTCCTGCTCCAGGCCTTCCTGCGCCAGCCCACCCTGACGTCGAAGGCGCTCTACTGGCGCTGCCTCGGTCTCAAGGTGCGGGCCCGCGGCTTCCTCGCCCGCGCCCTCGGCCACCGCGGCGAGACCGCCTATCGCGAATGGATCCGCCGCTTCGACACGCTCCACGAGGCCGACCGGCGGCGGCTGCGCCGGGAGATCGCGGAGTGGCGGGATCCGCCGCTCCTGTCCGTGGTCATGCCGGTCTACGATCCGGCACCCCGCGTCCTGGCCGCGGCCCTGCGCTCGGTGCGCCGGCAGATCTATCCGCACTGGCAGCTCTGTCTCGTCGACGACGCCTCCACCGACCCGGCGATCCCGCGCCTGATCGCCCGCCACGCCGCGCGCGACCCCCGCATCCGGGTCCTTCGGCGCGACGAGAACGGCCACATCGCGCGGGCGACCAACGACGCCATCGCCATGGCCGAGGGCAGCCACGTCGCCTTCCTCGACCACGACGACGTCCTGGCCGAGACCGCCCTCTATCAGGTCGCCGCGGCCCTGCGGGCCGATCCGGCCCTCGACCTCGTCTACAGCGACGAGGACAAGATCGACGGACGCGGCCGCCGGTTCGAGCCGCATTTCAAGTCGGACTACAACCGCGAACTGCTCTACGGGCAGAACTACATCAACCACCTCACCGTGGTGCGCCGCGAGACGCTGCTGGCGGTGGGCGGACTTCGGCCGGGCTTCGAAGGGAGTCAGGATCACGACCTGCTGCTGCGGCTGTCGGCCGGGCTCGACCCCGCCCGGGTGCGGCACATCCCCAAGGTCCTCTACCACTGGCGGGCGGCGGGCGGCTCGGGCACCTTTTCGGACAGGGCCCTGGCCCGGGCCGAGGCCGCACGCCTGCGGGCGCTGGCGGAGGTGGTGGAGCCCTCGGGCGGGCGGGCCGAGCGCGGCCCCTACGGCTTCAACCGGCTCGTCCGGCCGGTGCCGCAGCCGAGCCCCCTCGTCTCGGTGATCGTGCCGACGCGGGACCGCGCGGAACTGCTCGCGGTCGCCCTCGACGGCCTGCTCGAGCGCACAGCCTACGGCCCGCTCGAGGTGGTGGTCGTCGACAACGACAGCCGCGAACCGGCGACCCGCGACCTGTTCGCGCGCTACGCGAACGAGCCGCGGGTGCGGATCGTGCGCGTGCCGGGGGGCTTCAACTTCTCGGATCTCTCCAACCGCGGCGCGGCCGCGGCGCGGGGCAGCGTGCTGCTGTTCCTCAACAACGACATCGAGGTCGTCGAGGAGGGCTGGCTGCGCGAACTCGTCTCCATCGCTGTCGATCCCGAGGTCGGGGCGGTCGGCGCCAAGCTCCTCTATCCGGACGGCACCCTGCAGCACGGCGGCATCGTGCTCGGCATCGGCGGGGTCGCCGGCCACAGCCACCTCGGGCTCGATGGCGACGACCCCGGCTACTTCGCGCGCATGACCCTGTCGCAGGAGGTGTCCGGCGTCACCGGGGCCTGCCTCGCCATGCGGGCCGGCGTGTTCGCGCAGGTGGGGGGGTTCGACGCCGAGCATCTCGCCGTCGCCTTCAACGACGTCGACCTGTGCCTGCGGGTCAGGCAGGCGGGCTACCGCATCGTGTGGACCCCGCACGCCCGGCTCATGCACCACGAGTCGAAGAGCCGCGGACCCGAGGACACGCCCGAGAAACGGGCGCGGTTCGAGGCCGAGATCCGCGTGATGCACGACCGCTGGGAGCCTCAGTTACGGTCGGACCCGTTCTATAATCCCAATCTGTCGCGGGTCTCGGCGCATTTTCGCCTCTGAACGGCCCCTCGGAGCGGCGGCGTTGCGTCGCAACACGCTCGCTCCGGCATCCGCGGGCGCACCGGGCATCGCGATCTCGCCAGGCTCGGACCGATCGTTCGTCCTGCATCGACACTACAGCGGCGGCTTCGGGCAGAGTTGCGCGATATCCCCGCCCTGTTCGGGATGCCGCCGTCCGGCCAGTGCCAGGGCCGCCGTGTCATCGCGCCAATGAGGCCGCCGCAGCCATGTCCTCGTCGATGCCTCGACTGCGGCTCGACGGCTGACATCGCCCATCCGCCTGTGGACGACGGCGGCGCGACGGTCGCGGAACCCGACCGGGTCGGAGGATTATGGCCGTTGTTAGGTTTCGGTGAGGTCGAAACCTGAAATTACAGTGAAGATCGGCGCTGTCGATCCTGCAATCCCCCGGGGGTACCATTGATGAATACGTGCCACAGGTCTTTCGTTTCATCCACCGAATGGGCTTGGCTATTCGGACCCGGGTTGGACAGCGTCGTGAGTGCATACTAAGGGTGACGGTGATCGCCACCTTGGGGGGCGGTCGGCTTTGTTCCCCGTTCAAGAGCGTGTGCGAACCGAACGTGACACAACGTACAGACATAGCGATCATCGGCCGGTCGTGCCGCCTGCCCGGTGCGCCGAGCGTGGACGGCCTCTGGCAGCTCCTCTCCGAAGCCCGCTGCGCCGTCAGCCGCATTCCGGACGATCGCTGGGTCCTCGACCGCTTCGGGCACCCCCGTGCCCAGGAGCGCGGCAAGAGCTATACCTGGGCCGCGGGCGTTCTCGACGACATCTGGTCGTTCGATCCGGCGGTGTTCGGCATCTCGCCGCGCGAGGCCGAGCAGATGGACCCGCAGCAGCGGCTCCTGCTCGAACTCACCTGGGAAGCCCTCGAGGATGCGGGCCTGCGCCCCTCGGGCGTGGCCGGCAGCGGGATCGGCGTCTTCGTCGGTGCCTCCTCCCTCGACTACGGCAACCTGCGCGTCCTCGATACCGCGTCGGGCGACGCCTATGCCGCCACCGGCAACACGCTCTCGATCCTGTCGAACCGCATCTCCTACATCTACGACCTCAAGGGCCCGAGCTTCACGGTCGATACCGCCTGCTCGTCCTCCCTCGTGGCGCTCGATGCCGCCGTGGCGGCCATCGCCAGCGGGCGGATCGACACGGCGGTCGTGGCCGGCGTCAACCTGCTCGCGAGCCCGTTCAACTTCATCTGCTTCTCCAACGCCCAGATGCTCTCGCGCCGCGGGCTGTGCAGCGCGTTCTCGGCCCAGGCCGACGGCTACGTCCGGTCCGAGGGCGGCGTCGTCCTCGTGCTGCGCTCGGCCAAGGCGGCCGCCCGCGACGGTAACACCGTGCGCGGCGTCATCGCGGCCAGCGGCGTCAATTCCGACGGGCGCACCACGGGCATCTCCCTGCCCTCCGGCTACGCCCAGGGCGAGCTGCTGGAGGCGGTCTACCGCGACGCGGAGATCGACCTCGACCGGCTCGTCTTCGTCGAGGCCCACGGCACCGGGACCCAGGTCGGCGATCCGATCGAGGCCGGCGCCATCGGCGGCCGGCTCGGCCGCCCGCGCCAGGCGCCGCTGCCGATCGGCTCGATCAAGAGCAACATCGGCCACACCGAGCCGGTCTCCGGCCTCGCCGGCCTGCTCAAGGCCAGCCTCGCCCTCGAGCACGACCTGCTGCCGGCTTCGCTCCACGCCGATGCCCTCAACCCCGACATCGCCTTCGACGACCTCAACCTGACGGTGGCGACCAAGCCCCTGGCCCTGCCGCGCAACGGCGCCGAGCGGTTCGCGGGCGTCAACTCCTTCGGCTTCGGCGGCACCAACGCCCACGTGATCCTCACCGACGCCGCCCCGGTGGCGGCGACGGCGGGCGAGACGCGGGCCCCGGAGATCCTGCTGCTGTCGGCCCAGAGCCGGGCCGCCCTCAACGAACTCGCCCTCGATTACGCCGAGCGCCTCGATGGGGCCGAGCCGGCCGAGATCGACCGGGTCGCGGCCGGCGCCGCCCATCGCCGCGAGCGCCTGTCCGCCCGTGTCGCCGTGCCGCTGCGGGCCGACGTGGTCGGCGCCCTGCGCGGCATCGCCGAGGGCGAGGAGCACGAGGCGGCCGTGGTCGGCACCGCCGTGGACCGCTCGGCCGAGGTCGCCTTCGTCTATTCCGGCAACGGCAGCCAGTGGGCCGGGATGGGCCGCGAGGCCTATGCCGAGAACCCGGTCTTCCGCACCGCCTTCGATCGCATCGACGTGCTCTTCGTCGCGTTCTCGGGCTGGTCGCTCAAGGAGGCCTTGTTCGCCGAGGACCTGGAAGAGCGCCTCGTCCAGACCCGCGTCTCCCAGCCCCTGATCTTCGCGATCTCCAGCGCCTCCACCACCGCCCTGCGGGCCTCGGGCCTGAATCCGAGCTACGTGCTCGGCCACAGCGTCGGCGAGATCGCCGCCGCCGAGGCCGCCGGGATCCTGAGTCTCGAACAGGCCGTGCGGGTCATCTTCTACCGCAGCCTGCACCAGGAGACGACGCGGGGGCTCGGCACCATGGCGGTGCTGCTGGCGCCGGTGGAGGAGATCGAGGTCTTCCTCAAGGACTACCCGACCCTCGACATCGCCGCCTACAACAGCCCCAAGGCCGTCACCGTCGCCGGCCCGGTGGCCGCCATCGACGCGGCCATGAAGGCGCTGGCGCGCAAGCGCCGCCGCGGGCGCAAGCTCGACCTCGAATATCCCTTCCACGGCCGGTTGATGAACCCGACCGAGAAGCCGCTGCTGCGCGATCTGGCCGGCCTCAAGACCCGCGCTGGCACCACCGCCATGGTCTCGACGGTCACCGGCACGATCCTGGCCGGCAACCAGTTCGGCGCCGGCTACTGGTGGCGCAACATCCGCGAGCCGGTCCGCTTCTGCGAGGCGGTGCAGGAGGCGACCCGCCGGGGTGCGCGCATCTTCGTGGAAGTCGGCCCGCGCGCCGCGCTGCTCTCGCACATCGGCGACGCCGTCGAGCCGCTCGGCATCGAGATCGCCACCGTCGGCGTCATGAACCGCAAGCCGGCCGGCGGCGATCCGATCGCCCGCGCCATGGCGCTGGCCCTCGTCCAGGGAGCCGCCGTCGACGAGGCGTCGGTGTTCGGCGAGAACCCGGCCGGCGACGTCGCGCTGCCGCTCTACCCCTGGCAGCGCCGCAGCTTCCGGCTCGCCGAGACCACCGAGGGCGTCGGCGGCCTCACCGCGCGCCAGTTCCATCCCCTGGCCGGCTCGCGGGTCGCCCCCGACGGCCTCGACTGGCACGGCCACGTCGACGTCGCCACCGTGCCCGAACTCGACGACCACCGCATCGAGGGGCAGGCCATCCTGCCCGGCGCCGCCTTCGTCGAGATGGCGCTCAGCGTCGCCCGCGAGGCGACCCGCAGCGACGCCGTGGTGCTGGCCGAGCTCGAGATCCAGTCGCCGATGGTGTTCGGCGAGGACTCCCTGCGCGAGGTCACGGTCCGCCTCTCGGGCAGCGGCAACCAGATCCAGATCCTCAGCCGTCCGCGCCTGACCGCCTCCCCGTGGCAGCTTCATGCCTCGGCCAAGATCGTCGACGGCGCCTATGCGGTGCCGAAGCGGGTCGACATCCATGTCCCGGCCGACCATGCGGTGTCGGGCGCCGAGCTCTACCGCCGGGCGGCGGCGTCCGGCCTCGGCTTCGGCCCGAGCTTCCGGCAGGTCGCCCTGAGTGCGCGCATCGACGAGACCACCATCGTCTCGGAGCTGGTGCCGGCCGAGGCCGACCCGCGCTTCGCGCTGGTGCCCTCCCGGCTCGACGCCTGTTTCCACGGGTTGATCCTGCTGTTCGCCGATCTCCTCGGCGAGGATTCCAACAAGGCCTACGTGCCGGTGCGGTTCGGCGAGATCCGGCTCGTGAAGCCCGGCGCGGTGATCGCCCGTGCGATGATCAACACCCGGCGCTGCAACGAGCGCAGCATCCTGGCCGACTTTACCCTGGTCGACGCCGAGGGCGAGGTCGTCGCCACCATCCGCGAAGGCCGGTTCCAGGCCCTGCGGGCCAAGGGCGGCAACGATCTGGCCGCCTTCGCGATCGCCCAGCGCCCCGAACTCGCCACCGAGCCGACGGCCATCGCCGCCTCGCGCCTGCCCGGCATCGCCGAGATCCTGCGGCCGCAGGCCAAGGCCGCCCGTGCCGCCGCCGAATCGCCCTTGGCGCCCGGCCACCTTCTCCTCGAAGGCTGGGCCACCTCCCTCGCCTATCGTCTCGCCGAAGGCCTGCAGCGCGCGGGCGCCGTGGCGGTGGACGAGCGCGTACCCGAGGCCATGCGCCCGTGGGTCCACAACGCGCTGTTCGCCCTGGAGAGCAGCGATCTGGCCACCCTCGACAACGGGCGCTGGACCCTGCGCAAGGACGTGTCGCTGCCCGCGCCCGACGAGATCATGCGCTGGATCGCGTCCGATCATCCCGAGCTTTCGGCCGAACTGGTCCTGGTCGCGGACATCGGCGCCGTGGTCGGCCGGCTCCTGGCCAACGAACTCGATACCGTTCCGACCCTGTCGCAGAACGCCCTCGATGCGTTCGTCCTGCGCAGCGCCACCGCCCGCGCCTCGGCGAACGTGATCGCCGGCATCGTCACCGCCTGCCGCGACCACCTGCCGCGCGACCGTGCCCTGCGCCTCCTCCAGGTCGGGTTCGGGCCGCTCTCGGCACAGGTCGCCGCCTTCGCCGACGGGATCGAGGCGCAGCTCACCGTGTTCGAGGCCGACCGGCGCCTCGCCGAGCGTGCCCGCCTCGCCCTGCCGCGCGGTGTCACCGTCGTCGAGGATCCCGCCGAGCTCGCCATGGCCGGCTTCGACCTGATGCTGGCGAGCGACGTCCTCCACCGGGGCGACCGCGGCCTCCTCAACCGGCTCGCCGAGACGCTGGCCACCGGCGGCGTGCTCCTGGCCGCCGAGCCGGCCGCCTCGCTGTTCCGCGACCTCGTCTTCGGCCTGACGCCGGGCTGGTTCCAGTCCGACACCGACATGCCGGTGGGACGCCTCGACGACATCACCGGCTGGCAGCGCTCCTTGAGCGACACCGGGCTGGTGCGCGTGGCCGTCGACCGGGCGGTCTCGGCCAACGGCGACGACCTCCTGCTCCTGGCCGAGGCGCCGCCCCGGCAACGCCCGGCCGCGGGCCAGAGCTTCGCCTTCGTCATCGGCTCGCACGACGCCTTCGCGGCCGAGACCGCTTCCTCCCTGGCGACCCTGCTCGTCGCCAGCGGCGTCCACGTCTCGATCATCCTCGATTCCGAGCAGTCGCTGCTCGAACTCGAGCGCGAGACCCCCGATACCGTGGTGTTCCTCGCCGGGGCCTTCGGGCGCGAGGGCGAGGCCTCCGACCGCCTGCGCGACCGCTGTCTCAGCCTCAAGCGCTGCGTCGAGCATCTCGGCTCGCGCCAGACCCGCCTGTGGGTGATCTGCCCCGGCGCCACCCGCGACGGGACGGTCGAGGGCAGCGCCGTCGAGACCGGCGTCTGGGCCTTCACCCGCACGCTGGCCAACGAGGTCGCCAATCTCGACGTGCGCCGGGTCGACCTCTCCGCGGAGAGTTCCTCGAAGCGCTCGGCAGAGCGCCTGCGCGACCTCATCCTGTCGGGCACCCCCGAGACCGAGATCGTCCTCGACGACGACCGCACCCGCGTCATCCGCTTCACCCCCGGACAGGCCGCGCGGCGGCCCGGCGCCGACGCGGTGCCCGCCCCGGCCGCGCGGCTGGAGCGCAGCAATACCGGCGGCCTCAACGAGATGGCCTGGGGGCCGGCCGAGCGCCGCGCCCCCGGCCTCGGCGAGGTCGAGATTGCGGTGGAGGCCACCGGCCTCAACTTCCGCGACGTGCTCTGGGCGCTCTCGATGCTGCCCGAGGAGATCCTGGAGGACGGGTTCGCCGGTCCGCGCCTGGGCCTCGAGGTCGCCGGCCGGGTCGTCTCGATCGGTCCGGGCGTCAAGGCGTTCAAGCCCGGCGACCCTGTGGTCGCCTTCGCGCAATCGGGGTTCTCGACCCATATCGTCGCCCCCGAACTCGTGGTGGCCCCGAGCCCGCCCGGCCTCGACGCGCAGGCCGCCGCCACCGTGCCGGTGGCCTTCCTCACGGCCTATTACAGCCTCGTCACCTGCGCCCGCCTGCGGCGGGGCGAGTGGGTCCTGGTCCACGGGGGCGCCGGCGGCGTCGGTCTCGCCGCGCTGCAGATCGCCAAGCTGAAGGGCGCGCGCGTCATCGCCACCGCCGGCTCGCGGGAGAAGCGCGCCCTGGTCAAGGCGCTGGGCGCCGAGCACGTGCTCGATTCGCGTTCGCTCGCCTTCGTCGACGAGGTCCGCCGCATCACCGGCGACGGCGTCGGCGTGGTCCTCAACAGCCTGTTCGGCGAGGCGATGGAGCGCAGCCTCAACGTCCTCAAGCCGTTCGGCCGCTTCATCGAACTGGGCAAGCGCGACTACGTCGCCAACACCCACATCGGCCTGCGCCCGTTCCGCCGGAACCTCTCCTACTTCGGCGTCGATCTCGACCAGGTGCTCCAGCACCAGGGCGAGGACGGAGCCCGCCTCTTCCGCGAGGTGATGGCGCTGTTCAAGGAAGGCGGCCTCAAGCCCCTGCCCTACCAGCCCTTCACGGCCGACGAGGTCTCGGATGCCTTCCGCCTGATGCAGCAGTCGGGACACGTGGGGAAGATCGTCATCGCGCCGCCCAAGGCCGGCAGCGTGATGGTGGCGCGCACGACACCGTTCACGGTCTCGGCCGAGGGCGTGCACCTCCTCACCGGCGGTCTGGGCGGCTTCGGCATCGAAGCGGCGCATTGGCTCGCCGACCGCGGCGCCCGCCGCCTCCTCCTGGTCGGCCGCAACGGCGCGGCGAGCGACGAGGCCAAGGCCGCCGTGGCCGCACTGCAGGCCAAGGGCGTCACCGTCGAGGCGCGCGCCTGCGACATCACCGATCGTGCCGCCGTGGAGGACCTGGTGGCCGGCATCGAGGCGGACGGCGGCCGGCTCGCCGGCGTCATCCACGGCGCCATGGTGCTGCAGGACGGCCTGATCGCCAACATCGATGCCGCCGCCCTCGACGCGGTCCTGCGTCCGAAGGTGGTGGGTGCCGAGCATCTCGACGCGGTGACCCGCGGGCGCGACCTCGACTACTTCGTGCTGTTCTCGTCGGCCACGACCTTCATCGGCAACCCGGGACAGGGCGCCTATGTCGCCGCCAACGGCTTCCTCGAAGGCCTCGCGCGCCAGCGCCGCCGCCTCGGCCTGCCGGCCCTGGCCGTCGCCTGGGGCGCCATCGGCGACGTCGGCGTGCTCGCCCGCAACCGCGCCGTGATGGAGACCCTGGCCGGTCGTGTCGGCGTCACGCCGATGGACGCCCGCCGCTGCCTCGACCTGATGGCCGAGGCGCTGGAGAACCAGGGCCGCGAGTCCGACGACGCGGTGATCGCCATCGCCTCGATGCACTGGGGCAAGGCCCGCGAGCGCCTGGCGACCATGCGCTCGCCGAGCTACGCCGAACTCGGCTCCGACCAGCAGATGGACGCTGGCACCGTCACCGCGATCCACATCGGCGCCCTGCTCAAGACGCAGGATCTCGACACGGTGCGCAAGACGGTGGCCGACGCCATCGTCGAGGACATCGCCCGCATCCTGCGCCTGCCCAAGGACGACATCAGCCGGGTGCGCCAGCTCTCCGAAATCGGCCTCGACTCCCTGATGGGCGTCGAACTCGGGGCGAGCCTGCAGGAACGGTTCGCCCTCGAGGCGCCGCCCTCCGGCATCTCGTCGGGCCTCACGGTCACGGAGCTGACCGAGACGCTGATCCAATCGGTCTCCGCCCCGGTGGACGATGCGGCAGCCGCCGTCATGAGCCTCGCCCAGCGCCATGCCAGCGAAGGGGTCGACGTGCGCAGCCTCCAGCCCTTCCATGCGCTGGTGGAAGAGAACAGCCTCGACATCAAGGAGATCCTGATATGACCGACACGGCGAGACCGGACGGCGGTCGTGCGGCTCTGGCGGGCTTCGTGACCAATCGGCTCGGGCGCACCGCCAACGCGGTCCGCCCGGCGGCCAAGGCCAACGAGGCCGGCTCCGGCGATGCGGCGGTCCAGCGCTTCGAATCGCTGCCGGGCTACCGCGAGCTCAAGCTCCAGCGCTCGGCCGCCAACCTCATCGGACTCGGCAACCCGTTCTTCCGGGTCCACGACACCCGTGCCGGCGCGACCACGCGCATCGACGGGCGGACCTTCATCAACTTCTCGTCCTACGACTACCTCGGCCTCAACGGGCACCCCGACATCAACGAGGCCGCCCGCAAGGCGCTCGACGAGTTCGGCACCTCGTCCTCGGCGAGCCGGATCGTGGCCGGCGAGCGCCCCGGGCACCTCTCCCTGGAGCGGGCCCTGGCCGAGCATTACGAGACCGACGCCTGCGTCGTGATGGTGAGCGGGCATGCCACCAACGTCACGACCATCGGCGCCCTGATGGAGCCGGGCGACGTCATCTTCCACGATGCGCTCATCCACAACAGCGTCGTCACCGGGGCCAAGCTCTCGGGCGCGCAGCGCCGCTCCTTCGCGCACAACGACCTCGATTCCCTCGAGACCCTGCTCGGCGCCACCCGGCACGAGCACCGCCGCGCCCTGATCGTGGTGGAGGGCCTCTACAGCATGGACGGCGACGCGCCGGACCTGGCAGCCCTCGTCGCCCTCAAGGAGCGCTTCAACGCCTGGCTGATGGTCGACGACGCCCACGGCCTCGGCGTGCTCGGGCGGACCGGCATCGGGCTGGCCGAGCATTGCGGCGTCGATTCGCGCTCCGTCGACATCTGGATGGGCACGCTCTCGAAGACGCTCTCGGCCTGCGGCGGCTACGTCGCCGGCCCGGCCGCCCTGATCGAGTACCTGAAGTGCACGGCCGGCGGCTTCATCTACAGCGTCGGCATGTCACCGCCGCTCGCCGCCGCCGCGGAAGCCGCCCTGGGCCTGATGCATGCCGAGCCCGAGCGGGTGGAGCGGCTGCGCCAGAACGGCCAGCTCTTCCTCGCCTGCGCCAAGAAGCACGGCCTCGATACCGGCACGAGCCTCGGGCTCGCGGTGATCCCGGTGATCGTCGGCGATTCCCTGAAGTCCGTCACCCTGTCGGACCGCCTGTTCAAGCGCGGCATCAACGTGCAGCCGATCATCCATCCGGCGGTGCCGGAGCGGGCCTCGCGGCTGCGGTTCTTCATGACCTCCGACCACACGCCCGAACAGATCCGCGAGACGGTGACGGCGGTGGCCGAGGAACTCGCCGACATGGAGAAGGGCGGATCGCTGATCGAACGCCTGATGGCCAAGCGCGGCGGCGCCTGAGCGAAGCCCATGTCCGCATCACGAAGTGATCAACCGGGAACGGTATGACGCACAGGCCCGACGCCTGGCCTCGTCGATCAAAGGCTCCCGGTCTCCGGGAGCCTTTTTCGTTGGGGCCCCGACTTTCTCAGCGCACGCCCGAATAGACCGCCGCGCCGGCCGTCAGCGGGCTCGCGACGGTGGAGAACACGGAGAGGACCTTCTGGACCTCGGAGAAGGGTGCGTTGGAGACGTAGATGAGGTCGCGGTTTCTCATGCGGAAGGCCTGGGTGAGGAACAGGCTGTTGGGGTCGCGCATGTTGATGCGGTAGACGACGGGCACGAGG
>NZ_LMND01000003.1 GCF_001423265.1 Methylobacterium sp. Leaf108
GCTATCCCAGCACACTCGCAGACCTCCACATCGTCGCCTTCGTCTGCCTCATGCTCAAACAGGCCGCTCAACTGGCGGGAGGTTCATAACAGCCTCTAGCCGGCATCATAGCCGTGCGGGGCTGCGCTATGAAACCAATCTGACAGATGTGGAGTGGGCGGTGATCGCGCCCTTGATGCCGGAACCGGCGCCGGGTAGCTGACCTTCTATCTGGAAACGCGGGAGATCCTGAACGCTATCTTCTACGTGCTGGGCGGCGGCATTGCGTGGCGGCTGATCCCGAAGGCCCTGCCGCCGTGCTCGACCACGTTCGGCTACTTCGCTCGCTGGCGGGACGCGGGCCTGTTTGCCTGGATCAACCATGACATCGTCATGGCCGACCACGAGCGGGTCGGGCGGGAGGATTCGCCGACGGCCACGGTGCTCGATAGCCAGAGCGTCAAGACCATCGAGAGCGGTGGGCCGCGTGGCTAGGATGCGGTAATACCAACTCTCATTGATCAGCACCCATGGGCCCATCGGCGCAGTCCGATGGACATGATGCGCCAGGGTTGGGCGACGAGCTTGTTCCAGGCGTCGCAGCAGTGATCGAGGATGTCGTCGTAGGATTGGAAGATCCGGTTTCCGAGCCAGTTGTCGCGAAGGAACTGCCAGAGGTTCTCGACCGGGTTGAGTTCGGGTGAGCGCGCCGGCAGGGGCAACAGGGTGATGTTGTCGGGAATTGGCAGCTTCCTGGTGGTGTGCCAGCCGGCTTGATCGAGCAGGAGGACGGCGTGGGCGCCAGAAGCCAAGGTCGCCGAAATCTCTTCGAGGTGGCGGGCCATGGCCGACGTGGTGCAACGGGGCATGATCAGGCCCGCGCCCACGCCTCTGGCCGGGCAGATCGCCCCGAAGATGTAGGCCGAGGCCGTGCGCTGGTCCTTGGGGGCCGAGGGTCGCGTTCCGCGCTTGGCCCAGCGTCGGGTCAGGGTGTTCTTCTGGCCGACACGGGCCTCGTTGCAGAACCAGACTTCTACCGGCTTGCCGCCGACAGCCTGCGCGACGTCCGCCAGACGGTCGGAGAAGTCTTTTTAAAAACAGCCGTGGCGTCCGGATCCTGGGCGTGATGGCGCGGGCGGGCTGAGAGCTTGCGGTAGCCCATGGCCCGTAAAACTCGGCTCAAGGTCTGCTCGGAGACCGACACGCCGTGATCCTCGGACAGGATCTGGGCCAGATCGCACAACCGCCAACGCACCACACCGTGTGCGGCCGGCGTCGGTCCGTGGTCATCCAGCGCCTTGATGACATCGCGCTGGTCGGCGTTCAGGCGCGGACGGGCTCCGGGGGCCTTGCCGTCTATCAGCCCGTCCGGTCCATCGGCGTTGAAGGCCACGACCCAGTCGCGCACCGTCTGCAGCCCGACCCCGCCGATCTCGGCCGCCTTCGAGCGCAGACCACCCGCGGCGATCACCGACAGCGCCAACAGGAGGCGGGTCTGCGCCGGATCACGCGAACCCTTGGCCAGACCGCGCAAGGCCTCGGCATCGAAGTCTGATCGCAGCGGCACCGGAGCAGCCATCGCATCCTCCTCAGGCTCCAAACCCAAGGAAGGAATCANGGCCAGACCGCGCAAGGCCTCGGCATCGAAGTCTGATCGCAGCGGCACCGGAGCAGCCATCGCATCCTCCTCAGGCTCCAAACCCAAGGAAGGAATCACGACCGAGATACTGACGCTACCCCGCGTGAGTCCTGCTCAACGAGACTTGGTATAAGAAAGTTAAAGGCCGCAAGCGTCAGGCCTTAGTCGATACGGACGGACGTGCGCTCGTTCTCAATCCGCAGCCTGCCAACATCCAGGATCGCAATGAAGCCGGACCGGTGCTACGCCTGTCGCGGCGGAATTTCCCGTTCATCGCCAAGGCCTTTGCCGATGCTGGCTATGCCTGCGAGAGACCTGCGACCGCCGCGATCATCACCGTCGACATCGTGCTCAAACCCAAGGATCAGGTCGGCTTCGCCGTGCATCCGCGTCGGAGGGTGGTCGAGCGCTTCTTTGGTTGGATCAGCCGTAACCGCCGCCTCTGGAAGGACCTGGAAGCGACCCTCGCGTCAGCTCAGGCCTTCCTCTACGCCGCCGCCGTCATGATTCTCGTCCGAAGGCTCGGCCGACCATAATAACTCACCGGACGAACTCTAAGCTGTGTCAGGGCCTGAGTATCGGTTCCAAGGGCGTTGATGACCGTCCCGCCGGCGCTGACAGAAGGGCCGCCACTACGCCCAAGTCCTGCCGGCATGATGCGGACGGACAGAGTCGGGACGAACGTCTCCCGTCCGTGCCCTCAGGTGAGCACGAACTCCGACAAAAGCGACGGTGTGCTGACCCACCGCTCTGCCTGAATCTTGTGATCGATGAGCGTGCCGATGAGCCGCCACAGTTCCTAATGCTCTGGAACATGCCGTCCGAGGCCAAGGCGCTCAGATTAAGATTGGCGATCCGTTCTTCCAGATCAGCAACCTGTGTGAGCGTCAGATCAAACGTAAGCTTTCGTAGCCGAAAACCAAAAAGCCGCGGGGGGCGCCCTCGCGGCTTCGAAGTACTACTGCGGCTCGCGCATCCATTCAGGCAGCGCGAGCTTTCGTTATTGCTTCAGCCGATGGTGCCGCYSCCRAAGGAGCCGTCGGCGAAGGCGAGGCGGCCCTCGGCGATCCCGTACTGGAGGTAGTGCTGCATCGGGTTGATCTGCGCGGCGGCCACGTCGCCGTAGGCCCTCGCGCCATCCAAACTGCTCGTAATGGGTCAGGGGATTGAGACCGGCCGCAGCCACGTCGGTGTAGGTCGTCAGGTAGCCGTCGGTGTCGAATACGGCGTTGGGGTCGCGGCCCTCGGCGATACCGGAGGTTTGGTAGTGGTTCCGGGCGAAGGCGAAGACGTCGGCCGTGCCGAGGGCGGCGTCGGCGACGTCGCCGTTGGCGAGGAGATAGTACTCGGCGTCGAAGCCCGCCCGGGCGAGATCGGCCGTGCGTCCCACCGCCTCGTAGACCGTCCGGCCCTCACCCTGGCCGTACTCAAGGTAATGCGCCAGCGGGTTAAGGCCGGCCGCGGCCACGTCCGAATTGACCGCCAGGTAGCGCTGAGTGTCGAAGCTCGCGCCCGGATCGCGCCCCTCCTTGAAGCCGTAGGTCTGGTAATGGGCGAGCGGGTTGAGGCCCGCCGCCGCTACGTCGCTGTTGGCCGCGAGGTAGCCGTCTGTCGAGAAGAAGGCGTTGGGATCGCGGCCTTCCACGAAGCCGTATTGCGCGTAGTGGGCGTCGGCATCGAGCCCGGCGGCAAAGACGTCGGGGTTAGCGGCGAGGTAGAAAAGGTCGTCGACGAGTCGGTTGTCGTCCGCGTTGTCGATGGTCCGGTCCGCGAACTGGAACTGTTCGATCCCGCGGAACGTATCTGCGCCCTCTGGCCCTGAGATCGTGACGGAACCGTCCGCGCCCAGTCCCACCGCCGCTGCGCCGAGGGCGAACGTAAAGATCGCTTTGTCGATGCCAGTACCGCCGGCGAACCGATCGTTTCCGGCGCCGCCGATGAATGTGTCGTTGCCTGCGCCGCCTGTCAGCACATCGTCACCGCCGCCGCCGACGAGGAAGTCGTTGGCGGTGCCGCCCGTGACGCTGTCGTTCCCCATCCCCGCATTGAAGTAATAGGATCGGGTGCCCTGGACCGCGGTCAGCGTGTCGGCACCGGACGTGCCGAGGGCGACGACCTGGAACTGGTCGCCGCGCTGAGTGCCAGCCACGAGGTCGCGGACGTCGAAGGTCAGTCCGTCGGTGGTCGCGGTGAAAGTGATGCCCTCGTCGTCGAAGCGGCTCACCGGTCCGGTGAGCGCGTCGGCTGCATCCTCAGCCTGCAAGCGCACGGCGAGACCGCCGTCCTGGTTAGCCATCGAGTTGCTGTCGATGGCCGCGCCGTTGCCGACTTGAGACGAGGTGAAGCTCAGTCGGACCTGCCCGGCCGTCGCCGCCGAGACCCGGACCGTATCGGCACCGTCGCCGAGATCGACACTGTCGGCGCCGTCGGTCGTCACGTTCAGGAACGCCGTATCCGTGCCGACGCCGCCGGTGATTCGGTCGTTCCCGAGGCCGCCCGAGAGGGTGTCGTTGCCAGCCCCGCCGTCGAGGGTGTCGTTCGCCCCGCGTCCGTCGATGAAGTCGTTGCCGCCGAGGCCGGCATAGGTGTCGGCGGCGTCGGTGCCAATGTAGGTGTCGTTGCCTGCCGTCACCGCCGTCACGCCCAGACGAACCTGGTCGAGGAGATAGTCGCCGAGTTCGGCCTCGTCGGTGAAGGCACGACCGGATCCCACGGTCTGACCCTGCGCCGTTACCGCGGTATCGATCTGGTCGGCCAGTGAGAGGATCTGGCTCGATCCAGCACCAGCGGTATAGAGCGGGATCACCTGGTTCGAGTGGTTGCCGCTGAAGAACAGCCCTTCCGGTACGCCGTCGCCGTTGGCATCGGGCTGTACCGCCTGGAACGGTACCGTGGCGCCGTCGGGGCCGAACAGAAGATGGTCGTGATCGGCGGTGACGATGAGAAGCGTGTCCTCGAAGGTCGCCTGGCTCTCGTCAGAATTGATGTAGTCCACCACCGACTTCACTGCGTTGTTAAAGTCGATGTACTCCTCGATCATCCGGCCGAGGTTGTTGGCATGCATCGCCCTATCGACGGCGCCGCCCTCGATCGAGAGGTAGAGCCCGTCCGGATCCTGGTTCAACTTGTTGAGCGCGGCCAGGGACAGTTCCGACAGGGTCGGTGACGTCTCAAGCCGGCCAACGCTGAACGGGATCTCGGTTGTGTTCGGGGCGGCGGCACCAGATCGGTTGAAGTTGCTGGACGTGAAGGCCTGGGTGATCATTGCCAGGCGCTCGGTGGTCGGCGTGCCGGTGGCCGCGGCCTGGATCGAGGCGCGATCCTGCAGCAGCTGCCAGCTCTCGCCATCGGTCGACCGAAAGGTGTCGGCCTTGAGCGCGTTCCACTGGTCGGCACCGATCCAGGTGTAGTTCGGGTTGGCGCTGAGGCGGCCGTTGTCGTCGTAATCTGGATTACCGGTCCCCGCGATCACGTCGAGGGTGCCGGCGCTGAACATCTCGAAAGCGATCTGATTGGCGTTCGAACGGGCGATGTTGTGGGCGCCGCCGGTGGCCGACGGCGTCGCGTCGCTGAACTGAACCGTGGTGACCACGCCCGTGGCCTTACCCTGCTGCTTGGCGAGTTCGGCGATCGAAAAGAGCGATTCGCCGGAGCCGTCAACGTCGATGGCGTTGTTATAGGTCTTCTCACCGGTCGCGATCGAGGACGCGGTGTTGCCCGAGTCCGGATAGGTCGCCCGGTTCCACTCGTAACCGGCAAAGCCCTTCGGGTAGGCGATCGAGACGCCACCGTTGGTGACAGTGTCGGAGCCGGCCACCGGCCTGAAATCGTAGTTCTTGGCCGGATCGTAAACAACGTCCAGGTTCTGCTGCGTGCCGGTCGCACCGGGGATCGGGGTGGTGCGGGTATCCAGCGGGAACACCGACTGTGCGGTCGCCGTGAAGGCGGCTCCGTCGGCGATCAGGACCTTGCCGGCCGCACCGGCCCTTGGGTCGCCGTCCGCGAGGCCCTGGAGGTAGAGCCGCGTCGCCTCCAGCGTGTTAAAGCCGGCACCGTCGGCGATCATGACGATGACATTCTTGACGGGACCGGCAGTGCTGGCCATGGCGGCGCGTTTCCTGTTCCAGGCGTCCGGCCCCATGCAGGGACACGGCGCAAGACGTTGAAGGACGATTTGTGGAATACGTGCTCAGTCGGCGTCTGGGGCTACACTAAGCCGACGACGGCGCAATGGTGTAACGCGCGCTTTGCGACATCCAGATGAAGGTAAAGAAGCGCTGACGTCTTCGTGACCGACACATGCCATGATCCTAGCCATATAACATTATAACACTACTTTATTTGTCCCCGCTGATCTATGACATTGATGTTCGCGGCAGCGTCGTCGCGGGCGCGCGGCAAAGCGGACGTGGATGACGAAGTTCGAAATGCACATCCCGCGCTGCACGACACAGGTGGCCGAACTGCCGACGGCGCGGGCCTGATCAGCCCTTGAACGCCCAGATGGCCACGGCGCCATCCGGCCGGCCAGGGTTGTCGCGGCGGTAGGTCCCTTTCTCGAAGGCGATGGCGTTGGCCTCGACCTTCGAGACAATCTCGCCACTGAGCACCATGGCACCGCAGAAATCGACACGGATCACGCCGTGCGATGGGTCAACCCCGAAGAGCTGTTCCGTCGTCCAGCCAAGCGCCGCTGCAGCGTCCGCATGCTTGTCGAGGAAATCGAGGGCCGCGGCATGAACAGCTTGCCACTTCGCGGGCGTCATACCGGGGCAAGGGACTACACCCGGTTTCATCCCGAGGAAGGCACTGCGCCATGCCTGTGGGGTGTCTGGCTTGATATGGAAGGCGGGTGATGCTGGCATCAGATCCGTAGGCTGAGGTGTGCCGATCTGGATAAGTGCTGGTCGTTAATCGGCCATAACCGCGCGGATTGAGCGAGATGATCTATTAAAGGCCGCGGCAGGCTGACGCAGTTAGCGGCGATGCGAGTTTCCGAAATGTGCTGCCCGTGTGCTGCCCACGCTAAAACGCGAACTACCCCCGCAGGGCCAGAAACGCCTTAACCTACTGATAAGTTGAGTGAATATGGTGCTGCTGGACAGGATTGAACTGTCGACCTCCTCATTACCAATGAGGTGCTCTACCACTGAGCTACAGCAGCGTCCGAACCGGGTGGCGCGAGGCGTCCTTCCCGAACGGGTTGGGCATTAGCGGATCACACCGGGCTTGGCAATCGCCGCGACGCCCCGGTCTCGCCGATTGTCCCGCCGGCCCGTGCGGGGGGACGCGATGCCGGTCGGTTTATCCCTTCTTGCGCGTCTCGCCCTTGAAGGCCGAGCGGATGATCGCGGCCAGACCCGCCTCGGCCACCGCCTCGGCGGCCTCGGCGGGGGTGAACCAGCGATCCTCGCGCTGGTCCTGCTCGGGCCACGATTTCAGCTGCTTGCGCACCTCGAGGGGGAAGACCTTGACCTGGCACAGCACCGCGTCGCGGTTCTTGAGGCGCTTCTCGTAGAGGTAGAACCCGAGCGGGCGCTTCCCGACCTGGCCGATCAGCCCGGCCTCCTCGTAGGCCTCGCGGGCGGCGGCGTCGTAGGGCTTGCGGCCCTTCATCGGCCAGCCCTTCGGGATCACCCAGCGCCGGCTTTCCCGCGAGGTGATGAGCAGCACGCACAGCCCCCGTTCGGGCAGGCGCTGGAACGGCAGCGCGCCGACCTGGTTCCGGGTCTCGCGCTCCACATCGGCGTAGGTCGTCATGATGGGGCAACGCCGGGATCGCGGCCCCGTTCACCGCGCGACACGAACGGCGTGGCCGGTGCGCGCCGGATCGGTCCGGTCCCGCACGCTCGGTCGGGTGCGACGGACGCCCGGACGGGGCGTCCGCGATCAGTGGCAGGCACGATGCGGGTGTCTCATGATGATGGAGGACGGAGGCGGCGGACGGCCATCGAGGAATAGACGACAACCGACCGGCTTGACCAGCGTCGCTTAGCCGGCAACGCATGATCCGCGGCCGAGGTTCCGGCCGATGCGGCGCCCGGCGCCGTCGTCGCACCGGGGCCGACCGGGCGCGGGGCCGTCAGTCCGCCGCGCTGAGGTTCTCGATGAGGGCGTTGAGATCGGCCCGCAGCGCCTGCACCTCGGGCTCGGAGAGGTTGAGCTGGCACATCACGGCCTTGCGCACCGCTCCCGCCTCCGCCCGCAGGCCGCGCCCGCGGGCGGTGAGGGTGATCTCGACCTCGCGCTCGTCGGTCAGGCGCCGGCTGCGGGTGACGAAGCCCGCGGTCTCCAGGCGCTTGAGCACCGGCGTCAGCGTCCCGGAATCGAGGCGCAGCCGGCGTCCGATCTCGGAAACGGTGACGCCGTCGGTCTCCCACAGCACGAGCAGGACGAGATACTGCGGATAGGTCAGGCCCATCCGCTCCAGCATCGGGCGATAGCTCTTGGTCATGCGGTGGGCGGCGGCATAGAGCGCGTAGCAGAGCTGGTTGTCCAACAGCAGGGGATCGACGAGGGTCGCCTTCTCCTCCCTCGGCGCATCTACCGTACAGGTCATGCCATCCGTCCTCGACACCGACGCCCCTTATGACCCCGACCGGCCGTGGTGGCGACATCCTCACCGGCCCGGAGGGGAAAAACCTGCACGATGCGTTCGGTTGGGCCCGGCACATTGCGAAATCGTCCCGACTGGGCAGAGACATAGTGCCGAACACTTGTCCCAGCGTATAGGGCCTTTGCGCCGCCACGGCCGCCGGCGTCCACGGCGTCGCGCCTACGGCAGGGTCAGGGGCACCGGCCCGAGGTCGGCGATGGCGCCCTCCGGCGTGAGGCCACGCTCGCTGGCGGCGATGGAGAAGCCGTCGCCGTCCCGGGCGATGGCGTAGAGGCGATAGCTCGCCCGGTGGTGGCGGGCGTTGACGCCGGCTGAGGCGGAGGGCGCCCCCACCACCGGCACCCGCCGTCCGCCAGGCCCGGCGACGACGGCGAGGCTGCCGACGTGGTTGTGCCCGTGCAGGATCATCTCGGCGCCCGCCCGCCCGATCATCGCCGTGAAGGCGGCCGCATCGGTGAGCTCGCGCCCGGGCCTGGCGCCGCCGGGATGGGGCGGATGGTGGATCATCACCACCCGGCACGGCGGCTCGGCCTCGGCGGCGAGCGCCGTCAGCACCGCCTCGGCCGCGGCGATCTGCGCCGCCCCGAGCCGGCCGCTGGCGACGAAGGGTTTCGTGGGGATCGCCGAGGACAGCCCGACGAGGGCGACCGGCCCGCGCCGGCGCAGGTAGGGGAACCCGGCGCGGGCCTCGCCGTCGCCGGTGGCCCAGTCGCCGCAGGCCCCGAGCAGCCCCTCGAGGGAGCCGCGCACGTAGGCGTCGTGGTTGCCCGGCACGAAGCTCACCGCCCCGGGCGGGCCCAGGGCCTCGAGGAAGACGCGCGAGGTCGCCCATTCGCTGGGAAGGCCGATGTTGCACAGGTCGCCGGTGCAGGCGATGTGGTCCTGCCCCTGGGCGTGCAGGTCGGCCACCAGGGCGGCGAGCACGTCCATGTCGTGGCCCTGGCCCCGCCCGCGACGCCAGTTGACGTAGCCGGTGGCGCGCTTGCTCAGGAGCTGGCGCAGGCGGGGTCGCGGCAAAGGCCCCACGTGCGGGTCGGTGAGATGGGCGAGACGGAACATCGCGACCTAGGGCATGATGCGGAAACGCGGGGTCGGGTCTTTCCGACAGCGTCATGCCGGACCGGCATGACGGCACGTCGAGGCCCCGCCTTCGCGGCAACCCGCCGTCGCGTCAAGCGCGGCCGGTCACCCGCTTCCCGTCACTCGCCGGCCGTCACTTGCCGGCCCTCGGTTGCCGGCCGTCACTGGCCGATCGTGAAGGGCTGCTCGACGCGGACCGTGCGGTCGCCGCCGTCCTCGCGCAGGGTGTAGGCGAGCACGTAGGCGCCGGCGGGCGCGCCGTCGAGGCTCATGGTGCTGTTGAGGAAGAACTCCTGGTTCTTGAAATGGCTGGTGAAATCCTGCTTCAGGATGGCCTTCTGGCCGCCCAGGATCTCACCCGACGCCGAGACGATCTCGACGTCGACGGTGACGCCGAACCGGTAGGTGTCCGCACCCACGGGAGTGAAGGCGTAGCCGATCGGCTCGAGGTAGGTCAGGAGCTTCTCCCCCGGCGCGAACACGCTCGAGGGCCGCGCCTCGTAGTCGCCGAAGCTGTTGGCCTTGCGGGTGACGAACATCGCCCGGCGGGCGCCGAACGGCAGCCTCGACCAGATCGCCGCGGTCGCCGCCTGCTGCGCGTCGAACTCGGCGTAGGTGGCCGCCCCGGTGGCCGGTGCGGCCGGGCTCGCGGCGACCGCCGGGGCGGGACGCGCGGCGACCACGGAGCGCAGCCGCTTGCGCACGGCCTGGACGTCCTCGTCCTCCGGCTCCAGGCGGAACGCCGTCTCGACGTCGGCGAGCGCCTTGTCGGCGGCGCCGGTCTTCTCGTAGGCGAGGGCGCGGCTGTAGTAGGTCAGCCCGCGCTTGGGATCGAGGCGGATCGCCTCGTCGAAGTCCTTGATCGCCCGCTCGGAATCGCCCTTGTTGCCGTAGGCGATCCCGCGGTTGACGAAGCTGTCGCCCACGGTCTGATCGAGCTTGATGGACCGATCGTAGTCCTCGATCGCGGCATCGTAGCGTTCCATGTCGTCGTAGGTCGACCCGCGGCTACGGAAGAAGTCCGCGTCGCTGGGATCGACCGCGATGGCCTCGTTGAAATCGGCGATGGCGCGGTCGTAGTCTTCCTTTTTCCTGTAGGCGAGACCGCGATTGTAGAAGGCATGCGCGACGCTCGTCGTCGTCTCGCGCTTGCGCTGGCCGAGGACGAGGTTGCAGCCGGCGATGGTCTGTTCGGGCGTGCCGTCGTCGCTGAAGCAGGCGTCGCGGGGCTTGCCCGCCGCCAGGGCCGAGCCCGCCGTCGAGGCCGAGCCCGCCGTCAACCCGAGCGCCAGCGCGAGGCCGACCCGTCCAGACCAAACACGCATGCCGGCGTTCTCTCACGGTTCGCCCACGCCGGCCCCGACGGCCGGCTGGAACACGGTTGCACCGGCGTCCGAAGCGGGTTCGCGTCGGCGGGCCAACGCTTCACCCTGCCCAGGTCCTTGGTGTGTCACACCATTTCGGGTTGATCACGTCGTGATGCGGACATGGGCTTCGCTCAGGCGCCGCGCGGGCTCGGCGATACGGTTCACGCTCGATTCGAGCGGAAACCGTATCACCGGGTTGTGACGCAAAACCGGTGGCCGCTTTCGCGAAACCTCCTTAGGACCACCGATCCGTTTACGGAAGCGGTTTTGCGGACCCGGTCGGGAAGACCGTGCGTGCCGGGACGCGGTTGCGCCCCGGGAGGGATCGGAGCTAGACAGCCCGGCCTTTCCGCGTCTGCCGCCGTGCCAGCGGAGCGCATCCGCCGGCACCGGGAGACGCTCCGCGCGCGGCGCATCCCGGGGGAGCGAGACATGACACCGACCGCTTGGTCCCGACCCGCCCGTTTCGATTCCGCCCGTTCCGCGGCATGAGCCTGGTCAAGCGCATCGGCCGCGCGCCGGCGGTGCAGACCGTCCTCGGAGTCCTGGCCGAGCGCTACCTGCGCCTCGTGCGCCGCACCAACCGCTTCGTGGTCGAGCCCGCCGGCCCCGACCCCTGGCTCGACGGGCTCTCGCCCTTCATCGCGGGCATGTGGCACGGCCAGCACACGATGATCTCGTTCATGCGCCGGCCGCACGACCGCATCGCCACCATCATCTCCCGCTCGGCGGACGGGAACGTCAACACCATCGCCCTGACCCGGATGGGGGTGCGGGTGATCCGCGCCTCGGGTGCCCGCGGCCGCGCCGTGCGCGACGTGCGCGCCAAGGGCGGGGCCGAGGGCCTGCGCGCCATGCTGCGCGCCCTCAAGGACGGCGAGAGCGTCGCCTTCAGCGCCGACGTGCCGAAGGTGTCGCGGCGCTGCGACGCCGGCATCCTGACCCTGGCCCGCTTCTCGGGCCGCCCGATCGTGCCGGTGGCGGTGGTGACGAGCCGCCACCTGCGCCTGCGCAGCTGGGACCGGGCCTGCTTCGGCCTGCCGTTCGGGCGCGGCGCCATGGTGTTCGGCCGCGCCTTCGAGGTGCCGCGCGAGATCGAACCGGAAGCGTTCGAGGCGATCCGCCTGGCGGTGGAGGCCGAGATGAACCGGGTCCACGACCGCGCCTACACCCTGGTCGGGCGCCACGACCGCGTCGGGAATCCGCCATGACGGCACCGGCTCTCCAGAAGGCGCAGGCCCTGATGAAGGCGCCACCCCTGCCGTTGAGCATCACGGCCTACCGCACCGGCCTCACCCTGGCCGAGCCCGCCCTGTCGGGCCTGCTGGCGTTCCGGGCCCGGCGCGGCAAGGAGGACACCGCCCGCCTGCCCGAGCGCCGGGGCGTGCCCGGGCGGGTCAGGCCACGGGGGCGCCTGTGCTGGATGCACGGGGCCAGCATCGGCGAGGCGCTGTCCCTCGTCGGCCTCGTCGACGGCATGATCGCACGCGGCTTCTCGGTGCTGGTGACCACGGGCACCCGCAGCGCCGCCGAACTGATCGGCGCCCGGCTGCCGCCGGCCGCCTTCCACCAATACGTGCCGTTGGACGCGCCGCGCTGGATCGGCCGCTTCCTCGACCACTGGCGGCCCGACCTCGCCCTGGTGGCCGAATCCGAGATCTGGCCCAGCACCATCGTGGCGCTGCACGCCCGCGGGGTGCCGCTGCTCCTCGTCAACGGCCGGATGTCGGAGCGGTCGTTCAAGGGGTGGGGGCGCACGCCGCGCACCGCCGAGGCGCTGTTGTCGCGCATCGCCGTCTGCCTCGCCCAGACGCAGGAGGACGCGGAGCGGTTCGCGCGGCTCGGGGCGCCGCGGGTGAGCGTCACCGGCAACCTCAAGTACGATTCCGCCGTTCCCGCCGTGGACGAGGCGCATCTGGCGCACCTGCGCAGCGTCGTCGGCGGCCGGCCGGTCTGGGCTGCGGCCAGCACCCATCCGGGCGAGGACGCCATGGTCGCCCGCGCCCACCTCGCGCTCAAGGACCGGCTGCCGGACCTGCTCACCGTCCTGGTGCCGCGCCACCCCCATCGCGGCGCCGAGATCGCGAGCGAGGTCGCCGGCCTCGGCCTGCGCACCGCCCGCCGGGCGCAGGGCGGCTGGCCGCACGGGGCGATCGACCTCTACGTCGCCGATACGCTGGGCGAACTCGGGCTGTTCTATCGCCTGTGCCCGCTGGTGTTCCTCGGCGGTTCGCTGGTACCCCACGGCGGCCAGAACCCGATCGAGCCGACCCGCCTCAAGGCGGCCGTGCTGCACGGGCCGCACGTCGAGAACTTCACACAGGTCTACCGCGCCCTCGACGCGGCCGGGGGCGCCCTGGCGGTGGCCGACGAGCGCGATCTCGCCGCGGCCGTCGCTGACCTCCTGCCGGATCCGCGCCGGCTGCGGGCGATGGCCGCGGCGGGAGGGGCCGCCCTGCTGCCGTTCGAGGGTGCCCTCGACCGGACCCTGGCGGTGATCGAGCCGTTCATCGCGCAGATGACCCTCTCGGCCATGGCCCGGCCGTGAGGGTGAGCGGGTCCTGATGCGGCCCCCGGCCTTCTGGGACGCCTCCTCCCGCCATCCGGCCGCCCGGCTCCTGGCCCCCCTGGGCCGGCTCTACGGCCGCTTCACCGCGGCCCGCATGGACCGGCCCGGCGAGCCCGGCCCCTGCCCGGTGGTCTGCATCGGCAACCTCACCCTCGGGGGGGCCGGCAAGACGCCGACGGCGCTCGCCGTCGCCGCCCTCCTGCGCGATCGCGGCGCCCGGCCGGCCTTCCTCACCCGCGGCTACGGCGGCCGGCTCGCCGGCCCCGTGGCGGTGGACGCCGCTCGCCACGATGCCGCGGCGGTGGGCGACGAGGCCTTGCTGCTCGCCTGGGCCGCCACGACGGTGGTGTCCCGCGACCGGCCGGCCGGCGCGCGCCTCTGCCGCGACCGGGGCGCCACGGCGGTGGTGATGGACGACGGGCTGCAGAACCCGAGCCTGACCAAGACCCTGTCGCTGGCGGTGGTGGATGCGGGTGCGGGCATCGGCAACGGCCTGCCCTTCCCCGCCGGCCCCCTGCGGGTGCCCCTGGCCCGGCAATGGCCCCACGTCGACGCCGTGGTGCTGGTGGGAACGGGCGAACCCGGCGAGCGCGTCGCCGCCATGGCGAGCGCGCGCGGCCTGCCGGTGTTCCGCGCACGGCTGGTGCCGGACCGGTCCGGACCGCCGCTGGCCGGGCGCCGGCTCCTCGCCTTCGCCGGCATCGGCCGGCCGGACAAATTCTTCGCGACCCTGCGCGAGGCCGGCGCCGAGGTCGTCGGGACGCGCGGCTTTCCCGACCACCACCCCTACCGCGCCGGCGACCTCGCCGCCCTCGCCGCCGAGGCGCAGCGCCTCGGGGCCGGGCTGATCACCACGCAGAAGGACCTGGTTCGGGTGCCGCCGGCCTTCGCGGATCGGATCGAGGCGCTGCCGGTGACCCTGCGCTTCGCCGACGAGGCGGCGGTGGCCGGGCTGCTGCGGCGGCTCCCGAGCCTTTGATGGTCACTCCGGTCGGTGCGGACGTCCCCTTCCAGCCTAACCGAGCCGTCGACCGGGTGTCGGGTGTCGGAGGACAGGACCGGTTTCGTCATGGAACCGGCCGGCCCGTCGGTGTTTCACGGGAAACATACTGTCGCCATCGGCGAGGGATTCTTCGGGCTCTCCGCCGCACCTCATGAGAATGAGGAGACTGCTCCTGGCCGCATCGCCGACGCGCGACCCCGTTCACCCCGCCTTCGCACTCCCGGCCAGCCGCTCCATCACCGCCTCCGGCGTGGCATAGGCCTCCTGGCGGTCGACGCTCCAGTAGCGCAGGTCGTCGAGGGGGATGGCGGTTCCGGTCACCGCGCAGCGCACGAAGGTGCCGGGCTTGATCACCCGCATGGTGCCGTCGCCGTATTCCACCACCGCCTCGCCGGATCCGCTCCGATCGTATCGCCCCAGCATCGCTCTTGCGTCCTTCGTCCGTCCTCGCCGTGATGACGTGTCTTAGGAGTGCGGCCGGCGCTTGTCGACGCGGCCGGCCTCGACAGGCGCGAAGCCTTGGTGCCAATGATCGGCGATGCCCGCCTTTCCGCCCGACGCTTCCGCCTTGATGAGCGAGCCCGCCCCGCCCCTCGACGCGCTGTTCGCCGCCGCCCGCCTGGCGCGGGAGCGGGCGCATGCCCCCTATTCGACCTTCCGGGTCGGGGCCGCCCTCGTCGACGAAGCCGGCCGGGTCCATGCCGGCTGCAACGTCGAGAACGCGGCCTATCCGGTGGGCACCTGCGCCGAGGCCGGGGCCATCGCCGCGATGGTGGCGGGCGGCGGGCGGCGCATCCGCGCGATCCTGGTGCTCGGCGACGGCCCGGCCCTGGTGACGCCCTGCGGCGCCTGCCGTCAGCGCATCCGCGAGTTCGCCGAGCCGTCCGCTCCGATCCACGTGGCCGGGCCGGAGGGAATCCGGCGCAGCTTCATCCTCGACGACCTGTTGCCCGCCTCGTTCGGGCCGGACAACCTGGCGTGACGGCCCCCTCGCCCGATGTCGCCGTGGCGGCGGCCCGCGACCACCTGATGCGGCAGGGATTCGCCGGCCCCTACGCCTGCGCGATCGTCACCGGCACCGGGCTCGGCGCCCTGGTCGGCGGCCTCGGGGAGGCCCGTGCCCTGCCCTACGCGGAGATCCCGGGGTTTCCGGCCCCCGGCGTCAGCGGCCACGGCGGGAGCCTGCACAGCGGCCTTCTCGCGGGCCGGCCGGTGCTGGTGTTCGAGGGCCGGGCCCATGCCTACGAGCGCGGGCACGCCGCCGCGATGCGGGTGCCCGTCGGCCTCGCTCGCGCGCTCGGGGCGGGTGCCCTGCTGCTGACCAACGCCGCCGGCTCTCTGATGCCTCAGGCCGGCCCCGGCAGCCTCGTCGCCCTCACCGACCACATCAACCTGTCGGGGCTCAACCCCCTCGTGGGCGAGGCGAGCGACGCCCGCTTCGTCGGCATGGTCGGGGCCTACGACGCGGCCTTGCGCGGGCATCTCCACGCCGCCGCCGAAGCCTGCGCCGTCCCGCTGTTTGAGGGCGTCTACGCCTGGTTCTCCGGCCCGAGCTTCGAGACCCCGGCGGAGGTGCGCATGGCCGGGCGCATGGGGGCCGACCTCGTCGGGATGTCGACGGTGCCCGAGGTCATCCTCGCCCGGTTCTACCGTCTGCCGGTGGCCGCGGTCTCGGTGGTCACCAACCTCGCCGCCGGGATCGAGGGGGGCGACCCCGACCATGCCGAGACCAAGGCGGCGGCCAGCGCCGCGGCCGCCGACCTTGCCCGCCTCGTCGAGGCCTTCGTCGCGAGACTGCCGTGACACGTTTGCCCTTAGACGCCGCCTTCGCCCGGCGCGCCATGCCGCTCCTCGACCTCACCGACCTTTCGGAGGGCTGCACCGCCGCCGCCGTGGCGGCCCTCTGCGCCACGGCGCGCGACAGCAGGGTGGCGGCGGTCTGCGTCTGGCCGCGCTTCGTCACGGAGGCCCGCGGGCACCTGGGGACGAGCGGCGTGCGCGTCGCCACGGTGATCAACTTTCCGGGCGGCGGCGAGGACGTCGCGAGTGCCGTGGCCGACACCCGCGCGGCGCTGTCGGACGGCGCCCATGAGATCGACCTCGTCCTGCCCTACCGCGCCCATCTGGAGGGGCGCGCCGACCCGGTCCGCGCGATGGTCGCCGCGGTACGGGCGGCCTGCGGCGGGGCCCTGCTCAAGGTGATCCTGGAGACCGGGGAGCTGACGACGCCCGAGGCCATCGCCGGGGCGAGCCGCCTCGCCCTGGAAGAAGGTGCCGACATGCTCAAGACTTCCACCGGCAAGAGCCCGGTCTCGGCGACGCCGGAGGCCGCCCGCATCATGCTCGCGGCCATCCGCGCCCATGCCGGGCCGCGCCCGGCCGGCCTCAAGATCTCGGGCGGGGTACGCACCATCGCCGACGCCGCCCCCTACCTCGCCCTGGCCGACGCGGCGATGGGGGCGGAATGGGCGAGCCCGGCGACCTTCCGCTTCGGCGCGAGCCAGCTGCACGGGGCGCTGGCCGCCGCCCTCGGAGAGACGCGATGAGACTCCCCCAGGAGATCATCCGGCACAAGCGCGACGGCCACGACCTCGCGCCCGCCGAGATCGCCGGCTTCATCGCCGGGCTCACCGACGGGCGCGTCACGGAAGGCCAGGCGGCGGCCTTCGCCATGGCGGTGTTCTTTCGCGGGCTGTCCCTGGACGAGCGGGTGGCACTGACCCGGGCGATGACCGAGTCGGGCACGGTGCTGGCCTGGGACCTGCCCGGCCCCGCCCTCGACAAGCATTCGAGCGGTGGCGTCGGCGACACCGTCAGCCTCGTGCTGGCACCGATGGTGGCGGCCTGCGGCGGCTACGTGCCGATGATCTCGGGCCGCGGCCTCGGCCACACCGGCGGCACGCTGGACAAGCTCGCGAGCATCCCCGGCTACGACGTGGCGCCCGACCTCACCCGCTTCCGCCAGGTGGTGCGGGAGGCCGGCTGCGCCATCATCGGCCAGACCGCCGACCTCGCCCCGGCCGACCGGCGCCTCTACGCCATCCGCGACGTCACCGGCACGGTGGAATCGCTCGATCTCATCACCGCCTCGATCCTGTCGAAGAAGCTCGCCGCCGGGCTCGACGGCCTGGTGATGGACGTGAAGACCGGCTCGGGCGCCTTCATGACGAGTCTCGACGAGGCGCGCGCGCTCGCCACCAGCATCGTCACGGTGGCCAAGGGGGCGGGGCTGAACACCGTCGCCCTCGTCACCGACATGGACGCGCCGCTGGCCAGCGCCGCCGGCAACGCCGTGGAGGTGGCCTATGCGATCGACTACCTCACCGGCCGCCGCCGCGAGCCGGCCTTCCACGCGGTGACCCTGGCGCTGGCGGCCGAGATGCTGGTGCTGGGCGGCCTCGCCGGGGATGTCGCGCAGGCGACCCGACGGCTGGAGGCGACCCTGGCCGACGGCCGCGCCGCCGAGGCTTTTTCGCGGATGGTTCGCGCGCTCGGCGGCCCCGCCGACCTCGTGGAGCGCCCCGACCGTCACCTGCCGCGGGCGCCCGTCGTCCGAACGGTCCTGCCAACGGAACAGGGCCACGTCGCCGGCGTGGCGACCCGGGCGCTCGGCCTCGCCGTCATCGCGCTGGGCGGTGGCCGGACCCGGCCGCAGGACGGCATCGACCCGGCCGTCGGCCTCACGAACCTCCCCCGCCCCGGCGACCCGGTCGGCCCCGACCGCCCGCTCGGCATCGTCCATGCGGCGAGCGAGGCGGCTGCGGACGAAGCCGAAGCGGCGGTGCGGGCGGCCTATCGGATCGGGGCGCAGGGGCGTGAACCGAGGCCGGCCGTGATCGAACGGATCGGGTGATCGGTCGGATCGCGCGGACCGGGATCGCCCCCCCTCACGATGCGCCTGTCGCCCTGCGTCCGGCGACCCGGGCATGCACCCCCATCCCCACCGCCATCGCCCCCACGAACACCAGCACCGGCACGGCGCCGGAGGACAGCGCGGCCACCGCCGGGCCGGGGCAGAGGCCGGCCAGCCCCCAGCCGATGCCGAACAGGGCCGAGCCGATCACCAGGGGCGGGTCGATCCGGCGGCCGGCGGGGATCTCGAAGCGGGCGTCGAAGGCCGGCCGGGCGAGGCGGCGCTGGATCAGGGTGCCGAGGGCCGAGACGGTGACGGCGCCCCCGAGGACGGCCATCAGGCTCGGGTCCCAGGCGCCGCCGACGTCGAGAAAGCCGCGCACGCGCACCGGGTCGAGCATCCCTGAGAGCGACAGCCCGAAGCCGAAGACGAGGCCGGCGGCCAGGGCGGACAGGAGGCGGGCCGGGCTCATGCGGCGAGCCTCATGAGGGTGACGGTGGCCATGCCGCTCGCCAGGAAGGTCGCCACCGCGACGAGGGAGCGGGGCGAGAGCCGCGCCAGACCGGCGACCCCGTGCCCGCTGGTGCAGCCCGAGCCGAGGCGGCTGCCGAAGCCGACGAGGAGGCCGGCGACGGCGAGCAGCGGCCACGACGCCTCGATCCGCATCACCGGCCAGGCCCCCGTGGCCACCGCGAACAGCGGCGGGCCCGACAGGAGCCCGAGCACGAAGGCCAGATCGGTCAGGCGGCGCTCGCCCCGGTCCCTGCCGAGACCGGCCACGAGGCCGCTGATGCCGGCGATGCGGCCGTTGAGGAGCAGCAGCATCGCGGCCGACAGCCCGATGAGGAGCCCCCCCGCGAGCGAGGGGAGCAGCGGGCTTAGGATGTCGGTCACGGGGTCTCTCCGGTGTCGGCGTCCCCGGTGCCGGCGTCTCCGGTCCGGTCCGGCGCGTGCCGGCGCAGCCAGGCGAGGGCGCCCGTGAGATCGAAGCCGAGGCCGGCGCCGTAGGCGAGCACGTCCTCGCGCCGCATCCGCCCGTCCAGAACTTCTCCCAGGACGTGCAGGGTGAGCGAGCGGGTGCCGCCGCGGCAATGGGCGAGGACCGGCCCGGGGGCGGCCGCGACCGTCTCGCGGAAGCGGCGCACGTCGTCGCGGGTGATGGTGTCGCCCGTCACCGGCAGGTCGGCGTAGGCGAGCCCGGCCGCCTCGGCCGCCGCGCGCTCGGCCGCCGCGCCCGGCTGGCCTGGCTCCTCCCCGTCGGGCCGGTTGTTGAGGAGGCCGGCGACGCCGTGGGCGGGCAGATCGGCGATCTCGGCCAGACTCGGCTGCCCCGACACCAGGAGCTTGGGGGTGACGCGCGTGAGCGGCATGGGCTGTCCTCTTCGTCGTTGCGGCGGGCGAACGCGACGCCGCCCACTTGTGTTTCGCTGATAGATCGTCAAATATGCATTGTAAATCAATGACTTATAGAATTTTGAACCGCCAATCCAGCCCCACGGAGCAAGAATCGTCCATGAAATGGGATCGTCGCAGAAACCTCCATCCGCGGCCTCACCGACCGCGGCGGGCCTGACCGTTCGACCACCAGAACAGACGCGATTGTCAAGAATAGCAGCATCGGCAGGAGGGTTAGGCCATGGCACCAGGGGATCAGGTGGTGTTCGCACGGCTCGACGTCGCGGAAGCCCTCGGCATCTGGCGGCACGCCACGGGTCGCGTCGTGGGAATCCACCCCGCGACCGACGGGCCGCTGGCGGTGGACGTGGCCTTCGACGGCTACGGCGTCCTCGTCAGCTACATCGCCGCCCTGTTCACGCGCGTCGCCTGACGGCGCGGCCCGCATGACAGCGTCATCACACCTCCAGGAGCGGCCGCCCGTGACGGCGGCCGGCACCCTCGACGGCCTCAAGCCGCCTCTGCGCAGCATCAGCCACAGCACCACCGAGGCCGACGTCTGGCGGGAGATGCGGGCGGAGGCCGAGGCCGCCATCATCGAGGAACCGCTCTACGCGGGCATCATCCAGGCGACGATCCTCGACCAGCGGTCGATCGCGCACGCCTTCGCCTATCGCCTCGCCCATCGCCTGGGCGACGGCGACCTCGCGCGCCTGGCGATGCGCGACCTCTGCCTCTCGGCGTTCGAGGCCGACCCGCACGCCGGGGCGCACGCGGTGCGCGACCTCGTCGCCATCCGCGAGCGCGATCCTACCTGCCGGCGCTACCTCGACCCGTTCCTGTTCTACAAGGGCCTGGCGGCGCTGGAGGGCTACCGGGTCGCCCACTGGCTCTGGCACCAGGGCCGCGCCACCTTGAGCCTCCACGTCCAGAGCCGGATCTCGGAGGTGTTCGGGGCCGACATCCACCCCGCCGCCCGGATCGGCTCGGGCGTGTTCATCGACCACGCCACCGGGGTCGTCATCGGCGAGACCACGGTGATCGCCGACGATGTCTCGATCCTGCAGTCGGTGACGTTGGGCGGCAACGGCAAGGAGAGCGGCGACCGCCACCCCAAGATCGAGCGCGGGGTGCTGCTCAGCGTCGGCGCCAAGGTGCTCGGCAACATCCGGGTCGGCGAGGGCGCCAAGGTCGCCGCCGCCGCGGTGGTGCTGCACGACGTGCCCGCCCACACCACCGTGGCCGGCGTCCCGGCCCGCGTCGTCTCCCGTCTCGGGACCGGCGAGGCGCCCGCCCTCAGCATGGACCAGTTTTTCGCAGACGGGATCTGACCGCCTCCGCGAGAGGCTTTTCTCGTTCGCTTCCACTGCAGCGGCGTTCTCGAGGATAAATCTCTCCCGATTGCGGCGCGGAAAGACCGTTCCCGCAGTCTACCTCCGGATCCGACAAGTCTGTTCTGAGAATTTATGTCAATATAGAATTTAATTCCATTGACGACTGCGAAAATTACAGACTAAATACGGAGCGTCGACGCAATTTATGCTTGCGTTAGACAGTCGACATCACACGAATCGGGGTGATTTTTCCCTGCCCGACAAGGTTCGGGCGGTGCGTTTGCTTGCGGCCATAGCCCGACGGGATGGCAACCGCCCGTCACCAGCCCTCCCGATCACGACCCCCGACGATAAAAAGGAAGCTTGAGACGATGAGTGGACCGGGTCTGAGCGTAAGCGCCTCTGCGGCGCGCAACCTAGCGACGGCGACCGTCACCGCGGTCCAGAACGCCGCCACCACCCCGCGCTGGTTCCACCGGCTCCTGCCCTTCGTGGACGTGCCCGGCGGCGTCTACCGCGTGAACCGCCGCGCGGTGGTGCTGGCCAAGCCCGGCCGCCTGACGCTGGTCAACGAGGGCGAGGAGCGCACGATCCGCTCGGCCTCGCTGCGCGCCGTGCCGCTGTTCAGCCGGCTCGGCGACGCCGAGCTCGCGACGCTGGCCCAGACGTTCACCCTCAGCCACCACAAGGCCGGCGACGTCATCGCCGAGGAGGGCTCCACCGGCCGCAGCCTCGCGGTGGTGGCCGACGGCACCGTCGAGCTCAGCCTGTCGGGTCCGTTCAAGAACCGCCTGCGCCAGGGCCTGGCCACCCGCGGCGACTACTTCGGCGACGACGACCTCGTGGGCGAGAACGCCCCGGCGCCGGCGGTCAAGGCGCTCTCGGCGGTGACGCTGTTGACCCTCGACCGCGCCGCCATCGACGACGAGGCCATCCGCTCGCGCATCACCCAGTACCAGGAGGAGCGCGACCGGCTGAAGGGCCACACCAACTCCCACGGGGAGCAGGGCATCGAGCTCCTGGCCGTCCATACCGGCGAGCCGCGCCTGCCCACCACCTACGTCGATTACGAGATCGACCCGCGCGAGTACCACCTCTCCACCATCCAGACGATCCTGCACACGCACACCCGCGTCACCGACCTCTACTCCAACGAGATCGACCAGCTGCGCGAGCAGATCCGCCTCACGGTGGATGCGGTCAAGGAGCGCGAGGAGTGGGAGCTGTTCAACAACTCCGAGTTCGGCCTGCTCCACGAGGTCGGCCCGCGCCAGCGCATCCCCACCCGCGGCGGCCCGCCCACCCCGGACGACCTCGACGAACTGCTTACCCTGGTGTGGAAGAAGCCGGCCTTCTTCGTGGCGCATCCGCGCGCCATCGCCGCCTTCGGCCGCGAGGCCACCCGCCGCGGCGTGCCGCCGGTGGTGATCCACCTGTTCGGTTCGCCCTTCCTCACCTGGCGCGGCGTCCCGATCGTGCCGAGCGACAAGCTGCCCATCGACATCGACCCGGTCACCGGCGCCCAGACCACCTCGATCCTGCTCCTGCGCGTCGGCGAGCACGAGCAGGGCGTGGTCGGCCTGCAGAAGTCCGGCGTCACCGGCGAGGTCGAGCCCGGCCTGTCGGTGCGCTACATGGGCACCAACGACCACTCCATCGCCTCGCACCTTGTGACCCGCTACTTCTCGGCCGCCGTGCTGGTGGAGGACGCCATCGCGCGCCTCGATAACGTGCTCCTGGGCAACTACCATGACTACGCCTGAGACCGGGTTCCTCCACGCCGCGCCGGGATTTTCCGGCCAGACTTCCCATGCGGATCTCGTGGCCCGGCTGGCCAACGAGATCTACGGCCGGGGCCATGGGCCGAGCGCTCCGTTCACGCCAGCGCAGGCGCCGGGCGTGAGCCGGGAGGCGGGCGTGGGCTCGCGGTCCTTCGGCACGCCCCCCGTGGGCGTGCCCGGCATCACGCACACCCCGCCGCCCGACACGGCGACGATCCCCTCGGTGCATCCCCTGGCCGAGCCGCAGGCTCTTCGGCCGCTGCCGGAGTTCTTCGTGCCGAGCCTGTCCGAGGCAGCGGCCGGCCTGCCCGGCGGCCCCGACCTGCACCGCCGGATCGCGGGCGACCACCCGCGCGCCACCGCCTTCGCGGACGCGCTCGCCGGCGCCTTCGCCCTTCCCTCGGTCCACCCCCAGGGGGCCGGACCGGCGACCGAGCCGGCCCGCCACGACGGGGGCCGGCCCTCGTCCCGGCACGTGCGCACGGTGGAGTATCCGGGCGACTATTACTTCCTCACGTCCGAGACGAGCCGCACCGCGCCGCGGCCGGCCGCCTCGCACCAGATCGACGAGCCTCTGCTCGACGAACATCGCGGCTCGCGGGCCGGCGGGACGCCGACCCACGTCCACGCGCCGGCCTCGGCCCCGCCGGCCGCCGCCTTCGACGTCGAGACGGTTCGAAAGGACTTTCCGGCCCTGCACCAGACCATCAACGGCCATCCGCTGGTCTGGCTCGACAACGCCGCCACCACGCACAAGCCCCGGAGCGTCATCGACGCCACGTCCGAGTTCTACGGCCGCCACAACTCGAACATCCACCGGGCCGCCCACACCCTGGCGGCGCGCTCCACCGACCTGTTCGAGGGGGCGCGCGAGACGGTGCGGCGCTTCCTCAACGCGCCGAGCAAGGACGACATCGTCTTCCTGCGCGGCACCACCGAGGCGATCAACCTCGTGGCCAATTCCTACGGCCGCGCCAACATCGGTCCGGGCGACGAGATCATCGTCAGCCAGATCGAGCACCACGCCAACATCGTGCCCTGGCAGCTCCTGACCCAGGCCACCGGCGCCACCCTGCGGGTGATCCCGGTCAACGACCGGGGCGAGATCGTCTTCGAGCGGTTCGCCGCCCTGCTCTCGGGCCGCACCAGGATCGTGTCGGTGACCCATGTCGCCAACGCGCTCGGCACCATCAACCCGGTGGCCGAGATCATCGCGCTGTCCCACGCCTACGGGGTGCCGGTGCTGGTGGACGCGGCCCAATCCTCGCCGCACATTCCCCTCGACGTGCAGGCCCTCGACGCCGACTTCCTGGTGTTCTCCGGCCACAAGGTGTTCGGGCCCACCGGCATCGGGGCGCTCTACGGCAAGACGCACCTGCTCGCGGCGATGCCGCCGTGGCAGGGCGGCGGCCACATGATCGAGGACGTCACCTTCGCGAAAACCGTCTACAAGGGCGCGCCCGAAAAGTTCGAGGCCGGCACGCCCGACATCGCCGGCGCGGTGGGGTTAGGCGCCGCCCTCGACTACCTCGAGGGCGTGGGCCTGCCCGGCATCGCGGCCTACGAGCACGACCTCCTGGAGTATGCGCAGGCCGGCCTCGCCGAGGTGCGGGGCGTGCGCCTCATCGGCACCGCCCGCCGGAAGGCCAGCGTGATGTCCTTCACGGTGGCCGGCCACGACAACGAGGCGGTGGCCAAGCACCTCGACGCCCGCGGCATCGCGGTACGCTCAGGGCATCATTGCGCCCTGCCGGCCCTGCGCCGCTTCGGCGTCGACCAGTCGGTGCGCGCCTCGCTCGCCTTCTACAACACCCGCGAGGACGTGGACGTCTTCCTCAAAGGCCTGCACGCCTTGGCGCGGCGATAGGCGGACCGCGGGAGACGGGTCCACCCGTCTCCCGCCACGGCCGTGCCGATTGTCTGGAGGTGGCGTCCCCGGCAGGTTGAACCGATGAGGCGAAATTCTGCTTGTTAATCAGTATTCTAGCGCCGCCCTTGAGGCAAACTTTGTATGACCATCCTGCCTGGACGGTCAAGCCGGATCACTAGGTCACCCCGACTACCCAAGGGGTCAACCATGCGAGACCTCACACGTAGAGGCCAGCGCAGGCGTTTCCCCCCGTAGGGGTACTCGCGCACGCCCTAGCGCGTGGAGTAGCACCCCCGCCTACCCGCGTGACCATCTCCGGGCGCCCGCGCGAATGAGTCACCGGGCCGGCAGCCCTGGCTGCATCCCGCCGTCCGCCTCAAGTCCAGGCGCAGCATCATCCTTCGCAACTTAAGTCGGCATCGGCGAGGGGTGAGACGTGGCCGCACCTCGGCAGCGGCGAGCCAAGACCATATCACCACTCATCGACGAGCGTTGATGGGTATTGACACAGACCTATCGAGGACTCAGCTTAGGGCGAGCGCCACCGAGGCCCGCCGCCATGACCACCTACGTCGCCTACTGCCGAGTGAGCACCGACAAGCAGGGCCGCTCTGGGCTAGGCTTGGAAGCCCAGCAATCCGCCATACAGTCCCACCTCCGGCCGGGAGACCTCCTCCTCCAGCCGCCCTACGTCGAGGTGGAGAGCGGCAAGCGGGCCGACCGGCCGCAGCTCCAGGCCGCCATCGCGCGGTGCCGGAGGACGGGCGCTACGCTCCTCATCGCGAAGCTGGACCGACTGGCCCGCAACGTCGCCTTCATCTCGAACCTCATGGAAGGCGGCGTCGAGTTCGAGGCGGTGGACTTCCCAAAGGCCAATCGGCTCACGGTCCACATCCTCGCCGCCGTGGCCGAGCACGAAGCCAAGATGATCTCCGAGCGGACCAAGGCAGCCCTGGCAGCCACGAAGCGCCGGGGCACGAAGCTGGGAGGGGATCGGGGGTATCGCCCATCCGCACCGCCTTCCGCAGAGGACGTGGCGCAGGCAACGGCTGTGAGGCAGCGCAAGGCGGACCATGCGGCCTTCGCGGTGCTGCCCGTGCTGGAGGAGCTTCAGGCCGACGGGGTGGTGAGCCTCAACGCCCTCGCCAAGCGCCTCAACGAGATGGGCCACCAGACCCCGCGCAAGGGCACCTGGACGGCTACGGCGGTGAAGCGGGTCCTGGCCCGGGTGGCTTAGGGCCGGCGGCTACGGTGCCCGCCAGGGCTACTCCAGGACTTATCCTGTTAGGCCGCTGCCCGCTTGGTCGCGAGCACAAGCCGCCCATGGCCTACCTCGGCATCCGGGTTGCGCAGTTCGCGTATGCCCGGTGCCTTGCCGGTCATCAGGAAGGCCAGCACGGTCATTGCCAGGATCGCCTTCGAGCCCATCGCCCTTGCCTCATGTGTCATGGAGGCGGTCTAGGCCCGAGGGCTCCGGGGCGGCATGCGGTAGCGCACAGCCACAGGCCAGGGCCGCCGCCGTGGTGGCCTCATGGTGAACGAAGGGTTCACGCTAGGAAGTGGGGATGCCCGAGACGGCGTTGAGGAAGGGGTCTACTCGCCTTCGGTTGGCCCCTCGCCGGCCGGGGGTTCTGTCCTTGAGGAGGCCGCCTCTCGGCGCTCCAGCTCTGCGACTACGGCATCCCGGATGAACTCGGCTCTCCGCCGGTTTCCCACGAGGGCATCGATCCTCTCCGGCACCCCCTCCGGCAGCCGCACCTTCATTGCCTTCACCTGAAGCGGCGGTCTTCCCACGGTCTCGTCTCCATCGCTCATTCAATCGATCTGCCGGATTAGCAGACCTCCTTTATTGACAGGTTAAAGGACCTCTTTTATCCCTTGCTGCGTCGAGGTGCTGCCACACACAGCAGCCCTTCTCACACCCCGCACCCCGATCCTGGAGCCCATCCATGAGCGAGCAGCTTGCCGCGCTTTGCGCCGACCCGTGCCTTATCGCCACCGCCTCCCGGCCGCCCCACTCGCCCGTCCTGAAGGGCCTCGGCGTGCCCGGTCCGGTCGACCTCCAGGCGGCGTGGCGGGGTCTTCCAATCGAGACCCGGGACCGCATCGGCGCCATCGCCCTGGAGTTCGCGCTCTACACCATTGTGGACTGCCAAGGTGTCACCGAGAATGACTTCGAGGTGCTCGGGCGGACCAAGGCGGTAGCCGTGCAGGCAGCCGCAGAAGAGCAATCGAACGTCGCGATGGATGATCTCTTCAACGCCGCCGAGGCTGCCCTGCCGGCAGTCTTCGGGCGGCTTGGTGGTGGTGCCGAGCTTGGGAGAACGTAGACCATGGACGACAGGCGGCCTCTCTCTGGTGTGACCGTTCGGGGCTTCTCGATCCCGTGCCCCGCACCGCTCGCCGCCGTCTTCGAGCGGCAGGCCACCATCACGCTTGCCGAGCTGGCCCGCCTGCTGCCTATGGACCCGGAGACCCTTCGCGGGCACATTCGCCGGGGCCACATCAGCTACGTCCAGATCGGCTTCGGGGAGAGGGCGCCTCGTCGCGTCTTCACCCTGGATGCCGTCCTACGCTTCCTCGAAGATCGGAGCCGAACCGAATGTCTGTCTACAAGCGGGCCGGCGCGGAGACGTACAGCTACGACTTCGAGCGTGGAGGGCGGCGGTTTTCTGGCTCTACTGGAGAGGGAAGCCGCCGAGCGGCAGAGGCCGTCGAGCGGGAAGGAAGAGGGTTTCCTGGCGCTACGGGCGAGGCGTATCGCCGAGCGGGCTAAGAAGACGAAGCGGTGAGTGCCCTTCGACGCCGTTTAGTCTGCAACCACGAAGCTGGCACCTAACAGGACGACGACCTTGCGGAGCGGCTGGTGGAATGGGGCCAGCGGGGGTGGGACCTCGCCGCCCTCGTCCACACGGGTTCCTCGTGGTTCCGGGTGGTGTTCAAGCGGGCGCTCTAAGGGCCCCATTGAAATCATTGAGGAAATAGCCCGAAATACCCTCCGTATAAGAGAGGGGCACCTAAAGCCTCCCCCGGGTGTTATACCATGCAGTGTAGACCCCTCATCACCTAGACCCCTAGGACCCTGGTGCATGTGCGTATGGGCGCAATGCTTGGGTGCCTACCACTAGGTCTGTGCTCCACCTATCCCACTTGCCTACCCTAACCCAGGCCCCACCCCAAGCCACCCCGATGCCCACCCCAAGCCCGACAAGAGGGAGGCGAGGGAGCAGGGCACTACCCCCCGGGGTAGGCACTAGGCCGGCACCGGGCACCCGATGGTCTTCATCACCCCGGCCGAGGCCACCCCAAGGACCCCATCAGGGGACGGCACTAAGTCGGCTCGGGGATGGCGTGGTGCCGGCTCCAGGTCCCATGCAGGTGCCCCCCAAGTCAGCGAAGGGGGAAGGCCCAGGTAGACCCGAGGTCGGCCTAGAGTAGGCGGGCGGGAGAGGCGATAAACCGTGTCAAGAGAGGGTTAGCAGAAAGCTCTCGTCGGGTTAGCTTTCAAGCGGCTTCGTAGGAAAAAAGCATTCGTTCGCAAATACCTGCGAAAACGTGCGGCAAATCATCTCGGAAATACCAGTGGTATGTGAAAGGAGATAGCTCAAAGCTGCCTCCTCCGGGAGCCTCTAGAAGCACCCTATCCGCCGCCCTTGCCCCCTAGACCCCGACAACTCCCCTACCTCCACCCAGACACCCAGCCCACCCTTGAGCGATACCACCAGTGCTCTCCTACTCGGCCACTCTGTTTCCGGTGACCGGCGGGAGGTCTTCGAGCACCGCACGGGGTCGCCACCGGGTCACCTCAAGAGGCACCCCCACATGCCCACCATCAGGACCAAGACCAAGACCAAGGCCCCACCGCCTCTACCCATCCCTGCGCAGCCCAAGGCCACCCAGAAGGCCCGCAAGGTCCGGCAACAGGCCACCCCTCCGACCCCCGAGATGGTGGTGGGTCTGGTCGCCTACTTCGACGAGGTGGTGGCCTACCTATGCCCACCGAACACGGCGCCCACTCCAGACACTCGCCATCTACTCGCGGGGTTGCCCTGCGGCCCCATCACCTTTGCCCGCCCTGTCGCCGAGGATGAGGGGGTCCCCGAAGCACCTGCCATCTGGTTCACCATCGACAAGGGGAACCCCCGCATCCTCACCCACGCCGGCTTCTTCCTCCTCCGAGTCCTCTCGCTACCTGGAGGCCTACCCTACGAACGCGAGGCGTCCCACGGTATCGAGGTGCTGGAGCCGGGGTTCACTCTCACCCGCCTCATGGCCGATGCCGATGATGGCGAGGTGGTCCGGCTTCAGGGCAAGCATGTCGACCTTCGCCCATGGTGTCTGTCGATAGAACCGGGAAGGCCAAGTGGCAGGCGGCAGCGCAGAGATGCCATCGAGTGCGCCGTGCGCCGCTACGGGGACCACGTTGAGGAGTGGGGTCTCACTGCCCTCCTCCCTCCCGAGGGCTACGAGGCCATGCTCAAGGGGGCGTTCCGCATGTTCGACGTTGAGCACGCGATGCACTTCCTCCGGCCGTTGGGCGGGGAGGAGGCAAGGTCAATCGGATCAAAGCCTTAGAATTAGCTGTCGTCTTGAAAAGACCTAGCGCCGCCTAGGCGTCTGCCTAACGCTTCGCGGCCGACATGCACTCCGCCTACCGCAGCTCCCGCGCCTGCCCACGCGTTGAAACCTCGACCTCGGCAACGTGCTCTCCTCCGACTACTTCTTCGCGTAAATCCAATGGGTTAGAATTACCCTCCGATTAGAGAAGACCTAGCGCCGTCCGCTCGGAATTTCCCGCTGCGTCCTCAATGGCTTAGAATTAGGTCCCGTTACCAGAAGACCTAGCGCCGCCCATACGGTGGTCCCTCCAGGAAACTACGGGTCCCGAATTACCCTCCGTTACGGTAAGACCTCGCGCCGCCCGCCCGATGGTAGTCCCCGAGCACGACGCCTCGGGAAATACATCGGGATATGAGAAGACCTGCCGCCACCTGCCTGCCCTCTACCTCCCGGCAAAGACCCACCAGCCCCTCATCCGGCAGATAGGATCGGTCGGGGTCTACTCGGTCACCATGGGCGCTCGGCTGCCCTACCCCAGCGCGGCACGACTCGGCGCGTAGCAGCCCCACCGGGCCCCCACCGCTCGCTGCCCAACCCCTTCGGCTACCTCCCGCACACCCGAGAGCGGTAGCCCAACCCCATCACAGCCCCGCCCCTACCGCCGCCAACCCCGCCCCGGGAACGAGAACCCGTGCCCGCATGGGGCCCCGGGCCGTGCGGTGCCGGGAGGGGAGAGCTGTGTGCCCCCGGACCGGAACCCCACCCGGCCGCTACCCCCAGCAAGGACCAGCCACCCCATGGCAGACGACACGACACCCCCGCGTAAGGCGAAACGATCCTACGGCTACGCCCCCATGAGCGCCGAGGCGTGGGAGACCCGCATCACCTATCTCCGCCAAGCCCTTGCCAAGATCAAAGACCCCTCCACCCCCGAGCCCGACCCTGCGCTCCTCGCGGTTGGACCCCATGGCCCCCTCACGGGCATGCGGGTGGCCCCGGCGCCGAACAACGGGCCGGTCTCGATCTACTTCACCGTCCAGAACTCGGAGCGCGGGCCGAGGTGGTCTCCCCCCGAGGTCTTCCTTATGCTCGACCTGTTGCTGGCCTTCGGAGGTGGCGCCTCGGTCAACGACAACGGCGGTGGTTGGGCCTACGTCCGCCCCTGGAGCGACAACGACCGGCACACGTTGGGCCGTCTCGTCGCCAACCCGAAGCCCGGCCAGGTGGTGAAGCAGTGCAAGAGGTCCGACCACCACGACCAGCACCCGCAGCACTTCCAGGCAACCGGCGGCGAGGGGTACGACCCGGCGGCCCTCGGCACCCCGCGTCGGGACCGCGAGGACGCCATTGCGACGGCCCTCGGGTACTGGGACCGCAACCACCACCGTCGCCCTGACATCCGGGTGACCCGGGCCGAGTACGAGGCCGTCCTCCGGGACTGCTTCCGCCTCGTGGACGCCTACTATTCCGAGGACCCCGCCGACGCCGACGAGGCCTGAGGTCTGACACCGAGTTCCCCGCCGAGAGCAGCCTGACGGGGCGCCTCGAAGACGGGGGTACGCCGGCCGGAGGGGGAACACGTGGGGTGGCACCCCTCCGGCCTATCCCCTCATCACCGCCACCCCGAACATACCCACCACCACCGCACTACCCAGCGCCCGGCATTGAGCACCCACGCTCTGCCGGGTGTCTCCGCATGCATCCACCCCTCACCAGGAACGCCACCCCCATGTCGCCTGAAGAACTCTTGGCCCTCGACGCAATGCCCACCCCCGGCCAGACCACGCCACCCCCGGCCGCTCCCAAGGCCCCCGGAGAGATGACCCCGGCGGACCTCGAAGCACTCATGGACGCCGCACCGGCTACTACCCCCGCCCCGGCACCGGCCGCCCCCTCGGGGGCCTCTACTATGTCGCCGGCCGAACTCTTGGCCTTGGACGCTGCACCTGCTGCCCCGCTCCAGGCTCCCACCCCTGCGCCCGCCCCTGCCGCCCCCGCCGCTCCCCTGCCCACCGTGAACGGCAACGAGCTGGACGCCGCCGGGCAAGTCGGTGCGGCCATCCTCACGGGTGCCGCCAAGTCGATCTACGAGACCAAGGACTTCATCTTCGGGAAGCCGGAGACCAAGTCGGAGACCCGGCAGTCCGTCGAGAAGCTCGACAAGGAGCTGGGCGAGAGCAGCATCGCTAACTCGTTCGTCTCTGGCCTTTCCCAGTTCGCCACGGGGATGCTGGGAGCCGGCAAGATCGTCGGGGCGGCAAAGCTGGTCCCCGGTGTCGGAGGCGCTGTAGGGGCCCTGGAGGCCACCAAGGCGGGCGCCACCGTGCTCTCCTCCGGTAAGGCGGCGGCGGTGGGCGCGGTGGCCTTCGATCCCAACGGGCCCCGCCTGTCGGACCTCGTGCAGAAGTTCCCCGCCCTCCAGAACCCGGTGACGGAGTTCCTGGCGTCGGCTCCAGGGGATAGCGCGGCGCTGGGCCGGGCCAAGAACGCCCTGGAGTCCATCGGCGTGGACGCGGCGGTGGGTGCGGTCTTCGCGGCCAGCATGGCGGGCTTCAAGGCCCTGCGGTCGGGGGATCAGGCGGCGGTGGCGGCGAGCCAAGCCGAGCTGGCCCATGCGGTCGCCTTCAAGGACGCCAAGCTGGCGGCGAGCAAAGGGGACCTGGAGGCCGTCGAGCGCCTTCGTGCGGACCAGCCCGAGGCCGTGGCGCTGGTGGAGGCGGAGACGCTGGCGAAGGTGCAGCCGGAGGTCCCGCCGGCCGCCCCGGGCGCCGACATCACGGTGAAGCCGGACGGAACCGCAGAGATGCAGCTCCCGGAGATGGCGGTGCGGGGCGCCGACGAGATGCCAGCCGGCAGTACCACCGAGCCCACCTTCCCAGCCCGGCCCGAGATGCTGAAGGTCTCCGATGAGCAGGTCTCGCGCCTCATCGCGCACAGCATCGCCGACACGGAACAGCTCCTCTCCCCCGGTGGCTGGGAGGGCGCCCTGGAGCGGGGCTACAGGTTCGGCGACGGTGGCCGCATCCCCTGGCAGAAGTTCGCCCTGGAGGCGGACCAGATGCCCGGCACCTCGCCCCTGGACCAAGTCATCCGCCGCGTCTCCGACGAGTTCGCCACCGAGATCGCGGCGGCCAAGGGCGGCTATGCCCAGGGCGTGCGGTCCGACGCAATGCAGGACCGCATGGTCCGGCAGCGGGTGGCCCTCTACGGCGACGACCCCGAGGCCCTGATGGGCGCCATCGAACTCGCCGGCCGGGATGCCGATGGTCTCGTGGCGAACGTGGCGGCAGCAGACCTCATCACCCTTCGCGCGGCCACCGACGCCAAGAACCTCGCGGATCGCATCAAGCTTGGGATGCTGGAGGAGTTCGGGGGGGACCTGTCGGCGGCCATGAAGGCGCTCCGGGCCCACTATCAGGTGGCAGCCACGGCGCGGGCTCACGGCTCCGCCATAGTGGCCAACGCGGCGCGGACCTTAAGGCGGCAGCGGGCCGACTTCGCCTACAGCCTGGAGGACGTGGCGGCGATGGGCCGGCTTTCGGATACCAAGATGCTGGCTCTCATCGACGGCGCCGGAAGGGACCCGAGGGTGGCGGACCGGCTCCTCCGGCGGGGCTTCTGGTCCCGCGTCCAGGACGACGCCTCCTTCCTCTACGTCAACAACCTCCTCTGGGGACTGCGGACCCACTTCGTGAACTTCGCCACCAACGCCTACATGCTCGGGGGCCGTCCCCTGGAGCGGATGATCGGTGGTGCGATCCAGGGTGACCGGGTGCGGGTCGCCGAGAACGCCAAGCAGTACGCCTACATGGCCGCCTCGGTGCATGAGGCGTGGCGGGATGCCGTGCGGACCTGGACGACGGGAGACAGCATCCTCTCCCCGCAGGCCTCGGAGCTGAGTGCCGCCTCCGCCAGCCGGTCGGTCAACTGGGTGGCCGAGGACTTCAAGCAGTGGGACTCCACCGCCAACGTCCTCTCCAACGCCTACACCGGCTTCATGAAAGCCGCCGGCCTGCCCACCCGGGCGCTGGGCACGGTGGATGAACTGGTCAAGCAAACCGTCTACCGGTCCAAGGTCATGTCGGCGGCCCACGCGGAGGGCATCGTGGCTGGCCTGGAGGGGCCGGCGCTCACCGAGCACGTCACCAAGACCCTGCACGCGGCCTTCGATGATGCCGGCCGCGCGGTGGACGTGAAGGCCCTGGAGGAGGCCAGCATCGCCACCTTCCAGCAAGACCTCCTCCCGGGCACGCTGGGCAGTCTGGTGCAGACCGGGACCAACACCATCCCGGCCATGCGCTTCATCATCCCCTTCGTGCGAACGCCCACCAACGTCCTGCGGCTCGGCTGGAAGATGACCCCCGGCCTCAACATGCTCCAGGGGGAATACCGGGCGATGATCCGGGGCGAGATGGGCGCGGAGAAGCAAGCGCAGGCCATAGGCCAGTTCGCGATGGGCTCGCTCTTCATGGGCACCGCCGCGATGCTCACCCACGCGGGGCGCATCACCGGGGGCGGACCGCTGGACCCGCAGCTTCGCAAGGACCTGATGGCCACCGGGTGGCAGCCCTACTCCTTCGTGGTCCCCGGGACGGACGGGGTGCCCACCTACGTCAACTTCGGGCGCTTCGATCCCGTGGCGATGCCGCTGGGCATCATGGCGGACGTGGTGGATATCCTGGAGCGAGACCAGGATGGAGACGGCGCGGGCGAGAGGGCGGCACAGGCGTTGGGCGGGGTCTTCCTCTCCCTGGTCAAGCAGCTCGGGCAGAAGACCTACCTCACCTCGCTCAACGAGACTCTCCAGGCGATCACCAGCCCGGAGCGGGGAATGGCGAAGACGGCCGGGGGCATGGCGGCCAACTTCGTGCCCTTCGCCTCCGGCCTCCGCTTCGTGAACCCGGACCCGCACATGAGGGAGACCCGGGGCATCGTGGATAAGATCATGGCCACCGTGCCGGGTCTGTCGGAGACGCTCCCGGCCAAGCGAGACCTCTTCGGAGACCCCCTCACGGTCCACAAAGGACTTTGGGTCCACGGCGCCGGGGGCCTCGTGGATGCCGAGGTGCGCCGCATGATTGACGAGGCGGGGGTAGGACCGTTCGGCCCGCCGTCACCGAGACAGCGTGAGGTCGACCTCCGAGAGGTGACCATGAAGGACGGCCGGAACGCCTACGATGCCTTCCAGCATCTCGCCGGGCACCCGCCCCGGGGGCCGAGCATGAAGGAGACCCTGGCGAAGATCATGGCGACCAAGGCCTACCAGAAGGCGCCGGACGGGGAGCCCAAGACGAAGGGCACCAAGGCGGCCATGCTGACGGGCACCGTCTCGAAGTACCGGGAGGCGGCGTGGCGCCAGATGATGGCGGACCCGAAGGTGCGTGAGGCGGTCTCCCGGCAGAACATGAAGGCGCGGGGGGCAGTGGCTGGAAGGGATGGTGCGGGGACTGGCGGGGGCGCTGAGGCTTCGGCGCTAGGCCAACTGGGCAAGGCCTTCGGGGTGGGCTTGGGCGACTGAGCTGCACCGCGTAGATGCGTTGAGGAGGCCGGGGGTGGGCATCAGGTGCTTGCCCCCGGCCATGCCCATGGCCAGCAAGGCGAACCCGTCGCGGTCCATGATGAAGTAGCGGGTTTCCCGGTTGGCGGTCGGGTTGAAGGCGCTAAGCTGTTGAAACATAAAGCCGTCCAGAACAGGACCCAGCTTCGCGATTAGGCCGTCTATGTCGCAGAGGACGTGTTTGTGGTCCTTCTCGAAGGCCGCCGAAACCGAGGGCTTAATCATCGGCCGCGCCGACCCGCAGCTACTATGATAAAATAATAAATTTGAACATTTGTAAGTGCGGAGCGAAGCCTTTTATGCCCTAATATTTTATCGGCGGAATTTAATCCAGGCTCTGACGACAGAGAGTTGGTTACGCTCTCGCCTACTGCGCGGAACAAAAATTGCCTCGGTATTACTTCACCATTTTTGATGGCCATAGCAGTCCTGATACGGATGGCACTGACCTGCCTGATTTATCTGTTGCCCGGCGAGAAGCCATTCGTTTAGCGGGCCACGTCATACGCGATGAAGCAGACCGGATGGCGCCTGGAGGGGAATGGAGGATGGAAGTGACGGACGCGAAAGGCCTCATGCTTCTTCAGATCGATTTTAGCGCCACAGACTCGAAGACCGTACAATAGCGCTCATCAACTTCTAACCTCACGGTTAGTCGAAAAGTAGCAAAACCGGCTCTCCTTTGGCGTCTCAGCAAGGGGGCGGGGGTCTGATCGGCAGCTGAGTGGCCGGCACGCGGCCCGCTTTAAGCAGCCCATGTTTGCGAGCGGGGGCGCGTAGCGGCCCACAAGCGCGAGCGTCGCAATGGGCGAAGCCCGCTCAAAGCCCTACCGCGCTTTGTCTGCCTCCAGTTGCTGCATCAGCTCAGCAAGCCGGGGGTCCAGAGGCTCATCAATGATCGGCTCGTACAAGGCCTGTAGCTCTCTGCCGAGCCGCACCCTCGTCTCCTCGCTGAGCAATGAAACGGCCGGCTCGGGGCGAGCGAGGCCCGGGACCCGGTATTCGTTACGGAGCATCATCAATCCTTAGCCGGGGTGCGGAGGATGAACGCCAGCGGCGGAGACATGTTCAAATGCAGACCGCACCACAGCAAACCCGGCCGGTCACACCTTGGGCTCCGGCGCCGGCTCCCATCGCAGACCCGTCACGGCCTCCGGCGCTTCAATCCGCGCCAGCTCCTCCGCAAGCGCCTTTAACCCGAAGCCGCTCCCGTAGCCCCGCCCAACGCTGCTACCGCCACTGTGCCCTGTGAGGGCATCGTGCACCTCTTCCCCGAGCCGTGCGTCCCTCGCCATGCGTTTGAAGCTGTGGCGGAAGGAGTGGAAGACCTTCGTCCGGTCCTCAATGCCGGCCTTCTCGCGGAGGTGCCGGGTGAACCACTTTGACCATGCACCCGCCGGCTGGACCTCGCGGCTCGCCTGGAGCCCCGGCCAGAGGGGGCTTTCGGGCCCCGCGCCTGCATCGAGTAGGGACTGGCGGTAGCGAAGCAGACCGATCCGCTCCAGCTCGGGGTGCACCGGGACCTTCCGGCGGGAGGAAACCGTCTTGATCGTCCGGCCGCCCGCCGTGCCGATGTTGAAGAACCAGACCCCCGTCTCCGCATCCTGGGCCAAGTCCGCCACCCGGAGCTGGGCTAACTCGGCCTGTCGGGCGCCGGAGAGCAAGGCGAGAAGGGGGAGCCAGAAGGCCGCCTCCTTGCATCCGCCTACCGGCCGATCCCCGGCAGTGAAGACCCCCGTTGCGAAGAGGCGGCCCAGGTCAGCCTTGTCGAAGGGTTGGCGGCCCTCCTCGCCTCGCCCGTCCACCACCAGCTTGGCGCCTCTGCCGAAGGGGTTCCGGTAGCCCGCCACCGCGTCGAGCCGCCCGGCCGCCTCCTCATGGCTCACGATGGCGGCGAGGATGTTGAGGGACTTGTTGACGGTCACCGCCTGGACCGCTGGGAAGCCCTTTAGGTCGCGCTTGAGCAGCTCGCGTAGGGGAAGCGCCCGGAGGTCTCCGGCCAGCCGCGTTGGCGCCCTCGCGAGCGCATCCCGGAAGTCGCGAGCGATCTCCCGTGTGATGTCACCGAGGCGGATATCACCCTGCCACTCGATGAAACGCCGCACCGCGTGGCCGGCTTCGAGCAACGTCTTTGGGCTGGGCTGCCGGCTGCCCTTTGCGCCACTACCCTTGGTCCAAGCCTCCAGCGCCTCGGAGAGCTTCGGGCCCCGGCGGGCACTCGGTGCGGGGGTGGTGACGATCTCGCCCTTCTGCCTCTCCAGCATCAGAGAGTAGGCCTTCACGTGGGCCTGGAGCACCGCAAGGCCTGCCTCGTGGTAGGCCTCGGAGGCAGGATCTATCGGTATGTTTTTTCGGCGCAGGTAGTCGCGGCACTCCACATCGACGGCGCTGGTGTCTGAGCGTGAGAGGGCTTTACGGTAGTCCGCAAGGAGCAGCTCGATGCCCTCTCCCATGGCGTGATGGTAGTCCTCCGGGATGCCTATGCGGTCGAAGAGCACAGGGGCCAGCGCAGGCCAGCGCTGCCGGTCTTCGCGTGTCTGATGCTGCTTGCGGGCGTCTCCGTCCGACCGCTCCGCTGCGTCGTCAGCGAGCAACTCTACCAGCACATCGTGGGCGATCTCGTCGGCGGTGGGCATGAGCGGCGGCCGATTGCTCGGGCTCGGTGCCTCGCCACGCATCGCCCGCTCGGCTGCCTCGAAGTCCGCCATGCAGTCCCGCAGCATGCGGGCGCCTGCTTTCTTGGCGGCTGCCGGCTGCTTCGTCCCGAGGCTGCGCTTCCAGCTCCCCTTGCGGGTCCAGGGGGCGGGCATGAAGGGCCTGAGAACCTCCGGGATGACCCGGCGGAAGTAGTAGGTCCCAAGCCTATCCCGGATCAGGTACGACATCAGAGCCATCGCGTTTGTACCGCCCGTTTGTATGACCGGCGGCGCGTAAGCTACTGATATCGGCAGATTTTCAGCCCCGACAAGGGCTTAAAGAATGGTGGCGTCCCCGGCAGGTCTCGAACCTGCGACCCCAGGTTTCATCCCACTTCGGCTTCCGCCGCCGCTGCGGCAAGACGCAGCGTTCGTGGTCTGGACTATCCCTTCACCATGGGCCCGTCCGAAGAAGGCCTTTAGGTGCCGCCCGTCTAGTCTCTACACCTTCCGCGGGAAGCGCTGATGCGCATCCCTGGCTTGGCTCGGGATCGGCCGGGGCCCGCGAACGGGCCCGTGGGCGTTCCCCGAATTTGAGCGGATCCGCCGCGTGGTTTCCCGGCGCGACGCCCAATTTACGGTCTTAGGAAACCTGTGCTCTGTCCAGCTGAGCTACGGAGACTCACCGTGGGCAGCCATAGCACCAACCGCCCGCACGGCCAACCGCGGGATCGCGGCCGGGACAGCCGCTGCGGCCGTCGGGATACGCCGCATCATCGACCCTCGGGTTGTGACGATCCTGCCGCAGGGTGCCGGGAAAGGCGCCGCCCGGCCGCGCGGCCCTGGCCGATCGCACCGCAGCGGGCCAGGATGGCGACGGTCGGATCGGAGGGCGGGCGGTTGCGTGGGAAGGTCGGCCCGGTCCTCGCATGGCTCGCTGCGACCGCCGTCGCCCCCGCTGCGGCCGCACCCCGGCCGGTGCCCGAATGCCGGACCGCCCCGGTGCGGAGCGACCGGCTGACGGACTTGGGCGCACGCGGCGAACTCGTCCTCGCGTCCGGCACCCGCGCCGTGCTCTCGGGCCTGAACTGGCCGGAGGAGGCGGGCGCGGCGACGGCCTGGCTGCTGGGCAAACGTGAAAAAGCGCTCGCCCTCACCGCGCGGGGCGAGCCGGACCGCTGGGGCCGCATCCGGGTCGATGCGGTCGTCGAGGGCGAGGCGGTGGATCTGGCCGGAGGCCTCGTGGCGGACGGCCTCGCCATGGTCGATGCCGGCGAGGGCGATTCCCTGTGCCGGCCGGGCCTGCTCGCCCTGGAGGAGACCGCGCGCCGAGGCGGCCTCGGCCTGTGGCGGACGGCCTCGCCCGAGGCGCGGGACGGGGCCGGCCTGCGCGCCAGGGCCGACCGGTTCGTGGTGGCGCAGGGGCGCCTCGTGAGCGTCGGGGAGCGGGCGACGCGCACCTATCTCGACTTCGTGCCGCGGGGGCAGGACGGGCTCACGGTCACCGTGTCGAAACGCACTTGGCGCCGGTTGCAGGAACGTGGTTTGAGTGCGGCGAGCCTGAGGGGGCGCCTCGTCCGGGTGCGCGGGATCGTCACGATCGGCCGCGGGCCGGTCATCGACCTCGCGAGCGCGGACATGATCGAGGTTCTGGACGAGGAGCGGGCGCTTCGGCGCTGACGAACGGCATGCAGGGGTCCGCATCTTTCGCCATTCGCGCGCGGCATCCCCGGGCGCGCGCAGACCGGTCGCGCGCGGGCTGGGTGTCCGCGCTGGCGCTGCTGTGCCTGTCGGCCTGCGCCGGCGACCAGGCCAGCGCGGTGCTCACCCCCATCGCGATCCCCCCCGAGGCGCCGCGGGTGACGGGCCGGGAGCGCACCGCCCCGGACGCCGACCACACTCAGCTCGTCGCCTCCTTCGGCGGCGAATACCGGGCGCCCGTCACCCAGCGCGCGGTCGGCGAGATCACCGACCGGCTGGTGCGCGCCACCGAGCGGCCCGACGAGACCTACGCCGTCACCCTGCTCGATTCGGCGGTGATCAACGCCTTCGCCCTGCCGAGCGGCCGGCTCTACGTCACCCGCGGCCTGCTGGCGCTGGCCACCGATACCTCCGAACTCGCCGCGGTGCTCGCCCACGAGATCGCCCACGTCACCCTGCGCCATGCGAGCGCGCGGAGCGAACTGGCGCTGCGATCGCAACTCGTGAGCAAGGTCGTGGCCGACGTGCTCAACGACCCCGAGACCGGCGCCCAGATCCAGAGCCAGTCGCGCTTCGCGCTGGCCCGGTTCTCCCGCGACCAGGAGCTGGAGGCCGACCGCATCGGCGTGCGCACCCTGGCGCGGGCCGGCTACGACCCCTTCGCGGCCGGGCGCTTCCTGACGGCCCTGAGCCGGACCACCGCCATGAAGACCGGCACCGGGGTCGCGGGGGAGCCCGACATGCTCGCCACCCACCCGGGCACCGCCGAGCGCATCACCCTCGTCACCCGCGCCGCCCGGCTGATCGGGGCGCCGGGCCTCGGGGTCGACGAGCGCGCCCGCTACCTCGCGGCCATCGACGGCATCGCCTACGGCGACAACCCCACCGATGGGGCGGTGCGGGCCAAGCGGTTCCTGCACCCCAACCTCGGCATCGCCTTCGACGTGCCCGACGGTTTCTCCGTCGACAACACCCGCAGCGCGGTGCTGGGCACCACCAACGAAGGCAGCCGCCGGCTCCTGTTCGACCAGGTCGACACCACGATCGGCCAGGGCCTCGACGAGGTGCTCAAGGCGACCTGGAACGACGGGCTCGAGGGCAGCGAGAACCGGATCGTGGCCGGCAACCCGGCGGTCACCGCGGTCTCGCGCGGCAAGGAGTGGACCTTCCGCCTGGCGGCGATCCGGGTCGGCGAGCGCACCTTCCGCATGATCATGGCGGCCAAGGGCGCCACCGACCCCGATCCGGCCTTCCGCCGCTGGATCGAGAGCCTCGCCCCGGTGAGTGCGGCCGAGACGCAGTCGCTGCGCCCCTCGCGCATCCAGGTGGTCACGGCCGCCCCCGGCGAGACCGCCGAGGTGCTGTCCCGGCGCATGGCGGTGCAGGACCGGGCGCTGGACCGGTTCCTCGTCCTCAATGGCCTCGAACGGGGTGCCGGCCTGAGGCCGGGCCAGGGCTACAAGCTCGTGGTGGAATGACGGCTTGCCGCTCGGACGAGCGGCAAGCCGTATCACACCGCCCGCAGGCCCTGCCCTCCGGGGCCGGCCTGAGGCCGCGTCCGTGCGCGGAACCGGGTCCGGACCGCCCTGGCCGCCTGCTCGACGCTGGGGAAGACGGTGCCGTCGAGGGGGTCGAAGTCCCGGCGTGACGAGAAGAAGCGCACGCCGCCGTGCTCGGGCACGGCGATGCCGGCGGTGATCTCGCCGATCTCGATCACGCGGGTGGGGGCCGGCTCGCGGTGCAGCCGGTTGCCGGCGCGGCCGGCGAGATGGTCGACGAAGGGATCGTCGAGGTGAGGGGCCAGGCCCGGGTTGGACCGGGACGGGGCGAAGGCGAACTGAAGCTGAGGCATGACGAAAACTGCTCTTCGATGAGAGCCGACTGTCGCGTCGGACCGGGGCGGGGAACGGGTTCGGCGGTGGCGGCGTCGATCAGCGTCGACAGCAGCCCTGCGAACGGCCCCGGCCACGGGACAGTCTCGGTCTGGGGAAGGAGGAAGCCACGGCAAGTCATCCTTTATCCGACAAGGACCACGAGCGGTCTTGAGCCTCGTGATGCTTTAGCGTTTGGTGACGCGGCGCAAGCGATCCACTTCAAATCACCGCGGTGGCCGTAAGGCAAGACTGATGTCTTGCCTGTCAGACCACGCAGGAAAGATGCGTTGCGGAGCCTTGTCCGTCAACGGAGCGATCTTTCGTATTTCACGTGAAACAGGGCAGGACCGACCCCGTTCCGGTCCCGCGGCGACCCCTTCGTTCGGCGGCGGCGGTTTTCGGCCTTCCCGCGCGGCTACAGGCCGGCGTCCTGCGCCTGGCGGAAGACCTGCCCGTGGGCGCAGTAGCCCTCGACGATCTCGCGCATCAGCGCGCGCTTGCTCGCGTCGAGGGGCGCGAGGATGCGGGCGGGGCGGCCGCCCCAGAGGTGGCCGCCGTCGAGGAGCTGGCCCGGGTCGGTGGTGGCGCCGCCGGCCAGCATCACGTCGTCGGCGATCACCGTTCCCGGGGCCACGACGCAGCCGATCCCGATGAGGCTGCGCGCCCCGATCCGGCAATCGGCCAGGCGCACGTTGTGGGCGATGGTGGTGTCGCGCCCGATGACGATGCCCTCGCCCCGGCTGCGCAGGACGCTGTTGTCCTGGATGTTGGTGTCGGCCCCCACCACGATCGGCCCGACCTCGGCGTCGAGCAGGCAGGAGAACAGCACGCTCGATCCCGCGCCGAGCGCGATGCGGCCGCGCAGGCGGGCGGTGCGGGCGACGAAGACGCTGTCCTCCACCTCCGGCGTATCGCCCTGCGGCGGCGCGGGCGTCTCGCCCGAGGCCTCGCGCAGGCGCTCGGCCCGCTCGGCGAGTTCGGGGGCGTCGATCGGGCGGATCGGCTTGGCCGGGCTGCCGCCGTAGACGAAGCCGGCTGGCAGGCGCGCGCGCGGAAACACCGTGGCACCCGCCTCGATCACGACGCCGTCCTCCACCACCGCCCCGTCGAGGACGATGACGTCGTCCTCGATCACCACGTCCGAGCCCACCGTGCAGGCATGGACCACGGCGTTGCGGCCCACCGTCACCCGGTCGCCGACCGTGGTCCCGAGGGTCTTGGTGGCGATGTGGACGGTGGAGCGGTGGCCGAGCCAGAACCGGTCGCCGAGCACCACGGTCTGGCCGTCGGCGCGGATGACGCTGTCGTCCCCCAGCCAGGCCTGCGCCCCGAGGGTGGCCATGCCGATGACGGTGCTGGCACGGCCGCACCACACCGGCCGCGCGGAAAACACCGGCCGGACGCCGTCGTGGGGCAGGATCAGGTCTGGGCTCACGCGAGCGTTTCCTCGAAAAGGCCGATCGGCCGGGACCTGCCGGGTGCCGCAGCGTGAATTCGCCGCTCCGGTCTGACAAGCCATGGAGGGCAGGGTATGTCCCGTCGATGCCGGGTAAAATCGGCCCCTTGCCGAAAATGGCAAGTTCGCAAGCCCGGATTTCGCGAACCCGGATTGCGCGAGCCCGTCTTTCGACACGCACGAGGTCCACCGTGACGACGTCCCCGGTCAGCATCCAGAGCGCCCCCTTCGACACCGCCGCCGAGATCGCGGCCCTGTCGGACGCCCTGCACGGGCGGGTCGGGGCCATCGTCACCTTCAGCGGCCTGTGCCGGGACGAGGGCGGGCGCCTCACGGCGCTGGAACTCGAGCATTACCCCGGCATGGCCGAGGCCGAGATCGGGCGGGTGGTGGAGGAGGCGCGCGCGCGCTGGCCCCTCGACGGGGTGCGCGTCGTCCACCGCCACGGGCTCGTGGCCCCCGGCGACGGCATCGTGCTGGTGGTGACGGCCTCGTCCCACCGCATCGCCGCCTTCGAGGCGGCGAGTTTTCTGATGGACTACCTCAAGACCCGCGCGCCGTTCTGGAAGCGCGAGCACCTCGCCGACGGCACCACCGGCGGCTGGGTCGAGGCGACCCGGGCCGACGACGACGCGGCCGGGCGTTGGGCTTGAGGCGATGCGCGCCGGCGAGCAAACGCGTCATCCTGCCGGGGCTTTCGGGGTCGCGCAGGTTCTCGATGCAAGACCGGTGACCACGTCTGCTCCGGTCAAAACCCGATCCGCTTGCCTGTTCGAGGGGCTGCTTACGACCCTTCGCAGACCATCGGAAGGTCCGCTTCGCGGCGGCTTGGTGGGGATGAGCTACGTCCGGGTCGGGTGGAAAGCCAACATTGAGGATCGGCTTCCGCGCCATCTACTGAGCGGGGATCCCCTGGATGTTCAGCGCCGCGAAGATTTGCTTGGCGAGGGTGAGCCGCACGGCTGTCGAATGGTTGCGGTTCGCCAGCAGCACAAGCCCGATCTTGCGGCCTGGGATGAAGGCCACGTAGGCCCCGAACCCGTTGGTGGCTCCCGTCTTCGTGACGAGACTGTCGGCAGGCGGTGCCTGCGGCGGGCTGAGGCGCGTGACCGGAGTGGGCTTCAGCACCATCGCGTCACCGTTGCCGACCATGAGGTCATCATCCGAGACCGGGAGTGGATACCACTCCCAGATCAGCGCCTGCGTCATCGGTCCGGCCTGGAACTGACCGACCTGAGTCGCCGAGAGCGCACGTCGCATCGTGGGGCTCATCTCGATCCGCCCGAGATGCGCTTCCACGAATCGCAGCAGATCATGCGCTGTCGTGCGAACGCCGTAGGCTTCGGTGGCGAGAGGAGCCATCGAGACCCTGACCAACTTGCCGTCTCGCGTGTAGCCCTGGGCGTGGTTTGCCTGTTCGCCCTCGGGAATGTCGTGGAAGGTGTGCTGAAGTCCGAGCGGGCCCGTGATGTGCTCTCGCACGAGCGCGGCGAACTGGCCCTTCATCGCGCTGGCCGTCACCACGCCGAGCAGACCGATGCTGGGATTGGCGTAGGTGCGCACGCTCCCCGGCGGCGACGGCGGTGTCCACGTGCGGAAGTAGGCAATGAGATCGGCGTCGGTCCTCACGTCATCGGGTAATTGTAGCGGCATACCCCCGGTCGTGTGGGTCGCGAGGTTGAGGAGAGACACCCGGTCGAGGGCGCTATCCTTCAATTCGGGGATGTATCGGCCGGGTGCGGCATCCCATTGAAGTGCCCCGATCTCCGCGGCGTAGGAGGCCAGCGCCACGGTGAAGGTCTTGCTGATTGACCCGACCTCGAACAGTGTGCGTTCGTCCACGGGCGTATCAGTCTCTATCGAGGCGACGCCATAGGAGAACACCTTCGCGCCATCTGGTGTCACGATGCCGACAGCTAGTCCGGGCGCACTGGTGCGTTCCATGAAGGTGCGGGCCGCGGCGTCGATGCGGCTCTTGTCCAGCCCTTCCGCTAGCGCAGAAGCTGAACCCAGAAGCAAGAGGGGGAGCGCAAGCAGGCGCAGATACCTGCGTGCCGTCAGCACCATCGATCGATCCGCGTTCAAGGTGGGCCCTCCTTCACGAGCAGGCCGCGTATGCCCGGTCTGAAGAGGCACCACAAAGGGCGATTTCTCGACCCTGACCTGAACGTCTTTGGCCCTGGCGTGGATGGAAGAACGACCAGCACCAAGGGGCCAAGGTCTGCTCAGGGTCGGGACCCGTCCGTTTGCTCGATGGCCGGGTTAGGTGGGGAGCGGACCCCGACCCTTCACCCTGAAACGGACGTTCCGCCTCCGACCCTTCCTTGAAGTCAGGACATTCCGCTTTCGGGCGCTTGGCTGGAGCAGCCCTAACGCCTGGAGCCGATCAGCCCACCCGACAAAGCTCGTGTATGTGCTTTGTACGCAGCAGACCCGTATCATTTTCCGCGCAATACTCGCCAAAAATGGGGAGAAGACGATGCGAAAAAACCTTATCGCGACCTTGATCCTCGCTTTTATCGTATCCGGTTGCTCAACGTCGAATACGAGTGGTCGGAACCCGGATCGCGACAACGCATCCTCCCTTGACCCTAGCCGATCGAAGTCGTGTTACGGCGGCCCTGTTTACGTACCTTGTTAGCTGTTCCGCCAACCAGAAAAATGGCGCTCGCAACCGCAATGTTCGCTTGGAGGCGGAATGTCTGCTTCTGGCCGAAGGGCTGAGGTCCGTTTGCCACCCTGAGCAGCCCTTCGCGTGGTCGAGCGGCTCGGGTTCCGACCCCCAGACCTGCCGAGGGTTCGTCCGCCAGCGCCGCCCGCGCAACCCGGCGCCGCTGCCGCCTCGTGCGATCCCCCTATGCGTCCCGAGCGGTCGCCTGCGTGTCGGGAGCGGGCGCCTCGGGGGCGCGTCTGCCGATCCGGCGCAGCATCCGGCGGCTTTCGCGCAGGCGGTCGAACAGGGCGGGGTGGCGCTGGAGGGTGGCCTTGGCGCCGCGCAAGGCCCGTTCGGCGGCCAGGATGGCGTGGCCGCGCAGGCTGCGGGCGTGGGCGACCTCCATGAGGTCGTGGGCCACGGGCCGGAAGCCGTTCTTGTAGGGCAGGTCGCCGATGGTGAAGTCGAGGTAGGTCAGGCCCTGGCGGCGGGCCCAGACCATGATCTCGGCCACGATCAGGATGCCCGGCGAGCAGCCCTTCCAGGGCTCCCCGGCCATGGCTAGGATGATGCCGTGGAAGGCGCCGTGGTGGCACAGGCCGTAGGCGGTGGCGATCCATTCGCCGCCGACCGCGATGCCGAAGACGCGCACGAGGCCGTCCGGGCCGCCGTTGAGCGCGGCCGCGCGGTAGAAATCCACCACCTCGGGCCGGTCGAGGAGGTCGAACCGGCCAAGCTCGCGAAACCGGTCGCGGCGCTGGCGCAGGAGGGCCTCGAACAGGTCGGTCACCTCCGCCTCGGTGCGGGCCTCGACGAAGCGGGCCTCGCCGATGGCGGCCAGGCGCTTGCGACGCTTCTCGATGTCCTTGGCCATCGACTTGCTGCAGACGCGCTTGATCAGCGTCTCGGGGTCGCCCTCGATGACGAGCCCGGAGGCGCGCATGGGGATGACCTGCGCCTCGGGCAGGAGGGCCAGGGGGTTGGGGGTGCCGAAGATCGATTGCGTGATGCGGGTGATCCGCACGAGGTCGGCCTTCGGCAGCACGGCGCGCACCGCCTCCCAGGCCAGCACCGCCTCAGCGGGGGACAGCACGACGCCCGGCGCCATGACCGGCGCGGCGTAGTCGCAGACGCCCAGATCGAGCCACTGGATGGTAGTGGTGCCGCGCTTGCGCAGGCGCGCGAGCGGCAGGAGCATCACCGGGCGGCCGCTCTCGGCCTCGTCGACCTGGACGATGAGCGGGGTTGCGCCCGAGCCCGGCACGAGCTTGTCCACCACCGCCTCGGCCCATTCGAGGCGCTGGTAGGCGGTGCAGGCGCCCTCCGCCTGCAGCCTGCGCCAGAGCGGCGCCGCCGCCGCGAGGTCCGGGTGGAGGCGGGCGCGGTAGGCGGGCGCCGCCGCGCCGCGGGGCGCCGCCGCGGTGGGGTCGCCGGCGGCGAGGGTCGCGCCCGGCCCGGCGGGGATGGGGCCGTCGGCCGCCTGGAAGTCGAAGGTCATCGCCATGAGGGTGCGGTCGCCGGATGGAGGGGCCCGTCCCCGGAACGGACGGGAGGGAGGGCAGCGGCCGACAGGATCGCCCGCCGGCAGTAGAGGAGGACCACCAGTTCCGAGGCGACGACGCCCAGCAGCGACCAGGCCGGGGTCGCCAGCCACAGCAGCAGGCCGACGAGGCCGATGCCGAAGGCGGCGCTGGCCAGCGCCACACGGGCCAGCGCCCGGAACTCGCCGCGGGTCTCGAGCAGGGTCTTGGGCCCGACGTAGAGCATGGTCGCCGTCACCGTCGCCCAGACCAGGAGCGCGATCAGGCCGAGCGGCTCGCCCGCGAACCGCCCGGCGAACAGCTGGCTCTCGATGAGCCGCAGGGTCGCGGCCAGGAAGACGCCGTAGCCGAGGCAGCCGGCCAGCAGCAGGCCGGTGGAGAGGGCCATGAGGTGGCGCAGGCGGGCGCCGTCGCCCCGGGCGAGGCTGGCGGCCATCTCCGGCTGCATCAGGTTGACGACGACGGAGGCCGAGAGCCGCAGGGGCGAGAACAGCACCAGGGTCGCGGCGATGGGGGCATAGGCCGCCGGCCCGGCGAGCAGGGCGACGAGGAGGGTCTGGCCCTGCGCCTGGATATTGGCGGTGGCGACCCCCGCCACCGACCAGGCGAGGGAGCGCCACAGGCCGCGGTAACGCCGCAGCACGTGGCGCCCGAGGCTGATGCGGACCGGCTCGCGGAACGCGGCGAGGCCCGCGAGGATGGCGATGCCGTGGGCGGCGGCCAGCACCGCGAGGCTGCCGGGCAGGACGAGGTCGGCGCGCCCGCCGGCGAGAAGGCAGGCGAGCAGCACCGTCCCGGTCCCGGCGAAGGTGGCGTCGCTGATGCCGGCGATGCCGGGCCGGCGGCAGGCGAACAGCATGTTGCGCAGGTAGCTGCGCAGGCACCACAGCCCGACGAAGGCCCCGCCCGCCGCCGCGGTGGCGGCCCCGAGGGGAATCGCCAGGACGAGGGCGGTGCCGAGCCCCATGGCCAGGGACAGCAGGGCCGCGCCGGAGCCGAAGGTGACGGCCTGGGCCCGCATCGCCCGGGCGCCGCGGGCCTGCGGGATGAAGACGCTCGCCGGCATGCCGGCCACCGCCCGCACGAAGGTGAGCGCGATGCCGCCGATCAGGAAGACGATGGCGAACAGCCCGTAGTCGTGCGGGACCAGGGCGTGGACCAGGGCGATGTTGAGGCCGAAGTGGAACACGCTCTGGAGCACCTCGCCCCCGAGCATCAGGACGAAGCGGCGCCCGAGCCGGACGAGGTCGCGCCGGCCGCCGGGTTCGGCGGCGGCATCCGCGAGGGAGGCGGTGTGTTGGCGGATCATGGCAGGCGGATCATGAGTGGACCACCGCCGGGGCGGCCGCGCGGGGCTTGCGTGCGAGGCGGGGGGCGAGCATGGCGGCAAAGGCCCGGCCCACCGCCGCCTCGCTGAACAGGGTCTCGAAGCGCCGGCGGGCGGCGGGCGCACGGGCGGCGAGCGACCCCGGGTCGGCGACGATCGCCGCCAGGGCGGCACTGAGCGCGGCGGCATCGTCGGGGGGCACGGTCCAGCCGGTGCGCCCGGCCTCCACCACCTCGACGAGGCCGCCGATGGCCGAGACCACGGGCGGGCGCCCGTAGGCCATCGCCTCGATCGCCACCCGGCCGAGCGATTCGGGCAGGCGCGAGGGCACGACGACGACATCGGCCCAGCGGTAGTGGGGCGCCGGATCGGGGTCGAACGGGCGCAGGGTGATGCGCCCGTCCATGCCGGAGTCACCGATGCGAGCGGCGAGCGCCGCCTCGCGGGCGGCGTCCTCGAAGGCGCTGCCGACGATCCTGAGTTCGATCCGCGCCCGCACAGCCGCCGGCAGGGCCGCGATGGCGTCGAGCAGCACCTCCTGGCCCTTGATGCGGCTGATGCGGCCGAGCATCAAGAGGCGCAGGGGCCGGGTGCCGTCGTAGGTGACCGGCTCGGGCGCGGCCGGGCCGGCGATGCCGTTGTAGATCACGCGGGTGTCGGCGCAGGCCGGCAGGGCGAAGGCCGCCCGCGTCGCCTGCGAATTGAACACCACCTCGGCCCCGCTCCAGCGCACGAGCAGGCGCAGGACCCTGCGCACCAGCCCCTCGGGGATCTCGTGGACGTGCAGGATGGTGCGGCCGGGAAACAGCCGCGCGGCGATCAGGTAGTCGGCCACCACCGTGGTGTTGACGTAGACGAGATCGCAGGTCGCCAGCCGCCGGGCGGCCCTGGCCAGCGCCAGGGGCAGGCGCAAGAGGCCGAGGGTGGCCAGACGCGCCAGGCCGCGCCGGCGCAGGATCCACAGCGGCTCGTACAGGATCTCGTCGGCCAGGCCATGCAACAGGTCGAGGATCGGGCCGGGCCGGGGCAGGACGACGGTGATGCGCGCATCGGGGGCCAGCGCCCGGATCGTGCGGATGCTCTCGGCGAAGCACCGGTCCGAGCCGTAGAGTTCGTAGCCCTGATGGATGCAGGCGATGTGCATCGGTGTCCCCGTGGCCCCGTCCGGAGCGGATGCGGGGCTCGAATTCTCTACCCGACAGGTCGTGAGCAAATCGTAGCTTTGACGGGAAACATGCGATCGGAACGAATGCATCGCGGGCGGTAAGGATGATTTAGGCGTTGCCGGTGCAGGGTTTGACGACTGCCGGCGCGAATTCCACGGGTCGCGGCGGCGCCGAACCAGAGCCACGCCGCCATGACGACCACGCGCCGGCCTTCCATGCTGATCCTCGGGACGCGTGGCGTCCCGGCGGCGCACGGGGGTTTCGAGACCTTCGCCGAACGCCTCGCCCTGCACCTGGTCGAGCGCGGCTGGGACGTGGGCGTCTACTGCCAGCGCGACGTGAGCGCGGTGACGGAGCGGTTCTCCAGCACCTACTGGCGCGGCATCGAGCAGATCCATGTGGAGGTGGCCTCCACCGGCCCGGCCGGGACCCTCGACTTCGACGCCCATTGCGTGCGCGACGCCGCCGACCGCGACGGCGTCTGCCTGGTGCTCGGCTACAACGGGGCGGTGTTCCTGCCGTATCTGCGGCTGGCCGGCTCCAAGATCATGACCAACATGGACGGCATCGAGTGGCGCCGCCCGAAATGGAGCCGGGCCGTGAAGGCGTGGTTCTGGATCAACGAGTGGATCGCCGCCTGGTCGTCGCAGCGCCTGGTCGCCGACCATCCTGTCATCGCCGACCACATCGCCACCCGGCGCCCGCGCAAGGCCATCGCCACCATCCCTTACGGCGGGCAGGAGGTGCTCGGCGCCCCCCTCGCCCCGGTGGAGGCCCTGGGCCTGACGCCGGGCCGCTACCTGATCTCGGTGGCGCGCATCGAGCCCGACAACAGCATCCTGCCCATCGTCGAGACGTTTTCGCGGCGCCCGCGCGGCATGACGCTCGCGGTGCTCGGCCGCCTCGACGACGCCAACCCCTATCACCGGGCGGTGCGCGCGGCGGCGGGCGGTGAGGTGCTGTTCCCCGGCCCGATCTACGACCCGCCGTCGCTGCAGGCCCTGCGGTTCCACGCCCGCGCCTACGTGCACGGGCACACGGTGGGAGGCACCAACCCCTCGCTGGTCGAATCCCTGTGGGCGGGCAACCCGGTGATCGCCCACGCCAACGCCTACAACGCCTGGACGGCGGGGCCCGAGCAGCTGTTCTTCTCGGATGCCGACGACCTCGACGCGGCCATCGCCACGGCGCTCGGCGACGACGCCTGGGTCGCCCGGGCCGGTGCGGCCGCCCGCGTGCGAGCCTCGCGGGATTTCGCCTGGAGCGACATCCTCAAGGCCTACGAGCAGGAGCTGCTCGTGCTCGGCGGCTACGCCGCCGCCCCGGCGCTGGCGCCGGTCATGGACGGCGCCCTCGGCCTGCCGGCGGAAGAGATGGTGCGGTGACCCCGGAGGGAACGCTCGGCCGCCGGGCGTTTCTCGCGCAGGGGCTGGCGGCAGGGCTTTCGGCGGCGGGGTTTGCCGCCCTGCCATCCGACGCTTTGGCGCAGGCCCGGATGCCGCGGCTGCGGCGGGGCATCAACGTCTGGCCGTGGTTCTCCCTCACCAAGGAATATCCCGCCCCGCGCACCGACTACGCCTGGCCGCCCTACCAGGACCAGCGCCCGGTGCCGCGTGCCGCCGACCTGCGCAGGCTGCGCACGGCGGGGTTCGACTTCCTGCGGATCCCGGTGGACCCCGGCCCGTTCCTGGCCTTCGGCCAGCCGCAGCGAGGTGCCCTCCTCGGGCTGCTCACGGACGCGGTGGCGCGAAGCCTCGACGCCGACCTGTCGGTGGTGGTCAACCTGCAGATCAACGAGGCGACCCACCATTTCACCTCATCCCGCCTGATCGCCGGCACGCAGGCCCCCGATTTTGCCGGCTACGGGGCGCTGGTCGGCGAGGTCGCCGGAGCCCTGGCGCGCATCGGGGGCGGGCGGGTGGCGCTGGAACCGGTCAACGAGCCGCCGCAGGGCTGCGGTTCGGCCGAATGGGACGGCGTGCAGCTCGCCCTGCTGCGCCGGGCCCGCGCGGCCGCGCCCGGCCTGCCCCTGGTGGCCACCGGCGCCTGCGGCGGCATGATCCCCGGCCTCGAAGCGCTCGATCCGGCCCCGATCCTGGCGCTGGCACCGGTGTTCTTCACGTTTCACTATTACGAGCCCTACCTGTTCAGCCACCAGGGCGCGCCCTGGATGCGCGAGCCGGTCTACCGGGCGCTCAACGCGGTGCCGTGGCCGGCCTCGGCCGGGTCCCTTGAGGCGACCCTGGCGGCGGTGCGCCGGCGCATGGCCGCCGACACCGTGCTGTCGGCGACGGCCAAGGCCAACGCCTACGCCGAGACCGAGCGGGTGCTGACCCAGTATTTCGACGCCCGGCCCGACCGGCCGTTCGTGGACCACGCGATGGCGCGGGTGAGCGCCTACGCCCGCCGCCACGCCATCCCGCCCGAGCACATCGTTCTCGGCGAATTCGGGGCCCTGCGCTCGGACGCCCGCTACGTCGCCGCCCCCGCCCCGGACCGCGCCCGCTACATCCGCGACGTGCGGACGAGCGCGGAGGCCGCCGGCTTCCCCTGGGCGTTCTGGAACCTGTTCGACGGCATGGGCCTCATCGACGACACCACGCGGGTGTTCGACCGCGCCATCGCGGATGCGCTCGGGGTCGGCGCGCCGGATTAACGCCGCCGTGCCGGAACGACCCGATCCCCCGGCGGCAGCGGCCGGAACATCACCAGCATCAAAACCGCGAACTTCATCATCAGCGTGGTCTTGCCCGCGATGCTCTCGGAGGTGTTGAGGAGCAGCGCGAACACGATCACCGGCAGGGCTGTGCCGGGCCGGCAGCGGCGGATCACCTCGGTCATGAACAGGACCACGGCGATGGTGAGCAGGGCCGTCATGAACACGCCCTGGTAGAGCACCATGCGGATGATCGGGTTCTCGATGCCCCATTCGAGGCCGCTGATGCGGCGCAAGCTATCGACGAGCGCCGTGTCGGGGCCGAACATCAGGTCGCGCAAGGGGATGCGGCCGAACAGTTCGAACATCTCGACGCGGGCGTTGGCGCTGCCGCCGTCCGAGACGAAGCGCTGCAGCAGCTTGTCGAAGAAGCCGCCCACCGCCAGGCCCACCACCGCCATCGGCGCCACGGCGAGGACGACGAGGAAGATGCCGGCGCCCAGGAGCGGCACCCTCCCCGAGCGCAGCACGCGAAGGCCCTGCACGAGGGCGTAGGCGCCTCCGAAGACGAGGCAGGCGACGATGGCCGAGCGGCCGCCGAAGGTCACCAGCGCCACGAGCTGGAGCGCGATCATCGGCAGGCGCAGGGCGGCGGGGATCGCCGAGCCGCCGCCGGCCTGGAGCGCCATGAGATAGAGCCCGGTGACGGTGGCGTTCACCAGCGGGTGCCCCTGCAGCGCCGCCGAGCGGGTGTCGGTGGGAAACACCGCGCCGTCGAAGCGGTAGGGGAACACCAGGGTGCCGGTGAGGAATTCGGCGAGCCCCAGGAGGGCGTTGGCGAGCATGACGAGGTGGAGCGCCTGCTCCATCCGGCGCAGGCCCCGGCCGTCGAGATTGGCCATCACCGGCACCAGCAGGGCCGGGCCGACGTAGGTGTCGATGGAGCCGGCGAGCCCGCTCGCCCCGCGCAGGGCGATGTGGGCGGCCATCGACAGGGCGACCACCAGCAGGAACAGGCTGGCCGGACAGGCCTGGACCGAGCGCACCAGGAACCCGACCGGGTCGCCGTTGGTGAGGAGCGACCAGGCGAACAGCAGCACCGCGCAATAGGTCGCCGGGTGGATCTTGGCCGCGGCACTGCCCGAGAGGCCGTCGTAGTTCAGGCCGGCGTACCAGAGCATGCCGCCCGAGACGCCGAACAGCAGCACGGTGGTCAGCACCAGGGCCGCCACCGGCGCCGAGCGTCGCACGCTCACCGGCCGCGAGGCCTGGGCCGAAAAGACCGGCGCTTCGAAGGCGGGCGTCCGGTTCGGCCCGGCGGGGGACGCGGTGCGGCTGCGCATCGGCCCCTCAGGCGGCCCGCGAGACCAGGACGCCGGCCGAGATCGGGCGCCCGTTGAGGATGGCCGCCTCGGTGGCGTCGAGGAGGTCGCGCTGGGTGGTCACGCCGGCGTCGGCCACCAGCAGCACCGCGTCGGCCAAGACCATCAGCGGGGTCGCCTGCAGGCTCTCCACCAGGGCGCCGCCCTCCACCACCACGAGGTCGAAGCGCCGCCCGACCTCGTCGAGGAAGCGTTCCTTCGCGTCGAGGTCGGTGACCTCGCCGCGCTTCTGGCGGCCGAGCCCGAGGGTGCGGATGCCGCTGGCGGGCTGGGCCCGGATCACCGTGTTGAGGCTGCGCTCGCCGCGCAGCACGTCGAGGAAGCCCGGCGAGGCGCCGCCCTCGCGCAGGTCCGTCTCGATGTAGAGCACGCGCAGGCCGCGGGCCTCGGCCACGGAGGCCAGGAGATGCGCGATCCGGCGGCGGGCGGTGTCGTCGCCCCGGCTCGAGGTGACGAAGACGCTGCCGATGGTCTCGCCGCCGCGGCCGCGCAGGGCGAGCATGCGCCCGAGCAGCAGGCTCACCGCATGGACGTCCGGCCCCCCGGCGGCGGCGGGTTTGGCGCTCCCCGCCCTGGCGGTGGTGGCCTTCAGCGGAACCACCCCGAGGACGGGGGCGTCGGCCAGGGCCTGCATCTGGTTGCGCGAGAGCACGGTGGGGCTGAGGTACTCGCGCACCACCGCGAGCCCGGTGCCGAGCCCGAGGCCCGCCGCCAGGGCGCCGAGCGCGAACACGCCGGGCAGCGGCCAGCTCTTCTCCTGGGGCGGGTTGGCCAGCGAGATGATGCGGGCGTTGGTGGAATCGATGCCGGCCTGGTCGCGGATCTCGCGGGCGCGGGTGAGGAACGCCGTGTAGACGGTGCGGCTCGCCTCGACGTCGCGCTCGAGCTCGCGCAGCCGGATCGAGGCCTGCGACGTCGTGTTGGTCTCGCCCTGGAGGCGTTTCAGGCTGGCGGACAGGGACTTCTCGTTGGCCAGCGCCCGCTCGTAATCGGCCCGGGCCGAGCGGGCGAGGCGCCCGAGTTCGCCGGAGATGAGGTTGCGCACCTCCTGCATCTGCGCGCCGATGGAGACGATCGAGGGATGGCGGCCGCCGAGCTGGGTCGAGAGGTCCGCCTGCCGCTCGGAGAGTTCGGCGAACTGCTGGCGCAGCCGGGCGATCACCGGGGATTGCAGCGCCTCCGCCGTGGCCTCGGCGCCGCCGCCGGCCCTGCGGATCTGCTCGATCTGCTCGATGCGGGCCTTGAGCTCCGAGGCCTTGCTCTGGGCGGCGCTGAGCTGGATGTTGATGTCGCTCAGCTGCTGCTCGGTGACGAGGCGGCCGTTGGAGCGCACGAGGTCGTTCTGCGCGCGGAAGGTCTCGGCCCGGTCCTCGGCCTGGCGCACCCGCTCGCGCTGCTCGTCGAGCCGGCTCGTGAGTTCGTCGGAGGCCCGCCGGGAGGCCTGCACCCGGGCGTCGGCGAGGTCGGCGAGATAGGCGCTCGCGATGGCGTTGGCCAGGCGCGCGGCCTTGGCGGCGGATTTGGCCGTGATGATGATGTCGATCACGAACACCTTGTCGGCACGCTTGATGGCCAGGCGCTTCTTGAGGGCGCGCAGGGTGCGCTCGTTCAGGTCGGCCGGGCTCTCGGCGGCCGGCGTTTTGCCCACCAGCCCGGCCAGGGCGTCGGTGACGGCGGAGAAATCCCCCCGTCCCGCGAACTCGGGGTCGGCGGTGAGGTCGGTGGCGGCGATGGCACGCCCGAGCACGCTGGCCGATTCGATCAGCCGGACCTGGCTCTCCACCTGCGTGATGCCGCCGTCGGGCGCCACCGAGACCGGGTTGATGTCGTTGGTCATCACCGTGCGGTCGCGCGGGTCGATCAGGATCTGCGAGGTGGCGGTGTAGAGGGAGGGCGTGGTCAGCCCGTAGGCGAGGGCCACCGCCACAAGGACGAGGGGGGTCCACAGGATCCAGCCGCTGCGGCGCCGCAGGATGCGCCAGAGGTCGCCGATCTCGGCGGTGCGGTCGAGCTCGGGCCCGGCGAAGTTGACCGCCGGCCCGCCGGCCACCGCCATGGCCCGGCCCCGCGCCCCCATCGTGCTTTCGAACTGCGTCATGGCCTACCGGTCGCCTGTGACACGGCTCCGGCGCGGACGCTCCCGAGGGAGGAACCGCCGCCGGACCGAGATCGCCAACCACCCGACGCTACGAGACGATTCACCAAGCCGAGGTTTCCGGCCGGCGCGGATCTGCCGACATGGTGAATGCGGCGCTAACGGCGGTTTTGCGCGGCCACCCGCCGAACCTTTGTGCGGCCGCGCCGGAAACTTGTGCGGCCGTTGGCTCGTGCCCGGACGAAGGTGCATTGACCACCGGCCCGCGAATGGGACATTCCAGCAGGGACCGAGCACGGGACGCGACGAGGGCAAGGCCGCCGCATGGAATTCTTCGCCCAGCAGCTCATCAACGGCCTGACGCTGGGGTCCATCTACGGCCTCATCGCCATCGGCTACACGATGGTCTTCGGCATCATCGGCATGGTCAACTTCGCCCACGGCGACGTCTTCATGCTCTCGGCCTTCGTCGCGCTGATCGTGTTCCTGGCGCTCACCACCTGGGTCGGCCTCGTCTCGGTGCCGCTGGTCTTCGTCATCGTGCTGGTCTGCGCCATGGCGGTCACCGCCCTGTGGGGCTGGGCGATCGAACGGGCCGCCTACCGCCCCTTGCGCGGCTCGTTCCGCCTCGCGCCGCTGATCTCGGCCATCGGCGTCTCGATCTTCCTGTCGAACTTCGTGCAGGTGGTGCAGGGCGCGCGCAACAAGCCGGTGCCGCCGCTCGTGCGCGACGTCGTGGTGCTCTACCAGCGCGACGACTACATGGTGACCCTGTCCTACAAGCAGATGCTGATCATGGTCACCACGGCGGTGCTGCTCGCCGGGTTCTGGTACCTCGTCCAGAAGACGCCGTTCGGCCGGGCCCAGCGCGCCTGCGAGCAGGACCGGCGCATGGCCGCGCTGCTGGGCATCAACGTCGACCGCACCATCTCGCTGACCTTCGTGCTCGGCGCGGCCCTGGCCGCCGTCGCCGGCACCCTCTACCTCCTCTACTACGGCGTGGTCTCGTTCTCGGACGGCTTCGTGCCCGGCGTGAAGGCCTTCACCGCGGCCGTGCTCGGCGGCATCGGCTCGCTGCCGGGCGCCGTCATCGGCGGGTTGATCATCGGCCTCATCGAGACGTTCTGGTCGGCCTATTTCTCGATCGAGTACAAGGACGTGGCCGCCTTCCTGATCCTGATCATCGTGCTGATCTTCAAGCCGTCGGGCATCCTCGGCCGGCCGGAAGTGGAGAAGGTCTGACGTGGCGCAAGCCTATCCTTCTCCCGCCTCCGCGCTCCCCGCCGGAGCGCCCCCCCGCCGGGACGCCTCGCCGTATCCGGAGATCCTCAAGGACTGCGCGCTGTTCGCCCTGGTGACCCTGGGGCTCTCGATCCCCATCGTCGCCATCCGCACCGACCTCGGCCAGGGCACCGGCCTCTTCCTCACCACCCGCTGGGGCGCCGTGGCGGTTTTGTGCGCGGCGGTGTTCGCCTTGCGCCTCGTGCAGCGCCTGATCCTGCTGCGGGTCGGGCGGCGCCGGACCGCGGCGCAGGCGCGCCAGGCCGCCAGCGGGCTCGCCGCCCCCGTGAGCCGGCTCGCCGCGATCCTGTCGCCCCTGACGCTGGGCCTCGCGCTGTTCCTGCCCGTCCTGGCGGTGGTCGGCGGCGGCGGCCTCAGCGAGGGCCGCTACTGGATCGATCTGGGCATCCTCATCCTCACCTACGTCATGCTCGGCTGGGGGCTGAACATCGTGGTCGGCCTCGCGGGCCTGCTCGACCTCGGCTACGTCGCCTTCTACGCGGTGGGAGCCTACACCTACGCCCTGTGCGCGACGGTGTTCGGCCTGTCGTTCTGGGTCTGCCTGCCGCTCGCCGGCCTGTTCGCGGCGGCCTTCGGCGTCTTCCTCGGCTTTCCGGTGCTGCGCCTGCGCGGCGACTACCTCGCCATCGTGACCCTGGCCTTCGGCGAGATCATCCGCCTCGTCCTCATCAACTGGGTCGACTTTTCCGGCGGGGCCGCGGGCCTGTCCTCGATACCCCGCGCCAGCTTCTTCGGCATTCCCTTCACGGCCGGCGAAGGCGGGTTCGCCGCCACCTTCGGGCTCGACTTCAACCCGATGCACCGGGTCGTCTTCCTCTACTACCTGATCCTGGTGCTCGCGCTGATCACCAACCTCGTCACCCTGCGCATGCGCCGCCTGCCGCTGGGGCGCGCCTGGGAGGCCCTGCGCGAGGACGAGATCGCCTGCCGGTCGCTGGGCATCGACACCACCATGACCAAGCTCACCGCCTTCGCGCTGGGCGCGATGTTCGCGGGCTTCGCCGGCTCGTTCTTCGCCGTGCGCCAGGGCTTCGTCTCGCCTGAGAGCTTCAACTTCCTGGAGAGCGCGATCATCCTGGCCATCGTGGTGCTCGGCGGCATGGGCAGCCAGATCGGGGTCGCCATCGCCGCCATCGTCATGGTCGGGGCGCCCGAGATGCTGCGCAACCTCGGCTTCCTGAGCGCGGTGTTCGGCGAGGGTTTCGACCCCAACGAGTACCGCCTGCTCCTGTTCGGCCTCGCCATGGTGGCGATGATGGTGTTCCGCCCGCGCGGCCTCATCTCCGAGCGCGAGCCCTCGGTGCGCCTGAGCGAGCGGGCACGATGAGCGGGCTCGTCGATCCCATCCTGGTCGTCGACCACCTCACCATGCGCTTCGGCGGGCTGGTGGCGGTGGACGACCTCTCCTTCGCGGTCGGGCGCGGCGACATCACCGCGCTCATCGGCCCCAACGGGGCCGGCAAGACCACGGTCTTCAACTGCATCACCGGCTTCTACAAGCCGACCGAGGGCATGATCACCCTGCGCCGGGCCGACGGGTCGACCTACCTGCTCGAGCGCCTGCCCGGCCACGACGTCAACCGCCGCGCCGGGGTGGCGCGCACCTTCCAGAACATCCGCCTGTTCCCGCGCATGACCGTGCTCGAGAACCTGCTCGTGGCCATGCACAAGCCCCTGATGAAGGCCTCCGGCTTCAGCCTCGCGGGCATCCTCGGCTTTCCCGGCTACGCCCGCGCCGAGCGGGCCGGCATCGAGAAGGCGCGGGCCTGGCTCGAGCGCATCGATCTCGTCGAGCGTGCCGACGACGAGGCCGGCGACCTGCCCTACGGCGACCAGCGCCGCCTGGAGATCGCCCGCGCGATGTGCACCGACCCGGTGCTGCTCTGCCTCGACGAGCCGGCCGCCGGCCTCAACCCGCGCGAATCGGCCGACCTCAACACCCTGCTGCGCCTGATCCGCGACGAGCACGACACCTCGGTGCTCCTGATCGAGCACGACATGTCGGTGGTGATGCAGATCTCCGACCGGATCGTGGTGCTCGACTACGGCCTCAAGATCGCCGACGGCACCCCCGACCAGATCCGCACCGACACCCGCGTCATCGCCGCCTACCTCGGGGTCGACGACGAGGAGGTCGAGGCGGTGGAGGCCGAAGTCGGGCTCACGGGGACGCAGGCATGAAGAGCCCAGCATGAGCGTCGCCGGCATCAACGTCCTCGTGGAGGAAACCCGGGCCGCCCAGGCCAGGGCGGCGCTGCCGCTGCTGAGCGTGCGCGGAGTCTCGACCTACTACGGCAGCATCCGCGCCCTGAAGGGGGTCGACCTCGACGTCAACGAGGGCGAGATCGTCGCGCTCATCGGCGCCAACGGGGCCGGCAAGTCGACCCTGATGATGACGATCTTCGGCAGCCCGCAGGCGCGCGACGGCTCCATCACCTATGCCGGCCGCGACATCACCCGGCTGCCCACCCACGAGATCGCGCGCCTCGCCATCGCGCAGTCGCCGGAAGGGCGGCGCATCTTCCCGCGCATGACCGTGCGCGAGAACCTGCAGATGGGGGCGGCCGTCAACGGCGGGCGCCATTTCGCGGAAGACCTGGAGAAGGTCTGCACCCTGTTCCCGCGCCTGGCCGAGCGGATCGACCAGCGCGGCGGCACCATGTCGGGCGGCGAGCAGCAGATGCTGGCCATCGCCCGCGCCCTGATGAGCCGGCCGCGCCTGCTGCTCCTCGACGAGCCCTCGCTCGGCCTCGCCCCCCTGGTGGTCAAGCAGATCTTCAACGCGGTGCGCGACCTCAACCGCACCGACGGGCTCACCGTCTTCATCGTCGAGCAGAACGCCTACCACGCCCTCAAGCTGGCGCACCGCGGCTACGTCATGGTCACGGGCACCATCACCATGAGCGGCACCGGCAAGGCGCTGCTGGACGATCCGCAGGTGAAGGCGGCCTATCTCGAAGGAGGCCAGCATTGACCGAGGACATCCCCCACGATCTGCCTACCCTCTGGGTGTTCGTCCTCGTCACCGTGACCTTAGGCGGCGGGGCGGCCTGGATGACGGGGGCCGGCATCGCGCGCGGGTGGCGGCCGTTCTGGCAATGCCTGCTGGCGCTGCTGCTCGTGGCGGCGGTCGCGCGCTTCCTGCACTACGCGCTGTTCGAGCAACCGCTGCTCTCAGGGATGGGCTTTGCCCTCGACGCCATCGTCATCCTCGCGATCGGGGCGGCGAGCTATCGTGCCACGCGCACGCGGCAGATGACGACGCAGTACCGCTGGCTCTACGAACGGACGGGTCCGCTGACTTGGCGGGTCCGCTGATCTGACGCCCGCGCACAACTTCGCTTTCACGCGGCCGGCGGGTGAGCCCGACCGGCCCAGAGGGGAAACACCGATGAGAACACTGCTCCGCACCGGCGTCGCACTCGGCCTCCTGATGTCGGCGACCCATGCCATGGCCGACATCAAGATCGGCATCGTCGCGCCGATCACCGGCCCCAACGCGGCCTTCGGCGCCCAGATCAAGAACGGCGCCACCCAGGCGGTGGAGGACATCAACAAGGCCGGCGGCATCAACGGCGAGAAGATCGTATTGTCGGTGGGCGACGACGCCTCCGACCCCAAGCAGGGCGTCTCGGTGGCCAACAAGTTCGCCTCGGAGGGCGTGAAGGCCGTGGTCGGCGCCTTCAATTCCGGCGTCTCGATCCCGACCTCCGACGCGCTGCAGGAGGCGGGCATCGTCCAAATCAGCCCCGCGTCCACCGCGATCAAGTTCACCGAGCGCGGCAACTGGAACACCTTCCGCACCTGCGGCCGCGACGACCAGCAGGGCGGCGTCGCCGGCGCCTACCTGGCGGACAAGTTCAAGGGCAAGAAGATCGCCATCGTCCACGACAAGAGCCCCTACGGGAAGGGCCTGGCCGACGAGACCCTGAAGGCGCTCAAGGCCAAGGGCGGCTCCAACGTGATCTACGAGGGCATCAACCCGGGCGAGAAGGACTTCTCGGCCCTCGTGTCGAAGCTCAAGCAGGCGCAGGTCGACGTGGTCTACTACGGCGGCCTGCACACGGAGGCCGGCCTCATCATCCGCCAGATGCGCGACCAGAGCCTGAACGCCCCGCTCATGGGCGGCGACGGCATCACCGACCGGGAGTTCGTGCAGATCGCCGGCCCGGGCGCGGAGGGCACCTACATGACCTTCTCGCCCGACGCCCGCAAGAACCCCAAGGCCAAGGCCATCGTCGACGCCTTCAAGGCGCGCAAGATCGATCCGGAGGCCTACACCCTCTATTCCTACGCCGCCGTGCAGATCCTCCAGGCGGCGATGACGGCCACCAAGTCCTCGGACGGCAAGAAGATCGCCGACTACATGCACCAGGGCAAGCCGTTCGACACGGTGATCGGCGACATCTCCTTCGACAAGAAGGGCGACATCACCCGGCCCGACTACGTGATGTACGTCTGGAAGAAGGCCCCCGACGGCTCGATCAACTACGCCGGCAACGAGATCGAGTAGTCGATCGCCGGCGGCGCCCCCCCTCCCCGCAAGGGGAAGGGGAGCGCCTTCAGGTGGGACGAGGCGGGGCGGTCGAATCGCCGATCGCCGCCATAACGCCTTGCGCCGCCCGCGTGCCTTCCTCGTAGGCGCCGCCGGCGGTGCCCCATTGCAGACGCGAGAGCGCTTCGCCGGCAAACCAAATCTTGTCCCCCACCGGTTCGGAGAGGGTGGCCCGGGCGCCGGCATGGCCCGGCGGCACCACCGCCCAGGAGCCGCGGGCCCACGGGTCGTGGCGCCACTCGCTCACAGCGGGGATCGCGAGGTCGTGGATGGCGCGGTACCCGACGTGCTCGGCGAGCACGCTGCGGACGTAGCGGCGTACCCCGTCCGGCCCGCTCCCCGCCGCGTCGAGTTCGGCGGCGGCATGGACGTCGAGTTCGAAGAAGTGGAACGGCGTGCCGTCGATGTGGGTGAGGAGACCGGGGGGGTTGCGCCGCCCGCCGACCACGCTCGCCAGCCGGTCCGCCCCCCGGAACGGGCAGGACGGCCAGTGCAGCACCGCATGCTCGTAGATGCCGGTGGAGAACCCGTCGATGGCCGCGCGATGGGCCGGCGGCAGGGCCGGGGCGAACAGGGCGCCGCCGCGCAGGACCATCATCGGCACGGTGACGATCGCCGCCCTGGCCCGCAGGGTCTCTCCGCCGGCGGTGGCGATCGCCACCCCCTCCCCGCTCCAGTCGATCCCGGTGACGGCGGTGCCGAGCGCGATCGGCAGCCCCTGCGCGAGACGGGCGAGATAGCCGCCGAAGCCGCCGGCGATGAAGCGGTTGTCGCCGTATTCCATGCTGGGAAAGTCGTGCAGGGACACCTCGCTCAGGGGCTGGCCCGAGACGAGACCGTGGACGAGCGTCACCCGCTCGCCCCACGGCCCGAGGCCGGGGGGCAGCACGCTCGCGGCCGGCCGGTCGGGTCCGGGGCGGGCGGCCCCCTCGGTCATCGCCCGGTCGGCCAGGGCGAAGGCGCGACCGAGCGCGCGCTCCTCGTTGCGCCGCGCCCGGCGGCGCCCGACCCAGAGGTGGCTCTCCTGGGCCGCCACCCGCAACGGCTCGCCCCGCGCCTGCCCGAGGCGCACCAGCGGGTTGATCGGCCCGGCGTGCAGCCAGTGGCCGCCCAGATCGACCGGGTGGCCGCGCAGCCGGGTCGTCACCAGCCGGCCCCCGACCCGGTCGCGCGCCTCCAGCACCGCCACCGCGACGCCTCGTTCCGTCAGGGCCCGCGCGGCGGCGATGCCGGCCGCCCCCGCCCCGACCACCACCACCTCGGGGTCCGGCGGCAGGGCGGAGAGGCGCGGGGACACGCTCGGCCGGAAGTGGGCATGGGCGGGGCGCGCGGAACGGATTGGGATCATGAAACACCCTGGACGGGACGAGGAGCCGGCCGGGGTCCTCCAGCGCATGGGGAGGACGGGCGGGCCGCGGCCTTGCCCCGGCGCCGGGGCGAGGCCAGATGCTGGGCGCAGGCGGACGCCGCCATCGGCGTCCGCATCGGGGATTCGTCCATGCTGATCAAGGCCTCCCTCGCCGCCCTGAGACAGGTGTTCTCGCCGCCCCTGCGGGCGATCCTGTGGAAGTCGCTGGCGCTCACCATCGGCATCCTGGCGGTGATCTGGTTCGCACTGACGCGGCTCATCGCGTGGTTCCTCGCCAACCACCACCTCTCGGCGGATTATCCCTTCCTCGACACCCTCGCCTTCTTCTTCGCGGGGGCCGGCCTGTTCGTGGCGCTGGCCTACCTGATGCCGGCGGTCTCGATCCTGGTGGCGGGCTACTTCCTGGACGACGCCGCCGCCATCGTCGAGGCCACCGACTTTCCCGGCGAGCCGCCCGGCCGGGCGATGCCGCTCGGCCAATCGATGCTCTACACCGCGCGCTTCGCCGGGCTGGCGCTGCTGGTCAACCTCGTGGCGCTGATCCTGTTCTTCGTGCCGGGGGTGAACCTCGTGGCGTTCTTCGGCGCCAACACCTACCTGCTCGGCCGCGAGTATTTCGAGCTCGCCGCCGCCCGCTTCCGCGGGCTGGACGAGGCCGGCGCCATGCGCCGCCACCATTCCTTCACCGCCATGAGCGCGGGCGCGCTGCTGGCCGGGCTGATGGTGGTGCCCATCCTCAACCTACTGACCCCGCTGTTCGGCATCGCCCTGATGGTCCACGTCCACAAGGGCCTGAGCCGGCGGGCGGAGCTGACCGGGCCGGAGGTGCAGGGGCGGCTGCGGTAGGCGCGAGGTTCAGTCCCGCGTGCCCCAGCGCGTGCCCATCCGGCTCGGCGCCGAGGCGTCGGGGCCGATGGCCGGGCCGCTGGGGCGCTGCACGCCCGACGCGGGCATCGGCTCGGGCGCGGAGGTGGGCGCCACCTCGACCTCGGCCGGGCGGGCTGCGGTGGTGAACTGGCCGGCCTTGCGGAAGCGCCAGAGGTAGCCCGGCACCACCGCCTCCAGGGCGGTGGGCACGACGCCCAGCGCCGTAATGGTGCGCCCCTCCGCCTCGGCGGCCTCCGAGACGACGTTGTCGGTCTGGAGCAGGGTGACCTGGTCGCGGGTGAGCTTGAGGGCGTCGGGCAGGAGGCCGAGCGACAGGGTGTCGACGATCTCCAGCATCCGGGCCTGGAGGTTGGCCGCCAGCAGCGGCAGCGCCACCACCGGGCGCCGGCGCATGGTCGTCTCCAGCATGTAGCGCACCAGCGCCTCGAGGGTGCGGATCTCGGGGCCGCCGAGTTCGTAGACCGTGCCGCCGGGGACCTTGCCGTCCACCGCCCGGGCCACGGCCTCGGCGACGTCGCCCACGAACACCGGCTGGAACCGGGTCTCGGCGCCGGCGAGCGGCAGCACCGGCAGGGCCCGGGCGAGGCCCGCGAAGCGGTTGAAGAAGCTGTCGCCCGGCCCGAAAACGATGGAGGGCCGGAACACCACGGCGTCGGGCCGGGCGGCGAAGACCTGCGCTTCGCCCAGCGCCTTGGAGCGGGCGTATTGCGACGCGGACTGGGCGTCGGCGCCCAGCGCCGAGACATGGACGAGGTGGGCACCCACCGCGGCCGCCGCGCGGGCGATGGCCCCGGCTCCCTCCGCCTGCAACCCCGAAAAACTCTGGCGCCCGCTCTCCTGCAGGATGCCCACGAGGTTGACGACGATGTCGGCGCCCGCCACCGCCTGCGCGATCGACTGCGGATAGCGCAGGTTGGCCTGGACGGCGACGATCTGGCCGACCTTGCCCAGCGGCTGCAGGAACAGGGCGAGGTCGGGCCGGCGCACGGCGACGCGGATGCGGTAGCCGCGCTTGGCCAGCGCCCGCACCACGTGCCGCCCGAGGAAGCCGGACCCGCCGAACACGGTCACGAGGCGTGTCGCGGCCGGGGTCAACGGCCCGGCGCCGGGCATGGCCTGGGAAATTCCGGTCTGGGAAATCCTGGTCTGGGAAACCCCGGTCTGGGAAACGGTCTCTGGAAGGTCGGTCATCGCTGATCCCGAAAGACGGCCCGGAGCGGGGTCTGCCGCGCTCGCGCGAAGGGATCGCGGCCGGCGCCGGTCCCGTGCGCAGCGCTATGTAGAGCAGTTCCAGCCCGAACGGGAGCCGCCGCGGGCCGCGAAAACACGCGACGTCGCGGCCCCGGACGGGACGCATGGCGCCAAGCGGCCCGACGGTGGTATCGACGCCCGATGCTGCAGACCTTCGGCGAGGCCTTCTCGCTCCTCGCAACCCTCGACCGGGACGTGGTGGCCATCGCCGCCCTGAGCCTGCGCGTCAGCGCCTCGGCGGTGGCGATCGCCGCCCTCGTCGGGATTCCCCTGGGCGCCCTCGTCGCCCTGGTGGACTGGCGCGGGCGCCAGGCGGTGGTGGCGCTCCTCAACGCGGCCATGGGCCTGCCGCCGGTGATCGTCGGCCTCGTGCTTTACCTCCTGCTGTCCCGCTCCGGCCCGCTGGGGGCCCTCGGGCTCCTGTTCAGCCCCACCGCGATGATCGCGGCGCAGGCGGTGCTGGTGACGCCCCTGGTGGCGGCGCTGGCCCGCCAGACCGTCGCCGATGCCGACGGGCAGTTGGGCGAGCAGCTGCGCTCGCTGCGCCTGTCCCTGTGGCAGCGCATCCTGGTGCTGATCTACGACGTGCGCTTCTCCCTCGTCACCATCGTGCTGGCCGCCTTCGGGCGGGCGATGTCGGAGATCGGCGCGGTGCTGGTGGTGGGCGGCAACATCGCCGGGCACACCCGCACCATGACCACCGCGATCTCGCTGGAGACCCAGAAGGGCGACCTGCCCCTGGCGCTGGCCTTCGGGCTGGTGCTGATGGCCCTCGTGATCGCCGTCAACGCCGCGGCGGCCGTGCTGCGCGGCTACGCCGCCCGCGCCTACGGATGAGCGGCCCCGCCGCCATCGTCCGCCTCGCGGGCCTGCGCTACGAGGCCGGGGGCCGCACCATCCTCGACGGCCTCGACCTGACGCTCGAGGGCACCGGCATCACCGCCCTCGTCGGCCCCAACGGCGCGGGCAAGAGCGTGACGCTTCGGATGATCGACGGGCTGCTGGCGCCGCAGGCCGGCACCGTCGAGACCGGCGCCCTGCGCCGCGCCTTCGTGTTCCAGCGCCCGCCCCTGGTGCGCACCAGCGCGGCGCGCAACGTCGCCCTGGCCCTGGCGCCGCTCGGGCTCTCGGGGGCCGAGCGCAGGGCCCGCGTGGCGCAGGCCCTCGCGCGGGTCGGCCTCCTCGACCGGGCCGGCGACCCGGCGCCGAAGCTGTCGGGCGGCGAGCAGCAGCGCCTGGCGCTGGCCCGCGCCTGGGCGACCCGGCCCGGCCTCCTCCTCCTCGACGAGCCCACCGCCAGCCTCGATCCCGCCGCCACCGCGACCGTGGAGACGCTGGTGGCCGAGATGGCGGCGGAGGGCATCGCCGTGGTGCTGGTGTCGCACAACCTCGCCCAGGTGGCGCGGCTGGCCGAACACGTCGTCGTGCTTGCCGCCGGCCGCGTGGTCGAGCAGGGTCCGGTCCGACAGGTTCTCGGCGCACCGCGATCGGCGCAGGCCCGGGCCTACATCAAGGGAGAGTTCTCATGGGAATCGGCCGTCGCAGCCTCCTGAGCCTGTGCCTCGCGGTCTGCCTCTCCGGGCCGGCCGCCGCCGAGCCGGGGGAGACGATCACGGTGGCCTCCACCACCTCCACCGAGCAGTCGGGCCTGTTCAAGCACCTGCTGCCGCTGTTCACGCAGGCCAAGGGCATCGGCGTGAAGGTGGTGGCGCTGGGCACCGGCCAGGCCCTCGACGTCGGCCGGCGCGGCGACGCCGACGTGGTCTTCGTCCACGACCAGGCCGCCGAGGAGGCCTTCCTCGCCGACGGCTTCGCCGTGAAGCGCCAGGACGTGATGTACAACGACTTCGTCGTGGTCGGCCCCAGGAACGACCCGGCCAGGGCCGGCGGCCAGGACGTGCTCGAGGCCCTGCGCCGCATCGCCGCCGCCAGGGCGCCCTTCGTCTCGCGCGGCGACCGCTCGGGCACCCACGCGGCCGAACTGCGATACTGGAAGGCGGCGGGCGTCGACCTCGGCGCGGCCAAGGGCGAATGGTACAAGGAGATCGGCCAGGGCATGGGCCCGGCGCTCAACACCGCCTCGGCCGCGAACGCCTACCTCCTGTCGGATCGCGGCACCTGGCTCTCGTTCAAGAACCGCGGCGATCTCGCCATCCTGGTGGCCGGCGACCGGCGCCTGTTCAACCAGTACGGCGTCATGCTGGTGAACCCGGCCAAGCACCCGCAGGTGAAGGTCGCCGCCGGCCAGGCCTTCGTCGACTGGCTGGTCTCGAAGCCCGGCCAGGACGCCATCGCCGCCTACACCATCGGCGGCGAGCAGCTGTTCTTCCCCAACGCGGCCCCGGATGCGAAGGGGCAGTGAGCGCGCACGAGGCCGGGGAATCGGCTAGAGAGCGGGCATGACCGCTCCCCTCGTCCGCTTCGCGCCCTCACCCACCGGCTACCTGCACATCGGCAACGCCCGGCCGGCGCTCCTCAACGCGCTGTTCGCCCTGCGCCACCGCGGGCGCTTCCTCTTGCGCCTCGACGACACCGACGCGGACCGCTCCACGGACGTCTTCGCCGATGCCATCGCCGAGGACCTGGCCTGGCTCGGCATCGTGCCCGACCTCGTCGCCCGCCAGTCCGACCGGGCGGCGATCCACGACGCGGCGGCCGAGCGCCTCAAGGCGATGGGCCGGCTCTACCCGGCCTACGAAACCCAGGACGAGCTGGAGCGCCGCCGCCGGCGCCAGCTCGGCCGCGGCCAGCCGCCGCTCTACGACCGCGCCGCCCTCGACCTCACCGAAGCCGATCGCGCCGCCCTGGAGGCGGAGGGGCGCAGGCCGCACTGGCGGTTCAGGCTCGACCACAGGAGCGTGACCTGGACCGACCTCGTGCGTGGGCCGGCCCACGTCGATTGCGCCTCGCTGTCGGACCCGGTGCTGATCCGCGCCGACGGCAGCTACCTCTACACCCTGCCCTCCGTAGTGGACGATGCCGAGATGGGCGTCACCCACGTCATCCGCGGCGAGGACCACGTCACCAACACCGGCGTGCAGGTGCAGATCTTCGAGGCGCTGGGGCACCCGGTGCCGGTGTTCGGCCACCACAACCTGCTCACCACCATCGACGGCGAGGGCCTGTCGAAGCGCCTCGGCCACCTCTCGCTGCGGGGGCTTCGCGACGAGGGCTTCGAGCCGGCGGCCGTGCGCTCGCTGGCGGTGCTGACGGGCTCGGCCGAGGCGGTGCGGGCGGTGGCCACGATGGACGAGCTCGCGGCGTTGACCGACCTGGCGCAGATCTCGCGGGCGCCCGCCAAGTTCGACCCGCACGAGCTCGACGGGCTCAACGCCCGCCTGATCCACGCCATGCCCTACGCGCAGGCCAGCGAGCGTCTGCTGGCGCTGGGCGTGCCGGACGACCGCGCCGAGGCGTTCTGGCTCGCGGTGCGGGCCAACCTCGCCAAGGTTGCCGAGGCCGGCGACTGGTGGCGGGTGGTGGCCGGGCCGGTGACCCCGGTCGTCCCCGACCCCGGCTTCGTCGCCGCCGCCCTCGCCGTCCTGCCGCCCGCGCCCTGGGACGGCGAGACCTGGAAGGTCTGGACCGGGGCGGTGAAGGCCGCCACCGGCGCCAAGGGCAAGGCCCTGTTCATGCCGCTGCGCCTGGCGCTCACCGGCCTCGAACACGGGCCGGACCTCGCCGGACTGCTGCCGCTGATCGGCCGGGAGGCGGTGGTGGCGCGGCTGTCGGGCGAGTAGGCCCGCCGGTCACCCCTCGCCGGTCTTGCCCCGCTCGGCCCGGCTGCGGCCGAAGTCCGGTTCGGCGGTCTCCTGGCCCTGGGCGACGATGCCCCGGCGGATGGCGCGGGTGCGGGTGAACAGGGCGTGGAGCGCGTCGCCGTCGCCCCAGCGGATGGCGCGGGCCAGGGCCGAGAGGTCCTCGTTGAAGCGGCCCAGCATCTCCAGCACCGCGTCCTTGTTGGCGAGGAACACGTCTCGCCACATGGTCGGGTCGGAGGCGGCGATGCGGGTGAAATCGCGAAACCCGCCGGCCGAGAACTTGATCACCTCCGATTGCGTCACCGCCTCGAGGTCGGCGGCGGTGCCGACGATGTTGTAGGCGATGAGGTGGGGGACGTGGCTGGTGATGGCGAGCACGAGGTCGTGGTGCTCGGGCGTCATGGTCTCGACGATGGCGCCGATCCCCTCCCAGAACGCCTGCACCCGCGCCGCCGCGCCCGCGTCGCCCTCGGGCAGCGGGGTGAGGATGCACCAGCGCCCGGAGAACAGGGTCGAGAAGCCGGCGTCCGGCCCCGAGTATTCCGTGCCCGCCACCGGGTGGGCCGGCACGAAATGGACACCGGGCCCCAGATGGGGCGCGACGGCGGCCACCACCGCCACCTTCACCGAGCCGACGTCGGAGACCACCGTGCCGGGCGCGAGATGCCCGGCCATGGCCTCGGCCACCGCGCCCGCCGCCCCCACCGGCACGCACAGGATCACGAGGTCGGCCTGTGCCACCCCTGCCACAAGGTCGTCGGTGGCGACATCGGCGATGCCGAGCGCCCGCACCCGCTCGAGCACGGCCGCGTCGCGGTCGATCGCCACGATGGTCTCGACCATGCCGTAGTGCCGGGCCGCCCGGGCGATGGACGAGCCGATCAGCCCGAGGCCGACGATGGCCAGGCGCCGGAACGGGGCCGGCGCCTCAGCGGGCACGGGTCTCGTCCATGAAGGCGGCGAGCGCGGACAGGAACGCCTCGTTGGCGGCCTGCGAACCGATGGTGACGCGCAGGGAGCCGGGCAGGCCGTAGGCCGAGACGCGGCGCACGATGATCCCGCGCTCGGTCAGGAACGCATCGGCGTCGGCCGCCGAGCGGCCCGGCGCATCGGGGAAATGGACCAGCACGAAGTTGGCGACACTCGGGGTGATGGCGAGGCCCAGGGCGCGCACGCCCTCGCCGACCCGGGCGAGCCAGAGGTCGTTGTGGGCGATCGCCGCGGCGACGTGGTCCTCGTCGGCGATGGCCGCCGCCCCGGCGGCGATGGCCAGCCCGGACAGGTTGAACGGACCCCGGATGCGGTTGACCGCGTCGGCCACCTCGGGCGGGGCCACCATCCAGCCGATGCGCAGGGAGGCGAGGCCGTGGATCTTCGAGAAGGTCCGCGTCGTCACCACGTTCCGCGCCTCGTGCACGAGGGCGAGCCCGGCCTCGTAGTCGGCCGCCCCGACGTATTCGGCATAGGCCCCGTCGAGCACCAGCAGCACCCGCGGCGGCAGGCCCGCGTGCAGGCGCCGGACCTCGCAGAACGGCAGGTAGGTGCCGGTGGGGTTGTTGGGGTTGGCCAGATACACGATGCGCGTGCGCGGGGTCACCGCGGCCAGGATGGCGTCGACGTCGGCCGTCAGGTCGCGCTCGGGCACCACCACCGGGGTGCCGCCCGCCGCCAGGATGGCGATGCGGTACACGAGGAAGCCGTGCTCGGTGTAGATCCCCTCGTCGCCCGCCTCCAGGAAGGCGTAGGCCAGGAACGACAGCAGCTCGTCCGAGCCCGCACCGCAGACGATGCGGGCCGGATCGAGGCGATAGCGGTCGGCGATGGCCTGGCGCAGCCGCGTGGCGTTGCCATCGGGATAGAGGGCGAGCTTGCCCGCCGCCTCCGACAGCGCGGCGATGGCCCTGGGGCTCGGGCCGAGCGGCGTCTCGTTGGAGGAGAGCTTGTGGACCGGATGCGCGCCCGGCACCCCGCTCTTTTCGGGGCCGCTCTTGCCGGGCACATAGGCCTCGATGGCGAGCACCCCGGGGCGGGGCAGCGGGCGGGCGTCGGACGGGTCTGCGGGAACGGTCATGTCGGGATACGGCGCCGGAACGAGGGCGAAGCCGTTCCTCTAGCGCATTTCGTGAGGCCGTGGACACCGGCGGCGACGGGAAAGAATCGCCGCAGCTCCGACCGGGCGGGACGCCCTACACCCGGAACCGCGCCGCGTGGCTGCCGACCTCGTCGAGGCTCTGCGGGGCGGCACCGGCACGCTCCAGGGTCTCGCGCAGCTGGCGCGGGCCGGCGCCGCCGGGAACCGCGAGGAGGAGGCTGAGGCCGTCCCGGGCCACCACCTCGCCGTAGAGGTCCTGCAGCGCGCGCTCCGCCTGGGGCGTCCAGGCCGCGACCCGCAGGGCGTGGAGCACCCAGTCGCGCTGCGCGGCGGCCGGGTCGTCGAGGGGGTTGGAGATCACGAACACCGGGGTCCCGGCCGGGTGGGTCGGCCGCTCGATGAAGGGCAGGCGGGCGATCACCTTGGGCCGGCCCTCGCCCACCAGCCCCTCCCACCACGGCGCGGCGCCCGAGGCCGGGGCCTCCTCGGAATCGAGGCGGAAGATGCCCAGGTCGCCGCGGGAGGCCGCCACCGCCTCGATGACCGCGAGGCAGGTGGGATGCGGCCGGTAGGGCACCGTGAAGCCGAAGTGGAACCGGGCGGAATCGCGCATCGGCGCGTCGCCGCCCGAGACGTCGGCGTGGACGCCGAACGGCGCCTGGACGTAGGTGAAGGTGGCGATGATGACCCGCCAGATCCCCTCCACGGTGTCGAGGGGCAGGAGCCCGCGATGGCGCTCGGCCACCCGCCGCATCATCCCGGCCTCGCGGCCGGGCCGGAAGGCGGAGCCCGAGGCCGAGGTCTTCTTGACCGCGATCAGCCGGTCGATGATCGACCCGCGCTGGATCAGCAGGGCGTGCATCTCCGCGTCGATGCGGTCGATCTCGGCGCGCAGGGAGGCGAGATCGTCGAGGGGCGGCGCGGGTCTCGTGAAAAAGCGCATGCGAGGAAACGCGGGTCCGGGGCGGGGGACGAGTGGTCGGCGCGTGAGAGGCCGCCGGGCCCGTATGCGGGACCCTGCTCGGGGGCCTTGCTTAGGGAATTGCGCACGCGAGGGCCAGTGCGAGGAGCGATCCTGCCCGGCAAACGGCCTTTTGCCGGGGCGGGGGCCTTTCGTTGACGCCCGCAGGGGCGCACATTACCTCGCGTGACATCCGTTGCGGGCAGACCGGCTCGTGCCGGCCGGCGCTCGACGCCCAAACCCGAGACGGACGGAACCGTCAAGACCCGCCATGGACACTTCCCTCGATCCCGCCACGGCACCGGGCGCCCCCGTGGACGACGTTTCCACGCGGGACCCGTCGCAGCCGGTCGACCCCAGGAGCCGGGATCCCAAAAGCGCCGATCCCAAAAGCGCCGATCCCAAAAGCCCGGTGGCGCTGTTCGGGACGGACGAGCCGCTGGCCATGGACGCGGGGGTGGCGCTGGCGCCGTTCCGCATCGCCTACCAGACCGCGGGCACCCTCAACGCGGCGCGCACCAACGCGGTGCTGATCTGCCACGCGCTCACCGGCGACCAGCATTTCGCCCACACCCATCCGCTCACCGGCAAGCCCGGCTGGTGGGAGACCCTGGTGGGCCCGGGCAAGCCGGTGGATACGGATCGCTACTTCGTGATCTGCTCCAACGTGATCGGCTCCTGCATGGGCTCCACCGGTCCGGCCTCCCTCGACCCGGCCACCGGCCGGGCCTACGGGCTCGATTTCCCGCTGGTGACCATCCGCGACATGGTGCGCGCCCAGGCGATGCTCCTCGACCGGCTCGGCATCCCCGACCTGTTCCTGTGCATCGGCGGGTCGATGGGCGGGATGCAGGTGCTGCAATGGGCGGCGAGCTACCCCGAGCGGGTGTTCGCGGCGATGCCCATCGCCACCGGCGCCCGGCACTCGGCCCAGAACATCGCCTTCCACGAGGTCGGCCGCCAGGCGATCATGGCCGACCCGGCCTGGGCGGAGGGGCGCTACCTCGAAGAGGGCACGCGCCCGGCCAAGGGGCTCGGCGTCGCCCGCATGGGCGCCCACATCACCTACCTCTCGGAGCCGGCGCTGCACCGCAAGTTCGGCCGCCGCTTCCAGGGCGGCTCGGCCCCGACCTTCTCCTTCAACGCCGACTTCCAGATCGAGAGCTACCTGCGCCACCAGGGCCTGAGCTTCGTCGAACGGTTCGACGCCAACGCCTACCTCTACCTCACCCGCGCCATGGACTACTTCGACCTCGCCGCCGATCACGGCGGGGTCCTGGCCAAGGCGTTCCAGGGAACGAAGACGCGGTTCTGCGTGATGTCCTTCACCTCCGACTGGCTGTTCCCCACAGCCGACTCGCGGGCGATCGTGCATGCGCTCAACGCGGCCTCGGCGGCGGTCGCCTTCGTCGAGGTCGAGAGCGACAAGGGCCACGACGCCTTCCTCCTCGACGAGCCGGTGATGTTCAACGCCGCCAGGGGGTTCATCGACGCCGCCGCCCGGGCGCGCGGGCTGTGAGAGTGGCCTCGAGACCGCCCGGAACGCGTCGTCCCGCCCACCTCCTCATCCTAAGGTGCCGCGTGAGCGGCCTCGGGAGGAGGGAGCGGGACGGAACGCCGGCGGGTGCCGCCTCATGACGATGAGCCGCTCCCCATCCCTTTCCCCCGCCCCCTGGCAGGGCATCGGCGCACTGCCGCACGACGACGGCGCGCGCATCGATCACCTGATCGTGCTCGGCCTGGTGCCGCCCAACGCCCGGGTGCTCGACATCGGCTGCGGCGACGGTTCGCTGCTGGCGCTCCTGCGCGACCGGCGCGGGGTCGACGGGCGCGGCATCGAATTGTCGCGCGAGGGCGTCAACGCATGCCTGGCCCGCGGCCTGCCGGTGATCCAGGGCGACGCCGACACCGACCTCGAGAACTACCCCGACGACGCCTTCGACGTGGTGGTCCTGTCCCAGACGATCCAGGCGACGCGCAACCCGCGCATCGTCCTCGAACACCTGCTGCGGATCGGCCGGCAGGTGGTGATCTCGTTCCCGAACTTCGGGCACTGGCGGGTGCGGGCCGAACTGGGGTTTCGCGGGCGCATGCCGGTGACGACCCTGATGCCGGAGGCCTGGTACGAGACCCAGAACATCCACCATTGCACCATCCGCGACTTCGTCGGCCTGTGCCGGGTGGTCGGCGCCCGCATCGAGACCGCCCAGGCCCTGAACGCCAGGGGCCGGCCGATGCGCTTTGCCATGCCCTGGTGGGTGTGGAACCTGATGGGCGCACAGGGGGTGTTCCTGCTGCGCCGGGGCGAGCCGGACCCGACCTGAGGCCGCCCGCGTTCCACGTGAAAACTCGGGCGTCGGCCCGACGCTTCACGGGCGGGACCGGGCAAGGACCTTGCATCGGATCGCGTACCGGGACCGGCGTCCTGCGCCGCTCGATTCCGGCGCGGCCGGCGGCGTGAAGGTCTCTCCCCTCCCCGCGAGGCGGCGATCGAGGCGGCAGGGTAGGAGGGGGAGCGCCTTGGACCTGAACACCATCGCGGCCGTCGCGACGCCCCGGTCGCGGGAGGAACTGACCGGCTGGCGGCCGGGCGACGCCTGGCTCGCGGGCGGGACGTGGCTGTTCTCGCAAGCCCAGCCGGACCTGACCCGGCTCGTCGACCTCACCCGCCTCGGCTGGCCGGATCACGCGATCACCGACGAGGGCCTGTCGCTGGCGGCGACCTGCACCATCGCCGCCCTCGACCGGATCGACCTGCCGCCCGCCTGGGTCGCCGCCCCCCTGGTCGGGCGCTGCTGCCGGGCGTTGCTCGGGTCGTTCAAGATCTGGACCCTGGCCACGGTCGGCGGCAACGTCTGCCTGGCGCTGCCGGCCGCCCCGATGATCGCCCTGGCGACGGCCCTGGAGGGCACCTGCGTGGTCTGGACGCCCGACGGCGGCGAGCGCAGGGTCGGCATCCTCGATTTCGTGGTGGGCGCCCAAACGGTGGCCCTGGCACCGGGCGAGGTCCTGCGCCGCATCGACCTGCCGGCGGCGGCCCTGCGGCGGCAAACCGCGTTCCGGCAGGTGTCGCTCAGCCCCAACGGCCGTTCGGGCGCCCTGCTCGTCGGTACGCTGGACGCTGACGGCGGCGTCGCCCTCACGGTGACGGCCGCGACCCGGCGGCCGTTCCGCCTCGCCTTTCCGGCCTGCCCGGAGGCGGGGGCGTTGCGGGGGGCCATCGCGGCCGCGATCCCCGAGGCGGCCTATCACGACGACGTCCACGGCGCGCCGGACTGGCGCCGGCACATGACCCTGGTGCTGGCCGAGGAGATCCGCGCCGAGATGGCGAGGGAGGAACGGGCATGATCCTCACCGTCAACGGCGAGGTGCGGGAGGCCGCGCCGCGCCCCGGACAGTGCCTGCGTACCCTTTTGCGCGAGCACGGCTGGTACGGGGTCAAGAAGGGCTGCGACGCCGGCGATTGCGGCGCCTGCACCGTCCACCTCGACGGSGAGCCGGTCCACTCCTGCCTCGTCCCGGCGTTCCGGGCCGAGGGCCGGGCGATCACCACCATCGAGGGGTTGGCCGGCTCATGCCGGCCGGGCGAGGGCCCGCCGGCGGTGCTGCACCCGATGCAGGAGGCGTTCCTGGCCGCTCAAGGCTTCCAGTGCGGCTTCTGCACGCCGGGCATGATCATGACGGCCGCCGCCCTCGACCAGGGCCAGCGCCGGGATCTCGCCACCGCCCTCAAGGGCAACCTGTGCCGCTGCACCGGCTACCGGGCGATCGGCGACGCCATCGCCGGGATCGGCCATGTCGACCGGGACACCGATGGGGCGGCCGACCCGTGCGGGCGCAACCTCCCCGCCCCGGCCGGCGCGGCGGTGGTCTCGGGCACCGCCCGCTACACCCTCGACGTTCCGCTGGAGGGCATGCTGCACATGAAGGTGCTGCGCTCGCCCCATGCCCATGCCCGCGTCCTGCGCATCGACCGGGCCGCCGCCCTGGCCGTGCCCGGCGTGGTCGCGGTCCTCACCCACGATGACGCGCCGGCGAAGCGCTTCTCCACCGGCCGCCACCAGGACCCGCTGGACGACGCCCGCGACACGCGGGTGCTCGATGATGTGGTGCGCTTCGTCGGCCAGCGCGTCGCGGCGGTGGTGGCGCTGGGCGAGGCGGCGGCCGAGGCCGGCTGCGCCGCCCTCGTCGTCGACTACGAGGTCCGCCCGGCGGTGTTCGACCCGCGAGCCGCCCTCATGCCCGAGGCGCCGCCGGTCCACGCCCGGCCCGGTGTCGCGGCCGGCACCCACCCCAACCTCGCTGCGGAAGTCCACGGCGAGATCGGCGACGTCGCGGCGGGTTTTTCGCGAGCCGACCTGATCCACGAGGGCACCTACGTCTCGCAAAGGGTGCAGCACGCCCATCTCGAGACCCACGCCGCCATCGGCTGGCGGGACGCGGCCGGCCGCCTGGTGATCCGCTCGAGCACCCAGGTGCCGTTCCTGACCCGCGACGCCCTGGCCGACCTGTTCGACCTCGCGCCCGAGGCGGTGCGGGTGGTCTGCGGCCGGGTCGGGGGCGGTTTCGGCGGCAAGCAGGAGATGCTGACGGAAGACCTCGTGGCGCTGGCCGTGCTCGCCACCGGCCGGCCGGTCGCATGGGAGACGACGCGCGAGGAGCAGTTCGTGGGCGCCACCAGCCGCCATGCCATGCGGGTGGGCGTGAAGATCGGCGCCCTGCGGGACGGGACGCTCACCGCCATCGCCCTGCACGTGGTCTCCGACACCGGCGCCTACGGCAACCACGCCGGCGGCGTCATCCACCACGGCTGCAACGAGGTGATCGGGGTCTACCGCTGCCCCAACAAGCGCGTCGACGCCTACGCGGTCCACACCCACACCGTGCCCGCCGGGGCATTCCGCGGCTACGGCCTCAGCCAGACGGTGTTCGCGGTGGAATCGGCCATGGACGAGCTCGCCCGCGGCCTCGGGATCGACCCCTTCGCGATGCGGCGCCTCAACGTCGTGCGGCCCGGCGACGCCATGGTCTCCACGAGCCTGGCGCCGCACGACGTCGCCTACGGCAGCTACGGGCTCGACCAGTGCCTCGACCGGGTGGAGGAGGCCTTGGCGGCGATGCCGCCGGCCGTTCCCCCCTCCCCCGACTGGCTCACCGGCGAGGGCATGGCGATGGCGATGATCGACACCATCCCGCCGCGTGGGCATGTCGCCGAGGCGAGCGTCGCGCTCACCCCCGAGGGGCGCTACGCGCTGTCCGTCGGCACCGCCGAGTTCGGCAACGGCACCACCACCGTCCTCGGCCAGATCGCCGCCTCGGCGCTCGGCACCACGCCGGACCGGATCGCAATCCGGCAGGCCGACACCGACGCGGTCGGCCACGACACCGGCGCCTACGGCAGCACCGGCATCGTGGTGGCGGGACAGGCGAGCCTGCGCGCCGCCACCGCGCTCGCCGAGGCGATCCGGGCCGCGGCCGCCGCCCGTGCCGGGGTCGCGGCCGATGTTTGCCGGCTCGGGATCGACGCCGTGGCGGTGCCGGGCGGCGCCGTGGCGCTCGCCGACCTGGCGCGGGAGAGCGCCCTCGTCGGGCATGGCCGGGCCGACGGGACGCCGCGCTCGGTGGCCTTCAACGTCCAGGGGTTCCGGGTGGCGGTGCACCGCCTCAGCGGCGAGGTCCGCATCCTCGACAGCGTCCAGGCGGCGGACGCGGGCCGGGTGATGAACCCGATGCAGTGCCGCGGCCAGATCGAGGGCGGCGTGGCGCAGGCCCTGGGGGCGGCCCTCTACGAGGACATGCGGATCGACGACGCGGGCGCGGTGACGACGCGGACGTTGCGCGACTACCACGTCCCGTCCTTCGCCGACGTGCCCCGCACCACGGTGCTGTTCGCCGACACCCACGACGGCATCGGGCCGCTCGGCGCCAAGTCGATGAGCGAGAGCCCGTTCAACCCGGTCGCCCCGGCTCTGGCCAACGCCATCCGCGACGCCACCGGCGCCCGCCTCACCCAGACCCCCTTCGCCCCCGACCGGATTTTTCGCGCGGTGATGGCGGGCGGATCGGGATCTCGGGCTCAGCGCCCGTAGATGTCCTCGACGCGGACGATGTCGTCCTCGCCGGTGTAGGAGCCGACCTGGACCTCGATGAGTTCCAGCGGGATCTTGCCCGGGTTGGTGAGGCGGTGCATCGCGCCGATCGGCAGGTAGATCGCCTCGTTCTCGTGGACGAGGGCGACGCTGCCGTTGAGGGTGACCTCGGCGGTGCCGCGCACCACCACCCAGTGCTCGGCCCGGTGGAAATGCTTCTGCAGGGAGAGCCGCCCGCCCGGGGTCACCATGATGCGCTTAACCTGGAAGCGCTCGCCGATGTCGATGCGCTGGTACCAGCCCCACGGGCGGTAGATCCGGCGATGGGCGTCCGCCTCCGGATGCGCCTTGTCGCGCAGGACCGTGACGAGGTCCTTGACGAGGCCGGAGCGGGCCTTGGAGGTGACGAGCACCGCGTCGGCGGTGGTCACCACCACCACGTCGTCGAGGCCGACCACCGTGGTCAGGTGCTCGCCCTCGCTGTGGACGAGGCTGCCGCGGGTGTGGAGCAGCTCGACCCGCCCGCGCACGGCGTTGCCGTCCGGGTCCTTGTCGAGCACGGACCAGACCGCGTCCCAGGTGCCGACGTCCGACCACGGGAACGAGACCGGCAGGACGCCGGCATGGGTGGTGCGTTCCATCACCGCGTAGTCGATGGAGGTCTTGGGCGCGCGGGAAAAGGCCGAGGCGTCGAGGCGGATGAAGTCGAGGTCGCGGGTCGCCTGCGCCAGGGCGCCCTCGGCGGCCTCCAGGATCTCGGGGACGTGCGCGCGCAGTTCGGCGATCATCACGTCGGCGCGGAACAGGAAGTAGCCGGAGTTCCACAGCGCCCCGTCGGCGATCAGCGCCTCGGCACCGGCCGCGTCCGGCTTCTCGACGAAGCGCGCGACGGTGCAGGCCGCGCCGTCGCCCTCCAACGGGCGGCCCCGGCGGATGTAGCCGTAGTCGGTGGCCGGCCGCGTCGGCTCGATGCCCAGGGTCATGATGTAGCCGGCCCGCGCGCCCTCGGCCGCCGCCCGCGCCGCGGCGGCGAAGGCGGCGGTGTCGCCGATGACGTGGTCGGCGGCCATGATCAGCACCACCGCGTCCGCCGCGGTGGCCGCGGCGTGCAGGGCGGCCACCGCCACGGCGGCGGCGGAATCGCGCCGCTCGGGCTCGAGCAGGATGTCGGCGGCGATGCCGGCCTGGGCGAGCTGCTCGGCGACGATGAAGCGGGCGTCGCTGGAGGTGATCACCGTGGCCCGCCCGAAGCTCGCCGCGTCGCCGACGCGCCGGACGGTCTCCTGGAAGGTCGAGCTCGCCGGGCTCACCAGGGCGGTGAACTGCTTGGGCATGCTCTCGCGGGAGGCCGGCCACAGGCGCGTGCCCGAGCCGCCGCACAGGATCACCGGGAGGATCAGGGGAGTGGGCATGTCCGTCATCACCGAGCCTTCGTCTGGAGCGCGCGTCGTCATGGAGGGGTCACCGGCCGGGTCGGGTCCGCGCCGACGCGGCGGCGGGCATCCTCCAGGACGGACAGAAGGGTATCCTCCCAGGGCACGGCCGGCGTCCAGCCGATCGCCGCCGTGAGGGCGGCGGCGCTGCCGCTGGCCACCGGGATCTGGGACGGCCGCATCCGCTCGGGCGCGACCCGGACGTCGAAGGGCCGCCGCGACAGCCGGCGCAGGGCCTCGAGGATGTCGCCGATCCGGCGCGCCTCGCCCGAGGCGATGTTGAACACCGACAGGCCGGGCAGGCCCTCGGCCTTCTCGACGAGGGCCACGTAGGCGCAGACGACGTCGCGGACGTCGAGGAAGTCGCGCCGCGCGTCGAGGTCGCCGACCGCGATCACCGGGGGCGCCACCCCGGCCTCGATCCGGGCGATCTGCGCGGCGAAGGAGGGAACGACGAAGCGCTCGTCCTGGCCCGGGCCGCTGTGGTTGAACGGCCGCATCAGCACGACCCGGTGGCCGCCCCCGTGCAGGATGTCGGTCAGCACCTCCTCACCGACCCGCTTGGTGCGGGCATAGGTGCCGGCGGGCTGCGGCGGGGTCGCCTCGTTCACGGGACAGCCATCGAGGAAGGCGCGTCCGTAGACCTCGCCGGTGCTCGCGAAGAAGAAGCGTGCCCCCGGCGCCAGGTCGGCGACGGCCTCGGCCAGGGTGACGAGGTCGCCGACGTTGGCCCGCCAGGTGCCCGCGCGCGCGCCTTCCGACTGCTGGACCGAGGACGCCGCCGCCAGGTGGAGCACGTCGGTGGGCCGGAACGCGCCGATCACGTCCCGGACCGCCGCGCCGTCGGCGAGGTCGGTGTCGCGATAGGCCATCGGCGGCGCGGGGATGCCCGGGACAGGGGCGGCCGGCGCCGTTCGCCCGATCCCCATGAGGCGCGCATCGGGGAAGGCCCGCACGAAGGCGGGGGCGGCGTGGCGCCCGACGAACCCGTTGATGCCGGTGACGAGGATGCGCCTCACGTCGTCGTCCTCCGCTCCATAGCCCGTGTGCGTTCGTCCGATGACACCGAACGGTCCCGGCGCGGCCGTCACCCGGCCTTGCGCAACCGGGCGAGATCGGCGTCCACCATTTCGGTGATCATCTCCTCGAGGGTGATCTGCGCCTTCCAGCCGAAGGTCCGGTTCGCCTTGGCGGGGTCGCCGAGGAGCACGTCGACCTCCGCCGGCCGGTACAGGGCCGGGTCGACGACCACGTGGTCCTCGTGGCTCAGTCCGACGTGGCGGAAGGCGATCTCGCACATGTCGCGCACCGTGGTGGTGCGGCCGGTGGCGATGACGTAGTCGTCCGGCGTGTCCTGCTGCAGCATCAGCCACATCGCCCGGACGTAGTCCCTGGCGTGGCCCCAGTCGCGCTTGGCGTCGATGTTGCCGAGCCGCAGCTCGCCGGCAAGGCCGAGCTTGATCCGCGCCACCCCGTCGGTGACCTTGCGGGTCACGAACTCGACCCCGCGCAGGGGCGATTCGTGGTTGAACAGGATGCCGTTCGAGGCGTGGAGGTTGAAGCTCTCGCGGAAATTCACGGTCATCCAGTGGGCGTAGAGCTTGGCGACCCCGTAGGGCGAGCGCGGATAGAACGGCGTCGCCTCGTTCTGCACTTCCTCTTGGATCAGGCCGAACATCTCGGAGGACGAGGCCTGGTAGTAGCGGGTGTCGGGCTTGAGGTTCCTGACGCATTCCAGGAGGTGGACGGCGCCGAGCCCGGTGACCTGGCCCGTCAGGATCGGCTGCTGCCACGAGGCCGTGACGAAGGATTGGGCGGCCAGGTTGTAGATCTCGTCCGGCTGGACCTGGTGCACGATCCGCGACAGGCTCGAGGGATCGATGAGGTTGCCGTCGAGCATGTGGACGTGGTCGGCGATGCCGAGCCACTTCAGGCGGTGGTCGTAGATGCCGGCGTGGCTCGAGCGACGGACGACGCCGAAGACCTCGTAGCCCTTGTCGAGCAGCAGCTGGGCCAGGTAGGCGCCGTCCTGCCCGGTCACTCCCGTGATCAATGCGCGCGGGGCTGCCATGGGACGGTCCTCAGCGGGGTTCGGGACGAAGGCCGCCGGCTCCCGACCAAAAACCGCGTCCCCTCAAGGCGTTGGATGGAGACGCATCGGCGCGTCCCGCCGTACCGGATGCCCGGGGGGCACGCAAGGGGCCGGACCATCCCGTCGGCCGGAGCGGGCACGCCCGACGATGCCGTCGTCCTCGCGACGCCGGGATCGCGAGGCGGCGGGGATCAGAGCAGTTGCGAAAAGCTGCGCTCGGACCAGGACGTGCTCGACACCGGCCGCCGCGGCGGAGCCTCGCCGGTGCGGTCGGCCTTGGCCGGGCGCGGCCGGCGCGGGGCGGGCACGGCCTTGGCGAGGCGCTCGGGCTTGGCCGGGCCGCGGATCGCGTCGCTCTCGAACAGGATCGCGTGCCCGTCGAGGTCGGTGATCCAGCCGTCCTGCAGCCAGCCGATGGGGCGCCCGCCGTAGTCGACCACCATGTCGCCGTCGAGGTAGGCGGCGGGCCGCCCGTCCCAGAAGTAGAGGGATGCGCCGTCCTCGCAGAAGGCGGTCGCCCGTCCCTGTCGATCGTAGAAGGCAATCATGACGGGATCCGTGTCCGACGCGCGGGGAACCGGGCGTCCCCGTCACAAGGTAGGGCCGAACGCGGGAACGGCGAGGACGACGCCCCCGTCAGGCGGCATCCGCCTCCCGCCGCCCGAGCCAATCGGCCGCCAGCGTCGCGTCGGTCGCGGTCAGGCCGTGGCCGCCGGGCAGCACCCGGTGTTCCACCCGCGCACCGCGCTGCGCCAGCCCGGAGGCCAGACGCCCCGCGTTCTCCTGCGGCACGATCGGGTCGGTCGCCCCCGACAGCACCAGCACCGGCAGCCCGGCGAGATCCGCCTCCGGCCAGGCGCGCAAGGGGACCATGGCGCGCAGGAGCACGGCGCCCGCGAGCACGCCGGGCCGCAGGAGCAGGGTCGCGGCGGCGATGTTGGCGCCGTTGGAGAATCCCACCGCGATCGGCCGGCCGATCCCGTAGGCGTCCCGCGCGGCGACGACGAAATCGGCGAGGTCACGAGCGCGGCGTTCCACGTCCGCCTCGTCGAACACCCCTTCGGCCAGACGCCGGAAGAAGCGCGGCATGCCCCGCTCCAGCACCGGCCCGCGCGGCGACAGCAGGGCCGCCCCGGGTGCGATCGCCTGCCCGAGCGGCAGCAGGTCGCCCTCGTCGCCCCCTGTCCCGTGCAGGAGCAGGAGGGCAGGGCGCCCCGGCACCGTGGCGGGCGCGAAGCGATGGACGAAACCAAGGGTGGCGGCGGTCATGGCGGGCTCCTGCAGGGGATTCAGCGATGCCGCCCCCGCGCCGGTCGTGGCGGCGCGGGGGCGGTCGCGGTCAGGCGAGGGCGGGCAGCACGCCTTCGATGCGGGCGCGCTGGGCCTCGAGGAAGGCCGGCAGCTTGAGCGCCCCGCCGAGGTCGGCCACCGGCTCGTCGACGGCAAAGCCCGGGACGTCGGTGGCGATCTCGAACAGGATGCCGCCGGGCTCGCGCAGGTAGACCGAGCGGAAGTACTGGCGGTCGCGCTGCTCGGTCACGGCGAGGCCGTGGTCCCGCGTGAGCCTGTCCACCATCGCCGCCTGCTCGGCGTCGTCGGCCGCACGGAAGGCGATGTGGTGGACCGAGCCGGCCCCGGCCCGGCCGCGCTGTGCCTCCCCGACCCCGCGCAGGGTGACGAACCCGCCGAGATCCGCGCCGCTGGCGTAGCGCACCGCGTCGCCCTCGCGGGCGACCTCGGCAAAGCCCATCACGTCGGTGAGGATCGCCGCCGTCGGGCCGGTCTCGGCGAGCCGCAGCGTCACGCCGTGGATGCCGCGGATCGCCTCCCCGGCCGGTACCTCGCCGCCGCTGCGGGCCGGTGCCGGCCCGGCCTCGTCGACCCCCACCAGGGCGAGCGCCATGCCGTCGGGATCGACAAAGCGCAGCACCGTGTCGCCGAAGCGGCGCACCGGCGGATCGACGGCGATGCCGTGGCCGGCCAGGCGGTCGATCCAGGCCCCGATGGCGCCGCGCGGCACCGTGAAGGCGGTCTCCTCGGTCTCGCCGGTGCCGACGTGGCCGCGGGCGGCCTGGGCGATGGGGAAGAACGTCAGGATCGTGCCGGGCCGGCCGGTCTCGTCGCCGTAGTAGAGGTGGTAGGTGCCCGGATCGTCGAAGTTGACGGTCTTCTTCACGAGCCGCAGCCCGAGCACGCGGTTGTAGAAGTCGAGGTTGCGCCGGGCCGGGCCGGACAGGGCGGTGACGTGGTGGATGCCGTGGCGGATGCCGGGGACGGACATGACGATGTCTCCTTCGAAGGGCGTTCGGTCCGGTGGGACGGACCCCGTGACGCCGATATGGAGCTTGTCAGGACCGGCATAAACGGAAACGATGGAAACCCATCGTTTCGCAAAAGCACGGTTGCCATGCGCCTACCCGATTTCGAGGCCTGGGCGATCTTCGCCAAGGTGGCCGAGGCCGGCTCCTTCGTGCGGGCCGCGGCCGACCTCGGCCTGTCGAAGGGCACCGTCTCGAAGGCGGTGAGCCGGCTCGAGGCGCGCCTCGGCGCCCCGCTGTTCCACCGCACCTCGCGAAAACTCTCGCTCACCGAGACCGGGCGGCAGGCCCGCGAGGGTGCCGCGCGGCTGCTGGCGGAGGGTGAGGCGGCCGAGGCGCTGGCGATGGCCACCACGGCCGAACCGCGCGGCCTGGTGCGGCTGGCCTGCCCGATGTCGTTCGGGGTGCTGCACGTGGCCCCGCTGCTGCCGGCCTTCCTCGCCGCCCATCCGCAGGTGCGGATCGACCTGGCGCTGAGCGACGCCGTGGTCGATCTCGTGGGCGAGGGCTTCGATCTCGCCCTGCGCATCGCGGCGCTGGCCGATTCGAGCCTCAGGGTGCGCCGCCTGTGCCCGATCCGCCGTTCGCTGGTGGGAGCGCCCGCCTATCTCGACCGGCACGGCCGGCCGCAGGTGCCGGCCGATCTCGCCCACCACGCCTGCCTCGGCTACGCCCACCTCCCGAGCCCCGACCGCTGGCGCTTCGTCGGCGAGACCGGCGAGGAGGCCAGCGTGGTGCCGGGCGGGCCGCTGCGGGCCAACAACGCCGACGCCCTGACGCCGGCGGTGCTGGCGGGCCTCGGCCTCGCCGTGCAGCCCGATTTCATGGTGTGGGAGGACCTGGCCGCCGGCCGGCTCGAACGGGTGATGACGGCCTGGGCGCCCCCCCCGATCGCCCTCAACCTGGTGATGCCCCCGGGTGCCCTGCGCCCGGCGCGGGTGAGCGCGCTGATCGGCTTCCTCGAACGGGAACTGGTGGCGCGGCCGTGGAACACGCCGGGGCCGTGACCGGATGTGACGGGCTGGTCCCAGTCGTGCTTACGGTTGTCCGACAGGCGCGCGCGCAAGGAACATGCGCAAGGACCGCGCGCAAGACGAACCATGATCGACGGGGGGACGGATGGCGGCCAAGGCGCAGACACACGACGGCACCGGCAAGGTCGGGTCGATCTGCCGGTCCCTGCGCCGGGCCATCGTCGAGCGGGCGCTGCTGCCGGGGGACCGCCTGCCCGAGGATGCGCTGGGCGAGCGCTTCGGCGTCAGCCGCACCATCGCCCGCCAGACCCTGGGGCAGCTGGCGGCGGAGGGGCTGGTGGAACTGCGCCGCAACCGCATCGCCGTGGTGGCGACCCCGAGCTGGGAGGAGGCGCGCGACACCTTCGAGGTCCGCATCTCGCTGGAGCGCCTGGTGATGCAGCGCCTCGTCGGGCGCATCGGCCCGGCCCAGGAGGCGGCGCTGCTCGCCCATATCGAGGAGGAGGACGCCGCCCGCCACGGCACCGAGGCCGCCTCGATCCGGCTCGCCACCGAGTTCCACCTGCTGCTCGCCGAAATGACCGGCAGCCCGGTGCTCGGCCGCTACGTCGGCGAACTCGGCTACCGCTGCGCCCTGATCCTGTCCCTGTACAGCCGGCCCCATTCCTCCGATTGTGCCGTGAGCGAGCACCGCGAGATCGTCGCCGCCCTGGTGGCGGGAGACGCCGAGCGGGTGATCGCGCTCATGGACCACCACCTCGACGCGGTGGCCGAGCGCGCCCACATCGTCGCCGAGCCCCCCCGCGACCGCGACCTCGGACGCCTGCTGGCGCCTTATGTCGAGGGCGGGGCGGCGAGGCGGAAGGCGGGGTGAGGGGAGCGGTGTCGGCCGGAACCCGATTGAACGAAACGCGCGTCTCTCACCCCCCCACCTCCGGCAGCCGCCCGGCGTAGTCCGCGATCCCGCCGGCCGTCGTCAGCCAGACGTCGTCCCGCCGCGACGCGATATGGGCCAGGGCGGCGCGCAGCGGGCGCAGGCGGTGGGGCTGGCCGACGATGTAGGGGTGGAGGGCGATGCCCATCACCAGGGGCGCGGCGGCACTCTGCGCCAGCATCTCGTCGAAGGCGTCGACGATCATGTCGGAAAAATCCCGGGCCGAGTCCTTGCGCGCCACGATGGCGGGGATGTCGTTGAGCTCCTGCGGGTAGGGCACCGAGAGGATGCGCCCGCCGCCGCGGGTGGCAAACCACACCGGCTGGTCGTCGTGGGCCCAGTCGAGGAGGTAGCGGTAGCCGGCCTCGGCCAGGAGGTCGGGGGTGACGCGCGACTGCGAGATCCACGGGCCGAGCCAGCCGGCCGGGGCGCGGCCCTCGTGACGGGTGAGGGTGGCGGTGGCCTCGGCGATGAGCGCTCGCTCGGCGGCCTCGTCGAGGGGGCCCTGGCGCTCGGCGTTGGTGCGGCCGTGGCCGACGATCTCGTCGCCGCGTGCCCGGAACGCCTCGATCAGGCCGGGGCAATCGGCATAGAGCCGGCTGTTGACGAGCACGCTGGCGGGGAGCCGCAGGCCGTCGAACGCCTCGGCGAGCCGGAACGCGCCGACGCGGTTGCCCCAGTCGCGCCAGGCGTAGTTCAGCACGTCCGGCTGCGGCCCGCCCGGCGCCAGCTCGGCCCCGAGGCCGGAGCCGAAATCGAAGGTCTCGAGGTTGAGGGCGACGTAGACGGCCAGGCGCCTGCCCTCCGGCCAGTCGTAGACCGGCCTTTGCGGGAGGGCGCTGTAGCCGTAGCGGCCGTGTCCGGGAATCGTATCCATGGGGTGTCTTCGTGAGGGGTGGAGAGATCAGGCGGCGCCGAGGTAGGCCGCTTCCAGGGCCTTGTCGGCGGCGAGCTCGGCGGCCGAGCCGGCGGTGACGACGCGGCCCTGTTCGAGCACGTAGCCGCGGTCGGCCACGGTGAGCGCCAGGGCCGCCATCTGGTCGACGATGAGGATGGTGACGCCCTGGTCGCGCAGCTCCGCCACCACGGCGTAGAGGGCGTTGATCATCGCCGGGGCGAGGCCGAGGGACGGCTCGTCGAGGAGGAGGATGCGGGGTTTGGCCATCAGCCCGCGGGCGATGGCGAGCATCTGCTGCTCACCCCCCGAGAGGAGGCCGGCCCGGCTGCCGGCGCGCTCGCGCAGGCGCGGGAAGCGGTCGAGCAGGGCCTCGATCTCGGCGGGGTCGAGGGCCTCGGCCCGGCCGTGGGCGCCCAGGCGCATGTTCTCGATGACGGTGAGTTCGGGAAACACCTGCCGGCCCTCGGGCACCAGGGCGAGGCCGAGCCGGGCGATGCGGTGGGCCGGCAGCGCCGCGATGGCGACGTCGTCGAGCAGGATGGTGCCGGTGACCGGGCGCAGCAGGCCCGCGAGGGAGCGCATGGCGGTGGACTTGCCGGCCCCGTTGGCGCCCAGCAGCGCCACCGTCTCGCCGGGGCGCACCTCCAGGGCGAGGGCGTCGAGGACCGGCGCGGCGCCGTAGCCGGCGGTGAGCCCCTGCGCGAACAGCACCGCGTCGGCCGGCCCGCGCCAGGGTGTCTCGCGGGGCCTCGCCGGCGTGTCGGCCCCGCCGAGGTAGGCGCGCAGCACGGCCGGATCGGTGCGGACGGCGGCGGGCGTGCCCGCGGCGATGGGCCGGCCGGCGTCCATGACGAGGACGTGGTCGGAGACGCTCATCACCAGCGGCATGTCGTGCTCGACCAGCACCACGGCGATGCCGCAGCCGGCGATGCGGCGCAGGAGGCCGCCGAGCGCGTCGGTGTCGGCCCGGGTGAGGCCGGCGGCGGGCTCGTCGAGGAGCAGCACGCGGGGGCGGCCGGCCAGCGCCCGCGCGATCTCCACGAGGCGACGGTCGACGTGCGGGAGTTCCCCGGCCGGCCGGTCGAGGCGGCCTTCGTAGCCGGCAAAGTCGAGGAGGGCGGCGGCGTCCCTGGCGTCGCCGGCGCGGGGCCAGCGCCAGAGCCGGCCCGGATCGAGGGCGAGGACGACGTTGTCGAGGACGCTGAGCGAGCCGAACAGGCGGGTGGTCTGGTAGGTGCGGGCGATGCCGGCCCTGGCGATGGCATGGGCGGGCGCACCGGCGAGATCCGCGCCGGCGAGGCGTATGGCGCCGGCGTCCGGCCGGTAGAAGCCCGAGACCATGTTGAGCACGGTGGTCTTGCCCGCACCGTTGGGGCCGATGAGGCTGGTGACGGCGCCGGGGGCGGCCGTCACCGAGACGCCCTCGGCCGCGCGGATGCCGCCGAAGGCGATGCCGATGCCCTCGATCACCAGGGGCTCGCCGCCACGCCGGTAGAGCAGGCGCGTCACGTCGGGCGAGGGCCGGGGCGGCTCGGGGGCGGGCTTGGGCAACAGCCGCGCCAAAGTCCCGATCAGCCCCGAGGGCACCAGCCACAGCACCACCAGGGTGGCGAGGCCGAAGAACAGGAGCCGGTATTCGGCGAGCCCCGCCAGCAGTTCCGGCAGCAGCACGGTCACGAGGGCGCCCACCAGCGGCCCCAGCACCGTGCCGGCCCCGCCCACCACCACCGAGAGGACGAACAGGATCGACTGCGAGAACGGGAACGAGCTCGGCGCGATGAACAGCATCAGGGGCGGCAGCACCGCGCCGGCCAGCGCCGTCAGCGCCGCCGAGATCGCGAAGGCCAGGGTCTTGACCCGCACCGGGTCGAACCCGAGGGAGGCGGCGGCGACATCGGCGTCGCGCACCGCCCGCATGGCACGGCCGAGGCGGCTCAGCGCCAGGCGGTGAAAGCCGTAGAGGGCGCCACCCGCTCCGAGGACCGAGAGGAGCGCCAGCTCGCGCTCCAGGAACGCGTGGCCGAACAGCGTCGGGCCGCCGGTGACGACGAGGCCGTTCTGGCCGCCGGTGAGCGCCCCGCCCTCGATCAGCCCGTGCTCGACGATGAAGCCGAAGGCGATGGTGACCATGGCCAGGTACGGCCCCTTCACCCGCATCGCCGGGATCGCGAGCAGCCCGCCGATGCCGGCCCCGATCAGCGCGGCGGCCGGAAGCGCCAGCCAGAAGCTCACCCCGGCCAGCGTCAGGATCGCGCTGGCGTAGGCGCCGATGGCGTAGAACCCGGCGTGGCCGAACGACATCAGCCCGGTCAGGCCGAGGAGCACGTTGAGGCCGGTGCCGGCGATGGCCGTGAGCGCGACGAGGGCGATCACGAAATGCGCGTAGCCGGAACTGACCATCACCAGGGCGAGGCCGGCCAGGGTAAGGCCGGCGATGGCCAGCGGCATCGCGAGAGGCGAACGCAGCATCGCTCAGACCTTGTTGACGGCGGCGCGACCGAGCAGGCCGTCCGGCCGCAGGGCGAGCGCCAGGATGATCACCGAGAACACGACGATCTGGGTGTAGGTCGAGCCGAGGGTGGCGGTGACGAGCGCCTCGGCGAGACCATAGAGGAGGCCGGCCAGCACCACGCCGGTGGCCGAGCCGATGCCCCCCAGGATCGCCACCGCGAAGGCCTTGATGCCGAACAGGGTGCCCATCTCGGCCGAGACCGAGAACAGCGGCGCGATCAGCAAGCCCGCCACCCCGGCGAGCAGCGCCGAGAGGGCATAGGCGCAGGCCACGGTGCGGCGCACGTCGATCCCCATCAGCCGGGCGGCGTCGGCGTTCTGGGCCACCGCCAGCAGGACGCGGCCGAGGTCGGTCCGCCGGAACACCGTCCGGATGGCGAAGGCGACGCCGAGGCCGACCACGGGGATGACGAGCTGCAGGGGATAGAGGCCGGTGCCGAGGATCTCCACGGGCCTGGTGGCCAGCACGGAGGGCAGGCTGCGCGGCTCCTTGCCGAAGGTGAACAGGATGGCGTTGTCGAGGACGATGCCGCCGGCCACGGTGGCCAGCAGCCAGGAGTCGGACGCCCGCTCGACGAAGGGCCGCACCAGGAGGCGTTCCACCACGAGGCCGAGCAGCGCGCAGCCGGCGAGCGCCAGGAGCACGGCCAGCGGCATCGGCCAGCCGAGGGTGACGCCGAGGGCGTAGCCGAGCACCGCGCCCAGGGTCACAGCACTCCCTTGTGCGAAGTTGACGGTGCCCGACACCACGTAGGTGACGTGGAACCCGAGCGCGATCAGCCCGTACATGCTGCCGAGGCCGAGGCCGCTGACGAGGGTTCCGGTCAGCATGGGGTGGAGCCTTTCGGGTTGGCGGGGGCCGGACGTCGGACCGCAGGAGACGCCGGATCGGGCGCGGGTCCCTTCTCCCAGGGGGAGAAGGACAGGTTGAGGGGCGTGCCCCCTCCGGAACGGTCACTCCCCTCACCCCTGCGCTCTCCCCCTGGGAGAGGGAGCCCGTCGCGGCGCACGAACGAAGTTGCGCCCTCGGAATCGGGTTGCGACGGGACCACCGGCAGCCCGCCCCCTCCCTTCAGTTGCCCACCGCGACGATCTCGCCGTTCTGGAACCGGGTGAAGACGTAGTCCTGCGGCCCGAGCGCGTCGTGCTGGCCGGGGGCGAAGGGTTTTTCGTAGGTCTTGATCAGGCCGGGATAGGTGGCGACCTTGTAGAAGCCGTCGCGCACCTCCGGTCCCTTGGCGGAGCCCGCCGCCTTGATGGCCAGCGCCAGGAGGTGGGTGGCGTCGTAGGCGTTGGCGATGCCCACCGCCGGGGTGACGTCGGCCATCGACTTGATCGCCGGGTACTTCGCCTTGAGGGCGGTCAGCACCGCGGTCGCCTTGGGAGACGCGTTGCCGGCAAAGGTGAAGGTCTGGATGAAGTGGACCTTGGCGGCACTCGGGCCGGCCAGTTCGTCGAAGCGCCCGCCGGCAGGGCCCCAGTGCGAGACCACCGGCACGCTCCAGCCCATCCGGTCGAGGGATTTGACGACCTGCGCCGAGGGGCCGACGTTGCCGACCATGAACAGGGCGTCGGCGCCGGCCTCCTTCAGCCGGGTGAGCTGGGGCACCATGTCGACGTCGGAGGCCTCGAACTTCTCGATGCCGGCCGCGGGCAGGTTCGCGCCCTTCAGGGCGGCGGTCAGGCCCTTCTCGTTGGACTCGCCCCAGGCGTTGTTGACGAGGATCATGCCCGGCTTCTTGGCGCCGTAGGTCTTGACCGCGTAGGCCACCAGCGCCTCGTCCACCAGCGCATCCACCGCCGAGACCCGGAAGGCGTAGTTGTCGGCGGCCCCGTTGCGGGTGATGCCGGTGCCCGCCGCCCAGGGGCCGAGGAAAGGCACCTTCATCTGGTTGGCGATGGGGACGATGGCCATCGACACCGGCGTGTCGAGGCCGCCCACCAGCGCCACGACCCCGACCCGCTGGACGAGCTCGCGCGCGGCGAGCACGCCCTTCGAGGGGTTGGCCTCGTCGTCGCGGGCGACGAGTTCGAGGGGCTGGCCGAGCACGCCGCCGGCGGCGTTGATCTCGTCGATGGCCAGCCCGATGCCCCGCGAGATCGCCTCGCCGGACTTGGCCGACTGGCCGCTCAGCGCCGTGACGAGGCCGATCTTGAGGGTCTCGGCCGCGTGGACGCCCGAGGCCAGACCCAGCCCGATCAGGGCCACCGTCCCCAGGGCCAGCCGGCGTGTCGGCGAGCGGCGTCCTTCGGCCTTCGGAGCCCGGGCGTTCGGAGCCTGAGTTTTCAGAGCCTGAGGTTTCATGGCCTGGGCGTTCATGGCGTCGTCTCCGGCTGAGGGTTACGGGCCTTTGCGCAACGGCCGTGCCATGCACGTCGCATGGGCTGACGCCTTGCAGAGTCAGGCGAATCTCGGTTCGATGACGCCTCGCTGCCCAGATCGGCGCCAAACTGCATGCACTTGATGCATACACTTCGGCGCGATTCGCGCAATCCTGCCGCCGGACCCGATCCTGCCGCCCTCTCGAGGAGACCCCATCCATGACGACCGGACCAGCCACCGACACGACGCAGCGCGACGCGGCCGTCGTCACCGCCTACCTCGAAGCCTCGATGGTGCCCGACCCCGAGCGGGCGGCGGGCTACATGGCGCCGGGCATCCCGATCACCTTCACCGGCGCCCGGCTGTTCCACCACCCGCGCGAGGTCACCGCCTTCAACGCCGGCCGCTACGCCTGGGTGAAGAAGCGCATGGAACGCCTCGACGTGGTGCCGGGCGACGGCGTCACCACGGTCTACAGCCTCGGCACCCTCTACGGCGCCTGGCCCGACGGCACCCCCTTCGAGGGCAACCGCTACGTCGACCGCTTCACCGTGCGCGACGGGGTGATCGTGACCATGGAGGTCTGGAACGACAGCGCCGAGCGCCTGCTCACGAAGCACGGGATCACCGCCTGAAGGGGGAGCCCGCGGCGTTGACAAACGCCGGCCCGGCCGTCTGTCCTGCGCTGGACCCATGCTGTTCACCCGCCTCTCCGACGACCTGTTCCGGCCGCTGGCCTCCCCGAGCCGGGCCTTCAACGCGGCCCTGCTGCTGCACCTGCACACCCGCGTCTTCGCCGACGTCGCCGACCCCCTGCGCAAGGGCGAACTCCTCACCGAGATCGGCGATTTCGCCGAGGCCTTCAGCCAGGGCGAGATCGCCGACGACGAGACCACCCCGGCGGACCCGGTCGAGCGCCGCTCGGCGATCTACCGGCGCCTGCTCGATGCCGGCTGGCTGACGGAGCGGCGCGAGCGCTACGTGCCGGTGGTGGAGTTCGACCCCGAGGCCCGCCTCCTCATCGAGGAGCTGGCCCGGCTCGACAGGGGCGAGACCCGCTCCTACGGCGGCGCGGTGCTGGAGGTGCTCGGCAGCCTGGAGAGCGCCATCGCCAACCCGGCCGACCGGTCGGAGGCGCTGGTCAACGCCGCCAAGGCGTCGCGCGCCTTCCTCGGCCACCTGCGCAGCCTGGCCGGGGCCATGCGCAAGGTCGAGGAGCGCATCCTGCGCGAGGACGACCAGCGCGCCGCCTTCCGGCTCTACTTCGAGGAGTTCGTCGCCCGCCACCTGGTCAGCGACTACCGCACCCTCCACACCCGCCTGAACCCGTTCCGCTTCCGCTCCGGCATCGTGCGCGAGGCGGCCCGGGCCCTGCGCGACGCCCTCACCATCCGCGCCCTGGCCGAGGCCGGCCTGCGCGAGGGCCGCGCCCCGGACCTGGGAAGCGCCGAACGGACCGTGCGCGGCGACCTGGCCGAGATCCTGGCGGTCTTCGAGGGGCTCGACCGGCATCTCGATGCGGTGGACGCGGTGGTCGCCCGGCTCGAACGGCGGATCGCGGCGGCCCTGCGCTACCTCGACCACCGCGATTCCGACCGGATCGAGCGGGTCGCCGCCGCCCTGCGGGCGGTGGGAGCGACGGGCACCCCGCCCGATCCGCCGCCGATGGCTCAGGTCTCGCTGCTGCACCCGCCGGTGGGCGAGCCCCACCTCTACCGGCCGCGCAACGCCCGCCGCCCGATCCTGGCCGAGCCGCTGCCCGAGATCTGGCTCGATCCCGCGGTGGAGGCCTTCATCGCCGCCAAGGACGCCTTCCGCCAGCGGGTGGCGGTGACGCCCGAACGGATGATCGCCTTCGTCGAGGGCCAGCTCGGCCGATCGACGGCGATCCGCGGCTCGCAGATCCGGGTGACCGACGTCGACGCCTTCGTGGTGTTCCAGCGCCTGCGCGAGCTCGACGTGCTGTTCGACGGCGCGCTCGGCCAGCGCTACCGCCTGTCGCGCCTGGAGGGCCGTGTCTCCAACGGCTGGCTCGACTGCCCGGATTTCCTGCTGGAACGGACCGGGCTGCGGGTGGTGCGGGAGCGCTGAGGCGAGGCCCAGCGGGGGGCGCATCCCCCTCCCCCTCGCGGGGAGGAAGGCGGGTCGCGGGTCCCGCTGTCGGCTTTGGACGGTCGGGCACCGCCCCCTGTCTCGCCCAACCGATTCGTTCGACGGCGTTGCGTAAACTGTATGCAATCTGCCCAATTCAGGTCAGAGGGCGCCCATTGTTTCCACTTTACAGAAAATAATATTCTCTCCAGTGAAGTGCATACATCCTCGCCCCCGGCGGGGTGTTTCACATGAAACGAATGGGAAGCCGGTCATGGATCCCCTGTCACTCACCCGCCGCGGTCTGATCGGCGGCGCGGCGGCGCTGGCCGCCCTCGGTCCCGGTGCGTCGCGCTCCTTCGCGCAGACGACGACCGGCACCCCTGCCGGGGCTCCCGCCGGCACCCTCAACTACGGTATCTCGATGAGCGACCTGCCGCTCACCACCGGGCAGCCGGACCGGGGTGCGGGCGGTTACCAGTTCACGGGCTTCACCCTCTACGATCCGCTGGTGGCCTGGGAGATGGACGTCTCCGACCGCCCCGGAAAGCTGGTGCCGGGTCTGGCCACCTCCTGGGAGAGCGACCCGGCCGACCGCAAGAACTGGGTCTTCAAGATCCGCGAAGGCGTGAAATTCCACGACGGCTCGCTCCTCGACGCCGATGCGGTGATCTGGAACTTCGACAAGGTCCTCAACAAGGACGCCCCGCATTTCGACCAGCGCCAAGCGGCGCAGGTGCGCCCGCGCCTGCCCTCGGTGGCCAGCTACAGGAAGCTCGACGCCTCCACGATCCAGGTGACGACCAAGGCGGCCGATTCGCTGTTTCCCTACCAGATGCTGTGGTTCCTGGTGTCGTCGCCGGCCCAGTACGAGAAGGTCGGCCGCGACTGGGCGAAGTTCGCCTTCGAGCCCTCGGGCACCGGCCCCTACAAGCTCGCCGGCCTGACCCCGCGGGTGCGGGCCGAGCTCGTGCCCAACGAGGCCTACTGGAACCCCAAGCGCGCGCCGAAGCTCGCGCGGCTCATCCTGAGCTGCCTGCCCGAGGACCTGTCGCGGGTGAACTCGCTGCTCAGCGGCAGCGTCGACCTCATCGAACTGCCCGCCCCCGATTCGGTGCCCCGCCTCAAGGCCGCGGGCATGCGCATCGTCGGCAACGACACGCCCCACGTCTGGAACTACCACCTGTCGATGGTCGAAGGCAGCCCGTGGCGCGACCTGCGCCTGCGCAAGGCGGCCAACCTCGCCATCGACCGCGAGGGCGTGGCCACCCTGATGGGCGGGCTCGCCACCCCGGCCGAGGGCCAGGTGCAGCGCTCGAGCCCGTGGTTCGGCAAGCCGACCTTCAAGGTCGGCACCGACATCGACGCCGCCCGCAAGCTGATGAAGGACGCCGGCTACTCGGCCCAGAACCCGCTTAAGGCCAAGTTCATCATCCCCACCGGCGGAACCGGGCAGATGCTGTCCCTGCCCATCAACGAGTTCATCCAGCAGAGCTGGGCCGAGATCGGCATCGCGGTGGAGTTCCGCACCGTCGAGCAGGAGGTCGCCTACACCGCCTGGCGCCAGGGTGCGGCCGATCCGAGCCTGAAGGGCATCACCGCCAGCAACGTCGCCTACGTCACCTCCGACCCGCTCTACGCCATCATCCGCTTCTACGATTCGAAGCAGATCTCCCCCAACGGCGTGAACTGGAGCCACTACCGCAACCCGGAGGTCGACGCGCTGTGCGACAAGGTCAAGCAGAGTCTCGACCCCAAGGAGCAGGACGCGATGCTGGCGCGTATCCACGAGATCGTGGTCGACGACGCGGTGCAGGTCTGGGTCGTCCACGACACCAATCCCCACGCCCTGTCCCCGAAGGTGAAGGGCTACACCCAGGCCCAGCACTGGTTCCAGGACCTCACCACCCTGTCGTGAGGGCGCGCTCCCGCCGACGCCGTCGCGTCGTCGGCGAGGTCCTTGCCGATCCGCCGCCCGCTTGCCTCGGATTGCCGGGTGATACGGTTTCCGCTCGAATCAAGCGGGACCCGTATCACCGAGCCCGCGCGGCGCCTGAGCGAAGCCCATGTCCGCATCACGACGTGATCAACCGGCGACTGTATTGTCGGTCAAGCCATGAGGTCGCTTTCGGCGAAGGTTTTGTCGTCCTTGACGAGGGCGTTGGCGAGGACGACGAGGCGTCGGCCGGTGGCGACGATGGCGACCTTGGCGGGTTTGCCCGCCTCTCGCATCGCTTTGTAGGGCGTCTTGAAGGTCGGGCACGTTCGGGCCGCGACCATGCCGGCCATGTAGAACGCGGTTCTGAGGCAGGGTCGACCGCCCGCGATGGCATGGCGTCCGGGATGGGCCCCGCTCTGGGTGGGATGGGGGGCCATGCCGGCCAGGCTGGCCGCCGCCTTGCGGTCGAGCCTGCCGAGTTCGGGCATGTCGGTGATCAGCACGGTGGCGATGCGCCGGCCGATGCCGGGGATCGAGGTGAGGATGGCGCGCTTGCGGGCGAGGACCGGATCGTCGGCGATGCGCTGATCGAGCTCCGCCTCGATGGCGGCGCAGGCGCCCTCCAGGGCCTCGATCACCGCCCGGTGGCTGTCGGCCACCAGAGGATCGAGGGCCTGGGCCAGGCGCGTCTTCTCCATGGCGATCAGTTCGGTGATCTGGCGGCGGCGGGTCGAGAGCGCCTTGAGCCGGACCTGATCGGGCGTGGGCGCAGGGTGCAGATGCTCGGGCATGCGATGAGCAAAGCGCGCGATGAGCGCGGCGTCCAGCCGGTCGGTCTTGGCGATCAGTCCTTCGGCCGTGCGGAACGCTCGGACCCGGCGCGGATCGACCAGGGCGACCGTGAAACCGGCCTCCGCCAGCGCCATCACCAGGGGCTGGGCATAGGGACCGATCGCCTCCAGGGCGACGCGCAGCACGCCACGCTGGCGCAAAGCGTCGATCAGGCTTTCGATGCCGGCCGGGGTGTTCTCACACCGGAGCGGCTTGGCGGCGGGGTGGAACCCGAGATCGAGGAAATGCTTGCCGACATCGACGCCGGCCACCGGTACGAGGCTGAGCATGGCGGATCCTGTCCTGTACGCGGGCGCCCGCCGGAGCGGAGCCCACCCGACTGTTCGGAGTACGCACACAGGGCGTCCGGGATCGCGCCGATCGACGGTCGCGCCACGATGGCAAAGCACATCTCATCCCGACAGACCTGGAAATCGTCAGATCGCCGGACGCCCAAGCCGCATCAAACCACGGCCAGCCCTCAGGTACAGGAAATGGGATGACGGGACGGCCTACGTCCCGATCATCGAGCGGATGCGGGCGGCCATGGTCTCGATGGCGAAGGGCTTGGTCAGCACCGCCATGCCGGGGGCGAGCGAGCCGTTGCCGACAGCGGCGTTCTCGGCGTAGCCGGTGATGAACAGCACCTTCAGGGCCGGCCGGCGCGCGCGCGCGGCATCCGCCATCTGGCGTCCGTTCATGCCGCCGGGCAGGCCCACGTCGGTGATGAGCAGGTCGATGCGCACGTCCGACTCCAGCACCCTGAGGCCCGCCGCGCTGTCGGACGCCTCGATGGCGGTGTAGCCGAGGTCCGCTAGGACGTCGGCGATCAGCATGCGCACGGTGGATTCGTCGTCCACCACCAGCACCGTCTCGCCCTGGACCGAGCGCGGCAGCCGGGCGATGTCGGTGGGGGCCTCCTCCGGCGCGATCTCGCCCTCGTGCCGCGGCAGGTAGATGCAGACCGTCGTACCCTTGCCGACCTCCGACGTGATGCGGACCTCCCCGCCCGACTGCTGGGCGAACCCGTAGATCATGCTGAGCCCGAGGCCCGTGCCCTGCCCGATCGGCTTGGTCGTGAAGAACGGCTCGAACACTCGCTCCACCACCTCCGGCGGCATGCCGATGCCGGTGTCGGTGACGCTCAGGCACAGGTACTGCCCCGGCGGCATGTCGTGCCCGCGCGCCGCCTGCGCGTCGAACCGGGTGTTGGCGGTCTCCACCGTGATGCGGCCGCCCTCCGGCATCGCGTCGCGGGCGTTGATGCACAGGTTCAGGAGCGCGTTCTCGAGCTGCGAGGGGTCGACCAGGGCCGGCCAGATCCCGGCGGCGGCGGCGACGTCGATCGGGATCGCCGGCCCCACCGTGCGCTGGATCAGCTCGCGCATGTCCGCCACGAGGCGGTTCACGTCGGTGGGCTTCGGGTCGAGGGTCTGGCGGCGGGAGAACGCGAGCAGCCGGTGGGTCAGCGCGGCGGCGCGCTTCGAGGCCCCCTGCGCCGCGGCCATGTAGCGTTCGACGTCGTTGAAGCGGCCCTGCTGCATCCGGGTCTGCATCAGTTCGAGCGCACCCGAGATGCCGGCCAGCAGATTGTTGAAGTCGTGGGCGAGGCCGCCGGTGAGTTGGCCCACTGCCTCCATCTTCTGGGCCTGGCGCAGGGCCTCCTCGGCCGCCATCAGGTCGCCGGTGCGGGCCGCCACCTGCTCCTCGAGGGTCGCGTTGAGGGCGGCGAGCGCATCCACCGCCTCGCGCACCGCCGCATCCGCCCTGACCCGTTCGATATGGGCCCAGCAGCGTTCCGTGACCTCGCGGACGAGGGTCAGGTCGTGCGCGGTCCAGGTGCGGGGGACCCGGTCGTGGATCGCCATCAGGGCGGTCAGGCGGCCGTCCTTGATCAGCGGCATGCAGATCGTGGCGGCGATGCCGATCGCCTGGAAGGTCGCGGCCTCCTCCGGCGCCAGCTCCGCCAGGTTGTCGTTGACGATCAGCGGTTCGCCGGCACCGAGGTCGCGCACCGCGCGCCTGCCGAAGGCGGCCAGGCTGTAGTGGCCGACGATGCTGGGGGAGCCGGGTGCGGCCCAGTCGCCGCGGATGGTGAAGCCGTCCTCGTCCGGGTCCATGTCCGCGTAGGCGCAGTTCGACAGGGACAGGTGCTCGGCCACCATCCGCGTGGTGGTGGCCAGGATGGCGTCGGCGTCCACGCTCTTGGCGGTGGCCACCCCCAGGTCGTCGAGGAAGCGCAGGCGGGCCTCGTTGGCGCGCAACGCCTCGTCCGCCTGCCGCCGGCGGGTGATGTCGATGGCGGTGCCCAGCGCCCGCAGGCAGCGGCCGCCCTCGTCGAACAGGCCCCGGCCCTTGGCCGCGACCCAGCGCACGAGGCCGTCCTCCTTGCCGACCGTGCGGTACTCGACGTCGTAGGTCGCCCGCTGCAGCGGATCGAGGGCCGAGGCGAAGGCGGCGACGGTCGCGTCCCGGTCCTCCGCGTGCAGGCCGCCGTAGAAGTCGTCCATGGAGCAGGGCACGTCCGGCGAGATGCCGAACATCGCCTTGGTGCGGTCCGACCAGGTCAGGACGCCGGTGGAGAGGTCGAGGTCCCAGGTGCCGATCTCGGCCGCCGCCACCGCGAGCTGGTGCGAGACCTCGCTGAAGGCCAGGCGCTCCCGGCTGGCCTGCCGTTCCGCCGCCAGGATCGCGTTCTGGGTCTCGAGGGCGCAGAGGCGGTCCCGGTCGAGGGTGACGTCGAGCTGGCTGGCGAAGAAATACGCCAGCGCCCCGGCCGCGTCGGTGACCGGCGCCAGCAGGAGCCGGTTCCAGAACGGGGTGCCGTCCTTGCGGTAGTTGCGGATGTCCATCTCGACGGCCCGCGGCACCGCCAGCGCCTCCCGCAGGCGGGCCACGTCGTCGGGATCGGTCTCGCCCCCCTGCAGGAACCGGCAGTTGCGGCCCAGGATCTCCTCGCGGTCGTAGCCGGTGAGACGGCAGAACGCCTCGTTGACGAAGACGATCGGATTGTCGGGCAGGCGCGGGTTGGTGATGACCATCGGCATGCGCGTGGCGCGCACGGCCGCGGGGAACGGATCGAAGCCGCCGTCGGTGCCGGCGATCTCGGCGCCGATCCGGGTCTCGTCGCGCAAGAGCTGCTCGACGGAGTCCCGCGGGATCGACGGCTCGGTCGTGTGGTCCTTCGAGGTCTCGTCCATGCGACCGGCGGTATACCCGACAAAGGATCGTTTTTCACCGCGCCCGGCCACGCGCCGCGGGCGATCGGGTCCCGGACGAGGTTCTTCGCGAGCGGGACGTTCTGGGAATCGGGTTTTTGCGGGACATGTTCCCGGCTTGTCATCGGGGAGGACGGCCCGCCGGCCCGTGCTAGGAGGAAGGCGATCCGAACGCCAGCCGGTCCGCCATGCTTGAAGCCTTCCGCGCCATCGTCGACGGCGACGAGCCCCCTCCCCCCGGGGCCCGCGCGCCCGACGAGACCGAACTCACCCGCGCCCTGCAGGTGCTGCTCAAGAGCCAGTGCGTCTATGCCGGCACGCCGGGCATCGGCCGCTCCTACGAGATCGCCCGGCACTACGCGCCGTTCTTCCAGAGCTACTTCTCCTGCCTCGGCTACGGCTTTGAGGTCTCGCACCGCGACCAGATGGTGTTCCTGCGGGTTCCGACCGACGGGGTCCGCCACGACGGCCAGGCCGAGCGCCTGCGCAAGGACGAGACCCTGGTGCTGCTGGCCCTGCGCCTCGCCTACGAGGAGGGCTTGCGCGACCACCGCGTCACCACCGAGGGGGTGGTCGAATGCACCACCGACGACATCGCCGAGTCGATCCGCACCGCCGCCCGCAGCGATCCGCCCGAGGAGACGCGGCTCACGGAGATCCTGCGCCTGTTCGCCCGCAAGGGCGCGCTGCGCCTGGGCGAACGCGACAAGGCGGAGCGGATCACGCCCCTGATGGTGCTGCCGGGCATCGCGGTGCTCTCGCCCGACGCCTGGATGGACCAGGTCCGGGCCTGGGCCTCGCGCGGTGAAGACGAAGGGTGACGGGGGAACGGCCGAACGCCCTGGGTCGTTTCCCGTGGCCTTAGCCGGCTCGGCGATCGCCTCCGGCCGCACCTGCCGGAGAGCCTCGTTGTTTCGCATGGACGCGCCGACGCTCGAACACATCGCCCGGCTCGGGTACGGCGCCCGCGGGGCGGTCTACTGCCTCGTCGGCGGGCTCGCCGTCCTCGCCGCCGTCGGCACCGGCGGCCAGACCGGGGGCAGCAAGTCGGCCCTGACCGCCCTGCTGACGCAGCCGTTCGGGCGGATCTGGCTCGGGCTCGTCGCCCTGGGCCTGCTGTGCTTCGCCGTCTGGCGGATCGTCGAGGCCGCCACGGACGCCGATCGCCACGGGCGCTCGGGCAAGGGTCTGGCGGTGCGCGCCGCCCATGTCGTCAGCGGGCTGACCAACGCGGCGCTGGCGCTCAGCGCCGGGCAGCTCGCCCTCGGCCTCGCCCTGTCGAGCCGGGACAACGAAGCCGCGCAGGATTGGACCGCCTGGCTGCTCGGCCAGCCGTTCGGGCAGTGGCTCACCGGGATCGTCGGCCTCGTGGTGATCGGCATCGGCCTCGGCTTCCTGCGCAAGGGCTGGTCGGGCGACGTCGTCAAGCACCTCGCCCTGCCGGCGGGCGCCGGGTCCTGGGCGGTCCCCCTCGGCCGGCTGGGCTTTGCCGCGCGCGGGGTGGTGTTCGCGCTCATCGGCGGCTTCCTCGTCCTGGCCGCCGTCCACAGCCGCTCCTCGGAGGTGAAGGGCCTGGGCGAATCCCTCGTCTTCCTCCGCAGCCAGCCGTTCGGATGGGTGCTCCTCGGGCTGACCGCGGCCGGCCTGTTCGCCTTCGGCCTGTTCAGCTTCGTCCAGGCCCGCTACCGCCGCATCGACGCCCCCGACATGGCCGACGGAAAGGCCGCCCTGAAGAGCGCGGCGTCCTCGCTGCCGGGGCGGTGAGGCGCGTCAGCGGGCCCTGAGCGCCCGCCGCGTGCGCCCGATCCAGCGCAGGAACGCGGTGGAGCGCCACGACAGCGATTCGCGCATGCGCAGGCGCGAGGCCAGGGCCGCCTCCAGTCGTGTCCGCAAGTCGGCCATGGCGGCATCCGCCTCCTGCAGGCGGGCCTCCAGGTCTTCGGCGTCGGCCCGGCGCCGCGCGTCGGTCTCGGCCAGGGCGGCGGCCCGCCGCTCGGCGTCCGTCACCGCCGCCGTCAGGTCGGCGACCTCCCGATCGTAGCGGAGGTCTTTCTCCGCCACCGTCTGCGTCAGCTGTGCCACGGCGTGGTCCCGGCCGTGGATCTCCCGCTCGAGGTGCTGGAGGGTGCGCAGGTTGTAGACGTCGAGGGTGCCCGACCAGACGCGCAGCCGGTCGATCTCGTCCGGGGTGCGGGCATGAGTATAGAGGGTGTCGAGGGCAAAGCGCTGCATGTAGGTGTGGGGCTGCCGTTGTGCGATCGCGGCGACCCGCAGGGCGACCGGGTCGGTGGCGGGTCCGCCCTCCTCGCCGAACACCTCTCGGAACAGGTCTTCGTCGATGCTCGCGAACCGGTCGAGGATCCGAGTGATCTCGCATTGCAAGCGCAGCATCGCCTCCACCGTGGGAGCGCTGGTGTTGGCGTTGTTGTCGCGGATGCGGAACGCGCTCAGGGGCTCGGAAAGGACGTGGATGCCGTGGCCCGCGATCAGCATGCGGATCCACATGTCGAGGTCCTGCAGATTGACGAAGCGCGGGTCGTAGGCGCCGGCGGCCTCGTAGGCCTCGCGCCGGATCATGGCGGTGGGGGCGCACAGGCAGTTGCCCTCGAAGAAGAACTGCCGCAGCCAGGTCCGGCGCGAAAAATCGGGAAACCGCAGCGGCACGGTGAAATCGTTGAACGGCGCGGCCGGCAGCCCGTCCTCGCCGACGGGGCGGGGCTGGCCGAACACCAGGGAGACCTGAGGGTTCGCCTCGAGGAAGGCGACCTGGCGGGCGAGCCGTCCGGGCAGGGCCCAGTCGTCGGAGTTCAGGATCGCGAGGTAGCGTCCGCGGGCGCGGGCGATGGTGGCGTTCATCGCCGCCGAGATGCCGAGGTTGCGCGGGTGCGCCTCCAGGCGGATGCGGGGATCGTCGAACGCCTGGAGGATCGCCAGGGTGTCGTCGGTGGAGCCGTCGTCGGTGACGACGATCTCGAAGTCCTGGAACGGCTGGGCGAGCACGCTCTCGATGGTCTGGCGCACGTAGGGCGCGTGGTTGTAGGCCTTGATCAGGACAGAGACCGTGGGCGCGGCGTCCAGGGTCGCCGGGACGGCCGGCGGGAGAGGCGCCGCCGCGACCCGCGCGATCCCCTCCGCCGCCTCCCACCACAGCGGGCGGACGCAGGCCTCGTCGGGGACCATGTCCGGCCCCGAGAGGTCGGTGGACCCGGCCTCCATCTCGTCCCAGAACCCGCGCAGCCGCTCCCGGGTCCAGCGGTAGTGTTGGCCGTAGCCCTCGGCGAGGTCGACCTTGCCGAGACGCAGGGCCTGCGTCGCCTCCCGCGTCGCGTTCCGGTCGAAGCCGAGGTGCTTGTAGTGCCAGAGCATCAGGTCGTCGCGGGCGGGCAGGTGGAGGGCGCCCACGGGCTCGGCCGCGTGCCGGCCCGGCCCGAAGCCGGTCTCGTGCAGGGCGCCGGGGTCGAACACGCTGAGCTTGTTGAACGCGGCCCGCGGCCGGCCGCGGGTGACGCGCTCCACCAGCAGGCCGGCGTCGTCGGGCATCGCCTCGGCGTTCATGTCGAAGCCGAGCGCCGGGATCAGGGTGACGCCGCGCTCCCGCTGCTCGGCGAGGTAGTCGGCCATGCCCCGCCCGCGCAGATGGAGATGCTCGTCGATGGCGGTGACGATCACCCAGTCGGCCCGGCCGCGGCTCTCCTTCCAGGCCTCGTCCTGCATGGCCTTGTGCGACAGGACGAAGGACTCGGCCTCGACCCGGGCAAAGCTGCGCAGCTCCACCTTCGGATGCGCCGCCAGGATCTCGCGCGAACCGTCGGTGGAGCCGTCGTCGTAGATCACGTAGCGATCGACGAAGGGATCGTAGTGGCGGAAGAAGAAGCCGAGCATGTCGGCCTCGTCCCAGCATACGGTGTAGAGGTGGACGACGGGGAGCTTCACGTGACGGGCAGTCCCTTGTAGCCGCCGATGTCCCGCCGGACGATGCGGGCGGGGTTGCCGAGCACCAGGGCGCCCGGCGGGACGTCGCGGGTCACCACCGCGCCGCCGCCCACGACGGCGTTCTCGCCGATGGTCAGTTCGGGCAGGATCGTGGCGCCCGCCCCCACGACCGCGCCGCGCCCGATGGTGACATGGCCGGCCACGACGACGCCGGGGCCGATGGAGACGAAGTCCCCGAAGCGGGCGTGATGGCCGATGCTGGCCCCGCGGTTGATGAAGACGTGGGCGCCGAACGCCGAACGGGCGCCCAGCGAGCAGCCGGCATTGACGTAGGTGCCCGGCCCGATCGCGATCCGGCGGGGCGTCGCGACGGTGGGATCGACCAGCGTGAACGGCGTGACGAGCCCGGCCGCCCCCGCCTCCCGCGCCCCGGCCTGCCGGTGGGCGGGGGTGAACAGCGGCACCACGAACGCAATCGCGCGCAGGGTTTCGTCGAGGTCGGCGACATCGAGGGGGCGCACCCCCTCCCCCAGGTGGCAGGCGCCCGGCCGGTTGCGGACACCGGCGACGATGGGGATGCCCGCGCGATGCAGGCTCTCCTCGACGTCGACCAGGATCGGAGAGCCGGTGCCGAACAGCAGGATCCCGGTCATCGCGGGCCCGCCTCGGCGAAGGTCAGGACCGCCTGCGCGATCCGCTCGGCGACCTCATCGGCGACGTCACCGATCACTTCTGGCTGGATCGGCAGACTCAGGAGGGTGTCGCTCAGCCTCTCGGTGATCGGCAGGGGGTGGGCCGCGCCCCCGGCGAAGGCGGGGTGCCGGTGCAGGCCGGGCGCGTAATGCACCGCGGTGCCGATGCCGGCGCCGGCCAGATGCTCCTTCAGCCGGTCGCGGTCGGGATGCGCGATGGCGAACTGGTGGTGGACGCAGCCCTCCGCCTCCGGCGGCAGGACGATGGACGGACAGGCCGCCAGACCCGCCCGGTAGCGCGCCGCGATAGCCCGGCGCTCGGCGTTGCCGGCATCGCAATGGGGCAAGAGCGCCAGCAGGATCGCCGCGTGGATCTCGTCGAGCCGGGCGTTGAAGCCGAGGGTCTGGCTCACGCGACCCCCGGGCGAAAAGCCGTAGGCGCGCAGCGAGCGGACCCGGCCGGCCAGGGCCGCATCGTCGGTGACCACCGCGCCGCCGTCCCCGACGCAGCCGAGGTTCTTGGTGGGATAGAACGAATAGGCCGCCGCGTGCCCGAAGGTGCCCAGGCGGCGACCCTCCAGGGTGGCCCCGTGCGACTGGGCGCAATCCTCCACCACCGCCAGCCCGTGCCGGCCGGCGATGGCCATGAGGGCGGGCATGTCGGCCGGATACCCGAACAGGTGCACCGGCATGATCGCGGTCGTGCGGGCCGTCACCGCATCCGCCACCGCGGCCGGATCGATGCAGCGGCTGGCGGCATCGACCTCGACGAAGCGGGGCAGGGCCCCGCACTGCAGGATCGCCTGTGCGCTCCCGGCGAAGGTGAGGGCCGGCAGGATCACCTCGTCGCCCGGGCCGATGCCGAGGGCGCGCAGCGTCAGCGCCAGGGCATCCGTGCCCGAGGCGACGCCGATGCCGTGGCCACGGCCGCAGTAGCGCGCGAAAGCCGTCTCGAAGGCGTCCACCGCCGCACCGAGGATGTAGTCGGGTCCGCTCAGGACAGCCGACACCGCGGCGTCGATCTCGGGTCGGAAGCGGGCGATGCGGCGCGGCGGGGCCGCCTGCGGGATCATGCGAGGCAATCGGCCATGAAGAGATGCGGCTGGGCTCCGTCGTAGTGGCGGGTCTCGCCGTAGCGGGCCGAGGCGCATACCAGGAGGAGGGTGCCAGGACGGAAGTCGCGCAGGTGGATCAGGATCCCCGGCTTGATCCACAGGGCCCGGTCGTAGCCGTCGAGGCCGATGGCGGTCCGCTCGTCGCCGTTGTCGACGTGGATCTCCACCGACCCGGTCAAGGCCACGATCAGCTCGTCGCAGGAATTCGCGTGGCCGCCGCGGGTCACCTCCGACGACGAGACCTTCATGACGAACACCCGTTCCATCGGAAACGGAACGTTGCTGAAGTGTTCGAAGGCCAGCAGGTCGCCGCGCATGTCACGATTGACACGCTGGTCAATGAATTCGACGCCATTGATAAGGCGCATGACTTCTCGTTCCGATGACGTTTGCTTTCTCGTCACCGTATAATCCGATGTTTTAAAATGCAAACTCGGGATTATTCGGAAACATCGTTGCCGAATGCTCCCGGCGACACCGATGGGAGGCGTCGTCCCAGGCTGGGCCGGAGGGGTGCCAGGCTGGGTTGGAGGGGTGCCAGGCAACGCCGTGCCGCGTCCCGTGCATGGCCTCCGGACCCAGCCCCCGTGATCCCCTGCCCAGCGATCCCCTGCCATGCCGGCCCCATCGCTTGCGCCGGCCGCGCGAGTCGGGGCAACTGGACGGCCACCCCTCACGGATCGCCGGGCCCCTCGGAGTGTATCGCCTCACCGACATCGTCCTCTCCAACTGGTACCTGATCCGGCGCGAGCAGATCCGGATCCGGGGCGCGACCGCCTTGGTCGGGCCGACGGGGGCGGGCAAGTCGACGATCTTCGACGCGGTCGGCACGGTGCTGGCCGGCAACAACGCCAGCCGGCTGGCGCTCAACGCGTCCGCCTCGGGGCGCAGCGCACGCACGGTGCGCGACTATTGCCTGGGCTGGATCAGCGACCCGGCCGAGGGCGGGCGCCCCACCCGCGAGGCCTGCGAGACCCTGATCGTCCTGGTGTTCGAGAACGCCGCCACCGGCCGGGTCGTTTCGGTGGGGCTGGCGCTGGCCGCCCGCGCCGAGGACAGCCGCGAGACCACCCTGTCGCGCTTCGTCGCGGAAGGGCACCGGTTCGAGATCGCCGACTACGTTCGCGAGACGCCGGAGGGCAGCTTCGTCGCCCCCTGGCCCGAGATCGCCAAGGACCTGCGCCTTGTGTCGCGGCGCTTCGAGGAATTCCGCTCCTCGGGCGAGCGCTTCACGGCGCAGGTGCTCGCCCTCCTGCGCGAGGGCGCCCCGGCGCCCGAGCCGCGCCACTTCCTGCGCACCTTCTCGAACGCCGTCGCCTTCAAGCCGATCTTCGATTCCAGCGCCTTCGTGCGCTCCTTCGTGCTCGAGCCCGAGCCGCTGGACGTCGCCCGCATCCGCCAGTCGGTGGAGAACTGGCGTCGGCTCCTCGAGACCATCGAGGAGCTGGAGCGGCGGCTCTCGCATCTGCGCCGCCTGCTCACCCGCTACGAGACCTGGGCGGAGGCGAGCCTGTCGGCCGCCCTCGACGAGGTGCGCGCCGCCGGGGCCGACCTGCGCCGGCGGCTCCTCGACTGGAGCGCGGCGAGGGCCCGCCTCGGCGAGGTCGCCGAGCGCCTGCGCATCGCCCGCGAGAGCGTCGCCGCCAGCCAGGGCTTCGTGCGCGACATCGACGGGGAGATCGCCGCCAAGAAGGCGCTGGCGGCGGGCACCGCCGCGCAGGGCAGGCTCGCCGCCACCGATGCCGGCCTGTCCATGCTGGCGCGCGACCGGCGCGACCTCGGGACCCGGGTGGGCGACCTCGTCGGCCTGGTGCTCGAGGCGGGCAAGCTCGCCGCGATCCTTCCCGAGATCCGCCGGATCGACCCGCAGGCGGCGCGGGTGGTGGAGGCCTGCGCCCGCTCGGGGCTGCGCCGGGACGCGCCCCCCGACGAGAGCCTGCGCCCGGACGGGCCGCTGGCGCGCCTCGTCGCCGACCTCTCCGCCCTGCCCGACATCGCCACGCCCCTCGACCGGGCCGCCGAGGACATGGCCCTGCGCGCCCGTGCCGAGGAGACGCAGGTTCAGAGCCTCTCGGCCGCCTTTTCCGGCGGTCGCACCAGCGCGGGGCGGCTGTCCTCGGACACCGCCGGCTTTCGCGACGAACTCGCGCGCCTGGGCATCGAGGCGGTGCCGGTGTGCGAACTCGCCGAGATCGTCGATCCGGCCTGGGGCCCGGCCCTGGAGGGCCTGCTGGGCGGCGCCCGCGAGGCCCTGGTGGTGCAGCCCGACCGCCTCGCCCAGGCCTTCGCTCACCTGGAGGCGCGCAAGAGCCAGTTCTACCGCTGCCTTCTGGTCAAGACCACAGACACCGCCCGGCGCCGGGGCGGGCGCGACGACGTCGGCCCGCTCTCGCTGATCGCATCGGACGATCCCCATGCCATGGCCTTCCTCGCCGCCCGGCTGGGGGGCTACGACCTCGCCCCCGACGATGCGGCCCTGTCGCGGATGAGCCGGGCTGTGGCGCCGAGCGGGCGCTCGACCTCGGGCATGGCCTATTCGGTGGTGCGCCCGGTGCAATTGATGATGACCCGCGGCAGCCGGGGGCCCACCGCCGAGGGCCGGCAGGCGCTGGAACAGGCGGTGGCGGAGGCCCGGCGCCTGCGCTCGCAGGCCGACGTGCTGCGCGAGGCCGCCCGCAGCGCCACCGTGCTGGGAAAACGCCTCGGCGAGGCCGATCTCGACGTCGCCGCCCTGCGCGAGGAGGCCGATACCATCGAGGGCCGGCGGCGCAGCCTCACCACCGAGCGCGAGGCGGTGGAGAAGGCCGACACCGGCGCCCTGGAGGCCGAGATTCGCGACCTGCAGGCCGAGCGCTCGGCCTATCTCACCGAACTGGTGCAGGTGCTCGAGCCCAAGCGCGACGCGCTGCTGGGCGAGGAGGCCGGGCTGAAGGCGAAGGTGACGGCCTCCCGCGAGGCGGCCCGGGCAGCGCTGGCCGCCCGTCGTAGCGCCCACGCCCGCTGGAGCGGCGGCGACAGGGTGCGCATCCGCCTCGTGCGTCCGGACGGGTTCGATCCGGCGGCGGTGGCCAGGGCGCGGGCGGATGCGGCCGGGCTCGACGCGAAGGACCTGGCCGCTCTGGCCAACGCCGCCCGCCAGGCCGCCCGCGAGGGGGCCGAGACCGCCCGCACGCAGGGGCGCGCCGCCGAGCGGGATCTGGCCGAATACTGCGCCCAGTGGCGGCTCGAGAATCCGCTCGGGCGCGGCGACGTGCCGGCCTCCTTCGGCTACGCCTGGGTCGTGCGCGCCCACGACGAGGTCGCCGGGCACGAGCTGCGCCGCTACCGCGACCAGGCGCTGCGCGCCGAGGGCGAGATGCGCCGGCTGATGACGGAAGACCTTCTGACCCGGCTCGCCGACAAGTTCGAGCGGGTCCGCACCCGCCTCGACGCCCTGAACGAACGGCTCTCGACCCAGAGCTTCACCGGCCAGACCTACGCCTTCGAGGCGGCGGTGGACCGGCGCTACGCGGCCGTCCATGCGCTGGCCACCGAGGTCGCCCGCTCGCCCGACGCCGCCCAGGCGATCCTGCCCGAGGCGGGGGCGCCGGCGGACGGGCCGCTCTCGGCGGCCATCGCCGAGATCTCGGCGCTGATCGCCGGCGAGGAGAGCGCGGCGCGGCTGGCCGACTACCGCAACTACTTCGTCTACGAGATCGGCATGCGCGATGCCGCGGGCAACCGCACCACCATGTCGAACCGGGCCCTGCGTGGCTCGGGCGGAGAGGCGCAGGCGCCGTTCTACGTGGCCATCGCCGCCTCCCTCGCCTCGGCCTACTACCCCGGAGACCGCCCCGGCGACGAGAACCCGGGCCTGGGCCTGTGCCTCCTCGACGAAGCATTCTCGAAGCTCGACGTGCGCAATTCCCAGGCTCTGGTCGACCTCTACCAGGCCTGGGGCCTGCAACTGCTGATCGCCGCGCCCGAGGACAAGCGCACCACGCTGACCGAGGTGATGGACACCATCGTCACGGTCTACAAGAACCCCGACCTCACCTCCGTGCGCATCGAATCCGAGCATCCGCTGGAGGCGGCCAAGCGGGCGCTCGCCGCCATCAATCCGGAGCGCCGGAGCCCGCAAGCCTCTGTCATGACGAGCGATGCCGCCGAATAGGCCGGCGCCCGGCGCGAGGGATTCTCGCGGCATCGGCGGTTGCCCCGCCCACGATCCCCAAGTACAGCCGACCGACACGGCCGGCCGATCGACCGGAGAAACCCTCTCCGCCCGCCCGGCGGCGGCGGCGGCGCTGGCAAGGTTGTGCTTCGCGTCGTCGCCGAATCGGTCGATGGCGGCGACCAGCAATGACGGATGATGGCATGCGCATCTTGGTGACCGGCGGCTGCGGCTTCATCGGCTCGGCGCTCGTTCTGCACCTGGTGGAAGACCTCGGCCACGACGTCCTCACCCTCGACGCGCTGACCTATGCGGCCAACCCGATCTCGCTGCAGCCGTTGGCCGACGATCCGCGCCATCGCCTCGTGGAAGCCGACATCTGCGACGCGCCGGCCGTGCACGCCGCCTTCGCCGCGTTCCGGCCGCAGGCGGTGATGCATCTGGCCGCCGAGAGCCACGTCGACCGCTCGATCACCGATCCGGGCGCCTTCATCCGCACCAACGTCATCGGCACGCAGGTGATGCTCGATGCGGCCCGCGGCCATTACGAGGGCCTCACCGGGCCCGACCGCGAGGCTTTTCGCTTCCTCCACGTCTCCACCGACGAGGTCTACGGCTCGCTGCCGCCGGGCGGGTTCTTCACGGAGGAGAGCCGCTACGACCCGCGCTCGCCCTATTCGGCGTCGAAGGCGGCGTCCGACCATCTGGCCCGCGCCTGGCACGAGACCTACGGGCTGCCGGTGCTGGTCACCAACTGCTCCAACAACTACGGCCCCCGGCACTTCCCGGAGAAGCTGATCCCGCTGATGATCCTCAACGCCCTGGAGGGCAAGCCGCTGCCGGTCTACGGCGACGGGCTCAACGAGCGCGACTGGATCCATGTGGAGGACCACGCCCGCGGCCTCGTGGCGGTGCTGGAGAAGGGCACGCTCGGCGAGACCTACCTCCTCGGCGGCCGCTCGGTGCGCAACAACCTCGCGGTGGTGAAGGGCCTGTGCGCCGCCTTCGACCGGCTGCGCCCGGAGGCCGGCCCGCACGAGCGGCTGATCACCTACGTCGCCGACCGCCCCGGCCACGACCGCCGCTACGCCATCGACCCCACCAAGTCCGAGGCCGAGGTCGGCTGGGTCCCCACCAAGGTGTTCGAGGAGGCCCTGGAGGAGACCGTGCGCTGGTACCTCGACAACGAATCGTGGTGGCGCCCGATCCGCGAGGGCCGCTATTCCGGCGAACGCCTCGGCCTGTCCGGAAAGGCCTGAGGTGGACGTCCTCATCCTCGGCGGGGCCGGGCAGGTCGGCACCGAACTCCAGGCCGCCGGCCGCTGGCCCGAGGGCGTGCGCCTGCACGCCCCCGACCGGCACGCCCTCGACATCACCGACGCGGCGGCGGTGGCCGCTCTCATCGCCGGAACGCCCTGGGCGGCGGTGATCAACACGGCCGCCTACACGGCGGTGGACAAGGCCGAGAGCGAGGTCGCGCAGGCCTGGCGCCTGAACGCGCTGGCGCCCGCCTATCTGGCGGCCGAGACGGCCCGCACCGGCATCCCGCTGGTGCAGGTCTCCACCGACTACGTCTTCGACGGCAGCGCGCCGGGCGCCTACGAGGCCGATGCGCCCATCGCCCCGCGCAGCGTCTACGGGGCCAGCAAGGCCGCCGGCGAGATGGCGGTGCGCACCGCCAACCCGCGCCACGCCATCGTGCGCACGGCCTGGGTGGTGAGCCCGCACCGGGGCAACTTCGTCAAGACCATGCTGAGGTTGGCCGCCGAGCGCGACGCCCTGAGCGTCGTCGACGACCAGCACGGCTGCCCGACGAGCGCGGCCGACCTCGCGCAGGCCCTGGCCGCGATCGCCCTGCGCCTGGCGTCCGACGCGGGCGCCCCCACCGGCACGGTCCATTGCGTCAACGAGGGCGCCACCACCTGGTGCGGCTTCGCCCAGGCGATCGTGGCCGGCGCCGCCCGGCGCGGCGGCCGCTCGGTGCCCGTCACCGGCATCCCCACCAGCGCCTACCCGACTCCGGCCCGGCGGCCCGCCAACTCGCGGCTCTCCACACGCAGCCTGACGCAGGCCTACGGCCTCGTGCCGCGGCCCTGGGAACAGGCCCTCGACGACATCCTCGACCGGCTCGTGGGGCCGGCGACAGAAGGAGTGCAGCCATGAAGGGGATCGTTCTGGCCGGAGGCTCGGGCACCCGGCTGCATCCGGCGACGCTGTCGATCAACAAGCAGCTGCTGCCGGTCTACGACAAGCCGATGATCTACTACCCGGTCTCGGTGCTGATGCTGGCGGGCATCCGCGAGATCCTGATCATCTCGAGCCCGGAGCACCTCGACAACTACAAGCGCCTGTTCGGCACCGGCGAGCAGTTCGGCCTGAGCTTCTCCTACGCGGTGCAGCCGCGTCCCGAGGGCCTGGCGCAGGCCTTCGTCATCGGGCGCGACTTCGTCGGCAGCGACGACGTCGCCCTGGTGCTGGGCGACAACCTGTTCTTCGGCTCAGGGATGAGCGAGTTGCTGGCGCGGGCGCGCGAGCGCAAGCACGGTGCGACGGTGTTCGCCTACCACGTCGAGAATCCGGCCGCCTACGGCGTCGTCACCCTCGACCGCGAGGGCCGGCCCCTGCGCCTCGTGGAGAAGCCCAAGGAGCCCGAGAGCCCCTGGGCGGTGACGGGCCTCTACTTCTACGACAACCAGGTCCTCGACATCGCCGCGGCGGTGACGCCCTCGGCGCGGGGCGAGCTCGAGATCACCAGCGTCAACCAGGCCTACCTGGAGAAGGGCGAGCTCCACGTCGAGAAGATGTCGCGCGGCTACGCCTGGCTCGACACCGGCACCCACGACAGCCTGCTGGAGGCGGCCGAGTTCGTGCGCACCCTGCAGCACCGCCAGGGCCTGCAGGTCGCCTGCCTGGAGGAGATCGCCTACCTCCAGGGCTTCATCGGCAAGGACCAGCTCGTCGCCCGCGGCGAGCTGTTCGCCAAGACCGCCTACGGGCAGAACCTGCTCCGGCTCGCCCGCGAGGAGATGCCGGGGCAGGCCGGGCTCTGAGGGGAAGGTCGGCAGGCGATGAGGATTTTCGCGTCGCCCGACCCGTTGATCAGCCCCCATTGAAGTGGTCCGCCCTTTGGTATGGCTTTTGAGCCTGGAGGACGGACAAGATGGCAAAGCACCCGAAGCCCGAGGAGATCGTCGCCAAGCTACGGCAGG
>NZ_LMND01000004.1 GCF_001423265.1 Methylobacterium sp. Leaf108
CGGCTTCGCCCGCGCCACGGACGGCACCATCAACTTCTCCGAGATCACCGTCGATGTGAACGCGATCAAGCTCTACGACACCAACTCGGCCAGCGTTCAGACCGCCGCCACCGCCGCCCAGGTCACCGGCACCACCTCGCTCACCGGCACCGCCGGCTTCGGCTCGGGCACCGGCACCGCCAACTTCAGCGGCACCAACGAGGTCAAGATCACGCTGACCACCTCGGCCGGCGCCAACGACATCACCCTCAACGCCTCCACCCTCGCCTCCGCCGCCGTGAACCTGGCCGCCGTCACCACCGAGGAGTTCATCTCGGCGATCAACAACCAGATCGCCGCCTCCTCCAACATCGCCGGCACCGTCACCGCCGCCCTCGACACCTCGGGCCGCCTGTCGTTCACCACCACCGGCGCCGGCGCCACCGAGACCGTCTCCGTCGCCAACGGCACCGTCACGGCCGGCAACACGCTGGTCGACGTCGGCTTCGGCACCGGTACGGCGGGCACCGACACCCGCTCGGGTGCCGGCACCGCCGCCGGCACCACCACCGCCCGCGGCATCCTCGACACCGTGTCGGGCGCCTTCTCGGTCGACAGCATCGACATCAGCGCCCTCACCGGCACCGCCGGCGATGCCAGCCTGAAGGCGATCATCACCCAGGTCGACAAGGCGATCTCGGCCGTCACCAACGCCGGCACCAAGCTCGGCGCCAACAAGACCCAGATCGACGGCCAGAAGACCTTCGTCGACACCCTGATGAAGGCCAACGACCGCACCATCGGCATCCTGGTGGACGCCGACATCGAGGAGGAGTCGACCAAGCTGAAGGCCCTGCAGACGCAGCAGCAGCTGGCCGTGCAGTCGCTCAGCATCGCCAACTCGTCGAGCCAGAGCATCCTGTCGCTGTTCCGGTAAGATCTCCTGCCTTCGCCCCCGGCCGCGCCGGGGGCGGAACCGAAACGGAAAAAGGCCACGCTTCCTGCCGGAAGCGTGGCCTTCGTCGTCGGTCGCTCCCGCGTCGTCAGCCGACGAAGGTGTACCCGGCCAGGCGCTTGGCCTCGATCGGGTCGTAGCCCAGCCGCATGCGCAGCTTCTTGCGCAGCTTGCTGATATGGCCCTCGACCACGCTCTCCTCGACGTCGGTGTCGTGCTCGGCATAGACTGCGTTGAAGATCTGCAGCCGGCTGAGCTGGCGGCCGCGGTTGCGCGCGAAATACTCCAGGATGTGACGCTCGCGGCGCGGCAGCATCAGGCTCTGCCCGTCGATCTCCGGGTCGCGGCCGTCGGCATGGACCGTGAGGCGGCCGGCCTTGTCCTGGGCCGGGGCGGCCACGCCCTCGCTGCGGTTGGCCCGGCGGCGGATGGCGGCGGCCCGGGCCAGGATCTCGCGGACATGGACCGGGCGGCGCACGACGTCGTCGATGCCGGCGGTGAAGAGGTCGAGGGTCTGTTCGAGGGAACGGGTCTCGTTGAGCGCGATGATCGGGGCGTGGGTCAGGCTGCGGATGGCGGCCGTGAAGCGGGTCCGCTCCTGGTTCTCGCCGAGCACGAAGCCTTCCACCGCCTGCAGGTCGTCCGATCCGGTGGTGCCGAGCCAGGCCTGGAACTCCTCGGCCCGAAGGCCGAGGGCGCGCACGCCCTGCGCGTCGAAACCGGCGAGGTACTCGGTGGCTACGGAAGACCGCTCATCGACCACGATGTACATTGTCGCGCATTGCCCCACTGAAACCGGGAGTGGGACGATAAGATCGTCGCCACGGCAGTCGTCTCGAGCGAAGATCGAGGCGATGTCGGCGCGGCATCGGCAAAACGACTTGCCGTTGCTTCGCTTCCGATCTCTTCGACTGGGTCAACTCAAGATTTCGTGTTGACACCGTTCTCGTCGGGAAATGGTTAATTTTCGATTAAGTGGCGTTAACGAAATTCTTCCGCTGCCGGATCGTCCCTGTCCCGTCCCGGCACCTGTGGCGCCTGCGCATCAGGCTCCGGCGGGCGGGCCGTAGCGGTGGTTGAGGCTGTTGGCGAAGCGGTCGGCGAACTTCGCGGTGGCCACCGGCAGGGTGCGCCCGCGCAATTGTCCGAGGATCAGCGACATCGGCTCGAGGTCGCGCGCGTCGATGGGCCGGCGGCACAGGCGCGGGTCGTCGGGGATGCCGCTGGGCACCTGCAGGCTCACGGCGTCCTCGCGCAGGACGAGGTTGCGCAGGAATTCCAGGGAGCTCGATTCGATCGCCGGGCGCAGCGGCGCCCCCTTGCGGGCCAGCGCGTCGTCGAGGTGGTGGCGGATGGCCAGCGACCGGTCCGGCAGCGCCATCGGGTGCATCAGGCACTCGCGCAGGCGCACCGGCCCCTCGTCCCGGGAGAGCGGATGGCCGGCCCGCATCAGGGCGTAGAGGGGCTGGCTGCAAGAGAACAGCACCTGAAGGTCGGCCGAGGGCGGCGGCTGCAACACGAGGGCGAGGTCGGATTCGAACTGGGCGAGGGAGGCGATCGCCTGGAGGTGGTCGCGCACCAGCACCGTGAAGGTCACCAGCGGGAACGGCGCCCGGTAGGCCTCGACCTCGTCGGGGACGACATGGTTCACGAAGGCCTGGCTGCAGGCGAGCTTGACGTGGCCCCGGCGCACCCCGGAGAGGTCGGCGATCTGCGAGCGCACGCGCTCCAGGTCCGAGACCTGGTCGCGGATGTGGCGCACCAGCAGCTCGCCGGCGGCGTTGAGGCGCATGCCCTTGGCGAACCGCTCGAAGATCGGGGTGCCGAGCTCGTATTCGAGGTCCTGGATCTGCCGGGTCAGGGCCGAGGGCGTGAGGTTGAGCCGCTCGGCCGCCCGCCGGATCGACCCGTGCCGCGCGATCTCCGAGACATAGGTGAGGACGCGCAGGTGCTTCATCGACGGGGATCCGGTGCACGGCGAGGGAGCGTTGCGTTTTCGGCAACGCCTCGGTCAGCAAACAGCACTCGCATGCAACAGGGCCTGCTCATAGCCTGCGCCGGACCCTGTCGCTGGAACCGGATACCGCCATGATTCGCCGTCGCACCTTCCTGGCCGGCCTCGGCGCCGGACTCGTCGCCGCCCCCGCCGTGGTGCGGGCGCAGGGCTCGAGCGTGATCCGGATGGGCTCGCTCAAGCTGATCCATTCGATCGCCCCGCATTTCTACGTGCAGTTCACGCCGGCCGGCGTCACCGTCGAGGTGATCCCCTTCGAGAGCCCGACCGAGTGCAAGAACGCCGTCGTGACGAAGTCGGTGGATTTCGGCACCTTCGGCATCGCCGCCGGCACCCTGGGGGCGGCCGCCGGCGAGCCGTTGGTGATCGTCGCCTCCACCTGCAACCGCGGCATGGCGATCATCGCCAAGAAGGATGCCGGCATCGCCACCATCCAGGATCTCAAGGGCAAGCGCGTGGCGCTCTGGCCCGGCTCGACCCAGGAGGTGTTCGCCCTCGAGCGGATGCGCATGGAGGGGATGAGCGTGAAGGACATCACGCCGGTGCGGATCTCGTTCAGCGAGATGCACATCGCGCTGGCGCGCGGCGACATCGACGCCTACGTCGGCGCCGAGCCCGCCCCCGGCGTCAGCCTCTCGACCGGGGTCGGCAGCCTCGTCGAATACCCCTACGGCACCGAGATGGGCGCCCTCAACATGGTGTTCGGCGCCCACCGCGACACCATCGCCGAGCGGCCCGACGTGGTGCGCACCATGCTCGACATCCACCGCAAGGGCACCGACTTCGCCGCCAACAACCGCGAGGCGATGATCGCCATGGCGGTGCAGAAGCTCGGCCAGAAGCGCGAGGCGCTGGAGATCTCCGCCCCCAACGTCGAGCTCAAGTGGAAGCTCGGCTCCACCGAGATCGGCCAGGCCAGGATCTATGCCGACCGCATGCTCGCCCTGAAGCAGATCAAGCGCCTGCCCGACTTCTCGACCTTCATCGACACCCGCTTCGTCGACGCGATGAGGGACGCATGAGTGCCGCCCCGCTGGCCGGCCCGGCCGCCGTGACGGCGCCGCCGGCGGCGGCGGCGCGCGCGCCCTGGCGGCTCGAACGCCTGCGCGAAGGGCTCCTCGCCCTGGCAATCCCGGCGGTGCTCGCCCTGATCTGGCACCTGACGACGACGGGGCGGCCCTACAGCCTGATCCCGCCGCCGGCCGAGGTCTGGACGGCGCTGGTCGACCTGGCGGTGGGCGGCATCAACGACGACGCCTTCAGCGCGACCCTGCTCACGCACCTGGGGGCCTCGCTGTCGCGGGTGTTCGGGGGCTTCGCGCTGGCCGTGCTCACCGCCCTGCCGATCGGGCTCCTCATCGGCCGCGTGCCGCTGATGCGCCAGCTCCTCGACCCGATGTTCCAGATCCTGCGGCCGGTGCCGGTCACCGCCTGGCTGCCCCTGGCCATGATCCTGTTCGGGCTCGGGCCGCGCTCGGCCTACTTCCTCGTCTTCCTGGGCGCGTTCTACCCGATCCTCGTCAACACCATCTTCGGCGTGCGCTCGGTGGAGCCGCGCCTGTTCGAGGCGGCCGCGATGCTCGGCTGCCGGGGCTCGGCCCAGTTCGCCCGGGTGGTGCTGCCGGCGGCCCTGCCGTCGATCTTCACGGGCCTGCGGCTGGGCCTCGGCTTCGCCTGGGTCGTCATCGTGGTCGGCGAGATGACCGGGGTGCAGACGGGACTGGGGGCGATCATCATGGAGGCGCGCCAGCTCTCGCGCACCGAGATCGTGATCTGCGGCATGATCGTGATCGGCATCGCCGGCTTCCTCTCCGACCGCATCGTCATGCTGATCGGCCGCCGCCTGCTCGCGTGGAGCCCCTCCCATGGATGACCAAGGCATGGATGACCGAGATATGGATAACCAAGGCATGGATGACCAAGCCAATGGCTGATGCCACCGTCCCCATCCTCGACGTGCGCAACGTCTCGAAGTCCTTCAGCGTGAACGGCCGCACCGTCGAGGCGCTGAAAGGCGCCAACCTCACCGTGAACCGGGGCGAGTTCATCTGCCTGCTCGGCGCCTCGGGCTGCGGTAAGTCCACCCTGCTGCGGATCGTGGCCGGCTTCGAGACGGCCACCGCCGGCGAGCCGCTGATGTGGGACCGTCCCATCGACGGCCCCGCCCCGAGCCGGGGCATGGTGTTCCAGGACTACGGCCTGTTCCCCTGGCTCTCAGTGCGCGACAACATCGGCTTCGGGCCGAAATCCCGCGGCCGGCCGGCGGCCGAGATCCGCGACACGGTCGCCCGCTACATCGACGTGGTCGGGCTGCAGCGCTTCGCCGACGCCTATCCGCACCAGCTCTCGGGGGGCATGAAGCAGCGGGTCGCCATCGCGCGGGTGCTCGCCAACGAGGCCGAGGTCGTCCTGATGGACGAGCCGTTCGGGGCGCTCGACGCCATGACCCGCGAGCGCCTGCAGGACGAACTCCTGGACCTGTGGAGCCGCACCGGGCTGACGGTCCTGTTCGTCACCCACGCCATCGAGGAGGCGATCTTCCTCGCCGACCGGGTGGTGGTGATGTCGCCGAGCCCGGGCCGCATCGACGCGATCCACACCATCGACCTCGCCCGGCGCCGCGACGTGTCGAGCCCCGCCTTCAACGACGTGCGTCGCATGCTCTCGGCCCAGCTCCACAGCCACCACGCCCGCACGGCGGCATGACGGCCGATCTCCGCCGCCCCGAGCACCGCCTCGCCTACCGCGCGGCCGTCGACCGTCCCAGGATCGCCCTGCCCGGAGGCAAACACCTCGCGGTCTGGCCGGTGGTCAACGTCGAGCACTGGCTCATCGACCATCCGATGCCGCGCCAGATCCTGGTGGCGCCGACCGGTGCCGCGCTCCTGCCCGACATCCCCAACTGGGCCTGGCACGAGTACGGGATGCGGGTGGGGTTCTGGCGCCTGCTCGAGGCGTTCGAGACCCGCGGCATCCGCCCGACCCTGTCGATCAACGGCTCGGTCTGCGAGGCCTATCCACGGATCGCCCGGGCCGCACACGCCGCCGGCTGGGAGTTCATGGGCCACGGCTTCCACCAGGTGCCGACCCACCGGGTCGGCGACGAGCCGGCGGCCATCGCCCGCACCATCCGGGCGATCCGCACCGTCACCGGCGCGGCGCCCCGCGGCTGGCTCGGGCCGGGACTCACCGAGACCCTCGACACGCCGGACCACCTCAGGGCGGCGGGGATCGAGTACGTCGGCGACTGGGTGGCCGACGACCGGCCCTGCCGGCTGTCCACCGCGCACGGGTCGCTGGTGACCCTGCCCTATTCGGTGGAGCTCAACGACATCCCGCTCCTGGCGATCCAGCATCACCGCGCCGACGAGTTCGTGGAGCGCGCCCTCGTCCAGGCCGACCGCCTCGCCGCGGAGGCCGCGGGCGGGGGACCGCTCGGGGGCGCCAAGGCGATGGGGTTCGCGATCCACCCCTACATCACCGGCGTACCGCACCGGATCGGCCTGCTGGAGCGCCTGCTCGACGCGCTCCTGGCCCGGCCGGACGTGGTGTTCCTGCAGGGCGGCGACCTCGTCGACTGGTATCTGGAGAGCGGCGACGATGCCTGATGCCAACTGGCGGACCCTCGACGCCGACGCCCTCGACCGGGCCTACGACAACCGGGGCGCGGTGGCCGACAGCGCGTCTCGCCTCGCCGGCTGGCGCGCCCGCAGCGCGGTCCTGCGAGCCGAGCGCCCCGACACCCTAGACATCCCCTACGGCCCTCGCCCGCGCAACCGCATCGACCTCTTCGAGGGGGACGGCGGGAACGCCCCGCTCCTGGCCTTCGTCCACGGCGGCTACTGGCAGCGCAACGCGCGCGAGGATTTCGGCTGCATGGCGCTCGGCCCCCTGGCGCTCGGGCTCGACGTGGCGCTGATCGGCTACACCCTGGCGCCCGAGGCGACCTTGAGCGAGATCGCGGACGAGATCGGCGCCGCCCTGCGGCTCCTGCGGGCGCGGGACGAGGTCGCCGGCCGGCCCCGGCGGCGGCTGGTGGCGTCGGGCTGGTCGGCGGGCGGGCACCTGGCGGCCCTGTCCTGCCAGTGGCCGGAGGTCGACGCGGCCCTGTGCATCAGCGGGATCTACGACCTCGCGCCGATCCGCCGCACGGGTCTCAACGAGGCCCTGCGCCTCACCGAGGACGAGGTCGCCACCCTCTCGCCGATGCGCCTGGGCGGCCGGCGGGGCGTGCCGGTGACGGTCGCCTACGGCCTGTGCGAGCTGCCCGAACTGCAGCGGCAGTCGCGCGACTACGCCGCCCTGCGGCAGGCCTCCGGCGAGCCCGGCGGGCCGCTGCCGCTGGCGGGCCACGACCACTTCTCGATCCTCGACGCGATGATCGCGCCGGACGGCGCCCTGGCCCAGGCCGCCCTGGCGCTGGCGCGGGGGTGAGGGGTCAGGGGTCAGGCCGCGACCCTGCGGGGGCGCTCGCGGACGAAGGCCCGCGCCTCCTCGGCCGGAAGCGGCCGGCTGAAGAGATAGCCCTGCACCTCGGTGCAGCCCTCCCGGCGCACGCTCTCGAACTGCTCCTGCGTCTCGACCCCCTCGGCGGTGATGGTGGTGCCCCGGCGCATACCGAGCCCCACCACGGCGCGGACCACGGCGGCCGCATCCGGATCGGCGATGTCCCAGATGAAGGAGCGGTCGATCTTGATCTTGTCGAAGGGGAAGCGGCGCAGGTAGCTCAGGGAGGAGTAGCCGGTGCCGAAGTCGTCGAGCGCGATGCGCACCCCCAGCGCCCGGAGGCGGGTGAGGCAGGCGATCACCGAATCGGCCTCGTGCATCAGCACGCTCTCGGTGATCTCGAGTTCGAGCCGCTGCGGCGCCAGCCCCGAGGCGGCCAGGGCGGCGACCACGCTTTCCTCCAGGCCCGGCTGCTGGAACTGCAGGGTCGAGACGTTAACGGCGATCCGCAGGTCGCCGGGCCAGGAGGCGGCCTCGCGGCAGGCCTCGCGCAGCGCCCAGATGCCGAGGGGCACGATCAGCCCCGTTTCCTCCGCCAGCGGGATGAACTGCTCCGGCGAGACCATGCCGCGGCTGGGGTGGCGCCAGCGCATCAGCGCCTCGAAGCCGCACACCGTGCCGTCGGCGATGGTCATGACCGGCTGGTAGGCGAGGCCGAGCGCGCCGCCGATCACCGCCTCGCGCAGGTCGAACTCGAGGCGGTTGCGGTCGGCGATGGCCGCGTCCATCCCGGTCTCGTGGAAGTGGTAGGTGTTCCGCCCGGCCGCCTTCGACCGGTAGAGGGAGATGTCGGCGTTCTTGAGGAGGACGCCGGCGGTCAGGCCGTCGTCCGGCGCCAGGGTGATGCCGACGCTGGCGCCGATCGTCACCATGCGGCCGCCGAGGTCCACCGGCTCGCCGACCGCATCGATGATGCGCTGGGCCAGGGCGGCCGTCTCCTGCGTTCCGGAAGCGGCGGGGGCGATGACGGCGAACTCGTCGCCGCCCAGGCGCGCCACCGTGCCGGCCTCGCCCACCGCGGCCCGCAGGCGCCCCGCGATGGTGGCGAGCAGAGCGTCGCCGGCAAGGTGGCCGAGGGTGTCGTTGACGGTCTTGAAGCGGTCGAGGTCCAAGAAGAGCAGGGCGAGGCGCCCGCGGCCCGCCTTCACCTCGGCAAGGTGCCGGTCGAGGTGCTCGTGGAACAGGATGCGGTTGGGCAGGTCGGTGAGCGCGTCGTGATGGGCCATGTGGTTGACCCGGCGCTCGGCCTCCTTGCGGGCGGTCACGTCGATATGGGTGCCCACCATCCGCAGCGGTCGCCCCTCGCCGTCGCGCGTCACGACACGCCCGCGCGACAGGATCCAGGCGTAGCGTCCCTCCGCCGTCTCGACCCGGTGCTCGCATTCGTAGGCCGCGCTGGTGCCGGCGAGATGGTCCTCGAACGTCCGAAGGGCCTGCGCCCGGTCGTCGGGATGCACCATCTCGGCCCAGGTGCGGACGGTGCCGGGGAACGCCCCGACCGCGTAGCCGAGCATCGTGTAGCAGCGGTCGGACAGCCAGTACGCCCCGCTGGCGACGTCGAGGTCCCACAGCCCGTCGCTGCCGCTGTCGAGGGCCAGCGCCAGGCGCTCCTCGCTGACGCGCAGCCGCCCCTCGCTCTCCACGAGGGCCTCGCGCGTCATGCGCAGTTCGGTGACGTCGAGGTTGAGCCCGACGATGCGCGAGGGCACGCCGGTGGCCTCGTCGCGGATGATCCGGCCGAAGCTCATCAGCCAGCGGCAGGAACCTGAACCGGCGCCGGCGCCGGCGCGCGGCAGCACCCGGAACTCGACCCCGAAATTCGCAGCCCCGGTCCGGATGGCGTCGTGGTCCGCCGCCTCCACCGCGGCGCGGTCGTCGGGGTGGATCGGTGCGGTGCGGTGGTTCGCGTCGACGGTCACCGTCGTCGCACCGGGCGGGACGTCGAGCCCAATCATGCGCGCGCTCTCGGGCGAATGGCGCAGGACGCCGTGCGCCAGGTCCCATTCCCACACCGCCGCACCGGCGGCCTGCTGGGCGAGCTGGAGCAGGTCCGACGTCTGCGAGAGCCGGTCGCGGGCGACGATGATGTCGTCGATGTCGAGGGCGGTGCCGATCCATTCGGCCACACGCCCGTCCCGGTGGACCGGGATCATCACGAGCTTGTGCCACCGATAGACGCCGTCGTGGCGCCGCAGGCGGCCCTCCACCTCGAAGGTGCGGCCGGCGGCCACCGCCTCCATCCAGACGCGGCTCATGCGGGCGACGTCGTCGGGGTGGTTGCGGCTGTGGCGGATGTCGCGCGGGGCGCCATCCTCGCCGTAGTAGCTCCGGAAGCAGGCGTTGCGGTAGGTGGTGCGACGCTCCTCGCCGGCCAGCACCCAGACCATCTGCGGCAGGGACTCGGTGAGGGAGTGGTATCGGGCCTCGCTGTCGCTCAGGGCGAGGTCGGCGCGGGTCTTGGCCCGCAGGGTGTCGTGCAGGCGCAGGTGCGCCAGGACGATTTCGGACAGGTCGTGCAGCTGCCCGATCTCGGACGGCGACAGACGGCGCGGCCGCGTGTCCATGACGCACAGGGTGCCGAGGCGGATGCCGTTGCGCAGGACCAGGGGGATGCCGGCATAGAACCGGATGCGAAGGTCGCCCTGGACGAGGGGATTGTCCCGATAGGCCGGGTCGGCGGCGGCGTCCTCGATGACGAGGGGTGCGTCCGACTCGATCGTCTGGGCGCAGAAGGCGATGTCGCGGGACACGAACGCGTCCTCGATCCCGCAGCGGGCCTTGGTCCAGACGCGATCCGAGTCGACGAGGGTGACCAGCGCGATGGGGACGCTGAACAGGTCGCGGGCGGTCCGGCATACGGCATCGAAATGACGCTCGGCCGCGGTTCCGATCAGGTCGAGAGCATGCAGAGCGGCCAGACGCTCGGCTTCGATCACCGGAGAGGACATCCCGTTCCCTGCATTCTCCCGCTTCGCCGTCGGGATTAAGCGAAATGTCTTGACGAATACCTCCCGCCATCGGTGTTGTCGTTGCGCGTTCGGAGTGCCCGCGACGGTGCCGAGACCGCCCGGCAGATTCCGCGACGGTCCGTGCGACGAAGACCGCCGACGCCGGCGTCGAACGTCGAAAATGCGCCATACCGGAAGGCTAGGGCAGGCACCGGCTTGCGACTTCGCCAGCATCGGAGTAGCGCTCCCACGCCGACGGCAGGTTCCGGAGACGCCGCCTCACCCAAGAGACAGTCCAATCTGCAGGGTTGGAAAAACGAATCGGCATCCGATGCGTCACGAAAGGCGATTTTTCCTGTCGGGGGAGACTTGTTCTTGGCAATGGCGCCACCCATGTCGCCGACAGGACGAGGTCAACATCGTCCGGTGGCCCGACTAGTCTGCATCACGATGCATTCCGGCTCGGCACATCGCATGCGGGCCGAGGCGCGGCACGGGACGGTCGCCGTCCCTGTCGGCGTTTCGACTCCGTCGCGGGCCCCATGAGAACAACGACAAGAAACGTCCGCGCGAATCCGGCACCGTCGCCATCGAATCCGCCACGGAGTCGATGCTCGGGCCGCCCGTTCGAAGCAGCGACGGTCGCTTTGATCATCACATCGTGACTCAACGGTGGACGATGGATGGTGATACGTGGCAGCGAAGTGATCGGTGACGCGCTATTGGGAACCACATACCAATTGGCGGTGGAAAATGACCGCTCTATGGGTGCCAGATGAAACTTTGCTCGGTATTGCGTGTTTCCACATCCTTCGACGTGTGAAACGTTGCGGTTGGATCGTTCGATAGCGGCATGGAGGCATGTCGCTTTGTGGCTTTAGTACATGAGGGCCACGAGAGAAGGTTTCCCTACAGAATCTCAGGGCGAGGTATCGGCGACCGTGGTCCGGGACGCGACGTCCCGGGACGGTTTCGACACGACGACGACCGCTGCCGCCGAAGGGGCGGCGCGGTGGATAAAAATGCAAAAGAGAGAGAAGGGTCATAGACATGGAAGACACAGATCAGACCATCCAGGCTGACTATGTCGAACTCGCTGCCGATATCGTTTCCGCCTACGTCTCGAACAATTCGGTTCCGGTGGGAGAATTAGGCAATCTGCTCAGCAGCGTCCACGCGGCGCTCAGCGGCATCGCCGGCGGCTCCGCCGCCGCTCCCAAGGAAGAGCCGGTCGAAAAGCCGACGCCGGCACAGATCCGCAAGTCCATCACCCACGATGGCCTCGTGAGCTTCGTGGACGGCAAGACCTACAAGACGCTCAAGCGCCACCTGACCGGCGCGGGCCTCGATCCGGCCTCGTATCGTCAGCGCTACGGCCTGCCCAGCGATTACCCGATGACGGCGCCCTCGTACTCCGAGCAGCGGTCGGCCCTGGCCAAGAGCCTCGGTCTCGGCCAGCAGCGCCGTGCCCCGGGCGACGCCAAGGCGAGCGAGTCCTCCGAGCCGGCCACCGAGCAGGCCGAGGCCGAGAAGCCCCGGCGCGTCGGCCGTCCGCGCAAGGTCGCTGCGGCCGAGTGAAGGTACGGACCGGTCCATTCGGACCGGCACGCCTCCGTCCAGCCTTCGTCCCCGCATGCCGACTCCGGCTGCGGGGAGTATTCGGTTCCAGGGCCAGCGAGAAACGGGCTTCGCTCGGGCGACGCGCGGGCTCGGTGATACGGTTCCCGCCTGAATCAAGCGGAAGCCGTGTCAGGCGCCTTCCTGCCAGCCGGTCTTGGCACCCTTGTCGAACAGCTTCTGCGCCAGCACTACGGCGGCGGGCGCGTTGAGGGCGGTGGCATCCGCGCCGAGGCGGACGGCGAGACCGGGGTCGGCCGTGAAGACCGGACCGCCCACCATGATGCCGACGGCCCGGTTGCACGACCTCGCCCGGATCGTCGCGATGAAGGCCGCGAGCTCGTCGAGGCCGCGGTCGCAACTCTTGGTCAGCCCGACCACCGCGAACCACCGCCGCTCCACCAGCGAGGCGATGGTCTCCCGAGGAGCCGCCGGTTCCGACTGGACGTTCCAGCCGCCGGCGCTGAGGAACTTCTCCACCATCGCCGCGCCGAACACATGCTGCTCGTCGGACATCGTCGTCATGAGGACGAGGCGCTTCTTGTTGATCGCCGGCAGACCGTCGGTGTCGTTGAAGACCGCCAGGAGATGCTGGAGCCGACCCACCGCCAGGGTCACGTCGATGAAATCGCAGATGTCCTCGTCCCACAGGTGCCCGAGGTAACGGGCGGCCGGCTCCAGCACGTCGACGAACAGCGTATCCATCGAGACGCCGCGGTCGCGCAGTCCGGTCACGAAGTCGATCGCCGCCTGCAGGTCGGTGCCGAGCACCAGGTGCGCCAGGCTCTGGATCTCGTTGTCGCGCGCGAGCGTCGCGGTGGCCGCCTGGGCCTCGGCGCGGTGGTGCAGGGTCAGGCGGGGAATGACGTCCGCGGAGACGATCCGCAGGAGCTTGGCGCGCCGCGCGAACACGTCGGAACGACGGATGATGTCGGGGGCGACGAAGTGCGCGTCCATCGCGGTGTGCTGCGGCGGAGGCGTCGAGAACGCGGTGTCCTGAGCCGGCATGTCGATTCCCCCGAACGTGGCGTCGCGGGTTTGGCACCCGACTCGTCCTCAAGGTAGACCTCGAAACCGTGACCCGTCTAGGGGGCAGCGTGAAAGCTTGAATCAGGCCAAGCTTTCGCCGTGTCCGTGCAATCCGGCAACTGTGGGATTCTTTTCGGCAACGCGCCGGTATTCCAGAGGAAACCGCACGTTCCAGTCATGCTTTCCCCGAAGTCCGGTTGCTAAAGGTCAGTCCTGGTCCGCCCCCGACGCGACGCGTTCGTCCGCCCGGGAGCGCCGGGCGCGCTCGTTGCGCAACTCCCGCTCGGCCAGGAGCCAGAACTCGATCTCGAAGCCTTCCGGCCGGTGGTGACGCTCCCACAATTCGTAGGCGCGTTCGCGAATGTCGTCGAAGCTGATCCTGGCCTTGCCATCCATGTGCCGCTCTCCGTGCGGATCGGGCGCCGTGGCCGACCGATCGTCCCTGGGGAAGACGCCCGAGGCCGGCGGGCGATCCCTCCTCGGGCGACCCTCCGGCGACGGACGACCCGCTCGACGAGAGTTCAACCGCCCGCGCGAAGCGATGTTCGGTCCCCCTCGCCCTATCCCTTCCAGTTCTTCAGGGCGCCGAAGGGGCTGGCCGAGGGATCGGGGGCGGGCGGGTTGAGGACCGGCTCCACCTGAGACAGGGCGTCGGCGATCGAGAAGGCCGAGCCGTTGTTGGGCAGGCGGCCGCCGGCCGCGTCCTTGTGGCCGCCGCCGCGGAACCTGCGGGCGCCGTCGAGGGCGGTCTCGTCGTTGGAGCGGAACGAGAGCGAGCCGGTGCGCTGGACGTTGACCACGCGCCGGGCCCGGCCGCTCTCCATGATCCGGTCCGACACCCGCTGGAACATGCCCGAATCGAGCCCGAACGAGAGCAGCGTCCCGTCGGAAAGCGGCCTAAACAGCGTCTCGGAGCGGGCGAGGATGCGGGCGATGCGCATGCGGGTGGTGAGCGAGCGGTCGTCGTCGGGCTCGCCCTCGAGGAGGCGATCGAGGACGCGGGCGCGCAGGGCCCCGACCTCGGTCTCGATCCGCGCCGGCGGCAGGCCCTGGCGCAGGAAGCCGGCCACCCCGCGGAAAAGCTCGCCGACGAAGCGGTCGTGCCAGGGATGGCCCAGCGGCACGAGGTTGGAGACGTTGTCCCAGAACACCTCGTCGAGGACGTGCCCGCCCAGGAAGGTCGGCCGCTCCTTCTTCCACAGGTCGAGGGCGTCCACCGCCTCCACCAGGGTGGCGAGGTCGAGGCCCTGGGCCTCGTCGGGCTCCTGCGTCGCGTAGAGGGCGCGGTGCGCGAAGGCCATGCGGGTTGCGCAGCACCCCTCGTCGATGAGCAGGACGATGGCGGGGTCGCCGAGATCGAACCGCCTGAGGGTCTCCCCCTCGGCCTGCGGGGGCAGGGGGACGATGCCCTGCTCGCGCAGCTGGTCGAGGGACGAGGCGTGGTGGTCGAGGACGACGAGGCGGTGGGCCTGCTCGGGCGCACGCTTGGCGTTCATCGCCGCGAAGGCCTTGAGGAAGTTCACCGCCGGGGCCTCCAGCCCGAGGTCGGTGACGATCAGGAGTTCGGGCGTGCGCGCCGCGGTGAGGCGCTTGAGCTCGACGTCCACCACCGGGCCGATGTCGGAATAGCGCGCCACGTGGACGATCCGCGACACCGGCAGGAAGGCGCCGACCACGGTGGAGGCGGCATAGCCGTCGAGATCGTTGTGGGTGATCTGCGTGGCGTTCACGGCGGGAATCCTCGGCGCGGCGGCCCTCGCCACCAGGTCCGGACTGCTATGGCGGCCTTGCGGGTGCGGTGCAACGACCGCTTCGGGCACCGGGACGATCGTTCCCGCCCCGGAATGCTGCCAGACGCCGCAACCGGTCGCGCTTGATTGCCGCGCTCCGGGCGCGAGATGGAGCCGATGCCCGATCCAGAAACGCCCCCGCCGACCCTCGTCTGCCTGCATTTCCTCGGCGGCAGCGCGCGGGAATGGGCGCCGATCGCCGCCCGCCTCGATGGCACCGTGGCCTGCCTGCCCCTCGACCTGCCCGGCTTCGGGTCGGCCCAGGACGTGCCCGGCTTTGCCGTCGCCGAGATGGCGGACCACGTGATCGCCCGCGTCCGGGCGGAGGCGCCGCGCCGCTGGATGCTCGCGGGCCACAGCATGGGCGCCAAGGTGGCGCTGGCGGTGGCCCGGCGCGCGGAGGACGGCGAGGACGGCCTTGCCGGCCTGTGCGGGCTCGTCCTGCTGGCGGGTTCGCCCCCGAGTCCCGAACCGATGCAGGAGGAGCGCCGCGCCGCGATGATCGCCTGGATCGGCGCCGATGCCGAGACGCGGCGCAGGGAGGCGCAGGGCTTCATCGCCGCCAACGTCGGGGCACCGCTGCCGGAGGCCCTGGCCGGGCAGGCGGTGGAGGACGTGCTGGAGGCCTCCCCCGCCGCCTGGACCGCCTGGCTCGAGGGCGGGGCGCGGGAGGACTGGTGCGCCCGCATCGGCGTGCTGGCGACCCCCGCCCTGGTGGTGGCGGGCGGGCAGGACGCCGACCTCGGCGCCACCGCCCAGGCCTGCCTCATGGCACCGCATCTGGCGCACCATCGCCTCGTGGTGCTGGAGGGCGCCGGCCACCTCCTGCCGATGGAGCGGCCCGAGGTGCTGGCCGCCCTGATCGAGGGCGAGCCCTTCGCCCCGCCGCCCGCCCCGGTCGCGCCCGCGATCCCGGCCGAGTACCGCGCGTTGATCGCCTCGCCGCGGGTGAACGGCCGCCTGCGCGCGGCGCTCGACGACCGCGCGGCGCCCGACGACCCCGCCTACCGGCCCGCCGTCCTCGACCCGGTGGAACTGGCGATCCTGCGCGCCGTGGTCGACCGGGTGCTGCCGCAGGAGGGGAGCGCGCGCATCGATATCGCCGCGCGCATCGACGCCCGGCTCGGGCGCGGCGAAGGCGACGGCTGGCGCTTCGCCGACCTGCCGCCCGACAGCCAGGCCTATCGGGCCGCGATCCGCAGCCTCGACGGCGAGGCCTGCGCGCGGGCCCACCTGCGCTTCCTCGCCCTCGACGGGACGGCCCAGGACGCGATCCTCACGACGGCGGCCGAGGGCCGGCTCGACGGCACCGGCCTCGACGCGGCGCAGATGACGCTGTGGTTCGAGGACCTGCGATCGGATGTGGTGCGGACCTACCTCGCCCACCCCGCCGCCCTGGCGCGGATCGGGTTCGGCGGCATCGGGGCCGGGGGCGATACCGCACCGGCCGGGTTTGCGCGCGTGGGCGTCGACGGGCGCGAGCCCTGGGAACCGGCAGCGGCCGGGGAGGAGACGCGATGAACCTCGATGGCATGCGGCGCCATGCGCCCTTGGACGTGGTCGATGCCGTCGTCGTCGGCACCGGAGCCGGCGGCGCGCCGCTCCTGGCGAGGCTGGCCGCGGCGGGCCTCAAGGTCGTCGCCCTGGAGGCGGGGCCGAACTTCGACCCCAAGACCTTCGCCTTCGACGAGACGCTGGCCGACGAGATCTACTGGACGAAGGAACGTCTGAGCGGCGGCGCCACGCCCGAGGCGTTCGGGGCCAACAACAGCGGCACCGGTGTCGGCGGCTCCACCCTGCACTGGGGTGCCTTCGTGCCGCGGGCCGACCGGCGCGACCTCAAGCTCCGGTCCGAGAGCGGACAGGGTGCCGACTGGCCCCTCGACTACGACGACCTGCTGCCGTTCTACGAACGGGTGGAGGCCTTCATCGGCGTCTCGGGGGCGCAGGCCTATCCGTGGGACGCGAGCCGGCGCTACCCGCTGCCGCCGGTGGCGCGCAACGCCTCGGCCGAGATCATGGCCGCGGCCTGCGCGCGGCTCGGCGTGCGCGCCACCGACGCGCCCGCGGCGGTGGTCTCGCGGGCCTTCGCGGCCGCCGGCGCCGACGAGCGGCCGGGCTGCATCGGCTGCGGCTACTGCCACCAGGGCTGCCGCACCGGCGCCAAGACCAGCATGGACGTCACCTACCTGCCCCTGGCGGTGGCCCACGGCGCCGAGATCCGGCCCGATTGCACGGTCCACGGGATCGAGCGCGACCGGGACGGCCGGGTCGTGGCGGTGGTCTACCGGCACGAGGGACGGGACGTGCGCCAGGCCTGCGCCGCCCTGTTCCTCTGCGCCGGCGCGGTGGAGACGCCCCGCCTCCTCCTGCATCTCGACCTCGCCAACGGCAGCGGGCAGGTCGGGCGCAACTACATGGGCCATGTGGCCACCCAGGTGTGGGGGACGTTCGCGGCCGAGACCCGGCCCAACAAGGGCTACCCCTCCTCCCTCATCACCGAGGACATGGTGCGTCCGGACGACGCCGACTTCGTCGGCGGCTACCTCGTCCAGAGCCTCGGCGTGGTGCCGCTGACCTTCGCCAATTCGGTGGCGCGCGGGCGCGGCCTGTGGGGACGCGACCTCGTCGACTACCTCGCCCGCTACAACCACGTCGCCGGGCTCGGCATCAACGGCGAGACCCTGCCTTCCGAGCAGAACCGCCTCACCCTCGGCGACGAGACCGACGACCTCGGGATGCGCAAGGCGCGCATCGACTTCGGCTACGGCGCGAACGAGGAGCGCCTCGACGCCCATGCCACCCGGTTCATGACCCGCCTGTGGCAGGAGGCGGGGGCGCAGGACATCTGGGCGCTCAAGCGGGTCGCCCATACCCTCGGCACCTGCCGGATGGGCCACGACGGGAAGACCGCCGTGGTCGATCCCTTCGGGCGCAGCTTCGAGGTCCCCAACCTGTGGATCTGCGACGGCTCGACCTTCCCGAGTTCGCTCGCCGCCAACCCGGCCCTGACCATCATGGCCCTCAGCCTGCGCAGCGCCGAGCGGTTCCTCGGCCGATGAGGGCCGCCGACGGGCTCGGAACGTCCGCCCGGACAGGGCGGTTGACCCCTCGATAAGGTCGCTGCCGCGCGGGCGGCCGTCGCACCGGAGAGGCCGATGCCGCTGCACGATCCCATCCCCTACGACGACGATGCCGAGCGCCCCGATCCGGGCGAGGCGGCCGTCCATGAGGAGATGATCGCCACCTTCGCGACGATCCAGGAGACGACGTCCGGCCACTACGGCCACGCGGTGCGCGGGGTCCATGCCAAGAGCCATGGGCTCCTGAAGGGCCGCCTCGAGGTCCGCGAGGGGCTGGCCCCGGCCCTGGCGCAGGGGCTGGTCGCGACCCCCGGCTCCTACGAGGTGGCGCTGCGGCTCTCCACCAACCCAGGCGACATCCTCGACGACAGCGTCTCGACGCCGCGCGGCCTCGCCGTCAAGGTCGTGGGCGTGGAGGGCGCACGGCTGCCCGACTCTCCCGGCACGAGCCAGGATTTCGTGCTGGCCAACGCCCCCGCGTTCGTGGCGCCGGACGCCAAGGCCTTCCTCGGGAGCCTCAAGCTCCTGGCCGCCACCACGGACACGCCGCAGATCTTCAAGAAGGCGTTCTCCGCGACGCTGCGCGGGATCGAGGGCGTGATCGAGAGCCTCGGGGGCAAGAGTCCGACCCTGATCGCCCTGGGTGGCCACCCCGAGACCCATCTCCTCGGCGAGACCTTCTACAGCCAGGTGCCGCTGCGATGGGGCGACTACGTCGCCAAGGTGGCGGTGGCGCCGGTGTCGCCGGAGCTGACCGCGCTCACCGGCGCGGCCCTCAACGTCAACGGCAAGCCCAACGGCCTGCGCGAGGCGGTCCTCGCCTACTTCTCGGCTCACGAGGCGGTGTGGGAGCTACGGGTGCAGCTGCGCACGAACGCGCGGACCATGCCGATCGAGGACGCCTCGGTGCCGTGGCCTGAGCACGAGAGCCCCTATGTCGCGGTGGCCACGATCACGGTGCCGCGCCAGTCCTCCTGGGACGAGGGGCGGATCAAGGCGATCGACGACGGCTTCGCCTTCAGTCCCTGGAACGGGCTCGCTGCACACCGGCCGCTCGGCTCGATCATGCGGGCGCGCCGCGCCGCCTATCCGCGCTCGGCCGACTTCCGCGCGACCCGCAACGGCTGCCCCATCCACGACCCGCGCGACCTGTCGGGGATCAGGGGCTAGCGGGGCGATCGTGGCCGGATGAACCTCCTCGACCCCCCTGACCCCTCGTCGATCTGCCGCGGTCGCCCGAGACCCGCGTCGGTCGCCGGTGGGCCATTCCCGACACCGACGGACCACGTCGCCATGAGACGAGACCCGATGGAACAAGCGCTTATGATGAACCCGATCCGCCGCGTGCGCCCTCTCGCACTTCTCGTCGCCACGACGATGCTGGCCGCCCTTCCCGCCATGGCCCAGGCGCCGTCCGGAACCGGGCCGGTGCTGACCAAGGTCGCGAGCTTCGAACATCAGGTCACCGGCGTCACCGTCTCGCCGGAGGGGCGCATCTTCGTGAATTTCCCGCGCTGGACCGAGGACAGCGCGGTCTCGGTCGCGGAGGTGAAGGACGGCAGGCTCGTCCCCTTCCCCGACGAGGGCTGGAACGGCTGGCGCAACGCGCGCAGGGACGAGGTCTCGGCCGGCGACCACTGGGTCTGCGTCCAGAGCGTCGTCGCCGACCGCCAGGGCAACCTCTGGGTGCTCGATCCGGCCGCCCCCGCCATGGGCGCCATCGTCAAGGGCGGCCCTAAGCTCGTGGCGATCGACCTGAAGACCAACACGCCCACCCGCACCATCGCCTTCGACGAGACCGTGGCACCGCAGGGGTCCTACCTCAACGACGTCCGCTTCTCGCCCGACGGCAGGACCGCCTATCTGACCGATTCCGGGGCCAGGGGCGCCCTGATCGTCCTCGACGTCGAGAGCGGCAAGGCCCGACGCGTGCTCGACGGCCATCCGAGCACGCAGGCCGATCCGGCCGTGACGGTGACCTACGACGGTAGGCCCCTGCGCCGCCCCGACGGCCGCGGGGTCGAATTCGCCGCCGACGGGATCGCACTGTCGGCCGACGGCAAGACGCTGTACTGGCAGGCGATCAAGGGCCGGACGCTGTATTCCATTCCCACCGAGGCCCTGGCCGGCGGCCTCGCCACGGCGCTGCTGCCGACGGCGCTCGCCGGCGATCCGGCCTCCAAGATCGAGCGGGTCGGCGACAACGGGCCGGCCGACGGGCTCATCGTGTCGCGGCGCGACGGACGCCTCTACGTGACCTCGCCGCAGGACGACGCCATCAAGGTCCGCGACCTGTCGGCCAAGGATTCGCCCCTCGCGACCCTGATCCAGGACAAACGCCTGCGCTGGCCCGACACCTTCGGCGAGGGTCCGGACGGGACGCTCTACGTCACCACCTCGCGCATCCAGGATTCGGCCTTCTACAAGCCCGACGCTCCGGCCGCCCTCCCCACCGACCTGTGGAGCTTCAAGCCGAACGCGGCCGAGGCCACCGGGTCGGCCGTGCCGCCCGCCCGCTGAACCGCCCGGACGCGAGACGGAACGATGATGTCACGACGCGACGTCCTAGCGGCCGCCGCGGCGGGGCTGACGACCGCTCCGGTCACCGCCGGCCCGATCCTGCGCGCAGACGACCCCGGCTTCTCGGCGGTGGTCGATCCCGGCGCGCAGCTACGGACACTCTATGCCGGTGGGCGCTGGTGCGAGGGGCCGTGCTTCGCCCCGGCGTTGGGCGGCCTCGTGTTCAGCGACGTACGCTCCAACCGGATGCTCGTGCTGGGCGAGGACGGCGAGGCGCGAACGTTCCGTGATCCGTCGAACAACGCCAACGGCAACACCCTCGACGCGCAGGGGCGCCTCGTCACCTGCGAGCACCGCGGGCGCCGGGTGGTGCGGCGCGAGGCGGACGGCGGCCTGACGGTGCTGGCCGATTCCTACGCCGGCAAATCGCTGAACTCGCCCAACGACGCGGCCCTCGGCCCGGACGGGGCGATCTGGTTCACCGACCCGATCTACGGCATCACCGTGCCGGACGAGGGCATCATGGCCGAGCCGGCCCAGTCCGCGCGGCGGGTCTACCGGATCGCGCCCTCGGGCGGGATCGCGGCGATGACCGAGGCCCTCGACCAGCCCAACGGCATCGCCTTCTCACCCGACGGCCGCACCCTCTACGTGAGCGACACCGGCGCCGCCCTCAAGAACCCCGAGGGTGCCCGGGCGATCTACGCCTTCGCCGTGACGGCCGGTCCTTTGCCGGCGCCACGGGTGTTCGCCACCCTGGAGGCGGGCGTGGCCGACGGGCTCGCCGTCGACGAGGCGGGCCGGGTCTATGCCGCCTGCGTCGACGGCGTGCGGGTGTTCGGGTCCAGCGGCGCCCCGCTCGGGCGCATCGCCACCGCGACGGCGGCGGCCAACGTCGCCTTCGGCGGGCCGGACGGACGCCGCCTGTTCGTCTGCGCCGGCCCGGCCGTCCACGCGATCGACCTCCAGGTCCGCGGCGCCCGCTTCGCCTGATTTTCGCCCTCTCGACCGGAGCCCGCATGACCCTCGACCGCCGCCACCTGATGACCGCGACCGGAGCCGCCGCGCTGGCCCTGACCACGCCGGCGGCGAGCCGGGACGGGGCCGCTCCCGGGGACGGCGTGGCGCGTGATCGCACGCGAGGACCGATGGAGCTCGCCCGGGTCGCCCATGCCCCGTCGAACCCCACCGGGCTCGCCATTTCGCGGGGCGGCCGGTTCTTCGTCATGATGCCCCGCTTCGAGGCCGCGGTCCCCTTCACCCTGGGCGAGGTGATGCCCGACGGGCAGGTCCGGCCGTTCCCGGACCTCGCCACCAACGCCATCGATCCGGCACAGCCGCAGGCCCGGCTGTTCCACGTGCCCAACGGCGTGTTCGACGACGAGGACCACCTCTGGGTGCTCGATGCCGGCCTGCCGGACGGCGCGGGGCCGCCGGTGCCGGGGGGGCCCAAGCTCGTGCGGATCGACATCGCGGCGGCCGCGATCCGCCGGGTGGTCCCCCTCGAGGCGGGCGTCGTGCCGACCTCCTCCCTCAACGACCTGCGCCTCGACATCGGCCCCGGCCGGGCGCTCGCCTACGTCACCGACCAGGGCCAGGACGGCGAGGGGGCGATCCTCGCCGTGGACCTCGCCGACGGCCGGGTGGTGCGGCGCCTGGCCGGCCACGCCAGCACCCGGTCGCAGAAGGGTCTCCTCAAGCTCGTGGAGGGCGAGGCGGTGATGCAGCGCAAGGGCGAGGGCCCGCCCCGCCCCGTCCAGGGCGGCGCCAACGGCATCGCGCTGAGCGCCGACCGCAAGCGCCTGTACTACGCGCCCCTGATGGGCCGGCGGCTGTATGCGGTGGACACCGCCTCCCTCCTCGACCGCCAAGCCTCCGACGCCGCGGTGGCGGCCGGCGTCGAGGACCTCGGCGAGAAGGGCATGACCGGCGGCCTCGCCACCGACGCGCGGGACCGGGTCTACCTCGCCCTGCAGGAGCACAACGCCGTGGGGCGGCGCGACCCCGACGGCACGGTCTCGATCCTGGCCACCGACCCGCGCCTGATCTGGGCCGACACCTTCGCGATCACCGCCGACCGCTGGCTCTACATCACCGCGGCCCAGGTCAACCGCCGCCCCGAGTACAACCGCGGCCAGGACCGGCGGGTGACGCCCTACGCGATCCTGCGGATGCGAATCGACGCCGACCCGGCCTGACATCGGGCGGGGTGCGGCTCACCCCGTCACGGGACACGGCCGCTTTCCCGGAGCAGCGCCGCGCCGCGAGCCGATCCGCCGCAGGCGCAGGCCCCGGCCGACAGGTCACGCGACCCGCTATCGCGCGCCCTCCGGGCAACTTATGCTAATGCGGACCCGCGAACATCTGTCGTCTTCGCGCTCGACCGACAATCCGTCGCGCACGCCACGTCGTCCCGTACCCTTTCCTCTGTCGATCGTCTCTACCCAGGGTAGCCTGGCCGAGACAGGACCGCCGCCGGTGACCATGATATCGCCCGAAGACCTCAAGCTCCTGGTCCGCAAGCTCTCGAGCATCGAACACATCTCCGATGCGGAGAAGCGGGCCGTCGAAACCCTGCCCTTCACCAAGCGGCGCCTCGACAGCGGCCACGACATCGTCCGCGAGAAGGACCGGCCGACCCAGTGCTGCCTGATCCTCGACGGGTGGGCCTGCCGCTACAAGATCCTCACCGAGGGCAAGCGGCAGATCATGTCGTTCCACATCCCCGGCGACATCCCCGACCTGCAGAGCCTGCACCTGCGGGTGATGGACCACAACCTCGCAACGGTGACGCCCTGCACGGTGGCCTTCATCCCGCACGAGGCGGTCCTCGACATCACCCGCCGCTTCCCGGGCATCACGGGCGCCCTGTGGCGCGACACCCTCGTCGACGCCTCGATCTTCCGCGAGTGGATGACCGGCCTCGGGCGCCGCTCGGCCAGCGGGCGCATCGCCCACCTGTTCTGCGAGATGTACGTCAAGCTGAACGCCCTCGGGCTGGCGGAGGGCTATCGCTGCGAATGGCCGATCACCCAGGTCGACATCGCCGATGCGCTGGGCCTCTCCAACGTCCACGTCAACCGCGTGCTGCAGGACCTTCGCAGCCAGAAGCTGATCGCGCTGGGCGGACGCACCCTGGTGATCGAGGATTGGCACGGCCTGACCGAGGCGGCGGAATTCGACCCGCTCTATCTCCACTTCGACGACTGAAGATCGGTCTCCCGCGCGATCTCTTCCGGGGTGGCGCAGAGGCCGAGGCGGACCATCGCCCGGCCGACGCCGGGCGAGGCGGTGGCCACCGCGAAGGGAATGCCGAGGAGGTAGCCCAGCGTCAGCGGCAGGCTCCAGACGAAGGCGGCGGGGCCGAGCGCGAGGAGCGCGAGGCCGAGGCCGAGCCCGAAGGCGAGGCAGGGCCACAGGCGGCGCAGGGCCGTCGTCCACCGCACCCCTTGCGCGTCGCGGTTCTGCCGGCCCCAGGCGTGCCGGGGACTGACGAGGCGCTGGCCCATGAACAGCGTGAGCCGGAAGCTGCTCACGGCCAGGAGCACGAAGGAGAACGCCAGTTCCAGGAGGGCACCGGCCGTCACCCGCGCCAGCCCGCCGTGGGCGCGGGTCGCGCGGCGGGACGTGAGCACGTCGAGGTAGCCGGCGAGCTTGGGCGCCATCGAGGCGGCCAGCCACGCCAGGTAGAGCCCCGCGGCCAGGGCCACGGGAAAGCCCTCCTCCACCTGCATCAGCTTGAAGGGCACCAGGACGAGGGCCAGGGTCAGTGCGGGCGCGGTCAGGAACATCATCACCGCCGCGGCGAGCTGGAACCGGCTGACCGGGTGCAGGCCCGGCATCCGCATCAGGCGCAGGTACTGCAGGTTGCCGAAGCACCAGCGAACCTCGCGGTCGACGTGGTCGAACAGCGTCGGCGGGTTGTCCTCGAAGCTGCCGCCCTCCACCGGCAGCACCCGCACCTCGTAGCCGGCCCGGCGCATCAGCACCGCTTCGATCTGGTCGTGGGACAGGATCGGGCCGCCGAAGATCCCATCGGGCAGCACCGGCATGCGGCAGTGGCTGGCGAACGGGCGGATGCGCACCAGGGCGTTGTGCCCCCAGAACGGGCCGCAATCGCCCGTCCACCACGCCGACCCCATCGTGTAGGGGCGCATGCCCTGGCGCATCCCGAACTGGAAGATGCGGGCGAAGGGGCTGGCCGAGGGCGCCCCGACCACGAGGCTCTGGAGGATGCCGATGCCGGGGTACGCCTGCATGATCCGCACGAGGCGCAGGATGCAGGCCCCGTCCATCAGGCTGTCGGCGTCCAGCGGCAGCATCAGGTCGCAGGTCCCGCCGTGGGCGCGGCAGAAATCCTGGAGGTTGCCGGCCTTGAAGCCGGTGTTGTGCGCCCGGCGCCGGTAGGCGATACGGTGACGCTCCGCGAGCGGGCTGCGGGCGCGCCAGTCGGCCACCGCCCGCTCCTCGGCCGCCGCCACCGACGGGTCGTCGCTGTCGCTGAGCACGTGATAGGCGAAGGCCCGGCCCCAGCCGGTGGCGTCGAGGCTGGCCTTGACCCGCTCGAACCGCGCCAGCGCCCGGGCCGGGTCCTCATTGCGCAGGGTCATCACCACGGCGGTGGCGATGCGGATCGGCTCCTGGCCGGTGATCGCGAAGGGGGCGGCCGCCGCGAGGCCCTCCGCACCCCGGCGCATCAGCCAGAGGCCGATCGCCGCGTTCCAGAACCCCAGCACCGTCCAGGGCAGGGAGAGGGCGCAGCAGGCCAGCAGCGCCAGATCGACGAGGCTCCAGCCGCCCGCCCCGAGCACGACCGCCGTCAGCCCGAGGAGGACGAGGCTGCTCGCGAGGTTGAGGGCGAGCACCAGCATGCGGCGCCAGCGCAGGGTTTTGCGGGGTTGTAGGCCCGCGGGCGTCGTGAGAGGAGCGCCACCGTCCGCCTCCGTGCACCGGGGCTGCAAGGAGTCGACGTGAATCATCGGGAGACATCCGGCGCAGCGGTTCGGGAAGCGGAAGGGCTGACGGCGCTCTGGTATACCGCCGTCGGACAAGCCGAGCTGCGACACGAGGTTCCGGCTGCGCCTGAGCCCGGCGCGGTTCCCGTCGAGACCCTGTGGAGCGGCATCAGCCGCGGTACGGAACGCCTCGTCTTCGAGGGACTCGTGCCCGAGACCCTGTACGACCGCATGCGTGCCCCGGCCCAGGAGGGGCAGTTCCCCTTCCCCGTCAAGTACGGCTACTGCGCCGTCGGGCGGATCGCGGCCCCTGACGCGGCCGGCACCGGCCTCGTCTTCGCGCTGCAGCCGCACCAGGACCAGTTCTTCGCGCAGGCCGCCGACCTGTGCCCGATCCCCGCCGGGGTGCCGCCGCGCCGGGCGGTGCTGGGCGCCAACATGGAGACCGCCCTCAACGCGGTCTGGGATTCGGGCGCCGGCCCCGGCGACCGCATCGCCGTCGTCGGCGCCGGCGTGGTCGGCCTGCTCGTGGCCTATCTCGCGGCCGGCATCGTCGGCTGCGAGGTCACGGTGATCGACGTGCTGCCCGAACGGGCCGCCGTCGCCGAACGGCTCGGCGCCGCCTTCGCGCGTCCCGCCGACGCCCGGCCCGGCGAGGCCGACGTGGTGTTCCACGCCAGCGCCAGCCAGGACGGGCTCGCCCTGGCCCTGACGCTCGCCGGCGACGAGGCCCGGGTGGTGGAGCTGAGCTGGTACGGCGCGCGCAGCGTCGCCGCACCGCTGGGCCTCGATTTCCACGTGCGGCGCCTCAGCCTGGTCTCGAGCCAGGTCGGCCGGGTCTCGGCCTCGCGCCGGCCGCGCTGGAGCTACGCCCGCCGGATGCACAAGGCCATGGGCCTCCTGGCCGATCCGCGCCTCGACGCGCTCATCACCGGCGAGGTCGCCTTCGCCGACCTGCCCGAATCCCTGCCGCGCCTGCTGGCCGCCGGCGCGCCGGGCCTCTGCACCGTGGTGCGCTACGCCCTCTGAGCACCGTCACCAACCCCGAGGACACCCTGCATGTACGCCATCGAAGTCCGCGAGCACGTCATGATCGCCCACAGCTTTCGCGGCGACCTGTTCGGGCCGGCCCAGGCGCTCCACGGCGCCACCTTCGTCGTGGACGTCGCCTTCTACCGCACCAGCCTCACCGAGGACGGGGTGGTGGTGGACATCGGCCGGGCCGGCGAGGCGCTCAAGCGCATCCTGGCGCCGATCAACTACACGAACCTCGATACGCTGCCGCAGTTCGCCGGCATCAACACCACCACCGAGTTCCTGTGCGGGCACATCCACGGGGCGATGGCGGCGGCGGCGCGGGCCGGCGACCTCGGCCCCGGCGGCGAGGGCGTCGAGCGCCTGCGCGTGACCCTGCACGAATCCCACATCGCCCGGGCCTGGTTCGAGGGCCCGGTGGCGCCGTGACCGCGGTCTCCTTCCTCGTCCCCGGGGATCTGGCCACCCCCACCGGCGGCTACGCCTATGCCCGGCGGCTCCTCGCCCATCTGCCGGCGCAGGGGGTGGAGGTCATGGCCGTCTCGCTGCCGGGGTCGTTCCCGCACCCGAGCGAGGCCGACCTCGCCCTCACCGCCCAGGTCCTGGCGGCGACGCCGCGCGGCAGCGTGCTGCTCGTCGACGGTCTCGCCTACGGCGCCCTGCCGCCGGCCGTCCTCGCCCTGGCGGGGACGCGCCCGGTCGTGGCCCTCGTCCACCATCCCCTCGGCCTCGAGGCGGGGCTGAGCGCCGAGGCGGCCGCCCGCCTCGTCGCTGTCGAGCGCGCCGCCCTGGCGCTGGCCGCCCGCGTGGTGGTGACGAGCCGCTTCACCCGCGCCCTGCTGGTCTCCGATTTCGGGGTGCCGGCCGCGCGCATCGCGGTGGCCGAGCCCGGCACCGACCCGGCGCCCCGCGCGCCCGGCGGCGGGACGCGAACCGTGCAGCTCCTCGCCATCGGCGCGGTGACCCCGCGCAAAGGCTTCGACCATCTGGTCGCCGCCCTTGCGGGCCTGGCCGGCCTCGACTGGCACCTCACCATCGCCGGGGCCTGCGACCGGGCGCCCGGGCATGTTGCCGACGTCCGCCGGGCCATCGCCGCCGCCGGGCTCGAGGCGCGGATCACGCTGGCCGGCACGGTCTCGGCGGCCCGCCTCGACGCGCTCTACGCGCAGGCCGACCTCGTGGTCTCGCCCTCCCTGTTCGAGGGCTTCGGAATGGCGCTGGCCGAGGCCCTCGCCCGCGGCCTGCCGGTGGTGGCGTCCACCGGCGGGGCCGCCGCCGAGACCGTGCCCGATGCCGCCGGGCTGAAGGTGGCGCCGGGCGACGTCGCCGCCCTCGCCGACGCCCTCCGGGCGATGATCGCCGATCCCGCCCGGCGCCGGGCGGCGGCGGAGGCCGCCTGGGCCGCCGGCGAGGACCTGACCCGCTGGCCCGACACGGCGGCCATCGTCGCCGCGACCCTGAGGGAGGCCCGAGCCTGATGCGCAACACCGACATCCGGTTTTCCGGACCCATCGTGCGACCCCCGGGAGATCCCGCATGACCGGCTTCAGCAGCGAATGGCTCGCCCTGCGCGAGCCCGCCGACCACGCCGCCCGCGACGCCGGCCTCGTGGCCGACCTGGGGCGGGCGCTGCCAGCCGACCGGGAGATCGGAATCGTCGATCTGGGCTGCGGCACCGGCTCGAACCTGCGCGGGCTCAGTCCTCGCCTGGGACCACGCCAGTCGTGGCGGCTCGTCGACCACGACCCGGCCCTGCTGGCGGCCGCCCGCACCGCCCTCCTCGCCTGGGCCGACCGGGCCGCGACCGACGGCGAGACCCTCGTCCTGGAGAAGGGTGCCGCCCGCCTGCGGGTGACCTTCGCGGCCCTCGACCTCGCCGCCGGGCTCGGGTCAAATCTTGGATCCGGTCTCGGATCAGGTCTTGGATCCGATCTTGGCGCAGCCCTCGATCCCGCCCCGGATCTCGTCACGGCCGCGGCCCTGTTCGACCTCGTCTCGGCGGAGTGGGTCGCCGGGTTCGTCGAGGCCGTCGCGCAGACCGGGGCGGTCTTCTACACCGCCCTCAGCTACGACGGCACCGAGACCTGGGCGCCGCCGCACGCAGCCGACGCCGCCGTCCATGCCGCCTTCCTGGCACACCAGGGGATCGACAAGGGTTTCGGGGCGGCCCTGGGGCCGGGCGCCACGGCGGCGCTGGCGCAGGAGTTCGGCCGCCACGGCTACGGCGTCGCCACCGCGCCGAGCCCCTGGGACCTCGGCCCCGGCCACGGCGCCCTGGTCCGCATGCTCAAGGACGGCAAGGCCGCGGCGGTGGCCCAGACCGGCCGCGTCGGTGCGGACGCCCTCGCCGACTGGACCGCCGCCCGCGGCCGCCCGGAGACCACGGCGCGCATCGGCCACGCCGATCTGTTGGCGATCCCGCCCCGGTAGGGCGGTGGCTCGTCCGGCTGGGTCGGGCCGCCGCGCCGGTCCCTACCGGCTCGCCAGCATGCGGCGCAGGGTGCCGTCGCGGCGCACGAGGTGGTGATGCAGGGCGGCCGCCGTGTGGAGGGCGACCAGGGCCACGAGGGCGAAGGCCGCCACGGTGTGGACGCCGAGGATGCGCTCGCCCACCGGCATGCCCCCTGAGATCGGCAGGGTCAGCGGCACCGACCAGAACAGGTTCACGGGGGCGCAGCAGGCCGAGGTGCCGGCCCAGCCGAGCAGCGGCACCAGCACGATCAGCCCGTAGAGGGCGGCGTGCGACACGCCCGCCGCCCGCCTCTGCCAGGTCGGCAGCCCCGCCTCGGCGCCGGGTGCGCCCCGCGACAGGCGAACCAGGACGCGGGCCGCCACCAGGGCCAGGGCCACGAGGCCGAAGGACTTGTGCCACTCGTAGAGCTGGTTCTGCAGCGCCCCCTCGCCGACGTTGGTCATCGCCAGCGCGAGCGGCACCTGGACGAGGATGAGCAGCGCGATGCCCCAGTGCAGCGCCTTCTGGCTCGTGGAATAGGTCGCGGGTCGGGTCGTCTCGGGTCGGGTCGTGGGTGCCGTCATGGGGCGGGTCCTCCTTCGGCGCGGCGGCGCAGGTCGCAGTCGAACAGAACCTCGCCCCCGCCCAGGCGATAGCTCGTGGTCGCCGGCCGCATCGCCTCGTTCAGGGCGACGATGGGCCGAAGGTCGAGGCCGTTGCGGCCCGACCCCATCAGCATCGGCGCCACCATCAGGTGGAGCCGGTCGATCGCGCCCGCGTCGATGAAGGCCGAGACGGTGCGCGCACCGCCCTCGACGAGGATTCGCGCGAACCCGAGTCTCCCGAGGCGGGCGACGATGGCCAGTGGACAGAACGCCGCCTCTGCCTCCATCCGCACGGCCTCGACCCCTGGTGGCACCGCCGCACCCGGCCGGCAGACGACGACCCGGCGCGCGCCGTCCTCCGCCAGGCAGCGGGCCGTGGAGGGCATCCGGCCGGAGGGGTCGATCACCACCCGGGCCGGGCTCGCCCCCGCGACGCGGCGCACGGTGAGGAGCGGATCGTCGGCGAGGACGGTGCCGATGCCCACCACCACCGCGTCGACCCGGGCGCGGACCCGGTGGAGATGGTCGAGGGCCGGGCACAGGTTGATGTACTTCGAATCGCCCGAGGGCGTCGCGATGCGCCCGTCCAGCGATTGGCCGAGTTGCGCCAAGACGAAAGGACGCTGCGATGTTCCCGCCGCGAACGGCGCGAAGAGGGTCCATGACGCCGCACCCATGTCATCGGCGTCGGCGCGCAATACATCAGGCGCAGCCGAGGGCGGACGGGACGGATCGCAAACACCGTCCGGACTCGTCACGCTCGCCATCACTCGTGTCCCGTCGTCGTTCGTCGTCGGGCCGTGGAACCAGAGGTCATCGATGCCCACGACGTGCCAGGATGTAGATCGCAGGGACGCTTCCGAACAGGTGGCCGTCGAGCGCGCGATCGCGGAATTGCGCGCCGGCCGTCCGGTCGCCGTCCTCGGGGCGAGGCCCGCCCTCGTCGCCTGCGCCGAAACGGTGGACGCGGCCCTGGCCGCCTTCCTCTCCGGGCTGGATGCGCCGGTGCACCTGGTGCTGCCGGCCCCGCGCCTGCGCCGGCTCGGGCTGCCCGAGCGTGCCGGTGCCGGCATCGTCCACCTCACCGCCGTCGAGCCCGAGCGGATCGCCCGGCTGGCGTTGCGGGTGGATGCCCGCATCGACGCCCCCGTGGCCTCGGCCACCCCCTTCGACGAGAGCGCCCTCGACCTCGCCCGCGCCGCCCTGATGCTGCCCGCCGTGGTGGTGGTGCCGCTCGCGGATGCGGCGGCCGTGCCGGCCCATCTCCTCACCCTCGACGAGGCGGCGATCGCCGCCTACCGCGGTGTCGGCGTGCGCATCGTCAGCCGCGCTCCGGTGCCCCTGGAGGGCGCCCTCGACAGCGAGTTCGTGGTGTTTCGCGGCGGCGACGGCCTGCGCGACCAGGTGGCGATCGTGGTCGGGCGGCCCGACCTGTCCGCGCCGGTGGCGGTGCGGCTGCATTCGGCCTGCCTCACCGGAGACCTGTTCGGCTCGCTCAAGTGCGATTGCGGCGACCAGCTGCGCGGCACTATCCACCGCATGTCCGAGACCGGCGGCGGCATCCTCCTCTATCTCGACCAGGAGGGCCGCGGGAACGGACTCGCCAACAAGATCCGCGCCTACGACCTCCAGGCCTGCGGCTTCGACACCTACGAGGCCGACGAGGCGCTCGGCTACGGGGTCGACCAGCGCCGCTACGATTTCGCCGCCGCGATGCTGCGCGGCCTCGGGGTGAACCGGGTGCAGGTGGTGAGCAACAACCCCGCCAAGATCGCGGCCCTGGCCGCGGCCGGGCTCGACGTGGTCGGCTCGCAGCGCAGCCTCGGCCGCGTCACCGCGCAGAACCTCACCTACCTCACGGTCAAGCGCGACCGCACCGGCCACGCGCTCGGCCGCGACATCGCCGAGCGCCTGGAGGCCACGGTGACGTGAGGGCCTGGCCCGCCGGTGCCGCTTTCCAGCCCTCGCGCAGACGGCCATAGGGTCGGGGCCCGCCGCGCGCGTCGAGGCCCGGCCCGGGCCTTCGCGAGAGGCGATGACGGAGACCGGCGATGATCCTGCGACGTGATGCGACCCTCGCCCTGGCGGCGATCGCCTGCATCGCCCTGCCCGCCCGGGTGCTGCCGGCCACGGCCGGCGGCGCGACCTGGGTGCTGCCGGCCGCGGCCGGCAGCGCGACCTGGGCGGTCGAGGGCAAGCTGTTCGGGGAGCCGAAGAAGGACAGGGCCAAGCCGGGCCGGGTCGACAAGGACGACGTCAAGAAGTCCACCGACGTGAGCGGCCTCGCCTGCGCCACCACGGTCGGCTTTCCGCGCACCTGCCTGATCGCCGACGATCAGGCCCAGGGCGTGCAGATCGTCATCCTCGAGGACGGCCGGCTCCTGGCCGGCGACTTTATCCGCCTGACCGACGAGACCCATGGCGACAGGGCCCTCGACCTCGATGCGGAGGCCGTCGCCTACGCCGACGGCCTGTTCTACGTCGTCGGCTCGCACGGCCGGCCGCGGCACACCGACGGCGGCTCCGACGACCCGAGCAGCAACGCCAGGGCGGCGGCATCGCGAAAGCTGTTCCGCCTGCGGATCGACCCGGCCGCGGTCGACGCCAGGGGACGGTTGACGGGACCGGTGGCGGTCACGGCCTCCACCGCCCTGCCCGGCCTCCTGGCCGCGGAGCGGGCGCTCCTGTTCGACCAGCCCCTCAAGAAGGACGGCCTCAACATCGAAGGCGCGGCGGTGAAGGGCGGCCGGCTCTATGCCGGGTTCCGTGGCCCCCTCGTCGGCGGCAGGGCGGCGATCCTGTCCGTGCCCCTCGGCGTCCTGTTCGAGGGCGAAATCGGCAAGGCCGAGGTGACGACCGTCGACCTCGGTGGCGCACGCGGGGTGCGCGACCTCGTCACCTTCGGCGACGCCTTCCTCGTCCTCGCCGGCCCGGTGCAGGACCCGGCCGACGGCAGCGTCGCCGACGGGGATTACGCGGTCACGTGGTGGGACGGGGCGGGACGTACCAAGAGCCTCGGCGCCGTTCCCTCCCTCGGCCCCAAGGTGAAGCCGGAGGCGCTCCTGCCCCTCGGCGAGGCCGACGGCCGGCTGCGGCTCCTGGTCCTGTTCGACGGCCCCGACGAGGGGGGCCCGCGCGTCGTCGAGGTCGACGCCCCCTGACGATCCCGCCCGGCGGGGAGAGGACGAAGGGCGGCAGGACCGATACCGATCCGGCCGCCCCGGTCGCGCGATCCCCCGGGAGGGATCAGCCATGGCCTACCATTGGTAGCGGATGCCGGCCCGGCCGCCGCCGCCGAGCAGGTCCTCGCCGATGCGGTAGTCGGCCCTCAGGAAGCCGGACAGGCCGGTGGTGAGGTTGAGGAAATTGATCGAGGCCTGGATCTCGCCCCGCGCCTTGTTGACGTTGGTGAGGCCCGTGAGGCGGGTGCCGCCGCCGAAGGTGGCGGTGGTGCCGGACTCGGTGAAGACGTTGTAGACGAGGCCGGTGATGCTCGGCTCGACCCGGATGTTGTCCTGCACGAACTCGGTTCCGAGCCGGGCGCCGATGCGGCCGCGGAAGGCGTCGCCGTCCTGCAGCGGCACCGCGTTGGCGGCGAGCACCGGCGTGCGGTCGAACACCGTCGACACGTATTCGAGGCCCGCCGTCGGCTCGATGTAGAGGGCGTTGGGCAGGTCGAACCGGTAGCCGATGTTGCCCAGCACGTTGTAGTTCTGCAGGCCGGTCGACTGGCGCACGCCCGGCGCGGTGATGTCGAGGCCGAGCAGGTCGGTCTTGAACAGCGTGTCGGCGAAGAAGCCGCCCTTCAGGTAGGTGGCGTAGGCGCCCACCGTGCCGCCGTCGTAATCCTGGCGGCCCGCCTGCTGGTTGAGGCGGACGTTGGCGGTGGTGTAGCCGCCCATGACGCCGAGGATCAGGCCGTCGTCCGGCGCGGTGACGCCGCTGATGACCACGTCGGCGCCCGCCAGCAGGCCGCCGGTGGCCTGGCTGTAGCCGAGGTCGCGCCCGAAGTTGGCGCCCCCGAAGGTGAGGGTGCTGAAGCCGGTGCGGCGCTCCATGTCGCCGAAGGCGCGCGCCCAGACGGCGGGCTTGACGTTGCTGGGCGGGGCCGGCGCCACGATCCTGGGGGCGATCGGGTCCTTGCTCACCAGGGCCGCGTATTGGCCGAGCGGCGCGTATTGCGTCATCTGCGGCAGGGCCGGGGCCGGGGCCGAGCCGGCGGCGGCGCGCTGGGCGTCGCCGCGGATCTGGGTGACGCGGTCGAGGATGGCGGTGCCGCCCTGGAAGGCGATGCTCTGGGCGGCCAGGACCGCCGTGGTGCCGGATTGGCCCACCGCGCTGGGCACCGTGACGAGGGAGACGGTGCTGCCGCCTTCCGTGCCGAGGGCGCCGGTGAGCAGCGCCACGTCGAGGGCGCCGAAGCTCTGGACGTTGGCGATGCCGAAGGCGCCGGGGCTCACCGCCCCGTTGACCTGCACGAGCACCGGCGAGGTGGTGAAGGCCTGCCCCGGCGTGAGGTTGAGGAGGTTGAGGCCGGTGGTGCCGCCGGCGCTTCCGGTGATCACCAGGCGGTCCGAGGAACTGGTCTGGGTCGAGACGTCGAGGTTCACCCGGCCGTTCTGGCCGACGTAGTTGCCGTTGATGGTGAGGCTGTCGCCGGCCCGGCCGTTCTGCAGGTCGATCGTGCCCGCGTTGGTGAAGGTCGCCGCCGAAACGGCGGAGGCGCCGCTCGCCCGTACCACGCCCGAGGCGTTGGTGAAGCTCGACAGGCCGGCCAGGGTCACGTCCGGACCGAGGTTGACGATGCCGGCGTTGGTGAGGCTGCCGCCGCCGAAGGTGCTGGTGCCGAGCGGGTTGAAGATCCCCGAGGTGTCGTTGCCGAAGCTCGACCCGGCCGAGAGGGCGACGCGGCCGGCGATCGTGCCGGCGTTGACGACCTGCGTCGCGCCGCGGCTGGCCGTGGTGTCGATCGCCAGGGCGGCGTCGACGAGGCCGGAGTTGTAGACGGTCAGGGCACCGACCGCCGGGGGGACCAGCCCCTGGGCGGTGGCGTCGAGGACGGCCGCGTCGATGCCGACCGACGCGGTGACGGTGCCCGCGTTCACGACCGTGACGGCACCGCCGACGGTGCGGGCGTAGATGCCGGCCGTGCCTGCGGGCACGAAGCGCGCGAAGTCGCTCGGCAGCGTCGCCAGCTGCGCCGTGCTGACCTGCGTCGGCAGGGTCGCGTCCTGGGTGAGGGTGCCGCGGTTCGTGATCGTGACGGGGCCGAACAGCCCGCCGGCGGCGAGACCGAGCTTGCCGAAGGTCACCTGCCCGGAGTTGGCCACCCCGACGCCCGCGCGGGAACCGGCGGCGATGCCCACCGTCGCACCCTGGATCACCCCGTCGTTCGTCGCCACCGCGTTGCCGCGGGTGGAGCCGGCGGCGATGCCGATGGGCGCCGTGAGGGTGCCGGCGTTGGCGACCTCGACCGAGCCGGTCCCGGCCCGCGCCACGATGGCGGCGGTGCCGGCCTCGATGGTGCCCGCGTTGGCGACGGTGGCCGAGCCGGCGCCGCCCTGGGTCTCGACCCGGATACCGGCGCCCGCCGCCGATACGATGCGGGCGCTCGAATCGACGGTGACGGCGACGTTGCCGCCCTGCGAACCGCCGGCCGTCGCCGCCATCACCAGCAGCGCGTCCTGCCCGGCCGCGGCGGTGATGGTGGTGTTCTGCAGGACGTTGAGGGTGAGCGCCCCGGTCGGCGTGTAGAAGATGCCGCCGCCGTAGACCCCGCGCGGACCGCAGTTGGCCAGCGTCGTGGTCGAGGCGTTGTCGCCGGCCGAGCAGAGCCGGGCGAACAGGACGCCGCCGTTGCGGACGGGGAACAGGAACTGGCCCGGGGCGCCGCCGTTCGACGCGGTGGCGAGGGCGAAGGGGCTGCCGTCGAGGTAGTAGCCCGGCACCAGCGCGCCCGGCAGCTGGTAGTAGGTGCCGTCGACGCCGGTGCCGGCCGAATAGCCCACGGCCGCGGAGGTGCCGCCCAGGCCGTTGGTGCCGCCCGAGGCGTCGCCGGTCTCGAACTGGATGCTGCGGTAGTTGTAAGTGATGTCGAAATTGCCGGCGCCCGTGTCGGAGCGCTCCGTCAGCACCACCTGGAAGGTGTTGAGCTTGTCGGCCTTCGACGCGAAATAGCCCACGGCCGGCCAGGTCGCACCGAAGGCGGTGCGGCCGGCATAGGTGCCGGTGCCGTAGGCGGTGACGCCGCTGGCGGCATTGGTGGTGTCGATGTCGGCGAAGAACGGCGCGATGATGGGGGCGCCGCGATAATCGGCGTCGAGTCCGGTGGGCGTGTAATCGCTGAGCGGCCGGCCGAAGGTCACGTTGCCGTTGTTGTTGACGTAGATCTGCGTGTAGTTGCCGCCGAAGAAGTTGGCCGTGAAGGGCAGCGTCACCGGACCGCTGGAATTGTCGTCCCCGCGCGGGACCTGGGTCTGGTCGAAGCCCGGCGCGATGCCCTGCGCGGTGGCCTCGGATGCCGTCACCAGCGCCATCGCCAAGGGCAGGACCGCCAGGGATACGCCTGCGAGAAGGCTGGCCCGCAAGGCGCTCCGACGCGAGGCCGATCGGTCGGCGCGTCCGCCCGGTGCGGTAATGGCGTGAGAATGCATTGTCTGGTGCCCTTTGACCTCGCCAAGACTGTACAGCCAGGTATCCGGATTTGGGTGACGAAACGCCTTAACGATTCTAAACCACCTTGAATTTCGAAGGTATGTTGCCATGGTGCCACAAACGCTGTCCCGCCGGGCGAAGACAGAACTTGAGCCGGCCCCGGAAATTCCAACGCAGTCGTTTCGGCGGAGGGTTGCGTGCGAAGACCGGCGAACACCACGCCGACGCCAGCCGTGCGGTGCCGAGACCCTGAGGGCCGCGGCATGATTCGCAATCGGCGATTCGGGGACGCGGGCAATTCCGGCGCGAACGCCGGCCGACCGTCTCCGGTGCGTCGTGCCATTTCCGATGGATCACTCGTACCATTTCCGGGTGATCACTTCGTGATGCGGAAATGGGCTTCGCTCAGGCGCTGCGCGGGCGTGCCGATCCGGCCACCGCGGTCATCGAGCGCTGGCCGTATCAGGGCATCCGGCTCATGGCGCGGACCGCGCCGATCTCGGCGGGCGTGACGCTCGGGGCCGAGGAGGCGGTGGCGCGCACCGGGGCCGAGCGGGTGTAGGTGGACAGGGCCGGCACCTTCGGGGCGGCGCGCACCGGCGCCACGATCTTGTAGGTGGGCCTGGGAGCCGGACGGGCGGCCTCGCGCGGAGCCGGGCGCACGACCTCGCGCGGAGCGGGGCGGCGGACCTCCCGCTCCACCGGCGGCGCGACGACCTTGCGAGCCGGCCGGACATCCTCTTCGATCTCCGCCGGGCGCGCCGCCTTGCGGATGCGCGGGGCCGGGTCGACCGCCACCGGGGCCGCCTTGCGCGGCAGGCAGACGCTGTCGCTGAGCACGGTGCCGTTCGGGCAGGTCACCTTCACGCAGACCTCGCCCTGCTGCTCGCTGCCGGTGGGGCAGATCATCGGGCAGATCCGGCCGCTGTAGCTGTTGAGATCGTCCAGGGTGAGCTGGTCGGGCAGGGTCGAGGCGATGCGGATGGAGCGGTTGGGGCCGTTGCCGGTCAGCTCGGCCTTGGCCTGATCCGTCTTGGCCTGATCCGTCTTGGCCTGATCCGTCTTGGCCCGATCGGCGCGCTTGGCGGCGGCGTAGAACCGGTCGAGGGCCGCCATCGAGTGCCGGCCCCACGAGGCCTCCGGCGGCTCGGTGTAGCAGCCGAGTTCGGTCAGGCGGCGCTGGACCGCGCGCTGGACCTCGCCCGGGTTGCCCGGAACCGTCGCCTTGACGTCGCCGATCTCCTTGAGGTCGAGGCTGGCATAGGCGGTGTGGGGCAACTTGGCGGTGTCGGCCTGGGAGGCGGGCGCCCGGTCGGCGGGCGCCCGGTCGGAGGGGGCGACCACGGCCTTGGCCGCGTCCATGGACAGGGCAAAGCCCCCGGCGGCGGCGACCGGCTCGACCGCCGCGATCCTGGAATCCACCACGGCCGCCATGCGGACCGCCTCGGCGTCCGCCGCCAGACGAGCCTGCTCTTGCCGGACCTGCTCTTGCCGGACCTGTTCTTGCCGAACCGCGGCGACCTGAGCCGCCGCCTCGGAGGCGATGCGCAGTTGATCGGCGCGGGCGGTCTCTTCCCGGCGCGACTGCTCGGCGGCGGCGACCCGTGCGGCCTCCTCGCGGCGCGTCTGTTCGATCGCCGCCAGCCGGGTGGCCCTCTCGGCGTCCGCCCTGGCCTGTTCGATTCTGGCCTGTTCGGCCTTGGATTGCTCGATTCTGGCCTGCTCGGCTCTCGCCTGTTCCTGCCGGGCGGCCTCGTCGCGGCGCTGCTGTTCGGCGGCGGCCACGCGCGCGGCTTCGGCCTTCGCCTGATCCAGGCGGGCCGCGTCCTCGCGGCGCTGGCGCTCGGCGGCCGCGACCTGTGCAGCGGCGACCTGTGCGGCCGCGACCTGTGCGGCCGCGACCTGTGCGGCCTTCTCGGCCTTGGCCTGCTCCTGCCGGGCGATCTCGTCGCGACGCGCCTGCTCGAGGGCGGCGAGGCGGGCGGCCTTCTCGGCCTCGACACGGGCCTGTTCGATCTTGACCTGTTCGATGCGCGCGGCCTCGTCGCGGCGCTTCTGCTCCAGGGCAGCCAGGCGGGCGGCCTTCTCGGCATCCGCGCGGGCCTGGTCGATCCGGGCCTGTTCCTGCCGCGCCAGCTCCACGCGGGCAGCCTCGTCGCGGCGCGCCTGCTCGGCGACGGCGAATTGGGCGGCCTTCTCGGCCTCGATCCTGGCCTGTTCGACGCGCGCGGCTTCGTCCCGGCGCTTCTGCTCGGCGGCGGCCAGACGCGCCGCTTTCTCCGCCTCCGCTTTGGCCTGTTCCTGGCGGGCGAGGCGCGCGGCCTCTTCCCGGCGCAGGATCTCGGCGGCGGCGAGGCGGGCGGCCTTCTCGGCGTCCAGGCGGGCCTGCTCCTGCCGGGCGCGCTCCTCGCGCCGGATCGCCTCGCGGCGGGCCTCCTCGTCCTGCCGCTGGGCCATCAGGCGGGCGAGCTCGGCCTGATTCTGCTCCTCCTCGCGGCGCGACTTCTCCATGCTGAGGCGGGCCTGCTCGCGGTGGTTCTGTTCCTCCTCGCGGCGAGCCCAGAGCTGCCGCTCCTGGGCGCGGCGCTCCTCCTGGCGGCGGTTCTCGGCCTCCTGCTCGGCGTAGCGGGCCTGGTTCTCCAGGAGCTGGATGCGGATGCGCGCCGCATCGGCGAGGAAGCTCGCCGGGAACTTCTCGATGAAGGCGGAGAGGTCGGCCACCACGTTGCTGTTGCGCAGGCGGCTCCAGGCCTGGGAGTCGGTCTCGGCCCGGTTGAGGAACACCTCGTCGGCGTAGGAGCGCGAGAACTCGGGCAGCTGCTTGCCCTGCGTCGCCTTCTTCACCGCCACCGCCACCCGCTGGAACACCTGCCCGACCTCGAGGCCGGATTCGGCCAGGGACTTGGCCAGCGCCTCGGCGTAGGGGCTGTTGCGGCCCTGGCCGTCGAAGGCGACCTGGTTGGACTGCGTGGCGTAGGCGATGATCAGGCCGTCGCGGCCCACCACCCGGGCGAGCCCGGTGCCGCTGCCGCGCTTGACGCCCTCGGTGAGCGGCAGGTTGCGGCAGGCGTCGAGGATCATGATCCGCGCGCCGCGGGAGTTGTCGAGGGCGCCGATGACGCTGTCGACGGAGATCGTCTCGAACGGGATGTCGAACCCGTCCTTCAGCTGCGCGTCCGTCGGCACCAGGAAGTTCTGGTTCTGGTACTGCAGGCCGTGGCCGGCGTAGTAGACCACCGCCGTCTCGGCGTCGCTCGCCGCGCGGGAGAACTGCGCCAGCCGCCGGTCCATGTCGCGCTTGCTGAGGTCGCGACCCTCGATGACCGTGAAGCCGATCTGCCGGAGGACGGCGGCGATGTCTTCGGCGTCGTTGCTCGGGTTGTCGAGCTTGCCGAAGCTGGCGTAGGCGGCATTGCCGATGATCAGGGCGACGCGCTTGCCGGTCTGGGTCTGCGCAACCGCCGCCGATGCCCACATCGTGAGCAGGAGGACGAACAGCGCTGGCAGCACCTTCTTCATGGGCCTCATCAGTACACGCCGGGTCGCACGCCGATCAAGTGACCGGGCGCACCGCCAAGAGATTTCCGCGGCCCGCGCCGGCGCCGATTCACCCGAACATTGAATTGCCACGGAGGATCGGCCGCCAAACCGGAGTCATCGTTGCAACGGCGCCGCCCAACACATCATAAGATCGGCTTGGCGAAAGCGCGGCGGTGGTGGAATCTGTCGCGTGATTCGCATGCGCTCCGCATCGACGAGGTTGGGGAAGACGCATGGTCGAAGACCCGTGGTCGTAGTCCGATGACGATCCGCCCCGCCTGGATCGCCGCCTCCGGCCTCGCCGTGGCCGTGGCCGCGGCCGCGGCGTGGCCGCTCCTGACGGGCGTCCTGGCGGGGCATGTCCGGGACCGGCTGGCCCGCGAGACGGGGCTGGACTGGCGGATCGGGTCCGTCGCGCTCGGAGCGGGCCCGAGCCTCGTGCTGTCCGACGTCGGCGCCGGGCGGGCGGGCGCCGGCCTCGGGCTCGACGTCCGCAAGGTGCATCTCTCCGGGCCGTTCGCCCTCGTCATGGGCGGGGCCGGGGCGCTGCGGGTGCGGGTCGAGGAAGCCCGCCTGCGGCTGCCCCTCGACGGGGAGCCGGCCACGCCCCGGGCGGGCGGCGAGGGGCAGCCGGGGCTCTCGGCCCTCGCCGGCAGCGCCAGGATCGAGGCCTTCGACCTGTCCGCGGACGGGCGCAGCCTGTCGGTGGCGATACCGGCCGCCGACCTCACCCTCGATCTCGATTCGGGCCCGGCGCCGGCGGGGGCAACCTACCGGCTCGATCTCGACGCCGGCGGCCATCGCCTGGCACTGGCCCTCGATCCCCCCGCCGGATCGGGCCGGCCGCTGCGCCTCACCCTCGAACCGGGCGGCCCCTCCGGCCGCCGTGGCACGATCGCGGGCAGCCTGCGTCTCGAGGGCCGCCGGGTCGCCCTCGACCGCCTCACGGGCACCCTCGACGGTGCGGCTCTCTCGGGCGCCCTGCTCTGCGACCTGCCGGCGGGCGCCTCCGCCAAACCGCGGATCGCGGCGGACCTGCGCCTCGACGCCCTCGCCCTGGCGCCGGAAGGATCCTCCACCCGGGCGCCCGCCGGCCTCACCGTGCCCGTCCCGGTCGGCATCCTGCCCGATCCGCGCTGGTTCGCGGCCGTGGAGGGCGAGGGCCGCATCGCGCTCGGGCGCCTCGTCCTCGGGCCGGCCCGGATCGAGGGCGTCGCCGTCACCGCCAAGGTGGGCGCGGGCGTCCTCGAGGCCGGGCTCGCGGCGGCCCGGGCCTACGAGGGGACGCTGAAGGTCCGCTACGCCCTGGCACCGGCCGGAACCGCGGGCCGTCACCGCCTGGGCCTCACCCTGACGCAGGGGCAGGTCCGCCCCCTGCTCGGCGACCTCCTCGGGATCGCCGCCATCGACGGGCGCCTCACGGCGAGCCTCGACATCGAGGCCGTGGCCGCCCGCCCCGAGGACGTCCCGCGCGCGGCCACCGGCTCGGCGGACATGAGCGTCACCGACGGCACCCTGGAGGGCTCGGAGCTCCTCGCCGTCCTCGCCTCCCTCGGGCAGGAGCGGGGGAGCGCGGCCACCCGCTTCAGCTATCTCGGCGGGCGCCTGCGCATCGCGCAGGGAACCGGCGTCACCGAGGGGCTGTCCCTGCGCTCGCCGCTGATCGAAGCCGGCGGCAGCGGCAGCCTCGATCTCGTGGGCCAGACCCTGGACCTCACCTTCCAGCCCAGGGTCACGCCCCAGCGCGGGCGCCGGCCCGGCCGCGGGCTCTCCGTCCCGGTGCGGGTGACGGGGCCCTGGCGGGACCCCGCGGTCTCCGCCGACATGGCGGGGCTGCTCGACGATCCGGCCGGCGCGATGGAGGCGTTGCAGGACCTCGGGACCGGGCTGTTGGGCGGCCCAAGTGCCACCGGCGGCCCAAGTGCCACCGGCGGCGGCCAAGGCGCCACCGGCGGCGAACTCGGCGGCTTCCTCGACGCCATCCTCCCAAGGTCGCGCCCGGACGCCCCCGTCCCGCGGCGACGCTGAAACCTTCACGATCGAGATCTCCAGGATCATGACGATGCCTCATCCCCGGTCCCCGGGTCGCACCCGCCTCGCCGCCGTCGCGGGCCTCCTGCTCGGCCTCCCCCTCGGCTTGGCCCAGGAAACGAGCGCTCAGGAATCGAGCGCTCAGGAGGCGCGGTCGCCCTCGGGCCTGTCGGTGAGCGTGCGCGCCGCCCGCGGCGTCTGCTTTTCCGACCGGGTCGAGGTCACCGGCGTGCTGGTGGCGCGCCAGGAGGTCGACGTCGGCCCCGAGCGCGAGGGCCTGAAGGTGACGCAGGTGCTGGTCGAGCCCCTCGAGAAGGTCGCCGCCGGCCAGTCCCTGGCCAACCTCGGCCCGATGGAAGGGGTGCCCGGCACCGGGACGACGGTGCGCTCGGGGGTCGCCGGCACCGTCCTGCGCAGCGAGGCCCGCGTCGGATCGCCGGTGTCGCCGCGCCAGGAGCCCCTGTTCCGCATCATGGCCGGCGGCGAGGTCGACCTGCAGGCGGACGTGGCCCTGGCCGACCTGCCCAAGCTCGCGGCCGGGCAGGCGGTGACGATCGCGCCCCTGGGCCTTGCCGACGTCGCCGGCCGGGTCCGCCGGGTCGACCGCGGCATCGATCCGGCGAGCCAGCTCGGGCGGGCCCGCATCGCCCTGGCCGCCACCGACGCCGCCCTGCGGGTCGGCACCTTCGCCCGCGGGGTGATCGTGCTGGCCGAGCGCTGCGGCATCGGCGTGCCCTATTCCGCGATCCAGTACGAAGCCGACGGCACCATCGTCCACACCGTCGAGGACGACCGGGTGGTGACCCGCCAGGTGACCACCGGCCTGCTGTCGGGCACCGACGTCGAGATCCTGACGGGGCTCACCGAATCGGACACGGTGGTGGTGCGGGCCGGCGCCTTCCTGCGCGACGGCGACAGGGTCAACCCGATCCTGCGGCGCGAGCCGGCCGGCGGTTCCGGGCCGCGCTGAGCCTCATACCCAATCGCGATGAGACCGACCTATCGGTCGAACTCATCGCGGTTCGGCGGACGCCCGCCGCCGCGCAGTCGCGCGGGCAGACCTCGCTGGGTCGGGCTCATTGGGGGTCTGGCATCAGGCGCCCGCCCCCGGCCCGCCGGGCGCCGGGGCATGCGCCTCGGTCCCGGCGGCGGTCTTGTGCGGCCGGTCGACCAGCCCCGCGATCCTCCGGCCGAGGCGGGTGAAGAGGTCGCCGACCCGGGCGACCACGACGAACATCGCCGGCACGAAGATCAGCGACAGCAGCGTCGAGAAGATCAGGCCGCCGATGATGGCGATGGCCATGGGCGAGCGGAACTCGCCGCCGATGCCGAAGGCCAGGGCCGAGGGCAGCATGCCGGCGACCATGGCGATGGTGGTCATGACGATCGGCCGCGCCCGCTTGCGGCCGGCATCGATGATCGCCTCGTCCCGCGGCATGCCGTGGCGGATCGATTCCACGGCGAAGTCGATGAGCATGATCGCGTTCTTCGTCACGATGCCCATCAGCATCAGGATGCCGATCCACACCGGGGTCGTGAGCTGCTTGCCGCTGATCATCAGGGCGATGACGGCCCCGCCCAGCGACAGGGGCAGCGAGAACAGGATGGTCAGCGGCTGCAGGAACGACCCGAACAGCAGCACCAGCACCGCGTAGACCATCATCAGGCCACCGCTGATCGCCTGGGCGAACCCTTCCGAGAGCTCGTTGAGGCTCTCGGCGTCGCCCGACTGGCTGATGGTCACCCCCTTGGGCAGGGACTTCATCACCGGCAGCGCGTCGATGCTCTTGAGGGTGTCGCCCAGCGCCGCCGAGCCGAGGAGGTCGGCCTCGACGCTGGCCTGGCGCTGGCGGTCGTAGCGGCTGATGTTGGTGGGCCCCTGCTGGAAGTCGAGGTCGGCCACCGCCGAGAGGGGGATGCTGCCGCCCCGCCCCATCGGCACCCGCAGCTGTTCGAGGACGTTGCGGTTGAGCCGGGCGCGGTCGTCGAGCTGGACCCGGATCGGGATGAGCCGGTCGCCGGCGTCGAACTTGGCCAGCGCCGGCCCGACGTCGCCGATGGTGGCCACGCGGATGGTCTCGGCCAGGAGCTCGGGGGTCACCCCGAGGCGGGCGGCCAGATCGAGGCGGGGCCTGATCTGCAGCTCGGGCCGGTCGAGGGTGGTGCCCGAGATCACGTTGGCGACGCCGGGGATGCGGCGCATCTGGCCGGCGAGCTCGTTGGCGACGTTGGCGACGATGCGCGGATCGAACCCGCGCACCACCAGCGCGATGGCGCGCAGGCCGTTCTCGTCCACGAAGTAGTAGCGGATGTCGGGCACCTGGCGCAGGCGCTTGCCGATCTCCTGCTCCAGCTCGCGCTGGGTGATCGAGCGGTCGGCCTTGGGCGTGTAGTTGACGATGAGCGAGGCGCGCCGGAACTCGGTGGGCTCCCTGGGCACGCGGCCGCCGTCCACGAACACGCTGCGCACCTGCGGCAGGGCGCGGATGGCGGTGACGATCTCCTCGGTGGTCGCCTCCGTGTCGGTGAGCTGCGAGCCCGGCGGCAGTTCGAGCGCCATCACCGAGCGCGAGGTGTCCTGCGCCGGCAGGAAGCCCTGGGAGAGCAGGCCGAGGCTGGCGATGGAGGCGGCAAAGAAGCAAAAGCCGATCAGCACCGTCACCAGCGACCAGCGCACCGAGAGGGTGACGAGGCGGGTGTAGGCGCGCAGGATCGGGCCCGGCGGCTTCTCGGGCTTGGTGTGCGGCTTCATGAGGTAGGCCGCCAGCATCGGCGTCACGAATCGCGCCGCCAGCAGCGAGAACAGCACCTGCACCGCCACCGTGATGCCGAACTGCTTGAAGAACTGCCCGGCGATGCCGGACATGAAGCTCGCCGGCGCGAAGATCGCGATGATGGTGAGGCTGATGGCGATGACCGCGAGCCCGATCTCGTCGGCGGCCTCGGAAGCCGCCTGCAGGGCGGGTTTGCCCATGCGCATGTGGCGCACGATGTTCTCGATCTCGACGATGGAATCGTCGACGAGGATGCCCGTGGAGAGGGTGATGGCGAGGAAGCTCACGAGGTTGAGCGAGAACCCGAGCATGTCCATCGCCCAGAAGGCGGGGAAGATCGACAGCGGCAGCGAGACCGCGACGATCACCGTGGCGCGCAGGTCCCGCAGGAACAGGAACACGATGATGACGGCCAGGATCGCCCCTTCGAACAGGGTGTGGATCGCCGCGTCGTAGTTGCCGAGGGTGAACTCCACCGAGGAATCGATGAGCGTGAGGTCGAACTCCGGGTTCTCGGCCCGCAGGGTGTCGACGCGGGTCTGCACGGCTTTCGCCACCACCACGTCGCTGGCGCCCTTGGCCCGCTTGATGCCCACCGCCACCACCGGCTCGCCGTTGAGGCGGGCGAAGGTGCGCCGGTCGGCGATGGTGTCGGTGACGATGCCGAGATCGATGAGCCGGACCTCGCCGCCGGTGGGCAGGGCGATCATCACGCCGGCCAGTTCGTCGATGGTCTTGGCCGCCGCCAGCGTGCGGATCGCCTGGTCGCGGCCACCGATCTCGGCCCGGCCGCCGGTGACGGTGACGTTGGTGCCGCGCAGGCGCCGGCTCACGTCCACCGCCGAGAGGCCGAAGGCCTGGAGCCGGTCGGGATCGAGGGAGACCAGCACCTCGCGCGAGACGCCGCCGATGATCTCGACCTGCGCCACCCCCTTCACGTCCTGCAGCGAGGACTTGACGGTGTTCTCCATGAACCAGGAGATCTGCTCCGGGCTCTTGCCCGGCGCACGCGCCGCATAGGTGACGATCGGCAGGCCGACCACGTCGACCCGCTGGATCAGCGGCTCCTGCACGCTCTGGGGCAGGTCGGAGCGGATGCGGGTGATCGCGTCCTTGACGTCGTTGAGGGCCCGGTCGGTGTTGGTCTCGAGCCGGAAGGCGATGGTGGTGACCGAGAGGCCGTCGGTGATCGAGGAGGCGATGTGGCGCACGCCCTCGACGCCGGAGACGCCGTTCTCGACGACCTTGGTGACCTGCGTCTCGATCTCGGCGGGGGCCGCGCCGAACTGCGTCACCACCACCGAGATCAGCGGGATGTCGGCGCTCGGCAGGCGCGTGATCGGCAGCCGGACGAAACTCGCCCAGCCCAGCGCCAGCAGGATGATCGAGAACACGATGGACGGCAGCGGCCGCTTGATCGCCAGCGAGGAGACGTTGAGCGACATTCAGCGGTTCCTACCGTCGTTCTTGCCGTCGTTCTTGCCGGTGTGACTGCCCGCGTTCTTGCCGTCGTCCCGGCTCACGACCGGCGTGACGCGGTCGCCCGGCCGCACGGCGGTGCCGGCATCGACCACCACGAGCTCCCCCTCGGCGAGGCCGTCGCGGATCTGGATGGTGGTCTCGTCGGACAGGCCGGTGCGGACCCGGCGGCGCTCGACCTTGGTGCCGTTGAGGATCTGCACGCTGGTGACGCCGTTCTGGTAGACCACCGCCGAGCGCGGCACCGACAGGCCGCAGTCGCGCGCGGTCTCGAGGACGGCGCTGGCGAACTGGCCCGGGCGCAGGGCCGAGGCCGGCTCGATCGTGAGGCGGGCGCGGCCGAGCTGCGAGGCGGGGTCGACCTCGCTCACCGGCACGCGGACGGTGCCCTTGGCCTCCAGGCCGGGGCCGTAGACGATGCGGGCCGCCGTGCCGGTGCGGATCTTGGTGGCGTAGGGGCTCGGCACGTCCACGAGCAGGTCGATGCCGCCCTCGCCGGTGATGCGCACCTGCGGCTCGGGCACGCCGCCGGGGCCGGTGGGCATCGCCGCGCTCGTGGCCATGCCGACGCGGGCGGTGACGCGGGTGACGGTGCCGGCGATGGGCGCGCGGGCGCTGACGCCGGCCGGGCGTCCCTGCGACGCACCGCCCTCCTCCGCGCCGAGGAGGGAGGCGCGCAGAACCTCCTGACCGCTCGTCACCCTGTCGCCCTCGGCGACGAGGACCTGGGTGATGCGGTAGCCGTCCAGCGCGAGGCTGGTGCCGCTCTCCTCGCGGGCCAGCGCGAACCCGGTGATCCGGATCTGCTCCTGAATGCAGGCCTGGCCGGCACGGATGCCGATGACGGTGGTGCCCTCGGGCGTGCTCTCGGCCCGGGCGGCCGACGTCGCCAGGGCGAACAGGCAGAGCCCGAGCGCGATTCGCGCGACCCCTCCGCCAGGGCCCGGGACACTCCCGCCCCGCCCGGGACGACACGCGACGCTGGAGGATTGCACGGTCGGGTCCGGCCTTGTGCGACGACTGGGGTGAGGGCGCCCGCCGACCCCACGGGCGCCTGCCCGCGGGGTCGGGACGCGGGTGTCCTAGCGGGCCGCGGTCTTCACCTGGAGCAGGTTCACGGCCTGGACGCGCCGGTTCTCCATGGCGAAGGGCGCGGCCTGGTTCTTGAGCTTGGTCTTGCCGTAGCCGACCGCGATCAGGTTCTCGGCCGGCAGCTTGTAGGTCGCCACGAGGTAGCGCTTGACCGCCTCGGCCCGGCGCTCGGAGAGCGTCTGGTTGGCCGCGTCAGAGCCCTTGGCGTCGGTGTGGCCGGCGATCACGAAGGTCTGGTTGGCGAGTTCCGGCTTCGAGAGTGCCTTGCCGAGGGCGTCGGCGTTCCGGAGGGCCTCGCCGCGCAGCGCGTCGGACCGGAAGTCGAACTCCATCACGAGGTCGATGGCCGGCTTGTCGGCGGCCACGGTCTTGAGCTTCTCCCGCGCGCTCGCGCTCAGGTCGCGGCTGCTCTTGTTGCGCAGGGTATCGACGAAGACCTCGTCGCCGCTCGGCGCGACCCGGGTCGGGGCGCCGATGGACAGGCTGCGGGTCTTGGGCGGCGACAGGGCCTTGAGGATCTCGTCCTCCGTGACCTGCTGCGCCTGGACGGGCGCCACCGAGGCCAGGAAGGCGACGGCCATCAACCCGATCACACCATGGGAGAGTTTCGAGAAAGTGGTCATCTCAGCCTCCGAAGTCGCGCTGTCGATGGACGTGCAACACCGTGTTCTTCCCACGCCCCCAGGCAGCGATCAACAGCATTCGCCCGGTTTTCTCAGACCTTCCGCGCCCTCGGCGAGGGAAATGTGCAGGCTTGCACAGAGGAGACGCCTCGTAGGCCATGTCATCGCGAGTCATGTGCGCCGGCGCATCGCCGGTCCTCATCATTCCCGCCCCCGGCGGCCGGCCGATCTGCTGCGGATCGGGCCTTGGTGATTCGGGTCGCCGGACGATCCGACCGCGCGAATCAGGTTTCGCGATCGCCAAAGCAGATTTCGTGAGGACACCATGCTGGGCCGCACGGCCATCGCGGTCGACCGGCGACGGCCGGGGCCGGCCGCGACGGCGCAGCGGGCGTTTCGCGAGGGACGTTCAGCGCAGCCCGTATTGCGCGAAGTCCTTGTCGATCATCGGGTTGAGCGCCAGCGCCCGGGTCAGGTCGTCGTTGGCCTGGGCAGACTGGCCGAGGCGGGAGCGGGCGATGCCGCGTCCGTAGAGGGACGAACTGTGGGTCGGCGCCAGCCGCAGGGCCGCGTCGTAGTCCTGGATCGCCGCCTGGAGGGCATCGGCCTTGAGGTTGACGAAGCCGCGGCTGTCGAGGGCGTCGACGAAGCCGGGCTTGAGCTTGAGGGCGTCGTTGCAGTCGGACAGGGCCTTGCGCAGGTCGTTGTTGATGGCCCGCACCCAGCAGCGGTTGTTGAGGGCCTCGGGACTGGAGGGCTCCAGGCGGATGGCCTGATCGAAATCCGCGATGGCCGCGGGATAGTCGTCGCGCTGGGCGTGGAACTGGCCGCGCTCGTAGAAGGCGGTGGCATCGCGCGGGTTGCGGGTGATGCGCGCGTCGAGGGAGGCCTTCCGCTGCAGTTCGGCCATCGAATAGGTCTTGGGGGGCGAGCGCCAGGGTACCGGCGGTGATGGCACCGACGGTGCGGGCTCGGCCGCGGGCGCAGGAGCAGGTGGCGCGGGCGGCGCGACGGCGACCGGCTTATCGGCCTCGCGCGGCGGGCGGGCGGTGCCCTCGACCCTGGCCAGTTCCGCCCGTGCGGTCTTGGCGAGGGGCCCCGAGGGATGGCGCTTGAGGAAACCTTCCAGCGCGCCCTTGGTGCCCTTGGCCATGGCGGCATTGAACTCGCGCGCGGTCTCCTCCTCCGCCGCCACCATGGCGTCGATGTCCTTGTCCTGCAGGGTCGCGGTCGGCTTGGCGGCCTTGTCCTTCGCCGGGGGTTCCTTGGACGACCCCTCTTTGGCGGCTCCCTCCTTGGGTTGCACCTCGGGAGGACGGGCCGCCGGTGCGGGCCTGTCCTCGACCTTGGCCATGGGGGCGGCCGGCCTCACCCAGGCCGGATCGAACCCGAACGGCTCGGTCGTTCCCGCGATCAGGGCGGGCTTCTGCTGGTTGCGGCTCGCGCGGGCCACCGCCTCGGCCGTGGCCGCCAGCGCCTGTTCGGCGCTCGCCTCCGGCACGGCGATCTGGCGCACCAGTTCGGTGGCGAACGGGCTCGTGGCCGCGCGCGTCTCCACGAGGACGCTGCCGGGGGCCGCCGACTGCAGTTCGAGGGTGCGCGGGCCCGGCTTCGGCTCGGCCAGCCCGGCCGAGAAGCTGCGGAAGCGCCGCTCGAACGGGTTGCGGCGGGCGGCGTCGAGGATCAGGATCCGGGCGCCGGCCCCGCGCCTGTCGAGGTCGGCCAGGACCGTGTCGAGGGCGATGCCGTCGCGCTGCACGTCGGGCTCGCTCCAGATCCGCGCGTCCACGGGAACGAGGTAGTTCCTGCGCCCGGCCTGGATGCCGTAGCCGGCGAAGTAGACCAGGGCCACCGCGCCGGTCTCGACCTTGCGCACGAACCGGTCGATGGCGGCCTGGAGGGCGGCCTTGTCGAGGTTCTCGCCGGTCTCGACGGCGAACCCCTTGCGCTTGAGCTCCTCGGCGAGGAGGCGCAGGTCGCCCGGCGGCGTCGCGAGGGCCGCGTCGCTGTCCGGATAGACGGCGTTGGCGACGAGCAGGGCCTGGCGCTGGCGGGACACGCCGCCGGCCGTGGCCGGAGTCGAGGTCAGCGCCACCGATGCCAAGAATCCCGGCACCAATCCCGGCACCACGATCAGTCCGGTCGCCAGAACGCGTGTCGCCGCAACGAGTAGACGTCCAAACATGCGGTGCTCTGCTCAAAAGCCTGCCCGTCCTGATACGCATCGAAACGGGGATTTCGCAATAGCGTCGCAGTCCGTCCACACGCCGTCCCGGCGAACTGAGCAATCCTCGCGAATCCCCGGCGGCAAAACCGGGCGCCGGACCGGCCCCAAACCTGCGCAAACCTCGCTCTTCACTTGAGCCGGGGCCTTGACACGGGCCGCCCGAAAGCGTGCGTGGCGCCAGACGCATGGGCCATCCCGGTCTCGGCCTCGGACCCGTTGCGCAGCGAAAGGCCGGGAGCATGCAAGGTGCGGGGCTGCGGGGCGCGGGGCCGGAGGGATGAAGCGCACCATCGCGGCGATCCTGGCCGCCGACGTCGCGGGGTATTCCCGGCTGATCGCGCAGGACGAGGAGGACACCCTCCGGCGCCTGGCCGACCACACCGCCCTCTACCGGGGGCAGGTGTCCGAATTCGGCGGCCGGGTCTTCAACACCGCGGGCGACGCCATCCTCGCCGAGTTCCCCAGCGCCGTGGAGGCCCTGCGCGCCGCCATCGCGATCCAGCGGGAGCTCGGCCGCCGCAACGACGCGCTTCCCCCCGAGCGGCGGCTGGCCTTCCGCATGGGGCTGACCATCGGCGACGTGGTGGCGGTGGAGGGCGACCTCCTCGGCGACGGCGTCAACGTCGCCGCGCGCCTCGAGGGCATCGCCGAGCCCGGCGGCATCTGCCTGTCCGCCTCCGTGCACGAGACGGTGAGCAACAAGGTGCCGGTGCAGTTCCGCGATATCGGCCCGCAGCGCCTCAAGAACATCCCGCGCCCCGTCCATGCCTACCGGGTGGTGTGGCCGCAGGAGGCCGCCGCCGCGGGGTCGGTGCGCGACCGCTTGCGGCGGAGCGCGCCGGCCCGCCGCTGGCTCCTGGTCCCGGCGCTGGCCGTGCCGGCGGCCCTGGCGCTCGCCCTCCGGGCCGGTCCCCTGCCGTGGCGGGACGATCCCGCCGATCCGCCGGGCGATCCCGTCGTCACCGAAGCGCTGCCCGTGAGCGTCATCGCGGCGCGACACCTCTGCTTCAAGGACGAGGTCCGGCTCGGGGGCGTGGTGGTGCCGCGCCGCGAGATCGAGGTCCGGCCCGAGGGCGAGGGCCTGCGCGTCCTCACCGTGGCGGTGGAGCCCCTGGCCAGGGTCGCCGCCGGCCAGGTGCTGGCCACCCTCGGGCGCCTGCACGGGCCGGAGCAGCCGCCGGTGACCTTGAGGGCGCCGGCCTCGGGGGTGGTCGGGCGGGTTTCGGCGACGCCGGGGGCGCCCGTCACCGCCGCCGGCCCGGCGCCGTTCCAGATCGTGGCGCAGGGCGAATTCGAACTCGCCGCGGAGGTGCCGTTGTCCGACCTCGGCCGGATCGCGGCGGGCCAGCCCGCCACCGTCACGCCGCTCGGCCTGCCCGAGAGCCGCGGCCGGGTCCGGACCGTGTCGGCCTCGGCCGAGGGCGCCTCGCAGTCGGGGCGCGTGCGCATCCAGATGGCGGAGGCCGGCGAGCCGCGCCAGGGCACCTTCGCGCGCGCGGTGGTGACGGTGGAGGAACGCTGCGGCACGGCAATACCGGCCTCGGCCGTGATGATCGGCGAGGAGGGCCGCTTCGTCTACCGGGTCGAGGACGGCCGGATCGAGCCGCGCCTCGTCACGATCGGACTGTCGGCGGGTGGGGACGTCGAGGTGCGCGGCGGCCTCGAGCGGAACGACGTCGTGGTCGCCCGCGCCGGCGCCTTCCTGCGCGAGGGCGCGGCGATCCGGCCGATCCGCGTCGAGGCCGGACGAGCGGCCGATTGAAGAGCCCGACACCCGTGCGTCCGGCGTAAAAACCCCCGCGAGGACAGAACATCCGCGCCTGCGTGCTGCCCCGCACGGAGCCGTCGACTGGCGAGACCGGATCGACGATTCACGGTTGACCGCCAACTCTTGCACGATAACGTCGCTCCCATGAACAGGCCGACCCGCGGTCGTCCGGTCATCTTGTCCGCACCCCGTCGGGAGCGGGAATGGCGTGTCGAAACGTCGGGAGGTCGGAATGAAGACAGTGGTGATGGCCTGTGCGGGATTGATCTTCGGCATCGGCACGTCGGCGGGGCTGGCGCAGGGCACCACCCTGCAGCGCGCGGCCTGTACCCCGGACGTGTTCAAGTTCTGCAGCGGCGACATCCCCAACGTCGAGCGCATCACCACCTGCCTGCGGCAGAAGAAGGCCAGCCTGAGCTCCGGCTGCCAGGCGGTGTTCAACGGCCTCGAACAGACCAGGGTCGCCACCCGCTCGATCGAGACCGGGACCGACGCCTCCGCCTGGTGCGCGCCGTCGGACCCGATGGCGAGCGGCTACGAACTCTGGACGGCGTGGTGCCGGACGGGCGCCGCCGAATAGCCGCCTTGTCGATAGGACATCTCGGTCGATGCAAGGTCTCGGCCGGGGCCGGCCACGGCGAATCGAATGATCGCCCGTCCCGCCCGCGCTCTCGCAAGACGATATGAACCATTTTGCGAGCCGGGCATTGATTTCGTGCGGCGGTGACCCGCCGGTAACGGCGATGCCCTCCAATCCGAGACGGACCACGACTCCGTCGTGTCACCCGACATCCGGGTCCGTTCCGCAGTCAGGAAGCAATCAGATGGTGTCCTTCAGATCGACGGCCGTGACCTTGTCCCTCGTGCTGCTGGGAGCCGTCTCGGCGGCACCGGCCCTGGCGTGCACCACCGGCTGCGAGATCGCCCGCCAGAACCCCTGCCTGTGGGACGACGCCTGCCGGCCCCGCCTGGTCCCGCAGCGGGTGGCCGCGGCCCGCTGGGATGCGTTCCAGCCCGTCGCCCTCAGGGCGTTCTCCCGCATGGACGTCGAGGCGGTGCGCCTGTTCCAGCGCATGCCGTAGGCGGGAAAGACCATGCCGTAGGCGGGAAAGACGACGCCGGGTCGACCGGCCCGGTCCGACCGCGGGCGGGCTGCCGCCCCGCCGGTTCGACTCCAGGAATCGGAAACATGCCCGAAGGCCGCGTCTCGCCGACCCTCTCCCAACCATGACGTGGCGATGGCCGAGGCTGGGCCCGCGCCTCGATCCATCGTGGATCTTTGATTCGGTGTCCGCTCGAATCGAGTGGGAACCGTATCATCGAGCCTGCGCGGCGCCTGAGCGAAGCCCATTTCCGCATCACGAAGTGATCAACCGGACATGGGATGAGGCCCGCTCTCCCGGAACGGACGGGGGAGGCCGAGGGGCCGGCGCGAAGCCCCCATCCCCACGCAAGCTTGCCCGGCCAGAACGCCTCCCTTGAGACGTGGGACACCCATGTCGGGACATGAGGGAGCATCATGGCTGCGATCGAGGCGATCGTCCCGGAGCGCAAGTCGCAGCGCGACATCGGGTTCGCGCTCGGCATCGTCGCGATCCTGGCGATCCTGTTCCTGCCGGTCCCGGCCATCCTCCTCGACATCGGGCTCGCCTTCTCCATCGCCCTGTCGGTACTGATCCTGATGGTGGCCCTGTGGATCCAGAAGCCGCTCGAATTCTCGGCCTTCCCCACCGTGCTGCTGATCGCGACCCTGCTGCGGCTGGCGCTGGGCATCGCCACCACCCGCCTCATCCTGGCCAACGGTCACCACGGCGTCGGGGCCGCGGGTCACGTCATCGAGGGCTTCTCGCAGTTCGTCATGAGCGGCGACTTCGTGATCGGCATCGTCGTCTTCCTGATCCTGATCACGGTGAACTTCCTCGTCATCACCAAGGGCGCCACCCGCATCGCCGAGGTCGGCGCGCGCTTCACCCTCGACGCCATCCCCGGCAAGCAGATGGCCATCGACGCCGACCTCAACGCCGGCCTCATCGACGACAAGGAGGCCCAGCACCGCCGCCGGGAGCTGGAGGAGGAGAGCTCGTTCTTCGGCTCGATGGACGGTGCCTCGAAGTTCGTGCGCGGCGAGGCCATCGCCTCGCTCATCACCATCGCCGTCAACGTGTTCGGCGGCATCATCATCGGCACCACCCGCCACGGCATGCCGCTGGGCCATGCGGCGGACGTGTTCACCAAGCTCTCGGTGGGCGACGGCCTCGTCTCGCAGATCCCGGCGCTGATCGTGTCGCTGGCCGCGGGCCTCCTCGTCTCCAAGGGCGGCACCAAGGGCACCGCCGAACAGGCGGTGATCGGCCAGCTCGGCGCCTATCCGCGCGCGCTGTGGGTGTCCGCGTTCCTGATGCTGATGTTCGCCCTGGTGCCGGGCCTGCCGTTCCTGCCGTTCATGGTGCTCGCGGGCCTGATGGCCTTCATCGCCTACGCGATCCCCAAGAAGCTCGCCGAGGAGAAGGCCATCGTGGTGGCCAGAGCCGCGGCCGAGCAGGAGAAGAAGGACGTCGCGGCCCGCGAATCGGTCAAGGAGTCGCTCAAGACGCCCGAGATCGAGGTCTGTCTCGGCCGCCAGGTCTCGTCCCAGATCCAGACCGCCCATTCCGAGCTGTCGCACCGGGTCGCCAAGATGCGCCGCAAGTTCGCGCGCCAGTACGGCTTCGTGGTGCCCGAGATCAAGCTCACCGACAGCCTCGCCCTGGCGCCCAAGAGCTACCAGATCCTCATCCACGGCACCGTCGCCGCCACCCAGGAGATCCGCCCCGGCGAGCTCCTGGTGGTGGTGGGCGACGGCCCGTCGCCGGACGTGCCCAGCGATCCGGTGCGCGAGCCCGCCTTCGGCATGAAGGCGCATTGGGTGCTCGAATCCTACGGCGCCGAGGTCCGCCGCGGCGGCTTCGAACCCATCGACGGCGCCTCGGTGCTGCTGACCCACCTCTCCGAGGTGATCCGCAACAACCTGCCCCAGCTCCTGTCCTACAAGGACATGCGCGGCCTGATCGACCGGCTCGATCCCGAGTACAAGCGCCTCCTCGAGGAGATCTGCCCGTCGCAGATCTCGTATTCCGGTCTGCAGGCGGTGCTCAAGCTCCTGCTCGCCGAGCGCGTCTCGATCCGCAACCTCCACCTCATCCTGGAGGCCATCGCCGAGATCACGCCGCACGCCCGGCGCGCCGAGCAGATCGTCGAGCACGTGCGCATGCGCATCGCCCAGCAGATCTGCGGCGACCTCGCCGAGAACGGCGTCCTCAACGTCCTGCGCCTCGGCGGCGCCTGGGACCTCTCGTTCCACCAGAGCCTCAAGCGCGACGTCAAGGGCGAGGTCATCGAGTTCGACATCGACCCGCGCCTCGTGGAGCAGTTCGGCACCGAGGCCGGTGAGGCGATCCGCACCCGGATGCGCGAGACCCACAACTTCGCCCTCGTCACCGCGCCCGACGCCCGCCCCTACGTCCGCATGATCGTCGAGCGGCTCTATCCGACGCTGGCGGTGCTCTCGCACCTCGAGATCGCGCGCGGCGTCGAGATCAAGTCCCTCGGGACGATCTCGTGACGGCACTGGCGCCCGACAGCTTCCTGTCGGTGTTCATGATCTTCTGCCGGGTCGGGGGCTGCCTCCTGATGATCCCCGGCTTTTCCAGCCCGCGCGTGCCGGCCCAGGTGCGGCTGCTCATCGCCCTCTCGGTGTCGCTGGCGCTGACGCCGCTCCTGCTGCCGCAGTTCCAGGGCAAGCTCGACGACAACCCCGCCACCACCCTGTTCTTCATCGTCAGCGAGAGCATCACCGGCCTCGTCATCGGCTTCCTCGGGCGGATCTTCTTCTTCGTGCTCGAGACGGTGGTGAACGCCGCCTCCACCATGGTGGGCTTCGGCGGCATGCCCGGCGCGGTGGCCGAGGGCGTCGACCCGGTGCCGGCGGTGGAGGCGCTGATCATGATGTCGGCCGCCGCCCTGGTCTTTGCCGCCGACATGCACTGGGAGCTGTTTCGCGGCATCGTCGATTCCTACGCCCGCATTCCGCCGGGCCAGGGCGTCGGCTCGCAGACGGCCCTGGTGCGCATCGTCGACCAGATCGGCACCGCCTTCGTGCTCGGCCTCAGGATCACCTCGCCGTTCATCGTCTACGCGGTGGCGGTGAATCTGGCCGCGGGCTTCGCCAACAAGCTCACGCCGACGATCCCGGTGTATTTCATCGCGACCCCGTTCATCATGTTCGGCGGGTTGCTGATGCTCTACTACATCTCGAACGAGTTCATGATGCAGTTCCTGATCGGCTACGTCGACTACCTGCGCAGGGGCTGAGGCGATGACGCCGAGCCAGCGCCTCGCCCGCGCCAAGCGCCTCGTGACGGTGCAGGAGCAGATGCGCCGCGTCGCCGAACGCGATCTGGCCGCCACCCGCCGCGACATCGCCAGCACCGAGGCCGACCGGGCCGCCCTGCTGCAGACGCTGGCGGGGGAACGGATGGCGGGCCTGTTCCTCGATGCCGCCGCCGGCCGCCTGCGCCGGATCGCCGAGACCGCCACGGCGCTCGGTGCCAGGGCTACGGCCCAGGAAAGGACCGTCCTGGCGCGCGGCCTGTCCGAAAAGCAGGCCGAACGCTGGGCCGAGGGGCTCGCCCGCGCCCACCGCGCCGAGGAGGACCGCCGCGAGGCGCTGGAACAGCTCGACCTGCTAATCGCCCGCGGCGGCGGCCTGGACGATGGCGAGACACCAGCCTCCCGAAAGCCAGGCGCGCTATCCGGGTCGTGAAGGCCCGGCGCCGCGCCGCGGCCTTCGGGATTCCCTGTCAGCCCCGGCGACGACCATGAGCATCAGACCCCCATCGGACATCGTCCTCGACGTCGCCCGGGCGGCGGACCCGGCCCGCTACCAGGAGGCCTCGTCCAAGCTCACCGCCCCCGCCGGCACCGATCCGGCCGCCTTCGGCGACGCCGTGCGCATGGCGGGTGCCGGGGTCCACATGCCCCTCGACGCCCGCGCCACGCTCACCACCCTGCAGAGCGACAGCGCGATGGCCAAGGGCGGCAAGGCCGTCGACCCCTACAAGCAGTTCGAGGCGTTCGTGCTGCGCCAGTTCGTCGAGAAGATGATGCCCGACAAGGCGACCTCGGTGTTCGGCAAGGGCAACGCCGGCGGCATCTGGAAGTCGATGCTGGCCGAGCAGGTCGGCTCGGAGATCTCGAAGGCCGGCGGGCTGGGCATCGCCCGCATCCTGTCGGCGCCGCGCAACGCCGAGGCGGTCACCGTCGAGCGGCAGGCCGCCGACCGGGCCGCCGCCGCCCTCCTGCGGACCAAGGCGACCTCCTGAGCGGGCTCGCCGTCCAGGACGCCCCGATGATCGAAGGACCCTCCATGCTGATCGCCTCCCTCAAGCGGCTCGACGCCACCGTCTCGGCCGAGACCGAGGCGCTGCTCGCCCATCGCCCGATCGACCAGGACGCGGTCAACCGGCGCAAGGGCCAGAGCCTGCTCGAACTCACCCGCCTCACCCGCGGCCTCGACCCGGAGCGGGTCGACCCGGAGCTCGCCGACCAGCTCGCGCGCCTGCGCCGCAGCCTGCAGCGCAACCAGGAGGTGGTGGGCCTGCACCTGCGGGCGGTGGAGGAGATCGCCGAGATCGTCAACGACGCGATCCAGGACGCCGAATCCGACGGGACCTATTCCGCCCGCCGCCGCCGCTGACCGCCCACCGAAAGCCCGGCCGCCGCCATGCGCATCCTCGTCACCGGCCTCTGGATCTGTGCCCTCACCGTCGCCTCCTGCTACGGCGCGGTGACCTGGGGCAGCGGCCTCATGGGCAAGAAGACCGAGCCCTACCTCGAAGGCCTGCAGTACCAGAAGCTGGCGCCCATCAACGTGCCGATGCTCGCGGACGGCAAGGTCACCGGCTACATCGTCGCCGTCCTGGTCTTCACCGCCGACGCGCGGCTGATGCACACCCTCTCGGTGCCGCCCAACGCCTTCGTGGTCGACGAGACCTTCCGCCAGATCTACAGCGACCCCGAGATCGATTTCAGGCGCCTGGCCCGTTACAACGTCACCAAGCGCCTCGCCGAGGTCCGCGCCAAGGTCAACGAGCGCCTGGGCTCCGAGGTCGTCAAGGACATTTTGGTCGAGGAGTTCAACTTTGTCGCCAAGCGGGAGGTGCGGTCTTAAGGGGTGGGCTTGGGGGTTGAAAGCCGGCAGCTTGGGAATTTGAGCGGTCGCTTGTGACCTGCAGCGAACTTTGGCTCGTCGGGCGCTACGAATCCTCATGGGCACTGCTTGCGACCACGTCGCTTCCTGCCTTGCCCCCACTTTGCCCCGGCCCGCCAATTCATGTCAGGCCGGGTCACATCGTCGTTCTAGGATCTTAGCAGGTCCGTTCGTCGTGACTTGGACTGCAAGACTTCAGATTGCAGCGCCCTTTTCGACGACGATGGTGTCAACGACGTCCGCTGGCTCGTAGAGCCACCGTGCCATAGCCCCGGCCGCCATAGCTCCTACGATTGGTGCGAGCCAAAACAGCCAAAGCTGTGCGACGTACTCGCCGCCCGCAAACAAGGCAGGTCCGGTGCTGCGAGCCGGGTTGACCGAGGTGTTGGTCACGGGGATCGAGATCAGGTGGATCAGGACCAGAGCGAATCCGATGGGGATGCCCGCAAAGCCCGTCGCAGCGCCCTTCGACGTCGTGCCGACGATGATGAAGATGAAAAAGAAGGTCGTCAGAAGCTCGATGATCAGGCAAGCGGCAACGCCGTACTTGCCAGGGCTGAGATCACCGTAGCCGTTCGAGGCGAACCCGTTCGGAAGCCAGCCAGCCTTGCCCGATGCGATGACATAGAGGACGAAGGCACCGACCATAGCGCCAACGACCTGGGCGACGATGTAGGGCAGTACGTGCCGGTTCGCACAACGTCCGGCAGACCACAGCCCAAGCGTCACAGCCGGATTGAAGTGGCCACCCGAGATGTGACCGACCGCGTAGGCCATCGTGAGCACGGTCAAGCCAAAGGCAAAGGCGACACCGAGGAAGCCGATGCCGAGTTCCGGGAACGCGGCGGACAAGACGGCGGCACCACAACCGCCAAAGGTCAGCCAGAAGGTGCCGAAAAACTCGGCCGTCGCCCGGCGCATCGTATCGTGATCCATGTCTGAACCTCCCGCTATAGGATTTCGCGCGGCACTCGAAGAGCAGGTTCGAAATCTCAGATTTGTGCGACGCGAGCAGTCTGCGCTGGCATCTACCGGAACGCATTTCGCGAACGTTGCACGGGCAGAGGGAGACAGCAATTACCGGAACAGCAATGCGCTTACTCTCCAATCGTATTCATGCTCAGAGGGGCTTGAGAAGGACGGCGCGGAAGGTCTGATTTCCACCCAAAGCGGCACCTCACACAATCAAACCCATCGCGTTCAGCCCGAAAGCTTACGGCTCACCCGCCGCCACCTCGCCACGAGCCCGCTGAGGACCACCACCGCCCCCAAAAGGTTGAGCGCCCACTGCGCCAGTTCGCGCGCAGGCCCGGCGAGGACGAAAAAATCGAGGCGGTGCAGGCCGTCGAACAGCCAGCGGTAGGCGCGGCTGGAGCGGTCGAGGCGCTCGGCGATGGTGCCGTCGCGTGGGTCGACGTGCAGCCAGGTGGCGGCCGGGTCGGCAAAGCGCAGGCGCAGCATCGGCAGCGGCCGCTCGCCGAGGCCGGACCAATGGGCGTCGTGGGCCGTCAGCCGCTCCACCGTCGGCGGCGCGGCCTGGCCCATCGCCCGCATCGCGGCGGCCACGATCTGCGCCTCGTCGGGGCCGGGGCCACCATCGGCCCCCATCACGCGGCGTCCCTCCCGCATGAGCGACACCACGAGCGGCCGCCCGCCGAGGGTGGTGAAGCGCAGGGCCACCGCGTCCGGGGCCGCGACCCGCCGCAGCCCGGCCGGGTCGAGGCCGACCGGGTGCCAGGGGCCGGCCTGGGCGGCCACGAGGGCCGCCGGCGGGGCCGGTCCGGTGAACCAGCGGTTCGGGTTCATCGAGAGCCAGCCGCTGACGAGGAAGCCGGTGAGGGCGAGCCCGCCCGCGAGACCCGAGAGGTGGTGCCAGCGCGCCAGCCCGCGGTAGGGCGTCAGCGCCCCGTTGCGATAGCGCCGGGGCCAGCCGAGCCGCCAGATTCCGAGGACGAGGCCGCTCGCCAGGAGCGGAATCGCGAGTCCCGACAGCCACAGCACCACGTCCCGCCACAGGTCGGGCCGGGCCCGCAGCGGCGTCGGGTAGACCCAATGCACCACGGCGCCGACCCAGTTCCAGCCGCGCTCGAACCGCGTGGTGACGAGGGCGACCTCCCCGGTGGGGGCCGAGACGTAGACCTCGGTGCCGGCCGCATCGGCCAGGGCGACCTTGTGGAAGGGCCGCAGCGGGTCGTAGCGGGCGGTGACGGTCCATTGGTCGCGCGCCACGGGCTCGACGGTGCCGGAGCCGGCGAGGGCCCGGGCCTCCTCCGGCGTGAGCGCGGGCCGGCGCTCCCCGGTCCGGGCCGAGACCGTGGCGCGGCTCCCGTCAGGGCCGGTGACACGATAGACGGGCTCCCCGCCCTGCATCTCCAGTCCGAGGGCGGCGGGTTCGGGCCGGCCGGCCGCCGCGAGGGCGGCGTCGGGGGCGATGGCCACCCGGTCCCAGGCGATCGGCGGCAGGCGGGCGAGCCGCTCGGCCTGCGACAGGCGCGGGAACGGCACGTGCAGCATCACGAGGCCCGAGCCGATCCATAGGGCGACGAGGAGCCCGGCGCCGATCCCGAGCCAGCGATGCCCGAGGATCAGCCAGCGTTTGGCGACCTTCACCACGTCACGCTGTAGGCGACCTCGACCGAGCGCGGCCGCCCGAGCAGCCAGAAGGTCGACCCGCCGGTGACCGGATAGACCGCGTCGAGGAGGTTGTAGGCGCGCAGGCTCAGGCGGGAGGTGTCGTCGATCCGGTAGTCGACGCTGCCGTTCACGACCTCGTAGGCCGGTCGCCGGACCGTGTTGGCGAAGTCGCCCACCGTCTCGCCCACGAACTGCACGCCGGCCCGCGCCTCCCAGCGCGGCGCGAAGGCCCAGGACAGCCACAGGTTGGCCACTCGCTCGGGCACGTTGATCGGCTGGTTGCCCGCGAACGAGACGGCGACCCCGCCCACGGCCTGCTGGAAGCTGTCGTATTGCGCCTGCAAGAGGGCGAGGTTGCCCTCGATGCGCCAGTTCTCCCACAGGCCCAGGGAGGCGAACGCCTCGACCCCGTGGGACGACTGGCTCCCCACCTGGATCGACACGGCGGGGCGCTGCGGGTCGGCGGTCAGGAGGTTGTCCTTCTTGATCCGGTAGCCGGCCAGGGTGAACTCGCCGCGCCCGTCCCAGAACACCTGCTTGTAGCCGACCTCGACCTGTTCGCCGTTCGAGAGCTGGAAGTCCTTCTGGGCCAGGGTGAGGGTGATGAGCGTCCCCACCGGGTCGACGGCCGTGGCGTAGCTCGCATAGAGCGAACTGCCCGGCGTCGGGCTGTAGACGGCGCCGAAGCGATAGCTCACCGCGCTGAAGTCCTTGGTGTAGCCGGCGGCGGGGTTGCGCAGGTCGTTCCGGCGGACGGTCGGCGCGTCGTAGCGGACGCCGGCGATCAGCGAGAGCTGGTCGGACAGGACGAGACGGTTCTCGGCGAAGAGGGAATACTGGTCGGTGCTGGTGGCGTACCCCGGCGTGGTGCCGTCGACGCGCAGGAATCGGCCCGGATCGACGGCGAAGGGATCGACGGTGCTCACGCCGCCGTAGGGCGCGTTGTTGGTGTGGAGGAACGAGATGCGGTTGACGTCGAAGCCCGCCACGAACTCGTTGGCGAAGCCGAACAGCTCGCCGCGGACGGTGGCGTCGAAGCGGTTTCCGATCTGCTCCTGGTCGTGGAAGATCTCGATGTAGTCCGAGCGCCTGACGCGGCCGGTGGCCGGGACGAAGGCGTAGGTCTCGGCGTTGCGCCAGCGCCGGTGCGAGGACAGGCGATAGGCGGTGTTGCGGATCGTGACGTCGGCGCTGGGCGACCACTCGGTCTTGAACTGCGTCCAGTCGTCCTTGAAGACGATCCGGCTGTCGTCGACGGTGTAGTTGTTGAACCGCGTGCGCCGGTCGATGCCGCCATCGATGAGGGGCGTCCCGAAGTAGCGCAGCGGCTCCTGGTAGCCGGAGTCGTGCGAGAGGGTGAAGGCGAGGTCTGGGGTGGCTTGGTAGAACAGCGATCCCGAGACCGCGAGGTTGCTGAACTCGCCGTTCTGGCGCAGCCACCCGTCGGCCTGGTTGGCACTGACGTTGAGGCGGTAGGCGACCCGGTCGCCGAGGGCGCCGCCGGTGTCGAAGGCCAGGCGCTTGACCCCGTCCGAGCCGAGCGCCACCCGCGCCGCGTTGATGGTGGTGAAGGTCGGCTTCTTGGGCACCACGTTGATGACGCCCCCGATGGCGCCGTCGCCCGACAGCACCGAGGCGGGGCCGCGCAGCACCTCGATCCGGTCGACGTTCCAGGTGTCGAACGGGAAGGTGATGGTTCCGGTGCCGACGTAGAGGCGGGTGCCGTCGTAGAGCTGCATCACCGAGTTGACCCCGGCGAACCCGCGCGAGGTGTACGCCCCGAAGCCGTTGCCGGGCGCGGCGATGGTGGTGATGCCGGCCGCGTTCTGGGTCACCGCCTCCTGCACCGTCTCCTGGCCGCGCTCGCGGATCTTCTGGCCGGAGACGACCTCGACGCTGGCCGGCGTCTGGAGCGGCGACAGGTCGAGGCGGCTGCCGGTCCGGTTGGGTGTCGCGAGGTTCAGGCCGGTGGGTGCCGCCGTGTAGGGGGTCGGCGCCAGCAGGCGGGTTCCCGTCCCGGAGCCGGCCACCGCCAGTTCCGAGAGGGTGGCGGCGGCGTGGTCCTCGCCCGGGCGGGGGGCGTCATGCGCCGCGAGGGAGACCTTCGCGAGGGAGACCTGCGCCACGAGGAAAGCCGGAGCGAGGGCGAAGACGGAGATCGGCCGTCGGCGACCGGACGGTCGTCGGGCGAGAGAATGGGACGACATGGGCAGCGAGGCCTCGGGCGACGGCAGTGGCACGTCACCGCGAACGAAGCCTCGGCTCAGGCGGTCTCCGAAAAAGACACGCGCCCGCCTCGACACCCACCAGGACACCCCGCCCGATGCGTTTCGCGTGTGACCACGACTGACGGCAGGTCTCCTGGCTCGCGGGTCGCTGTCCCGTCATCGTCTTCCCAGGCCCGAGGAACCCAGTGACGTGTTGATGAAGGACTCGCCGCTTACAGTTGCGGGGGCAGCCGCGGCATCGGGCGATCCTTGCGGACCCTCGCCCTCACCGCGTTCCCTTTTGATCCTCTCGCGAGGAACCGTCGGCCCGAGGCTAGCGCGCCGGCGGAGACCGCGTCAATCGCGCACAGGTTCGGTCACGGCACGCTCACCGGAACGTGTGGCATCCGCGACGCACCCAACGCGGGGTGCGGCCTCAGCCGCGCCGGCTCATCCGGCCGCCCATGCCCTCGCAGCAGCAGGCCGCCTTCGTGCCCTTGACCGAGCCGTGCTTCATCCCACCGTGCTTCATGCCCCCGTCTTTCATGGCCATATCGCCCCGGCCGCACATGGCCCCCGCCTTGCCGCCCTTCGCGCCGCAGCAGCTCATGGCGGAGGCGGGCGCGGCGGCCAGCAGGAGGAGGACGGCGGTCGAGGCGGCGAGCTTGGCGATCATGGGGGACGGGTCTCCGTTGCCCCGCCATCCTACCACCGATCGGCGGCCCGATGCAGGGGCGTGCGGCGTCATCCCCCATCGGCGAGGATCGCCCCGCGATAGGTCTCCACCACCTCGCAGAACGGGACGCCGTCGGCGGTGCTGAGCACGGCATGGATCGCGAAGAGCGCCGTGGCGGGACTGGGCCGCCCCGCCGTTTGCGTCCACAGCCGCTCCAGCGACAGGTTGCGACGCTGCGGCGCCAGGGCATGGACGGCACGGCCGAAGGGCGTGGCCGTGGTGTCGAGGACCCGGTTCATGCCCGGCGTGAGGCGTTCGGGCACGTACCAGTTCTGCGCCTCCGACAGGACGTGGGCGCCGCAGGTGAGCCGCACCCGGCGGTAGCGCACGAGGTCCGGCGAGCCGACGCCGAGGCGCTCGCACTGCTGGGCGGAGGGCGCCCGCGCCGCCGCCGTCACCGGCACCGCGCACAGGCGGGAACCGCCGGCCGACAGCCCGCGCTCGTGGCACCATTCCTCGAGGACGGCGGTCGCGCTCGGCCCGGCCAGGAGCCGGTCCGTCAGCAGCGTCACGAGCCCGGCGGTCCCGAGCGGCGCGGCGGACGGATCGGTCATCGACGGACGACGAGGGCGAATGGCCATGGCGTCGCCGGACAGGATCGACCTGTCGACCGCCTCATGACCGAGATGACGCGACGTGTGATCAAGAGGCCCCGGGATGTCAGGATGTGGCCGATGCAGCGCGATTCTTGCGGCATCGCGTCTTGCCGATCGACGCGAGAGCGACCGCTGGCGGGCACCACCGCCGCACCCCGCGGGAGCGAGATCGGTGCCGAGCCGTGGCACTCCATACAACGTGTTGGAGCTCACGAAAACGCTCCTCGTCACGAGGGCGCTTGAGGCCGGCAAGGATGCTGGAGGGTGACGAGGATCGCCGTCGACACCCGCGTCTCGTCCTCGCGGGGAACCTCGACAGGTCGGCGCGCCTGTGCTGGAGCGCTCCTTAGCTGCGGTCTCGACATCGTCACACGAGCGTCCGGGCTGCGGATTATGAGCGCAGCGGCGCCTCGTACACCGCCGGGGAAGAGCTCCTTTGGACCGAACCGTCCGATATGCCCTGTACTTCACCCCCGCACCGGGGACGGCTCTCGCCGCCTTCGGCGACGCGGTCCTCGGCGCCGTGCCGACGTTGGGGCCGACCACGCTCCGGGCCCTCCTTGCCGCCAGGACCGAGGAGCCGCGCGTCTACGGCTTCCACGCCACGATGAAGGCGCCGTGGCGCCTCGGCCCGGGCGTGACGGAAGCCGATCTCCTGGCGGCGGCCGAGGCCCTCGCTGCCCATCGACCGCCTCTGCCTGTCGGCTCGCTGCGCGTCGCCGCGCTCGGACATGTCGCCGCCCTGGTGCCGGAGTCGCCGCCGCCGGCCCTCGGCCTGCTGGCCGCCGAATGCGTGGCCGCCCTCGACCCGCTGCGGGCCCCCCTCTCGGCAGCCGAGCGCGTCCGGCGCCACCCCGAGCGCCTCGACCCGCGGGGGCGGGCGCTGCTGGAGCGTTGGGGCTACCCGCACGTCTTCGAGGAGTTTGGGTTTCACATGACGCTGACCGGCCGCCTCGGCCCCGAGGACAGGGCCGTGATCCTGCCGCTGCTGACGGAGGCCGCTGCGGACCTGCCGGACCTGGTGATCGACGCCCTGAGCGTGGTCGTCCAGGACGGCGCCGATCCATTCCGGCTCTTGCGCCGTATTCCTTTCGCGCCTTGAGGCGCATGCGAGGGCCTCGAACCGCCCCGGCCGCGACACGCAGGTCGGCGCCCGCTCGCGGCTGAGCGAGACGGTCCTCGACGACGGTTCCCGATATCGTCGAGGACGGGTCAGACGAACCACGCGACGATCGGCAAGGTCTGCCCGATCGCCTCGAACCGCAAGCACAAGAGTACCGGCTCATCATTAGCCGGACAACTGTCATTCCTCTGTCGTGCGGGGCGGGTTTACCGTGGTTCATCGCTCCTGCCGGACAGTCTCATGCTGGTTCTCGAAGATCTGATCCGTCGTTACGGCGATCGCCGTGCGGTGGACCGCGTCTCCCTCGCCATCCCGCGCGGCCGCTTCGTCGGTGTCATCGGGCGCTCGGGCGCGGGCAAGTCGACCCTGCTGCGGATGATCAACCGCCTCGTCGAACCGACCGGCGGGCGCATCCTGTTCGACGGCCTCGACGTCACGGCCCTGCGCGGCCGCGACCTGCGGCGCTGGCGGGCCCGCAGCGCCATGATCTTCCAGCAGTTCCACCTGGTCGGCCGCCTCGACGTCCTGAGCAACGTGCTGATGGGGCGCCTCTGGGAGGTGCCCAGGCACCGCTCGCTCCTCAAGCTCTGGTCGGAGCGTGAGCGCGCCCTGGCGCTCGCCGCCCTCGACGACTTCGGCATGGGCGATTTTGCCGGCCACCGGGCCGACCAGCTCTCCGGCGGCCAGCAGCAGCGCGTCGCCATCGCGCGGGCGATGATGCAGGCCCCCGATCTCATCCTGGCCGACGAGCCCGTGGCCTCCCTCGATCCGCGCAACACCCGGATCGTCATGGACGCGCTGGCCGAGGCCAACCGCCGCCACGGCATCACCGTGCTGTGCAACCTGCATTCCCTGGATCTGGCCCGCAGCTACTGCGACCGCCTGGTCGGCCTCGCCGACGGGCGCCTCGTGTTCGACGGCGCGCCGGCCGACCTCACCGAGGACGTCGCCCGCCAGCTCTACGGGCTCGAGGCCGGCGAGGTGCTCGACGCGCCCGCGCCCGTCCTCAAGGCCTACCCCACCGCCCTCGTCGCCTGATCCGTCCCGGACGCCTTCGGAAGAATCCCATGCTGAACCGTCGCACCCTCGCCGGCGCCCTCGCGCTCGCCCTCCTCGCCCTGCCCGCCGCCGCGCAGGATTGGAAGGCGGCCTATCCGGAGCTGACCCTGGCGGTGATCCCGGCCGAGAACGCCTCCGGCACGAGCGACCGCTACGCGCCGCTGACCGGCTACCTGACCAAGAGCCTCGGCGTGCCGGTCAAGCTGCGCATCGCCAACGACTACGCCGCCGTGATCGAGAGCCAGCGCGCGGGCAACGCCCAGCTCGCCTTCTACGGCCCCGCCTCCTTCGCCCGCGCGGTGATGACCGGCGTGAAGGTCGAGCCCATCGTCAACCAGACGCACGACACCGGCGCCTCGGGCTACTACTCGGTGATCTACGTGCGCGCCGACAGCCCGTACAAGACGATCGCCGACCTGAAGGGCAAGAACCTCGCCCTGGTCGATCCCAACTCCACCTCCGGCAACCAGGCGCCGCGGTTCTTCCTGCACAAGGCCGGCTACCCGGTGGACGCGTTCTTCGGCAAGACCGTCTATGCCGGCAGCCACGAGAACGCCGTCCTCGCCCTCGTCCAGGGGACGGTGGACGCCGCCGCCAACCTCTACAACACCGACACCGACACCATGGTCACCCGCATGGCCGCCAAGGGCATGCTCAAGAAGCCCGACGGCTCAGCCATGACGCAGGCCGATTTCCGCGTGGTCTTCAAGTCCGACTTCCTGCCCGAGGGCCCCTTCGCCATGCTGGCGAGCCTACCCGACGACCTCAAGGCGAAGGTCCGCCAGGCCCTGGTGGACCTGCCGAAGGCCGACAAGGCGGCCTTCGACCGGCTCTCGGACGGCAAGGACCTCGGCCTCGCCCCCGTGACCCTGAAGGACTACCAGCCGGTCATCGAGATGCTGAAGTTCAACGACGAGCAGCGTCGCAAGTCCTGATGCGGGTTGCAGGCCCCGATCCGGGCCGCACGGGTCCGTGCCGGCCGATCCCCGTGCTTGAGACCGTCAGCCCCCTGCCCCCCGACCGCGCCGCCGCCCTGGCGCAGGCCTATGACGGCGCCGTCGCGGCGAGCCGGCGTCGGGTCTGGATCGGCCTCGCGGTGCTCGTCGTCCTCACGGGGCTCGCCGCGCAGGCCGCCGAGGTGCGCCCCGGGGTGCTGGCTGCGAACATCGGGAAGTTCACCGACTACATCGCCCAGATCCTGCCGGCCCTGACCCTCGGGAACCTCGGGGGCGACCTCGCCGAATGGTACTGGGGCTGGCCGAAATGGCTCGCGCTCCTCGGCGAGACCCTCCTGATGGCCTATCTCGGCACCCTGCTCGGGGCCATCGGCGGTTTTCTCCTGTGCTTTGCCGCCGCCGGCAACGTGGCGCGCAGCCGGACCGGATGCTTCCTCGTCCGGCGCATCCTCGAATTCTGCCGGACGGTGCCGGAGATCGTGTTCGCGCTGATCTTCGTCATCGCCTTCGGCCTCGGGCCGATGGTGGGCGTGCTGGCCCTGGCGATCCACACCACGGGGGCGCTGGGCAAGCTGTTCGCCGAGGTGGTCGAGAACATCGACCTGAAGCCGGTGGAGAGCCTCACCGCCGCGGGTGCCGGCCGCATCGAGACCCTGCGCTTCGCCGTGCTGCCGCAGGTGCTCTCGAACTTCGTCTCCTACGGGCTGCTGCGCTTCGAGATCAACGTGCGGGGCGCGGGCGTGATGGGGTTCGTGGGCGCCGGCGGCATCGGGCAGGAACTCCTCGTGGCGATCCGCAACTTCTACTACGCGGACGTCAGCGCGATCCTGGTCCTGATCATCCTCACCGTGATGGCGATCGACCTCGGGACCGAGCGCCTGCGCCATCACCTCCTCGGAGGCCTGCGATGACGCCCCGCGACCCGAACCCGGCCGAGATCGCGGCGTTGCGCCAGCGCTATCCCGAGACCTTCCGGCCGGCCCGGGGGCCCCGGCTCCTGGCCTGCCTCGCGGTCGCCGGGCTTATCGCCGTCGCGGGCTACGCGATGGTGCGGCTCGACTTCTCCGCCGTGCGCCTCCTCGCCGGCCTCGGGCGGCTCGGCGAATTCAGCCTGATGATGCTGCCGCCCGATCCGGCCGGACAGGCCTGGACCTTCCTGCGGGCGCTGGCCGAGACCCTCGGCATCGCCTTCATCGGCACGCTGACGGCGGCGCTGCTCGCCTTTCCGGTGGCGTTCCTCGCCGCCCGCAACGTCGTGCCGAACCCCTTCGTGCACTTCACGATCCGGCGCGGCCTCGACGTGATGCGCTCCGTCGACGTGCTGATCTGGGCTTTGATCTGGATCAACGTCGTCGGGCTCGGGCCCTTCGCGGGCGCGCTTGCCATCGCCTGCGCGGATTTCGGGGCGCTGGGCAAGCTGTTCTCGGAGGCCGTCGAGACCGTCGACGCCAAGGCCGGCGAGGGCGTCTGCGCATCGGGCGGCGCCGAACTGCACCGCATCCGCTTCGGCCTCATCCCGGCGGTGCTGCCGGTGCTCGGCAGCCAGGTGCTGTACTTCTTCGAGTCGAACACCCGCTCGGCCACCATCATCGGCATCGTCGGCGCGGGGGGAATCGGCCAGTACCTCACCGAGTTGATCCGCGTCCTCGAACTGCGCCAGGTCGCCTTCCTGATCCTGATGATCCTCGTCACCGTCGCGGCCATCGACGCCGTCTCCGGGCGCCTGCGCCGGGCGCTGATCGGAACGGCACGCTAGGCGGGCTTCGCGAAAGCGGTCGCCGGTTCTGCGCCGAAGACCTGCGACGGAGGACCTGCGACGGGGAAGACCTGCGACGGGGAAGACCTGCGACGGACCAGGGACCCGGGCAGGTTCGCGCCTACTCCACCACCAGCTCGACCCGGTCGGCGGCGAACAGGCTGCGGGTGGCCTGGATGCGCCGGCCCTCCCCGTCCACGTTCACGCTGGTCAGCGCGATCACGGTGCGGCCGGGGGCGATGTCGAGGCGCCCGGCCTCCGCCGCCGTGGCGGGGCGCGCGCCGATCCGCGTCGAGAGCCGGGTGTAGTCGGCCACGCCGAACCGCGCATAGGCGCGGGTGATCGAGCCGCAGTCGGCGTAGGCGGCGTCGAAGCCGGAAAAGCGCGGCAGCGGCAGGCAGGTCCGCGCCGTCGAGATCGGGGCGCCGTCGGCCAGGTGGCGCGTCAGGAGTTCGAGGATGGGGGCGCCGGGGGCGAGCCCGATGGCCTCCGCCCACTCCGCATCCGCCGGCACGGCGGCGGCCGAGACGAGGTCGCCCCAAGCCTCGCGGCCGGCCCGCGAGACGATCTCGGAGAACCGGGTCCGGGGGCCGATCGGGTAGGTGAGCGGCCCCTGCTCCACGAAGGTGCCCTTGCCCTGGGACGTCCGCACCAGCCCGCCCTCGGCGAGCACGCCGAGCGCCCGGCGCACGGTGTGGCGGTTCACGCCGAAACGCGCGGCCAGCGCCGACTCGGCGGGAAGCTGCGCCCCGGCGGCGAATTCGCCGCTGTGGATGGCATGGCCCAGCGCATCCGCGATCTGGCGCCAGGCGGCGAGGCCGCCCCCGCGCTGGAGGGCCGTCACGCCCGTGTCGCTCGCATCCTGCATGACGTGATCGAAAATCCGTTGTGCTTATCGATCCACATGTCTATACATATAGACATGTTGGAAGAGAGGCCCCGATGCCGAGCGCCAGCCAAACACCACCTGATCCCGGGATGCCAGACCTCGCGATGCGCCGGCGCGCGATGGCGCGGGCGGGCACCGCGACGGAAGGCGAGTTGCGCGAGGCCCTGGCGCAGGCCGGCCTCACGCCGGAGGCGGAGGATCTGCGGGCGCCGGAGACCGGCCTCGTCATGGTGCGCGGGCGCATCGGCGGCGACGGCCGGCCCTTCAATGCCGGCGAGGCCACGGTGACCCGGGCGGCGGTGCGCCTGCCCGGCGGCGAGACGGGGTTCGCTTACCAGCTCGGACGCGACCGGACGCGGGCCCGCCTCGCCGCCATCCTCGACGCGCACTGGCAGCGCCCGGAGGCGAGGCCCGCCCTCGAGGCGGCCCTGGCGGCCATCGCCGAGCGCCGGGCCGAGGCGGCGGCTTTGGCCGCCCGCAAGGTCGCGGCGACGCGGGTGAACTTCTTCACCCTGGCGCGGGGAGAGGATTGATGGCCCAGCCTCACGTCCAAGCTCTCGCGCAACCTCTCGCCCACGGCCAACCTCTCGCCCACGGCCAACCTCTCGCCCATGGCTTCGCCGACCCCGTCCACGAGGGGCAGGCGGTGTTTCGCGCCGCGATGGAGGCCCTGAGCCGGCCCGGCCGCCTGCTCCCCCTCGTCACGACCCTGATGCCCCCTGCCCCGCTCACGCCCGAGCTCGCCGCTCTGGCGCTGGCGCTGGCCGATGCCGACACGCCGGTCTGGCTCGACGCTCCCTTGCGGACCGATCCGGCGGTCGCGGGCTTCCTGCGCTTCCACACCGGGGCGCCGATCGTCGCGGAGCCGGCCCAGGCGGCCTTCGCGCTGATCGCCGATCCCGGCCGCTGCCCGGCCTTCACCGCGTTCGCCCAAGGCTCCCTCGCCTATCCGGACGCCTCCGCCACCCTGGTCCTGGCCGTCGCGGCCCTGTCGGACGAGACGGGCCTCGCCTTCGAAGGGCCGGGCATCCGGGGCACGGCCCGGCTCGACGCGGCCCCCCTGCCCGCGGACTGGCCCTCGCGGCTGGCTCACAACCATGCCGGCTTCCCGCAAGGGCTCGACCTCCTGTTCGTCGCGGCCGGACGGCTGGCCGCGCTGCCCCGCTCCGCCCGTCCGCTCGCCCCGGAGGCCTGACCATGTATGTCGCCGTGAAGGGTGGCGAGGCCGCCATCGACAACGCCCACCGGCTGCTGGCCGAGACCCGACGCGGCGACCCCGCCGTGCCCGACATGAGCGTGGCGCAGATCCGCGAGCAGATGCGCCTCCTCGTCGACCGGGTGATGACGGAGGGCTCCCTCTACGACCCCGATCTGGCCGCCCTCGCCCTGAAGCAGGCGCGCGGCGACGTGATCGAGGCGGTGTTCCTGGTGCGCGCCTACCGCACCACGCTGCCGCGCCTGGGTGCGACGGAGCCGGTCGATACCGGCGCGATGACCCTGAGCCGCCGGATCTCCGCCACCTTCAAGGACTTGCCCGGCGGCCAGGTACTCGGCCCGACCTTCGACTACACCCACCGCCTCGTGGACTTTTCCCTGGGCGACGGGACCGCTCCCGAGCCCGCCGCCGAGGCCGAGCCGGCCGCTGACGCCGCCGCCTGCCCGCGCGTCACCGATCTCCTCGGCCGGGCCGGCCTGCTCGAACCCTCGCCGGAGGATCTGGGCGCGCCGATCGGCGACCTCACCCGCGAGCCGGTGGACTACCCGGCCGACCGCGCGGTGCGGCTCCAGGCGCTGGCACGCGGCGACGAGGGCTTCATCCTGGCGCTCGGCTACTCGACGCAGCGCGGCTACGGCCGCACCCACCCCTTCGTCGGCGAGATCCGGGTCGGCGCGGTGGAGCTCGAGGTCACGCCGGAGGAACTCGGCTTTTCCGTCGGCCTCGGTTCGGTGGACATGACCGAGTGCCAGATGATCAACCAGTTCCACGGGAACGGCCCGGTGCCGCCGCAATTCACCCGGGGCTACGGCCTCGTCTTCGGCCAGGGCGAGCGCAAGGCCATGGCCATGGCGCTCGTCGACCGTTCCCTGCGCGCCGCCGAACTCGGCGAAGCCGTGGTGGTGCCTGCCCAGGACCAGGAATTCGTGCTGGCCCATTGCGACAGCCTGCAGGCGACGGGCTTCGTCGAGCACATGAAGCTGCCGCACTACGTCGACTTCCAGGCCGAACTCGACCTCGTCCGGCGCCTGCGTGCCGAGCACGGCGCGCGCGCGCTCGAGGACCCCGTCCAGCGGGAGGCCGCCGAATGAACGCGCGCGTCACGGTCTCCGCCGGCAGCGGCTACAACTTCGCCTATCTCGACGAGGGCACGAAGCGGATGATCCGCCGTGCCATCCTGAAGGCCATCGCGATCCCCGGCTACCAAGTGCCGTTCGCCGCCCGCGAGATGCCGATGCCCTACGGCTGGGGCACCGGCGGCGTACAGGTCACGGCCGCGATCCTGGGTACGTCGGACGTGCTCAAGGTGATCGACCAGGGCGCCGACGACACCACCAACGCCGTCTCGATCCGCCGCTTCTTCACCGCCACGGCGGGGATCGCCACCACGACGCGCACGGCGGAGGCGAGCGTGATCCAGACCCGCCACCGCATCCCCGAGGCGCCGCTGTCCGAGGGGCAGGTGCTGGTCTACCAGGTGCCGATCCCCGAACCCCTGCGCTTCCTCGAGCCGCGCGAGACCGAGACGCGCCAGCTCCATGCGCTCGCCGAATACGGCCTGATGCACGTCAAGCTCTACGAGGACATCGCCCGCCACGGGCACATCGCCACCACCTACGCCTACCCGGTGGAGGTGGCCGGCCGCTACGTGATGGATCCCTCGCCGACTCCGAAGTTCGACAACCCGAAGATGGACGATTGCCCCGCGCTCCAGCTCTTCGGCGCGGGCCGCGAGAAGCGCATCTACGCGATCCCGCCCTACACGCGGGTGCGCAGCCTCGACTTCGAGGACCATCCCTTCCGGGTCCAGAGCTTCGAGCGCCCCTGCGCCCTCTGCGGGGCGCGCGCCGTCTACCTCGACGAGGTCGTGCTCGACGATGCCGGCGGCCGGATGTTCGCCTGCTCGGACACCGACCATTGCGAGACCCGCCGCGCCGACGGCCACGCGGGAGAGGCGTCATGACCGAACCCCTGCTCACGGTCGAGGGGCTGACCAAGCGCTACGGCCGGCGCCTCGCCTGCGACGGCATCGGCTTTTCCCTCGATCCCGGCGAGGTGCTGGCGGTGGTGGGCGAATCGGGCTCCGGCAAGTCGACCCTGCTCTCGCTGATCGCGGGCGAGGTCGCGGCCGATGCCGGCGCCGTCTCCTACCGCATGCGCGACGGTGCCACCCGCGACCTCGCCGACCTGAGCGAGGCCGAGCGCCGGGCCCTGATGCGCACCGACTGGGGCTTCGTGCGCCAGGACGCGACGCAGGGCCTGCGCATGGCGGTCTCGGCCGGGGGCAATGTCGGCGAGCGCCTGATGGGTGTGGGCGACCGCCATTACGGCCGCATCCGCGCCACCGCCCTCGACTGGCTCGCCCGCGTCGAGATCGCGCCCGACCGGGTCGACGACCCGCCGACGCGCTTCTCCGGCGGCATGCGCCAGCGCCTGCAGATCGCCCGCAACCTCGTGACCGCACCCCGCCTCGTGCTCATGGACGAGCCGACCTCGGGCCTCGACGTCTCGGTCCAGGCCCGCCTCCTCGACATGATCCGGGGGCTGGTGGCCGAACTCGGCCTGGCGGTGATCATCGTCACCCACGATCTCGCCGTGGCGCGCCTGCTCTCGCACCGCGTCCTCGTCATGCGGGCGGGCCGGGTGATCGAGACCGGCCTCACCGACCAGGTCCTCGACGACCCGCAGGCCGCCTATACCCAGCTCCTCGTCTCCTCGGTGCTGGCCGCATGACGCCGCTCCACATGACGCCGCTTCTCACCCCGCCGCTCCTCGCCTTCCAGGACGTCGCCAAGAGCTTCACCCTGCACCTGCGCGGCGGGACGGTGCTCCCCGTCGTCGCGGGGGCGACGCTGACGGTCCATCCGGGCGAATGCGTCGTGCTCGGCGGCGCCTCGGGGGCCGGCAAATCCTCGCTCCTCAAGATGGCCTACGGCAACTACCGCTGCGCCACGGGTGCCATCCGGGTCCGCGACGGCGACCGCACCGTCGACCTGGCCGCCGCGGCACCCCGCGAGATCCTGAGGCTGCGTCGTACCACGCTGGCCTACGTCTCGCAGTTCCTGCGCGTGATCCCCCGCGTCGGCGCCCGCGCCGTGGTGGAGGCCGCCGGCATCGAGGGGGGCCTGGCGCCGGAGGTCGCCCGTGCCCGCGCCGCCGACCTGCTCGCGCGCCTCAACCTGCCCGAGCGCCTGTGGGCGCTGCCGCCCGCCACCTTCTCGGGGGGCGAGCAGCAGCGGGTCAACATCGCCCGCGGGCTGATCGCCGACCGGCCCATCCTGCTCCTCGACGAGCCCACCGCCTCGCTGGATGCCCGGAACCGGGCCGTGGTGGTCGACCTCGTCGCCGAGAAGCGCGCGGCGGGTGCCGGCATCCTCGGGATCTTCCACGACGCCGATGTCCGCGAGGCGGTGGCGACCCGCATCGTCGACGTCGCGGCCTTTCGCGGGGCGATGGCCGCATGAAACGGGAACACGCACGCATGACGGACCGGGTCGAGATCCTCGAGAACGCGCGCCTGGTGCGCCCCGACCGGGTCGAGACCGGCTGGCTCGCCGTGGTCGACGGGCGCATCGCCGAGATCGGCACCGGCACGGCCCCGGAGCGCGGCCTCGACTGCGGCGGCGACACCATCGTCCCGGGGCTCGTCGAGCTCCACACCGACCATCTGGAGAGCCACTACGCGCCGCGTCCGGGCGTGCGCTGGCACCCCCTCGGGGCGGTGCTGGCCTACGACGCGCAGATCGCGGCCTCGGGCATCACCACGGTGTTCGATTCCCTGCGCGCCGGCACCGACCCGGACGGCAGCGGGCTGGGCACCGAACTGGAGCTCCTCGCCGCCGCCCTGGCGGAGGCGCAAGGGGCGGACCTGTTCCGGGCCGAGCACCGCACGCACCTGCGCTGCGAGATCCCTAGCCCCGACGTGGTGGACACCGTGCGGGCGTTCGCGGAGCGCTACAGCATCGGGCTCCTGTCGCTGATGGACCACACGCCGGGCCAGCGCCAGTTCCGGGACGTGGCCAAGTACTACGTCTATGCCGGGCGCGGCGGTCGATCGCTGGAGGAGATCAAGCTCAACACCGAGCGCAAGATGCGCGACGGCCGCGCCCTCAACGCGGTGAACCGGCCCGCCCTCGTCGCTCTGGCGCGCGAACGCGGGATTCCGCTGGCCAGCCACGACGACACCACCCTGGCCGACGTGGCGCTCTCGCGCGAGGAATCGGTGGCGCTCGCCGAGTTCCCCACCACCCTGGAGGCGGCCGAGGCCTCGCACGCAGCCGGCATCACCGTGATGATGGGCGCCCCCAACCTGATCCGGGGCGGCTCGCATTCCGGCAACGTCGCGGCCCAAACCCTGGCGGAGGCCGGCACCCTGCGCATCCTGTCCTCGGATTACGTACCGGCGAGCCTGCTGATGGCGGCCTTCGCGTTGCCCGAGCGGGTCCCGGGCATCACCCTGCCGGAGGCCATCGCCACCGTGACGGCCAATCCCGCGACAGCCACCGGGCTCACCGATCGCGGCCGGTTGGAACCGGGATTGCGTGCCGACCTCGTCCGCGTGCGCCTCGCCCGAGGGGTGCCGGTGGTGCGCCAGGTCTGGCGTGCGGGCGAGCGGGTGGTGTGATGGCGGGCGGCTTCGTCCTCGTCGTCGGCCCGAGCGGGGCCGGCAAGGATACCCTGCTGCGGCTGGCGCGCGACCGCCTCGCGGGGGATCCCCGCTTCGTCTTCCCGCGCCGGCTCGTCACCCGGCCCCCCTCCGCCCACGAGGCCAACCTCGAACTCGACGACGTCGCCTTCGACATGGGCGTGCAAGCGCATGCCTTCGCGCTTCATTGGCGCGCCCACGGCCTCGGCTACGCCATCCCCGCCGAGACCGTGAGGCAGGCGGACGACGGGCATTGGATCGTCTGCAACGTGTCCCGTCGCATCGTTTCGCAGGCGCGCCGCACCCTGCCCCGTGTCAGCGTCGTGCAGGTCACGGCCTCGCCGGAGGTTCTCGCCAGACGCCTTGCGACCCGCGGCCGCCCCGAGGACGGCGACCTGCGCGCCCGCCTCGACCGCGCGATCCCGATCGAGGCCGAATGCACGATCCACAACGATGCCGACGCAGAGGGTGCGGCCGACCGCCTCGTGGTGCATCTGCGCGCGTGCGTTGCCGGCGCGCGGCCGGGTGCCCACACGAATTGCGTCTGATGGCTTCGCACCGCGGATGTCGGTCATCCTCGGGCGCCGCGCGGGCTCGGTGAGACGGTTCCCGCTTGATCCAAGCGGAAACCGTCTCATCCCGAGGTGCCGTGGCGATGCCGCTGTCGGGGCGCTTCGGGATGGGGTCGCGCCCGGGGCCATCGAAGCCGCGGCGGCGGCATGACCCGGCCAACCGGACCGTCGTCGGACACGCTCGTCCCGATCGATCACGCGCAGCGCCGCCAGGACCGTTTCATGGCGCCGTCGTATTCATGGCGCCGTCGTATTCATGGCGCTGTCGTAAATCGTGGCTACGGAATGGCCACGTCCCACTGCCGCCTGCGTTCAGACACGGCATTCGCGCTCAAACGACCATCGTTGGTTGGCTATAGGCCCGGTGAAGACCGATGGTTCTTCAAAGGAAGCTGGCTGACCGACTTGGATGCCCGCGCGCCCGCCGTGCCCTGATCCCCGGCCATCTTCGGATCTGAGCCGCAATGACAACCGATTATCACGTTCTGGCAAACGGTTCCCTGATCCAGGATTGGTCGAATGCAGGGTCGATCACGACGAACGACGAGTGGGCCGGCGTGCCGAGCATCGTCGGATATCGCGGCGACGACATCACGACGGTGACCGGCGCCGACCCGCAGACCCTCGCCGGGGACGGCACGGTCACGGTGGACGTGAACGCCAACCAGACCAATCCGAACGGCTTCTCCACCGGCGGCGTCGCGGAATTCGCGCTGTCCGACCCCACGGTCGCCCTGGCCGGATCAGGGACGGCCGACGCGCCCAACCTCGTCATCCACCTCGACACCACCGGCCGGCGGGACGTCACCGTCTCCTACACCCTGCGCGACCTCGAGGACGGCGCCGACAACGCCGCGCAGGCGGTGGCGCTGCAGTACCGGGTCGGGACCACCGGCGCCTGGGTCAACGTGCCGGCCGCCTACCGCGCCGACGCCACCGCGGGCCCGAACACCTTCGGGCCGGACGGCGTCGTCACCGCCGTGCTGCCCGCCGCGGTCGAGAACCAGCCGCAGGTGCAGGTGCGCGTCATCACCACCAACGCCCTCGGCAACGACGAGTGGATCGGCATCGACGACATCAGCGTCACGAGCGCGGGTGCGGCGGTGGTCCCGGCCCTGTCGGTGGCCGACGTCGCCATCGCGGAAGGGGATGCCGGCACGACGCAGGTGGTCTTCACCGTGTCCCTCGACGCCCCGGCACCGGCGGGCGGCGTCGCCTTCGACATCGCCACCGGCGACGCGACCGCCACCGCGGGCAGCGACTACGTCGCCGCCGCCACCGGCCTCACCATCGCGGCCGGGCAGACCTCGGCGACCTTCGCCGTGACGGTCAACGGCGACACCGTGTTCGAGCCGGCCGAGAGCTTCGGGGTGAGCGTGACGAACGTGGTCGGCGCGACGGTGGCCGACGGCGAGGCCGTGGGCACCCTCCTCAACGACGAGACCCCGCCGACCATCGGCGGCATCGCCGTGTACGACGCGGCGCCCTCGCTCACCGGCACCCAGGGCGCGGCGCCCGTGGCCACGAACGCGCTCCAGCTCGTGCGGCTGGGCGCCTACGCCACCACCGACGACGCCGCCACCGGGGACGCCCCGAACGCCGAGGTCGTGGCCTACGACGCCACCACCGCGAGCCTCTACGTGCAGAACACCAACGAGAACCGCATCGAGATCGTGACGATCTCGGCCACCGGCAGCCTCGCAAAGAGCGGCGAGATCCTGCTCGCCGGCCTCGACCAGTACGGCGCGGTGAACTCCGTGGCGGTCTTCGACGGCCTCGTGGCGATCGCCTATGCCAATGCCGCCGGCGACCAGCCCGGCCGCGTCGCCCTGTTCGACGCCGACGGAACCTTCCTCAGCTCCCTCGTCGTCGGCGTCGGCCCCGACCAGGTCGTCTTCACGCGCGACGGCCAAAAACTCCTCGTCTCCAACGAGGGCGAGCAGTTCACGGTTGCCAGCAACCCGGTCGGCAGCGTGTCGATCATCGACGTGTCGGGTGGCGTGGCCGGCGCCGCGACGGCGGCGGTCACCGCCACCGTGGGCTTTGGCGCCCTCGACGGCAGCGAGGCCGCCCTGCGCGCCAAGGGGCTCGCGATCAGCCCCGGCAACACCGCCTCGTCCGACATCGAGCCGGAGTACATCACGATCTCGCCCGACAACCGGTTCGCCTACGTCACCCTGCAGGAGGTCAACGGCGTCGCCGTGATCGACCTCGCCAACCCCGGCACGGCGCCCATCGCGATCCAGCCCCTCGGCAGCGTCGACCGCTCGCTGCCCGGCAACGCGTTCGACGCCTCCGACCGTGACGGCCCCGGGGGCGATCCGGCCGTCACCGTCGCCACCACCCCCACGGCCACGCCGATCTACGGCCTGCTCCAGCCCGATGCGATCGCCTCCTACGCGGTGGGCGGCACCACCTACTTCGTCACCGCCAACGAGGGCGACCAGCGCGTCATCGGCGGCGAGGACAACACCGCCGACGTGTCGCGCCTCAGCGCCATCCCCGACAGCCAGCTCACGCCCGAGCTGCGGGCGCTCAAGGCCGACCCGGCCTACGCCCGCCTCAACGTACTGCGCCAGACCGGCGACACCGACGGCGACGGCGTCATCGACCAGCTCAACACCCTGGGCGGCCGCGGCATCTCGATCTTCCGCCAGAACGCGGACGGGACGATCACCAAGGTGCGCGAGACCGGCGGCGAGTTCGAGACGATCTTCGCCCGCGACGCGGCGGCGCAGTTCAACATCGACCAGGAGCCGAACGGCGACGGGGTGTTCGAATTCGACAACCGCTCGGACAACAAGGGTCCGGAGCCTGAGGGCGTCACCATCGGGACGGTGGACGGGCGCACCTACGCCTTCGTCGGGCTCGAGCGCCAGAGCGGCATCCTCGTCTACGACGTGACCGAACCGGAGACCGCCAGCTACGTCTCCTACGTCCCGCCCGTCGACGGGCCGGCCGATCGCGGTCCCGAGGTGCTCACCTTCATCGCGGCGGCCGACAACCCCACCGGCACCCCCATCGTCGTCTCGGCCAACGAGGTCGGCGGCGGCGGCGCCACGGTCTATGCCGCCCTCACCCGGGGCTACACCCAGGAGATCGGCTTCGCCGCCGAGTCCCTCGCGGTCGCCGCCGCGGAGGGCGACGCGGGCACCACCACCCTCACCTTCACCGTCCAGCGCAGCAACGGCACCCTGGGCGACCTCGCCTTCACCGCCGAACTCACCGGCACCGGGACCGCGCCCGTCTCCGGCGACGACCTCTCCGGCAATCCGGGCCTGCCGCTGGCGATCGCCGGCACCATCCCGGCCGGCGCGGCCTCGGCGGTCGTGACCGTGACGGTGCAGGGCGACGTGACGCCCGAGGCCGCCGAGACCCTGGCGCTGACCCTGACGACGGCCACCACCACCCAACCCGGCGTCACCGCGGCGGTGAGCGCCACCGCCGGCACCGCCACGGGCACCGTCCTCAACGACGACGTCACCCTGATCTCCACGGTCCAGGGCACCGGCGCGGCGAGTGCGCTTGTGGGTCGGACCGTGACCATCGAGGCGGTCGTGGTCGGCGACTTCCAGAACGGCGACGCCGACGCCAAGCGCAGCCTCGGCGGGTTCTTCCTGCAGGAGGAGGCGTCGGACCGGGACGGCGATGCCCTGAGTTCCGAGGGCGTGTTCGTCTACGAGGGCACCGGCGGCGCCCTCGCCGACGTCGCCGAGGGCGACCGGGTCCGCATCACCGGCACCGTCACCGAGTTCAACGGCGAGACCCAGATCACCGTCGCCTCGGCCGCCGGCATCGCGGTCGTCCAGGCCGGCGCGCTCTCGGCCGCCGAGGTGAAGGCCTCGGCCGCCACCGTGACCCTGCCGGCCGCGGGCACCATCGGCACCGGCACGACGCAGCAGCCCGACCTCGAAGCCTACGAGGGCATGCTCGTCACCCTGCCACAGACCCTCACCATCACCGAGCAGTTCAACCTCGACCGCTTCAACGAGGTACGCCTCGCCGCCGGCGGCCGGATCGAGACCTACACCAACGCGTTCGAGCCGGATGCGGCCGGCTACGCGGCCTATCTGGCGGCCAGCGCAGCCCGCTCGATCGTCTACGACGACGGCCTCAACACCCAGAACCAGCCGATCGACAACCTCGACGGCTTTGCCGGCTACGCCACCGCCACCGCGCCGCGGATGGGCGACACCGTCACCGGCCTCACCGGCGTGCTCGGCGACGGCCCGGCCAACGCCTACCGGGTGCGGGCCATCGACGACGGCGACACCACCTTCGTGGAGGCCAACCCCCGCACCGCCGCCCCCGACGACGTGGGCGGCAGCCTCAAGGTCGGCAGCCTCAACGTCCTCAACTACTTCCGCACCCTGAACGCCAACGGCGCCGACACCGCCATCGGCCTCGAGCCCCGCGGCGCCAACAGCGCCGCCGAGTTCGACCGCCAGACCGAGAAGCTCGTCAACACGCTCATCGCCACCGGCGCCGACGTGCTCGGGCTGACCGAGCTCGAGAACCAGTTCCAGCCGGCCAACCCCGGCAACGCGCTGGAATACCTCGTCGGCCAGCTCAACCTGAAGGCCGGCGCGGGCACCTACGCCTCCATCGACCCCGGCGACCGGCTCGCAGAGGGCCAGTTCCTCGGCGGCGACGCGATCGCGGTCGGCTTCATCTACAAGCCGAGCAAGGTCTCGGTGGCGATGAACACCACCATCGAGACGCTCGACGACGCGGACGTGGCGGCCTTCGACCCGTCCCTGCTGCAGCAGAGCTCCATCGGCGCGATCTTCAACGGCGCCAACACCAGCCGCGCGGCGCTCGCGGTGACCTTCGAGGAGACCGCGAGCGGCGAGGACTTCACGGCGGTCATCAACCACTTCAAGTCGAAGGGCGGCACCGGCACCGGCGCCGATGCCGACCAGGGCGACGGCCAGGGCAGCTGGCAGCAGCAGCGCGAACTCGCCGCCACCGCCCTCTCCCGGTGGATCGCCCTCAATCCCACCGGCACCACCGACGACGACACGCTGCTGCTCGGCGACTTCAACGCCTACATCAAGGAGGACGCCCTCGACGTCCTCAAGGCGGGCGGCTTCACCAACCTCGCCGAGGACCGCCTCGCCAACCCGTATTCCTACGTCTTCGACGCGGCCTACGGCGCCCTCGACCACGCCTTCGCCAACGGCAGCCTCGACGGCCAGGTCACCGGCGTCACCGAGTGGCACATCAACGCCGACGAGGCCGACGCCCTCGACTACAACCTCGATTTCGGCCGCGACCCCGACATCTTCGATGCCGACGTGGTGGCCCGTGAATCCGACCACGATCCGATCATCGTCGGGCTCGCCCTCGACCGGACCGGACCGGCCCTGGTGTCGGCCAGCCCCGCCGACGGTGCCGCCACAGTGGCGGTGGGCGCCGCCATCGTCCTCACCTTCAACGAGGCGGTGCGGGCCGGCAGCGGCAGCATCACGCTGACCGACGGGGCCGGCGACGTCCGCACCATCGCCATCGACGACGCCTCCCAGGTCACCATCGCCGGCACCACCGTGACGATCGACCCGGCCGCGGACCTCGCCGCGGGCGCTTCCTACGACGTCATCGTCCCGCCCGGGACGCTCCTCGATGCCGCCGGCAACGCCTTCTCCGGCCTCGCCCAGGATCAGCTCGACTTCAGCACACAGGACGCCGCCCCGATGACCTACACGCTCCAGATCCTGCATGCCTCCGACTGGGAAGCCGGGATCGGCGCCATCGGCCGCGCCGCCAATTTCGCCGCCATCGTCGACCGCCTCGAGGACCAGTCCGCGAACTCGATCACCCTCTCCACCGGCGACGGCTGGATCCCCAGCCCGTTCTTCATCGCCGGCGGCGACCCGCAGCTCGCGGCCACCTACAACGGCGTCTACAACCAGCTCTTCGGGCTCTCGGGAGCGGAGGCCTACGGCCGCCTGTCCGCCTCGGTGGGCCGCGCCGACATCACCATCCAGAACATCATCGGCGTCCAGGCGGCGGTGTTCGGCAACCACGAGTTCGACTCAGGCCCCACCGAGGTCGCCAACATCATCGGCTCCAACCTCGGCACGGCGCCCGGCGCCGCCGACGACACCTGGGTCGGCGCCCTGTTCCCCTACCTCTCCACCAACCTGAACTTTTCGCGCGAGGCCGCGCTCTCGGGCCTCTTCACCCCCCAGATCCTCGACGCGGGCTTCGCCGCCAACGGCCCGACCTCGACCAACACCGGCACGGGCGCCGACCGCATCGCCAAGTCGACGATCCTCACCGAGAACGGCGAGCGCATCGCCTTCGTCGGCGCCACCACCCAGATCAACCCGCTGATCTCCTCGCTGGGCAACGTCACGGTGGACGGCTTCAACGGGGCCGACAACATCCCGCTGCTGGCCGAGCAGATCAACGCCGAGGTCGACCGGGTGCTGGCCGCCAACCCCGACATCGACAAGGTCATCGTCGGCACCCACCTGCAGCAGTTCTCGAACGAGCAGGCGCTGGCCCCGCTCCTGCGCAACGTCGACGTGCTGATCGGCGGCGGCTCGAACACCCGGCTCTCCGATGCCGACGACCGCCTGGCGCCCGGCGACGTCTCCGTCGGGGCCTACCCGCAGTTCTTCACCAACGCCTCGGGCCAGACCCTCGCCCTCGTCAACACCGACGGCGAATACTCCTACGTCGGGCGCCTCACGGTGACCTTCGACGAGGCCGGCAACGTCATCCGCGACTCGATCAGCACGCAGACCAGCGGCGCGGTGGTGGTCGACGACACCACGGTGACCGAACTCTACGGCTCGACCGAGGCCGCCTTCACCCCCGGCAGCAAGGGTTACCTGGTGCGCGAGGTGATCGAGGGCCTCGACGCGAACAACGACGGCGTCCAGGAGACCCTCGGCGTGGCCGACGTCATCCGCCAGCAGGACGGCAATATCCTCGGCCGTTCCTCGGTCTACCTCGAAGGCCGCCGCGGCGAGGTCCGGACCGAGGAGACCAACCTCGGCAACCTCTCGTCCGACGCCAACATCTGGTACGCCAAGCAGTACGACGAGACCGTCACCGTCTCGATCAAGAACGGCGGCGGCATCCGCGACTCGATCGGCTCCTTCGCCGCCACCGCCGGCGGCACCGCCGAGCTTCCCCCCGCCGCCAACCCGGCGGCCGGCAAGCAGGCCGGCGACATCTCGCAGCTCGACGTCACCAACTCCCTGCGCTTCAACAACAACCTCTCGCTGGTGACGGTGACCGCCGGTGAGCTCGAGAAGATCCTCGAGCACGGCGTGGCGGGGGTGGCGCCGGGCGCGACGCCCGGAGCCTTCACGCAGATCGGCGGCGTCAGCTTCGCCTTCGACGCCACCCGGCAGTCGCAGACCCTGGACGTGAACGGCACCGTCACCCGCGAGGGCCAGCGGATCCTCTCGGCCGCGATCATCGACGAGGACGGCTACATCCTCGACACCCTCGTCGAGAACGGCCAGGTGGTGGGCGACGCCGACCGCGAGATCCGGGTCGTCACCCTCGACTTCCTGGCCACCGGCTCCGCCACGGCACCGGGGCTGGGCGGCGACAACTACCCCTTCCCCGCCTTCGGCGAGGACCGGGTGAACCTGCGCGACGCCACCGCCGCGTCGCTGCCCGACACGGAGACCTTCGCGGCTCAAGGATCGGAGCAGGACGCCCTGGCCGAGTACCTCAAGGCCTTCCACCAGGAGACCCCGTTCGGGCTCGCCGATACCGCCCCCTCCGGCGACACCCGCATCCAGAACCTCTCGGCCCGGGCCGACACCGTCCTGCAGCGCGGGATCTCCGACCAGGGCGGCACCGGCAACGACATCCTCGAGGGCACCGCCTTCGCCGACAGGCTCAGCGGTGGGGAGGGCGACGACACCATCATCAACAGCCCTGGCAACGACATCCTGTCGGGCGGCTCCTCTCCCAACGGCTTCACCGGCAACGACACCCTCGTGCTGAACAGCCGCTTCTCCGAGGTCACTGTCAGCCAGGTCGGCGGCGTCCAGGTCATCACGGGTCCGGAAGGGAGCGACGCCGTCAGCGGCTTCGAGCGGTTCCTGTTCTCGGATGGCACCATCGTCACCGGCGACGGAGCGCCCCTGGTGGACGACCTCTTCTACCTCGCCGCCAACCCCGACGTCTTCGCCGCCGGGCTCGATGCCGATGCCCACTACGCGCAATACGGCTTCGAGGAAGGCCGCGATCCCAACGCCTTCTTCTCCACCGACGGCTACCTGGCGGCCAACCGCGACGTGGCGGCGGCGGGCCTCGACCCGCTCGCCCATTACCAGACCTACGGCTTCAAGGAGGGGCGCGATCCGGGCGCTAGCTTCGACACCCAGCGCTACCTGGCCGCCAATTCGGACGTGGCCGCGGCCGGCCTCAACCCGCTGGCGCATTACCTCCAGTACGGCCAGGGTGAGGGCCGGACGGTCTACGAGGCGGTGGGACGCACGGCCGATCTCGCCCGGGCGGGCTTCGACGCCGAGTACTACCTCCTCGCCAACGGCGACGTCGCCGACGCCGCCCTCGGCGCGCCCGACGTGTTCGCCTTCGCCCGGAACCACTACCAGACCTACGGCATCGCCGAGGGCCGCGACCCCAACGCGGTGTTCGACACCGACGGCTACCTGGCGGCCTACACCGACGTGGCCGCGGCCGGCCTCGACCCCCTCGCCCATTACGGGCAGTTCGGATGGCGCGAGGGCCGCGACCCCTCGGTCGACTTCGACAGCAGCGCCTATCTCGCCGCCTACGGCGACGTGGCCGCCGCGCAGATCAACCCGATGCWCCTTCGGGGGCGGCACCATCGGCTGATCCCACCGGACATCCGGACGATGCCGACGCCTCCCATGGCCCGGCATCGTCGCAGCGAAGACGGCCGGTCCGGCGTGCGACCGGCCGTTTCCGTTTCCGTTTCCGGGCGAGTCCTGCCGGGCCGAGTGCCGGGACAAGTGATGCTACCGGACCGAGTGATGCGATCCCGAAGACGATGGTGACGGCGACCGCGTGGCTGCTGGAGCGTCGCCCGCGATCGAGCATCCGCTTTCGCCGATCGGAGGAGTCGCGGCTTTTCGATGGGGGTCCTGACGGCCGCGCGGAGCCATTCCGGCGAAACGAGATCGCCGCCGTCCTACACTCTGCCCGCAGGACGATCCCGGCTACACGACCAATGCACCCGAACAAGCAGGCGGCGGGTGCAGATCGCCCCGATCGATACCGAGTTCTCGATAGAGTGGTGCTGCTGGACAGGATTGAACTGTCGACCTCCTCATTACCAAAAATGTCGCACCAGGGTTATGGGGGGTAAGGGAGGTATATAGGCGAAGAACTAAGTCGTTGCTAAATCGAATGAATTTGTCATACCTTTGGGTATGGCGGGCGTCACGGGGTTATACGAGTCGTGCTGCCCATGTGCTGCCCAAGAGGCGCGGAATGCAGAAGTTTAAGCTGACCGACTCTGCCGTGATAAGGGCCGAATTGCCGGCCGGCAGCACCGACATGGTGATCTGGGACAGCGACGTCGCCGGGTTTGGGGTTCGCCTCCGGCCGATCGGCAAGAGCTGGATCTTGGCCTACCGGCCCTCTGGTGCGGGCCGACGCGCCCACACGAAGAAAATGAAGCTCGCGACGGTCAGTGCGGTGGCAAAGGTTGCGGATGCACGCAGGCTGGCCCAAGTCGCACTCGGTCGGATCGCGCAGGGCGCGGACCCGCTCGCCGAGCGAGCCAAGGAGAAGCGGCGAGGCCGAGCGAGGCTGTGCGATCTGCTGGATCGATACGAGCGCGACTTGGTCCGACGTGGCTACGTGAACCGCAAGGACGTCATGAGTAGCCTGCGGACCAAAATGGCTCGGCTGCTCACCCGGGACGTTCAGGACATCACCGGCCGGGATCTCGCGGCCATCATGGAGGCGCTACAAGCCAAGAAGCAGTCCGGCGCAGCCGAAGGCTTCCGCACCCATGCCAGGGCCTTCTTCACGTGGTGCGTCGTATCGGCCAAAGTTCTCTCCACGAACCCGTTGGCTGGGCACCGCAAGGAGCGTGCAACGCGTGCAGACAGGATCGCCAAGACGGAGAAGGGAAGGGCCTTATTGGATGCTGAGCTCGGCCGGGTGTGGCAGGCAGCGGACCCCGCAACGACGTTCGGTCGGTTAATCCGCTTCTACATTCTCACTGGATGTCGTCGTGGCGAGGGCGCTGGACTGACGTGGGCGATGGTGGACGAGAGGGCGCAAGTTCTCGATTTACCGGCCGTCTTTGTGAAACAGGGCCGCGGGCACAAGGTGCCGATCGCGGCGCAGCTCCGCGGCTTGCTCGGCTGCTGCATCCGCGATGCCCGATCTGACTTGGTGTTCCCGTCGATGCGCTCCGGCGGCGAAATCAGCGGTTGGACGAAGCTCATGACCGGGCTGAGAACGAAGGCCGGCGTCGATTTCACCCTTCACGATCTCCGGCGGACGTTCAGGACCGGGCTGTCCCGGCTCGGCATCGACGTCGATACGGCGGAACTCGCTATCGGCCACGCTCGGGCTGATCTCGAAGCGATTTATAATCGCGACGAAGCGCTCGATCGCTTGCGAGACGCCTTTGAGAGGTGGGCGGCTCGGGCAGAGATATTTGAAGCCGCTGCGGAGTCACACTGATAGCTTCCTAAGGCCAAAAAAAAACCGGGCTCCGGGACCCTTCCAAAAAAGTTGCCCAAGGGCAGGGTCGCAGGCACCCCAGCGGGCTTCTAAATTCTCACAGTGCGGGTCCAGCATCATCCGCGAGCGCGGATCCTCGACCAGAGAAGGCCGCGGCGGCACCCTCATGGGGTTCTTGTTGGGTATGTCCCGAGGCGGCCGGCGCTGCACCGGCAGGGGCATGTCCAAAGTTCCTGTGCCACCTCAACCCCCACCAGCCATCATGGGCGCAGCATGCTCGGCGGGTGTTGCGGTTCAGTTGAGATACAATGCGACCAGCGCAGGTCCTGCGCCAAACCGAATTGTCTCGCGGCGTCAGCAATATAGCGTCGGCATGTATGTCACCGACAAATTATCAAATGGATCACAATCATACCCACATCGGCCCAAATGTATGTCAGTCGTATGTCTCATCAACTAGTGTGCCCACTCGCTACGGCCGCGCATTAACATCAAACACCATTGACAGCCTTCAGGTATCGGCCCAAATATGCACTCGAAGACTGCGCTCCCGTGAAAAACAGCTGAACCGGCGATCCTGAAAGCAGTCCGATCCCCAACCCAATCGCATTTGCGATGCGCGCCGCTATGGGCGGGCGCTCGCACGGGAGGATCTGCATGTCGTCTGTTGCCTCAGCCCCCGCCAATAGGCGGCCCGTTCCCGATCTCGGGCGTCTGCCTGATGACGCGCTTTTAGATCGCAACCAGGTCTCGGCCCTCAGCGGCTTCACGGTGCAGGCGTTGAAACAGTGGGCCGTACAGGGCCGCGGCCCCCGCATCACTGTCGTGGAGGGTCGCCCGCGCTACCGGGTCCGCGACACGCGCGAATGGATCGGGGCTGTCTGATGTCAGTTTCCATCAGCCGCGGCCTCCCTCACGTGCTCTTCGCAACTTCTGGGCGGTTCTTGGCCGACTCGCTGGCGATGCAACTGGACGAACGCGAGCTGTCGCGCCTCCGCGCTGCCTTGCACAGCGTCGCTTACTGCTGCGACGCCATCCTAGCGAATCCTAGGACGATGCCTCTCAGCGGCGTCCTAGTGAACGGCGCGATTGCGGACATGGTGGTCGAGGGCGATGCGATCATCATCTTCGCCGACGCCAACCCGAAGCGCGGCTACGCCACGGCGCATGTCCCGATCGGCGAGATTCTGGCGGCGCGCGCCGACATCGGATGCACGGTGTTCCGACCGGCACAAGCGAATGCCCTTGCTCGGCAAATCAGCCGAGACATCACGAGCCGAGGCACCACGAGCCGAAGACCATGTGCCGAGTTACGGCACGACGATCTCGTCCGGCTGGCGGCACACTTCCTTGGTGAGGAGACGGTTGCTGGCCTGCGCGAGGTGACAGACGGCGTTCCGGTGCTCGCCATCATCGGCGACACGCGCCCGGTCGGCATCACGAGCGGGCAGTTCTTCAAGTCAGTGACGCGTCTGCCCGGCGACTGGCTCGGGACGTCCGTGCCCGCCGGTCGCTGCTGAACGTCGGCACCCGTGACCACAAACACGCAAGCCCGGGCCGCCGACGGGGTGTTGGCGCCCTTCAGGGGCCGGGCTCATGCGCATCCCCCTTCAGACGCAAATACGGCCAGGAACCCGTTGCAAGGGTGGTTCCCGGCCGTTTGGCATTGATGTTCAAGGACTCGAGATGTTCGATTCAAATATAGCCGCCAGCGTGCAGTTAGACAATAGTTCCGATACCCATCACCACACAGCACGTTTAACGGTGCCTGCGTCGGACGCTTTCAAGCAACTATGGGATCTCGGCTACCGGCATCTCGTGCCAGTGGTTCCTCACGACGCTGTCCTGTCGCCGACGTCCCATCTCGCCAAGCGCAGAGGCGACGCGCGCGGCAAGGCGCCTGGCCAGCGCGGCCGCGGCGGCGAGTGGTTCGGGCTGGAGAAGTGGCAGACGAATGTGCCGACGCTCGCCGAGATCAAGGCTTGGGCCGCGATGGACGCAAGCGTCGGTCTCCGGCTCGGGTTGCAGGCCGACGACAAGTACCTATTCGCTATCGACGCGGACACCCTAGATCGGCCTTCGGCCGAGATCGTGAGCCGCCTTGTGGAGAAGCGCTTTGGATTGGTGCCCGTCCGGATAGGTCAATCACCGAAGGCCCTCTATCTCGTCCGTTGCCGCGACGCGCTGCCCTATCGCTCGCTCGCCTTCGAGCACGGCGTGGTGGAAGTCCTCGGCGAGGGTAAGCAGTGCGTCATGGTGGGAGTCCACCGGGTCACGCTGAAGCCGTATCGGATCACGCGGCCGGAAGGCGGATTGCCGCCGCTCGCCGACCTGCCGCTGCACGACTCGGCCGAGATCGACAAGCTACTTATCGACCTGTCGGCGGTCTTGCCCAAGCCGGAGCGGGTTTACGGGGAGCACGGCGCCACGAACCGCGCCCTAGTGAACCAGGAGAGGCTGAAGGGTGATCTGGAACTTGTCAGGCGGGCCGTGGAAGCCCTCCCCAACCGCTACCCCGCTGACGGATATGCGTGGTGGGTGAAGTTGGCGGCTGCCATCCGAGGGGCGTGCCAAGAGGACGATTGCGTCGGGCTGGAGCTGTTCGAGGACTTCACGGCCAAGGCCGAACTCGGGAAGGATGCCAGCGAATCCGCCACCCGGGTCTATCGTTCGATCAATCCGCCTTACGCCGTTGGTGCCTCGTTGATCTACGAGTTGGCCGAGGAACGCTCGGGCGGCAAGTTCGACCGCACGGATTTGTGGTTCGACCATGTTGCTGGGGCGGCGGCATCTTCCGGCACGGAAGGAGAGCCTGCGACCACCCCGGCCGCCGCCTCGGACGTGTTCGAGGTTCTGTCGCTCGGGGAGATCATCAACCGGCCGCCGACCCGCTTCATCGTTTCGCGGCACATCCCAGAGGGAAGTCTCGGGTTCCTGTATGGCGCCCCGAGCGCTGGAAAGAGCTTCGTCGTGCTCGACTTGGCCCTGCACATCGCCTTCGGCAAACCGGATTGGCACGGCGACGCCATCGAAAGCGATCCGTCGGCCTGTGTCCTCTATCTCGCTGGCGAGGGCGCCCTCGGCTTCAGGACGCGAGCCCGTGCGTGGGCCAAACGACACGGAATCCCTGAGGCCGAAATCGATAGTGGCCGGTTCAAGCTTCTGCCGGTCCCGGTCAACATGATGCGCCCCGGCCAGATCGAGAAGCTGGTGCGCACGATCCGGCGCAGCGTCGGCCGCGTGTCCCTCATCGTGGTCGACACGGTGTCGCGCTCGATGCCCGGCGCCGACGAGAACCTGCAGAAGGAAATGACGCTGTTCGTTGAGGCCTGCGACGTCCTCAAGCGCATGTTCGGGTGCGTGGTGCTCGGTGTCCATCACGCCAACAACCAGGGCCGCATCCGCGGATCGAACGTGCTGCCGGCCGGCGGCGACTTCGTGTTCAAGCTCACCAAGACCAAGGGGAGCGCGATCCGGACGCTCTTTTGCGAGAAGCAGAAGGATGGGCCGGACGATTGGTCGGACCTCTATCGCTTCGACGTGGTGGACGTGGAGGGCGGTTCGAGCCTCGTGCCGTTCCGTCACGCCATCGCTGACATACAGGTGCCCGACGCAACGCCGGATCTGACGGCACGGGTGCTGGAAGCGATGGCCGCGGCCTGGGCCGTTAGGGAGCCGTGGGCCAAGACTAACAGGGCTCGCAACGGCCGCTACGCCGGCGCGCAGATGGCACGCCAGTTCGGCATACCCGTCGAGAAAGCCGAGGCTATGCTGAAAGGCTGGATCGCCGCCCGCGTGATTGCGGTCGAGGAATACGACACCCACGGGAAGCGGGAGGGCTACCGCGTTCTGACATACACCGCGCCCCTTGAAGCGTCTGCCGTGCCGACTGGGGATGTCTTTTCATGAGCGCGGGTCTGCGGGTCTGCGCCGGGGCTTTGCGGGAATGTCCCGCTAAGTCCTTGATATCGCTTGCGGGGCTGATTTTGCGGGTCTGCCTGCGGGTCTGCGGGAACACCCCCCTTAAGTCCTTGATATTGCTTGCGGGAATGACTTTGCGGGTCTGCGGGGTTCGGTCCTACTATATAGGGAGCGGGCCGCTTCGCTGGCCCTGCGGCCGCCCGCTCCTCTATGCGTATTGGAAGGACGTCGGCCTCCCCGGTATTTCAGGCCAACACGGGCCGTTAGTTCATGGAGGCGTTTCATGAGACGCCGCGGTCCGCCCAAGAGGAGGCCGACGCCACGGCAGCGCGCGTGGTGGTCCTCGGCCCGGTTCCGAGACATCGGCCGCCAGACCTGCCTGCGCATCAACGCGAGTCGCCGCGCGGCTGTGAAGTGCGGCGCGAGGAAGAAGTCGGACGGCGAGCCCTGCAGGAACCTGCCGCTCGCCAACGGCAAGTGTCGCCTTCATGGCGGAGCTACGCCGTCTGGGAAGAACTGGCATCGTCCTACGTTCGCCCGGGCCGACACGCCGGCCGGCGCCGCCAAGCTCGATCGCAAACTTTCGGATCTGCGGGAGCGCACGAAGCGGCTCATGGATCGCCGGGCGGCGATGACGCCCGAGGAAGCCGCTCGCTACGCCGCATGGCAGCGGACCCACCAGCCTGGATCGGCGGGCGGCCGCGCGGCGGCCCGGAGCGAGGCGGCACAGATCAGGGCCATTCGCGAGATCCTGGCAAGACCCGAGCCGGTCACGCGTAGCGACGAGGCCGCCGCCATCGATGCGATGCTGGCCACGCTTGAGCGTCGCCTGGCTGAGATCCAACAGCCTGCGACCCCGGCCGGAAACGGAGACGTATTCGCATGAGTTACGGCAAGACCGTCGAGGAAGCCCGGCACGAGCTGCGCGAGCGGATGGAGTTCGAGGGGGCCGTGGTCGCCTACGAGACCGCCCTCGCCATCTGCCGAGATCCGAAAGCATCTGCCACGGCCAAGGCATCAGCGATCAACTCGCTGCTCCGGGTCGCCGGCTATGACGGAAAGCCGAGCCCGGACTTGGACAAGCCCATGGAGGAGATGACCTACGAGGAAACGAACGCTTTGCTTGACCGGCTGCGGCGACGCGAGGCTGCACTTAATGAGCCGGATGTATTTAGCTAATCACGGCTAGGAAATGGCGGCTTCTTAAATTTATTCTTATTTTTTCTGGCGTAATGCCGCTGTTCTTGCACGGCGCGAGCAACTATCGCGCGGCGTCTTCCGTCTGCAAAATCTGGATCGTCTTTAAATGGCTCCAGAAGTGCAATTATTTCTGGTGTCATACGGAGTCTGTTGCCGCTTCGTTTATAAATTGCCTCAAGTGTTATGTTTAGTTGATCTCTTGCTTTTTGGTGATCCGATTTTTTATCTTCTGGTATTTTGGGTTTGCCTGACGACCCCTGTACAGCTGCCCCTGTAATGTAGGCGTTAAGATCGTCTTCCAAGATCAGAACAGGTCGCCCGGGTATAAAAGATAACGCGCCTGAAAAACAGAGCCGCTGTACCTTCGTAACCGAGCAGCGAAGACGGGTCGCCACTTCTTTCAGCGTTAGAAGCACCACTTGCGCCATATGCAGAGTGTACAGCGTGCGCGGTACCTTTAGAAGAAGATTTATGTCTGTTTTGTATCTCAATCAAACATACAGAACAGACAAATCAATGTTTGACTATGTTTAGGGCAATGGCACCATCGTTAAGGGTATTGAAACACCTTCAACTACGTTCTGAACCTGCGGGTCCGGGGTCTTCACGCAATGTCCAGGGCGAGAGCCTAAAGGCGCGCAAGGGCCGACGGTTGACGGTGTTTCAAGCACCGGATCGCAGCAAGCCGCCTGAAACGCGGCCTAGGGACAACCGCACCATGATCGATCAACGCAGCGTGCCGCCGGCGGCGCAGCCGATGACGGCTGACCTACTTCACCACCCCCTTTCATTGGATGGGCTACTCCCCCGCTACTGGCTGATGGGACACCCTGCCGATGAGGGAGAGGAGCCGGCGCAGTCCGCGATCATCGAGATCCTGATCGACGCGGAGCAAGGCGCACGGTTCGTGGCCGAGGCCGAGGTGCTCGGCAAAAACCCCGGCCGGACGCGGCCCGTGTGCGACATCTGCGAGGACCACGGCGGCGGCGGCCCGTGGCATCTCATTGAGGCCGGCGATCCGCGTGCCCTGATCCTGGAGTTGATGCTTCTGGCGCAGCGCCACGGGTGCAAGCGCATGCCGTTCCCGGGCTAGGCGCCCGCCAGGATCGGACGATCCGAGGGGCGCCCTGACCGGCGCCCCTTTCGCGTTTCAGAGGCCCCAGGCGATCAAGGCGCTCTCGCCGGCGGTCGGGTCGGCCTTGATCCGCAACACGGTCTGTCGGGACAGGCCGGCGGCACGGGCGATCTCTGACGTGCCGGTCTCCATGGCGAGCATGTCGCGCACCATGACGAACTGAGGACGCGTGTAGGACGGCTTGCGGCCCTTGTAGGCCCGTTCCGTCTCGTCGGCCTTGGCGTGGTCGATGCCGGCCCGCTGCGCCTCTTTGGTGGCCTCGGCCTGCGCTTGGCTCATCGCGGCCATGAAGCCGATCAGCGCGTCACGCACGGCCTGTTGCATAGGGTCCTTCGTGTCGCCGTCGAACGTCATGCCGTTGATGACGGTGCGGACGATGACACCGCGGCGCATGAACTCGCGGATGGTTTCCGTCACGTCGGCGTAGTTGCGGCCGAGCCGATCCACCCACCGCACCACCAGCGTGTCGCCAGTTCGCAGCATGTCGAACAGGCGCCGACCCTCGGGCCGTTCCACCAGGCGAGTGCTAACGCCGGACACGCCATGGTCCGCCACCACGTCGTCAATCTTGAAGCCGGCCGCCTCGGCCTGTGTCCGCTGATGGGCGCTGGTCTGGTCGGCGGTTGAGACGCGGGCGTAGAGGACGGTTTTCATGGCGCGGACTGTCCGTTGAGATGATGTCCGCATATGAGGCTGTCCGTTGACCGAAGTCAATCCTAACGGACATGGTTATAGAGGGTCGTGACGGTGTACGCGGGGGTATTCCCTAACGGACACGCTTGCGCATGCCTGCAGCGCATGACGGCGGTCCAGGTGTCTCGCATCCTCGACCGGGCGGCCCAGCCGGCCCGAAGGTGCACCACACGTTCGAGCCGGCTTCGACGTGCCCCACGAAGCCCCGTGACGGCCGTGGCGGGGCGCGGGGCGCCGGAGTAGTCAAGACCAGACGAAGTGCCTTCTCCAGCTCTGTTGGCCACCGCCAAGCCCCACCGAGGTCGCACCAGCCGGGTCACCACCCCGGCCCTGCCCGGCCAGTCGACCGACCCCTGGGGGGCGGTCCGAACGCCATCGCCGCTGCCGCGTCCCGCGCCAGTAGAAAAATACGGTCCGCTGAAAACTTTAGACATACGGCGTGGCGAAATGGTCGACCGGGCAGGCGGTGGCGAAACGAAGGTCGACGGCAAAACCGCATGGCCGATTTAGAGCGGATTGCCGTCACCCGCGAGCCGTCCGCCACCCCGCGACCTTCGCCCTCAATCAGGGGTTTATGCCATCATGCGGCACGAACAGTGATGAGGAAGCGAGTGACCTCGCTGCTCAGGTGCCCAGATTGGCGCGACAGCTCAGACGCTGACACCAGGACCTGGGATGCGGCAGCGCCCGTGCTTTCAGCGGCATCTGCCACGCCCGAAATGTTGCTTGTAACCTCGCCCGTGCCTGTCGCCGCTTGAGCCACGTTGCGAACGATTTCTTGGGTGGCTGCACTTTGCTCTTCAACCGCCGCCGCAATGGCGGTCGAGAGGCCTGCGATGTCATGAATTCGTGCGGTGATACCCTGGATGGCCATAACAGCCAGATTAGTCGACGACTGGATGCGCGCGATCTGTGATCCGATTTCTTGCGTGGCACGTGCTGTCTGCGCGGCCAGCTCTTTCACTTCGCTGGCCACGACCGCAAAGCCACGGCCTGCCTCGCCGGCACGGGCCGCCTCAATCGTTGCGTTGAGCGCCAAAAGGTTCGTCTGGCCGGCGATGTTGGAGATCAGGCTGACTACGTCACCGATTTTGGCCGCGCCTGCACTTAGTTCCTGAACGAGGTGCTCGGTCTGTGCCGCCTCGGCGACGACATCCTGGGCGAGGGTGGCCGATCCGCTAACTTGACGGCCGATCTCCTGGACAGACGAGCCTAACTCTTCTGCGGCGGCAGCCACTGTATTGACGTTAAAAGCTGCCTCCTCGGCCGCAGCAGCGACGGTCGTGGACTGGCTTGCCGTCTCACTCGCTGTGCCGCTCATGCTTCGAGCCGTGGCTTGCAGCTCCGTGGCGGCTGCAGTGACGACACCGACAATTCCACCGACAGCCTCCTCGAAGCTGTCAGCCATCTGCTGCATCGCTACCTTGCGTTGTGCCTCAGCGCCGGCACGTGCAAGAACGTTTTCCTTCTCTAGCTGATGGCTGTGGATCATGTTGTCTTTGAACACCTGCACGGCTTCAGCCATCGCGCCAAGCTCGTCGCGTCGCTCGATGCCTGGAACGATCGTTGTGACGTTGCCCTGCGCTAGCTTGCTCATGACTGAGGTCATGGCCTGCAGCGGACGGGCGATCCGAAGGTAGCTGAAAGCCATCGCGCCCGTGGCGACCAGCGCGGCTAAGGCAAGGGCGACCCAAGTCAGGTTGCGGGCGCTGGTATCGGCTGCGTCGGCAGCACGCGCTGCCGCTTCCGCACCTTTACGGTTCAGCTCAGCGGCCTGGGACAGAAGGGCGATCGCAGCTTCATTATTAGCTCTGGACTCACCTTGAAAAAGTTGCATGGCCTCTGCGTGACGTTCCTTCTCAACGAAAGCCACGATGCGGTTCCAAATCTGGCCATTGGAAGCCCACCTTGCGCGGAAGGCGTCGGCCAGGGCTCGCCCTTCGGACGAGGTGATTAAGAACTCATAACGCGAAGAAAGGAGCTGCATCCGGGCGTTGACCTCCGCAAGTGCCTTAAGGGCGGCCGCACGGTCGATGTCCGTTTCTACTGCTTGGTAGCGGTAACTGAGAATACGCGCATCAGCAGCAGTGGTTTCCATCTGCCGAACCACATCGACAGACGGCATCCAGTTCACGATAATATCAGTTACCTTTTCCCGGATAATACCAAGGGAGCTCAGTCCAGCGACGCCTTGTCCAAGGGAGACTAATGCTAGCAGGGCAAAGAGACCTACCAGCGTTGATTTCACTGATAACCGCATGAGAGAATGACTTTCGCGTATCCGTCAGATGTAGTCGACACTGAGATACCGATATGGCCAATCCTTAAAAAATTTGTTAAAACAGTTACGTTTTGACTGTATATGCATCTAAATTCAAAGTGATTGCTCGATAATTTGCTAGATGCGCTTATAATTTAGGCATAAGTCGTCCGAAAGTTGCATAATTTTGCAACCGTCGCCGTTTGTGAGGCGCGCTGCGGAGTGGCTGGCGGCAGCCGAGAACGAGTTGCAGAGCCCGGTAGCGGTTATGGAGTTCCGCTGGCACCGTTTGCGCAGCACGAACAGGGGCGCTTCCATCGCTTTACGATCTGTGGGGTCGCCGGTTGTGGCCTTCACAAGCCATCCAAGCGTTCAGATCCTCGCTGCCGATCCTGCACACGGCCACGACCCGGCCATAGCGGTCGGTATCCCGCGGATCGCAGGTGAGAACCCGCTTGCCGATCCGGTCGGCCAGCGCCAGGGCCGCGACCTGGCCGCACCGATAGTCCTTTCCAGCCGCGTCCTTGCAGCGTTGGCCGCTCTCGGGCGCATCGATGCCGTGGAGCCTGATGCGGGTGCCGCGGACCTCAAACGTGTCGCCGTCGATCACCGAGGCCTGGCCGACGATCGGCTCGGCTAGCGCCGGTGTGGTCAGGAGGAGAAGGGCGAGAAGGGGCAGGGTGCGCATGGGGTCGCATTACCATGGTCGCACCCTGCGCGAGACCATGGTGCCTGACTTCGACACCCGATCTCACGCAACGTCCCATCGCATCGAACGTCTCAGCTGGTGACCCTGACGGGAGCTTCAGACCTCGCCCTCACCCGGCTTTCCTACAGGCTGGACGCCTTTCGACGGATCGCCATCTTCCGATGGCCGTCCCGATGGCCCCGACGTTCCCTTTCCGGGATGTCCTGTCAGCTCGTCGATGTTGCCGAGCGCCCCGCCTTCCTTGGTGCTGCCGGCGTTCGGTACTTCCTTGTCTTCTGATTTTTCCGGCTTGCGCATTGTTTCCTCCTGTCAGTTTTCTCGCCAACTCGACACGGAGGACAGACGTTCCGAGTATGGTCGACGTGTCAGCGACAGGCCTCCTCAATCATGAAGCTCCCTCGCTGGATCTTTGATCGCCTCCAACCCCGGCGGTTTCGTTGTGAGGTCGAGGCCAAGGCAACCGACCTCGCTGCCGTCCACGGTCCGGTGGCCTATGCAGTCGCGCGGGAACAGGCCCGCATCGAGCGTCGCGCTAGGTGGCCAGGCGACGATCGCTTCTGGAACCAAGTGGCCGTTGAGATCGCCCGGCGCGAGGGCCGCGCCAGCGAGATCGGATTGACTGGGGTCGATCGGTATCCCGGGCCTCTATAGGCGACCGGATCTCGAAACACGCCCCAGCGTGACGCTCTCCGTGGCAATGATTCGTTTGCCCCTTTCCCCGTTGTCCACAGGGTCGCCGCGGCTAGTTTGACGACGCCGCAGGTGGCGTGCGTTCTGCTTTCGTTCCTCGTGGAGACGGGCCAATGACAGCAGCGCAGATCGCCACGATGATGGACATGAGCGAGGTCGAGGTCACTGCCACCGCCTACATCGAGGCAGCGCAGGGCGACGTCGATCAGGCATTGCGTTGGGCGGTTAGCGACCTCTTGGCGATCGAAGCCAAGCTGTCCGAGGCCCTGCGCGCCGTCTCTCGCGGTTACGTCAGAGGCGAGTTGCCCGCGGCCGCGGCCTGACCATGCAAGTCCGTCAGATCGTCGAGATTGCCCCGGATGCCGCTGGTCTCGTCCTGATCCCAATCATGGGCGCGGCACTCTGCGCTGGCTTCCCATCACCGGCCGACGATTTCCTGGAAGGGTCATTGGAGCTTCCGCGGTGGCTCGCCCCCAATCCGCCGGCCACCTTCGCCTGGAATATCTCGGGCGATTCGATGCGGGCCGCCGGTATCTTCGATCGCGACCTCGCGGTTGTTGATCGCAGCTTGAAGGCCGGCAACGGCAGCGTGGTCGTGGCCGCGATCGACGGCGAGATGTCGATCAAGCGGCTGCGCATCGAGGGCAGTGTGGCGCGGCTGGCTTTCGACAATCCGGACCTGCCGGCTTTCGCCGTCCAGGAGGCGGCCGAGGGCGAGATCTGGGGCGTGGTCCGCTTCACCATCCGCTGGCACGTCGCGCGCGCCGGACTGATGCGATGAGCCGCGCCATCGCGCTGATCGACGGCAACAGCTTCTACTGCTCCTGCGAGCGGGTGTTCGACCCCAAGCTCGCCCGGGTGCCGGTGATCGTGCTGTCCAACAACGATGGCTGCGCCATCGCCCGGACTGCCGAAGCCAAGGCGCTGGGTATCAAGATGGGCGACCCCTTCTTCAAGATCCGCGAGCAGTGCCGGCGGGACGGGGTGCGGGTCTTCTCGTCGAACTACACCCTCTATGGCGACATGTCGGCCCGGACGAACGCGGTCTACCGCGACTTCGCGCCGGCGGTGGAGATCTACTCGATCGACGAGAGCTTCCTCGATCTGTCCGACGTGCATCCCGACCGGCGCGGCGAACTCGCCCGCGATCTGCGGGCGACGGTCCGGTCCTGGACCGGGATTCCGACGTGCGTCGGGATCGGGCCGACGAAGACCCTGGCCAAGCTCGCCAACCACATCGCCAAGTCCATTCCCGACCTCGACGGCGTCTGCGACCTGTCCGACGAGGACGAGCGCGCGGCCTGGCTCTGCCGCATCCACGTCGGCGAGGTCTGGGGTATCGGCCGGGCGTCGCTTGCCAAGCTCGAAGCCATGGGCGTCGACTCGGTGGCGGACCTGCGCGACCTTGATCCCCGGCCGGTGCGCAAGGCGATGACGGTGGTGGGTGAGCGCATCATCCACGAGCTGCGCGGGCTGTCTTGCCTGCCGCTCGAACTGATGCCGGCCCAGCGCAAGGGCTGCGCGGTGACCCGCTCGTTCTCCCGCCGTGTCACTGAACGGGCGGTGCTGGAGCAGGCAGTGGCGGCGCACGCGACCCGCCTCGGCGAGAAGCTCCGGCGCGGCGGGCTCGGCACGTCTCACCTCACCGTCTTCTACCACACCAGCACCCACGACCGCGGCGACCCGATGCGGTCGGTCTCGACCACTGTGACCCTGCCGGAGGCAACGAACGACACCCTCGCGCTGATCGCGGCGGCACGACACGGCGTCGACCGGACCTGGCGCGAGGCGCCGGACGACCGCCCCTGGCGCTACTCCAAAGCCGGCGTCGTCACCACCGACCTGATGCTGCTCGACGCCAGCCCGCGGGCGCTGATCGGCCAGCTCGACCGCAAGCGCAGTGGTCCCCTCATGGCGGCCATGGACGCCTGCAACGCGCGCTTCGGCCGCGGAAGCGTCGTACCAGCGCGGGCCGGGCTCGCGGCGAAGCGGACGTGGTCGACGAAGTTCGAGATGCGTAGCCCGCGCTACACGACACAGGTGACCGAGTTGCCGACGGCGCGCGCCTAGCCATGGAGCGCCTTTGCGACATTCGAGCCCGACAGATTGAGATCGCTTGCGGCCCCTGCCAGCGCCGAGGGGTCTACCACCTCGATAGGCTGCGCCGTCGCTTCGGCGAGCATGCCTCGATCTGGGACGTCTACCTGAAGCTGACCCAGACATGCCGCTATCAGTGCGAGTCCAGTAGCCGTATGCCGAACCAGTACGGAATGGCATGTCGCGCCAAGATCGATACCTTGGGCTTGGTGAGCCCACGGGGCCTGCCGTCGAGAACGTGAGCCTATGTGCAACCTCTATAGCTTGATCACCTCGCAAGCGGAGATCCGCGAGGCATTTGGCCTGGTGCAGGATCGGACCGGCAACCTGCCGGTGCTGCCGGCCATCTTCCCCGACCAGCGCGCGCCGATCGTTCGGCTCGAGGGTGGCGAGCGGGTGATGGAGATGTTCCGGTGGGGCATCCCGGGCCCCAAGCAGTTCGGCGAACACCCGGTCACCAACGTGCGCAACGTGAAGAGCCCGCATTGGCGTCCCTGGCTCACGCCGGAGCATCGCTGCCTCGTGCCGGTCTCCTCGTTCTCGGAATATGCCGATACCAAGCCCAGGAAGACGCCGACGTGGTTCGCCCTCGACGACGGGCGGCCGCCGTTCGCCTTTGCCGGCATCTGGCGGTCCTGGACGGGCGTTCGCGGCACCAAGGCGGAGAACCCCGACCGCGAGGAAGCCGAACACCGGCTGTTTTCATTTCTCACCTGCGAAACGAACGGGGTCGTCGGCCCCGTCCATCCCAAGGCCATGCCGGTGCTGCTGACGACGCCTGAGGAATGGCGCACCTGGCTGGAGGCCCCGACCGAGGTCGCGCTAGCGCTTCAGCGGCCGCTGCCGGACGAAGCCATGAAGATCGTGGCCACTGGACCGCGAAGGGATCCGGCGTGAGTCGCGACGACCGTGTCAATGGCTTCATCTTCATCAACCGGCGCAGGGCTTGGCTCAGGACGATGGAAGGCGGAGTGTGATGTCCACCAAGCACCTGAAGGCGAAGGGCTATCTGAAGTGAGCGAAGGCCCGACGTTCGAAGCCGACGTCCCATACAAAGCCGAACGGCTGGCAGAGATTGCCCGCATGGCGAACCTACTCGCCGAACGGTTGCTCGACGATCAGATCATGGCGCGGCCGATTTCGCGGGATGGTATCCTGGCCTTGCTGAAGGCCTCTTTGCTGCTCAAGGACTATGGCCAGGTGATCCCGCCGCTGCTGAACCAGATCGTGCAGCACCTGGGTGATGAGGAAATTTTCGGCTCCGCTGTGGAGCGAGACGATCCTGACCCTGACGGCGCTGAACAACTCGCTTGGTCTTTGCGTCCCTTCCAAGGATCGTAGGGGCAACCTAGCTAGGTTGGCGACAGGAGGCAGACGTGCAGGAAACACCGGACGCGGACAAGGCGGCTCGCAACATCGCGGAAAATGTCTATTTCGCCTTCTCACGGCAGGCTACGTCTTTCATCCACCCTGCAAAAGAGCAGATCCTTCTGACGAGACTGGTGGAAGCGATAAGGCCTGAGATTGCCTCCTCCCAGGACATGATCGTGGTTGCCGCGAACGATGCCCTGGTGGCCTGGGAACAAGCCAACGATGAGGTGCGTGGACCTCGTGTCGCATCGCTAGATCTGACCGACGGCTCCGTGACGATGAGCCTGCCTCAGCAACCGGACTGATCTTCATGGATCGGCCGGGGAAGGCCCCCGAGGCTAGTCGCCAACGATTCAGGAGCACACGTGTCCGACGAGCAGAGCAAAGAACGGAAGCAAGCTGAGGCAGCATTTGCGAAAAAGCAGAGCCTCCCCATCCCCATGCCCGACGAGGAGCCTATCGAGAACGTAGCTGAAGTGAATATGGCTCGTCAGAAAGCCGCGCGCTTGGCCAGGGACGCAATCCAGCCCACCAAAAAGAAGGGCTGAAGGAGCTGATGATATGTCACCAAGCACCCCCAAGCGAAGGGTTGTCTGACGCGAGTTGCGCAACAATAGCAGCCGGTCAAACGGCATGAAGGCGCCCGTATCTCTGACTTGCGAGGCTCGAGTCGAAGGCAAATGGCAGACGATCTCTCTTGACGAGGCTCATGGCAGCTTCCGGAACGATCCGAAGAGATGCCCTGCCTGCCATGGTCCCGTGTACGTGCTTGGAAACTACACGGGCACTCGCAAATTGGTCCTCACGCATCGCAAGAAGCATAGCGGCTGCCGGCTCACGCGCCCGGGCTTCTCAGGAACGCCTTCGCCCCACCCAGACGCGCTGGCATGAGGCCGGTAGTCCGCCTTAGGGCTCACTGTCGGCGTGGAGTTCATCCCCAAGAACAGCAGCGGGGCTGGCGTGCGGCTGAAGAAGGGGTCGGGCTCCAAGCGCATGCTGGAAAAATAGCATCGAGCGCGCGATTGCCAATGATGCCAATGGCCACCATCAAAATCGATAGTGCTCATCATCGGGTTTTACTCGGATGAGGCCCCGTCGCAACACCATTGCGTTACCAAAACTGCTATTTCGATGTGGCGTTCTCAAAGCCGAATTTAAAACGCGATTGTGAGGAATGATGCCAACGCAAATCGAATTTCCGAACGATCTCGTAAGATATCAAGCAGGAATAGCAAGCCTCGGCGGAAACATTGCAATCGATTATTCCGCAAGCACGGCAAATGGAAGGTTGGCGCTCAGCGAATTTTCACTAGCAGTCGACAGGCGAACTTTTGGTTCTTTTGATTCATTTAAGGTAGAATATGTTTCCACTGCAGACTCCTATACGTTAAGGGGAACGAGCAGTTCCAATCCAAATGATCAACTAGCATTTGCATATGTTGGACAGCAACCTAGTAGCCTTTCTTATCTGACGGCAAATGTTGCCGGAAGTGAAGTTACTTGGTTGAATGGTCCCGTTTTTTCGACATTTATACCTTGCTTTGTAACAGGCACGCAGATTGCAACCATGCAGGGTTATATTTGCGTTGAAAATCTTGCGATCGGCGACATTGTAGTAACTGGCTCCGGTCAACAGCGCTCAATCAAATGGATTGGCTATCGCAGTATTCATTGCCAAAGACATCGTCATCCCGCTTCGGTTTTACCTGTACGCGTTCTTGCAAACGCCTTTGGAACAGATCTACCCAAGCGCAATCTTTACCTATCCCCAGATCACTCCGTCTGCGTCCGTGTGCTTGACGAGGTCTTGATCCCGATCAAGCACCTGATCAACGACGCGACGATCGCTCAGGTCGAGACGGCCGAGGTCACCTACTGGCATGTCGAACTCGATAGCCACGACATCCTCTTGGCCGAAGGCCTGCCGGCTGAGAGCTTCCTCGACACGGGCGTCCGCGCCGGCTTCGAGAACGGTGCCGAGCACATAGTGCTCCATCCAGACTTCTCCCCGCTCACATTGGACGCCTTCTGCCGCCCCTTGGTCCAGGAGGGGCCGATCTTGGATGCGGTATGCCTGCGCCTACTCGCCCGCGCCTCGGAGTTGGGCTGGACCCTGACCAGCGAGGACGATCTTCACGCTGTTGTCGATGGTGCGGTCGTCTATCCGGAGCGAGAGGGGGCCGTCGCGCGCTTCACGATCCCGGCCGAAGCGACCGACATCCGCCTGCACTCGCGCAGCTTCGTGCCAGAGCGCGTACATGTCGGAGCGGGAGATGGGCGCCGCCTCGGTGTGCCCCTGCGTGGCCTGTCAGTGGTGGACAGTGCGGGGGTGACATGGTCGGTGCCTATCGGGAGCGAGGCCCTGAACCAGGGCTTCTCCTTTGTGCAGGGAGAGGCAGAGCGGCCCTGGCGCTGGACGACGGGTGAGGCGGTTGTGCCCTCTATCCTCTGGTCTAGGACCGGAGGGGCCTTCAGCCTCGTCGTCGAACTGGCGTCTGAGGAGGGTACTTTGCAGGCTTGGCAAGCGCCCGGGATGGTAAATAGCCAGGAGACGTCAGAAGCCAGCCCTGAAGCCGTTGCGGCGTGAGCGCTGACTGTCTGATCAGCCCCCATTGAAGTGGTCCGCCCTTTGGTATGGCTTTTGAGCCTGGAGGACGGACGAGATGGCAAAGCACCCGAAGCCTGAGGAGATCGTTGCCAAGCTGCGGCAGGCGGATGTGCTGATCTCACAGGGCCAGAGCGTGGCCGATGCAATCCGCGCGCTCGGCGTGAGCTCAGTGACGTACTACCGGTGGCGGCGTGA
>NZ_LMND01000005.1 GCF_001423265.1 Methylobacterium sp. Leaf108
CTACCGCCAGCCCGGCTTCTCCAACCGCAGCAACGGCACCGAGTTCGTCGCCGTCCGCGCCGGCCTGAACTACAAGTTCGGCTCCTACTAGGATCCGACCGTTCCGACCGGGACCGCCTTTCGGCCGGTTCCGGCTTGATCCGCATGAGAAAGAGGCCGCCCCGTCGCCGGGGCGGCCTCTTTCGCGTCATTGGCCCTGTTCGGCCCAACCGCCGACGGGAAACCCCGTCGCCGCTTCTGTCCGGGCCTACCTCAGGGTCGACGGCTCGCCGGGCTTGAGGGGGCGATCCTTGCCCTCCGGCCCGCTATCGGCACCGCGTGCGTCGAGGCGCTCCAGGTGTTCGAAGACGTGCTCGAAAGCGCTAGTGACCGCCTGTTCGAAGGTTCCGTCCGCCTTGCCCATGGCGGCCTTGAGCCCGGCGATCAGCGCGCGGTGTGTCTCGATATCGCTCGACATGGCGGTTCCTCCTGGTCCGGTTGGACGACGATCCGGGAAGCCAAGCGTCGGCGTCGGGCGCCGGTTCCGACGGATGTCAGCCGCAGCTGCCGGGCGGCACTCCACGCCGGCTTCAGAAACGACGACGCTGCTCCAGGTCGGCGAGGTCTGCGGGTTCCGCCACGTCGCGCCGTGCCGCCGCGATGACGAGGTCCGCGTGGCGCAAAAGTTCCTTCACGCGGCTCGGCGAACGCTCGACGTGTGCCACCCGACCGAGGACGTCGAGCATGTATCCGAGCACGTAGGGCGACCCGGCCGCGTTCTGGCGGATCAGGTGGAACATGGCATCGCACAGGCCGGCGTAATTGGTCACGGGATGGATCAGGGCGATCCGGCCCTGACGGGCGAGGACGCCGGTGGGAAGATGGCGCGAGGCGAGGCGACAGAGGGCGTCGCCCATGTGGGCGACGACGCTGACGGCGGTGAAGGGATCGTTGATGCCGGGCGACAGGGCCCGGACGGCGATCTCCGAAAGCTGCCGCACGGAGAATTCCAGGTCCTGCAGCGCCGCCGGCCGCCGGCCGAAGGTGAGGGCGCGCGCGAGCGCCTGCTCGATGCCCTCGACGGACGCGGAGACCTCAGCGAGGGGCAGACCGGTCGGGACGTAGTCGCCCGGGCGGACCCTGAGGCGCACGACGACCCCGCGTCGGTGGGCCCAATCGGCGAGGCGCTCGGCGTTCACGGCCTGGAGATAGCCGCTCGCCGGCGTGGCGACGGCGAGCCCGGGCGGGCCCTGCGCCGGAACCGGCAGGCCGGGTGCGACCAGCGACCGGTCCGCGACGGCCTCGCACAGGTCGCGATGGACGGCATCGACCACGGTCTCGACGTTGATGCTCGTCGCGATGTGATGGACGAACCAGACCAGGGTCGCGACGCTCAGCATCGCGAGCACGATGGCTCCGGTGACCGCAAGGTGCGGGACGAAGGAGGTCTCCTCCACGGTCCGGACCGTGCGCAGGACGATCAGGGCGTAGGCGAACGTCCCGAGGAAGATGCCGAGCACGATCTGGTTGCGGGCGTCGCGGGTGAAGTTGCGCAGGAGTCTCGGCCCCATCTGGCCGGAGGCGAGGGACAGCGCCGCGATGGTGATGGAAAAGGTGGTGCCGGCGACCCCGATCACCGACGACGCCACCGCACTCAGAAGCGCGCGGGCGCCCTCGGCCCCGCCGGAATACCCCCAGTTCGCGTCGGGCGAGGAGGCGTCGTAGCCGGCGACGCGCGCGGTCTCGAGCCAGACCGCGATCTGCCCCAGGGCGAGGCAGGCGAGCACGATCGACGCCGGCCGTAGCCAGAACTGGTCCCCGAGGATCTCCAGCCAGGCTCTCACCCGCGCGTTCATGCGGCCTCCGATGCGCGTGATCGATGTGAAACGGTCGAACGGCCGGATAACGCGAAGTTCGCGGCGGCCCCCTGACAAAACCCGATCGACGCACCCATCTCAAGCACGCCTGAGCGGAGCAAACCCGCCGGCTTGCCCCAGGAGGACGACTCCATGAACAGCGAAGAACGTGACGTCATCAACGGCATCTTCCAGCGTCTCGAGCAGGCGGGAAGCCAGCCCCGCGACGCGGACGCCGAGCGTTTCATTGCCGACAAGCTTCGGAGCCAGCCCTACGCCCCCTACGCGATGGCGCAATTGATCTATGTGCAGGAAGAGGCGATCAAGAGCCTCAACCAGCAACTCGAGCAGGCCCGCGAGGCGGCCTCGCACGCCCAGCAGCAGCCGCAGGGCGGCGGCGGTTTCCTGTCGAGCATCTTCGGCGGCGGTTCCCGCCAGGAGCCGCAGCGTCCCGCGGGCCAGCCCTGGGGCGGCCAGGGCGGGCAGCCCGGATACGGTCAGCCCCAGCCCGGCTACGGCCAGCAGCCCGGCTACGGCGGCCCGCAGGGCGGCCCCCAGCAGGGCGGTCCCTGGGCCGGCCAGCAGCAGGCTCCGGCGCGCGGCGGCGGCTTCATGGCCACGGCCCTGCCCATGGCCGCCGGTGCGGCCGGCGGCATGCTCCTGGGAAGCGCGCTGTCGAACGCGTTCGCCGGCGGTCATTCGAGCCTCGGCAGCGCCGCGGCGGCGGGCCTCGGCGGCACCGGTGCGGAAGCGGCGGGCCTGAGCGGCGGCACCCAGGACCTCGGATCGGCGCTCGGCGGCGGCAACGATCTCCAGGGCGCCTCGTTCGACAACGATGCCGGCGGTGATTTCGGCGGCGACCTCGGCGGCGGCGGCGACGACGACTGGGTGTGAGCCCGATCGGCCCTGTCGTACGGGGCCGATCTCGAAGGATCGCGCGTTCTTCGACGTACGCCCGGCACCGGTTCTCGGTGCCGGGCGTTTTTCGTCGTCAGATCACGTCGACGCGGGTGCCGACCCCGGCCCGCTCGTAGAGGTCGATGACGTCCTCGTTCATCATCCGGATGCAGCCCGACGAGACCGACTGCCCGATGGTGTGCGGCTCGTTGGTGCCGTGGATGCGGTAGAGGGACGAGCCGAGATAGAGGGCCCGCGCGCCCAGGGGATTCTCCGGGCCGCCGGCCATGTGGCGTGGCAGGTCGGGACGGCGGCGCAGCATCTCGGCCGGCGGCGTCCAATCCGGCCATTCCTTCTTCTGGCTGACGGTCTTCGTGCCCGCCCAAGTGAATCCGGGCCGGCCGACTCCGATGCCGTAGCGCAGGGCCTTGCCGCCGGGCTGGACCAGGTAGAGGAACTTCGAGGGCGTATCGACCACGATGGTGCCCGGTGCCTGGCGGCCGTCGAAATCCACCACCTGGCGGCTGAAGCGCGGATCGGGGGCTCGGGCGATGACGCCCTGGTCGGGATCCCGCAACGGCGTCGCCTGCGGCAGGGCGGCGAGGCGGGTCGGTGCGCGCAGCACGGCCGCCGGCATCGGCTCGTCGGGGACGCGGTCGCCAGAGAACAGGCGGCGGGGGGCGGGGGCCACCACGCCGCCGTGGCCGTAGGCGGCGGCATGGTCGGGCACCGCCCAATCGGCACCGATCCGTGCGCCGGACCGGGCCGGACCCACGGGAGCGGGGCGACCGTTGCCCGTCACCAGGAACTCGATGAAGCCGCCGCCGTAGCGGCTTCCCTGCGCCTGCGCTTCCGCGCCGGCCGTGAGCGCCATCGCCATCGCCCCCGCCACCGCCAAACACCACCCTGCGCGCATCGCCCGTTCCCCCGTCCGCCGGCCTCGTCGGGCGCGATGATGCGGAGGGGGCCGGGATCGCCCGATGAAGGAACGTGGTGAATCCTCCGGAAATCCGATCGCACAGCGGTGCGGGAGCGAGTCAGCGTAAAGATTCGGTCACCACGGGCAAAGACCGATCCCATTCAGCAAATGGCAACCCCTTTCGTTCACCGTCCCGGCGGTGACCTCATAGCCGGCTGATCCCCCACCATGACCATGAAGCGCTATCGCATCGAAGACAGCCTCGGTCTGGCGAGTGTTCAGCCGGCGATGGCGCCGGTGGCGTCTGCCGAAACCTCGGACCTGAACGCCGCCCGCCTCACCGAAATCCTGTCCGCGATCCAGGATCTGCGGAAGATGACGCAGACGAGCACGATCGAGACGGTGGAAGCCTGCCGGCGCGAACTGACCGACGCCCTCTCCATGCGCTCCGAACTCGACATCATGAAGGACGCGATCACCCGGACCAAGACGGAGATCGCGACGCTCTACCGCTCGGAGAGCACCGGCAAGGGCATGCGCCGGGTCGCGGGCGAACTCGACGCGGTGGTCGATTCCACCGAGCGGGCGACCAGCACGATCCTCGGGGCCATCGAGGAGATCGAGACCAACGCCGGCATGCTGCGGGCCATGAGCACCTCGGCGGCGGGCCGCGAGAACGTCGATGCCATCCTCGAGCGCGTCGTCGTCGCCTACGAGGCCTGCAACTTCCAGGACCTCACCGGCCAGCGCATCAGCAAGATCGTCGGCGTCCTGAAGTTCGTGGAGGAGCACCTCGACCGGATGATCGAGGCCTGGGGCGGCCTCGACAGCTTCAAGGACGTGCTCGGGGTCGGCCCCATCAAGCCGGACGTCGACGACGAGAGCTCGCTGCTCAACGGGCCGCGGCTCGGAGACGATCCGGGCCACGTCGACCAGGGCGACATCGACGCGCTGTTCGACTGAGCGGGGCCGGACCGTCCCTCGACCGTAGGCTCCGCCTCAGCGCGGCAGCTTCGCCAGGGCCGCCGCATCGCGGCCGACCACCGCCGCGAGGCTGTCCCCGCCCTCGGCGCGGATGCGTTTGGCAAGGCCCGCCTTGATCGCGCCGACGAGGCCCGGACCGGCGTAGACCAACGCCGAATAGAGCTGGAGGAGGGAGGCGCCGGCCCTGACCTTGGTCCAGGCGGCGTCCGCCGAATCGATGCCGCCGACGCCGATCAGCGGCAGCGTGGCACCCACGCGCAGATAGGTCTCGGCCAGGAGCCGGGTGGCGGGGCCGAACAAGGGCCGGCCCGAGAGGCCGCCGGTCTCCCCGGCGAGGCCGGTTTCGGTCAGGCTCGCGGGACGGGCGACGGTGGTGTTCGAGACGACCAAGGCCGAGACGCCGCGCCGGACCGCCGTGGCGGTGATGGCGTCGAGGGCGTCGAGGGTGATGTCCGGGGCGATCTTCAGGAGGATCGCGGTGGTCGGCTGGACGTCGTCGCGGGCGGCCACCACACGGGCCAGGAGTTCGTCGAGGAAGGCTTCGCCCTGAAGGTCGCGCAGTCCCGGGGTGTTGGGCGAGGACACGTTGACGGTCACGAAGTCCACCAGCGGCGCCAGGGCCGTGGTGCAGGCGACGTAGTCGGCGAGCCGGTCGGTCGCCTCCTTGTTGGCGCCGATGTTGACCCCGACGAGGCCCGGCCGGCCGCGGCGGGCGGCCAGGCGCCCGGCGACCACCGCGAGGCCTTCGCTGTTGAGGCCGAAGCGGTTGATGACGGCCCCGTCGGCGGGAAGGCGGAACACCCGCGGGCGCGGGTTGCCCGGCTGGGGCTTAGGCACGACGCCGCCGACCTCCACGAAGCCGAACCCGAGGCCGAGGAGGGCGTCGGGCGCCTGCGCGCCCTTGTCGAAGCCGGCGGCGAGCCCCACCGGGTTGGGGAAGCGCCGCCCGAGGCACGCCACCGCCAGGACGGGATCGTCGGCGGCCGGCGCCAGGGCCGGCATCAGGCTCAAGCCGCGCAGGGTCAGGTTGTGGGCGGTCTCGGCATCGAGGCCGTGGAGGAGCGGCCGCGCCAGGGGGAACAGGGCCCCGATCATGCCGAGGGTCCTCCCAAGCCCGCCGGAAAGACCTCCACCGGAAAGACGTGGCGGCCGGCGGCATCGAGGGGCAGGTCGGCCACCGCGACCACGGCCGAGAGCGGCAGGTCGCCGTAGAGATGCGGAAACAGGTCGCCGCCGCGGGAGGGCTCGTAGCGCAGGCCCGCCCCCAGGGCATCGGCGTCCACGCTGAGCAGGAGCAGGTCGTCGATCCCGGAAAAGTGCCGTGCCGCCGTCTCGACGGCCTGCGCGGCGGTCGAGAAATGGATGTAGCCGTCGGCCAAGTCGACGGGCGCGCCCCGGAAGCGGCCCTCGGCTTGCGCCGCGCGCCACAGGTCGCGCGGACAGATCTTGTAGATGAGCGCCATCGCAAGGGTCCTCGCGGCACGTTGGAAGGGGCCGGCCGCGCAGGGTTGGCGATAGAGGGCGGCGCCGATGGCGGCAACCGCTGTTGCCTTTCGCCGCGGCAAGTTCTAATTTCCTAGACCTAGGCTGTATGTCTTATTCGCTGCTTCGGCCGAGGCCGCCATGCTGTCCCACGAGCAGATCTGGACCGCCATCGACAGGCTGGCCGAACGCTACGGCCTGTCCGCCTCCGGCCTCGCCCGTCGGGCCGGCCTCGACGCCACCAGCTTCAACCGCTCGAAGCGGATCGGGCCGGACGGCCGCAAGCGCTGGCCCTCGACCGAATCGGTCTCCAAGGTTCTTACCGCCACCGGCGCCAGCCTCGACGACTTCCTGCGCCTGATCGAGGCGCGGTCGGGCCCGCCGCGCACCACCGTGCCCCTCATCGGCATGACCCAGGCCGGCTCGGGCCGTCTCTTCACCGACGAGGGCATCCCCACCGGCGGGCCCGGCTGGGAGGAGATCGACTTTCCCGATCTCGGCGAGGACCGGGCCTTCGCGCTGGAGGTTCAGGGCGATTCGATGGAGCCGCTCTACCGCGACGGCGACGTCCTCATCGTCTCGACCACCGCCGACATCCGCAAGGGCGACAGGGTCGTCGTTCGCCTGGAGGCGGGCGAGGTCCTGGCCAAGGAGCTCAAGCGCAAGACCGCGCGGACCATCGAGCTCGCCTCGCTCAACGCGGCCCATCCCGACCGGACCGTCAACCTCGGCGAGATCGCCTGGATGGCGCGGGTGATGTGGGTGCGCCAGTAGGGCACGATGCGGACGAGGGGAAGCCGCTCTTCCGGCATCGTCACGCGACAGCGGTGGGAGAGAGCAGACCGCCGCTTCGGCGAACCGGCGGTTCGCTCGACCCGATTTGGCCGGACACGCCGTCGGGGGTATCGATGACGGCGAAGGGGAGCACCCCCGGCACCTCGGATCGACCACATGGCCTGTCGCGCTGGCGAGGAGACCCGACCGATGCCGGCCGAACCGGACACGGCAGAGGTGGCGGCAGCAGACGTACCCGCGGCAGCGGCGCCGCTCGGTGCCGAAGCCGCCGCCCTGTTCGAGGCCTCAGCGGTGCCGGCCATCCTGTGCAATCCAGCCGACCCCGAGATGCGGATCGTGGCGGCCAACCCCGCCTTCCTCGCCCTGACGCATCATGCCGGGAACGAGGTCCTGGGCCGGTCGCCGCAGCTCCTGCTCGGTGCCAGGACAGAGCGTGACGCGAAGGCCGCCCTCGCGACCGTGGTGGCCGACGGCGGCACCATCGAGGTCCTGGCGGCCCGCAAGGACGGCGCGACCCTCTGGGTGGAGTGCCACGCGGCGACGGCGGGCCGCTACCGCCTGGTCGAGGTGGTGGACGTCACCCGGCGCCGCGACGCCGAGGCCGCCCTCGCCCTGTCGCGCCAGCGCGAGGCCCTGGGCCTGCTCACCAACAGCGTCGCGCACGAGTTCAACAACTTCCTCCAGATCCTGATCGGCTACATCGACGGCCTCAAGCGCCGCCTCGGCGACCGGGAGGAGCCGTTCATCCAGCGGGCGATCCTGCGCTCCACCGACGCGGCCGAGCGCGCCACCATTCTGACCCGGCAGCTGCTGGCGTTTTCCCGGCGGATCGCCCCAGACGTGCGGCCGGTGGACCTGGGGGCGGTGGTCGGCGATTTCGTCGCGGTCTTCCGCCCGACCCTGCCCCCCCGGGTGACCCTGGCCGTGGAGTGCAGGCCGGGCCTCGCCTGCGCCATGAGCAACCCGACGCAGATTTCCTTCGCCCTCGCCCAGATCCTGACCAACGCCTGCGAGGCGATGCCGAAGGGCGGCACCATCACCATCTCCACCTTCGCGGTGGCCCCGCACGACCACGGCATGGCCCGCCCCTCGGACGGGGCGGTGGGCATCGCGGTGGCCGATACCGGCCCGGGCATGGCGCCGGAAATGGCGGCCCGGGCGCTCGCTCCCTTCGCCACCAGCCGCGAGGCCGGGCGGGGGACGGGTCTGGCCATCGTCCACGGCCTGATGAAGCGCCAGGGCGGAACGGTCTCGGTGGAGAGCCGGCCGGGAGAGGGGACGGTGGTGAGGCTGATCTTCCCGGCCACGGGCGTGCCGTAACGAAGGCTTAGGGATGGCCGCCGTCGCGCGATTGCGGCCGGTCGCGATGGACTAAAACTCCGCCTCGCCCGTCACCATATAAGGTTCGGCATTTCCGCCGGGACTCATTCGATCTTCGCAGAGGCGAAACCATGCTCACCTCAACCACGCGCTTCAAGCGCGCGGCCACCCTACTGACCCTCGTCGTATCGCTGGCCATGGCCGCGCCGATCGTGGAGGCCCGTCCGGGCAGCAGCGGGGGAATGGGCTCGCGCGGCTCGAAGACCTATACGGCCCCCTCGGCCACGCCGACCGCACCCGGCGCCGCCGCGCCGATCCAGCGGACCCAGACCCAGCCCGGTCCCGCCATGGGCAACCCCGGCATGAACCCGGCCGCGGCCCAGCGTCCGCGCTTCGGCGGCGGCTTCATGGCCGGCCTGCTCGGAGCGGGCCTGCTCGGCGCGCTGCTCGGCGGTGGCTTCTTCGGTGGCCTCGGCGGCATCGCCTCGATCCTCGGCCTGCTGCTCCAGGTCGGTCTCGTCGTGCTGATCGTGACCTTCGCGGTACGCTGGTTCCGTCGTCGCCAGGGCACCCCGGCCGCGGCCGGTCATGCCCGCACCGAGATGGGCTCGGGCGGCGCCCCCGGCGGCATGAACGGGGGCGGCCTCGGCAACAGCCGTGGCCTCGGCATGGGCGGCTCGCCCGTGGGTGGTTCCGGCATGGCCGGCCCCGCGATGGGCGGTCCCGCTCCCGTGGCGACCGGCAAGGTGGCCATCGGCCCCGGCGACTTCCAGAGCTTCGAGCTCGCCCTCAACGACGTCCAGGAGGCCTACGGCCGCGAGGACGTCGCCCGGCTTCGCACCGTCGCGACACCGGAGATGGCGGGTTACTTCGAAGAGGAGCTGCGCGCGAACGCCCAGCGCGGCGTCGTCAACCGGATCTCCGACGTGAAGCTCCTGCAGGGCGACCTGTCGGAATCCTGGAGCGAAGGCCAGACCGAATACGCCACGGTCGCCATGCGCTACGCCATCAAGGACGTCACCCTCGACAAGCGCAGCAACGCGGTAGTCGAGACCGGCGAGCCGGAAGCGGTGGAGCTGTGGACGTTCGTGCGCCAGCGCGGCGGACGCTGGCTGGTCTCGGCGATCCAGCAGGGTCGCTGACACGCCGGGCGCCGTGAGAACGAAGGCCGCCGGGGAAACCCGGCGGCTTTTTTCGTGCCCTCGATGAAGGATCTTTGGCGAGCCTATCCGGCCAGTGCCCGCGCCATCGCCACGAACTGCGCCACGGTGGCCTCCTCCGCCCGGGCCGTCTCGGGGATACCGGCCGCTTCGAGCAGGCGGGACGGGTCCGGTGTGGCGCCCTTCAGGCTCTGGCGCAGCATCTTGCGGCGCTGGCCGAAGGCCGCCCGCGTCACCGTCTCCAAAGCCGCCACGGAGCAGGGCAGGGGCTCGGCGCGGGGTCGGAGCTGCACCACGCTCGAGGTCACCTTGGGCGGCGGCACGAAGGCGGAGGGCGCCACGTCGAACAGGATCTCGGCCTCGCAGCGCCAGCCGCAGAGCACGCCGAGCCGACCGTAGTTGGCCCGGTCGCCCTCGTCGGCGACGATGCGCTCGGCGACCTCGCGCTGGAACATCAGGGTCAGCGACTCCCACCACGGCGGCCATTCGGGCGCGGTGAGCCAGCCCGTCAGCAGCGGCGTGCCGACGTTGTAGGGGAGGTTAGCGACGACCCGGACCGGCCCCGCACCGGCCAGCCCGCGTGGGTCGAACCGCAGGGCGTCGGCCTCGACCACGTCGAGGCGGCCGGGGTAATGCGCCGCGATCTCGGCGAGCGCCGGCAGCGCCCGCGCATCGCGCTCGACGGCGACGACGCGGGCGGCACCGGCGGCGAGGAGGGCGCGGGTCAACCCGCCCGGACCCGGCCCGACCTCGACCACGGTGACGCCGTCCAGCGGGCCGGCCGCCCGGGCGATCCGCCCCGTCAGGTTGAGGTCGAACAGGAAGTTCTGCCCGAGCGCCTTCTTCGGTTCCAGCCCGTGCCGGCGGACGACGTCGCGTAAGGGGGGGAGCCCGTCGTCGCTCACGGCACGCTCCGGATCAGGCGCGCGGCCAGCCGCAGGGCCGCCATCAGGCTGTCGGGACGCGCCAGCCCGCGCCCGGCGATGTCGAAGGCGGTGCCGTGGTCGGGCGAGGTGCGCACGAACGGCAGGCCCAGGGTGACGTTGACGCCCTCGTCGAAGGCGATGGTCTTGATCGGGATCAGGGCCTGGTCGTGGGTGGGGGTCAGCGCCACGTCGTAGCCCGCCCTGGCGCGGGGGTGGAACAGGGTGTCGGCCGAGAGCGGGCCGCGGATGTCGATGCCCTCGGCCCGGAGGATCGCCACCGCCGGCTCGAGCACGTCGCGGTCCTCGGTGCCCATGGTCCCGGCCTCGCCGGCGTGGGGATTGAGCCCCGCCAGGACGAGGCGGGGCCGCGCGATGCCGAAGCGGCTGCGCAGGTCGGCCGCGACGATGCGGGCGGTGCGCACGACGAGGTCCTGCGTCAGCAGGTCGGGCACGCGGCGCAGGGCGACGTGGATCGTCACCGGCACCACCGCCAGCGTCTCGCTCCACAGCATCATGACGGGCAGCGGCGGGGTCTCGCCCGGCGCGACGCAGAGGGCGGCGAGGAACTCGGTGTGGCCGGGATGCGCGAAGCCGACCTGGGTCAGGACGTATTTCGCGATGGGGTTGGTGACGAGGGCGCCGGCCGACCCGGCGCGCACGAAGCCGAGGGCGGCGGTGATCGATTCGAGGGTGGCGCCGGCGTTGGCCGGATCGGGCGAGCCGGCGATGGCCAGGATGCGGGCACCGCTCGGCAGCGCCACCACGGGAAGCGCGCGGGGAAACACCTCGACGGCGAGCTCCGGCCCCACCTCCGCCACCGGCACCTGAAGGCCGAGTTCGCTCGCCCGCCGCTCGACGAAATCGGGGTCGCCGACGAGGAAGAAGGGCGGCAGGCCGGGGCCGTCGTCCCGCGCCAGCCAGGCCGACAGGGCGATCTCGGGCCCGATCCCGGCGGGGTCGCCCAGCGTCAGGGCGAGGGGAACATGGGGTGTCATGACGGCTCCGGTCGATCGCCGCCGCAGGGCGACGATCGCCGGCAAGCCCTAGCGCACGGCGGCGATGCCGTCAGCCGCCGTGACGGAGCTGACGTTCTGGCGCAGGTCCGCCTCGCCGAGCGTCTTCAGCTCGACCCGCAGCAGCACCGTCTGGTTACGCTCGCGCGTGCCGAGCGCGGTGGCCGTGGGCGCCACGATGTAATTGAGCGAGACGGTGGTGCATTCGTCCTGGTAGCCGCCGCCGAGGCTCATGCCGGAGACGAAGAACCGGCCGGAGCGGTCGTAGATCGGCGCCGAGCCGACCGGGTTGGCGATGTAGTTGGTCAGGGCGTCGGCGTAGGTGTCGCGCACGTCGAGGTAGTGGGTCAGGTCGACGATGGCCGATCCGGTGAGGAACCAGTTCGGGGTGACGTGGTAGGTGGCCGCCGCCGAGACGCCCTCGCGGCGGTGGTTGAAGCCGAGCGACGGCTGCGCCTCGTAGTAGGAATAGAACAGCGACAGGTCGACCGGAGCGAAGGGCGCCAGACGCGCGATCACGCCGGTCTCGAAGCGGTTGACCTTGAAGTCCTGCTGGTCGAACCGCGCCCGGGCGATCATGCTGATGTTCTGGTTGGGCGAGACCTGGAACCGGCCGACGTAGTCGGACGCCCGCCGCTCCAACCCGGAGTCGAGGCCGACGTTGGCGATGTCGCCACGACGGAACGAGTTGACGCCCGCGATCTGGATCGACTCCCCGAACAGGATGTTGGCGTACCAGCCCGACGGCGTCACCACCGAGTACTGGGCGCCGACGTTGGCCCGCAGGCCGCCCTCGACCCGGTCGTAGCCGGAGAACTTGTCCCATTCGAACAGGGAGGTGTCGTCGAACACCAGGCTCTGGGCGTCCTCGTTGGGCAGGCGCCCGATCTTGGTCTCGCTCGGCCGCGCGATCACCTGGACGATGGGCTCGATGGTGTGGACGCCCAGGCCTCCGAAGTTGCCGACGAAGGGGTAGCGGTAGTCGATGCCGATGGCCGGCATCACCCGGCCGGAGAAGTCGTTGTCCTGCGTCGTGATGTTCTGGACGAGGTTGTTCTGGAAGCCGGTGCGGCTCGGATCGACGAAGAAGGCGTCGGTGCGCAGGTAGGCGAACGGCGTGATCGACTGGCCGATGTCGTCGATGAAGGTGCGGCGCCACGAGGCCTGGGCCGAGACGCGGGTCTGCTCGCCGGCCAGGCCCCTGATCAGGCAATTGGCCCGGTTGAAGGTCGTGCAGGTCTCGTAGAGCGGGTAGCTGATGCCGTTGGCGCTCGGGCTGAACAGGTAGCTGCCGGTGCGCGGGATGCCCTGGAAGTCGGTGGCTTCCCGGCTCAGGTGGGTGATGTTGGTCTCGAACCGGACCTCGCCGCCCAGCGGCTTGGGGCCGTTGATGCGCTTGTCGTAGTCGATCACCGGCGCGACGATCGGCTGTTCCTTCTGCCAGTCGAAGCTCGACAGGCCCTTGAAGTAATAGGCCCGCGCCTCGAACCACGAGCGGTCGCCCTGGCCGATCAGGTAGGCGGTGGAGACCGCTTCGCGAAAGTAGTCGGTGGTGATGCTCTGGTTGCGGATGCGGTAGTTGTCGAGGAACCACTTGTCGGTGACGCCGACCACGTCCCAGCCCGCCCGCCAGCGGTCGTTGATGTAGAACTGGCCCTTGGCTTCCACCGCGCCGCGAAAGTCGCGGTCGCCGGCGCCCAGCGGGCCCGGCAGGAACGCGCTCGGGGTCGTCTGGAAGATGCCGCTGAGGCGGACGCTGTAGGAGCCGTTGTCGAGGCGGTGGCGGAACTCGCCCTGGCCCAGCACGCCCTGGTTGCTCAGGAAGGCGGGCGAGAGGGTCAGGTCGTAGTTGGGCGCCAGGTTGAAGAAATAGGGGACCGCGATACCGCTGCCGAGCGCCGTCGACGAGATGAAGCGCGGCGTGAGGAAGCCGGACTTGCGCCTCACGGTCGGGTCGGCGGCCTCGAAATACGGCAGGTAGGCCACCGGGAGGCCGGCGAGCTCCAGGGTCGATTCCTCGAAGGCGATCGTGTGCGTCTCGTTGTTGTGGACGATCTTGGTGGCGCGGATCTGCCAGAGCGGCGGCGTCTCGGGGCGGTTCTTGCACGGCTCGCAGGCGGTGTAGGTGCCGTAGTCGAAGCTCGTCTGCTCGCCCTCGATGCGCTCGGCGCGCGGCGCCGAGAACCGGGCGCGCACGACCTGCCCCTTGGTCTCGACGGTCTGCTGGATGCGCAGGGCGTCGATGAAGCCGTTCTTGAAGTCGTCGGTCAGCTCCATCTTCTCGGCCGTCAGCACCGCGCCGGTCTCGTCGGTGAGACGCACGTTGCCTTCGGCGAAGACGCGGCTGGTGGTGCGGTCGTAGAGGACCCGGTCCGCCTGCAGGGTGCGCGGGCCGTAGTTCAGCTCGGCGTTGCCGCGCGCCATCACGGTGTTCTTGTCGTTGTCGTAGACGAGCTCGGCCGCCTCCACGAGCAGGCGCTCGCCGGCCTTCGGCGCCGCCGGCTTGCCCGGAATCGGCTTGCCCGGCATCGACTTGGCGGCTCCCGACCGTTGGGTCTGGGCAGCAGCGGAACCCGCCGCTGCCAGGGGCAGGGCGACGGTCAGCAGCGCCGGAACACCGGCCGCGATCGCGATGGCAGCGACCTTACGCAACGCTTGTCTCAACTCCCGCCGCAACCGGACGTGACGCAACGACCCATGCCAACCGACGCTCCCGTCACGACCATCCGGGCCCGGCATCAGCCGTCCTCCTGATGGAGAAGCGTGAGCGTACCCAACAAACTCCCTACCACGGCGGGGAACCATGCCGCCACCGTCGGCGCGACGATCCCCGACGCGCCCAAGCCCTCCATGACCTGGCGGGCGACGTAAAGCAGGAACCCCGCCGCCACGCCGCCGAGCACCAGCCGGCCCACACCACCAAAGCGGAAGAACCTTAAGGAAACGCTGGCCGCGACCAGAACCATGGCCACGAAGAGGAGCGGTCTCGCCATCAGGACACCGTACTGGAGCCGGTAGCGGGTGGCATCCAGGCCGGCCCGCTCGGTCCGCGAGATGGTGTCCGGCAGTTGCCAGAAAGGCACAGATTCCGCGGGCGTGAAGCGCTGCCGGATCTGGGCCGGGTCCAGGGTCGAGGCGACGAGGTAGGTGTCGAAGGTCTCGGGTGCCGCGCCCTCGCTCATGAGCCGGGCCTCGGTGAGTTCCCAGTAGCCGTCGTGGAGGTTGGCCCGCGCCGCCTCGATCTGCGAGACGAAGCGGCCGGACCCGTCGAAATTGAACACCGAGACGCCGGCCAGGGAGGTCGTCCCCTCCACCGCCGTCTCGGCCCGGATGATCGCCTGCCCGTCGAGGCTGCGCTGGCGGATCCACAGGTCCTTGCCGGAGGTCGCCTTGGTGGAGCGCGCGAAGATCTTGGCCTCGATCTCGGTGGAGCGCTGCTTCATGAGGGCCGAGGCCGGGTTGTAGACCGCCACCGTGAAGATGCCGATGCCGAGCGCCACGAACAGGCCCGGCTGCAGGAACTGCCAGGCCGAGATGCCGGCGGCACGGGCCACCACGAGTTCGAGCTTGCGGGAGAGCTGGAGCAGGGCGGCCATGGAGCCGAACAGGATCGCGAAGGGCAGCACCCCCTCCGCCACGGCGGGGGTGCGATAGAGCGAGAGCTGCGCCATCAGCCCGGCCGAGGCGCCGGCGGTGTCGCCCGCGCGCCGCAGCAGCTCGACGAAATCGAGGGTGTAGACCAGCGCGAACACCGTGAGGAACACCCCCAGGATCGTGCGCAGGAAGCGGGCGGCGAAGTAGCGGCCGAGGGTGGCGCCGATCAGCATGGCGGCGCCCTCAACCGAGCCGGGTGCGGCGCGGGGCGAGGACGCCCCGCAGGCCGTGCCCGAGCCGCGCCGCCGCGTCGCGCAGCGCCGGCCCGTGGAAGATCATCAAGGCGGAGAGCGCCATCGCGACGAGGGGTACCGCATAGACCGCCACCACGGCACCCTGGCTGCGGACGGCGGCACTGGTGGCGGTGAAGCCCGCGATGCGCAGGAGAACCACCGCGATCACGGCGCCGGCCACGGCCAGGCCCCGGCCCTGCCGGGTGGTGCGCGGGTCGCCCAGGGCGGCGAAGGCGATGAGGGCGATCGCCAGGGGGTAGAGCCAGGCCGAGAGCCGATCGTGCAGCTCCGCCCGGAACCGCCCCTTCTGAAGGGTGTAGTAGCCCTCGCTCCGGTCGGGGAACAGCAGCTGGCTGGTGGAACGCTCGCGGGGCTTGAACACCACCTCCGCGTCCGGCGGCGTGAAGGCGGCCAGATCGACGGTGTAGCGCTCGAAGGTGATGATCGAGGCGTCCCGCGTGTCCTTCTGCTGACGGTGGATGCTGCCCTTCTCGAGGGCGAGGTAGCTCTGCCCGTCGTAGTCCACCGCCTGGCCGCGCTCGGCGAGGTAGACCACGGTCTTTCCCGCCTCGCGCTTGTCCTGGATGAACAGGCCGAGCAGCGTGCCGCCGGGGCCGCGCTCGCGGAAGTGAAAGGTGATGCCGTTCTCCAGGCTGGTGAACTGGCCTTCCTTGACGACGTTGGCGATGAAGTCGCCGCGCACCCGGGTGACCACGTCGCGCAGCTCCTGGAAGCTCGACGGCATCACCTGGATCGTCAGGAACGCCACCGCCAGGCTCACCGCCAGCCCGAGGGTGAGGAACGGCCGTAGGATGCGCCGCGGCTCCATGCCGGCGGCCGACATCACGATCAGCTCGGAATCGCCGTTGAGCCGGTTGAGCGCGTAGACGATGGCGATGAACAGCGCCACCGGGGCGATCACCGTGATCAGGGTCGGCAGCGACAGGCCGGTGATCAGGAAGAAGATCACCAGGGTCTGGCCCTTGGCGGTGATGAGGTCGAGCTCGCGCAGGGCCTGCGTCACCCAGATCGTGCCGGTGAGACCGACGAGACAGGCCAGGAAGGCCGACAGCGCGATCCTGAAGATGTACCGCTGGATCTGCGTCATCGTCTCTCGCGGGTCGCGCCGGATCGATGCGGCGTCGGGGGCAGTGGCCGGCGGCCTGCCGGTGGCGGTTGCGCGCGCCAATCGGGGCCGTTTCGCGGCACCGCGGTCACGTTGCGTTCTGAAGCCCGATCAGTACACAGGATGCGCGAGCACGCCCTGAACGGTGCGTGCCGCGGCACACATCCGGACAGAGTGGAAAGCGAACGTCATGGCGGACGGTATCACGATCGCGTTCGGGCCGCTCGGCCCGGTGGGCCAGGGAGATCTGCAAGGCGATCTCATCGTGTTCGTCGGCGACGACCTCGTGCTGTCGCCCGCCGTGATCGAGGCCGTGGGGCAGGGCGCCGCCGACCTGGTGGCGCGGGCCGCCGCCAGCGAGCGGTTCAAGGGCAAGTCCCTCTCCGCCCTCGTCCTGCCGGCGCCCGCCGGCCTGACCGCGGACCGTCTCGTCGTGGTCGGCCTCGGCTCCGAGAAGGACCGGGCCAAGACCGACTGGCCGGCGCTCGGCGGTTTTACCGCCTCCAAGGTTTCGGGCCGCACCGCCCATCTCGCCCTGTCGTGGCCGGGTGTCACAGCCGCGAACGCCGCCGAGGTCGCGCTGGGCGCGCGCCTGCGGCACTACAGCTTCGACCGCTACAAGACCAAGAAGAAGCCCGAGGGCGAGGAGCCCAGGGGCACCACCCTGACCGTGATGGTCGAGGATCCCGCCGCCGCGCGAGCGGCCGCCGCCGCGACGGAGGCCGTCGCCGAGGGCGTCCTCCTCGCCCGCGAACTCGTCAACGAGCCGCCCAACGTCCTCTATCCGGAGGAGTTCGCCAACCGTGCCGAGGCCCTGACCAAGCTCGGCGTCGAGGTCGAGGTGCTGGGCCTCGAGGAACTCACCGAACTCGGGATGGGCGCGCTGCTGGCGGTGGCGAAGGGCTCCACCCGGCACCCGCGCGTGGTGCTCATGCGCTGGAACGGCGCACCCGATTCCACCGAGCCGCCGATCGCCTTCATCGGCAAGGGCGTGTGCTTCGATTCGGGCGGCATCTCGATCAAGTCGGCCGGCGGCATGGAGGACATGAAGGGCGACATGGGCGGCGCGGCCTGCGTCGTCGGCACCCTGCATGCGCTCGCCGCCAGGAAGGCGAAGGTCAACGTGGTCGGCGCCATCGGCCTCGTCGAGAACATGCCCGACGGCAACGCCTACCGCCCCGGCGACATCGTCACCTCGATGTCGGGACAGACCATCGAGGTCATCAACACCGACGCGGAAGGCCGCCTCGTGCTGGCCGACGTGATCTGGCACGTCCAGGGCACCTACAAGCCCAAGATCATGGTCGATCTGGCCACCCTCACGGGCGCCATCATCGTGGCCCTGGGGCAGGACATCGCCGGGCTGTTCTCCAACGACGACGCCCTCGCGGCCAAGCTCACCGCGGCCGGGGAGGCCACCGGCGAAACGGTGTGGCGGATGCCGCTGATCCCGGCCTACGACAAGGCGATCGACTCGAAGTTCGCCGACATGAAGAACACCGGTGGCCGGCACGGCGGCGCCGCCACGGCCGCCTCCTTCATCAAGCGCTACGTCAACGACGTGCCGTGGGCCCACCTCGACATCGCCGGCGTCGCGATGTCGTCGAGCAGCAGCGAGATCAACCGCTCCTGGGGGGCGGGCTGGGGCGTGCGGCTCCTCGACCGCCTCGTGCGCGACAACTACGAATCATGAATTCCTTCGCCGCCGCCGGGCTTCCCCTCGCGGCGGCGCTGGCTTGCATCCTCGCCGCGACCCTTGGCGGGCTCGACCAGAACAGCGCGTTGCCGCCGGGGCTGGCGCCCTACGCCTACGGCTTCTTCCTCGATCGCTATCCGCTGTTCGCGGTGGCCATCGTCTACGGGCTCGCCCGGCTGATCGCCGCCGCGACGGCACCCGGACCCGCCGGATTTCCTCGTCGCGCGGCGGGCCTCGCCGTCGGGGCCGCGACGCTGCTCGCATTGAGCCTCTATCCGACCTTCGGCGGCCTCATTCTGCGGGGCGCCTTCGGCAGCGGCAGCATGGCCTTCCTGAACCAGCAGCCGATGGGGATGGCGTACGCGCTGGGTTCGGCCCTGGGCGCCGCCCTGTTCGGGACGGCGATGGGCCTCGGCGTGATCGCGATGACGGCCCGGCGCGTCTCCCTGCGGCGGTTCGCGAGGCGGACCCTCCCGGCCGCCCTGGCGGCCTTCCTCGCCCTCTGGTTCGCCTTCGCCGTCCTCGGCCTCGCCCACGCGGCCGGCCTGGGGCCGTGGCCGCGGCGAGCGCTGACGGCCGGCGATGCCCTCATCGCCGCGGGGCTCGTCGTCGTCGCCTTCCTGCCGCACGCGCTGCTGGTGGCGTGGCGGACCGGGGCGGAAGAGGTCCGCCCCGCCGGTGTCGTGACATGACGGCCGTTTCGACCGGCGGCGGAGGGCGCACCGGCTTGATCGGCGCGGCGGGATGTCGCTAGATGGTTCAGATGTGAACGAAGGCGACTGACAAAAGACGCCGCGTCACCACAGGGAGGACGCCATGCTGACCGACCGGACACCCGCGCGACCGTGGCTGTCGTCCTATCCGCCGCATGTGCCGGCCGAGATCGAGGTCGACCGCCTTGGCACCCTCGTCGACCTGTTCGAGGCCAGCCTGTCGCAGTTCGCGGACCGTCCGGCCGTCCAGTGCTTCGGGGCCCAGATGAGCTACGCGGCGGTCGGGCAATCGGCCCGGGACCTCGCGTCCTGGCTGGCGGCGCAGGGCCTCGGCAAGGGCGACCGCGTCGCCCTGATGATGCCCAACGTCCCGGCCTACCCGGTGGCGATCTTCGGGGTGCTCCTGGCCGGCTGCACCGTCGTCAACGTCAACCCGCTCTACACGCCCCGGGAACTCACCGCCCAGCTCAACGACTCGGGCGCGAGGATTCTCGTGGTCCTCGAGAACTTCGCCCACACCGTGGCGGATGCCCTGCCCGAGATCGCCCTCGACCGGGTCGTGGTGGCCGGTCCCGGCGACGGGCTCGGGCTGAAGGGGCGCCTGATCGGGCTGGCCTCGCGCCATATCAAAAAGGCGGTGCCGGCCTATTCCTTCCCGGCCGGCCTGGCGATCCGGTTCGAGGCGGCGTTGAAGGACGGCCACGGCCGCAAGCCGCCCGAGGTCGCGGTCTCGCCCGACGACCTCGCCTTCCTGCAATACACCGGCGGGACGACCGGCATCGCCAAGGCCGCGATGCTGACCCATCGCAACATCGTCGCCAATGTCACGCAGTCGGAGGTCTGGCTCGGGGTGGCCCGGAGCAAGGCCGGCCGCAAGGTCATGGTCACGGCGCTGCCGCTCTATCACATCTTCGCCCTGACGGCCTGTTTCTTCTTCTTCTTCAAGGTCGGCGGCTGCTGCCTGCTGATCCCCAACCCGCGCGATGCGGCGGGTTTCGTCAAGACGCTCAAGGGCACCCGCTTCACCCACCTGTCGGGGGTCAACACGCTGTTCAACCTGCTCCTGAACACGCCGGGGTTCGATCAGGTCGATTTCTCCCGGGTCGAGTTCACGATCGCGGGCGGCATGGCGGTGCAGGCCCCGGTCGCCGCCCGCTGGCAGGCGGTGACGGGCCACGCCATCATCGAGGGCTACGGCCTCTCGGAGACCTCGCCGGTGGTCTGCGTCAACCCGCCCGGCCTCGCGCAATGGTCCGGCACGATCGGCTATCCGCTCTCGTCGACGGACCTGGTCATCCGAGACCTCGACGGGCGCGAGTTGCCGTTCGGCGAACCGGGCGAACTCTGCGTGCGCGGCCCCCAGGTCATGGCCGGGTACTGGAAGCGGCCCGACGAGACCGCCCGGGCCACCACCGCCGACGGCTTCTTCCGCACCGGCGACGTCGCGGTCCTCGGGGCCGACGGCCAGGTGCGGATCGTCGACCGGATGAAGGACATGATTCTGGTCTCGGGGTTCAACGTCTATCCCAACGAGATCGAGGATGTCCTGGCGGGCCATCCCGGCGTGCTCGAATGCGCCGTCGTGGGCGCCGAATCCGAGGAGACCGGGGAGACGGTGGTCGCCCATGTCGTGCGCAAGGACGAGGCCCTCACCGCCGAGGCGTTGCGGACCTACGCCCGTTCGCAGCTGACCGGCTACAAGGTGCCGCGGCGCATCGTCTTCCGCGACACTCTGCCCAAGACCAACGTCGGCAAGGTGCTGCGCCGCGCCCTCAGGGACGAAACCGGCCCGGTGTGATACGGTTTCCGCTTGGATCAAGCGGGAACCGTATCACCGAGCCCGCGCGGCGCCTGAGCGAAGCCCATGTTCGCATCACGAAGTGATCACCCGGAAATGGTGTGAGGCCGTCGGGGCTGTCCGAGCGGCCGTAACCGCGGCGGCGGTCGCGCCGAATGGAGACGAGCGCGCTTGCCGAGGGACGGTGGCGTGCCGATGTTCGTCGGCAAGCGCGCCGCCAGGCCCGCACCGCAGGAAGCCCCGAGGAGTCACGATGTACGTCAAGCGCCGCCGCGGATGGGAGATCCCCGAGACCCAGGCCACCCCGGAGAGCGTCTTCCTCAACCGACGCGCCCTGCTCGGCGGTGCCGCCGGCCTCGCGGCCGGATCGGCGTTCGGCGGTCCGGCGGCCTTCGCCGCAGACGGCGGCTATCCGGCACCGCGCAACGAGGCCTACACCCTCGACCGGCCGGTGACGGCCGAGAAATACAGCGCGAACTACAACAATTTCTACGAGTTCAGCACGTCCAAGACCGTGCTGCCCGAGGCCAATGCCCTCAAGACGAAGCCCTGGACCATCAAGATCGACGGTCTCGTCGAGAAGCCGTTCGAGATCGCGGTCGAGGACCTGATCAGCAAGATCGGCCTCGAGGAACGCCTCTATCGCCACCGCTGCGTCGAGGCATGGTCGATGTCGGTGCCCTGGACGGGCTTTCCCCTCTCCAAGCTCGTGGCGCTCGCCAAGCCCCTGTCGGGCGCGAAATACGTGCAGATGCAGACCTTCATGGACAAGGCCGTGGCCCCGGGCCAGCGCCAGTTCATCTATCCCTGGCCCTACACGGAAGGGCTGACGATGGAGGAGGCCGCCAACGACCTCGCCTTCATCGCCACCGGCGTCTACGGCAAGCCGCTCGCCAACCAGTTCGGTGCCCCGATCCGCCTGGCGGTGCCGTGGAAGTACGGCTTCAAGTCGGTCAAATCGATCGTGAAGCTGTCCTTCGTCGAAGCCCGCCCGAAGACCTTCTGGGAGGGGCTGCAGGCGCAGGAGTACGGTTTCTGGGCCAACGTGAACCCCGCAGTGCCGCACCCGCGCTGGAGCCAGGCCAGCGAGCGGGTCCTGGGCACCGACCAGCGCGTGCCGACCCTGATCTACAACGGCTACGGCGAGCAGGTGGCCGGGCTCTACAAGGGTCTGGAGAAGGAACGGTTGTTCGTGTGATACGGTTTGCGCTTGAATCAAGCGGGAACCGTATCACCGAGCCCGCGCGGCGCCTGAGCGAAGCCCATTTCCACATCACGAAGTGATGTGGAAATGGTATGAGGGACGTCAGCCCGGATGGAGCTCACCCCAAGGCGCGGCGGAGGATGGCGTTCACACGGTCCTGCCAGCCGGGAGCCGACGCACGAAAGCGCGCGATGACGTCCGCATCGAGGCGCAGGGTAACCGGCTACTTCGACCCGGTTTCATCGTGGCCATCGGGAACAGGCTCGCCGTCGATCAGGCGGACGGCAAGCGTTGGCCATCCTCATCGAGAAGACGGGACGGCTCTCGCCACGTGAGGTCCAACCGACGACGACCATCCGGCCGGCGAGGCGCCCAACCGTGACGATACGAGTGTCGCCGTATGCGGCCCGCAGATCTTCGAATTCATAGACCGGGCCCGCGAAGACGGGTTCCGCCGCCCGAAAATCGAGGCCTCGTTCGATCAAGGTCCTATCACGCTTCGACGGATCGACCGTGATCATCGATGGGCGGTATCTAGATGACCTTCCGGCCCGTTGGCTCGGACTCGACCGGCCAGGGGCGTCCGCCCCCGCTCAATAAATCCAGCGCTGCGCCTTCGCGACGAGAAAATCGCGAAACGCCTGGACGCGGGCGACGGTGCGCATCTCCTCGGCGTAGACGAGGTAGCTTTCCATGTGCGGCATCTCGCTGTCGCGCATGACCTGGACGATCCCGTCCTGCCCGTCGACGGCGTAATCGGGAAGGATGCCGATGCCGGCTCCGGTCTCGATCGCCTTCTGCAGGGCGGCGATGTTGTTGACCGTGAAGTGGATGGTCCGGCGCTCCAGCCCCTCGCGGCCCACCGTGGCGAGCCAGTGGGTGGCCAGCAGGTAGGACGGCTCGTTGCCGCCGAACGAGACCAGGCGGTGCTCGTCGAGGTCGGCGATGGATTTGGGTTCGCCGAAGCGCTTGACGTAATCCTGGCTGGCGAACGCATGGTAGTGGACCGTGAACAGCCGGCGCTGGATCAGGTCCGGCTGGGCCGGGCGGCGCATGCGGATGGCCACGTCGGCCTCGCGCATGGCGAGGTCGAGTTCCTCGTTGGTGAGGATGAGCTCGACGCGCACGTCCGGATAGAGGTCGAGGAACTCGGCCACCCGTTGCGACAGCCAGGAGGTGCCGAGGCCTGTGGTGGTGGTCACCTTGAGGTCGCCCGACGGCCGCTCGCTCGTCTCCACGAGGCGGGCGCGGGTGTTCTCCAGGCGTAGTTTCATGTCGCGGGCGGCGCGAAACAGGAGGTCGCCCTGCTCGGTGAGGATCAGGCCGCGGGCGTGGCGGTGGAACAGCGGCGCCTTGAGCTCGCGCTCCAGCGCGCTGATCTGGCGGCTGACCGCCGACTGGCTCAAGCCGATGTCGTCGCCCGCCCGCGTGAAGCTCCCGGCCTCTGCGACATTGAGGAAGATGCGGATCTTATCCCAGTCCAAGGCCGAAGCACTCCCGAACGCAATCCGTCGCCGACCCGTTTCGTGCGGAAAGACCTTGCCGCCTTTGGCGGCATCCGCCCTAAACTACGGCGTCGATCTTGCGATTGTGTTGCACTCCTGTGCAAGCGCGACACACGGGAAAACGCTGGAGCGTCGGACCGAAAGGGGGATACCGGCTTTCGGGGCAACCACGACGCCACGACGAGGGCCGGCCGCTATTCCGCCGCCGCCTGCTGCGGCGTCTCGCCGACGTCGAGGGCGGCGAGGAACTTCTCCGCCTCCAGGGCCGCCATGCAGCCCATGCCGGCGGCGGTGATGGCCTGGCGGTAGACGTCGTCGGTGACGTCGCCGGCGGCATAGACGCCGGGGATCGCCGTCTCCGTCGTGCCGGGCCGCACCGTGATGTAGCCGCCCTGGCGCAGGTCGAGCTGGCCTTCGAACAGGCCGGTGGCGGGCTGGTGACCGATCGCCACGAAGACGCCGTCGGCCTTGCGCTCGACGATCTCGCCGCTGCGCACGTCCTTGAGCCGCAGGTGCGTGACCGAAGGCGGCTTCTGCGTGCCGCAGATCTCCTCCACCGCGTGGTGCCAGAGCACCTCGACGTTGGCGTGCTTGAACAACCGCTCCTGCAGGATGCGCTCGGCCCGGAACTCGCCCCGGCGGTGGACCACGGTGACCTTGGCGGCGATGTTGGCGAGATAGAGGGCCTCCTCGACGGCGGTATTGCCGCCGCCCACCACGGCGACCTCCTTGCCGCGGAAGAAAAAGCCGTCGCAGGTGGCGCAGGCCGAGACGCCGAAGCCCTGGAACGCCGCCTCCGAGGGCAGGCCGAGCCACTTCGCCTGGGCGCCGGTGGCGATGATCAGCGCGTCGCAGGAGTAGGTCTCGCCGGAATCCGCCTCGAGCCGGAACGGCCGGCTCTTGAGGTCGACCTTGGTGATGTACTCGGCCAGCACCTCGGTGCCGACGTGCTCGGCCTGCTGCCGCATCTGCTCCATCAGCCACGGGCCCTGGATGGCTTGCGCGAAACCCGGATAGTTCTCGACGTCGGTGGTGATCATGAGCTGGCCGCCGGGCTGGAAGCCGGAGATCATCAGCGGCGCGACCATGGCGCGGGCGGCATAGATCGCCGCCGTGTAGCCGGCCGGACCCGAGCCGACGATGACGAGGCGGGCGTGACGGTGGGCCATGGCGAACGACTCCTGGTGGCGATCAACGGGAGAGCGCGATCCCTGCCTGATGACGCATGTAGGCATCGGCGAGGCGTCGCGCGATCTCCGGTGTCGCGTCGATGGGTGCGTAATGCAACATGTCGAGCTGGCCCGTAAACGGCGCCAGGGCGCCGGCCGCCTGCAATCCCGCAAAGAAGCGGCGATGCCGGACATAGGTCCCGGGGAGTTCGAACAGCAGCACGGCGACGCCGGTGCTCACCGCCTCGCCGACCATGTTGGCGGAATCGGAGGTCACGACCACCGCCTCGGCCAGCGCCAGCATCGGCACGTAGGGGTTCTCGCCGCTCCCGTCCCAGAAGAAGGCGGGCCTGTCCTTCGCGAGGGCGGCCAGCGCCGCGCGGAGTGCCGGAGGCGTGCGCCGGGAGACCGTGAGCATGAGGGAGGCCCCCGCCTCGCTCAGGGCCGACAGCTCCGCCAGCAGGCGGGCGGTGTCCGCCGCGGAAAATCGCAGGTGCCGGCTGTCGCCTCCCACCAGGACGGCGACGCGCGGACGGGGGAGGGCGGCAAGGCGCGGGTCGGGCGCGGCGCGGGCGGCGGCCAGGCGCGCCGGCGTCACGCGATGCGGCGGCGTCGGCGTGGTCAGAACGTTCGCACCGCGCAGGTCGTCGTAATCCGGCACCCAGATGAAGTCGGCGCTGGCCGGACCGGTGCGGGGGTCCTTGAGAAAGGCGGTGAAGGTGCGGCCGGCGCTCGCCCGGCGGATGGCCCGCAGGTAGGGCACCGCCTGCCGGCCGGAGGCGAGGAGAAGGTCGGGGAGGGGACCGGCCAGCGCGCCGCCGGACCGGCCGGGGGCATGGCGGGGGTCGACGGGCCCCCATGGAGCCAGCCACGAGAACGGCGCACGGCCCGAGATGCGACGGACGTCGGCCCGGAGGCCGAGGGTCTCGACGAGGCCGAGGCACTGGGTCTCGTCGCCGGCCTTGCCGTCGGTGATCACCCAGGCCCGGGCGCGGGCGATGTCCGGCGGCGGGGCCGCGGAACCGGCCTTCACCCGTCGGGCAGCGCGCGGCGCAGCCATTGCGCGTAATGCTCGGCGATGGCCGTGACCCGGCGGCGCTCGGATTCGGGATCGTACCAGGCGCCGCCCGAACTCGCCGGCAGGGCGGACAGCTGGGGATGCCGGGCGATGACCTCGCCGCGAGGGCCCAGGAGCAGGGCCTCGCCGTCGAGGTAGTCGGTATGGCCGCCGCCGCCGAAGCGGCGTCCCTCGGAACCGACATAGGCGGTCAGCGACAGGCTGCGGACCACCACGACGAGGGCAGGCCCCTGGCCGCCGAGGCGGTCGGCGAAGCTCCTGCGCAACGCCGCCAGGAGATCCGCCTGCAGGGCCTCCGCCTCGGCGCCGCCGCCCTTCGCCAGGAAGGGGCGGACGTCGACGCGGATCGCCGAGACCCGACCGCCTGCGAGGGCGGCGAGGCCCTCGGCACGGAGGCCGATCCCGCCAGCCAGAAGGACGGCGAGCGTCAGCGCGATCCGCGACACGCCGATCCGGCCAAGGCCTGCGAAGGCCTCAGCCACCATACTGGACGGCGACGACTTCGTAGGACTTGCCGCCGCCGGGCGTCGTCACCTCGACGGTGTCGCCCACGCCCTTGCCGATCAGGGCGCGGGCGATCGGCGAGGTGATCGAGACCAGCCCCGAGCGCACGTCCGCCTCCGGCTCGCCGACGAGCTGATAGGTCTTCTCTTCCTCGGTATCCTCGTCGACGAGCTTCACGGTGGCGCCGAACTTGATCTTGGTGCCCGAGAGCTTGGTGACGTCGATGACCTCGGCGCGGGAGATCATGCTCTCCAATTCGAGGACGCGGCCCTCGTTGTGGGACTGCGCCTCCTTGGCGGCGTGATACTCGGCGTTCTCCGAGAGATCCCCCAGGGCGCGGGCCTCCGAGATGGCCTGGATGATGCGCTGGCGCTCCACCTGCTGGCGATGCTTGAGCTCGGCCTCCAGGGCCGCGAAGCCCCGCACCGTCATCGGAACCTTGTCTATCGTCATCGTCTCGCGCCACAATGAATAGGCCCGGTCGGGAACGCTGCCGCTCCCTCCGGGCCAAATGAAACATGTCCCGTTCGCCGCCCCTGGAAGGGCGATGCTAGGACGGCCTGCGCGCACTATTTCAAGCCGCGAAGTATTCCTGCAAGGCGCGGACCTGAAGATCGCCTTCGAGATAGGCCTCGATGCCCTCGGCCGCCGCCATGGCTCCGGCTAGAGTGGTGTAGTACGGCACTTTATGCAAGAGGGCCGCCCGGCGCAGGGACCGCGAGTCCGACAGGGCGCCGGCGCCCTCGGTGGTGTTGAGGACGAGCTGGATGTCGCCGTTCTTGATCGAGTCGACCACGTGCGGCCGGCCCTCCAGCACCTTGTTGATGCGGTCGCAGGGCACGCCGTTCTCCACCAGGTAGCGCTGGGTGCCGCTCGTGGCCACGATCTCGAAGCCGAGCCCGGACAGGAGCTTGATCGCCGGCAGGATGCGCACCTTGTCGGCATCGCGCACCGACACGAACACCCGTCCGCTCCGGGGCACGTTCGTGCCCGAACCGAGCTGGCTCTTGGCGAAGGCGACGCCGAAGCCGGCATCGAGGCCGATGACCTCGCCGGTGGAGCGCATCTCGGGGCCGAGCAGCACGTCGACGCCGGGGAAACGGGCGAAGGGGAACACCGCCTCCTTGACCGCGATGTGGTCCAGCACCTTCGGCTTGAGCGCGAAGCTCGCCAGGCTCTCGCCGGCCATCACCCGGGCGGCGATCTTGGCGATGGGCTCGCCGATCACCTTGGCCACGAACGGCACGGTGCGCGAGGCGCGCGGGTTGACCTCGAGCACGTAGATCGCGCCGTCCTTGATCGCGTATTGCACGTTCATCAGGCCGCCGACCCGCAGGGCCAGCGCCATCGCCTTGGTCTGGCGCTCCAGCTCGGCGATGGTCTCGGGCGAGAGAGACCGCGACGGCAGGGAGCAGGCGGAATCGCCCGAGTGGATGCCCGCCTCCTCGATGTGCTCCATGATGCCGGCGATGAACACGTCGGTGCCGTCGCAGATGGCGTCGACGTCGATCTCGGTGGCGTCCGACAGGTAGCGGTCGAACAGAAGCGGGTTCTTGCCCAGCACCGTGTTGATCTGTCCGGTCTTGTCGTTGGGATAGCGCGACTTGACGTCGGACGGGATCAGGCTCGGCAGGGTGTCGAGGAGGTAGTCGGCGAACTGGGCCTCGTCGCGGATGATCGCCATGGCGCGCCCGCCGAGGACGTAGCTCGGGCGCACCACGAAGGGCAGGCCGAGGTCGGCCGCCACCAGCCGGCTCTGCTCGACGGAATAGGCGATGCCGTTCTTGGGTTGCTTCATCCCGAGCTTGTCGAGCAGGCGCTTGAACTGGTCGCGATCCTCGGCGAGGTCGATGGCGTCCGGCGAGGTACCCAGGATCGGGACCCCGGCGGCTTCCAGGGCGCGCGCGAGCTTGAGCGGCGTCTGGCCACCGAACTGCACGATGACCCCGTGCAGCGTGCCGGCCTGGCGCTCGGTCGCGATGATCTCGAGGACGTCCTCCTCGGTCAGCGGCTCGAAGTACAGCCGGTCGGAGGTGTCGTAGTCGGTGGAGACGGTCTCGGGGTTGCAGTTGACCATAATGGTCTCGTAGCCGGCCTCCGTCAGCGCGAAGCAGGCATGGCAGCAGCAGTAGTCGAACTCGATGCCCTGGCCGATCCGGTTGGGGCCGCCGCCGAGGATGATGACCTTTTTCGCGTCGGTAGGGCGCGCCTCGTCGGCCACGGCGCCGGCGAAGGGGGCGACGTAGGTCGAGTACATGTAGGCGGTGGGCGCCTTGAACTCGGCCGCGCAGGTGTCGATGCGCTTGAAGACGGGACGGACGTCCAGGGCGCGGCGCTGGCGGCGGACCTCGTCCTCGTCGGTCCTGGCGAGCACCGCGAGGCGGGCGTCGGAGAAACCTGCGGCCTTGAGCTGGCGCAGGGCGCCCGGCGTCGTCGGGATGCCGTGCGCCCGCACCCGGTTCTCGAGATCGATGATGCCCTGGAGCTGTTCGAGGAACCACGGATCGATCTTGCAGGAGGCGTAGACCTCCTCCTGGCTGACGCCGAGGCGCAGGGCCTGGGCGACCTTGAGCAGCCGGTCGGGCGTCGGCGTGCCGAGGGCGGCCTTGATGGCGTTGTGGTCGTCACCCTTGCCCAGCCCCTCGATCTCGATGTCGTCGAGGCCGGTGAGACCCGTCTCCAGGGAGCGCAGGGCCTTCTGCAGGGATTCGGCGAAGCAGCGGCCGATGGCCATGGCCTCGCCCACCGACTTCATGGCGGTGGTGAGCGTCGGCTCGGCGCCGGGGAATTTCTCGAAGGCGAAGCGGGGAATCTTCGTCACCACGTAATCGATCGTGGGCTCGAAGGAAGCCGGGGTCGCGCCGCCGGTGATGTCGTTGGCGATCTCGTCCAGCGTGTAGCCGACCGCGAGCTTGGCCGCGACCTTGGCGATGGGAAAGCCGGTGGCCTTGGACGCCAGCGCCGACGAGCGCGAGACGCGCGGGTTCATCTCGATGACGATCATCCGGCCGGTGGCCGGGTCGATGGCGAACTGCACGTTCGAGCCGCCGGTCTCGACGCCGATCTCGCGCAGGACAGCGAGGGATGCGTCGCGCATCACCTGGTATTCCTTGTCGGTCAGCGTCAGGGCCGGCGCGACGGTGATGGAATCGCCGGTGTGGACGCCCATCGGGTCGATGTTCTCGATGGAGCAGACGATGATGCAGTTGTCGTTCCTGTCGCGGACGACCTCCATCTCGTATTCCTTCCAGCCGAGGACCGATTCCTCGATCAGGACCTCGTTGGTGGGCGAGGCGTCGATGCCGCGCTCGACGATGTCGAGGAATTCCTCCCGGTTGTAGGCGATTCCGCCGCCGGTGCCGCCCATGGTGAAGGACGGCCGGATGATGGCCGGCAGGCCGACCTCGGCCAGCGCGATCAACGCCTGGCCGATGGCGTGTTCGCCGTAGCGCTTGCGCCGTTCTGATTCGGTGGACCGCCATTTCTTCTCGAAGGCGCTAAGGGCACCCGCGCGCTCGTCCTCGGGGGTGGTCGCCTCGATCCTGGCGATCTCGCCGAGGTAGCGCTCGCGGTCGGCCTTCTTGGCGGCGGAGGCGTTGGCGAGCGCCGACTTCGGCGTCTCCAGCCCGATCTTCGTCATGGCGTCGCGGAAGAGGTGGCGGTCCTCGGCCTTGTCGATGGCCTCGGCGGTGGCACCGATCATCTGGACGTCGTATTTCTCGAGGGTGCCCATCTTCTTGAGCGAGAGCGCGCAATTGAGTGCGGTCTGGCCGCCCATGGTCGGCAGCAGCGCGAAGCCCCCGGGGAGCACGTTGCGCTCCTTCTCGATGATCTTGGCGACGATCTCCGGCGTGATCGGCTCGACGTAGGTGGCGTCGGCCATGTCCGGGTCGGTCATGATCGTGGCCGGGTTCGAATTGACCAGGACGATCCGGTAGCCCTCTTCGCGCAGGGCCTTGCAGGCCTGGGTGCCGGAGTAGTCGAACTCGCAGGCCTGCCCGATCACGATGGGCCCGGCGCCGATGATCAGGATCGTGGAGAGGTCGGTGCGCTTCGGCATCGGACGCCTTGGATGCGGGCGCGCGCACCCGACCTCGCCGGGCGCCGATACGCGGCACGGGCAAAGGGGCGCTGGCGGCCGGGATTGTCGTTGGAATTTGGCCTTACACGGCGGACGCGCGGTTTGGAAGGGCGCGCGACCCGGGAAGGGGCGGGAGTGCCGTCCGGGCGATGGCGCCCGCCGCGCGATCCGATCCCGGTCTTTGCGGGGGCGGCTGCGCGCGGTCGCCCGTCAGAGGCCGAGGTAGAGGGCGGAGACGGCCCGGTCGATGGACAGGTAGAACACGCCGAAGGCGACGAGGGCGGCGGCCGCGAACTCCACGGCGACGTTCGGCAGCGCCTGCGACCGGCGCATGATCTCGCGCCCGAAGTGGAAGCTGACCCAGGCGACGGTGAGGACCACCGGCATCGCGAACAGGAACGACCAGGTGCTCTCGATCCGGTCGAGGCCCGCCGTCGGATCGATCAGGGCGCGGATGTTGCGGACCCACGGTGCGTAGCAGGCCGAATACAGCGACGTCATCCAGGAGAGGCCGACCGCGACCCCGAAATGGAACGTGAAGATCCCATGCAGGCGCGAGAAGTCGTCGCGCACGTCATCCACCGTCATCGTCAACCCCTGAGCGGCACCGTCCGAGCGTGGTGTGGGAGCTTTCGTCCGACACCGTTATCGCTTCGTTAACGGGCCGCCTAATGGCGGGAAAAACGGGATTTTTTGTGACTCGCCGCGCTCACGGGGAGGGGGGCGAGACGGTTTCCGGCTTGCCCGCCCGCATCAGCGCCACGAACCGCTCGAACAGGTAGTGGCTGTCGCGCGGGCCGGGCGAGGCCTCGGGGTGGTGCTGCACCGAGAAGGCGGGCCGATCGGTGAGGGTGAGGCCGCAGTTCGAGCCGTCGAACAGGGAGACGTGGGTCTCCACCGCCGTGGCCGGCAGGCTCGCGGGATCGACCGCGAAGCCGTGGTTCATCGAGACGATCTCGACCTTGCCGGTGGTCTTGTCCTTCACCGGGTGGTTCGCGCCGTGGTGGCCCTGCGCCATCTTCACGGTGCGACCGCCGAGCGCCAGGCCCATGAGCTGGTGCCCGAGGCAGATGCCGAAGGTCGGCACCCTCTCGTCGAGGAGCGCGCGGATCACCGGCACCGCGTAGTGCCCGGTCGCGGCCGGGTCGCCCGGGCCGTTGGACAGGAACACGCCGTCCGGCTTCATCGCCATGATCGCTTCGGCGGAGGTGGTGGCCGGGACCACGGTGACGTCGCAGCCGGCCTCGGCGAGCAGGCGCAGGATGTTGCGCTTCACGCCGTAGTCGATGGCCACGACCTTCAGGCCCCGCCCGGCGGCGCGGCTGCCGTAGCCGGCTTTCACGTCCCATGCGGTCTGCGACCAGTCGCTCGCCTGCGTGCTGGTGACCGGCGGCACGAGGTCGAGGCCCTCCATCGGGGCGAGGGCGGCGGCACGGGCCTTGAGCGCATCGCGGTCGAACGACCCGTCCGGGTCGTTGGCGATCACGGCGTTGATCATGCCGTTGTCGCGGATCAGCGCGGTCAGGGCCCGGGTGTCGACGCCGGTGATGCCGACGATGCCGCGGGCCTTCAGCCAGGCGTCGAGATGGCGCGACGAACGCCAGTTCGACGGGTTGGTCACCGCCGAGGCCACCACGGTGCCGCGCACCCCGGAGGCCGGGGCATCGGCCAGGCTCTCGAGGTCCTCGTCGTTGGTGCCGGTGTTGCCGATGTGCGGGAAGGTGAAGGTGACGATCTGCCCGGAATAGGACGGGTCGGTCAGGATCTCCTGGTAGCCCGTCATGGCGGTGTTGAAGCAGACCTCGCCATCGGCGATCCCGGTCTGGCCGATGCCGAAGCCCTCGATCACCATCCCGTCGGCGAGGACGAGGAGGGCGGTGGGCACCGGCTCGGCCCAGGGAGCGGGTGCGCGGGCGGTGGCGCCGTCGTCTTGCAGCATCGGCTCGATCTCGCTTATGTCCGGCCATTCCCGGCGCCGTCGAAGACGGCGCGTGCGGGTGGCATCGTCGTGCCGTGCTCATACCGAGCGGGCGTCGACGGGGTCAATGTGGCCCCGGCCGCCGCCCGGCTCAACCGCCCCGATTCGCACACCACCCCCGATGTCGACGCCCGACAGGAGACGACCATGCTGCGTGCCCGCCTGACCACCGAGATGAAGGAGGCCATGAAGGCCGGCGACAAGGCCAAGCTCGCCACCGTGCGGATGATCCAGGCCGCCCTCAAGGACAAGGACATCGAGGCGCGCGGGCTCGGCAAGGAGCCGGCCTCGGAGGAGGAGATCCTGGCGCTGCTCCAGAAGATGATCAAGCAGCGCAACGAATCGGCCGGCGTCTACGACCAGGGCGGCCGCCCCGAACTCGCCGAGGCCGAGCGGGCCGAGGCCGCGATCATCGCCGCCTACCTGCCCCAGCAGATGGACGAGGCCGAGACCAGGGCCGCCATCGACGCGGCCATCGCCGAGACCGGTGCCGCCGGCCCCAAGGACATGGGCAAGGTCATCGCCGCCCTGAAGGGCCAGTTCGCCGGCCGGATGGATTTCGGGCGGGCGAGCGGGCTGGTGAAGGAGGCGTTGAACGCCAAGGGGTGAGGATCGTCCTCATGCCGCCGGGCCGGGCTCGCTTTCCTTCGCACGCATGTAGCTGCGCAACACGGCGTTGATCCGGCTCTGGTAGCCGGCTCCGCCGCGTTTGAAAAAATCGAGCACGTCCTCGTCCAGCCGGATCGAGATCGGAGCCTTGCGCTGCGGGATCACCAGCTGCGCCCGCGACCAGTCGATGTCGAGGGGCGCCGCGTCGGGATCGGACGCGACCGCAGCCGCGATATCCTCGTCCGACAAGGCCTCCAACCGTGCCAGGTCGGTCAGGCCCACGGGGCGCTCGTCAAGCGGACCGACCCGCGTGATAGATGTCTCGCTCATTTCGCCTTGCCCTTCTCGCAGAGATGATTCGCTTCACACCGCCGCGATCCGTCCAGACCACGGCGATGACGCCCGACCCGGGTGCGCCAAGCCCAAGCACCCCAAGGGTGACATTCCTATTCCCGTCGCCACGCATCGAGGGAAAGGTCAAATGCGGGCGGCTGAATACAGAGATCACATCTCTAAAATCGATACCGTGCTTTATGAGGTTACCGTTTCGTTTTTCTTCATTCCATTCGTAGGAAATATCTTCCATTTAAGAATTTCCCGATGCCGTTCGATCGATGATGAAATCAGTATACCATGGAAAAACTCGCAATTGTTTCATAAAAATAGAGTTTGATTACGCGATCAATCGACACCAAACTGTATGATGCTCGATCTCTCACAAGGCCGAGACAATCAATACAAACGTATATACACCGGTTGAGTTCGGAGAGCAAGACGTCCGACGGGGTCGCACCGACCCGCGATCGTGGACCGATCTGGAGGGCCAGCTTACGACTTGGGAACGGTCCATGCGATAAGGGTTGGGTCGGTGGACGCCCACCGTCGACCATCTCGAAGGCCCATGCGCTACCCGCCCCACATCCTCGAAGAGATCCGAGCGCGGTTGCCCGCCTCCGACGTGGTCGGGCGGCGGGTGCGGCTGAAGAAGGCCGGGCGCGAGTGGCGCGGGCTGTCGCCGTTCAACGCGGAAAAGTCGCCGTCCTTCTACGTCAACGACCAGAAGCAGTTCTACCATTGCTTCTCGTCGGGCAAGCACGGCGACGTGTTCACCTTCCTGATGGAGACGGAAGGCCTGAGCTTCCCCGAAGCGGTGGAGCGGCTGGCCTCGGAGGCCGGCGTCGCACTGCCCAGCCCCAGCGCCGACACCCGGGCGATGGAGACCAAGCGCAAGGGCGCCTTCGAGGTGATGGAACTCGCCGCCGCCTTCTTCGAGGAGCAACTGCGCGGGCGCCCCGGCGCCTCGGCCCGCGCCTACCTCGACGGCCGCGGCCTCACGCCCGAGATCCGCGCCCGCTTCCGGCTCGGCTACGCCACCGGTGACCGCTACGGCCTGCGCGACCACCTCGCGGCCAAGGACGTCGAGAAGGAGCTGATGGCCGAACTCGGGCTGCTGGTCTCGGGCGACGACATCGCCGTCCCCTTCGACAAGTTCCGCGACCGCATCATCTTCCCGATCACCGACAGCCGCGGCCGGGTCATCGCCTTCGGCGGCCGGGCGATGCAGGCCGAGGCCAAGGCCAAGTACCTGAACTCGCCGGAGACGCCGCTCTTCCACAAGGGGCAGGTGCTCTACAACCTGCACGGCGCCCGCAAGAGCGCCCACGACCGCGGCACCATCGTCGCCGTGGAGGGCTATGTCGACGTCATCGCCATGACCATGGCCGGCCACGCCAACGCCGTGGCCCCGATGGGGACGGCCCTGACCGAGGAGCAGCTCGCCCTGCTCTGGCGCCATGCCGACGAGCCGATCCTGTGCTTCGACGGCGATGCCGCCGGCCAGCGCGCCGCGCTCAGGGCGATCGAGACCGCCCTGCCGTCCCTGGAGCCGGGCAAGTCGCTGCGGTTCGCGCTCCTGCCCGAGGGCCAGGACCCCGACGACCTGTTGCGGTCGGGCGGCCCGTCCGCGATCGACACGGTGCTCGCCGGCGCCCGCCCCCTCGTCGAGGTGCTGTGGTCGCGCGCCCTCGAAGCCGGCCCCGTCGACACGCCCGAGCGCCGGGCGGGCCTCGCCAAGGCGGTGCGGGCGATGGTGGCCGGCATCCGCGACGAGACCGTGCGGCGGTTCTATCGCGACGAGATCGAGGATCGCCTGCGCAGTCTCTCGCCGCAGGGCGGCCCGGCCCGGCGCCGCGACGACGGGCGGGCGCCGTATCAGCCGCGCGGCGGCCCGCGGCGCGGGCGCATGGACGAGCCCGCGCCCTCGCCGCGGATCACCACCACCTTCAACCCGCTCTTTGCCGGGGCCACCGGCGCCTCGGGCCATGCCGCCTTCCGCGACCGCGAGGCCATGATCGTGGCGAGCCTGCTCGTCCACCCGGAACTGCTCGGCATCGAGGCCGAGGACCTCTCCGCACTGGTCCTCGACGATCCGGACGCCCAGGCCCTGCGCTCGCTCCTGCTCGACGCCCATGCCGAGGCGCACCAACCGGAGGTGGAGGTTCTGGCCAACCGCATCGAGCGGGCGGGTTTGCAGGCCGCCGTGACCCGGCTATCCTCCCACGTCAGGCCCGGAGACCGCTGGGCCCTCGATCCGCACGCGGATTCCGTGCGGCTCGAAGACGCATTGCGTCAGGCCGTGATCTTGCACTGCAAGTCAGGCGCGCTAAATAGCGAACTCCGCCAAGCCGAGCGGGCCCTGGCCGAAGACCCGACCGAGGCCAATTTTGCTTGGCTATGCGACGTGAAGGACCGTCTGGCGGTGATCGCCGGGGCCGAGGCGGAAGCGGATGTGCCGGAGGAGGGCGATCCGCCCAGGCTTTGAGCCTTCGGCGAACGCCGTGGCGGCCGCCCGATCGCGGGCCATAGTTAACAATCGGTCAAGCGTCTTGCTTGCATACCGGGATCTGACATCGACGCGGTCGCATCCGAGCCTCCGCAGACCAATATGAAAGTGCGGCATCGACCGCGTGGGGCGTTCTCGCTCCCGCTCGATGTACGTGCGGCAACAATAGGCTGATCATGGCAACCAAGGCAACGGAACGGGACGAGACGGATGCTGCCCCCGAGCAACAGACCGACGGACCGCTCCTCGACCTGACGGATGCCTCCGTCAAGCGGATGGTGAAGCTCGCCAAGAAGCGCGGCTACATCACCTATGAGGAGATCAACGAGGTCTTGCCCGACGGGCAATCCGACCCCGACCAGATCGAGGATGTCCTGTCCCAGCTCTCCGAGATGGGCATCAACGTCGTCGAGGCCGAGGAGACCGAGGACGCCGCGACCGAGAAGCCCGCCAACGGCGAGGCTTCCGACGACGAGGAGGCCGCCGAGGGGACCGAGGTCGCCGAGATCGCGCCGGCCAAGGCCGTGGCCCTGCGCGAGACCACCACCAAGGAGCCCACCGACCGCACGGACGATCCCGTGCGCATGTACCTGCGCGAGATGGGCTCGGTGGAGCTGCTCTCCCGCGAGGGCGAAATCGCCATCGCCAAGCGGATCGAGGCCGGTCGCGAGGCGATGATCGCGGGCCTGTGCGAAAGCCCGCTGACGTTCCAGGCGATCATCATCTGGCGCGACGAACTCGTCGACGGCCGGGTGCTCCTGCGCGACATCATCGACCTCGAGGCCACCTACGCCGGGCCGGACGCCAAGAACGCGCCGCAGATCGCCGAGGGTGAGGAGGGCGAGGAAGCCGAGGCCGAGGCGCCGATCCCCGCCGAGGGCAGCGACGACGACGACGACATGGAGAACAACGTCTCGCTCGCGGCGATGGAAGCCGAGATCAAGCCGCGCGTGCTCGAGACGTTCGACAACATCGCCAACAACTACAAGAAGCTGCGCAAGCTCCAGAACGAGCACGGCGAGATCAAGGCCGGCGGCGGAACCCAGACGGCGGCCCAGGGCAAGAAGCAGTCCGAGCTCAAGGACACCGTCGTCGCCGACGTGAAGTCCCTGTCCCTCAATGCCAACCGCATCGAGGCCCTGGTCGAGCAGCTCTACGACATCAACAAGCGCCTCATCAGCCATGAGGGCCGCCTGATGCGCTACGCCGAGACCCACGGCGTCGCCCGCGACGAGTTCCTGCGCCACTACCAGGGCTGGGAGCTCGACCCGAACTGGATGGAGCGGGTCGGCAAACTCGGCGGCAAGGGCTGGAAGAACCTCGTCGAGAAGGGCGCTAAGCAGGTCGGCGACCTACGCGAGCAGATCCTGACCCTGGCCTCCGAGACCGGCCTCGAGATCGGCGAGTACCGCAAGATCGTCAACATGGTCCAGAAGGGCGAGCGCGAAGCCCGCCAGGCCAAGAAGGAGATGATCGAGGCGAACCTGCGCCTCGTGATCTCCATCGCCAAGAAGTACACCAACCGCGGCCTGCAGTTCCTGGACCTGATCCAGGAGGGCAACATCGGCCTGATGAAGGCGGTCGACAAGTTCGAGTACCGCCGCGGCTACAAGTTCTCGACCTACGCCACCTGGTGGATCCGGCAGGCCATCACCCGCTCGATCGCGGACCAGGCCAGGACGATCCGCATCCCGGTGCACATGATCGAGACGATCAACAAGATCGTCCGGACCTCGCGCCAGATGCTGCACGAGATCGGCCGCGAGCCGACCCCGGAGGAATTGGCCGAGAAGCTGGCCATGCCCCTGGAGAAGGTCCGCAAGGTTCTCAAGATCGCCAAGGAGCCGATCTCCCTGGAGACGCCCATCGGCGACGAGGAAGACTCGCATCTCGGCGACTTCATCGAGGACAAGAACGTCGTCCTCCCCATCGACGCGGCGATCCAGTCGAACCTGCGCGAGACCACGACCCGCGTGCTCGCCTCGCTCACGCCCCGCGAAGAGCGGGTGCTGCGGATGCGCTTCGGCATCGGGATGAACACCGACCACACCCTCGAAGAGGTCGGCCAGCAGTTCTCCGTGACCCGCGAGCGCATCCGGCAGATCGAGGCGAAGGCGTTGCGCAAGCTCAAGCACCCGAGCCGTAGCCGGAAGCTGCGCAGCTTCCTCGACAACTGAGGCCGATTGGGCCGGGCGGCCCTTCGCCCGCCCCGATGGGGCGGGCGAAGGGTTGTCAGGACGGGAATCGCCGGCCGCCGCGAGGGATAGCGGCCGTTGCCATGGCCGGTCGTTGTCGTTGCCAGAATGCGCCGGAGCGGACCCCAAGCCTCGACGCCCATCCCTGTAGACGACAGAAGTTGCCCTCAACTCCAGACTTCCGTCTGTCGGGACATGCGAGCGGGCGGAGAAGGCCCTGTCGCACGCTTCCGACCGAGATGCAGACCATACATACGGACCGGAGGGGGGGGACCCCTCCGTGTGCCAGTCACCACCAGGAGCGCGGACGGCTCGGTGCCGGCGTCCACAGGCCGGGCTCGCCGAGGTCGTTGGACGGGCGCTCGGCGGTGGCGGCCCGGGTCGAGCGGCGCGGGACGGAGGCGGGAGCCGGGTCGGCGACCGGCCGCGCCACCTGAGTAGGAGCGACCTGAGTAGGAGCCACCTGGGCCGGGCGTCGGCGCGGCTCGGGCGAGAGCTTGACCATCGCCGGCCCGGCACCGCCGAGGCCGAGGGCGGCCTTCATGCGGGCATCGTGGCCGTAGAGGTCGGGCAGGGTGCGGTAGGCGCCGCCGTCGTCGACGTAGGCGGTGAAATACGCCAGGTGGACCGGCAGCTTCTGCGTCAGCCGGATCGTGCGCTCGCCCTTGCCGATCAGGCCCTTCAGCCGCGAACTCGACCATTCCTCCGGCAGTACGGAATCGGCGAACCGGAAGGGATCGTCGACCCGCACGCAGCCGTGGCTCAACGCCCGCTGCGAGGCGGCGAACAGGGAGCGGTTGGGCGTGTCGTGCAGGTAGACGGCATGATTGTTGGGGAACATGAACTTGATGAAGCCCAGCGCGTTGCGCTCGCCCGGAGGCTGGCGCACCGACACGGTCTTGCCGCTGTAGACGACCTGATAGCCGCGCCGGGCGGCGTAGTTGGGGTCGCGGGCGAGACCGGGCAGGAACTCGTTCTTGAGGATCGAGGGCGGCACGTGCCAGGACGGATTGACCACCGCGTATTCCATCGCGCCCGAGAAGATCGGGGTCGGCGACTCGGTCTTGCCGACGATCACCCGCGCCTCGTCGCGCTGGCGCCCGTCGCGCACCACGCGCAGGCGGAACTCGGGGATGTTGACCATGACGTAGTCGGGACCGAGGTCCGACGGCAGCCAGCGCCAGCGTTCCATGTTGACGATGAGCGCGGCCTCGTCGGCGGTTCCGGTGGGGGCTGCCCCCTCTGACGACGCCAGGGCGGCCACCGTCTGGGCGGTGAGGTGCCCGTTGGCCGGCAGGCCGCGGCGCTTCTGGAACGCGCCGACGGCGGCGACCACGGCCTGGTCGTAGGCATCGGGCTCGCCCGGAGCGGCATCGAGGGTTCCGGCGGTCCGGGTCTCCAGGTCGAAATGCGTGCGGATGGCCGGCACCCGCGGATCGCGCATGCCGAGCTTGAGCACCGGCCCCGCCGGCAGCCGCAGCGTCCCGGAGACGGGCGGCTGGCTGTGGCCGCGGCCCGCGGCGAGGCGAGCCTTGAGGGCACGGTAACCCGGCTGGTCGGGATTGAACCGCTGCAGCAGCGCCCCGGCCTCGGTGCCGGCGGTGGCGAGGCGCCCCAGCACAGCGTCGGGCGCGGGCAGGTCGAGGGTCGGCGTGATGAGGCGGGACAGGTTGGTAAGGGAGATGCGGCCGCCGCGGGCGTCGCGGGCGTAGAGGACGACGGCCGAGGACAGCTTCAGGTCGGCCTGGGCCACCTCGGCCTCGGTGAGCTTGGCGGTGCCGAGCACCGGGGCCGGATAGGCGAGGGGGTCGAGGCCGTCCTCGCCGGCCTGCGCCAGGCGCCCCATGACCGCCTTGGCCGCCGCCGAGAAGGCGCCGTCGACGATCCAGGCCGGCTTGAAGGCGCCGAGCGCATAGAACGCCTGGATCGCCTCGCGCTCCTTGGTGGTCAGGCGTGCGAGGAGCGGCGCCGGATCGGCGAGGCGGGCGGCGACAGCGGCGGCGAGGGGATCCGAGGGCGGCGGCGGAACGGCCGTCACCTGGGCGGGCGCGTCGGGCGCCGGCGGCGAGGCGGACGCCGCGCCATCGGCCGGGAGGGGGAGGGACGGGCGCAGCGGCTCCGTCGAGGGCTCGGCGGGCGCTGTGCCCTGCGAAACCCCGACCGGCTGAGGATCGGTCGATTGGGTCCCGGTGATCTGGGCTTGGGTGATCTGGGCTTGGGCGACCTGGGCTTGGGCGACCTGGGCGATCACCGCCTGACCGATGCAGGCGCTCAGGGCAACGGCCAGAACCACGGCGGCGGGACGCGAAGCGCCGGTGACGGATGCGCCCATGACCAAAGCTCCTCGGAATCCGGCCAGCCGGCCCGTTCCAGGTTAGAGACCATCATATCAATCTCGGCCGTGCGCAACCACACGTTAAACGCACGACCGCGGCACGGCAGCGGCAGGCCCTCGCGGGTCCGACCATCGCGGGAGTCCTCAGGCCGCGGCCTCGTCGGGCTTGTCCTCGGCGTCGAGGCCGAGGTCCTTGAGCTTGCGATACAGCGTCGAGCGCCCGATGCCGAGCCGCCTCGACACCTCCGACATGCGACCGCGATAGAATTGCAACGCGAAACGGATGGTCTCGCTCTCGACGACGTCCATCGTCTTCATCTCGCCGGTCTCCTCGACCACCAGCGAGAGGGCGTGGGGATCGCGCACCTCCACCCGGACGATCTCGCGGACGGGGTCGGGCATGCCGGGCTGCACCATCGGCTGGCTGGGTGCGGCCGGGATGCGCACGTCGAACCCTGCCACCTGCGCCGCGATCTGCGGGAATTCGGCCACCGTCAGTTCGTCGCTGTCGGCGAGCACCACCGCACGGAACAGGGCGTTCTCGAGCTGACGGACGTTGCCGGGCCAGCCGTACCGGGTCAGGAGCGCCATCGCCTCGGGGGTCACCGCCCGCACCCGCTTGCCTTCCTCGGCGGCGAAGCGCGCGCAGAACGAGCGCACGAGATCCGGGATGTCCTCGCGCCGGGCCCGCAGGGGCGGCAGGGTCATCGGGAAGACGTTGAGGCGGTAGTAGAGGTCTTCGCGAAAGCGCCCCTGCTTGACGAGGTCGAGGAGGGAGCGGTTCGTCGCCGAGATCAGGCGGATGTCGACCCGCACGCTGCGCTTGGCGCCGACCGGATCGACCTCGCCCTCCTGCAGGGCGCGCAGGAGCTTGACCTGTGCGTCGAGGGGAAGCTCGCCGATCTCGTCGAGGAACAGCGTGCCGCCCGAGGCCTCCACGAACTTGCCGGTGTGGCGCTCGGTGGCGCCGGTGAAGGCCCCCTTCTCGTGGCCGAACAGGGTCGATTCCACGAGGTTGTCGGGGATGGCGCCGCAGTTGACGGTGACGAAGGCCTTGCCGCGCCGGTCGCCCGAGCCCTGGATCGCGCGCGCCAGCACCTCCTTGCCGACGCCGGATTCGCCCTCGATCAGCACCGGGATGTTGGACTTGGCGGACCGCTCGGCCAGCCGCATGACCCGATCCATGTCGGGGCTCTTGGAGGCGAGGTCCTTGAAGGTCAGCGAGCCGGAGGCCCGCCGGCGCATGCGCCGCACCTCCTCTTCGAGCTGATCGACCTTCAGCGCGTTCTTGATCGAGACCTGGAGGCGCTCGGCGCCCGCCGGCTTGACGACGAAGTCGATGGCACCGGCGCGCATCGCCGTGACCACGGCATCGATGGAGCCGTTGGCGGTCTGGACGATGACCGGGGTGTCGATTCCGGACTTGCGCAGCTCGGCCATGACGCCGAGGCCGTCGAGGCCGCCGGGCATCACGAGGTCGAGCAGCACCACGTCGATGGGCTCGCCGGTCTTCAGCATCTCGATGGCCTGCTCGCCGCCCTCGGCGACCCTGGCCTCGAAACCGAGGCGGCGCACCATCGCCTCGGCGAGGCGCCGCTGCACCGGGTCGTCGTCGACGATGAGGACGGTTGTCGACATGCGGTGAAGCCCCGGGTCCGCTCGGGCGCAGCGGTGAGCGCGAGGAGGAACCTCCGCGTGACACCGGCCGGCCGCTGTTTCGTTTCGAAGCGTACCGTGGCGCAAGACCGTAAAGCTGGCCTTAACGACGAATGGCGGTCGTGCCCGCCCCTCGCCGACCCTCGCCGATGCCTGCGACCGGTTGCCCCTGGCGATTGGGGCTGCCCGATCGGTTGATCGCGGACCGCCGGCGTTCGATATGATCGCGCGCGGCGCTCGATCGCCGGAACGACGTCGCGGCGCCCGGGTGCCGCCAGGGAAAAGTAGGTCAGCATGTCGAGCCGATCCGTCGCCAACGCCACGCCGCCGGCCCCGGTGCGGCAATCCGAGGGAGCGCACGCCGCGCGGGCGGCCGCCCTGGCGGTGGACCTGGGCGCCCTGCCGGAATGGGACCTGTCCGATCTCTACGCGGGCATCGAGTCGGACGATTTCCGGGCCGACCTCGCCAGGGCCGAGGCGCGGTGCAAGGCCTTTTTGGAGCGCTATGCCGGCAAGATCGCGGTCCTGGCGGGCACTCCGGATGCCTCGGTTCTGCTGGGCGAGGCGGTGGCCGAATACGAGGGGGTCGAGGATCTGCTCGGCCGCCTGATGTCGTTCGCCGGCCTCGTCTATTCCGGCGACACCACCGACGAGCGCCGGGAAAAGTTCTACGGCGACACCCAGGAGCGCCTGACCAAGGCCGCCGGCGACCTCCTGTTCTTCACCCTCGAACTCAACCGGGTCGAGGACGCGGTGATGGATGGAGCGATGGCGGCGGGGCCGCTCGCGCATTACCGCCCGTGGGTCGAGGACCTCCGCCGCGAAAAGCCGTTCCAGCTCGACGACCGCCTCGAAAAGCTGTTCCTCGAGAAATCCGTCACCGGCCGGGCCGCCTGGAACCGGCTGTTCGACGGCACCATCGCCTCCCTGCGGTTCACGGTGCAGGGCGAGCAGCTCACCCTCGAACCGACGCTCAACAAGCTCCAGGATTCGGACGGCTCCGTCCGCAAGGCCGCCGCCGGGGCCCTCAGCGAGGTGTTCCGGGCGAACCTGCGCACCTTCACGCTGATCACCAACACCCTGGCCAAGGACAAGGAGATCGCCGATCGCTGGCGCGGGTTCTCGGACGTCGCCGACGCGCGCCACCTCGCCAACCGCGTCGAGCCGGAGGTGGTGGCGGCCATGGTCGAGGCGGTGCAGGCCGCCTATCCGCGCCTGTCGCACCGCTACTATCGCCTGAAGGCCAAGTGGTTCGGCGTCGACGCGCTCCCCTACTGGGACCGCAACGCGCCGCTGCCGCGGGTCGAGCAGCGCACCATTCCCTGGGCGGAGGCCCGCGACACGGTGCTCGACGCCTACGGCGCGTTCTCGCCGCGCATGGCCGACATCGCCAGGACGTTCTTCGACCGGCGCTGGATCGACGCGCCGACCCGGCCGGGCAAGGCGCCGGGCGCTTTCGCCCATCCCACCGTGCCTTCGGCGCATCCCTATGTGCTGGTGAACTACCAGGGTAAGCCGCGCGACGTGATGACGTTGGCGCACGAGCTCGGCCACGGCGTCCACCAGGTGCTGGCCTCGCCCAACGGCGCCCTGATGGCGCCGACGCCCCTGACGCTGGCCGAGACCGCGAGCGTGTTCGGCGAGATGCTGACCTTCCGTCGCCTGCTCTCGGGCATCACCGCACCGGCGCAACGCCGCGCGATGCTGGCGGCCAAGGTCGAGGACATGATCAACACGGTGGTGCGCCAGATCGCGTTCTACGCCTTCGAGCGCAAGGTCCACCTTGCTCGGAGCCAGGGCGAGCTCACCGCGGAAGCCATCAACGCCCTGTGGATGTCGGTGCAGGCGGAGAGCCTCGGACCGGCCATCGCCCTCGACGTGGGCTACGAGCCGTTCTGGGCCTACATCCCGCACTTCATCCACTCGCCGTTCTACGTCTACGCCTACGCCTTCGGCGACTGCCTCGTGAACTCGCTCTACGGCGTCTACGCCAGGGCCGAGGGCGGTTTCGTGGACCGGTATTTCAGCCTGCTCTCGGCGGGCGGCTCGAAACCCTACGGCGAATTGCTGGCTCCCTTCGGCCTCGACGCCCGCGACCCGGGCTTCTGGCAGATCGGCCTGGGGATGATCGAGGGGATGATCGCGGAGCTTGAGGCGATGGAGGGCTGAGGCTTCGATTGTGCCGCCGACCCTTTCCGTTGTACATCGCGTACAACGGAAAGGGTCCCGGCCATGAAGCTCGAAGTCAAGAAGATCGGCAATTCCACCGGACTCATCCTGCCGCGCGAATTGATGGGAAAGCTCAATCTCGCGCAGGGGGATTGGCTCTACGTCACCGAGAACGCGGACGGCTCCGTGCGGCTTTCACCCCTCGACCCGACTTTCGAGCAGGGGATGGAGATCGCCGAGAAGGCGATGAAGACCTATCGCAACGCTCTGTCCGAGCTTGCGAAATGAGCGAAGTTGTCTGGCTGACGAGCGATCTGGTCCAAGCCATACATGCGCGGCAGCTTAAGATGTTCGGCGGGCCTGCTGGCCTACGGGATATCGGAGCCTTGGAATCCGCCCTCGGTCGTCCGCTCAACCGAGCCGCCTATGGCGAGGTGGATCTCGCCGAACTTGCGGCGGCCTACGCCTTCGGCATCGCCAAGAACCATCCCTCCGTCGACGGCAACAAGCGGGCGGCGCTCCTCTCCCTCGTCACCTTCCTTGGCCTCAACGGTATCGACTTTCTGGCCGATGAGGCCGAGGCGGTGTTGATGATCCGTGGCCTCGCCGCCGGCGACGTCGACGAAACCGGCCTCACGCGCTGGATCAGGGACAACTGGCCCGCCGCCTGAACGGCCGCGACCCGCCGCCTCAGCGCCCTGACATCGGCGGGCGGACGGCTTATGTGCGAAGCGTCATTCCTTAGAGCGGACACCCGTCGATGGCCGACCACGACAGCGAAGCCAATCGCTTCTCCGCCCGCGCCAGCCGCTATGCCCGCGTCGGCGCCAATGTCGGCGGCGTCGCCGCGCGCATGGCCGGGGCCAAGCTGTTCGGTGCGAAGGGCGGCGAGACGCCGAGCAACGCCGCCGCCCTGGCCCAGGCCCTGGGCGGGCTCAAGGGGCCGATCATGAAGGTGGCGCAGCTGCTGGCCACCGTGCCCGACCTCCTGCCCCCCGAATACGCCGCCGAATTGCAGAAGCTGCAGGCCGATGCGCCGCCCATGGGCGCGGCCTTCGTCAAGCGCCGGATGATGGCCGAGCTCGGCCCCGACTGGCAGAAGCGGTTCGCCAGCTTCGACCTCAAGCCCGCCGCGGCGGCCTCCCTGGGCCAGGTCCACAAGGCGGTCGGCCTCGACGGCACGCCCTTCGCCTGCAAGCTCCAGTATCCCGACATGCAGTCGGCGGTGGAGGCCGACCTCAAGCAGCTGGAGGTCGCCTTCGCCCTGCATCGCCGCCTGAGTTCGTGGCTCGACACCCGCGAGATCGCCAAGGAAATCGGTGCCCGGGTGCGCGAGGAGCTCGACTACGAGCGCGAGGCCAAGCACGCGGTCCTCTACGGCAACGTGCTGCGCGACATCGAGGTGGTGCGGGTGCCCGCCATCCACCACGACCTCTCCACCAAGCGGCTTCTCACCCTCGGTTGGCTGGAGGGCGAGAAGATCCTCAACTTCGCCGATGGGCCGATCGAGACGCGTAATCACCTCGCCCAGTCGATGTTCAAAGCGTGGTGGCATCCCTTCAGCCGGGCCGCCGTCATCCACGGCGACCCGCATCTGGGCAATTACACCGTCTTCTCCGAGGACGGACGGCCCGGCGGCATCAACCTGCTCGACTACGGTTGCGTACGGATCTTCCACCCCCGCTTCGTCGGCGGCGTGGTCGACCTCTATCGCGGCCTCCTCACCGACGACCATTCCCGCATCGTCCACGCCTACGAGACCTGGGGATTCAAGAACCTCAACCGCGAACTCATCGACATCCTCAACATCTGGGCCCGTTTCATCTACGGCCCGCTCCTGGAAGACCGGACGCGCACGGTGGCCGATGGCGTCAAGCCCGGCGAATACGGCCGCCGCCAGGCCTTCGCCGTGCACCAGGCGCTCAAGGAGCGCGGCCCGGTCACGGTCCCGCAGGAATTCGTCTTCATGGACCGGGCCGCCGTCGGCCTCGGCGCGGTCTTCCTGCACCTGCGCTCGGAACTGAACTACCACAGGCTGTTCGAGGCGGAGATCGACCGCTTCAGCCTCGACGAGCTGGCGGTCCGCCAGAGCGAGGCCCTGGCCGTCGCCGGCCTGCCCGACCCACTCTGAGACCCGACCCGCTCACTGCGAATCCCCACAAAAACCGCGGCCTGGTATTCCAAGCCGTCCGCAACTCGATTGCGGGCCGCCTAGGCTTGCGCTAAATCCCCTTGGAACCAATCAAGACGACGCCACGGGGACGACCATCAGATGGCCGATACGAAGACCACGTCCGGTTTCACCTACAGCCCGGCGATGGACGACAAAACGCACGAACAGACCTATCGTGGCTTCGTCCGCTTCGTGGAAATCGGCACCGGCGTCGTACTCTGCTGGGTCCTCGCCCTGGCCGTCGGCGGCATCCGTGAAGCCTGGCTGATGGCCATCTTCGGCGTCTTCCTGTCGGGCGCGGCCGGTGCTTTGGGCGCCCTGTCCCCGGCGGTCGGCTGGAAGGGACCCCTCGCGGTCGGCATCCTGCTCGCCCTGTATCTCGCCTTCGCCTGACGCCGCCGCTACCCGGCCACGATCACGGTCTTCATCCCGAGGGAATCGTTGAATGCGCGTCGCTGTCCTGTGTGAGACGGATCCCGCGGAGCCGCGGGTCGCGGCGGTCCCCGAAACGGTGAAGAAATTCACGGCCCTCGGTGCTACCGTCGTGGTCCAGTCGGGGGCCGGCACCAAAGCCGGCGTTCCCGACGGCGACTACGAGGCGGCCGGCGCCAGCATCGCCGGTTCGGCCGAAGACGCCGCCCGCGACGCCGACCTCGTCCTGAAGGTGCGCCGCCCAGCCACCGACGAGCTGGCGCTCTACAAGAGCGGCACCACCGTCGTGGCGATCATGGACCCCTACGGCAACGAGGACGCCCTCAAGGCGATGGCCGAGACCGGTCTGTCCACCTTCGCGATGGAGCTGATGCCCCGCATCACCCGCGCCCAGGTGATGGACGTCCTGTCGAGCCAGGCCAACCTCGCCGGCTACCGCGCCGTGGTCGACGGTGCCTCGGAATACGGCCGCGCGATGCCGATGATGATGACGGCCGCCGGCACCGTGCCCGCCGCCCGCGTCTTCGTGATGGGCGTCGGCGTCGCCGGCCTGCAGGCCATCGCCACCGCCCGCCGCATGGGTGCCGTCGTCACCGCCACCGACGTGCGTCCGGCCACCAAGGAGCAGGTCGAGTCGCTGGGCGCCAAGTTCGTCGCCGTCGAGGACGACGAGTTCAAGCAGGCCGAGACGTCGGGCGGCTACGCCAAGGAGATGTCGGCCGAATACCAGAAGAAGCAGGCCGACCTCGTGGCGACCCACATCGCCAAGCAGGACATCGTCATCACCACCGCACTCATCCCGGGTCGGCCCGCCCCCAAACTCGTCTCCGAGGCGATGGTCGCCTCGATGAAGCCGGGCTCGGTCCTGATCGATCTCGCGGTGGAGCGCGGCGGCAACGTCGAGGGCGCCAAGGCGGGCGAGATCGTGGTGACGGGCAACGGCGCCAAGATCGTCGGTCACCTCAACGTGCCCGGCCGGCTCGCGGCCACCGCTTCGAGCCTCTACGCGCGCAACCTCTACGCCTTCGTCGAGACGCTGGTGGACAAGGAAGCCAAGACCCTGGCCGTCAAGTGGGACGATGAACTCGTCAAGGCCACGAACCTGACCCGCGACGGCCAGGTGGTCCACGCCGCCTTCCAGCCCAAAGCCTGATCCCGTCGGAGGACCCTAGATGGCCACGCTTCCACCAGACCTGGCGGCCGAACAGGCGCGCGCCGCCGCCGCCGCCGCGCGCACCGCCGCCGACATCGCCCGCCAGAACGCCGATCAGGCGCAGAGCATCGCCGACAGCATCGGCCACGGCCTCTCAGCCGTGACCCACGGGGCCGTCGACCCCTTCGTCTTCCAGCTGGCGACCTTCGTGTTGGCGATCTTCGTCGGCTACTACGTGGTCTGGTCGGTGACCCCGGCCCTGCATACGCCGCTGATGTCGGTGACCAACGCCATCTCCTCCGTGATCATCGTCGGCGCCATCCTGGCCGCCGGCGTGCCGCTCATCGAGCATGGAACCGGCTGGGCCCGCTTCTTCGGGTTTCTCGGCATCGTCTTCGCCAGCGTGAACATCTTCGGCGGGTTCCTCGTCACCCAACGCATGCTCGCCATGTACAAGAAGAAGGCCTGAGACGATGTCCCAGAACGTCTCCAGCCTGCTCTACATCGTCGCCGGCATCCTGTTCATCATGGCGCTGCGGGGGCTCTCGCACCCGACCACCTCCCGGCAAGGCAACCTCTACGGCATGGTGGGCATGGGCCTCGCCGTGCTCACCACCCTCGTCGGCCATCCGCCCTCGGGTGCGGGTGCCTGGCTGATCGTGCTCCTCGGCCTCGCCATCGGTGGCGGTGCGGGCGCCCTCATCGCCAAGCGCGTGCCGATGACGGCGATGCCCGAGCTCGTGGCGGCCTTCCACTCCCTGGTCGGCCTCGCGGCGGTGGCCGGCGCGGCGGGCACCCTCTACGCGCCCCAGGCGGTCGGCATCCTCGAGAACGGCCACATCCACAAGGAGTCGCTGTTCGAGATGGCGCTCGGTGTCGCCATCGGCGCCATCACCTTCACGGGCTCGGTCATCGCCTTCGCCAAGCTCTCCGGGCGGATGTCGGGCAAGCCGATCATCCTGCCCCAGCGCCATGCCATCAACATCGTGCTGGCGATCGTCCTGGTGGCGATGATCGCGATGTTCATCGGCACCGAGAGCAAGCTCCTGTTCTGGCTCATCGTGATGGTGTCCTTCGTGCTCGGCGGACTCCTGATCATCCCGATCGGCGGCGCCGACATGCCGGTGGTCGTGTCGATGCTCAACTCCTACTCGGGTTGGGCGGCGGCCGGCATCGGCTTCACGCTGGGCAACCTCGCGCTGATCATCACCGGCGCGCTGGTGGGCTCCTCGGGTGCGATCCTGTCCTACATCATGTGCAAGGCGATGAACCGGTCGTTCATCTCGGTGATCCTCGGCGGCTTCGGCGGTGACGCCGTGGCGGCCGGCGCCGGTGGCGCCGTCGAGACGCGCCCGGTCAAGCAGGGTTCGGCGGACGACGCCGCCTACATCATGAAGAACGCCGAGCGGGTCATCATCGTCCCGGGCTACGGCATGGCGGTGGCCCAGGCCCAGCACAGCCTGCGCGAGATGGCGGACATGCTCAAGAAAGAGGGCGTGGACGTGAAATACGCGATCCACCCCGTCGCCGGCCGCATGCCCGGCCACATGAACGTGCTGCTCGCCGAAGCCAACGTGCCCTACGACGAGGTGTTCGAACTCGAGGACATCAACGGCGAGTTCCCGCAGGCCGACGTGGCCTTCGTGATCGGCGCCAACGACGTCACCAACCCCGCCGCCAAGACCGACAAGGCCTCGCCGATCTACGGCATGCCGATCCTCGACGTGGAGAAGGCCAAGACCGTGCTGTTCATCAAGCGCGGCATGGGCTCGGGCTATGCCGGCGTCGAGAACGAGGTGTTCTTCCGCGACAACACCATGATGCTGTTCGGCGACGCCAAGAAGGTCGTGGATTCGATCCTCAAGAACCTCTGAGCGATCCCAGGGGAAGGCCTCCCCGACGACTCCAACACGAGAAGGGGCCGGCAACCGATGCCGGCCCCTTCGTCGTTCGGCGGGGTCGACGGCTCAGGCCGTCTGCCGTCGGTCACTCCGCGATGCGGATAGGGCCTTGGCTCGGGTGCCGCGTCGGTCGCCGATGCGGCCCACCGTGTCGAGCGACCGCCGGCCATGGGCGACAGGAACCGGCCGGGTGGCGCCGGACGGGTCCGAGCGGGTAGGGTGGCGCCCGTGTCAGCCGCATCCGTCCTCGCCCCGCCCCGCGCCTTCCTCGACGTCTCCGCATCGGTCCTGGGGCGGACTTGGCGCGACCGCTGCGCCGATGCCGCCCTTCAGGCCGATGCCGCCACCATGACGCAGGCCCACGGCCTGCCTGACCTCCTGGCCAGGGTCCTGGCCGGTCGCGGCATCCGGCCGGCGCAGGCTCAGGCGCACCTGCAGCCGCGCCTGCGCGATCTGATGCCCGACCCCTCCTGCCTCGTGGACATGGGCCCGGCCGTCGAGCGCCTCGCCCGGGCCTGCCGGACCGGCGAGACCGTGGCGATCTTCGGCGACTACGATGTCGACGGGGCCGCGAGCGCCAGCCTGTTGGCCGGCTACCTGCGCCATCTCGGCGTCGAGGCCCGCATCCACATCCCCGACCGGATCACCGAGGGCTACGGCCCCAATGTCGGCGCCGTCACCGATCTAGCGCAGGCGGGCGCCACGCTGCTCGTCACCGTGGATTGCGGGACGGCGGGCCACGCGCCGTTCGAGGCCGCGGCGAGGCTCGGCCTCGACGTCGTCGTGCTCGACCACCACGGCGCGCCCGAGCATCTGCCGCAGGCCCGCGCCATCGTGAACCCCAATCGCCTCGACGACCTCTCGGGCCTCGGCCACCTCTGCGCGGCGGGCGTCGTCTTCCTGACCCTGGTCGCCCTGAACCGGTTCCTCCGCGGCGCCGGCATGCCGGCGACCCGGCTGCCCGACCTCCAGGACGGGCTCGACCTCGTGGCCTTGGCCACCGTCGCCGACGTGGTGCCGCTGCACGGGCTCAACCGCGCCTTCGTGGTGCAGGGGCTCACCGTCATGCGGGCGCGGGGGCGGCTCGGGCTCGCCGCCCTCCTCGACGCGGCGGCCCTGACCGAGCCGCCGGAAGCCTGGCATCTCGGCTATCTCCTCGGTCCGCGCATTAATGCCGGGGGACGCATCGGGGACGCCTCCCTCGGGGCGCGCCTCCTCCTGACGCGGGATGGCGCCGAGGCGACGCGCATCGCCGCCGAACTCGACCGGCTCAACCGCGAGCGCCAGGTCGTCGAGGCGCAGGCCGTGGACGAGGCAGAGGCCGAGATGGACCGCGCGCTCGGCCTCGATCCCGACCAGCCGGTGCTGGTGACCGGCTCGGCCGATTGGCATCCGGGCATCGTTGGCCTCATCGCCGCCCGGCTGAAGGAGCGTTTCGGGCGGCCGGCCTTCGCCTTCGCCTTCAGGCCCGACGGCAGCGCGGTCGGGTCCGGCCGTTCGATCGCCGGGGCCGACCTCGGCGAGGCGGTGCGCACGGCGGTGGCGGCGGAGATCGCCGTGAAGGGCGGCGGCCACGCCATGGCGGCGGGGGTTACCATGGCCGGGACGGATCTCGCGCGGCTGCGCGACCATCTCCGCGACCGCCTCGGCACGGCCGTGGCGCAGGCGCGGACCGTGGACGCGCTGCTCCTCGACGGGACCGTCAGTGCCGGGGGCGCCACCGCCGAGATGGTCCGAACGATCCAGCGGGCCGGGCCGTTCGGGCAGGGTGCGCCCGAGCCGGTCTTCGCGCTGCCCCGGCACAGGATCGTCGACGCCGGCATCGTCGGCACCGGCCATGTCCGGTCGCGCCTGCGCAGCCGCGACGGCCAGACCATCGGCGCCATCTCGTTCCGGGCGGCGCAGGGCCCCCTGGGGCAGGCGATCCTCCAGGGGATCGGCCAGGAATTCCACGTCGCCGGCACGCTGAGCTGCGACCGTTGGCGTGGCACGGAGCGGGCCCAGGTCCGGATCTGCGATCTCTCGCCTGCCGCGGACGCCAACCGATACGGTTGACACCCGCCCGTGCCCTCACCATAAGGACCGCCGCGGACCGGGGTCTCGACAGACACCAGGACACGCGTTTGGGGGAATGTCCCGAGCGGCAAAGGGGGCGGACTGTAAATCCGCTGCGTAAGCTTCGTAGGTTCGAGTCCTACTTCCCCCACCAAGCGCCTCAACCGATCCTCGATCCTGCCAGACGAAATGCCGGCGCATCGGATCGGGTCCGATACGCCGGGATGTGGTCACGCGGGCTTCTCAGCCTGCGCCAAATCGTCGGTGCGCCGCCTCAGCGGCCCTTCTTGTAGAGCTTGCTCGCGATCTCGAAGATTTCCTCGGGCGCGTAATCGGGTGCGAAGGCACCGTAGTTGCCGTCCAGTTCCGGGATCTTGCCGCCCTCGGGGTGGCCGTCGACGATCTCGAGGTTGCCCGGCGGATCGCCCGGAAGCGCCACCTCGTCGTTGGACCAAACGCCGGCGGCCTCGCGGTAGTCGTCGGGGCTGAAATGGTAGAGCCGACGGTGGCTGCCCTCGTCGAGATACTTCTGGCACTCGGGAATGCGGCTGAGGTTGATGTTGGGCGTCGGCAACATCTTCTCGATCTCGACGCCGGTGAGCTTCTTGATGGCCAGCGCGTAGGCGTGGGCGTGGACACCGCCACGGACGAGGAGATAGCCGCAGACCTCGCGGCCGGTGGGATCGGTCAGCGTCTCGTAGACGCGCAGCTTGTGGAGGCGGGCGCCGCATTCGAGATGGAAGTTGTGCAGCAGGTCGATGATCAGGTTACCGGTGGTGGTGACCATGTCCATGTTCCAGGACGCGGCGTTGCTGTTCATCGGCATCGCGCCGCCGCCGTTGCTGAGGAAGCTTCCGGCCAGCCGGATGTCCTGCATGTCCTTGAACGGCGCCTTGGAGATATCGACGTCCTTGGTATCGTCGCCAGGCCCGCAATTGAGCATCGACACGCCGGTCGACACGAGTTCGACGTGCCCCAGCTCCTCGGCGAAGATGCTCGATACGAGGCTATAGAATGGGCGCAGCTTGGTCTTGTTGCGGAAGTTGAAACTCTGGAACATGTAGTTCCCAAGTGTCGACATCTCCCCGTACTTGCCTCCGAGCAGTTCCTGCAAGGCTGCGGCCGCATTGGGATCGGCTCTCTTCGGCTCGGGTAGCTCGGCCTGTAGGCGATCGACGCGCATAAACATAGGTTATGACCTTTCACAACGAGACTGGTCCCGTGAAAGGGTTACCTCGGGATGAGAGGAACTGTTCCGAGGGCCGTCGTGATCGCGACCGCCGGCAACGGTTCGCGGAACGGCCGGCACAGGCGCCATGCGGGGTCGATCGGGACGGGCGGTCAAAGCCGCGCGTCGACCTGCAGGATGTCCACCGGCGCCGGCTCGGCATCGGTGAAGACCGCCGCCGTCAGGGTCCGCCCGAACACGCAGGCGGTGTCGAGGTTGCTGCGGTTGCGGCGCAAATCCGGTCGGCCGGACTTCTGCGGGCTGTGGCCGTGGACCACGTGCTTGCCGAAGTCGAAATCGGTCCCGAGGAAGGGCTCGCGGATCCAGAGGCGGGTGCGGACGTCGGGGTCGATGCCGGGGCGCTCCGGCCGGAAGCCGGCGTGAACGAAATAACGCCGGGCATCCTCGTGGACGGTGGGCAACCGGGCGATCCAACCGAGGACGTCGTGAGGCAACGCCTCCGGATCGTCGATGCCGAACGAGGCGAGGGTGGCGATGCCGCCATTCTCGAGCCACGTCGTGGTCCCCAGCCCGGTGCGGTAGGCTTCGGCCATCAGGGCCTCGTGGTTGCCCATGAGGCAGGTGACGGCACCGGGCTCGCGCGCCTGCAGGGCTCTCAGGGCCGAGACCACCCCGGCGCTATCGGGCCCGCGATCGACGTAGTCGCCGAGAAAGACGAGCCGGCGGCAACGCCCGGCGGCGTGTCGCCCGATCGCGGCCAGGAGCCGGTCGAGGGCATCGCGGCAGCCGTGGATGTCGCCGACGGCGTAGGTGAGGGTCTCCATCGGCAGGTCTCGGTCCCCGGACGTTCGACGCGGCGCGACCACCGGGCCGAACCGCTCGTCGAACCCCGACACGATACCACCGTCACGCGCGATCGTAGCGACCGCGGCGGTCCGACATCGCTCCGGTCGAGCGACCCGCCGACGTGGCCCTTGCGGAACCGGGCGAAGAATCGTAAGCGGGCGCCGAATTTCGACCTGGAACAGGTGTATCTCGGCAATGGCCAAAGAGAAGTTTGCTCGCACGAAGCCGCATTGCAACATCGGCACGATCGGTCACGTCGACCACGGCAAGACGTCGCTGACGGCGGCGATCACGAAGGTCCTGGCCGAGTCGGGCGGGGCGACGTTCACGGCCTACGACCAGATCGACAAGGCGCCCNAGTTTGCTCGCACGAAGCCGCATTGCAACATCGGCACGATCGGTCACGTGGACCACGGCAAGACGTCGCTGACGGCGGCGATCACGAAGGTCCTGGCCGAGTCGGGCGGGGCGACGTTCACGGCCTACGACCAGATCGACAAGGCGCCCGAGGAGAAGGCGCGCGGYATCACGATCTCGACGGCCCACGTCGAGTACGAGACCGCCAACCGGCACTACGCCCACGTCGATTGCCCCGGCCACGCGGATTACGTGAAGAACATGATCACGGGTGCGGCGCAGATGGACGGCGCSATCCTGGTKGTRTCGGCGGCCGACGGCCCGATGCCCCAGACCCGCGAGCACATCCTGCTCGCCCGCCAGGTCGGCGTGCCCGCACTCGTGGTGTTCCTCAACAAGGTCGACCTYGTCGACGACGCCGAGCTCCTCGAGCTCGTSGAGATGGAGGTGCGCGAGCTCCTCTCGAAGTACGACTTCCCCGGCGACGACATCCCGATCACCAAGGGTTCGGCCAAGGTGGCGCTCGACAACGGCGACAAGGCCGTCGGCCACGACGCCGTCATCGCGCTGATGAAGACGGTCGACGAGTACATCCCGCAGCCGGAGCGTCCGATCGACAAGCCGTTCCTGATGCCGATCGAGGACGTGTTCTCGATCTCGGGCCGCGGCACGGTGGTGACCGGTCGCGTCGAGCGCGGCATCGTCAAGGTCGGCGAGACCGTGGAGATCGTCGGGATCCGCGACACCCAGACCACCACGGTCACGGGCGTCGAGATGTTCCGCAAGCTGCTCGACCAGGGCCAGGCCGGCGACAACGTCGGCGTGCTCCTGCGCGGCACCAAGCGCGAGGACGTCGAGCGCGGCCAGGTCGTGTGCAAGCCGGGCTCGGTCAAGCCCCACACCAAGTTCAAGGCCGAGGCCTACATCCTGACTAAGGAGGAGGGCGGCCGCCACACGCCGTTCTTCACCAACTACCGTCCGCAGTTCTACTTCCGCACCACGGACGTGACCGGCGTGTGCGAGCTGCCCGAGGGCACCGAGATGGTGATGCCGGGTGACAGCGTGACCATGGACGTCACCCTGATCGTGCCGGTGGCCATGGAAGAGAAGCTGCGCTTCGCCATCCGCGAGGGCGGTCGCACCGTCGGCGCCGGCGTCGTCGCCGCCATCAACGACTAAGGCCGGAGCCAACCGGATCCACCTTCGGTTGTCCACGATCGCGCCGGCGACCCGCNTGAATCCGCGTCCCGCACCCTGAGATGGTGATGCCGGGTGACAGCGTGACCATGGACGTCACCCTGATCGTGCCGGTGGCCATGGAAGAGAAGCTGCGCTTCGCCATCCGCGAGGGCGGTCGCACCGTCGGCGCCGGCGTCGTCGCCGCCATCAACGACTGAGGCCGGAGCCAACCGGATCCACCTTCGGTTGTCCACGATCGCGCCGGCGACCCGCCTTGACGGGTCGTCGGCGTCGTTGTTCTCGGACCCTGGATTGCAGGCCGCGAGGCCGTCTCATGGCGTCGATCTCGTCGCGACCGGTGGCCGATGGGCCCTCCGGGCGCGCCATCCCGGCGGCAGCCTTATCGACCCTGGCAGCACCGGCGGGCGCGCAAAGCTCATCGGGCAACGCGCGCTCGTCCCAGGGTCGCGCGACCGTTCCGGCGTTTCGGGAGGACGTCCTCTCGATCCTGTGCAGCGACGTACCGGCCGCCGCCGTCACATTCGACGATGACGATCCCGAGCACATCGTCCTCGGTCGGTTCGCGGACCTCCTCGGCAACATCCGCCGGAGCGTCGCCGGTCAGAAGGATGCACAGCGCCACGCCGCCATCCTGCGACCGTCGAGCGGATCGTCAGGCGCAAACTCGAACGCGCATCGGGCGGTGAATCTGCACGAGCGGGGCCCGGCTCCCTTGCGTCGGGCGCGATGTTGAGGCATGGAGCGTGCCGCGTAGGAGTGTAGCTCAACTGGTCAGAGCGCCGGTCTCCAAAACCGGAGGTTGCGGGTTCGAGTCCCTCCACTCCTGCCAGTTCGGCACCGTCACGTGCCGCGTCGACCACCACACGGGATGATCCGACCAGATCCCGGCTCCGGTGCGTTCGACGAACCCGCCCAGTCGACAAGCCTTTAAACTTGCGATAGAGCGGTTCCATTCCGAGAGCGATGGATGCTGCCGCTGCTGGCTCCCCCAGTGCCGTGGACGGCGCGTCCCTTCGGTCCCGGCCCGATCCCCTCTGCTGTTAGCGCCATGGCATCGAACGAAGCGACGAAGAAAATCGAGGCGGCGCGCGGCAACGCGCGTGGTCCGTCGTCTCCGACGCCCCCCCGGGCGACGCCCCCGGTGCGGCCCGCACCCAAGCGCGTCGGGCCGTTCGAGTTCTTCGGCCAGGTCCGGGACGAGGGCCGCAAGGTCACTTGGCCGAGCCGCAAGGAGACCGTCGTCACGACGATCATGGTCTTCGTGATGGTCGTCGCCGCGAGCCTGTTCTTCACGGCGGTGGATCAGGTTCTGCGCTACCTCGTGACCCTGATCCTCGGGGTCGGGGCCTAACGCATTCCTCGGCCCGTCCGGCGCTTGGTGCCCGGGCCGACCGACGTCAGGATTTGGTGAGAACCGTGTCGAAGCGCTGGTACATCGTCCACGCCTACTCGAACTTCGAGAACAAGGTCGCGCAGTCCATCAAGGACCAGGCGGCCCAGCGTGGCCTGCTCGAGCTGTTCGACGAGGTGATGGTGCCGACCGAGAAGGTCGTGGAGGTTCGCCGCGGCCGCAAGGTCGATGCCGAGCGCAAGTTCTTCCCCGGCTACGTCCTCGTGAAATGCGACCTCACCGACGAGGTCTACCACCTCATCAAGAACACCCCCAAGGTCACCGGCTTCCTCGGTGCCGACAAGTCGAAGCCGGTGCCGATCCCCGACGCCGAGGCCGAGCGGATCAAGGGCCAGGTCGCCGAAGGCGTCGATCGGCCCAAGCCCTCGATCTCCTTCGAGATCGGCGAGATCGTCCGCGTCGCCGATGGTCCCTTCGCCTCCTTCAACGGTACCGTCGAGGAAATCGACGAGAGCCGCTCGCGCCTCAAGGTCGCCGTCTCGATCTTCGGTCGCGCCACTCCGGTGGAACTGGAATACGCCCAGGTCGAGAAGGCCTGATCGTAAGGAGCGAATAGGGAGTAGCGAATAGCGAATAGGGACGGCCGCGCGCCCTCTACTCGCTACTCGCCATTCTCTACTCGCCCCATCACACGCGGGAGGTCCGCCCGGTTCGCCGCCGGGGTCCACGGGCCGCACCGCGACCTGCAACCGTCCGAACCGACCGTGCTCCAGGCAGCCGGGCGGCGGACATTTCTTTGGGAGCAGTCCCCATGGCGAAGAAGATCACGGGTTACGTGAAGCTTCAGGTCCCGGCCGGCGCCGCCAATCCGTCGCCGCCGATCGGTCCCGCGCTCGGTCAGCGCGGCCTCAACATCATGGAATTCTGCAAGGCCTTCAATGCGAAGACCGCGCAGATCGAGAAGGGCACGCCGATCCCGGTCGTGATCACGGCCTACCAGGACCGCAGCTTCACCTTCGAGATGAAGCAGCCGCCGGTCACCTTCTTCCTCAAGAAGGCCGCCGGCCTGAAGATCGGCAAGAAGCCGGCCTCCGGCTCCAAGACCCCGGGCAAGGGCCCGACGGTGGGCAAGGTCTCCGAAGCCCAGCTTCGCGAGATCGCCGAGAAGAAGATGCCCGACCTGAACTGCGACTCGGTTGATGCCGCCGTCGCGATGATCCGTGGCTCCGCGCGGGCCATGGGCCTCGACATCGTCGCCTGAGGGGGAGGGTACCATGGCACACGAAGGCAAGCGTATCCGCGCCGCCCGCGAGGGCATCGACGCGCTCAAGCTCTACACCATCGACGAAGCGATCAAGCTCGTGAAGGACAAGGCCAGCGCCAAGTTCGACGAGACCGTCGAGGTCTCGATGAACCTCGGCGTCGACCCGCGCCACGCCGACCAAATGGTCCGCGGCGTCTGCAACCTCCCCAACGGCTCCGGCCGGACGGTGCGGGTGGCGGTGTTCGCCCGCGGCGCCAAGGCCGATGACGCCCGCGCCGCCGGCGCCGACATCGTCGGAGCGGAGGATCTCCTCGAGATCGTCCAGAGCGGCAAGATCGAGTTCGACCGCTGCATCGCGACCCCGGACATGATGCCCCTCGTCGGGCGCCTCGGTAAGGTTCTGGGCCCGCGCGGCCTGATGCCGAACCCGAAGGTCGGCACCGTCACCATGGACGTCAAGGGTGCCGTCGCCGGCGCCAAGGGCGGCTCGGTGGAGTTCCGCGTCGAGAAGGCCGGCATCGTGCACGCCGGCATCGGCAAGGTCTCGTTCGATGCCGACAAGCTCGTCGAGAACATCAAGGCGTTCGCGGATGCCGTGGCCAAGGCGAAGCCCGCCGGCGCCAAGGGCACCTACATCCAGCGCGTCGCCGTGACCTCCTCGATGGGCCCCGGCGTCAAGGTCGAGCCGGCGAGCGTGCTCGGCGCCTGACCGGGACCGGCGTCCCGGTACGCCGGGATCGCCGTCCGAGACGTTCGTCAACGCCCGGCCCATGCGGCCGGGCGTTTTCGTGTGTTCCAGCCTCGAAGCGACGGGCGTCGTCGCCGTCATGGTCGACCAGGGCAATCGGCGTTGCACAGGCCCACGTCATGGGCTATGCCTGCCCCCGGTCAGCACCCGTAGCTCAGCTGGATAGAGCGTTGCCCTCCGAAGGCAAAGGTCACACGTTCGAATCGTGTCGGGTGCGCCAAAGATGCGGGTGTAGCTCAATGGTAGAGCAGCAGCCTTCCAAGCTGAATACCCGGGTTCGATTCCCGGTACCCGCTCCACCTTCGACATCCTTCAGATGAATCGGCGCTAACGCCATCGGCTTCGTCGAAGGCGACCAACACCCGGGGCTGGGCTGCGATAACGCGCCGTCCGCTAGTCGATCCACTCGCCCGCGCGCATCACCGGCACGGCGCGGCCCTCCAGGGTGAGGCCGTCGACATCGACCTCCGACGAGCCGATCATCCAGTCGATATGGATCAGGCTGCGGTTGGCGCCGCGGGCCGCCAGATCCTCTTCGCTCATGCCTTCGCCGCCGTTGCGGAAGCACTTGCTGTAGGCTTGGCCGAGCGCAATGTGGCTGGCCGCGTTCTCGTCGTAGAGGGTGTTGTAGAACAGGAGGCCGGAGGCCGAGATCGCGGAGGACGCCGGCACCAGGGCGACCTCGCCGAGCCGCCTGGCGCCCTCGTCGGTGTCGAGCACCTTGGCGAGGACGTCGCCGCCGGTGCGGGCCGAGGCTTCGACGATCCGCCCTTGCGCGAAATGCACCGTGATGCCCTCGATCAGGGTGCCCTGGTAGGACAGCGGCTTGGTGCTGGTCACGAACCCGTCCACCCGCGCCTTGTGAGGCGTCGTGAAGACCTCCTCGGTGGGGATGTTGGCGTTGCAGACGACGCCGTTGCGGGCGGTCGAGGCGCCGCCGCACCATTCGTGGTCGTCGGCGAGACCCACCGTCAGGTCGGTGCCAGGCCCCTTGAAGCGCAGGGCGGCGAAGCGGTGCCGGTTCAGGGTCTCGGTGCGGGCGCGCAGGGCCGCGTTGTGGGCCTCCCAGGCGGCGACCGGATCGTCACCGTCGATGCGCGAAGCGGCGAAGATCGCGTCCCACAGCTTGGCCAGGGCCATCGTATCCGGATCGTGCGGGAACACCGTCCGCGCCCAGGGCAGGGTGGCCGCCGATACGATGGTCCAATTGATCGAGAAGTTGGCGATGAGTTCGAGGGCGGGAACGTAGGCCTTCGAGCGGGCGCGGTTGGCACGCGACACCTTGGCCGCGTCCTGCCCCGACAGCAGCGAGGGGTCGTCACCCGCGATGGCGAGCCGCGCCGCGCCGTTGCGATAGGCCTCGGCCATGCCGGCGTAGAGCCAGCCCGCGGCGACGTCGAAGGCCGCGTCGGGGGCATGGGCAAAGCGTGCCAGGGTGGCGGCATCGTCGGAATAGAAGGTCGTGACGAGGGAGGCACCGGCCCTGTAGGCCTCCTCGGTGATGGCCCGCACGAGGGGCACCGTCTCCAGCGGAGCGGTGATCACCAGCTCCTGGCCGGCCCTGAGGCCCAGCCCGACGTTGACCGCCACCCGGGCGAGGCGCGCGAGGCGCTCCTCGTGGCTAAGCCCGTTCGCCACGGCAAACCCCGCTTCGTTCGTCATCGCTCAACCTTGCCGCTTGGCTTCCCCTCGACGGGGAGGAAGGTGGGTCCGGCGGATCGGAGGTCTCCGAGCGCCGGCAACCACCTTTCGGTCCGATGCCCTAGAAGATCAGCGGGCCGGGCGACAGGTCAAGCAGCGCGAGACCAGCGGATCTCGCCGAGGTTCTCGCGGAAGGCGAAGCGCAGCAGGTGGTCCGAGACCACGTTCTCGAGGCGGGTCAATCCGGCCGGGTCAGGGGTCACCACCCGCATCAGCAGGGCGTCGGCTTCGGCCTCGAAGGTGCAGACCCGGTCCTCGCCGAACGGCACAGTGCCATGGGCGTCCGTCGTCTCCACGGGGAACTTGTGGCTCCAGTGCCGGCACAGCTGCTTGAGGTAGCGGGTGGCCTCGGCGGTGGGCACACGGGCCTGGGAAGTCGGCATCACGTCGTCTCCTAACGGTCAGGCCGCGATCCGGATCGGTCCGGACAACGGCGGTGCAGCGGATCCGAAAACCGGACATCCAGGGCGGGGTCACGCCTTCGAAAATGGTGTCCCGCCGGTTAACGGGGGGCTAACGGACCCGCCGCAATCCCCCGCCTTCCGCTGCAATGCATATGATAGTGTCACCCGGATTTGTGCGACGCACAATCCCTCGTCGGCGTGGAAAGTTTTTGGTCCGGCCTCAAGTCTGGGTAGAGAATGGGGCCGTCTCGGGGTGGTCCGCCGCCGAACACCCGGACGCTCCCTCGGAGGGAATGACCTTCCCGGGGTTGAGAATGCCGTTGGGGTCCAACGCCTTCTTGAGACAACGCATGAGATCCAGCCCGACGGGATCGCCGTAGCGTGCCAGTTCGTCGCGCTTGATCCGGCCGATGCCGTGCTCGGCGGCGATGGAGCCGTCCATAGCCTGCACGATGTCGTGAACGATGCGATTGAAGCGACCCCATTCGGCGAGATAGGCGGCCTTGTCCATGCCCACCGGCTGGCTGAGGTTGAAGTGGATGTTGCCGTCGCCGAAGTGGCCGAAGGCGCAGACGCGCAGGCCCGGCATCGCGGCCTCGCAGGCGGCGGTGGCCTCGTCCAGGAAATCGGCGAGGCGCCCGAGCGGCACCGACACGTCGTGCTTGATCGAGCCACCCTCCCGGCCCTGCACCTCCGAGAGGTTTTCGCGCAGGGCCCAGAGCGCCTCGGCCTGCGTCCCGCTCGACGCGATGGTCGCATCGTCGACGAGCCCCTCCTCGATGGCGCCCGACAGCAACGCCGTGAGCTCGTCGTCGGGGGCGGCGTCGGGGCGCGTGGCCGAGAGTTCGATGAGCGCATAGGCGGCGTGCTCGCCGTCGAGGGGCCGGCGGGCGCCCGCCAAGTGCTTGAGCACGATCTCGAGCCCGAACCGGGGAATGTATTCGAAGGCGGTCAGGTCAGCCCCGGCTGCGCCCCGCAGGCGCTCGAACAGGGCGAGGGCCGCCTGCGGCGACGCGAGGCCGACGAAGGCGACCGCCCTCGCATGCGGCTTCGGGAACAGCTTGAGGACCGCGGCGGTGACGATGCCCAACGTTCCCTCGGAGCCCACGAAGAGGTGCTTGAGGTCATAGCCGGCGTTGTTCTTGCGCAGGGCCTTGAGCCCGTTCCAGACCCTGCCGTCGGCCAGCACCACCTCGAGCCCGAGGGTCAGGTCGCGGGTGTTGCCGTAGGCGAGCACGGCGGTGCCGCCGGCGTTGGTGGCGAGGTTGCCGCCGATTCGGCACGACCCCTCCGAGGCGAGCGAGAGCGGGAACAGCAGCCCTGCGCCGTCGGCGGCGGCCTGCACGTCGGCCAGCGTCACCCCGGCCTCCACCGTGATCGTGGAGCCGACGGGATCGAGGGCCCGGACCCGGTCGAGCCGCACCAGCGACAGCACGATGCCGCCCTCCGGCACGCCACCGCCGACGAGGCCGGTGTTGCCCCCCTGCGCCACCACCGGCACTCGCGCCTCGGCGCAGGCCGCGACGACGAAGGCGACCTCGGCGGTATCGGCAGGGCGCACCACGGCGAGGGCGTGGCCCCGGTAGAGCCCCCGCGACTCGACCATGGCCGGGGCCATGGTGTCGGCCTCGGTGAGGACGTGGCGGCCTCCCAGTCGCTCGGACAGGGTCGCCAGCAGCGTCGCGGGTGAAGTCATGGGCTTTTTTCCGTCTCCGGAGCGGGATCGACCGGTTACGAAGACCGGCGCTGACGCCTCGATGCGCGAGGCCTATGATAGCCCGATGGCCGTGCCTTTGCAGGCGGGCCGATCATCCCATCCGGTCGCGGATCGCCGCGATCTCCCGCCGTGAGGCCATCCCATGCTGTCCGTCATCCCCAACCCGCCTCGGGTGGTCCTGCCGATCGTCGGCAGCGACGACCTCTTTCCGGTGCGCCGGGTCTATTGCATCGGCCGCAACTACGCTGCGCACGCCCGCGAAATGGGGTCCGACCCCGACCGCGAGCCGCCGTTCTTCTTCATGAAGCCGGCCGACACCCTGCAGGTGGTCTCGCCCGGGGCGACCGCCGAGCATCCCTATCCGCCGCGCACCGACAACTACCATTTCGAAGTGGAGCTGGTGGCGGCCCTGGGGGAGGGCGGCAGCGACATCCCGGCGGAGCGGGCGCTGGCCCATGTCTACGGCTACGCCATCGGCCTCGACATGACCCGGCGCGACCTCCAGGACGACGCCAAGAAACTGGCGCGCCCCTGGGACCTCGGCAAGGCCTCCGACCTGTCGGCACCGATCGGCCCGCTGCACCGGGCCGAGGCGGTCGGGCATCCCTCGGCCGGGGCGATCACCCTCGATCTCGACGGCCAGCGGCGCCAGACCGGCGACCTCTCCGACATGATCTGGTCGCTGCCCGAGCAAATCGCTCTGCTCTCCACCTATTTCGCCTTGGCGCCGGGCGATCTCGTCTTCACGGGCACGCCCTCCGGCGTCGGCCCGGTCTCGCGCGGCCAGACCATGACGGCGGCCGTGGCGGGGCTGGGCGCCATCAGCCTCGTCGTGACCTGAGCGCCCGGTGCCCCCGCTCCTCGATCGTCCCCTCTTTCGGAGGCTGTTCCACCTCGGTGCCCTCGTCCAGCGCGGCATGACGCTGGGGGTCCGCGGTGCGGCCATCGACGACCGGGGCCGCGTCTGCCTCGTTCGCCACACCTACGTCTCCGGCTGGCACCTGCCGGGCGGGGGCATCGAGCCCGGCGAGGACGCGCCCACCGCCATGGCGCGGGAGTTCCGGGAGGAGGCGGAGATCGCGGTGGACCCGGCCGTGCCCCTGCGGCTGCACGGTTTCCACCACAACCGCGCCAGCGCCGGCCGCGACCACGTCGCGCTCTTCGTGGCGCCGGTCTTCACCGTCCTGAGGGACAAGGCGCCGGACCGGGAGATCGCCGCCTGCGGCTTCTTCCCGCTCGATGCCCTTCCCGCCGAGACCACCCGCGCCACCCGCGACCGTCTCGACGAAATCCGCCACGGCCTGCTTCCGGCCGCGGTCTGGTGATCTTGGGCGAAACGTCAGGAGAAAACGCGCCGGCTACGATCCGGGCGATTTCGGCGCTTGCCACAGCCGTCGGAATGGTGTTTAGAGACGCCGTCCGGGGCCGCCGGGCGACACTCTCTCGGCGGCGCGGTTTGTGAGCGGGTGTAGCTCAGGGGTAGAGCACAACCTTGCCAAGGTTGGGGTCGAGGGTTCGAATCCCTTCGCCCGCTCCAATTCATCTCGACAATCGACAGCGATCGAAAGGCCATCTTCGGATGGCCTTTGTCGTTTCCGGTGGCGTTCGTGACGGCCAGGGGCTCGCCGACGCCCGCGCGGGGCCGCCGAGGACGAACCCGGGCGACTACGTGTCCATCAGGATGCTGGCGGCCCAGAAGCCGAGACCGCTGACGACGATGACGCCCGCCAGGGAAAGGGACTTGCTCTTCGCCGGGCCGTCGACTGCGCGCCGCGCCCGCAGAGCCAGGAGCAAGCCTCCGACGATCAGGAGGAAACCGTACAGCACCAACGTGTTGTAGGAAGACGACATTGTATCGCTTTCAAAGTGATCGCCGGGACGAGGGGGCCTCGCCGCGCAGAGGGGCCCATGCCCGCGTCAGGATCGGCCCCCTCCCCGAAACGCCGGCTGTCGTCCCCGCAAGACTGCAGCCCTCGTGGCGCGGAGGCGGCACCCCTCGCCGGATCCACCGATGCCGACCAGGCACGGGGTCTCGCATTCAGGAACGACGCCGCGGACGCGGCTTCGCGCGTTCCTGTCCGGGGACGGACACGGCGGCGCCTTCCCCGTGCGCCAGCCTCAAGCGGCGCTGGTGGCGCCGAGCGTTTCGAGGCGAAGCTGATAATCGCTTCCCCACCGTTCCTCAGCCTTGGCGTACCACTCGGTGTCGAAGACCAGCTCGCTGTCCGCGCGGTCCTTCCAGATGCAGACCACGAGGAGCCTGGAATCCTGAACCTTGACGTGGCGGCTCACCAGGCCCTGCGTGATGCCCACGGTCGGGCACATGTCGATGCTCGACTGTTCGTAGCTGTCGGCGTCGTTGTACGTGACCGGACATTCGAGGATCGTCAGATAGCTCATCGCTGGGCATCCCTTTTCTGGCGGCACGTCTTCGGCAGCACGTTTTGGCGGCATGTCTTTGGCGGCGCGTCGCGCGCGGACCCGGCGGCGCTCCGCTCTCTCGCAAGCCTATGCATGAATTAAGTCGACCAGCCCGAAAGGACAACGGCGTCGGTGCGAAGCGCCATCGCATGGCAGGTCATGCCGGGCCGGGATCCGGGCACGCCGCCGCGACGCAGTCCCAGATGCTCTGCACGGACTTGAGTGCGAAACCGTCCATGATCGCGATCTGGTCGGTCCGATGCGTGCAGAACTGGGCCAACCGCTCGGCGCGCGGCATCGTCACGTCCACGGACACGAAATCGGTCTTGGTGATCATCCAGACCAGTCCGTCGAGGATTTCGAGGCCGCCGGTCGCCATGGCCCGGAAGATGTCGCGCTCGGTGACGATCCCGACGATGGACCCGTCCTCCGGGCGCCCCCCGTCGATCACGACGATGGCATCGACATCGGGCTGCGCCAGGAGCGAGACCGCGTCCCGCACCGAGCGATCCATGCGCAGGTAACGCATGCGAGGTGCCGCACCGCCGGCCTGTAGGCTCGCACCCACGATGTCCGCCTCCCGTTCTTCTTTTTGGTCGCGAAAGGACTGGTATACCAGGTATCGCCTGTCAATCCTCGGGGTGGCGTTATTTCTCCGGTCGCCGTGAAGTCGGCACGGGCTGCGACCGAAGGCCCGACGAGCCGTGATGGTGCCCGACCGTCGATCGATCCCGCGTTACGCCCGAGACGGCATTATGCTGCAATGCAGCGATCGTCGCCGAAGGCTCGGCCGCGAGCCCTTCTGCCGGACCCGTCGGGTCAGGCCCCGGCGTAGACCGGCATGGCGACGGGCGCGTCCTCGGCGCTCGCGGGGCGGGCCCGCTGGCCGGCGTCGGCGAGCAGTTCGGTGACGAGGTCGGTCTGGGAGACGATCCCGACGAGCCTCCCGTCCGCGCCGACCACGGGCAGGTGGTGGAGGCCACCCTGCGACATCCACAGGACGAGGTCCGAGACCGGCGTCTCCATCCGCGCCGTCCTGACCGGGGCGGTCATGATGTCCTCGACGCAGCCGTGGGGCGCTCGGCCCCGCATCAGCGTCAGGCGGATCCGGCGCGCGAGGCCGAGCCGCGGTCCGGCACGCTCCCACACGGCCTTGTCGAGGAGGTCCGTCTGCGTGACGATGCCGAGGATGCGCGCGGCCTCGTCCGTCACCGGCAGCGCCTTGACGTGGTGGCGGCGCAGGAGGTCGAGGGCCTCGGCCAGGGGCGCTTCGGGCGCCACCCCGATCACGTCCCGGGTCATCAGGTCGGCGCAGGTGGCCTGGCCGGGCCGGCGCCGGTGCGCCAGGATCTGGGCGCGCAGCAGGATCGCCTCCAGATCGGCGCGGCCGACATCGAGCAGCCGGTCGTAGTCCCTGAGGACCGCGTCGAGGTCGGCGGCGGTGATGCCGGCGCGGCCCGAGGGCGATGCGGCGGTGGCGGCCTGGACGCGCGGCGCCTTGGCCGGGCCCTGAGGATAGGCACGGCCGGTAAGGTTGTTGAACAGGAGCGCGACGGTCAGGAGCAGAAGCGAGTTCGCGCCCACCGGCCACAGCACGAAGCCGTAGCCGAGGTCGTGGATCTGCTGGCCGCCGAGCACCGCGGTGAGGGCCACGGCGCCGCTGGGCGGATGCAGGCAACGCAGGGCCATCATCACCGCGATGGCGCAGCCGATCGCCAGGGCCGCGGCCAGGGTCGGATCGGATACGGTCCGGGCGGCGGTCACGCCCACCAACGCGGCGACGAGGTTGCCGCCCAGGATCGACCACGGCTGGGCGAGCGGGCTCGACGGGACAGCGAACAGCAGAACGGCCGAGGCGCCCATCGGCGCGATCAGGGCCGGCAGCGCCGTTCCGGGCCCGAGCGCCGCCCGGCTCGCCAGTCCGGTCACGAGGATGCCGACGAGGGCGCCGGCGGCCGAGCGGATCCGTTCGCGCCGGCTCAGCGGGCTCGCATCCGGGATGAGGTGGCGCAGGAACGGGTGCATCGGCGGGATGGACCTCGGTTGTCTGGGCGGGGTGTCGATTCGGCGTCCGGCCGCGCAGCGACGACGGCGGCCATGCGCGACAGTTGCAGAAACGACGACGGCGCGCCTCGGTAAAGGCGCGCCGCGTCAATCGTCTCGTGCGATCAGGCCTGTCCGCCGGCCGGGCCGGCGGCCCGGCGGCGTAGAGCCCTCAGCCTCGCAGCGGCCTCAGACGGCGTGCTCCTGGTGAAGCATCTCGATCTGCTGCTCGGTGTAGCCGAGGTCGCGCAGGACCTCGTCGGTGTGCTCGCCCAAGAGCGGCGAGGCCTTGATGTCGACCTTCATGTCCGAGAACTTGATCGGGCTGCCAACGGTTAGGTACGAGCCGAGCTTGGGGTGCTGGACCTCGACCACCGTGCCGCTGGCGCGCAGGGACGGGTCCACCGAGAGCTCCTTCATCGACAGCACCGGCGAGCACGGGATGTCGAACTTGCGCAGGATGTCGACCGCCTCGAACTTGGTCTTGTCGGCCAGCCACTCCTCGATCGTGCCGAAGATGTCCATGATCTTGTCCTGGCGGGCACGGGCGGTGTTGTAGGCCGGATCCTTCTCCCACTCCGGCTTGCCGATCGCCTTGCAGATCGGCGCCCAGGCATGGCCCTGGATGGTGAAGTAGATGTAGGCGTTCGGGTCGGTCTCCCAGCCCTTGCACTTGAGCACCCAGCCCGGCTGTCCGCCGCCGCCGGCGTTGCCGCCGCGCGGCACCACGTCCGAGAACTCGCCGTGGGGGTACTGGGGATACTCTTCGAGATAGCCCAGCGCGTCGAGGCGCTGCTGGTCGCGCAGCTTCACGCGGCAGAGGTTGAGCACGGAGTCCTGCATCGACACGGCGACCTTCTGGCCCTTGCCGGTCTTGTTCTTCTGGTGGAGCGCGGTGAGGATGCCGATGGCCAGGTGCATGCCGGTGTTGGAATCACCGAGTGCGGCGGCGCTGACGGTGGGCGGGCCGTCCCAGAAACCGGTGGTGGAGGCGGCGCCACCGGCGCACTGCGCCACGTTCTCGTAGACCTTGAGGTCCTCGTAATGGTGGCCGTCCGAGAACCCCTTCACCGAGGCGAGGATCATGCCCGGGTTGAGCTCCTGGATGCGGGCCCACGAGAAGCCCATGCGGTCGAGCGCGCCGGGGCCGAAGTTCTCGACCATCACGTCGGAGTCCTTGATCAGCTTCTCCAGGACTTCCTTGCCCTGGGCCGTCTTGGTGTCGAGGGTCAACGAACGCTTGTTCGAGTTGAGCATCGTGAAATACAGGGCGTCGGCGTCCTCGACGTGCCGCAGCTGCGTGCGGGTGACATCGCCGGAACCCGGGCGCTCGACCTTGATCACGTCGGCGCCGAACCAGGCCAGCAACTGCGTGCAGGCCGGACCCGCCTGGACGTGGGTGAAATCGATGATCTTGATCCCTTCGAGCGGCTGGGTCATGTCGGCGTTCTCCCTGTCAATTCTGTTCGGGTCGGTCGGTTGGTGTCGCGCCCGGTTCGGTCCGGGTCGTGATGTTGGCCGAGGATCGGCGGATGGGCCGGCCTCGCCCGGATGGTCTCAGGCGACGCGGGCTTCGAGCTCGGCCAGGCGCTGGCGCATCTGGCGTTCGTCGGTCCAGCGCTTGGTCTCGTCGCGGATGATCGCGGCGATCCCGGTGACGGCCCCGTCGGGGCCGTGCAGCATCCCGACCGTGAAGGCGATCGAGAGGGTGTGTCCGTCCTTGTGCAGGGCGGGAACCCGCAGGACGTCGGCGCCGTAGCGGGTGACGCCGGTCCGCATGGTCTTGGCGTAGCCGTCCCAGTGGCGCTGGCGTTGGCGCTCCGGGGTGATGAGGTCGAGGGACCGACCGATCGCCTCCTCCGGGGTGAACCCGAAGATGCGCTCGGCGGCGGGGTTCCAGACGACGATGGCCCCGTCCGCATCCGACACCACGACGGCGTCGCCCGTCGCCGTCACCAGTTGTTCGAAGTCGATCGCCTGTGCCATGGCCTCGCCCGACGCGTCCTTATCGGTCGAGGGTCGCTGCGGACGGCGGGGAAGGCCGTCTTCCGGGACGATGAAAACAGATGCCGATGGTCAGCATGCGTGTCGTCTCCTCCAGTTGCCGGGCCATGACCGTCGCTGCCGGCACATCGTCGCCGCGTTGATTGTCATGTCCTTCCGTTGCTGGTATTTGGTATGCCAGCAATGACGGGTTGTCAACCGAGACCGATGTCGGGAACGGCCCGTCTGACCCATCGAGGAGCGCCCGGATGGCGGACGGCCCCAGGATCAGGATCAAGCAGATCGACGGCTATCGCTTCATGGTCGATTTCGGCGAGGCGCATCCCGGCCTGCTCGTGGACGAGGCCGAGCCGTTCGGCGGCGGGCACGGTCCGTTCCCCGAGCAGATCATGGTCGCGGGCGTCACCAACTGCCTGTGCGCCAGCCTGATGTTCGCCTCGGGCAAATTCGGGCAGGACCTCAACGGAATCGAGGCCGAGGCCGAGTGCCGGATGGAGCGCAACGCCGAGGGACGGCTGCGGATCGCCGGGATCGCCGTGACGATCCGGCTCGGCGCCACCGCCGAGGCGGTCCCGCGGATCGGCAAGGTCCTGGAGCAGTTCGAACGGTTCTGCACCGTGTCCGAGAGCGTGAAGGCCGGCATCCCCGTCAGCGTCGCGGTGGACGACGCCGCCGGCCAGCGGCTCAAGTGACCATTTCGCCGACGTCATTCCCGACATCCCAGGACCGACAGATGAGCACCACCGACCGTTCGCCGGCGCAGGCCCCCGAGGACTTGGCGCGGCTCTTCAACGAGCGCGCCAACGCGGGCGACGTCGAGGGGCTGGTGGCACTCTACGAGCCCGGCGCTCTGCTCGCCGCCGGCGCGGTCGTGGCCACCGGCCACGACGAGATCCGGCGCTTCTACACCGACCTCCTGTCGCGGCGCTCGCATTTCCCGAGCGCGGAGGCCCTGCCGGCCCTGCGCAACGGACCGATCGCCATGACCTTCGCGCGGCTTCCCAACGGGACCCTCTCGGTGGAGACGGCCCGCGAGCAGGAGGGGGGCGGCTGGCGATGGGTGATCGATCAGTTGAAGATCAAGCCGATGCCGGGCGGCGACAAGGCGTGAGGGCCGCATGATCGCGCCGACGCTCACCGGACGCCTCACCTTCGTCCACCGGCTCCCGACAGAGCCGGCGCTGCCCCCGGGGCGCCATGCCCTCGGCCTGTTCGAGACGCGGGACGCCGTCCTGGTGGTCCCGCCCGGCGTCGATCCGCGCCGACCGACGCCCCTGGTGGTGCTGTTCCACGGCGGCGGCGGCAGCGCGGAGAAGATCCTGCCGATGCTCGAGGCCCACGCCCTGGCGAACGGCTTCCTGCTGCTGGCGCCGCAATCCCTGTTCCCGACCTGGGACCTGGTGATCGGCGGCCACGGCCCCGACCGCGAGCGGCTCGACACGGCGCTGGCCGCAGTGGCGTCGCGCTACCTGCTCGATCCGACCCGCCTAGCCTTCGCCGGTCATTCGGACGGCGGCAGCTACGCCCTGTCGATGGGGCTGGCCAACGGCGATCTGGTGACCCGGCTCGTCGCCTCCTCGGCGGGCTTCCTTTCGGTCCATCTCCAGATGGGCGCGCCGCGCATCTTCCTCTCCCACGGCACCCAGGACACCCAGATCCCGATCGATCGCAGCGCCCGCTTCCACAAGTCCAAGCTGGAACAGGCGGGCTACGACCTCACCTACGTCGAATACGACGGGCCGCATGCCTACGATCCCGCCGTCGTCGAGAAGGCCGTGATCTTCCTGCTCGCCGACGGGGCGGACGCCGTGCCATAGCAGCGGGATCGTCGGCCTTCGCGGGCCGGACACGAGCATGCCGCAGGCACAGCGGCGACGCATTCAAAACGGGTACTCCATGACATCCGACGAGGTCGCCGACATGAAGCGGGCACGCGCCAGCCTCGCCCGCCAGCGCAGCGCGCTCGCCAAGCGCATCGGATCCAGCGAGCTGGCGGCCGCCTCGGCCGCCGAGGATTTCATGCGGATCCTGCTCGCCATCGAGGCGGTGGACCGAGCCCTGGCGGAGGCCGGTCGCCCCTACATGTCGCCGCAGACCGAAGCCGACCTGTGAGCGAGGAGACCCTGTGTGAGTGAAGAGACCCGGGACGCCAACGGCACCCGCCTCGCCGAGGGCGATTCCGTCACGCTGATCAAGGACCTCAAGGTGAAAGGCACCTCGACGACCCTGAAGCGCGGCACCCTCGTCAAGGGCATCCGCCTCACCGGCAACGTCGCCGAAATCGAAGGCAGCACCGACAAGGTGAAGGGTCTCGTCCTGCGCGCCGAGTTCCTGAAGAAGGCCTGAGGGGATCGTCCAAGGTCCGTGTCGTCGCTTCGCGATCCCGCTCGACGCGCGTCGGAGACGCGATCAGTCGTCGGAGACGGCGGTCGGCGCCCGGGGCGGCGAGCGCGTCAGGCTCCTGATCTCACGCTTGGGCCGGCCGGACTTCTCGGCGATGACCCGGTCCTGCTCCTCGATGATCTCGCGGGCCGGCTCGTCGCCGTCGAGTCCGCCGAGGATCTCCATCGGCACCCGCCGGTTGGAGGCGCGGGACTCGTCTTCGTACAGGACGTCGAACAGGACGGAGCCCCGCTCCTGCGGCTTGGATTTCGTGCGTTTGGCCATGGCGGATACTCGGACGATACGTGTGGAGAATGAGGAGAAACGCCGACGGCCACGGATGTCGGGCGGGGGGTGCGCGTACATCCGGCGTCACCCGATGCCACCCGGTCTCGTGGCCGTCACCGATCGAGCGACTGTGGTCGCGATCGGCATAGCAGGCAGATGGTGACGGCGCGCCGATTTTGCAATTCCATGCGGCGTTTCGCTGGCCGGCGTTGCCGTTCTGCGACGCCGCGCATGGCACGATGCGTGCGCCATCCGCGACGTCACCAGACCCGGGAGTCCCGATGACCCGACCACGCGCGCTGACCCGATTCTCCGTGGAGCCCCTGAGCCGGATGACGCGGCGGCTCGCCGACGTCGCGGCGGGCCGCGCCGACCCGGACCTGGTCATCACCGGCGCGCGGCTTCTCTCCACCTATTCCGAGCGCATCCTGCCCGACCGCGAGGTCTGGATCGCCGGTGGGCGCATCGCCGCCGTGCATCCCGCCGGGAGCCACCGCGGGGCCGCCCCGCGCCGGGATGTGGCCGGCGGCCTCCTGGCGCCGGGCCTCGTCGATCCGCACCTGCACATCGAGAGCAGCATGGTGACGGCCTGCGCCTACGCCGAGGCGGCCCTCCTCAACGGCACCACCACGATCGTCTGCGACAGCCACGAGATCGGCAACGTTTGCGATGCCGACGGGATCGCGTGGATGCTGGAGGACGCCCGCGAGGCCCCGCTCAACATCTTCCTAACCGTGCCGAGCACCGTGCCGGCGACCTCGGCCGAGCTCGAGACCGCCGGGGGCGACCTCACGGCGGCCAAGATCGCGGCCCTGTTCGACGCCTGGCCCGAGGCGGTCGGGCTCGGCGAGAAGATGGATTTCGTGGCGGTGGCCGAGGGCGACGCGCGGGCGCACGCCATCATCGCCGCCGCGCTGGAGCGGGGACGGCCGGTCTCGGGCCACATCTACGGGCGCAGCTTCGTCGCGCCCTATGCGGCCAGTGGCGTCACCGACACTCACGAGGCCATCGACCAGGACATCGCCGACGACCTCCTGGAGGCCGGTCTCTGGATCTTTCTGCGCGGCGGCCCGCCGACGACCCCCTGGCACAGCCTGCCCGAGGCGATCGGCACGATCACCGCGCTCAAGGCGGCGGCCAAGCGCGTCTGCGTCTGCACCGACGACCGCGACGCGCAGGACCTCCTCGCCTTCGGGCTCGACTGGGTGGTGCGCGAGGCGGTGCGCATGGGCATTCCGCCGGTCCAGGCCTGGTCGATGGGCTCGCTCCACCCGGCCACCCGTTACGGCCTCGACGGCGAGATCGGAGGGTTCGGCGGCGGGCGCCGGGCCGACCTCGTGCTCCTCGACGACGACCTCGTTCCGCAATCGACCTGGTACGGCGGGGAATGCGTGGTCGAGAACCGCCGGATCACGCCCGTGCTCGACGAGGCCCTGTCACGACCCTACCGCTATCCGGCGCCCGCCTATGCGACGATCCACCTGCCCGATCCGCTGCCGAGCCTCGTCCCCGCACTGCCGGCGGCGCCCTGCCTCGTCAACGCCATCCGCACGACCCTGCCGGGCATCGAGCTCGTCCACGAGCGCTTCACGCTGCAGCCCGGACCCGACTGGGCGTCGACCCTCGCTCAGAACGACTGCACCTTCGTCACCGTGATCGAGCGTCACGGCGGCGCCGGCAACGTGGCGCACGGGCTCCTGCGCGCCTTCGGGCTGAAGACGGGCGCGGTGGCGAGCAGCGTCGGCCACGATTCGCACAATCTCATCGTCGCCGGCCTCGACGAAGCCGACATGCGCCTCGCCCTCGACACGGTGACCGCGACTCAGGGCGGCGTCTGCGTGGTGGCCGGCGGCAAGGTCGTCGCCTCGGTGCCGCTGCCGGTGGCGGGGCTCCTGTCCGACAAGAGGGTCGGGATCGTGGCCGAGGAGGTGCGGGTGCTCAAGGAGGCCTGGCAGGCGGCCGGCTGCAGCATTCCCTACATGGGCTTCAACCTCATCCCGCTTTCGGTCATCCCGGAGATCCGCATCACCGACAAGGGCCTCGTGCTGGTGCCCGGCATGCGGATCGTGCCGCTGTTCGAGGCGGCCTGAGCCCGTCCGGCCGGCGTGGCGGGAATTTCGCGGCGGGGACCTGCGTCGTTTTCGGGCGTGGCGCGTTGATGGGGCCGAGACCGGCCGTCGCCGGAAGGACCATCGATCTTAGGGAATCGGGTATGCGGGGCGGGCGAGCCGCACGCAGCGCGGGTCCCGCCTGCCGGAACCGACCCCATGCGCAACCTCCTTCTCCTGATCATCATCGCCGTCGCCGGCTTCGTCCTTGTGGCCATGTATGTCGCCCCGACCCAGCCCGGGCTGCGGACCTGGTACCTCCAGAACGCCTGCGTCCACCTCGACAAGCTATCGCCGCAGATCTGCGCCCCGGCGCGCGAAGCCGAGGGCGCGCAGCGCACCTGAGAGGCGCGGCCAAGACCTCCAGAACGGGCCTACGACCCGGGCGCGCGAACCGGCGCGTCCGTGCTATCGCTTCGCCGTCTCGCCACCCCAGGGGCGGACGGAACAGGCGGCACCGGCGCCAGCGACCTCGGGAGGACCACGATCGTGCATTTCAAGACAGCCGCCTTTGCATTCGCGGCGACGCTTCTCGGACCGGCCCTCGGCGGCTACGCCCCGGCCTCGGCCCAGCTCGATACCCAGAACCTGGTTCCCTGCGCGCAGGACGGCGAGGTCTGCCGGATGCCGCATCCCACCAACGTCTATTACGGCATCAAGGGCAAGACGAACGGCCGCCCGTTCCCTCAGGGTGGAACGGTGCCCTGCAACGTCGGCTCCTTCGGCGATCCGGCGCCGGGCGTCGCCAACAAGATGTGCTGGTACGCGCCGAAGGTCGCCGAGGGTCGCCGGGGCGGGCGTGATCGTGGCGACGACGGCGACGGGTATCGCAGCCGCGACCGCGACGACCGCGGCGGCGATTATCGCGACCGGCGCGACAGGGACGACGAGCGTCCGCGCGCGCGCTCCTATGACGACGAGCCGCGCCGCCGGTACGACGAAGAGCCGCGCCGTCGCTCCTACGAGGACGACGATCGTCCGCGCCGGCAGCGTCGCGACTTGGACGACTGACGGATCTTCGACCGCGGCCGGGTGATCGTCTCGCCCGATCGCGGTCTTCGACGGTGGATCAGAGTTCGGCCGACCGGCCCGACAACTCCGCCCGCAGTTGGCGGGCGGCTTCGAGCAGCGCGCCGTCGCGGCGGCGGCGCGGGCGCGGTACGGCGATGGTCATGTCGGCCGCGACCCGGCCGGGCGAGCCGGCGAGCACCACCACCCGGTCGGCGAGGGTCACCGCCTCGTCGATGTCGTGGGTGACGAACAGGATGGTCTTGGCCGTCCGCGCCTGGATGCGCTGCAGTTCCTCCTGCAGGCCCTCGCGGGTGAAGCTGTCGAGCGCCGAGAACGGCTCGTCCATGAGGAGCACGTCGGGGTCGACGGCGAGCGCCCGGGCGATGGCCACCCGTTGGCGCTGGCCGCCGGAGAGCTGGTGCGGCCAGCGGTCGGCGAAATCGGACAACCCGACCAGGGCCAGCATCTCGCGCGCCTTCTCGAGACGCTGAGAGCCCGACAGGCCGGAGCCCTCGAGGCCGAAGGCGACGTTGGACGCCACCCGCCGCCACGGCAGCAGCCGGGCGTCCTGGAACACCAGCGCCATCGGCGTGCGGCAGTCGGGCCGGGTGTCGAGGCGGACGCTGCCGCCGCTGGGGCGGGCGAGACCGATCAGCACGCGCAGGACCGTGGACTTGCCGACCCCGGACTCGCCGACGATGACCACGAACTCGCCGCGCCGGACCGTGAGGTCGAGACCTTCGAGGATGACGTTGCGCCGGCCCTCGCGCTCGTAGGCGAGGCTCAGGGACGTGATGGTGACGATGGCGTCGGCGGTGATGGCGTTAACGGTCATGGGCGCCACCGCAGCAGCCAGCCCTGCAGGGCGACGAAGGCGGTGTCGAACAGGCCGTAGAGGCCGGCCATGGTGAGCATGTAGACGACCACGATGTCGGTGGAGAGGAGGCTGGAGGCCTGCATCATGCGCGCACCGACGCCGGGCACGCCGAAGATCTCGGCGGCCACCACCGCCATCCAGGCCTGGCCGAGCGCGGTGCGCAGGCCGACGAGGATGCCCGGTGTGGCGGCCGGCAGCACGATCTTGGTGAGCCGCGACAACGGAGACCGGAAACCGAAGGCCTGCGCCACCTCGATGAGGTCGCGGTCGACCCCGCGCACCGCGCCTTGCGTCGCGAAGAACACGATCCAGAACACGCCGATGGCGATGATGAACACCGCCGCTTCCGGCTGTACCCCGAACCAGATGATCGCGAAGGGGACCCAGGCGAGGCCGGGGATCGGCCGCAGCAGCCGCACCACCCAGGCGGTGGCGGCCTCGACGCCGCGCGACATCCCCACCAGGATGCCGAGCGCCACCCCGGCGGCGGCGCCGACGCCGAGGCCGGCGACGTAGTGGCTGAGGCTCGAGACCACCGCCTCCGACCAGACCCCGAGCCGGATCTCCTTGAGGAAGGCGGCCGGAATCGTGCTCGGCGGCGGCAGGAAGGCCGGGTTGATGAGGCCCAGCCGCGGCATCGCCTCCCAGAACGCCAGGAAGGCGAGGAGGCCGGCGGCCGCCAGCAGCGTCGGGGTGAGGCGGGCCATCGGCGTCAGCGGGCGACCGCCTTCTCGTAGTAGCGCGCATCGAACAGCCCCTCGGTGGGGATGTCCTTCTCCAGCGTCCCGATCGAGACCTGATAGGCCTGCATCGCCTTCGTCGCGTCGATGATCGCGCGCGGATCGGCGGTGAACTTCGCCGCCGGCGAGGTGATCGCCTTCTGGATGGTGGCGAGATCGGTGATGCCCTTGCCGAGGGCGGCCTCCACCGGCACCGCGGCACGGGCGGGGTCGGACTTCAGGAGGTCGGTGGCCTTGACCAGGGCCTTCACCAGCCCCTCGATGGCGGCGGGATTCTTGTCGGCGAAGGCGCCGTAGACCCCGACCACCGTACCGGGCTGGTTGGGGAACATCTCGCCGCCGGTGGCGACGAGGGTGATCGCCGGGTTGCGGTTCTGGACGATGGTGAGCGCCGGCTCGCGCAGGGCGGCTCCGTCGACGGCACCGGCCAGCATCGCCTGCTGGGTGGCGTCGATGCCCATCGGCACCACCTCGGCATCCGATTTCGCCGCCTTGGCGACCTGCCAGAGCCAATGCTGAAGGGTGGTGTGCGGCACCGAGCCCGGCGGCTGCGTGGCCAGCCGGGCGGCCCGGCCCTCCTTGGCCTTGAACTGCGCGAAGGCCTGCGCCTTGTCGGCGTTTCCAGCGAAATACGGGGCGAGCTTGGGGCCGGCCACGACCACCATCTCCTCGATGGCCGTGGCGGCCACCACCCGCACGTCGATGCCCTTGGTACGGGCCACCGCCAGCGGCGCGATGCCGGCGACGTAGACGTCGATGGTGCCCGAGGCCAGCGCCTGGATCATGTTGGGGCCGGATTCGAAGGTGGTGAAGGTCGGCTTCAGGCCGGCCTCCTTCAGCCAGCCCTCGCCGTCGGCCACGAAGATCGGCGCCGCGCCGACGATGGGGATGACGCCGATGCGTACCGGGATCGGCGCCGTCTGGGCACTGGCCGGCGCGGCGAGCAGAAGCCCGGCAAAGGCGGTCAGGATCGTCGCGAGGACGGGGAGGGCAGGGCGCATCGGGAAGTCCGGCTTTCGAGGCGAGGTCGAGGCGAGGCAAGGTTGGGCGAGGCTGGCCCGCGAAGGACCGAGCCCGGCCATGCCACAGCCGGGGGATTCCTCAAACACCCGCGTGCGTCCGGCTCGGCTTGGGACGATCGATCGGGAAGGGCCTTCTCCCTCCGGGCCCGGCCGCGCCGGCTTTCTTCGCCAGGCGGAGACGGCGCTCCGGAACGGCCTCGGTCCGATACCGTTAAGACAGGACATCGGCGGCACCCCCCTCGCGGCCGATTCCTAATCACAAGGACTACCGCCATGAGCTTTCTCGGCAGCATCGTCAGCAAGATCCTCCATCCCTTCGGCGGCGGCGCGACGGCGGAGGCCAAGCCGGCCGACGCCACCACCGGCACCGCGGCCCCCGCGGGCGGCGCGGCACCGGCCACTGCCTCCGGCGAACCGGTGGACGTGGAAGCCGTGCTCAACGGAATGGCCGCCAAGAACGGGCAGACCCTCAACTGGCGCACCTCGATCGTCGACCTGATGAAGCTCCTCGACATCGATTCGAGCCTCACCGCCCGTAAGGCGCTCGCCGACGAGCTCCACTACACCGGCGACAAGGACGATTCGGCCTCCATGAACGTCTGGCTGCACAAGCAGGTGATCAAGAAGCTCGAGGAGAACGGCGGCAAGGTGCCGGCCGATCTCAAGGACTGATCTCTTCCGGCGTCCTCTCCTCATCGCGAAAGGAGAGGACGCGATCGCGCATCGATCCGTACGGCCGATCCGCGAGGCATGCGGCCAGGGATCGCGGGCCGACCCTCACGAGGCGGACGGGCTGGCGGATCACCCCTATCCCGCTCCGATGACCGTCGCTAAAACTCCGCCGGCCGAACCTCCCCGGCTGGCGAACCCGTGGCACCCGATGATTGTTTCGCGCAGGCGCATCCTCGCCGGCTCCGCCGGCCTCGTGGCGACGACGGGTCTGGCCGGCCTCGCCCGCGCACAAGGGTACGGACAGGCGTTCAAGGTGGACAACGACGAGGGCCGGCCGGTCGCCAACACCCGGCTGCCGGGCGAGATCGTCGGGGAGATCGAGGGCTTGCGCGGCGTCACCTATATCGGGCCCCGCGACGCAGGCGTCACGCTCTACGAGTTCTTCGACTACAATTGTCCCTACTGCCGCAAGGCGGCGGCCGACCTGATCTCCCTCGCCGCCAGCGATCCGGCCCTGCGGATCGGGCTCATCAACAACCCGATCCTGTCGGTCCAATCGGCCCAGGCGGCGAAGGTGTCGCTGGCCGTCCAGAAGCGCCTCGGCTCGGCCGCCGCATGGAGCCTCTACCAGGGCCTGCTCGCCAAGCCCGGCCGGATCGACGGGCCCTCCGCCCTGGCGGCGGCGGCAAAGCTCGGCCTCCCGGCGGCGGAGATCGAGGGCATCGGCGACAGCCAGGAGGTTCGGCTCGCACTCAAGAGCCAGATGCGGATCGCGGCCGACCTCGGCCTGTCGACCACGCCCTCCTACGTGCTCGGGAACACCGGGCTGCTCGGCCATCCCGGCCCCAAGGCCCTGGCGCGGATGATCGCCGCCCAGCGCCGCTGCGACCGCATCGCCTGCTGACCGGAAAGTCCACAGAAAGCCCGACCGCCGTCCCGGCGAGGACACGATTTTCGCGATCCAGCCACCATGCCGACACGTTTGCGACGCCGGCCTTCATCCGGCGCGCACAGCCGGGTCGATCTAGCCGCCTCGCCGGGACCTCGCCGTCAGGCCTCCGCCTCCAAGCCTCGCCTTGCGCGTCCAGAGACCGCATGGTAGGGCGACGCCGCTTCGGTAGAGGGGGTTTGCGCCCTCTTAGGTCCGAGACATTCCCATCGCCGACGTTTCCTGAGCCGACGCCACATGATGGCGACTTCTGGGTCGGAACGTGCAGGCTGGATTAGAAGAGAGAGCGGCCGCGTGGCGCAGACCAGTTCCGAGGCGGGTTCCCCGGTCGCAGGCGTAGCCGCGCGCTACGCCTCGGCCCTATTCGAGTTGGCCCGCGAGGAGCGCCAAGTCGATGCGGTGGCCCAGGGGCTCGAGCGTTTCGACGCCATGCTCAAGGAGAGCCCCGACCTGATGCGCCTGGTGCGCAGCCCGATCTTCACGGGTGCCGAACAGGCCGCCGCCATCGGCGCCATTCTCGACAAGGCCGGCATCACCGGGCTCGGCGCCAACTTCATCAGGCTCTCGGCCGCCAACCGCCGCCTGTTCGCGCTCCCGGACATGATCCGCGCCTTCCGAGTGCTGGTGCGGGAGTCGAAGGGCATCGTGCGCGCCGAGGTGCGTGTCGCCGAGAAGCCGTCCGAGGCGGTGGTCGAGGAGATCAAGGCGTCCCTGCGCGACGTCGCCCGCGCGGAGATCGACCTCGACCTCACCGTCGACCCGAGCCTGATCGGCGGCCTCGTGGTCAAGATCGGCAGCCGCATGGTCGATGCGTCCCTGCGAACGAAGCTCAACGGTATTCGTCTGGCGATGCGGGAAGCCTGAGGAGCGCGGCCCTCGCGGCCCGGTCCATCCCGTCATCCCGTCCCACACCCAGTGTTTTTCAAGTTTTCGAAGAGGCCGAACGATGGACATCCGCGCTGCCGAGATCTCCGCGATCCTGAAAGAGCAGATCAAGAACTTCGGCGAGGAAGCCGCGGTCACCGAGGTGGGCCAGGTCCTCTCGGTCGGTGACGGCATCGCCCGCGCCTACGGCCTCGACAGCGTCCAGGCCGGCGAGATGGTGGAGTTCGAATCGGGGGTGCGCGGCATGGCGCTGAACCTCGAGCAGGACAACGTCGGCATCGTGATCTTCGGCTCGGACCGGGACATCAAGGAAGGCCAGACCGTCAAGCGCACCGGCGCCATCGTCGACGTGCCGGTCGGCAAGGCGCTCCTCGGCCGCGTGGTCGACGGCCTCGGCAACCCCATCGACGGCAAGGGCCCCATCGCCACCACCGAGCGTCGCCGCGTCGACGTGAAGGCCCCGGGCATCATCCCGCGCAAGTCGGTGCACGAGCCGATGGCCACCGGCCTCAAGGCCATCGACGCGCTCATCCCCGTCGGCCGCGGCCAGCGCGAGCTGATCATCGGCGATCGCCAGACCGGCAAGACCGCCATCGCGCTGGACACAATCCTCAACCAGAAGGCCGCCCACGCCGGCACCGACGAGAACGCCAAGCTCTATTGCGTCTACGTCGCCATCGGACAGAAGCGCTCGACGGTGGCCCAGTTCGTGAAGGTGCTGGAGGACAACGGCGCCCTCGAATATTCGATCATCATCGCCGCCACCGCCTCCGATGCCGCGCCGATGCAGTTCATCGCGCCCTTCGCCGGCTGCGCCATGGGCGAGTACTTCCGTGACAACGGCATGCACGCCGTGATCGTATACGACGATCTCTCCAAGCAGGCCGTCGCCTACCGCCAGATGTCGCTGCTGCTGCGCCGCCCGCCGGGCCGTGAGGCCTATCCCGGCGACGTGTTCTACCTCCACAGCCGCCTGCTCGAGCGCGCCGCCAAGATGGGCGACGCCGCCGGCAACGGCTCGCTGACCGCGCTGCCGGTCATCGAGACCCAGGCCAACGACGTCTCTGCCTATATCCCCACCAACGTGATCTCGATCACCGACGGCCAGATCTTCCTCGAGACCGACCTGTTCTACCAGGGTATCCGCCCGGCCGTGAACGTCGGCCTCTCGGTGTCCCGCGTGGGCTCCTCGGCCCAGACCAAGGCGATGAAGAAGGTCGCCGGCAAGATCAAGGGCGAGCTCGCGCAGTACCGCGAGATGGCCGCCTTCGCCCAGTTCGGCTCCGACCTCGACGCCTCGACCCAGAAGCTGCTCAACCGCGGCTCGCGACTGACCGAACTCCTGAAGCAGCCGCAGTTCTCGCCGCTGAAGATGGAAGAGCAGGTCGCGGTGATCTACGCCGGCGTCAACGGCTACCTCGACGCGATCCCGGTCAACAAGATCCGTGCGTTCGAGGACGCGTTGCTCTCGACCCTGCGTACCAAGCACGCCGACCTCCTGGGCACGATCCGCGACTCGAAGGACCTGTCGGACGCCAGCGCCGGCACCCTGAAGGGCGCCATCGAGGGCGTCATCAAAGCGATGAAGTAAGGCGCTTTTTCCCTCCCCCCGCGGGGAGGGGTCAGGGGTGGGGGCGATGCCGGAGACGGCGTGACCCTTTCGGCACCACCCCCACCTCCGACTCCTCCCCGCAAGGGGGAGGAGAGCCGCCCCAGGGTCGAACCGAGACGGATCTGAAAGTCAGCCGATGCCGAGTTTGAAGGATCTGCGCAACCGCATCACCTCGGTGAAGGGCACGCAGAAGATCACCAAGGCGATGCAGATGGTCGCCGCCGCCAAGCTGCGGCGCGCCCAGAACGCCGCCGAGAACGGCCGGCCCTACGCCGAGAAGATGTCCCAGGTGCTCGGCAACCTCGCGGCCAACCTCGTCGGCGGCGTGCAGGGGCCGAAGCTCCTTTCGGGCACCGGCTCGGACCAGACCCATCTGCTCGTGGTCTGCACCGCCGACCGCGGATTGTGCGGCGCCTTCAACTCGTCGATCGGCCGCATGGCCCGCGACCACGCCCGCAGGCTGATGGCCGAGGGCAAGACGGTGAAGATCCTCACCGTCGGCAAGAAGGGCAACGACCTCCTGCGCCGGATCTTCAAGGACCAGATCATCGAGGCGCGCGACATCCGCGGCACCCGGCCGGTGGACTACGAGTTCGCCGCCGAGATCGCCGAGTCGATCATCGCCCGCTTCGAGGCGGGCGAATTCGACGTGGCGACCCTGTTCTACTCGCGCTTCCGCTCGGTGATCTCGCAGATCCCCACCGCCCAGAAGCTGATCCCGGCCGAACTGCCTGCGACCGGCGCCACCGCGCCCGACGCCGCCCTTGAGTTCGAGCCGAACGAGGAGGCCATCCTCGACACGCTGCTGCCGCGCAACCTCACCGTTCAGGTCTACCGCGCGCTCCTGGAGAACGCGGCCTCCGAGCAGGGTGCGCGCATGGGCGCCATGGATTCCGCCACGCGCAACGCGGGCGAGATGATCAAGAAGCAGACGCAGATCTACAACCGCACGCGTCAGGCCATGATCACCAAGGAACTGATCGAAATCATCTCGGGCGCCGAAGCCCTCTAACACCCATTCGGGCGCCCCGGCGCCACCGCATCGTAAGGACCTCATCATGGCGAACACCGCTACCCCCGGCGCCGGCTCCAACAAGGTCGGCCGCATCACCCAGGTCATCGGCCCCGTGGTCGACGTGCATTTCGACGGCCACCTGCCCGAGATCCTGAACGCGCTGGAGACCAAGAACAACGGCAACCGCCTCGTTCTCGAAGTCGCCATGCAGCTCGGCGAGAGCACCGTGCGCTGCATCTCGATGGACACCTCGGAAGGCCTCGTGCGCGGCCAGGAGGTCACCGACACCGGCGAGGCGATCATGGTGCCGGTGGGCTTCAACACCCTGGGCCGCATCATGAACGTCATCGGCGAGCCGATCGACGAGGCCGGCCCGATCCAGTCCGACACCCTGCGCGCCATCCACCAGCCCGCGCCGGCCTATTCCGAGCAGTCGACCGAGTCGCAGATCCTGGTGACCGGCATCAAGGTGGTCGACCTGCTGGCCCCCTACGCCAAGGGCGGCAAGATCGGCCTGTTCGGCGGCGCCGGCGTCGGCAAGACCGTGCTGATCATGGAGCTCATCAACAACATCGCCAAGGTGCACTCGGGCTACTCGGTGTTCGCCGGCGTGGGTGAGCGTACCCGCGAAGGCAACGATCTCTACCACGAGATGATCGAGTCCAAGGTCAACATGGACCCCAAGGAGCACAACGGCTCGGCCGAGGGCTCCAAGTGCGCGCTGGTCTACGGCCAGATGAACGAGTCCCCCGGCGCACGCTCGCGCGTCGCGCTCACCGGCCTCACCATCGCCGAGGATTTCCGCGATCAGGGCCAGGACGTGCTGTTCTTCGTGGACAACATCTTCCGCTTCACCCAGGCCGGCTCGGAAGTGTCGGCGCTGCTCGGCCGCATCCCCTCCGCGGTGGGCTACCAGCCGACTCTGGCCACCGACATGGGCGCCCTGCAGGAGCGCATCACCACCACCACCAAGGGGTCGATCACCTCGGTGCAGGCGATCTACGTGCCGGCCGACGATCTGACCGACCCGGCGCCCGCCACCTCCTTCGCCCACTTGGACGCCACCACGGTGCTCTCGCGCTCCATCGCCGAGAAGGGCATCTACCCGGCCGTGGATCCGCTCGACTCGACCTCGCGCATGCTCAACCCGACCGTCCTCGGCGAGGAGCACTACGACGTCGCCCGCCGCGTGCAGCAGACCCTGCAGCGCTACAAGGCGCTCCAGGACATCATCGCGATCCTGGGCATGGACGAGCTCTCGGAAGAGGACAAGCTCACCGTGGCGCGCGCCCGCAAGATCGAGCGCTTCTTCTCGCAGCCCTTCTCGGTGGCCGAGATCTTCACCGGCTCGCCGGGCATCCAGGTGCCGCTGGCCGACACCATCAAGGGCTTCAAGGGCCTCGTGAACGGCGATTACGACGACCTGCCGGAGGCCGCCTTCTACATGGTCGGCACCATCGAGGACGCCAAGGAAAAGGCCAAGAAGCTCGCGGCCTCGGCCTGAGCGCATGAACGCCAAGACCATGCTTCTGCTCGTCGGCCTCGTGGCCGGCGGGCTCGTGGGCTACCTCACCCGCCCGCAGGCGGCGGAGATCAAGATCGGCCCGCTCAGCGTCGAGATCCAGGACAACAAGTCCTCGGCCGGCGCGGGCGGCGGCGACCTCACCAGCGGCCAGGTCCAGCATATCGGGCTGTACGCGGTGATCGGCGCCGTCCTCGGCCTGGGCGCCGGCTTCGTCGCCGACCGCCGCCGCGGCTGACCTCATTTTCGACCGCGCCCGGTCCACCGGCCGGGCGCGGTCCTCCACGATGTCCGACCCCAGGAATCCTGACGCCATGGCCACCTTCCAGTTCGACTTCGTCGGCCCCGAGCGGACCCTGTACTCGGGCCAGGTCGAAGCCGTGCAGCTTCCCGGCGTCGAGGGCGAGATGACGGTGTTGCCGGGCCACGCCCCGGTGCTCACCGCGCTGAAGGTCGGCGTGATCGTCATCAACGAGACCGGGCATGCCGGCAAGCGCGTGCTGGTGCGCGGTGGCTTCGCCGACATCGGGCCCACCGGCGTGACGGTGATCGCCGAGCGGGCGAACCCCTTCGAGGAGATCACCCCGACCTCCATCGACGCCGACATCGCCGCCCTCCAGCTCCAGCGCGACGCCACCGAGGACTTCGCCAAGCGCGAGGAGATTGACGGCCAGATCGTCCAGTTGAAGGACGCCAAGGTCGCCCTCAGCTTCTGAGGAACGCGCCCCCGGTCAGTCGAGCCGGCCGGCGGCCTCCAGGGCGACGGCGACCAGGTCGTCGATCGCGGCTGCCTCGGTCGGGCAGCCCGCCTCGAGCCACCGCCGTCGCGCCGCCTTCAGGCCGCGGCCCACCGCCGGCCCGGCCGGCACGCCCCGCCCGACCAGGTCGGCGCCAGCGACGGGAAACACCGGCCGCGCCTCCGTCCCGTCGAGGACCGCCGCCAGGGCGGCCCGGCCCTCCTCGGTCATCATCGGCTCCGCTTCCTCGCCGGCGAGGACCGACAAGGCCTCCGATAGCGCCCGACCGTCGTTGTCGGCCAGAAGCGCGCGCATGGCGGCACGACCGCGTGCGCGCGTCCCTCCGAGGGCGTCCAAGGCGCCGGCGTAGGCCGACAGGTGCCGGACCTCGGCCCGGGACAGGCGCAGGCCATTCTCCAGGCGCTCGACGTCGCCGGCCTCGCGCACCGCCAGGGCCGCGAGGCGGGACAACCCGTCCGCCTGCGGCAGCGCCGCGAGCAGGCGCCCGAGACGATCGAGGTCGCCGGAGCTCGCGAGCAGGCGCGTCAGGATACCGTGTCGCGCCATCACGCCCAGCGCCGGCAGCGCACCGGGGGCGACCAAGAGCTTGAGCAGTTCCGCCCGGATGCGCTCGCGCGACAGACCGTCGACGGCGTCCCGCACGGCGATGCAGGCGGCCAGGCCCTCCCCGTCCGGCGGCCCGAGGCCGTAGCGGGCGTGGAACCGGAAGAAGCGCAGGATCCGCAGGGCGTCCTCGCGGATGCGCGTCGGCGCGTCGCCGATGAACCGCACCCGCCCCGCCGCGAGGTCGGCGATGCCGCCGGTGGTGTCGTGCAGGCGGCCCTCGGCGTCGAGGGAGAGGGCGTTGATGGTGAAGTCACGCCGCTCGGCATCGCGCCCGAAATCGCGGCCGAAGCGCACCACCGCGTGACGCCCGTCCGTCTCGACGTCCTCGCGCAGGGTCGTCACCTCGAAGGCGGTGCCGTCGGCGAGCAGGGTCACGGTGCCGTGGTCGATCCCGGTGGGGATGGCACGAAGACCCGCATCCGCGGCGAGCGCCATCACGGCGGCGGGCGCGATGGTGGTGGCGAGATCGAGGTCGTCGGCCGACCCGCCGAGGAGGGCGTCGCGGACGCAGCCTCCCACCGGCCGGGTCTCCTCGCCGGGCACCGCCAGGGCCCGCAGGACGCGGCCGACATCCCGGCGACGCAGGAGGGCGGCCGGAGCGTCGTATGCGAGGCGCCGCCCGGTCACCGGAACGTGCCCGGCACCACCTGTCCGTTCTCGAGGCGCGGCGGCACGTAGCCTCCGCGATGACTCTCGCCGAACAAACCGGTGAGGACGAGCGACACCACCACGAGGCCGATGCCGGCCATGAACAGGCGGAACACCTGCCCCTCCCAATGGTAGCCCTGGTGCGGGTTGCGGCCCTTGAGCGCGAGGTAGCCGTAGAACAGCGCCCACGGCAGCAGGAACAGCAGGGCTTCTTGGACGATCCTGGCGATCATGATGCCTTCGAGGACTCTCGATACGGGGAGGGTTCCGGTCCGAGGCTCCCGCAGGCCGGTCCGGCGGCCGACCGGAACCCTACGGACTCAGGTGGTCCCGTCTACCCGGTTTCGACAGACGGCCTCGCGCGGCGTGACGAAGCACGGGTGTCCCCGGGCGCCCAGAGGCGTTCGTAGAGGTTGCGCACGATGCCCGCCGTCACGCCCCAGATCAGGCGATCCGCGTGGGTGATGGCGTAGTAGCGCCGGGTCCGGCCGCGCCAGGCGCCGGAACCGAGGCTGTGGCCGGCCGGGTCCATGAGCACGTCGAGGGGCACCTCGAACACCTCCGCCACCTCCTCCGGGTTGAGGGCGAGGGTGAGGGGCTCCTCCACCAGCCCGACCACCGGCACCACGAGGAAGCCGGTGGCCGAGAGGTAGGGGTCGAGGTAGCCGAGCACCCCGACCCGCTCGGATGCGAGGCCGATCTCTTCCCACGCCTCCCGCAGGGCGGTGCCGGCCGGGCCGGGATCGGCCGGATCGATCTTGCCGCCGGGAAACGAGATCTGGCCGGAATGGTCGCGCAGGCCCGCGCTGCGCTGGGTGAAGAGCACGGAGAGGCCGGTGTGGCGGGCCACCACCGGCACCAGCACCGCCGCGTGGCGATGCGGGCCGGGCGGGGCGACGGCGATCCCGTCCGCGTCGAGGTCGTGGTCGCCGCGCGGATTGGAGGTGGGATCGCCGGGGCGGGGGGCATCGGCCGAGAGGCCGGCGGCGGCCCGTTCCAGAAACGCCGCCAGGCTGTCGGGGCGCGCGCCGTTCAAGCGGCGGCCGCGGGTGCGATGGGATGGAAGACGCCGCCGGCCGCGATGCCGAACCACGGCGCGCCGTCGACCTCGCGCTCCTCACCCAGGGCGACGAGGTCGTAGGTCAGCGCCCGCGTCACCCGCGCCCACAAGCCGCGGCGCACATGCACATAGGGCTTGAGGCCGCCGCCTGCGACCTCCTCGAACCGCAGGCGGTGCTCGGCATCGACGGACACGACGTCGTCGACGTTGGTGCGCACCACGATCCGCCTGTCGTCGCCCTCGCCCTCCACGGCCATGTCGACGGCCACGAACGGCGCATCCTCCACGGCGATGGCGACACGCTCCGCCGGGGTCACCAGCACGATGCCGCCGTCCTCCTCGCACCGCAGGATCGAGGCGAACAGCTTGACCATCGCCGGCCGCCGGATCGGCGCCCCCTCGTGGAACCAGGTGCCGTCGGCGGCGATGCGCATGTCGATCGTGCCGCAATGGGCCGGGTTCCATCGCTCCACCGGAGGCAGGCCACGCTTTGCCTCGGCGCCGAGGGCCGCGGTGAGGCGGGCGAGGACGGGATCGGGGGAGGGGATTTCGGGCATGAGGGGAACGATAGCGGTTGGACCGGCGTGGGGACAGAGGCGACGGGCACGCCGTGGGCCTTCCGACGACCGCTCACGCGTCGGTTCGCGGCGTCCCTGGTCGAATCGGGGAACGACTGCGCGTGTCGGACGCCGCAAAGGACCCGAGGAAAGGACCTGCCGTCCGTCGCTGCCTCGCCCTGGCGGGCCCTGGCCTCTCGAACGACCAGCGGGCGGACGATTCGTGCCAATCGCACAGGCTCGACGCAGCAGATTGTCCGCTTCCGCTCCACCGCGTTGACGTCCGTTTGTCTCCCGCTCATGGCTGGAATTCCAAGCAGGAACGCCGTGATGTTCGACACAAGCCGCGTCCAGGACAGTCTAACGCCATCCCCGACCTGGACCGCGAGCGTCGATGAAGGGCTCGTCCTCCATCGTGGGCTTACGACGACACGGCCGCTACCAGCGAAAACGGCGAGGGCAGTTTCCAGGGACCCGCACGACGCGGCCGGAATTGTCTCGTGCATCACGACATCGTCCGCGGATCGCTCGACATCTTCGCGGCGGGCGGCCACCAAGCGCGACGAGATCCTCGCCTTCATCGCGGCGCAGGCGACCTGCCCGGATCTCACGCCCGAGCGGATCGCGCGCCGCACCGGCGTCTCGCGCACGGTGCTCTATCGCATCCTCGAGCCGCTCGGCGGCGTGGCGACCTGCGTGCAGCGGCAGCGCCTGCACCTGATGCGCGGCGCCCTGGCCCACCGGGGCGATGCGCGCTCCATCAAGACGATCGCCCATGCCAGCGGCTTTCGCAGCGTGACCCATGCCAGCCGCAGCTTCCACAAGGCTTTCGGAATGCCGCCGGGCTCGTACCGCCAGGCAGGACTCGCCGGCTGACCGGTTCCTCGGCGTCGAGCGGATCGCCGCGGAACCCGTGCCGGTTGCGCTCTCGCGTCCCCCCTGACTGCCGTCAGAGTTCGTTGAACCACCCCACGATCACCAGGCCCGCTTCGGGGAGCGGGACGCGCAGTCCGGTGCGGGCCTGGGAGCGGAGCGCAGCCGGCGAGACGGAAAATTCCTGCACGAAGGCACGCCGGAAACTGCGCTCCTGCCGGAAACCGAACCGCGCGGCCACCGCGGCCGAGGTGAGGTCCGCGTGTCGCCCCGCCGTGATCTCTCCGTGCGCGCGGGCCAGGCGCAGCCGCCGGATCGTCGCCGCGATGTTCCCGCCATCGCGCATGAGACGGTAGAGGCGTGCGCGAGACAAGGCGAACTGCCGGCAGATCAGGTCCGGCCCGAGGTCCGGGTCGGCGAGGCGTTCCTTGATGTAGCGCCGCACGGCCTTGGCGAGTTCGGCCTCGTCGTCCGCGGCCGCGGCCGTGTTCGCGATGTTCTGCAGGGATGACTTGGACAGGCAGGCGGCGAGCAGCGTGAGGCTGCTGCGACTGGCGATGGACACCTTGGCGGGCGGCAGCGGATCGGGCATCGCGAGGAGCCCCTCGATGTGCGCCCCCACGAGCAGCGCCTCCACCGAGTTCGGCGGGTATACCCGCCCGTCGAAGGGACCGATCGGCCCCATGGCCGCCTCGAGAAGCCGGCGCGGCACGACGAGGGCCGTGAGCGTGATGCCTTCGAGCCGATAGTCGGCCGGGCTCGACAGCTTGGTGATCGACATCGCGCCGGGCTCGAAACGCATGCGCCGCCGACCGCAGACGCCTTCGCCCCGGCCGGCCAGGAAGACGTTGATGAAGACGTGATCGAGGCCGATGCGCTCGGCCGCCGCCTTGGTCCGGACCAGACGGAAATCGCCGGCGGTGACATGTCCGACCAGCAACGGCCCGATCTGGCGCCAACGGCCCTCCGTCGTGAAGCGCTCCGCTTCCTCCGGGCTCATCAGGACCTCGCCCGACGGGCTCATCACCTCCCGCCAGGCGGCCTGCCGATAGCCGGCGTCGCCGTCCGCGAGCTGAATCGAATGCCGGGTTGTCGTGGACATGATGAGCGCCCGGCGGAACCGTTCGACCGAGCGTGGGTCATGGAGCGTGGCCGTCGATGTGTCGAGCGCTGCCAGCCCTTTGGCCAAATCGATCCGCCGGTGGGATCCCCGCGTCGCGCCGAGGCGCACCCGTCTTCGCAAGGGCGGGCCCTGGAGCGGCCGACGACGCCGACGACCGGCGTACCGAGGTCGACGGCCCGGCGCGCGCCGCCCCTCCATCCCTCCTGCGGCGTCGCGCCGACCTTGCCATCACGCCTCGAACGGCGCCACACTCCCGCCCTTCGAGCGCCGCGGCGCGACACGGGACGACCACGCATGAGCCAAGGTGCTTCGCCGGCCACGACCCTCGATGACGGCATCGTCGCCACGGCCGAGGCCTGTCTCGGGTCGGTGAGCGCGGCCCGCGATGCGATCCACAAGGTCATCTTCGGTCAGGAGACGGTGGTCGACCTGGCGCTCATCACCATCCTCGCCGGCGGCCACGGGCTGCTGGTGGGCCTGCCAGGGCTCGCCAAGACCAAGCTCGTGGAGACCCTGGGCACCGTGCTCGGCCTCGATGCGCGCCGCGTCCAGTTCACCCCCGACCTGATGCCGTCGGACATCCTCGGCACCGAGATCCTGGACGAGGACGCCGACCGGCACCGCTCGTTCCGCTTCGTGAAGGGCCCGGTCTTCACCCAGCTCCTGATGGCCGACGAGATCAACCGGGCGAGCCCGCGCACCCAATCGGCCCTGCTGCAGGCGATGCAGGAGAATTTCGTGTCGGTGGCGGGCGAGCGCCACGATCTGCCGCGCCCGTTCCACGTGCTCGCCACCCAGAACCCGATCGAGCAGGAGGGCACCTATCCGCTGCCCGAGGCGCAGCTCGACCGCTTCCTGCTGGAGATCGACGTCGGCTATCCCGACCGCGCCGCCGAGCGCCGCATCCTGATCGAGACCACCGGGATCGCCGACCACGCGCCGCAGGCGGTGATGTCGACCGAGGCGCTGCTCACGGCCCAGCGGCTGGTGCGGCGCCTGCCGGTGGGCGACGCTGTGGTGGACGCGATCCTCGACCTCGTGCGCTCGGCCCGGCCCGAGGGCGGCGACCCGTCGCTCAAGGGCAAGCTCCTGTGGGGGCCCGGCCCCCGCGCCAGCCAGGCGCTGACGCTGGCGGTGCGCGCCCGCGCCCTCATCGAGGGCCGCGTCGCGCCCTCGCTGGCCGACGTCAAGGCCCTGGCCGAGCCGGTGCTCAAGCACCGCATGGCGCTGAGTTTCGGGGCGCGGGCGGACGGCGAGACCATCCCGGGGCTGATTGCCCAGCTCGCGGCCAAGATCTAGGCCGCGCCGGTGGCCGCGACCCAGGTACTTCCGGCGAGCGCGCGAGCCCCCGGCCGCCGCGAGACCGAGCACGCCCTGTCGCTGGCCGAGCGGATGCCGCGCCTGATCCTGGAGTCGCGCCGGGTCTCGACGACCCTCGCCCACGGCCTCCACGGCCGGCGCCGGGCCGGACCCGGCGAGAGCTTCTGGCAGTTCCGGCCCTTCGTCGCCGGCGAGGCCGCCGCGCGCATCGACTGGCGCCGCTCGGCCCGCGACGACCGGCTCTACGTGCGCGAGCGCGAATGGGAGGCGGTGCACAACATCTGGTTCTGGATCGACCGTTCCGCCTCCATGGGCTTCGCCTCCAGGCTCGCGCAGGCCTCCAAGGTCGAGCGTGCCCTGGTGCTCGGGTTCGCCCTGGCCGACGTGCTGGTGGAGGGCGGCGAGCGCACCGGCCTGCTGGGCCTCACCCGCGCCACCGCCTCGCGAAAGGTCGTCGAGACCATGGCGCAGGCCCTGGTCGAGGACCGCGCCGGGCTCGACCGCGACGGCCCGCCCCGGGCGGTTCCCGGCCGCTTCGACGAGGTCATCCTGGTCAGCGACTTCCTCTCGCCCCTGCCCGAGGTGAAGGCGGCGGTCGATCACATCGCGGGCGGGGGCACCCGCGGCCACCTCGTGGTGGTGGTGGACCCGGTGGAGGAGAGCTTTCCCTTCACGGGCCAGGCCGTCCTCCACGACCTGGAGAGCGACCGGATCGCCCATATCGGCGATGCCGGCGCCTGGGGTGAGGCCTACCGCACCCGCATCGCCGAGCACCGGGCCGGCCTCGCCGAGATCGCCCGCAGCCAGGGCTGGACGGTGACGACCCACCGGACCGACCGCCCGGCGAGCGAGGCCGCCCTCCGCCTCCTGACGCTGGTCGCCGCCTCCCGCGGGACGGGCTGAACCGATGCTGGGATTGCCGCTGACCTTCGCCGCCCCCCTGGCGCTCGCCGCCCTCGTCGCACTGCCGGCCCTGTGGTTCCTGCTGCGGGTGACGCCGCCGCGGCCCCAGCGCATCGACTTTCCGCCCCTGCGGATCATGGCCGACCTGATGCCGGCCCGCGAGACGCCGGCGCGCACGCCGCCCTGGCTCCTGATCCTGCGCATCCTGGCCGCCGCCTGCCTGATCCTGGCCGTGTCCGGACCCGTCTGGAACGCCGCCGGCATCGGCGCCGCGGCCGGGCGCACGCCGCTCCTCGTGATGATCGACAACGGCGCCACCGCCGCCCACGACTGGCGCGAGCGCCTGCAGGCGGCCACCGACGAGATCGAGGCCGCCGCCCGCGACGGCCGCCCGGTGGGCGTCGCGGCGATGGCCGAACCCGCCACCGCCCTCGAGACCCGGACGCCGGCCGCCGCCCTCGACCGCCTGCGGGCGGTCGCGCCCCGGCCGCACCTGGCCGCCCGCCCGGTCCATCTGCCGGCCATCGCGGCATTCCTCGAGCGGATGCCCGGCACAGCCGTCGTCTGGATCAGCGACGGAATCGCCGATGTCGGCGGCGACGGCTTCGCCGCCGGTCTCGGCGACCTGATCGCCAAGGCCGGAGCGAGCCTGACCATCCGCCGCGCCGAGGTGCCTCCGGCGCTCACCCTCACCACCACGGAGGCCGGCGGGCGGCTGAGCGCCCATGTCCTCAGGGCGGCGGCCAATGGCCGCGACGGCGGGGCGGTGCGGGCCCTCGACCAGAAGGGCCTGCCGCTGGCCGAGCACGATTTCGCCTTCGCCCAGGGTGCGACCGAGACCGAGGTGGCGTTCGACATGCCGGTGGAACTGCGCAATGCCATCGCCCGCGTCGAAATCGCCGGCGAACGGTCCGCCGCCGCCGTCAGGCTGATGGATGAGCGCGGCCGGCGCCGCCGGGTCGGGCTCGTCTTCGGCGGCACCAGCGACCAGGCCCAGCCGCTGCTGGCCCCCACCTACTACCTGTCGCGCGCCCTCGTGCCCTTCGCCGACGTGCAGGAGCCGCGCGGCGCCACCGGGGTCTCCGATTCCATCGCCCGGATGATCGACGCGCAGGTCTCGGTGCTGGTGCTGGCCGATGTCGGCGCCCTCGATGCCCAGGCCTCCGCCCGGGTGACGAGCTTCGTGGAGGCGGGTGGCCTGCTCCTGCGCTTTGCCGGGCCGCGCCTCGCCTCCGGCAACGACACCCTGGTGCCGGTACGCCTGCGCCGCGGCGGCCGGACGCTCGGGGGCACCCTGTCCTGGGACAGCCCGAAGACGCTGGCCGCCTTCGCTCCCGAAAGCCCCTTCGCCGGCCTCACCCCGCCCGCCGATATCGGCGTGCGCCGCCAGATCCTGGCCGAACCGGACGCCGACCTGCCCGGCCGCACCTGGGCCTCGCTCCAGGACGGCACGCCCATCGTCACCGCCGAGAAGCGAGGGCAGGGCCTCGTGGTGCTGTTCCACGTCACCGCCGACACCACCTGGTCCAACCTGCCGCTCTCGGGCCTCTTCATCGACATGCTGCGCCGGGTCGTCGGCTTGGCGGGAACCGGATCGGCCCCGGTGGCCGCCGAGGGGCAGGCGCCCGCCGCCGCGATCCTGGCGCCGCGCCTCGCCCTCGACGGCTTCGGGGCGCTCGGCAGCCCGCCGGCCGGGGCCACCGCGGTGGCGGCCGACCAGTCGGAACGGGCGAGCTACGAGCATCCCGCCGGCTTCTACGGCCCCGCCGACGCCGGCATCGCCGTGAACGCACTGCTGCCGGACGACCGGCTGAAGCCCTTGGACGTGGCGAGCCTCGCCGGCGCCCGGTTCGAGGCGCTGGGCGGGGCCGAGACCCGGGACCTGCGCGCACCGCTGTTCAGCCTTGCGCTGCTGCTCCTCGTCCTCGACACCCTGGCCGGGCTCTGGCTCGGGGGCTTTACCGCCCGCCTGCCGGGCCGGCGCACGGCCCGCGCCGCCGCGGCCGCGCTGGCCGTCGCGGGGGGACTGGCGATCCTGACGATCCCCTCGCCCGGTCATGCCCAGGCGGACGCGGCCGGGCGCCCGGCCGGCTTCGAATCGGCGCTGGCGACGCGTCTCGCCTTCGTGGTGACCGGTGACGAGGCGGTCGATGCCGCGAGCAAGGCCGGCCTCTCGGGTCTGACCCAGATGCTCGCCGCCCGCACCGCCTTGGAGCCCGGCGAACCGATCGGGATCGACCCGTCCCGGGACGAGCTCGCGTTCTATCCGATCATCTACTGGCCGATCGTCCCGAACCGGCCGCAGCCCGGCGAGGCCGCGATCCGGCGGATCGACGCCTTCATGCGCAACGGCGGCACGGTGCTGTTCGACACCCGCGACGCACTCACCGCGCGGCCGGGCGGACCGGCCACCGCCGAGGCGCTGTACCTGCGCAAGATGCTGAGCACCCTCGAGGTGCCGGAACTCGAGCCGGTGCCGGCCGACCACGTCCTCACCAAGGCGTTCTACCTCGTCGACAGCTTCCCCGGCCGTTACAGCACCGGCCAGACCTGGGTCGAGACCCTGCCGCCGGCCGGCGAGGGCAGCGAGCGGCGCCCGGCCAGGGCCGGCGACGGCGTGTCGCCGATCATCATCACCGGCAACGACCTCGCCGCCGCCTGGGCGGTGGGCAAGCGCGGCGAGCCGCTCTACCCCATCGTCGGCGGCGACCAGCGCCAGCGCGAGATGGCCTTCCGCGGCGGCATCAACTTCGTGATCTACACGCTGACGGGCAACTACAAGGCCGACCAGGTCCACGTTCCGGCGCTTTTGGAAAGGCTGGGGCAGTGACGGTGTCGAACAGGCTCGACGTCCTGAGCCTTCCCCCCGCATCGGGGGGAAGGTCGGGTGGGTGTTTTGGTCCTATCGTCGAACACCGAGGCCACCGCCCATGCTGAGCCTCAGTTTCACCCCGCTCCTGCCATGGCCGGTGCTGGCCGGCTTCGGCGTGGTGGTCGCGCTGTTCTGCATCCTCGCCATCGTGGCGCGGGGCCGCAGCGCGATCCTGCGCGCGATCGCCCTCGGGCTGGTCCTCCTGGCGATCGCCAACCCGTCGCTGGTCCGCGAGGACCGCGAGCCGGTCAAGGACATCGTCGCCGTGGTCGTCGACCGGTCGGGGTCGCAGGCGCTGGGCGACCGCAAGGGCATGACCGACACCGTGCGGGCCGAACTGCAGCGCCGGTTCGGCTCGCTCGCCAACATCGAGCCGCGCTTCGTCGACGTTCCCGACGGCGAGGGTGACGAGGGCACCAAGCTCTTCACCGCCCTGGGGCAGGTGCTGGCCGACGTCGCGCCCGAGCGCCTGGCCGGCGTCGTCATGCTCACCGACGGGGTCGTCCACGACATCCCCGCCTCGGCGGCGGCACTGGGCATCAAGGCGCCGCTGCACGTCCTCGTCACCGGCCATGCCGACGAGCGCGACCGCCAGATCAGGCTGATCGAGGCGCCGCGCTTCGGCATCGTCGGGCGCGAGCTGACGATCCGCGCCGAGGTGATGGAGCGCGGCGGCACCGGCAACGCCGTGGTGACGGTGCGCCGCGACGGCGAGGAGATCGACCGGCGCAGCGTGTCCACCGGCCGGCCCTTCGCCCTCACCACGCGGATCGAGCACGGCGGCCCCAACGTCGTCGAGATCGAAGTCGAGGCGCTGCCGGGCGAACTCACCACCATCAACAACCGCGCCGTCCTGCCCATCGAGGGCATCCGCGAGAAGCTGCGGGTGCTGCTGGTCTCCGGCGAGCCGCACCAGGGCGAGCGGACCTGGCGCAACCTGCTGAAGTCCGACGCCAACGTCGATCTCGTCCACTTCACGATCCTGCGCCCGCCCGAGAAGCAGGACGGCACCCCGATCTCGGAACTCTCGCTGATCGCCTTCCCGACCCGCGAGCTGTTCGTCCAGAAGATCAAGGACTTCGACCTCATCATCTTCGACCGCTACGCCAACCAGAGCGTGCTGCCCTCGGCCTATTTCGACAACATCGTGCGCTACGTCCGCGACGGCGGCGCGCTGCTCGTGGCGGCGGGGCCGGAGTTCGCCTCGACGGGGAGCCTGTCGCGCACCCGGCTGTCGGCGATCCTGCCGGGGGAACCCAACGGTCGCGTCGTCGAGCAACCCTACAAGGCCGGGCTGACCGGCACCGGCACCCGGCACCCGGTCACCCGGGCGCTGCCGGGTTCGGAGGCCTCGCCGCCGGCCTGGGGCGACTGGCTGCGCATCGTCTCGGCCCAGGTGAAGCCCGGGGTCCAGCCGATCCTGCAGGGCCCCAACGCCCTGCCGCTGCTCGCCCTGTCCCGCGAGGACAAGGGCCGCGTCGCGCTGCTGCTGTCCGACCACGCCTGGCTGTGGGCACGCGGCTACCAGGAAGGCGGTCCCTACCTCGACCTGCTGCGCCGCCTCGGCCACTGGCTGATGAAGGAGCCGGCCCTCGAGGAGGAGGCCCTGCGCGCCCAGACCACCGGGCGCGGCCGCGAGGTCCGGGTCGAGCGCCAGACCATGGCCGAGACCGCCGAGCCGGTGACCGTCACCGGGCCGACCGGGGCGCAGCGCAGCCTCACCCTGGAGGAAACCAAGCCGGGCCTGTTCTCCACCACCTTCGAGGCGTCGGAACTCGGGCTCCACACCCTGCGCTCGGGTGCCCTCGTCGCCTTCGTCAGCGTCGGGCCGCCCAACCCGCGCGAACTCGCCGACGTCTTCAGCGACACCGACCGGCTGCGGCCGCTGGCCGAAGGCACCGGCGGTTCGATCCGTCGCCTCGCCGAGGCGAACGGCGGCGTGAGCGTGCCCCGGCTCCAGAGCGTGCGCAGCGGCCGACTGGCGGGGGCCGACTGGATCGGCTTCCATCCGAGCGACAGCGCCAACATCCGTGGCGTCGAAGTCTATCCCCTGGCGCTCGGTCTCTGGGCTCTGGCCGCCCTGGCGGCGGCGATCCTGGCGATGTGGCTAGTGGAGGGGCGGCGCGGACGGGTGGCGTGACGGATGCCCGATGCCCCTCGACGCCGTTCCGGGCGTTCAGGGAAAGGGCCGCGCTCCGCTCGCCTGCATTCTAGGCCGGTCGCGACCGGACGCTGGCGACTTCGCCTCGGGCCGTGATGTCGGCATCCGGCTGCAGGGCGCGCCACAGCACCCGCGCGGGGTCGACCGGTCCAGGGAGCGTCAGCGCCCCGTGCGGCACGCGCGTGAAGCCGAAACGGGCGTAGTACGGCGCGTCCCCCACGAGGAGCATCAGGGGATGGCCGCCCTGCCTCGCCGCATCGAGGCTGCGGTTCATCAGGGCCGAGCCGATGCCGCGGTTCTCGAAACTCGGGTCGACGGTGAGGGGGCCGAGCATCAGCGCGTCGTCGGTGCCGATGCGGATGGGACCGACCCGCACCGATCCGACGAGGAAGGTGCCGACCAGCGCCGTGAAGGACAACGTGGGCAGGGGAGGCACGCCCTCGCGCAGGCGGTAGGGCGTGCGGGCGAAGCGGCCGGGACCGAAGGCGCGGGCGTGGAGCCGTTCGACGGCCGCCGCGTCCTCCGCCGATTCCGGCCGGATCAGTAGGGGGAGGGTGGTCATCGCCCCCTCGCTCAGGTGGCGCGGTTCGAGAAGTCGATGCGCGGGTCGATCCAGGTGTAGATCAGGTCCGAGAGCAGGTTCACGGCCAGTCCCAGCAGGGAGAAGATGTAGAGCGTCGCGAACACGATCGGGTAGTCGCGCCCGACGATGGCGGTGAAGGACAGGAGGCCGAGCCCGTCGAGGCTGAAGATCGTCTCGATCAGGAGCGAGCCGGTGAAGAAGGCCGAGATGAAGGCGCCGGGAAACCCCGCCACCACGATCAGCATGGCGTTGCGGAAGACGTGGCCGTAGAGCACGCGGCGCTCGCTGAGGCCCTTCATGCGGGCGGTGAGCACGTATTGCTTGCGGATCTCGTCGAGGAACGAGTTCTTGGTGAGCAGCGTCGAGGTGGCGAATGCGCCGAGCACCAGGGCGGTGAGCGGCAGCGTCATGTGCCAGGCGTAGTCGACGACCTTGCCCCACAGCGACAGGCTCTCGAAGCCCTCGCTGGTCAGCCCGCGGATCGGGAAGATCTGCACGAACGAGCCGCCGGCCAGAAGGATGATGAGCAGGATGCCGAACAGGAAGCTCGGCACCGCGTAACCGACGATGACGACGCCCGAGGTCCACAGGTCGAAGCGCGAGCCCTCCCGCACCGCCTTGCGGATGCCCAGGGGAATCGAGATCGCGTAGGAGATCAGCGTCATCCACAGGCCGAGCGAGATCGAGACCGGCAACCGCTCGCGGATCAGCTGCAGCACCGAGACGTCGCGAAAGTAGCTGTTGCCGAAGTCGAACCGGAGGTAGTCCCACAGCATCTTGGCGAAGCGCTCTGGCGCCGGCTTGTCGAAGCCGAACTGCTTTTCGAGCTTGGCGATGAAGGCCGGGTCGAGCCCCTGGGCGCCGCGATAGCGGGAGTTGGCCTCGCCACCGGTGCGCGCCGCCATACCGGCGCCGCCGAGGTCGCCGGCCCCGCCGGTCACCCGCGACAGGCCGGCGTCGTTCTGGCCCTGGAGCTGGGCCAGCACCCGCTCCACCGGCCCGCCGGGGGCGAACTGGACGATCGCGAAGGTGATCAGCATGATCCCGAAGATGGTGGGCACCATCAGGGCGATGCGGCGCAGGATGTAGGCGAGCACGCGCGGGTTTCCTTAAAGCCGGCCGATGCGGCGGGCCCTGGCGGCATCGAACCACCAGGTGGCGGGCACGCCCAGGCCGTAGGCGGGGGTGCGCTCCGGGCGCCCGAACACGTCCCAGACCGCGATGCGGTGGGTCGCTCCGTACCACATCGGCACCCAGTACCGGCCCGCGCGCAGCACGCGGTCGAGTGCCCGGCAGGCGGTGACGAGGGCGGGGCGGGAGGTCGCCTCGGTGACGGCGGCGATGAGGGTATCGACAGCGGGGTCGGCGATGCCGGCCAGGTTGTTCGATCCCGAGGTGGCCGCGGCGCGCGAGCCGTAGGCCTCGCGCAGTTCCGGCCCCGGCGTCATGCCGTTGGAGAACCGCCGGACCGTCATGTCGAAGTCGAAGTCCTTGAGGCGGGCCTGGTACTGCGAGGCGTCGACCTGGCGGATGCGGCCCTTGATCCCGATCAGCCCGAGGTTGCGGACGAAGGGCTGGGTGTGCGGCGTCAGGCTGGGGTCGAGGTCGAGGAACTCGATCTCCAGGGGCTGGCCGCCCGGCAGGGCCATGACGCCGTCGGTGCGCACGCAACCGGCTTCGCGCAGCAGCCCGGCGGCGCGGCCGAGCAGGGCCCGGTCCTGGCCCGAGCCGTCCGACTCCGGCGGGCTCCACGGCTGCCCGAACACCTCGGCGGGCAGGCTGGCGCGCAGGGGTTCGAGGAGCGCCAGTTCCTCGGGGGAGGGCAGGCCGGTGGCCTTGAGGTCCGAGTTCTCGAAATAGGAGGCCGTGCGCCTGTAGGCGTCGTACATCAGGGTCTTGTTGGTCCAGGCGAAGTCGAAGCACAGGCCGACCGCCTCGCGCACCCGGGCGTCCTTGAAGGCGGGGCGGCGGGTGTTGATCCACCAGCCCTGCGTGCCCGAGGGCGTCGCGTCCGGCAGGGTCTCGCGACGGACGCGGCCCTCCTTGACCGCGGGGAAGTCGTAGCCGGTGGCCCAGACCTTCGCGGTGAACTCCTCGCGGTAGCTGAAGGCCCCGCCCTTGAAGGCCTCGAACGCGACCTGACGGTCGCGGAAGCACTCGTAGCGGATCGAATCGAAATTGTGCCGGCCGACGTTCACCGGCAGGTCGGCGCCCCAGTAGTCGCGCACCCGCTCCAGTTCGATGAAGCGCCCCGGCTCCAGGCGCCCGACCTGATAGGGTCCCGAGCCCAGCGGCGGTTCGAGGGACGAGGCCTCGAAGTCGCGGCCCTCGTAATAGGCCGCCGAGAACACCGGCAGGGTCGCCACGAACAGGGGCAGGTCGCGGCTGCGGCCGGGAGCGAAGCGTACGACGAGGGTGCCCTCGTCCTCGGCCACCGCCTCCGTCATGTCGCGCACCACCTGCGAGATCTCGGGGTGGCCCTTTTCCTTGAGCAGCCGCAGGGAGACCGCGACGTCGGTGGCCGTCAGCCGCTGGCCGTCGTGGAAGCGGGCCTGCGGCCGCAGGACGAAGCGGTAGGTGAGCCCGTCCTCGGAGACCTCCACCGAGCGGGCGAGGAGGCCGTAGAGGGAATCCGGCTCGTCCAGCGCCCGCACCATCAGGGAATCGAAGGTCAGGTTCATGCCCGGCGCGCCGTCGCCGCGCAGGACGTAGACGTTGAGGGTGTTGAAGGTCTCGGAGGATTGGTTGCCGATGGTCGAGGTCAGCTGCGCCGAGAAACGGCCGCCGCTGGGCGCGGCCGGATCGACGTAGTCGAAGTTGCGGAAATCGGCGGGGTACTTGAGGTCGCCGAAGCTCGAGAGGCCGTGGACGGTCCGCGTGCCGGCGACGGCCGCCGGTGCGGCGGGCAGGGCGAAGGCCGCGGCCCCCGCCATCACCGTGCGGCGGGTCGCGCCCGCGGTCACCGCGGTGCCCCGGTCTTCGTGGCTAGCGCCTCGTCGTACCACCACGTCGTCGGGAAGCCCGAGCCGCCGTAGCGGGGCAGCACCGCCGGCCGGGCGAAGCGGTTCCAGCGCAGGGTCCGCGAGACGTTCGAGGCCCATTGCGGCACCACGTAGTCGTGGGCGAGCAGGACCCGGTCGAGGGCCCGCGTGGCGGCGACCACGCCGGCCCGGTCGGGCGCGAAGATCACCTTCTCGACGAGGGCGTCGATGGCGGGGTCCTTGATGCCGACGATGTTGCGCGAGCCCGGCTTGTCGGCCGCCAGCGAGCCCCAGTACTCGCGCTGCTCGTTGCCCGGCGACAGGGATTCCGGCCAGGACGTGGTGGTGATGTCGAAATCGAACCCGCGCAGCCGGTTCTGGTACTGGGCCTGGTCGATCACCCGCAGGGTCGAGTTGATGCCGATCAGCTTCAACTGCGCCGCGAAGGGAAGGATCACCCGTTCGAACACGCTCTGGAACTCGAGGAACTCCACGGTGAGCGGCTCGCCCGACGCGACGTTCGTCATCTGGCCGTTGCGCAGCTCGTAGCCGGCCTCCTTGAGGAGGCGCACCGCCTCGCGCAGGTTGGCGCGCACCGCCTCGGGCGTACCGTTGACCGGGTTGGCGTAGGGCGTGGTGAACACCGAGGCCGGGATCTTGTCCTTGAGCGGCTCCAGGAGCGCCAGTTCCTCGGGCGAGGGCATGCCGGAGGAGGCCAGTTCGGAGCCGAAGTAATAGGAGTCGATCCGCTTGTAGAGGCCGAAGAACAGCGCCCGGTTCATCTCCTCGTAGTTCATGGCGAGGTTGAAGGCGCGCCGCACCCGGGCGTCCGCGAACTTCGGTTTGCGCAGGTTGAAGGCGAAGGCCTGCATGTTGCCGTTGCCGCGATCGGGGAACTCCTCCTTGACGAGGCGCCCCTCCTTCACGGCCGGGAAGTCGCCGTAGGCGGTGGCCCAGTTGCGGGCGACGTTCTCGGTGCGGAAGTCGTAGAGATCGCCCTTCAGCGCCTCGATCAGCACCGTGGAATCGCGAAAATACTCGTTGCGCAGGGTGCCGAAGTTGTTGCGCCCGACGTTCACCGGCAGATCCCTGGCCCAGTAATCCGCCACCCGCTCGTAGGTGGCGCTGCGGCCGGGCTCGAACTTCGCCAGGCGATAGGGCCCCGACCCCAGCGGAATCTCGAGGGTGGTCTGGGTGGCGTCGCGCTGGCGCCCCTGGGCGTCCTTGGCCGTCCACCAGTGCTTGGGCAGGACGCGCAGCTGGCCGAGCACCTGCGGCAGTTCGCGGTTGCCGGTCTCGCCGAAGCGGAAGGTGACCTCGCGCTCGCCGGTGGCCTCGGCCTTCGTCACGGTCTGGTAGTAGTTGGCGTAGAACGGGCTGTTGGCCTTGAGGACGTCGAACGACCAGATCACGTCCTCGGGCGTGATCGGCGTGCCGTCGTGCCAGCGCGCCTCCGGGCGCAGGCGGTAGCTCACGGAGGACGCATCCTCCGCGACCCGGACGCCCTCGGCGACGAGGCCGTAGGAGGTGAAGGGCTCGTCGCCGGAATCCACCATCAAGGTGTCGTAGATCAGGGTGATGCCGCCTTCGAGGTCGCCCTTGAGACCCGACACCACGTAGTTGAAGTTGTCGAATCCGCCCTGGGCGCCGAGCCGCACCAGGCCGCCCTTGGGCGCCGCCGGGTCGGCATACTCGAAGTGCTTGAAGTCGGGTGGATACTTGGGCTCGCCCATCAGCGTCATGGCATGGGCGAAGGCTCCCCCGGTGGTCGGGGCCGGCTGGGCCGGTGCCGGTCCGGCGAAGGCCATGCAGCCGGCGAGAACACCGGCGAGGACGCTCGTAAGGCACGATCCGATCAGGCTGTGACGCGTCACGATCCGGCGCTCTCCCGCTGACATCCCGCCGGCCATTCTAGCGCGCCGCGGGCCTGTCGTTCTTAGGACGCCCGGAGCGGGAACGCCAATCGGGCGCCTACCCGAACGCCATGACCAGCGCCCCGACGGCGATCGCCCAGAGCGCCACCGTCGACAAGGTCGCCCGCCGCCGCTCCTTGCGGGCGATCCGGGCCGCCTGCGCCTCGTCGGGGGCGCCCTCGTCGAGGCGCACCAGGACGCGGCGCAGGCGCTGGGCGATGTCGGGGATGTCGGCGACCACATCGGCCAGCGTCAGGACGGCGCGGCCCGCCCCCTCCACCTTGCCGATCGGGCCGAGGTTGCGCGCGACCCAGGAGCGCACCACCGGCTCGGCCCCGGTCCACATGTCGAGCTTGGGGTCCAGGGAGCGGGCGACGCCCTCCACCACCACCATGGTCTTCTGCAGCATCACGAGTTCGGTGCGGGTGCGCATATCGAAAAGCGCCGTGATGTCGAACAGCAGGGTGAGCACCTTGGCCATCGAGATCTCGTCGGCCTTGCGCTGGTGGATCGGCTCGCCGATCGCCCGGATCGCCTGCGCGAAATCGTCCACCGAGTGGTGGGAGGGCACGTAGCCGGCCTCGAAGTGCACCTGGGCGACCCGGCGATAGTCGCGCAGGATGAAGCCGAGCAGGATTTCGGCGAGGAATCGCCGCTCGCGCTGACCAAGCCGGCCCATGATGCCGAAATCCACCGCCACGAGGACGCCGTCCGGGTCCACGAACAGGTTCCCCGGATGCATGTCGGCGTGGAAGAACCCGTCGCGGATCGCCTGGCGCAGGAAGCTCTGGATCACCGTGCGCCCGAGGGCGGCGGGATCGTGCCCGGCCGCGACGATGGCGGCGCGGTCGTTGAGGCGGATGCCCTCGATCCACTCGCTGGTGAGGACGTCGCGCCCGGTCAGTTCCCAATCGGGCCTGGGCACGCGGAAGTCGGGGTCGCCCTTGGTGTTGTCGGCGAGTTCGGACATGGCCGCGGCCTCGAGCCGGAAGTCCATCTCCATCATCACCGAGCGGGCGAGGATCTCCACCACCTCGCGCGGGCGCAGCCGCTCGGCCTTGGGCGAGAGCGCATGCACCACCCGCGCGATGAAGCGCATCACGTCGAGGTCGCGCTGGAAGCCCTCGCGCACGCCCGGCCGCATGATCTTGACCGCGACGGCGCGCTGCGTCCCGTCGGCGTCGAGCACATGCGCCTTGTGGACCTGGGCGATGGAGGCGGCCGCGATCGGGACGCTGAAGGAGACGAAGAGTTCGCGGATCGGCTTGCCGAAGGCGGCCACCACCACTCTCTCGGCGACGTCCTGGGGGAAGGGCGGCACCCGGTCCTGCAGCTGCTCCAGGTCGCGGGCGGCGTCCATGCCGACGATGTCGGGCCGGGTGGCGAGGAACTGCCCGACCTTGACGTAGGACGGCCCGAGCCGGGTCAGCGCGCGCTGAAGGGAGCCGGGCCCGAGGCCGCGCCGCTCCAGCATCCGCCCGAGGCGCAGGGCCAGGCGCAGGTGCGGCGGCAGGCCCTCGCCGTCGACGACCGCGAGGCCGCCCTCGCGGGCCAGCACGAAGCCGACGCGGACCCCGCGCAGGAGATGGACGAGGGCGCCTAGCACCCGCCGAGCGCCCGGATACGAACCCGACCCTGCGCCGTCATGCGATCTTCCAGCCCGAATGGATCGCCACGATGCCCCCGGTGAGCGCGCGGTGGCTGACGCGCGAGAAGCCGGCCGCCTCGATCATCCCGGCGAACCGCCCGGGGGAGGGGAACTTGCGGATCGACTCCACGAGGTAGCGGTAGGATTCCGCGTCGCCCGCCACCCGCGCGCCCAGCCGTGGGATCACATGGAACGAATAGGCGTCGTAGATCCGGTCCAGCACCGGCATGTCCACGCTCGAGAACTCGAGGCAGAGGAAGCGCCCGCCCGGCGCCAGCACGCGGTAGGCCTCCGCCAGCGCCACGTCGATCCGCGGTACGTTCCGGATGCCGAAGGCGATGGTGTAGGCGTCGAAGGCGTTGCCCGGCAGCGGCAGGGCCTCGGCATTGGCGGTCACGAAGTCGATCCGGCCGTCGAACCGGTCGCCGGCCCGCTCGGCGCCCACCCGCAGCATCGCCTCGTTGATGTCGAGCACCGTGACGTGGGTGCCACGCCCGCCCGCATCGAGGACGCGGAAGGCGACGTCGCCGGTGCCGCCGGCCACGTCGAGGTGGCGGAACGGCTGGCTGCGCGAGGGGCGCAGCATCGACACGAGGTTCGACTTCCAGGCCCGGTGCAGCCCCCCGGACATCAGGTCGTTCATCAGGTCGTAGCGCTTGGCCACGGAGCGGAAGACATCGTCGACCCGCGCCTGCTTCTCGGAGAGCGCCACGCGCTCGAACCCGAAATGGGTGTTCGCCTCACCGGCGAAGCCCGTGTCGGCGGATGTCTTGTCGTCCGAACTCATGCCACTCATACCCCTGGGCGAATGCGCGTCCCTGGCGGGAGCGCGCACCTCGCGGCAAGCGTCATAGCGAAACGGCGGCGGGATCGCCATGTGCCGGATCGTCGGACGAAGCCCCGCTCGCTTGTCCAGGGAGCCCCATGCCGGAACTGCCCGAAGTCGAAACCGTGCGGCGCGGCCTCGCCCCCGCCATGGTCGGCGCCCGTTTCTCCCGGGTGACCTTGCGCCGGCCGAACCTGCGCTTCCCCTTCCCCGAGCGTTTCGCCGAGCGTCTGCAGGGTGCCACCGTCCTCGATCTCGGACGCCGGGCGAAATACCTCACCGCCGGCCTCGACAGCGGCGAGACCCTGATCCTGCACCTGGGCATGAGCGGGCGGTTCGACGTGGCGCTGCCCGACGGCGGCAACCTCTCGCCGGGGGAGTTCTACCTCGACGGGGCGCAGGGCACGCCCCGGCACGACCACGTCGTCATGGCGATGTCGAGCGGCGCCACCGTCACCTACAACGACGCCCGCCGCTTCGGCTTCATGGACCTCGTCCCGACCCCGACGCTGGCCGCCAGCCGCCACCTCGCCGGCATGGGGATCGAGCCGCTCGGCGAAGCCCTGACCGGCGAGACCATCGCCCGGCTGTTCCGGCACAGGATCACGCCCCTCAAGAGTGCGCTCCTCGACCAGCGCCTGATCGCGGGCCTGGGCAACATCTACGTCTGCGAGGCGCTGCACCGGGCGGGACTCCATCCCGCCCTGCCGGCCGGGAGCCTGGCCAAGGCGGACGGGTCGCCGACGCCCAAGGCCCGGCTCCTGGCGCGGGTGATCCGCGACGTCCTCACCGAGGCGGTGGCGGCCGGGGGCTCGACCCTGCGCGACTACGCCCATCCCGACGGCGGCAGCGGCGCCTTCCAGCACCGGTTCCGGGTCTACGACCGCGTCGGCGAGGCCTGCACGGCCAAGCACTGCACCGGCACGATCGCGCGCCTCGTCCAGGCGGGTCGCTCGACCTTCTACTGCGAGACCTGCCAGCCCCCGCCGCGGCCGGGCGGGTAACGGAGTCGAGGATCGGGCGCACGGTTTGTTAAACGCTCAAAGGATAGCCTGACCTCCCCGAGCGGCCGGCGAAGGCCGGTCGCCGATGTCCGATTGGCAGAGTGAGCATGCATCTCGTGGCCGATAACGAGGCCGAAAGGCTCGCGGCGATCCGCGACCTCGACCTGTCGGCGCTCCCTCCCGATCCGCGGCTCGACGCGATCTGCCGGACGGCGAAGGCGCTGTTCCACGTCCCCATGTGCACGATCACCATCGTCGAGGCCGACCGGCAGTGGTTCAGGGCCAAATGCGGCGTGGCGACCGAGGGCAGCGCGCGCGACATTTCCTTCTGCACCCACACCATCCTCGACGATGCCGTCCTCGTGATCGAGGACGCCACGGCCGACCCGCGGTTCGTCGACAACCCGCTGGTCACGGGACCACAGGGCATCCGCTTCTACGCGGGCGCCCCCCTCGTCCTGCAGCCGGGCATCCGGGTGGGGACGATGTGCGTCATCGACACGATACCGCGCACGTTCACCCAGGAGGACCGGGAGCGTCTCCAGGATCTCGCCCTGATCGTCGTGGCGCAGTTGCGCCAAGCCAAGATCGAGGCCGAGCTGCGCGAGAGCGAGGCGCACTATCGCCTGCTCGCCGACAACGCCAGCGACATGATCGTCTGGTCGAACCTCGACACCACGCGCCGCTACGTCTCACCGGCGGCCCATTCGCTGCTCGGGTTCGAGCCGACGGAACTGCTCGGAACCCGTCCCATGGACGGGGTCCATCCCGACGACGCCGCCAGCTATCAGCGGGTCCTCGACGACATCGGGCATGCCCGCGTCAAGAGTGCCGTCAGCCGTCAGCGCTACCGGCGCAAGGACGGGAAATGGGTCTGGGTCGAGGCCACCTTCAACCTCACCCACGACCCCGTCGACGGCCGGCCCGACGGCTACGTGGCGGCTGTTCGCGACATCGACGAGCGGGTGGAGGCCGAGCGCCGCATCGCCCACATGGCCCGCCACGACGAACTGACGGATGTCGCCAACCGGACGCTGTTCCAGGAACGACTGGCCCAGGAGATCGCCCACGCGACCCGGTACGGCGAGCATTTCGCCGTGTTCTGCCTGGACCTCGATCGCTTTAAGTCCGTGAACGACACCCTGGGGCATCAGGCCGGGGATGTCGTGCTGCGGACCGTGGCGGATCGGATGCGCAGGCTCCTGCGGACCGAGGACACCATCGCCCGTTTCGGCGGTGACGAGTTCATGGTGCTGCAGACACGGACGCGACAGCCCGAGAGCAGCGAGTCCCTGGCCAAGCGCCTGATCAAGGCGGTGCGCGAGCCGATTTCGGTGGAAGGCATCACCGTCGGCGTCGGCCTGAGCATCGGCATCGCCCTCGGTCCGAAGGCGGGGGTCGACGGCGACGGACTTTATCGGCGGGCCGATTTCGCTCTCTACCGGGCCAAGGCCGGCGGCCGGAACACCTACCGGTTCGACGACGACACCCCCGGTGCCGGCGACTGGCCTTTCGCCGCCTCGGCCTGACCGACGGACCGCACGCCGCCGCAAGGCTTGCGGTCCGGACGGCGTGTCATGCCATTTCCGGTCGGTCATTGCGCGATGCGGGACGGAGCTTCGCTCGAGTGCCGCACGCGCTTGCAAATACGGTTCCCACTCGGATCGAGCGGAAACCGTATCGGAACGTCAAATCAGTTCGGCTTGGGAGCGCCCGGCTTCATGCCGGTGTCGGCCCGCTTCTCGGGGTTCTTGAGCTGGCTGTAGACGACGCTGCCGAAGCTTCCGATGACCGAGTGCCAGCCGACCTTTTCGTAGAGCGGGTTGTCACGTCCGATCTGGCAGAAGCGGGAGGTCAGGCCGTTGACGATCTCCTCGTCCTTGAGGCCGCCCGCCGCGGATTTGATCCTGGGCAGGAGTTCGTCGATCTTCGGGATGAAGTCCTCCGGCTTCAGGTCCCTGAGCGCCTCGGCGGCACCGGCCCCATCGAAGGCCTTGGCCAGTTCGGGTGACGAGACCTCGCCGCAGGGCGCGTTGCCCACGAGCATCGTCCGGGTCTGCTCACGCGCCGCCGAGACAACCCCGCGATCCTGGATCACGGGCGCCCTGTTGCCCCAGCTGTTGCGGATGTAGTCGGTGACGTCGGCCACTTGGCTGTCGGTCATGCCCGCGCCCACCGCCGGCATCGGCGCGTAACCGGCCTGGGCACCGAGCCCGCCGAGAATCACGCGGATCACGGTCTCGGGTCCCTCGGCCTGGACGGAGGTGTTGCCCGCCAGGGCGGGAATCGCGCCGGGTACGCCCTGCCCGTCCGGCTTGTGGCAGGAGGAGCAATAGCTGAGGTACGTGCCCGCTCCTGGAGCGCCGACCTGGTCGAAGGCCTGCACGTCCTTGACCTTGTAGGTCTCCTTGGCCTTCTGCGTGCGCAGGTAGGCGACCATCGCCTTCAGGTCGGCATCGGTCATCTTCGAGAGGGATTCCTCGATGGTCTGGCGCATCGGGCCGGCGGCGACGCCGGGCTGGTTCCCGGGCGCGGCCCCGGTCTTGAGGTAGGTGACGACCTGCTCGTCGCTCCAACCGCCGATGCCCTGGTGACCGTCGGGGGTGATGTTGGGGGCGTACCAGCCGTCGATGACGCCGCCGCCGAGCTTGCCAGCCAGCCCGGAGTTCCCGACGATCTTGTTTTCGTTGTGGCACATGCCGCAGTGGCCGAGCCCTTCGACGAGGTAGGCGCCGCGATTGACCTCGGCACTGGCGTTGGGGTCGGGCTTGAACTCGCCGGCCGTGAAGAAGGCGGTACGCCAAGTGATCAGCGCCGTGCGGATGTTGAAGGGGAAGGGGATCTCGGACGCCTGACGGACCTCGCGCACCGGTTCGAGGGACTGGAGATAGGCGAAGATCACCTTCACGTCCTCGCGGGTGACCTTGGTGTACCAGGCGAACGGAAAGGCGGGGTAAAGGTACGACCCGTCCTTGGTGATGCCCTCGTGCATGGCGCGGGCGAAGTCCTCCTCCGTCCAGTTGCCGAGACCGGTTTCCTTGTCGGGGGTCAGGTTGGGCGTGCGGATCTTGCCGATGGGGGTGTTGAGCACATAGTTGCCGGCGAAGGGCTTGCCCCCCGGTGCGGTGTGACAGGCCACGCAATCGCCGGCGGTGACAAGATATTGGCCCCGTTTGATCAGATCCGCATCGGCGCCCTGGGCGGCGGCGGCGGTGATGCCGAGGGTCAGGACAACGGCACCCACAGCCGCAGCGTCGATACGAACCATCGTGCCGATTTCCTTCGCTCAATCGCCCGAAGCGGAACCCGCGTCACACCCGGCGCCGCTGCGCAAACGCGACGGTTTCCGCGTCAGTTCCACGCGTCCGGCCGGGTTCATCGCCGAGAGGTTGCATCGGCACCGTCCGGCGCTGCCGCAGCCTGACGGCGAGTTCGCAGGCGTGGGCGAGCAGCGCGCCGAGGAGGCAGGCCGCGACGAACGGCCACGGCGCATCGGTGAGGGCCATCCGCACGCCCAGCATCAGCGATGCACCGGACGCGAGGTTGCACAGCAGCGGGAAAGGCGCCGGCCCCTTCCGCCGGCACCAGAGCAGCAGCACCACCGCCTCCAGGGCGACCAGACCGAGGACGACGTCGATGATGCGGCCGCTCGCGAACAGGTCGGTCATGACATCCCGCGGCGCGGTGGAGGCGATGGGGTGACGCCCCGGCTCAGGCCCGGCCGAACGGCCCGTTGAGGCGCACGATCGTCAGGTTGAGGTAGGAGGCGACGCTGACCCAGGCGAGATAGGGCAGCAGCAGCAGCGCAGGAACGGTGGCGATCGACGCCGTGACCACGATCAGGGAGACGACGGAGGCCCAGAGGACCAGCACCTCGACGAAGGCCCAGTCCGGCCGACGCATGCGAAAGAAGAGTCCGCTCCAGGCGATGTTGAGGACCACGTTGATGGCGTAGGCGACCACCAGCGCCGTGCGCGGACCCGGACGCGGGTCGGCTTCCCAGGCCATGACGCCGGAGATCGCCGCGAGGGTGAAGATCGTGGTCCATACGGGCCCGAACACCCATTCCGGCGGCTGCCAGGACGGCTTGCGCAAGGCCTTGTACCACGGGCCGATCGTGGTCAGCAGGCCGCCCGCGAGGGCGCACAGGACCGCGACCGCGGCAGCGACCCCGATCGGCGCCCAATTCCAGTCCAAGAGATCCACCTACGGGGAGACCCAGCGGAACAGATGGGCGAGATCCTTGAAGAAGATCCTCACGTGCGCCACCGGCTTGGCCTTCACCAGTTCCTTGTTCATGTAGGCGTCCCAGGTGAGTTGCTGGACATCCTTGTCCTTGCAGATGGAGACGAAGCGCTCGCGCAGCGCATCGTTGCGGTACCAGAACCATTGCATGATCCGCAGGATCAGGAACACCCGCCCGTGCAGCTTCATGAAGCGGCGGCGGGCCAGGGCGAGGGCGCTGGCCTTGCCGGTGACGAGGAAGGCCTGCGCCGCCTCCGCCGCCAGGCGGCCGCCGAGCATGGCATAATAGATCCCCTCGCCGGAGGCCGGCGCGACGATGCCGGCGGCGTCCCCGGTGAGGAGGACGTCGCGGCCGTTGTCCCATTTCTTGAGGGGCTTGAGCGGGAGCGGCGCGCCCTCGCGCCGCACGGTCTCGCCGGCGGCCAGCCCGCTCGACGCGCGCAGGTCGCGGATGGCGCTGCGCAGGGAGAAACCCTTGCGGGCGCTGCCGGTGCCGATGCTGATCGTATCGCCGTGCGGGAAGATCCAGGCGTAGAAGTCGGGCGAGAGCTTGCCCTGGTAGTAGACGTCGCAGCGGGTGGCCTCGACGTCGCCGCTGCCGTCGGTCGGGCGCCGGACGATCTCGTGGTAGGCGAACACCTGCTTCATCGCGGCATGGCCGGGGATCTCGGCCCGGCCCACGGCCGAGGTCGCCCCGTCGGCACCGATCACCAGCCGGGTGCGGACCGTGGCCGGCTCGCCCCCCGTGGGGGTGTAATGCACGGTGGCGAGCCCGTCGGCATCGTGGACGATCCGCTCGAACCGGCCGGGGCGGTGATCGGCACCGGCGAGGGCGGCGCGGTTGCGCAGCCAGGGATCGAAATGCTCGCGGTCGACCATGCCGACGTAGCCTTCGCCGACGGGCATGTCGACGCGCACGTCCTTGGGCGAGATCATCCGCGCCGAGCGGATGCGCGCCACGATGAGATGGTCGGGGATCGCGAAGTCCTTGATCAAACGGGGCGGGATCGCACCGCCGCAGGGCTTGATCTTGCCCGGCTTGTCGAGGAGGAGCACGCGCCGGCCGAGGCGGGCGAGATCGGCGGCGGCCGTGGCGCCGGCAGGGCCGCCGCCCACTACCACCACGTCGAAGGTTTCGGTCTCGGACATCGGGCTACCTCGCGGAGAGACGGGGCTCGGGCAGGAACGATCGGCGCGTGGACGGCGCGCGGATGCGGCTGGGCGGCGCATAGGCGACACGCAGGGCGAGGCCGGCGCCGACCACGAACAGGAGGGCTTCGGCCGTGAAGACCGCGGCATAGGCGTGGACCACCTGCGGCGTGATCAGGCGGGCGACATCGACCGCCACGGTGCCGAGGAAACCGCCGGCGCCGAAGGCGACGCCCTGCGCCGCCCCCCAGACGCCCATGCGGGTGCCGCGCTCGGCCTCGCCGCCCGCGCCCGCCAGCCCCATCATCGAGCCGATGGCGGCGACGGCGAAGATGCCGTTGAAGAGGCCCAGGGCAAACACGGCGGCGCGCAGCGGAAACTCCGGCCCGACGAGGCCGCCGGCGGCGATCGCGACGAGGGCGAGGGCCGAGCCGAGGCAGCCGAGGACGGTCCAGGCCTTGAGCGAGCCGAGGACCGGCCCGCCGATGCCCATGGTGGTCCCCGCCACCAGCAGCATCCCGGCGAGGACGCCGCCGTGCTGCAGGCCCGAAAGCTTGGTGGTGGCCCCCGGCGTCATCGCGAAGACGAGGCCGGCGAAGGGCTCGAGGATGAGCTCCTGGGCGCTGTAGGCCAGCATCGCCACGAACAGGAACACGGTGAACCGCCGCGAGGCCGGCTCGGCCCAGACCTGGGCCAGGACCTGCAGGAACGGCTTGCGCTCGGCCCGCTCCTCGGGGGAGGGGGCGGCCCGCGCCGGTTCGATGCCGCGCAGCGCCAGGGTCGCGAGGCAGAAGGCGATCAGCGAGACCGTGCCCGAGACGGCCACGAGGCGCAGCCCCGAGAACGGATCGAGGAAATGGCCGGCCAGGGGCGCGGTGATGGCAAAGCCCGCGATCATCATGATCCAGACCAGGGTCGCGGCCGCACCGCGTCGGCGGGCGTCGACGCCCGTGGCCAGGAGCACCAGCAGCGAGGTGCCGGCGGCACCCGCCCCCATGCCGACGCCGAGGAAGGCGAAGACCGCCAGGGCGAGGCCGGCGGCGGGGTGGGTCTCCATGACGGCGGTGGCGACCGCCGCAAGGAACCCGCCCAGGGTGAGCGCGGCCATGCCGCCGACGATCCAGGGGGTCCGCCGGCCGCCGACGTCGGAGCCGTAGCCCCAGCGCGGGCGCAGGACCTGGACCGCGTAGTGCAGGGCGACGAGCCCGCCGGGCACCATGGCCGGCAAGGCGAGCTCCACCACCATGACGCGGTTGAGGGTCGAGGTCATCAGGACCACCACCGACCCCAGCGCCGTCTGCACGAGGCCGAGCCGGGCGATGGCCGCCCAGGAGAAGGAGAGGGGAGCCGTCATGGGCGGCCTCCGGCGGCGATCCGGGAATCCTGCCGCGCGAGGCCCGCGCGTCCGCGCGACGCGCGCGCTGCGTTGGGGACACCGATCGAGCCGGACGCGGTGGGTGCTGAACTGGCCATGCCCGGAGGCTAGGAGCCTAGGGCGACCTGTGTCAAGTTTGATTTACACGTTGAGCGTCAAGTGAAGTTGTCACTCGGGCTTCGATGCGATGCGCTCCCGGCCTCGTCCGGCAGGGTCCCGTGGTTGGACAGGCCCGTTTCGCGATCGGGCTGGCGAGGCGGCAGGCGGCGAACGCCGCCCTGCGCCACCCTGGATTGCACCCCTCGCTCGGTCCGGCCGGAGGGTGGTCAGTCGGGGTCGTCGGCGGGTTCGGGGCCGTCGAGGTCGCCGATGCCGTAGCGGCGCAGCTTGGCGTAGAGCCCCTGGCGGCTCAGGCCCAGCATCTCGGCGGCCGAGGCGCGGTTGTCGCGGGTGATGCGCAGCGCCGCCTCGATGCACAGGCGCTCGATCAGGTCGGTCGATTCGCGCACCAGGTTCTTCATGGTCACGCGGCCGACGAGCTCGGTCATCTGCTCGACCGAGCGCGGCAGGTCGCGCCCGGTCAGGGCGGGGGCGGCCGCCCGGCGCGGCGTCCCCCGGATCGTGAAGCCGAGGCAGGGATGGCCGCCGCCGGCCACCGACACCGCCGCAATCTCCACGTCCTCCACCGAGCCGTAGGTGCCGCGGATGCTGGTGGCGAAATGACGAACCGACCCGTGCAGGCCCAGGGTGGCGAACAGGGTCGCGGCCTCGGTCTCCTCGCGCCCGAGCCAGCGGTCGAACAGCTCGCCGCGCACCTGCTCCTCGGTGGCGAGTTGCACGAGGTCGAGGAAAGCGGCGTTGGCGGCCAGGATGCGCCGGCCCGGATCGGTGACGACGAAGCCCTCGGGCAGGTTCTGGATCACGTCGAGGGTGCCGGTACCGGCGCGGCCGGGCGCCGCTTCCCCGGCTTCGGGCCCGTCGACGGAGAGGCGCAGCAGCGCGCTGACGGCGTTCTCCTGCCGGAACAGCGAGGCGGAGAGGCGCGTCTCGCCGCGGCCGTTCCCGAGGCGCACGAGGAGGTCGTCGGCCTGGCCGGACACCCGCAGGCCCGCGAACAGCGATTCGAGCTCGCGGGCGCTGGCGGAGTCGAACAACTCGATCACGTCCTGGCCCAGCACCCGCTTCTCGGGCTTGCCGAGCAGGCGCGCGGCGGCGGGGTTGACCTCGGTGACGCGCCGGGTGGCGGCATCCACCACGAGCACAGGCTCGCCGGCGAGCTGGAACAGGAGGCGGTAGCGGGTCTCGGCCCCGCGCATGCGCAGGTAGTCGCGCTCGAGGGCCTGCTGCGTCTCGGCGAGCTTGCGCTGGAGGGCGGCCATGGCCCGCAGGTTGCGGCCGATCACGATCACCGGACCGTCCGCCTCCAGGCGCATGGCCGAATAGCGGATCGGGAGGTCGATCCCGGTGGCCGAGGGGTGGTTCACCTGGCGCCAGCGCGTCACGGCACCGGGGGCGGCATCCTTGAGCAGGGCCGCGATCTTGGGGCGGCTCTCCACCGTCACGGTGTCGACCCACAGCCGGCCGAGCCACGACTCACAGCCCTCGCCGGCGAGATCGGAACTGCCGAAGGCCGCATCGCGGATCACGCCCTCCCGGTCGATCACCAGGGAGAGGTCCGTCGCGGCCGCGACGAGCAGCCCGGCCGCCTGCGCATCCAGGGGGCCGAGGGTTTGATGAAGGGCCGCGAACGACGAGGTTGCGGCAGGAAGCGCCAGACTGGTCAAAGATCACCAAGGTGTGATGCCGTCAGACGGGTCTTTCAGCAGGCTCGGGCATGCAGATCAAGCAAACGCTCGGCGATGGCAATGGCGTCACGCGCATCGCTCGCGGTCGCATCGGCTCCGACTCGGACGAGATGGCCGGGGTTATCCACGAAGATCGGACCGCCGACCATGATGTGCAGGTCGGGGTTGCGTGAGGTTTGCCGAAGCTCGCTCACCGTCTCGGCCAGGACCGGCAGCAGCGTCTCGCTGCCGAGCGAGAGGCCGACGATGTCGAACCACTCCCGGCGCACCCGCCGCAGCGCGTCGGGGCCGTCGGCCTGCGTCAGGCAGGTCACGTCCCAGCCGGCATCGTGGAAGAAGCGTTCGAGCAGGCTGAGGCCGAAGCAATGGGTCTCGCCGGGGCAGGTCGCCAGCAGGACGCTGCGTCCGCGCGACACCCGGACCGGCTCGTCGAACCGGAGGCGCAGGTCGTGGGTGATCCGCTGCAGCCGGCCCATCGCGATGGTGAGCTCGGTGAAATCGCACAGGTCCTCCTCCCAGAGAACCCCGAGATGCCGCGCCGTCGGAGCCAGCAGGTCGAGCAGCAGACTTTCCAGGGAGAGGCCCGCCGCCATCATGCCGGCGACCCGCGGCTCGGCGTCGTCGCGGCCTGGCGCCAGCATCAGGTCGGCGAAGGACGCGATCTCCTCCGGCGTCGGCGTCGCGCGGCGGGCCGGCTCCGGGAAGGGGTCGTCGCGCAGGGCCAGCATCATACGTGGAATGATCTCGGCCTCCACGATCCTGGCGAGGTCGCCGTGCCAAAGGGTGGGGGTAGCGACACGCAGGAGTTCGGACAGGGCGTCCGCCTCGCCCGATCCCGGAAGATCGCAGCCGTTCGCGCCGTCGTGAAAGGAATACTGGTCCCGATGCTGCCTCAAGTCGTCCATTGGTCCCTCCCAATGTTGATGACGGCTTCTTGTTGACCTCGATCTTGCGTGTCGAGCGCGACGTCTTGTGACGCCCTTGAAATATCATCGACCGTCGTATCGGATGATGGTGTCCGGGCACGAGCGCCCCGGAAAACCCGTGGCGTTCAGGTTCCCGACGAGCGACGATACGCCTCCCCGAGGTTTTGGCAACGCACGAGTTGTAACCCGGCTCGCACGCGGATGTCCAGTGAGATTGACGTAAAGCCAGCTTGACACTCTGACAGGGCCTTCCTAACCTCTCCCTCAACGGCAGCCCTCCCGAGGCGGCCAGCAGGACAGGGGCGGACGCGATGGGTCCCATCAAGGGCCAGACGGGACGACCCCTCTACACGCCGGCCGAACGGGTCCGGCGCGACGCCACGGTCTGGACCCTGGTCCAGGGCATCCTGGCGCCGCTGCAGTTCTTCGTGTTTCTCGTCAGCCTGGCGCTGGTGCTGCGCACCCTGGCCACCGGCGAGGGCGAGGCGGCGGCCAACGCCTCGGTCGTGATCAAGACCGTCGTGCTCTACGCGATCATGGTCACCGGCGCGATCTGGGAGAAGGTCGTCTTCGGCCGCTACCTGTTCGCCCCGGCCTTCTACTGGGAGGACATGGTGAGCATGGCGGTCCTGGCCCTGCACACCGCCTATCTCGCCGCCCTGCTGACCGGCCGGCTCGACACCACCGGGCTGATGCTCCTGGCGCTCGCGGCCTACGCCACCTACGCGATCAACGCGACGCAGTTCCTGCTCAAGCTGCGCGCCGCGCGGCTGCAGGCGCCGTCGGACCTCTCCTCCTTCGCGGAGGCCGCCCGATGAACGCCCACGCTCCCGTCCCCAGCCTCGACGCCGCCTGCACCGACACCGGCGTCACGATCCGCCAGGAGCGCGGCCAGCGCGCCGTCTTCTGCGGCCTCACCGGCATCGTGTGGCTGCATCGCAAGATCCAGGACGCGTTCTTCCTCGTGGTCGGCTCGCGCACCTGCGCCCACCTGATCCAGTCCGCCGCCGGCGTGATGATCTTCGCCGAGCCGCGCTTTGCCACCGCGATCATGGACGAGCGCGACCTGGCCGGCATCACCGACATGAACGACGAGCTCGACCGGGTGGTGCGCCGCCTGATCGAGCGGCGCCCCGACATCCGCCTCCTGTTCCTCGTGGGCTCCTGCCCGTCCGAGGTGATCAAGCTCGACCTCACCCGCGCCGCCCAGCGCCTGTCGCGGCGGGTCTCGCCGGACGTGCGGGTGCTCAGCTACTCGGGCAGCGGCATCGAGACCACCTTCACGCAGGGCGAGGACGCGTGCCTGGCCGCCCTCGTCCCCGAGATGCCGCGGGCCGAGGCCGACGCGGCCCCCGCCCTCCTGGTGGTCGGGGCGCTGGCCGACGTGGTCGAGGACCAGTTCTCGCGCCTGTTTTCCGAACTCGGCATCGCGCCGGTGGCGTTCCTGCCCGCCCGCAAGGCCGACGAGCTTCCCGCCGTCGGGCCGTCGACCCGCTACCTCCTGGCCCAGCCCTTCCTCACCGATACCGCCCGCGCCCTCGAAGAGCGCGGCGCCGGCAGGATCGCCGCGCCGTTCCCCCTGGGGTCGGAGGGTACCACCGCCTGGCTGCGGGCCGCCGCGGATGCCTTCGGCGTCGCGCCCGAGCGGTTCGAGGCGGCCACGGCACCCGGCCGCGCCAGGGCGGCCACGGCGCTCGCCCCCTATCGCCAGCGGCTGGCGGACAAGCGGGTGTTCTTCTTCCCCGATTCGCAGCTCGAGATCCCGCTCGCCCGCTTCCTGTCGCGGGAGATGGGCACGCAGCTCGTGGAGGTCGGCACCCCCTACCTCCACCGTGGCCACCTCGCCGACGAGATCGCGATGCTGCCCGCCGGCACGCAGGTGGTGGAGGGCCAGAGCCTCGACGACCAGATGGACCGCTGCCGGGCGGCACGCCCCGACCTCACGGTGTGCGGCCTCGGTCTGGCCAACCCCCTCGAGGCCGAGGGGCTGGCGACCAAGTGGTCGATCGAACTCCTGTTCACCCCGATCCAGGGCTACGACCAGGCCGGCGACCTCGCCGAGCTGTTCGCGCGCCCCCTGGTCCGCCGCACGCGGCTGGAGGTCTGAGACCATGCAGCTCACCGTCTGGACCTACGAGGGACCGCCCCACATCGGCGCCATGCGCGTGGCCACCGCCATGCGCGGCCTGCACTACGTGCTGCACGCCCCCCAGGGCGACACCTATGCCGACCTGCTCTTCACGATGATCGAGCGGCGCGATGCCCGCCCGCCGGTCACCTACACCACCTTCCAGGCCCGCGACCTCGGCTCGGACACCGCCGCGATCTTCAAGGACGCGGTGGCCGCCGCCTACGAGCGCTTCAAGCCCGAGGCGATGATCGTCGGCGCCTCCTGCACCGCCGAGCTCATCCAGGACGATCCGGGCGGGTTGGCCAAGGCCCTGGCCCTGCCGATCCCGGTGATCCCGCTGGACCTGCCGGCCTATCAGAAGAAAGAGAACTGGGGCGCCTCGGAGACCTTCTACCGTCTGGTGCGGGCGCTGTCTGGACCGCCGCCCGCCGCCGGGACCGCACGCGCGAGCGCAGACGGTCGGCGCCCCCTTTGTAACATCCTCGGCCCCACCGCCCTGGGCTTCCGCCACCGCGACGACCTCATCGAGATCAGGAGCCTGCTCGACCGGCTCGGCATCGACGTCAACGTGGTGGCCCCGATGGGCGCCAGCCCGTCCGACCTCGGGCGCCTCGGGGCGGCCGACTTCAACGTCGTGCTCTACCCCGAGGTGGCCAGGGTCGCCGCGCAATACCTCCAGAAGACCTTCGGCCAGCCGATGGTCGAGACGGTGCCGATCGGCGTCGCGGCCACCATCCGCTTCGTCGAGGAGATCGCCGCGCTCACGGGGATCGATCCCTCGCCGGTGCTGGCCGGCGCGCCCTCGCGCCTGCCCTGGTACTCGCGCTCGGTCGATTCGACCTACCTCACCGGCAAGCGCGTCTTCATCTTCGGCGACGCCACCCATGCGGTGGCGATGGCGCGGGTGGCGGCCACGGAGCTCGGCTTCAGGGTCGTGGGGCTCGGCACCTATGCCCGCGAGTTCGCCCGCGAGGTCCGGGCCGAGGCCGAGGTCCACGGCATCGAGGCGACGATCACCGACGACTACCTCGACGTGGAGGCCGCCATCCAGGCGGCCCAGCCCGAGATGGTGCTCGGAACCCAGATGGAGCGCCACATCGCCAAGCGCCTGGGACTGCCCTGCGCCGTGATCTCGGCCCCGATCCACGTGCAGGATTTCCCCGCCCGGCATTCGCCGCAGATGGGCTTCGAGGGCGCCAACGTCCTGTTCGACACCCTCGTCCACCCCCTGATGATGGGACTGGAAGAGCACCTGCTCGGGATGTTCCGCGAGGATCCCGAGTTCCACGACGGCGCGGCCCCCTCGCACCACACCCGCCACGGCGGGCCGAGCCCCGCACCGGTCCCCGAGGCGGCCCAGGCCGCCCTCGCCCAACCCGCGCCGCCACCATCCCAACCGACCGCCAAGGACACCGTCGTCGTCTCCCTGTGGGACGCCGCCGCCGAGAAGGAACTGAAGAAGATCCCGTTCTTCGTGCGGGGCAAGGCCCGCGCGAACACCGAGCGTTTCGCCCGCGAGCAGGCGCTCCCCCTCATCACCGTCGAGACGTTGTACGATGCAAAAGCGCATTTCGGTCGCTGAGCCCACTCCGGTGCGCATCGTCATCGTGACGATGGACACCCACCTCGCGAGCGCCGTCGACCGGGCGCGCCGCGACCTGCAGCGCGACATCCCCGGCCTCACCCTGGTCCTGCACGCGGCCACCGAGTTCGGGGACCATCCCGAAAAGCTGGCACGCTGCCGCGCCGACATCGCCGCGGGCGACATCGTGATCTGCGCGATGCTGTTCATGGAGGATCACTTCCAGCCGATCATCGCCGACCTGCGCGCCCGCCGCGACCACTGCGACGCGATGCTGTGCATGATGAGCGCCAGCGAGGTGACCAAGCTCACCCGGGTCGGCGCCTTCTCGATGGACGGCTCCAAGAGCGGCGGCGCCATGGGCCTGCTCAAGCGCCTGCGCGGCGCGCCCAAGGAGCGCAGCGCCAGCGCCGGCGCCGAGCAGATGAAGATGCTCAAGCGCCTGCCCAAGATCCTGCGCTTCATCCCCGGCACCGCCCAGGACGTGCGCGCCTACTTCCTCACCCTGCAGTACTGGCTGGCCGGCTCGGACGAGAACGTCCTCAACATGATCCGCGCCCTGGTGGACCGCTATGCGAGCGGCGAGCGCAAGGTCCTGCGCGGCCGGCTGAAGGCCGCGGCCCCCATCACCTACCCGGAGGTCGGCGTCTACCATCCGCGCCTCCCCGGCCGGATGTCGGAATCCCTCGACGACCTTCCGTCCGCCGGCAGCCGCGGCACCGTCGGCGTGCTCGGCCTGCGCTCCTACATGCTGGCGGGCAACGCCGCCCATTACGACGGCGTCATCGCCGCCCTGGAGGCGCGTGGCCTTCGCGTCATCACCGCCTTCGCCAGCGGCCTCGATTCGCGACCGGCCATCGAGCGGTACTTCCTCAAGGACGGCGTCGCCACCATCGACGCGATGGTCTCGCTCACCGGCTTCTCGCTGGTGGGCGGCCCGGCCTACAACGACGCCCGCGCGGCGGAGGAGATCCTGGCCGCGGTCGACGTGCCCTACGTCGCCGCCTACCCGGCCGAGCTGCAGACCCTGGAGCAATGGGGCGCCTCGGAGCGTGGCCTCCTGCCGGTGGAGACGACCATCATGGTCGCGATCCCCGAACTCGACGGCGCCACCGGCTCGATGCTGTTCGGCGGCCGCTCCGACAAGTCGGGCGCGGCCTGCAAGGGCTGTCACGTCGCCTGCGTCTTCCCCTCGGGCGAGGACGACCGCGACATGCATTCCTGCGTCGAGCGCGCCGGCATGCTCGCCGCCCGCGTCGACCGGCTGGTGCGCCTGCGCCGCAGCGAGCGGGCCGAGCGCAAGGTCGGCATCGTGATCTTCAACTTCCCGCCCAACGCCGGCAACACCGGCACGGCCGCCTATCTCTCGGTGTTCGAATCGCTGTTTCGCACGCTGGCCGCCATGAAGGCGGCCGGCTACGCGGTGGAGGTGCCCGAGAGCGTCGACGACCTGCGCGAGCGGGTGGTGATCGGCAATGCGGCGCGCTTCGGCGCCATGGCCAACGTCCACACCCGCATCTCGGTGGACACCCACGTGCGGCGCGAGCGGCACCTGGCCGAGATCGAGGCGCAATGGGGGCCCGCGCCGGGCAAGCAGCAGTCGGACGGATCGTCGATCTTCGTGCTCGGGGCCGAGTTCGGGAACGTCTTCGTCGGCATCCAGCCCGCCTTCGGCTACGAGGGCGACCCGATGCGGCTCCTGTTCGAGAAGGGGTTCGCCCCCACCCACGCCTTCTCGGCCTTCTACCGCTGGCTGCGCGACGACTTCAAAGCCCACGCCCTCCTGCACTTCGGGACGCACGGGGCGCTCGAATTCATGCCCGGCCGCCAGAGCGGCCTCTCGGCCACCGACTGGCCGGACCGCCTGATCGGCGACATGCCCAACCTCTACCTCTACGCGGCCAACAACCCGTCCGAGGGCACCATCGCCAAGCGCCGGTCCTCGGCCACCCTGATCAGCTACCTCACCCCCCCGATCGCCCATGCCGGGCTCTATCGCGGTCTCCTCGACGTGAAGGGCGCCATCGAACGCTGGCGCGGCACCGAGCCGGAGGCACAGGCGGAGCGCGAGGACATCGCGGTGCTGATCCAGGCCCAGGCGGCACTGGTCGACCTGGCCCAGGCGGAGCCGGCCTGGGGAACCCGCGCCGGGGCCGAGATCGCCCGCATCGGCGCCGAGATCCTCGACCTGGAATACACCCTGATCCCGCACGGCCTGCACGTGGTCGGCGAGGCCCTCTCCGTCGACGAGCGCATCGACATGCTGCTGGCCATGGCCGATTCGGCCCATGGGACCAGGCTCGACCGGGCGTCGGTCTCAGCCCTCGTCGGCGGCGCCACGCCGGAGGCGGCGCTCTCGGCCTCCGGCACGGTGCCGGTGGCCACCGACCTGCCGATCCTGCGGGAACTCGCGGCCACGAACCGCCTGCTCACCGGCGACAGCGAGGTCCCCGCCATCCTGCGGGCGCTCGACGCCCGCTTCATCCGCCCGGCCCCCGGCGGCGACCTCCTGCGCACGCCCTCGATCCTGCCGACGGGGCGCAACCTCCACGGCTTCGATCCCTTCCGCATCCCGAGCGCCTTCGCGGTCAAGGACGGGGCCATCCAGGCCCAGCGCATCCTCGACCGGCACAAGGCGGACGGGCTGCCGCTCCCCAAGACCGTCGCCATCGTCCTGTGGGGCACCGACAACCTCAAGAACGAGGGCGGCCCGATCGGGCAGGTGCTGGCGCTGCTGGGCACGCGGCCGCGCTTCGACGGCTACGGCCGGCTCACGGGGGCCGAACTGATCCCGCTGGCCGAGCTCGGCCGTCCGCGCATCGACGTGGTCGTCACCCTGTCGGGCATCTTTCGCGACCTGCTCCCCCTCCAGATCAAGCTCCTGGCCGAGGCCTGCCTCCTGGCGGCCACCGCCGACGAGCCGGTGGAGCAGAACTTCGTCCGCCTGCACGCCCTCGCATACCAGCGCGTCCACGGCGGCGACATGGAGACGGCGTCCCTCCGGGTCTTCGGCAACGCCGAGGGCGCCTACGGCTCCAACGTCAACCACCTCGTGGAGAACGGCCGCTGGGAGGACGAGGACGAACTCGCCGACACCTATGCCCGCCGCAAGGGCTTCGCCTACGGCCGCGACGGCCGCGCCGTGCAGCACGCCGCCCTCCTCAAGAGCGTGCTCGCCGACGTCGACCTCGCCTACCAGAACCTCGATTCGGTGGAGCTCGGCGTCACCACCGTCGACCACTACTTCGATACGCTCGGCGGCATCAGCCGGGCGGTCAAGCAGGCCAAGGGCGGCATCGAGGCCCCGGTCTACATCGGCGACCAGACCCGCGGCGAGGGTTGCGTCCGCTCCCTCTCCGAGCAGGTCGCCATCGAGACCCGCACCCGCATCCTCAACCCGAAGTGGTACGAGGGCATGCTCGCCCACGGCTACGAGGGCGTGCGCCAGATCGAGACCCACCTCACCAACACCGTTGGCTGGTCGGCCACGACCTCCCAGGTCGAACCCTGGGTCTACAAGGAGATCACCTCGGTCTTCGTCCTCGACCCGGCCATGCGCGAACGCATGGCCGCTCTGAACCCGACGGCGTCGGCCAAGGTGGCCCAACGCCTGATCGAAGCGCACCGGCGCGGCTTCTGGACCCCCGACGCGGAGACGCGCGACGCGCTCGACCGCGCCGAGGAGGAACTGGAAGACCGTCTCGAAGGCATCACCACTGGGGTCGCAGCATGAACATCGCCATCAGGAACCCCGTCGTCTCGCGTCAGCCCGAGGGCAGCGTCCAGGTCGAACTCGACCCGACCCTGAAGATCGGCACCGCCAAGGTCTTCGCGGTGTACGGCAAGGGCGGCATCGGCAAGTCGACGACCTCGTCGAACCTGTCGGTGGCCTTCTCCAAGCTCGGCAAGCGCGTCCTTCAGATCGGTTGCGACCCCAAGCACGATTCGACCTTCACGCTCACCAAGCGCCTCGCCCCGACGGTGATCGACGCCCTCGAGGCGGTCGGCTTCCACTCCGAGGAGTTGCGGATCGAGGACTTCGTGGCCGAGGGCTACAACGGCGTCATGTGCGTGGAAGCCGGCGGGCCTCCGGCCGGCACCGGCTGCGGCGGCTACGTCGTCGGCCAGACCGTCAAGCTCCTCAAGGAGCATCACCTCCTCGAGGACACCGACGTCGTCATCTTCGACGTGCTCGGCGACGTGGTCTGCGGCGGCTTCGCCTCGCCGCTCCAGCACGCCGACCAGGCGCTGATCGTCACCGCCAACGACTTCGACTCGATCTTCGCCATGAACCGGATCGTGGCCGCCATCCATTCGAAGTCGAAGAACTACCCCGTGCGCCTGGGCGGCGTCATCGCCAACCGCTCGGCCAAGACCGACGAGATCGACCGCTTCAACGCCGCGGTGGGCCTCGAGCGCATCGCCCACTTCCCCGACCTCGACGTGGTCCGGCGCTCGCGCCTCAAGAAGTCGACCCTGTTCGAGATGGAGCCGACGCCCGAGCTCATCGCGGTCACCGACGAGTACATGCGCCTGGCCGCCCACCTCTGGGCCGGCGGCAAGCCCCTCTCGGCGATGCCGATGAAGGACCGCGACCTCTTCGAATTCCTTGGCTTCGACTAGGGGGAGACGGGCCGATGACCAGCGCATCCTACGCCGAGCGCCGCTCGCAGCTGACCACCTACTTCGACCGCACCGCGGTCGACGCCTGGGCCCGGCTCACCACCGACGCCCCGGTCTCGAAGATCCGCGCCACGGTGCGGGCCGGGCGCGACGCCATGCGGGCCAACCTGCTGTCGTGGCTGCCCGAGGACCTCACCGGCAAGCGCGTGCTGGACGCGGGCTGCGGCACCGGCGCGCTCAGCGTCGAGGCGGCCCGGCGCGGGGCCGAGGTGGTGGCCATCGACGTCTCGCCGACCCTCGTGGGCCTCGCCCGCGAGCGCAGCGCCGAGATCCTGGGCGGCGAGCGCATCGACTTCCGGGTCGGCGACATGCTCGACCCCTGGCTCGGGCGCTTCGACCACGTCGTCGCGATGGACAGCCTGATCCATTACAACGCCGCCGACATCACCCGGGCGCTGGCCGAACTCGGGCTTCGCACCGACGGGTCGGTGGTGTTCACGGTGGCCCCGCGCACGGCGCTGCTCACCCTGATGTGGACGGCCGGGCGGCTGTTCCCGCGCGGCGACCGGGCGCCCGCGATCGTGCCGATCACCGAGGGCGCCCTGCGCAGGCGGATCGCCAAGGAGGCGGTGCTCCAGGGCTTTGCCGTGAAGCGGACCAAGCGGGTCAACAGCGGCTTCTACCTGTCGAACGCCATCGAGCTGGCGCGATGAAGATCGGCGGCCTCACCACGCGGGCGCTGATGCGGCTGGGGCCCGGCATCATGCCGTTCATGCCCTTCGCCGACGCGGCGACGCCGGAGCTGCCGCTGGGTCGGCTCCTGCGGCTGTCGCTGTTCCAGGTCACCGTCGGCATGGCCGCCGTGCTGCTCATCGGCACCCTCAACCGGGTGATGATCGTCGAACTCGCGGTGCCGGCCTGGATCGTGGCCGTGATGCTGTCGCTGCCGCTGGTCTTCGCCCCGCTGCGGGCCCTGGTGGGCTTCCGCTCCGACACCCACCGCTCGGTGCTCGGCTGGCGCCGCGTCCCCTACATCTGGTTCGGCACGCTGCTGCAGTTCGGCGGCCTCGCCATCATGCCCTTCGCCCTCCTGATCCTGTCGGGCGACACCACCGGGCCGGCCTGGCCCGGCCATGTGGCGGCAGCCCTCGCCTTCGTCATGGTGGGCGCCGGCCTCCACACCACCCAGACCGTGGGCCTGGCGCTGGCCACCGACCTCGCCCCGGCCCACGCCCGGCCCCGGGTGGTGGCGCTCCTCTGCGCCATGCTGCTGGTCGGCATGGTGGTGAGTGCCGTCGTCTTCGGCCTGGCGCTCGCCAACTTCTCGCCCCTGAGGCTGATCCAGGTGATCCAGGGCACCGCCGTGGTCACCATCGTGCTCAACGGCATCGCCCTGTGGAAGCAGGAGGCCCGCCAGCCCGGCCGCACCGACCGCTCGGCCCCGCGCCCGTCGTTCTCGGACTCCTGGGCGACCTATGCCGGCAGCGGGCTCGCCCGCCGGCGCCTCGTGGCCACCGGCCTGGGCACCGCCGCCTTCTCGATGCAGGACATCCTGCTCGAACCCTACGGCGGCCAGATCCTGCGCCTGCCGGTGGCCACCACCACCGCGCTGACGGCGATGCTGGCGGCGGGCGGCGGCATCGGCCTCTTCCTCGCCGCGCGCTGGCTCAACCGGGGCGGCGACGCCTTCCGGGTCGCCGCCTCGGGCACGGTGGTGGGGATCCTCGCCTTCTCGGCGGTGGTGTTCGCCGCGCCATTGGGGTCGGCCCAGCTCTTCGCCACCGGCGTCCTGCTGATCGGGTTGGGCGGCGGGCTGTTCGCCCACGGCACGCTGACGGCCTCCATGGCCAAGGCCGGCCCGGAGGACACCGGCCTGGCGCTCGGCGCCTGGGGAGCGGTCCAGGCGAGCGCCGCCGGCGTGGCCATCGCGGCGAGCGGCATCCTGCGCGACGTCGCCTCGCATCTCGCCGAGTCGGGGGCCCTGGGCGAGACCCTGAACGATCCCGCCACCGGCTATCTCGTCGTCTACCACCTCGAGATCGCGCTCCTGTTCGCGACCCTCGTCGCGATCGGCCCGCTGGTGCGGGACACGACCTCGCGCCGGTCCGGCGGGCTCGCCCTGCCGGCCACCATCCACACCCATCCAACACACTGAAGACCGGGGAGGAAGTCCGATGCCAAGAGGTGAGATCACCGGCTACGTCGACGTGGCGCAGGTCGTATTGTACGCATTCTGGATCTTCTTCGCGGGGCTGGTCTTCTACCTGCGCCGGGAAGACCGCCGCGAGGGCTACCCCCTCGAGTCCGAGGCGATGGCCGGCCGGCCCAGCCCCGACCCGATCCTGATCCCCACGCCCAAGTTCTTCCACCTGTCGAACGGCGAGACCAAGAGCGCGCCGCAGACGGGCGGCCCCAACGCCTGGAACTACCGCGGCCACAAGCACGAGATCTGGCCCGGCGCGCCCCTGGAGCCCGACACCGACGGCCTCCACGACGCCATCGGCCCCGGTTCCTACGTCGACCGCGACGATCATCACGACCGCACCTGGGACGGCGAGAAGCGCATCGTCCCGCTGCGGGTGGCCGATCACTTCGTGGTGCACGAGGCCGGCCCGAACCCGATCGGCCGCGACGTGGTCGGCGCCGACCGAAAGGTCGCCGGCACCGTCAGCGACCTCTGGGTCGACCGCGGCGAGTCGATGATCCGCTACTACGAGGTCGAACTCGCCGGGGGCGGACGCCGGGTGCTGATGCCCAGCGCCTTCTGCAAGCTCGGCCTGTTCTCCGGCGTCGTCCAGACCGAGGCCCTCCTCGCGTCGCAGTTCGTCGACATCCCCGGCACCAAGGACGCCGATTCGGTCACCCTCTACGAGGAGGAGCGGATCATGGCCTTCTTCGGCGCGGGCACCCTCTACGCCACCCCCCAGCGCCAGGAGGCCATCCTGTGAGCGAATCCGTCAGCCTTCCCCCCAACGCCTTCGACGCCCCTCCGGGCCTGCCCGCCCCCCTGCCTGCCGGGGAACACGTTCTCTGGCAGGGCCGCCCCCGCGCCGCCGGGATCGCCTTCCGGACGCTCCACGTCGGCCTCGTGGCGGCCTGGTTTTCCGGATTGACCCTCTGGGCCGGCGTGCCGCTACTGGCCGAGGGCCGGTTCGTCGAGGCGGCCGTAGCCGTCGGACCGACCCTGGCCCTCGGGGCGGGCGCCATCGGACTGCTCGCCCTGATCGGCTGGCTAACCGCGCGCAGCACCACCTACACGATCACCAACCGGCGCCTCGTCATGCGCTACGGTGTCGCCCTGCCGATGACCCTGAACCTGCCCTTCGCGCTGATCGAGGATGCGGGCTTGCGCCGCTTCCGCGACGGCACCGGGGACCTGCCGATCCTGTTGCGTTCCGGCAACCGTGTCGCTTACCTTCATCTCTGGCCGCACGCACGGCCCTGGCATGTCAGCCGGCCCGAGCCGATGATGCGGTCCGTCCCCGACGCGGGGGAGGTGGCCAGCATCCTGGCCCGCGCCATCGCCGCCACGCTGGAACCACAACGAGAAGAATCGGCAAGCCCGGTGATCGTCGCGCGGCCCCGCAGTGCCCCGCGTCCCCCGCGCCTCGCCGCCGCGAGCTAGGGAGCAGGACGATGTCCGACACGACGGCAAAGTCAGGGACGAAGGGGGGAGGGCCGGTTCCGGGCCTGATCCTGACGGGGGCGGCGGGCCTCCTGGGCTTTGCCATGCTCGCGGTGATGATCGGCCGCGAGGAGCGGATCGGCATCACCGAGATGCCCCCGGCGCAGATGCTCAAGACGGTGGAGATCCGGGCCGACGACCAGACGGACGGATCGATCACCATCCGCGACGACCGCACCGGCGATCTGATCTTCACGGTGGAACCGGGCCAGGACAATTTCATCCGCGCGACGCTGCGCGGCTTCGGGCAGTCCCGCCTGCGCAGCGGGCTCACCCGCGACCAGCCGTTCCGGCTCACGCGCTTCGACGACGGCAGCCTCCAGCTCGAGGACGAGCAGACAGGCCGCAAGGTCAACCTCGGTGCCTTCGGCCCCGCCAACGCCCAGGCCTTCGCCCGGCTGATGCCGGCCCTCGAGGCCGGCGCCGGGGTGGTGCGATGATGGGCTGGGCAAAGACCTGGGGACGCCGGGTCGTCGAGGTGCCCTGCACCGTCGAGATCGAGCAGACGCCCGAGAGCCTCCACGCGCACGTCGTCCTCGACGCCGCCTTCGAGATCGAGCCGGGCGACGAGGTCCAGGTCCACGATTCGCCGACCTCGGTGCCCTACGGCGAACGCATCGTGGTCCACCGCACGGCCACCGTGACGCGGGCCGGACCGGTCGAACGGCTCTGGACCAAGCTCGCCGGCAATTTCGAACTCACCGAACTCTACGAAGTCAGCTTTTCCGAGAGGAGGCGCCTGTGAACGTGTCGATCCAGCATCAGGCTCCCAAGGGCCATCAGCCGAAGTACCCCCTCAACGAGGGCACCAAGGCGGCGCAGGAGACGACCTTCCTCAGCCCGCGCTTCTACACCACGGACTTCGTCGAGCTCGACCGCACCGACGTGGAGCCGGTGCGCCGGCAGTGGGACATCCTCATCGCGGAGCTGAAGGCCGACCCGAACAAGCGCCACTTCGTCCGCAACGAGGAGTTCGACATCGACATGTCGGGCCTCGATCCGGACCTGCGCAAGGAGTTCATGGACTTCCTGGTCTCGTCGATCACCGCCGAGTTCTCGGGCTGCGTGCTCTACGCCGAGATGCGCAAGCGCGCCAAGAATCCCGACATCCGCGAATTGTTCGGCCTCATGAGCCGCGACGAGGCGCGCCATGCCGGCTTCATCAACGACGTGCTCAAGGACTTCGGGATCGGCGTCGACCTCGGGTTCCTGACCAAGTCGAAGAAGTACACCTTCTTCCGGCCGAAGTTCATCTTCTACGCCACCTACCTCTCCGAGAAGATCGGCTACGCCCGCTACATCACCATCTTCCGCGAACTCGAGAAGAACCCGGAGAAGCGCTTCCACCCGATCTTCAAGTGGTTCGAGAAGTGGTGCAACGACGAGTTCCGCCACGGCGAGGCCTTCGCCCTGCTCATGCGCGCCAACCCGAAGCTGACGACCGGGCTCAACCGCTACTGGATTAAGTTCTTCCTGCTCGCGGTCTTTGCCACGATGTACGTGCGCGACCATTGCCGCCCGCATTTCCACAAGGCGCTCGGGGTCGATCCGACCGAGTACGACTTCCAGGTGTTCCGCATCACCTCGGAGATCTCCAAGCAGACCTTCCCGCTCACCCTCGACCTCGACAACCCGAAGTTCAAGCAGGCGCTTGATCGGCTCCTGACCTGTTCGAACGGGATCGCGGACGCGAAGGCTCAAGGCGGCCTGATCGGCAAGCTCAAGCACGGGGCCTGGATCGCGGCCTCGGCGGTCAACTTCGCCCGACTCTACGCCCTGCCGACCATCGACAACCCGATGCCGGCCGAGATCCGGCTCGAGCCGGTCTGGTAGCATGGCCGCCTATGCCGTCCCCGCCCTCTACGCGATCGTGGTGTGGTGGTTCTCCACCGGCGTGATCCTGTTCCTCGACCTGCGGCCGCGGCATACCCATGGGTGGAGCATGGCGGCGGGCACCCTGGTGCTCGCCGGCGCGCTCTTCGCGATCGGCACCAGCGCCGGTGACGCCAGCGAGGCGGGGGTCTACACCGCCTTCACCGGCGCGCTGCTGGTCTGGGGCTGGCAGGAGATGAGCTACTACATGGGCTTCATCTCCGGCCCGCGCACCACCGGCTGCGCGCCCGGCACGCGGGGCTTCGCCCGCTTCCGGGCCGCGGCCGCCACCAGCCTGTGGCACGAGGCGGCGATCGTGGCCGGCGCGCTCGCCATCCTCGCCATGACCTGGGACGAGCCCAACCGGTTCGCCCTGTGGACCTACCTGATCCTGTGGGGGATGAACCTCTCGGCCCGCCTCAACATGTTCCTGGGCGTGCGCAACCTCAACGCGGAGTTCCTGCCCGCCCACCTGAGCTACCTGTCGTGCTTCCTCACCAACAAGCCGATGAACCTGCTGTTTCCCGTCTCCGTGAGCCTCGGGACGGCGCTCACGGTGATGCTCGGCATGGCGGCCTTCGACGGTGCGGCTCTCCCTCACGAGGTGGTCGGCCTCACGATCCTCACCACCATGATGGCGCTCGCCACCCTGGAGCATTGGTTCCTGATGCTGCCTCTGCCTGCGGCGGCCCTGTGGAACTGGAGCCTGTCGGGGGCCAAGGGATCGGCGCTCGACGGCGCCGAGGCCGGGCCCGCGGCCTCGGGCGATATCCATTAGGATCGCGCAACCCGGAGGGCGGCAGCGGCGCCGCCCGCCCGGTCACCGCCCCGTGCGCACCCGCGTCCAGGCCCGCGTCACGAAACGTTGCGTGCGGTCGTCCCAGGCCGTGTTGGTGAACAGCCGGGCCATGGTCGCCTCGTCCGGGTAGATGCCGGGATTGGCCAGGATCTCGGGCTTCACGAAGGATTTCGCCGCGAGGTTGCCGCTGGCGTAGGAGACGAAGTTCGCGTTGGCGGCGGCCACCTCGGGTCGCAGCATGTAGTCGAGGAAGGCATAGGCCTCCGCCGGGTGCGGCGCGTCCTTGGGAATGGCGAAGGCGTCGAACCACATCAGGGCGCCTTCCTTGGGGACAAGATAGGCGATCTCGACGCCGTTCTTGGCTTCCTCGGCGCGCTTCCTGGCCTGCATGACGTCGCCGGAGTAGCCGACCGCGAGGCAGATATCGCCGTTGGCCAGCCCGTTGATGTATTCCGAGGAGTGGAATTTCCGCACCGAGCCGCGCACCTTGTAGAGGGCGTCGGTGACCTGGGTGATGTCGTCCCAGCGCTTGCTGTCGGGCTTGAGGCCATAGGCCGGCAGCATGCTCGGGATCAGGTCCTCGGGGGAATCGAGCATCATCACCCCGCAGTCCTTCAGCTTGGCGAGCAGGGCGGGGTTGAGCACGAGGCTCCAGGTGTTGAGCGGCTGGCTCGCCCCGAGGCGCTCGCGCACCGCCGTCACGTTCACGCCGATGCCGGTGGTGCCCCACATGTAGTCGACGGCATGGAGGTTGCCCGGATCGTAGACGGACAGGCGCTGCGCGATCTCCGGCCAGGCGTTCTTGAGGTTGGGGAGCTTGCCCTTGTCGAGGGGCTGGAACACCCCCGCCCTGATCAGCCGCTGCAGGAACGGCCCGGAGGGCACCACCACGTCGTAGCCGGATTTGCCGGCGAGCAGCTTGGTCTCCAGGATCTCGTTGTTGTCGTAGGTGTCGTAGACGACCTTGATGCCGGTCTCCTTGGTGAAGGCCTCCAGCATCACGGGGTCGATGTAGTCCGACCAGTTGTAGATCGTGACGACGCGCTCGGGCGCCTGCGCGGCGGCCGGGCCGGCCCCGCACAGGGCGAGGGCGAACGCCGCGAGCAGGGCCCGGCGCTTCACCGGGCGGCCCGCGCGGCGACGACGACGATCTCGACGAGGTAATGCGCCTCGCACAGCCTGGCCTCGACGGTGGCCCGGGCCGGCGGGTTGCCGCGGTCGACCCAGGCCTCCCAGGCCTCGTTCATCTGCGCGAAGGTGGCGATGTCGGAAAGGTAGACCGTCGCCGAGAGGATGCGACCCTTGTCGCTGCCGGCCAGCGCCAGCAGGCGGTCGATCTGGCCCAGGATCTGGGCGGTCTGTTCGGTGACGCCGGTCCCCTCCGGCTCGGCCGCGGTCTGGCCGGCGAGGAAGACGAGGTCGCCGTGGGTGACCGCCTGGGACATCCGGGGGCCTGATTCGAAACGCGTGATCGCCGTCATCCGTCGGGTCCCGTTCATCGCGGCCCGCCCGTCGCGCGCCGCTCCACGGCCGCGTTTGTGCCGCGCGAAGGGCGCCGGCGTAAAGGGGCGGTTCGTCATGGGCGAATCGCACTGGCAGATCGCAGGCGGCGATCGTATGGCGGTGCGACAAAGTCGAGGGCGACCGCGCAACCGTTCCAGGGGTGCGGCGTTTGCTCTGCACGGAATGGCCAAGTCGCTTCGACCGCGGCTACGAGGATCGCACCATGGGTATCATCGGCACCATCATCATCGGCTTCATCGCCGGTATCATCGCCAAGTTCATCATGCCCGGCCCCAACGAGCCGTCGGGCTTCATCATGACCACCATCCTCGGCATCGTCGGCGCCTTCGTGGCCACCTTCATCGGCCAAGCCGTGGGCTGGTACGGCCCCAACCAGGGTGCAGGCTTCATCGGCGCCATCGTCGGCGCCATCGTGGTGCTGGCCATCTACGGCTTCATCGCCAGCCGCCGCACCACCACCACGTACTGATAACGGCTGAACCATCGCGGCGCGCACCCAGCGCGCCGCCCGACGAAAAAGGGGTGCCTCGCGGCACCCCTTTTTCGTGTCCGGGCCGGACGTCGTGGTCCGGCCCGCTCCATGGTGGTGGGGGTCAGGCGGCCTGCCGGGTCACCGACTTGATGGCGCAGTGACCGGTGGCGCCGCGCATGGCGAGGCCCGCGCCGACGATCAGGGCCGCCAGGCTCAACCACTTGTTCGGGCGGGGCTGCGCCGCGGCGGCGGCGATGCCCAGGCCGAGCACGACGGACACGGCCCGCTCGGTGGTGGTGAGGTTGCGCTCGCCGTTGAAGATGTCGGGGATCATGTCGTTGGCCATGGGGTATCTCCGTTTTCGAGGGATCGCGGGGCGAACGCCGCAAGCGCGGCCGCGTTCCGAACGAAGCGATAGTCTGCGACCCTACGGGCGCCGTCGGGGTCGATCGCAACTCCCGAGCGTGCCGTCCGGACGGCGTACCGGTCTCGGCCAAAAAAAGTGCGCGGCCCCGACGTTGGTCGAAGCCGCGCAAGGTGGGAGGGGAGGAACCCGGATCGCCATGACCGCGACCGGGAAAGGGAAAGACAGTGAAGGGGGCGGGCTACTCCGCGGCGAGGCCGGGAACCGCCCCGGTGGCACCGGATCGGGCAATGGCCGCGCATTCGCCGTCGGAATAGCCGAGGACGTCGCGCAGGATCTCGGCCGTGTGCTCGCCCAGGAGCGGCGAGCGAGTCACCTCGCACGGGCTCGCCGACAGCTTGATGGGGTTGCCCACCGTCAGATACGGCCCGCGGGTGGGGTGATCCACCTCCACCAGGGTGCCCGAGGCCCGAAGCGCCTCGTCCTCGGCGATCTCCTTCATCGAAAGGATGGGTCCGCACGGGATATGGAGCTCGTTGAGGACCTCCATCGCCTCGAACTTGGTCTTGGACATCGTCCAGGCCTCGATGCGGGTGAAGATCTCGTTGAGGTGCGGCAGCCGTGCCTTGGGCGTGGCGTAGTCCGGATGGGTCTTCCAGGTCGGCTCGCCGATGACGTCGCAGATCTTGGCCCAGACCGGCCCCTGCGTGATGAAATAGAGGTAGGCGTTCGGGTCGGTCTCCCAGCCCTTGCACTTGAGGATGCGCCCGGGCTGGCCGCCGCCGGAGTCGTTGCCGGCCCGCGGCACCGAATCCCCGAACGGGATGCCCTCGCCGAACTGGCTGTATTCGCGCAAGGGGCCGCGCTCGAGGCGCTGCTGGTCGCGCAGCTTGACCCGGCAGAGGTTGAGGACGCTGTCCTGCATCGCGCAATCGACCCGCTGGCCGAGGCCCGAATGGGTGCGGTGGAACAGGGCGGTGACGATGCCCAGCGCCAGATGCAGCCCGGTGCCGGAATCGCCGATCTGCGCGCCGCTCACCATCGGCAGGCCGGTGCGGAAACCGGTGGTCGAGGCGGCGCCGCCGACGCATTGGGCGACGTTCTCGTAGACCTTGCAGTCCTCGTAGGCCCCCGGCCCGAACCCCTTCACCGAGGCGAGGATCATGCGCGGGTTGGCCGCCTGGATCGCCTCCCAGGTCAGCCCCATGCGGTCGAGGGCGCCGGGCGCGAAATTCTCGACGAGGACGTCGCATTCCTTCACGAGGCGCCACATCACCTCGATGCCGGTGGGCGTCTTGGTGTCGAGGGTGATCGAGCGCTTGTTGTGGTTGAGCATCGTGAAATACAGGCTGTCCACGTCGGGGATGTCCTGCAGCTGCTCACGGGTCGCATCGCCGATGCCCGGCCGCTCGACCTTGATGACGTCGGCCCCGAACCAGGCCAGAAGCTGGGTGCAGGTCGGGCCGGATTGCACATGCGTGAAGTCGAGGATCTTCACGCCGTCGAGAGCCTTGCTCATGGGACGCTCCCAGATGGATAGCGGTCGGCGCAGGACCGGGAACGGCCCCGAAGGCCGACCCCAGCCGGTTTCCTCATCCTGAGGCGCCGGAGCGAAGCGGAGGCCTCGAAGGAGCCCGCCCGTTCGCGCGGTGATGTCCGGAGGTCTCCCTCGAGGCCCGCCGGGGCGGACACCTCAGGATGAGGACGCGGGGTGGTCGGATGCCATGGGACATCCGACCCCTTCGTGCCCCTACTTCTTCTTCACCACGCTCTGCGGGTTGAGGCTGCCGATGTTGCCGCTCTCGGTGCCGGCCTGGGGGTCGATTACCGCGTTGATGAGGGTCGGCTTGCCGGAATCCATCGCCGTGTTCACGGCCCGGAGCAGCTCGTCGGGCGTGGTGACGTTGACGCCGACGCCGCCGAAGGCTTCCATCATCTTGTCGTAGCGGGAGTCCTTGACGAACACCGTCGTGGCCGGATCGCGACCGGTCGGGTCGGTGTCGGTGCCGCGGTAGATGCCGTTGTTGTTGAACACCACGATGCAGACCGGCAGGTCGTAGCGGCAGATGGTCTCCACCTCCATGCCGGAGAAGCCGAAGGCCGAGTCGCCCTCCACCGCCAGCACCGGCTTGCCGGTCTCCACGGCCGCGGCGACAGCAAAGCCCATGCCGATGCCCATGATGCCCCAGGTGCCGACGTCGAGGCGCTTGCGCGGCTGGTACATGTCGATGATGCCGCGGGCGAGATCGAGGGTGTTGGCGCCCTCGTTCACGAGGATCGCGTCCGGCCGCTCCTTGATGACGGTGCGCAGGGCCCCGAGCGCGCCGTGGAAGTCCATGGGCGCCGCGTTCTTGCGCAGCTTGCCCGCCATCTTGGAGAGGTTCTCCTCCTTCTTGGCGGTGATCGCATCGGTCCAGGCCGCGGGCGGTGCCGCCCAGTCCTTGCCCATGCCCTTGAGGAGGGCCTCGACGCAGGACTCGATGTCGCCGACGACCGGGGCGACGATCTCGACGTTCGAGTCCATCTCCTTGGGCTCGATGTCGATCTGAATGAACTTCTTCGAGCCGGGCGCACCCCAGGTCTTGCCCTTGCCGTGCGACAGAAGCCAGTTGAGGCGGGCGCCGATCAGCAGGACCACGTCGGCGTCCTTGAGGACGAGGGAGCGGGCGGCGCCGGCCGACTGGGCGTGGGTGTCGGGCAACAGGCCCTTGGCCATGCTCATGGGCACGTAGGGGATGCCGCTGGTCTCGACCAGCGTGCGGATCGCCTCGTCGGCCTGGGCGTAGGCGGCGCCCTTGCCGAGCACGATCAGCGGCCGCTTGGCGCTCTTGAGCACGTCGAGGGCGCGGGCGATGGCGGAGGGGGCGGGCAGCTGCGCCGGCGCCGCGTCGATCACCTTGACCAGCGACTTCGCGCCGGCCTCGGCCTCCATCACCTGGCTGAACAGCTTGGCCGGCAGGTCGAGGTAGACGCCGCCCGGACGGCCCGAGACGGCGGCGCGGATGGCCCGCGCCACGGCGATGCCGATGTCGGCCGCATGCAGCACGCGGAAGGCGGCCTTGCACAGGGGCTTGGCGATGGCGAGCTGGTCCATCTCCTCGTAGTCACCCTGCTGCAGGTCGACGATCTCGCGCTCGGAGGAGCCCGAGATCAGGATCATCGGGAAGCAGTTGGTGGTGGCGTTCGCCAGAGCGGTGAGGCCGTTGAGGAAGCCCGGCGCCGAGACGGTCAGGCAGATGCCCGGCTTCTTGGTGAGGTAGCCGGCGATGGCCGCGGCATTGCCGGCGTGCTGCTCGTGGCGAAAGGAGATGACGCGCATGCCGGCGGCCTGCGCGAGGCGGCCGAGGTCGGTGATCGGGATGCCGGGCACGCCGTAGATGGTGGTGATGTCGTTGAGCTTGAGCGCGTCGATGACGAGGTGGAAGCCATCGGTCAGCTCGGGCTCCGGCGTCATGACGGGGCCGTTGGCGGGGGTCGTCGGGTTGTCGGGCGACGTGCTCGTGGTGACGTCGGACGCGGAAAGACCGTTGTCGGTGACCGTGCTTCTATCCATGATCGTTCCCTCCGGGTCGTGGCGCATCGTTTGAGTGCGGCGCCGTTTCTTGATCGTGTCCGACGGCGTGACGTCCCGCATCGGTCGGGCACTGGTGGGGCCTGCGCTGAAGGCGCGGGACCGCTTCGAGCCTGCAACGAGGACGGGTGGCCCGACTCGTGTGCGCTTTTCGATTTGCCAGTTTCAGAATGGTGGCATACCAAATACCAGGTGTCAAACCTGCGTCGGTTGGCCTCAAGCGGCGGGTTTCGGGGAAAACGGGGGAGGCGGCCCGATGACGGCCTGGCGGGACCGGCGATGCAGATCCGGGCGACGATGGCGGTGCCGCTGTGTTCGCCATGCGAGGACATCGAGCGATGAGCTGGGTATCGGCCGGGCGATCATCGGTCGGTTTTCTTGTGTTTTAAGACCGAATTTGGCATGCGTGGCACCAAACGCGTTCCGTGCCGAGCGTCGTGTAGCTTCGTATCTGGTGAAAAAATGACGACGTCGGACACCTTTCGAGTCAAGTCCATCGCTGCGACTTCGAGCCTGCGCGCCCTCGCCTATGCTTCCCTGAAGGAAGCGATCACGAACATGAATATTTACGGGCAGCGCGAGGAGGTCCGCCTCGACGAGCGAAAGCTGTCCCTGGACCTCGGCGTGAGCCGCACGCCGGTGCGCGAGGCGCTCACGGTGCTCGAACAGGAAGGGTTCGTGCGGTTCGAGGCGCGCCGCGGCGTGTTCGTCATCAAGAAGACCAAGCGGGAGATCGTGAGCATGATCCAGGCCTGGTCGGCCCTGGAGAGCATGGCGGCGCGACTGGCCTGCGAGCGGGCTTCCGACGAAAAGCTGCACAGCCTGCGCCACCAGTTTCCCGAGTTCTTCGAGGGCCAGCCGTCGGACCACCTCTACGAGTACTCGGAGGCCAACATGCGCTTCCACCAGACGATCATCGCGCTCGGCCAATGCGAGGTGATCGAGGACATCACCAGCAACCTGCTGATGCACGTCCGCGGCATCCGCAACACCGCCCTGCGCCAGGGCGACCGGGCGGCCGACTCCATCAAGGAGCACGTCAAGATCATCGACGCCCTCGAGGCCCGGGACGCCGACCTCGCCGAGCGCCTGGTGCGCGAACACGGCCTCGGCCTGGCGCGTCACGTCGAACAATACGGCGACTATCTCGCCTGATCGGCGCGCCCCTCCGACGGTCCTTGGGAGCCTCACGATCCCGGGAGGCGCGTCGTCCCTGCCCCCGGGAGGAGGTCGGGACGACGCGCCATCGCGCGGGCGCCGCACCGGACCGTCGCGGTCAGCCCCTCGTCGTCTGTCGTCCGTCCCTCACGCGGCCTGCGCGATCGGGGCGGGGGAGGGGGCGTCCATCGCACGCAGGTAGACGTCGAGCAGGGTCTCGTGCTCGTCGCGCTCGTCCTGGTCGAGCTTGCGCAGCTTGAGGATCTCCTTGAGGATCTTGACGTCGAGGCCTTCGCCCTTGGCCTCGGCGAACACCTCCTTCTTGCCCTCCATGAGCCCCTTGATCTCCTCGTCGAGCTGCTCGATGCGCTCGATGATCGACCGAATGCGATCGCCCGCGATCCCTACCGTGTCGGACATGGTGACTCCCTGATGCCTGAGGAGCGGCAACCTCGATCAATCGGGTAAGCGGGAGGTTAAGGATGGCCGGCCGCCGGCACGAGGGCGCGCAGGTCGGCGACGAGGTGGTCGATCCGGGCCGGGTCGGCGTCCCAGGAGAACATGAACCGGGCCGCCCCGCCGATGAAGGTGTAGAAGCGCCAGCCCCTGCCGCGCAGGGCCTCGGCGACGGCCTCGGGCAGGGCGAGGAAGACGGCGTTGGCCTCCACCGGAAACAAGGGTGCGAGGCCGGGCAGGCCCGCCAATCCCTGCGCGAAACGGCGGGCGCAGGCGTTGGCGTGGGCGGCGTTGCGCAGCCAGGTGCCGCCCTGCAGGAGCCCGACCCAGGGGGCGGAGAGGTAGCGCATCTTCGAGGCGAGCTGGCCGGCCTGCTTGCAGCGATAGCCGAAATCCTCGGCCTGCGCGGGATCGAAGAACAGGATCGCCTCGCCGGCGGGCAGGCCGTTCTTGGTGCCCCCGAAGCACAGGACGTCGACGCCGGCCTTCCAGGTGATGTCGGCCGGTGCGCACCCCAGGCTGGCGCAGGCGTTGGAGAAGCGCGCCCCGTCCATGTGCAGGCTCAAGGACAGCTCCCGGCACACGGCGGCGATCGCCGCGATTTCTGCGGGCGTATAGACCTGCCCCGTCTCGGTGGGCTGGGTGATGGTGACGACGCGGGGTTTGGGGAAGTGGATGTCCTGGCGCCGCGTCGCCAGCGTCCGGATCGCGGCCGGCGTCAGCTTGCCGTCGACGCACGGGGCGGTGAGCAGCTTCGAGCCGTTGGAGAAGAACTCCGGCGCGCCACACTCGTCGGTCTCGACATGGGCGGAATCGGCACAGATCACGCTGTGATAGGACTGGCAGAGCGAGGCCAGGGCCAGCGAGTTCGCGGCGGTGCCGTTGAAGGCGAGGAACATCTCGCATTCCGTCTCGAACAGCGCCCGGAAGGCGCTGGCGGCCCGCGCCGTCCAATCGTCGTCGCCGTAGGCCGGGGCGTAGCCGGCATTGGCCTCGGCCATCGCCGCCCAGGCCTCGGGGCAGACGCCGGAATAATTGTCGCTGGCGAATTGCTGCGGGGCGTCGGTCATCGCGGGGTCCGTCAAGCGAGGGTGGTGCCGGCGAGGTAGTGCAACGGCCGCGTCTCGCACAGCGCGGGCCGGACCTCATACAAAATCCGTTCGATTGCTTCGCAATGCGGATTTTGGCTTCGCTCACGCGCCCGGCGTCGTCCAGTCGAAGGAGCGTTCCACCGCCTTGGTCCAGCCGCTGACAAGCGTCGTGCGCAGGCTCTCGTCCATGGACGGGTGCCAGCGGCGGTCGACGCCCCAGTTGGCGACGAGGTCGTCGGTGCCGTTCCAGTAGCCGGTGGCGAGGCCGGCGGCGTAGGCCGCGCCCAATGCCGTGGTCTCCACGACCTTGGGGCGCACCACCGGCACGTTCAGGATGTCGGCCTGGAACTGCATGAGGAGGTCGTTCCTCACCATGCCGCCGTCGGTGCGCAACTCGCTGATGCCGATCCCGGAATCCTGCGCCATCGCCTCCAGCACCTCGCGGGTCTGGTAGGCGGTCGCCTCCAGCGCGGCGCGGGCGATGTGGCCCTTGTTGGCGTAGCGCGTGAGCCCGGCGATGACGCCGCGCGCGCTCTCGCGCCAATGCGGCGCGTAGAGGCCGGAGAAGGCGGGTACGATGTAGACGTCGCCGTTGTCGGCGACGGTGCGGGCCAGGGGCTCGATCTCGTCGCTGTGGCCGATGATCCCGAGGTTGTCGCGCAGCCATTGCACCAGGGCGCCGGCGATGGCGATGGAGCCCTCCAGGGCATAGACCGCGGGCCGGTCGCCGAGCCTGTACCCCACCGTGGTGACGAGGCCGCAGGTGGAAGCCACCGGCTGGGCCCCGGTGTTCATGAGCACGAAGCAGCCGGTGCCGTAGGTGTTCTTGGCTTCGCCGGCGGCAAAGCAGGTCTGCCCGAACAAGGCCGCCTGCTGGTCGCCGAGGATGCCGGCGATGGGGACGCCGGTAAAGGGCGTGCGGGTCTCGCCGTAGACCGCGCTGGACGAGACGATGGCCGGCAGCATCGCGCGCGGAACGTCGAATGCGGCGAGCATGCCGGGGTCCCAGTCGAGGGTGTCCAGCGCCATCAGTTGCGTGCGGCTGGCGTTGGTGACGTCGGTGAGGTGGAGGCCGCCCTCGGCTCCGCCGGTGAGGTTCCAGACCAGCCAGGTGTCGATGGTGCCGAACAGGACGTCCCCCGCCTGCGCCCGCTCCCGCGTGCCCGGCACCGCATCCAGCAGCCAGGCGAGCTTCAGGCCCGAAAAGTAGCTCGCCAGGGGTAGGCCGGTGACGGCGCGGAAGCGGTCTTTCCCGCCGGCTTGCGCGAAGCGGGCGACGAGGCCGTCGACGCGGGTGTCCTGCCAGACCAGGGCGTTGTGGAGCGGCCGGCCGGTGCGGCGGTCCCAGACCAGCGTGGTCTCGCGCTGGTTGGTGATGCCGAGGGAAAGGAGGTCGGTGGGCGCGATCCCGGCCGCCTCCAGGGCCTCGCGCATGACGATCCGGGTGTTGCGCCAGATCTCCAGGGGGTCGTGCTCGACGTGACCGGGCTTGGGATAGATCTGCTCGTGCTCGCGCTGGGCCGAGCCGACGATGTCACCGCGCCGGTCGAACACGATGAAGCGCGTGCTGGTGGTGCCCTGGTCGATGGCGCCGACGTAGCTGCCCATGATCGTCCCTCCTCATGGCCGTCTCTCCCGCCCCGACGTGTCTTCCAGGGCCCGGTCCTGGTCGGTCCGGTCCTGGCCGATCCGGTCCTGGCCGATCCGGTCCTGCGATCGGACGTCACGCCGCCGCCGCGCGCCCCTTCAGGTAGGCGGCGAGCCGGGCCTGTCCCTCGGGTGGGATCCGCAGGCCGAGCTTCGAGCGGCGCCACAGGATGTCGTCGGCCGAGCGAGCCCATTCGTGGATGGTCAGGTAGTCCACCTCCACCGCCGTGAGATCGTCGCCGAACCGCTCGCCGAGGTCGGCGAGAGAGTGGGCCGCGCCGAGCAGGCGGTCCACCCGGGTGCCGTAGGCGCGGGCGAGGCGCCGCGCCAGGGCCGGCGGCAGGAACGGCTTTCGCAGCCGCAGATCGGCCAGGAAGCGTTCGAGATCGGCCCCGGGCATGTCGCCGCCGGGCAGGGTGCTCCCCGCCGTCCAGGCCGGCGTGAGATCGGGCGCGTAGGGCGCCAGCTTCTCCATGGCGTGTTCGGCCAGACGCCGGTAGGTGGTGATCTTGCCGCCGAACACCGAGAGCACCGGCAGCCGCCCGTCGCGGTCCGACAGGTCGAGGACGTAGTCGCGGGTCACGGCGGAGGCGTTCTTTGCGGCATCGTCGAACAGCGGGCGCACGCCGGAAAAGCTCCAGACCACGTCGTCGGGGCCGATGCGCCGCGCGAACGAGCGGTTGATGCAGTCGCACAGGTAACGGGTCTCGTCGGGCGAGATCGCCACCGGGCCGGGCTCGCCGGCATGGGGCACGTCGGTGGTGCCGACGAGCGTGAAGTCGCGCTCGTAGGGGATCGCGAACACGATGCGCCGGTCGGGCTGCTGCAGGATGTAGGCGTGCTCGCCCTCGTACATCTTCGGCACCACGATGTGGCTGCCCTTGACGAGCCGCACCGCCGCGCGGCTGGCGATGCCGAGGGTGCTCCCCAGCGTCTGGCCGACCCAGGGGCCGGCGGCGTTGACGACGATCCTCGCGTGTACGGTCTCGATGCGGCCGGTGGCGATGTCGCGCAGGTGCGCGATCCAAGTCCCGTCGTCGCGCCTGGCCGCATCCACCGCCGTGCGGGTGCGGATGTCGGCGCCGCGCTCGCGCGCATCCATGGCATTGAGCACGACGAGGCGGCTGTCCTCGACCCAGCAGTCGGAATAGGCGAACCCCCGGGTCAGGCGCGGCTGCAGCGGCGCCCCATGGGCGCCGGCGCGCAGCCGCACCGAGGCCGAGCCGGGGAGGGTGCGCAGCCGGGCGAGGTGGTCGTAGAGAAACAACCCCAGCCGCAGCATCCAGGCCGGGCGCAGGCCCTCGTCGTGGGGCAGGACGAAGCGCAAGGGCCAGATGACGTGCGGAGCCTGGGCGAGCAGGCGCTCACGCTCGGCCAGGGCCTCGCGCACGAGGCGGAACTCGTAGTACTCGAGATAGCGAAGGCCGCCGTGGATCAGCTTGGTCGAGGACGACGAGGTGAATTCGGCGAGGTCACCGCGCTCGCACAGGAGCACCGTGAGGCCGCGCCCGGCCGCGTCCCGCGCGATCCCGGTGCCATTGATGCCGCCGCCGATGACGAGCATGTCGTAGGTCGTCGGCTGCACCCGTTCCCCTCCCGTGGCGCTCGGCGTCGCCCCGTCAGACTTTCACAGGTGGTCGTCCGGCGCGAGGCGAAACGCGTCCTCTGCGCAAAGGGCCTCAGGCGCGCGCCAACGGCGAGTCGTCGTAGCGGGCCAGGAGATCGGCCGCGTCGCGGTAGACCGCGATGCATCCGGCTGCGATCAGGTCGGCCTCCGCCCATCCGCCGCAGGTGAGGCCGACGACGCGCAGGCCCGCTTTGCCGGCGGCCTCGGCATCGTAGGGCGTGTCGCCGACCACCAGCGCCTTCTCCGGAGAGAGATCGCCGAGGCGGTCGAGGGCGGCGATAAAGATGTCGGGATGGGGCTTGCTCCGCTCGGCATCGTCCGAGGAGGTCTCCTCGTCGACGAGGTCGGCGATGTCCGCCAGTCTCTTGTACCCTGCGAGCTCGTCGCCCTTGGCCGAGGAGGCCAGCGCGATCCGGGTGCCGTCGGCGATCAGCCGCTGCATCAGCGCGCGGACCTGCGGGAAGGGACGGATCGTCGCCAGGTAGCGTCCATGCAGGATGCCGCCGCGATGCGCCTGGAGGGCCTCGCCGCGTTCCGCGATCTCGCTGTCCGAGAGGAACACCGGCAGGAGCTGGTCGCCACCCTTGCCGATCTGGGCGCGCAGGTCGGCGAGCGGGATGTCGTGGCCGAAGTCGGCGAAGGCGTCCTGCCAGGCACGGGCGTGCTGGTCGTTCGAATCGATGAGCGTGCCGTCGACGTCGAAGATCACGGTCTCGGGCATGGGGGACGGCTCCTGAAGGGGCCGCCCATCACCGGGCGGCCCCATCGGAGAAAGCATCGGGCGCGGGCCCCTGTTCCCGCGACGGGCGCGCGCGGACCGGTGCCGATCAATCCTGCAGCATGCGCTTCAGGAGTTCGACCTCCTCGGACAGGACCGTGTCCTCGCCGATCAGCTTGTCGATCTTGCGCACCGCATGCAGCACGGTGGTGTGGTCGCGTCCCCCGAAGCGGCGCCCGATCTCGGGCAGGGAGCGCAGGGTCAGCACCTTCGAGAGATACATCGCGATCTGGCGCGGCTTGACCACGGCGGCGGTGCGCCTCTCGGACAGGATGTCGGAGCGCGAGACGTTGTAGCGCGAGGCCACCAGCTTCTGGATGTCCTCGATCTTGATGCGCTTGGGCTCGCGGTTCTTGACGAGGTCGCGGATCGCGGTCTCGGCCGTCTCCATGGTCACGGCGGTGCCGGTGAGGGTCGCGTGCGCCAGGAGGCGGTTGACGGCGCCCTCGAGGTCGCGGCCGTTGGCGGTGATCGCCCGGGCGACGTAGCTCGCCACCGTCGGCGAGACCTCGAAGCCGGGATGGGTCACCCGCACCGCCGCCAGGCGGGCGGACAGGATCGAGGTGCGCAGCGTCTCGTCGAGGGTGCCGATCTCGACCACGAGACCGCCGCCCAGGCGCGAACGCACGCGCTCGTCGAGGGCTTCGAGCTCGGTCGGAGGCCGGTCGGACGCCACCACGATCTGGCGGCCGGCGTCGATCAGGGCGTTGATGGTGTGGCCGAACTCGGCCTGGATCGACTTGCCCTGGATGAACTGGACGTCGTCGAGGATGAGCAGGTCGATGGCGCGCAGGCGCTCCTTGAAGGCCAGCGCGTTCTGGGTCTTCAGGGCGTTGACGAAGCCGTACATGAAGCGGTCGGCGGTGAGGTAGATCACGCGCTTGCCGGATTCGCGGGTGGCGTGGCCGATGGCGTGCAGGAGGTGGGTCTTGCCCAGCCCGACCCCGGCGTGGAGGTAGAGCGGGTTGTAGAGGGCAGGGCCGCCGTCGTGGCGGGCGACGCGCTCGGCGGCCGCATGGGCCAGGGCGTTGGAGCGGCCGACGACGAAGCTCGTGAAGGTGAGGCGGTTGTCGAGCGGGGCACCGCTGAGGTCGCCGGCCTCGGGCCGGGCGGAGGCGGGCGCCTCGGTCTCGGGCACCGGCGAGGCGGCCTCGCCCTGGTGGAGGAAGGCCACGGACGCCGGTGAGGCCTGGAGCCGGGCCAGCGGGCTCGCCGGGGCGTTCACCTTCTGGGCGGCGGGCGCGACGCGGACGGGGGCGGCGGCGCCGCGCACCCCGACCTCGATGCGGGTGACCGCCTCGACTTCGCTGCGGAAGGTGTTGAGCACGCGGTCGAGGTAATGCGATTCGATCCAGCTCTTGAGGAAGCGGGTCGGGACGGTGAGACGGGCCGTGCCGGCGACCACCGCATCGAGTTCGAGGCGGGCGAACCAGCTCGCGAACACGTCCTCGCCGAGTTCCGCCCTCAGGCGGCGCTTGACGCGCGCCCAGGCGGCCGTGGCATCGGCGGCACTGGTCGCGTTCCTGCCGATCTCGCCGTCATCCGCCGCGCTGCCCTCGACCTGCATCATCGCTCTCCTCGCGCAGGGGACGGAGGACCGCCGCCGACGCGTACGCACACTAGACCGTCACACCGGTCCCGCAGCAATTCGCGGAACTCAGATCGTCGCCCGCGAGTCAACCCCGGATCGCGAGCTTTTGTCGATATGAGATGGCTATCAACAATTAGCTACGGTTCTCCTAACAAACCGAGCCGGCCGCACCGCATCGCGAGTCATCGAAGGGGAGTTGCGCGGCTCGCCGGAGTCGAGCGGAAGAGAAGATCTTGCGGTCGATTCGACGAGGTCTCAACAAAGCGTAAATTTTATCGCTCCAGGCGAGAGATCATTAATCTACACAGCCCCCCAAGACTCCGCAACGCCAAGGATTCGACTCCAGGGTTAACGCCCGCCGGTCCGTTCGCATGTCCCTCGCCGCCGGTCGGGGGTGCCGAAACGAAAGAAGCCCGGCCAGATGGCCGGGCTTCTTTCAGGACCGCTCCGAGGAGGGTGGTGTCAGGCGGCGAGCGCCTTGACCCGCGCGGCGAGCCGCGACACCTTCCGGGAGGCGTTGTTCTTGTGAACGATGCCGTGCTGGGCAGCGCGCATGATCTCGGGCTCGGCCTCGCGCAGGGCGGTGAGGGCGATGGACGGGTCGCCAGCGGCAATGGCTTCCTCGACCTTGCGGACGAAGGTGCGCATGCGGCTGCGGCGCGAGCGGTTCACGGCGGTCCGCTTCGCGATCTTGCGGGTCATCTTCTTGGCCGACACGGTGTTGGCCATGGTGGCATCCTCGTTCAGAATGAGGCGATGCCGACGAGCCCGTGGGCCTGAAGTGTCGGTCGTCGCGAAGGTTGTTCGGGCAATGGCGAAGCCGACGGGCTACGCGTTGCGCGGCATGTCGGCGAAGCGCGCTCTATAGACAGGAGCCGGCGCGCCGTCAACGCGAGGATCGGCCACGTCGCACCGCCGGCCGTGTCAGTCGCCCCCGCCGCAGCCTCCGCAACCACCGCCGCCGTTGCCACCGCTGCCGCATCCGCCGCCGGTGCCGTTCCCGGCGGACGTGGTCCGGACGAGGTCGCGGTAACCGGCGTGGGCGGTGCCGGCGAGGACCGCAGTGCCGGCCAGGGCGACGGCGAGGCTCAGTTCGGCGGCGATCGGCGCCCGGGCCGCGCGGGCATGGCACCGGCCGAGGTCCGCCAAGGCCGCGTCGCCTGCCCGCGTTCGCCGGGGCGGACGCAGGAAGTGAAATACGCCGAGCGCGGCCGTGGCCACGACCAGGACGACGAGGAACGCCACCGGCTTGCCACGCGACAGGCCGATGGCGACCGTGGTGAGGCCGAAGGCGAGGAGCCCGCCGAACAGGACGAGGGTCGCCCAGCGCAGGCGCCCCGCAGCGGCATCGTCGACCACGAAGCCGCGCCCGGCGAGCCGGAACCGGAGCGGACCCAGGCGCTCCTTCACCGCGGCGATCAACTCCTGTCGCGTGTAGGCCTGCCGCCCCCCGCCGGCGGACGCGATCGCGGCCAAGGGCGCGAAGGCAGCGGGAAGGGCGTGGGCTACGCCCGCCGTCGCGATCCGCTTGGGCCGGGTCTCGGTGAGGACGCCGCCCGCCGCGAGGATCGCCACGGCGAAGGCATCGGCGACGCGGGGGGCGCCGCCGGCGAGATAGGCGATCGCCATCGCGTCGAGGTCGCGGACGGGGCCGGGGACGCCCGCACCCTTCAGGACCACATGCAGTACCCGGTGGGCTGCGACCACGCACAGGGTGGCGCCGAGGTAGAGAACGAGGAACGGTCCGCCGGTCGGGTCGAAGGAGCCGAGCCCGGCCACGTTCATAGGGGCAGCCCTTCGCCCACCGGCTCTCCGCCCGGGCGCAGGACCGACGGCCGGCCCCAAAGCGGCAGGCGCGGGCGCGGCAGGACGAGGTGCCGGCGCATGTCGACGCAGCGGTAGCGCGGGGCGGGCCCGAACCGTTGGGCCGTGCCGGGCCAGAACAGCGGGTCGGGTGGGCCGAAGCGCACCTCGTAGCGCACGAGGGTCTGGGCGTATTGCTCGCGGTAGCGGGCCTGTTCGGCCGGGCCGCCCTCGGTGGGATCGTGGTGGAGCGGGCGTCGCAGGACCTCGCCGCACCAGGCGTCCCAATAGTCCCGCGAATAGGTCAGGTGCAGGTGCCAAACCTCGTCCACCTCCTCGCTCGGGGTGACGGGCAGGGCGCCGGTGACGGCCAGAAAGCAGAAGCGCCGGTATTCGCCGATGGCGGCGTGCGCGACATCGAGGGGCCAGCCCCGGTCCCGGGCGAGGCGCCCGGTGAAGGTCAGGCGGTGCTCGGGCCGCTCGAAGTCGTGCGCCGCGATGCGGATCCAGAGATCCACGTCCGAGGGATCCCAGCCCGTGCCTGTCCGATCCGACATCACGTCCCCCTTCAGAACGAAACGGCGCCGCGAAAGCCATCGGCCGGCCCGGCATCGGGCCCGTCGCGCCAGAAATGGTCTGGCACGCGACGATGGTCCCGACCAGATCGCTCCGGCGCGATCGATCAGACCGCTACCTTGACGCACGTGCGACCTTCGACAGAGTCTCGAAGTGCGAGACAGGAGACCAGCGCATGCGGATGATCTTCGTGAACCTGCCGGTGAAGGACCTTCCGGCCTCCAAGACCTTCTTCTCGGCCCTCGGCTTCGCCTTCAACCCCGACTTCACCCACGAGACCGCCGCCTGCATGGTGGTGTCCGACACCATATTCGTGATGCTGCTCACCGAAGCCCGCTTCCGGGACTTCATCACCGGCGAGATCTGCGACGCCACGAAGGCCAACGAGGTGCTCACCTGCCTCTCGGCGGACTCGCGCGAGGCGGTGGACGACATGCTGGCCAAGGCGCTCGCGGCCGGCGCGAAGCCGTGGAAGCCCAACATGGACTACGGCTTCATGTACGGCTGCAGCTTCCAGGACCTCGACGGCCATGTCTGGGAGCTGATGCACATGGCTCGGCCGAACGACGACGCCGTCCCCGACGCCTGACGGCCCTCAGCCCGGCGGCACGGTGGTATCGGCCGAGCGCGACAGCAACGTCGAGGCGAGGCTCGCCGGCGCGAAGGTCGCCACGAGATGGATCGCGATGATGGGTGCGAACACCAGCGACATCATCACGAGCATGATGACCGCCACGTTGGCGTCGCGCGGCTTGGTGCGCGACTTGGCGGAAGAACCCGCACGCGAGGCGCGGGAGAATGCAGGGAACAGGGTCATGGGCTCACCTCGTTCGACCGGCCGCCGGGGGCCGGTCGCGGGCGAGCCCGATCAAGCGATCAGGCGGGCAGCACGCGGTCGGCCGAAGGCGGCGCGGTCCATCGACTACTGTCGCTGGGCATTGGGTTCAGTCGTTCCTATGGGGCCACCGGACCGGATCGTATCGAGGCCGACGGCGGCCCTCGAATGATGCGGTGCGAGGGGTTAGTCAAGGCTTAACGCGCCGGGTCTCGCCGAGTTCGTTTCCGGCGTCGTCGGCCCTTCGAGGCGGGCGGGGAAGCGCGCCACCAGGCGCCGCGCGACCTCGTCCTTGTCGAGGGTGGGCCAGGTCTCCAGCGCGCCGTCGGGCGAGAGGAGGTGGACGGTGTTGTGCGAGCCGCCCATCACGCCGCCTTCGGCCGAGACGTCGTTGGCCACGAGGAGGTCGCAGCCCTTGCGGTTGAGCTTGGCCCGGGCGTGGTCGAGGACCGTGTCGGTCTCGGCGGCGAAGCCGACCACGAGGGCCGGGCGCCCCTCGGTGCGCCGCGCGATGGTGGCGAGGATGTCGGGGTTCTCGACGAGGCCGAGGGGAGCGACCGTGCCGCCGTCCTTCTTGATCTTGCCCGGACGCCATTCGGCCGGACGCCAGTCGCCGACGGCGGCGGCGAAGACCGCCACGTCGGCGGGCAGGGCCGCCTCGACGGCCGCCAGCATCTGCCGGGCGGTCTCGACACGCACCACCGCGACCCCGGCGGGATCGGGGATACCCACCGGTCCGGACACCAGGGTGACCCGGGCACCGGCGGCGGCGGCGGCGGCGGCGATGGCGTGGCCCTGCCGGCCCGAGGAGCGGTTGGCGAGATAGCGGACCGGATCGATCGGCTCGTGGGTGGGGCCGGAGGTGACGAGGACATGCCTGCCGGCGAGCGGCCCGCCGCCGGTCATGCCGGCGTTCTCGTCCGTGTTCCGGTCGGTGTTCCTGCCGGCGAGGAAGCCGAACCCGCCCTCGGGCCGGGCCGGCGCCAGCAGGGCTTCCACCGCGTCGGCGATCTCGTGCGGCTCCGCCAGCCGGCCCGGGCCGAACTCGGCCTCGGCCATGGCGCCGTCGTTGGGCCCGACCACATGGACGCCGTCGGCGATCAGGGTGGCGAGGTTGCGCCGGGTCGCCGGGTGCTGCCACATCCGCACGTTCATGGCCGGCGCGATCAGGATCGGCAGGGTGGTGGCGAGCAGGACCGTGGTGGCGAGGTCCGAGGCGTGGCCGTTCGCCATGCGCGCCATCAGGTTGGCGGTGGCCGGGGCCACGACGACGGCGTCGGCGTCGCGGGCGAGTCGGATGTGGCCGATCTCGGCCTCGTCGGCCCGGTCGAACAGGTCGGTATGGGCGCGCTCCCCCGCCAGCGCCGCGGCGGCGAGCGGCGTCACGAACTCCTGGGCCCCGGCGGTGAGCAGCGGGCGCACCATCGCGCCGCGCTCGCGCAGCCGCCGGATCAGGTCGAGGGCCTTGTAGGCCGCGATGCCGCCCCCGACGACGAGGAGGATGCGGCGGTTCCGGAGGGGGAGTGACGTGGCGCGACCGGTCGACATTCCCCGACCAATCACCGTCCCGTCGGTGCGGTCAAGGCCGTGGGCCTCCACCCGTAGGGCAATCGGGTGGCCCCGATCACCCTCGGTTTCCGACTGGCCTCAAGCGCCGGCGGCCGCCTCCGCGACCTCGGCTATCACTGCGCTCGACGCGTTGTAGGACGGATGTCCTACAACGCCCGCTCCGCCGGGCGCTCTTCGCGCCCGAACGATCGACAATCGGGTTCCACCCGATTGTCCTGCCCGTGCGTCGCGACGCGTTGACCCATGCCTGGCCCCTCCCTAGGGTGCCGCGCTTCCCCAGCCCCCGTCGAACCGCGCGTTTCCCATCATGCCGTCGCCGCTTTCCCTCGACCCCGCCCTCATCGAGGCCGCCGCCACGGCGACCGCCTGGCCCTTCGAGGAGGCGAGGAAGCTGGTGGCGCGGATCGAGCGCAAGCCGAAGGCCGAGGTCCTGTTCGAGACCGGCTACGGCCCCTCGGGGCTGCCGCACATCGGCACCTTCGGCGAGGTGGCGCGGACCTCGATGGTGCGCCACGCCTTCCGGGTGCTGACCAACGACAGCGTGCCGACCCGGCTGATCGCCTTCTCGGACGACATGGACGGCCTGCGCAAGGTGCCCGACAACGTGCCCAACAAGGACATGCTGATCGGCGCCCTCAACCAGCCGCTGACCCGCGTGCCCGACCCGTTCGGCACCCACGACAGCTTCGGGGCGCACAACAACGCCGAACTGCGCCGTTTCCTCGACGCCTTCGGCTTCGACTACGAGTTCCGCTCGGCCACCGCCTGCTACCAGGCCGGGCTGTTCGACGAGGCCCTGCTCACCGTGCTCGACCGCTACGAGGCGGTGATGGCGATCATGCTGCCCTCGCTCAGGGCGGAGCGGTCGGCGAGCTATTCGCCGTTCCTGCCGATCCACCCGGTGACGGGAGAGGTGATGCAGGTGGCCATCGACGAGGTCCGGGTCGGCGCCGGCACCCTGGTCTGGCGCGACCCCAAGACGAACGAGGCCTACGAGACCCCGGTGACGGGCGGGCACGCCAAGCTGCAGTGGAAGCCCGACTGGGCGATGCGCTGGGTGGCGCTCGGCATCGACTACGAGATGGCCGGCAAGGACCTGATCGATTCCGTGAAGCTGTCGGGCGAGATCGCCCGGGCGCTCGGCGGCGATCCGCCGGAGGGGTTCAACTACGAGCTTTTCCTCGACAAGGACGGCAAGAAGATCTCGAAGTCGAAGGGCAACGGCCTCTCGATCGACGACTGGCTGGTCTACGGCACCGCCGACAGCCTCGCGCTGTTCATGTACAACAAGCCACGCGAGGCCAAGCGCCTGTTCGTGGAGATGATCCCACGGCAGGTCGACGACTACCTGACCTTCCTGGAGAAGTTCCCCGGCCAGGAGCCGGCCCAGCGTCTCGGCAACCCGGTCTGGCACCTGCACGCGGGCCATCCGCCGGCGGCGGAAGCCGTGGGCAAGGGCGGCGCGCTCACCTTCGCCATGCTCCTCAACCTCGCCACCGTCGCCAACACCGAGGACCCGGCGGTGCTGTGGGGCTTCATCCGCCGCTACGATCCGGAGATCGGGCCGCAGACCCATCCGGTCCTCGACCGGCTGGTCGGCCATGCGCTCGCCTATTTCCGCGACCTGGTGCGGCCGGCCAAGACCTACCGGGCGGCCACCCAGGAGGAACGGGCGGCGTTGGAGGACCTGTCGCAGACGCTGGCCACCCACGAAGGCTCCACGGATCCGGAGGGGCTGCAGGCCATCGTCTACGAGGTCGGGCGGCGGCATTTCCCCGACCTGTCGGGCAAGGCCAAGAGCCCGGACGGACGGCCGGGCGTGTCGCAGGCCTGGTTCACCACCATCTACAACGTGCTGTTCGGGGAGGCGCGGGGGCCGCGCTTCGGGTCGTTCGTCGCCCTCTACGGCGTCGCCGAGACCCGCGCCCTCATCGCCGCGGCGCTGGCGGGCGACTTCCTGCCGAAGCCGGCGGCGGCCTGAGGCGCTCGCGTCACGCCGATTGCAGCATCGCGTCGCCGCGGCGTCCGCCGAGGGTGCAGCGGTTCCGGCCCTGGCGCTTGGCGTCGTAGAGCGCCCGGTCGGCCTGGGCGATGACATCGCCCTGCGAGGCGCTCCCGCCGGCCGCCTTGACCGCGACCCCGATGCTGGCGGTGACGAACCTCGCGCCGTCGCGACGGCCGGGATGGGCGATGCCGAGGGCGGCGATCGCCTGCACGAGGCCGTCGGCGATCCGAAGCGCCTCGATCTCCGTCACGTCCCGCACCACCAGGGTGAACTCCTCCCCGCCGTAGCGCGCGCACACCCGGTCCGGGCCGTCCGCCGCCGAGGCAATGACCGTGCCGACGCTCAACAGGCACTCGTCGCCCCGCGGATGGCCGAGGGCGTCGTTGAAGAGCTTGAAGTGGTCGATGTCGATCATCATCAGGGCGGCGGGGCGATGGTCGGCGAACCATTCGCCCAGCCGCTCGTCCAGGAAACGACGGTTGGGGAGCCCGGTGAGGGCATCGGTGCGCGACAGGTCCTGGAATTTCTGCCGGTTGGCGTCCGCCTGTTCCGCCTTGAGGACGGCACGCACGGTCCTGAGGTAGTCCAGGCATCGACGGCGCTCGATCCGGTAATTGGCGTAGAGGCTGAAGATGCACGCCGTGGCGATCTGGACGACGAAGGCCGCCCGCAGGGCCGGATCGAGATCGGCCTTCGCCGCGAGGGCGACCACGACGACGGCGAAGGCCGCGACGGTGAACATCGCCGCATGCCGAAACCGCAGGGCCAGGAGCATGTTCCCGAAGACCAGGGTGAGGGAGAACTCCCCGAAGGTATAGTTCCCCAGCGGCGCGGCGGTGAGCCAGAACAGGAAGACCGGGAGCACGAAGGCGTTGACGATGCCGTTAAGCACCAGCCATTCGCGCTGCGCCGGGGACACGCGGCCGATGAGCCAGGCGAGTCCGAGGGAGACCGGCGTCACGAGGAACACCCGCGCGGTCACGGAGAGCCACAGGATGTCGGGCAGGAGGACGATGCTGGTCAGGTTGTAGGCGTTGTAGAGGATGAGGCCGACGTAGATGGCGTGGCGCAGGCTCGCCACGCGCTCCGCCCCATGCTCGGCCTCGTATCGCTCCTCCAGCTTCGGTTCGAAGCGGAGCCACCGATCGAGACCTTCGTGACCCCTCGACTCATCGAGAAGGAGAGCTGCCCGCTCCGACACCGTGACGATCCTCAAACAACGAGGGCGACGATGGCATGGTGTCGGTTAAGGCATCGATCGCCAACACCGACGTTTGATAGGATATCGGCACGATCTCTGCGACCGCGTCGTAGTCGTAACCCGGCCGGGTCTTTCATGCCCGAAAGCAGATCGACCCGGGGCTATGGCAGCGACCCGGGCTCGCCGATCTGGCGCAGGCTCGACGCCCAGACCCGCTCCTGCAGCGCCTCGTCGCGGGCCGCGGCCGAAACCGGCACCGGCCGGCAGCGCGCGAAATACAACCCGCTGACGCCCTCGACGTCGGGCGAGGTCGCCAGATGGAGCGAGGTCGCCGCCCCGTCGGACGGGGCGATGAGAAACGGGCGGATCACTTTCCAGGCGAGACCGAACCAGCCACCCGTGCCGCCGGCAAAGCCGGTGGCGACCACTCCGGGATGCAAACTGTTGGCGGTGACGCCGCTGCCGGCCAGCCGTCGGGCGAGGGCGGCGGTGAACAGCACGTTGCCGAGCTTGGCCTGGCTGTAGGCCTTGATCGCCGAGTAGCCCGTGGCCGAATCGGTGCCGATCCGGCCGCGCTTGTGCGCCATGGAGGCGACGCTGACGATCCGGGCCGGGGCACTGGCTTTCAGGAGATCGAGCAGTTCGAGGGTCAGGAGCATATAGGCGAGGTGATCGAGGGCCCAGGTCCGCTCGATCCCGTCCTCGGTGACGGCATGGCTGTCGAAGATCGCACCGGCGTTGTTCACGAGCACGTCGAGGCGGTCGTAGGCGGAGCGGACCTCCGCCGCGAGATGCCTTACCTGCGCCTGCGAGGACAGGTCGGCGACGAACGCGTCCACCACCGCCCCCGGCACGTCTGCGCGGATGGCCTGCGCCGAGCGATCGGTGCGGGCGCGGTCGCGCCCGACGATGCCGACCCTGGCTCCGGCTCGGGCGAGCCCCAGCGCCGTCTCGTGACCGATGCCGGACGTGGCACCGGTGACGAGACAGACCGTGCCGGTCATGTCCGCCGTCATCGGCCTAGAACACCGCCTGGCCGATGGCGAAAGCGACGACCACGATCACGAGGGCCAGCAGCAGGAACAGCCCGAACAGGATGCGGGCGAGCGAGCCGGCCCCCGAGGCGATTCCGGTGAACCCGAGGCCGCCGGCGATCAGCGACACCACGAAGCAGATGAGAGCCCATTTCAGCAAGGTCATGGTTGCGGTCCCGGTACGACGATCGAGCGACAACAACCCGGCCGGGAAAGCGTTCCGCCAAGCTTGATCGTGGTGGCGGCCCGAACGTCATGCTTCCGCGCGGCACAGCCGCGCCACGTCGGCGAGATAGGCCTTGGCGTCGATCTTCCTGAGCGAATTCTCGCTCTGGTAGCGGATGGTACCGAACACCTTGCGACGGGCCCAGGGGCGATCGTGCAGGCCGTAGACCCAGGCGACGTTGGTGAAGGAATTCGCGTCGCGCCCGTCGAGGAAGTAGCGGTTGTTGAGCCGCAGGGTGCGGGCGAAGCCCTCCTGGGGCGTGGGCGACCATTCGAGGATCTTCTTGCCCCAGTACATGCGCAGGTGGTTGTGCATGTAGCCCGTCACCCGCATCTCGGCCTGCGCCGCGTTCCAGTGGACGTCGTGCGTCCGGCCCTCGGCGAGGTCCTCGTCCGAATAGGCGTAGGGGCGCGGGTCGTCGGCATGCTCGGCCAGGGTCTTGCGCGCCCAGTCGGGCAGGGCGCCGTCGTAGGTGTCGTAGTCCTTCGTGAAGTGAACGTGGTTCATCGCGAGTTCGCGGCGCACGATCAGCTCCTCGAGGTACGAGGACTTGTCGTCGGGGGCGCCGGTCTTGGCGGCCCTGACCGCCACGGCGATCTCCACCGGCGAGATCTGTCCGAAGTGCAGGTAGGGGCTCATGTGGGAGGCGGCCCCCGCCTCGGGCCGGCCACGCTCGGCGCCGTAGCGGGCGAACGGCCCGGCGAGATAGGCCTTGAGCCGGCGCCGGGCTTCCGTGTGCCCGCCCTTGAACCGCTTCACCGGGGCCACCGACCGGTCGAGGGTGAGCCCGGCGAGCACGCCGTCCGGGTCGGCCGGATCGACCTCCCCCTTCAGCCGCAAGCCCTCGGCCCGGTGCGCGACCTCGCGCTCGGCGAGGGGAGCGATGAAATCGTCCATCAGGCGCTGGACCTTCGGGCGCAGGGTGCGGGCGGCGAATTCGTGCTTGGTCGAGGCGGTCTCCACCGGCACCACCACGTCGCCCTCCACCTGGATCACCCGGGTGCCGCCGGCCTCCCCGATCTCGGCGTACCAGTGCTTCTGGATCGACAGGTAGCCGCGGTCGAGGACGAGGAGCGCGGCCTTGCCCGCCAGGTCGCTCGCGAGGACGGCCGGCGAGGCCTTGCGCATCACGAAGGCGATCCCGCGCGCCTCGAGCCCCGCCTTCACGTCGGCCAGCCCCTGCAGCATGAAGGCGTAATGGCGCGCATTGGCCTCGGGAAAGCCGTTGGCGCCGTCGAGCAGCCCGAAGCAGACCACCACGGGGCAGCCGATGCGGTTGGCTTCCTCCACCGCGAATTCGAGGGCCGGATTGAAGGCCACCCGCTGCGATTGCTGCATGAGATAGAGGACGTAGCGCCCCGTCTCGCGGGGAGGGACGTCGTTGAGGACCCGCAGGCGGGCGGCCGGAATCGTCATCGGGTCGTGCTGCCTTCCATTGCCTGCCGCCGGACGGGATCGTTCAGGCCCGGCGTCTTTCATCGTTCGGCACCCGTGGCGGGCGGCCGAAGCGCGGGGTGATTCGCCGTCACGTCCCAGGCGCCGCGCATCTCAGGTCTCGAAGCGCCCCAGAGTGCAAGCGGTCGGACACCCGCTGCGACGCACGAGCGCAGATCGAGAGGCGCGCCCCGGCGCGTCGTCGAAACCCGCGTCCGATCAGATGTTTATCTCGTTCGCGCCCAATCGAACCGGCGACCGGCACTGGAACCGTCGCGGATTTTCGGCTGCGACATTTTGGAGACATGCCGACGGCAACGGGCAGACCTGCGGGAAAAGCGTCAGTCGTGCTGCCCCAACTCCCTTGCAATTTTTTACGGCTGCATCAGATTGTGCATTGCGGGACTGCGATGGCGTCGCGGTCCTGCTGCCCTCCTTGGGCGTTTCCTCCCTAGACTTCGGGCCGCCTTTCGGGGCGGCCTTTTTTCTGTCCGCAATCGCGCGCCGATCATCCTCGGGCGCGGGCGCGGATCATGAAGTTGTCGAAGGTGTATTCCGCCACCTGGAACCAGAGATACTCTTCGTTGCGGAACGTCTTGAGTGCATCGTGGAGCCGCTTGAAGTCCGGGTTCTTGGCGGAGAGATCGGCGTAGACCTCGTTAGCGTTCTTCAACGCGGCTTCCATCACCTCTTGCGGAAACGGACGCAGCTGCGCGCCGCCGGCCACGAGGCGACGCAGGGCGCCGGGATTGCGCGCATCGTACTTGGCCTGGACCTCGGCATGGACCTGGGCGGCAGCGGCCTGGAGCACCGCCTTGTAGGGCTTCGACAGGGCCTTCCACTGCTCGGCGTTGATCCAGGCGAACAGCAGCGAACCGCCCTCCCAGAAGCCGGGATAGTGATAGATCGGTGCGACCTTCTGGAGACCGAGCTTCTCGTCGTCGTAAGGGCCGATCCACTCGGCGGCATCGATGGTCTTGGCCTCGAGCGCCCCGTAGATCTCCGGTCCGGGGGTGGTCTGCGCCACCACGCCCAGCCGCGACAGCACCTGCGCCCCGAGGCCGCCGACCCTCAGCTTGAGGCCCTGCAGGTCGGAGACGGCCTTGATCTCGCGCCGGAACCAGCCGCCCATCTGCGCGCCGGTGTTACCCGCCGGCAGGGCGACGAGCCCCTGCTTGCCGAACACCTCGCCGAACAGGTCGGCCGCTCCGCCCTGGAGCCACCAGGCGCTCTGGCCGCGGGCGTTGAGGCCGAACGGCAAAGCGGTGGCCAGGGCGAAGACCGGGTCCTTGGCGAGGGTGGCCGGGCCGTAGCCCATCTCCACGGTGCCCGCCGAGACCGCCTCGATCATCCCGTCCGCGGCCACCGGCTCGCCCGGGGCCTGGACCTGGATCTGGAAATGCCCGTCGGTGGCCTCCGCGACACGGCGGGACAGGGCCTCGGCCGCACCGAACAGGATGTCGAGCCCCTTGGGATAGGTGCAGGCCAGGCGCCAGCGCACGTCCGGCGCGGTCTGGGCGAGAGCGGGCGCGGCCAGACCGCCGGCGAGACCGGCGGCGGTCAGGCCGGCACCGGCAAAGCCGATCACGGTACGGCGCGGAACGGAGGGGGCCATGGGTTTCGTCGCTTCCTCAGATGACCGGGGGCACGGGCGGGCCGCCCGGTACGAACGGGACAGGACCGGAAACGATCCCGGCGGCAGGGTTCCGAACCCGGACGGGCATCCGGCGGCCATCGGATGGTGCAGGGATCCGGGCGCGCCCGAGGATCAGTTGGCGTTGGCGTAGGTGAAGGCCCCGTCCTTCCAGACGTAGAGGACGTAGCCCTGGGCGGTGACGTCACCCTTGGCGTCGAAGCCCACCGCGCCGAGCACGAGGTCGAAGCGTTCCGCGTGCAGGGTCGCGGCGATGCGGCGGGGATCGGTCGACCGGGCGAAGTTGCCGGCCGCGGCGAGCGCCTGGAGGGCGGCGTAGCCGTAGAGGGTCGACCCCTCCGGTTCCGTGCCCTCGGCCTTGAAGGCCTGCACCGCCTGGGCCGCCTCGGGCTTGCGGCGGGGGTCGAGATAGAACGTCATCAGGACCCCGTTGCTGGCGGGGCCGGCGATGGCGGCGAATTCCTGGGTGGCGATGGCGGAGGTGCCGAACCATTGCGGCTTGAACCCGCGCTCGGCCGAGATCCGCACGAGGCGGCCCATCTCGCGGGCGTCGCCGCCGTAGTAGACCACGGCGATCCCCGCCTCCCGGAGGCGGTCGGCCAGTGCCATGGCGTCGGCGTCGCTGGGGGTGAACTGGGTACTCACCGCCTCGTTGATGCCGATCCGGTTGAGGTTCTCCTTGGTCGCCGCGGCGAGGTTGCGGGACGCGGGCGTCTGGTCGCTGAGGATTGCGATCTTGCGGTCGCGGAACCGCTCGGCGAGCACGGTGGCCGAGAGCTTGGCCTGATCGTCGTCCCGCCCGCAGACCCGGAACACATTGGGAAGGCCGCGGTCGGTGAGCTTGGCGGCCACGGAGGCCGCCGTGATCATCACGGTGCCGTTGCCGGCATAGACGTCGGAGGCGGCGATCGAGGCGTTGGAGCAGACGTGGCCGACCACGAGGCGCACGTCGCTGGTGGCGTAGTGGTTGGCCACCGCCACGGCCTTGTTGGAATCGCAGGCGTCGTCCTGGACGTCGAGGCGGATGGTGCGGCCGTCGAGGCCGCCCTTGGCGTTGAGATCCCGGGCCGCCGCCTCGACCCCGCGCAGGACCTGCTCGCCCACCGCCACGTAGGCGCCCGAGCGCGGCACCGCGACGCCGATCACGACGTCGGTCGTCGGGGCCGCGCAGACGGCGATGGAGGCGACGGACACGCCTGCCAGTGCCAGCAGCGGTCCCACCAGTCCGAGCACGACGCCCCGTCTCACCGCCTCTCCCGACCTCTCGAAGAACGCAAGGCAAACGGGCCGGCCGCGCCGCTTGCCGATGGACCGTGCGACCCCTGCGGGATCGCACGCCCGAACGCAAGAGGCGAGATCAGCGCGAGACGGAGTAGACCGACGCGGCAGACGCCACGGGGCTCGCGACGGTGGAGAACACGGAGAGGACCTTCTGGACCTCGGAGAAGGGTGCGTTTGAGACGTAGATGAGGTCGCGGTTTCTCATGCGGAAGGCCTGGGTGAGGAACAGGCTGTTGGGGTCGCGCATGTTGATGCGGTAGACGACGGGCACGAGG
>NZ_LMND01000006.1 GCF_001423265.1 Methylobacterium sp. Leaf108
GCCAGCGTTCTCCGCTTGGCCAGCTGCGCTCGCCCGACCAGCTCCGCCGGCCAAGCTACCCGTGGTGGAGCGGCCTACCGCGCACTAACTTTACCCTTGGACCACCGCGTGGGGGCCGATCAGATCGTGACGCCATGCGCGATCGCGTAGCCGCCCCGCAACGGCTCGGAGGTGGAGATCCAGCCGCCGCCGCCGATCTCGTTCTCGAGGGTGGCGGCGCGCAGGTCGATCTTGGCCCGGCTGGTGCCGGCGTATTCGATCGTGTCGGAACCGCCGGTGTCCCAGATCGTCGTGTAGCCGCGGTTGACGTCGACATCGTCGCTGAAGCGATAGGTGTCGTTGCCGGCGTTGCGCGCGCGCGCTCCATAGAGGTGCTGGAGGGCGGCGATGTCGATGGCGCTGAAGGAGCCGGGCTGCGCGTTGACCGACGTGCCGGGATCGAAGGCGGCGGTGAACGGGTTGTCCTCCGCCAGGAACGACCACGTATAGCTCATCACCGTATTCAGTTGGGAGTTCAGGAAGGTCGTGCCCTGGTCGCCGGGTTCCTGGATGCCGGGCAGTTTCCCAAAGGTGCCGCCGTCCTGGTCATGGGAATGCTTCAGGCCGAGGGCGTGGCCGAACTCATGAAACCAGGTCAGGGAAAATGTTCCGAGCCGAACGGCTTGCGCTGACCCGGCCACGTCCACGTTGATCCCCACGGCGGTCTCGACGGAGGTCGTGCCCGCGGATGGCGTGCCGGACTCGCCGCCGCCGCCCAGGTCCAGCCTGAACATGATGTTGGCCGGCTCGTCCGTCTCGCGGAACGTGAGGGCGGTGAAGGTTTCGACGTTGGCCACCACCTCACGGTGGAAGGGTTTCCAGTCACCCTCGTCGAAATCGTCGATCCCGTTCGCGTTGATGTCGCCGAACTTGAAACCGATCGTGACCTCGGACCCAGACCAGGCTTGCCCCATCAGCAAACCGTTGACGACAGCATTTCCGGACGGCGGAGCCGCGATGCCCACTGAAGACATATGAAATCCTTGGAATGATTTGTATTATTTGCGATTTGTAGGTCTATCATAGATTCGCTACGGCGCTATAGCCTCAATCAGATAATACAAATTCCGTCTTAGTCAGACTTAATAGGGGCCTAATAAATCATCGAAGATAATATGTCCCCCTATTTTGGGTTTACGGATGCACGATCGACCTTGATGGAGAATTTTATCTATTTGGGCTCGGGATCCGCGACCGGCCACCGACTGTCGCGGATCCCGCGTCCGCCCTGTCCAAGCAAAAAGCTCCAAGCAAAAAGCTGCATCCCTGTTTGCCCGCCGCCGGGCATGCGTGCGGTCTCACGCCGGGCATCGGCCCAACGCCCGCCCGACGTCGAGACGCGGACGATCCCGCCGAACCCGCGCCGATCGTCGACGCGCTCCTTGCCCCGCGGCTCCTTCGGCAGGCGCGAAGCGATCCCTTCGGACCGCTTCTCCATCACCGGGGAAGAGTCGCGAACGTGCCCGCCAAACCAACCCGATGCCTCCCGAGCCCCGCCGGGGGGCCCACGGTACGAACCCTTGCGCACCCACCCAACACGTCTCCGACGACGAAGCCGGGGCGCCGCTGTGGAGATTCCGGCCATCGGCCGGCGTCGTTTCGGCCACGTCCGGCCTCTTCGTAAGACAATGCGAAGATTCCCTGTCGTAGCCTATCGCCAAGGCGGTGTTGCCGGGAGGAATCGACGGAGGTGAGCGAGGTCGTAACGCTCACGGCGACCACGCCGCTCGAGGGGCCGTCGTGGGGCGAGCACGGCCGGGTCGTGTCGCGGTTCGCCGGCGACGCGGGCGGCGCCACCGCTATCGAATTCGCCTTCGTCGTCTTCCCGCTGCTGACGCTCCTGCTCCTCGTCCTCGAAGTCGGCCTCGTCTATTGGACCGGGGCGGTGCTCGACAACGGCGTCCAGGCGACGGCCAGGACGTTCTATACCGACACCGGCGCCAGTGCCGCCTCGATGGTGGACACGGTTCGCACCGGCATCTGCGAGCGCGCGAGCGGGCTCATCAACTGCGACCGCCTCAAGGTCGATCTCAGCTATTACGCGGACTTCTCGGCCGTCACCGCACCCAGTCCCGTCGATCCGGCCACCAAGACCTGGCGGACCGGGTTCGGCACCGCCCACGGCTGCACCGAGGACAGCCGGATCGTGGTGGTGCGCGCCGCCCTCGCCCAGCAGAGCGTCCACAACGCCATCGCGGGCCTCGCCACCTTCTCGGACGGCAGCCGGCTGATCCAGTCGACCATGGTCGTCACCCTCGGGCGCCGGTCCACCGGGCTCACCGGATGCTGAGCCGCGCGATCCTGCGCGCCGCCCTGGCGGGATGGCTCCGGCGTCGCACCGGTCCCGGCCGGGGACTGCGGCGGCGTTTCGCAGGCGACGAGGACGGCCTCGCCATCCTCGAATTCGCGCTGATCCTGCCGGTCCTGCTCATGACCTACATCGGGACGATCGAGGTCTCGAACATGATGGGCACCTTGCGCAAGCTCGACCTCTTCACCCAGACCGTGGGCGATTTCGCCGGGAGCGTCGCCGTGGCCAGCCGGGCGGAGATCGACGGCATGTTCGCGGCCTCGAAGGTGGTCGTGCAGCCCCTGGACGATTCCGGCATCACCATCGTCGTCAGCGCGGTGGGCGTCCTCGGCACCGTCCCATCGGGGGTCATGCGGGTGTGTTCGAGCGTCGCCGGTGCCAATGCGACGGCGCGGCCGGTGGGAGACACGCCGGCGGTCGCCCTGCCCGCGGACCAGCGGGTCGGCGGCGCGCGCATGCTCCTGGTCGAGACCCGCATGCCCTATCGGCCCATCGCCGGCTCGACCTTCACCGCCCTGTTCGGGCAGGTCCTGAGCAACATCGTCTTCTCGCGGCAGATCTACTGGCCGGTCCGCGTGGGCCTGCGCTACCACAGCCAGGCCCCCGAAGTGGTCCTGCCCGGCGGCGGCCCCTGCCCGGCCTCCTGAGGGCACGGGACGTCGGCTTCCCTCCGCGCGGGTATTCGCGGCCGGTCATCAACCGGCCATCAACCTTTCCGTGGCACGACGGAGAACCCGCCCGCCTCGGGTGTCCCCTGGCCGGGACGCCCACCGGGGCCGACGCCCGACGTCAGGGAGCCCCTGTGCCGATGATCGCGCTCATCCTCGACGACGCCGTCCTGAACAACGTCCTGATGGCCGAGGCCATCCGGTCGATACCCGATTGCGTCCCGAAGGATTTCACGGACCCGTTCGCGGCCCTGGCCTTCGTCGAGGCGCACGGGGCCGAGATCGGCATCGCGATCACCGACTACGACATGCCGGGGATGAACGGCGTCGGCTTCGTCAAGGCCGTGCGGCAGGTGCCGGGGTTCGCGCACGTGCCCATCGTCATGGTGACGAGCATGGACCAGCGCGCCCTGCGCCGCGAGGCGCTGGAGGCCGGGGCCACCGACTTCCTGGCCAAGCCCTTCGAGGCCTTCGAGGTCCGCGCCCGCGTCGCCAACCTGCTCGAACTGAACCGGGCGCGACTGGAACAGGTCGACCGGGCCGCCTGGCTCGACCGCGAGGTCCGCGCCGCCACCGCCACCATCGAGGCGCGCGAGCGCGAGATCGTGACGATGCTCATGAAGGCCGCCGAGCACCGCGACACCGAAACCGGCAACCACGTCGCGCGGGTGGCGAGCTACGTCGCCCTCATCGCCCGGGGGCTCGGCTTCGACGAGGCGCAGGCCCGTCAGCTCAGCCTCGCCTCCACCATGCACGACGTCGGCAAGATCAGCGTCCCCGACGCGATCCTGCTCAAGCCGGGGCCGCTGACGCCGGTGGAGAGGGCGGAGATGGAGCTCCACGCCGACCGCGGCCGGCGCATCCTCGAGGGCAGTTCCTCGCGCATGGTCCAGATCGCCGCCGAGATCGCCGGCACCCACCACGAGCGCTGGGACGGCACCGGCTACCCCTGGGGCCTGCGCGGCGAGGCCATCCCCCTCAGCGGCCGGATCGTCGCCGTCGCCGACGTGTTCGACGCCCTCACCTCGGCGCGGCCCTACAAGGCGGCCTGGCCGCGCGAGGAGGCCCTCGCCTTCCTGTCGGAGCAGGCCGGCCGGCACTTCGACCCGCGCTGCGTGGCGGCCCTGCTGGCGACGATCGATGCGACCGACGGCTCCCTCGATCCGGCCGAACGGGCCGAGGAAAGCCGGGCGCGCATGGCGCTGGCCCGTCCCCCGGATGCGGCCTGAGACGGTTCCCGCTTGAATCGAGCGGGACCCGCATCACCGAGCCCGGGTGGCGCCTGAGCGAAGCCCATGTCCGCATCACGACGTGATCAACCGGAAATGGTCAGACGCGAACGCTCCGTCGTTTCGGTCGCCGCTTTCCGCCGGTCGCGGTGCCGGAGGCGATGTTGCCGCGCTGACGACATCGCTCCGGTGACATCGCCAAGCCATGGCAAATATCCGGTTACGCTAACGATTTGTTCGTCTTTCGGGAAATCCTCGAAAAATCGACCTTTGTCTTCACGGAATCGCAGAACGTTTCGGCGCTACCTCGTCTCCATAAGGAGTGCGTGGAATGATCCGTTGGTTGAGGGACGCGGCCGGTAATCGCGACGGCGGCGTGATGCTGATCTTCGCGCTTTCGCTGCCGATCCTGCTGGCCGTGAGCGCGGCGGCCCTCGAATACGGGTCCATCGTCAAGCGGCGCGGCGAACTCCAGCGCGCCGCCGACAGCGGCAGCATCGCCGGGGTCAACCAGTTCAAGCTCGCCAATGCCGACGACGCCTCTTCCGTGCAGGTGGCGATCGCCACCGCCCAGACCCAGGCGGCGGTGCAGGCCACCGCCGGGGCCACGCTCCAGGCTGCGGCGCAGGTGCTCGGGAACCATTCGAGCGTGCAGGTCACGCTCACCGAGACCGTGCCCCTGGCCATGGGCAAGCTGCTCGCGATGTCGGAGATGACGATCAAGGTGCAATCGACGGCCAAGCTGTCGGGGACGACGCGCCTGTGCCTGCTCGCCCTCGATCCCGCCGCGCGCGGCGCCTTCCACCTCGAATCCTCGGCGCGGATCACGGCGGGCGACTGCTCGCTCTACTCGAACTCGCGCCACGCCTCCGGCATCGAGGGCGAGAGCAACGCGGTCGCCCGCGCCCTCTCGACCTGCTCGGCCGGCGGCTACACCGGCAACAAGGCGAGCTTCATGCCGCCGCCGGCCACCGACTGCCCGGTGCTCAAGGACCCGCTCGCCGACCGTGCCGGCCCGTCGCTCGGCCTCTGCAAGATCCTGCCGCTGTGGTACAACCCCAAGATGCTGTTCGACGGGATCGACAGCCCGCTCTACGGCACCCAGGTGGTCAGCACCACGGCGACCCTGGAGCCGGGCACCTATTGCGGCGGCCTGCACATCACCAAGGGCGCCAAGGTCACGCTCAAGCCCGGCATCTACATCATGTCCGGCGGGCCCCTGGTGGTGGACAAGGGGTCGTCGTTCACCGGCACCAACACCGGCTTCTACTTCACAGGCCTGCGCGCCGGCCTGCTGTTCGACGAAGACAGCGTCATCAGCCTGACCGCGCCCAAGGACGGCATCATGGCGGGACTGCTGTTCTTCGAGGACCGCGCCCTCATCAACCTCCTGCCGCTGCCGCCGCCCCTCAGCGGCAAGGGGCCCGCGCCGTCCGTGATCGGGGCCGTCGTCGGCCTGCGCGAGTACCGGATCATCAGCAACGAGGCCCGCAACCTGCTGGGCACCATCTACCTGCCCGCCGGCCGCCTCATCATCGACTCGAAGAAGCCCATCGCCGACCAGTCGGCCTACACGGTGATCATCGCCCGGATGATCAACCTCTACGACGGGCCCGACCTCGTCCTCAACGCCCGCTACGGCACCACCGATATCCCCGTCCCCGAGGGCGTCGGCCCGAGCTCGGCCGATACCGTGCTGTCGCACTGATCCCTCCCGGCCCGGAGGCCGCCGGCGAGGATTTTAAGACGGCGACAACCGTCCCGGCCCTACGCTCGGCCACCCCAGGCCGGGGCCGAGACACCGTCGATGCGAAAGTCCCTCCGCCGCCTCACCCATTCCCTGGCCGGGCGGATGGCGCTGGCCGTGTTCGCTTCGGTCGCCCTGGCGCTGGTGGTCGGCACCGCCTCCAGCCTGTGGCAGGAGGTGGACCGCTACGCCGCCGCCAAGCGCGACGCCCTGGCCGTCACCGGCGAGGTGTTCGCCTCGGCCACCGCGCGGGCGACCTTCGAGAACGACACCCGGAGCGCCAACGAGACCCTGCGCGCCATCGCCCGCCGGCCGGAGCTCGTCTACACCGCCATCGAACGGCCCGACGGCAGCACCCTGGCCGACCAGGGCCTGACCATCCGCCTGGCCAGCGACCTCGACCTCGACCACACCGTCTCCGCCCTCGACCTCCTCACCACCCGCACCGCGCAGGTCCGCGTGCCGATCGTGCACCAGGGCAGCGTCGTCGGCACGCTGGTGCTCGTGGCCGATACCTCCGACCTGTTCGCGCGCCTGCTGGCCATCGTCGAGGCCTCCGCCTACGGCTCGGCGGTGGCGCTGGCGCTGGGGCTGGTGGTCTCCTGGGCGATGCAGCGCTCGATCACCCAGCCCATCGCGGCCCTGGCCGGCACCATGGAGCGGGTCCGCACCGACCAGGACTACAGCCGGGTCGCCCGGATCGCGCGGGACGACGAGGTCGGCGTGCTGGCCGCCACCTTCAACAGCCTGCTCGGAACGGTGCGCGAGCGCGATGCGCGCCTCGCCCGTCATCGCGACAGCCTGGAGCGCGACGTCGCCGACCGCACCGCCGACCTCCTGGAGGCCAAGGACGCGGCCGAGGCCGCCAACGGCGCGAAGTCCGCCTTCCTCGCCACCATGAGCCACGAGATCCGCACGCCGCTCAACGGCATGCTGGTGCTGGCCGAACTGCTCGCCGGCGCCGACCTGCCCCAGCGCCAGCGCCGCCATGCCGAGGTGATCGCACGCTCGGGCCAGACCCTGCTGTCGATCATCAACGACATCCTCGATTTCGCGAAGGTCGAGGCCGGCCGCATCGACCTCGAAGCGATCCCCGTGTCGCCGGCCGAGGTGGCCGACACGGTGGTGTCGCTGTTCTCGGAAAAGGCGCGGGAGAAGGGGCTCGATCTCGCCGCCTACGTCTCCCCGGACCTCCCCGCCCACATCACCGGCGATCCGGTCCGCCTCGGGCAGATCCTCGGCAACTTCGTCAACAACGCCCTCAAGTTCACCGAGCGGGGCTCGGTGCTGGTGCGGATCGCCCCCTCCCCCGGCGGCCTGCGCCTGAGCGTGCGCGACACCGGCATCGGGATCGCGGCCGAGGCCCGCGATTCGATCTTCTCCGCCTTCTCGCAGGCCGACCAGTCCACCACCCGCCGCTACGGCGGCACCGGCCTCGGCCTCTCCATCGCCCAGCGCCTGGTGGCGGCGATGGGCGGCACCATCGGCGTCGACAGCGAGGTCGGCACCGGCTCGACTTTCTGGGCGCAGATCCCCCTCCCGGCCGCCGCCGGGACGGAAGCCGCCCCCCCGCTCGCCCCCGGTGCACGCGGTGCGGTCGCGGTGACGCTGGCGCCCGGCGCCACCCGCGAGGTCCTGTGCGAGCGCCTCGCGCAGGCCGGCTTCGCGCTGGTTTCCGCCGAAGCCGCCGGGGAGGCCGATCGGTTCGTCGATGCCGGCGCGCTCCTCGCCAGCGGTACGAGACCCGGTCCGGGCCGGATCGTGGCGGTCGCGGGTCTCGACGAGGTCTCGGCCACGACCCTCACGAATGCGGGCCTCGCCGATGCGGTGCTGCGCTGGCCCCTCGTTCAGGACGATCTCGCGGTCGTGCTCGCGGTGCTGGCGACCGATGCGGCCTTCGACCGGTCCGAGCGGCGGCCCACGCGCAGCGACGGCACCTGGCCGCGCTTCCCCCACGCCAGGGTGCTGGTGGCCGACGACAGCGCGGTCAACCGCGAGGTCGCCATCGAGGCGCTGGCTCGGTTCGGCATCACCCTGATCGAGACCGTGAACGACGGACGCGAAGCGGTCGCCGCCTGCCAGGCCGGACCCTACGATCTCGTCCTGATGGACGGCAGCATGCCGGTGCTCGACGGCTATGACGCGAGCCGGGCGATCCGCCGGTGGGAGTCCGAGCACGGTGTGGCCCGCATGCCCATCGTGGCGGCCACCGCCCACGTGGTCGGCTCGGCCGCCAACGTCTGGCGCGAGGCCGGAATGGACGCCACGCTGACCAAGCCCTTCACCCTCCAGGCCCTGTCCGAGGTCCTGTCCCGCCTGCTCACGCCCGGCGCCGCGGTGGCCGACGGCGGCGACGTCGAGCCCGTGCCGGCGGTTCAGGAGCCCGATGGCGTCCTCGACGAGGACACCATCGCCAACCTCGAGGAGATGGGCCGGGTGTCGGACGGCGCCTTCGCCCGGCGCGTCGTGGCGATCTTCACCGAGCATGCCCCCGCCGCCATCGCCCAGTTGCGCGAGGCCACGGCCGCCGCGGACGGCGAGGCCGCCGCCCGCGCGGCCCACAGCCTCAAGTCGATGAGCCTCAACGTCGGCGGCCGGGCCCTGGCGCGCGCGCTGGCGTCCATCGAGGAGGAGGCGCGGGGCCGGGCAATCTGTCCCTCACCGGAGGCGATCGACGCGGTGGCGGGCCTCCTCACGGTGACGGTCACGGGCCTGGAGGCCCGCTTCCCCGCGCCGCTACCCGTGGCGGAAGGGCTCCCCCTCGCCTCCTGAGGCGCTCAGAACAGGTCCGGCAGGTCGCTCAGACGCGGGGCGACCCGGTCCTTGTCCGAGAGTTGTGCCTCCGCTTCCGCGACGGGCCAGGCGATGCCGACCTCGGGGTCGTTCCACGCCAGGGCGCGGTCGTGGGCGCGGCTGTAGTAGGCGTCGACCTTGTAGGCGACCATCGTCCCCGGCTCCAGGGTGCAGAACCCGTGCGCGAAGCCCGCCGGCACGAACAGCTGCTCGCCGTTCTCCGCGTCGAGACGCACCGCCACGTGGCGCCCGAAGGTGGGCGAGGCCCGGCGCAGGTCCACCGCGACATCGAGGATGCTGCCGGAAAGGACCCGGATCAGCTTGGCCTGCGCCGCCGGCGCGATCTGGAAGTGCAGGCCGCGGATCGTGCCCTGCGGCGCCGAGAACGACTGGTTGTCCTGCACGAACACGTTCGCGATGCCGGCGTCCGCCAGGACGTCCGCCCGGAAGGTCTCGCTGAACCAGCCGCGCGCGTCGCCGTGGCGGACGGGGACCACGCGCTTGACCGCGGGGATGTCGGTTTCGATCACGCGCATCGTTCGTCTCTCCTGCTCCGGGGCGCCCGGCGGTCGCGGGGGTTCTCGGGACGATCGGCCCCCCGCGTCAAGCCCGCTTGCCCGATCCGCCGGCCCCACGCTATGCCCTCGCCCGACGCGCCGGAGCGGCGCCGACGACAGGAGCGGGACCTTGGTATCCATACGACGCGCGCATGTCGTCCTCGCGGCCACGCTGCTGGCGGGCCTGTCCGTGCCGGGTCTCGCCGTGGCGCAGAAGGCGGCGGACGCCACCGGGATGTGGCTGACCGAGGGCGGCGACTCGAAGATCCGCATCGGCCGCTGCGGCGGCGGCTTCTGCGGCACCATCGCCAGCACCTCCGGCACGGGCGTCGATTCCAACAATCCGGACGCGTCGTTGAAGAACCGCAGCCTCGTCGGCGTCCAGATCATGAACGTGCGTTCGGCCACCGCCGACGGCTATGACGGAACCCTCTACAACCCCAAGGACGGCAAGACCTACTCGGGCAGTCTCAAGATCAAGGGCCCCGATACACTGGAAGTGGCCGGCTGCGTCATGAGCGTGTTCTGCAAGCGCCAGACCTGGAAGCGGGTGAACTGAACTTTTCCGACATCGAGCCGTAAGGGCGGCGGCCGGCTTCAGCCCGCCGCCTCCAGCGCCGCGACGATCGCCGCCAGCGCCGCCTCGGCGCCGGCGCCGTCGGGGCCGCCGGCCTGGGCCATGTCGCGGCGCCCGCCGCCGCCCTTGCCGCCGAGGTGTTCGGCGCCGGCGCGCACCAGGGCGACGGCGTCGTGGGTGCCGGTGAGGTCGGCGGTGACCCCGACGACGAGGCCGGCCTTGCCGTCTGCCGAGACGCCCACCAGCGCGACGACGCCAGAGCCAAGCCGGGTCTTGCCCTCGTCGGCCAGGCTCTTGAGGTCGCGTAGCTCGACGCCCTCCACCACCCGCGCCAGCAGCTTGACGCCGCCGACCTCGCGGATCTCGCTGGTGGCGCCGCCCGAGCCTGCGCCCATCGCCAGTTTCTTGCGCGCGTCCGTGAGGTCGCGTTCCAGGCGGCGGCGCTCCTCGATCAGCCCGGCGAGGCGATCGGGCACCTCCGCCACCGGCGCCTTGAGGAGCCCGGCGATCTGGCCTAGCGTGCGGCTTTCCTGGCCGCGATGGCGGCGGGCGCCATGGGCGGTCATCGCCTCGATCCGGCGTACCCCGGAGGCCACCGCGCTCTCGCCCACCACCGAGATCAGGCCGATGTCGCCGGTGCGCGCCGCATGGGTGCCGCCGCACAGTTCGATCGAGAAGGCCGGCAGGCGGCCGCCCTCCTTGGGGGCGCCATCGTCGGCGACCGGCCGGCCCATGGAGACCACGCGGACCTCGTCGCCGTACTTCTCGCCGAACAGGGCGCGGGCGCCCGATTGCACCGCCTCCTCCTGCGCCATCAGCTTGGTGACCACGGGGGTGTTCTGCAGCAGGACCGCGTTGGCGATCTCCTCGACGGCGCGCAGCTCGGCCTCGTCCATCGGCTTGGGATGGCTGAAGTCGAAGCGCAGGCGGTCGGGCGAGACCAGCGAGCCCTTCTGCGCAACATGGTCGCCGAGCACCTGGCGAAGGGCCTCGTGCAGCAGGTGGGTCGCCGAATGGTTGGCGCGGATCGCCGCGCGCCGGGCGCGGTCGACGGCGAGTTCAACCGGCTGGCCGAGGGCGAGCCGGCCCTCGTCCACGGTGACGTGGTGCACGAAGAGGTCGCCGAGCTTCTTCTCGGTGGCGGTGACGCGGGCCTCGAGGCCCGCGCCCGACAGGCGCCCGGTGTCGCCGACCTGGCCGCCGGATTCGGCGTAGAACGGGGTCTGGTTGAGGAGGGCGAGGCCGGTCTCGCCCGCCGCCAGCGCCTCGACCTCCGCGCCCTCGCGCAGGAGCGCCGTGACGATGCCCTCGGCGGTCTCGGTCTCGTAGCCGAGGAACTCGCTGGCGCCGACGCGCTCCTTCACGCCGAACCAGACCGTCTCGGTGGCGGCCTCGCCCGAGCCGGTCCAGGCGGCGCGGGCCGCCTTGCGCTGGCGCTCCATGGCGGCGCCGAAGGCGTCGGTGTCGACGCCGATGCCGCGGGCCTTGAGGGCGTCCTGGGTCAGGTCGAGGGGAAAGCCGTAGGTGTCGTAGAGGGTGAAGGCGGTCTCGCCCGACAGGTTCTGGCCGGCCGAGAGCTCGCGGGTCTCGGTATCGAGGATGGAGAGTCCGCGCTCCAGGGTGCGGCGGAACCGGGTCTCCTCCAGGCGCAGGGTCTCGGCGACGAGGTCCTCCGCGCGGGCGAGTTCGGGGTAGGCCTGGCCCATCTCGCGCACCAGGGTCGGCACGAGGCGGAACATCACCGGCTCGCGCGACCCCAGCAGTTCGAGGTGGCGCATCGCCCGGCGCATGATCCGGCGCAGGACGTAGCCGCGGCCCTCGTTGCCCGGCAGCACCCCGTCGGCGACGAGGAAGGCGGAGGCGCGCAGATGGTCGGCGACGACCCGGTAGGAGGCCCGTGTGCCGGGCTCCGGCGGCCGCCCGACCGCATGGCTGACCGCGTCGATCAGGGCCCGGAACAGATCGGTGTCGTAGTTGCTGGTGACGCCCTGGAGGATCGCGGCCATGCGCTCCAGGCCCATGCCCGTATCGACGCAAGGGCGCGGCAAAGCGAGGCGCTTGCCCGGCTCGACCTGCTCGTACTGCATGAACACGAGGTTCCAGAACTCGAGGAAGCGGTCGCCGTCCTCGTCCGGGCTGCCGGGCGGGCCGCCCTGGAGGCCCGGGCCCTGGTCGATGAAGATCTCCGAGCAAGGCCCGCACGGGCCGGTGTCGCCCATCTGCCAGAAGTTGTCGGAGGTGCCGATCCGGATGATTTTTTCATCGGAGAAGCCTGCGATCTTCCTCCACAGGTCGGCCGCCTCGTCGTCGTCGGCGTAGACGGTGACCAGGAGCCGGTCCTTGGTCAGGCCGAATTCCTTGGTGATCAGGGTCCAGGCGAACTCGATCGCATCCGGCTTGAAATAATCGCCGAAGGAGAAGTTGCCGAGCATCTCGAAGAAGGTGTGGTGCCGCGCGGTATAGCCGACGTTATCGAGGTCGTTGTGCTTGCCGCCGGCCCGGACACACTTCTGCGCGGTGGTGGCGCGGCTGTAGGGCCGCTTCTCGACGCCGGTGAAGACGTTCTTGAACTGCACCATGCCGGCATTGGTGAACATCAGCGTCGGGTCGTTGCGCGGCACCAGCGACGAGGACGCCACCGGCTCGTGGCCGGCCTTGGCGAAGTAATCGAGGAAGGTCGACCGGATCTCGTTGACGCCGCTCATCGCAATTGACTCTTGCATCGGGGGCCGACCGTAGGCCGCCGGATCGGCGGGGCCCGGCGCGGGTGGCACTCTCGCCCTCATAGGGATCAAGCGCGGCCGAGTCACGCCTTGGTGACGGTCCGTGCGCCGGAGGCGGTTTCGCATCGCGATCCGGGCGGGTTACGTAGGCGGGACAGATCCGGCGCGATGCCGAAAAGGACCCGATCCCATGCCCGTCGAAATCCGCCTCCTCGCCTGGTCCTGCCTGCTCGGCCTCGTCCACGTCATCGCCGCATCGATGAGCGGGGTGCAGCAGCGCGGGGGCTTCGCCTGGGCCTCGGGCAACCGCGAGGGCGCGACGCCGCAGGTGACCGGGGCGGCGGCGCGACTGGAGAAAGCGTCCAAGAACTTCTTCGAGACCTTCCCGATCTTCGCCGCCCTGGTCCTGGCCTGCGTCGCCACGGGACGCCACAACACCGCGGTGGTGATCGGCGCGCACCTCTACTTCTGGGCGCGCCTCGCCTACCTGCCGATCTACGGCGTCGGCATCCCGAAGGTCCGCAGCCTCGTCTGGCTGGTCTCGATCGCCGGCATCCTGATGGTGCTGTGGGGCCTGTTCATCAAGATCCTGCCCTACAGCGGCTGACGGCGGCTCCCCTCACGACGAGGCCCGCCGCGAGGGATCGCGGCGGGCCTCGTCTGCTGCGGCGAACGAGCCGCTGCGATCAGGCCTCGCCCTCGTCAAGGTCGTCGTCGGTGGGCTTGGCGGTGTCGAGGATCTTGTCGGCGAGAATGCCGGAGTTCTGGCGGATCGACGCCTCGATCTTGGCGGCGATGTCCGGGTTGTCGCGCAGGAACCCCTTCGAGTTCTCGCGGCCCTGGCCGAGGCGCTGGCTGTTGTAGGAAAACCAGGCACCCGACTTCTCGACGATGCCGGCCTTGACGCCGAGATCGATCAGCTCGCCGACCTTCGAGACGCCCTCGCCGAACATGATGTCGAACTCGACCTGCTTGAAGGGCGGCGCGACCTTGTTCTTGACGACCTTGACGCGGACCTGGTTGCCGATGGCCTCGTCGCGATCCTTGAGGGTCGAGATGCGGCGGATGTCGAGGCGCACCGAGGCGTAGAACTTGAGGGCGTTGCCGCCTGTCGTGGTCTCCGGCGAGCCGTACATGACGCCGATCTTCATCCGGATCTGGTTGATGAAGATGACCATGCACTTGGAGCGCGAGATCGAGCCGGTGAGCTTGCGCAGGGCCTGGCTCATCAGCCGGGCCTGGAGGCCGGGCTGGCTGTCGCCCATCTCGCCCTCGATCTCGGCCCGCGGCGTCAGGGCCGCCACCGAATCCACCACCAGCACGTCGATGGCGCCCGAGCGCACCAGGGTGTCGGTGATCTCCAGGGCCTGCTCGCCGGTATCGGGCTGCGAGATCAGGAGGTCGTCGAGCTGCACGCCGAGCTTACGGGCGTAGATCGGGTCGAGGGCGTGCTCGGCGTCGACGAAGGCGCAGACGCCGCCCTTCTTCTGGGCCTCGGCGATGGTGTGGAGCGCCAGCGTGGTCTTGCCCGAGGATTCCGGCCCGTAGATCTCGATGACGCGGCCGCGCGGCAGGCCGCCGACCCCGAGGGCGATGTCCAGGCCGAGGGAGCCCGTCGAGACCACCTCCACCTCGGCGATCTTGTCGTTCTTGCCCAGCCGCATGATCGAGCCTTTGCCGAAGGCCCGCTCGATCTGGGACAAGGCGGCATCGATCGCCTTGGCCTTGTCTTTGTCCACCATCGTGGGTTCCACCATCTTCAGCGCGGGCTGGGCCATTCGTCGGCATCCTTATGCAGGGGGCGGGCGCGGGGCTCAAGGCGCCGCTGCTGCCGATTTTGTACCTGTTTTGTTCTCACCGCACAAGGGCTGCTGCGCCTGTTCCCTGCCGTTCCGGCCGTGCACCCGCGCTCAGGTGCCGTAGCTCTGCACCAGCGATCCGGCCACCAGGGTCCAGCCGTCGACGAGCACGAAGAAGATCAGCTTGAACGGCAGCGCCACGGTGGCGGGCGGCACCATCATCATGCCCACCGCCATCAGGATCGAGGCCACCACGAGGTCGATGACGAGGAAGGGGATGAACAGGAGGAAGCCGATCTCGAAGGCGCGGCGCAGTTCCGAGATCATGAAGGCGGGGGTGAGCACCTCCAGCCCGACCTGCTCCGGCCCGGCCGGGGTCGGGATCTTGCCGAGATCCAGGAACAGCTTGAGGTCCTTCTCGCGGACGTTCTTCAGCATGAAGGTCTTGAACGGCGCCGAGGCCCGCTCGAAGGCCTGGGCCTGCGTGATCTGGTTGGCGAGCAGCGGCTCGATGCCGTTGCGGTAGGCCTCGCGGCCCACCGGCGCCATGACGAAGGCGGTGAGGAACAGGGCGAGGCTGACGATCACCGTGTTGGGCGGCGCCGTCTGTGTGCCGAGCGCCGAGCGCAGGATCGAGAGCACCACCACGATCCGCGTGAACGAGGTCGCCATCACCAGCACCGAGGGCGCCAGCGCCAGGACGGTGATGAGGGCGACGAGCTGGAGCGCCCGCTCGGTGACGCCGCCGGTGCCCAGATCCACCGACACGCTCTGCCCGGCGGCCCCGAAGGTGCCGGCACCCAGGAGCGCGGCCGCCAGGGACAGGCGCATCGTCCAGGCCCGCCGGGGGCGGGATGTCGTCGCCGGATCGGCGCGTTGCGGGATCATGACGCCGGCAACCTGCGTCGGACGAGGCCACGACGCAAGCGACGCGAGGCCGCGACATCCTCCGCGCGGCACTTGCCGCATGTCAGCCCTTGCGATCGAGCGGGCGCCCCAGGAGGCGCGCGAACTCCGCCTCGATCTCCTCCACCGAGAAGGGGTTGGCACCCGCCGACGCGGGCTTGGCCGGCGCGGGCGGAGGCGGCGGTGGCGGCGCGGGAGCCGGCTCCGGCTCCGGCGTGGGCTCCAGCACCGGAGTGGACTCGGGAGCAGACGCGGGTTCCTCGAACAGGCCGTCGCCGTCGGCAGGCGCCGTCTCGACGAGAGGCGTCACGACGGGCGTCGTCTCGGCGGACGTTTCGGCAGCGCTCGCCATGGCAGCCGCCACCGGATCGGGTTCCGGCGGTGCGGGCGGCTCGGGGGCGACGATGTCGGCCGGTTCCGCTTCCGGCGCCGGGGTGGGCGGTGCCACGTCCGGGACGGGCACGGCCGCCACGTCGGGTTCGGGGGCCGGCTCCGGTGCCGGCGACGGGTCCGGCTGCGGGGCGGGAGGCTGAACGCTCGCGGCGGGCGCTGGCGTGACGGCCGACGACGGGCGGCGCAACGCATCCTCCAGCTGCCGGGCCATGTCGGCGAGGATCCTGGTGTCCGCCGTTTCGGCCGGGGGCGTCGGCTCGGTCGCCGGGACGGTGACCACCGGCGCAGCCGGTGCCTCGGGTACCGTGGTGACGGCCGGCGGCGGCGGCGCCGCGACCGGTGCGGACAGGGCCGCGGCGAAGGCGGCCTCGAAATCCGGCTCCTGCGCCGCCGCCTTCTCGGCCGGCGCCGCGGCGGGCATCGCTGCCTCGGGCGGGCGGGTGCGCTCGGAGGCGACGTCCGGCTTCGGGTTCACCAGCGGCGGCGGGGTTCGCCGCATCACCCGCGCCGGCTGCACGTCCGGCTGCACCCGGCGGGCCGGCTCCTCGGATCGCATCGGGCGGACCGGTGCGGGGATGGGCGGGGGCGGCGCCGGGAAGGCGGCCGGCGGCGGCACCACGAGCGGCATCGCGAAGGGCGGCTCGCTCGGGCTCCTCCGGTCCGCGACGAGGTCGGGGGCGGCCTCCTGCGGAGGCGGCGCCGCCGGCAGCACCGGCGCCGCCTCCGGCAGGGGGGCGGGGTCGCGCGGGGGGAAGACGGGCGCCGGCGGCGGCGGCTCCTCGGTGCGGGCGTCCTCCTCGGCCGGCAGGCGCACGCCGGCGCTGCGGCTGATGTTGCGTTCCACCACCACGTCGTTGGGCCCGCCCACGAGGAGCAGGTGCTCGACGCCGTCGCGCCGCAGCAGGATGAGCTGGCGCTGCCGGTCGAGTTCGTAGACGTCGACGATGCCAAGTCGTGGCTGGCGCGGACGCGACCCCGATTTGGCGAGCTGCGCCTGGTTGCGGCCCGTGAAACGGCGGATCGTCAGAGCCAGCCCGGCCAGGACCGCGAAGATCACGACGAAGATGATGGCGAACTGGAAGGGGGACGACCCCTCCGAACCGAAGAACGCTGACAACGCGGATAACTTTCGCTGGGGGGCCACGCGAGCCCGACGCAGTACCGAGACCGTAGTATCACGGTGACCGGCGCGCCGGGCAACATCGTTAAGACTTCGTTAACAGCGAACTTCCGTCCGCCTCGATCTGCCCTGACTGACGGAGACTTAACCGCCCGTTAACCATGGAGGCGGCAGATTTTGCCCAGCGCGTCGAACCCGGAGCGGGTGCGCGGGGGGCCTGTCAGCGCCGTGTCCGTCACCGACCTGCCCATCTTCGGCATGCTGCGCACGCGGATGCAGTGGCACCAGACCCGCCAGAAGCTGCTCGCCGAGAACGTCGCCAACGCCGACATGCCGGGCTTCCGGCCGCGCGACCTCGCCGCTCCCGATCTCGGCCGGCCCGGTGCCGGCCTCGCCCAGCCGGTCGGGGCGCTCACGGGCAGTGCCGGGCTCGCCCAGACCAGCCCCGCCCATATCGCCATCGGCGGTCCCGAGGGGCCCGGTGCCGACCCGCGCCGCTTCAAGGGCTTCGAGATTCGCCCCAGCGGCAACGGCGTCAACCTGGAGGAAGAAATGATGAAGGCCGGCGATAACCAAGCCGACTACCAGCTCGCCGCCACGCTCTACCAGAAGAGCATGGAGACCCTGAAGATCGCCATCGGCAAGCGCTGATCCCGCGGCAAGCGCTGATCGCGACCCTTTTCGCCCGACGCGACGGAGACATCGCCGTGGACTTCCTCAAATCCCTGACCGTGGCGGCGGCCGGCCTCAAGGCCCAGTCGAGCCGGATGCGGGTGATCTCCGAGAACATCGCCAACGCCGATTCCGGCGCCCCCGCACCGGGCGCGGAGCCCTACCGCCGCAAGATCCCGACCTTCCGCCAGCACGTCGACCGCGAGACCGGCGCCAGCGTCATCGAGGCGGGGCGGGTGCAGCGCGACATCGCCCCGTTCAAGACGAAGTACGACCCGGGCAACCCGGCCGCCAACGAGCGCGGCGAGATCAGGATGCCCAACGTCAACAGCCTGATCGAGAACATGGACATGCGCGAGGCCCAGCGCTCCTACGAGGCCAACCTCAACATGATCACCGCCACCCGGCGGATGATTTCCAAGACCCTCGAGATCCTCAAGGCCTGATCCGGCCGGCTTCGCTTTCCGAAAGTCCCTCCCCATGGCCACCAACGCCTTTGCGGCCGGCGCCTATGCCGCCATCCAGAACATCGGCGGGCCCAAGGGCGGCGCGCCCAAGATCGCCCCGGCCACGGGCGCCGAGGGCGGGTTCTCCTCGCTGCTCGCCTCGGCCCTGGACAAGGTCGGCGACGCCGGCGCCAAGGCCGACGCCCAGGCCCTCTCGGTGGCCGGCGGTAAGGCCAACGTCGTCGACGTCGTCACGGCGGTGGCCGAGAGCGAGACCGCGATCCAGACCCTGGTCGCCGTGCGCGACCGGGTGATCTCGGCCTACGAGGAGATCATGCGGATGCAGATCTAGATCTGGCGCGGGACCCTCCTCCCCCTCGTGGGGAGGGGAGTGCGCGCTCACCGCTCCTCTTTTCGCACATGACAACCGAGTTGCCCCCACCATGACCGGCCTCGCCATCCTCGACGTCGCGCGCGACGGGATCTTCGTCTTCCTCAAGGTGGCGGGGCCGCTGATGATCGTCGCCCTCGTGGTCGGCCTCGTGGTCTCGCTGCTGCAGGCCCTCACCCAGATCCAGGAACAGACCCTCATCTACGTGCCCAAGATCGTCGCGGTCTTCGCCGCCCTCCTCCTGATGCTGCCGTTCATGGGCGATGCGCTCGCCGGCTACATGACCCGCATCGCCGCCCGCATCGTCTCGGGCCAGTGAGCGCGGCGTCGGGCGTGCTATGGGAAGGGCATGAATCTCCTCCTGCCCGGCATCGCGGCGGCCTATCTGCTCGTGTTCGCACGGGTGGGTACGCTGATGATGCTGATGCCGGGCCTGGGCGAGAACATGGTCTCGCCGCGCCTGCGGCTGGCCTTCGCGCTCCTCGTCAGCCTGATCTTGTTTCCCATGGCGCGCCCGCTCCTGCCCACGGAGGGCGGGGCGCTGGCCGGTACCGGGCTGATTACCCTGCTCATCGGCGAGCTGCTGATCGGGCTGATGCTCGGGCTGACGGTGCGGATGGTGCTGGCCGCCCTGCAGACGGCGGGCCTGATCGTGTCGCAGCAGCTCGGGTTGTCCTACGCGATGACGGTGGACCCGACGCAGGGCGGGCAGCAGGCCGCGCTCGGCAACTTCCTGCAGCTGCTCGGCATCACCCTGATCCTGGCGACCGACCTGCATCACGTCGCCCTCGACGCGGTGGCGCGCAGCTACACGCTGCTGCCCCCCGTGGGCGTGCCGGGAATGGGCGAGGCCGCCCAGCTCGCCCTGAAGGCGGTGGCCCGCGGCTTCAGCCTCGCGGTGCAGATCGCGGCGCCGTTCATCGCCTTCGGCATCCTGTTCAACTTCGGCCTCGGCATCCTGTCGCGGCTGATGCCGCAGATGCAGGTGTTCTTCGTGGCGGTGCCGGCCTCGGTGCTGATCGGGATGCTGGTGCTGTTCGGCAGCCTCGGCGTGATGATGGGCGTCTTCCTCGACGACATCGGCCGCTACCTCGGCGACCTCACCGGGCGCTGACGCCCGCCGGAGATCTGACCCGACCTGGGCAGGGAGCCTGAGCCGTGGCCGAGGGCGCAGAACAGGAAGACAAGACCGAAGAGCCGACCCCGCGACGCATCGAGAAGGCGATCGAACAGGGCAACGTGCCCAACAGCCCCGAGATCGGCACGTTCTTCATCCTGTCCGCCTTCACCCTCGTCATGCTCCTGGCCGCCGGCCCGATCGCGCATGCGATGCTGGTGTCGATGCGCGGCTTCCTCATGAACGCCCACGCCGTCCCCTCGGACGCGCACGCCTACGAGGCGATGGGTATCCGCGGGCTGCTCATCTGCGCCCAGGCCCTGGCGGTCCCGGTGGCGGTGATCGTGGTGGCCGGGCTGGCGGCGGGGTTCGCCCAGCATCCGCCGGTGTTCAGCACCGAGGCGATCGGCCTGAAGTTCGAGCGGATCTCGCCGATGTCGGGTGCCAAGCGCATCTTCGGGATGGAGGCCATGGTGCAGTTCCTCAAGGGGCTCGCCAAGCTCTCGACGGTGGGCATCGTCGCCGGGCTGATCCTGTGGGGCGAGCGCGACCGGTTCGAGCTCTTCGTCAGGCTCGATCCCACCGCGACGCTCCAGGCGATCCTGTCGATGACCCTCAAGCTCCTCGCCGGGGTGCTGTCGATCTACGTCGCCATCACCCTGGCCGACGCGCTCTACCAGCGCCATCGCTGGCGCAAGCGCCTGATGATGTCGAAGGAGGAGATCAAGCAGGAGCACAAGGAGAGCGAAGGCAGCCCCGAGGTGAAGGGCCGCATGCGCCAGATCCGAGCCCAGCGGGTGAAGAAGCGCATGATGGCAGCGGTGCCGCAGGCCACCGTGGTCGTCACCAACCCGACCCACTACGCCGTGGCCCTGCGTTACGAGGCCGGCATGGCCGCGCCCATCTGCGTCGCCAAGGGCGTCGACAGCCTGGCGCTGCGCATCCGCGCCATCGCCGCCGAGAACGGCGTGCCGGTGCTGGAGAACCCGCCGCTCGCCCGCGCGCTGCACGCCACCGTCGAGATCGACGACGAGATCCCGGCCGAGCACTACCGCGCGGTGGCCGAGGTGATCGGCTTCGTCATGCGCCTCAGGCGCCGGGCCGCATGAGGGTTGCCGCGCCGCGGGGCAGGCCCGCCCGCGGTGCGCGATTATGCACTTTCTTTCGCGAGACTTTTCCGCACCTTGGCGCGGATACCCCTTGCCGTCGCCGCGGCCGGGGCGCTAACCGATGCCTGCGGTCGATTGGGTTGACACCGGATGTCTGAGTTGAGTGGGCCAACGCCGCCGCCGTCGAGTTCCATCGACCGCTCGGAACGGCCGGGCCGGGTCGGCCTGCTCCTGGTCCTGGCCGGCGTGCTGGTGGGCGCCTCCGTCGGTTTGTCCTTCGTGGCCAACGACCAGGCCCAGCCGCTGATCCTCGGCCTCCTGGCGCTGCTGGCCATGGCGGGGGTGTTCTTCCTGTTCGCCCTGGCCATCGGCGCGATCCAGTTCAGCGGCCAGCCCGGGCGCGACGACATCACCAAGGGCATCGTCGACGCCGCGCCCGAGGGCGTCATCGTCGTGGAGGACGGCGGCCGGATCATCTACGCCAACGAGACCTACCTGCGGATCGCGGGCGGCGACACCTTCAGCAACCTGCGCCCGGTCGAGCGGGTCTTCGTCGGCTCGCCGGAGGTTTCCGAGGCGATCTATCGCCTCGCGCAGGGCGCCCGCGACGGGCGCAGCCACGTGGAGGAGATCCGCCTGTCGCCGCCGCCGGAGACCGCCACCGGCCGCAGCTTCGCGTGGTTCCGCATCGGCGTGAGGCCCCTGGAACGGCCGCGCCGCCCCGCCGCGCTCTGGATGGTGAGCGACATCACCCATGAGCGCGAGCGCCAGGAGAACGTCTTCCAGGAACTCCAGCACGCCATCGACTACCTCGACCACGCGCCCGCGGGCTTCCTGTCGATCGATCCGGCCGGCTCCATCGTCTACATGAACGCCACCCTGGCCTCCTGGCTCGGGTACGACCTCGCCACGGTCGGCTCCGGCGGGCTGCGCCTGTCCGAGATCGCGCCGGGGGCCGACATCCTGGTGGCGGCCGCCGGCCTTCCCGGCGAGGTCCGCACCGACCGCTTCGACATGGACCTGCGCCGGCGCAACGGGCATCCCCTGCCCGCCCGGCTCTACCATCGCGTCGCCTTCGGCCAGGACGCCAAGCCCGGCCCGTCCCGCACCTTCGTCCTCAACCGCTCGGCGGGGGCGGAGAGCGACGAGCCGCAGCGGGCGGCCGAGGTAAGGCTCGCCCGCTTCCTCAACAGCAGCCCCATCGCCATCGCCACCCTCGACGGCACCGGCCGCATCGCCCGGGCCAACGCCTCCTTCGCCCGCCTGTTCGGGGGCATGCCGCGCCAGGCGCCCGACGATCTCGCCGAGTCGAGCGACCCGACGATCTGGGAATCCCTGGCCGAGCGCGACCGGCCGATGCTCGAAGGGGCGCTGGCCAAGGCGGTGAGCGGTCTGGCCGAGGTGGTGCCGATCGAGGTCACCGTCGCCGGCACCGGCAACCGCTCGGCCCGGGTCTGGCTGAGCCCGGCCGGCGGCGAGGCCGCGACCGCCGCCGATCCGGGCCGCGAGCGCGACCCGGCGGAGGAACGCGCCGCCGCGCAATCCGAGCGCGAGCGCGTGATCCTCTACGCCCTCGACACCACCGCCCAGCGCCAGCTCGAACAGCAGGTCGCCCAGACCCAGAAGATGGACACCGTCGGCCAGCTCGCCGGCGGCATCGCGCACGACTTCAACAACGTCCTCCAGGCCATCATCGGCTATTCCGACCTGCTGCTCGCGAGCCACAGGCCGACCGATCCGGCCTTCCAGGACATCATGCAGATCAAGCAGAACGCCAACCGGGCGGCGAGCCTCGTGCGGCAGCTCCTGGCGTTTTCGCGTCGGCAGACCCTGCGGCCCGAGGTGATGAACGTCGGCGAGGCCCTCTCCGACCTGACGCTCCTCCTCAAGCGCCTGCTCGGCGAGCGGGTCGACCTCGACCTCAAGCACGGGCGCGACGTCTGGCCGATCAAGGCCGACGTCAACCAGTTCGAGCAGGTCATCGTCAATCTTGCCGTGAACGCGCGCGACGCGATGCCCGAGGGCGGGCGCCTGCGGATTCGCACCGCCAACGTCGTCCACAGCGACGCGGAGGCCGGCGAGGGCCGCACCGGCGCCCCGTCGGGCGACCACGTCCTGATCGAGGTGCTCGACACCGGCGAGGGCATCCCCCCGGACGTGATGGACAAGATCTTCGAGCCGTTCTTCACGACCAAGGAGATCGGCAAGGGCACCGGCCTGGGCCTCTCGACGGTGTTCGGCATCGTCAAGCAGAGCGGCGGCACCATCGACGTGCAGTCGAAGGTCGGCGAAGGCACCGCCTTCCGGATCTACTTCCCGCGCCACGAGCCGGCGGCCGAGCCGGTCGTCGAGATCGCGCCGCCCCTGACCCGCTCCCTCGACCTGCCTGCGCCGTCGACCGGCGATTCCTCCGCGGCGGCCAAGGGCAGGACCGGCACGGACGGCCAGGGGGCGCCCGCGCGAAAACCGTCGACCGACCACACCGGTCAGGGCACCATCCTGCTGGTGGAGGACGAGGATCCCGTGCGCGCGGTGAACATGCGCGCGCTCTCGGCCCGCGGCTACACCGTGCTCGAGGCCGCCTCCGGCCTCGACGCCCTGCGCATTATCGCCGACGAGACCCAGGAGATCGACCTCGTGGTCTCGGACGTGGTGATGCCCGAGATGGACGGCCCGACCCTGCTGCGCCAGCTGCGCAAGCACCGGCCCGACCTCAAGGTGATCTTCGTCTCGGGCTATGCCGAGGACGCCTTCCGCAAGAACCTGCCCGAGGGCGAGACCTTCAACTTCCTGCCCAAACCCTTCAGCCTGAAGCAGCTGGTGGAGACGGTGAAGGAGATCATCGCCCGCTGAGGCGGCGGTGAAGGGTCGTGGTGGCCGCTGTGGGAGTCGAACCCACACGGGCATGGCCCGAGGCATTTTAAGTGCCTTCCGTCTACCAGTTTCGGCAAGCGGCCCTGTCACACCGGTCCCGTCATAGCGCATGGACCCGGGCGAGGACAACGCGAGCGTGGCCGTGCCGACCGGGGTTTGCGCGATCGACGCCCCGAGCTCGGCAGGGCGTCCGATAGGCCGATCGCGGCCCCGGACTTCAGCGCGCGTTCTCCCCTGCCCCGCGCGATGAGCACGGCGCCCGCGACCCGGCGGTGGTTCGACCCGGTCCCTCGATCCGTCGCGAGACGCTGAACTCCTGATTGGTGACCAGCGAGCCGACGCACAAAAGTGCACGGGTCCACGAAAAAGGGGCCGCCTTTCGGCGACCCCTTCTGCGTTTCGATGGTTCTGCGGTCGGTTCTATTCGGCCGCCGAAGGCAGCTCGTCGAGCGTGCGGGCGCCGCTCTCCGAGGCCTTCTGCTGCAGGATCAGGGTGTCGCGGCGGCGGGCGACGGCCCGGATGTCGGCCGCCATGGAGCCGGTTCCGGCGGGGATCAGCGACCCGACGATGACGTTTTCCTTGAGGCCTTCGAGGTAGTCGATCTTGCCGTTGACCGCCGCCTCGGTGAGGACGCGGGTGGTCTCCTGGAACGAGGCCGCCGAGATGAACGACTTCGTCTGAAGGCTCGCCTTGGTGATGCCGAGCAGCACCGGCACGCCCACCACCGGCTTCTTGCCCTCGGCGAGAAGCTTCTCGTTGATGTCGGCCAGTTCCGTCCGGTCGATCTGGTCGCCCGTCAGGATCTCGGAATCGCCGCCGTCGGTGATCTCCACCTTCTGCAGCATCTGCCGGACGATCACCTCGATGTGCTTGTCGTTGATGGACACGCCCTGGAGCCGGTAGACCTCCTGGATCTCGTTGACGAGGTAGGCCGCGAGCTCCTCCACGCCCTTGATCGCCAGGATGTCGTGCGGTGCCGGGTTGCCGTCGACGATGTAGTCGCCGAGTTCCACCACGTCCCCATCCTGCAGGTGGATGTGCTTGCCCTTGGGGATCAGGTACTCGACCGCGTCCGAACCGTCGTGCGGGGTCAGCGTCAGGCGACGCTTGTTCTTGTAGTCGCGCCCGAACTGGATCGTCCCGGACTTCTCCGCGATGATCGCCGCGTCCTTCGGCCGACGTGCCTCGAACAGCTCCGCCACCCGCGGCAGACCGCCGGTGATGTCGCGGGTCTTGGCCGAGTCGGTGGAGACGCGGGCGAGGATGTCGCCGGCCTTCACCGAGGCTCCCGGATCGTAACCGATGATGGCGTCCACCGGCAGGAAGTACCGCGCGTCCGAGCCGCGCGGCAGCTTCATCGGCTTGCCGTCCTTGTCGAGCACCAGCATCGCCGGCTTGAGGTCGGCGGTGCGGGCGGTGCCGCGCCAATCGATGACGACGCGCTTGGCGATGCCGGTCGATTCGTCGGTGGTCTCGGTGATCGACTGGCCGTCGATCAGGTCCTCGTAGGCCACCACGCCGTCGGTCTCGGTGATGATCGGACGGGTGTAGGGGTCCCATTCGGCGATACGCTGGCCGCGCTTGACCTGATCGCCCTCGTCGACGCGCAGGCGCGCGCCGTACTGCAGGCGGTGGACCGCCCGCTCCGAACCATCCGTGCCGACGATGACGACGGCGACGTTACGACCGGTGGCGATGAGGTCGCCGTCGGTATTGCGGGCGAGCGCCCGGTTGCGGATCTTGATCGTGCCTTCGAAGCTCGACTCGATGAAGGACGAATCCGCGATCTGCGCCGCGCCGCCGATGTGGAAGGTGCGCATCGTGAGCTGGGTGCCCGGCTCGCCGATGGACTGCGCCGCGATGACGCCGACCGCCTCGCCCATGTTGACGGGCGTGCCGCGGGCGAGATCGCGCCCGTAGCAGGTGGCGCAGACGCCGCTCTTGGTGGCGCAGACCAGCACCGAGCGGATCTTCACCTCCTGGATGCCGGCGGCCTGGATCGCCGGCAGGTGCTTCTCCTCGATCGTCTCGTTGGTCTTGACGATGACGGTGCCGTCCTGGGCGACCAGGTCCTCGGCCGTGGCACGACCGAGGATACGGATCGAGAGCGGGGCCACGACCTGGCCGGCATCGACGATGGCGCGCATCTTGATGCCGTTGGAGGTGCCGCAATCGACCTCGCGAATGACCGCGTCCTGCGCCACGTCGACGAGACGGCGGGTGAGGTAGCCGGAGTTGGCGGTCTTCAACGCCGTGTCCGCGAGGCCCTTACGGGCACCGTGGGTGGAGTTGAAGTACTCGAGCACGTCGAGGCCTTCCTTGAAGTTCGAGATGATCGGCGTCTCGATGATCTCGCCCGAGGGCTTGGCCATGAGGCCACGCATGGCGGCGAGCTGCTTCATCTGCGCCGGCGAACCGCGGGCACCGGAATGGCTCATCATATAGATCGAGTTGATCTGCTTGTCAGCGCCGTTCTCGTCCTTCTGCACGGTCGAGATGCGCAGCATCATCTCGGCGGCGAGCTTGTCCGAGCACTTCGCCCAGGCATCGACGACCTTGTTGTACTTCTCGCCCTGGGTGATCAGGCCGTCGTTGTACTGCTGCTCGTAGTCCTTCACGAGCGCGCGGGTGTCGTCGACGATGGGCCACTTGTTGTCGGGCACCACCATGTCGTCCTTGCCGAACGAGATGCCGGCCTTGAACGCATGGTTGAAGCCCAGCGCCATGATGCGATCGCAGAAGATCACCGACTCCTTCTGACCGCAGTGGCGGTAGACGGTGTCGATCATCGCCGAGATCTCCTTCTTGGTCATCAGCTTGTTGACGACGTCGAAGGGCACGTTCTTGTGCAGCGGCAGGGCACCCGAGAGGATCACGCGGCCCGGAGTGGTATCGTAGGTCTTGGTCAGCGGCTCGCCGTCGGGGCCGATGCCCTTCCAGCGCCACTTGATCTTGGAGTGCAGCTTGACGGCGCCCGCAGCCAGCGCGTGCTCCAGCTCGCCGACGTTGCCGTAGACGCCCTGCATCGGGTTCTTCGGGTTGTCGGCGTTGAACGCGCCGACCAACCCCTCGCCGACGATCGACAGGTAGTAGAGGCCGAGCACGATGTCCTGCGAGGGCACGATGATCGGCTGGCCGTTGGCCGGGTGCAGGATGTTGTTGGTCGACATCATCAGCACGCGCGCTTCCAGCTGAGCCTCGAGGCTCAGGGGAACGTGCACGGCCATCTGGTCACCGTCGAAGTCAGCGTTGAAGGCGGCGCAGACCAGCGGGTGCAGCTGGATCGCCTTGCCCTCGATGAGCTTGGGCTCGAACGCCTGGATGCCGAGGCGGTGCAGCGTCGGCGCACGGTTGAGCATCACCGGGTGCTCGCGGATGACCTCGTCGAGGATATCCCAGACTTCCGGCTTCTCCTTCTCGACGAGCTTCTTGGCCTGCTTGACCGTAGCCGAGAAACCCTTGGCGTCGAGGCGCGCGTAGATGAACGGCTTGAACAGCTCCAGCGCCATCTTCTTGGGCAGGCCGCACTGGTGCAGTTTCAGCTCCGGGCCCACCACGATGACCGACCGGCCGGAGTAGTCGACGCGCTTGCCGAGCAGGTTCTGGCGGAACCGGCCCTGCTTGCCCTTCAGCATGTCGGCGAGCGACTTCAGCGGACGCTTGTTGGCACCCGTGATGACGCGGCCGCGGCGGCCGTTGTCGAACAGCGCGTCGACCGCCTCCTGAAGCATGCGCTTCTCGTTGCGGATGATGATGTCGGGCGCGCGCAGCTCGATCAGCCGCTTGAGGCGGTTGTTGCGGTTGATGACGCGGCGGTAGAGATCGTTGAGATCGGACGTGGCGAAGCGGCCGCCGTCGAGCGGGACGAGCGGGCGCAGGTCCGGCGGGATCACCGGCACCACGGTGAGGATCATCCACTCGGGCTTGTTGCCCGACATCTGGAAGGCCTCGATGATCTTCAGGCGCTTGAGGAGCTTCTTGGGCTTGAGCTCCGACGTCGTCGTCGCGATCTCCTCGCGCAGGCTGTTGGCGATGCCGTCGAGGTCGAGTTCCTGCAGGATGCGGCGGATGGCTTCCGCGCCGATCATCGCCGTGAACGAATCCTCGCCGTACTCCTCCTGGGCGCGCAGGTACTCCTCCTCGGACAGGAGCTGACGCTCCTTCAGGGGGGTGAGGCCGGGCTCGATGGTGACGTAGGACTCGAAGTACAGGATGCGCTCGAGATCCTTGAGCGCCATGTCGAGCAGCAGGCCGATGCGCGAGGGCAGCGACTTCAGGAACCAGATGTGGGCGACGGGGGCGGCGAGCTCGATGTGGCCCATGCGGTCGCGCCGCACGCGCGCGAGGGTGACCTCGACGCCGCACTTCTCGCAGATGACGCCCTTGTACTTCATGCGCTTGTACTTGCCACACAAGCACTCGTAGTCCTTGATCGGTCCAAAGATGCGCGCGCAGAACAGGCCGTCACGCTCGGGCTTGAACGTGCGGTAGTTGATCGTCTCGGGCTTCTTGATCTCGCCGAAGGACCACGACAGAATCTTCTCAGGCGACGAGATCGAGATCTTGATCTGGTCGAAGCTCTGAGGCTGAGACTGCTGGTTGAAAAGATTCATGACCTCTTGGTTCATGGATCAACTCCTGCTGACGGGGCGCGCCCTCCGCCGAGGGGCTACCGCGTGCTGAAAACTCAAGGTCGGCGCCGCGACTGCCTCAGTCGCCGCTGGCCGTCGTCCATCCGAGAGGCGCTTCCCCTCCCCGCTCGCACCGCGCCGGCCCGTCGGGCCGGCGCGGGAGCGTCTGGTGTCGTACTACTCGGCCGCCTCGGCGGGCGGCTCGAGCTGGTCGTTGGCGCTCTTCTTGGTGGAGGTGAGCTCCACGTTGAGGCCGAGCGAGCGCATCTCCTTGACGAGCACGTTGAACGACTCGGGGATGCCCGCCTCGAAGGTGTCGTCGCCGCGCACGATCGCCTCATAGACCTTGGTGCGGCCGGCGACGTCATCCGACTTCACCGTCAGCATCTCCTGCAGCGTGTAGGCGGCACCGTAGGCCTCCAGCGCCCAGACCTCCATCTCGCCGAAGCGCTGGCCACCGAACTGCGCCTTTCCGCCCAGCGGCTGCTGGGTGACGAGGGAGTACGGCCCGATCGACCGGGCGTGGATCTTGTCGTCCACGAGGTGGTGCAGCTTCAGCATGTAGATGTAGCCCATCGTCACCTTGCGGTCGAAGGGCTCGCCGGTGCGGCCATCGTAGAGGGTCGACTGGGCCGACCGGTCGAGACCGGCCATTTCCAGCATCGTCTCGATGTCGGCTTCCTTGGCTCCGTTGAACACCGGGGTGGCCATCGGCACGCCGCGGCGCACGTTGTTAGCGGCCTCCGCCATGTCCTCGTCCGACAAGCCCTCCAGCTCCGACGGCGAGTAGATCGCCTGCATCTCCGCCTTGAGGGGCGCGATGTCGTTGGAACGCAGGTAGGCGTCCACCGCGAGCCCGACCTTGCGGCCGAGGCCGGCGGCGGCCCAGCCGAGGTGGGTCTCGAGGATCTGACCGACGTTCATGCGCGAGGGCACGCCCAGCGGGTTCAGCACGATGTCGGCATGGGTCCCGTCCTCCAGGAACGGCATGTCCTCGATCGGCACGATCCGCGACACGACACCCTTGTTGCCGTGACGGCCGGCCATCTTGTCGCCCGGCTGGATCTTGCGCTTCACCGCCACGAAGACCTTGACCATCTTCATGACGCCGGGGGGCAGCTCGTCGCCGCGCTGAAGCTTCTCGACCTTGTCGAGGAAGCGCTGCTCGAGGCGCTTCTTCGACTCGTCGTACTGCTTCTGCATCGCTTCCATCTCGGTCATGAGACGGTCGTCGACCACGGCGAACTGCCACCACTGCGAGCGGGGATACTCGTTGAGGATCTCCCGCGACAGCGTGGTCTCCTTCTTGAACCCCTTCGGACCGGCGATCGGCGCCTGGCCGATCAGCACGCCGGCGAGGCGCGCGTAGGTGTTGCGGTCGAGGATCGCCTGCTCGTCGTCGCGATCCTTGGCCAGGCGCTCGATCTCCTCGCGCTCGATCGCCTGGGCGCGCTCGTCCTTGTCGACGCCGTGCCGGTTGAACACCCGCACCTCGACGATGGTGCCGGTCACGCCCGGGGGCACCCGCAGCGAGGTGTCGCGCACGTCCGACGCCTTCTCGCCGAAGATGGCGCGAAGGAGCTTCTCCTCCGGCGTCATCGGGCTTTCGCCCTTCGGGGTGATCTTGCCGCACAGGATGTCGCCCGCATGGACCTCGGCGCCGATGTAGACGATGCCGGCCTCGTCGAGGTTCTTGAGCGCCTCTTCCGAGACGTTCGGGATGTCGCGGGTGATCTCTTCCGGACCGAGCTTGGTGTCCCGGGCCATCACCTCGAATTCCTCGATGTGGATCGAGGTGAACACGTCGTCCTTCACGATCCGCTCGGAGAGCAGGATCGAGTCCTCGAAGTTGTAGCCGTTCCACGGCATGAACGCGACGAGCACGTTGCGGCCGAGCGCGAGTTCACCGAACTCCGTCGAGGGACCGTCGGCGATGATCTCGCCCTTCTTGACGGTCTCGCCGACGCGCACCAGCGGCTTCTGCGTGATGCAGGTCGACTGGTTGGAGCGCTGGAACTTCTGCAGGCGATAGATGTCGACGCCGGGCTTGGTGGCGTCGGCCTCTTCCGTGGCGCGGATGACGATACGGGTGGCATCGACCTGGTCGATGATGCCCGAGCGCCGCGCCGCGATGGCCGCACCCGAGTCGCGGGCGACGACGGCTTCCATGCCGGTGCCGACGAAAGGCGCGTCGGCGCGGACCAGCGGCACCGCCTGGCGCTGCATGTTCGAGCCCATCAGCGCGCGGTTGGCGTCGTCGTTCTCGAGGAACGGGATCAGCGCCGCCGCCACCGAGACGAGCTGCTTGGGGGACACGTCCATCAGGTCGACGCGGTCGGGGGCGACGACGATGACGTCGCCGGCCCGGCGGCAGACCACGAGCTCTTCGATGAGCTTGAAGTTCTCGTCCATCTGGGCGTTGGCCTGGGCGACGAAGTACTTCGCCTCCTCCATGGCCGAGAGGTAGGACACCTCGGTGGTGACGACCCCGTCCTTGACCCGGCGGAACGGCGTCTCGATGAAGCCGTACTTGTTCACCCGCGCGAAGGTGGCGAGCGAGTTGATCAGGCCGATGTTGGGGCCTTCCGGCGTCTCGATCGGGCAGATGCGGCCGTAGTGGGTCGGGTGCACGTCGCGCACCTCGAAGCCGGCACGCTCACGGGTGAGACCGCCGGGGCCGAGCGCCGAGAGGCGACGCTTGTGCGTCACTTCCGAGAGCGGGTTGGTCTGGTCCATGAACTGCGACAGCTGCGACGAGCCGAAGAACTCGCGCACCGCGGCCGCCGCGGGCTTGGCGTTGATGAGGTCCTGCGGCATCACCGTGTCGATATCGACCGAGGACATCCGCTCCTTGATGGCGCGCTCCATGCGCAGCAGGCCGAGGCGGTACTGGTTTTCCATGAGCTCGCCGACGGAGCGCACGCGGCGGTTGCCGAGGTGGTCGATGTCGTCGATCTCGCCCTTGCCGTCGCGCAGGTCCACCAGCGCCTTGACGACGGCGAGCATGTCCTCGCGGCGCAGCGTGCGCACGGTGTCCTCGGCGTCGAGGTCGAGGCGCATGTTCATCTTCACGCGGCCGACCGCGGAGAGGTCGTAGCGCTCGGAATCGAAGAACAGCGAGTGGAACATCGCCTCGGCCGTATCCAGCGTCGGCGGCTCGCCCGGGCGCATGACCCGGTAGATGTCGAACAGCGCGCCCTCGCGGGACGAGTTCTTGTCCACGGCCAGCGTGTTGCGGATGTAGGGACCGACGTTGACGTGGTCGATGTCGAGCAGCGGCAGTTCGGTGATGCCGACCTCTTCCAGGCTCTTGAGGAGCTTGTCGGAAATCTCGTCGCCGGCCTCGGCCCAGATCTCGCCGGTCTTGGGGTTGACGAGATCCTCGGCGATGTATTGGCCGATCAGGTCCTCGTCGGTGGCCTTGAGGAAGTTGACGCCGCGCTCGGCGATCTGCCGGGCGTTGCGGGCGTTCAGCTTCTTGCCGGCTTCGAGCACGACTTCGCCGGACTCGGCGTCGACGAGGTCGACCGAGGCCTTGAAGCCCTTCAGGCGCTCGGCGTCGTAGGGCACGCGCCAGTCGGCGCCGTCGCGATCGTAGATCACGCGGTTGTAGAAGGTCGACAGGATCTCTTCGCCGTCGAGGCCGAGCGCGAACAGCAGCGAGGTCACCGGCAGCTTGCGCTTCCGGTCGATGCGCACGTGGACGATGTCCTTGGCATCGAACTCGACGTCGAGCCAGGAGCCGCGATAGGGGATGATGCGCGCCGCGAACAGGAGCTTGCCCGACGAGTGGGTCTTGCCCTTGTCGTGATCGAAGAACACGCCGGGCGACCGGTGCATCTGCGAGACGATGACGCGCTCGGTGCCGTTGACGATGAAGGTGCCGTTCTCCGTCATCAGGGGCATGTCGCCCATGTAGACGTCCTGCTCCTTGATGTCCTTGACGGACTTGGCGCCGGTGTCGGGATCCACATCGAACACGATGAGGCGCAACGTGACCTTGAGCGGGGCCGCGAAGGTGATGCCGCGCTGACGGCACTCGTCGACGTCGTATTTCGGCTGTTCGAAGGTGTACTTGACGAATTCGAGCAGGGCCGTGGCCGAGAAGTCCGAGATCGGGAAGACCGACTTGAAGACGGTCTGCAGGCCCTCGTCGCCGCGGCCGCCCTCCGGCTCGTCCATCATCAGGAACTGGTCGTAGGATGCCTTCTGAACCTCGATGAGGTTCGGCATCTCGGCCACTTCCTTGATCTTTCCGAAGAACTTCCGAATGCGCTTGCGACCGACCAGCGTATTGGCCATGTGTGACCTCGCTCCACCATCTCAGCGTGCCGGGTGCCCGGGGAAGGCCATGTGCCTCCCGCAACCAGGCGATGGACCCGCCCCGCCGGACGACGACCCACCCGAATTGATCTCGCCGAACCTGGCCTCAGGTTCGCCGGCCGCCGGAAGCGGCCTTAGCCCGCGGGTGTGAACCCGCGGGCCTCGGTGTCCGGCCGGCCCTCGAGGGACCGGCCGGAGGTATCGAGCCCGATGCGGCCCGACACGGAGTGTTACTTGAGCTCGACCTTGGCGCCGGCCTTCTCGAGCTGCGCCTTGATCTTCTCGGCCTCGTCCTTAGTCACGGACTCCTTGACGGCCTTGGGAGCCGCCTCGACCAGATCCTTGGCTTCCTTCAGGCCGAGGCCGGTGATCGCGCGGACCTCCTTGATGACCTCGATCTTCTTGTCGCCGGCGGCGGCGAGCATGACCGTGAACTCGGTCTGCTCCTCGACGGCGGCAGCCGGGCCGGCGGCAGGGCCGGCGGCGACGGCGACGGCGGCAGCGGCCGAGACGCCCCACTTCTCTTCGAGCATCTTGGCGAGGTCGGCGGCCTCGAGGACGGTGAGCGACGACAGGTCGTCGACGAGCTTGGCGAGATCAGCCATGGTTCGGTTCCTTGGTAAAGATCGGTTTGAACGGATCGGTTTGACGATGAAGGACCGCGCGGCTCAGGCCGCTTCGTCCTTGGTGGCATAGGCCCCGAACACGCGGGCGAGCTTGGCCGCCGGCGCATTGACGACTTGTGCGATCTTGGTCGCGGGAGCCTGGACGAGGCCCACGATCTTGGCGCGCAGTTCGTCGAGGGACGGGAGCGAGGCGAGCGCCTTCACACCATCCGGGTTCAGGGCGGTCGTTCCCATGGCGCCGCCGAGGATCACGAGCTTGTCGTTACCCTTGGCGAAATCCACCGCCACCTTGGCGGCCGCGACCGGATCGCTCGAATAGGCGAGCAGGGTCGGGCCCTTCAGGAGGGGCTTGATGGAGGCGACGTCCGTGCCATCGAGAGCGATGTTGGCGATGCGGTTCTTGGTGACCTTCACGGTGGCACCGGCGAGCTTCATCTGCGTGCGCAGCTTCTGCATCTCGGCGACCGTGAGGCCTTTGTAGTGGGCCACGACGACAACGGACGTGTTCGCGAACACGCCGTTGAGCGTCGAGACGAGATCAGCTTTGGCTGTCCTGTCCACTGGGGCTCTCTCCGGTTGGCGGAACCCCCTCGAGGAGGGTCCGCCGGTTGCACATGCCGCCCGGGACGGAACTCGGCTCAAATAGAAGCCGGAACGTCCTGGACGACGCTTCACGGCCCTGTCCCCTGACGCCCCCGTAAACGGTGGACGACACGGGCGAGATGGTTCAAACCGATGCCCCACGACACTGCGGGATGCAGCGAAGCGAGGGTGTTGAAGTCGGTCTTCCCCGTCTGTGCAGGCTTGGCGGATTAAGCCGGTGACCCGGCGCCTGCAGTCTCGGACAGGACATAGCCGGACGAAGTTCCGAAGCGCTTGGCGCCCCTCGAAACCCTCCGGCCATCATCGCCCGGTCGCCCGGACGATGTCTCTCCGGGAAGGCGACCTGACGGCCGGTTCCCGGTTGGTGTCTGAAAACGTTGAGAGGCGTCTATAAGGCCTCGCATGTCGCGTGCCAAGGGCTGCGATGCGATAATTGCGTCGCAGGCTACGATTTGCCTTGACGCCTCTGCGTCTTCCGCATGCGCCGTTCAGGTCGGGAGGAAGCGGCGAGCGGCGCGCCACCACGGCTCGCGCTCGGTGCGCGGCTGGTCGGCCTTGGCCGCGTAGAACGAGGCGTTGTGCTCGCCCCGCAGCGCCTCGCGCGTGAACCGGATCAGGTGGTGGGCGACGAAGCCCATGTTGAACACCGCCTCGATCTGGCCGCGCTTCAGGGCGTGGGCGGCCGCCCGCCAGAACACCCGACGGTAGTCCGACAGCAGCCCGACCCGCACCGCGATATTGAAGCCGAGGATGAGCCCGCGCCGCAGGTTGGTCCGGGTGAGCTTGCCCTTGGTCGGCGTCTTGATCCGGTTCGGATAGGTCACCTCGACCTGGTGACGGAACCGCTCGAACAGATGGGCGGGCTCGTAGGCGTGGGCGATGGCCCGGCGCCAGCTCGCCACCACGTCGTCGTGCGGCCGCTTGAACAGGACGTTGGACTCGAGCGACGCATCGTGGACGAGGCGACCCTCGCGGGTCAGCCGGTCCCACAGCGGGGTCTTGGGCAGGGCCTGGAGCAGGTTCATCGTCAGCACCGGCACCGCCGACTTGTCGATGAAGTCGATCAGCTTCTGCTCCGAGCCGTCGCTGTCGGTGTCGAGGCCGAGGATGATGCCGGAGGTCACCTCGAGGCCGAAGCTGTTGAGGGTCTCGATCGCCTCGTACATCGGCACGGCGGCGTTGTGCTTCTTGTCGATGCCCGCCAGCGCCTCCTCTTCCGGCGTCTCGATGCCGACGAAGACGGTCATGAAATTGGCCTGCCGCATCAATTCCAGGATGTCGGGCTGCTTGGCCATGTTCAGCGTCGCCTCGCAGGCGAACTGGAGCGGGAAGTGGTTCTTCTTCTGCCACGCCACCAGGTGGGGCAGCATGTCCTTGGTCGCCTTGCGGTTGCCGATGAAGTTGTCGTCGACGAAATACACCACCGCGGGATGGCCGGGCTGGGAGATGATCGCGTCGAGCTCGGCGCACATCTGCTCGGGCGTCTTCAGGCGCGGCTGGCGTCCGTAGAGCTGCGGGATGTCGCAGAACTCGCAGCGATAGGGGCAGCCCGACGAGAACTGCAGCGAGCCGATCAGGTAGCGCTTGAGCGGGGCGGCCTCGTAGGCGGGCGAGGGAAAGTCGGAGAGCGGCAGGCGCTCCTTGGTCTCCAGCCGCACCTGTGCGGCCGGGATCGAGACGTCCGTGTCGAGGATCTCCACGAGTTGGTCGGTGGCGTCACCGATCTCGCCAACGTGCAGGTAGTCGAACTCGGGGTACTCCTCCGGCGCGCCGGACACCGATGGGCCGCCGAGCACCGTCACCCGGCCGGCCGCATGGGCGCGGGCGTAGATGTCGCGGATCTGCGGCGCCTGGATGTGCATGCCCGACACGAACACCGCGTCGGCCCAGGCGAAATCGTCCGGCCCGGCCCGCTTGATGTTCTCGTCGACGAACCGGCACTCCCACGCCTCGGGCATGTAGGCCGCGATCAGCAGGAGCCCCTGGGGCGGCATGAACGCCTTCACGCCACCCATGAGGGGATAGGCGTGGGCGAAAGTCCCGAAGGACGGTGTGTAGGCGGGAAAGACGCAGAGGATGCGTCGGCGGGAGGTGACCGGGAGGTTGCATCGCATGCGCGCTGTCTAGCACAGCCCGAGCCGGAATCGTCCCCCCGCTTTCGCGTCGGATGCGTCGTTTTTTGTCGCTGCCCGCCGGCCGCGACGGCGCCGGGTCTGGGGCGGCCTCGTCTCCGGGCCCCGCCCGCATGGAAACCGGCGTCGGCGTCCGCCGCGATCAGGCCTTCGGCTTGGGCAGCATGTTCGGCCGCCAGCGCCGATGCATCCACAGCCATTGGCCGGGGTTCTCGCGCACCCACTCCTCGACCACCCGGGTCATCGCCTGGGTGGCGCCCTGGACGTCGATGGCGCCGGTGGCGTCGCGGGGCAGGTCGAGGGGCGGCGTCAGTTCGAGCTTGAAGCGCACGCCCGGTCGCCGGACGACGCGCACCCCGTGGACCGGGCATTCGTAATGCCGGGCGAGCTTGGCCAGGAGCGGGTTGGCCAGCACCGGCCGGCCGAAGAACTCGACGACCACGCCGCGGGTGAAATGCTGGTCGATGAGCTGGCCGAGGTGGCCTCCGCGCTCGACCACGCCCCGCATCGCGAACACCGATCCCTGCCCCGAGGCGGCGAGCCCGCCCATGGTCTCGCGGCGGATCTCCTGCACCAGCCGGGCGCTGGCGGCGTCGTTGGGCGGCCGGAAGATCGCGGTGGCGTCGAGGCCGTATTTCGCCGCGCAGATCGCCGGCAGTTCCCAGTTGGCGAGATGGGCGGAGAAGATCAGGCCGGGCTTGCCGTCCTCGCGCAGGGCGTCGAAATGCGTCTCGCCTTCGACCTCCATGCGCTGGCTCGCCGGATCGGCCGGGTCGACGTCGAACAGCGTGTGCAGATGGGCGTATTCGGCGGCCGTGCGCCCGAGGTTGTCCCAGGCGTCGCGGGCGATGGCGCGGATGGCGGCCTCGTCGCGGTCGGGGAAGGCCGCGCGCAGGTTGTCGAGGGCGATGCGATGCGAGGGCAGCCACGGGCCGACGGTGCGGGTGAGCGCGCCTCCGATCCGGCTCGCGCGTTCCGTCCCGAGTGCGCGCGCCAGCAGGAACAGCCCCCGCACGAGGGGGATCATCGCCAGCCCGGCGAGGCGCGGCAGGTGGCGGTTCAGGAGCAGGGCGAGGCGGAGCAAGGCGAACTCGTGTTGCGGGCGGCAGCCGGTCCGGGCCCGCTTAAAGGCAATCGGCCGTCTCGCCCACCCCGGGCAGGGCTACAGCGTCACCAGGATCTTGCCGAACACCTTTCGCGATTCCAGCCGTTCCAGGCCCGTCCCGAACTGGCTGAGCGGCAGCACCGTGTCCACCACGGGCGTCAGGCCCTCGGCCATCTTGGCGAGCGCATCGCGGATGTTGGCCATCGAGCAGCCGAACGAACCGGTGATACGGTACTGCTGCTGGAACAGCTGCATCAGGTTCATGGTGGTGGAGACGCCGGAGGTCGAGCCGCAGGTGACGAGGCGCCCGCCGCGCTTGAGGCAGAGCAGCGATCCGTTCCAGGTCTCGGGCCCGACATGCTCGAACACCACGTCGACGCCCTTGCGCTTGGTCAGCCGGCGAACCTCGCCCTCGAACCGCTCGGTGCGGTAGTTGATGACGTGGTCGGCGCCCAGCGCCGCCGCCTTCTCGCCTTTGGCGTCGTCGCCCACGGTGGTGAAGACCGTGCAGCCGATGGCCTTGGCCATCTTGATGGCGGCAGTGCCGATGCCCGATCCCCCGGCATGGACCAGGATGCTCTCGCCGGGCTCCAGCTTGGCGTTGTCGAACAGCATGTGCTGCACGGTGCCGAAGGCGATGGGCGCACAGGCCGCATCGGTGAAGCTCACCCCGTGCGGCACCTTGACGACGAGGCGCTCGGGCATCGTCACCCACTCGCGGGCAAAGCCGTCGAGGTGGAAGCCCATCACGCCGGAGACGTCCTCGCAGAGGTTGTCGCGACCCTGGGAGCAGGCCTTGCAGCGTCCGCACGTCCGCGCGCCGTACATCACGACGCGGTCGCCGGGCGCGAAGTCCGTCACGCTTTCGCCGATCGTGACGATCTCGCCGGAGGCCTCGGCTCCGACGGTGAGCGGCAGCTTGCGCTTGGCGAAGGCCATGCCGCGAAAGCCCCAGACGTCGATGAAGTTGAGCCCCACCGCCCGCACCCGGATGCGGACCTCGCCGGGGCCGGGCGCGGCCGGTGGCTCGACGTCGCTCACGCGCAGGTCGCGGTCGCCGAAGAGTTGGAGCGCTTGCATCGACTGTGTTTCCAAGGTTGGCTGTCTAGAGGATCGGCCTGAAAGGTGATCGTCGGCGTTCGGAGATGTCCGACGCCAGGACGATGCGTCAGGCGCCCGATCGGACCGGAGATCCGGGGAGGATCGCTTCGCAGGCCGCACCGAAGGTCCGGCGATCCGTCTCCGACAGATGTCCGATCCGCCGCCCGATCTCGGCGAAGGGAAGCGTGAAGACCTTCCATCGGATCACCGAGCGATGGCTTAGGCCTGCCGGGGCGAGGTCATGGATGACATGATCGCTCGGCCAGTGACTGGCCGCGCCCGTCGTGATCATCGCGCCGACGACGTGTCCGTGCAGGGCATTGAACGCTTTTGCCGATAGAACCAAGACGGGACGTGGTTTGCGTCGTGGAACGTCGAGAAACGGAAACAGCGCGGTCACGACGTCGAACCGCTCAAAGTCCGTCATAGGCCGCCGCATCCTCCGGGCTGTTCCATTCTGTCAGGCCCTCGCTGAGGGACACCAGATACGCATCCGTCGGGCGCCGCTCGGGTTCCACCGTCACCATCGCGCCGCGCCGCGCCTGCAGACCTCGCCAGACGTCTGCGAAATCCGGATCCGGCTCGATCCCGTCGATCGTACCTCCGTCTCTCGCCTTCCTGAAGCGGATCGCATGCCCCTCGACGCGCAGGACGATCGGGTCGTCCGCGTCGAGCGCGCGGATGCGCTCCACCAGGGCCGGATCGCCTTCGATGGAGGTCGCTCGAAGGGTGTCCCCGCTGATGATCATGGTCGCCATCGCAACAGCACTCCTCGTCCGTATCGTACCGACCGCCGGCGTCTGCATCAACGCGGCGGCCTAGCCCGGTTTTGCAAAAGAGGTCACTGGGTCTGCGCCCAAACCCTGCGCCAAATCAACAACTGAGGCGGGTGATGCGGCGGCTTGCCGACGCGAACCTGCTTGGATCTAATCCGGCGCCAGGTACCGCCGCCGTGCCCAACCGAGGATCGGGCCGGCCTTGACCCGGCACCAGGTCAGCCCGCTCGGCGTGTCCGCCGTGCAGCCGAACCCGCGCAGGCGCGCGCCCAGGGGCGCCCGGCCGAGGGCCGGCGCTTCGGCGTCCGGCGTTTCGCGGATGCTGAGGGTGTCGCCCGGAGCGAGGCCGTCGACGCGGAACGCGTCCTGGGCGAGGGTCGGGCTCGCCCACGACAGGGCGGCCACGAGGATCACGACGCGACGGTCCATGCTCGGCCTCAGGTCCGGTGGACGCCCATCATCGCGGTGAGGCCGCCGTCCACCGGCAGCACCGCCCCGGTGATATAGGAGGCCTCCTGACCCATCAGGAAGGCCGCCAGCGCCGCGACCTCCTCGGGTCGCGCGAAGCGCCCGGCCGGAATCTGACGTTCCATCCCGTCGCGGTGGGCGGCGTAGGGCGCCATCATGCCGGTGTCGATGAAGCCCGGCGCGATCACGTTGACGGTGACCCCGCGCTTGGCGGTCTCGATCGCCAGCGTCCGGCAATAGGCGACGAGCGCGCCCTTGGTGGCGGCATAGGCGGCGTTGCCCGGGTTGGCCCTGAGTGCTGCCACCGAGCCGATGGCGACGATGCGCCCCGAGCGCGCCCGGATCATGCCGCGCACCAGCGCCTTGGCTAGCCGGGTCAGGGACCAGAAGTTCACCTGCATGGCGGCCTCGGCCCTGTCCTGCGCCATCATCGCGGCGAGCACGTCGTAGGATTGGCCGGCGTTGTGGACGAGGCCCTGGAAACCCTCACCCTCCATCGCCTCGCAGAAGGCGTCGAGGGCGGCGGTATCGGCCAGATCGAGGGCATGGGCCCGCACCTGCCGGTCCGGATGGGCGATGCGCAACGCCTCCACCAGGACGGCGGCCGCATCGACCGACGAGCGATAGGTGAAGTCGACGTCGTGGCCCGCGGCCGTCAGGCGGCGCACGATGGCGGCGCCGAGGCCCGAGCCGCCGCCGGTGACGAGGATGCGCTGCGCCTCGCTCATGCCGGCTCGCCCGCGAGCACGAGACAGGTGTTCTGGCCGCCGAAGCCGAAGGAGTTCGACAGCACCCGCGAGACCGCCATGTCCCGCGTGGTCGCCACCACGTCGAGGGGGATGGCGGGGTCGGGCAGCGCGTAGTTGATGGTCGGCGGGATGCGGCCGTGCTGGATCGTGAGCAGCGAGACCACCGCCTCGATGGCGCCGGCCGCGGTGAGGGTGTGGCCGATCATCGACTTGTTGGAGGAGATCGGCAGGTCGCGCATGCGCTCGCCGAACACCGCCATGCAGCCCATGGCCTCCATCTTGTCGTTCTCCGGCGTCGAGGTGCCGTGGGCGTTGATGGTGTCGATGGCGCCGGGCATCGTGCCGGCGTCGTCGAGGGCGGCGCGGATCGCGGCGATGATCGGGGCGCCGTCCGGGCTCGACCGGGTGCGATGGAAGCCGTCGCCCTTCTCGCCGCAGCCGAGCACGTACCCGAGGATTTTCGCGCCGCGTGCCCGGGCGGCTTCGGCGTCCTCCAGCACCAGCGCCGCTGCGCCCTCCCCCATCACGAAGCCGTCGCGGTTCTTCGAGAACGGCTTCGAGGCGGCCGAGGGCGTGTCGTTCTGCGTCGACAGCGCGGAGAGCAGCGAGAACCGGATCAGCGATTCCGGGTTCACCGATCCATCGGTGCCGATGCAGAGCGCGGCGGCCGTCTCGCCGCGGCGGATCGCCTCGACGCCGAGCTGGATCGCGGTGGCGCCGGACGAACAGGCGGTGGAGAGCGAGATCGGCGAGCCCCTGGTGCCGAAGCGGTCGGCGATCCGGTCGGCCACCGTGCCGAAGATGAAGAGGTCGTGCCACTCGTCGAAGCGGCGGCTCGCGGCGGCCCGCTGCAGGTCGGTGTAGGTGATGGGGCCGGCCTGACCGGAGGCCACGGCGAGGGCGTGGCGCTGCGGCCATTCCATCTCGACGGGGGGCACCGCGATGAACAGGGCCCCGGGAAAATCGCCCTTGGCACCGATCCCGGACTGGGACACCGCTTCCTCGGCGGCCACCTCGGCGAAGCGCTGCGACAGCGCCGGCGCCACCAACGGATCGGTGTCGAGGCAATCCACGGTCCCGGCGATGCGGGTGCGCAGGCCGTCGGTGGCGAAACGGCCGATGGTGCGGATGCCCGAGCGCCCGGCGGTGAGCGCCGCCCAGGTGTCGGCCTGCCCCTGGCCGACCGAGGTGACGAGGCCGAGCCCGGTGACCGCCACCAGCGGCCGGCCCTTCGCATCGCGGGAAGAGAGACGGGAAGAAGGATGAGTCATCGCGCCGTACAAGAGCTGTCGGATTCACGCATCTCGAGACCTATCGTCTGAAGGGAGGCACGTCGCCGCTCCCCGCTTGCGCCTCCCGTGGTCGTTCTCGATCGTGGATGTCTCACTCGGCCGCCACGAGGAAGAGAACACACCGCTGTACCGTTCACGCCGCGCTGACCCGGATCACGCCCTCGCCGCGCCGGTGGCCCACCACCGTCACCGCGACCTCCCGCGCCTGCGCCCGTGCCACCAGGGCCGTGGCCAGGGCTGTGCCGAAGGGCCCCGTGACTTCGAGCGAATGGCCGCTGACGTCGCCGAGCGCCGTGACGGGGGCGCCCGGTGCCAGCTCCGACAGGGCCGCGCCCTCCTCGGCCGTGATGGTCGCCACGCCGGTGGCGCCCGAGATCACCGCATCGGGGCGCGTCACGCCCGCCTCGCGCCACAGCGCCGACAGGCTCGCACCCACGCTGCCTGGCGCCCGGCGCGGGCGGTCGCTGGCCACCGAGGAGAGGCGCGCCAGCGCGGTCGCGCCGCGCGCCGCCGCCGCCTCTTCCGCCTCTAGGACGAGGAAGGCCGCCGCGCTGCCCAGGATGAAGCCGCTCTCCCCTTCGCCGGATCGGGAGAACACGGGGCTGTGGTCGGCCCGGCGCAGATAGCCGCCGAGCTCGTGGACCACCATCACGTCCGGCCGTTCGGCGCTGTAGGAGCCACCCACCAGCATGGCCTCGACCTGCCCCGAGGCGATGCGGGCGGCCGCGATCCGCAGCGCGTCGACGCCGCAGGGTTCCTCGCCCATGAAGGTGCGCGAGGCGCCGGTGACGCCGTGGACGATGGCGATGTTGCCGGCGAGCAGGTTCGAGAGCTGGGCCAGGAACAGGGTCGGGCGCAGGTCGTTCAGCAGGCGCTCGTTGAGATAGGCGCCCGGATCGGGCGCGTCGCGCAGGCCGGTGAGGATCGCCCCGTCGACGGCGGTGTCGCGCTCGCCGCCGCCGCAGGCGACCACGAGATGCAGGGCGCCCTTGAAGGCCGAATCGTCCTTCACCCCCGCCGAATCGAGGGCGAGGCCGGCGGCATAGACGCCGAGCCGCTGCCACGGCTCCATCTGGCGCTGGTCGGACTTCTTCGGGATCTGCCCGTCGAGCGCCAGGGGCGCCACCGGATGGACGGTGTAGGGCGCGAAGGTGGCGGTGTCGGTGCGTGCCGGACGGCCGGTGCCGAGGGCGGCCAGATGCGCGTCGATGCCCTCCCCGGCGCAGGACACGAGGCCGATGCCGGTGACGACGACCTCGCGTCGCGCCGGTCCGCTCATGCGAACGGCCCGAAGGCCACGAGGCCGATCGCCTCGGCGCGCTCGCGCATCGGCGCGGCCAGCGCCTCCGGGAATGGCATGGTGCGGAAGCGCAACTCGGCGTCGGCCAAGAGCTTGGCGCCGTTGCGGATCGTCGCCTTGGTCACGGCATAGCCGGACCCGTCGTGCTCGAGGCTCGCCTCAACGGTGAGCGTCGTCTCCGGGCCGACGAAGCCGCGAAACCGCGCCTTCTCCACCGACATCAGGAACGGCATCAGCGTGAAGTTCAGCCGCGCCAGCAGGAGGTAGCCGGAGGCCTGGGCCATGGTCTCCGTCAGGAGCACCCCCGGCACCAGCGGGTGCCCGGGGAAATGCCCCTCGAACACCGGGCTCTCGCGCGGGACCTCGGCCAGCGCCGTGATCCGGCCGGCCTCGCGGTCCAGACTCACGACCCTGTCGATCATCTCGAAATATTCGAGGCGCATGAATCCGGCTCTACGATCGGCAGGCGGGGACCTTCAAACCTTCGCGACCCTCAGGCCTTGGCGGCCTTCTCGGCGACCAGCGCATCGATGCGCGCGCACAGGTTCTCGAGGACGAAGTATTCCTCGGCCGGGACCTTGCCCTCGTTGACCTCCTGGGTCCAGCGCTCGAGGGGCAGCTTGATCCCGAACGCCTTGTCCACCGCGAAGGCGATGTCGAGGAAGGCCAGCGAATCGATGCCGAGGTCGTCGATCGCATGGCTCTCCGGCGTGATGGTGTCGCGCGGGATGTCGGCGGTCTCGGCGATGATGTCGGCGACACGGTCGAAGGTGGCGGTCGAGGAGGGAACGGACGTCGAGGAGGGAACGGACATGGGTTCTCGCTGATTTCTCGCGCGCCCGGCATTCCCCGCCACGCGTGGGGAGCGACGTCCGGCGATCGGGGCACGACACATGACGCCCGGTGCCCCCGGTCGCGCGGTCCTGCGATGCGCGGCGCCTCGCTCGGCAAGGCCTTTGCACGATCGCGGTGCCATACACGAGGGGGGGTAGAGGGGCAACCTTGGCCTCGCCACGGGCGGGCGCACGGCCTATGGAGGCACGCTGCCGGTTGCATCGTTGCGCAGCCTGCAAGCGCTGCCGCGGAATGCCGTCGGGACGGCCCTGCGCGACGCACGCCGCGATCCTCGAAACGACACGCCGCCGATGAGGGCCTGACCCATGCCACCATCCGTTCGGGCCGCCGAGACCGGACCCGTTTCCCTCCGCGAGCGGTCCCAGGCCCTGGCCCGCACCGTCATGGTGCTGGCCCTGGCCGCATTGGGCCTCTGGATCCTGCACCCGTTCCTGCCGGCCCTGGTCTGGGCGGCGATCCTGGCGATCGCGCTGTGGCCGCTGTACGCCCGGGCCGAGGCGCGCTTCCCGCCGCGTGGACACAACATCGCGCTGCCGAGCCTGTTCACGGCGCTCGTCGCCCTGGTGTTCCTGGCGCCCCTCGTGGTGCTCGGCGTGCAGGCCGCCCGCGAGGCGCACGATGCGCTGGCCTGGGCCAGAGCCGCGGAGCAGACCGGCATCCCCGCCCCCGAACTGCTGTCGCACCTGCCCTTCGGCGCGGCGCAGGCCACGGCGTGGTGGAACGGGACCCTCAGCCACCCGTCCGCGGGTTCGGAGCTGCTGCACCGCCTCGACAATTCCACGGCGATCGGGCTGACCAAGAGCCTCGGCTCCGAGATCGTCCGCCGGACGGTACTGTTCGGCTTCACCCTCGTGACGCTCTTCTTCCTGTTCCGCGACGGGCGGGCGGTCACGGGCCAGGCCCTCGCGGCCAGCGCAAAGCTGTTCGGGCCGCGCGGCGAGCGTGTGGCCCGCCAGATGGTCGCTTCCATCCACGGAACGGTCGACGGGCTCGTGCTGGTGGGGCTCGGCGAGGGCTTCCTCCTCGGGATCGTCTATTACTTCGCCGGCGTGCCGCATCCGGTGCTGCTGGGCGCCCTCACGGCGGTGGCCGCGATGATCCCCTTCGGCGCCCCGCTGGTGTTCGGCATCGCGGCCCTGCTCCTGCTGGCGAAGGCGGCGATGGTGCCGGCGGCGATCGTCGTCGTGGCCGGTTTCGTGGTGACCTTCGTGGCCGACCACTTCGTGCGGCCGGCGCTGATCGGCGGCACCACCCGCCTGCCCTTCCTGTGGGTGCTTCTCGGCATCCTCGGCGGCGTCGAGACCTTCGGGCTGCTCGGCCTGTTCCTCGGACCGGCGGTGATGGCGGCGCTGATGCTGCTGTGGCGGGAATTCACCGGGGGCGAAGCGACGGCTTCTTGAGGCGAACTCCCGCGTCTCAACCGTTCCACTCATCGTCAAGGTGCGGTCAACCCACGGTTTTCGCCCGATCGGTTTGGTCCGTGTGATGCGGTTTCCGCTTGGATCGAGCGGGAACCGTATCGCCGAGCCCGCGCGGCGCCTGAGCGAAGCCCATGTCCGCATCACGAAGTGATCAACCGCGAATGGGATGACGTATCGTCGAGGGGTACGGTGAAACGCAGGCTCCCTCTCTTGGAAGGAGAGGGAGCCTGTCGCGATCATTCGATCCGCAGGGATCGATCGTATTCGGTATCGCGCCTAGACCTGGAATACCGGATCGTTGGCGGACGCCTTGTTGAGCTTGATGCCGTTCTCGCAATCGGACTTGGCGACGTAGCTCTCGCTGCTCTTCGAGATCTCCTCGCCGTTCCTGGCGTAGTAGACCCAGTACCACTCGCCTCGGCCATCCTTCTTCAGCTTGTAGCAGGGGTAGGTCACAGCGCTCATCGATTCCTCCGTGGTCATAGACCCCGCCGTCGGACGGAGCCTTTCAGGCAACCAAACCTCAGGTTGGTATTTGACCAATATATTAACTTGAACGCTGTTTTGTAGGGTGCTCGAAACAAAAAAGGCCCCGCCCTTTCGGGCGGGGCCTTCGTTGGCCGGATGGGTTGCGGGTCTACGCCGCCAGCGAGCGCAGCACGTAGGGCAAAATACCGCCGTTCCGATAATACTCGAGCTCGTCGAGGGTATCGATCCGGCAGGTGAGCGGCACGTCCTGAACCGTGCCGTCGGCCGAGGTGATCTGCGCCACCATGGTCTGGCGGGGCTTGAGGTCGCCCGAGAGGCCGAGCAGGCTCACCGTCTCGTCGCCCTTGAGGCCGAGCGAGGCCCAGGAGGTCTCGCCCTGGAACACCAGCGGCACGATGCCCATGCCCACGAGGTTCGAGCGGTGGATGCGCTCGAAGCTCTCGGCGACGACGGCGCGCACGCCGAGGAGCTTGGTGCCCTTGGCCGCCCAGTCGCGCGACGAGCCGGTGCCGTATTCCTTGCCGGCGAAGACCACGAGCGGCGTACCCTCGGCCTGATACCTCTGGGCGGCATCGTAGATGAACATCCGCTCGCCCGAGGGCTGGAACAGGGTCCAGCCGCCCTCGACCACGCTGCCGGTCTCGTCGCGGACCATCTGGTTCTTGATGCGGATGTTGGCGAAGGTGCCGCGCATCATCACCTCGTGGTTGCCGCGCCGCGTGCCGTACTGGTTGAAGTCCTGCACGCGGACCTGATGCTCCTGCAGGTAGGCGCCGGCGGGCGAGTTCGCCCGGATGTTGCCGGCCGGGGAGATGTGGTCGGTGGTGATCGAATCGAGGAACAGGCCGAGGATGCGGGCATCGACGATGTCGGTGACCGGGGCCGGCTCCTTCTGCATGCCCTCGAAATAGGGCGGGTTCTGCACGTAGGTGGAGGTCGAATCCCAGGCGAAGGTCTCGGCCTCGGTGACCTCCACGGCCTTCCAGTAATGGTCGCCACCGAACACGTCGGCGTACCGCGACTTGAACAGGGCCGAGGTGATGTTGGCCTCGATGAAGGACTGGACCTCGGCGGTCGACGGCCAGATGTCGGCCAGATAGACCGGCTTGCCGTCGGAGCCGGTTCCCAGCGGCTCGGTGGTGATGTCGATCTGCATCGAGCCGGCGAGCGCATAGGCCACCACCAGGGGCGGCGAGGCGAGGTAGTTCGCCCGCACGTCGGGGTTCACGCGGCCCTCGAAGTTGCGGTTGCCCGACAGGACGGCCGCCGCCACCACGTCGTTGTCGTTGATCGCCTTGGAGATGGCCGGCGGCAGCGGGCCGGAATTGCCGATGCAGGTGGTGCAGCCGAAGCCGACGAGGTTGAAGCCGAGCGCGTCCAGGGGCTTCTGCAGGCCGGCCTTCTCGAGGTACTCGGCCACCACCTGGGAGCCGGGCGCCAGCGAGGTCTTCACCCAGGGTTTCGAGGTCAGGCCCTTGGCCACCGCGTTGCGGGCCAGCAGCCCGGCGCCGATCATCACGCTCGGGTTCGAGGTGTTGGTGCAGGATGTGATCGCCGCGATCACCACGTCGCCGTGCCCGATGTCGTAGTTGGCGCCGTCCACCGGGTAGCGCCTGGCGATGTCGGCGGCGCGCTTGAACTCGGTCTCCATGGACTGGGCGAAGCCCGGCTTGGCGCCGTCCAGCAGCACCTTGTCCTGCGGCCGCTTGGGGCCGGCGAGCGAGGGGCGCACGTCGCCCATGTCGAGGGCCAGCGTATCGGTGAAGACCGGGTCGGGGGTCTCGGCGTCCCGCCACATGCCCTGCGCCTTGGCGTAGGCCTCCACGAGGGCGATGCGCGCGTCGGTGCGGCTCGTGACCGTCAGGAAGTCGATGGTCTTGCGGTCGATGGGGAAGAAGCCGCAGGTGGCGCCGTACTCGGGCGCCATGTTGGAGATGGTGGCGCGGTCGGCGACCGCCATGTCGTCGAGGCCGGGGCCGTAGAACTCCACGAATTTTCCGACGACGCCCTTCTTCCGGAGCATCTGCGTGACGGTCAGCACGAGGTCGGTGGCGGTGGTGCCCTCGGGCAGCTTGCCCGAGAGCTTGAAGCCGACGACCTCGGGGATCAGCATGGAGAGGGGCTGGCCGAGCATGGCGGCCTCCGCCTCGATGCCGCCGACGCCCCAGCCCAGCACGGCGAGGCCGTTGACCATGGTGGTGTGGGAATCGGTGCCGACCAGGCTGTCGGGATAGGCGACCTCGGTGCCGTCCGAGGAATCGGGATCCTGCTTCGTCCAGACCGTCTGCGACAGGTACTCGAGGTTCACCTGGTGGCAGATGCCGGTGCCCGGGGGCACGACGGAGAAGTTGTCGAACGCCGACTGGCCCCACTTGAGGAAGGTGTAGCGTTCGCCGTTGCGCTCGTACTCCAGCGCCACGTTGTCGGCGAGCGCCTTGGGGGTGCCGAACTCGTCGACGATCACCGAATGGTCGATCACGAGGTCGACCGGCACCAGCGGGTTGATCTTCTGGGGGTCGCCGCCGAGCGCCACCATCGCGTCACGCATCGCCGCCAGATCGACCACGGCGGGCACACCCGTGAAGTCCTGCATCAACACGCGTGAGGGGCGGAAGGCGATCTCGGTCTCGACCTTGCCGAGGTTGCCCAGCCACGCGACGGTGGCGGAGATGTCGTCCTTCTTGACCGAGCGGCCGTCCTCGAACCGCAGCAGGTTCTCGAGGATCACCTTCATCGAGAACGGCAACGCGGTGGCGTCGGCCAGCCCCGCCTTCTCGGCATGGGGAATCGAGTAGTAGGTGTAGGACTTGCCGCCGACCGTGAGGGTCTGGCGGGAACGGAAGCTGTCGATCGATGCCACGGCGTTTGTCTTCCTCACGAGCGGTTGTCGAACACGCGCAGGCATGACCCGCGCCACGGATGTCGTGTTCGGCTGGAGCGCCTTTCAAAAAAGCGCGCGCCGCTCCGGGGGTGCCCGGACAGGATGATGCGCGAGGGGCGATTTGGACGCCAGAGGTTCGCGCGGCGCAGCCTGGAATCGGTATAGAACAGTTCGAAACGGCCCGCTACCGAAGCCGGTGACAGGGCCGGACGTGTGTCGCGTGGACGGGTGCGGCCGCCCGCGATATGCAGGCTGACGCCGTGGAGACCCCCGTGACCGCCCTTCGCCTGCCCCCCGAACTCGTGGAGCGTCTCGATGCTCTCGCCCAGTGGACCGGGCGGAGCGTCATCGACCATGCCCGCGACGCCATCGTCGAGCATCTCGACGACCTGGACGACCTCGCGATCGCCGAGCAGCGCCTCGAGGCCTTGCGGCACGGCGACAGCGACACGGTTCCGCTCGCCGACCTATTGGCCCGGTATGGCGTGGAGCATTGACTTCGAGAGGTCTGCCGAGCGGGATCTCGCCAAACTCGATCCTATGGCGGCCAAGCGGATCCTGACGTTCCTGAACGATCGTGTCGCCCTCCCCGAAAACCCGCGCCATCGGTCAAGCCCTGGAGGGGTCGACGTTCGGTCTATTCTGGACATATCGGGTCGACGACCATCGGGTGATCGCCGCCATCGAAGACGGCGCAGTCCGTATCCTCGTGGTCAGGACCGGCAATCGTCGCGAGGTCTATCGGTAGTCGCCATGGAACACGCATCATTCCGCGCAGGCTTTCCCGCGACGGTCGGCCGTCGTCGGCGAGACGCCCCGTGCGGCTGACCGCCTCCGACCTCGCCGTCCGCCGCTCCGGCCGCCGCATCTTCTCGGACCTGTCCTTCACCCTCGGCCCCGGCGAGGCGCTGATGGTGACCGGGCGGAACGGGGCCGGGAAATCCACCCTGCTCGCCCTCCTCGCCGGGCGGCTGAAGCCCGATGCCGGCACGATCCGGGTGGAGGACGTCGGCGAGGCGACCCTGGCCGAGTGCCTGCACGTGGTCGGCCATCGCGACGGGCTGAAGAGCCCGCTCACCGCGCGGGAGAACCTCGCCTTCGCCCGCGATCTCCTCGGCGCGCCCACCGCCGAGCCGCGCGAGGCGTTGGAGGAACTCGGCCTCGTGCATGCCCTCGACCTGCCGGTGGCCTATCTCTCGGCCGGGCAGCGGCGTCGGGTGGCGCTGGCCCGCCTGCTCGTGTGCCGGCGCCCGCTCTGGCTCCTCGACGAGCCGACCGCCGCCCTCGATACCGCCTCCCAGGCCGTGCTGGCGCGCCTCATGGCGCGCCACCTCGGCGAGGGCGGCCTCGTCGTCGCCGCCACCCACCAGTCGCTGGGCCTCGAGAACGCCCGCGAGCTGACCATCGGTGGCGCCGCGCCGGCTCCCCGGGCCGCCCCGGCGACGGAGGTGTGGTGGTGATCCGCGCGCTCGCCGCTCTCGTCCGCCGCGACCTCGCCCTCGCCGCCCGCGTCGGCGGCTCGGGTGCGCTGTCGCTGGTGTTCTTCCTGATGATCGTGGCGGTCGTGCCCTTCGCGCTGGGGCCGGACCTGAACCTGCTCAGCCGGATCGGTCCGTCGATCCTGTGGCTGGCTGCGGTGCTGGCGACGCTCATCGGCCTCGACCGCCTGTTCCAGGCCGACGAGGAGGACGGCTCCCTCGACCTGATGACGGGGGCGCCGGTGCCCCTCGAACTCGTGGTTCTCGCCAAGGTGCTGGCGCATTGGCTCACCACCGGCCTGCCGCTGGCGCTGGCCTCGCCGCTGTTCGGCCTGCTCGTGGCCCTCGACGGCACCGCCATGGGCGCCACCGCGCTGACCCTGCTGATCGGCACCCCGGCCCTCACCTTCGTCGGGGCGGTGGGCGCCGCGCTCACCGCCTCCATCCGGCGCGGCGGGTTGATCCTCGCCGTAGTGGTGCTGCCCTTGATGATCCCGACCCTGATCTTCGGCGTCTCGGCGAGCCAGGCCGCCTCGGGCGGGACCGTGCCGTTCGCGACGCCGTTGATCATCCTGGCCGCCCTGAGCCTCATCGCCGCGGTGATCGGCACCCTGGCGGCGGCCGCGGCCCTGCGCTGGTCGGAGTGAAGCCGCGCCTCACGATCTCGCCGTGCGCGGCGTCTCCGCCTCCCGCATCTGCCCCGTCGGGCAGAGGTCGAGGAGCACGCAAGTGCCGCAGGCGGGGGCGCGGTGGTGGCAGACCTGCTGGCCGTGCAGCATCAGGATCTCGTGGTTGTCGTAGAGGGCCTGCGCGCTCCAGTCGTCCGGCAGTTGCGCCCGCAGGACCGGGTGCGAGGGGCCGACGTCGACCTTCGCTCCGATCAACCCCGTGCGCTGGGCGACCCGGTGGTGGTGGCTGTCCACCGGCAGGGCCGGCATCCGTAGGAGGCTGAAGGAAAGGACGGCGGCACTGGTCTTGGGGCCGACGCCCGGGATCGCCTCCAGCCACGCCCGCGCCTCGGCCACCGAGAGACCTGCCAGGAAACCGAGGTCGAGGCCGCCGCTGCGCTCGCGGACGCTGCGGAGAATCGCCTGGATGCGCGGCGCCTTGAGTTCCGGCCAGGTCACCCCGGCGATGGTCGCCTCGACCTCGGCCACGGGCGCCGCGATCAGGGCCGCCCAATCCGGGTAGCGTGCCCGCAGGGCCTTGAAGGCCCGGCCCGATTCCGCGTTTCGCGTCCGGTGCGAGAGCAGCGAGGACACCAGTTCGCTGACCGGATCGAGGCTGTGGAAATACGGGATCGGACAGCCGTAGACGGGGCAGAGACGGTGGTGGATCTCCAGCGCCCTGTCGCGCAGCGTCGCCTCGTCGGGGCGGCGCTCGCCGGTGCGGCAAACGAAGAGGTCGGGGGCTGATGCGGTGGCCATGAGGGGCGAATCCATGGGATTCGCCCGGGTTCCGATCGCTTCACCGCGGGAGGGCGTAGATGTTCACCTCGAGCTTATCGTCGGCCTTGTCGGTGAGGTCGGTGACATATTCCTCGATGAACCGGTCCTGCACCACCACGTCCTTGGCATCGAGATAGGCGGTGAGCGTCTCGTAGGTGCCGTCGATCTCCTCGTAGGAGCCCTTGTGGTTGAAGCGCAGCGCCCGGCCCGACGGCGTCGAGCCGAAGCGGATGCCGTCTCCGATGGCCGGAGCCGGATCGGGGATCGCCGTCACCGGGATCATCGCCTCGAACTGGAAGCCGTCGTCGTCGGTCTTGGCGAAGACCGCGATCGGCCGCCCTGCCGGGGGAAGACCGGCCTTGGCGAGGTCCGCCTCGATCCGCTTGAACGCCGCCTGGAGGGTGGGCACCGCCTCCTCCCACTTGGCGGTTCCGGCCAGGATCGCGGCGGGCTTGGCCGGCAGGGTCACGTCGTCGACGTCGTTGGCCTCGCCGGGCGTCTCCACCAGGGGTGGGCGCGCCGGGCCGGCGGGCGTCGTCTGCAAGCCCGGTACGGTCGGCAGTCCCGGCGCCACCGATTGTGCCGGGGCGGGCGCCGGTACGGGCGCGGATCTGGCCGGATCGGGCGCCGTGGTGGTGGGCAGCGGGTTGGTGACGGCGGGGGGCGCCGTCTCCTGTGCCGTCGCCGCGGCTCCCCACAGCAGGATGCCCGCCGCGAGCGATCGGGAGGCGGCCACCGCAGACGGCAGGCGCGAACGGCGCGAGGGGCGAAGTCGGGTCACGGGGTGGCGCTCCGGCGGCATCACGGGGCTTTCCAGAACGGTCGCGCGCTGGTTGCCCCGCCCCACCGTACCGGCGAACGGTGAGACCCGCGAGACGTCACCGCCGCGCCGGCACCAGATGCCGGGCGAGCGCGGCGCTTCTGCAACGCACGCAGGGGCGGCCCGCGTGCGTGCGCACCGGCTTTGCCCTATAGGCAGGCCCCAGCCCTTGGCTCCGGTTCGCGTTTGAGAAGGCCCCGCCGCCCGATGAGTCCCCTCGCCCACCGACGCTTCCTGAAGATGCACGGCGCCGGCAACCGGATCGTCGTCCTCGACCTGCGCGGCTCGGGCCACAGGGTCACCGCCGCGGAGGCGCAGGCCATCGCCCGCCACCCCCGCTCGGGCTTCGACCAGCTCATGGTGATCCACGATTCCGTTTCGCCGGGAACGGACGCGTTCCTGCGGATCTACAACACCGACGGCTCGGAATCGGGCGCCTGCGGCAACGGCACCCGCTGCGTGGCCTTCGCCATGCTCGACGATCCGGCCATGGCCCGGCCCGCCGAAAGCGGCCGGCTGACCCTGGAGACGATCGCCGGCCTCGTGTCCGTCAACCGCATGGCCGACCGCTCCTTCACCGTCGACATGGGCCGCCCCAGGTTGCGGTGGGACGAGATCCCGCTGGCCGAACCCTTCCCCGACACCCGGCGGATCGAGCTGCAGATCGGCCCGATCGACGACCCCGTGCTGCATTCGCCGGGGGCGGTGAGCATGGGCAACCCGCACGCGGTGTTCTTCGTCCATCGCGATCCGGCCGGCTACGATCTCGGCCGGATCGGCCCGATGCTGGAGAACCACCCGATCTTCCCCGAGCGCGCCAACATCTCGCTGGCCGAGGTGACCGGGCCGGAGTCGATCCGCCTGCGGGTGTGGGAGCGCGGGGCCGGCCTGACCCTGGCCTGCGGCACCGCCGCCTGCGCCGCCGTGGTGGCGGCCTCGCGCCTGCGCATGATCGGGCGCCAGGCCACCGTCGGCCTGCCCGGCGGCGACCTCGTCATCGAATGGCGCGCCGACGACCACGTGCTGATGACCGGGCCGGTGGCGCTGGAATGGGAGGATGCGTTTCCCCCCGGGATTTTCGCGCCCGAGAGCGTGGAGCCCGCACGTTTCGGGGCCGGCTGAATGGCGATCGAGACCCTGACCTTCGGCTGCCGCCTCAACACGGTGGAATCCGAAGCGATCCGCGCCCACGCCGACGTCCCCGGCCGCGACCGCGTCGTGGTCAACACCTGCGCGGTGACGGCCGAGGCCGGCCGGCAGGCGCGCAAGGCGATCCGCCGCCTCGCGCGGGAGCGGCCGCAGGCCGAGATCGTGGTCACCGGCTGCGGCGCCCAGGTGGAGACGCAGGCCTATGCCACGATGCCGGAGGTCGCCCGCCTCGTCGGCAACGACGCCAAGCTGCGGCCCGAGGCCTGGGCGGACGGGAACCGCCGCGTCGCCGTCGACGACATCATGGCCGTGCGCGCCGCCGCCGCCACGCGGATCACCCACCTGCCGGGCCACACCCGCGCGTTCGTGCCGGTGCAGAACGGCTGCGACCATCGCTGCACCTTCTGCATCATCCCGTTCGGTCGCGGCGTCTCGCGGTCGCTGTCACTTGCCGAGGTGGTCGATCAGGTCCGCACCATCGTCGCGCACGGCGGGCGCGAGGTCGTGCTCACCGGCGTCGATCTGACCGCCTACGGCCGTGACCACGACGAACCGGTGACGCTCGGCCGTCTCGTGCGCCGTATCCTGGCAGGCGTGCCGGACCTCGACCGCCTGCGCCTGTCCTCGATCGATTCCATCGAGGCCGACGACGACCTGATGGCGGCCATCGCCGACGAGCCGCGCCTGATGCCGCATTTCCACCTCTCGCTTCAGGCGGGCGACGACCTCGTCCTGAAGCGGATGAAGCGGCGCCACAGCCGCGCCGACGCCATCCGGTTCTGCGAGGACGTGAGGGCGCTGCGCCCGCAGGTGGTGTTCGGGGCCGACCTCATCGCCGGCTTTCCCACCGAGACCGAGGCGCAGTTTGCGCGCTCCCTCGACCTTGTGGCGGACTGCGGCCTCACCCACCTCCACGTCTTTCCCTATTCGCCCCGCCCCGGCACCCCGGCCGCGCGCATGCCGCCGGTGCCCGATGGGGAGGTGCGCGAGCGCGCCGCACGCCTGCGCGAGGCGGGAGCCGCTGCCCTGATCCGGCATCTGTCCGGCGAGGTCGGGCGCCGCCACCGGGTGCTGGCCGAGCGCGGCGGCATCGGCCGGACGGAGGGTTTTACCCCGGTCCGGCTGCAGGCACGGACACCGGCCGGGCACCTGTGCGAGGTCGCGATCGCGGGCCACGACGGACGGATGCTGATCGCACAGGGCGCGGCCCTGGCCTGAGGGGCGATCGTCGTGATCCGGTCGTTCGCGCCACGTTGACCGGGTTGCGCCGGTCCGGTAATGACGGCGTCACGATTGTCGATTCGTCATGACGGCGGACGACCGAACAGAAGACTTCACGTGATGCGTTCCATCCTCATCGTAACGAAAGCGCCACTGACGGGGCGGTCCTGACAGCAGGGACCGCGATCCGGATGGTGGCGCATGCAGGGTCCTTCGGGGCCCTTTTTTGTTGCCTGCGACGGGACGCGACACGGGGATTCGACCAAGGCTTCGAGGGAGTTGAGACGATGAGCGGCGAGGTCATGACCGGGGCCGAAATGGTCATCCGGGCGTTCCGGGATCAGGGTGTCGATACGCTGTTCGGGTATCCGGGCGGCGCGGTGCTGCCGATCTACGATGCGCTCTTCCACCAGGAGGAACTCAAGCACGTCCTCGTGCGCCACGAGCAGGGCGCGGTCCATGCGGCCGAGGGCTATGCCCGCGCCTCGGGCAAGGTCGGTTGCGTCCTCGTCACCTCCGGGCCCGGCGCCACCAACATCGTCACCGGGCTCACCGACGCGATGATGGATTCGATCCCCCTCGTCTGCATCACCGGCCAGGTTCCGACCCATCTCATCGGCACCGACGCCTTCCAGGAGTGCGACACGGTCGGCATCACCCGCCACTGCACGAAGCACAACTACCTCGTCAAATCGATCGACGACCTGCCGCGCATCCTGCACGAGGCCTTCTACGTCGCCTCGAACGGACGCCCCGGCCCCGTCGTCGTCGACCTGCCCAAGGACATCCAGTTCGCGAGCGGGATCTACGAGCGTCCGAGCCGCAACGGCCACAAGACCTACCGCCCGGCCTTCAAGGGCGACGCTGCGTCCATCAAGGCCGCCGTCGAGCTGATGGCGAGCGCCCGCCGCCCGATCTTCTACACCGGCGGCGGCGTCATCAATTCCGGCCCGCACGCCTCGCGGCTGCTGCGCGAGCTCGTGGCGATGACCGGGTTCCCGGTGACCTCGACCCTGATGGGGCTCGGCGCCTTCCCGGCGTCGGACGAGAAGTTCCTGGGCATGCTCGGCATGCACGGGACCTACGAGGCCAACCTCGCGATGCACGAATGCGACGTGATGATCTGCGTCGGCGCGCGCTTCGACGACCGCATCACCGGCCGTCTCGACGCCTTCGCGCCGTTCTCCAAGAAGATCCACATCGACGTCGACGCCTCGTCGATCAACAAGGTCGTCAAGGTCGACGTCGGCATCGTCGGCGATTGCGGCTCGGTGCTCGAGGACATGGTCGCGGCCTGGAAGGCCCTCGACACGGCGCCGGACCAGGACCGCTTCGACGCCTGGATGGCCAAGATCCGCACCTGGAAGGCGCGCGAGTGCCTGAACTACTGGCCCTCGGGCACGATCATCAAGCCGCAATATGCGGTCCAGCGCCTCTACGAGGCCACCAAGGACCGTGAGACGTACATCACCACCGAGGTCGGCCAGCACCAGATGTGGGCGGCCCAGTACTACAAGTTCGACGAGCCGAACCGCTGGATGACCTCCGGCGGGCTCGGCACCATGGGCTACGGCCTGCCCGCCGCCATCGGCACGCAGCTCGCCCATCCGGACGGGCTCGTCATCGACATCGCCGGCGAAGCCTCGATCCTGATGAACATGCAGGAGATGTCCACCGCCGTGCAGTACCGCCTGCCGGTCAAGATCTTCATCCTGAACAACGAGTACATGGGCATGGTGCGCCAGTGGCAGGAGCTCTTGCACGGCTCGCGCTACTCGCAGAGCTATTCCGAGAGCCTGCCCGACTTCGTCAAGCTCGCCGAGGCCTACGGCGCCAAGGGCATCCGGTGCGAGAAGCCGGGTGACCTCGATGCGGCGATCAAGGAGATGCTCGACCACGACGGCCCGGTCATCTTCGACTGCGTCGTCGACAAGAAAGAGAACTGCTTCCCGATGATTCCGTCGGGCAAGGCCCACAACGAGATGCTGCTCTCCGACTACCTCGGCGAGACCGGAATGGACCTCGGCGACGTGATCTCCGAGGAAGGCAAGATGCTGGTCTGAAGCCGGCCCGGAGGAGAGACGTCATGAACGCCATGAACACGCACTACCCCGACGCCGGCAGGCTGGAGGCCGTCAACCGGCACACCCTCGCCGTCATCGTCGACAACGAGCCGGGCGTCCTCGCCCGGATCTCCGGCATGTTCTCGGGGAGGGGCTACAACATCGAGAGCCTGACGGTGTCCGAGACCGAGGTGGCGCGCCACATCTCGCGCATCACCATCGTCACCACCGGAACCGACGCGGTGATCCAGCAGATCAAGGCGCAGCTCGACCGGCTGGTGCCGGTCCACCGCGTCGTCGACCTGACGCTCCAGGGGCGTGCACTGGAGCGCGAGCTCTGCCTCGTGAAGGTGTCGGGCACCGGCGAGCACCGCACCGAATCCCTGACCCTGGCCGCCGCCTTCGGCGCTAAGACGCTGGACGCCACCCTCAACTCCTTCGTGTTCGAGGTCACCGGCACGACGGAGGAGATCGACCGCTTCATCGGACTGATGACGGTGATCGGTCTCGTCGAGATCTCGCGCACCGGCATCGCGGCGATGGGGCGTGGGGCGGAGGCGATGTGAGGTTTTTTCGCGCGGTGCTATATCGACGGGGTTCCGCGGAGACCGTGAGCGATGAAGGCCAAGCTAACGCAATCGGGTGAGGAATTCGTGATTCGTTTTTCCGCAAAACTAGGTCGGGAAAACGGCCTGAGTGACGGGCAAACCGTCGAAATCAGTCCTCGCGCCCCCTCATTGACGCTGGAGGAAATGCTGGCCGAGATGGACCGGCTTGGTCCCGCGAACCGTCCCGAAGTCGTCGATTGGGGGCAAGACGTCGGCGCGGAGATTATCGACGATGAATGGAGTCGATGATCTCCAGCTTCCCCACGCCGGTGACCTCGTCTGGGTGGATTTTCGGCCTACGCTGGGTAGGGAACAAGCCGGCGTCCGGCCGGCCCTCGTCCTCACCGGGCAGGGTTTCCATAAGCGGAATGCGATCGCCATCGTCTGTCCAATCACGGGAAATATCGCGCCCTGGCCCACAAAGGTGATCCTTCCGAGCGGGCTGCCGGTGAAAGGCGCTGTGCTCTGCGATCACATTCGCAGCGTGGATCGGGCGTCTCGTGGTTTTCGTTCGATTGGGGCGGTACCGTTCGACCTCCTGACGGAGGTTCGCGATACGATCGCTAAAGTTCTCGGCCTCCGTTTCGATTCCTGACTGTCAAGTGACCTGACCGATGCCAGCCATCCTCTACTACGCCCCCGGCGCCTGTTCGCTCGCCTCCCACATCGCCCTCGAGGAGGCGGGCGCTCCTTTCGAGACCGCCCGCCTCAACCTGATGGCCGGCGACCAGCGTGCGCCCGAATACCTCGCCGTCAACGAGCGAGGCCGCGTGCCGGCCCTGGTCGAGGCGGACTGGGTCCTCACCGAGAACAGCGCCATCCTGCGCCATGTCGGGCGCTGCCACCCGGCGCTGTGGCCGGAGTCTCCCCGCGATCAGGCGGTGGCCGACGAATGGCTCGGGTGGCTCTCCACGAACCATCACATCGCCTATGCCCACGTGCGCCGGCCCGAGCGCTACACCGCCGACGAGGAGGCGTTCGCCGGCATCCGCGCCAAGGGCGCAGACACCTGCGGCGACCTCTTCACGATGACCGAGGTCAGGCTCTCCAACGGCGGCTGGGCGGTGGCCGACCGCTTCAGCGTCGTCGATCCCTATCTGCTGCTGTTCTGGATGTGGGGACGCGGACCGGCGCTGGGCTTCGACATGGCGACGCGGTTCCCGCATTGGACCGCGCATGCCCGCGCCATGGCCGGGCGTCCTGCCGTCCAGGCGGTGTTCGCCCGCGAGGGCCTCGACCTGCCGGCGTGATCGGCGACGGAACAATTCCCCTTTCGTCGCGGGGATCGCCTCGTTAAAAGCCGGCATCGCACGGCCGCGCGGATGTCGTTTCAGATGAGGGCGCCGGGGCGCACTCACGTCTTAAGAAGAGAAGGGACCGCCATGCGGGTCTATTACGATCGCGACGCCGACCTCAACCTGATCAAGGGCAAGAAGGTCGTCATCGTCGGCTACGGCAGCCAGGGCCACGCCCACGCGCTGAACCTGCGCGATTCCGGCGTGCAGGGCATCGTCATCGCGCTCCGCGAGGGCTCGGCCACCGCCAAGAAGGCGGAGCACGAGGGCTTCACGGTCATGAACGTGGCCGACGCCGCTAAACAGGCCGACGTCGTCATGATGCTCACCCCCGACGAACTGCAGGGCGACATCTACAAGGAGTCGCTGGCGCCGAACATGAAGCAGGGCGCCGCCCTCCTGTTCGCCCATGGCCTCAACGTCCACTTCAACCTGATCGAGCCGCGCCCCGACCTCGACGTGCTGATGGTCGCCCCCAAGGGCCCCGGCCACACGGTGCGCGGCGAGTACCTCAAGGGCGGCGGCGTGCCGACACTCATCGCCATCGCGCAGGACGCGTCGGGCAACGCCCACGATCTCGGCCTCTCCTACGCCTCGGCCAACGGCGGGGGACGTGCCGGCATCATCGAGACCACCTTCAAGGAAGAGTGCGAGACGGATCTCTTCGGCGAGCAGGCCGTGCTCTGCGGCGGCCTCGTCGAGCTGATCAAGGCCGGCTTCGAGACCCTGGTCGAGGGCGGCTACGCCCCCGAGATGGCGTATTTCGAGTGCCTGCACGAGGTGAAGCTCATCGTCGACCTCATCTACGAGGGCGGCATCGCCAACATGAACTACTCGATCTCGAACACCGCCGAGTACGGCGAGTACGTCACCGGCCCGCGCATCGTCACCGCCGAGACCAAGGCCGAGATGAAGCGTGTGCTCGACGACATCCAGTCCGGCAAGTTCACCCGCGACTGGATGCTCGAGAACAAGGTCGGCCAGACCTCGTTCAAGGCCACCCGCGCCAAGCTCGCCCGCCATCCCATCGAGGAGGTCGGCGCCAAGCTGCGGGGCATGATGCCGTGGATCTCCGAGAAGGCGCTCGTCGACAAGTCCAAGAACTGATCGTTTGGGATTTCGCAGCCGTGCTTTGCTCGGCTGCGCGTCAGGGCTGACGCCGGCGTCGTGCGAGCGACGCCGGCTTTTTCATGCGTGCGCGTGTCGTGGGCGGAACGGGAGGAGGCACTCGCAAGGTTGTGCCGAGCGGAAAATCCCGCGATCATTCCACCCAATGGCTGCCCGTCCGAGTGCGGCCGAGACACGGGAGGACACATCCGGCATGGCATCGCTCTATTTCGACGAACATCGCGCGCTCCAGGAAGAATACAACACCCTCAAGCTCGCCGAGCGCCTCGATACCGGCTGGGTCCACGACCACGTCTCGCCGGACGAGGCGGCCTTCATCGGCAGTCGCGACATGTTCTTCCTGTCCACCGTCGATCCCGACGGCATGCCGACCGTCTCCTACAAGGGCGGCAGCCCCGGCTTCGTGAAGGTGCTCGACGACAAAACCCTCGTGTTCCCGGGCTTCGACGGCAACGGCATGTGGTACTCGATGGGCAACATCGAGGGGCAGTCCAAGGTTGGCCTGCTGTTCATCGACTTCGAGACGCCGCACCGGGTCCGCGTCCAGGGCCACGCCCGGATGCTGCGCGACGATCCGCTGATGGCCGAGTACACCGAGGCCAAGTACCTCGTGAAGATCGCGGTCACGAAGGCCTGGGTGAACTGCCCGCGCTACATCCACAAGTACAAGAAGCTCGAGCAGAACCGCTACGTACCGACCCCGGAGAAGGAAACCCCGCTCGCCCTGTGGAAGCGCCTCGACATGGTCGCGGACGTGATCCCGGACGAGGACAGAGCCCGAGTGGCGACGGAAGGCCGGATCGAATTGCCGGAATACGAGGCCCGGGTCGCGCGCGGCGAGAGCTGACGAGGTCCGCGACGGAGGCCGCCGGGCGACGACGAACGCCTGCGAGACGGCAGGCAGGCGTCGTCCCTCGATCACAGGGAATTGGAATGGCCCGGCCCGCGACCGAGATCCTCGGCGAGCCGCCGCGTCCCCGCTTCGCTCCTGCGATCAGCAGCCGAGCCGGTCGGCGAGATCCGCCAGATCCCGCGCTGCGATGGTGACCGGGACACCCGGCGCGGTCTCCCCGCCACCCGGCCCGTGTTCGCGCGGCCGGGCGATGTGCGCGGTGGAGAGGCCGTGGCGCGTCGCCGCCGCGAGGTCGCCCGAATGGGCGGCGACCATCAGGGTTTCCTCCGGGGCGAAACCGAAGGCCGCCACCGCGTCGCGGTAGAGGGCGGGCTTCGGCTTGTAGTCGCGGGAGTACCCGGCGCCGAGGATCGCGTCGAAAATCAGCCCGTTGCGGCGGGCGAGATCGGCGATCAGCCGGAGGTGCGCGTTCGAGTTGGGCGCGAGCAGGTGGTTCTTGCGCAGGCGTCGCAGGGCGTCCGGCACCTCGGGCCAGGCGTCGAGCCGGTGCCAGGCCTGGACTAGTTCCGCCCGCACCGCGTCCGGGGTATCCGCCATGCCGAACTGTGCCAGCACGTCGCCGAGCGATTCCGCATGGATCGTATCGAGGTCGACGAAGGGGCGCATGCCGGCGCGCACCGGCTCCAGGGATGGCTGGTAGCGGGCGCGCCAGGCATCGGCGAAGGCGCCGCCGTCGAGGCCGGGACCGAGGAGGCGTGCGGCCTCGCGGGCGACACCGGAGCGCCAGTCGACCAGCGTCCCGAAGACGTCGAAGACCAGAGCCCGGATCGCCATGGTTCAGACGCTGCGCAGGCGCGGACGCCGCACGAAGCCGACGATGTCCTTGACCGCGTCGAGGGTCGGGGCGGCGATGGCGTCTGCGCGCTCGGCGCCGTCGAACAGCACGGCGTCGATGTGCTCGGGCTCGGCCACGAGCCGCTTCATCTCGGCGCCGAGCGGCGCCAGGATCTCGACGGCGAGTTCCACCAGCGCGCCCTTGAACGCGGAGAACTGCCCGCCGCCGTAGTCGGCGAGCACCGCCTCGCGGGTGGTGTCCTTGAGGGCGGCGAAGATGCCCACGAGGTTGTCGGCCTCGGGCCGCCCGGCGAGCCCCGCGACCTCGGAGGGTAGCGGCTCGGGGTCGGTCTTGGCCTTGCGGACTTTGTTGGCGATGGCGTCGGCGTCGTCGGTGAGGTTGATGCGCGAATTGTCCGAGGGGTCGGACTTCGACATCTTCTTGGTGCCGTCGCGCAAGGACATCACGCGGGCGGCCGGACCGCCGATCAGCGGTTCCGTCACGGGGAAGAAGGCGTCGCCGTGGCCGTGCGCGGCGATCGAGCCCGAAAAGTCGTTGTTGAACTTCTGGGCGATGTCGCGGGTGAGTTCGAGGTGCTGCTTCTGGTCCTCGCCGACCGGTACGTGGGTGGCGCGGTAGGCCAGGATGTCGGCGGCCATCAGCACCGGATAGGCGTAGAGGCCGATGGACGCGTTCTCGCGGTCCTTGCCGGCCTTGTCCTTGAACTGGGTCATGCGGTTGAGCCAGCCGAGCCGCGCGACGCAGTTGAAGATCCAGGCGAGTTCGGCGTGCGCCGGCACCTGGCTCTGGTTGAACACGATCGAGCGTTTCGGGTCGATGCCGGCGGCCAGGAACGCGGCCGTGACCTCGCGGATCTGGGTCTTCAGCTCGGCCGGATCCTGCCACAGCGTGATCGCGTGCATGTCGACCACGCAATACAGGCACTGCGCGTCCCGCGCCTGCATCTCCACGAACCGCTTCACGGCGCCGAGATAATTGCCGAGGTGCAGGTTCCCGGTCGGCTGCACGCCGGAAAACACCAGGTCGTTGAACGCGGCCATCGCGCGTGTCCCCGTGCGGTTGGTATGAGAAAAAACGAGGCGTGCCTCCCTCGTCGGGACGCTGCGCGAGCGCCGGGTTCTGGACCGGCCGCCGGGGAGGGTCAAGGCGAGGCGCGAAAGCCCGTCGCCACCCGCCGCCAGACCCGCGGCGGCATCCCGGTCCAGCCCTGGAACGCCCGGCGTCCGCCCCATCGAACCATGCGGGCGACCGGGCTGCGCCCAACCTCCGCATTGCGGTTGCACCGCACCCTGCGCTAAGGCCGGCGCATGTGGACCCGCCTCGCCCATCCCGGCCATTTCCTGCGCTGGACCGCCCCCGTGATGCCCTGGCTCGCCGGGCTGTCGGCGGCGCTCCTGGCCTACGGGCTGTACCTGACCTGGTTCGTGGTGCCCGCCGACTACCAGCAGGGCGAGACCGTGCGGATCATGTACATCCACGTGCCGGCGGCCTGGCTCGGGGTATTCTTCTACGGGTCGATGGCGCTCTCGGCGATCGGCACCCTGGTCTGGCGCCATCCCCTCGCCGACGTGGCCCAGCGCGCCGCCGCCCCCATCGGCGCCGCCTTCACGCTGGTCTGCCTCGTCACCGGCTCGCTCTGGGGCAAGCCGATGTGGGGCACCTACTGGGTCTGGGACGCGCGGCTGACCTCGATGCTGATCCTGTTCCTGATCTACTGCGGCATCATCGCCCTGTGGCGGACCATCGAGGATCCCAACCGGGCCGCCCGCGCCATCGCGATCCTGACCCTGGTGGGCGCGGTAAACCTGCCCATCATCAAGTTCTCGGTGAACTGGTGGTCGACCCTGCATCAGCCGGCCTCGATCCTGCGCATGGGCGGCTCGACCATCGACCCGTCGATGCTCTACCCGCTGCTCCTCATGATCCTCGCCTTCACCCTGCTGGGGATCACCCTGCACTTGCAGGGGATGCGCACCGAGATCCTGCGCCGCCGGGTGCGGGTGCTGACCATCCGCGAGGCCGAGGCCCTGGACCAAGGCGGCGCGCGCCGGCCCACGCCCGCGTCCTCCCCCGTCCTCGATCGGGCGATCCCGGGTCTGTGACCGCGATGGATCTCGAGCCGCACGGGGGCTTCATCCTGGGAGCCTATGCCTTCACCGCCCTGGTGATCGGCGGGCTGATTCTCCACGCCCTGCGCGACGCGCGTGCCCAGCGCCGGACGCTGGCGGCGATGCAGGACGAGCGGACCGACGGACCTTCCGGAGAGCCCTCGTGAGCCGCGACACCCCTGCCGCCGTGCCCCGCCGGTCGCTGCTGACGATCCTGCCGGTGGTCGCCTTCGCGCTCCTGTGCGTGATCTTCTTCCTGCGCTTGCGTTCGGGGGCCGATCCGGCGGCGGTGCCCTCGGCGATGATCGGCCGGCCGGCCCCCGCCTTCACCCTGGAGGCGATGCCCGGCCTCGTCGGCGAGGACGGTCCGGTGCCGGGCCTGTCGAGCGACGAGCTCAAGGGCAAGGTGACGGTCCTGAACGTGTGGGCGTCGTGGTGCGCGCCCTGCCAGATCGAGCATCCCCAGCTAATGCGGCTGGCCCGCGAGCCCGGCCTGCGCCTCGTCGGCATCGACTACAAGGATTCGCCCGAGAACGGCCGCCGGTTCTTGAGCCGCAACGGCATCCCGTTCCAGGCGGTGGGCATGGACCCGACCGGCCGCACCGGCATCGACTTCGGCGTCTACGGCGTGCCCGAGACCTTCATCATCGGCCCCGACGGCGTCATCCGCGACAAGCTCGTGGGCATCCTGACGCCGGAGAACTACGCCTCCGTCCTCGGACGGATCAGGGCCGCGGCCGACAAGCGCTGAGCCTCACGCCTCCGGCGCGTCCTTGCGCTCGTGCCGCATTAGAAGCGGCGTCTGCGACAGGGCGAAGGCGATCGTCAGCGGCATGATGCCGAACACCTTGAAGCTCACCCAGAAATCCTCGGTCTGCGTGCGCCAGACCACCTCGTTGAGCACCGCCAGCACGAGGAAGAACAGGCCCCAGCGGAAGGTGAGCTTGCGCCAGCCCTCCTCGGTGAGGGCGAACACGCTGTCGAGCACGACCGACAACAGCGATTTGCCGAAGGCCAGCCCCCCGAGCAGGACGAGCCCGAACAACGTGTTCACGATGGTCGGCTTCATCATGATGAAGGTTTTGTCTTGCAGCGCCAGGGTGAGGCCGCCGAACACCACCACCACCACGCCGGAGACCAGCGGCATGATCGGCAGGCGCCGCATCAGGGCGTAGTGGATCGACAGCGCGATCACCGTCGCGGCGATGAACAGGCCCGTCGCCACGAACAGCTTCTGGTCGGGCGTGACGCCGAAGCGCTCGGCATAGGCGTTGGCGAAGAAGAACACCACGAGCGGCCCGAGTTCCAGCACGAGCTTGAGGAACGGCGGCAGATGACGCTTCGGGGGGACGGCTTCGATCTGCATGGTCTGTCCTCGGCCGCTCGGGCGCGGCATGGTCACTCCGGCGCCCGCGCTGTACACGGGTTTGAGCCCCCGCCTCAACCGGCCAGCTCCGGGAGCCCGCCGATGTCGATCACGATCGAGGACCCCGATTTCGAGACCCTGCTCGCCGAGGTCGCGGCCAGCGCCGGGCGGAATGGCACCGACCTGCTCGTGGACCTGCTGCGGCGCGAGCGGGAACGGCTGGACGAGGAACGCGCCCACCGTATTGCCGAGGGATTGAAGGCGGATGACGATCTTCGGGCGCAATGGTCCGCGCTTTCCGTGGTCGATGAGCGCATCCCTGTCGACGTCTTGTCCTACGACGAGAATGGACTGCCGGCGTGATCGTCGTCGACAGTTCGGTTTTCGTGGCGATCCTCCAGCACGAAACCGAGGCCGCCGCCTTGTCTCGCTCGCTGGCGTTGGCCAGCGAGCGGATGATGTCGGCCGCGACTTACCTCGAATGCGCCATGATCGCCGAGGGGCGGTTCGGCGGTCGGGCCGTCGTCGATACCTGGCTGACGCGCCGCGATATCGGCATACATCCGGTCGACCACGCCCTCGCCCAGCGCGCGGCCGATGCCTTTGCCCGGTACGGCAAAGGCCGGCACCCGGCCGGCCTGAACTTCGGCGATTGCTTTTCCTACGCCCTGGCTCAGGCCCTCGGAGCGCCGCTGCTTTTCAAAGGTAACGATTTCTCCAGGACCGACATCGCGATCGCCTAATCCGCCTCCAGCCCCGCGATCGCCCGTGCGAAGTCGCGCGCCGCGAACGGCTCGAGATCCTCCACCCCTTCGCCGACCCCGATGAAGTGCACCGGCAGGCCGAACTTGGCGGCCAGCGCCACCAGGATGCCGCCGCGCGCCGTGCCGTCGAGCTTGGTCATCACGAGGCCGGTGACGTTGGCGGCCTTCGAGAACAGTTCGACCTGGCTGATCGCGTTCTGGCCCACCGTCGCGTCGAGGACGAGGAGCACCGCGTGGGGGGCGTCGGGGTCGATCTTGCGGATCACGCGCAGGATCTTCTCCAGCTCGGCCATCAGCCCGGTCTTGTTCTGGAGACGCCCCGCGGTGTCGATCAGGAGGACGTCGGTGCCCGCCGCCTTGGCCGCCTTGAAGGCCTCGAAGGCGAGGCCGGCGGCGTCCGCCCCTTGCGCGCCCGCCACCACCGGCACCCCGGTGCGCTCGCCCCAGACCTTGAGCTGCTCGATGGCGGCGGCGCGGAAGGTGTCACCGGCCGCCAACATCACGCTGCGCCCCTCGGCCTTCAGCTTGAGGGACAGCTTGCCGATGGTGGTGGTCTTGCCCGCGCCGTTGACCCCGATCATCAGGATCACGAACGGTCGTTTCGCGCCATCGACCACCAGCGGCAACGCGACGGGGAGCAGCGCCCGCTCGACCTCCGCGGCCAGGATGGCCCTGACCTCGTCGGGCGAGATCCCCTTCTCGTAGCGGCCCTTGCCCACGGCCTCCGAGATCCGCATGGCGGTCTCGACCCCGAAATCGGCCTGGATCAGGGCGTCTTCCAGTTCCTCCAGGGTGTCTGCATCGAGCTTGCGCTTGGTGAAGAGGCCGGTCACCCGTTCCGACAGGGCGGAGGAGGTCCGCTTCATGCCGCCCGTCAGCCGGCTCCACCAGCCGCGCTTCTCCGGCTCGGACAGGACGACCTCGGGCATGACCACCTGAACCGCCACGGGCGCGGGGTCCGGTTCGGGCTCCGGCGTCAGAGACGTCGCCGGCGCCTCCTCCACCGCCTCCTCCACCGGCTGGAGGTCGGCGCCCTCGATCTCGTCGGGGACGGCGTTCTTGTCGGAATCGACCTGCGACGGCTCGCTCGCCGGCAGCGGGACATGGGCCACGTCCGCCGCGCCCGTGGCGAAGTCCGGCTGGCCTTCCGAGATCGAGGCAGGGGAATCGAGGGGCGGCGCCACCGGCTCGGCTGCGGGAGTGGGCTCCGGCCTGGCATCCGCCTTGGCATCCGGCGGCTGGACCGGCACCGGCTCCGGCGGCCACGCCTCCTCCTTCTTGCCGAACATCCGGCGCAGCAGCCAGCCCGGCCTCTTGTCGTCGCTCATTCCCGCTTGCTCCCTGGTCCCGGCGGCGTTAGCGCGAGACCATGCCCCCAGCCGATGCCCTCGTAGCAGACATAGGCGCCCGCCTCCTCTACCGCGATGGCCTGATTCTCGTCATCGACAAGCCGGCCGGACTGCCCGTCCATCCCGGCCCGAAGGGCGGCGAGACCCTGACCGACCACCTCGACGGCCTGCGGTTCGGCCTTCCGCGCCGTCCCGAGGTCGCCCATCGGCTCGACCGCGACACCTCCGGCTGCCTGGCGCTGGGGCGCCATCCCAAGGCGCTCGCCCGCCTGAACAAGCTGTTCGCCGCCAGCGGAAGCGTCGGCAAGACCTACTGGGCGCTGGTGGAAGGCGGCCCGGACGAGGCGGACGGCAGCATCGATCTGCCCCTCGCCCGGCGCTCCGACGACCCGCGCAGCTGGTGGATGAAGGTCGACCCGGCCGGCGACCCCTCCCTGACCCGGTGGCAGGTGCTGGGCCGCTCGCCCGACCGGGCCCTGACCTGGCTGGCGCTGACCCCCGTCACCGGGCGGACGCACCAGCTGCGGGTGCATTGCGCCGCTTCTGGATGGCCGATCCTCGGCGATCCGATCTACGGCACGGCCCCGCGCTTCGGCGGACCGGGGCTGCAGCTCCATGCGCGGGCCTTGAGCCTGCCGCTCTATCCGAAGAAGCCGCCCATCCTCGTCACCGCCCCGGCCCCGGCGCACATGGCGCCCATGCTCGCCGAATGCGGGTGGCAGGGGGAATCCGAGAGCTGATCTCCGGTCTCCTCGTCCTGGCGAGGCACCGTCCCGTGGCGAGGCATCGTCTCGCGGGCAGGCATCGTCTCGCGGGCAGGCATCGTCTCGCGGGAAGACATCTTCGGGTTTGCTCTCTCTCCACCCGCCGTCCTATCTGAGGACGCAGCCGGCCGGCCGGCCGCTGCTTCGTTCGTCCTGACCGGAGCCGCGTCCTGGTACCGTCCCCCACCTCGGCCTACCTCGTCGTCTCCCTGGCCGGCACCACCTGCGCCCTGGCGCAGGTCGAGGTCAGCGAGATCCTGCCCCTGCCGCGCCTGCACCGACCGCCGGCGGCCGGCGCGATGCTGGCCGGGTTCCTCGATCTCGGCGGCCTTCCGGTGCCGGTGATCGACCTGCCGCGCCTGCTCGGCCTGCGGGGAGAAGCGCGGGTGCCCGAGGACGAGAACCCCTACCGCCACCTGGTGCTCGCCGCCGACGGGGCCGCCGCCTTCCTGGTCGACCGGGTCGACGACCTCGTCCGGGTGGGGGATGAGGCGGTGCACCCGATCTCGCAGACGAGCACGCTGAACGGCTGCGTCGTCGCCGAACTGTCGCGGCAGGACCGCCTCGTACCGATCCTCGCGGTGCCGCGCATCCTCACCCTTGAGGAGCGTGACCGGCTCGCCGCCCTCGCCGCGCGCGAGGCCGACCGCCTCGCGGCGTTCCCGGCGGCGTGATGGCGACCCGCACGACCCGGCCGGGCCCGGAGACCGATCCGGGCTATCCCGCCCTGAAGGCGGCGGTGATCGCGCGCACCGGCCACCACTACTACCGCGACAAGGACGGGCTGCTGTTCGACCGCCTGTACCGGCGTTTCAAGGCCTGCGGGCTGACCGACGCCGGGGCCTATCTCGCCCATCTCTCCGGACCGGAGACGGGACCGCCCGAGTGGGCCGCCCTCGAATCCGAGATCACCATCGGCGAGACGTTCTTCTTTCGCTACGCCGAGCAGTTCGCGGCCCTGCGCCGGACCATCCTGCCCGGCCTGATCGCCGCCAGGGCACAGAGCCGGACCCTGCGGATCTGGAGTGCGGGCTGTTCCACCGGGGCCGAGCCGCATTCGATCGCGATCCTGCTCCACGACCTCCTCGGCCAGGACCTGCCGACCTGGCGCATCGCCATCACCGGAACCGACATCAGCGACGCCGCGCTCGCCGTGGCCCGCTCGGGGACCTACGGGCGCTGGGCGCTGCGGACGCTGCCCGTCGAGGACCAGGAACGCTTCTTCGTCACCGGCCCCGGTGCGCCCGGCGCGTCCCGGGACGGCAGCTTCACCCTGCGTCCGCACTTCCGGCGGATGGTAACCTTCGAGAACCAGAACCTCCTCGGATTGCTCGACGACGGCCTGCCGCGGTTTTCCGACGTCGACCTGATCCTGTGCCGCAACGTCCTCATCTACTTCGAGGCCCGGGTCGTGTTCGACCTCGTGAACGCCTTCGGCCGGCGGTTGAAGCCCGATGGCTGGCTTCTCCTCGGCCATGCCGAGCCGAACCCGTCGTTCTGCGAGATCCTCGACCCCGTCAACCTGCCCGGCACCGTCGCCTACCGTCCCCGCGGCGCCATGCCGGCCGAGCCGGAGGGGACGCCGCAGCACGCCGTCATCGCGCCCACCCCCTGGCGTCCCCTCCCCGCCCCCCCTGCACCGGTGCGGGTGGAATCCACCTGGGTGAGCCCGGTGCGGGCGCACCCAGAACCGGCCTCCCCGCCGCCGCCGCGGACGGACCCCCTCGACCGGATCAGGACCCTGGCCGACACCGGCGCGGTCGCCGAGGCCTGGCGCGCGGTGCGCACGGCCCTCGTCGAGGGGCCGACGCAGCCCGCCCTCCACTATTACGACGGGCTGCTCGCCTGGAGCCTGGGCCGCGAGGTCGAGGCCGAACGCGCCTTGCGCGGTGCGATCTACCTCGACGGCGACTTCGTCATGGCCCATTACCAGCTCGGCCTTCTGTTGACGGGGGTGGGTCGCCGCGAGGCGGCCGCGCGCAGCCTCGACAACGCCGTCCGGATCGCCCGGCGCCTCGCGGCGGAGGACGAGGTGCCCGAGGGCGACGGCCTGCGCGCGGGCCAACTCGTCGCGACGGCCATCCTGGCCCGCGACGGCCTTCGAGAGGACGCGACGTGACGGCTGGGGCCCTGATCGACGGCAGGACGCAGGCGCGGCTCGACGCGCTGCTCGACGAGCGCTCCGCGACCCTGGCCAGGCGCGGCCGGTCGGGCACCCGCGTCGCGACCCGCCCGGTGCTCCTGTGCCTGTGCGGGCCGGACCGCTACGGCCTGCCGCTCGGCGAAGTCGCCCAGGTCATGCCGGCGCGGGCCTGCACGCCCGTGCCGGGCGCGCCCGCGGCGGTGCTCGGCCTCGTGGCGCTCTCGGGCCGCGTCGTCAGCGTGATCGGCCTCGCCGAGGCGTTGGGACGCCCCGCGGAGGGGCTCGGACGCCCCGCGGGGATGACGGACAACGCTGGGTGGGAAACGGACGGCGAGGTGCCCACCGGCCATTTCGTGTTGCTGCGCGGCACCGGGGCGGCCATCGCCCTGGCGGTCGACCGTGTCGAGGCCGTGATCGCCATTCCCGTCGAGGCCGCTCCGGCCGGCGGCGAGGCCCCGGCGGGGCTGCGGGAGGCAAGCCTGGGAAGCGGAGCGGTTTCGGTCTATCAAGCGGGCGGATCGCACCCCGGGGCGGTCGTGGTCATCGACCCGCGGCTGCTGATCCATCGCTACCTGTCGTGAGCCCGCGTCCGTCGGACGGCGGCGCATCCACGGCGAATCCGGTCAGAGGAGCAGGGACGCAAGCGTGACGATCTCGATTGGACGACGCATCCTCCTCGGCTTCGTGGTCGTCATCCTCGTGATGGTGGCTCTGGGCGCCTACGCCCTCACCCAGATCAGCGCCGTGCGCGACAATACCAACACGATCATCAGCCGCGACCTGTCCGTGGCGCGCAAGCTCGACGACCTGGCCAACAAGGCCCGCGACCTCGGCATCCTGCGCCGCAACGCCGTGATCGCCAGCCTGTTGCGCAACAGGTCCGACGCGGACCAGACCGTGACCACCGACGGCTGGCGCCGCACCGCCGACGAGGTCGATGCCATCATCGCGGACCTCGTCCGCACCACGAGCGACTACTCCGCCACCGCCCCGTCGCCCGAGCGCGCCGCGATCTGGAAGCGGCTGTCCGAGGCGTCCACGACGACCGTCGGCGCCTTCCGCCAGCTGCGTTCGGCCAGCGAAGGCCAGCTCGCCGCCATCGCCGCCAGGGACACCGCCGGCATGGAGGGCCGGACCGAGGCCCTCGACCGCTCCCAGGAGGCACTCCTGCGCGACGTCGAGCGCACCCGCGACCTCCTCGACGAGGGCATCGCCGCCGGCCAGCGCCGGTCCACCGAGATCTACGACCTCAGCCGCCTGTCGATCGCCCTGTTCCTGTCCGCCTGCATCGTGATCAGCCTCGTGGTCACCGCGTTGATCCGGCGCGGGGTGGTGACGCCCCTCGAGGAGGTCATGGTGTTCGCCGAGCGGGTCGGCGGCGGCGACCTCACCGGCACCCTCGCGCGCACCGGCGGGGACGAGTTCGGTCGCCTCAGCGCCACCTTCAACGCCATGGTGTCGGGGCTGGCCGACCTGGCGCGCACCAACCGGGCCGCCACCGCCGACCTCAACGCTGCCGCAGCCCAGATCCGGGCCTCGGCCCAGGAGCAGGCGGCCAGCGTCGAGGAGCAGTTCGCCGCTGTCCAGGAGACCGCCGCCACGGTGGACGAGATCACCCATTCGGGAGCCCAGATCGGCAAGCGCGCCACCGAGGTGATCGCCACGGCGCAATCCACCGCCCAGACCTCGCGCGCCGGCCTGCGGGCGGTCGCCGACACGGTCAAGGCCATGGACGCGATCCGCGAGCAGGCCGAGGCGGCGGCCGGCAACATCGTCTCGCTCAGCGAGAAGACGCAGGCCATCGGCGAGATCATCACCACGGTCAACGACATCTCGGAGCGCACCCATCTCCTGGCCCTCAACGCCGCCATCGAGGCGGCGGCGGCGGGCGAGAGCGGGCGCAGCTTCGCGATCGTCGCCTCTGAGATGAAGCTGCTGGCCGACCAGGCCAAGGCCGCCACCGGCCAGGTGCGCACGATCCTCTCCGAGATCCAGCGCGGCATCAACACCTCGGTGATGCTCACGGAGGAGGCGGTCAAGCGGGCGGCGGCCGGCAAGGCCCGCTCCGACACCACCCAGCGCACCATCGAGGAGATCACCGCCCGGGTCGAGGAGAACGTGCAGACCTTCCAGCAGATCGTCGCCTCGACCAACCAGCAGCAACTCGGCATCGAGCAGGTGATGGGCGCCCTCCAGAACATCCGTCAGGCGAGCCAGCAGACCGCCGCGGGCACCCGCGAGGTGGAGGCGGCCTCGGCCAACCTCACCGAGTTGGCCCAGGCGCTGATGACCCTGGCCGACCGTTACCGGCACTGAGCCCGGCCGCCGGGCGTGGACATCCGACAGCAGCTCCTCGAGGCCTTCGCCATCGAGTACCGCGAGCACGTGGACGTGATCCGCGCCGCGCTCGCCGCCGGCGCGGAGGCGCGCGCGCCGGACTGGAACGACATCTTCCGCCGGGCGCACAGCCTCAAGGGGGCGTCGCGCGCGGTGGACCTGCCGGCGGTGGAGGCGGTGGCCCATCGCCTCGAGACCCTGTTCGAGCGGATCGTCGAGGGCTCCGCCGCCCTCGACCGGGCCGCCCATGCGGCGGTGGACCTCGCCCTCGACCGGATCGAGGCCTGCGTCGCCGACCTGCAGCGGGGCCTGACGCCCTCCCCTCCCCAGGATGCGCTGGCGGCCCTCGACCGTTGTCTGGCCGGTCCGGGCGAAACGGATCGGGCCGGCCCGGCCCCGCCACCGGCCCGCGCGGAGCCGGCGGCCGAAACCCCGCTGCCTTCCGCGCCCGAGCCCGCCGGAGAATCCGGCCCCACGGTCCTGCGGGTACCCGCCGATGCGGTGGAGGCCCTCACCCGCGCCGCCCACGAACTCGGCACCGCCCTGATCGGCGAAGGGTCGGTGGCCGAGGGCCTGGCGCGGATCCGGTCCGGCGCCCTCGAACTCGGCCGACGGGCCGAGCGGTTCCGGTCCGCCGCCGACGGGGCCGGGCGACAGCCGGCGGCCGTGGACGCGAAGGCCCTCGACGCGGCGCTGGCGGAGATGCGCGTGCTGGAGGCCGGCCTGCTCGGGCTGGCCAGGGATGCGACCAGCCTGTCCCGGCAGCGTAGCGTCGTGGCCTCGGCGGTCGAGGCCGCGGCCTCGCGGGTGCGTGACGAGACCGAGCGCCTCGCCCTGGTGCCGGCGGAGGCGGCGTTCGGCGGGTTTGCCCGGGTCTTGCGTGACATGGCCCGCGACGCCGGGGCCGATGTCGACGTGAGCGCCACCGGCCTCGACCTTCCGGTAGATCGGGCCATGCTCCAGGCACTCAAGGACCCCGTGCTGCACGCTTTGCGCAACGCCCTGAGCCACGGCGCGGAGCCGGCCCCGGTTCGCGCCCGCCTCGGCAAGCCCCCGGCCATGGCGATCGGTCTCGACGTGGCGGTCCGGGGCGGGCGCCTCATGGTCACGGTCGTCGACGACGGGCGCGGGCCGGATCTCGGCGCCATCGCCGAGACGGCCCGGCGGCGCGGCCTCCTGGCGGGCGCGTCCGATCCCGAGACCCTGCTCGCGGTGGTGTTCGAGCCCGGTTTCTCCACGAGTACGGGGGTGGACACCCTGTCGGGACGCGGCATCGGCCTTTCGGTGGTCGCCGACACGGTGCGCCGCCTCGACGGAACCGTGCGGTTGCAGCCGCGCGATCCCTGGGGCACCGCCCTCGTCATGAGCCTGCCGTTGCAGGCGGCGCGGCGCAGCCTGCTGCTCGTCGAGGCCGGATCGGCCACCTACGCTCTGCCGAGCCGGTCGATCGAGCGGCTCCTGCGCATCGAACGCGGCAGCGTTTCGAGCGTGATGGGGCGCTCCGTCCTGACCCTGGCGGCCGAGGCGGCCCCGCAGGCCGACGAGGCCGGCCTCACGGTGCCCGTCGCCCACCTCGCCGACCTCGTCGGCGGAGCCCCGCAGTCGCGGCAGGCGGCGGAGCCCGGTGCGATGAACGCCGTCCTCCTGCGGGACGGCCAGCGCCGCTGCGTGCTGGAGGCCGACCGACTCCTCGACGTCCGCACCCTGCTGGTGATGCCGGCGCCGCCGGTGACCGGCGACCGCCGGCTGGTGGTGGGAACGGTGATCGTCGACGGCAGCCGGCCCGTCCTGGTCCTCGACCCCGACGAGGTGGTGGGACGGGCCGCCGAAAGCCGTGCCGCGGCCGCGCCCGCCCTGTCGCAGCGCGGAACAATCGCCTCCGCCCGCCGTTCGACGATCCTCGTCGTCGATGATTCGATCACCACCCGCACCTTGGAGAAGGGCATCTTGGAAGCGGCGGGGTATCGCGTGGTGGTCTGCGTCGACGGACAGGATGCCCTCGACCGCCTGCGGGCGGCGATCGAGCCCGTGGACCTCGTGGTGGCGGACGTCGAGATGCCGCGCCTCGACGGCTTCGGTCTCCTCGAAGCCCTTCGCGCCGAGCCGGCCTTCGCGCGCCTCCCGATCGTTCTCATGACGTCGCGGGGTGACCCCGACGACGTCGCCCGCGGCCTCGCGTTGGGCGCGGACGCCTACCTGACCAAGCAGGGCTTCGACCAGGGCCGGCTCCTCGACACGATCGGGCAACTGCTGTGAGCCTGTCGACCGCAGCGGCGCGGGTGCGGGTGATGATCGTCGAGGATTCCCTCGTCGTGCGCCAGCTGCTGACCCACATCGTCGGACGCGACCCGCGCCTCGAAGTGGTGGCGGCGGTCGCCTCGGGCGAGGCGGCGCTGGCCGAGATCGCTACGGTGCGTCCCGACGTCATCTCGATGGACATCCGTCTGCCCGGCATCGACGGCCTCGAGACCACCCGCCGGATCATGGCCGAACAGCCGACGCCCATCGTGGTGATCGCCGATTCGGTGGAGGATTCCTCCCTCTCGATCTCGATGAACGCCCTTCGCGCCGGCGCGCTCTCCGTGGTCGAGAAACCGGTGGCGACGACGCATGCCGGCTACGATGCGGTGGCCGCCGAGATCTGCACGCAACTGCGCATCATGGCCGAGGTCCCTGTGATCCGGCGCCGGCCGATCGGCGCGGAGTGGTCGCGGCGCAGGTCGGCGGACCCCTCGGCGCCGGTCGAGCCGCGCCGCCTGATGGAGAGTTTCACCGTGGCCGCCATCGCGGCCTCCACCGGCGGGCCGCCGGCGCTGGCGCGGGTCATCGGCGCCCTGCCCCTCGACTTCCCCCTCCCCATCCTGCTGGTGCAGCACATGGGTCCCGCCTTCATGGAGGGGTTCGCGGCCTGGCTCGACGGCGTCGTCGCGCTGCCGGTGGCGCTCGCCCGCGACGGGGCCCGCGCCGAACCCGGACACGTCTACGTCGCCCCCGGCGACCGCCATCTCGAACTCGGGCCGGGCTTCGTCCTGCGGATCTCGGACGCCCCACCGGTCGGGGGGCAGAGGCCCGCCGCCACCGTGCTGTTCCGGTCGGTGGCGCGCCATGCCGGTGCGCGCGGCATCGGACTCCTGCTCACCGGCATGGGCGAGGACGGGGCCCTGGGCCTGCTCGACCTGTATCGCACCGGGGCCGCCACGGTGGCCGAGGACGAAAGCACGGCGGTCGTGTTCGGCATGCCGGCCGCCGCCATCCGGCTCTCTGCCGCCCGCAGCATCCTGCCCCTCGACCGCATCGCTGCCCATCTCATGCGGCTCGCCCAGAGCGAGCCCGGGGCATGACGGCGCTTCCGGACCCGGCCGCGCGGGCTCCGCGCATCCTTCTCGTGGAGGATTCGGAGACGCAGGCGCTCGAACTGCGCCTGCTCCTCGAGTCGCAGGGGTTCTCCGTTTCGCGCTGCGCCACCGCCGAGGCGGCCCTCGACCACCTCAACACCGGCCTGCCCGACCTCGTGGTGGCCGACTACCACCTGCCGGGCATGAACGGCGACGAGTTCACCCGGCAGATGCGGTTGTCGCTGCGCACCCGCACCCTGCCTCTGCTGATGCTCACCGGTGCCCGCGACGGCGAGCGCCAGGGCCTCGACAGCGGCGCGGACGCCTATGTCGCCAAGTCCGCCGACCGGGACATCCTCATCCTGCGCATCCGCGCCCTCCTGCGCGAGCGTGGCGGCGAGGCACCGGCCGAGAGCCCGGGCATTTCCGCCTTCCGCCGCGGCCGGGTTCTGGTGGTGGACGGCAGCGCCACCTACCGCACCTTCCTCGCCGGGCTGCTCGCCCACGAAGGCCACGCCGTCCGGGCGGTGGAGGGCGAGGCGGCCGCACTGGGGGCCCTGGCGGACCCGGAGGCCGCCTTCGACTGCATCACCGTCGACCTCATGGGCCACGCCTACGACGGCCTCGCCCTGTGCCGGGCCATCGACAGGCACCGCTCCGCCGAGCGCGAGACCCGCGAGGCCGGGACGCCGACCTTCCAGCTCGTGGGCATCGCCGGCAGCGCCCCGGCCAAGGATTTCCTGGTGCAGGCCTTCGCCGCCGGCGCCGACGACGTCGTCTCGAAGGCCGATGCCGAAATCCTGGTGATGCGGGTGCGCGGCCTCGTCCGGCGCAAGCTCCTCGAGGAGGACAACCGGCGCATCGCCGGCGAGTTCGGGCTGCGCGAGCAGGCCCTCGAACGAGCCCGCGCCGAGGCGGAGGCGGCCGAGGCCCGCGCCGCCCTGGCCGGTGCCCTCGAACGGGCCAACCGCGACCTCGCCACCGCCAACCGCAAGCTCACCGACGCCCAGGCCAAGCTCGTCCAGGCCGCCAAGATGGCCTCGCTCGGCGAACTCGTGGCCGGAATCGCCCACGAGATCAACAATCCCCTGGCCTTCATCCTCGCCCACCAGGGCACCGTGGAGCGGCTGCTCAGCGAAGTGCCGGCGCCCGAAGGGGACGCGGGTGCGATCAAGGCCCTCGCCAAGGCCCGCGACCGGGTCGGTTCGATGCGCATGGGCCTCACACGCATCCAGGACCTCGTCCTGAACCTGCGCAAGTTCTCCCGCCTCGACGAGGGCGAGCGCACCCGCGTCAACGTCCCCGAGGCCATCGAGACCGTGCTCTCGCTGATCCAGCACAAGCTCGGCGACCGCATCACGGTGGCCCGCGACCTGGCCGGCCGCCCGGAGATCCATTGCACGCCGGCCCTGCTCAACCAGGTCGTCATGAATATTCTCGGCAATGCCGCCGATGCGATGCCCGGCGGAGGCACCATTTCCATCGTCACCCACAGTACCGACGAGACCGACTGGATCCGCATTAGCGATACCGGGACGGGAATCCCCGAGACGTTGCGCGAAAAGATCTTCGAGCCGTTCTATACGACCAAACCCGTCGGGTCCGGCACCGGGCTCGGACTTGCCATTGCCTACAGCGTCGTCCAGGCCCATAGCGGCTCGCTCGGCGTCGAAACGGCGCCGGGGGGCGGGGCCTGCTTCGTGATCGGCATACCGCGGCAGACGGCATGAGCATGGACAAAGCGACCATCCTGGCCGTCGACGACGAGCCGGATATCCTGATCGCCCTCGAGGATCTGTTCGAGGACGAGTACCGGGTCCGCACCACCACGAAACCGGAGGAGGCCCTCGCGATCCTGAGGGCCGAGCCCGACATCGCGGTCATCCTGTCCGACCAGCGGATGCCCGGCATGACCGGCGACCAGCTCCTGGCGCAGGCCCGCACGCTCCACGATGCCCAGGCCATCCTGCTCACGGGATACGCCGACCTGAGCGCCGTCGTCGCCGCCCTCAACCGCGGCGGCATCACCGGCTACGTCACCAAGCCCTGGGACGCCGGGTTGCTGCGCAACACCGTGCGCAACGCCTTCGAGCGCCATCGCCTGGGCCGCGACCTCGCCACGGAACGCGCCCTCCTCATGGGCCTTCTCGACCACACCGAGGACGCCATCGCCTTTAAGGATGCCGAGGGGCGCTTCGTGCGCCTCAACGCCCGCAAGGCGTCCCACCTCGGGCGGGAGGTCGAGGCCTGCCTCGGCCGGACGGAGGGGGAGATCAATCCCGGCGCCGCGTCGTCGGAGGGGGCAGCGGCCGACGCCGCCGCGATGCTGAGCGGGGCACCCTCGGAGAGCCTGGCCGCCGAGGGCGCCACCGGCGCCGAGCGTTGGAGCCATGTGATGCGGGTGCCGATCCGCGATGGCACGGGCCAGATCGCCCACCTCGCCGTGATCGAACGCGACGTCACCGAGCAGCGCATGCTCGAGGCGCGCCTGCGCCAATCCGACAAGATGCAGGCCCTGGGCACCCTGGCCGGCGGCATCGCCCACGATTTCAACAACCTGCTGACGGCGATCCTCGGCAGCCTCGAGCTGGTGGCGCCCAAGATCGTCGACCAGCCGCGGGTCCAGCGCCTCGTCGGCAACGCCACCCAGGCGGCCCAGCGTGGGGCCGCCCTCACCAAGCGCCTGCTCGGGTTCAGCCGCGCCCGCGAGCTGCGCTCGCGTGCGGTCGATCTCAACGCCCTGATCGACGGGATGGGCGAACTGATCGGCGGCAGCCTCGGCGGCCTCGTCAGCGTCGGCAAGGAGCTCGACCCGAGCCGGCCGCTCGCCCTGGTCGACCCCGACCAGCTCGAACTCGCCATCCTCAACCTGTGCATCAACGCCCGGGACGCGATGGCCGAGGGCGGCCGGATCGTGATCGCCACCCGCAGCGAGCGGATCGCCGACGACCCCGACCTGCCCGATGGCGACTACGTCGTCATGAGCGTGAGCGACACGGGCGCCGGCATACCGCCGGAACTGCTGGGACGGGTGTGCGAGCCGTTCTTCACGACCAAATCCCTCGGCCAGGGAACCGGGCTCGGCCTCGCCATGGTGTTCGGGCTCGCCCAGCAATCGAGCGGGCACCTGCGCATCGAGAGCACCGTCGGCCAGGGAACGCGGGTCGCCCTCGTCCTGCCGCGGGCCGAGGAGGCGGCCGAGGAAGCCCCTGCGACCGCCCCGAAGCCGATCTCGGCACCGCGGTCGGCCCGGATCCTCGTGGTCGACGACGACGCAGAGGTCCGCCACGTCACCGCGTCGTTCCTGAACGGCTTCGGCTACCACGAGACCGAGGCGCAGGACGCCGCGGCGGCGCTCGTGCTCCTGGAATCGCAGACCTTCGATCTCGTGGTGGCCGATCTCGCCATGCCGGGGATGACGGGCGTCGAACTCCTCGACGCCATCCGTCGGCGCGGCCTGGCGGTTCCCGTCCTGATCCTGACGGGCCATGCCGAGGCGATGACCATCCCCGAGGGCGTGCCCGTTCTCGCCAAGCCGTTCGAATCCAGCGACTTCGCGGCCATCGTCGCCGGCCTCGTCGACGCGGCGCCCCAGGCCTGACCGTGTCTTGCGCGGATCCTCTCGGACGAACGAAAAAGGGGTGGCCGAACCGGCCACCCCTTTTCTTTCGTTGCGGTCATGAAAACGCCGATCAGGCGGCTTCGTCGACGGGCGCCTGGCCGGAATCCTTGCCGCGGGCCTCGACGTCGCGATCCACGAACTCGATCACGGCGAGGGGGGCGTTGTCGCCGTAGCGGAAGCCCGCCTTCATGATGCGGCAATAGCCGCCAGGACGGGTGTTGTAGCGGGGACCGACCACCGCGAAGAGCTTGCGGACCATGTCGGCGTCGCGGATCTGCGACATCGCCAGGCGACGGGCATGCAGCGTATCGGTCTTGCCCAGCGTGATCAGCTTCTCGATGACCGGACGCAGGTCCTTGGCCTTCGGCAGAGTCGTGATGATCTGCTCGTGCTTGATCAGCGCGGCGCACATGTTGGCGAACATCGCCTTGCGGTGCTCGGTGGTGCGGTTGAAGCGACGACCGCGAAATCCATGACGCATGATTGGCTCTCCTGATTATAGCGGCCGCCGTGCCACGGTACGGCCGTCGTTCTTGATAAGGCGAATGGCGAATGGCGAATGGAAGGCGGCGAAAAGGTCGAGCCGGGCTCGGTTACCCCACTCGCCATTCGCCATTTCGCCATTCGCGCTAGTAATGCTCTTCGAAGCGCTTGGCGAGGTCTTCGATGTTCTCCGGCGGCCAGCCGGGGATGTCCATGCCAAGGTGGAGGCCCATGGCGGCGAGCACTTCCTTGATCTCGTTGAGCGACTTGCGGCCGAAGTTCGGGGTGCGCAGCATCTCGCCCTCGGACTTCTGGATGAGGTCGCCGATGTAGACGATGTTGTCGTTCTTCAGGCAGTTCGCCGAACGCACCGAGAGCTCGAGCTCGTCGACCTTCTTGAGGAGCGCCGGGTTGAAGGGAAGCTGCGGCGCGAGCGGCTGCGCCTCCTCCTTGCGGGGCTCCTCGAAGTTCACGAACACCTGGAGCTGGTCCTGGATGATGCGCGCGGCGTAGGCGAGCGCATCCTCCGGCGACACGGCGCCGTTGGTCTCGATGGTCATCGTCAGCTTGTCCTTGTCGAGATCCTGGCCCTCGCGGGTGGTCTCGATGCGGTAGCTGACCTTGGTCACGGGCGAGAACAGGGCGTCCACCGGGATCAGGCCGATCGGCGCATCCTCGGGGCGGTTGCGCTCGGCCGGGACGTAGCCCTTGCCGGTGGCGACGGTGAACTCCATGCGGATCTCGGCACCGTCGTCGAGGGTGCAGATCACGAGGTCGGGGTTCAGGATCTGGATGTCGCCGACCGCGCCGATGTCGCCGGCGGTGACGACGCCGGGGCCGGTCTTGCGCAGGGTCAGGCGCTTGGGCGCCTCGGTCTGCGAGCGGATCGCGATGGTCTTGATGTTGAGAACGATGTCGGTGACGTCCTCGCGCACGCCGGGGATCGAGGAGAATTCGTGGAGCACGCCGTCGATCTGGACCGAGGTCACGGCCGCGCCCTGCAGCGAGGACAGCAGCACGCGGCGGAGGGAGTTACCCAGCGTCGTGCCGAAGCCACGCTCGAGCGGCTCGGCGACGACGGTGGCGACCCGCTTGGGGTCGTGTCCGGTCGAGACCTGGAGCTTGTTCGGCTTGATGAGCTCTTGCCAGTTCTTCTGAATGACCACGGTCCTACCTCTCGCACTACCTGTCGCGATCCCCATGACGCGGGACCACGTGTGATGCCCGAACGCGCGTCGCGATGCGCGGGAGGGCCTCGAAATCCTGGTCCGTCCGCCAAGAGCGGACGGGATAAGTCAGTGTGCCGCCACCCATAGCTCCGGCACGAAGCTGTAGCCGCCGCCGTCACGGGCGACATAGCCCAGCGCGGGGAACTCCAGATGCGCACCAGCGATGAGGCTGCGCTCGGAGGCGACCTCGTCGAGGATGCGCCGGCGGGTCTCCCGCGCCCGGTCGCCATCGACGTCGAACGTCATCCCGGCCTCGGGACGCTTGAACTGGATCGCCGGAAGGTGGACGATATCGGCCCACATGAAGAGAGCCGCCGACCCTGAGACGATCCGGTAGCCGGTGTGGCCCGGCGTGTGGCCCGGCAGCGGCACCGCGGTGATGCCGGGTGCGACCTCGCCCCCGGTCACCGTCCGTAGACGCGTCGCATAGGGAGACGTCGCCTTCTGCGCCGCCTCGAGATACGACTTGGCGTCCTCCGGGGCCCGCGCGAGGGCCGCCTCGTCGAGCCAATGCCCGGCTTCCGCCTCGTGGAGCACCAGTTCGGCGTTCGGATAACGCGCCACGCCGTCGCCATCGATCAAACCACCGGCGTGGTCTGGATGGAGATGCGTGAGGAGGATCGTCTCGACCTCCTCGGCACGAACACCGGCCGCGGCCAGCGCCGCCGGTACGCGCCCGAGGGTGTCGCCGCCGAACCCGCCCATGCCGGTGTCGATCATCACCGGGGCACGACCGGCACCGGTGACGACGAAGGCGTTGAGGGTGATGCGGGGATCGTTCGCGCGAAAGCCGGCCGCTTGCAGCGCGCCGGCATCCTCCTTGGCGATCCCCGTGACGAGATCGAGGGACCCCTGCAGGTATCCGTCGTTGAGGGCGGTGACCGTGAGGTCACCGATCGTCCAACGCAACACGCCGGGAAGGGGCTTCGAGGCATCGCCCGCCACGGGCATCTCCGTCTTCGATTTTCGGCTTCGAGCGGTTTTGGATACCGTCCTCAGACGCGACGACGCTTGCGCGGGCGGCAGCCGTTGTGCGGGATCGCGGTGACGTCGCGGATCGAGGTGACGGTGAAACCGGCGGCCTGGAGGGCGCGAAGGGCCGACTCACGACCTGAGCCGGGACCCGAAACCTCGACCTCGAGGGTGCGCATGCCGTGTTCGGAGGCCTTGCGGGCCGCATCCTCGGCCGCCACCTGGGCGGCGTAGGGCGTCGACTTGCGCGAGCCCTTGAAACCCATCGCACCGGCGGACGACCACGAGATCGTGTTGCCCTGAGCGTCGGTGATGGTGACCATCGTGTTGTTGAACGAAGCGTTCACATGGGCGACGCCCGACACGATGTTCTTGCGTTCGCGGCGGCGAACGCGGGTTGCTTCCTTGGCCATGCTCTCGTCTCTCGTCCTTCAAGCGCGCCCGTCATTCCAGGCGCTCGGGATTCTTCATCGGGTTCGGCGGCCTGGCTCCGATCGCCGTACCGCCTAGCGGGAGCCCCGCAACGGGACGCCCGACGCAATGTCGGGAAGCCTCACCGAAGCGAGGCCTCCCGGATGGGAAAGATTACTTCTTCTTGCCGGCGATCGGCTTCGACTTGCCCTTGCGGGTGCGCGCATTGGTGTGCGTGCGCTGGCCGCGGACCGGCAGGTTGCGGCGGTGGCGAAGGCCGCGGTAGCAGCCCAGGTCCATCAGGCGCTTGATGTTCATCGAGACTTCACGGCGCAGGTCACCCTCGACCAGGTAGTCGCGGTCAATGGTCTCGCGGATCTGGAGGATCTCGGCGTCGGTGAGCTGGTTGACGCGACGCTCGGCCGGGATGTTGACCTTCGTCGTGATCTCCTCGGCCTTCTTCGAGCCGATGCCGTGAATGTACTGCAGCGCGATGACGACGCGCTTGTTGGTCGGAATGTTAACGCCAGCGATACGGGCCAAGGTCATTCTCCATGGGGCGATCGGGCGAAGCCCGGCCCGGATGATAAGACGTGCGTCCGGTGGAGGCCGGCCCCTGCACGCCGTCCATAACGACAAATCGGCCCGCGGCCCCTCGATGAGGTACCCCGGACCCATGGTGCGTGTGGACGAAGGTCGGTCCGTTAACGCGGCAGGGCTGACGTGTCAACCCGTTACCGCGAGGCTCTCAGGCCGACGCGGCCTCCGCGTGACTGTCGAGGATCGCCATCAGGTCGGTGGTGACGTCGTCGACGGGCTTCATGCCGTCGATGGTCTCCAGCATGCCGAGGCTGCCGTAATAGGCCGACAGCGGCGCGGTCTGGGCCCGATAGGCGGCCAGGCGCGTCTTGAAGACTTCGGGCGTATCGTCCTTGCGGACCGGCTCGCCGCGGGCCGCGGTCTCAGCCGCCCGGTTGGCGATCCGACCGACGAGGGCATCCTCGTCCACGACGAACTCGACCACCGTATCCAACGCCAGACCCTTGTCCGACAGCATCCTGTCGAGTGCCGCAGCCTGGTCGACGGTGCGCGGAAAGCCGTCGAGGATGAAACCGGCGCGGGCGTCCTCCTCCTCGACGCGATCGGCGACGATGCCGACGACGATGGAATCGGTGACGAGGCCGCCGCTCTCCATGATCGACTTGGCTTCCAATCCGACCGGGGTCCCCGCGGCGACGGCCGCGCGGAGCATGTCGCCCGTGGAGAGCTGCGGAATGCCGAACCGTTCGACGATGCGGGCCGACTGGGTTCCCTTGCCGGCTCCGGGGGGTCCGAGCAGGATGATCCGCATGGGCGTCGTGTCCTCGTGAGCAACCCGCAGGCCGGGCCTCTTGATTGTCCTCGGCGACGCCTCCCGGACGCCGCCGCAGCGGTTATGGCAGCGGTTTTGACGGTCGTTAGCGTCGGCGTGTGGCGCCGCGCAACTTCGCCTTCTTCACCAGCCCCTCGTACTGATGAGCCATCAGGTGCCCGTGGATCTGCGCCACGGTGTCCATCGTCACGGACACCACGATGAGCAGGGAGGTACCGCCGAAGCCGAGGCTGGCCGATGCATAGGAGGCCAGGATCTCGGGCACGAGACACACGAAGGTGAGGTAGAGCGCGCCGATCACCGTGATCCGGGTAAGGACCTTGTCGATGAAGCTCGCCGTCCGCTCTCCCGGCCGGATGCCCGGGATGAAGCCGCCGTGCTTCTTCAGATTGTCGGCCGTCTCCTCGGGATTGAACACCACCGCCGTGTAGAAGAAGGCGAAGAAGATGATCAGCGCCGCGTAGAGCACCATGTACAGCGGCCGCCCGTGGCCGAGGTAGGTGGTGAGCGTCGCCAGCACGCCGGTGCCGCTCTGGTTGGCCGAGAAACTCGCGACGGTGGCCGGCAGCAGCAGCAGCGAGGATGCGAAGATCGGCGGAATCACGCCGGCCGTGTTGAGCTTGAGCGGCAGGAACGAGGTCTGGCCCTCGTACATCTTATTGCCGACCTGACGCTTGGGGTAGTTGATCAGCAGGCGGCGCTGGGCGCGCTCCATGAACACGATGAAGTAGACCAGCGCGGCCGCCGCGACGCCGACCCCGAGAATCACGGCCGTGGACAGGGCACCCGTACGGCTGAGCTCGAGCGCGCCGATGATCGCGGTGGGCAGGTGGGCGACGATGCCGGCGAAGATGATGAGCGAGGAGCCGTTACCGATGCCGCGCGAGGTGATCTGCTCGCCGATCCACATCAGGAACAGCGTGCCGCCCGTGAGGGTCACCACGGTGGACAGGATAAAGAACGGACCCGGATCGGTCGCCGCGCTCGACCCCTGGAGGCCGAAGGCAATGCCCCAGGATTGCACCAGCGCCAGCACCACGGTGAGGTAGCGGGTGTACTGATTGATGACCTTGCGGCCCGACTCGCCTTCCTTCTTCAGCGTCTCCAAGGTCGGGATCACCGACGTCAGGAGCTGGATGATGATCGAGGCCGAGATGTAGGGCATGATGTTGAGCGCGAAGATCGCCATGCGCTCGACGGCACCGCCGGAGAACATGTTGAACAGGCCGAGCACGCCGCCGGCCTGGCTCTGGAAGTTGCGCGCGAACTGTTCGGGGTCGATGCCCGGAATCGGGATGTAGGTGCCCAGCCGGAACACCACGAGCGCACCCAGCGTGAACCAGATGCGCTTCTTGAGTTCGTCGGCCTTTGCGATCGCCCCGAAATTGAGGTTCGCGGCAAGCTGCTCGGCGGCTGAGGCCATGTCACCGGTTCCTGAAAACCAATCGTTCAGGTGCCTGAAGCACCCACCACGAAGCGAAACGGCGGCCACGCGCAGGTCGCACGGGCCGCCGCTCCAGGCTTCGACTTAAGGTCCGCGACCGTCCTACGCAACAGTGGCGTCGGCAGCCTTGCCGCGGGTGGAGACCCGATCCGCGAACTGGACCGTCACCGAACCGCCGGCCTTCTCGACCGCAGCGATGGCGGACTTCGAGGCGCGGGTGACGGTGAAGGCGAGCTTCGCCGTCAGCTCGCCGACGCCAAGGAGCTTCACGCCGTCACGGCCACGGGCGCAGATGCCGGCCGCCACGAGGGCGTCCATGTCCACGGTGGCGGACGCATCGAGGCGACCGGCATCGACGGCCTGCTGGATGCGTCCGAGGTTCACCTCGTTGAGGTCCGTCGAGTACAGGTTGTTGAAGCCGCGCTTGGGCAGGCGACGGTGAAGCGGCATCTGACCGCCCTCGAAGCCCTTGATCGAGACGCCGGTACGGGCCTTCTGACCCTTGACGCCGCGACCCGCGGTCTTGCCCTTTCCGGAGCCGATGCCCCGGCCGACGCGCATCCGGTTCTTGGTGGCGCCGACGTTGTCGTGGATTTCGTTCAGCTTCATGATGCCCTCCCTCAGGCCGCGTCGTCGAGGACGCGCACGAGGTGCTGAACCTTACGGATCATGCCTCGCACGGAGGGGGTATCCTCCAAGGTGGAAACCCGGTGCAGCTTGTTGAGCTTGAGCCCGATCAGCGTCGCGCGCTGGTCGTTCTCACGACGGATCGGCGAGCCGATCTGTTCGATGCGGAGAGTCTTGCCAGTCATCGGACCCTCCTCAAGCCACGGCCGCTTCGGACAGGTCCGAAGCGTCCGCATCACGACGACGGGCCTGCAGGGCCGAGACCTTGAGGCCACGGCGAGCCGCGACGGCGCGCGGGCTGTCCTCGTTCTTCAGCGCGTCGAAGGTGGCGCGCACGAGGTTGTAGGGGTTGGACGAGCCGAGCGATTTGGCCACCACGTCCTGCATGCCCAACGTCTCGAAGACGGCGCGCATCGGGCCGCCGGCGATGATGCCGGTACCCTGGGGCGCGGCGCGCAGGATCACCTTGCCGGCGCCGTGACGGCCTTGGACGTCGTGATGGAGCGTCCGGCCTTCGCGGAGCGCAACGCGGACGAGACCACGCTTGGCGGCTTCCGTCGCCTTGCGGATAGCCTCGGGCACTTCACGTGCCTTGCCGTGGCCGAACCCGACACGACCCTTCTGGTCGCCCACGACGACGAGGGCAGCGAAACCGAAGCGACGGCCACCCTTCACCACCTTGGCGACGCGGTTGATGTGGACGAGCTTGTCCACGAACTCGCTGTCGCGCTCCTCGCGCTCGTCGCGGCGGCCGCGGCCCCCGCCTTCCCGTTCACGTGCCATATCGTTGTTGATCCCATCTCACTGGCGCGGACGGCGGGGTCCGCTCGCTTGAATCGTTTCGATGAGGGACGGCGAATGCCGTCCCTCCCGCCGTTATCAGAACTCCAGGCCGCCCTCGCGGGCCGCCTCGGCGAGCGCCTTGACGCGGCCATGGTAGAGGTAGCCCGAGCGATCGAAGATCACCTGGGTGACGCCGGCCGCCTTGGCCCGCTCGGCAACGAGCTTGCCGACGGCCGAGGCCGCCGCGACATCGGCGCCGGTCTTGAGACCGGTCCGCAGATCCTTGTCGATGCTCGAAGCGGCGGCGAGGGTCCTGCCCTCGGCGTCGTCGATCACCTGAACGTAGATCTGCTTCGAGGAGCGGAACACCGAGAGTCTCGGACGTCCCTTGGCCGCGGCCCGCAGCGCGCGGCGCACACGCGCCTTGCGGCGGTCGAGTGCATCGATTTTGCGTGACATGATCGCCGGCCCTTACTTCTTCTTGCCTTCCTTGCGGAAGATGAACTCGCCCGCGTACTTCACGCCCTTGCCCTTGTAGGGCTCGGGGCCGCGATAGTCGCGGATCTCGGCGGCAACCTGACCGACCACTTGCCGGTCGATCCCCGAGATCACGATCTCCGTCGGCTTGGGCGTCACGATCGTGATGCCGGCCGGGATCTGATACTCGATGTCGTGGCTGTAGCCGAGCGAGAGCTTGAGCGCCTTGCCGGCCATCGCCGCGCGATAACCGACGCCCGTGATCTCGAGCTTCTTCTCGAAGCCCTTCGACACGCCCTCGACCAGGTTCGCGACCTGGGCACGGGAGGTGCCCCACAGCGAGCGAGCCTGCTTGGTCTGGTCCTTGGGCTGCACCGAGACGGCGCCGTCCTCGAACGATACGTTCACGAGGTTGGGAACGACGAACGCGAGTTCGCCCTTCGCACCCTTAACAGTCACCGTCTGACCGTTCACCGTCGCCGTCACACCGGACGGGACGGGGACGGGCTTCTTGCCTACGCGAGACATGGCCTTTCCTCCTTCGTCCGAGATCAGAACACCTTGCAGAGCACTTCGCCGCCGACGTTGCGCTCGCGCGCCTCGTGGTCGGCCATGACGCCCTGCGGGGTGGACACGATAGTGACGCCGAGACCGTCGGCGACGCGGGGCAGTTCGCCGACCGACGAGTAGACCCGGCGGCCGGGCTTCGAGACACGCTGGATCGAGCGGATGACGGGCTGGCCGTCGTAATACTTCAACTCGATTGCGAATTCCGTGCGGCCGTTCCCGTAATCGGTGGTGGCGTAGTCACGGATGTAGCCCTCTGACTTGAGGACGTCGAGAACGCTGGCGCGCAGGCGCGAGCCGGGCGTCTGCACGACGTTGCGCCGACGCTGCTGTCCATTGCGGATGCGTGTGAGCATATCGCCCACGGGATCGTTGACCATGGTACGTGCTCCTTACCAGCTCGACTTGACGAGACCGGGGATCAGACCCTGGTTGCCGAGTTCGCGCAGCGCGATGCGCGACACGCCCATCTTGCGATAGAAGGCGCGGGGCCGACCGGTGATGCCGCAACGATTGCGGACACGGGTCGCGGACGAATTGCGGGGTAGTTCCGCGAGCTTGAGGCGCGCCTCGAAGCGCTCCTCCATCTCCAGGGACTCGTTGTTGGCCGTGGCCAGAAGGGCCTTACGCTTCGACGCGTAGAGCTTCACGAGGACCTTGCGGTGGTTGTTCTTCTCGATCGAGCTTTTCTTTGCCATGTCTGTCTCCGGTGTCCGCGTATAAGGACCGCTGGGGTTCTTACTGCCGGAACGGGAATCGGAACTGCGTGAGGAGCGCGCGCGCCTCAGCATCGGTCTGGGCCGTGGTCTGGATCACGATGTCCATGCCCCAGGTCGCCTCGGCCTTGTCGTAGGAGATCTCCGGGAACACGAGGTGCTCCTTGAGTCCCAGGGCGTAGTTGCCGCGACCGTCGAAGGAGCGCGGGTTCAGGCCGCGGAAGTCGCGGACGCGGGGAAGCGCGATCGTCACGAGACGATCCATGAACTCGTACATCCGGGCCTTGCGCAGGGTGACCTTGCAGCCAATCGGCATGCCCTCGCGAACCTTGAAGGTCGCGATGGCCTTGCGGGCCCGGGTGATGACCGGTTTCTGACCGGCGATCAGCGCCAGGTCCCCGGCGGCAACGGTGGCCTTCTTCGAATCGGCGGTCGACTCGCCGACGCCCATGTTGATGACGATCTTTTCGATCGTCGGTACCTGCATGGGGTTCTTGTAGCCAAACTCTTCGATCAGCTTCTGGCGCACGACTTCGTCGTAGTGCTTGCGCAGACGCGGCACGTAGCCGTCAACATTTGCCTCAGCCATCGATCAGATCCCCCGAGCGCTTGGCGAACCGGACCTTGCGGCCGTCGTCGAGAATGCGGAAACCAACGCGCGTCGGCTGACCGTCCTTGGGGTCGGCGATCGCGATGTTGGAGAGATGGATGGCGGCCTCCTTGGAGATGATCCCGCCTTCCTGGTTCTGGGTCTGCTTCTGGTGCTTCTTGACGAGGTTGATCCCGCGCACGAGAGCCTTGTCGTCCTTCGGCATGACCTGAACCACCTCACCGGAGCGACCCTTGTCGCGACCGGTGAGGACGACGACCTTGTCGCCCTTCTTGACCTTGGCAGCCATCACAGCACCTCCGGAGCGAGCGAGATGATCTTCATGTGATTGCGGCCCCGCAGCTCGCGCGGCACCGGTCCGAAGATACGGGTGCCGATCGGCTCCTTCTGATTGTTGATCAGAACGGCAGCGTTCTTGTCGAAGCGGATCACCGAACCGTCGGCACGCTTCACTTCCTTGGCGGTGCGGACGACGACCGCCTTCATGACGTCGCCCTTCTTCACGCGGCCGCGCGGAATCGCTTCCTTGACCGAGACGACGATGATGTCACCGACGCCGGCATATTTGCGCTTCGACCCGCCGAGTACCTTGATGCACATCACGCGACGCGCACCAGAGTTGTCGGCGACGTCCAGATTCGTCTGCATCTGGATCACGAGAGTGACCTTTCCTTGTTTCAGACGGGTTTCCGCACACGGACGGTATTGTCCGGCGGACGACGCCTGATGGGGATCTGATGCCCCCGTCCATTAGTCGGACCGCGCTATCGGCGCTAGGAAGCGCCGGCGCGGTCACCGCAGCCAAGTGAGGACGAATCCGTCGTCACGAAAACATATGCGAAGGTCGGTCGCCTACAGGGAACCGACGTTCGATGCAAGCCCTCAGGCGGCGGGAGCCTCGACGGCGGCGGCCTGTGCGGCCTCCACGAGCTTCCAAGTCTTGGTCTTGGAGAACGGACGGCACTCCTCGATCGACACGGTCTGGCCGACCTTGGCGACGTTGGCTTCGTCGTGGGCGTGGTAGTTCTTGGAGCGACGGACGGTCTTCTTCATCACCGGATGGGTGAAGCGACGCTCCACCTTCACGACGATGGTCTTCTCGCCCTTGTCGCTGACGACGACGCCCTGCAATACGCGCTTCGGCATGGTGTACTCCTCAGGCCTGCGCTTGGCCGAGCGTCTTCTGACGCTGCAGCGTGCGGACGCGGGCGATGTCGCGACGAACCTCACGGACCCGCGCGACGTTCTCGAGCTGGCCGGTGGCGCCCTGGAAGCGCAGGTTGAACTGCTCCTTCTTCAGGTTCAGCAGCTCGTCGTTCAGTTGATCCGGCGACAGGGCGGCCAGATCCGATTGTCTCTGCGACGACTTCATGATCCCCTCCTCCCTCAGTCAGCGATACGCTGAACGACGCGCGTGCGGATCGGGAGCTTCGCCGCGCCGAGGCGCAGGGCCTCCTTCGCGATGTCCTCGGCCACGCCGTCGACTTCGAACATGATCCGGCCGGGATGCACGCGGGCAGCCCAGAACTCGGGAGCGCCCTTACCGGAGCCCATGCGGACCTCGGTGGGCTTTGCCGTAACCGGGACGTCCGGGAAGATCCGGATCCAGACGCGGCCCTGGCGCTTCATCTCGCGGGTGATCGCGCGGCGGGCCGCTTCGATCTGGCGAGCGGTGATACGCTCCGGCTCGATGGCCTTCAGGCCGAAGCTACCGAAGTTGAGATCGAAGCCGCCCTTGGCCGCACCGTGGATGCGGCCTTTGAACTGCTTGCGAAATCGGGTCTTTTTGGGTTGCAACATGGCAGCCTCTCAACACCTTCCTTGGGCTGGCGGTAGCGATCAGGCGTGATCGCGACGACCGCGGCCGCCTTCGCCATCGCGCTCACGGCGTCCGCCCGAACGGCCACCCTCTTCCTGAGCACGCTTGTCCTGCGCCATCGGGTCGTGCTCGAGGATCTCTCCCTTGAACACCCACACCTTGATGCCGCACGTCCCGTAGGTCGTGAAGGCGGTCGCGGTGCCGTAGTCGACGTCGGCGCGCAGCGTATGCAGCGGCACGCGACCCTCGCGGTACCATTCCTGGCGCGCGATCTCAGCGCCGCCGAGGCGGCCCGAGCAGTTGATACGGATGCCCTCGGCGCCCAGACGCATCGCCGACTGAACGGCCCGCTTCATGGCACGGCGGAAGGCGACGCGGCGCTCGAGCTGCTGCGCGATCGAGTCCGCCACCAGGGTGGCATCGATCTCGGGCTTGCGCACCTCGACGATGTTGATGGTCACGTCGGCCTTGGTCATGGTGCCGACGAGCTTGCGCAGCTTCTCGATGTCCGCGCCCTTCTTGCCGATCACGACGCCCGGACGACCGGAGTGGATGGTGACGCGGCACTTCCGGTGCGGACGCTCGATCACGATCTTGGAGACCGCGGCCTGCTTGAGCTGCTTCATGAGCGACGCACGAATGGCGACGTCCTCGTGCATCAGCTTGGCGTATTCGCCCTTCTGGGCGAACCAGCGGGAGTCCCAGGTCCGGTTGATACCGAGCCGCAGACCGATCGGATTGATTTTCTGGCCCATCAGGTCCTCCTCACGCCGCTTCGGCGGTCGGGACTTCGCGCACCACGATGGTGAGGTTCGCGAAGGGCTTCAGGATGCGGGCGCCGCGGCCGCGGGCCCGAGCGTGGAAGCGCTTGAGCACGAGGGCCTTGCCGACGAACGCCTGGGCGACGACCAGGTCGTCGACATCCAGATTGTGGTTGTTCTCGGCGTTGGCGATGGCGCTCTCGAGGCACTTCTTGACCTCGCGGGCGATCCGCTTGCGGGAGAATTCGAGGTCGGCGAGCGCCGAATCGACCTTCTTGTTGCGGATCAGCTGGGCGACGAGGTTCAGCTTCTGAGGGCTGACACGCAGCATGCGCGCGACGGCCTTCGCCTCGTTGTCCGGCAGCGCGCGGGGGGTGGCTTGCTTGCCCATCTCAGCGCCTCTTCGCCTTCTTGTCGGCCGCGTGACCGTGGAAGGTGCGGGTCGGCGAGAACTCGCCGAACTTGTGACCGACCATTTCCTCGGAGACATAGACCGGGATGTGCTTCTGCCCGTTGTGCACACCGAAGGTGAGCCCGACGAACTGCGGGAGGATCGTGGAGCGGCGGCTCCAGATCTTGATGACTTCGTTGCGGCTGGATCCGCGAGCGGTCTCAGCCTTCTTGAGGAGGTAGCCGTCGATGAACGGCCCCTTCCAGAGCGAGCGTGCCATGATGGTTACTTCTTGCGGTTGTGACGGCTGGACAGGATGAACACGTCGGTCCGCTTGTTGGACCGGGTCTTCTTCCCCTTCGTGGGCACGCCCCAGGGCGTGACCGGGTTGCGGCCGCCCGAGGTCCGTCCCTCGCCGCCGCCGTGCGGGTGATCGACCGGGTTCATGGCGACACCGCGGACGTGCGGGCGCTTGCCCAGCCAGCGATTGCGGCCCGCCTTGCCCAGCGAGATGTTCATGTGGTCCGGGTTCGACACCGCACCGACGCTGGCGAAGCACTGGCCGTGGACCAGGCGCTGTTCGCCGGAGTTCAGGCGCAGGGTGACGTAGCCCTGGTCGCGCCCGACGATCTGGGCGTAGTTGCCGGCCGAGCGCGCGATGGCACCGCCCTTGCCGATCTTCAGCTCGACGTTGTGGACGATGGTGCCCACCGGCATGTTGCCCACCGGACCGGCGTTGCCGGGCTTGATGTCGACCTGCTCGGCCGCGATCACCTTGTCGCCGGGCGACAGGCGCTGCGGAGCCAGGATGTAGCTCTGCACGCCGTCCGGATAGGTGATCAGCGCGATGAACGCCGTCCGGTTGGGATCGTACTCGATCCGCTCGACGGTGGCGGACACGCCCATCTGCTCGCGACGCTTGAAGTCGACGTTGCGCAGGGTGCGCTTGTGCCCACCGCCACGGAAGCGGACGGTGATGCGGCCGAGGTTGTTGCGGCCGCCGGACGACGACTTGCCCTCGGTGAGCTTCTTGACCGGCTTGCCCTTGTAGAGCTCACGGCGGTCGACGAGCACAAGCTGGCGAAGGCTCGGCGTGACCGGTTTGAATGTCTTCAAGGCCATCGGTGGTAATCCTTAACCCGACTGTCTCAGAGGCCGGTCGTGACGTCGATCGTCTCACCCTCGGCGAGGGTCACGATCGCTTTCTTCACGTCCGAACGCTGCCCGCGCAGACCGCGGAAGATCTTCTTCTTGCCCTTGGTGACGAGCGTGTTCACGCCCACCACCTTGACGTCGAACAGACGCTCGACCGCTTCCTTGATCTGCGGCTTGGTGGCCTTCGGCGCGACCCGGAAGACGACCTTGTTCTGCTCGGTGAGGTTCGTCGCCTTTTCCGTGATCACGGGCGAGACGATGATGTCGTAGTGACGCGGATCGGCACTCATTTGAAACGCGCCTCCAGCGCATCGACGGCGGCGCGCGTCAGCACGAGCTTGTCGCGGCGCAGGATGTCGTAGACGTTGATGCCCTGCACGGGGAGCACGTCGATCATCGGGATATTGCGGGCGGCCCGACCAAAGTTCACGTCGACCTCGGCCCCGCTGATGATCAGAGCGCTCGACAGGCCCATCTTGCCGAACCGCTCGACGAGACCCTTGGTCTTGCCGTCGGCCAGCGTCACGTCGTCGACGATGATGAGGGTCGAGGCCTTCACCTTGGCCGAGAGCGCATGCTTGAGAGCGAGCGCACGGACCTTCTTGGGCAGGTCGTGGGCATGGCTGCGGACGACCGGACCGAACGCACGACCACCGCCGCGGAACTGCGGAGCGGAGGCGGCGCCGTGACGGGCGTTACCGGTGCCCTTCTGCTTGTAGAGCTTCTTGCGGGTCCGGTTCACGTCCGAGCGGTTCTTCACGGCGTGGGTGCCGGCCTGGCGCTTGGCGAGCTGCCAGCGCACCATGCGCTGAAGAAGGTCGGCGCGCGGCTCGAGCCCGAAGATGGTCTCGTCCAGGTCGACCGAGCCGGCGCCGTCGCCGTCGAGAGTGGTGATATCGAGCTTCATCACGCATTCTCCTCGGAAGCGGGAGCCTCGGGAGCCGGAGCTTCGGTGGCGGGAGCAGCGGAGGAACCGTTCTCACGGAACTTGCCAGGCTGCGGCACGTCGGCGGGGAGCTTGCGCTTCACCGCGTCGCGGATCTGGATCCAGCCGCCGGCGACGCCGGGGACGGCACCTTCGACCAGGATGAGTCCACGCTCGGGGTCGGTACGGACGACGCGCAGGTTCTGCGTCGTCACCCGGTCGACACCCATGTGGCCGGGCATCTTCTTGTTCTTGAAGGTCTTGCCCGGGTCCTGACGGCCACCGGTCGAACCGATCGAACGGTGCGAGATGGACACTCCGTGGGTGGCACGCAGACCGCCGAAGTTCCAGCGCTTCATACCGCCGGCGAATCCCTTGCCGGTGGTGGTGCCGGTGACGTCGACGAACTGGCCGGCGATGAAGTGGTCGGCCGTGATTTCCGCCCCGACCGGGATCATCGCGTCCTCGGACACGCGGAACTCGGCGAGCTTCTGCTTGGGCTCGACCTTGGCGATCGCGAAGCGGCCGCGTTCGGCCATCGACACGTTCTTCACCTTGGCCTTGCCGACGCCGACCTGGAGGGCGACGTAGCCGTTCTTCTCGACGGTGCGGTGGGCGACCACCTGGCATTGATCGATCTTGAGCACGGTCACGGGAATATGTTCGCCTGCATCCGTAAAGACGCGGGTCATCCCGACCTTCTGTGCAATGACGCCTGAGCGCATAGGTATCTCCCTCGCGCGATGAAACGGTAAGCTCTAAATCCCTGCGGGACTTAGAGCTTGATCTCCACGTCCACGCCGGCGGCGAGGTCGAGCTTCATCAGCGCGTCCACGGTCTGGGGCGTCGGATCGACGATATCGAGCACACGCTTGTGCGTGCGCATCTCGAACTGCTCGCGCGACTTCTTGTCGATGTGGGGCGAGCGGTTGACGGTGAACTTCTCGATGTGCGTCGGCAGCGGGATCGGGCCACGGATGGTGGCGCCGGTGCGCTTGGCGGTCGAGACGATCTCTCGGGTCGACGCATCGAGGATACGATGGTCGAACGCCTTGAGGCGGATGCGGATATTCTGACCGTTCATGACCTGAAACCTTGGCGGGACGAGAAAGGGGCGGGCGCGAGGACCCGCCCCTCGGTCGTTCCTCAGCAGACGTGATCGCTAAGCGAGACTAGTCGTTGATGGCGGCGACGACGCCGGCGCCGACGGTGCGACCGCCCTCGCGGATGGCGAAGCGCAGCTTCTCTTCCATGGCCACCGGCACGATCAGGG
>NZ_LMND01000007.1 GCF_001423265.1 Methylobacterium sp. Leaf108
CGCCGGCCGACGCGGGTGCGGCCCCCGCAACCGTCGGGACGGCGCCAAAGGTCGCGGCAGCCGACGCTCCAACCATCAGGTCTCTCCGATTCACGTCGCTGTCTCCAGGCCTTCGCATCTCGCTGTCCGGCCCCATGACGGGGGGCAACGGACAGGGCGCGGGCCCAGCCGTCGACGTCGGATGCCCGGGGGAAACACCGATATCTTGGATTGGCTCCAAGGTACCGGGAAGACTTTCGTCGATCGGGCCGGTCGCGCCGCCGCCGCCGACGCCGGGGCAGCGGCGCACGCTCTGCGCGGTGAAGGGCCCGGCGCGCCTCCGCCATCCGGTGCCGACCCCGCGAGACCGCCCTCCCTCGCCCGGCATCCATCCCTGCGCCGCGGACGATCGCGATCGGGCATGAAAAAACTCGGGCATGAAAAAACCCGGCTCGAAGGCCGGGTTCGCATTCTCGTGCTGCCGGAGGGAAGCGGTTACGCGCTCGCCTGGATCCAGCGGGACAGGTCGCCCTTGGGGGCGGCGCCGACCTTCTGGCTCGCCAGCTGCCCGTCCTTGAAGATCAGGAGCGTCGGGATCGACCGGATGCCGTACTGGGCGGCGATGCCGGGATTCTCGTCGACGTTGACCTTGGCGATCTTCACGCGACCCTGAAGATCGGTGGCGATTTCCTCCAGCGCCGGACCGATCTGACGGCACGGGCCGCACCACTCGGCCCAGAAATCCACGACCACGGGCTCGACGGACTTCAGGACGTCCTGTTCGAAGCTCGCGTCGGTCACCTTTACCGTCGCCATCACGCAATCCCTTTCCGATTTCACGGACAGCCTCTCATCCATCGGCCGCCGCGACTGACGACGAACGTGGCGATGCGACCGGACCGGGTCAAGGCGCTTGCCGGCCGGGGCGTGAGTGATGGCGCACCCGGCGGCGGTTTCCCCCAACCGGCGACCCGCCGGACGCGGTATCGGCGCGACGGGGGTCGAAGCGGAGCCCCGACCGCCCCATCTCTGCGTGACGTCGCGCCCTCGACGGCCCCGGTGGGGACGAGGCGCGAGCCCCGCCGCGGGCGGCCGCCACGGCCGCATGGAGGACCATCCCACGTGAAGCATCTCACACAGATCCTGCTCGCCACCTGCACCATCCTCGGCTCCGCGGCGATGGCCCAGGCCCAGGGCACGCCGGCGGAGACCGAAAGCCCGAACACCTCCTACACGCCGATGACCCCCGGCCAGACCCGTGCGCCCAAGCCCGCGACCGAGACCAAGGTCGCCACCGCCACCGCCGCGCAGGGCATCGCCAGCGGCTGGGCCTTCGAGTTCCTGCCCGACGGCCGCATGATCCTCACCGAGAAGGCCGGCACCCTGCGCCTGGTCGCCAAGGACGGCACCCTCGGCAAGCCGATCGCCGGCGTGCCCAAGGTCGATGCCCGCGGCCAGGGCGGCCTCCTCGACGTGGCCCTCAGCCCCGGCTTCGCCTCGGACAAGATGGTCTACCTGAGCTACGCCGAGCCGCGCGAGAAGGGCAACGGCACCACCGTGGCCAGGGCCAAGCTGGTGGAGGACGGCGGCGGCGCCAAGCTCGACGACCTCAAGGTGATCTTCCGCCAGACCCCGGCCTACGAGGGCGACAAGCACTATGGCTCGCGCCTCGTGTTCGCGCCGGACGGCAAGCTGTTCATCACGGTGGGCGAGCGCTCCGACAAGGGCCCCCGCGTGCAGGCGCAGGACCTCGCCAGCGGCCTGGGCAAGGTGTTCCGGGTCGATCCCGACGGAAGCGTGCCCAAGGACAACCCCTTCGCCGGCAGCGACAAGGGCAAGCCCGAGGTCTGGTCCTACGGCCACCGCAACGTCCAGGGTATCGCCCTCGACGCCGAGGGCCGGGTCTGGACGGCCGAGCACGGCCCGCGCGGCGGCGACGAGCTCAACCGGCCCCGTGCCGGGCTGAACTACGGCTGGCCCGACGCGAGCTACGGCATCGAGTACGACGGCGGCAAGATCGGTGCGGGCAAGACCCAGGCGCCCGGCACCGTGCAGCCGGTCTACTACTGGGACCCGGTGATCGGTCCCTCGAGCCTGACGCTCTACCAGGGCGCACTGTTTCCGGCGTGGTCGGACGCCTTCCTGCTCGGCGGCCTCGTCAGCGGCGGCCTCGTGGTGGTGAAGCTCGACGGCGACACGGTGGCCACCGAGGAGCGGGTGCCCCTGAACGAACGCATCCGCGACGTGAAGGTCGGCCCGGAGGGCGCCGTCTATGCCCTCACCGATGGCCCGGACGGCAAGATCCTCAAGCTGACGCCGGCCTCGGGGAACTGATCCCCTCGGGGCGAGGGCTCCCTCGTCGGCAGCAACAAGCCCCCGCCCCGCTCCTCAGCTTTCGCGTTCCGCGAGAGCCTGCAGGGCAGCCGCCACCGCCGCCGCATCGAGGCGGCGGATGGTGGGGCCCGAGGTCCAGACCAGCATCGGCTTGACGATGCGGCCCGGATAGATCTCCCCGAGCAGGGCCGCATAAAGCGCGATCTGGCCCGCCTCCGCCGGGGGCGGGCCGGCGTCGTCCGGCGGCGGCCGGCCGGTCTTGAAGTCGGCGAGCCAGACCTCGCCCTCCGTCACAGCCAGGCGATCGACCCGGCCGACGACCGGGCGCAGGCGCCCCCCCACCGTCACACGACCGGTGAGCGTCACCTCCGCCCGGGCCTCGCGGGCAAACAGCGGCGCAAGGTCGGGCTCCTCGATGAGCCGCAGCACCGCTGCGACGATGGCCCTGCGGGTATGGTCGTCGAGGGCGGGGGCGCGTGCCCGCACGAAGGCGGTGGCGGCGTCGCGGCGGAGGGCGGGGTCGAGGCGGGGGAGATGTTCGAGCAGAGCGTGGATGAGAACGCCGCGCCGGCGCGGTTCCGGGTCCGCCTGGCGCCGGGCCGGCATGCGCTGCCCGTCGGCGGCGGCGAGCGCGCCCGAGGGGCTCAAGGGCGGCGCGACCGCGATCTCGTCGGGTGCCGGCGCCGAGAGCCAGGCCGGCGCGTCCACCTCTGCCGCCGGCAAGAGAATGTCCGTTTCCGTCGACGCGGCGCCCTCGCCCTCGCCCTCGCGCCAGAGGGTCGCCGGCCCGTGGGGGGTCTCGATGGCCTGCCCGGCGCCGCGAGCGGATTCGAGGCCGGTGCGGATCATCTCGCACCAGGCCGCCGGTTCGGCGGCGGTACGCCCGCGATAGGGCGCGACCACGAGGCGGTCGGCGGCCCGGGTCATCGCCACGTAGAGGAGGCGGTTGTGCTCCTCGCGGGCCCGGGCCTGCAGGTCGGCCCTGGCGGTGGCCGCGGCCTCGCAGTCCTGGCTCTTGCTCGACCACACCGGGGGCAGCGCCTCGTCCCGGGCGGCCGACATCGGCAGCAGCGGCGGATCGTTGCCGCCCGGCTTCTCGGAACCGTCGATGATCACCACGAGGGGCGCCTCCAGCCCCTTGGCGCCGTGGACGGTCATGACGCGGACTTCGTCGCGGCCGGATTCGAGGTCGCGCTTGACGGTGTGGCCGGCCTCGCCGCGCCCGGAGGCCGCGAGGTAGCGCGTCAGGAACCCGCCGAGCGAGGGCGCGTCGCTGCCCTGCTCCACCTGCGCGGCGGCGGCCAGGAACACGTCGATGGCGTCGCCCGCCTCCTCGCCGAGACGTGCCACCAGGGCACGGCGCCCGCCGTGGGGCCCGAGGATCGCCGCGTAGAACCCGAACGGGCCGCTGGTGGCGGAGAGATCGATCCAGAGGCGCAGCGCGGCCACCGCCCGCAGCGCGGCGGGATCGCCCGCCGCGGCGTGGCGGTGGAGGGCGTCCTCCAGGGTCTCGGATTCCTCGCGCCGGGCGGCGAGCCGCACGAGATCGTCGTCGTCGAGGCCGACCAGCGGCGTCTTGAGGGCCCCGGCCAGGGTCAGGTCGTCGGCCGGCAGCAGCCCGGCCCGACCCGCCGCAACGAGGTCGTTGACGGCGATATGGGCGGCGATGTCGAGCCGGTCCTGGCCGGCCACCGGCACGCCCAGGGCCTTCATGGCGCGGATCACCTCCTCGAAGGCGGCCGAGCGCTTGCGCACCAGGATCAGGATCTCGCCCGGGCGCCAGACGCGGCCGGTTTCGTCGCCGTGCAGGGTCCAGCCCCGCACCGCCCTGGCGATGCGACGAGCCGTGACGATAGCCGGCGCGTTGGCCTCCGGCGCATCCACCGGGGCCGCCCAGGCATCGGGCTCGACCTCGTCCACCGGCTCGACGATCGGCCAGAGTTCGACGGCACCGGGGGCGCCCCGGCGGGCCGTGGTGTGGATCGTGCCGGGCTTCGTCGCGTCGTCGAAGGCCAGCCCCTGGTAGTGGTCGGGCAGCGCGAAGGTGGCGTCCACGGCGCCCAGGATGCCCAGCGTCGAGCGGAACGAGAGCTGCAGCTCGACGTCCTCGAAGGCAAGTCCGGCCTTCTGCGCCGCCCCTCGCCATTCCTGCCGCACCGCCTCGAAGGCGCGCGGCTCGGCCCCCTGGAAGCTGTAGATCGACTGCTTGGGGTCGCCCACGGCGAAGCGCGTCCGCAGGCGGTCGCGCGCACCCTCGCCGGCGGCGAACTCGGCGGTGACGAGGCGCAGGATCTCCCACTGCTGCGGGTTGGTATCCTGCGCTTCGTCGACGAGGACGTGGTCGACGCCGCGGTCGAGCTTGTACAGCACCCAGGCCGCACCGGTCCGCGACAGCAGGTCGAGGGTCTTGTGGATGAGGTCGTCGAAGTCGAGCGCGCCGAGACGCGCCTTCTGGGCCTCGACACGGCGGTGGATCTCCCGCGCCAGGGTGAACAAGGCCTGCGTCCGCTCCAGGGTCCGCGCCGCGCGCAGGGTATCGAGCAGCAGCGCCAGCCGGTCGCGCTCGGCCAGGAGGTCCTGCTTCACGTCCTCGGGCACGCCCTTGGTGCCGAGGCTGCGGTCGGCCTTGGGCGGCCCCTCGCCGTCCTTGGTGAAGAACACGCAGCGGTACAGGCCGAGCGCCGCGGGCGTTCCCCGCGCCGCCTCGGCCTGTACCAGGAGGTCGGCGAGCTGCTCGTCGGTGGATTTGCCCGTGCGCAGGCGGGCGGCGAGGCCGGGCCAGTCGGAAAGCCCGTCGTCGAGCATGCGCCGCTCGATCTCCGGGGCCGTGTCGCCGGCGCCGAGACCGAGGCTGCGGGCGAGCGCGGAGAAGGCGGCGTCGAGACCGCGCGGGTCGCCGATCACCCGGCGCGCACGGATCGCGCCACGGATGACCTTGCGCAGGGCGTCGCCCGTGGCCTCGGGCCCGACCACGGCGAGGGCGGCCCCGAGATCGGAAGCGCGGGCGCCGATGGCGTCGGCGAGCACGTTGTCGGTCTCGATGGCAAAGGCGTCCCGCGATTGGTCGTCGTCGAGGACGACGAAGCGGGCCGGGACGTTGGCCTCGAAGGGAAACAGGTGCAGCAGCCGCTCGCACAGCGCGTGCAGGGTCTCGATCTTGAGCCCGCCCGGCGTCTCGACGGCGCGGGCGAACAGCCGGCGGGCGAGGTTGACGGTCTCGCGCCGGGGCACCTGCCCGGTGAGTTCCGCCAGCTCGGCCGACAACGCCGCCTCGTCGAGGGTGACCCAGCGCCCGAGCCGCTGGAACACCCGGATCGACATGTTGGCGGCGGCCGCCTTGGTGAAGGTGAGGCACAGGATGCGGGCCGGCGCCGCCCCGTCGAGGAGGAGGCGCACGACCCGGTCGGTGAGCACCTTGGTCTTGCCCGTCCCGGCATTGGCCGAGACCCAGGCGGAGGCGCGCGGATCGGCGGCGCGCCGCTGCTTGTCCTTGGTGAGGGCGTCGACGACGAAGGCGCGGTTCATGGGCCTAGTCCTCCTCGCCGCCGAGCGACCATTCCAGCACCCGGGCGAGGTGGTCGTAATCGCCGTAGGATTTGGCGTATTTCGGGTAGGGCCGCGAGGTGTAGGCGGCCTCGCCGGACAGGAAGCGGGCGAGCAGGCCGCGCAGGCGGGCGGTGTGCTCCTCGACGATGCCCTCGACCCCGCGGGCATCGCCGCGCGGCGGTTTGAGGGGCCGTGGCACGAACGGGTCGCGCCCGCCCGACGCGTGGACGTAGAGCAGGTCCGGCGTTCCCGCGGAGGCGGCGATCCCCGCGAAGGCACCGGCCTTGAGCATCGCCGCCTCCAGGGTGAGCTGTGGCGAGAACCCGGCGAAGACCTCCCTGTTGCTCGGCGGCGCCCCGGTCTTGAAGTCGACGATGCAGGTGGTCCCGTCGCGCGCCAGCTCGATCCGGTCGGCGCGGGCGCGCAGGGTGACGCTGTCGGTCCCCAGGGGGATCACCCACTTGCCCGACACCTCCGGATGGATGCGCCTCAGGCCGGGCCGGCGCTGCGCCTCCCAGTCGAGGAAGCGGCCGGCCATGCGCTCGTAGCGCGGCCACCACTCCGCGTAGAGCTCGGGATAAGTGTCGGCGATGCTTCCGAAGGCGTCGAGCGCCAGGGCGTAGAGGCGCTCGGGGGCATCGGCGGGCAGCGCCTCGGGGTGGTCGTCCGCGAACCGGCCGAGGATGTCGTGGACCAGGGTGCCGCGCTCGGCCGCACCCGGCATCGCCGCCACCGGCTCCAGCGGTTCGAGCCCGAGCACGTGGCGGGCGAAGATGACGTAGGGGTCGCGCACCAGCGTCTCGATCTCGGTGACGCTGAGGGAGCGCGGGAACAGGGCCGGATCGGGTCGTGGCCGCGGCTGGGCCAGCCGCGGCGGCGGCGGGCCGCCGTGGTCGAGCCTGTCGGCGAAGCCCGCGAGGCGCCGTCCCTGCCCCAGCGCCGTCTCCCAGCGCGCATCGCCGACGAAGGCGCGCAGGCGCTGGAGAAAGCGCGAGGGCACCGTCGGCGAACCGTCGCGCTTGCCCGCCCGCGTGATCACCGCGTCGCGGCAGCCCAGCGCCTGGACGAAGTCGTGGGCGCTCTGGCCGATCCGGCGCTCGGGCGGGTTCAGGCCCACCCGCTCGCGCATCGGCCGGTTGAGGAAGGAATCGGTCACCGTGCGCGACGGCCACACCCCCTCGTCGAGGCCGCCGAGCACGACGCGGTCGACGTCCATCAGGCGGGATTCGAGGAGGCCGAGGATGCGCACGCGCGGGTGCGGCGCCGGCCCGCCGCAGGTGACGACCCGCTCGGCGCAGAGCGCGGTGAAGAAGGCGGGGTACTCGGCGAAGGTGCCCGGCATCAGGCCGGGCTCGGCCATGGCGAGGTCGTCGAACAGGGTGTCGAGCCCCTCCAGCGACCCGTCGGCGGGCATCTCGGTCTCGGGGCAGGCCAGCAGCCGGTCGCAGGCGGCACGGTGCCGGCCGGCGATCGCCACGAGGTTTTCGGGCGCGGAGACGTCGGGGACAACGAAGTCGGCCAGGGCGTCGGTCAGGCGGGCGATCAGCTCGGCGGCCAGGTCCCAGTCCCGGTCGGCGAGGCGGCGCTTGGGCCTCGGCCGGCGGCCGGTGGCGGCGCGCTGGTCGTCCAAAGCCTTGGCGATGCCGGCAAGGCCCGGCCCCGGCGCGGGGCCGCGCAGCACGCCGATCTCCAGGGCGGCGGCGGCGCGCACCACGTCCGAGCGCGGCATGGCGAGGCGGACGTAGGGATGCGCCAGCAGGGCGATGAGCTTTGCCGGCTTCAGGTCGGTGGCGAGTTCCGCCACGAGGCGGGCGAAGCGCCCCGCCTGGCTGCGCGAGAGGGGTTCGCCCGCCGAATCCTCCGCCACGATGCCCCAGCGGCCGAGCTCCGCCGCGACCCGGATGGCGAGGTTGCGGTCGGGGGTGACGAGGGCGGCCGTGGCACCGGGGGTCTCCAGGGTCTCGCGCAGGGCGATGGCCGCGACCAGGGCCTCCTGGCGCTCGTCGGCGGCCTCCACCACCGCGAGCCCGGCGAGTCCCCGGCGGGCGAGATCGTCACGCACGGAGGCGGCGAGATCGGCCCAGGCGTCGGTGGTCTCGGCCGGGCGCAGGGCCTGGGACAGCAGCGCCGCGCGGGCGCGGGCCTCCTGCGAGGGCGCGCCGAGGACGACGACCTCGCTGCGGTCGAGGGCGAGCCCGCGCGGCCCGAGCAGGCGGTGCAGGATCGCCTGCGGATGGCCGTGGGCGATCTCCCGCTCCGCGCCCTCGCCGGTGTCGATGGCGGTCCAGCCGGGGGCGTCGAGGTCCTGGTCGAGCCCCGGCAGCACCACCGCCCCGCGCGGCAGGGCGGCCACCGCGGCGATGAGCCGGGCGGTGGCCGGGACCGAGCCGGTGGAGCCGGCCACGATCACCGGACCGGCCGGGGGCTCGCGCCCCAGGCGGTCGGCCTCGGCCATCACCATCAGGCGCGAGCGCACCACCGGGTCGCCGAGGCCGCGGTCATGCAGGATCGCCGGCCAGTTCTCGGCGGCGATACGCACGAAATCGAGGGTGAGCCCGAAATAGCGCGAGTATTCCGCCTCGACGGCCCCGGCGATCTCGGCCCAGGGCAGGCCCTCCACGGTGAGCGCGTCCATCAGGCGTTCGAGGTCGCCGGCCAGTGCCACCGCGTCCGCGGGGGAGGACGGCACCAGGAAGGGCACGTCGTCGTCGATGGGCAGGAGGGCGCGGTCCACGGTCTCGGCCCAGGACTGGACCAGGCGCGCCAGGATCAGGCGCCGCTCCAGGGGCGGCATCGCCGGAGCGAGCGGATCAGGGCCGTTCTCGAGGAGCGGCGTCGCGGCGAGGTCGAGTTCGGCCTCGTCGGCCTCGCCCAGCGGGATCATCCGCGGCAGCAGGGCGGCCCCGCCGAGGCGCTCGGCGAGGCACCCCGAGAGCGCCCGCGCCGCGCGGCGCGTCGGCAGGTAGAGGGTGACGCCGGCCAGCGCCAGGGGATCGCCCCCGAGGTCGCCCACCAGCCGCCCCCCGACGAGGGCCTCGGCGAGGGTCGGGAGGAAGGGGACTCCGGGGGGAATCGTGAAGACGCGGGAGGCGGGCATGATGACCTGTCATTCGGCCAAAGAGGGCCGGCGCGACGACTATTCCGGACGTGGCACCGCCTTCATCCTCACGGCACCCGCGCGCTCGCCTTCACCCGTGCCTCGGCCGCGACGATCGCCTGGGGCGTGCCGACGTGGAGCCATTGGCCGTCGAGGCGCAGTCCGAACAGGCGCTCGCGCTCGGCGGCGCGGTCGAACAGCAGGTTGAGGGAAAACGGGCCGTCGGGCGTGTCGGCGAACAGCTCGGGCTTCAGGATGGCGACGCCGGCATAGATGAAGGGGGCGACCTGGCGTTCGCCGCGGCGCTGCAGCCGGCCCTCGGCGTCCATCACGAAGTCGCCGTTACCGTCGTAGCCCAGGCTGGTGGCGGCGGAGGCGACCAGGAGCAGGATGTCCATGTCCTGCGGGCGCCAGGCGGCGATCTGGCGGGCGAGGTTCGAGCGCGGACCCTCCAGCCAGAACGAATCGGAGTTGAACACCACGAAGGGCTCGGCGCCCACCAGCGGCAGCGCCTTCTTGATGCCGCCGCCGGTCTCCAGGAGCGCTTCGCGCTCGTCGGAGACCGTCACCGCGGGCGGCGCGGCACGGCGGGCCAGATGCGCCTCGACGAGGTCGGCGAGGTAATGGACGTTGACCACCGCGTCGGTGATCCCGCCTTCCGCGGCCCGGTCGAGGGCGTGGTCGATGAGCGCGCGGCCGGCCACCGGGACGAGGGACTTCGGGAGCGTGTCGGTGACCGGGCGCATCCGGGTGCCGAGGCCGGCGGCCAGGACGAAGGCGCGGGTGATCGCGGGGGCGGCGGGCTCTGGCATGCGGGTCCTGCCGTATCGGTGTGGAATCAGGGGGTCGGCGTCGCGTCGCGGGGGGCCAGCAGCGCGGGCAGGTGTTCCTCGTGCCAGAGGCGCAGGCGTGTCAACGCCGGATGCGCGAGGTTGCGGGCGAGATACCGCTCGATGCGCGGCAGGTGGGCGAGATAGCCTGGCTTGCCGTCGCGGCGGTCGAGGCGGGCGAAGATGCCCAGGATCTTGGTGGCCCGTTGCGCGGCCAGCACCGCATAGGCGCGGGCGAAGTCCTCGACGTCGAACTCCGGCTCGCGGGCGCGGCGCTCGCGGGCATAGAGGCCGAGCAGCCGCAGCTCGAGGTCCGGGCTGGCGTCGACCCGGGCGTCCTGCAGCAGCGAGGCGACGTCGTAGGCCGGGTGGCCGAGCACCGCGTCCTGGAAGTCGATGAGCCCGATCCGCTCCAGCCCCTCGCGGCCGGGCAGCCAGATCAGGTTGGGGGAGTGATAGTCGCGCAGCGTCCAGGTCGGGCGCGCGGGCACGACGGTGCGCAGCACCTCGGCCCAGAGGGCGACGAACTCGGAGCGGGCGGGCACCGGCAGGCTGGCCCCGCGCATCGCCGGGCAATACCAGTCCGGCAGGAGCTCGGTCTCGAACAGCAGGGCTTCGAGGTCGTAGTGGGGCAGGACGTGGTCGATCCCGTCCGCGACCGGCAGCACGCCGGGCAGCTGCGTCCCGTGCAGGCGCGCCAGCAGCCGCGTCGCCTCGGCGTAGCGCTCCGGCCGCGGGCCGTTGGCGTCGGTCACCGGCTCGGCCCCGAGATCCTCCAGGATCAGGAGGCCGGCGGCGAGGTCCTCGCCGTAGATCTTAGGCGCCGAGAAGCCCAGCGCCCGCAGGCCCCGGTCCACCGCGACGAAGGCGTGGACGCTCTCGGCGAGCTTGACGATGGCGCTGTAGGGCTTGCCGTTGCGCACCGGCGGCCCGTCGGCCCGGGCCGGCGAGATCATCAGCACCGCCTTGGCGCCGTCGGCCTTCACGAGCCGCTCGTAGGCCCGCGAGGAGGCATCGCCCTGCATCGGCAGGCGGGTGGCCTCGTCCCAGCCGCTGCGCTCGAGCAGGGTGCGCAGGGAGCGCGCGCGCAGGAGCCGGCCGCGCATGCCGCCGGTGCCATCCATGCGGGCGAACCGGGCGCCGTCGCCGAACTGGGGCCGCAGCGACAGGTCGACCGACAGGACCGGGCCTTCGCGAAACCCCAGCCGCTCGGGCCATTCCACCAGGGTGATGGCCCCCTCCGTCATCTCGTCGAAGCCCAGCTCCACGAGTTCGTCGGCGCTGCGCAGGCGGTAGAGGTCGGCGTGCACGATGGCGCGCCCGTGTCGGCCCTCGTAGGGCTGGACGAGGGTGAAGGTCGGGCTCGGCACGTCGAGGGCGGGGTCGCCGGTCAGCTCGCGGATGATGGCGCGCGCGAGCGTGGTCTTGCCCCCGCCCAGGCCGCCGGAGAGGGCGACGATGTCGCCGGGCTGGAGCAACTCGGAGAGGAAGCGGCCGAGGTCCTCGGTGGCGCCCTCTTCGGTCAGCATGATTTCCCAGGCCGCCGGGGCTTGCGCCTCCGGTCCCGCCGGGCCGTGGCCGTCGTCACTCACCCGCTCGATCCTCCAAGGCCCGCCTCCAACGCCCGTCGCTTCGTGAGGTGCAACGCACCAGGCCCCGCGGCGATACCGAACCCACGCGAGCAAATCGGACCCGCGCCACGCGGAGGCCGGAAGCCCCCATGCGGCGATCATTGTAACCGAGCTTCCTTAACCTGGGCTTGCCCCACCCTTCCGGCGGCGAAGCGGCGAAGAAGGATTTTGGTCCCTCGCGTCTCACGAGGACGATCCGAGCGACGGAAAAGATTGGTGAGCGCGCTGGGGCTCGAACCCAGGACCTACAGATTAAAAGTCCGTTGCTCTACCAGCTGAGCTACGCGCTCGCGTCCCCATGACGGACGGGCCTGGCGGCGGCCGCGGGTCCTGCGCATGGGGAAGCGGGCCTGCAATAGGGGGTGGGCGGAATGAGGTCAACCGGGCCGACCGGGCCGTGACGGATCGGCCGATCCGGGACGGCCGGCGGCGTGCCGCGAACCGCGCGGCGGCGATTGAGCCGGGGTCGCAGCCTTGCTATCGCAGGCCCGTTCGCATCGCCCGTCTGGCTGCGGAGCGGATCGCGACGCGGCAGGACTCATGCGGCAGGACCCATCCCGATGATCGCAGGCCCCATCCCGTCCCAGGCACTCGCGCCGGCCCGGCGGGTCGCGACTCCCGAACGCCCAGGGCGGGTCCGGCGGCGGCGTGCCGGGTGGGTCGCGGCGGTCGTCCTGACCCTGGCGCCGATCTCCTCCGGCCAGGCGGCGACACCGTGCAAGCCGGTCCAGTCCGACGGCGAGACCTTCACGGTCTGCACGGTGGACCTGCGCCGCGAGCGCCTGCGCCTGTTCTGGCTGGACGCGGACGGGCTGCCCTATTCGTCGCTCTCGACCCTGGCCACCAAGCAGGGGAGCCAGCTCGGCTTTGCGATGAATGCCGGCATGTACGACAAGGGCCAGGCGCCGGTGGGGCTCTACGTGGAGGAGGGGCGCGAGTTGAAGGGGGTGTCCACCGCCAACGGCCCGGGCAACTTCCACCTCAAGCCCAACGGCATCTTCTACGTGAAGGGCGACCGCGCCGGGGTGATGGAGACCGGCCGCTACCTCAAGGCCAACCCGAAACCCGACTTCGCCACGCAATCGGGCCCGATGCTGGTGGTGGACGGCAAGATCCATCCGAAGATCTCGACGGACGGCCCCTCGCAAAAGATCCGCAACGGGGTCGGCGTGCGCGAGGACGGCCGCACCGCGGTGTTCGCGATCTCGGAGCGGCCGGTGACGTTCGGCGCCTTCGCGCGCCTGTTCAAGGACGATCTGGGCTGCCGCAACGCCCTGTTCCTCGACGGCAGCGTGTCGAGCCTCTACGCCCCGAGTCTGGGCCGCTCGGACCTCAGCCGGCCGCTCGGGCCGATGGTGGGGGCGGTGGCGCGGTAAGGCCGCCCGCCCCCCTCCTCGGTCAGCCGTCGCGTTTGGCGGTCTGGCCGAACATCACCTTCTTGGCGTCCTCGCTCATCGGCTTGCCGTAGTCGGGGTTGACGGCCGCCGCCCTGGCGTAGGCCGCCTTGGTGGCCGGGCGCCCGGCGATGTCGGCGAACCAGCGCGACAGGTGCGGGAAGTCGGACAGCGTCTGGCCCTGCTTCTCCCACGGCACGATCCAGGGGTAGGACGCCATGTCGGCGATGGAATAGGCCTCGCCCGCCACATAGGCGCGGTCGGCCAGCCGCCGGTCGAGGACGCCGTAGAGGCGGTTGGTCTCCTTGACGTAGCGGTCGATGGCGTAGGGAACCGGCTCGGGCGCGTATTGCGAGAAATGGTGGTTCTGGCCGAGCATCGGCCCGAGGCCGCCCATCTGCCAGAACAGCCATTGCAGCACCTCGGCGCGGCCGTGCAGGTCGGCGGGGATGAACCGCCCGGTCTTCTCGGCGAGGTAGAGCAGGATCGCGCCGGATTCGAACAGGGCGACCGGCGCGGTGCCCGAGGCCGGAGCGTGGTCGACGATGGCCGGCATGCGGTTGTTGGGGGCGATCGCCAGGAAGTCGGGCGCGAATTGCGCCCCCTTGCCGATGTCCACCGGCTTGATGACATAGGGCAGGCCGGCCTCCTCGAGGAACAGCGTCACCTTGTGGCCGTTCGGGGTCGGCCAATAATAGAGGTCGATCATCGCGTCTCCTTGGACGTGCACCGTCCGCACCCTCAGGGCGCGCAGGTGGGCTCGGCGACGGCCGAGGTCAACGCCCCTCGTCGAACGAAGGCCCGCATCGATCGAATGCGACGGACATTGCTGACGCTCGCTTCACGGCCGGCGTGGCAGGGTCGTCCCCGGAGCGGCCGGGGACAGGGCGATGATCAGCGCGGTTTCGATTTCGGCGGGCGGGCTGGCGGCGGCGACGCAACGCTATTCCGCGGCGGCCGAGACCGTCGCCACCCTCGGCACCAGCCTGCCGCAGGCCTCGCAGGTCGACCTCTCGACGACCGCGATCGAACTCATCGAATCGAAGGCCGCCGTCGCACTCAACACAGCGGTCATGAGGTCCTCCATCGAGACCGAGAAGCGCGTCCTCGACATGTTGGTCTGACCGCGCTCGCGCGCCCGCGATGCCGAGGCTTCCCGGCCCGCTTGGGCGAACGCCGCTTGCCCAGAGGGGGCGAAAACTCTATGCCCCAGGAGCGCGCGAGCGTGTCGGGGTGTAGCGCAGTCTGGTAGCGCATCTGGTTTGGGACCAGAGGGTCGTAGGTTCGAATCCTATCGCCCCGACCATTCGCCGCCTGTCCGTCCGTTGGTCTCTCGAAGGCTTGAACCGTCCGATGTCGAGCGCGCGCATTTACCGGCCCGCCAAGGATGCCTCCCAGTCCGGGCTCGCCCGCACGCACCGGTGGATCCTCGAATTCGACCGGACCGAGCCGCGCGAGACCGATCCGCTCATGGGCTGGACCGGCTCGGGCGACATGCTGCAACAGGTGCGGCTCACCTTCGACACGCAGGAGGAGGCGGTGGCCTATGCCACCCGCGCCGGCCTGTCCTACCGGATCGACGAGCCGCAGAAGGCGATCCCGCGCAAGGGATTGTCATACTCCGACAATTTCAAGTTCAGCCGCACCGCGCCCTGGACGCACTGAAGCGCACTCACGGCTTGGCCGGGTGGCGCGCCCGAAAGGCGGCATAGGGCTCGGCCGCGTCCGGCACGTCGAGATGCACGAGGCGCATCGGCTGCTCGTCGAGCGGGCGGCACAGTTCGGCGTAGATCTCGGCACCGAGGAGCCCGAACCCGGCGGCGGTCTCGGCGGAATTGGCGAAATAGCCCTCGCGGATACCCGCCAGACGCATCGCCGCATGGCACATCGGGCAGGGACGCCCGCTCGCGTACATCACCGCGCCCTCGAGCTTCGGAGTGCCGAGCGCCTGGCCCGCCTCGCGCAGGGCCCGCAGTTCGGCATGGTCGGTGGGATCGTTGGTGAGGTGGATGCCGTTGGCCGCGCGGGCGATCACCGCGCCGTCCCGGACGAGGACGGCGCCATAGGGCCGGCCGCCCTGCGCGACGTTCGCGGCGGCGAGCTCCACCGCCTCGCGCAGGTAATTCTCATGCGTGCTCATCGGCGGCGTGTTCATCGACGGGTCTCCTTCTTCGATCGGACAGCTTAGCGGGCTCAGAACGCGTAGCGGACCTGGCAATAGGGGATGCGCTCGGCCATCAACGCCTTGAAGCGCGCGATCCACTGGGCCTTCCAGCGGGCACGGTAGCGCAGGTTGTCGCCCCCGCCCTCCGACCTCTTGGCCTCCTGGATGTCGGGGCGCCACAGCAGCGCCTCGGCCTTGGGGTGCCAGCCGAGGTTGACCGCGTGGAGCCCGGCGTTGTGGGTGAGCAGGATGACCTCGGCCTTGAGCTGGGCCTTGGCCGCCGGCCCGATGCCGGCGTCGAGGGCCTCGAACAGCGCGCCCCAATCCGCCTCCCAGCCCTCGTAGAGGATCACCGGCGAGAAATTCACGTGGACCTCGTAGCCGGCGGCCACGAAGTCGTCGATGGCCGCGATCCGCTCCATGATCGGCGCGGTGCGCACGTCGACGATCCGGGCGATGCCCTCGGGCATCAGGGAGAACCGGATGCGGGTCTTGCCCCGGGGCTCGTAGGCGAGGAGGTCGCGGTTGACCGCCTTGGTGGCGAAGGAGGCCTTGGCGTTGGGGATGTCGCGGAACAGGGCGACGAGGTCGCGCACGCCGTCCCCGAGGAGGGCGTCCACGGAAAGGTCGCCGTTCTCGCCGATGTCGTAGACCCACCGCTCCGGGTCGATCGTGTCGGGGGCGGTGAGCGGCCCCTGCTTGCCGGCGTGGCGCCGGATCGCCTCGCCGATCGCCTCGACGTTGACGAACAGCGAGATCGGGTTGGCGAAGCCCTTGCGCCGGGGCACGTAGCAATAGGCGCAGGCCATGGCGCAGCCGTTCGAGGTCGAGGGCGCGATGAAGTGGGCGCTGCGGCCGTTGGGGCGCAGGCTCAGGCCCTTCTTGACCCCGAGCACCAGGGTCGAGCGCTTGATGCGGACCCAATCCTCCACCGCGCCCGCGTTGCCGTGGAGGGTGGGGATGTTCCAGTGCGAGGGCACTTCGATCCGGGCCGCGTCCGGAAACCGGTCGAGGATGGCCCGGCCATGCGCGAAATCCGCCACCACGGGCTCATGGTAGATGGTGGCGACGTCGATGAGGTCGCGCGGCAGGTCCATGGCGTCGCCAGGAGGTCCGTCTCGGATCAGAGCCGGGCCAGCAGTTCGGCCTTCTTGGACGAGAACTCGGCCTCGGTGAGGACGCCCTTGGCGTGAAGCACCGCGAGCTTCTCCAGGGTGGCGAGGACGTCGCCGCCCGCCGTCTCGGTCGCCGGCGCGGGCTCGGGGGGCGCCTCGGGAGCGGGCGCCATCGGCACCACCGGGTCGGGATAGAACGGACGCGGCTCGGGCGGGCGGGACTCGGGTGGACGCGGCTCGGGCGGGCGCGGCGGCGTCTGGCCGTCGAGGCGCGTCAGCTGGTCGAGCTCGACGGGGCCGCCGCGGCCGCTGAAGCGCAGCCTGGTGCCGCCGCCCTGCGACAGCGAGACGCCGGAGATGTCGTGGATGCCGGTGTCGTAGAGCGAGAGCGCGCCGTCTGACTCGACGGCCAGGCGCCGGCTCTCGGGGAAATACGCGTAGCGCAGGCCGTTCTGGGCGCCGGAGGTGGAGGGCCGCCCGAGGTTGGCGGGCCACCACTGGCCCGCCGCGCCTCCCGTCCGGCCCGGCGCCGGCAGGGACCGGCTGAGCTCGTCGCACAGGGCGGCGACGCGGGCCTTGAGGGCGGTATCGAACATCTGCCCGATCATGATCATGCCGCCCGTCGACCATTGCCCGAAGCCGCCGAGGTCGGGATGGTTGAACTGGGCCATGGCGCCGTGGCCCGCCTCCAGCGCCTGGGCCAGGTGGCGGACCGCATCGAGCCCGACGCCGTGCCGATCGGCCAGCGCCTGGAGTTCGCCCGCCGCCTCGAAGCTCTGATCGGTCATGACTCGTCTCCTCCCCCGAGGCCGTCGCGACCCGCGCGCGGTCCTTACGGGACGTCGGTTCTCAGGACTGGACGAAAGCCCGGACGGCCGCAATCGTCCCCGGTGCGACGCAGCAATAATTTCTCGTGCGCGGGAGCTTCGGCATGGCGGGACGCGTTCACGTCGGATTCAGGCTCGCGTCCGCCGCCCGGAGCGGAACGGAGCCGACCTTCGGAGCAATGATGGCCGACGATTCGACGTTCCAGGCAGCCAAGGCGTCCACGCAGACCCGTTCGGCCCGTTCCCGCATCCGCGAAGGCGCACCCTACCCCCTCGGGGCCACGTGGGACGGGCTGGGCGTCAACTTCGCGCTGTTCTCGGCGCACGCCACCAAGGTCGAGCTGTGCCTGTTCGACGAGGCCGGCGAGCAGGAGATCGAGCGGATCGAGCTGCCGGAATACACCGACGAGATCTGGCACGGCTACCTGCCCGACGCCCGGCCCGGCACCATCTACGGCTACCGCGTCCACGGCCCCTACGAGCCCAAGGCCGGCCACCGCTTCAACCACAACAAGCTCCTGATCGACCCCTACGCCAAGGGCCTGGTCGGCTCCATCACCTGGAACCCGGCCCTGTTCGGCTACCAGATGGAGACCGGCGACGACCTCACCTTCGACGAGCGCGATTCCGCGCCCTTCACCCGCCGCAGCCGCGTCATCGACCCGGCCTTCACCTGGGGCCGCGACCGCAAGCCCAACGTGCCGTGGGAGAAGACCGTCTTCTACGAGACCCACGTGAAGGGCTTCACCAAGACCCATCCGCTGGTGCCCGAGCGCCTGCGCGGGACCTATGCCGGCCTCGGCAACCCGGCGGTGCTGGACTACATCAAGTCGCTGGGCGTGACCTCGGTGGAGCTGCTGCCCGTCCATGCGTTCGTGCAGGACGACTACCTCCAGGAAAAGAACCTGGTGAACTACTGGGGCTACAACACGATCTCGTTCTTCACGCCGGCGCGGCGCTACGCGGCGGTGCCGGACTTCGCCTTCTCCGAGTTCAAGGAGATGGTGGCGCGCATGCACGGGGCCGGCCTCGAGGTCATCCTCGACGTGGTCTACAACCACACCGCCGAGGGCAACGAGAAGGGCCCGACCCTGTCGTTCAAGGGCGTCGACAACGCCTCCTACTACCGGCTGCTGCCGGGCCAGGAGCAGTTCTACATCAACGACACCGGCACGGGTAACACCTTCAACCTGTCGCATCCCCGCGTGCTGCAGCTCGTCACCGATTCGCTGCGGTACTGGGCGACGGAGATGCGGGTCGACGGCTTCCGGTTCGACCTGGCCACCATCCTGGGCCGCGAGGCGCACGGCTTCGACGAGGGCGGCGGCTTCCTCGACACCTGCCTGCAGGATCCCGTGCTGAACCAGGTCAAGCTCATCGCCGAGCCGTGGGACTGCGGCCCGGGCGGCTACCAGGTCGGCGGCTTCCCGCCCGGCTGGGCCGAGTGGAACGACCGCTTTCGCGATGACGTGCGCGGCTACTGGCGCGGCAACGAGGGCCTGCTGCCGTCGCTGGCCTCGCGCATCACCGGCTCGGCCGACAAGTTCAACAAGCGCGGGCGCAAGCCCTGGGCGTCGGTGAACTTCATCTCGGCCCACGACGGCTTCACGCTCAACGACACGGTGTCGTACGACGAGAAGCACAACGAGGCCAACGGCGAGGGCAACCGGGACGGCCACGGCCACAACCTCTCCTACAACTACGGCGTCGAAGGCCCCACCGACGATCCGGCGATCAAGGCGGTGCGCAACCGCCAGATGCGCAACATGCTGGCGACCCTGTTCCTCTCGCGCGGCACCCCGATGCTGCTGGCCGGCGACGAGTTCGCCCGCACCCAGCGCGGCAACAACAACGCCTACTGCCAGGACAACGAGGTCTCGTGGATCGACTGGGAGGCGATCGGCTCGGACGAGCGCGACCTCGCCGAGTTCACGCAGCGCCTGATGCACCTGCGCACGGCGCTGCCGATCCTCACCCGCGGCCGGTTCCTGACCGCGGCCTACGACGAGGACCTCGGCGTCAAGGACGTGACCTGGCTGCGGCCCGACGGGGCCGAGATGAGCACCGAGAACTGGGGCCAGGGCGACGCCCGCGCCATCGCGGTGCTGCTCGACGGCCGGGCCCAGGCCTCGGGCATCCACCGGCGCGGCGGCGATGCGACGCTGCTGTTCCTCTACAACGCGTACCACGACATGGTGTCGTTCATCCTGCCGGGCTCCGTCGGCGGCGCCGCCTGGACGCGGCTTCTCGACACCAACCTGCCCGACAGCCAGGAGGTCGTTCATGTGGACATCGGCGCCACCTACGACGTCACCGGCCGCTCGATGCTGATGTTCGTCCTCAAACCCGAAGAGACCCAGGGCGACGAGGTCACCGAGATGGAGCGCTCCTACCAGCACGTGATGCAGGCCTTCGAGCGGGCCAACATCGACACGGTCCGGTTCGAACCGCCGGCCACCTGAGCCCGGCGCGACGGCACCGATTCCATCCCATCCACCGGGCGCCGCCTCCACGAGGGGCGGCGCCCGCTTTTTTCGAAGGCGACCACCAATCGGAACGGGTATCGGCCCGGGGACTTATCGCAGGGCAACACCGCGCCATCCGCCGTCATCCCGACAGCGAGGCCGACACGAAACAACCGGTCAGGTCGTCGGGCGCCGCCGCGACGGCCCCGACCCGGCGCCCGTCACCGATCGAGAAGCCGGCACAGCATGAACGACTCACCCGAGAAGCCTCCGATCGGGATGCATGCGCGGGTTCGGACGGGGTTCTCGTCGGAGGTCGCCGATCCTCACAGCGATCTCTTCTTCGCGGCCGTGGAAGCGACGCGGATGCCGATGATCGTCAGCGATCCGCGCCAGCCCGACAACCCGATCCTGTTCGCCAACCGGGCCTTCATCGCCATGACGGGCTACACGCCCGAGGAGCTGGTGGGCCGCAACTGCCGGTTCCTGCAGGGACCGGAGACGGATGCGGGGACGGTGGCCGAGATCCGGCGGGCGATCGCGCGGCGGGAGGAATTCGCCACCGAGATCCTGAACTACCGCAAGGACGGCTCCACGTTCTGGAACGCGCTCTACCTGGCGCCGGTCTACAACGCCGCCAACGAGCTGGTGTACTTCTTCGGCTCCCAGCTCGACGTCTCGCGCCGCCGCGACGCCGAGGACGCCCTGGGGCAGGCCCACAAGATGGAGGCGCTCGGCCAGCTCACCGGCGGCATCGCCCACGACTTCAACAACCTGCTGCAGGTGATCGTCGGCTACGTCGACATCCTCGGCGTCGCCCTGGACAAACCCGACGGCGATCGCGGCCGGATGCGGCGCGCCACCGACAACATCCGCGCGGCGGCGGACCGGGCGACGATGCTGACGCAGCAGCTCCTGGCCTTCGCCCGCAAGCAGCATCTCGAGGGGCGCGCGGTCAACCTCAACGGCCTCGTCGAGGGCATGGGCGACCTCGCCACGCGGACGCTCGGGACCGGGATCGACCTCGACCTCGACCTCGCGCCCGACCTCTGGACCAGCCGGATCGACCCGACCCAGACCGAGGCCGCGCTCCTCAACGTCCTGATCAACGCCCGCGACGCGATGCCGGAGGGCGGCCGCGTCACGGTGAAGACCGAGAACGTGGCCGCCGACGCCGACGCCGGCGGCCGCTCGCCCGGCCTTCCGGGCGGGCGCCACGTCAGCGTCTCGGTGAGCGACACCGGCACGGGCATCGCCCCGGACGTGCTCTCGCGGGTGATGGACCCGTTCTTCAGCACCAAGGACGAGGGCAAGGGCACCGGGCTCGGGCTCTCGATGGTCTACGGCTTCGCCAAGCAGTCGGGCGGCGCGGTGCAGATCGAATCCGTGCTGGGCGAGGGCACCACGGTCCGTCTGTCCTTCCCCGCCAACGCGCAGGGCGAACGGCCGATGCAGGCGATCGCCTCCCGGCCCGTCGCCCCCCAGACCGGCACCGAGACGGTGCTGATCGTCGACGACCGCGACGACGTCGCGGAACTGGCCCGGACCATCCTGCGCGACTTCGGATACACCACGCTGACCGCCCGCAACGGCCGCGAGGCCCTCGACATCCTCGACCAGACCGAGACCGTCGACCTCCTGTTCACGGACCTCATCATGCCCGGCGGCATGAACGGGGTGACCCTGGCCCGCGAGGCCCGCCGCCTGCGCCCGCGGCTGAAGGTGCTCCTCACCACCGGCTACGCCGAAGCGGCCATCGAGCGGACCGATGCCGACGGGGCGGAGTTCGACCTCCTCAACAAGCCCTACCGCCGCACCGACCTGATCCGCCGCATCCGCGCCGTCCTCGACGGACCGACCGGGATCGACTGATGCGGCCTCCGCTTGATTCAAGCGGTGGCCGTATCGGCGAGCCCGCGCGGCGCCTGAGCGAAGCCCATTTCCGCATCGCGACGTGATCGTCCGGAAGTGGCATGAGGCGGCAGGGACGACACGAGGGAAGGCGCGATGCCACGGGGCGACAAGGGGAAGTACACCGACAAGCAGGTCCGCAAGGCCGAGCACATCGCCGAGTCCTACGAGGCCCGCGGCGTGCCCGAGGCGCAGGCGGAGGCGCGCGCCTGGGCCACCGTCAACAAGGACGACGGCGGCGGCAAGAAGCCGGGCGGCTCGGGCCGGGCCAAGGTTTCCACCCGCACCGCCGAGGAACGCTCGGCGTCGGCCAGGAAGGGGGCCGCCACCCGCAGGCGCAACGCGGCGGAGCGCAAGGCGGACTGACGTCCCGGCGCTTCATCCGCCGAACGGGCGCGGCATCCGGAACGGCAGCATCAGGCGCACCAGCGGGTTCTTGAAACGATCGAGGGACAGGCTCTCGTGGACCGGGTTCACGGGGCGCCCGCACAGGGTCGAGGACAGGAGCGAGCGGGCGTAGAACGGCGTGTCCTCGAAGGTCCGCACCACGCTGGCGCGGCCGTCGTCGCTGCGCGTCGGGCGCGGCATCCGCCAGAACCCGGTCTTCGGCAGCTCGGCGGCCACCGGCGGCGCGATCTCGCCGGCGGTGCCGTCGGCGTCGAAGCGCAGGGTGAGGTTCTGGGTGGTGCCGTCGCGGCGGACCACGTCGTAGAGGATCGCCGCCCCCGGCTTGAGGTCGGCCCGGCACCAGGTCCACCGCGAGAAGGCGTCCTCCAGGGGCTCGTCGCCGTGGTTGGTGTCGAAATAGGCGGTGCCCGACCAGTTCACCGCGGGCTCGCTGAGCGCCACGGTGACGGGGGAGGCCGGCGCCATCGGCCACCAGCGGTGGCGGCCGGCGGCGTCGAGGGTCTGGGGCGCCTGGGTGATCCCGCCCGGCCGCACGGTGATGGTGCCGCGCACCGGCGAGGGGATCGGCGCGGTGACCTCGTCGAGGCGAATCGTCAGGCTGGTGCCGTCCCAGGCCATGGCGCTCGGGCCGATGCGGATGCTGCGCGCGTCCCGCGACAGGGATTTCGCGCCGCGCTCGGTCATGCAGAAGCTGTTGCGGCCTTCGCCGTAGAGGACGACGTTGACCGCGCAATGCGCGAACGGGTCCCGGCTCGTGTCCCAGGCGTAGTAGGGCGAGAACACGCTGCCGATGAAGGCGATGACGGTGAGCCCCTGGGTGCCGTCCTCGCTCAGGGCGTCGACGTACCACCAGACGTAGCCACCCGGCCCGACCGGGGTGTCGAAGCGCGGCGCGAGGGCCGATCCGCCGGGAGATCCGCCAGGAGGCTGTCGGCCGCCAGCCGGCCCGACTGGGCCGCCATCGGCACCCCCGGCCCCGGATGGACGCTGCCCCCCGCCAGATACAGGCCGGGCAGGCGCGTGCGCGCCCCCGGCCGCTTGAACGAGGCCATCCAACCGTGCGAGGCGCGGCCGTAGAGGGCGCCACCCGTCGCCGGAAACAGGCCCGCGAAGCCCGCCGGATCGGTGACGACCGTCCCCGGCTCCTCGTTCAGCGTCAGTCCGGCGGCCTGCAGCCGACGACGCAGGTTGGTCTCGCATTGGCGCAACTCCGTGGGGTCGAGGGGGCGCTCGCCGGTGGCGGGCGCGTTGACGAGGCAAAGCAAACGTTCCGGGCCGTCGACCGCCGGCACGGCCGCGTCGCCACGGTCTTGGGCGCAGATGTAGACCGTGGGATCGGCCGGCAGGCGCCGGCCTTTGCGCAGTTCGGCAAACTCGCTGGCGTAATCGTCCGAGAAGAACACCGTGTGGCGCACCAGGGGAAACCCCTCGGGCCGGGCGTTCATGCAGAACGTCACCGCCGAGAGCGACCGCTCGGCGAGCGCCACCGGGTCGGTGACCCGCGCGGCCTCGGGTCCGAACAGGCCCGTCCCTAAGGCCGCGACATCGGCATTGGCCACCACCGCGTCCGCCGCGATGCGCTCGCCGCCGGCGAGTTCGACCCCGGCCACCGCACCGCCCTCGACCACGATCCGCGCCACATCGGCGCTATACCGGAAGCTGGCGCCCCGGGCGGCGGCGAGATCGGCGCAGGCCTGCGCCAGCCGGCTGAGGCCGCCCTCGATGGTCCAGACGCCCTGCGCCTCCACATGCGCCACCAGCATCAGGGTGGCGGGCGCCTCGAACGGCGAGGCGCCGCAATAGGTGGCGTAGCGTCCGAACAGCTGGCGCAGGCGGGGATCGCGAAAATAGTCGCCCAGCGCCCCCCACAGGGTCGAGAAGGGCTGGATGCGCCAGAGGTCGCCGATCCCCGACAGGCCGACCCGGCGCCCGAGCTCGACCGGATTGGGCCGCGTGCCCCGGATGAACGGCCCCTCCAGGGTACGATAGACCTCGCCGGCCCTGGCGCAGAACCGGCGGTAGCCCTCCGCCTCGCGGGCCCCGGCGAAGGCGCCGATGGCGTCCACGCTCGCCTCGTGGTCGGCGAAGAGATCGAGGCGCCGGTCGCCGCGCCAGGCGTGGCGGGCCAGGATCGCGGCGGGCGTGAGCGCGACGCTGGCGCCAAGATCGGCGCCGGCCTCCGCAAAGATCTCCTCGAACACCCAGCGCATGGTGAAGACGGTGGGGCCGGCCTCGATGGCGCGCCCGGCCACTCCGACGCTGCGCATCTTGCCGCCGGGCTTCAGCCCCCGTTCGAGCACGGTGACGTCGAGCCCGGCATGGGCCAGCCGCAGCGCCGACACCAGCCCCGCGATCCCCGCTCCGACGACGACGACCTTGTCACCCTGCACCCGGTCCACTCCCTGCCGCCGCCACGAGACGGCTTGACGAGTGTCAACTTAATCTGACACTTTGAAATGACAACTTGAAAAGACACGGGAGTGGCGGACATGGATGCCAACCGGCGCATCGAGCGGGCCCTGGACAATGCCGTGGCCCATGCGGAGGCGCCCGGCGCGCCGCCGCGCCTGGCGGAGGCGATTCGCTACGGGGTCTTCCCCGGCGGCCATCGCATCCGCCCGCGGCTCTGCCTTTCGGTGGCCCGCGCCTGCGGCGACGACGATCCGGTCGGGGCCGATGCGGCCGCGGCCGCGATCGAGCTCCTGCACTGCGCCTCCCTCGTCCACGACGACCTGCCGTGTTTCGACGACGCGCCGATGCGCCGGCAGAAGCCCTCCGTGCATGCGGCCTTCGGTGAGCCCCTGGCGGTGCTCACCGGGGACGCGCTCATCGTCCTCGCCTTCGAGACCCTGGCGCGGGGCGCCGCACGCCATCCCGCCCGCCTCGCCTCCCTCGTCGGCCTCGTCGCCCGCGCGGTCGGCTCGCCCGTCGGCATCGTGGCGGGCCAGGCCTGGGAATCGGAACTCACGGTCGGCCTCACCGAATACCAGCAGGCCAAGACCGGGGCCTTGTTCGCCGCCGCCACCGTGACCGGCGCGGCCGCGGCCGGCGCTCCCCCCCTGCCCTGGCGCCTGCTCGGCGAATGCCTCGGCGAGGCCTACCAGGTCGCCGACGACCTGAGCGACGTCGCCTGCCGCCAGGAGGAGATCGGCAAGCCGGTGGGCCGCGACGCCACCCTCGGCCGCCCCAACGCGGCGGCCTTGCTCGGGGTCGGCGGCGCCATGGCCCGGCTGCGCCACCTCGTGGCCGAGGCGGTGGAGGTCATCCCGCCCTGCCCCGGCGCGGAGATCCTGCGCGCCGAGATCGTCGCCCAGACCCGCCTGTTCCTGCCGCCGAGCCTCGCCTCCGAAAAGCTCTTCGCGCTTGCGTGAGCGGGACATGGCGGAACTCCGCGCGCCGCCGGTCCTCCATGCGACCGGTGCGCCCCGTTCCTGGCGCGAACGCTGGCTCGCCTTCCGCAACCGCACGGTGGCACGGCCCGGCTTCCAGCGCTGGGCCGCGGGCTTTCCCCTGACGCGCGGCATCGCGCGGGCCAACACCCGCGCCTTGTTCGACCTGTGCGCCGGCTTCGTCTACTCGCAGACCCTGTTCGCCTGCGTTCGCCTCGACCTGTTCGCCGTGCTGGAGCCGGGGCCGCGCACCGTCGACTGGCTCGCCGTGCGCCTCGACCTGCCGCCGGAGCGCTGCCTGCGCCTCCTGAAGGCCGCCGCCTCCCTCGATCTCCTCACCCGCCTGCCCGACGGCCGCTTCGCCCTGGCCGACCTCGGCGCCGCGCTGATCGGCAACCCCGCCATCGCCGCGATGGTCGAGCATCACGCCATGCTCTACGACGACCTGCGCGATCCGGTCGCCCTGTTGCGGGGCGAGGCCGGCCCGACCCGGCTGTCCGCCTACTGGCCCTATGCCGACGGCGCCCGCCCCGAGGCGGTCGGCCCCGAATCGGTGGCGCCCTACAGCGGCCTGATGGCCGCCTCCCAGGCCTTCATCGCGCAGGACATCCTCGACGCCTATCCCCTGGGCACGCATCGGCGGCTGATGGACGTCGGCGGCGGCGAGGGCGCCTTCCTCGCCGCCGCCGCGGCCCGCGCGCCGGACCTTTCCCTCGTCCTGTTCGACCTCGAGCCCGTGGCGGCACGCGCCCGCCGGCACTTCGCCGCCGCCGGCCTCGCCGGGCGCGCCACCGCCCACGGCGGCAGTTTTCGCGAGGATCCCCTGCCCTCGGGGGCCGACCTGATCTCCCTGGTGCGCGTGGTCCACGACCACGACGACGACACCGTCCGGGTCCTGCTGCGCAAGGTCCGCGACGCGCTGGCACCCGGCGGCACCCTGCTCATCGCCGAGCCGATGGCCGGCACGCCCGGGGCCGCGCCGATCGCCGACGCCTATTTCGGCTTCTATCTCCTCGCCATGGGCACCGGCCGCTGCCGCAGCCCGGCCGAGCTGGCGCCGCTGCTGGCCGAGGCGGGCTTCGCCCGGCCCCGCGAGATCGCCACCCGCCGCCCGCTCTTGACCCGGCTCGTCACCGCGACGGCGGTCTGAGACGCATCCCGGCGCGAGTGACAAGCCAACTTGACACTCGCGGCCGTAAATAAGAGTTGACGTTCCGAAGTGTCTATCTAGGATGACACAGACAGAACCAGCCGGACGCAAAAGGCGGGGAGGATCATTCGATGCAAGCCCGAGCCGTCGTCCTCCACGAGCCAGAGCGGCTCAACCTCGAAGACCTCGCCATCGACGCCCCCGGCCACGACGACGCCGTGGTCGCGGTGCGCTGGAGCGGCATCAGCACCGGCACGGAGCGCCTGCTCTGGTCGGGCCGGATGCCGCCCTTCCCCGGCATGGGTTACCCCCTGGTCCCCGGCTATGAGTCGGTCGGCGAGGTGGTGGAAGCCGGCGAGGGCTCCGGCCTGCGGGTCGGCCAGACCGTCTTCGTTCCCGGCGCCCGCTGCTTCGGCCCGGTGCGCGGCCTGTTCGGCGGCGCCGCCTCCCACCTCGTCAGCGCCGGCTCGCGCCTGGTGCCGGTCGATGCCTCGCTCGGCGAGCGCGGCATCCTCATCGCCCTGGCTGCCACCGCCTATCACGCCCTGCGCCACGTGGTTCCGGGCCAACGCTCCCTCATCGTCGGCCACGGCGTCCTCGGACGCCTGCTCGCCCGCCTCACCGCCATCGCCGGCGGCCTTCCGATCGTGTGGGAGACCAACCCGGTCCGGGCCGCGGGCGACCACGGCTACGCGGTGATCGACCCGGTCTACGACGAGCGCCGCGACTACGCCGCCATCACCGACGTGAGCGGCGACGCGGGCCTCCTCGACACCCTGATCGGGCGGCTGGCGCCCGGCGGAGAGGTCGTGCTGGCGGGCTTCTACGAAGCATCCCTCTCCTTCGCCTTCCCCCAGGCCTTCATGCGCGAGGCCCGCATCCGGGTCGCCGCGCAATGGCAGCCGGACGATCTCGCCGCGGTGATGGCGCTGATCGAGGGCGGGCGCCTGAGTCTCGACGGCCTGATCACCCATCGCAGCCCGACGGCGGCGGCGGAGCAGGCCTATCGCACGGCCTTCGGCGAGCCGGAGTGCCTGAAGATGATCCTCGATTGGAGCACCCGTTCATGAACATCCCGCTGAACGGAGCCGCGCTCAAGGGCGCGGAGGCCATGCAGTCCCAGAACCTGCGCATCGAAGCCGGCATCGAGCCCGATCCGGTGCCGACCAAGGCCACCAAGGAGACGCAGATCATCGCGATCTACGGCAAGGGCGGCATCGGCAAGTCGTTCACCCTGGCCAACCTCAGCTACATGATGGCCCAGCAGGGCAAGAAGGTCCTGCTCATCGGCTGCGACCCCAAGAGCGACACCACCTCGCTCCTGTTCGGCGGCCGCGCCTGCCCCACGATCATCGAGACCTCGACGAAGAAGAAGCTCGCCGGCGAGCAGGTCGCCATCGGCGACGTCTGCTTCAAGCGCGACGGCGTCTACGCGATGGAGCTCGGCGGGCCGGAGGTCGGCCGCGGCTGCGGCGGGCGCGGCATCATCCACGGCTTCGAACTCCTGGAGAAGCTCGGCTTCCACGAGTGGGGCTTCGACTACGTGCTGCTCGACTTCCTCGGCGACGTGGTCTGCGGCGGCTTCGGCCTGCCGATCGCCCGGGACATGTGCCAGAAGGTCATCGTCGTCGGCTCCAACGACCTGCAGTCGCTGTATGTGGCCAACAACGTCTGCTCGGCGGTGGAATACTTCCGCAAGCTCGGCGGCAACGTCGGCGTCGGCGGCCTCGTCATCAACAAGGACGACGGCACCGGCGAGGCCCAGGCCTTCGCCGAGGCGGTCGGCATCCCGGTCCTGGCCTCGATCCCGGCCGACGACGACATCCGCAAGAAGAGCGCGAACTACGAGATCATCGGCCGGCCCGAGAGCCCCTGGGGTTCGCTGTTCGCCGACCTCGCCCAGAACGTCCACGACGCCAAGGCCAACCACCCGACGCCGCTCAGCCAGGACGGCCTGCTCGGCCTGTTCAAGGGCGAGGCGGTGGGCCGCGGCGTGACGCTGGTGCCCGCCACCTTCGAGGACATGTGCGGCACGGCCCACGTCGTGAAGCCGTCCCTCGAAGTCATCTACGACGAGGTTTGAGGGCACCATGGCCGTCACCCTCGACATCGCCGACCTGCGCGCCCGTAAGGAGCGCCCCGCCTCGACGCTCGCCGCCCCCCCGGTTCCGGCCGAGGCGGTCAACCTGGCCGCCACCACCGGCGACGGCCTCGGCTGCCATTCCGGCAAGGCGGCGATGACGGCGGCGGCCGAGGCCGCCGGCATGTCCGAGACCCTCGATCAACTGCGGGCGGACTACCCGCAGGGGCCGCACGACCAGCCCCAGAGCATGTGCCCCGCCTTCGGCTCCCTGCGCGTCGGCCTGCGCATGCGCCGCACCGCGACGATCCTGTCGGGCTCGGCCTGCTGCGTCTACGGCCTCACCTTCACCTCGCATTTCTACGGGGCCAAGCGGACGGTGGGCTACGTGCCCTTCAATTCCGAATCCCTGGTGACGGGCAAGCTGTTCGAGGACATCCGCGAGGCGGTGTTCGAGGTGGCCAAGCCCGCCGACTACGACGCCGTCGTCGTCATCAACCTGTGCGTCCCCACCGCCTCCGGCGTGCCGCTGCGCCTCCTGCCCAAGGAGATCGACGGGGTCCGCATCATCGGCATCGACGTGCCGGGCTTCGGCGTCCCCACCCACGCGGAAGCCAAGGACGTGCTGGCCGGCGCGATGCTCAAGGTCGCCCGCACCGAAGTCGAGCAGGGCCCGGTCCAGGCGCCCCGCAGCGGCCGCTCCGAGCGCCCCACCGTGGCGCTGCTCGGCGAGATGTTCCCCGCCGACCCCGTCGTGATCGGGTCGATGCTGGAGCCGCTGGGTCTGGCCGCCGGTCCCGTCGTGCCCACCCGCGAATGGCGCGAGCTCTACGCCGCCCTCGATTGCGCGGCCGTGGCGGCGATCCACCCGTTCTACACCGCGTCCATGCGCGAGTTCTCGCTGGCCGGTCGCCCCATCGTCGGCTCGGCCCCGGTGGGCCACGACGGCACCGCCGACTGGCTCGACCGGATCGGCGAGGCCTGCGCGGTGCCCCGCGCCACCGTCGAGGCCGCCAAGAACCGGTTCCTGCCGATGATCAAGGGCGTGCTCGCCGACGCCCCGATCGCGGGCCGGATCACCCTCTCGGGCTACGAGGGCTCGGAGCTCCTGGTGGGCCGGCTCCTCGTCGAGAGCGGCGCCGACCTGCGCTACGTCGGCACCGCCTGCCCGAGGACGCCCTATTCGGAGGCCGACCGCGACTGGCTCGAGGCCCGCGGGGTCGAGGTCCGCTACCGCGCCTCCCTCGAGGACGACCTCTACGCCATGCATCACTTCAAGCCGGATCTCGCCATCGGCACCACCCCGGTGGTGCAGAAGGCCAAGGAGATGGCGCTGCCCGCCCTCTACTTCACCAACCTCATCTCCGCCCGCCCGCTCATGGGCGTCGCCGGCGCCGGGTCGCTGGCCAAGGTCATCAACGCGGCGCTGGGCAACCGGCCCCGGTTCGACCGGATGCGCGATTTCTTCGCCGGCGTCGGCGAGGGCCATGCCGCCGGCATCTGGGAGGAGGTTCCGCAGCTCCGCCAGAACGTCGCCTCGGCCAAGCGCGAGAAGCCCGCGCACAATCCGATCGGGGAGATGGCCTGATGCTCGTCCTCGATCACGACCGGGCCGGCGGCTACTGGGGCGCCGTCTACGTCTTCACCGCCATCAAGGGATTGCAGGTCGTCATCGACGGCCCCGTCGGCTGCGAGAACCTGCCCGTCACCTCGGTGCTGCACTACACCGACGCGCTGCCGCCGCACGAACTGCCCATCGTCGTCACGGGGCTGGCCGAGGAAGAACTCGGCCGCCACGGCACCGAGGGCGCGATGAAGCGGGCCCATGCCACCCTCGACCCGGGCATGCCGAGCGTGGTCGTCACCGGCTCGATCGCCGAGATGATCGGCGGCGGCGTGACGCCCGAGGGCACCAACATCCAGCGGTTCCTGCCGCGCACCATCGACGAGGACCAGTGGCAGACCGCCGACCGGGCGATGTCCTGGCTCTGGCAGGAGTACGGCGCCAGGAAGTTCGCCAAGAAGGGCATTCCCGCACGGCCCGCCCGCAAGGACGGCGAGAAGCCGCGGGTCAACATCATCGGCCCGGCCTACGGCACCTTCAACATGCCCTCCGACCTCGCCGAGATCCGCCGCCTCGTCGAGGGCATCGGCGCCGAGGTGAACCTGGCCTTCCCGCTCGGATCGCACCTGGCCGACGTGCCCAAGCTCGTGAACGCGGACGCCAACATCTGCCTCTACCGCGAGTTCGGCCGCCTGCTGTGCGAGGCCCTGGAGCGCCCCTACCTGCAGGCGCCCATCGGCATCCACGCCACCACCAAGTTCCTGCGCAAGCTCGGCGAGATCCTGGGGGTGGACCCCGAGCCGTTCATCGAGCGCGAGAAGCACACCACCATCAAGCCGGTGTGGGACCTGTGGCGGTCGGTGACCCAGGACTTCTTCGGCACGGCGAGCTTCGGCATCGTCGCCTCCGAGACCTACGCCAGGGGCGTGCGCCGCTTCCTCGAGGACGAGATGGGGCTGCCCTGCACCTTCGCGGTCTCGCGGCTGGCCGGCGCCAAGACCGACAACGCGGCGGTGCGCGAGCTCATCGCCACCAACCCGCCGCTGGTGCTGTTCGGCTCGTTCAACGAGCGCATGTACGCGGCCGAGAGCGGCTGCCGGGCGGTGTTCGTGCCGGCCTCCTTCCCCGGCGCCATCATCCGGCGCCACACCGGCACGCCGTTCATGGGCTTCTCCGGGGCGACCTACCTCGTCCAGGAGGTCTGCAACGCCCTGTTCGACATGCTCTTCCACATCATCCCCCTCGCCCGCGACATGGATGCGGTCGAGGCGACCCCGGCCCGGCTCCACCGCGAGCTGCCCTGGGACGACGAGGCCCGCACGCTGCTCGACGACTTCGTCGAGCGCCAGCCGGTCCTGGTGCGGATCTCCATGGCCAAGCGCCTGCGCGACGCCGCCGAACGCGGCGCCCGCGGCGAGGGGCTCGAACGGGTCGCCGAGACCCACGTCGCCCGCGCGCACGACGGGCTCAAGCAGGGAGTCGCCGCATGACCGCGTCCGCCGCACCCGCGCACACCCCTCCATCCGCTTTCCCGCACACAGCATTCCCGGCGCCGCGCACCGCGTCCCGCGAACAGGAGCCCCACGTCATGCAACGCACGCTCAACCCGATGTCGTCGCGCCAGCACCAGGACGAAATTCAGTTCCGGGTCATCCTGGCCGCGACCTACCCGTTCTTCCTGATCGCGGCCGTGGCCCAGCGCCTGGCGCCTGGCGCATCCGACGCGCGCCGCCTGCCCGCCCAGCGCCGCTCGGTCTTCGCCGAAGCCAAGGCCATGGCGGTCCAAGCGATTCCCTTCGCCTTCATGGGCTGACGCGGCCGTCCCGGCCGCCTCCATCGAAGGATCCCCCATCCGCCGGGCCGCACTCTGGTCCCGGCGATACCCGCCGCACCGCATCGGCGCGGCTTGTCAGAGCGGAGGCTCACAGCAATGGCAAATGGAATAGTCGAAAAACCGAGCAGCCTGTCCGGGCTGACGGAGCCGGAAGCCAAGGAGTTCCACGCGATCTTCTTGACGAGCTTCATCATCTTCACGGCGGTCGCCGTGGTCGCGCACATCCTCGTCTGGATGTGGCGTCCGTGGCTGCCCGGCCCCAAGGGCTACGCCGCCCTCGATACCGTCACGAGCGCCGCGCACGGCCTCGTCTCGCTGATCTCGTAAGGAGGAGCACACCATGCACAAGGTTTGGCTTCTTTTCGATCCCCGCCGGACACTGGTGGCCCTGTTCACCTTCCTGTTCATCCTGGCGCTGCTGATCCACTTCATCTTGCTCAGCACCGACCGGTTCAACTGGCTGGAAGGCCCCAAGGCCCAGAAGGCGGCGCACGCGCTGTCCATCGTCGCCCCGACTCCGACCTGATCGGATCACCCTCGCGCGTCCGGGCCGGTTCGCCGTCCGGACGTGCCGACCTCCCATCCCCTCATCGATGGGCCTGCCTCGGGCGGGGCGCCGACACTCCGTCGGCCCCGCCCGAGGCGTCCCATGCCGGCGCCGCAGTCCCATAGCGCGCCGGAAACCAAGTCGAGGTCTCCGCCATGGCGATGCTGAGTTTCGAACGAAAATACCGGGTCCGCGGCGGCACCCTCGTCGGCGGCGACCTGTTCGATTTCTGGGTCGGGCCGTTCTACGTCGGCTTCTTCGGTGTCACGACGCTGTTCTTCTCGGTGCTGGGCACCGCGCTGATCGTCTACGGCGCCGCCCTGGGACCGACCTGGAACATCTGGCAGATCAACATCGCGCCCCCCGACCTGAAGTACGGGTTGGCGCTGGCCCCGCTCAAGGAGGGCGGGCTCTGGCAGATCATCACCTTCTGTGCCGTGGGCTCGTTCGTGTCCTGGGCCCTGCGCGAGGTCGAGATCTGCCGCAAGCTCGGCATCGGCTACCACGTGCCGTTCGCCTTCGCGGTGGCGATCTTCGCCTACGTGGCGCTGGTGGTGATCCGGCCGTTCCTGATGGGCGCCTGGGGCCACGGCTTCCCCTACGGCATCCTCAGCCACCTCGATTGGGTGTCGAACACCGGCTACCAGTACCTGCACTTCCACTACAATCCGGCCCACATGCTGGCGGTGTCGTTCTTCTTCACGACGACCTTCGCCCTGTCGCTCCACGGCTCGCTCATCCTCTCGGCCACCAACCCCGGCAAGGGCCAGGTGGTGAAGACCCCCGAGCACGAGGACACCTTCTTCCGCGACACCATCGGCTACTCGATCGGCACGCTGGGCATCCACCGCCTCGGCCTGTTCCTCGCGCTCTCGGCGGGCTTCTGGAGCGCCGTGTGCATCATCATCAGCGGACCCTTCTGGACCCAGGGCTGGCCGGAATGGTGGGGCTGGTGGCTCAATCTCCCGGTCTGGCGCTGACGAGCGGAAAGGGAAACACCCGCCATGGCATATTACCAGAACATCTTCACAGCGGTGCAGGTCAGGCCGGTCGTCCCCGACCTCGGGGTTCCGGTGGACTCCGACAAGCGCTGGGGCAAGCCCTTCAACAGCTACCTGATGGGCCTCATCGGCAACGCCCAGGTCGGGCCGATCTACGGGGGATACCTCGGTATCCTCTCCCTGGCCTGCGGTCTCATCGCCTTCGAGATCATCGGCCTCAACATGTGGGCCAGCGTGAACTGGGACCCGATCCAGTTCGTCCGCCAGCTGCCCTGGCTCGCCCTCGAGCCGCCCCTGCCCAGGCACGGCCTGCGGGTGCTGCCCCCGCTCAACGAAGGCGGCTGGTGGCTGATCGCCGGCTTCTTCCTCACCGCCTCGGTGATGCTGTGGTGGGTGCGCCTGTTCCGCCGCGCTCAGGCCCTGGGGCTGGGCTACCACGTCCCCTGGGCCTTCGCCTCGGCGATCTGGCTCTACCTCGTCCTCGGCTTCATCCGGCCGGTGATGATGGGCTCCTGGAGCGAGGCGGTGCCCTTCGGCATCTTCCCGCACCTCGATTGGACCGCCGCCTTCTCGCTGCGCTACGGCAACCTCTTCTACAACCCGTTCCACATGCTCTCGATCGTCTTCCTCTACGGGTCGACGCTGCTGTTCGCCATGCACGGGGCGACCATCCTGGCGGTGAGCCGCTTCGGCGGCGAGCGTGAGATCGACCAGATCGTCGATCGCGGCACGGCCACCGAGCGCGCCGCCCTGTTCTGGCGCTGGACCATGGGCTTCAACGCCACCATGGAATCGATCCACCGCTGGGCCTGGTGGTTTGCCGTCCTCACCACCCTCACCGGCGGCATCGGCATCCTGCTCACCGGCACCGTCGTCGACAATTGGTACCTCTGGGCGGTCAAGCACGGCGTCGCGCCGAGCTATCCGGAAGTCTACGCCCCGATCGTCGATCCCTTGAGCGCCACGGGGGCAGCCAAATGAGAGTCTTCTTCACCGTCGTCGGGGCCGCGATCGCCTTCTTCCTCACGGTCGCGATGTTCGGGACCGCCGGGTGGGACCGCCCGCCCCTCGTCACCAGCCAGAACGGCTATCGCGGCACCGCGATGGCCCAGGTCGAGACCAAGGCGGACGCCGCCGAGGTCAAGGCCGCCAACGTGGCGCCCGCCCCCGCCGATCCGGCGGAGCCGGGCGAGGAACTCGCCGGCAAGACCTACGAGAACGTCCAGGTCCTGCAGAACATCACCACCAACGAGTTCAACCGCCTGATGGCCTCGATGACGGAGTGGGTCTCCCCCGAACAGGGCTGCACCTACTGCCACAACACCGAGAACATGGCCGACGACAGCCTCTACCAGAAGAAGGTCGCCCGCCGGATGCTGCAGATGACCCAGCACATCAACAGCACCTGGAAGGACAAGCACGTGGGCGGCGCCGGCGTCACCTGCTACACTTGCCACCGCGGCCAGCCGGTGCCGGCCAACATCTGGTTCACCGACCCCGGCCCCAATGCCACCTCGGGCTTCGTACCCCGCAACAACGGGCAGAACATGGCCTCGCCCTCGGTGGGCCTCGCCTCGCTGCCCTACGACACCCTGACCGAGTACTTCTCGACCAAGAACATCGACGAGACCGCGATCCGCGTGAACGCCACCACGGCGCTGCCGACCTCGAAGGGCAAGCCGATCCAGGAGGCCGAGAAGACCTTCGGCCTGATGATCCACATGTCGCAGGGGTTGGGGGTCAACTGCACCTTCTGCCACAACACCCGGGCGGTCTCCGACTGGTCGCAGAGCACGCCCCAGCGCACCACCGCCTGGCACGGCATCCGGATGGTCCGGGACATCAACGGCGACTACATGGAGCCCTTGACCTCGACCTTCCCGGCCAACCGCCTCGGCGCCCTGGGCGACGTGCCCAAGGTGAACTGCACCACCTGCCACAACGGCGTCAGCAAGCCCCTCAACGGCGCCAACGTGATCGACGCCTACCCGGAACTCGCCGCACCGGTGGTGGCGGCGGCCGCGACCACCGAGCCGGCCCCCCCGGCACCGGCGCCCGCGGCACCGACCCCCGAGCAGAAGCCGCCGCAGTAGCCGCGCCCGGCCCAAGGCCCGCGACGACGACGAGGCCGCCGGACCCGAGGTCCGGCGGCCTTTCGCGTTGGCGGGCGGAGCCGCCGGCCGAGCCCCGCCGCGCGTGCGGCGGATGCCGCCGACCGGTGACGGCCCAAGGCCCGAGACCCAAGACCCGACACCCGACACCCGACACCCAAAACTCACGGCCCACGGCCGGCGGCACGGGGGCGGCCCGGCCTAAGGTTGCGATGACGAATTTCTGCTATCGATCGGCGGTCCGATCGATTCGGCGGCTAACGTGTGTGACCAACGTCATATTCGTGATGCGGGCGGACGGTTAGGAACCGGTCGGACGAACGGACCAGCAGGGCGGGTGGGCGCAGCATGAAGACGCGCGGATCGACGGAGATCGTCTCGGCCCTGGCCCGCTGCCGCGCGGCCTTCATCGGCGTCGGCGTGATGAGCGGGCTCATCAACGTCCTGTATCTGACCGGCTCGTTCTTCATGCTCGAGGTCTACGACCGCGTGATCCCGAGCCGGAGCGTGCCGACCCTGGTCGGCCTCGTGGTCCTGGCCCTCGTCCTCTACGCCTTCCAGGGCGTCCTCGAGATGCTGCGCTCGCGCATCCTGGCCCGCGTCGGGGCCGCCCTCGACGAGGCCCTGAGCGCGCGGGTGTTCGACATCGTGGTGAGGGCGCCGCTCAAGGGGGCCGCCCCCGGCGACGGGCTACTGCCGCTGCGCGACCTCGACCAGCTGCGCGCCTTCCTCTCGGGCACCGGCCCCTCCGCCCTGTTCGACCTGCCGTGGATGCCGATCTACGTCGGCATCTGCTTCCTGTTCCATCCGCTGATCGGCGTCGCCGCGGTGGCCGGCGCCGCGATCCTGGCGGTCCTGACCTATCTCACCGACCGCTCGACGCGGGAGCCCTCGCAGACCTCGACCGCCCACGGCATGCGCCGCAACGGCCTGGCCGAAGCCGGCCGGCGCAACGCCGAGGTGCTGGCGGCGATGGGCATGCAGGGCCGGCTCGCCACCCGCTGGGGAGTCGCCAACCGCGACTACATGGACTCGCAGCAGCAGGTCGCCGACGTGGCCGGCGGCTACGGCGCCGGCTCCAAGGTCTTCCGCATGGCGCTGCAGTCGGGGGTGCTGGCGCTGGGCGCCTGGCTCGTCATCAACAACCAGGCCTCGGCGGGCATCATCATCGCCTCCTCGATCCTGGTGGCCCGCTCCCTCGCCCCGGCCGAACTCGCCATCGCCAACTGGAAGGGGTTCGTGCAGGCCCGCCAGAGCTGGGCGCGGCTGTCGGACTTGTTCGCGCGCATCCCGGCCACCGGCCAGCCCCATTCCCTGCCGGCCCCGAGCCAGTCGGTCACCGTGGAGGGCGTCAGCATCGCCCCCCCCGGTGCCCAGCGCCTCGTGGTGCAGGACCTCAGTCTCGGCCTGAAGGCCGGGCAGGGCCTGGGCATCATCGGGCCGAGCGCATCGGGCAAGTCCTCGCTGGTGCGCGCCCTCGTCGGGGTGTGGCCGCCGCTGCGCGGCAAGGTCCGCATCGACGGGGCCGCCCTCGACCAGTGGTCGAGCGCGGACCTCGGGCCCCACATCGGCTTCCTGCCGCAGGAGGTCGAGCTGTTCGGCGGCACGGTCGCCGAGAACATCGCCCGCTTCGATCCCGACGCGTCCTCGGCCGACATCATCGCCGCGGCCAAGGCGGCGGGCGTCCACGACCTCATCCTGCGCCTGTCGGAGGGCTACGACACCCGGCTCGGCGAGAACGGCGCCGGCCTCTCGGCGGGCCAGCGCCAGCGGGTCGGCCTCGCCCGCGCCCTCTACGGCGATCCCTTCCTCGTCGTCCTCGACGAGCCCAACGCCAACCTCGACAACGAGGGCGAGAACGCCCTCACCCAGGCGATCCTCGGCGTGCGCCAGCGTGGCGGCATCTGCGTCGTCGTCGCCCATCGCCCGAGCGCGCTCGCCGCCGTCGACCTGATCCTGATGATGGCCGACGGCCGCGCCCAGGCCTTCGGTCCCAAGGACGAGGTCCTGAAGCGCGTCCTGCGCACCGCGCCGGCGGAGGCGGCGGTGCCGCGGGCGGCCACCCCCGGTGCCGTGACGCTGCAGGAAAGCGCCTGACCCTTTTCGAGAGAGCGCCCCCCATGACCGCCGCCGTCCAGACCGTCGCCTTTTCCCCCGTCGCGCCGGCGCTGCCGCGGGACGCCGCCCACGGCTCGATCCGCCGTCACCTCGCCCTGGCGGTGGGCCTGAGCGTCGCCCTCGTGGTCGGCGTCGGCGGCTGGGCCACCTTCACGATGATCTCGGGCGCGGTGATCGCGCCGGGCCAGCTCGTGGTCGAATCCGACGTCAAGAAGGTGCAGCACCCCACCGGCGGCGTCGTCGGCGAACTGCGGGTGCGCGACGGCGCCAGGGTCAAGGCCGGCGACATCCTGATCCGCCTCGACGAGACCCAGACGCGGGCCAACCTCGACATCGTCCGCAAGGCCCTCGACGAGCTCTCCGCCCGCCGCGCCCGCGGCGAGGCCGAGCGCGACGGGGCCGCCGCCGTGACCTTCCCGCCCGAGCTCGTCGCCCGCAAGGACACGGACCCGTCCGTCGCCCATCTGATCGAGGGCGAGGGCCGGCTGTTCGCCGCGAGGGTGGCCGGGCGCGAGGGACAGAAGTCGCAGCTGCGCGAGCGGGTCGCCCAGCTGCGCCAGGAGATCAACGGGCTCACCGAGCAGGCCGCCGCCAAGGAACGCGAGATCGCCCTCATCGGCGGCGAACTCACCGGCGTGCGCGAGCTCTTCGCCAAGAACCTGGTCTCCCTGGCCCGCGTCAACGCCCTGGAGCGCGACGGCGCCCGCCTCGTGGGCGAGCGCGGCCAGCTCGTGGCCTCGATCGCCTCGGCCAAGGGCAAGATCGCCGAGACGGAGCTGCAGATCATCCAGATCGACACCGACATGCGCAGCGAGGTCGGCAAGGACATGGCCGAGATCCGCGGGCGCTGGTCGGAATACGTCGAGAAGAAGGTCGCGGCCGAGGACCAGCTCAAGCGCGTCGACATGCGCGCCCCCCAGGACGGCACGGTCCATCAGATGACCGTCCACACCATCGGCGGCCTCGTGACCCCGAGCGAGCCGGCGATGCTGATCGTGCCGGAGGCCGACCAGCTCGCCGTGGAGGTCCGCATCCAGCCCCAGGACATCGACAACGTCCGCCTGGGCCAGGCGGCGGTCCTGCGCTTTGCCGCCTTCAACCAGCACGTCACGCCGGAGATCAACGGCATCGTCAGCCGGGTCTCGGCCGACGTCACCCAGGACCAGAAGACCGGCCTGACCTTCTACACCGCCCGCATCGCGATTCCCGAGGACCAGAAGGCGCGCCTGGGCAAGGTCCGCCTCGTGCCGGGCATGCCGGTGGAATCCTTCATGCAGCTCGGCGACCGCTCGGTGCTGTCGTATCTGACGAAACCGCTGGCCGATCAGGTCGCCAAGGCCTGGCGCGAGCGCTGAGGGACGTCCCATGCCGGTCTTCATCGTCACCCTGACCCACCCCGACGGCGACGGCTGGGAGCGCCACCTGCGCCCGCACGTGGACTACCTCCACGACCTCGTGGCGCGCGGGGTGCTCAAGGCCGCCGGCCCCCTCAAGGGAACGCAGAAGCGCATGGGGTTCCTGATCTTTTCCGCCGCCGACGAAGCCGAGGTCAGGGCCCTGGTGGAGGCCGATCCCTTCGCCGTCCACGGGGTCAACGAGGCGGTGTCGATCGCGGCCTGGGACCCCGTGTTCGGAACCTTCACGGAGGAGTCCAGCGGCTCCCTGCCGGGCATCGGGCCGGTCGGCCCGTAGCGGCCTTCGCCCCGCCCTGCCCCGGCGGCCGGCGCCGGCGAGAGAACCGCGGGCCGCAGCTCCCCGACACGAAGCGTCGCCGAAAGCCTTGCTTTTCCGCCTCGAATGCTGGTATGGCGACCGCCTTTCCGCGATGCGTCAGCACTCATCGCCGGGGCGGCCATGGGCGCTCCGTTCCCGTGACCCTTTGGACAGGCGGCCGGACCGGGCCGACGTGAGACCGATGAAGATTCGCAACTCCCTCAAGTCGCTGCGCGGCCGCCATCGCGACAACCAGATCGTGCGTCGCAAGGGCCGGGTCTACATCATCAACAAGACCCAGAAGCGCTTCAAGGCCCGCCAGGGCTGAGCCGGCCCTCGCGTCGACCGACGCGGGTCGGATCGACGCGTCAGCGCGGCACGTTGACGGGACCGGCCGGTGCGGGAATGCTCGCACCATGTCGCGATCCCTCCTCGCCCGCTCGGCCGCCTCGCTTCTCTGCCTGGGATGGGCCGTCGCCGTCGTGCCGGCGGCCATCCCGCCGGCATCGGCGGCGCCCGAACCGGCCCCCGCGCCCAAGGCCCAGCCCCTCACCCTCGACGAACTGTACGCACGCCTAAGGGCGGCGGAGGACGACGCCGAGGCCAAGGGCATCGCCGGCCTGATCGAGCGCCGCCTCGACCGGTCGGGCAGCGCCACGGCCGACCTCCTCACCGAACGTGCCCGGCAGGCGATGAGCGGGCGGGACTTCCCCCTGGCCGTCGAACTGCTCGACCGTGCCACCACCCTCGAGCCAGGCTGGTCGGAGGGGTGGAACCGGCGCGCCACCGTGTTCTGGCTGCTGCAGGATTCCGCGAGCGCGATCTCCGACCTCAAGCGGACGCTGGTGATCGAGCCGCGCCATTTCGAGGCCTGGGCGGCGCTCGGGCGGATCTACATGTCCATCGACGAGAAGGGCCGGGCGCTGGACTGCTTCCGCCGCGCCGCCGCTCTCTACCCGCGCATGCCCAACCTCAAATCCGCCTTGGACAAGCTCGTGCCGGACGTCGACGGGCGCGACCTGTAGCGCGTCGGTGAGCCTCCTCCAGGGAATCGCGGGCCTCGCCGCGGGGCTGCTCGCCGTGGTGGCCGGCGTGCTCGCGGCCGCGGCCGTCGCCACGCTGATCATCGAGTTGCGCATCGGCGCGCGCCTGCCGCCGCAGGGGCCGTTCGTGACGGTGGAGGGTGGGCGCCTCGCCACGATCCAGGCGGGGCCGAACCCCTCGGCCAAGGGCACCGTGGTGCTGCTGCACGGCGCCTCGGCCAATGCCTCCGACCCGATGGAGGGCGTCGGGCGGCGCCTGGCCGCGCAGGGCTTCCGGGTGATCGCCTTCGACCGGCCGGGCTTCGGTTGGAGCGACCGCCTGAACGGGGGCGCGATGGCGACCCCGGCGGCGCAGGCCAGGGCCATCGCGCAGGCCCTCGACAGGCTCGGGACCGGACCGGCGATCGTGCTCGGCCATTCCTGGGCGGGCGCGCTGGCCGCGGCCATCGCCCTCGACCATCCCGGCGCCGTGTCCGGCCTCGTCCTGGTCTCGCCGGTGGCCCTGCCGTTCCCGCAGGCGATCACGCTGCCCTGGTACTGGACCCTCGCGCTCGAACCCCCGGTGCTGTGGGTCCTCAGCCGGACCCTGGCGAGCCCGGTGGGCCTCTATGCCCTGCCGCGGGTCGGCGGCACGGTGTTCCGGCCGCAGGCGGCGCCGGACGACTACATCGACACCAGCCGGGCGGCCCTGGTGCTGCGGCCCGCGACCCTGCGGGCCAACGTCCAGGATCTCGTCGCCCTTCCCGACGCCCTCGCGCGCCAGGCCCCGCGCTACGGCACCCTCGCCGTGCCCACGGTGATCGTGGCGGGGGATGCCGATCCGGTGGTGGTGACCGAACGACAGGGCAAGCCGCTCGCCGGCCTCATCCCGCAGGCGAAGCTCGTGGTGCTGCCCGGCATCGGCCACATGGTCCAGATCGTGGCCGCCGAGGCGCTGGCGACCGAGGTCGCGGCTTTGGCCGAGCGCATCGCAGCGGCGAAGCGGGCGGGCGTGCCGTAGCCCCGCGCGCCGATCCGGCGGCGGGGCCTCGCGTGGAGTGATACGGTTTGCCGCTTGCATCAAGCGGGAACCGTATCACCGCGCCCGCGCGGCGCCTGAGCGTAGCCCATGTCCGCAGCACGACGTGCTCAACCGGAAATGGCACACCACGCCTACTTCGGCTTGATGATCTCGACGCCGAGCTTGGTCTCGCCGTTGAAGGCCCAGATGCTCTTGTAGCCGCCGGCGTCGTCCTCGACCAGGAGCGCCGTGCCGCTCGACCCGCTGCTGGTGAAGTTCGCCGCCATGATGCGGGCGTCACCGACCGCGTAGCCGACGTATTTGTCGCCGCCGATGTTCCAGTTCAGCCGGAACGTGTCCTTGCTGGTCTGGGTGATGACCAGCGTGCCCGCGTATTCGGTATCGGCGGTGCCGTTGTTGCCCTTCACGGAATAGGTGCCCGGGCCCCCGGCCAGGGCCGGCAGGCTCAAACCCATCGCCAGGGCGACGAAACCCGATCTCAAAACTCCCATCATGGTCAAAAACCCCCAGTTCATCGATTGTTGGCCCGGACAGCACCGGGCGGATCGTCCCTAAACAGGTTATCGTCCCCTTGCACGCGCCAAGCTGCGCCGTACCCCGCGATCCCGCAGCATTTTTCGCTCCCGAGGAGGGTCGGCGGCGCGGTCGGCGGGCCTCGCGACGCCAGCCCACCGTGGGCGAGGGGAGCCGCACCCTGCCCGCCGCCCTCGGCCCACCCGTCAGGTCCACCCCCGGATGCCCGCACCGATGATCGACAGGTTCAGCCATCACCGGCTCGCGGCGGCGTTCGATCCGCGTCCGCGGATCGGTGCCCGTGCCTTCCGGCGACACATGCTGCGGTCGCTCCTGGCCGTGGCCGTCCTGCTGTGCCTGGCGGTGTGGCTGGCCGGGCAGGGCTGGCGCGGCCCGGCGATCGCCGCCGCGGCCGGCCTCCTGCCCCTGGCGCTCACCGTGCTCGCGCGCACGGCCGGACGCCTGCGCGACAGGGACCGCAGCCCGTGGTGGCTGGCGGCCTACGGCGCGGTGGCGCTGGCGGGCTTCGCGCCGATCGAGGACCTCACGGAGGCGTATCCGCTGGAGACCCTGGCCACCGCCCTGGCGATGGTGGGGTTCGAGCTGTGGTTCCTGGTCGAGACCTGGCTGCGTCCCAGCACGCCCGGCCCCAACCGCTACGGGCGGCAGCCGGACGAGGACGGCCCGCCGTCAGTGTGAGCGCATGCGGTCCACCACCGCGCGGGCTGCCTCGAAGGCCTCGTCGGCATCGAGATCGGTGGTGTCGAGCACCACGGCGTCGGCGGCGGCCTTGAGCGGGGCGGTGCTGCGCGCGGAATCGCGGGCGTCGCGGGCGACGATGTCCTCGAGGATCGCGGCCAGCGTGCTCGTCTCGCCGCGGCGCACGAGTTCGAGGTGGCGGCGGCGCGCGCGCTCCTCGGGGGCCGCGGTGATGAACAGCTTCACCCGGGCATCGGGGCAGACCACGGTGCCGATGTCGCGCCCGTCGAGGACGGCACCGCTCTCGCCGCCGGCGAAGCGCTGCTGCCAGGCCAGCAGTGCCGCGCGCACCGCCGGCACCGAGGAGATGCGCGAGGCCGCCTCCCCCATCGCCCGCTGGCGCAGGCGCGGGTCGGCGAGGCGGTCGGCGATCAGGCTCGCGGCGGCGCGGGCCGCGGCGGCCTTGTCGTCGAGGTCGTAGCCGGCGTCGAGCACCGTCAGGGCCACCGCCCGGTAGAGCAGGCCGGTGTCGAGGTGGGGCAGCCCGTAATGGGCGGCCAGGCGCTTGGCCAGGGTGCCCTTGCCGGAGGCCGCCGGCCCGTCGATCGCGATCACCATCGGCATCCGACTCACTCCGCGATCGCGGCGCCGAGGGCCTGCATCGTCGGCAGGAAGCTCGGGAAACTCGTGGCGATCATCGCCCCGTCGTCGACGGTGACGGGCTCGGCGCTGGCCAGACCCATCACCAGGAAGGCCATGGCGATGCGATGGTCGAGGTGGGTCGCCACCGTGCCCCCGCCGCGCGGCGGGGTACCGTCGCCGTGGACGACGAGGTCGTCGCCCTCCACGAGATGCGCCACGCCGTTGGCCGCCAGGCCGTCCGCCACCGCCGCGAGACGGTCGGATTCCTTCACCCGCAGTTCGTGTAGGCCGGTCATGCGGGTGGTGCCCTGCGCGAAGGCCGCGGCCACGGCCAGCACGGGGTATTCGTCGATCATCGCGGGCGCGCGCTCGGGCGGCACGTCGACGCCGGTGAGGCGGCTCGCCCGCACCCGCAGGTCGGCCACGGTCTCGCCGCCCTCCTCGCGCTCGCGAAGCCGCTCGATGTCGGCCCCCATCTCGATCAGCGTGGTGACGAGGCCGATCCGCAGCGGATTCATCATCACGCCTTCGATCGTCACGTCCGAGCCCGGCACGATCAGGGCGGCCACCAGCGGGAAGGCCGCCGAGGACGGATCGGCGGGCACCACCACGTCGGTGCCGCGCAGGGTCGGCTGGCCGGTGAGCGCGATGGTGCGGCCGTGGCCGCCCTCGCCGGTGTGCGTCACCGCCACCTCGGCCCCGAACAGGCGCAGCATCCGCTCGGTATGGTCGCGGGTGGCCGCCGCCTCGATCACGGTGGTGGTGCCCGGCGCGTTGAGGCCGGCCAGCAGCACCGCCGACTTGATCTGCGCCGAGGCCACCGGCGTCTCGTAGGTGATGGGGATGGCCTCGCGGGGGCCGCGCAGGGTCAGGGGAACGCGCCCGCCCTCGCCTTCCGAGACCACCTGCGCGCCCATGCGCAGCAGCGGGTCGAGGATGCGGCGCATCGGGCGCTTGCGCAGGGAGGCGTCGCCGTCGAACGTGGCGGTGACCGGCTGGCCGCCGACGACGCCCATCATCAGGCGCGAGCCGGTGCCGGCGTTGCCGAAGTCGAGGACGCCGGCGGGGTCCGACAGGCCGCCGATGCCGACGCCGCGCACCACCCAGCGGCCCTCGCCGAGGCGATCGACGCCCGCGCCCAGGGCCTTGGCCGCCTGCGCCGTCCGCAGGACGTCGTCGCCCTCCAGAAGGCCCTCGACCCGGGTCTCGCCGATGCTGAGCAGGCCCAGGATCATCGCCCGATGCGAGATCGACTTGTCGCCCGGCGGGCGCAGGGCGCCGCGCAAGGGGGCGCCGGCCGTGGCCGTGAGGGGATGGGGAGCGGAGGCGTGCGACACGGGGCTTTGCTTTTCGGCTCGATCGCCGGACCACGACGTCATGTCGGGGCCGGCGCGCGACGGGGTCGGCGGCCGGATCCGCGCCGGGGGCGGACCGATCACCTCGGCGCCGGTTATCACGCAGGGGCTGCGCCGTCATCAGACCGCCGAAGACCGGCAAGGGAGAGACGAGGGACGGACACGGGACCGGCGAGCGGCCGGCAGGCGCGGCGCAGGAGCGATTTGACAGGACCTTTGCGCCCGACTAACGGACCCCCTCCCCCAAGCCCGCACATCTTTAGAGGTTTTCGCCCGTGGCCAGACCGGAACTCGGCTTGAAGCGTCAATGCATGAGCTGCGGCGCGAAGTTCTATGACCTCGACCGCGATCCGGCGACCTGCCCGAAATGCGGGACGATCTACCAGGTCACGGCCGCGTCGAGCCGCATCGCCGCCCCCGCCCTCGCCGCCCGCGCCGCCGCGGTGCCGGCCGACGACGACGAGGACGTCGAGGCCGAGAAGGGCGGACCCGAGATCGTCTCCCTCGACGAGGTCGAGGCGGCCGAGGACGAGGCCGATCCCGTGGCGGACGACGCCGACGGCGACACCGCCGATGCCGACGACACCTTCCTCGAGGAGGAGGATGCCGGGGACGACGACGTGGCCGACCTCATCGACGGCGACATCGAGAACGACGAGGAGACCTGATCGGTCTCGTCGACCCGGACCTCCCCCGACGAGGCCGGCTAAAAAAATCCTCTCCGATCGGCATCGAAGGGGTTGAGTCCGGGCAACGGCCCGAATATAGAACCGCCTCCGCCGGACGTCGCCCAAGACGCCCGGCCGGAACGACAGCCGGGACGGACCTTTTACGAGGGTCCCGGCCACTGAATGTGGGGCCTTAGCTCAGCTGGGAGAGCGCTTCCATGGCATGGAAGAGGTCATCGGTTCGATCCCGTTAGGCTCCACCATTCACTTCTTACACGTCAGCCGCCGTGACGAGGCTATCGCAGGCCGGGCACGTTCGGTGCCGGTGCTGGCAATCTGCGTCGGCTTTCCCCGATTCTCACGATGGTCGCCACGTCGATGCAACGGGATCGGTCGATGCACCGTTCTCGCTCCATGAGCATGCGCCCGTCCGTCCTCCCCGGCCTTGTCCTGGCCGCCGCCCTGTCTGGCGCGGCACCGGCGTCCGCCGCCAGCTTTCCCTGCGCCGAGGCCCGCACGCCCGACGAGGTCGCGATCTGCGCCGACCTCGGGCTCAACGACCGCGACGTCGAGATGGCGACGCGGTTCGAGATCCTGCGGGCGATGCTGCCGATGGGCGGCAACGCCAAGCTGCGCGAGGACCAGGAGGCCTGGCTGAAGGAACGGGCCAGCTGTGCCGGCGACAAGGCCTGCCTGCGCGGGGCCTACGACGCCCGTCTGACGACCCTGCGCGCGGTCTTCGCCGAATTCGCCAAGCAGGGTCCGCAGTAGGCGGCCGGCCTTCAGGCCGGCGGCAGGCGCGCGAGCAAGCGGTCGAGGAGCGGGTTCTCGGCCGTGAAGGCGTAGTCGGTCCGGCGCACGCTCACCGAGCTGGCGCCGGCCGCCACCAGGGCGTCGGCCAGGTCGAACACCGCGTCGACCGGGCACTGCATCACGATCTCGCCGTCGCGGCCCGTGGGCGCGCCGTAGGGCAGCGTGGCGTCGTGCAGGGCACTGATACCGGCCAGATCGATGTCGCCGCTCATCGGCATTCCGGCGCGCACCTCGCGGCCGATGCGGGCGCGCTCCTCCGCGGCGATGCGGCCGAGGACCGTGCGCAGGGCCGCCCGCTGGGTCGCGCCCCACTCGGCCTTCAGGGAGGCCACGAGGTTGGCCTCGGAGCGCAGGATGGTGCCGTCGTCGAGCACCTTGAGGGCGTTGGCCGCCAGCGTCGCGCCCGTCGTGGTGATGTCGACCACGATCTCGGCCGAGCCCGCCGCCGGGGCGCCCTCGGTGGCGCCGAGACTCTCGACGATGCGGTAGTCGGCGACCCCGTGGTCGGCAAAGAAGCGCCGGGTGAGGTTGACGTATTTCGTGGCGATGCGCAGGCGCCGGCCCTGGCGGATCCGCATCTCGGCGGCGACCTCGTCGAGGTCGGCCATGGCGCGCACGTCGATCCAGGCCTGGGGCACCGCCACCACCACCGTCGCCTGGCCGAAGCCCAGCGGCGTGATCAGCTCGACCTGGCCGCTCGCCTCCGGCAGCGTCTCGCGGATCAGGTCCTCGCCGGTGATGCCCAGATGCGCCGCGCCGCTGGCGAGCTGGCTCGCGATCTCGGAGGCCGACAGGTAGCGCACCTCGACGTTGGGGACGCCGACGAGGCGACCGCGGTAGTCGCGCGCGCCGGTACCCTGCGCGAGCTTGAGCCCGGCGCGGGCGAAGAAGGCGGAGGCGTTCTCCTGCAGCCGGCCCTTGGAGGGCACGGCGAGGACGAGGGCGGTGGGCATCTGGGGGCTGTCCGGCATCACCATGTCCCTCTCACGCCGCCATCCGGGCGAGCCAGAAGGCGCAGCCCACCGCCGGCACCGGCACCGGGCTGCCGAGGTGCTGCAGCAGGCCATCGTAGCGGCCGCCGCCGACCAGGACCGTGGCGGCGCCCGTGTCCGTCACCTCGAAGATCATGCCGGTGTAATAATCGAGGTTGCGCGCGAAGCCGGCCGAGAATCGGAACCGTTCCACCTCGAGGCCGCGCGCGGCCATGAAGCCGGTGCGCTCCTCCACGAGGCCGATGGCCTCGTCGAGCGGCGGATGGTCGAGGCCCGCGTCCCGCGCCAAGGCCCTGATCTGGCCCGCCGCCCGGTCGGGATCGGCGTCGATCGCCCGGTAGCGCTCGATCAAGGCGCGGTTCTCGGCGTTGAGTCCGGCGCCGCCGTTGGCCTGGGCCGCGGCCTTGGCGAGGAAGCGCTCGGCGATCTCGCCGGCGCTGCGCCCGCCCACCCGCGAGATGCCGGCGATGGACAGCACGTCCTCGACGAAGGCGCGCACCCCGCGCGGGTCCTGGCCCTGGATCGCCGACAGCAGGCCCGCGTGCGGGTCCTCGACGCTGGCCGCGTTGGCGACCTCGTCCAGCGAGCGCCCGCCGGCGAGCGCCCGCAGGGTGCGGCGCTTGGCGGCCGGGGGCACCGCGAGGGCGTCGAGGAAGCTGTGGGTGAGGCCCATGTCGCCCAGGCGCACCACCACCTCGGTGCGGCCGAACAGGGCCAGCCCCTCCAGCGCCAATCCCACCACCTCGGCATCCGCCGCCGGGACGTCGACGCGTCCGATCGATTCGATGCCCGCCTGCAAGAACTCGTCGGGTTCGCCGCGCGCCAGCCGGAACACCGGCCCGAGGTAGCTGTAGTCGGCGCCGGCCCCGAGGCCGCGTGTCAGGTGATGGCGGCAGACGGGGATCGTGAACTCGGGTCGCAGGCAGTATTCGGCGCCCGCCGCATCCTGCGTGACGAAGATGCGCCGGCGGATGTCCTCGCCGGACAGTTCCAGGAAGGGCTCCACCGGCTGCAGCACCGGCGGCGTGACCGCGCCGTAGCCCTGCGCGGCGAAATGGGCGGCCAGGGCCGCCTGCCTCCGGCCGTCGTCGCTGGCGCCGCCCGCCTCCGGTCTCGTCATGGGTCCGCTCGCCGCCTTCGAGGTGGGGCATCGTGTCGATGGTGAGCCCTTATCAACCCGGGCCGTGTTTGGCGACAGAGGTCTTTTACCCGTCGTCGCCCCCTGCACCGTCATGGCGGTGGAAGGGCGGCGCCCGGCATATGGGCAGGCGCCTTTCCGGAAAGCAGCGCTTCAGCGCGACGCGTGAAACCCGACCCTCTCCCGGATGCCCGTAGCGACGGGAGGGATGATCCGGGACGCCGCCGAGGGAGTGCCGCGAAGCGGTGCCGTCGCTCGGCCACCGCCGTCCTGCGGCCGACGGCCTTCCCTCACGCCCAGCCCTGCAACTCCCGGTTCACCACGTTGGCGATGACCTTCATGCCGAGGTCGCTGTCGTTGAGGCAGGGGATATAGGCGAAGCGTTCGCCGCCGTTGTCCTCGAAGTAGTGGCGGTTCTCGCCGTCGAGTTCCTCCAGCGTCTCGAGGCAGTCGGCGGTGAAGCCCGGCGCCACGATCGCCATGCGCTTGACGCCTTCCTTGGCCAGGGTCTGCACGGTCTCGTCGGTGTAGGGCCTAAGCCATTCCTCGTTGCCGAAGCGCGACTGGAAGGTGGTGCGCATGCGCTCGGGCGAGAAGCCCAGCGCCTCGCGGATGAGGCGGCCGGTCTTCACGCACTGGCAATGGTAGGGGTCGCCCTTGAGGAGGTAGCTCTTGGGCACCCCGTGGAAGGAGGTCAGGATCACCTCCGGGTCGAAGTCGAGCTTGGCCAGCCCCTCGCGGATCGATTGGGCCATCGCCTCGATGTAGACCGGGTCGTCGTGATAGGGCGCCGAGACCCGGACGGTGGGCTGCCAGCGCATCTGCATGAGGGCCTTGAAGGCCTGGTCGCAGGCGGTGGCCGAGGTCGCGGCGGCGTATTGCGGGTAGAGCGGCACCAGGAGGATCTTGTCGCAGCCCTGGTCGAGCAGGGCCTGCAGGCGGAGCGACACCTCCGGCTTGCCGTAGCGCATCGCCCAATCGACCACGACGCGGTCGCCCATCATCTCCTGCAGGCGCTCGCATTGGCCGCGCGTGATGGTCTTGAGGGGGCCCTCGTTGCGCTCGTTGTTCCAGACGCTGGCGTAGTCGCGGCCCTTCGGACCCGGGCGCTTGGTCAGGATCACGAGGTTGAGGAGCGGCCACCAGATCAGGCGCGGCACCTCGATGACGCGCCGGTCCGAGAGGAACTCCTTGAGGTAGCGGCGCATCGGCCAGTAGCTGGTGCCCTCGGGCGTGCCCAGGTTCATCAGGAGCACGCCGACGCGGCCCCAGCGCACGGCCGGATGTTCGGGCGGCAGGGTGCCCGCGACGGGCTGGTTCACCGGCGCCGACGCCGGATGCACCTGGGCCTGCTTCATCGGGGCCGGCTGCAGTTGGGCCGGATTCACCTGGGCCGGTTCGACGCGTTCGTTCATCACACTTCCCGCTGGGGCACCGACGCGGCGGCGGCCTGACCGGCCACATAGGGCACGGTTGTCTACCCGTGCATATCTAACTAGATCACAGGCCCTGCCAGCGATGCCCCGATCGATCAAGGCGCGACATGCCGTCTCCCCGGTACTTCCTGAACCACTTCATGCCGTTCACCGGCTATCCGTACAGGGGTGAGGCCACGGCCTGCAATCTCTGCGGCTCGGCCGAGGCGGTGGTGGTGGCCAAGAGCGACCGCCGGCTGAAGACGCTGCGCTCCGTCGCCTGCGCCCAATGCGGCCTGATCCGCACCGACCCGATGCCGACGCCCGACGAATTGGCGCATTACTACGCCCACGCCTACCGGGCCGACTACCAGCTCGCCTTCGCCGGCGGGCCGCCGCGCCACCATCTCAAGCGCAGCGCCCGCGAGGCCGCGTTCCGGGCCGAACTCCTGGCGCCCAAGCTCAAGCCCGGCGCGCGGGTGCTCGATTTCGGCTCCGGCTCGGGGGAGTTCCTGGCCGCGGCCCGCGGGCTCGGCTGCGAGGCGGTGGGCGTCGAGCCGGGGCGCGACTACGCGGCCTACGCCCGGACGCACCACGGCATCGAGGTCCTCGACGACGCCGAGGACGACCGCTTCGCGCCCGGCTACTTCGACGTCATCACCACCCACCACGTCTTCGAGCACCTGCGCGACCCCGCCGACGTCGCCCTGCGCCTCGTGCGCTGGCTCAAGCCGGATGGGCTGCTCTACATCGCCGTGCCCAACATGGCCGCCACCGGCAAACCGCCGCACGAGCGCTTCCACTTCGCCCACGTCCACGGCTTCGTGCGCCAGACCCTCGACCTCACGGCCCGCCGCGCCGGCCTGGTGCCGCACCCCGATTTCTGGCGCGAGGACACGACGGTGGTCTACCGGCGCACCGACGCGCCGATGCCGGCCCTCGCCAACCCCGGCCTCGCCGAACGCCTGGCGGTGGACCTCGAACCGATGGCGCCGGGCGCCTTCCTGGCCTCGGGCGCCTGGGTGCTGCCGATGCTGCGGCGCAACGCCAAGGCGGTGCGCGACACCTTCTCCTCGCGCTGAGCCGGTTTTTTCGCGGGAGCCGCCGCCCGGCTGTTGTCTGACCTTCATGATCGTCGGTCTAAGACCGACGGTCACCACCAGCGATCCTGTCCCGTCCGGTGTGCGGGTGCCCTTGACCGGACGCGGTCGAAGGTCGCTGGTATAAGGTATTCACCACATCGTGGTCGCAACCACGTTCCGGAGACGATCGCCATCATGTCCCCTCCCAACCGCCGCCAGACGTTCGGTCTCGGTCTCGGAGCGGGCCTCGCGACGGGCATCGCAGGGCCGGCGCATGCGGCGATCCAGGCGCCGGTTCAGGAGCCGACTTTCACGCTCCTTCTCGTCAACGACGTCTACCGGATGGCCGAGCACGAGGGGCGCGGCGGCTTTCCCCGCCTCACCGCCGTGGTGCGGGCCGAGCGGGCACGCGGGGTGCCGATGCTCTACGCCCACGCCGGCGATTCGCTCTCGCCCTCGCTGATGTCCGGCTTCGACCGCGGCGCCCACATCGTCGAACTCCTCAACATCGCGCCGCCGGACATCTTCGTGCCCGGCAACCACGAGTTCGACTTCGGCCCGGCGGTGTTCGTCCAGCGCATGGGCGAAGCGAACTTCCCGGTCTTCGCCGCCAACCTGCGCGATGCCGGGGGCCAGCGCCTGCACGGCCTGCGCGACAGCACCCTCGTCACCCTCGGCGGCGTCAAGGTCGGCCTCCTCGGCCTCACCCTCTCCACCACCGCCGAGAAATCGAGCCCCGGCGACCTCGTGTTCGAGCCCGAGTTGCAGGCGCTCGCCCGGGAGGCCCCGGCCCTGCGCGCAGCCGGCGCCGACCTCGTCGTCTGCGTCGCCCACACCGGCCGCGCCCTCGACGAGGCGATCCTGGCCACCGGCCTCGTCGACATCCTGCTGTCGGGCCACGACCACGACCTCGTGGTGCGCTACGACGGCCAGCGCGCCATGGTCGAATCGAGCTTCGACGCCCGCTTCGTCACCGCCCTCGACGTCTTCGCCACCGTCACCGGCCAGGGCAAGACCCGGCAGGTCGCGTGGCGGCCGAGCTTTCGCATCCACGACACCAGCACCGTGCCGCCGGACCCGGAGGCCGCCGCGGTGGTGGCGCGCCTCGAATCGCGGCTGTCTCGCGAGCTCGACGTGCCGGTCGGCGTCACCGAGGGCGAACTCGACAGCCGGATCGCCACGGTGCGGGCCCGCGAGTCCAGCTTCGGCAACCTCGTGGCCGACGCCCTGCGCTCCTCCCACAAGGCCGAGATCGCGATCACCAACGGCGGCGGCATCCGCGGCGACAAGCTCTACCCGGCCGGCACCGTGCTGACCCGCCGCGACATCCTGAGCGAACTGCCGTTCGGCAACACCACCGTGCTGGTCTCGCTCACCGGCGCCCAGATCCGCAGCCTGCTCGAGACCGGATTCGGCGAGGTCGGCCGGCCGGCCGGGCGCTTCCCGCAGGTCTCGGGCCTCGCCGTCACCGTCGATGCCACCAGGCCGCCGGGCCGGCGCATCAGCGCCATCAGCGTCGCCGGCGGCGCCCTCGACGAATCGCGCAGCTACACGGTCGCCTCCAACAGCTTCCTGTTCGACGGCGGCAACGGCTACAGCGCCCTCTCGGAAGGCCGCACCCTGGTCTCCCCGAGCGACGGCAGGCTGCTCGCCAACGAGGTGATGGCCTTCATCCGCGAAAAGGCCCCCCTGGGCGTGGAGGCGCAGGGCCGCATCGTGATCCGGTGACGGGGCCCGTCGCCACCGCGCTCGCCCGCTTCCGCGCCTGCGGGTCGGGCTGGCTGGAACTGCCGTTCTTCTCGGGCGGGGCGGCCGATGCGGTGGCAACCAGAATCGATGCGCGCATCGCCGAGGGCGCTACGGTGCTGCCCGCCCCCGACGACATCTTCGCGGCGCTGGCGCTGACGCCGCCCGAGGCGGTGAAGGCCGTGGTCCTCGGACAGGACCCCTATCCGACGCCGGGCGACGCCCATGGCCTCGCCTTCTCCTACGTCGGCCCGCGCCGGCTTCCGGCCTCCCTCAAGGTGATCCTGGCCGAATGCCCCGGCGGCGCGCCGGTGCCCCCCACCGGCGACCTCTCCCCCTGGGCGCGGCGCGGCGTGCTCCTGCTCAACACGGCCCTCACGGTGGAGGCCGGCAAGGCCGGCGCGCACCTGCGCTACGGCTGGTCGGCCCTCACCGACGAGGTCGTGGGCCACCTCTCCGCCCAGGGCCGCCCGGTGGTGTTCCTGCTGTGGGGCGCCCCGGCGAGGGCGCGGGCCGCCCTGATCGACACGAACCGCCACGGCATCGTCGAGAGCGGCCACCCCTCGCCCCTCAACCGCCTGCGCGACTTTGCCGGCTCACGACCCTTCGACAAGGCGAATGACTGGCTGGTGCGGAACGGCGTCGCGCCGATCGACTGGCGTTTGGATTGAGCCTGTTCGACCAACGATATCAGCTCATCCCCGCGGGCCAAGACAGCGTGTCCCGGCTCGTTCCCTCATCCTGAGGCGCTCCTTGCCTTGGCAAGGAGCCTCGAAGGAGACCTCCAGGGGACGCCGCGATCCCTGGAGGTCTCCTTCGAGGCCGCCTTCGCGGCACCTCAGGATGAGGGAAAGCCTTGGAAATACAGATCAAACAGGCTCTGAGCGCGAGATCCTACCGCTACACCACCGCGTCCCAGGTCTCGCTCACCGGCTTGCCGCCGAACATCAGGCGGGCGCGCAGCACGATGTCGCCGGGGGGCAGCGGGGTCGGGGGACGCCATTCGACGTAGAGGCGCCAGCCGCCGGTGGGCGTGACCTTCTCCATCACCGGATCGACCATCTTGCCGGCGCTGGCCGAGACGCTGGCGGTGATGTCGGCCTCCGCGCTGTCGGGCAGGTTCGCGCCCTCGAAGTCGATGGCGAAGAGGCGACGCTCGGGGATCGGCGGCTTGACCACGCGCAGCTGGTCGGGCGACCCGACCCGGGTCGAGACCACCCGCGCCAGGTCGCCGGGGATGGCCGGGTCGGGCTCCTGGCCCACCGTAGTCAGGGTGTAGTCGAAGGAGAGGCGCGCGCCCTGCGCGACAGGTCCGTTCGGCACGAAGGCGGCCACGATGTTGTCGGCGTATTCCTCCCGGGAGGGGATCTCGAACAGCTCCACCGCGCCCGGCCCGAAGCCGCCCGGCTGCTGGGGGGCCACCCACAGGCCGGGACGGGCCTCCTGCCGGGCCTGGACGTCGAGATAGGCGGCAAAGCGGCGCTCGCGCTGCAGCAGCCCGAAGCCCACGAGGTCGTCGGCCCGGAACAGGGACGCCTGCGGCCCGGCACGGCCGTTGACGAGCGGCCGCCATGCCCGGTCGCCGGGTGTGGCCACCACCAACCCGTCGGAATCGTGGACCTGCGGCCGGTAATCGTCGAGGGGCACGGCGTTGCGCGCGCCCGGCCCGTTCTGGCCGTGCAGGAACATGCTGGTGAGGGGTGCGATCCCCAGCCGCCCGATCGCCTGGCGCGGGTGCAGCGAGGACGTGACCGTGATGCGCGAGGGGTCGCCCGGCGCGATGTCGAACCGGTAGGCCCCCGACAGGCTCGGCGAATCGAGCAGCGCCAGCACCGTCACCGCCCGCGCCTCGGGCTCCGGTTCACAGATCCAGAAGGCGGTGAAGTCGGGAAACTCCTCCGGGTGGCCGGGGTTGGCGGTGTCGATCGCAGCCGCGCGCGCCGACAGGCCGTACTCCTGGCCCTTGCCGCGCAAGCGGAAATACGAGGCCCCGAGGAAGACCAGGAACTCCTCCTGGCGGCCGGCATTCGCCGGGTCGAAGGCGTAGTGCAGCCGGAAGCCGGCAAAGCCGAGCTCGGTCGAGAAGCTCCGGCCGGCGAGTTTGTCGCCGAGCTGGAACAGGCCCGGCGCGTAGGCGATCCGGCGCGGCGCCCCGACGTCGCTCTGAAGGTAGAGGGCGACGCGCTTCCTCTGCAGGAAGCCGCGGTGGAACAGCTGCACCGAGAACAGGCGGTTGAGCCGGGGGGCGGCCTCGGGCCGGAAGATGATGGCGCGATAGGCGTCGTAGTCGAGCTTGGCCAGGGCCGGCGGCAGGTCGTCGGGCTGGGGCTGGTAGGGCGCCTCCGCCAGCGCGCGGGCCTGGGTGACGACACCCTCGAAGGTCATCGGCGCGCCCTCCTGACCGAGGGCGGCGGCGGGCAGCAGCGCCCCGGCGGCCGTGGCGAGACCCGCCTGGAGCAGGCCGCGCCGGGAGAGGGCGTCGGGATCGGGCGGGAGGGAGGTATCCGTCATCGGTTCTTTCTCGGAACGATCGTGCAGGCTTCGAACGAACGTGGGGCTGTGACGCTTCGCACCGTCTCATGTCGGGGGCCGCCCGTGCGGACAAGGGCGGCCGGCAAGAACCGATCCGATCGCCGGACGATCGTTTCACGGCGCCACGATCTCCACCGTCACGCTCACCCGCGCCTCGATCGTGATGCGGCCGGGCCGGACCGGCAGGCGGATTTCGCGGTCGGCCGCGGGGGCCGCCGCCTTCATGGGCCTGCCGGCCCGACGCATGTCCATGCCCTCGTCGCCGGGGATGGCGATGGCCAGGATGCGGCCGGGCCTGGCGCCCGAGGCCGCGATCAGCCGGCCGGCCCGCTCCAGCGCGTCCTTCACGGCGCGCTCCTCAAGGGCGAGGAGGCGGCTGCGCGCGTCGCTCAGGCTGAACTCGACCCCACTGACGAGGCCCTCGGCCTCGGACAGACGGGGCAGCAGCTCGGGCAGGCCCGCGAGGTTCGACGTGGTGAGGGTCAATCCGTAGGCGGCGCTGTATCCGGTGCGGCGGCGCTTCTCGACCTGCTCGCGGCCGCGCTCGTCGCGCACCGTCTCGTAGAGCTCCTGGACGGTGGGGCCGTCGCTCTCGGTGTCGGCCTCCGCGATGCCCGCCGCCGTCACGACGCCGAGCACCCGGTTCACCTTGGCCGCGAGGCTTCGGCTCGCCGCCTCGGCGGTGGCCCCCGTCGCCTCGATCCGCAAGGCGATCCCGGCCCGGTCCGGCGCCAGCATTTCGCGGACCTGGCCGACCGACTCCATCGCGGGTGTCGGTGGCACGGAGACCTGCGCCCGGACCGGCACGGACAGCGGGCCGCACAGGAATGCGCCGCACAGGAGGAGGCGCCCCGCCGCCGTCGCTCGTCGTCCCATCGTCGAACCCTCGTCATCCGCTGCGTCGGGAGCGTTATGGACGCCCCGGCGCCTGAAGCCGAGCCCTCGCGCTCGTTCGGGCGACATTCAGGCGTGCGGCCCCTATGTCGTCCCCAGGCTGCAAGCCGCCTTGTCCCGCTCGCGATTGTTGTTCCGCCATGTCGCTTCTCCGGTCGCCACACGATGCGCGCCACCCCGAGGTCGAGGCGCCCGAGATCCGGGACGAGCCCGGCCTCGCCGCGACCCTGGCCCGCCGCCGGATGGCGCTGGCGCTGGCGACGCTGGGCACCGCCGGCGCCATCGCCGGGCTGGCCCTTGCCGCCTACGGCCGCCCGGTGGGCGCCCTCGGCTGGAGCGTGTTCACGCTGTTCGCCCTCGTGATGACCTGGCAGTCCTTCGTCGCCTGGCAGTACCTCTACGGCCTGATCGCCGCGGGAATGGGCGCGCGTGCCCAATCGGCGCTGGAACGGCGCGCGGCCACCGTGCCGGCCCGGGCCTCGGGCGAGAGCCGCACCGCCGCCGTGGTGGCGATCCATGCCGAAGACGCGGTGGCGGTGTTCTCCGCCCTGCGCGTCATGGCCCGCTCGCTCCAGCGCGAGGGCGGGCACGGCGAGGACATCGACCTGTTCGTCCTGTCCGACACCCGCGACGGCGCCATCGCCGCGGTGGAGGAGCACGAGTTCGCGCGCATCACCGCCTGGGCGGCGCAGAACGGGCCCGGCCTGCCGCGGTTCCGCTACCGCCGCCGCGAGCGCAACACCGGCCGCAAGGCCGGCAACATCACCGAGTTCTGCAAGACCTACGGCCCCGAGTACGACTTCATGATCGTGCTCGATGCCGACAGCCTGATGACCGGGGCCACCATGCGCCGCCTCGTGCGGCTGATGGAGGAAGCCCCCGCGGTCGGCCTGATCCAGACCGTCAGCTACGCCGCCGGCCGCGACACCCTGTTCGCCCGCATCCAGCAGTTCGCGGTGCGGCTCTACGCGCCGCTGGCCATCCGCTGCCTCGAGACCTGGCAGGGACCGGACGGGAGCTACTGGGGCCACAACGCGATCCTGCGGATCGAGGCCTTCGCGCAGAACGCCGAGCTGCCGGTGCTGCCGGGGAAGGCGCCCCTGGGCGGCGAGATCCTGTGCCACGACATCGTCGAGGGTGCCCTCCTGCGCCGGGCCGGCTGGGAGGTCCGCCTCCTGCCGGAGATGGGCGGCACCTGGGAGGAGATGCCGACCAACCTCGTCGATCTCCTCGGCCGCGAGCGCCGCTGGTGCCAGGGCAACATGCAGCACCTGCGGGTGCTCGGCATGCCGGGCCTGCGCGGCGCCAGTCGCTGGCACCTGGCCGTGGGCATCCTCTCCTACCTCGCCTGCCCGCTGTGGCTGGCCTTCCTGGCCGCCGCCGGCACGCAGGCCGCCCTCACCGGCGACCTCGGCCTGCTCGCCTACGGGCTGACCGGCACCGGCCCCGCCGCCCATGCGCTCGCCGTCCTGACCATCGGCACGATGGCTCTGCCGAAACTGCTCAGCCTCGGCCACGTCCTGGCCTCGGCCGAGCGCCGGGCGGCCTTCGGCGGCACCCGCTCGCTGCTGATCAGCGCGGCTCTCGAACAGGTGGTCTGGGTGCTGCTGTGGCCGGTGATGACGCTGTTCGCCGCCGGGGCCGTGGCCACCACCTTCCTCGGCCGGGTGGTTCGCTGGGACGTCCAGGTCCGCGACGACCGCCAGGTGCCCTGGCGCGAGGCCTGCCGCCTGCAGGCCGACGCCCTGGTGGTGGGCGCCGTGCTCGCCGGGCTCCTCGTCTATGCCGGCGACCTCTGGCTCGCCCTGTGGCTGGGCCCGATTGCCCTCGCCCTTCTCACGAGCCCCGCCCAGAGCGTGCTCACGAGCCGGGCCGACCTCGGCCGCGCCGCCCGGTCCCGCGGGCTGTTCCTCACCGCCGACGACACCGCCCAGGCGCCCGAGCTCATCGATCTCGCCCAGAGCCGGGGCGGCGCCCCTGCCGCCGCGGGCGGGCAGCCGGGGCGCTCCGCCCGCGCCGGCGAGCCGGTCTGGCGGCCGGAAGAGGTGCGGGCGGGCTCGCCGCACTGATACCCGCGGGGTCGCCCTACTTCCCGGCGGGCCTGCCCAGGACGTCGATGGGGTTGGTGCGCTGCTCGGGAGCCGGCTGGACCGGCGTCGTCCGGCTCGGCTTGCCCTTGACGCCGTCGGTGCCGGTGCCCTGGTTGCCGCTGGCCAGTTCGAGGCAGGTGACCATCTCGACGTAGCCCGGCGAACCGCCGAGCTGGGCCTGCTTGCCGCATTGGGTCTTGGCCGCCGGGGTGAACTCGCCCCACCGGCGCTTGACCTCGTCCCTCGCCTCACGCTCGGAGCGCAGACAGCCGTCCCGGCTCTCCTTCTGCGTGCCGGTGCTGATCGACCCGGCCGAGCGGCAGGTGGCCTCGAGGTCGAGGTCGGGGGGCGCGCCCTGCGCATGCAGCGGCTGGGCGAGCGCGACGAGGACGGCGGCGCTCGTCAGGAGGCGGTGGAGGGTCATGGGCTGGCGGTCTCGCGAGAAGGGCCCTCCCCAACGCGCGAGGGGGGAATTCGATCGCGTCAGGATTGCAGCGCCGCGTTGAGATCGGAAAACAGGTCGTCGCCGTCCTCGATCCCCACCGAGAGCCGCAGTAGGTCCGGCGGGCACGGCGTGCCCGGCCCCTCGACGGACGCGCGGTGCTCGATCAGGCTCTCGACGCCACCGAGCGACGTCGCCCGCTTCCACAGCCGCACCCGCGCCGCCGCGGCGATGGCCGCCGCCTCGCCGCCCGCCACCCGGATCGAGAGCATGAAGCCGAAACCGCCCTGCATCTGCCGGGCGGCGACGGCGTGGCCGGGGTCCTCGGGCAGGCCCGGATAGAGCACCCCCGTGATGCGGGGATGGCGCGAGAACCGCTGCGCGAGATCGGCGGCCGTGGCCGATTGGGCCGCCACCCGCAGGGGCAGGGTGCGCAGGGAGCGCATCAGCAGGTAGGCCTCGAACGGCCCGAGGATCGCCCCGCCCCCCGAACGGATCGCCCCGATCCGCTCCCAGGTGGCGTCGCGGATGGCGGTGGCGAGCACCCCGGCGACCACGTCGGAATGGCCGTTGAGGATCTTGGTGGCCGAATGCATCACGATGTCGGCGCCGAGCGCCAGCGGCCGGGTGTGGATCGGCGAGGCGGCGGTGGAATCGATGGCCAGACGTGCCCCGGCTTCATGCGCGATGGCCGCGGCCGCGGCGATGTCGGTGATGGTCCAGAGCGGATTGCCGGGGGTCTCGATCCAGACGAGCCTGGTCCGGCCCGGCCGCATCGCCGCCCTGAGGGCATCGAGATCGTCCATGGCGACGGCGTCGATCTCGAGACCCCGCCGCGGCGCCTCGGCCATGAGCCAGCGGCGCAGGCCCCAGTACATCACGCGCGGCACCACCACGTGGTCGCCGGGTTCGAGGGCGCCGAACACCGCGGTGGCCGCGGCCATGCCGGAGCCGAACAGCATCGCGGCCGGCGCGCCCTCGAGCATCGCGACCACGGCTTCGCATTCGCGCACCGTGGCGTTGTCGGGCCGGGCGTAGGAATAGCCCGAGCTGTAGCCGTTGTCGGGATCGCGCAGGAAGGTGGTGGAGACGTGGAGCGGCGCCACCACCGCCCGCGTCGCCGGGTCGACGGCGCCCATCGCCTGCGCGGCGAGGCTGCGCCGCGCCCACACCGGACGGCCGGCCTCGTCGGGCGGGTCGGACTGCGTCATGGTCGATGCTCCTGGCGAGGCGGTGTCGATCGGACTGTGTCGATCGGGCCTTGTCGATCGGGACTTGTCGATCGGGACTTGCAGAACGGGATCGGGATCGCAAGCTCAGGCGTGACGCGCGGGCCCGCCCCGCCCCATCTGGAGAACCCGCGGTTCCATGACCACCGTCACGAGGGTGCCGAGCGCGCCGCCTCCCCTGTTTCCGCGCCTCGCCCTGGCGATCCTGCCGGTGACCGCCACCGCGGTGATCGGGTCGATGGCCACGACCCCCAACATCGAGGGCTGGTACGCCCACCTGCAGAAGCCGAGCTTCAACCCGCCGAACTGGGCGTTTCCGGTCGCCTGGACGATCCTCGACCTGATGATCGTCGCCTCGGCCTGGCGGCTGCTCGGGGCGCGGCCCCGCACCGGACCGACCTCGCGCGGCTGGTGGCTGGCGGTCGCCGCCTTCGCGGCGCAACTCGTCCTCAACGCCACCTGGACGCCGGTGTTCTTTTCGGCCCACGCCATGGGCGCGGGCCTCGTCGTGGTGGTGGCGCTGCTCGTGATGATCCTGTGGACGATCCGAGCGAGCTGGCGCTACGACCGGATCGCCGCCTGGCTGCTGGTGACCTACGCCGCCTGGGTCGCCTTCGCGACCCTTCTCAACGCGGCGCTCTGGCAGCTCAACTGAGCGCGGGCCGCCGCCTCATCCCATTTCCGGTTGATCACTTCGTGATGCGGACATGGGCTTCGCTCAGGCGCCGCGCGGGCTCGGTGATACGGTTCCCGCTTTTGATCCAAGCGGAAACCGTATCAGGCCGCCGAGATGTCGACCTGGATGTTGCCTCGGGTGGCGTGGGAATAGGGGCAGACCACGTCGGCGCGCTTGACGAGGTCGGCGGCGACCTCGGGGTCGATGCCGGGCAGGGTCGCCTTGAGGGTCACCACGAGGCCGAAACCGGCGCCGTCGTCGCGCTGGCCGATGCCGACGGTGGACTCGACCTTGGCGTCGTCGGAGATCTTCACCTTGTCCTTGGCCGCCACGAACTTGATCGCGCCGAGAAAGCAGGCGGCGTAGCCGGCCGCGAAAAGCTGCTCGGGGTTGGTGCCGTTGCCGCCGCCGCCGCCGAGCTCCTTCGGAGTGGAGAGGCCGACGCTGAGCGCGCCGTTGTCGGTGGCCGCTGAGCCTTCGCGGCCGCCGGTGGCATGGGCGTGGGCGGTATAGAGAGCCTTCATGTCGATCTCCTGGTTGTGCGCGGGGGCCGGCTGTCGCGTGGGACGGTGGCGTCGGTAAAAGGCCCGAGGGCGGCCTGCCGTTCCGCGCCGATGCGGTGACCGGACGCGCCGACCGCCGCCTTGCCTCAGAACCAGATTGTGCGCAATCGAGTTCGTTGCAAGGGGGCGCGTGCGCTCCACCGCGACGGCGTGCCCGTGCCAGGGACGGGTACCGTGGAACTCCGAACCCGGGTCGACGACGCGCCGAGCGAAACGGCGAGCCGTACCGGTCACGCCCCCTCCCCGTCTTTCCGGGGCGCCGCGCAGGCGAACCCGGAACCCGGAACCCGGGGCCGCCGACGCAAGCCGTCTTGGACGCATGTGGTGGTCCTGGATTCCGGGCCCTGCTCCCCAGACCCGGAATGATGGGAGCGTGGCCGTCTCGGCCGCACGCGATGACAGTCCGCTGGGTTCGGAACTCTGACACGATCCCCAAAAGGCAATCGGGTGAACCCGATTGCCCTGGGGGGTCTGACTCGCCTCAAGCGCCGGCGGCCGCCTCCGCGGCTCTGGCCATCGCTCCGCTCGACGCTTTGTAGGATGGATGTTCTGCAACACCCGCTTCGCGAGGCGCACTTCGCGCCCGCACGATCGACAATCGGGTGAACCCGATTGCCCCGAACGATCCCCGCCCCTGGATTGTGCCGCATGCCGGATATCCCTAAGGTCCGGAATGAATGCAAAAAATCGCGGCGACATCGCCCGGCGGAACGGCGGATCATGACGGGCCGGCACACCATCGCAACGGCGCAGGACGCCCCCGCCGAGGCGCCCCCGGCCGGGGATGCCCAGCGGCTCGACGCGCAGCTCTGCTTTGCGGTCTATTCCGCCGCCCATGCTTTCGGACGCGCCTACCGCGCCCTGCTGGCGCGCCACGACCTCACGTATCCACAATACCTCGTCCTGATGGTGCTGTGGGAAAGCGAGGGGCTGACCGTCAAGGAGATCGGCAACCGCCTCTTCCTCGATTCCGGCACGTTGACGCCCCTCCTCAAGCGGATGGAGGCGTCCGGCCACGTCCGCCGGGCCCGCGACCGCACCGACGAGCGCCAGGTCAGCATCTTCCTGACCGCCAAGGGCAGGGAACTCGAGGGCCGGCTCGACTGCATTCCCGCCAAGGCCGGCGGGATGAGCGGGATGAGCCCGGAGGCACGCCGCGACCTTCTCGACCTGCTCGTCGGGTTGCGCGGCTCCCTGCACGGCAGCCTCGAGTCCGACGACCCCTGAGGATGCCGCCCCGGACCATGAAAAAAAGCCGCCTCCGATCGATCGGAGACGGCTTCGACGTACGGTCTCTGCACGCTAGGTCTCGGCACGTCGGTACGGATCGAACGTCCGGCCGACGCGTCGAGGGCGGCGCTTACTTCATGGTGGCGAGGTAGGCGATCACGTCGGCGACCTTCTTCTCGTCCTTGAGGCCGGCATAGACCATCTTGGTGCCCTTCACCTTGTTGGCGGCGGGGCCGATCAGCCACTCCTTGAGGGTGGCCTCGTCCCAGGTCAGGCCCGAGTCCTTGAGAGCGGCCGAATAGCTGTAGCCCTCGACGGAGGCGGCCTTGCGGCCCACGACGCCGGTGAGGTTGGGGCCGACGCCGTTCTTGCCGAAAGCGTGGCAAGCCTTGCAGGCCACGAATGCCTTCTCACCGGCGGCGGCATCCTGCGCCTGAGCCGACAGGGGAAGGAGCAGCGCGAAGGCGGCGCCGAGAATGAGATGACGCATCGATGTATTCCTCCATGTGCGGCAACCGCCGCTTGCTTATGGCCGACCGGCTTATGGCAGAGCTTGCCCGTTTGGAACAGGTCGAAACTGAGAACGCGGACCACCGGGATCCGGCGCCTGCGGCGAAAGGAAGCCCTCGCCGCCCCACGCCCGAAGTCCGCACCCGCTCGATAACCCTTTGGCGCCCGACAGGTTCGCTCTCGATGACGATCGGGGCAAAACCGCCGCGCACTTTCGCGCAACCTGCTTTAGGATGCCGATCAAGGTTCGGCTTCGCCTCGCCCTCGGACGCCCCGTTCTAGCCGGGCGATGATGAGCGAATGCTGAAGGACGGACCGTCGAGGAGCCCCCGAGGAGAACGCCCGATGACGATCGCCTTCCCCGTTCCCGATGCCGCCATCCTCGCCCGCCGCGACGCCATCGTCGCCGGCCTGCGGCCCCTGGTGGCGGCCGAGGCGCTGATCGTCACCGAGGACGAGCGCCGCGCCTTCGAGACCGACGGGCTCACCGCCTACCGCCAGATGCCGCTGGCCGTGGTGCTGCCCTCCACCACCGCCGAGGTCTCGGCGGTGATGGCCTATTGCCACGCCCAGGGCGTGCCGGTGGTGGCGCGGGGCGCCGGCACCTCCCTGGCCGGCGGGGCGATCGCGCAGGCCGACGCGGTGATCCTGGGCGTGGCCAAGATGAACCGCATCCTCGATGTGGACTACGCCGACCGTACCGCGCGGGTGGAGGCGGGCATCACCAACCTCGCCATCTCGGGTGCGGTCTCCCACGAGGGCTTCTTCTACGCCCCCGATCCGTCGAGCCAGCTCGCCTGCACCATCGCCGGCAACATCGCGATGAACTCGGGCGGGGCGCATTGCCTCAAGTACGGGGTCACCACCAACAACCTGCTGGGCGTCACCCTCGTCACCCACGACGGCACCGTGGTGGAGATCGGCGGCGCCCACCTCGACGCCGCCGGCTACGACCTGCTGGGCCTGGTGTGCGGGTCGGAGGGGCAGCTCGGCATCGTCACAGAGGCCACCGTGCGCATCCTGCGCGGGCCCGAGGGCGCCCGCCCGGCCCTGTTCGGCTTCTCCTCGGTGGAGGACGCCGGCGCCTGCACCGCGGCGATCATCGCGGCGGGCATCATCCCGGTGGCGATGGAATACATGGACCGCGAGGCGATCCTGATCACCGAGGATTTCGCCCAGGCCGGCTACCCGCGCGATGCCGAGGCGATGCTGATCATCGAGGTCGAGGGCTCGGACACCGAGTGCACCGACATGCTCGCGCGCATCGTCGCGATCGCCCGGGGCTTCAACCCCACGAGCTTCAAGGTCTCGCAGAGCGAGGCCGAGAGCGCGGCGATCTGGAAGGGCCGCAAGTCCGCCTTCGGCGCCACCGGCCGGATCTCCGACTACATCTGCATGGACGGTACCATCCCCACCGGGCAGCTGCCGCTGGTGCTCGAGCGGATCGGCGCGATCTGCGCCGGCCACGGCCTGCGCGTCGCCAACGTGTTCCATGCCGGCGACGGCAACCTGCACCCGCTGATCCTGTTCGACATCAACACGCCCGGCGAACTCCAGAAGGCGGAGGCCGCGGGCGACGCGATCCTCAAGCTCTGCGTCGAGGTCGGCGGTTGCCTCACCGGCGAGCACGGGGTCGGCATCGAGAAGCGTGACCTGATGCGGTTCCAGTACACCCAGGCCGACCTCGACCAGCAGATGCGGGTCAAGAACGTGTTCGACCCGCGCTGGCTGATGAACCCCGCCAAGGTGTTTCCCCTCGACAATCGCGTCGCGGCCTGAGCGGAAACGAAAAAGGCCCCGCGAAGGGATCGCGAGCGATCCGGTGGCGGGGCCGAGTGGTGGGACGGAGATCGGAAAGCTGTTGAGACTTGATCGCCGGCCGCTGTCGAAGCGCGCACCTTGGGAAGGAAGAGCACTCTGACGGGGATAATCGTTCCGCAGGCTATCCGTTCCGGCCGCAGTGCGACATCCGCTAAATCCCTTCGCGGGGGACGATTGCGCATCATGGTCAATATTTGCGGTGGACGGTGAGGCCGGCCCCTCCTTCCGGCGGCGGCGGCGAGGTCTTCCTGGCGTTCCTCAGGCTCGGGCTCACCGCCTTGGGCGGGCCGATCGCGCATCTGGGCTACTTCCGCACCGAGTTCGTGGAGCGCCGGCGCTGGCTCGACGAAGCGGCCTATGCCGATCTCGTGGCCCTGTGCCAGTTCCTGCCCGGCCCGGCCTCGAGCCAGGTCGGCCTCGCCATCGGCCTCCTGCGCGCCGGCCCGCTCGGGGCGCTGGCGGCCTTCACCGCCTTCACCCTCCCCTCGGCGCTGCTGCTGATCGCCTTCGCCTACGGGCTGACGGCGCTCGGCGCGGGCCTCGGCGGCGGCTGGCTGCATGGCTTGAAGGCGGTGACCGTGGCGGTGGTGGCCCAGGCCGTGCTCGGGATGGCCCGCACCCTCGCCCCCGACCGGACGCGGGCGACGCTGGCCGTGGCGGCCATGATCCTCGCCCTGGCGCTGCCGGGGACGACGGGCCAGATCGGCGCCATCCTGCTCGGCGCCGCCCTCGGGTTCTTCCTGCCCGGCGCATCTCTCCTGCCCGGCGCCTCCCTCCTGCCTAGCACGCCGCCGGCGGCCACTGCGGAAGCGACCCGGACGCGCCTGAGCCGGACCACCGGGCTTGCCTCCCTCGGCCTCTACGCCCTCCTCCTGGCCGGGCTGCCCCTCGCCGCCGCCGCCGTCCCGAGCCAGGGCCTGTCCCTCGTCGATGCGTTCTACCGGGCCGGCGCCCTGGTGTTCGGCGGCGGGCACGTGGTGCTGCCCCTCCTCCAGGGCGCGGTGGTGCCGCCGGGCTGGATGAGCAACGACACCTTCCTGGCCGGCTACGGCGCCGCCCAGGCCGTACCCGGCCCGCTGTTCACTTTCGCCGCCTATCTCGGCGCGGCGATGGGGCCGCAGCCCAACGGCTGGATCGGTGGCCTCCTGTGCCTCGGCGCGATCTTCCTGCCGGCGGTGCTGTTGGTGTTCGGCGCCCTGCCCTTCTGGGAGTCTCTACGGACCCGGCCGCTGGCGCGCCGCATCCTGGCGGGCGTCAACGCGGCCGTGGTGGGCGTGCTGCTCGCCGCCCTCTACGACCCGGTCTGGACCGGCGGCATCCGTGGGCCCGCCGACGTCGCGCTGGCGGCGAGCGCGTACCTCGCCCTCGTCGTGTGGCGGGCACCGCCCTGGCTGGTGGTGATCGGCGGGGCCTTGGCGGGAGCGGGGGTGGGATGACGGCGGGCGAGGCCGCTCACGCCTCCACGCCGAACGGAATGCAGCGGAACGCGCCGTAGTCGCGTCGCGCCAGCCGTTCGGCGAGGGCGGGCAGGAACAGGTCGGCCTCCTGCGCCAGGCGCCAGGGCGGGTTGATCACGATGAGCCCGTTGCCGTTGAGCCGGGTCGGGTCGGGTTCGGACACCATCAGGTCGAGGCGCAGGGCCGGCCGGGGCAGCGCGCGGTGGAGGTCGGCCACCATCCGGTCGACGAGAACCACGTCCTTGATCGGGTACCAGGCGAGGTAGGTGCCGGTCGGCCACTTGGCGACCGCCTTGAGGAGGGCCGCGCCGAGGCGGTCGATCTCGCCGAGTTCCTCGTAGGGCGGGTCGATCAGCACCACGCCGCGGCGCTCCGGCGGCGGGACCATGGCGTTGAGCGCCGTCCAGCCGTCGAGATGCATCACCTTGGTGCGTGAATCCTGGTTGTAGCGCGCCCGCAGGATCTCGGCGTCGGCGGGGTGCAGTTCGACGAAGACGCCCTGGTCGCCGGGCCGCAGGAACTCGCGGATCAGGGCGGGCGAGCCCGGATAGACCGACCCGCCGTGGCGGGCCTTCACCGCCGCCACCGCCGCCCGGTAGGGGGCGAGCAGGGCCTCGACCTCGCCTGAGAACGGCGCGTCGAGGCGGCCCCAGCCGTCGTGCCACTCGCCGGTGCGTCCGGCCTCGTCGCCGGTCAGGTCGTAGAAGCCCAGGCCCGCATGGGTGTCGATGGCCCGAAACGCAGTGGATTTGGCCTGGAGATGCACCAGCACCCGCGTCAGCACGAGGTGCTTGAGCACGTCCGCGAAATTGCCGGCGTGGAAGGCGTGGCGGTAGTTCATGCGCCTACCGCGCCGCCTCGATGGTCACCTCGCCGGCCCGGCAGTTCCGGCGGGCGACCTCGGGGCACGGCGTGAAATCGCGAAGGTCCTTCGAGAAGCAGATGCGGACCTCCTGCAGCCGGCCGCGGGTGCAGGTGACGGACATCATGTCCGGGCGCAGGCCGCGGTTGGCCGCCACGAACTGGCGGGCGACCTCGATGGGGGCGACGCGCCGCTCCTCGTTGGCGCTCTTGAAGGCGTCGGGGATGGTGACGGCCAGGCGCGCCTGCTTCGCCGCCTGGAAGTAGGCGGTCGGGTCGAGGCCCGAGCAGGTACCGTGCCTGCGCCACTCGTGCCGGGCCAGCCCCTCCGAGGGATAGACCTCGCCGGCGGCCTCGATCGCCTGACGGGTCGGCGCGCGCACCACGCTCGAACAATCGGACGGGTAGCCGCGGGCGTATTGCGGCCACAGGCCGTGGACGACGAAGCCGAGGCCGCGCCCCGGCCGGCACTGGCCGTCGCCGTCCCGGCGCCCCCCCGTGCCCTCGCAATAGGCCGGCGACCACGACAGGGCGAGGACGTAGAAGTCGAACGTGCCCGGCGTGCCGCCGCGGTCCTCGTTGAAGCCGCCGCCGAACCCCTGCGCCAGCGCCGGCCCCGTCAGGAGGACGGCTGCGGCCAGCGCGACGAGGCGCCTCAAGGCCGGGCTTCGCGGCAGGCGGTGGCGTAGGCGAAGGCGAGGTTGCGGTCGAGACCGTGGACGCAGAACTCGACGCCGAAGCCCGCCCCGATCAGGCCGAGCCCCTCGCGCACCGAATAATCGACCTTGCGCCGGACCCCGTCCGAGGTGGTGGCCACCGCCGAGCAGAACCGGCGCGGGTAAGTGTCGAGGCCCCAGGGCCGCCAGGCGGTACGCTCGACCCGGTCGTAGGACACGATGGTGAGCGAGGAGTTCCAGAACTTCGCCTCCTTCTCGGCGAACTGGGTCGCGACCTTCTCCAGGACGGCGGTGTCCTGGCAGCCGGGAATGTCGCCGTCGAAGGGAAACAGCCGCTCCTCGGCCGGGGTGATCTCCTCGCGGGCCGAGCGGGCGAGGGCCGGCTGGAGCGCGCCGGCCAGGGTCAGGCCGAGGGCGAAGGCGGTGAGAAGGGGATTCGGGCGCATGCCGGCGTCGTCCGCTGGAGGGCTTTTTCGGTTCCCCGGGACGATGGTCCCTACCGCCCCGCTGTCAAGCGCACGGCGGCGGGGCACCGCGTTTTGGCGACGGCCTGGGGTTTGGCGGGCACAGTGCGGCCATGGCACCACCGGGCATCGCCGTGACGGGCGCGAATCCGGGCAGCGGGGCTATTCCTTGATCGCGAAGCGCTGGCGGAACTCCACCGGGCCGCCGTTGTGGCTCAGATCGACCCGGTACTGACCGGGCGGCCAGCCGGTGTCGGGCTTGCTGACGCTGGACGAGACCAACGGACTCGCCCCCAGCGGGATCGCGACCGACGCGATCGTGAAGTTCGGCGGGGCGGCGGCGCCCGTCTTCTCCGCGACCCAGGTCGCCGTGAGGGTGTCGCCGGGCTTCACGCCGCGCACCTCGACGGCCACCAGGATCTTTGGGGTATCGCGGGCGAAGACCGCCTGAGGCGGAACGTCGCCGTCGCCCGGGAAGGTCATGGCCTGCGAGACGTGGGCGGAGGGGGTCGCGGCTGCGGGGGAAGCCCCCGCCGGGGCCGGTGCCGGTGCCGGTGGCGCCGCAGCCGCGACGACCGCCGCCGGCGCGCCGTCGCACCGCCGCAGCGACTCGTAGCCCTGCGGGAAGCCGGCGAGGTGGAAGTCCGCGTCGGCGCCGTCCAGCTTCAGGATCATCGTCTTGGCGGCCAGGAGGTTCGGCACGATGGTGGCCGGCAGCTCCGCGGTCAGGGTCTGGCCATCGCCCGTCCAGGCGGACTTCGCGATGGCGGTCGTCTTGTCGAGGACGAGGGGGACCCGGATCTTCTCGTTCTTGTCCCAGGTCCAGTGCTCGTAGACGAACGTCATCACGACCTTGTCGCCCGCCAGGGCGAAGACCAAGGCGTTCCCGGCGTTGTCGTCGGCCGGGTCCTTGTAGGACTTGCTCATCATGCAGGCCGGGCCGCGCGCCGCGCGCTCGATCTCCCAGCCCCCGGCCTTCTCGAAGGGGATTTCGCCCGCCGCCAGCGCCGGGCCGGCGAACAGGGCGAGGGCGGTGGCGGCGGCGACACGGCCGGACGCCCCGGTCGGGTTCGTCTTGGCCAACTCAACCGTCTTGGCCAACTCAATCGTCTTGGCCAACTCAATCGTCTTGGCCAACTCAATCGTCTTGGCCAACTCAATCGTCTTGGCCAACTCAATCGTCTTGGCCGACCGAGGTGACACCCGATGTCCCCGGGCGCCTGCCGTCTTCACCATCGCAAAGCTCCTGCTCGAAGCTTCAGCCATGCTTGAAACACGGAATCACCGTCAACGCACGAAGCGGGGCATGGACAATCCGATCGCCGGAATCCGTGGGATCGGCACGGATTGTCCGTCCGAACCGCGCCTGGAGGGCCTTATCTCTAGTAGATCGGCCCCGGCATCGCGCCGGGCGCGGCGAGCGGCAGCGGCTCGGCGAAGCCCGGGGCCGGCTCCTCGTAGGCGGCGATGGCCGGACGGCGCGGGGCCGGGGCGCGCGGCGGGGCGGCGGCGTAGGCCGAGGGCGCCGACGGAGCCGCGGGCGCGCGGGCGACCGGGTTGGGCGCGCGCGGCGCCTGCCGGGAGGACATCGGGCTGGCGCCGTAGGGGTCGTCCTCCTCGAGGTCGACCGGTCCCTGGGGCGGCGCCGGCTGGTAGGCCGGGGCGGGGCGGCGCGTGGCGGGGCGGACGCTGCCGTCGGCGCTCAGCTGCGGCTCGAACTTGAGGATCGGCTTGCAGACCCGGCGCAGGCCGCGCGGGTCGTGGCGGGCGAGATCCACGTGGATGTGGTCGTAGTGGAACATGTCCGAGCCCGGCGCCAGCACGGTCGAGAAGCGCTGGCAGGCCCCGTAGAAGACCTCGCGCAGGAACCCCTGTTCGGCCTGCGTGCCGCGCCAGCCGCCCTTGACGGTGATGACGTAGCCGTCGGCGAGCTTGAACGACATGATGTCGAGGGCATTGCCGAACGAATGCTCGGAGAGCTTGGCGCCGACCTGGTTGTTGCGGCCGCGGCAGGCGTAGGAGCCGGCGTTGATCTCGGCCACCGGCTGCCCGAAGTACAGGCTGGCGGCGGGCTGGATGGTGTCGGCGAGCCAGGCCTCGGCCTCGGCGATCGCCGGGCAGGCCAGCGTCATGCGCTGCTTGAGCGCCACCGAGCCCTTGCCCAGCCGCGTCACCCGGAACGGCTGCTGCATGCCGCAGGTGCCCGGCCCCTCGATCGCCTTGGCGGGGGTGACGAACTCGGTCTGTTCCACGAGCTTCTTGGCGAGGCAGGCCTGTTCGGCCTGGTCGCGCCAGGGCTCGCGCTGCTCGAACTTGTTGAGCGCACAGCCGGTGAGCCCCGCGCCGGACAGCGCAAGGGCGGAAAACGCGAGAACGCTACGCCACATGACGGAGACAATGCGAGCGATCGCGTAAACGGGGCGTCAACGCTGACAGCCGGTCGCCGCGCTGCCTGTGGACGGCTGTTGACAGATCGTGCGCGGCGCAACACGGGAGGGGCCATGCTGTCCCTCGTCGATCTGCGCACCCGCATCGCCTCCGGCGCCCTCTCGCCGCAGGCCGCCGTCGCCCTGTGCCAGGAGGCGATCGCCGCCCGCGAAGCGGAGGTCGGCGCTTTGGTGCGCCACCTGCCCGATCCGGTGGTGGCCGCCTCCGGCCCGCTGGCCGGCATCGCGGTGGGGATCAAGGACATCATCGACACCGCCGACATGCCCACCGAGATGGGCTCGGCCATCTACGCCGGCTGGCGGCCCAAGGCCGATGCCGCCATCGTCTCGCGGCTGCGCGCGCTCGGCGCCGTTCCCCTCGCCAAGACCACCACCTGCCCCTTCGCCGGCCTCGACCCGACCGGCACCCGCAACCCGCGCGACCTGCGCCATACCCCCGGCGGCTCCTCGGCCGGCTCGGCGGCGGCGGTGGCCGCCGGCATGCTGCCCCTGGCGCTGGGCACCCAGACCGGCGGCTCGGTGATCCGCCCGGCCGCCTATTGCGGGATCGCGGCGGTCAAGCCGTCGTTCCGGCTGCTGCCGATGGTCGGCGTCAAGACCTTCTCCTGGGCGCTCGATACGCTCGGCCTGTTCGGGGCCGGCGTGCGCGACGTCGCCCATGCCTTGGCGCTCCTGGCCGACCGTCCCGAGATCGATCTCCCGCGAGCCCCCGGCGCGCCGCGCATCGGCGTGGTGCGCCAGGCGTTCGCCGGCACCGCCGAGGCGGACGCCTATGACGCCCTCGCCGCGGCCGTGCGCGCCGCCGAGGCCGCCGGGGCGAGCGTGCGCGACCTGGCCCTGCCGGATGTCCTGGCGGAGGCCTTCGCCGCCCACGGGATCGTGCAGGATGTCGAGGCGCGTCAGGCGCTGGCCTGGGAATACGCCCACCATCGCGCCGCCCTGGGGCCGATGCTGGGGCCGCAGCTCGATGCGGCGCAAGGGATCGGCGCCGCCGACTACGACCGGGCCCGCCGCAGCGCCCATCGCGGCCGGCGCGCCCTCAAGGACGTGTTCGGCGAGGTCGACGTGCTGCTCACCCTCTCCGCCCCGGGCCGCGCCCCGGCCGGGTTGACCAGCACCGGCGCCTCCACCTTCAATCGCCTCTGGACCCTGATGGGCGTGCCCTGCGTCACCGTCCCGGTGCCGGGGCCGGGCCTGCCGCTCGGCGTCCAGGTCATAGCCCGCTTCGGCGACGACGGCCGGGCGCTGTCGGCGGCGGCGATGATCGAGGCGGCGCTGGCCGCCTGACCGCGGGGCGGTCCGGGGAAGGAGCACCATGTCCGCCGAGACCCTCCTCGCCTTTGCCGGGACCTGCTTCCTGATCGAGGTGACGCCGGGGCCGAACATGGCCTATCTCGCCGTGCTGAGCGCGGGCAGCGGGCGGCGGGCCGGGTTCGCCGCCACCGCCGGAATCGCCCTGGGGCTCCTGGCGGTGGGGTCGGCGGCCGCCTTCGGCCTCGCCTCGCTGATCGCCGGTTCGCCCCTCGCCTACGAGGCCCTGCGCTGGGGCGGCGTCGCCTACCTGCTGTGGCTGGCCTGGGACGGCTGGCGCGGCGCCGAGACCTCGGCGGTCGAGACCGAAGCTCCGGTGGCGGACATGCGCTATTTCCGCCGCGGCCTCGTGACGAACCTCCTCAATCCGAAGGCGGCGGTGTTCTACGTCGCGGTGCTGCCGAGCTTCGTCGACGCAGGCGCACCGGTGCTGCGCCAGACCCTGGTCCTGTCCGCCGTCTATGTCGCCATCGCCACCGCCATCCACGCCGGCATCGTCGCCCTGGCGGGTATCGCCCGGCCGTTCCTCGAAGACCCGGCCCGCAACCGCATCCTGCGGCGCACCCTGTCCCTCGCGCTCGCCGCGATCGCCCTCTGGTTCGCCTACAGCACGCGACGCTGACCGGGCCTTTCGCGATGCCGGATGAGGCACGCGCCGAGCCCCCCGAAGCGGGTGCCGTTTTCGGGGCGGATGGCATAGATCGACCCCTCGCGCGTCCCCCTGCCGGGGCGCCTCCCCTCTCGCCGGATGGACCGGATCTCCGATGCCACCCTGGAAACGCGCCGTCGCCCGGGCCTTCGACCGCGCCGAGGACTACGAATCCGCCGCGGCGATCCAGCCCGTGGCCGCCGCCGGCCTCGCCCGCGCCATCGCGGCCGAGACCCTCGCACCGGCCCCGCGCGTCCTCGAGGTCGGCTGCGGCACCGGCCTCCTGACGCGGGCCTTGCGGGAAACGCTGCCGGATGCCGCGATGGTGGTGTCCGACATCGCCCCCGCCATGGTCGCGCGCTGCCGCACCCGCATGGGCGAGGGGTTCGCGGGGCGCTTCCTCGTGATGGACGCCGAAGCGCCGTGCCTCTCGCCCGGCTTCGACCTCGTCGCCTCCAACCTCGCCGCGCAATGGTTCGAGGATCTGCCCGCGACCTTGGCGGGGCTCGCGGGCCTCCTCGCCCCCGGCGGCCTCCTGGCGGTGACGACGCTGGCCGCCGGCACCTTTCGCGAGTGGGCCGATGCGCATGCGGCGGTCGGCCTGGTGCCGGGAACGCCGGCCTATCCCGAGGTGTCCGAGCTGCGCGCGATGTCGTTTGCCGGCTGCACCACCCGCGTGAGCGTCGCCCCCCTGGTCGAGGCCCATGGGGACGGCCGCGCCTTCCTGCGGTCGTTGCGCGCCATCGGCGCCAGTACGCCGGCCGGACGCCGCGCCCTCTCGCCGGGCGCCCTGCGCCGGGTGCTCCAGGTCTTCGAGGCGGGCGGCGCCAGCGTCACCTATGCGGTCGCCACCTGCCTGATCCGGCGGGACTGAGCGGAACCGGCCCGCGACGACTTTCCTGTGAAGAAAAATTCCTTCCTCGGATTGACCGGCGACAACCGGCGGGCTTAGGGTTTCGGCGACGGCAGCGAGCCGGTGTTCGGAAAAAAGCCCCCTCCCGATGTGCGGCATCGTCGGCCTCTTCCTCAAGGACCCGGCCCTGGAGCCGCGGCTCGGCGCCCTGATGGCGGGCATGCTCGGCACCATGACCGACCGCGGCCCCGACAGCGCCGGTTTCGCGGTCTACGGCGCACCGGCGGAGGGCGCCAAGATCACGCTTCGCGGTCCCGATGCCGCCGGCCTGGAGGCGGCGGTCGCCGCCCTGCAGGTGGCCCTCGGCCTCACCCTCGCGTCGCAGGCGCGCGACACCCACACGGTGCTGGTGGCGCCGGAGGGGCGGGAGGGCGAGATCAGGGCCTGGCTCGCCGCCCACCCGGGCATCGACGTGGTCGGCTCGGGGCAACGCATGGAGATCTACAAGGAGGTCGGCCTGCCGGCCGAGGTCGCGCGGCGGTTCTCCCTGTCGGCCATGGCCGGCACCCACGGCATCGGCCACACCCGCATGGCCACCGAGAGCGCGGTGACGACGAACGGCGCCCACCCCTTCTCCACCGGCCCGGACCAGTGCCTTGTCCACAACGGCTCGCTCTCCAACCACAACGCCCTGCGCCGGACCCTGCGCCGCGAGGGCCTGACCTTCGCCACCGACAACGATTCCGAGGTGGCGGCCGGCTACCTCACCTGGCGGATGCGCGAGGGCGCTTCGCTGAAAGGTGCCCTCGAGGCGAGCCTGTCGGACCTCGACGGGTTCTTCACCTTCGTGGTGGGCACGCAGGACGGGTTCGCGGTGCTGCGCGACCCCATCGCCTGCAAGCCAGCGATCATGGCCGAGACCGACGCCTGGGTCGCCTTCGGCTCCGAATACCGGGCGTTGGTCGGCCTGCCCGGCATCGAGGGCGCCCGCGTGTTCGAGCCCGAACCCGCCACCGTCTATGCCTGGGAGCGAGGGTGAGGAATGAGCAGGATGGAACCCAAAAACCGCGCCCCACTTTTTGGCATCCTGCTCTGATGCCCCTGGTGAACTTGCGCGAAACGACGCTGCGCGACCTCAACCGCAGCCTCCACGCACTGCCTCCCGACACCAACGAGACGCATTGGACCGTGCGCCACCCCGACGGCCGCCACGCCGTCGCGGCCGGCCTCGACCGCGCCATCGCCGTCGAGATCGAGGGGCACGTCGGCTATTACTGCGCGGGCATGAACGCCCTGGCGCAGGTGGTCGTCCACGGCAACGCCGGGGTCGGGGTCGCCGAGAACATGATGTCGGGCCGCGTCCACGTGCGCGGCGACGCCAGCCAGGCGGCCGGCGCCACCGCGCACGGCGGACTGCTGGTGATCGACGGCAACGCCGCGGCCCGCTGCGGCATCTCGATGAAGGGCGTCGACATCGTCGTGAAGGGCTCGGTCGGCCACATGTCGGCCTTCATGGCGCAGTCGGGCACCCTGACGGTGCTGGGGGACGCGGGCGAGGCGCTGGGCGATTCGCTCTACGAGGCCCGGCTCTACGTGCGCGGCGCGGTGACGAGCCTCGGGGCCGATTGCATCGAGAAGGCGATGCGCGACGAGCACCGGGCGGAGCTCGCCGAAAAGCTGGCTGCGGCGGGGCTCGCGGGCGAGGTCGATCCGGCCGAATTCCGCCGCTACGGCTCGGCCAGGCGCCTCTACCACTTCACCGTCGACAACGCGGGAGCCTATTGATGAGCGAGCCGCCCCGCACCCGGCCGCGCCTGTCGGCGACCTTCACCCCCGACGTGATGGCCGAGATCCGCCGCGCGGCGGCCACCGGCATCTACGACATCCGCGGAGCGGGGGCCAAGCGCAAGCTGCCGCATTTCGACGACCTGCTGTTCCTCGGCGCCTCCATGAGCCGCTATCCCCTGGAGGGCTACCGCGAGCGCTGCGACACGCAGGTGGTGATGGGCGCGCGTTTCGCCGAGAACCCCATCACCCTGAAGACGCCAATCACCATCGCCGGCATGAGCTTCGGCTCGCTCTCGGGCCAGGCCAAGGAGGCCTTGGGGCGCGGCGCGACCCTGGCGGGCACCACCACCACCACCGGCGACGGCGGCATGACCGACGAGGAGCGCGGCCACTCGCAGACACTCGTCTACCAGTACCTGCCGTCGCGCTACGGCATGAACCCGGTGGACCTGCGCCGGGCCGACGCCATCGAGATCGTCATCGGCCAGGGCGCCAAGCCCGGCGGCGGCGGCATGCTGCTCGGCCAGAAGATCACCGACCGGGTGGCGGGCATGCGCAACCTGCCGCCGGGCATCGACCAGCGCTCGGCCTGCCGCCACCCGGACTGGACCGGGCCGGACGATCTCGCCATCAAGATCGAGGAACTGCGCGAGATCACCGACTGGCGGACGCCGATCTACGTCAAGGTCGGCGCGAGCCGTCCCTATTACGACACGGCGCTGGCGGCCAAGGCCGGGGCCGACGTGGTGGTGCTCGACGGCATGCAGGGCGGCACCGCCGCGACCCAGGACGTCTTCATCGAGAACGTCGGCCTGCCCATCCTCGCCGCCATCCGCCCGGCGGTGGAGGCGCTGCAGGACCTCGGCCTCCACCGCACGGTGCAGCTCGTGGTCTCGGGCGGCATCCGCTCGGGCGCGGACGTGGCCAAGGCCCTGGCGCTGGGCGCCGACGCCGTGGCGATCGGCACCGCCGCCCTCATCGCGCTGGGCGACAACGACCCGGCCTACGAGGACGAATACCGGGCGCTCGGCACCACCGCCGGCGCCTACGACGACTGGCACGAGGGCAACGACCCGGCCGGGATCACGACGCAGCGCCCCGAGCTCGCCAGCCGCCTCGACCCGGTGCTCGGCGGCCGGCGGCTCGCCAACTACCTCGCGGTGATGACGCTGGAGGCCCAGACCATCGCCCGCGCCTGCGGCAAGAGCCACCTCCACAACCTCGAACCGGAGGACCTGGTGGCGCTGACCATCGAAGCGGCGGCGATGGCACGGGTCCCGCTTGCGGGGACGGACTGGGTGCCGGGCAGGGGGTTCTAAAACCCGCCCCCGCTGCGGGGGAGGGTCGATGCGCCTGGATCAGGAGAGGACATTGCGATGACGCCGGACCTCGAAGCCGTCGCCCGGGAGCGCGGCATCCGCTATTTCCTGATCTCCTACACCGACCTGTTCGGCACCCAGCGCGCCAAGCTGGTGCCGGCCAGCGCCATCGGGGGGATGATGCGGGACGGGGCGGGGTTCGCCGGCTTCGCCTCCTGGCTCGACATGACGCCGGCCGACCCGGACGTCTTCGCGAGGCCCGACCCGGACGGGCTGATCCAGCTGCCCTGGAAGCCGGAGGTCGGCTGGCTGCCGGCCGACCTGTCCATGGCGGGCGAGGCCGTCGCGCAGGGGCCGCGCAACCTCCTCAAGGCCCTGGTCGCCCGGGCGGCCGAGGACGGCCTGCGCATGAAGACCGGCGTCGAATGCGAGTTCTTCCTGATCACGCCGGACGGCCTGTCGCCCGCCGACACCGCCGACCGCCAGGCCAAGCCCTGCTACGACCAATCGGCCCTGATGCGCCGCTACGACGTCATCACCGAGATCTGCGACGCCATGCTGTCGCTCGGCTGGGCGCCCTACCAGAACGACCACGAGGACGCCAACGGCCAGTTCGAGATGAACTGGGCCTACGACGACGCCCTCGTCACCGCCGACCGGCACGCCTTCTTCAAGTTCATGGCCCGCTCCATCGCGGAGAAGCACGGCCTGCGCGCCACCTTCATGCCGAAACCCTTCGCGGACCTGACGGGCTCGGGCTGCCACGCCCATGTCTCGCTCTGGCGCGGGGACACCAACGTCTTCTCCGATCCGGACCGTGCGCTCGGCCTGTCGCAGGTGGGCACCCACTTCATCGGCGGCGTGATGCATGCGGCCCAGGGGCTCGCGGCACTGACCAACCCCACCGTGAATTCCTACAAGCGGCTGAATGCGGCGACCACGACCTCCGGCTCGACCTGGTCGCCCAACACCGTGACCTACGGCGGCAACAACCGCACCCACATGATCCGCATCCCCGACGGCGGCCGCTTCGAGTTCCGCCTCGCCGACGGGGCCGCCAACCCCTACCTGCTCCAGGCGGGGCTGCTGGCCGCCGGCCTCGACGGGATGCGCCGCGCGCGCGACCCGGGCCCGCCGCTCGACATCAACATGTACACCCACGGCCATACCCTGGAGGGCGTGACGCGGCTGCCGCTCAACCTCCTCGACGCCCTGCGGGCGCTGGCGGCCGACCCGGTCCTGTGCGAGGCGCTCGGGCCGTTCGTGCCGTCCTACGTCAAGCTCAAGACCCAGGAATGGGAGGCCTACGCCCGCCACCTGACCCAGTGGGAGCGCGACACCACCCTCGACTGCTGACGCCCTTCGCCCGGCCGGGACCGCTCAGCGCTTCTGGTTGCCCCACCGGTCGAAGATCTCGCGGCGGTCGCGCGCGCCACCGTCGGGACGCGCGAACGGTCGCTGCGCCCGGAACCGGTCCCTGTCGCGGGACTCCAGCCGTGCCGCACCGCATCGGGAGATCGAACAGGCGAAGCGCACTCCCGGATTGGAAGCCCGGTAGCAGGCCTGGCCGGCCCAGCCCGACATGCCCTGCCAGCCGTAGCAGCGCATGCAGGTCTGGCCATAGGGAGCCTCGTTGCAGTTGGGCGCGGCCGAAGCCGTGGAGGCCGCCAGGATGCCGACGGTAGACAGCAGGATGGCCAGCACCATGGCCAAGTCGGCGCGTTTCGCTCGCATGATCGGTCCTCCCAGTCACGGGGCCCGGCGTCGCGGCGCAAAGGGACCGGACCGTGCCGACATCCTCCTGCCTGAAGCCCCGGCATGGCCGCCAAGCGCGATCCGTGTATTCGGCGGTCATTTCCGAGATTTCGCCGGTACAGATTCAATATCGGTATCGGCAAAAATCATGCACTCGTTGCCGCAATCGCGCAAACGATTTCGCGGGGCACCGGCAAAAACAAGATTGTCTTCGCGATGGACAGGAAGGAGGCTGCCGGGACGGCTGTGGCGCCCCTAACCGCCGGCCTTGGTGTCCTCGCCCGCCCCCTCGACGGTGCAGGACACCGCCTGGACGGCGGCGTTGGCGGCGGCGCGCTGGCTCGGCAGGTCGGCGATCACCCGGACCACGACGAACCCCCTGGTGTTGGGCGCGACCACCCGCACGTCGCGGCTGACCTCGTTCTCGTCCTCGTTGGCCAGGGCCTCGTCGAACTGGCGCCGGGTCAGGATCACGAGGTCGAGGGCGCCGCGCACCGCCGCCTGATCGGTGACGGCGTAGAAGGCGCCCCGGCGCCCGTGGACCGCCACCGACATCATCAGCGGCCCGGTGCGCGCCGCAACCCGCAGGGGCCCGTCGGTGAGGTCGTAGGGGCACAGCCCCACCGCCACCACGGGATCGGGGATCGGCAGCCACGCCTCGGCCGCCGGCGGCGTGTCGCCGGTGGCGAGGGCGAAGATCCGCATGCCGCCCTCGCCCCCCTGGCCGGCACGCGCCCGCGACAGCGCGTCGGATTCCGACAGGCTCGGGATCGCCAGCACCACGACGATGTGGACGAGCCCGGCCAGCACCAGGCCGCAGGCGGTGGCCAGCCACAGGCGGCCGCGCCGGCTCATGCCGAAATCCTCGCCGGTGTCGTCCCCGGAGGGCTTTCTCGCGCTCACGGGCGGCACCCCGTCCGGCGGATCTCGGGCAGGGCCGACCGGTCGAGGGTGCCCGCGCTGGCGGCCACGGGGGTGTCGTAGAGGCGCAGCGCCAGGCGCACCGGCCCGCTCGCACGCGGCATCGGCAGCCAGTTGCCGGGCTGGACCTCCGGCGCCAGGGCGATGACGAAGTGGCCGTCCGCCTCGCGCAGGATCTCGGTGGAGGTGAAGCCTTCGCGCAGGAGCGGGGCGTCGGCGGGCCTCGGCCCGCGCCCGGCCACCGTCAGCGTCCAGGCGCGGGCCGGGGGGGTGGTGCCGGCCACGGCGTAGCTGCAGCCGGCGTCGATGGCTCGGCCGTCGGCGTCCTGCGAGGCGGTGAGGAGCAGGCCCTCGCCGACGCCCAGCGGGATCTCGCCGCGCCGCGCGTTCACCGCCCGGGTGTAGGGATCGGCGCCCACCGCCCCGGCCCGGGGCCATGCGGTCCAGGACCCGGCCACGACCCCGCCGAAGGGATAGCCGCCGCGGGTGGCGTAATCGGCGCTGGCAAGGCCCAGCCCCGCCCCCAGCGCCAAGGCGTAGACGAACAGGCCGACGTTCGAGGTCCGGCGCAGGAGGGAGCGGGCGCGTTCGGCCAGCGGCCGGCCACGCCCCGCGATCGTGGCCATCTCAGCCAGCCTGCTCACCAACGGCGCCTTCCTCGTCCCCTGGGTCTCCGGCGACCCGGTCGCCCCCTCATGGACCGGTCCGGCGGCGCTGTCACGGCATCCCGATGCGGCCGGAGACCGGGCGGGCGCCCTCGGCCAGCGGCGTCACCGGCTCGAAGCCGGCGCGGGGCGAGGGCCGCGCCTCCACGGTGCGGAACAGGCCGTTGAGGCCGCCGATGACCTCGAACGAGCGCCGCGACAGCTTGCCGGCGGCACTGGCCGCGGCGTTGACGGGGGCGGCGGCCGCGTCGACGCTCGCCTGCAGGGCGGGCCGGCCCGGCTCCTTCACGCCCGGCAGGGGCTTGAGCTCGATGCCCTTGTGGGCGCTCTCCATCACCTCGCGCCAGGTCATGGCCGGCAGGGAGCCGCCGGTCATCTTGTTGGTGGAGGTGGAATCGTCGTTGCCGAACCAGACCGCGCCGACGAAGTTGCCGGTGTAGGCCACGAACCAGGCGTCCTTGTAGGCGTTGGTGGTGCCGGACTTGCCCGCGACCTTGATGCCCTCGAGCTGGGCGCGCTTGCCGGTGCCCTCCTCCACCACCTTGTTGAGCATGAAGTTCATGTCGGCCACCACCTGGGTCGACAGGATCTGCTCGGGCTTCTCGTCGGCGTGCCGGTAGATGATCTCGCCGGCCGAGTTCTTCACCTCCATCGCCGCGTAGGGCTTGGCCTTGCGCCCGCCGTTGGCGAACACGGCATAGGCCGCGGCCTGGTCGATCACGTTGACCTCGGCCGAGCCGATCGGCAGCGACACCGTGTCGATGAGCGGCGTGGTGATGCCCATGCGGTGGGCCAGGTCGATGATCTTGGCGCGCCCGGCCTTGGCCGCGTTGGCCTGGTGGCTGATGCCCAGCGCCTTGCCCAGCGCGATGGAGATCTGGATCGGGATGGTGTTGATCGATTTGGCCACCGCCACCGTGAGGTTGGTGGCGCCCGAGAACGAGCGGCCGTAGTTCTGCGGGCACCAGTTGCCGATGCAGATCGGCGCGTCGACCACCCGGGTCTCGGGCCGGTACAGGCCGGCGGCGAGACCCGCGGCATAGACGTAGGGCTTGAACGACGAGCCGGGCTGGCGCAGCGCGTCGGTGGCGCGGTTGAACTGGCTCTGGCCGTAGTCGGAGCCGCCGACCATCGCCCGCAGGGCGCCGTCGGGGTCGAGGATGACCATGGCGGCCTCCTCGACCTCGTACTGGTCGCCGTACTGGCGCAGGGTGTTCTCCACCGCCTGGTCGGCGCGCTTCTGGATGGCGAGGTCGAGGGGCGTCTTGACGGTGAGCACGCGGTCGCTGCGCAGGCGGCCCGCGTCGGCCATGCCCTTGATCTCGCCGAAGGCCCAATCGAGGTAGTAGTCGGCGGTGATGTCGCGGGTCCGCGTCACCGGGGTGGCCGGGTTGCGCAGCGCCGTCTGGATCTGGCCCTCGGTGAGGAAGCCCGCCTCGACCATGTTGTGGAGCACGTCGACGGCCCGCGCGCGGGCGGCGGGCAAGTTGACGTGGGGGGCGTATTTCGTGGGCGCCTTGAACAGGCCGGCCAGCATCGCGGCCTCGGCGAGGCTGATGTCCTTGAGCCGCTTGCCGAAATAATAATCCGCCGCCGCCACGGCGCCGAAGGTGCCGCCACCCATGTAGGCGCGGTCGAGGTAGAGCTTGAGGATCTCGTTCTTGGTCAGATGGCATTCGAGCCAGAGCGCCAGGAACGCCTCGTTGATCTTGCGCTCCAGGGAGCGCTCGTTCGACAGGAACAGGTTCTTGGCGAGCTGCTGCGTGATCGAGGAGCCGCCCTGCGTCGAGCCGCCGCCGCGCGAGTTCGAGACCAGGGCGCGGGCGGTGCCGATGGGGTCGATGCCCCAATGCTCGTAGAAGCGCCGGTCCTCGGTGGAGACCAGGGCCTTGATCATCGTGTCGGGGAAATCGTCGAGCTTGAGCGAATCGTCGTGCTTGATGCCCCGGCGCCCGACCTCGGTGCCGTAGCGGTCGAGGAAGGTGACGGCGAGGTCCTGGGTCTTGAGCCAGTTGTCGCTGGTGAGGTTGAAGGCCGGCTGCGCCAGGGCGAGCATGGCGATGGCACCGCCCGTGCCAAGGGTCATCGCCTCGCTGGTGAGATCGAGGACGCCGCGCTTCCAGCCGCGCACGGAAAACACGCTCATGCGCCGGGAGAAGGTCTCGTACCCCTCCCCTGCCGAACGGCCGCTCTCGTAGAGGCTGGCGTTCACCCAGGCGTCGAAGGCCAGCGCCCCTCGCTTGATCCGGGTCAGCAATGCGGTGGCAGGGGGCAGGCGCACGACGTCTCTCGTTCTCGGTCACCGCGACGGCGATCCGGTCCGACGGACCGGGTCGTGCCGCCCACCATTCATGCCGGAACAACGCGACCGGCGCAGCCCCGGTCCATCGCCGCGCCCCGGCAATCTTTCATTAACATTGATCCGCGATTGGGGCGCGGCAAAGACGGCGGCGTGGCTTTCCCAGGCGGGACCGCCTGGCGGAGCGCGGGCCCCGTCCGCGATGAGGCGTAGGACTTCGGGTCGAAACCGGCTAGCGTCCGCCGATCATGGGCTGGCAGTGTCAGGCGCCGATGACAGAGAGCCTCGATGCTCCCGCCTTCCTGCCGGAGGCCCGCCCATGCCCGATCACCCGTTCCCGCGGGCGCTGCCGGAGGCGCATCGCTACCGCGCGCTCCTGCTCGACATGGGCGGACACGTCATCCGCGTCCGCATGTTCGCGGCCGGCGACGACGAGGAAGCGTTCGGGATCACGCGCACCATGCTCGACGGGCGGGTGCTGGAGCTCTGGGACGGCCCGCGCTTCGTTCGGAGGTTCGGGTCGGTCGAGCCCTGAGCCAAGCCCCGCGGCAGGCGCGAGGCGACCGATCGGGCCGTGATCGCCATCGGGCGGGCACGGTTGGGCGGGTACGGTTGGGGTGGAGCCCGTGCCGGGGCTACATCCAGGTCCCGTCGTTGATCCGCGACCTGATCGGGTGCTGGTCCGCGAGGAAGTGGGCGTGAGAGATGCCCGCGGCCAGAGCGATGGCGGCGGAGGCATACGAACTCGCGGAGCGATAGGGGTGATACCCCGCGGTCGTCACCGCCCACCGGAATCGGTCCCTCTCGCTGCGGCATGCGAAGACGGCCACGCTGTGGTCTGGGAGTGTGGGGATCTGCATGCCCCCACCATGCCACGGCGGTCGACCACCACCAACCGCGTCGCACGACGCCGGCCGGAGCCTCGAACGGATCCGGCCGCGCCGATGGCAACGCTTGCTCTGGCCTGCGCCATGCGGCAGGAGGGCGAGAGTCGGCCGATCGCCGATCTCCCTCCTGTGACCCTCAAGGTGGCGCCGATGCGCATCCGCACGGCCGCGCGCGCCGAGACCACTCCCGCCGGCCAGGCGAGCGACCCGGCCTCCGCGCCGTTCTGGAAGCGCAAGAGCCTGGAGGCGATGACGCCGTCCGAATGGGAGAGCCTGTGCGACGGCTGCGGCCGCTGCTGCCTCCTCAAGCTCGAGGACGACGACACCGGCGAGGTCTACCCCACCGACGTCGGCTGCACCCTCCTCGACGCCCACGCCTGCCGCTGCAGCGACTACAGGAACCGGCAGAAGCGGGTGCCCGACTGCGTGCGCCTGACGCCGGAGGCGGTGCGCACCATCCCCTGGCTGCCGCCGACCTGCGCCTACCGCCTCCTGCGCGAGGGCCGCGACCTCTACGACTGGCACCCCCTCGTCACCGGCCGGGCCGCCAGCGTCCACGAGGCCGGCATCTCGGTGCGCGGCCGGGTCTCGGGCAACGAGGAGGAGTTCACCACCGACGAACTGCTCGACCGCATCGTCACCTGGCCGGGCCGGACGCCCGAGACCGAGGACCCGAACGAGGACGCCTGATCGTCTTTACGCAAGTTAAGATGCGGCCCGCCTGAGGAACCCGGCAATCTCCACCCCGTTGCCCTAGCGACGATACGGACTGGATCGCGATCCAAATCCGATCAAGCTCAAGCATACAGGGTCGACACCATGGGTATTTTCTCCAAGCCGATCAAGACGCTCGACGATTTGTTCACGCACATGCTGCAGGACATCTATTACGCGGAGCAGCAGATCACCAAGTCGCTGCCGAAGATGATCGACAAGGCCACCAACGCGCAGCTCAAGAGCGGCTTCGAGCTCCACCTGCGCGAGACGGAAGCCCAGATCGGCCGCCTCGACCAGGTGTTCGCCAAGCTCGGCAAGACGGCCAAGGGCGTCGATTGCGCCGCCATCGACGGCATCATCGCCGAGACCAAGGAGATCATGGGCGACGTCGACGATCCGCAGGTGCTCGATGCGGCCCTGATCGCCGGCGCGCAGGCGGTGGAGCACTACGAGATCACCCGTTACGGGACGCTGGTCGCCTTCGCCAAGCAGCTCGGCCACCACGAGGTCGTCGGCCTGTTGCAGCAGACCCTGGACGAGGAGCGTGCCACCGACACGGTGCTCACCGCCCTCGCCGAAGGTAGCGTCAACAGCCGCGCCGCCGCCTGAGGGCCGAGCCCCGAGACCGAAGTCCAAGACCGAAGACCCGCAGCGCGATAGCCCGGGACCGTCAGGGGTCCCGGGCGTCGTCGCGTCAGCGCTCCGCGAGGAGGCGGCCGCCGGCCAGGGTGTTGGCGCAGATGACGGCGCCGACCACCACGAGATGGATGGCGAGGTCGGTGAGCGTCGCGTCGTGGGGATGGAACGGGATCAGCAGCACGGCCGCCGCCGCGGCCGCCGCGAGCCCCCCCAAGGCGGCGGTGAGGTTGGGCCGCAGCGGGCAGGCCCGGCGCAGCATCAGCACGAGGGCGAGCGACAGCGGCGCCGAGGCGCACAGCAGGAACACGAGGCAGCCGCCCATCTCGTGGGCGTCGGCGACTTCGATGCCGGTCACCGTCCAGGAGCGCAGGCAGCCGACGCCGCTGGCGCCGATCCAGACAACGGCCGGCCCCAGCGGTAGCAGCGCCCATGCGGGGTTGCGGCCCGGCACGCTGGTGTGGAAGGCGGCGACGGCCGCCGTCAGCGCGGTGAGCAGGGCACCGAGCGCGGCCAGCCCGAGGTCCGGCACCGCCATGCGCACCCTGAGTCCGTCGAGGTCGGCGAGCGGCATCAGGACGAGGCCGACCGCCAGTGCCGCGCCGAGCCAGGACGACGCCCGCAGCCACGGGGCGGGCAGGCGCCGGACAGGCGCGAGCCGGCCGGTCAGATCCTCGACGAGATCGTCGTGACCGTCCCGACCGACGCGGGTCATGTTCCGCGTGTCAGACATCGGTCCCTCCCCTGGTGCCCGACAACGTCCCGCGCAGGGCCTTCAGGGCCCGGTGCAGGTTGACCTTGAGCGCGCCCTTGCTGCGCCCGGTGATGGCCGCGGCCTCCTCCAGGGACCGCTCTTGGAACGCCAGGTGCTCCACCGCCTCGCGCTGGCCCGGCGAGAGTCCGGCCACGGCCCGAGCCAGCGCGAGGTCGCGCTCCCCGGTCTCCAGGCGGGCGCCCGGCGCCGGCCCGAGATCGGCATGGGCCTCGTAGGCGATGGGATCGTGGACCTCCTGCGGCCGGCGGCCGGTACGGCGCATCGCGTCGATGGCCCGGCGCTGGGTGATGGCGCGCAGCCAGGGCAGGAACGGCCGGGCGGGATCGTAGGTCGCCCGCGCCCGGTGGATGGTGACGAGGGTCTCCTGCACCACGTCGTCCACCGCATCCGGGCGCACCCCTTGCGCCCGTGCCATGCCCGCGATCACCGGCAGGCAGTCCTTGAGCAGGCGGCGATACGCGGCGGCATCGCCGCCCTGGGCGGCGGCCATCGCGGACGACAGCCTCTCGTCGAGCACCATGGTGGACCTGTCGCGGCTCCGCATGACAGTCGCCAGGGACGGCCCCGGATCGACGGACGCGATCATCATGGTTGCACCTCCGCTTGTCCAACCCGCGCCATGCCGCCCCCATCAGGACCCGGCGCCGGTCAGGCGCGCGGCCCCGAGGATGCGACCGTCGGCCGCCTGCAGCAGCACCGCGGCGTCGGACCCGGCCGGCGCAGGCTGGGTCACGGTCCTGGCCGCGCCGGTCCAGCCGCCGAGGTCGCGCACCGAGCGCACCACGTTCGACTGGACCAGGTCGCGCCCCGCGTTCTCGCCGCGGGCGACCGCGGTGCGGACCTCCCGGTCGAACCCGACGAGGACGATCCGGCCGCTGCCCGCGCCCGCGCCGAGGCCGACGACGAGGTCGCCACCCTTGCGCACCAGGGTCATCGCGGCGACGGGGGAGGCGCGCCGGGCCTCGGCGATGGCCGCGGCGACCTCGCCGCGCTGCGAGCCGAGGACGCTGCGACGGCCGTCGATCACCATCTGCGGCGTGAAGACGCGCGTCTCGCCGAGGGTTCGCGCGTAGGCCTCCTGCCGGTCGGTGGCGGCGGGCAGGGAGACGGTGTCGCGCCAGGACAGGCGGTTCCAGTAGGTGACGTGGAAACCGAGCGCCAAGACGTCGGGCTGGTCGCGCAGGTCGGTCAGCACCGCCTCGGCCGGCGGGCAGGACGAGCAGCTCTGCGAGGTGAAGAGCTCGACCACCACTGGCCGCTGGGCCGCGGCGAGGGGGGCGGACAGGAGCGTCAGCCCGGCGAGGGCGAGGTGGAGGGCGCGCATGGGAGAGGGCTCTTCTCGAACCGCGGGACGGGATGCCCGATGTTCGCCCGCCACCCGTGGCCGGTTACGTCGCCGGGGCGAGGTCGAAGCGGGAGACGTCGCGCAACAGCGCGACGAACGCCCGTGCCCCGTGGTCGAGGGCGACGGCACCGGCCTGCGCCGTGCCGAGGCGGGCGTCGCCGATGGCGCCGGCGGGGTTGAGGTCCCCCGCCTTCCAGGCGAAGGCCGCCGGCCGGCCGGCGCGCAGGTGGGTGAAATCCCGCTCCATGGCGAGCGTGCGCGGGGTGAAGTCGGCGATGGCCTCGGTGCGCACGACCTCGGGCGCGAGCGCCAGCATCAGCGCCGTCTCGATGCCGCCGGCATGGATGCCGTGGCGGACCTCGGCGTCCGGAAACAGACCGTCGGGATAGCCGAACCGGCTCCAGGCGGTGGTGACGGCGATGAGGCCGCAGCGCCCGCGCAGCTCCAGGGCGACGAGGTCGATGAGGGCGCTGTTGCCGCCGTGCGAGGTGACGATGACGAGGCGGCCGCAGCCGGCCCGATGGACGCAGGCGCCGATCTCGATCCAGGCGCGCAGGGCCGTCTCGGTGGTGAGGGTGAGGGTGCCGGCGAACTCGTCGTGCTCGTCGGATTTGCCCACCGCCTGCACCGGCAGGACCAGCACGTCGAGGTCGTCGGGGACCAGGGCGGCGACGCGGGCGAGATAGCCCTCGGCGATGGTGACGTCGGTGGAGAGCGGCAGGTGCGGTCCGTGCTGCTCCACCGCCGCCACCGGCAGCACCGCGATCGTGCGGCTCATGTCGCGCGCACGCATCTCCTGCGTCGTGAGGGCGGACCAGGGCTGCATCGGCATCGGGGAGGCTCCTCGCGACCAAGCTGTCCGCCGGCCATAGGCCCTATCGAGCCGACGAAAAAGGCGCCCCCGCGCATGCGGGGGGCGCCTTTCGTCACCGGTGAGCTGCCGGTCGTTCGCGGGTCAGCGGGTGCGGCGCAGCAGCCAGCCCGCGCCGAAGGCGGCGGCGGCCACCAGCAGCAGCGTCACGGCCTTGTTCTCCTCGGCGCGGTCGGCGACGGCGCGACTGCGGCGGGCGGCTTCGTGGCGGAGATGACGGCCCCGGTCCTGAACGTCGTCGAAGAGCGCGCGACCGCGGTCGGTGGCCTCGTCGGCTAGGTGCCGGCTCCGGTCGCGCAGGTCGCGGCCCCGGTCCTGGACGTCGTCGAGCAGGGCGCGGCCGCGGTCGGCGGCCTCGTCGGCGAGGTGGCGGCCGTCGCGCTGCAGGTTCCGCGCGGTGTCGCGGGCATCGCCGTAGGCGTGCTGGGCGGCTCCGGCGACCTGATCGTAGGCGCCCTCGACCTGCTGGCGGGCGCGGCCCGTCACGGCGCCGATCGCGGTCTCGCCGCGGCCCTTGAGGTGGCGCAGGCCGCCTTCGAGATGATCTCTGTTCATGCTGAACGATCCTTCGTTCGTAGGTGGTTCAAACGTGGGTACGACGAAGTCAGGCCCAGTCCCGCGCGGGACGGCACCGAGGCCGCCCCGCGCCATGGTCGTCGTGTCCGGCGATTCGTCGGGGATCTAATCGTCTTGGGACGATCAGATCTTCTTGACGGCGTCGGCCGCGGTCTGGGCGGCGCTCTTGGCGCCGTCCTTGACGTCGCCGACGGTCTTCTGGGCTTCGCCCTTCAGCTCCTGGGCCTTGCCCTCGGCCTGCAGCTTCTCGTTGCTGGTGGCCGAACCGATGCCCTGCTTGATGTTGCCGACGGCTTCGTTGGCGAGACCCTTGATCTTGTCCGTGGTGCTGCTCATGGGAAACGTTCCATCCTTGGTTGAGGAGGCGGCGACGTCGCACACCGTGCCCGCTCACCGTCGGCAACCGGAACGGTGCAGCGCACCGATTGTTCCCCGGACGACTGCGGGGATCGGTTTTGCGGCAGCGCAGCGATGAGGAGCCGGCAGGGCGCGGCATGACCTGTCGAACGTCACGATTTCGTCAGGTCTAAAGAATTTTGTCCTTGGTCGACAAAATTTTTATGAGGGTCGATGCTGCCGCGATGCTCTATAGCGCCTTGAATCGACGATCCGGATCTTTAGAACCGCCGCTGGCGACACCGCCGACGAGGAAGAGCACGCCATGACGATGCACGCCGTGCGTCCCGCTTCCGCGCCCGCCCGGAGCCTCTGAGGCGATGGCGCGATGGATCTCCTACCGGCACGAGGGCCGGGACGGTTTCGGACACCTCGACGGCGACACCATCGCGGTGTTCACGGGCGACCTGTTCGGCACGCCGACGGCCACCGGCGAGACCCTCGCCGTCGCGGCGGTGACGCCCGCCCTGCCCTGCCGCCCTTCCAAGCTCATCGCCCTGTGGAACAATTTCCACGCGATGGCCGACAAGCAGGGGCTGGAGCGGCCGGCGGCCCCCTTGTTCTTCGTGAAACCGCCCAACACCTACCGCGCCAGCGGCGAGGCGGTGGCGGTCCCCGAGGGGATCGGGCGCATCCTGTTCGAGGGCGAACTCGGCATCGTCGTCGGCAAGGCCGGGCGCGACCTCACGGTGGAGGCGGCGGCCGGGCACATCTTCGGCTACACCTGCGTCAACGACGTGACCGCCCTCGACGTCCTCAAGGCCGACCCGAGCTTCGTGCAATGGACTCGCTCGAAGGGCCTCGACGGGTTCGGCCCGTTCGGGCCGGTCATCGCCACCGGGCTCGATTCCGACACCCTCACCGTGCGGGTCCGGGTCAACGGTCGCGAGCGCCAGAGCTATCCGCTCTCCGACATGATCCTCAAGCCCGCCGAGATCGTCTCCCTGGTCTCGCAGGGGATGACCCTGGAGCCGGGCGACCTCATCGCCTGCGGCACCTCGAACGGCACCGGCCCGATCCCCAAGGGCGCGACCGTGGCGGTCGAGATCGAGGGCATCGGCGTGCTCGAGAACCGGTTTTCATGAGGAACGTCACCGCGGCCGCCGCGCGGCCCATCCCCGCCCATCGGATTCGCGCACCGCTCGGTGGACGACCAAAGGGTGCGCGCCGAGGCTCCCTCTCCTGGAAGGAGAGGGTAGGGGTGAGGTGTGCGACCTCTCCGGACAGACCTCTCACCTCACCCTGTCCCTCTCCTTCCAGGAGAGGGGACCCGCGCTTCGACCGACGGCCGGCATCTCTCGCCGCGGGTGATATCCGTGCCGCCGCCCTCGGCCTGGCCCGGGCGGGGGAACCTCCGCGCGCCGGCCGTCTTCAAGCCCGGCAGAACGCCAAGCCCAGCAGAACGCAAGGTCAGTGACATGAGCATCGCCATCGTCGGCGCAGGCGCCATCGGCGGATTCCTCGGGGTTCGGCTCGCCCACGCCGGCGAGGACGTCACCTTCATCGCGCGCGGCGCCAACCTGTCGGCCATCCGCGAGAACGGCATGCGCCTGATCGAGGAGAACGGATCCGAGATCCACGTCACCAACCTCAAGGCGACGGCCTCGATGGCGGAGGCGGGCCCGCACGACGTGGTCCTGCTCACCGTCAAGGCGCACCAGGTCGGGCCGATCGCGGCCGACCTGCACCACCTCATCGGCCCCGAGACGATGGTGGTGACAATGCAGAACGGCATCCCGTGGTGGTACTTCTCGGGCGGCCACGGTGGGGATCTCGCCGGCACGCACCTCGAGACCGCCGATCCGGGCGGCCTCATCGCGAAACACCTCGACCCCAAGCACGTGATCGGCTCGGTGGTCTATCCGGCGGCCGTGCTCACCGAGCCCGGCGTGGTGCAGGTCATCGAAGGCCACCGCTTCGGCTTGGGCGAACTCGACGGCAGCATGAGCCCACGGGTGCAGTCCCTGGCGCAGCGCCTGATCAAGGCCGGCTTCCGCGCGCCGGTCACCAGCGACATCCGGGCGGAGATCTGGCTCAAGCTGTGGGGCAACCTCAGCTTCAACCCGATCTCGGCGCTCTCCCACGCCACCCTCGTGGACATCTGCCAGTTCCCCGAGACCCGGGCACTGGCCGCCGACATGATGCGCGAGGCGCAGACCATCGCCAACGCGCTCGGCGTCACGTTCAAGCTCGGCATCGAAAAACGCATCGCGGGCGCCGAGAAGGTCGGCGCGCACAAGACATCGATGCTGCAGGACGTGGAGGCCGGCCGGCCCATCGAACTCGAGGCGCTGGTGGGCTCGATCATCGAACTCGGCCGCCTCACCGGCACGCCGACCCCGCACATCGGCACGGTCTATGCCCTGATGCGCCTGCTCTCCCAGAGCCTCGATCGCGCGCAGGGGCGTCTCGCCATCGCGCCGGCCTGACGCTTCTCCCCCCTCCCCTCCCACACTCAGGGAGGGGGCACGGCCCGGACGGACGCGGTCGATCCCCTCAGGCGGGTCCAGGTTGGCGCGCCAGCGCCTCGCCCTGCTTAAGTCTTTGATGTGTCCCAGGTTTTTGACGCAGAACCGGTGGCCACTTTTGCGAAACCTGCTTAAGGACGGTGACAGATCCATGGCCGAGACCGCCACAACCCTCCATGCCCTGATCCAGGCCGGCGCCGACGAGGCCACGGCGCTGTCGAGCCCCGGCGGCGTGCCCCTCACCCACGGTGCCCTGCGGGCGCTGGCCACGCGCACCGTCGCCGACTTCAACGCCCACGGGATCGGACGCGGCGACCGGGTCGCGATCGTGCTCGACAACGGGCCGGAGATGGCCGCGGCCTTCATCGCCGTGGCGGCGGGCACGACCTCGGCCCCCCTGAACCCGGCCTACAAGGCCGACGAGTTCAAGTTCTACCTCACCGATCTCGGCGCCAAGGTGCTGGTGGTGGCCGAGGGCTCGGCCTCGCCGGCGGTCGCGGTGGCCGAGGCGCTGGGCATCCCGGTGGTGCGCCTGACGCCGACCCCGGACCGGGGTGCGGGCAGCTTCACCCTCGCCTTCCCGATGGCGGACGCCGCCCCGGCGGCCGGCGGCCCGGCCGAACCCTCGGACATCGCCCTGGTGCTCCACACCTCGGGCACCACCTCGCGCCCCAAGATCGTGCCGCTCACCCAGACCAACGTCTGCGCCTCGGCCGGCAACATCCGCACCGCGCTCGCCTTCACGGCCGAGGACCGCGGCCTCAACATCATGCCGCTGTTCCACATCCACGGGCTGATCGCCGGCATCCTGGCGCCGCTTTCGGTGGGGGGGCAGGTCGCCTGCACGCCGGGCTTCAACGCCCTCAAGTTCTTCGGCTGGATGGGGGAGGTGCGCCCGACCTGGTACACGGCGGTGCCGACCATGCACCAGGCGATCCTCGGCCGCGCCGCCCGCAACGCCGAGGTCATCAAGGCCAACCCGCTGCGGTTCATCCGCTCCTCCTCCTCCTCGATGCCGCCGCAGGTGATGAAGGAGATCGAGGAGGCGTTCGGCGCGCCCCTGATCGAGGCCTACGGCATGACGGAAGCCGCCCACCAGATGGCCTCGAACCCGCTGCCGCCCCGGCCGCATTATCCGGGCGTGGTCGGCCTCGCCGCCGGCCCCGAGATCGCCATCGTGGATTTCGACGGCGAGCCGCTGCCCGTGGGCGAGACCGGCGAGATCGTGATCCGCGGCGCCAACGTGATGGCGGGCTACGAGAACAACGAGGCGGCCAACGCCACCGCCTTCACGCCGCAGGGCTGGTTCCGCACCGGCGACCAGGGCACGCTCTCGCCCGAGGGCTACCTCACCATCACCGGGCGCCTCAAGGAGATCATCAACCGGGGCGGCGAGAAGATCTCGCCGCGCGAGGTCGATGAGATCCTGATGGACCACCCGGCGGTGTCGCAATGCGTGACCTTCGCGGTGCCCCACGACAAGCTCGGCGAGGACGTCAGCGCGGCGGTGGTCCTGCGCGAGGGCGAGAGCCTGACGGAGAAGGACCTGCGCAGCTTCGCCGCCGAGCGCCTCGCACCGTTCAAGGTGCCCGCCAAGATCCTGTTCCTCGACGAGATTCCCAAGGGCGCCACCGGCAAGCTCCAGCGCATCGGTCTCGCCGAGAAGCTCGGACTGGCGTGAAGGCTTTCGCGCGCGTCTCGGACGGGCAGGCGACGCGATCGCCGTCCGCCCATGACGCGGACCTGACCCTCGGCTCACGGGAGGTCCGGGCCTTCCGCCCCGGCAACCCGAGGTTGGGGCGCGCGGCAGGCTTAACCGGAGGTCAAGACCTGACGACTATGGCTAACGGGAAGGGTATTCCAGGCCGAGCGTAACGTCGGCGCGGATCGTCGGGAGGACGCTGGAGCGTATGACCAGCCTGTTGACCAACCGGTCCGCGATGACCGCCCTGACGACCCTGAAGTCCATCAACCAGTCGCTCGACATGACGAGCAACCGGGTCTCCACGGGCCAGCGCGTCTCCACCGCCTCCGAC
>NZ_LMND01000008.1 GCF_001423265.1 Methylobacterium sp. Leaf108
AGCTTGGCGACGATCTCCTCGGGCTTCGGGTGCTTTGCCATCTCGTCCGTCCTCCAGGCTCAAAAGCCATACCAAAGGGCGGACCACTTCAATGGGGGCTGATCAGCAGCATAGCGGTGCGGGCTTGCGCTATGAAACCGATCTGACAGATGTGGAGTGGGCGGTGATCGCGCCCTTGATGCCGGAACCGGCGCCGTGTGGCCGGCCTCCTATCTGGACAACGCGGGAGATCCTGAACGCCATCTTCTACGTGCTGCGCGGCGGCATTGCGTGGCGGCTGATCCCGAAGGACCTGCCGCCGCGCTCGACCACGTTCGGCTATTTCGCTCGCTGGCGGGATGCGGGCCTATTTGCCCAGATCAACCATGACCTCGTCATGGCCGACCGCGAGCGGGTCGGGCGGGAGGCTTCGCCGACCGCCGCAGTGCTCGATAGCCAGAGTGTGAAGACCACCGAGAGCGGAGGGCCGCGCGGCTACGACGCCGGAAAGAAGATCAAGGGCCGCAAGCGTCAGGCCCTGGTCGACACGGACGGACGCGCTCTTGTCCTCGATCCACAGCCCGCCGACGTGCAGGATCGCGATGGTGCCGGACCGGTACTGCGCCTGTCGCGGCGGACCTTCCCGTTCATCGCCAAGGCCTTCGCCGATGCGGGCTATGCGGGCGACCGGCCCGCGACCGCAACGATCATCACCGTCGACATCGTGCGCAAACCCAAGGATCAGGTCGGCTTTGCCGTGCACCCGCGCAGATGGGTGGTCGAACGCTTCTTTGGCTGGATCAGCCGCAACCGCCGCCTGTGGAAAGCCCCGGAGGCGACCCTCGCCTCGGCCCAGGCCTTCCTCTACGCCGCCGCCGTAATGATCCTCGTCCGAAGGCTCGGCCGAGCGGCATGACTTATCGGACGGACTCTGAGGCAACCGCGGGATGGGGCCCTGAGCCCGCTCACGACCATCGTCAGCCTGCCAGAACGCCAGTCCAATCACGCCAAAGCTGCCGGCGTCGGCAAATCATCGACCAACCCCTTCAATGATGCGGTTCTTCGAGGTGTCCGAGAGCGAGCTTTGGTCACATCACCACGCAGACGCCTCCGAACAAAACCTCGCTTCCGCCTACCCGCGCCTTGGGCCTATGCGCTTTGCAATGCCGCTTGAATGGCCAAAGTCGAACTCAGGCTCGCTTCACTATGCTGAATCGCTCGACGGATCGCCTCCGTCGTTAGTGGCGCTGCCGTGAGGAACCTGGCCCATAGCGCGTCCCTCCACTTTGACGTGAAGATTGCACCATCAAACCCTGGGATCAAACATCAAGCGAAACTTGCTGCAGGCAGGCTAACTTGCGGACTGGGCCGGCTTTCGAGCTAGCACACAGTACTGAACTCCAAGATAACCAAACCTCTCAGACCAGTAAAAGCTCAGACATGGATTAACAAACCCTATATCTCGTAGAGTCTGCAAAAAATCCCATCCGAAGGTTGTAAAGCAAAGCAGACCATTGGGATCTAATGGATCGCCATGGTATTCCGGCTCCATGATGTGATCGATTTTACCGTTTGAATTGAACCTCGCGCGAACGAGGGAGCTTTCAAGATCGAGGTTAAAAGGTGCGGATAATACCAGCTGTCCATCCGGCCGCAGCACTCGGAATGACTCCTGCAACCCCTTCAAATAATCAGGGACATGCTCAATAACGTCCATCGTTACGAGAGCGTCAAAACTTTCATCTAAAAATGACAACTTTGTTAGATCTTCGCAGCGGATACCAGATTGGTTAACGGCACCAAGCTCCGTCCCGTCCCTCAAAAATTCACTGCCGATTGATTTTGGCCAATATTTGACAGCATGCTTATAAGTGTCCGTTACCTGTTCGGTAAAATAAACATCTGATTTGACTGGGATCTTGATCTCCGCTGACATCATGTGAAGCAATGCCCGCATACGATTATTTAAACGACAATCTTGGCAATCAATTGTTTCTCGCCACAGCGGGATCTTACGCCCGCCTTCTAGAAAACTGAAATACTTATTCACCGTCATTGCTGTATTTTTACAGCAAACGCCACAGTAGCACTTTATTTCAAATTTATCTTCATCTTTCAAAATTTCCATGTCTCTCGGCATCGTATACCGAAATATCGAGTCAGAAGAGTGCCGGTGAGCGTCAAAAGTAGCAAAGTCGCTGAACGATAAAAGTCCAATTGGTTGGATGCTCGGCATAGGGTTTCCGTTCAGACAAGACGAGTAGAGCTAAAAAACATAGCTATTGAGTACACGATTACATACGTGCTCAGGGTTTTCGCATCTTCCTTCGCTAAGGCCATGTAGTACTGCCGGATGATAAAACAAGTCGTCGTTTCTCAATTCGCATACTTTATAACCGAAATGCTTGAAAATGTGGCGAATAGCGGCGCGCTTTGGCTCCTCGAAATTATGCTCAACACTTACAAGACCAAAGCTATAACGATAGAAGTCGAAAGCTTCCAGCACTTGCAGTTCCGCGCCCTCTATATCTAATGACATATAATGAATTTCAGCCGGAGCACCGAAACGATCAAGCAGTTCGATCGGGTGCAACGTGTCAACGCTAACTATTCCTTTAGAAATACTTTCTCTTGTGAGCGATGTGGAGTTAATACTGTCGACCGCAAGAAGCTTGCTCAGTCCATGAGCGTCCTCCAGATCCAAACAAATCCTAGATTCAGGCCAGAGCGCGCAATTTACTGTTATGCACGAACGATTTGCGCATACGGATTTATAGTACCTCGGGTTAGCCTCAACGCAAATGCCATTCCAGCCAAGTTCTTTTTCAAGGTAAACTGTGTTGCTGGTAGTCACTCCGTCGAAAGCGCCAAATTCTAAAAAATATCCGCCGCGCAGCCCGCGATAAACTTCTGTGACCCATTGGTCCTGGCCCACATGCGACGCATATTTCATCCCGCGCTCCCCCCACCGAAGAACTGACCCTGTCAACGAAGGAGACATCACGCTCCTGCGTGTGGCGACCTCTCAGACGTTTGCTGGTTACTATGCCGCTGTCGCGCTGAAGATTCCTGCCGACGTCATGTACGCTTGGTATCGCACTGAGGGATGCGTCTCGTCCACCGTGCCGCGTACCCTCCCCTTCGCCGCGAAAAATCCTCTTTGGTAGACGCTTGTATCAAAGCCGGCGGGATTGGGCTGTCCCGTCCGTCACGAAAGAGACAGGTCGCCCCAACGCAGTGAGGACGCTTACACTGTCGTTCTTCTAACCGGCGCATCCTGGCCGACCGGGGCCAGGAAACTGAATAGCGTCAGCTCGAGCTGACCGCGCGCGATGGTTTTGCTCGCGTGACCGGCTCGTGTTCAGCTGAGGCCGTGTGCCGTGCCGCCTCCCGCAGTCGGAAGCGCTCATTCGCTTGGTTCCTTGAGAAACCCGGGCCGCTGCCGATGCGATCCAACCCATCTCACCTCGGGACCCAATACCTAAGCCAATTTACGAGAGGATTTATGCTTCGACGTCTGCCCGAAGCGGAGTTGAGGCATGACTCGATATTGGCCAAGCGAAATAGTGTTGATCGCATAGACATATAAAAATACGAATATTGCTTTTGATTTTATATTCCTGAAATCTATTTAGAAATGAATTGGCCTGTCCGCGTATCCTTTGCGTCATAGGCCTCCAATTTCGTACGCAAATGCTCGACTTGAATGTTGAGAAGCTTGTTGGCCGTCGTCAGCCGGGCAATCTCCTGCTCCCGAGCGGCCAGCGCCTCGGTGGCGGTGCATAATTCTGTCTCCAGAGCCTGCATCGCGCCAACCGCGTAGCGGAGCTCGTCGCGTTCGTGGCCGTCGTCGTAAAGGCTGGCGATGGGGATGTCGGCGCCGCCCGCGACGGCGATGAAGAAAGACGGCTCAATCGCATCCGTGCTCGTGAAGGTGCCCGCGCCCGTCGCCCGCGCAGTATGGCCGCCGGCCGCGGACGAGGCTTCGATCGGCAGAATCACTGAGCCGTGGATACTGCGCTGAGCGAGGAGCCGTACCGTGGGAAAGTGCCGTCCGAGCAACGCAACGAACTCGGTTTGCGTCATTTCGTGCGTGTGCCAGGGGTTGCTCGCGTGCCACGCCTCGTCCTCGGCCTCAGCGTTTGGGGTCGAAATCAGCAGGATGCCGTCAGGCTTGAGTACGCGGCGCAGTTCGGCCAACGCACCGGCCTGGTCGATGCCGTGCTCGATCGTCTCGAAGCAGATCGCTACGTCGATCGAGGCGTCATCTGCCGGCAGGTGCGTGATACTGCTGGCCACAAACCGCACCCGGTCCGACCCATAGCGTTGCTCGGCATGGGCGACCGCGACCGGATCGACGTCCACGCCGAGCACAGAGCGCGACCGTACGGCCAGCAGATGGCTGCCGTAGCCCTCGCCGCAGGCTACGTCGATCACCGATTTTCCGACCACCAGCCGCTCCGCGTAGATGTAGCGGTGCATGTGCTCGTATCGGATTGCACCCTTCACTTCGGGGCAGAATCGTTCTCCGGTAAACTCCAGTCCCGACTGGGACAATTCGGTGCTCAATTCCACAACAGTTTTCATCTTTTTGTCCGAAACAACCGCCTACGGGGCCATACTGACAGCTTCGAATGCTGATGGAACCTGCAGAAGTACTGGATACTGCAGGATGGACGAAACTGATGCAATCCGACACGGACGAGCCAGATTCCTCCGAGCGGCGGGGCTGTTGCTTTTACAGGAAACGCACGCGGACGTAAGTGCTCGCTCTCGATTTGCGAACTCCCTGACGTTTGCTGTACCGCCCCCCTCCACGTGTTATCCAACGTCCGGGACGGTGTCCCCCTGCCCGACATCTACCTCGGCTCAAGGCAAAAAAGTCGCGCCATGTCCCTCCAAGACGCGCCTCGCTGGGTGCAGCGTAATCCCTTCGACCTTGAGGCCGAGAGGCAGCTCTCCGGCTCGGACCTGTTCGACCCGGACTGGTACCGGCAAACGCAGGCTCCGGACCTGCCTACGGAGCGGGATTCGGCACGGCACTACCTTCAGGACGGCGCCGCCCTCGGCCTAAGCCCCGGCCCCCTGTTCGACGGGCCATGGTATCTCGAGCGCAATCCGGACGTCGCCGCAGCCGGGATGAACCCCCTGGTGCATTACCTGCAGTGCGGCCACGAGGAAGGCCGAGCGACCTGCCCTGTCGCCGACCCGGCTGAGGTTGCGCTCGTTGCGACCTCGTACCTGTTCGACCGNGCATTACCTGCAGTGCGGCCACGAGGAAGGCCGAGCGACCTGCCCTGTCGCCGACCCGGCTGAGGTTGCGCTCGTTGCGACCTCGTACCTGTTCGACCGGGACTGGTACCGGCAAACGCAGGCTCCGGACCTGCCCCCGGAGCGGGATCCGGCACGGCACTACCTTCAGGACGGTGCCGCCCTCGGCCTCAGCCCCGGCCCGCTGTTCGATGGGCCAAGGTATCTCGAGCGCAATCCGGACGTCGCCGCAGCCGGGATGAACCCTCTGGTGCATTACCTGCAGTGCGGCCACGAGGAAGGCCGAGCGACCTGCCCTGTCGCCGACCCGGCTGAGGTTGCGCTCGTTGCGACCTCGTACCTGTTNTCTGGTGCATTACCTGCAGTGCGGCCACGAGGAAGGCCGAGCGACCTGCCCTGTCGCCGACCCGGCTGAGGTTGCGCTCGTTGCGACCTCGTACCTGTTCGACCCGGACTGGTACCGGCAAACGCAGGCTCCGGACCTGCCTACGGAGCGGGATCCGGCACGGCACTACCTTCAGGACGGCGCAGCCCTCGGCCTCAGCCCAGGCCCCCTGTTCGACGGGCCATGGTATCGCGACCGCAATTCGGACGTCGCCGCAGCCGGGATGAACCCCCTGGTGCATTACCTGCAGAGCGGCCACGAGGAGGGCCGAGCGGCGCGCCCTGTCGCCGACCTGGCCGAGGTCGCGCTCGTTAAGACCTCGGACCTGTTCGACCCGGATTGGTACCGGCAGACGCAGGCGCCGGACCTGCCCCCGGAGCGGGATCCGGCACGGCATTACCTTCAGGACGGCGCAGCCCTCGGCCTCAGCCCCGGTCCCCTGTTCGACGGGCCATGGTATCTCGACCACAATCCGGACGTCGCGGTAGCCGGGACGAACCCGCTGGTGCATTACCTGAAGTGCGGCCACGAGGAAGGGCGGCCCATCCGTCTTGCCTGTACCCGCGACGCCGCGGCCCAGCGGATCGAGACCCGCCCGCTCGTCCTGCGCAAAAGCAAAACGGCCCGCATCGCTATCGTCGTTCATGCCTTCTACGTCGACGTCTTTGAAGAATTCCTCCCTTATATCGTGCGGGCGATACAGCACTTCGATCTGCTAGTCTCAACCGACACGCCGGCCAAGCGGTTGGCAATCGAAGCAGCCGCGAGCCGCGCCGGCCTCGCCCGTCGCACACGAGTCGCGGTGGTTGAGAACCGCGGCCGCAACTTCGGCCCTGTCGTCACCGTATTTGCGCAGGAAATCCTGCGCTGCGACTACGTGCTCCATGTCCACACCAAGAAGTCGCTGTACAGCGGCAACGAGCAAATACGCTGGCGCAACGATATCTACCGGACGTTGTTTGCCAAAGCCGACTGCGCCCACCTCGCCCTAACCCTGTTCGAGGATGACGCAAAGCTCGGCCTGTTCTTCCCCGAGACCAGCGCACACATGCCCTACTGGGCACATACTTGGCTCGCAAACGTCGGATCCGGTCACGAGCTCCTCGGACGGCTCGGCCTGCGCTACGACGGGTTCGACGAGTATCTCGATTATCCGGTGGGCGGCATGTTTTGGGCCCGCACGGCGGCCCTGCGTCCGCTTCTGGAGGCCGGCTTCGCGCCACACGACTTTCCCAACGAGCACGGCCAGACAGACGGGACACTCGCCCACGCCATTGAGCGGGCGATTACCCTCGTGTGTCGGTCTCAGGGGTACGACTACGTCTGCTTCGACTACGACAGGGGGCTAGCGCGCTACGGCAGCAGCGCTCGGAACTGGCACCAGTACAGCGGCCGATCACAAGACGAGATGCTTGAGCTGCTCCGCTGCGCCGACCTCATCTCCTTCGACCTGTTCGACACACTGGTTTGTCGCCCGGCTCGGCGGCCAGACGCGGTGCTGAAGCTCATCGAGCACCGCATCTCGGCGGAAACGGGTGGGCCGGTTCCGCTTTTCGAGGAACGCCGCGCTGCCGAGAACCGGGTCCGCGCTCGGAAGCATTATCAGGGCGACGTCAACTTGTGCGAGATCTACGCTGAACTCGCCGCCGCGGGCCCGATCCCTATCGACGTGGTCGAGCGGGCGCACGCCCTTGAGAGGCGAATCGACCTCGGCTGCCTCCTGCCTCGTACCGAGGTCATTGCCATCCTCAAGGCCGCGCACGGGCTCGGCAAGCGGGTCGTCCTGATAACGGATACCTACTACAAGAAAGCCGACATCCTCGACATCCTGCAACGCGTCGGCGTCGCAGAGTTGTTCGCGCAGGTCTACGTGTCCAACGAAGTCGGCGCGCGGAAGGACCGGGGCGATCTTTGGTCCCACGTTGAGGAGGCGGAAGGAGTGCCGCGCGCTCGCTGGTTGCATGTCGGCGACAACGAGCACTCCGACATCCAGGCTGCCTGCGATCGGCGCATCCCCTTCCTGCACGTCGCCCACCCGGCGAAGATCCTGGCCCAGAGCGGGTTCCAGCGCGACGACGGCGACTTGGCGCGGACGTGGCCCACCGACCTCGTTATCGGCCAGGCAATGCTAAAGCTCACGCGCGCGCCGTTCCTCGACCGGGACCGGCCGCCATACCTTTCGCTCGCCTCGACCCGCGACATCGGCTTCACGGTCTTCGGGCCAATCATGCTGCTGTTTATGTCGTGGCTGATCAGACACGCCGCGCTTGCCCTTGTCGATCGGTTGTACTTCCTGGCGCGAGAAGGCGACTTCCTGGTCCGGGTCTACCGCCTGATTCGCGAGCGCTACGGCCTGCACGATCTACCCGAGGGCCGTTATTTCCATGTGTCTCGGCAGACGGCGATCGCTGCCGCACTTGCCATCGAGTTCCGGCCGGAACTGGTGACATCGACGGGAGACTACACGGGCGACCTCCGCGCGCTCCTCCGCAACCGTACTGGCTTCGTGGCCCCGGCGCATCTCGGCCTCGACCGCTTCGAGGTCGCACTGGACGCCGATGCCTCGGTCGTCGAACGGGTCATGACCCTGCTGGAGCCGGAAATTACCGAGCATGCCGGCGACATGCGTGCGCGTTTCCTTGCCTACGCCCGCCAGGAGGGTTTCGATGCGGATGAAAAATGCGCCGTCGTCGACGTCGGCTACTCCGCCACCATCCAGAAAATGATGCAGGTGGCGCTCGGACGACCGCTTATCGGGTTCTACATGGCGACCTTCGACGCGGCGAGCGCAGTCGAAAAGGGCGGCGGCTTTGCCTTCGGTTGCGTGAGCGAGAACGCCAAGCCATGGACCTCGCCGATGCCCGCACTGAAGTACTCGCTCGCCGTCGAGGCGTTTCTGACGGCGGCGCACGGGCAGGTCGTCGGCTACACGGTGGGCGACCGCGTCACGCCGCTGTTCAAGACCGACCTCCGCACGGATGACGAGCATGCCGTCCTAGCCGAGTTGCACGACGGGGCAGAGCAGTACGTTCGCGACACTCTCGACCTCTACGGGCCAGAGCTGCTTAAGACCAACATGCCGCTCAAGGGGCCACAGGAATTCCTGCGGATGTTGATGGAGGGCCAGATTGCGGCGCCATTTGTGGCGGTGAAGGGCCTGGGCGTCGAGGACGACTTCTGCGGTATCCCCATCCACAAGGTCTACGAGGCTTTATAGGGCTCCGGATAGATGCCCTGGGCGTCTTTACCAAGCATCGCTAAGCAGGACGCACGCGGGGTAGCGTCAGCATCTCGGTCGTGATTCCTTCCTTGGGTTTGGAGCCTGAGGAGGATGCGATGGCTGCTCCGGTGCCGCTGCGATCAGACTTCGATGCCGAGGCCTTGCGCGGTCTGGCCAAGGGTTCGCGTGATCCGGCATGCCAGACCCCGCGCCCGTCCGGCCCNCATCTCGGTCGTGATTCCTTCCTTGGGTTTGGAGCCTGAGGAGGATGCGATGGCTGCTCCGGTGCCGCTGCGATCAGACTTCGATGCCGAGGCCTTGCGCGGTCTGGCCGTGGGTTTGCGTGATCCGGCGCAGACCCGCCGCCTGCTGGCGCTGTCGGTGATCGCCGCGGGTGGTCTGCGCTCGGAGGCGGCCAAGATCGGCGGGGTCGGGCTGCAAACGGTGCGCGACTGGGTCGTGGCCTTCAACGCCGATGGACCGGACGGGCTGATCGACGGCAAGCCCCCCGGGGCTCGTCCGCGCCTGAACGCCAACCAGCGCGATGTCCTCAAGGCGCGGGTCGACCACGGACCGACGCCGGCCGCACACGGTGTGGTGCGGTGGCGGTTGTGCGATCTGGCCCAGATCCTATCCGAGGATCACGGCGTGTCGGTCTCCGAGCAGACCTTGAGCCGAGTTTTACGGGCCATGGGTGTAGATCGGCGTCGAAGGATGACCCTGAGCAAAACAGACGTAATTCATTATGGAACCTAGGGAATTTCCATCGAAGGTGGGGTCACGATTGGCGCCGATCGTGACCCCACCTTCGACAAAGATTACGGTTTTAGATCAATAACTTAGCGTGATCTGAGGGAGGGGTCATCCTTCGAGGCTTTTTCACACCGCCCAGATCAGCGCAGTCATCGCCTCGGGGTGCGATGGAGCTGGCGCGCAAAGCGTCTTCGACGTCCTCAAACGGGGGCGCAAGCTGGCCCTAGCCTCGCTCCTGGTGAAGCAGGGCTTCGGGGTACGAGACGCCTGGGTCCGGGAGAATCTTAGCCGGAGCGAGAGCGATCAGTTCCTTGCCGAGGTTGGCCACCAACTCGGTTCATGACACCGAGGGCCGAGCTCTCGGGCGGCTCTATGGCTTACTCGTGGCCTTCTTCGACGGCTTAGCGGGTTTGATGCTTCCCGTCTCGGAGACACGTTCACGAGCCTGATCGAGGCGCTTCTTCGAGGCGACAAGCTCGCGCTGTGAACTGCCAAGCTGGCCCTTGGCCGCGTCGCGCGCGGCAACAGCTCGGGCGAGCTCCTCGCGTGAAGAAGCGAGTTTGCCTTGCCACTCACGCACAAGGTCGATGTTTGCCTGCTCCAACTCTCTCTGACGGTTCACAAACCCGCTTCTTTCTGTCTGAAGCAGGCTGACCTCAGTCGTAAGATTGCGGTTGGCTGACGCTTTGTTCGCGTAGGCTCCCCAACCTGCAAAGGCTAAAACCCCCAGGATGAGAGGAAGTAAATGAGCAGGTGCCGGCTTCCACGCAATAATCACCTGGAGTTTTCAACGCAGCAGTTCGAGCAAGCGAGGCATGGACCAGCTGTCTCCTAGGGCAACTGTGCGGACCCCGCTGGTCCGAACGGTTGATCGATCACTTTCACGACAATGCTCACGCAGCGTTAATCCTTGCTTACGGAGCACATCACAAAGCGGCTTGCACCGCCGACAGGAGCTTAATGTCGGATGGCTGCCGGCCTGAATGGTCGAGGCTCTTGTTGCTTTCGAACGAGGTGGCCGTCCTAAAAGACAAAAACTTGCTGAGGTTATTTAGGCAGGCCGGTTGGGGCGATGTGCCTCGCGACTGCCTCCGCCCTGACCAGCCTATGCTGCGACACCCGTCGCAGACAGTCGGCACATGACCCAGGTTGCCTAGGATCCGTGGTGGGAAAATTACACTAATGGGAAATGACATGCTCATATCGCGGCCGCAGGCCCCCTCAGCTTTACTCAACGCGCGGTATCTAAATGAAATCATCTAGGTAGAGAGTCTCAAAATCACTGCGGACGACCCAGCGATATGGGCCAGCGTGACTATGACGGATCCAGTGTGAAGGACTCGGAACCGTGTGCGATTTCCCAAGTCGGTTGCTCCATTGATGGCCGGCATGAGAATCTGGCGCGCGATGAGTGCCGTGACGGCTATGAGCCCTAGGATGAGGGCGGAGGTCCTATCAATGGTGGCTGCCAGCGCGGCGCCACTGAGGGCGCACCCTATGACGAAGACGTAGAAGTGCGGGAAGGCGCGGCGCAGGAGCGGGCCTGCCGCGTCGGCGGGGAGGGCACTGAACAGGAACGAGGCGAAGCCGAACGAGTACAGGACCATCCCGCCAAACATGAGGGCGGTTAGGAGGATAGCCGCTTGCGAGAGCATCGTTTTCAGACCTCGATGATTTTCAAATCGCCTTTGCGGGCAGCATTCGGTCTGCTCGGCCCCCGATAACATTGCCCTTCGCCGTGCAACGCTTCCCCGCTTTACGAAGTGGGGAAGGCCTTCGCTCAGATCGAGTCTTTCAGAGTCTGCTTCGTGCAGGCCCTGAACACGTCGTGGATCGCCAAGTCGGCATGCGCAGTCATGCTCGCAGCGTCATTGAGGCAGGACAGCACATCCTCACGCGGAACACCTACTTCGCTGGATTTCTCCAGCTGCTGCAACAGGCGGTCCCGGTCCGCGCCCGTTGCGGCACTCCAGTCCCGCAGGGTGTCCCGCGGTTGCAAGGCCAAGGCTGGCGCCGCAATCGATCCCAGTATCAAGATCAGTAAAGATCGGGTCAGCATCTTGGATGTCCCTCAATCAAGGTGGTATTTTAATACTCAATTAATACTTGATTATACCCCTTGAAAGCGCTAGGTGAATCAACACAACGGCGGCAATCCAAGTCGGCTATCATGTTTTACACTAGGACCTAATGGTAGAAAGGAGTGACTTGCAGTGGGCCTCCCTGGACGGGGAACCACGTTTCAGATCGCACCAACGCTATCTGTGAAGCCGAACTGCGTTGACGATGCGCCTTACTACCGCACTTGACCGGCATCGAGGCCTTCGCGCTGGATCTCGCCGCGTGCACCTACAGATCCTCATGGGGCCGAAAGGTTGAATTCTATCCGCAGCGGCCTGGCTTCTAATGGCCGCATTCGCTTCCCTCAGTCGCGACCAGATCCATCCTAGCTTGTTCTAGCTGCTACGGTTCTGCGGTGTGGCCAATTAGTCACGAGCACGGGCATGTCGTTGCATAGCAAGCCGGAACAGGCCCAGGGCATCGCTGCATTGGGAGCGATGGCGGTTCATGGTGACCTGACCAAGGTATCCATTGATGCTCTGGCCGCACTGATGGACGGCAGCCACGCCGCGGTCTTCTATGCCGGAAAACCAGTCGGCCTACATGACCTACGTCAGAGACCAGACTGCAAACGACCGCAGACCCCTTGTGTACCCCCATGACTAAAAGATGCGTGGACGATGGACAAGTTCTTCTACTACCTCGTGACTCTGCTTGAATCCGCGCTGTCGGTCGTGGGCATCCGCGGGACCTATGAAGAGCCGCGCTATGCGGTCGTCGAGCGACTCGACCGCGGGGTCGAGGTGCGGGCTTATGAAGGACGCGTTGCCGTCGAGACGGATGCCAGGGGACAACAGGACGGGGAGGCGTTCGGCCGGCTTTTCCGCTACATCACCGGGGCGAATGGTGGCGGTCAGCGGATCGCCATGACGACGCCCGTCGAGAGCAAAGGCCGCCTGATCGCGATGACGGTCCCGGTCGAACAGGGCGCCCAGGGAACCATGCGTTTCTACCTGCCGAGGGCGGTCGTCGAAGCCGGTGCGCCGGAGCCGACGGAACCTGGTGTGAGACTGGTTCGCATCCCTCCGGAACGGTTGGCCGTCCTGCGCTTCTCGGGCACCGCATCGCCTGCGGCTAGGGATGAGCAGGCCCGCATCCTGACGAAGGTGATGGAAGCCGCTGGACGAAAGCCGGCGGATCAGCCCTTCTTTATGGGCTACGATCCGCCGTTCTCGGTGCCATTCCTGCGCCGGAACGAGGTCGCGGTGCGACTACCGTCTCCCTCGTCGTGAGTTGCGCTAACGGATCGCCAAGCTTTTAGGAAGCCTCGATGGGGCCTGGTGGCTGAGGGGCCGGTGGCTCCGCCGGTGGATCAATCTCAGGTACCTGAGGGCCGGGAGTTGGATCGCCGATGGGCGGGAGGGGATCGTCTCCGGGGCGTGGCGTATCTGACTGCATCATTTGGCTTCCTCGTCATCCCGGCGAAGCGCGCGCCGCCGAGATGTAACGTCCATCGTACGGGATGGTCCCGTCAGCGCCGGCAGCGTCCGGCAGCGTCCGGCAGGACCGCCTAACGCGGGAAACGGGTCGCCGTCTGCGAGGACGAAATCAGGGTGTTGTAGTCGTTCACGATCCAGGTTGTGTCGATACGGCCGCGGCGTGCGTCACCCTTCGCGCGGCCGAGCTTCTCGCGGAACTCGCGTAGCTTGCCGAGCCAGGAAGCCGGTCGGCCCTCGAAGCCGGAGAAGGAGCCCGGCTCGGCCGTGGTATACTCGTCCATGCTCCTGACGGCCGAGGCATAAGTGGCGAGTGCGGCGTCGAAGGCCGGCAGGTCAACGATGGGCCTAGCTTCGCGCGGGAGCAGTTCCACCACCGGACGCGCTCGTAGCATGACGTTGGCGACGATCCAGCGCGCCTTGCGGCCTTCCTGCTTCTCGATCAGCGCGAGCTCTGCCTCGTCGCTCTTAAGCTTCTCACGGGCGAAGAGCGGTTCGAGCTTCGCCCGTTCTTCCAGGAAGGCATTGCCGGCAGGCGCGAGCTTGCCATGCAAAGTCTTGCCCTCCGCCATCTTGTCGACCTTGTAGTCCGCCCGCTCGTAATAGCCGTTCGCCTGCGCAATCAGCGGGGCGAGCGTTTCGTAGGCCGCGACGTACGGTGGGATGGCCGCGTCGAGCTCCGCCATGCGTGGTTCCGCACTCACGGCCGCCTTCGCCTTCGCGATCTCGTCGCGCACGTCATAGAGTGAGTAGAGCCCATACACGATGCTCTCACGACCTGTCGGGCCGGTCTGCATGTTCACCCAGCTTCCGTAACGCGCCATCGATTCCGAAGCGCGGAGCGTCCGGTTCAAGAGCCCGACATAGGCGTTCAGCTTGCGGATGACGGCCTGCGAGGCGACCGTCTCCGGACCGGCGGGGACCGAGGTCTGCGCAAAAGCCGGAACGCAGCCCATGAAGACGGCCAGGAACACGGCGCGTCGCGTCGGGAAGGTCATTGGATAGCCCCTCGTGATGAGGCGGGTGGGTAGCATTGCAGCCGCACGACCGAAAGCGGCGGCAGACGGTCGTGCGGGTCACGCCTGCGGAGCCTAATTTTCAATAAACACCAAAGCTTTACCCCCTGAGGATCTTTATCTAAAGCCGCGAAATTCTAAGAAATATGAAATCGAGGTAGGGTCAAACTCGGTGCCTATCATGCTTTTCTACAAGCATGGCCAACTCGCGCTGGTTTCAAGCTGCCTGAAAGGCGCCACCGGCCTGCGATACGAAGGGCTGCACCAACACACGACGACCGCTGAGGTCGTGCACGGTGACGCTCCACTCCGACCAGTCCTCCTGATCATCGAGTTCGTCCATGACGCTTTTGGCGACCGCCACAGCCCGAGGCATCAGGCGTCCGGGGCAACGCACATCCTTGCCAATGGCATCGAGAACGAGGGCGTAGCCATTGGTTGCGTGAAAGCGGTAGCGGGCCATGATCTGCAAATCCCCTTCGCAGCACCTTCCGAAAACGCCTCAGTTCGCGTTATGTTCTATATGAGGGTAGCCGGTGAAAAAGGGCAAGGCTGCGTGTCGGTGCGCAGCCCGTCGTCCGGTGCTTCAGGGGCGGGAATGCCGAACGATACAGCACCCTTGACCGAACCTGTCGCCGTCGCTCGGAAGATCATCCACATCGACATGGATGCGTTCTATGCGTCCGTCGAGCAGCGCGATGATCCGGCCCTGCGCGGGCGCCCCTTGGCGGTCGGCGGATCACGCGAACGCGGTGTCGTGGCAGCGGCGAGCTACGAGGCACGGGTGTTCGGCGTGCGGTCGGCGATGCCCTCGGTCACCGCCCGGCGGCTCTGCCCCGACCTCGTCTTCGTCAAGCCGCGCTTCGAGGTCTACAAGGCGATCTCCGCCGAGATCCAGGCGGTGTTCGCCGAGCACACCCCGACCATCGAGCCGGTGTCTCTCGACGAAGCCTACCTCGACGTCACCGAGAATCTCCAAGGGCTCGCGACCGCCACCGCGGTTGCACGGGCCATTCGGGCGGAGATCCTGGCTCGCACCGGCCTCGTGGCTTCTGCGGGTATCTCCTACAACAAGTTCCTGGCGAAGGTTGCCTCCGACTACCGAAAACCGGACGCCCTGTTCGTCATCACCCCGGCCATGGGACCAGCTTTCGTCGAGGCCTTGCCCATCGGACGTTTCCATGGCGTTGGCCCCGTGACGGAGGCCAAGATGAAGCGCCTTGGCATCCTCACGGGCGGCGACCTCAAGGTACGCTCGCTCAGTGAACTTCAGGCCATCTTTGGCAGCTCGAGCGGCTACTACCACAACGTCGCCCGGGGCATCGATCACCGACCCGTTCGGGCACATCGCATCCGCAAGTCGGTGGGGGCGGAGAACACCTTCTCCGAGGACACCACCCAGTTCGCCGTTCTCAGCGAGCGGCTACAGCCGATCCTCGACAAGGTCTGGACGGTCTGCGCGAGCAAGGGCGTCGCCGGCCGCACCGTCACCCTGAAGGTAAAATTTTCCGACTTCGAGCAGATCACCCGGGCGCGTTCCCTCACAATGCCGGTGGAAAGCCGCGAATCGCTGGCGCAGATCAGCCTCGGCCTGCTGCGGGACGTGTTTCCCCTACGCCGCAGCGTGCGACTGATCGGGGTGTCGCTATCCGGGCTGCAACATGGCGCGGCGGAAGAGCCACGTCAGCTTGGCCTTGCCCTGTAGCTGAGGGGCCGTGAGACAGCCGCTGCTAAAGCTTAGGCAACCCTCCGCCCGCCGCCTGCGCTACTACACGTCCGCTTTCGGCGTCGAGGTTCGTCCGATCACCGCCCGCATCGGATCAGTGGGTCCACCTTCCGGCAGTAGCACCCTGGCCTCAATCGCCGAGAACGCTGCGTGCTGCAGGTACAGTGCGATGAGCCGAGCATGATCATCCCCGCCGATGGCCCGCCAAATGGCCACCGCCTTCGTGGGGAAACAGCGGTTCGAGAAGGTGATGACCACGGGTGCGCCCGGCACCAGCACACGTGCGACCTCGCGCAGGACGGCCACGGGATCTTGTAGGTACTGCACCCCGACGCAGATCAGGGCGGCATCGATGCTGGCGTCGTCGAACGGCAGGATGGGGTCGGCGTTGAGGTCCTGCACAAAGTGCTGCGTCAGGCGTGCGTTGGCGGTGAGTTCTTCAGCGTTGAGGCCATGGCCAATTACACCCCCGTAGGCGACCTCTGCAGGCAGGTGGCTGACCCAACTCGACATCAGGTCGAGGATGCGGCCACCGGGCGGTAGTAGCGTGCGGTACAGGTCGGTCACGGCGTCGATAGCCGCGTCGTCGATATGCGTGACGAAGCGGGCCTGCGCGTAGAACAGCCCGTCCGGCGTGCGATCCTGCTTGGCGAAGGCTTCGGGAGGAAAGTTGGGGAGGTCGCTCATGATGGGCTCCATCGGCCGAGTCACCGCTCCGCACGCAGGCTCCCGACGAAGCGGCGCGCGACCTCCCGTACGGCTTCGTCGTCACGCTCACCATCTGGCCCCTTATCCCATAGATGGTCGAGGCTGGCATCGAGTTGATCGAGGAGCTCAGGGTGGTGCTGCGAGACAAAGCGGATGGTCCCGAAGAGCAGGTGCTCGATAGCCATCTCACGGCGTTGGGCATCGACGATTTGCACGGTGGGATCAGATGATTTCTCGGTCATGACGGTTCAACCGGCCGATGCGGAGTAGGGTTCGGCATACCCTGTCGCCATGATGCCGCATCGGACTGTTCCGGGGCATGGCGCCGGTCAGGAGACTTTCTCGCCCGCCCGTCCGCTAGTGCGTCCGGCGAGTAGCAGCACCTTCGGTGTCCGCGCGACGGCCTGGGCCGCTACGTTCAATTTCAAATTCGGCCAGTTACGCTATCCTGCCGCTCACGCACCGGGCGGAACGCCCTGCCTGGCATAAACGGAGCGGGCCTAACCATGTTTGACGAGTACGGTTTTCACCGCGGCACTGAGTTGGACGAAGCCGCGCTGCCCCCGCTCTATCATTTTGTCTACTGCAGCCGTGCCGCCGACGGCGTCGACGATGCCGAGGTCGGCCGCATCGTCGAGTCGGCCCAGCGACACAATCCCGCTCGCGGCATCACCGGGGTGCTGGTTTTCGGCAGCGGCGTTTTTTTCCAGTGGATCGAGGGGCCGGCCGTCCAGATACACAAGCTGATCGCGAGCCTGCATGGCGATCCGCGCCATTACGATATCGTCGCGCTGAGCCAGAGCGAGGAAAGGCGAGAGCGCCTTTATCCGAACTGGGACATGGAGAAGGTCGAAGCCGAGGACATCCGCCCGGTATTGCAGGACGCGCTCGAAAGCGCTGACGACAAGAACAATGTCGCGGCACTGACTCGGATGCTCGATCAACTCAATTCGGGGACGCTAGCTTCGTTTGGGCGAAGCTGATCGGGCCCAGCGAGGTGTCAAGCGGCGAATGAAAGCCGGAGGCTAAGGACGAATGCCCGCTCCAGTCGAGAGCACCCGGAAGCTTACGAAGGAGGTTTTAGACATCTCGAAGAACGCTGCGCTCATTGGCGCGCGGCGGTACTTCGCGACAAAAATCGACTCGCCCCATAGCCTACACCATCGGACGGCCGTTCTCGTAGAGAAGCATCGCCTCATGCGAGACCGCTGCCGTAGTTTCTTCAAGGTAGGTGCGCTCAGCCATGCGGTGGGCACGTGCGCCCCCGAGGAAGTCCACGCTGAGACTGCGACATAGCCTGGCTCAGTCAGCGACCAACGCGGCCGCCCAGGAAGCCGCGGCGCGGAAGGCAACAGGCACACGTGGCCAGCATATTCAGATCGGGGTCGGCGGTGATCATCGCGTGGTCCTCACGGTGCAGCAATGCGTTTGCGCAGAACCAAGTCGCCTCGGAACAGAAACTTCTGGGCACGTTTGCCGGTGTCTACCTCGGTGGTGAACACGTTGCCCTTCGAGTCCACCGCAAGATTGTGGACCCAGTGGAAGTCGCCTGCCTGCCGGCCGTTGCGCCCGAAACGGCCGAGCACCTCGCCGGTGTCGCGGCTGAGAGTGCGGACTTCGTTGTTCGCTCCGTCTGCGTTGATGAGGTAGGTCTCGCGCTCGTCCGGCCATAAGGCGAGCTCCCACACCGCGCCGTTGGCCCGCGTGCCGCGCTCGACGAACATCTCCTTCACGAAGCTGCCGTCCTTGTGGAAGACCTGGATGCGGTTGTTGGTGCGGTCGCAGACATAGACTAGCCCATCCCGGGCGATCTGGACGCAGTGCACCGGATTGCGGAACTGCGCGGCCGGCGCAGCATCGGGATCGTAGGGACCGAGCTTCTCGTCGGTCGGCGGCTTACCGTAGGCGCCCCACATGCGCTTGAACGCGCCCGTCTCGGCATCGAACACGATGATCCGATGGTTGTAGTAGCCATCCGCGACGTAGAGTTCGTTGGTCTCGGGATCGACCTGCATCGCTGCGGGCTTGCCAAGCCGCGCGGTATCCTGGCTATCGGTCTGCTGACCCGCCTTGCCGATCTGCAGGACGAACCGTCCCTCCTGGGTGAACTTCAGGATCTGGCCGTCGGTATCGCCATTGCCAGCCAGCCAGACAAAGCCCTTATGGTCGATGTGGATGCCATGCTCGTTCGTGGGCCAGTCGTAACCCTGGCCAGGGCCACCCCAGGACTTCAGCAGCGTCCCGGCTTGATCGAAGACGAGGACGGGCGGTGCCGGCTTGCAGCACCGGGTCCGCGGTGGATCGAGGCTTGCTGCCTTCTCGTCGTCGGTGAGTGTCCGCGGCCGCTGCACGACCCAGACATTGTCCGCCGCGTCGACGGCGACGCCGGCGGCCTGCCCCATGATCCAATCGTTCGGCAGACGTTTAGGCCAAGCCGGATCGACCTCAAAGCGGAGGGGCTCCTCTGCATGGACTGGCAGAGCGAGAACGACGGCGACAACGGCCGCAAGGCAACGCAGCATGCGGGTTCCTCCGGCGATCTTGTTTCTGGCGTGATCGCTTTGTCTCGGCCCATAGGGCACCCATAGATAGGTTTCGTCCAGTTCCCCAGCTTTAGCTTTTGGCCGCATTGTTTTTACCAGCCCGTTCACACTAGGCTGATGTTCGCCTTGCGCCATTTTCAGCCCTTTGACAAAGCGGCGATGGCGCTACTCCAGCGATTTATTCCTGGCTTGGTCCAACATTGTCGGCAGCGAAGGCGTCCCGGACGCCAAGGGGTTTGGGCCATCCCTCGGTGCTGTCGCGGGCGGTCTGGCGTTCCATTTCTGAATTGATCTCGGCGCCGAGCAGGACGACGACAATGGAAAGCCAGATCCAGGACATCAAGCCAATGCCAGCGCCAAGAGACCCGTAGATACGGTTGTAGCTATCGAAGCTCGCCACGTACCAGGAGAACATTCCGGACGTGCAAACCCAGAGAAACGCGGCCAGCGCGCTGCCCCAGGTCACCCAACGCCATTTCGCTCGGCGCCTGCTCGGGCCGTAGCGATAAATCAGCGTCAGGCTCAGGCTGACCACGACCAAAATCACTGGCCACCGGGCCACGGACAGGATGGTATCGGCCACCCCCCCGAACCCGAAGCGCTCCATGATCGCCGGAAGGACGACCACCACGCTGATCGTCAGGAGGAGAAACGCGGCGCCGCCGAGGGTGAATAGGAAGGTCGTGGCGTAGAACCGGACCAGGGTCCGATCCTCCCGTTCCCGGTAGATGACGTTGAGGGCATCGAAGAGGGCGCTGACGCCAGAGTTTGCACTCCATAGGGCGATGAGCAGGCTGATCGTCGATGTGAGGCTCAGCGACCCGGTGCTGCGAGCCGCGATCCGCACGAGTTGCTCGGAGAGCAGTTCGAGCGCGGCGGCAGGGAGTATGTAGGTCAGGAGGCCGACATGCTGGCTGATCACGTTGGGATCGGAAAACAACCCGTAGATCGAGACCACGGCGACGAGACCGGGAAACACGGCAAGCAGGGTGAAGAAGGCGACGCCGCCGGCGGTGGTGAGCACACGATCCTTCGGTAGAGCCCACAAGGCGCGCCACAGGATGTCCTTCCATCCTGCCTTCGGAATCTCGGAGGGGCGGCTCGCATCGCGGCCCCGATCAGGTTCCCGCGCGCGCTGGCGTGCCGTTTCGAGGGTCGCTGCATCCTGGGGACGCGTGGCGACCGAGCGCCAGTCGTCGCCTTCATCAACGTCCTGAACCACGGCTACGACCCTGTGGGGCATCGGTACGAATGATTGCGACGTGATCCTGACGACATCGGTTCAGCCGAAGTCGGAGCGGCGCTTCGTATCCGAGCCTGCGGAAGTGTCGCCTAGCGTCGCCCTGAATGGAAGCGGTAACGCCAGCCCTCCTCCAGCCTGCGCTCCTCCGCGCTCTCCTCCGGGACGGGTTCCAGACGCAGGAGGATCATCGCGAAGCCATTCTGCTGTAGGTACACCTGCTCGTAGAGGGACGGCGCGCGAAGGTCGCGCCTTACATCGATCCAGAGATCGGGACTGCACGCGGCCCTGTCGCTCGCGATGTTCGGCCGATGCGAACCGCTGTGATAGAGCGAGCTTGTCGGGACCGGGCTGCCGACTGCGCAGATGATGGCTGGAAAGGAGAGGCTGCGGTAGCAGCGTTGCACCCGGCCGTTGCCCGCCACGACAATGGCGATCCGCGCGGGATGGTACTGTACGTAGGACCGAGCCGCCGTCTCCTTGCCGACCGAGAAGTCGCGCGCGAGCGCAAGAACGTGTTGAAGATCGGGCTCGCGAAAGCCTGCCATGGCGCCCCGTAGCAGGTGCGGGGGCATCAAGATGAGGGTGGCGAAGCGGTTGGCCTCGACCTCCCTGCGCTGCCGCTGATCGCCCTCTTTCGCGTTGACGCGTAGCAGGTCAGAACTCTTGCACTCGAACCGGCCGGGCTGATCCGGGACGTGGTGCCCCATGAGAAAGTGGCCGAGTTCGTGCGCAATGGTGAAGCGGCGACGCGGTTCGCCCCCGCGCTTGGCGAGGATGGATCCTTCGGACCGCTTCGCGTCGGTCAGGAGGACGCCCTCGAACTCGTTGGTGTCGAAGTCCTCGATCCTTAGGATGCCGAGGCGCGTGCACAGCTCCTGGATCGGCACGGGCACCGGAAGGTTCGGCTCGGCCTTTAGGATGCCTTTGACGAGCGCCTCCGGCGAGCCCGCGCCCGTGAGGTCTATCCTGCTGATCGGCATCCGCGCAGCCCCTTTCCGTCCCTGAGGCGATTCATAGGGCTACCACGCACCCGCGATCCCGAGACCGGACTGCAGGCAGTTCGTGCGGGCGCTCACCCAACTGCGCCATCGCCAGTAAAGGCCATGCCGACGTGAAGGGCGGTCCGTATCATCCAACGGCTTGGGGTAAACTGAAATTGCTGCCGCGCTTGCCAAGCTGGCACGGCGGCGAACGCTAGGCCGAACAGCTTTTCCCGACAGCATGGGCCAGTGACATCGTGCTCAGAGGCTAGGCTTGCCTAGCCCGAGTTGCGCGTGCGCCTCGGCGGGCGTCATCATCCGAATGGCTTCCTCTGAGAAGCCAAGCTCCCGCAACTTCGCCCGTTGCTGGTTCGTAATCATCAAAGACACGAGAGGAGTTGACGCAAGCGAAACAGCGACACCGTTCGGCCGGGCATCCTCAGCTTGGCGCAGGCAATCGAGGAACGCTTCCTCTGCCGCCGCCTGATCGAGGAGCGTTCGGAGGTAATCGTCAGTCCCTACCATCGCCGATCACTCCCGTTAATTCCAAATTAACCGCCCCCTTCGTCTGAACCGCTTCGAAGATAGGCCCGAAACGTGTCTCCTCGTAGCAGCAAAATCGTATACTTACATCGCATCGATGATAGGCCTTTTCAAATTTACTTCTAGCAACGCAGGACTTCGAACCCTTCACGCATGCGAAAAGCTCTCTGCAACAGCTGGTATTTTTTCCAGCTCTCTCTTCATCGCTGACACATCATACTCGCCATACTGATCTCCAATCGACCGGTGCGAGTGGCCCGTGATCGCATCTGCAATGTTGGGTGCAAGGCCATGATTTTGCGCCAAGGTTTTGAAACGATGCCGCCATGAGTGGCTCGGTGATAAGCGCACGTCTGTGATACCCAGATCTCTGACCCACCGTCCTAGGATCTTAGTGCCATCACCACTGCGTTTGCCAAACTTGTCCGGTCGGAGATTTGCGAAAAGCGCGCCCGGGTCTTGCGCGCGAAGTCTTGCGCGCGAACGAAGTCGAGGAACCCCGCAGCAATTAATGCCGAATGCAACGGCGCCGTCCGTTCCGAACCGACCGTCTTCAACGAGCCCGCCCCGGCGTCGAAACGCATCGTTGGGACACCGTCGATCTCCCCTATGTCCTCGACACGCAACTGGCAGACTTCGGACAGCCGAGCGCCCGAGTAGGCGCATAGCCACGGTATCCACCGGCGAACCGGATCGGCTTCCCTGGCCGCCGCCTGCAGGATCGTGAGAGCCTCCTCTTCTGTAAAGCTGCGGATGCCCTGACCCGCTTTCTTTTTGGCGCTGATGCTGATTCCAGCGGCGGGGTTGCTCGGTAGCCGCCGGTTGCTGACACCCCATTGGAGGATCGTACGCACCGGCGCGAGCTTGGCATCGTTAATCGTCTTCGGCTTGCGGCCCGCGGCAACAAGATCGTTTTTCCAGGCAATGACGTTCTCAGACGTGACCGCCGCAGCATCGACGTGGCCGACGAATGCCGCAAAATCCCGAATCACCCGCCCCCATTCGTAGAGGGTCTTCTCGGTCGGGCTGCGCTCGGTAGCCCAGCCCTTCACGAGTTCGTCGAAGGTCACGGATGAACGTGCCGGCGAAGCTGAGGTCGGCGCTGCGGCTCGATGCATCGAGACTGGCGCCCCAACGGCCGGCCCGTCGAACTCACCCCGCGCGTATCGTGCGAGGGTCATGATCGCACGCTGCACGGCCGCGGCGATGGCTTTCGCGAGCTTGAGGTGATCCTCTTCGTCGACGATGAGACCCTGACGCTTAAGGACGGCGGTCGCTTCCTGTAGGCACCATTCCTCCATCGCGGACTGCCCACTCTCGACGCCCTCCATCGCATCGCGGATGAGGGCATCGCCCAGATCGACGCGCTGTGACCAGCCCCGACACCGCGGCGGCCACAGCTTGTCGCCCAGTTCGATGCGCCAGAAGGTCTGCCGGCTCGGCTCCTCTCGATAGTGGCCGATCCAGCGCTCGTAGAGGGGGGCAGCGAGTTCATGCGCCTCGCGCTCGCTCAGGGAGCGTGGCCCCACCCGCAACGCTGCCCACCGCTGCTCCAGCTCCACAAGGGCGACGGCGTGCAGCCGCTTCTCCTCCACGGGATCTTTGGTGCCAAGGCTTACCTTCTCTTCGCGCTTGCTAACGAGCGCGCGCAGTTCGAGCGGCACGGCACGGCGCAGGTAGTAGGAGGCGGTCTTGGGATGCTTCCAGGGACGCGTCGTCATCAACGCCATTGTACCACCCGTTTGTATTAACCGGGCAGTGTAAGTCCCTGATTTTGCTATTTCGTTCTGCGGATCAGCGGCTTAGCCGACTGATGGTGCCCAGGAAAGGACTCGAACCTTCACCTCTTGCAAGACTGGTACCTGAAACCAGCGCGTCTACCAATTCCGCCACCTGGGCCCGTCAGCCGCATCGCGGCTGCCGTCGTGGGTCGTTTAGGCGGGGCGGCCCACGACGTCAATCGGGATTTCGGGGTTTTGCCTCAGCGACCGGTCCAGTCGCGGATGTCGACGAAGCGGCCGGCCACCGCCGCCGCCGCCGCCATCGCGGGGGAAACCAGGTGCGTGCGGCCGCGGTGGCCCTGGCGGCCCTCGAAATTGCGGTTCGAGGTCGAGGCGCAACGCTCGAACGGGCTCAGCCGGTCGGCGTTCATGCCGAGGCACATGGAGCAGCCCGGCTCGCGCCAGTCGAACCCCGCCTCCTTGAGGATGCGGTCGATGCCCTCGGCCTCGGCCTGCGCCTTCACGAGGCCCGAGCCCGGCACCACCATGGCCGAGACGCTCGGGTGGACCTTGCGGCCCTCCACCATCCGGGCGACCGTGCGCAGGTCCTCGATGCGGCCGTTGGTGCAGGAGCCGATGAAGACCCGGTCGAGGGTGATGTCGGTGATCCGGGTGCCGGGCGTGAGGCCCATGTAGTCGAGGGCCTTCTCCTTCGATTGGCGCTTGTTCTCGTCGGGGATCGCCGCCGGGTCGGGCACGGCGCCCAGGACCGAGACCACGTCCTCGGGGCTCGTTCCCCAGCTCACGATCGGCGGCAGGGCGGCGGCGTCGAGGCGGACCTCGCGGTCGAAATGGGCGCCTTCGTCGGTGACGAGGCTTTCCCAATAGGCCTGGGCCCGGTCGAACAGCGCGCCGCGGGGCGCCTTCGGGCGGCCCTTCACGTAGGCGTAGGTGGTGGCGTCGGGCGCCACGAGGCCGGCCCGCGCGCCGCCTTCGATCGACATGTTGCAGATCGTCATCCGCCCCTCCATCGAGAGGGCGCGGATCGCCTCGCCGGCGTATTCGATGACGTAGCCGGTGCCGCCGGCGGTGCCGATCTCGCCGATGATGGCCAGGATGATGTCCTTGGCGGTCACGCCGGGCGGCAGGGTGCCGTCCACGGTCACGCGCATGTTCTTGGCCTTGCGCTGCAGCAGGGTCTGGGTGGCGAGCACGTGCTCGACCTCCGAGGTACCGATGCCGTGCGCCAGTGCCCCGAAGGCGCCGTGGGTCGAGGTGTGGCTGTCGCCGCAGACGATGGTCTGGCCGGGCAGGGTGAAGCCCTGCTCGGGGCCGATGACGTGGACGATGCCCTGGCGCCGGTCCAGCGCATCGTAGAACTCGATGCCGAAGTCGCGCACGTTCTCGGCCAGCGCTTCCAGCTGGATGCGGCTCTCCGGATCCTCGATCCCGAAGCTGCGGTCCGAGGTCTGGACGTTGTGATCGACCACCGCGAGGGTCTTTTCGGGATGGCGCACCCTGCGGCCGGCCACGCGCAGCCCCTCGAAGGCCTGCGGGCTGGTGACCTCGTGGACGAGGTGGCGGTCGATGTAGAGCAGGGTGGTGCCGTCGGGTTCGACGTCGACGACGTGGTCGTCCCAGATCTTGTCGTAGAGGGTGCGCGGGGCCGTCATGATCGTTGCGAAAGCCGTGTTGCGTGCCGGAATGGGATCGAGGTTCCTTAGTAGTGTCTCCGATGCGGTTTCGGAAGTGGCCGCACGGATGGAGCCGGGCTATGGCTGGCCTGCGGCCCCGACAGGCGGGGCCGGCAGGGACGGGACGGGAAACGTGCGAGAGCAACCGTGACGGCAGCCCGATCCATCGATCTCCTGCTCCTCAAGGCGATGCAGCCGAGCGTGATGGAGGCCCTGGCCGCCCGCTTCACCCTCCATCGCCTCGACCTCGCCGCGGACGGCGCGGCATTCCTCGCCGAAATCGGCCCTCGCATCCGAGGACTCGCGGTGGGCGCGCAGGCCCCCGTCGACGCCGCGTTGCTGGCGAAACTGCCGGCGATCGAGATCGTGGCGAGCTTCGGGGTCGGCTACGACACCATCGACGTGCGCACAGCCGCGGGGCGGGGCATCGTCGTCACCCATACCCCCGATGTGCTCGACGAGGAGGTGGCGGACCTCACATTGGGGCTCCTGCTCGCCACCGTCCGGCAGATCCCGCAGGCCGACCGCCACCTGCGCGCGGGACACTGGCCGCAGCGCTCGTTTCCCCTCACCGCGACCCTGCGCGGGCGCCGGGTCGGCATCCTCGGCCTCGGCCGGATCGGCCGGGCGGTGGCACGGCGCCTCGAGGGTTTCGGCGTCGCGATCGCCTATCACGGCCGCAATCGGCAGGCGGACGTCGCCTACGACTATCACCCCTCCCTCCTCGGCCTGGCGCAGGCAGTCGACGTGCTGATCGTCGTCGCCCCCGGCGGCCCCGCGACCCGGGGAATGGTGGACGCGGCGGTCCTGGCGGCCCTGGGCCCCGAGGGCATCCTCGTGAACGTCGCCCGCGGCAGCGTGGTCGACGAGGACGCCCTGGTCGCGGCCCTGACGGCGGGGACGATCCGCAGCGCCGGCCTCGACGTCTATGCCGGGGAGCCGCAGGTGCCGGCGGCCCTCGTCGCCCTCGATCAGGTGGTGCTGCTGCCCCATGTGGGTTCGGGCACCGACCATACCCGCGCGGCGATGGGCCGGCTCGTCGTCGACAACCTGCGCTCCTGGTTCGACGGGGGCGGCCCCCTAACCCCGGTTCCCGAGACGCCGTGGAGCGAGACCACCGTGAGGACACGTCCATGATCCGCATCGGCGCCACCGTCCTGGCGGCGGGCCTCGCGCTCGCCGGCCCGCTCCATGCGCAGGACGCAACGGCACCGGCGGAAGCCGGGGCGCCCGCCTTCGTTCCGAGCCTGCCCCAGACCCTGGCCGGCGTGCCGGGAACCTGGGACCTGTCGCGCGACGCCAGCACCCGCCGCTGCGTGCTCACGCTGTCGGCCGCCAGCGGCGAGGCCGGGCGCCGGCTCACCTTCCCGGCCGGCTGCCGGCGGGCGCTGCCGGTGCTCAACCGGGTGGCCGGCTGGCTGTTCACCGAGGATGCGATCCGGCTGGTGGACAAGGACGTGCGCCCGGTCCTCGCCTTCAAGCGCCGGTCGGACGCGCGCAGCTACGGCGCCGGCCTGGAGGACGGCGAGGCCTACAGCCTGGTGCCCCTGCAGATCGCGGCCACCGGTGCGGCGGAGGCCGCCGCGATGCCGGCGGCCGCGCCGCAGAACGGCCCGCGCGATCCCCTGGCGCGGCCTGCCGGAGCCGGCGGGCCGGATCCGGCGCCGGGCCTCTACGCCCTAGACCGGTTCAAGGAACAGGATGTCTGCCGCGTCGAACTGCTGGCGGGAGAGGCGGCCAAGCCCGCCCCGGTGCGGCTCGTCGAAGGTTGCCGCGACACCGGGATCGCGGTGTTCGATCCGGTGCTGTGGCAGGCGGGGCAAGGCCGCATGACCCTGCGGGCCAAGCGCGGCCACACGGTCGAGCTCGTCCCGGTCGGCGAGGGCCGCTGGCGGCGCGACCCGGACGTCGGCACCACCTTCGTGCTGCGCCGGGTCGAGCCCTAAGCCGATCCCGAGCCTCAGATCATCGCGGCCGGATCGGCATCCGTCCGGTCACGATCGCTTCGGCGGGGACGGCGGTCGAGGAGCGAGCGCCCGATCGCACGCAGGGGCGCGGTGAGGCGGCGGGCATCCTCGGCCCGTTCCATCAGCCGCTCGCCGCCGCGGATCTCCTTGTCGAGGCGCGCCATGGTGCGGGCGAGCGCCGGGTCCTCGTCGTCGAACCAGATCTCGACGGTGCGGGCGAAAGCGATGACCACGCCCTGGAGCTTGAGGCGACCGAGCGGCCCCTCGGTGTTGATGCCGGCCGCCGCCAGCATGTAGCGGTGGGAATTAAGGGCGACGCCGTTGAGGGCCAGCATCGAGAGCGGGTCGCCGCGTAGAGCATAGGCGATCCGGCGCAGGGCCGGCTTGTAGGGGGTCATCGCGTCGAGGCGGCGCATCAGCACGTCGAACAGGCGCTCGCGGGTCGGCTCCTCGGCCAGGTCCGAGGTGTCCGCGTCGAGGACCGCGTGGTCGATCATCCGCGAGAGGCCACCGAGTACGGCCCCCTTGGAGGGGAACAGGTCGCGCAACTCGGCGAGGGTCATCCCGGCTTCCCGGGCGATGTCGCCGACCTCGATGTCGTTCCAGGGCTGCTCGGCGGCGAGCCGCATCAACGCCTCGACGGCCTCCTCGCGCTTGGGAGACTTCGGTTTTCTGGCGTCGCGCCTGGACGCCTCCGGTTTCGCGGCGGTCGCGGGACCGGCAGACGTGAGGTCCGTGCCGTTCTGGCGGGGCGAGGCGTCGTTGTCGTCCATGGCTGTCCGGTCCTCTTCCAACGCCCCTCATCTAAGGCGCGGGATCGGGTTGGGTTAGAGGGCTGCGACGCCGCTTTGGCCCGCGATCGAACGCGGACGGGCGGTCAGCGCCGCGAATCCGGCGGAGCGGTCGTCAGCCCGACAGTTCGCCGGCCCGGCGCGCGGCCGCGGCCACCGCCTCGCGCATCAGGGCGGTGAGGCCGTCCTCGCGCATCAGGACCGCCAGGGCCTCGGCGGTGGTGCCGCCGGGCGAGGTCACGTCGCGACGCAGCTGCGAGGCCTCGCGCGGATCGGCATCGAGGAGGGCGCCCGCCCCCGCCACGGTGGCGCGCGCCAGGCGCCGGGCCATGTCCTGCGGCAGGCCCGCGGCGCATCCGGCCTCCGCCAAAGCCTCGACGAGGTGGAACACATAGGCCGGGCCCGAACCCGAGACGGCGGTGAGCGCATCGATCAGCGCCTCCGCCTCAAGCCATTCGACGAGGCCGACGCAGGCGAGGAGCGCATCGGCCTGGGCCCGCTGCAGGGCGGTGACCCCGGAACCGGCGACCGCGCCGGTGGCTCCGCGCCCGACGCTGGCGGGCAGGTTCGGCATCGCCCGAACCACCGCATCGGTGGGCAGCCGCGCCATGAGGTCGGCGATGGTCTTACCCGCCAAGATCGAGAGGACCAGCGTCCGCGGCCCCACCAGCGGCGCCAGCCCGGGAGCCGCCTCGGCCAGCCCCTGCGGCTTGACGGCCAGCACCAGGACATCGGCCGGCGCCGAAGAGGCGGGATTGAGGGCGAGACCGTGCTCGGCGCACAGGGCGGTCGCCTCGGGCGAAGGCGAGGGATCGATCACCACGGTGCGGGCCGGATCGAGGCCGGCGCGCAGCCAGCCCGCCAGCATCGCGCCACCCATCTTGCCGGCGCCGACGAGGGTGAGGGAGGCGGGCAGCATCGCGACGGTCAGGCCTCACCCTCGGTCTCGAACAGGACGGCGTCGAGGGCCTCGCGCGCCGGCTTGCCGGCCCAGATCACGAACTGGAAGGCCTGGTAGTGGCGCTCGCAGGCGTCCACGGCCGACTTGAGCATCATCGCGCATTGGGCCTGGGTCGGCACGGCGCCCCCCGTCAGCAGCAGGGAGTGGCGGAACATCACGACGCTGTCGGTGGACCACAGGTCGAAATGCCCGATCCAGAGCTGCTCGTTGATGAGGGAGACGAGGTTGAGCACCTCGGTCCGCCGACGCTCGGGGACCTTGATGTCGAAGGCGGAGGCCACGTGCAGGGCCTCGACGTCCTCGATCCAGGTGAAGGCGACGTGGTAATCGGCCCAGCGCCCGGAGACGGCCACCGACATCTCGTCGGTCTCGGCACGGTCGAAGATCCAGTCGCGCAGGGAGGCGAGCCGCTCGACGGTGTCGAGGGGGTGCTCGTTACGGTCGTGAGCTTCGATATGCAGGAGGGTCATGGCGGTCCAGTTTGGCGATCCGGCGGGATCGTCGAGACGTGTTGAGACCAGCGGCGACGGCATCGCCGTCCTGCACCGCAGCCTGACACTGCAGCGCAAGATTTAAGGCGACAAAACCAAAGCTTAGACGGTCACGGCGGTGGCGGTCGGGGTCGGCGAATCAGTGCGTTCCCGACTATAGACCGGGCCGGACTCCCGTTTCAAAGCGGTCGGCGCGGCGCATGAACAGGAAAGCGACGGTCCACCGTTCCTTCCTGTGCACAAGCGCCTGCGCCACTCCACCCCGCGACGGGGCCTTGCGTCACAGTGACTCGGTGGCTCCGGGCGCCGTGCGGACCGGCGCCGACACGCCTTCCAGGGCGGCGACTCGGGCGGCCAGGGCGTCGTTCTGGCTGCGCAGGGCGGCCACGAGGTCGCGCAGGACGTCGACCTCTTCGCGCGAGGCGATGTCCATGTCGCGGATCAGGCGCTCGACCTGGGCCTTGAACACCGTCTCGGCCTCCCGGCGCACGCCCTGCGCGGCCCCGGCGGCATCGGTGGCGAGACGGGCGAACTCGTCGAAGAGGCGGTTTGAGGGCGGCATCGTCGTCTCCTGTCGGGTCGAGGAACCGCACCGGGCCAGGAAGGCGGCATCGGAATCGGCGTCAGGCCCGACATAAGAATCGCGGGCACGCAGGGCAATGCGCGCCGGGCATTCCGCCGGGATCGTCCAGGCGGGGCCAGGCGAGACACACACGCTTACAATTTCGCCGGGTCCTTGGCCTTCGACAGCCGGGCGGCTCGCGGCATAACCTCGAGGTTCCGATCGTCAGGATCCGCCCCGGCCACCCCATGAACGCCACCGCCACCCCCCACATCCTCGTGGTCGAGGACGACCGCGAGATCAGCGCCCTCGTCGCCCGCTACCTGCGCGCCAACGACTGCCGGGTGACCCTGGCCGGCGACGGGCGCGAGATGGACCGGCGCCTGGCGGATTCGCGGGTCGACCTCGTGGTCCTCGACCTGATGCTGCCGGGGGAGGACGGCCTGTGCCTGTGCCGGCGCATCCGCCGGGAATCGGCGGTGCCGATCCTGATGCTGACCGCCAAGGCCGAGGAGATCGACCGCATCATTGGTCTCGAGATCGGCGCGGACGACTATCTCGGCAAGCCGTTCAACCCGCGCGAACTCCTGGCGCGGATCCGCGCCATCCTGCGCCGCGGATCGGCCGGCGAGACCACCGAGGAGGGCGTGCGGCGCCTGAGCTTCCTCGGCTGGACCCTCGACGTCTCCCTGCGCCAGCTCCTGAGCCCGGAGCAGGCGCGGGTGGCGATCACGGGGGCTGAGTTCGACCTGCTCCACGCCCTGTGCATGCGCCCGGGCCGCGTCCTGTCCCGCGACCAGCTCCTCGACCTGACACAGGGGCGCGCCGCCGGCCCCTACGAGCGCAGCATCGACGTCCTGATCAGCCGGATCCGGCAGAAGATCGAGGGTGATCCGCGCAACCCCGAGATCATCCGCACGATCCGCTCGGGCGGCTACCTGTTCACACCGGAGGTCGAGCGCACCTGAGCCCGAGGTCGGATTCGGACATCTCCCGGCTCACACCTTGTCCGGTCGATCACTTCGTGATGCGGACATGGGCTTGGCTCTGGCGCCGCAGGGGCTCGGTGATCCGGGTCCCGCTTCATCCAGATGGAAACCGTATCAATCCGCAAATCCACCGTCGGGGTTCAGCCCCTCCACCGCGGGCTTGGGCCGGCGCGGACGCGGGGTGGCGCTGGCGCTCGGGGCCGCGGCGGTGGCCGGGCTGACGCCCAGGCGGGTCGCCAGGGCGATGGCCCGGCCTTCCGAGATCCGGACGTGGCAGAAGCCGTGGCTGCCCTCGCGGGCGTAGTTGCGGCAGATCTGCTCGCGGTCGGAGGAGAACGCCGCCTGCTCGGTGACGATGGGCCGGACGTCCTGGCCGCGCGCGCGCTGCGTCATCACCTTGTAGTTGTCGCGCACCGCCTTGTCGGCGACGCCGCGGGCGGTGTCGAATTCGCCCGAGCGCGGGATCAGACTCGCGGCTCCCGGCCCCCACAGGCCCCCAGGCGTGGTCGCGCAATCGGCCGCCGCGAAGGTGCAGACCGGGCCGCCCGACAGCGGCGTCACCAGGACCGCGCCATCCAGCACCTCGAAGCGCAGGGGGCATTCGCCGCCCGCGACCTCGAACCGGGCGATGCCGTCGGTCCTGGCCTCGGGGGTGAGGGTGACCGGAGCGCCGTCGTTCAGGGGCACCTTGCAGGTCTCGGCCGCCTGAGAGACCTTCGTGCCCGGAAGGGTCGCGCGCACCACGATGGCGGAGCCCGAGCGTTCGAGCTTGAGGCTGCCGCCCGAGCCGTTGCGCATCAGCTCCTGGCCGAAGACGTTGTCCTCCGCCGGGACCTTGAGCATGACCGGCTTCAGGGGAGCGGGCGCGGGCCGGGGCGCATCGGTGCCGGGTTCCCCCGGCGCGCCCGCCGGTGAGGGGTCGCCGGCCGGGGCCTGGGCCGGCGGCGCGGTCGGCACCCCGCGCGGCGGCACCGGCGGCTTGGCGGCCTTGCCGATCCCGAACAGCTCCTCGAAGAACGATTGCGCCGCCGCCGTCCGCGGCAGGGCGGCCAGGCCCGCGGGGACGAGGCTCGCCGGCATCAGGGCCGCCAGGAGGAGAACGCGGGTGGAACGCATCGAAACTTTCCGGCAGCCGGCCGTCGAGACTTGAAATGTCGGCGACAGACTAACACGTCGTCGGCTGGCCGAACGTGGCGTTCCCGCAACAGGTCGATCCGTCGGACGAAGACGTGGTTCGTCTTCGACTTCTACAGGATCGCCGGGGAGGCGACGCCGGAACATCGGCGGGCCGTCGTCTTGCGGCTCCGCATCCACCTTCTTATATCCGGCGGGGCGCGGGATTAAGACCCGGATCGGGCCGTTTCGGCCCTGCGATCCGGGCCCGACTCCGGTCTTACGACATTCAGTTTGCACCGCCATGGGCCGAGCTGCTCCGGGGCTCGGCGGTCTGCTTGCAGAGCATCACGAGAGGGATCCCACCATGGGTAAAGTTATCGGCATCGACTTGGGCACCACCAATTCCTGCGTGGCCGTCATGGAAGGCACGCAGCCCAAGGTCATCGAGAATGCGGAAGGCGCGCGCACCACGCCTTCCATCGTCGCCTTCACCGACGACGGCGAGCGCCTGGTCGGCCAGCCGGCCAAGCGCCAGGCGGTCACCAACCCCGAGCGCACCTTCTTCGCGATTAAGCGTCTCGTCGGTCGCACCTACGACGACCCGATGACCCAGAAGGACAAGGGCCTCGTGCCCTACACCATCGCGCGCGGCGACAACGGCGACGCCTGGGTCGAGGCCGACGGCAAGAAGTATTCGCCCTCGCAGATCTCCGCCTTCACCCTGCAGAAGATGAAGGAGACCGCGGAGGCGCATCTCGGCCAGCCGGTGACGCAGGCCGTCATCACCGTGCCCGCCTACTTCAACGACGCCCAGCGCCAGGCCACCAAGGACGCCGGCAAGATCGCCGGCCTCGAGGTGCTGCGCATCATCAACGAGCCCACCGCCGCGGCGCTGGCCTACGGCCTCGACAAGAAGAAGGCCGGCACCATCGCGGTCTACGATCTCGGCGGCGGCACCTTCGACGTCTCGATCCTCGAGATCGGTGACGGCGTGTTCGAGGTGAAGTCCACCAACGGCGACACCTTCCTCGGCGGCGAGGACTTCGACAACCGCGTGGTCGAATACCTGACCACCGAGTTCAAGCGCGAGCAGGGTATCGACCTCACCAAGGACAAGCTCGCCCTCCAGCGCCTCAAGGAGGCCGCCGAGAAGGCCAAGATCGAGCTGTCCTCGGCCACCCAGACCGAGATCAACCTGCCCTACATCACCGCCGATGCGACGGGTCCGAAGCACCTCGCGCTCAAGCTCAGCCGCGCCAAGTTCGAGAGCCTGGTCGACGACCTCGTCCAGCGCACGATCGAGCCCTGCCGCAAGGCCCTCAAGGACGCCGGCGTCTCGGCCTCCGAGATCGACGAGGTCGTGCTCGTTGGCGGCATGATCCGCATGCCCAAGATCCAGGAGGTCGTGAAGGCCTTCTTCGGCAAGGAGCCCCACAAGGGCGTCAACCCCGACGAGGTCGTGGCCATCGGCGCGGCGGTCCAGGCCGGCGTGCTCCAGGGCGACGTCAAGGACGTGCTGCTCCTCGACGTGACCCCGCTGTCGCTGGGCATCGAGACCCTGGGCGGCGTGTTCACCCGGCTCATCGACCGCAACACCACCATCCCGACGAAGAAGTCGCAGACCTTCTCGACGGCCGAGGACAACCAGAACGCGGTCACCATCCGGGTCTTCCAGGGTGAGCGCGAGATGGCGGCCGACAACAAGATGCTCGGCCAGTTCGACCTGATGGGCATTCCCCCGGCACCCCGCGGCCTGCCGCAGATCGAGGTGACCTTTGACATCGACGCCAACGGCATCGTCAACGTGACGGCCAAGGACAAGGCGACGAACAAGGAGCACCAGATCCGGATCCAGGCCTCGGGCGGCCTTTCGGATGCGGACATCGAGAAGATGGTCAAGGACGCCGAGGCCAACGCCGAGGCCGACAAGAAGCGCCGCGAAGTCGTCGAGGTGAAGAACCAGGGCGAGAGCCTGATCCATGCCACCGAGAAGTCGGTGAAGGAGTACGGCGACAAGGTCTCGGCCGAGGACAAGGCCGGGATCGAGACGGCGATGACGGCGCTTCGCACGGCCCTCGAAGGCGAGGACGTCGAGACCATCAAGGCACGCACCACCGACCTGATGCAGGCCTCGATGAAGCTCGGCGAGGCCATGTACGCGGCCAGCCAGACGCCGGAGGGCGGCCCCGAGGCCGCGGCCGGCGCCGAGGCGAAGAAGGACGACGTGATCGACGCCGACTTCTCGGAAGTCGACGACAAGGACCAGAAGAAGCGGGCGTGAGCCCACGTCCTGGCGCGGGACCGGCCGTCTGGCCGGCCCCGTTCTTCTCGATCATATCGTTGAGCGATGACGGCTTTGATCCCTGGGCTCCACGGCCCGGGGATCGGCCTGTGCGGACCTGAGGGCAGGCATGTCGAAGCGGGACTATTACGAGATTCTGGGCGTCTCCAAGACCGCGTCCGACGGCGAACTGAAGGTGGCCTTCCGCAAGCTCGCCATGGTCCACCACCCGGACCGCAACCCGGGCGACAAGGAGGCCGAGCTCAAGTTCAAGGAGCTCAACGAGGCCTACCAGTGCCTCTCCGACGGGCAGAAGCGCGCCGCCTACGACCGCTTCGGCCACGCCGCCTTCAGCCAGGGCGGCGCGCCGGGCGGCCCCGGATTCGGCAACGAGTTCGGCGACTTCATGTCGGACATCTTCGACAATTTCTTCGGCGACGGCCGGGCCGGGCCGGGTGCCGCGGCCGGGGGCGGGCGTGGCCGCGCCCAGCCGGGCCGCGAGCGCGGGGCCGACCTGCGCTACAACCTCGAGATCTCCCTGGAGGAGGCCTACGCGGGCAAGGCGGAGACGATCACGATCCCCACCGCCATCACCTGCGAGCCCTGCGGCGGCACCGGCGCCAAGCCGGGCTCGAAGCCGCGCCCCTGCACCACCTGCGGCGGCTACGGCCGGGTGCGGGCGGCACAGGGGTTCTTCGCGATCGAGCGGACCTGCCCGAACTGCCACGGACGCGGCGAGATCGTCGACGACCCCTGCGCCTCCTGTTCCGGCGCCGGTCGCGTCACCCGCGAGCGCACCCTCTCGATCAACGTGCCCGCGGGCGTCGACGACGGCCTGCGCATCCGGCTGGCCGGAGAGGGCGAGACCGGCCAGCGCGGCGGTCCGGCCGGCGACCTCTACGTGTTCCTCTCGATCAAGCCGCACACTTTCTTCCAGCGCGACGGCGCCGACCTGTTCTGCCGCGTACCGATCTCCATGGTGACGGCGGCCCTGTCGGGCGACATCACCGTGCCGGTGATCGACGGCACCCAGACCCAGGTCCGCATCCCGGCCGGGACCCAGACCGCCAAGCAGTTCCGCATCAAGGGCAAGGGCATGCCGGTGCTGCGCTCGCGCGACGTCGGCGATCTCTACATCCAGGTCTTCGTCGAAACGCCCCAGAGCCTGACCAAGCGACAGCGCGAACTCCTTCAAGAATTCGACCAGTCGGCCTCCGATGCCACTCACCCGGAAAGCGCGGGATTCTTCTCCAAGATGCGCGATTTCCTGGGCGGTCTCGGCGGCACCGCACGCACGTGACGAGGGGCCGGATCAAATCGCCGCCTGCCACGGTTATGGCAGCGGCACCGATGCCATCGGGATGGCGCGCCGGCCCGGGCCTTGCCCGGCCGACGGCAGCTTGACTGTAGCGTGTCTTTCGTCGTCTAGCCTTTCTTTGTCGTTCGTCATGTGAGGACGTTGGGTCTTGCCGTCGCTTCGCCCTTCCGGTGCCAAATCCTCGACCGACAAGCGCTTCGCCGCGGCGCAAGCCGGCCGCGAGAAGCGCGATCCGCTGGAGGACGAGGCCCGGTTCCTCCGATCCTGGTTCGAGCGGCCCCTCGTCACCGGATCGGTGACGCCCTCGGGCAAGATGCTCGCCCGCACCATGGCGTCCTACGTCGATCCGCGCCTCGACGGCCCGGTGATCGAACTCGGTCCCGGCACCGGTCCGGTCACCGACGCCCTGGTCCGCCGCGGCGTCGCCCAGGAACGGCTCATCCTGATCGAGTACAACCCCGACTTCTGCGCGTTGCTGCGGCGGCGGTTTCCCCGCGCCACCATCGTCCAGGGCGACGCCTATGCGATCGCCGAGACGGCGGGGCCGCTCCTGGCCGGCAAGGCCGCCGCCACCGTGTCCAGCCTGCCGCTGTTCACCAAGCCCCTGGAGCAGCGCCTCGGCCTCCTCAACGCGGCGCACGATCTGATGCGGCCCGACGCGCCCTTCGTCCAGTTCACCTACGCCCTCGTGCCGCCGATCCCCAAGCGTTGCGACGCCGGCAGCTACATGGCGAGCCGGTCCAACAAGGTCTGGCTGAACCTGCCCCCCGCCCGCGTCTGGGTCTATCGCCGCCCGTGAGGGACGAAGGTTCGGACCGTCGCGGACCGAGAAACGCCCCGGACGACGCCCCGGCCTGCGTACCATCCACGCCCGTTGCCGAACGGATCCTGAAGCCGGGCATCAGCATCGGTTCAGTCGCCGCTCCCTAGGGTCCGTCGCACACACCGGGATCGTCCCGGTGAACCGACCCGATGGAGACCGGCATGGCCTTTCGTGACCTGACGACCCGATCGCAAACATGGATGCTGGCCGCCGCGATCGCGCTCGGTGTGTCCGGCGCAGCGTCCGTCGGCGCCGAGGCTGCGCCGTTGGCGCCGGCATCGGCCCTGGTTCAGGATGCGCAGCCCGACGTGGTCCCGGTTCAGTATGGTTGGGGCGGCGGACATCGCCATCACCACCACCATCGCGGCTACGGCTGGGGCGGCGGTCATCGCGGTGACGGCTGGGGCGGCCATCGCGGACGCGGCTGGGGTGGGCACCACGGCGGCTGGCGCGGCCACCATCACCACCGCGGCCACGACGGCTATGGCTACGGCCGCCGCCGCGACTACTATTGAGCGCCAGACTGTCTGAGCGGCTCTCGCGGACGGAGGGCCAGAGTAGCCTTTAGAGACGAAAACACCCGCGTCGGTTTCCCGACGCGGGTGTTTTCGTTTTCGCAGACCGGACCAGACCGGTCCGGCCGGGAATGCGTCAGCCGACGATCCCGCGCTTCTCGCGCTCGGCGGCGGTCGGCTCCGACCCGAGCAGGGTCCGTCCGGTCTCGGTGCCGAGGCCGGCGGCCGGCGCACCGGGGCGCGTCGTGCCGACGTCGTGGGAGCCCGTGCGCGTCTCGGTCAGGGTACCGCCGGTCCAGCCTTCGGCCCGCCAGTTCTCGGCCCGGGTATCGAGGTCGATCGCACCGTGCTCGGACAGGAGCGCGGTGACGCGCGCGACATGGGCCTCCTCGGTCCGGACGGTGACGAGGGTGCCGCCGCGGCGCACGCCCTCGGCGTAATGCTCGGCTTCCGAGTCGCTCAAGCCGGCGCCGGTCAGGGCGCCGAGCAGACCACCGGCCGCCGCGCCGACGCCGGCACCTGTCAGGGTCGCCACCAGCCAGCCGGCCGCGACGACGGGGCCGACGCCGGGGATCGCCATCAGGCCGAGGCCCGTCAGCAGGCCCGCGCCGCCGCCCAGCACAGTGCCGAGGGTGGCGCCGGTTCCGGCCCCATCCGTGGCATCGCCCTCGTCGGCGACGGCCTTGTGGGTGGTGCCGGTGGTGTGGTTCGTGGTGCCGGGGAGACCGGAATGCCGGTCGTCGGTGTTGTTGGCGACGATGCTGATGTCGCCGTTGGGGACACCGGCCGCCTCGATGGCGTCCACCGCACGGGCGGCGGCGGCATAATCGTCGAACAGGCCTGTCAGGGTACGGGTCGCCATGGGATCAACTCTCTCTCGCTGGGGGAAAAGGGGACGGCTGCCGGCGCTACTGCGCGGCGACGTTGCCCTTGAAGTCCATGCCGATGGTCACCGGCTTGCCGGCATGCTCGGCCGTGCCGCGCCAGATGCCGGCGTCGTCCTTGCGCAGATCCTTGACGGTGCCGAAGCCCATCTTGGCGAAGCGCTCCTTTACCTGGGCTTCGGTGAAGCTGTTGGCGCCCGATTCGAGCGGCTGCCCGACGCTGCCGGTGGCGGCATGGGGGGCGCCGTCCTTGGTCGCCGGGGTCGCGGCCGGCGCCGTCATGGGCTTGATCTCTGTGGGCTTGGTCTCTGCGGGCTTGGTCTCCATCGGCTTGGCATCGGGTGCCTGTGCGAAGGCGGCCCCGGTGGTGATGAGAAAAGCGGCAGTGAGAAGGGGCAGGCGCATGGAAAGCTCCTCGGATCGATGCAGGTTGCTGCCTGTTCAAGCAGTTCGGAGGAGTCTTGGTTCCTTGTCCGGCCTCGCCCGGGTCGGCTCGGAGGGCGGCCGTTAACGGTCCGCTAACCCTGAACCCGGCAAATCTTGCCGGGTCCGAATCCCGCGCAGCGCGGGTGCCGGATCCTCAGGAGCCACGATGAGCGAAGCGGCACCCCCCGCCCGGGTCGGCGAGTTCACCCGCCTGGCGATGCCGACGCGCGAGAACCTCAACGCCTTCTCCAAGCGCACCGACCTGTTCTTCGCCACCGCGGTGATGGGCATCCTGACGGTGCTGATCTTCCCGCTGCCGGCGTTCCTGCTCGACCTGCTCCTGGCGGTCTCGATCATCATTTCTGTGCTGATCATGATGACCGGCCTGTTCATCGACAACCCGCTCGAGTTCACGGTCTTCCCGACGCTGCTGCTGGTGGCGACCCTGCTCAGGCTCGCCCTTAACCTCGCTTCGACGCGGCTCATCCTCGGGCACGGCCACGAGGGCACGGCGGCGGCCGGCCACGTCATCGAGGCGTTCGGCAACTTCGTGATGGGGGGCAACTTCGTCATCGGGATCATCGTGTTCGCGATCCTGATCATCGTGAACTTCGTCGTCATCACGAAGGGCTCGGGCCGCATCGCCGAGGTGGCGGCCCGCTTCACCCTCGACGCCATGCCCGGCAAGCAGATGGCCATCGACGCCGACCTCTCGGCCGGGCTCATCGACGAGAAGGTCGCCAAGTCCCGCCGCGCCGCCCTGGAAGAGGAATCCTCGTTCTTCGGCGCCATGGACGGTGCCTCGAAGTTCGTGCGCGGAGACGCGGTGGCCGCGCTGCTCATCACCTTCATCAACGTCATCGGCGGCATCATCATCGGCGTCGCCCAGCAGGGCATGCCGTTCATGCAGGCGGCCAAGACCTATACCCTGCTCACCATCGGCGACGGGCTCGCCAGCCAGGTGCCCGCGCTCATCGTCTCCACCGCGGCCGGCATCCTCGTCTCGAAGGCGGGCGTGAAGGGCTCGGCCGACAAGGCGCTCGGCAAGCAGCTCGCCAACTACCCCAAGGCGCTCGGCATGTCGGCCGGCGTCATGGTGCTGATCGCGCTCCTGCCGGGCATGCCGATGCTGCCGTTCCTGGGGCTCGCCGGCGCCTCGGGCTACGCCGCCTGGAAGATCGCCAAGGTCGCCCGCGAGGCGCCGCCGCTGGACGCCGACGGCGCGCCGATGGACGCGGGCGCGGTGGCCGCCGCCCAGGCCGCCAAGGAGGAGACGGTCACCGACCTCCTCAAGCTCGACGACCTCAAGCTGGAGATGGGCTACGCCCTGCTGGCCATGGTCAACGGTCCCGAGGGCCAAGACCGGCTGACCGACCAGATCAAAGCCCTGCGCCGCCAGCTCGCCGGCGAACTCGGCTTCGTGATGCCCTCGGTCCGCATCCTCGACAACGTCCAGCTCGACGCCAACGCCTACGTGGTGCGCGTCAAGGAGATCGAGGCCGGCACCGGCCAGATCTTCCCCGGCCAGTTCATGGCGATGGACCCGATGGGCGGCCAGGTGCAGCTCCCCGGCCAGCACATGCTCGAGCCCACCTTCGGCCTGCCCGCCACCTGGATCGACGCATCCCTGCGCGATCAGGCCCAGATGAAGGGCTACACCGTGGTGGATGCCGCAACCGTGGTCTCGACGCATCTGACCGAGATCATCAAGGCGCACGTCTCGGAACTCCTCAACCACGTCGAGGTGCAGAAGCTGCTGCGCGAACTCTCGAAGGACCACGCGGACCTCCTGAAGGAGGTGGTGCCGAGCCAGATCGGCACGACGGGGATCCAGCGGGTGCTGCAGTTCCTGCTCGCCGAGCGGGTCTCGATCCGCGATCTCGGCGCCATCGTCGAGGGAATCGCCGAGGTGTCGGGCAGCGTGAAGAACCCGCGCGACATCGTCGAGCACGTCCGTGCGCGACTGGGCCGCCAGATCTGCGCGCAGTACCAGGACGGGCAGGGGACGCTGCCGATCATCACCCTGTCGCCGGCCTGGGAGCAGGCCTTTCTCGACGCCATCGCCGGGGAGCGCGACGAGCGCTACCTCGCGATGCAGCCGTCGAAGCTCACCGAGTTCGTCAACACCGTGCGCGACCGCTTCGAGACGGCCGCGCGCATGGGCGAGATGCCGGTCCTCGTCACCTCGGTGCAGGCGAGGCCCTTCGTGCGCTCGATCATCGAGCGTTTCCGCCGCGAGACCGCCGTGCTGAGCCAGGCCGAGATCCACCCGCGGGCACGGTTGCGGACGGTGGGATCGGTCTGAGCGAGCGCCGGACCGCAGGTCGCATCAGGAGTTCGCTAACCCTGATGCAGGGTTCGGTTCGCAACCCTGGCTCGCTAAGGTGTCGCTGGGTAATCGATGTGTCGGAGTCACCCGACGTTAGTGTTTCGCGGCGCCTGATGGTCGACAGCGGGCCAGGGTGGTCGACGGGGCACGTGTTCGATGTTCTTGCGGGACGAGAAGGGTGCCGTGATCATGATCCTGGCGCTGGCTCTGCCGGCGTTGATCTTCGGCGTTGGCGGTGTGGTCGAGACGTCCCGCGGAATTGCTTACCGGCAGCGCCTGGCGAGCGCGGTCGAACTGTCGTGCACGCAGGGGCAGGCGTTCGTGAACGGACACAAGCGGCTCGACGTGACGAGCGCGAACGGCACCAAGACCTACGATTCCGATCTCGAGCGGATCAAGAACAACAACTTCGCCGCCAAGGCGATGGAGGACGTCGCCCCGGCGGCGCGCGCCACGAGCACCGACACCAACATCAACGTCACGGCGACCGGCGTCATGCCGCTGATCTTCAGCGGCGCCTTCGGACAGGCCTCCATGAGCTTCACCGTCGCGCGGGACTGCGCGGTCAATTCGACGGCGGTCGCCTTCGCCGATCGCAACCCCTCGACCCTGCTGATCTCCGAATCCTTCGAGCAGCCCTCCCACACGGTCGCTCCCAACAGCTGGACCGTTCTCAAGAACGCGAGCAGCGAGTGGAACGGCTGGAAGGTCCAGAATGCCGGCATCGAGATCAACGGCCTGCGCGAACTGGCCAGCAACTCGATCCGCTTCGGCGATTTCTTCGCCGAGCTCGACAGCGACTGCAAGACGTCCGTCAACGCGGGCGTGAGCAACTGCCGCACGAACTCGGCGATGTCGCGCTTTCTCAGACTCACGACAGGATCGTACCAGGTCCGATATTGGTATATCGCTCGTGAGCGCGATGCATCGCGTCCGGGTCAGGTGATTTGCGGCAAGACGAGCAGCGATGTCTCCTACTATCAGGTCAACAGCCAGACCAACCGGATCGAGTTGTTCGTCGAGAAGGAGGGCGACTACACCTTCAACGCCAACAACATGGTCGATGTCTGCGTGCAGGCCGACAAATGGGTCGAGCGGGTGATCGATTTCACGGTGCCCGTGGAGGCGAACTACAAGATCACCTGGCGCGCGGCCGGCAAGGAAGATTCGTTCGGGGGGCTGATCGACTACCTCCGGATCTGCAAGAACGGCTGCCCCGGCTGAGGTCCTGTCCGATGTGTGGGGATCGGCGCGGGGATGTGGCGATGCAGGAGGCGGGAGACGCCGCGATGTCCCGTAGGGGTTCGATCCGGAACCGGCTGTCCGCGGCGGCCTTCGCGCGCTGCGAGAAGGGGATCGCCGCCCTGGAACTGGGGCTCGTCGCCATGCCGCTGACGATGCTGCTCTTGGGCATCCTCCAGCTCGTCGTGTTCCAGTACACCCAGAGCCTCCTGAGCAACGGCCTCTACGACAGCGCGGCAAGGCCCCCCGCTTCCGTGCTGGCGAGCGACCAGTCCCTCTTCAAGGGCGACCTGTGCGACAGGATCGTCATCATGGCGCGCGCGAGCTGCGTCGCGGCGGTCGTCGTCGAGATGGCGCGGCTCGATTCCGTCGCGACGACGGCGACGCCGATCACCGGCACGACCTTCTCCTCGGGCACGAGCCAGCAGGCGATCGTACTGCGCGCCGCGCTGCCGGTGACGCAGTTCGTCCCTTTCATTCCGGTGATGACCGCCAAGTCGTCCGTGGTGTTCAGGAAGCCATGAGCGTCTCACCTGCGCCGGTTCACCCGTTGGCCCGCCTGTTGCGGTCGTTCGGCCGGGAGACCGGCGGCGCGGTGGTGATCGAGTTCGCGATGACCGCCACCATTCTCCTCGGGCTGCTGGCCATGGTCGTCGACCTCAGCATGATGGCCGGGATCAGCCGCGACGTCGAACGGTCCTCGACGCAGATCGCGTCGCTGCTGGCCAGCTGCCCCTCGGGGGATTGCGCCACGAAGACGATCGATTGGTATTACGACCGCAAGGTCAACGCCCTGGTGCAATACCCGCAGGCCAAGGTGACCCTGATCCAGGCCAAGAAGGTCGGCGGCACCATGCTGCCCTGCACCGGGCGGGTGACCTTCATCGATCCCTCGGTGGCGGCCAAGGCGTCGCCGGTGTTCGCCGAGAACGACGAGGGTTTCATCGTGGTGGTGGAGGTCGCCTACCTCGCCTTCGTCCCCTACACGGGGGCGCTGATGACGCTGTCGACGGCTACCGTCGAGAACGTCACCGGCAAGGGCGCCGTCTTCACCTCGCAGACCTCGGCGGTGCGGACCTCCACCGGCTCGGCGAGCTGCTGAAGCCCAGCCTTCGTCCCGAGATGCGAGCGCCGCCGCCTCAGACCGGCGTCTTGCGGATGCGTGCGTCGATCGCCTTCGGATCGAGGCCCGGCGCGGTCAGCGGCGGGGCGGGTGCCGTCTCCACGGCGGGGTCGCCCTTGATGGCCTTGGCCAGGCGATTGCGCTCGTAGAGCAGCACGACGACGACGGAGATCAGGAACGGGATCCAGAAGTAGAACAGCCGGAACACCAGGAGGGCGGCGATGATCGACGGGCGCGCCACGTCCGGCATCGCCACCACGAAGACCAGCTCGAACACCCCGAGGCCGCCGGGCGCGTTCGACACCAGGGCCGCCGAGAACGAGGCGAGGAACACCGCCAGCACCACGAGGAAGCCCGGATTCCCGGCCTCCGGCAGGGCGAAGTAGATGATGCCGGCGGCCCCCAGCAGCTCCAGGGGCGCGGCGACGATCTGCCGGGCCATGATCTGCGGGCGCGGGTATTCGAGCTTGAACGACCGGATGGTCATGGGCTTGAGGCGCAGGAGCGAGCCGATGACGTAGAGGGCGACGAAACCGAGCAGGCCCGCGCCGAGGATGCGGGCGGTGGCCGGGTCGGTCAGCATCGACGGCATGTAGCCGTTGAGGCGCGTGAGGGTGTCGGGCAGGGCCACGAGGACGAGGCCGCCGAGCAGGATCGTGCCGAGGCCGAAGGTGAAGGAGCACAGGGCCACCAGCACCGCGACCTGGGCCGCCGACAGGCCCTTGGCGGTATAGGCCCGGTAGCGCACCACGGCGCCGGAGAACACCGAGGCGCCGATGTTGTGGGAGAGGGCGTAGGTGGTGAACGAGCAGACCGAGACGAAGAACCACGAGATGTGGCGCACGCCCAGATGCAGCAGGGCGATGCGGTCGTACCAGGCCAGCGCCGCATAGGCGACGAGGGTCGCGAGCCCGGCCAGCAGGAAGCGGTGGACCGGGATCTCGGCGAAGCTGCTCTTGATCTCGGCCACCGAGATGCCGGCGAGCTCGCGATAGAGCAGGTAGCCCGAGACGACGACGGCGGCGAGGCCGACGATCGGCCAGATGAAATCGCTGATCTTCTTCATGATCGACAGGTCGAGCCCCCTCACGCGGGCCCTCCCTGCACGACCGTGCCCGGCATCGCAAGCACGACCGGGAGCGGGCGAACCTCGGGAGAAAGCCGGCACGCCCCGGCTGATGTCACGCGATCATGACGCTTTCGTGCCAGCCCGGCCGGTGCGGCGGGCTGGCGCCCGCGTCAGGCGCGGATGCGCGACAGGCCGATCCCGTCCATGGCGGCCTGGTCGCGGATCGCCTCGGCGGCGCGTTCGGCGCTGCGCTCGCGGTCGTCGAGGATCTCGACCTTCTTGAGGTCCTCGAACGCCTCGCCGAGCTCGGCCTTGGCCTCGGCGAGCTGCCCTTCGAGGGCGGCGGCCGACTGGCGCATGTTGTCGCGGCGGCCCGCGGCGGCGCGGGCGTAGGTCGGGTAGGCGAAATGCGTGACGTCGGAGATGCCGGCCCGGCTTTCCTCATGGGCGACCTCGCGGTCGAGCTCCAGCGCCATGCGGTTGAAGTCGGCCATCATCATCTCGATCTGGGTCACGCGGCGACGTTTCTCGTCCACCTGGAAGCGGCGGAGCCGGATCAGCGTGTCTCGCGATTTCATGGTGACCGTTCCACTGTTACGCAACTCGGCCGAGCGACGCCGGGGCATCCTCGGTTCGGCTCGCGCCGAGCGCGGGCGGGTCCGTCATGGACCGCCCACGATCTCCGCCAGCCGCAGGTAACCATCCCCGATCGAAGTTGCTTCTTCCTTACCCTGACCCAGAAAAGCCTCCATTGCCGGCATCAGGCCGATCGCCTCGTCCACTTCGGGCGAGGCGCCCGAGCGATAGGCGCCGAGGCGAATCAGTTCCTCCATGTCGGCATAGGTGGACAAGAGCCGCCTGGCGCGCCGCACGGTGGGCAGATGGGCCGGGTCGCAGGCCTTCGGCATGGTGCGCGACACCGACCGCAGCACGTTGATGGCCGGATAGCGCCCGCGCTCGGCGATGCCCCGCTCCATCACGATGTGCCCGTCGAGGATGCCGCGCACCGCATCCGCCACCGGCTCGTTGTGGTCGTCGCCCTCCACGAGCACCGTGAACAGGCCCGAGATCGCCCCTGCCCCGACGCCGGGGCCGGCCCGTTCGAGCAGGCGCGGCAGCTCGCTGAAGACGGTGGGGGTGTAGCCCTTGGCGGTGGGCGGCTCCCCGGCGGCCAGGCCGATGTCGCGCTGGGCCATGGCGAAGCGCGTGATCGAATCGATCATGCACAGCACCTGCTTGCCCTGGTCGCGAAAGTACTCGGCGACCGCCAGCGTGACGTAGGCCGCGTTGCGCCGCATCAGGGCCGGCTCGTCGGAGGTGGCCACCACCACCACCGAGCGGGCGAGGCCGGAAGGGCCGAGGTCGTCCTGCAGGAACTCCTGCACCTCGCGCCCGCGCTCGCCCACGAGGCCGATCACCGCCACGTCGGCGGCGGTGTAGCGGGCGAGCATCGACAGCAGCACCGACTTGCCGACGCCCGAACCCGCGAAGATGCCCATGCGCTGGCCCGCGCACATGGTCAGGAAGGTGTTGATGCAGCGGATGCCGAGATCCAGCGGCGGCCCGACGCGCTTGCGGGCGTGCGCGGGCGGCGGATCCGCCCGCAGGGGATAGATCGCCGGGCCGTGGACGAGGGGGCCGAGCCCGTCGATCGGCCGGCCGAGGGCATCGATCGTGCGGCCGAGCCAGGCCGTCGAGGGCCGGATCGCGCCCGCCGCTTCGTCGCGGACGATGGCCGGGCAGCCGCGGCGCACGCCCTCCAGCGAGCCGAACGGCATCGCCAGCGCCCGGTCGCCCTGGAACCCGATGATCTCGCAGGGCACGCTCGCCGCGCCGCCGGCGCCTTCCACGCTGATGTCGAGCCGCCCGCCCAGGCGCATCGCCGAGACCGGGCCCGCCACCTCCACGAGCAGCCCGCGGATGGCCACCACCCGGCCGTAGGTCTCGAGGGGCGCGATCGCGTCGAGCGCCCTCATCGCCGCCGACAATCCGAGCCGGCCGGCACCGCGATCCGCCATCGTTTCCTCCGCCGCCATCGTTTCCTCCGCCGCCGACGGTTCCGCCGCGCCCCGTCGCGCAATCTTGTGCGAGGCTGGCAACGGTTCGTTTACCTCCCTCCTTAACACTGCCCTCATCGCGACGGCAGCGGTGGACGGGTCCTTCGACGAGGCTCGCCATCGCGGTCGTCGGATTGGTACGACCACCGTGGCCTTCCGGTGACGTGCCACGTGAAACGCTTTCGATAACAGACGCCTCGGTGCTTTTTCTCGGCCCGGCTGTCGGTTCTTTTCAGGTCTTGGATCGGAACAGACCGACAACGGATCGACGAACAGATGGCCGGCCCCGAATTCAGGGCTTGCCACGGAGAATCAGGTTTTGTTAACGATTAACGATTAGCGTTTGACGTCCAGGACGAGGGAACGTCCGCCACGGGCCGGTGGCGGGCGAACAGCGGGGGCTTGCCCAGACGCTGAGCACGGCCGGCTGTGCTGGGGACCGACGATGCGGGTACTTCTGATCGAGGACGACAGCGCAACCGCGCAGAGCATCGAGTTGATGCTCAAGTCCGAGAACTTCAATACTTATACGACGGACCTTGGCGAGGAGGGCATCGACCTCGGCAAGCTCTATGACTACGACATCATCCTGCTCGACCTGAACCTGCCCGACATGTCGGGCTACGAGGTGCTGCGCAACCTGCGCGTCGCCAAGGTCAAGACGCCGATCCTGATCCTCTCCGGCATGGCCGGCATCGAGGACAAGGTGAAGGGCCTCGGCTTCGGCGCCGACGACTACCTCACCAAGCCCTTCCACAAGGACGAGCTCGTCGCGCGCATCCATGCCATCGTGCGCCGCTCGAAGGGCCACGCCCAGTCGGTGATCACCACGGGCGACCTCGTGGTCAACCTCGACCAGAAGACCGTGGAGGTCGCGGGTTCCCGCGTCCATCTCACCGGCAAGGAGTACCAGATGCTGGAACTCCTCTCCCTGCGGAAGGGCACGACCCTGACCAAGGAGATGTTCCTGAACCACCTCTACGGTGGCATGGACGAGCCGGAACTCAAGATCATCGACGTGTTCATCTGCAAGCTGCGCAAGAAGCTCGCCAATGCCTCGTCGGGCAAGAACTACATCGAGACCGTCTGGGGGCGCGGCTACGTCCTGCGCGAGCCGATGGACGGCGAGGAGCGCATCGCGGTCTGATCCCGGCCCCAAGGCCGGTCGGACCGATCAACGGCCCCGCTTCGGCGGGGCCTTTTTTGTGCCGTCATCCCATTTCCGGTTGATCACTTCGTGATGCGGACATGGGCTTCGCTCAGGCGCCGCGCAGGCTCGGTGATACCGCTCCCGCTTGATCCAAGCGGAAACCGTATCATCCGCAGGGTCGCCGGCACCTCCGTGCGCGACGGCTCGCGACGCCTGCCGCCTTTTCCGGCGTATCCGTTCGGCCTTTCCTGGGACGCCTGGAGCGTGATCCTGGGAAACCCGGGCGAGCGCCGCGTCCGCGGCTCGATACGACCGGCCTGTCGTACCAACGAAAAAAGCGGGCCCACCGCACCGGTGGCCCGCTTCCTCAGAGTCCAAACGACACGATCCGCCGCGCCGGGCTACCCGTGCCGCAGGGCGGCACGGGGGTGAGGGCCAGAGGCCCCCGCCTCGCTTCAGGCGGCGCCGGGGCCGGAGCCGGCCGCGGGTCCGATCGCCGGAGCGGTCGGGGCGAACGGCGAACCGCCGGGACGACGGGGAGCACCGGCGCCGAAACGGGGCTTGGGCTTGGGAGCCGCGATCAGGCCTTCGCGAATCGCGGTCTTGCGCGCCTGCTTGCGGGCCCGGCGCACCGCCTCGGCCTTCTCGCGCGCCTTGCGCACGGACGGCTTCTCGTAGGCCTTGCGCTGCTTCATTTCCCGGAAGATGCCTTCACGCTGCATCTTCTTCTTCAGGACGCGGAGAGCCTGATCGACGTTGTTGTCGCGAACGAGTACCTGCAACGGTCTAGATCCTCTAGGACGGTGATGGTTTTGGAGCGATGATGGTCTTGGACGAACCGGCGCCGGCCCCGAGCCCCTCGCGGGAAAACTGAAAAAACGCCCCTCGCCCGGAATAGCCCGGGAGGGACGCCCCTCAGACACACTCGAATCGACGCAGAAACTGCACTTGGGGCAGGCTCATACACCAAGGCGGGACACATTCCAACAGCCGGCCGAACGGGTTGGGCCCGGCGGGTGCCGCCTGTGGCTCAATTGTGCGACTGGATGAAGTTGCGCACCAGCGGATAGGTCTGGTTCTCCCACTTGCGGCCGGAGAACACGCCGTAGTGGCCGACGCCGGCCTGGAGGTGGTGGCTCTTCATGTGCGGCGCCAGGCCGGTACAGAGGTCGTGCGCCGCCATGGTCTGGCCGACGGCGCAGATGTCGTCGCGCTCGCCCTCGACGGTCATCAGGGCGGTCTTGCGGATGCCGCGCATGTCGATGGGGTTGCCGCGGTACGTCAGTTCGTTCTTGGCCAGGGTGTATTCCTGGAACACGGTCTTGACGGTCTCGAGATAGAACGCCGCGTCGAGGTCGAGCACGGCGAAATACTCGTCGTAGAACGTCTCGATCCCGTTGGCCTTGTCGGTCTCGTCGTTGGCGATGTGCCAGAACAGGTCCGCGTGCTGCTGGATGTGGCGCTTGGCGTTCATCGAGAGGAACGCCGAGACCTGCATGAAGCCCGGGTAGACGCGGCGACCGGCGCCGGCATGGCGCGAGGGCACCGTGGCGATCAGATTCTTCTCGAACCACGCGAGGGGCTTCGAGGTGGCGAGCTTGTTCACCGAGGTCGGGCTGATCCGGCAATCCACCGGGCCGGCCATCAGGGTCATGCTGCGCGGGTGGGCGGCATTGCGCGACTGGGCCATCACGGCGGCGGCCACGAGGGTCTGCACCGCGGGCTGGCACACGGCCACGATGTGGGCGCCGTCCCCCATCGCCTCGAGGAACCGGACGAGGTGGTCGACGTAATCGTCGAACCCGAAGGTGCCCGCCGAAAGCGGCACGTCGCGGGCGTTGTGCCAGTCGGTGATGTAGACGTCGTGGTCGGGCAGCATCGTCTTGACGGTGCCGCGCAGGAGCGTCGCGAAATGGCCCGAGAGCGGCGCCACCACGAGGACGCGGGGCTGCACGCTGTCGATGTCCTTCCGGAACCGGAGCAGGGTGCCGAAGGGCGTCACCAGCACCGCCTCCTCGGTCACCGGCACCTGGCGGTTGCCCACCGTCACCGCGTCGATGCCGTAGGCGGGGCGCGCGAAGGTGAGGCCGGCGCGCATCATCATGCGGGCGCTGGCGGTGAACCAGTTCAGCGGTTCGCGGTAGCCCGCGCTCCGCCACGGGGCCAGGGCCTCGTTGACCATCCGCCCCCAGGTGCGGGTCTGCTTGGCGATGTCCGACTGGACCTCGAAGGCATCGTACAGCATGGCGCCGGGACCTCTACGCGAACGATCGGACGCCGAAACATCCGCCCTGACCGGGCAGGAAAGCTCATACCGTTCGTTCAGCCGTCCCATGACGGCAGGCTGGGCCACTCCGGAACGGAAGGCAACGGGGGCGAAATACGATCCCGCCGTGTTGTGGTGCCCCTGCATCAGGTAAGGTCCGTGCCGGCCCATCCGTCCGGGGCCGGCGCCGGGTTTGCAATGCCCGTGCCGGCCGCGCGACGCATTCGTCCCGGATGCCGCCGATACGGCACGAGTCTTGGATCGCCGAGGTTCGGTCCCGGATCGCCGAGTCCCGGACCGCTCTGCCGGACCCTACGGACCACCTTCGAGGAAACGCCGATGTCAGCCGCGACGCTCACGATTTCGAGCCGCAACTATTCGTCGTGGTCGCTGCGCGGCTGGCTGATCTGCAAGATGTCGGGGCTCGCGTTCGAGACCGAGCTCCTGACGGGGACCGACGCGTCCACCCGCGCCGAGCTGCTGCATCTATCGCCGTCCTTCCTGGTGCCGCGGCTGCAGCACGGGAGCGTGGCGGTGTGGGATACCCTGTCCATCGCGCAGTACCTCCACGAGATCCTGCCCGGGTCGGGCCTGCTGCCCGAGGACATCGCCGCACGCGCCCATTGCCGCTCCATCTCCGGCGAGATGCACGGCGGCTTCATCAACCTGCGTTCGGCGCTGCCGATGAACCTCAAGGCCCGGCACGCCGACTTCAAGGTCTTCAACGGTGCCGCGGGCGACATCGACCGCATCGTGACGATCGTCGAGGATTGCCTGGCCCGCTACGACGGCGCCTACCTCTTCGGCGAGGCCCCGACGCTGGCCGACGCCATGTACGCCCCGGTCTGCACCCGCTTCCGGACCTACGACGTCCCGCTGCCGCCCCGGATCGCGGACTACCGCGACCGCATCCTCGCCTGGCCGCTGATGGCGGAATGGGCCGAGCAGGCCCTGGTCGAACCCGAGGACATCGACGAACTCGACATGGAGTTCTGAGTAGAGACCCGCTGTCCGAGCGCGCATCGAACCCAGATGATGCACGCTCGGGTTTCATTGGCTAGGGTCCGCGACATCGGCGGCCACCGATACGGTTCCCGCTTGGATAAGGCGGGACCCGTATCACCGAGCCCGCGCGGCGCCCGAGCGACGCCGAAATCCGCGGGGCGAAGCCATCGAGCGGATGTCGTACGAGACCCGTCACGCCCGTCCGGCGGTGAGGGAGAGCATCGCCGGGTCGATCCCGTTCGAGCGCAGCGTCCGCTCGTATTTCGCGTCGAGCGCCGTGTGGAAGATCAGGTCCGGATCGGCCGGGCAGGTCAGCCAGCCGTTGGCCATGATCTCGGTCTCGAGCTGGCCCGGCTGCCAGCCGGCGTAGCCGAGCGCCAGCACCGCGTTGGCCGGCCCGTCGCCGGTGGCGATGGCCCGCAGGATCTCCACGGTGGCGGTGAGGCAGATGCCGTCGTCGATGATCAGGGTCGACTGGGCGATGTGGAAGTCGTCGCTGTGCAGCACGAAGCCGCGCTTGGCGTCGACCGGACCGCCCATCAGCACCGGCATGTGGCCGATCCGCTCGCGCAGGCGGATCGCGTCGTCCTCGGTGGCGATGTCGAGCTGCACCAGCAGGTCGGGCATGTTGAGGTCGTCCACCGCCTTGTTGAGAATGATGCCCATCGCCCCGTCGGCGGAATGCGCGCACAGGTAGATCACCGAGCGCGCGAAGCGTTCGTCCAGCAGCCCGGGCATGGCCACGAGGAACTGTCCGTCGAGGTAGCCGGAGGACTCGGTGGCGGTGGTGGGGGTCTGCATGGCGCGATGCTAGCGGTCCGGCCCGCGTTGTCCAGCGCGCAATGTGCAGCGCACCAGACGGCGAGGCGCCCGAGGTCGAGGCGCCCAAGATCGAGGCTCAAGCTCGACACTGCCGAGCCTTCCGCGCTAGACGAACGGCACCCCCATGCGGCGACCGCCGCCGGCCCTGAAAGACCTGAGGAAACACGCGATGACCATCGAGGTTGGCCAGCACCTGCCGCAGGTGACCTTCCGGGTCAACGGACCCGACGGGCCCGTGGCCAAGACCACCGACGACCTGTTCAAGGGCCGCCGCGTCGTCCTCGTCGGTGTGCCCGGAGCCTTCACCCCGAGCTGCCACCGCAACCACCTGCCCGGCTTCGTCGCCAAGCTCGACGAGATCAAGGGCCGGGGCGTCGACGCCGTGGCGGTGACCTCTGTCAACGACGTGTTCGTGCTCGACGCCTGGCAGAAGGCCAGCGGCGCCGAGGGCATCGACTTCCTGGCCGATGGCAATGCCGAATTCGCCAAGGCGACCGGCCTCGACATGGACGGCACCGGCTTCGGCCTCGGGCCGCGCTCGAAGCGCTATTCCATGCTGGTCGACGACGGCGTCGTGCGCGTCCTCAACCTCGAGGAAGTCCCGGTCAAGACCGAGATCTCGGGCGCCGAAGCGCTGCTCAAGGTCATCTGAGCGGGATCGGCGGACGCGTTCGCACGTCCGCCGCCCGTCCTGAAGACCCGCTCGGCGGATGCCGGCGAGACGCGACGTCAAAACAGAGTGGCGCAGGCGCCCGTCCCCGCCTCACGTCTCGACGAGGCCGGTGCTGGCGCCCGAGGCTTCCGAATCGCCCCGGCCGTGCGGCAGGCCGAGGTATTCGGCCGAGCGCATCTCGATGAGGCGCGACACCGTGCGGTCGAACTCGAAGGCCTCGCGGCCCTCGGTGGCGGTGTAGAGAGCCTGCGCCTCGGCCGCCGCCGACGCCACGAGCTTCACGTGGCCGTCGTAGAGGGTGTCGACGAGGGTGATGAAGCGCTTGGCCTCGTTGCGGTTGTCCGGCCCCATCACCGGGATGTCGGAGACGATGAGCGTGTGGAAGGTATGGGCCAGCGCCATGTAGTCCGACGCGCCCAGCGGTGTCGCGCAGAGGTCGGCGAAGGTGAAGCGGGCGACGCCGGCGGCCTCCTCGGGCACCGCCACCTGTCGGCCCTTGACGCGAATCGTGGCCGGGCGGCCCCGGGCCTTGCCGGTGAGGCTGCGGAAGGCGAGGTCGAGGGCGGCGCCGGCGGCTTCGTCGGCCGGCACGTGGTAGACCGAGGCGCCGCCGAGTTTCTCCAGGCGGAAGTCGGTGCGGCTGTCGAGGCGCAACACCGACACGCGGGTCTTGAGTTCGGCCACGAAGGGCAGAAACAGGGCGCGGTTGAGGCCACCCTCGTAGAGCCGGTCGGGCTCGACGTTGGAGGTCGCCACCACCGTGACGCCGTGCCGGAACAGGGCCGCGAACAGCCGCCCGAGCAGCATCGCATCGGCGATGTCGGTGACCGTGAACTCGTCGAAGCACAGCAGCGCCGCCTCGCCGGCCAGGGCCTCGGCCACCACCGGGATCGGGTCGTCGCCCTTGGCGGTGCCGGCCTTGAGGGCCTGGCGGTGGGCGTGGATGCGCTCGTGCGCATCGGCGAGGAAGCCGTGGAAATGCACCCGGCGCTTGGTGCCGGAGGCCGCCTCGTAGAACAGGTCCATCAACATGGTCTTGCCGCGGCCCACCGATCCCCAGATGTAGAGCCCCTTGGGCGGCCCGTCGGCATCGTCGCGGCGGCCGAACAGCCAGCCCAGCGCGCTGCCCTTCTTGGCGCGCCGGCGCCGCTCCAGCACCTGCAGGAGGTCGTCGAGGGCCGTGACGAGGCGCACCTGCGCGGCATCGCGCTCGATGACGCCCGAGGCGACGAGGGCGGAATAGCGCGCCGCCACCGGCCCGGCGGGGGGCGCGTCGGCGCCGGTATGGCGGGGCGGGACACTCACGGCGGACGACCTCGCGGGTGCGGGATGGGCGACGACGACGGGTCGACCGGCTTCGCTCTGCCGCGACACTCCGCCGGGATCAACCCCGGCCAGCGACACCGCGCCCTGGTCGTCAGGGCATCGACCCGCCTCTGCCCGGAGCGTAAGCTTCACGCCATCGGGGCTCCGCGGCCGTCACGCCGCGGCCGGCGGCCCCGAGCGCACAGGAGGTCACGCCATGGTCCGATCCGTTCGCCTCGTGCTGGCCGGTTGCGCCGTCCTCGGCTCCCCCTCCCTAGTCGCGGCCCAGGGGCGCCCGGCCACCACCGCGATGGCCTGCGCCGCCGCGAGGGATTTCGTCGCGCGGGCCGGCGCCGTCGTGATGACCACCGGACCCATCACCTATGCGCGACTCGTGCGCGACGGCGGCTTCTGCCCGCTGCCGGAAGGGCCCAAGCCGGCGTTCGAGCGCACCCTCGACGATCCGCAATGCTTCGTCGGCTACACCTGCCAGGACAAGTTCAACGAAGGCATCGGCCGCGACTGACGCCATTTCCGGTTGATCACTTCGTGATGCGGAAATGAGCTTCGCTCAGGCGCCGTCCGGGCTCGGTGATGCGGTTCCCGCTTGATTCAAGCGGAAACCATATCACACCGTCCGAGGTCGGGTTTCGCCCGCCTACGGTCAAGCTGCCATCTTGAGGCCCCGTCGCTCGCGCATGTCCGAGGCCGTCAGTACGGCTCCGCTTCGAGCCGTCGAGAGGGACAGGCAGATGGCGTCCATCGGCGAGGCAGCCCCCATCGTCCGCAGCGAGGCGGGCGAAGCGGGGCAGGGTACGTCGGCCGAAGTCGTGCGGCTCGAGCGATCGGTGGCGTTCGCCCTCGACCTCATCGCGACGGCACGGCACGAGCGCGACGCCGCCCCGGTGCAGGCGGCCCGGCGCAATCTCGCCGCAGTCTACGGCCTGACGCGCCTGAGGCGCCGACAGGAGCAGAGCGACGCCCGCCCGCGGGCCTCGGCCTGAGCGACCCGCGCCCGACCCCGTCCGATCAGGCCGGACGGCGGGCGGACGAGGTGGCGCGCAGCGGTCGGGTCGCGAGCCAGATCGTGTGGCGGGCGCCGCCACCCTTGCCGTTGGCCCTGACGCCGACTTCCTCCACCGCAAAGCCGATCCGGCGCAGACGCTGCGTGAACGATCCGTCGGGGGCGGCCGACCACACCGCCAGGACGCCGCCGGGGCGCAAAGCGGCCAGGGCCGCCGCCAGGCCCTCGCCGTCGTACAGCCGGTCGTTGGCCGGTCGCGTCAGGCCGTCGGGCCCGTTGTCGACGTCGAGCAGGATGGCGTCGTAGGCGAGCGGGCGCTCGCGGATCACCCGGGCGACGTCGTCCTGGCGGAGGCGGACGCGGGGATCGTCGGGACCGGGGCCGCAGATCGCCGCCAGCGGTCCCCTGGCCCAGGCCACCACCTGCGGCACCAGCTCGGCGACCACCACCTCCGCATCGGGCCTCAGGGCGGCGAGGGCGGCGGCCAGGGTGAACCCCATGCCGAGCCCGCCGACGAGGAGCCGCGCGCCCGCCCTGGCGCCGATGCGGGCGCAGGCGAGGTCGGCCAGCGCCTCCTCCGAACCGCTGAGGCGGCTGTTCATGAGTTCGTTGTGGCCGAGCTGGATCGAGAACTCCGATCCGCGCTGCAGCAGGCGCAGCACCTCGGTGCTCCCGGGGATCGCGGCCGTATCCAGAAGCACCCAGGGTTTCACGTGAAATCCTCTGGCGAGCCGGCCCTCCCGTCACCGGGAGGGCCGGGCGGCGAGGTTAGAACAGCCCTTCGATCTGGCCGTTGGCGTCGAGGTGGATGCCCTCCGACGCCGGGACCTTGGGCAGGCCCGGCATCGTCATGATCTCACCGCAGATCACCACGACGAAGCCGGCACCGGCCGAGAGCCGCACGTCGCGCACGGCGATGGTGTGGCCGGTGGGAGCCCCCATCAGCGCCGGATCGGTGGAGAACGAGTACTGGGTCTTGGCCATGCACACCGGCAGGTTGCCGTAGCCCTCCTTCTCGAACTGGGCGAGCTTGGTGGCGGCCTTGGCGTCGATGGAGATCCCTTGCGCCCCGTAGAGCTTGGTGGCGATGGTGCGGACCTTGTCGGCGAGCTTGGTCTCGACCTCGTAGGCGAAGGTCAGGGGCTTCTGCTCGCCCTCGGCCAGCTTGACCACCGCATGGGCCAGTTCCTCTGCACCGGCACCCCCGTCAGCCCAATGCTTGCAGGTGATCGCCTCGACCTGGAGCCTGTCGCGGCAGAGTTCCTTGAGCTTGGCGTGCTCGGCGTCGGTGTCGGCGAAGAAGTGGTTGACGCCCACCACCACCGGCAGGCCGAAGCCGCGCACGTTCTCGACGTGGCGGGCGAGGTTCGCGAACCCCTTCTCCAGGGCCTCGAGGTTCTCGCCCGAAAGATCCTTCTTGCCGACGCCGCCGTGCATCTTGAGGGCGCGCACGGTGGCGACGATCACCACCGCCGAGGGCTTGAGGCCCGCCTGGCGGCACTTGATGTCGATGAACTTCTCCGCGCCGAGATCGGCGCCGAAGCCGGCCTCCGTCACCACGTAGTCGCCGAGCTTGAGCCCGGCGCGGGTGGCGATCACCGAGTTGCAGCCGTGGGCGATGTTGGCGAAGGGGCCGCCGTGGATGAGCGCGGGGTTGCCCTCCAGGGTCTGGACGAGGTTGGGCTGGAGCGCGTCCTTGAGGAGCACGGTCATCGCGCCCGTGGCCTTGACGTCCTTCAGGGTCACCGGCTTGCGGTCGCGGGTCTCGGCGATGACGATGCGGCCGAGACGCGCCTCGAGGTCGTCGAGATCCTTGGCGAGGCAGAACACCGCCATGACCTCCGAGGCGACGGTTATGTCGAACCCGTCCTCGCGCGGGAAGCCGTTGGCGACGCCGCCCAGGCTCGATGTGATCGCGCGCAGCGAGCGGTCGTTCATGTCGACCACCCGGCGCCAGGCGATGCGGCGGACGTCGATGTTGAGCTCGTTGGCCCAGTAGACGTGGTTGTCGATCAGCGCGGCCGCGAGGCTGTGGGCCGAGGTGATGGCGTGGAAGTCGCCGGTGAAGTGCAGGTTGATCTGCTCCATCGGCACCACCTGCGACTTGCCGCCGCCGGCCGCCCCGCCCTTCATGCCGAAGCAGGGGCCGAGCGAGGGCTCGCGCAGGCAGGCCACGGTCTTCTTGCCGATGCGGTTGAGGCCGTCGCTGAGGCCCACCGTGGTGGTGGTCTTGCCCTCGCCGGCCGGCGTCGGGCTGATGGCGGTGACCAGGACGAGCTTGCCCTCGGGCTTGCCTTCCAGCGACTTGATGAAGCCGTGGTCGATCTTGGCGATGCTGCGGCCGTAGTTGTGAAGGGCCTCGTCGGGGATGCCGATCCGGGCTGCCACTTCGGCGATGGGCTTGAGGGTCGCCGCGCGGGCGATCTCGATGTCTGAGGGCATGCTTCTCTCCCGGGTTCCGTCCCCGCCGGCGTTGAGCCGTGCGGCCGTCTTGGCGATGGGTCCAGCCTAGACCGATGGCATCACAGGGTGCGACGGGGCAAGCGCTGATCGGTTCGGATTTTTTTGAGGCGGCCCACAAAAAATCGTGCCGTCAGGCGATCGACCTTTGCCGACGGCGTCCGCTGCGAAGGGCCGAGGCCTCTCGCGACATGTGACCGCCCTTGCTAAAGCTACGGGTGATCCGCATTCTGCGGATCATATCCAAGGCGGAACAGACCCCCGCGGCTGGTGAATGATGAACCTTTTCACGTTCGTAGACATCGACGCAACCGACCTCGCCAAGAAGGCCGGCTTCTACCAGGACGAGGCCATCCGGTCTCCGGTCCGGATCAAGAAGAACGGCCGCCCGAAGACGGTCCTGATTTCCTATGAGGAGTTCATCCGCCTGCGCGACCGGGACCGGCAATCGTTCACGGTCGACGACATCCCCGACGACATCGCCGACGAAATTCTGGCCGCTGACGTTCCGGACGAACTGAAAGACTGACGACGACGGGATTTCGCCGGTTGATCCCGACACAGCCGCCCATTGCGGGCACGGTCGTTCGATTTTCATTCCTGTAGTCGAACGAAGACGAGCAGGGTGAGGTGGGGGGGACGAAAGGACCGGCCCGCCGTCCTCGTTATCTCGAAGGACGCCGAGCGGGGAAGCTGCATCGTCGTTCCCATCACCCATCGCGAATCCGAGGGGCGGACGGTCGGCATCGAGGTTCCGGCCGCGGTGCGCATGACGCTCGGTCTGGACGATCGCCGGCAGTGGATCATCATTTCGGAAGGTAACCGGTTCGTGTGGCCGGGCCCCGATCTACGCCCGGTTCCAGACGCACAGCCGCCATCGGTGATCTACGGACGGATTCCGAGGTCGCTCTTCGTCGATGTGCTGACGCAACTTCAGACCCTGATCCGTGCCAAGCGGACAACGGTCGTCGCTCGGTAGCGTCGGAGCCCCTGAGAGCCGGGTCGCTCTTCAAGCCACCGCCCGGATCACCCGGCCGACCTTGTCCACGATCTCCCCGATCTGGTCGGCGCTCACGATCAGCGGCGGGGTCAGGGCCAGGGTGTCGCCGGCGGCGCGCACGACGATGTCGAAGTCCTCGAAGCCGGCGACCATGGCCGCGTAGGCGCGGGCGCCCGGCGCGTCGGGCCGGGGCGCGAGGTCGATGGCGGCCGCCAGCCCGACGGTGCGGATGTCGAGGACGCCGGGATGGTCCTTGAGGGACATCACCGCCTCGCCGAAGGAAGGCTCCAGCCGCCTCGCCCGTCCGAACAGGTCCTCGTCGCGGTAGATGTCGAGGGTGGCGAGCGCCGCCGCGCAGGCCAGGGGATGGCCGGAATAGGTGTAGCCGTGGAACAGCTCGATGGTGCCGGGCGGGCCGGTCATCAGCGCGTCGTGGATGCGCGCGCTGGCGATGACGCCGCCCATCGGGACGGTGCCCGAGTTCACGCCCTTGGCGAAGGTGATCATGTCCGGTGTGACGCCGTAGCGTTCGGCGGCGAAGGCGGCTCCGAGGCGGCCGAAGCCGGTGATGACCTCGTCGAAGATCAGGAGGATGCCGTAGCGGTCGCAGATCGCCCGCAGGCGTTCGAGGTAGCCCTTGGGCGGCGGCAGCACGCCGGTGGAGCCGGCCATCGGCTCGACGATGACGGCGGCGACGGTGGAGGGGTCGTGGAGGGCGACGATCCGCTCGAGATCGTCGGCCAGATGCGCCCCCCATGCGGGCTCGCCGACGGTGAAGGCCTGGTGCTCGCGCGAATAGGTGTGGGGCAGGTGGTCGACGCCGGGCAGGCCGAGGCCGAAGGCGCGCCGGTTGGTGACGATGCCGCCCACCGAGATGCCGCCGAAGCCGACGCCGTGGTAGCCGCGCTCGCGCCCGATCAGGCGGGTGCGCCGGCCCTCGCCCCTGGCGCCCCAATAGGCCAGCGCGATCTTGAGGGCGGTATCGACCGATTCCGATCCGGAATTGCAGAAGAACACGTGGTCGAGGTCGCCCGGCGCCAGATGTGCCAGCCGCGAGGCCAGGGTGAAGGCGCCGTCGTGCCCGAACTGGAACGGGGGCGCGTAGTCGAGGGTCGCCGCCTGGGCCTGGATCGCCGCCGTGATGGCGTCGCGGCCGTGGCCGGCGTTGCAGCACCACAGTCCGGCGATGCCGTCGAGGATCCGGCGCCCGTCGGCGCTGCGGTAGTGCATGTCCCTGGCGCCCACGATCATCCGCGGCGCCGCCTTGAAGGCGCGGTTGGCGGTGAAGGGCATCCACCAGGCGTCGAGGTCGTTGGGCCCGACAGGGGCGGCGCGCACGTCAGGATTCATGGCGGGGTTCATGTCGAAAATCAGGGCTCCATCGGGGTGGCGGTGTAGCCGGCCAGGGTCAGCGCCTCGGCGATACCGTCGGCGCGGGCCAGGGTCGTCACCGCGACGCGGCCGTGGTCGCGGTCCACCGCGACGTCGGCCTGCGGGTCGAGCCGGCGGATCGCCCGGGTCACCGCGGCGGCGCAGCCGTCGCAGGTCATGCCCTCGACCCGCATGAGAAGGTCCGTCCGCATCGCGTCCATCGGCTGAGCCCTCCCGGCATGTCCTCGATTACCGCCCGCGTCCGCCGTCGCCGCGACGGACGACGCAGGGGTCCCGGACGCGGGTGCCGAGCCAGCTTTGCGCCACACTTTGCGCCACACCTAGCAAAAATCGACCCAGGACCGCCGACGATACCCTTGTGGGGGCGCCGGTCCGCCGACAAGACTGGCCGATCCGCGATTCGCGGCCCGTTTCCATCGCGTCGTTTGCACGTCGTTCGCGTTCGAGGTTGAACAATCCATGGCCAGGTTCGTCGGCCGGCGCGGTGGCCCCTGGGTCTGGATGCTGCTGGGGCTGCTCGTCCTGCCGCCGCTGGCGGTGTTCGTGCCGCTGGCCGGCGCCTTCGCCCTCGCGGCCGTCGCCGTGGCGATCGGCCTGATCCTGCAGCGGCGCGCCGGCACCCTCGCCCAGCGCTGCGACAAGCTCTCGGGCGAGATCGACGTCCTGTCCAAGCGCCTCCTCGCCCTCGAGGCGGGCAGGACGGGCGATGCGGCGAAGGCCGCCGAGGTCGCAAGAGCCGAGACGGCGAGGGCCCGGACGGGCCGGGCCGAGGGCACGGCGGACCTCTCGGCCAACGTGGAGGAGGTCACGGCGGAGATCGGCCTCCTCAGCGGTATCGTGCGCGAACTCGCCGCCATCGTCGCCGCCCAGGACAGCGACCTCGCCAAGCTGAAGGCAGAGCCCCGCCCCGTACCGGTGCCGACCGCGGTGACGTCCGCCAGGGCGCAGCCGGCGCCGGCCCCGTCCGTCTCCCAGGAGATCGTGGTACCGCCCCGCGGTCCGGCCGCCGCGACGGCGGCGCCGTCGCGCGCGCCCTGGGCGCCCCGTCCCCTCGACACCGTCGAAGCACGCGGCGGCGGCGAACCCGCGGACCCGCCCCCGCCGGACCGCTCGGGCGAGCAGCGCCAGCGCGAGACCGCCCTGATCGCGGCCTTCGAGGGCGACGGGCTCGAGGTCCACCTGCAGCCCCTGGTCAGCCTGCCCCAGCGCAAGGTCGTCTCCTACGAGGCGGTGGCGCGCCTGCGCGTCTCGGGCGAGGTGCTGGCGCCGGACCTGTTCCTGCCGGTGCTCGAACGCCACGGCCGCACCACCGACCTCGACCGGCGGATGATCCAGAAGGTGGCCACCATCGGCCGCCATCTCGGCGGGCGCGGCAGCAACGCGGCGGTGGCCTATGCCCTGTCGCCGTTCTCATTGTACGAGCCGGGCTTCCTGCGCTCGCTGACCCGCCTCGTGAGCGACGGGCCGAGCCTCGCCGGGCGGCTCGTGGTGTCGCTGCCGCAGGAGAGCTGGCGCAACCTCGATGCCGAGCAGTCGGCCGCCCTCCTCGCCCTGCGTGGCCAGCTCGGCTTCACCCTCGACCGGCCGGTGGACATGCGCTTCGATCCCCTGGCCCTGGCCGACCGCGGCATCGGCCAGATCAAGATCCCCGCCGAGATGATCCTGCGTCCGGGTAGCCGCCAGGCGATGCCGGACATCGCCCTCGAAGACCTCGTCACCTCGCTCGGCCGGGCCGGCGTGCGCGTGGTGGCGGACGGCGTCGAGCGGGAGGCCGACGTGCCCGACCTCATCGACCTCGGCATTCCCCTGGCGCAGGGAGCCCTGTTCGCCCCGGCCCGGGCGGTGCGGGCCGAGGTGCTGGCAACGGCCGCCGCGCCGCAGCCGCCCGCGCCAGACGGCGAGCCGGCGCCGCAGCGGCGCCCGTTCCGGGACTTCCTGCGCCGGGCCGGCTGAACCGGGCGACGTTGATTTCGCCGGACCGGCGGCTTAACCGCTGCGGGGCGCGGGGCGTCCGGTCGGTTCGACCCGCCCGAACGGATCCGTGCCCCGATCCGTTCGATGGCCTCATCCCATGTCCCAGACCGTCCCGCCGCCTATCCCGATCCTGGCGGGCATCGCCGGCATCGCCGAGGGCGTCGACCTCATCCTGTGCGACGTCTGGGGCGTGCTGCACGACGGCACCAAGGCGCACCGCGGGGCCGGCGAGGCCCTGATCCGGTTCCGCGCGCTGCCCGCCGCCGGCCGGCCGCGCCGGGTGGTGCTGGTCTCGAACGCGCCGCGACCCTGGCCCGGCGTCCAGGCGATCCTCGACGGCTACGGCGTGCCGCGCGAGGCCTACGACGCCATCCTGACCTCGGGCGACCTCACCTGCAGCCTGCTGGCGCGCACGCCCGGCATCCGCATCCACCACCTCGGACCCGAGCGGGACCTGACGATCTTCTCCGGGCTCGACCTGTCGCTGGTGGGGCCGCAGGAGGCCGAGGCGGTGGTCTGCACCGGCCTGTTCGACGATGCCACCGAGACGGCGGAGGATTATCGCGCGGTGCTGGCGGCCCTGCGGGCGCGGGACGTGCCGATGATCTGCGCCAACCCCGACCTCGTGGTCGAGCGCGACAAGGTGCTGATCCCCTGTGCCGGGCTCATCGCCGCCGCCTATGCCGAGATCGGGGGCGCGGTCACCTATGCCGGCAAGCCGTATCGGCCGGTCTACGAGGAGGCGCTTGCCAAAGCCGCCGCCCTCGACGGCCTGCCGCCGCCGGACCTGGGCCGGGTGCTGGCCGTGGGCGACGCGCTGCGCACGGACATCGACGGCGCGGCGCGGTTCGGCATCCCGAACCTGCTGGTGGCGCGCGGCATCCACGCCGAGGAACTGAGGGTCACCGCCGAGCACCACACCCTCGGCGACATCGCCGGCTGGCTGGCCGCCCAGAGCGTGCGGCCGGACGCGGTCATCGACAAATTGGTCTGGTAGGCTCGCTGGTCTCGCAGGCTTGGCCGCCGCTCAATCGAACAGGGCGTCGATGGCGTCCTGCGGGGTCGCTGGCCCCTTGAGCTGCGGGCCGTTGAGGATGAGGAGTTCGTCGCGCATGCGGCGCTCCATCTCGGCCGGGTCGATGCCGGCCTCGTCGCGGGCCTTGACCGCGGTGGCGAAGCGCGACAGCCTCGTCTCGAGCTGACGCAGGGCGTCCACGACCTTGCGGATGCGCTGGCCGGTGATGTCCTGGAAGGTGCAGGCCTCGAAGATGTCGTTCATCCGCGCCTCGACGCTGGCGCGGTAGTTCCCGTCGTCGGGCAGCGACAGGATCTCCTCCGCCGCCGTCATGATGGAGTTGGTGGCGCCGGCGGTCGCCTGGACCACGCTGTCCAGCTCCTCGTGGGCCATCGGCAGACGGTCGCGGGTGAGTTCGTTCGCCCGCAGGGCGGCGATCTCGTTGCGGACGTGGGTGATGTAGTCCGCGATATCGACGAGCTCGCGGATCAGCGACGGCTTCGCCGAGGTCGCCGCAGGCTTCGTCGTTGCGGCACCCACGGCTTTGGGCATGGCGGGAGCCGCCATCCTCGCGTTGATTGCCCCCCCCATCGGCCCCGCTCCCATTCCGTCGTGTGTCGTCCGGTCTTAACGCGTCACCGATCCTCGACGAGGATCAGGCGCCGCAGACGGCTTCGATCTTGGTCTTGAGCGTGGCCGCGTTGAACGGCTTGACGATGTAGTTGTTCACGCCGGCCTTCTTGGCGGCGATGACGTTCTCGGTCTTCGACTCGGCGGTGACCATGATGAACGGGGTGGTGCGCAGGTTCTCGTCGGCGCGAACGTGGCGCAGCAGCTCGTAGCCGGTCATGGGCTCCATGTTCCAGTCGGAGATCACGAGGCCGTACTTGCGGTTCTTGAGGCGGGCCAGGGCCGCGGTGCCGTCGGACGCATCGTCGACCTCTTCGAAGCCGAGCTGCTTGAGGAGGTTGCGGATGATGCGGACCATCGTCTGATAGTCGTCCACCACGAGGATCGGCATGCCGAGATCGAGGGCCATGGTCTGCTCTGCTCCGTCAGTGCGAGGGCCGGTGCGGCGTGCGCCCCGTCACGAGTTTCGGGGAAGCACCGCAACGGCGCCTCTTGTGACCGACAATACCGAGGACGGAATTGCGAACCGGTTAACTGCTCCGGGCGCGGGCGCGCCAAAACAGGGCGGTGGCCGCTCCGGGCGCACCCATGGCCGATGCGGCGAACGCGCCGCCGCCGCGAGGGCGTCCCGCGCTTGACCCCCATGGGGGTTTTCGACAGGTTCCGCGCCAACCGCCCCCCTTACCCCTTCCGGACCCGATGTTGCCTGGCGACGAGACGGCCACGCCCTCCCCCGGCGCACCGATGCGGCGCGCGCCCTTCCTCGTGGTGCGCGAGGACGAGCCGGTGCCGGCCGGCCTCGGCGGGGCGGTGGCGGCGATCGGCAATTTCGACGGCGTCCATCGCGGGCACCGGGCCCTCGTCGCGGCGGTGCGCGAGACCGCGGCGGTGGACGGGCGCCCGGCCGTCGTCCTCACCTTCGAGCCGCATCCGCGGGTGTACTTCAATCCCGGCGAGACGCTGTTCCACCTCAGCGACCGCCGGGCGAAGGAGCGGATCTTCGACCGGCTCGGGCTCGACGGCCTGATCGTGCGCCGGTTCGACGCCGCCCTGGCCGGAACCGGGGCGGCGGCCTTCGTCGAGGGCCTGCTGATGCGCGACCTCGGCCTCTCGGGCGTGGTGATCGGGCACGATTTCCATTTCGGCCGTGGCCGTGAGGGCACACCGGCGATTCTCGCCGCCCTCTGCGCCGCCGCCGGCCTCGGCTGCCGGATCATCGAGGCGGTGGCGATGCCCGAGGATCCCGTGCCGGTCTCCTCCAGCGCGATCCGGACGGCCCTGGCCTCCGGCGACGTCGCCCGGGCCAACGCGCTGCTCGGCTATCGCTGGTTCGTCACCGCCGAGGTCCGCCACGGCGACAAGCGCGGGCGCACCCTCGGCTATCCCACCGCCAACATGGCGCTGGGCCCCTGCGGGCTCGCCCACGGCATCTACGCGGTCCGGGCCAAGCTCCGGGACGGGCGGGTGTGCGACGGGGTCGCGAGCTATGGCCGCCGCCCGACCTTCGACGACGGCGCACCCCTGCTCGAGGTCAACCTGTTCGACTTCTCCGGCGACCTCTACGGCCAGGAGATGACGGTGGAGTTCGTGGCCTACCTGCGCGGCGAGGAGCGGTTTTCGAGCGCCGAGGCCCTGATCGCCCGCATGGATCGCGACGCGGCCGAGGCACGGTCTCGCCTCACGGCGGACAGGCTGCCCTCGATGCTGTGACGCGGTGCGTCACAGGTGCGGAACCTGCGTCGTGATGCGGACATGGGCTTCGATCGAGCGCCGCGCGGGCTCGGTTGATACGGTTCTCACTTTATCCAGGCGGAAACCGTCTCAGAGCTGCGGCCGGTCGCCCTTGGCGGCCATGCGCGCGGCCGCCTTGCCCAGGCGCTCGCCGTCGGCGGCGCCGCTCAGGAGATAGGCCGAGCGTCCGTCTGTCCAATAGGCCGTGCCGCCGTCCTGCGAGCGGGTCACGGGGGCCGACGTGGCGTCGCCGTCCGGGCTGTGGGTGGCGAACAGCGCCAGTTCGCCGAGATCCTCGGCCTCGATCGCCACCTCGATCCCGGCCCCCGTCCGCGACGGGAACACCTGGACGTCCTTGACCGTCCATCCCGCCGGCAGCGCCGGCAGGAGGATGCCGGTGGCGGCCTCGATCCCGGCTTGGTCGTAGGCCGGCGCGAGACGCTGGGACGCGATGCGCGCGCGGATGCGGGCGGCCTCGCGGGCCTGCTGCGCATCGGCCATCAGGGCCGGGTCGATCGGCGAGGCCTGGGTGTCGGCGATGCCGAAGGCGCCGACGTCGGAATGGGCGAGCCAGCCCGCTCCCACCAGCATCGCGATGGCGGCGGCGCGGCGCAGGCGGTCGGTGAAACGCCCCCAGGCCAGGGAGCGGTCGAGGCGGCGCGCCGCCTCGCGGTTGCGCTGCGGCCCCGGCGTCGGCGGCTGGGCGAAGGCCTCGCGCAGGGCGTCGCGGTCGTGCAGCTCGGCCATCACCCGGGCGGCGACGTCGGGGTGGCGTGCCAGATGCGCCTCCACGTCGAGGCGGCGCATGATCGCGAGCTCACCGTCCACATAGGCGATGAGATCCTGCTCGGTGATCGGATCGGTGGTCGACGGCTCGGTCATGGTCTGCTCGCTCTCGCTGCTGTGGACGGGTCGCTCACGGCCGGATGTCTCGAAATCCGGCGGCGCCCCTGTCCTCGGTCCTCGCCACACTGACTGGACGGCCTGCCTCAGCCCTCGCCGGACGCCCGCCGCCCGGACGGCAAGGCCTCGTCCGGCGCCGATGCCGGCACGAGGCGCAATCGCGGCACATCGGCCTGCGCCCGTCGCGGCGCCGGCTCCGCACCGGACGCCTCGCCCGCCTCGAACGCCCTGAGCGCCGCCCGGCCGCGGCCGAGGCGCGACATCAAGGTGCCGATCGGAATACCGAGGACCACCGCCGCGTCGGCGTAGGCCATGCCCTCGATGGTCACGAGATGGAGCGCGGCACGCTGCTCCTCCGGCAGCGTCTGGAAGGCCCGGCGGATCTGGGCGAGGCGGACATGGCCTTCCTGGGCGGGCGGCGCGACCTCCTCGGTCAGCTGGACGAGGACATCGGCATGGCGGGCTTCCACGCGCTTGCGGCGCTGCTCGTCGATGAAGACGTTGTGCAGCACCGTCATCATCCAGGTGCGCAGGTTGGTGCCTGGCCTCAGGGTCGGGCGCGCCTCCAGGGCGCGGACCATGGCGTCGTGGACGAGGTCGTCCGCCTTGAGCGTGTCGCGGGTCAGCGCCCGCGCGTAGCGCCGCATCGGCACCAGCAGGTCGACGATATCGGGCTGACGGTCGGATGGTCCCATGCGCATATCCGTATAGACGCGCGACCGTCCCGGCCTAATCCCCCACCTTGGGTGAATCCCCGCAACCCCCGACCCGGTGCCCGTCGTCGGCCCGACGGGTACCAGGTCTCACTGGCGGCCTCATTGGTAGGTGGCGCGCAGATCCAGGGTGCAGGTGCGGCCGACGCCCTCATAGCTCTCCGCGAGCCAGGCCTTGGCCGCGGCCCGGCCGGTGTCGCGCAGCCGCTCGAACATCTTCAGGCGCGCGTCGAGCCGCGAGGCGGCCGTGTAATCGTCGAGGGCACCCGTCCCGTCGATGCGATGCACCAGCACGCTCTTGTAGTCGTTGCGGCCGAGCACCCCGTCGTCGATCAGCCGGTCGACGAAATCGATCGCCCGCAATTCGCGCATCAGGTTGGCGTTGAAGGTGATCTCGTTGAGGCGGTTCTGGATCTCCTCGCGGGTCCGCGGCGTCTCGCGCCGCTCCACCGGGTTGATCTGGACCAGCACGACGTCGCGGGTCTCGGCGCCCTGGAACAGGGGATAGATCGCCGGATTGCCGAGGTAGCCGCCGTCCCAATACGGCACACCGTCGATCTCCACCGCCTGGAACACGGTGGGCAGGCAGGCGGACGCCATGAGGTGATCGAGGCTGAGCACCTCGCGCTCGAACACCGCGAGCTTGCCCGTCCAGACGTTGGTGGCCGAGACGTAGATGGCCGATGTGGCCGCGCCGCGCAGCCGCTCGAAGTCCACGTGCTTGGCCAGAGCCTTGCGCAGCGGGTTCACGTTGAGGGGGTTGGAGACGTAGGGGCTGGTGCTCAGCGCCCGGGTCCAGAAGTCGACCACGGGGTTGTTCTTCCACAGGTCGAGGAAGCCGTTGACCACCCCGCGCTGGACCGGCCACAGGTCGCCGTCGAGGCTCACCTCGTTCCAGAACCGCGAGAGGGCCGCCCGCGCGCCGTCGGGCCCGCCCTCGAGCCAGCCGTCGACCATGACGACGGCGTTCATAGCACCGGCGCTCGCCCCGCTCATGGCCTCGAAGCCGATGCGGCCGTCCTCGATCAGGGCGTCGAGCACGCCCCAGGTGAAGGCGCCGTGGGCACCGCCGCCCTGGAGGGCGAGGGACACCATCTTCTCGACCTTCGGGCCGCGCAGACCCTCGACGGGCCCGGTCGCCGGCGTCCCCGCGCGGGGTGCAGTGATGAGGTCGCCCATCGAATCGGAGATCGCCATCGCGGTCTGGCGGTCGTGCAAATCGGTCTGCGAAACGTCGTCCATCCGGAACCCCTCATATGTTGCACCGCAACATAATCGTTCGCTGCGCAGCGACAACACGGGATCGCCATGGCGGTTCCGCAGCCCTGCCCTGCGAGCGGGCGGGGGCGGCGACCACCCGACGGCACCGCGAAACCTCGACCACACGCCAAACTCGACAACGCGCCAAGGATGCGACATGGGTTTCGCCACGGGACGGCCACGGCGGGCCGCGACCGCGCTCGACCCTGGCATGCGCCCATCGGAGGGCGGCCATGGCTTGACGCCGGGACGCGGCCGTCTCAGCTGACCCGTGGGAGCGCGTGGAACCGCGACCGCCCTTCGCCACTGCGAAGGGATTTCGGGGTTTCCGCGACACCGGGGGGCTCCTGTCCGCAACGGCAGGGTCCGAAGCGGCGGGTCTCACCACGTTCCCAAGGTCCACGATGAACGCCTCCGAGAGACAGACCATGGAAGCCTCGGCCGTCACGACCCAGCCTGAAGGCACCTTTCCCACCGGGACGGGGCCGGAGATCGCCGGCCCGTCGCCGCGCCACCGTACCGTCGGCGTCACCGTCGGCACGGGCGAAGGCGCGGTCACCGTCGGCGGGGGCGCCCCCATCGTCGTTCAGTCGATGACCAACACCGACACCGCCGACATCGACGGCACCGTCGCCCAGGTCGCCCAGCTGGCGCGGGCCGGCTCGGAGCTGGTGCGCATCACCGTCGACCGCGACGAGGCCGCCGCGGCGGTGCCCAAGATCCGCGAGCGCCTGGACCGAATCGGCGTCCACGTGCCGCTGGTGGGCGACTTCCATTACATCGGCCACAAGCTCCTGTCCGACCATCCCGCCTGCGCCGAGGCGCTGGCCAAGTACCGGATCAACCCGGGCAACGTCGGGTTCAAGGAGAAGAAGGACGTCCAGTTCTCGACGATCATCGAGCAGGCGATCCGCTACGGGAAGACGGTGCGCATCGGCGCCAACTGGGGCTCCCTCGACGAGGCGCTGCTGACGCACCTCATGGACGAGAACGCCAAGCTGCCCCGGCCCATCGACGCCCGCGCGGTGATGCGCGAGGCGATGGTGCAATCGGCCCTCACCTCGGCCGAGCGTGCCGTGGAACTCGGCCTGCCTAAGGACCGCATCATCCTCTCGGCCAAGGTCTCGGCGGTGCAGGACCTCATCGCCGTCTACCGCGAGGTCGCCCGCCGCTCCGATTACGCCATCCACCTCGGGCTGACCGAGGCCGGCATGGGCTCGAAGGGCCTGGTCGCGGCCTCGGCCGCCATCGGCGTGCTGCTGCAGGAAGGCATCGGCGACACCATCCGCTATTCGCTCACCCCGGAGCCGGGCGGCGACCGGACCGTCGAGGTCAAGGCGTCCCAGGAACTCCTGCAGACCATGGGGTTCCGCACCTTCGTGCCCCTGGTGGCGGCCTGCCCGGGCTGCGGGCGCACCACCTCGACGACGTTCCAGGAACTCGCCCGCGACATCCAGAACTGGATCGTCACCTCGATGCCGGAGTGGAAGAAGCGCTATCCGGGCGTCGAGGGCCTCAACGTCGCGGTGATGGGCTGCATCGTCAACGGACCGGGCGAATCCAAGCACGCCGACATCGGCATCTCGCTGCCCGGCACCGGCGAGACCCCCACCGCCCCGGTCTTCATCGACGGCAAGAAGGCGATGACCCTGCGCGGGGCGACGCTGGCCAAGGATTTCGAGACCGTGGTGATCGAGTACATCGAACGCCGGTTCGGCTCCGGTGCGCGGAGCGCGGCCGAATAGGGCAGCGGACGTGCCGATCCGCGACCCTGTCGTTCCGGCGCCACCGACCCCTCGGTCGTCACATCGCATGACTGCATCTACCGGCCGACGACGCCACGCCCGGCCGGCGGTCGTTCGTGCGCGACACGAACCCGCGTCGGTCCGGTCCGTCGACGGCCGACTTCCTGCAAGCCCGTGTCCTGCGAACGCACGTGCTGCGGGCCGATCTCTCGCAGGCCAGAGCCTGGATTTCCGAACATGACGCAACCCGACGCCCCGAGCCCAGCGGCCGCTCCCCCCGACGCGGCGGGCCGCGGCGCCGTCGACCCGGTGGAGACGCAGCGCGAGCACGTGCCGACGCCGTTCTGGACCCTCGTCGTCGGCTCGGTCGGCGTCGTCTACGGCGATATCGGCACCAGCCCGCTCTACGCCTTCCGCGAAGCCCTCGGCCCGGCCCGCGCCGACGGCGTCCTGCTGGAGGAGGAGGTGCTCGGCACCACGTCCCTGATCCTGTGGGCGCTGGTCCTGATCGTGACGATCAAATACGTCGTCATCCTGCTGCGCATGGACAACAACGGCGAGGGCGGCATCCTTTCGCTGATGGCGCTGGCCCGCAAGGCGCTCGGCGGGTCGACCCTGGTCTTCGTCCTGGGCCTGCTCGGCGCATCGCTGTTCTACGGCGACGCGGTCATCACGCCGGCGATCTCGGTGCTCTCGGCCGTGGAGGGCATCAAGCTCATCACCCCCGCCTTCGAGCATTACGTCCTGCCGATCACCATCGTGATCATCGTCGCCCTGTTCCTGGTCCAGAGCCGGGGCACGAGCAAGGTGGCGGCCTTCTTCGGACCGATCATGGTGGTGTGGTTCCTGGCGCTCGGTCTCGCCGCCGTACCGCATATCGCCGCCAACCCGGGCGTCTTCGCCGCCTTCAATCCCTGGTACGCGGTCCATTACCTCCTCGGGCACGGCACCGGGGCGCTGGTAGCGCTGGGCGCGGTGTTCCTGGCGGTGACGGGGGCGGAGGCGCTGTTCGCCGACCTCGGCCATTTCGGGCGCCGCCCGATCCAGGTGGCCTGGCTCGGCCTCGTGGGGCCCTGCCTGATCCTGAACTACCTCGGCCAGACCGCCCTGGTGCTGGCCAAGCCCGACACCGCCGACCCGTTCTATCAGCTCGTCCCGGAATGGGGGCTGATCCCGATGGTGATCCTGGCGACGCTCGCCACCGTCACGGCGAGCCAGGCGGTGATCACCGGCGCGTTCTCGCTGTCGCGCCAGGCGATCCAGCTCGGCCTCCTGCCCCGGCTCGAGATCCGCCACACCTCGGAATCGCATTCGGGCCAGATCTTCCTGCCGCAGGTGAACCTGCTGCTGCTGCTCGGCGTCGTGGTCCTGGCCGTGCTGTTCCGCTCCTCCTCGGCGCTCGCCTCCGCCTACGGCATCGCGGTCACCGGCACGATGCTGCTCACGGCGAGCATGGCCTACGTGGTGCTGTGGAAGGTCTGGAAGCTGTCGCCGATCGCGGCGGCGGCGGCGATCATGCCGTTCATCGTGATCGAGTTCCTGTTCCTGCTCTCGAACCTGCTCAAGGTGTTCGAGGGCGGCTACGTCCCGCTGGTGCTCGCGGCCGGGCTCATCATCGTGATGTGGACCTGGGTGCGCGGCGTCGGCATCCTCGTCAGGAAGACCCGCAAGACCGACGTGCCGCTGGTCGAGCTCGTGGCGATGCTGGAGAAGAGCCCGCCGCACCATGTCCGCGGCACCGCGATCTTCCTCACGAGCGACCCCGAGATCGCCCCGGCCGCCCTGCTGCACAACCTCAAGCACAACAAGGTTCTGCACGAGAAGAACGTCATCCTCACGGTGCAGACGGTGGACACCCCCCGCTCGGGGGAGGCCGACCGCAGCCGCATCGAGCCGATCGGGCCGCATTTCTCCAAGATCGTCATGAAGTTCGGCTACATGGAGACGCCCAACATCCCCCGCGCGCTGGCGCAACTGCGCAAGCAGGGCTTCAAGTTCGACATCATGTCGACGTCGTTCTTCCTGTCGCGCCGCTCGATCCGCCCGGCCGCCCACTCGGGCATGCCGCTCTGGCAGGACCGGATCTTCATCACGCTCGCCAAGAACGCCAACGACGCCACGGACTTCTTCCAGATCCCCACCGGACGGGTGGTGGAGGTGGGAACCCAGGTGACGGTGTGAGCGGGGGCGAAAGCACTTCGCCTCGGGAAAAGCACTTCGCCTCGGACAAGTCCGCCGTCACGCATCGCCGAACCTCGTCCCGGCTAGCTCCCCCCTCGTCCTGAGCGCCGAGCCCGAAGCGAAGGCCTGGACGAAGCGCGGCAGAACGCACGGCGATCCCTGGAGCCCTCCTCCGAGGCCCGCCGACGCGGCCCCCTCAGGACGAGGGAGCGGGTCCGAATGATCCGGAATCCAACCGGCTTCGTGGGAGCGCGAAGGCCCGCCCCTCACGCCGCCGCGGACAGCGACATCGATTCCTTCTTCATCAGCTCGCGGTAGAACCCGTCGAGATGGGTGAGCTTGTCGGGCGAGCCGTCCTGGACGATGCGGCCGCCCTCCAGCACCACGATCCGGTCGAAGTCCTTCAGGGTCGAGAGCCGGTGGGCGATGGCGATGACGGTGCGGCCCTTCATGAGGTTGGCGAGCGCGTGGCGGATGGCCTCCTCCGATTCGGCGTCCAGTGCCGAGGTCGCCTCGTCGAGGAGCAGGATCGGCGAATCCTTGAGGATCGCGCGCGCGATGGCGATGCGCTGGCGCTGGCCCCCTGAGAGCTTCACGCCGCGGTCGCCGACGATGGTGTCGAAGCCCTCGGGGAGGGCGTTGATGAAGTCGGTGCAATGGGCCGCATCGGCGGCCTTCCACACGTCCTCGTCGGAGGCGTCGGGCCGGCCGTAGCGGATGTTCTCGCGCAGGGTGCGGTGGAACATCGACACGTCCTGGGGCACCACGGTGATCGCCTCGCGCAGGGAATCCTGCGTCACCCGGTTGATCTCCTGGCCGTTGATCAGGATGCGCCCGCCCTGGACCTCGTAGAACCGCTGCAGCAGCGAGAAGATCGTCGACTTGCCGCCGCCCGACTTGCCGACGAGGCCGATGCGCTGGCCCGGCTCGATGACGAGGTCGAAGTCCGTGAACACGGCGCGGCCGTCGGGATAGGCGAAGGCGACGTGGTCGAAGGTGAGTTCGGCGCCGGTGGTGCCGGCGAGCGGCGTCGCCTCCGGGTGGTCGATGAGGTCGTGCGGCTGCAGCAGGGTGTGCAGGGCTTCCGACAGGCGGGCGGTGTGCTGGGTCGCGTCGACGAGCGCCACCGCGAGGTCGCGGGTGGCGGCCAGGATGCGGATGCCGAGCGTGCACACCAGCACGACCTGACCGTTGGTGGCGTCGCCCGCCTCCCACATCTTGATCGCCCAGTAGAGCAGGCCGAGCACGGCGAAGACCGTGAGGACGGCGTGAACGATGCGCAGCTTCTCGAGGTAGAGCAGCGACGAGCGCCGCGAGCGCATCTCGACGCCGATGGTGCCGTCGAAGCGGGTGTACTCGCGCTTGAACGCCGAGAAGGCCCGCACCAGGGGCATGTTGCCGACGAGGTCCACCATCTCGCCGTCGACGCTGGCGGCCTTGGCGGCGAAGTCGTGGTGCAGCGGCCGGCCTGCGGCGGCCATCTTGAACATCAGGACGACGACGGCGGCGAAGATGCCGGCGAGCACGGCCGCCATCGTGAGGTTGACGGTGGCGATGTAGACGATCGACAGGGTCGCCGCGACGCAGGGCGGCATCACGTTGAACACGAACATGTTCTCGACCGTGAAGATCGCGTTCGAGGTCGCGGTGATGCGCGAGGCCAGGGTGCCGGGCTGGCGGTCGGCGAAGAAGGTCGGCGAATGCCCGGTCATGTGCCGGAACAGGTCGCGGCGGATGTCGCCGGTGACGCCGACGAAGGTGAAGGAGCCCACCAGGCTCGCCACCCGCCAGAGCAGGTTGTCGGCGGCGATGAAGAGGATGAGGATGCCCAGCGCGCCCCAGATCAGGCCGGACTGCGGCCCCTTGCTCAGCGCGTCGACCACGCCCTTCAGGGCGTAGTCCGTGCTGACCGAGAAGCCGACGGCGCCCAGCACCGCGAGGAGGATCACCACATGCGGCAGGGCGCGGCGCTTGAGGTAGCGCCCGACGAAGGCGAAGGGCCGGTCGGAATAGGCGCAGAGGTCTTCCGTCATGGTGACCATCCCGGATGGTTCAAGTGGACCCCGACACGGGCCTGGGGCTCGGGTGCTGGGGGCGACACATGAGCTTCAGCCCATGGTCGCAACGCGGACTACCCGCAAGTGTTGCAAGCTGCGGTCAAGCTAGATTATTTTTTACCGGTATCGGCTCGGACGGACCCGGTACGTCGGGCGCCGGCAGGCACCGTGCCGCTCCGGCCCGGCCTGCGATGGCGTCTCGGTGTTCGCGCATGGTCCCTCCCAAAGGCCGTCGTCCGGTTTCCGATTTGGTGCCGCGTCCTCACGCCAGCGGGTCGCGGCGGGTCTCGGGCATGATGAGCGCCAGGAGCGCGAAGCCGGCGAAGCCGACGATGGCCAGGCCCAGGAACGCACTCTGGCTCCCGAGCTTGTCCGCCATCACGCCGGCCAGCGAGGTCGAGAGTGCCGCGCCGATTCCCATCGCGGTGCCCACGGCCCCGAGCGCCATGTTGAAGCGCCCGGTATACCGCGTGGCGTCCGAGACGACGAGGGGGACCATCACACCGAACACCGCCGCCGAGACGCCATCCAACACCTGGATCGCCACCAGGAGCTCCGGGCTCTCGGTATAGGCGAACAGCAGGCCGCGGATCGGCAGGGCGGCAAAGCCGACGAGGAGAAGCGGGCGGCGCCCCCAGCGCTCGGCGGCGCGCCCCACCGCCGGGCCGGTGAGGGCCAGGACGACCTGGGGCACCACGATGCAGGCGGCGATGAGCGCGGTGGCGGTCTCGCTGGCGCGCAGGGTGAGCATGCTGCCCACCAGTGGCAGCATCGCCGCGTTGGCGAGGAAGAACAGCGTCATGCAGGCGGCAAAGCACATCAGCGCGCGATTGGTGAGAAGGGCGCGGATGCCGCCCCCGGGCGCTTCGCCCGTCCCGCCCTCGGCCGCCTCGCGCGCCCCCGCCTCGGCCCGGACCGCCGCGGGCGGCCGGATGTGGGAGAGGCAGATCAGCGTCGGAATCATCAGAGCGGCGGTGAAGTAGAACACCGCGTCGTTGGAGATGTAGTAGCCGCAGGCCCCCATCACGGCGGCGGCCACCGCATTGCCCAGCGCCGAGAAGCTGGCGTTGCGCCCCAGGCGCTCGCCGGCCCTGGCGTGGCCGACGAGGCCGATGCTGATCGCGGCGATGGCGGGCGTGAGGATGCAGCTCGCCGCCGAATGGACGGCCATGGCCAGGAGCACGATGAGGAAGTTCGGCCACATCGCCAGCGCGAAGGCGCTGGCGGCGATGGCCACCACCGAGACGCCCGCCGAGAACCGGCGGGAGCGCACGGCGTCGACGAAGGCGCCGCCGGGCACCTGGCCGAGCAGGCTCACGAGGCTGCCCACCGTTAGCGCGAAGCCGATGTCGGACTGGGTCCACTGCGCCTGGGTGAAATAGACCGCCAGGAAGGGGCCGAACCCGGTCTGGAGGTTGGCGACGAAGAAGGTGAAGCCGTCGAGGCCCCGGCTGCTCGCGCGTGCGATCGCGGTCATGTCGGGGGAGGTCTCCGCTGCCGTGTCGGCCGGCGTGGCCCGTCGGGTGAGGGGGCGCGGCCGAAGCTCGGCCCGCGGCACGTCCCGCGGCGGTGCCGGGCGGCGGTGGTGCGACCGGGGAACCGTCATGGTTCCGTGGACTTCTCGGGCGGCTTGTCCGGTGCCGGATTCGCTGGCGGCGTCGGGGGGACGGGCGCCGGGGCGGGAGCGGTCTGGGCCGCCGGTGCGGGTGCGGGTGCGAGCGGCGTCGGCGGCTGGGCGAGCGGTTGTGAAGCCGGCGGCTGCGAGGGTGCGGCCGAGGCCGGCCGGGACGCCTGGTCGGCCTCGGCCGGAACGCTCGGGCTCGCCGGACCGAGCACGACGATGGGATCGCCCGGCTTGTATTCGGGCGAGACCCGGACCTGGTTGCGGGTGAGCTGGATCACCGGCCGGCCGGGCTTGCCCTCCTGGTTGAAGCGCAGGGCCCGCCAGTCCACGGCGATCTTGCGCGAACCGACCCCGAGGAAGCCGCCGAAGTCGATGATGGCGGCGCGCGGCCGCCCGTCCTTGTCGAGGACGATGTCGATGATGCGGCCCATGTCCTCGCCGGCGGCGTTGCGCACGCCCTTGCCGAGGATGCCCTCGTAATCCTGGGTGTCGAGCACCGTGGCCGGGGTTCCGGCGGGCAGGACGGAACCCGGCGGTGATGGCGGCGGCGCGGGAGCCGGACCGTTGCCGGGTCCCGCCTGCACGGGCGGCGGCGGCGGGCCGGCCTCCGGCGCGGCCGGCTGGGCCTGCGCGGTGCCTCCCGTGGTCGGCGGATCGTCGGCGGCCGAGGCGGCGGCGGCCCATACGGTGATCGTCGCGGCGGCGATCGTCCGGACAGTTCTGAGCACGACAAAGGTCCTCGATCAGGCGTCGCGCCGGCCTCGCGCACGACAGCGACCGGTCCGGCGTGGTCCCGCGAGCGGGCGGGGCCGACGTCATTGCGCAAGGACCTAGGCGAAGTTGTGGATGGAAGCGAGCGCCGGTCTCGGCTCACGCCGGGCAAGATCCAGGCCGGGCGCCGTCACGGGGCAGCCCTTCTCAAGGGGCAGCCCTTCTCAAGGAGGGAGTCCTTCGCAACCGGGCCGGGCATCTGGTTTTCGGGCAAGGCCCGGCGTAGAGAGGCCGCACACGGTCGCGTCACGCGGCCGGATCGAGAGGGCCGCCTCTTGCCGGTCGCACCGGCGGGCCGGCACCGCGTTTCCAGGATTTTCGTCGATGTCCCACGCCGCCAGAACCAGCCGCTCCCTCTCGTACGCGATCCTCGCGGCGGCCCTGCTCGGCGGCTGTCAGGCGCTGGGCGGCGGCGGCGGCGTGATGCCGGTGAGCGAGGTCGGCCCGCCGCCCTCGATGCGCAGCGCCCTGCCCGACCGCACCGCGCGGGCGGCCGAGGTCGATCCCGACGGCGTGCCGCTCCAGACCCGGCCGACGCGCCAGATCGCCCTGCCCAAGACCGCGGCCGGCGCCGGGGGCCGGACCGCGGCCCAGGAGCGCCGCATCAACCGCGAGGAGATCGACGTCACGGACGAGACCCGCAGCAGCTCCGGCGGGCTCGCACCGCAGATCAATCCCGGCGGCGGCGTGGGCCTCGGCGGCAAGTTCTGAGGGCTATCCGTCCAGGCCGCCCCGTCGACGGCCCGCCGACCCAACCCGGAGGACGCCATGATCCTGAAAGACAAGACCGCCGTCGTCACCGGCTCCACCAGCGGCATCGGCCTCGCCTATGCGCGCGCCTTCGCCAAGGAGGGCGCCAACGTCGTCATCAACGGCTTCGGCAAACCCGAAGACATCGAGAAGGAGCGCGCCGGGATCGAGGCGGAGTTCGGGGTCAAGGCGGCCTATTCGCCGGCCGACCTCACCAAGCCGGACGAGATCGCCGGCCTGATCGAACTGGGCGAACGCAGCTTCGGCTCGGTCGACGTGCTCGTGAACAATGCCGGCGTGCAGTTCGTCTCGCCGATCGAGGATTTTCCGCCCGAGAAGTGGGAGCAGATCATCGCCCTCAACCTCTCGTCGGCCTTCTACACCATGCGGGCGGCGATTCCCGGCATGAAGGCGAGGAAGTGGGGGCGGATCATCAACACCGCCTCGGCGCACTCGCTCGTGGCCTCGCCCTTCAAGTCCGCCTACGTGGCGGCCAAGCACGGCATCGCCGGGCTGACGAAGTCGGCGGCGCTGGAACTCGCGACCTTCGGCATCACGGTCAACTGCATCTCGCCGGGCTACGTCTGGACGCCGCTCGTCGAGGCGCAGATCCCCGACACGATGAAGGCGCGCGGTCTCACCAAGGAGCAGGTGATGAACGACGTGCTCCTGGCGGCACAGCCGACCAAGGAGTTCGTCACCGTCGACCAGGTCGCGGCCCTGGCGGTGTTCCTGTGCTCGGACGCGGCGAGCCAGATGACCGGCGCCAACCTCGCCATGGACGGCGGCTGGACTGCCCAGTGACGATCTGAATCGGTGCGGCCGCGAACGACGGCCGCACCGTCGTCGCTCAGCGGCGGGCGTGCAGCAGCAGCGCCAGGCCGTAGCCCACCGCGCCGGCGATCAGCAGGGCGACGAAGGGGTTCTCGCCGACCTGGGTCTCCACGGCACGGGTGCCGTCACGCAGGTAGGCGCCGCCCCGGTTCGAAACGCGGTCGTAGGCATCGCCGGCGTACTCCGTGACGTCGTCGGCGACATCGCGCAGGGTGTCCTTGGTCTGGCCGTAGACCTCCTGGGCGCGGCCCTGTGCCTCGCGGAAGCGGCCCTCGGCCGAGTCCCGCGACGAGCCGGTCAGGTCACCGGCTGCGCTCTGCACGCGGCCGCCGACATCCTTGGCGGCGCCGACGATGCGATCCGTATCAACCATGGTGAAAACTTTCTTCGACAGTTGAGGAGGCGCGGCGGCCTGCGCCCGAGGCGTCGGCCGTCCGCAGTCTGACGGTCACAGAACGTGCGAGGCGCACGAACGGCACCGCCCGCCGTCGTGGATTCACGTGCGTTGGCGCACGCGACGGGGGAGCCGCCCCCGGCCTCGCGAGACACGCGCCTCCCGCTGACTGCGGCATTTTGACAACGCCCTTGCGATCGCACATCCTCGAACCGCGATCGAGCGAGTCCCGCGATGGCAGGCGCACGGCGGCAAGGCTTCTTCGGTGACGGCGCCCCCGTCGGTCCATGCCGCGACCGTCCGGCATCGCAACGATTTATGATGACTTTCCCGTATATCTTCCAGGCAAGGTCGCGTCGCGTTCGACGCGGGCGCCGGCGGCGGGACTTCGTCCGTGCCGCCGGTGTCGACAACGGATAGTCCGGTGGCACAGGAAAGCTTCGTCCTCATCGTCTCCGACCGGCCGGACCAGGCCCGCGACCTGGCTCGCGGCACGGTCCGCGTCATCGCCTCGCGGGTGGTGGGACCGGGTACGGGCCTTCCCGACGATCTTCCCCTGGTCGGCCTGATCGACATCGCCGACGAGACCGAGGCGGTGCGCTGGCTCGGCCGGCTCAACGACCTGCGGGTGCCCTGCCTGTATCTCCCGCGCACGGCCTCGGCCCATCCCGACACCGCCCCCCATCCCCTCGGCGCGACGCGGACGCTGCCGACCGGGGCGGTGCGCCCGACCATCCTCACGGCGCTGTTCGACCTCATCGACGCGGTCCAGCAGGCCCGCATCAACCAGGCGCGCCTCTCGGTGCGGGCCTCCCTCGTCCAGGGCCTGGCCGGACAGGCCGGCCTGGTGATCCGCGGCGCCTTCGAGGCGGCGCAATCGGGCGAGCCGATCAGGGCGGCCGAGGTGGACGCCGGGACCGAGGTGATCCTCGAGGCGATCTCCGATTGCGGCATCCGCACCTGGCTGGAAACCATCAGCCACCACGATTCGCAGCTCTACCAGCATTCCCTGAGCGTGGCCGGCTATGCCGCCGCCTTCTCGCTGCAGCTCAATTTCAGCCGCGCCGACCAGATGCGCCTGTCCAAGGCGGCGCTGCTGCACGACCTCGGCAAGGCTCGCATCCCGGCGGCCATCCTCAACAAGCCCGGCAAGCTCACGGCCGACGAGATGGCGGTGATGCGCACCCACCCCGACATCGGTGCCGATATCCTCGCCGCCCAGGGCGAGTTCGACGACGCCATGCTCGCGGTGGTGCGTCACCACCACGAGATGCTCGACGGCAGCGGTTATCCCTCCGGCCTGGCGGGGCCGTCGATCCCGGACCTCGTGCGCCTGGTGACGATCTGCGACATCCATTCGGCGCTGACCGAGCGGCGGCCCTACCGCAACCCGCTCCCCCACGACGAGGCGCACGCCATCATGTGCAAGATGTCCTCGAAGCTCGATCTCCCCTTGCTCAGGGCCTTCGCGCCGATCGTGCTGCGCTCGGCCGGCTACGCCGGGGCCGCCTGAGGCCGCCCGACCACCGCGTAGAGCGAGAGGCCGACGGGCATCGGCAGCCGCCCGAGGAGGTGGCGCTCGGCCGCGAACACCGTTTTCAGCACGGCGTTGACGGGGGGCGACGGCATCTCGTCGTCGCCCGAGCGGTCGCCGAGGATCGCCTTGAAGGCCCGCGAGGCCACGGCGAGGGGGAACAAGGCGGTGTTGAAGTAGCCGCTACGCTCCACGACGAGGCCCGCCGCCGCCACGGTGCGCCCGAGGCCGGCGCGGGTGTAGCGGCGCTTGTGGTGATGCACGACGTCGTGGGCCGACCACAGCCAGGGCATCGCCGGGACGGTGACGAGGAGCCGCCCCTCCGGCGCGAGCTTGGCGCCGAGCGCCGACAGCGACGCTTCGTCGGCCTTCACGTGTTCGAGCACGTCGAGCAGGGCCACGAGGTCGTAGGCGCCGTCCGCCACCGGCAGGTCGTGCGGCAGCGCGCCCGCCCCCACGGCGATGCCCGAGCGGGCCTGGGCCGTGGCCCGCGCTGTGGCGTCCTGCTCCAGGGCGTCGAGGCGCCCGAAACCGGCCAGGAGGTCGAGGTTGCCGCCGCTGCCGCACCCGACTTCGAGGATGCGCGCCCGCTCGGGCAGCCGGATCAGCCGTGCGACGAGCGTCGCGAGGATGGCGCGTCGGCCGGCGAACCACCAATGCTCGGCCTCGTTGGAGGCCATGCGTGCGAAGACCGCCTGTTCCATGGTTCGTCGTCCTGTTCTGGGGCGGCCTCGGGTGCACCGGTGACGCGGTCGACCACGTAGAGCGGCCGTCCGCGCACCTCGGTGGCGATGCGGCCGACGTATTCGCCCATGATGCCGAGGGAGAGGAGGTTGAGGCCGCCCAGGAACAGGATCGTGGCCATCATCGAGGGGTAGCCCGGGGTCGGGTTGCCCGAGACGAGGGTCATCGCCACGAGGGCGAGGCCGTAGAGGAAGGCGAGACCGGCCACCGAGAGGCCGATGTAGGTCCAGATCCGCAACGGCGCGGTGGTGGAGCCTGCGAGCCCGTCGAGGGCGAGGTTCCACAGGCGCCAGTAGCGCCACTTGCTGGTCCCCACGGCGCGGGTCTCGCGCACGAACCGCACCTCGTCCTGGACGAAGCCGAGCCAGGGGAACAGGCCCTTGGTGAAGCGCGAGCGTTCGGGCAACTGGTTGAGCAGGTCGACCACCTTGCGGTCGAGGAGCCGGAAGTCTCCGATCTCGGCCGAGATCCGGCGGTCCGCCATCAGGTTGTAGAGGCGGTAGAACGAGCCGGCGGTGAGCTTCTTCAGGAAGCTGTCCGAGGTGCGGTCGCAGCGCAGGCCGTTGACGATGACGGCGCCGGCCAGCCACTTGGCGACCATCTCCGGGATGACCTCCGGCGGGTCCTGCAGGTCGATGTCGATGGGGATCACGGCGCGGCCCGCGGCATGGCGCAGGCCCGCGGCCAGGGCCGCCTCCTTGCCGAAGTTGCGCGACAGGCTGACGATCTCGATGCGCGGCCCGTCCTCGCGCGAGCGGGCGGCCAGCAGGACCGCCGGCGTCGCATCGCTGCTGCCGTCGTCCACGAACAGGATCTCCGCGCCCGTGCCCGGCCCGACCAGCCGGCAGGCGGCCGCGAGGGCCGGCTCGGCACGGGCCAGGAACGGGCCCACGGAGGCCGCCTCGTTGTAGACCGGCACCACCAGGGAGATCAGGACGCGCATGACCTCGGGCCCACCTCTTGGCTCGTCGCAAGGGGCCGATACCCCACGCCCGGCTCGGAGCATGAGGCCGGAGCGGTTAACGTCGGTTTACGATGCCCCGCGGCCGTCGATCTCGCCATCCGGAGCGGCCGGCCGGTTGCAGAACCGCATCCGCCGCCCCATCGTCACCGCCACATCGGTTGGCCACATCACGGTTGGCCACATCGGACTGCGGGAGTTTTCGGACGATGGTCGTGAAGCACGTGTCGACGGCGCCGTTCCTCGATCAGAAGCCGGGCACCTCGGGCCTGCGCAAGAAGGTGCCGGTGTTCCGGCAGCCGCATTACGTCGAAACCTTCGTCCAGGCGATCCTCGACACGATCCCTGATGCCGCGGGCGGGACCCTGGTGCTGGGCGGCGACGGGCGCTTCCTCAACCGCGAGGTGGTGCAGACCACCCTCAAGCTCGCCGCCGCCAACGGGATCGGCCGGGTGCTGGTGGGCCGGGGCGGCCTGCTCTCGACGCCGGCCGCCTCCTGCGTCATCCGCAAGGCCGGGGCCATCGGCGGCATCGTGCTCTCGGCCAGCCACAACCCCGGCGGGCCGGACGGCGACTTCGGCATCAAGTTCAACGCCGCCAACGGCGGGCCCGCGCCGGAAGCGGTGACCGAGGCGATCTTCGCCCGCACCAAGGCGCTCGACGGCTACCGCATCCTGGACGTCCCCGACCTCGACCTCGACACGCTCGGCACCACGACCATCGGCGACATGGCGGTGGAGGTGATCGACCCGGTGGCCGATTACCTCGACCTGATGCGCACGCTGGTGGATTTCGACGCCATCGCCGCGATGTTCGCTGGCGGCTTTCGCATGCGCTTCGACGCCATGAGCGCGGTGACCGGCCCCTACGCGACGGCGATCCTCGAAGGCGCGCTCGGGGCGCCGGCGGGGACCGTGGTCAACGGGACGCCGCTGCCCGACTTCGGCGGCCACCATCCCGACCCCAACCCCGTTCACGCCGGCGAACTCTACGCGCTGATGCTCGGCCCCGACGCTCCCGACTTCGGCGCGGCGTCCGACGGCGACGGCGACCGCAACATGATCGTGGCGCCCGGCCTGTTCGTGACCCCGAGCGACAGCCTCGCGATCCTGGCCGCCCACGCCCATCGGGCGCCGGGCTACGCGCGCGGGCTGTCGGGCCTCGCCCGCTCGATGCCGACCAGCCGGGCCGCCGACCGGGTCGCGGCCGCCCTCGGCATCCCGGCCTACGAGACGCCCACCGGCTGGAAGTTCTTCGGCACCCTGCTCGACGCGGGCCTCATCACCCTGTGCGGCGAGGAGAGTGCGGGCACCGGCTCCGACCATGTGCGCGAAAAGGACGGGCTGTGGGCGGTGCTGCTGTGGCTCAACGTGCTCGCGGCCACCGGCACCCGCGCCGACGCCCTGGTGCGGGCGCATTGGGCCGCGTTCGGACGCGACTACTACACCCGCCACGATTACGAGGAGATCGACGCCGAGGCCGCCAGAACGCTGATGGCGAACCTGCGGGCGAAACTCGCCGACCTGCCGGGCCGGCGGCTGGGCGACCTCACCGTCGCGAGCGCCGACGACTTCCGCTACGTCGACCCCGTCGACGGCTCGGTGACGGAGCAGCAGGGGGTGCGGATCGTGTTCGCGGAGGACGCGCGGGTGGTCTACCGGCTCTCGGGCACGGGCACCGCGGGCGCGACGCTGCGGGTCTACATCGAACGCTACGAATCCGCCCCCGGCCGGCTCGAACGGCCCATCGCCGAGGTGCTGGCGCCGGTGGTAGCGGTGGCCGACGCGCTGGCCGACATCGCCGCGATCACCGGGCGGAGCCAACCCAGCGTGATCACCTGACGGGCGTTTCGGGGGACGGGACGACCCTGGCAGCGGCCGGAAGCCCGGGGGCGAGACCGCGCCAACGGCGCGGCCCCGGGCCGGTGCCGCACCGAGCGGTCGCCGGCTCGCCGACGTTTCTCCCAAGCCGGCCGGACCGGACGAAAAGCCGCAACGGCGCTTCGTCCGTCGTCCACCGCGAACGTCCCCCGGAGACTTCCGGGATGCGATGTTCGATCGACCGACAGATTGCCGAATTCCAGGTGTCGTCCTGCCGGAATCGATGTCAGACTACGGTTCGCGCCGTCGCCGCGAGGGCAATAATAGCCAAGAAAACGATGGCGCGTTAAGAGCTTGACAGTGTCACGGCACATCGCCCAAATATAATGTACACCAGACCGGGAATGCCACCTCGAAGGGCAGCCGGCCGGTATCGCGGAGAGGAAACGATGACAGTCAGCAGACGCGCGCTCATGGGCGCGCTGGCCTGCGCTACGGCGCTTGGCCTCACCCCGGCGCAGGCGGCCGACCCCATCAAGATCGGCGTGACCGGCCCCTACACGGGCGGATCGTCGGCGATGGGCGTGTCGATGCGCGATGCGGCCCGCCTCGCGGCGGCCGAGATCAACAAGGGCGGTGGCGTCCTCGGCCGTCCGTTGCTGCTGGTCGAGCGCGACGACGAGGCCAAGAACGAGGTCGGCGCGCAGGTGGCGCAGGAGCTGATCAACAAGGAAAAGGTCGTCGCGACCATCGGCTTCATCAACACCGGCGTGGCACTCGCCGCGCAGCGCTTCTACCAGGAAGCCGAGATCCCGGTGTTCAACAACGTCGCCACCGGGACGATCATCACCAACCAGTTCAAGGAGCCGGATTACGAGGCCAACTACGTCTTCCGGAACTCGGCCTACGACGTGCTCCAGGCCGGCATGATGGTCGACGAGGCCGTCTCGCAGGGCTTCAAGAAGATCGCCCTCCTCGCGGACTCGACGAACTACGGCCAGCTCGGCCGCGAGGACATCGAGAAGTACCTCGCCACCAAGGGCATCAAGCCCGTCACGGTGGAGAAGTTCAACATCAAGGACGTCGACATGACGGCCCAGCTGCTCAAGGCGCAGCAGGCCGGCGCCGACGTCATCCTGGCCTACGGCATCGGCCCCGAGTTGGCGCAGATCGCCAACGGCATGGCCAAGCTCGGCTGGAAAGTCCCGATGATCACGTCGTGGCCGTCCTCGATGCAGAGCTTCCTCGACATCGCCGGCGCCAACGGCAACGGCGTGACCATGCCCCAGACCTTCATCGAGGATCGCACGCTGCCCAAGCGCAAGAACTTCCTCGAGAACTACTACAAGACCTACGGCGTCACGAAGATCCCGACGCCGGTGGCCGGCGCCCAGGGATACGATTCGGTCTTCCTCCTCGCCGCCGCGATCAAGCAGGCCGGGTCCACGGACGGGCCCAAGATCAGGGCCGCCCTGGAAAACCTCAACGAGCGCGTCGAGGGCGTGGTCACCACCTACGAGAAGCCCTTCAGCGCCAAGGACCACAACGCGATCACCCGCAACATGGTGGTGTTCGGCAAGGTGCAGGACGGCAAGATCGTCTACGCCAAGGAAGAGGACGCCAAGAACGCGGGCGTCGTCCGCGTGAAGGAAAAGTCCGCGAACTGAACGGCACGATGCGGGCGGGTCCTCCGTAGCCACAGGGGCTCCGAAACGACCCGCCCGCCCGCAGCCGTGCACGGGCCGTCGGCCCGCCGCCCCCGGCCAAATCCGGGGCGGCGGGCCGCCGCCTCTGGCGTAGACCCCGGTTCACCTCGAAACCGGTGACCGCATCCCCCGCAAACCCCGCTTTCGGGACGCCTCCACGATGTCTCGCTCTCCCCGGTAAGGCACCCCATGGCCATTTTCCTCCAGCTCATCGCCTCCGGCGTCGCGGTCGGCATGATCTACGCCGCCATCGCCTTCGGCTATCAGCTCACCTTCGCCACCTCGAAGACGCTGAACTTCGGACAGGGCGAGGCGCTGGCGCTCGGTGCCCTGTTCGGGCTGACCATGGTCCCGTTCGTCGGGTACTGGTTGATGATCCCGCTGGTCCTCGTGTTCGGCTTCGCACTCGGCGCGGTCGTCGAGCGGCTCGGCGTGCGCCCGGCCGTCAAGATCAAGTCCGAGTACGGATGGATCATGGCGACCATCGCCTTGGGCATCATCTTCCGCAACGTGGCGGAGAACATCTGGGGCCGCGACGACCTCAAGTTCCCCTCGCCGTTGAGCGAGGAGGCGATCCAGGTCGGCGGCACCCGCGTGCTGCCGATGGAACTGCTGATCGTGGGCGGCGCCCTGCTGATGATGCTCGCGGTGGAGATCTTCAACCGCAAGTCGATCTGGGGCAAGGCGGTGGTGGCCACCTCCAACGACATCGACGCGGCCGGCCTGATGGGCATCAACACCCAGAAGATCATCACCCTGTCCTATTCGATCAGCGCGATGACGGCGGCCTTCGCCGGCGTGCTGGTGGCCCCGGTGACACTCACGGGCGCCACGATGGGCTCGGTGCTGGCGCTCAAGGCCTTCGCCGTGGCGATCATCGGCGGCCTCGAATCCGGCCTCGGCGTCATCGTCGGCGGCCTGATCCTCGGCGTCGCCGAGACGCTGACCGGATTCTACATCTCGACCGGGTACAAGGACGTGCCGGGTCTGATCCTCCTCCTCGTCGTCCTCTCGATCCGCCCCGTCGGGCTGTTCGGCAAGGCCGTGATCAAGAAGGTCTGAGCGTGACATCCTTCGCCCCCCTTTGTCGCGGCCGCTCCAGGTCCGTTCGCCCCCGCCGGACCGGAGCCTGACGCCATGGCACAAACGACCGTCGCCCCCGCGGCCTCACCCGCGACCGCGCCCCGGCCGAGCAAATCCATCGGCCTCCTCGGCGCGCTCCTGCTCGTGGTGTTCCTCGTCGCCTTCCCGCACGTGGTCACGAGCTCGTATTACATCCACCTGCTCGTGGTGATCGCGATCTATGCGATCCTCATCCTCGGGCTCGACATCGTGGTCGGCTACACCGGCCAGGTCAGCCTCGGGCACGCGGGCCTGTTCGGGGTCGGCGCCTACTCGGCCGCCGTCCTGTTCCTGCACTTCAAGCTCGGCCTCTGGTACGGCCTGTTCGCCGGGATCAGCGTCACCGCGCTGTTCGGCCTCCTGCTCGCCGTGCCGGCCCTGCGCGTCACGGGACCGTATCTGGCGATGGTGACCCTCGCCTTCGGCACCATCGTCCAGATCTTCATCAACGAGCTGACGCCGCTCACCAACGGCCCCCTGGGCATCACCCTGCCGCCGGTCCGCGTCCTCGACTTCTCGCTGATCGGGATGCAGGCCCCCTGGGGGGCGGCCGGGCGCAAGCTCGAGTTCTACTATCTCGTCTGCGCCGCACTGCTGCTGACCATCGTCGTCGTGAACCGCATCGTGCGCTCGCCGTTCGGGCGCGCCTTCGAGGCCCTGCGCGATTCACCCATCGCCTGCGACTGCATGGGCGTGAGCGTCTACCGCTACAAGGTCTACGCCTTCGTCATCTCGGCCGCCCTCGCGGGGCTGTCGGGTGCGCTGTACGCGTGGTCGGAGCGCTACGTCGCCCCCAACTCCTACGGGTTCGAGCTCACGGTGCTGTTCCTGCTCGCGGTGACGATGGGCGGGCGCAAGTCGCGGGCCGGGCCGCTGATCGGTTCGGCGATCATCGTGATGATGCCCAACATCCTGGCCGACATCGAGCTCGTGCGCATCATGGCCGGGGTCATCGCCCTCTCCGCCCTGATCGTCGGCGGCCTCGCCTTCCTGCGCAAGCAGGAGAACCGTTTCACGATCCTCGTGCCGGTGGTGCTCTGCGTCCTGTTCTTCCCCGCGACGCTGGCCCTGCAGTCGGTGACGGACTTCCGCCTCACCGTCTTCGGCCTGATGATCCTGTTCGTGGTCTACTACCTGCCCGACGGCATCGTCGGCTTCCTGCGCGAGAAGATCCCGGCCCTGCGCCCGGCCCACACCGCCGAAGGGCGCACCCTGACGGGCGAGGGCGCCGCCCTCGTCGCCCAGCGCGGCGGGGCGGACGCCGATCCGCTCCTCAGGATCGACTCCGTGCTGATGCAGTTCGGTGGCCTCAAGGCGCTGGCCGGGGTCGACATCGCCGTGCGGCCGGGCACGATCCACGGGCTCATCGGCCCCAACGGGTCGGGCAAGAGCACGATGATGAACGTGCTCACCGGCATCTACAAACCCACCGGCGGATCGGTGACCCTGGCCACGGTGGCGGGAACGAAGCGCCTCGACGGGCAGACGCCCTCCGACATCGCCGCGGCGGGTGTGGCGCGCACCTTCCAGAACGTCCAGCTCTTCCGGGAGATGACGGCCCTGGAGAACGTGCTCGTCGGCCTCCACCACGCCTTCAAGGGCAACATCGTCGACGCCATCCTGAGCACGCCCCGGCGGCGGCGCGAGGAGAAGGAGGCCAGGGTCCGCGCCATGGCGATCCTCGACTTCGTCGGGCTCGGCAGCCTCGCCCAGGTCGAGGCCCGCAACCTCCCCTACGGCAAGCAGCGCCTGCTCGAGATCGCCCGCGGCCTCGCCCTCGATCCCGTGCTGCTCCTGCTCGACGAGCCGGCGGCGGGCCTCACCGCCCCCGACATCGCCGACCTCACCACGATCATCCGCAAGATCCGCGACGCCGGCATCACGGTGATCCTGATCGAGCACCACATGGACGTGGTCATGGGGCTGTGCGACCGCGTGAGCGTCCTCGACTTCGGCCACAAGATCGCCGAGGGCGGTGCCCGCGAGATCCAGAAGGACCCCAAGGTGATCGAGGCCTATCTCGGCAGCCCGGTCTCGGACCAGGAGCCCGTCCATGCTTGAGGTCACCAATCTCTCGGCCGGCTACGGCCAGATCGAGGTCCTCCACGGCCTCTCGTTCGAGGTGCTCAAGGGCCAGGTCGTCACGCTGATCGGCTCGAACGGCGCGGGCAAGACCACCACGATGCGGGCGCTCTCGGGCATGATCCGCCCGCGCAGCGGCTCGATCCGCCTCAACGGGCGCGAGATCGGCGGCCTCGAGAGCCACGACGTGGCGAGCGCGGGCCTCGCCCATTCGCCGGAGGGGCGGCGGGTGTTCGCGACGCTGAGCGTCGAGGACAACCTGACGCTCGGCGCCTTCCCGCGCCTGACCGGCTCGCGCCCGAAGGGCGACGTCGGGGCCGACCGCGACCGGGCCTTCGAGCTGTTCCCGCGCCTCAAGGAGCGGCGCAGCCAGCTCGCCGGCACCCTCTCGGGCGGCGAGCAGCAGATGCTGGCGATGGGCCGGGCCCTGATGCTGCGTCCCGACATCCTGCTCCTCGACGAACCCTCGATGGGCCTGGCGCCCAAGCTCGTCGAGGAGGTGTTCCGCACCATCCGGCGGCTGAAGGAGGAACAGGTGACGATGCTCCTCGTGGAGCAGTTCGCCATGGCGGCTCTCGGTGTGGCCGATCATGCCTACGTCCTGGAGAACGGCCGCATCCGCTTCCAGGGCCCGGCCGCGCAGCTGCGCAACGATCCGGCCGTCCAGTCGGCCTACCTCGGCGGCGGCCACTGATCCGAGGACCGGCCGAGGCCGCATCCGGCGATCGCCTCGGCCGCGGACGGGAGATGACGATCGCGCCGAATCGGCGCGGTCGCTTCGGCCGAGGAACGGAGCGTCCCAGCCTACGGACCTCATTCCGAGGTGCCGGAGCGAAACGGAGGCCGCGGGGTGAGGTCGCGGTCGGAATCGTCGCCGTGTCGACAGGAGGCTCCGATCCGGCCGCCTGCACTCGGCCCGTCAGCGCCGCCGCAGCCGATGCAGGACCTCGCCGACGATGCCGCGCCGGAACAGCAGCACGCAGGCCATGAAGACGAGGCCGGTGATGATGGTGACCGGGAAGGACGAGGTCGCGAAATAGTGCTCCAGGGCGGCCACGAGGGCCGCGCCGACGACGGGTCCCGGCAGCGTCCCGATCCCGCCGAGCAGCGTCATCAGGATCACCTCGCCCGACATCTGCCAGGCGACGTCGGTGAGGGTGGCGAGCTGGAAGACCAGGGCCTTGGTGCCGCCGGCGAGGCCGGCGAGGCCGGCCGACATCACGAAGGCACCGAGCTTGTAGCGGTCGACCCGGTAGCCCAGCGAGATCGCCCGCGGCTCGTTTTCGCGGATGGCCTGCAGCACCGCGCCGAAGGGCGAATGCACCACCCGCCAGACCGCGAACAGCCCGAAGGCGGTAATGGCCAGCACCACGTAGTACAGGTTCAGGTTCACCGAGAGGTCGATGAGGCCGCCGAGCAGGAACCCGCGCGGCACGTTCTGGATGCCGTCCTCGCCGCCGGTGAAGGGCGCCTGCAGGCACACGAAGAACACCATCTGCGCCAGGGCCAGGGTGATCATCGCGAAGTAGATGCCCTGCCGGCGGATGGCGAAGAACCCCATCACGAGGCCCAGGAGCGCACCGACCGCGGCCCCGAACAGGATGCCGAGTTCCGGAGGCCAGCCCCACACCTTGAGGGCGTGGGCGCTGGCATAGGCGCCTCCGCCGAAGAAGGCCGCGTGCCCGAACGAGAGCAGGCCGACATAGCCGATGAGCAGGTTGAAGGCCGCCGCGAACAGCGCGAAGCACAGGATCTTCATCAGGAAGACCGGATAGATCGCGAACGGCGCGGCGACGATGCAGGCGAGCCCGAGCACCGCCAGCCCGGTGTAGAGCGCGCGGTTGAAGTCGGACCGGCGCGCGGGCACCGCGGCGGCGGGCATGAGGTCGGTCGGCCGCGCATCCATGGGATCAGCCCTCTCGTCCGAACAGGCCGGCCGGGCGCACCAGGAGCACCGCGGCCATCACCACGAAGATCACGATGCTGGAGGCCGGCGGATAGAACACCTTCGTCAGGCCTTCCAGCACGCCCAGCGCGTAGCCGGTGAGGATGGCGCCGCCGATCGACCCCATGCCGCCGACCACGACGACGGCGAAGACGATGATGATGAGGTTGGAGCCCATCAGCGGGCTGACCTGGTAGATCGGCGCGGCCAGCACCCCGGCGAGACCGGCGAGACCCGCGCCGAGGGCGTAGGTCAGCGTCAGCAGGCGCGGCACGTTCACGCCGAAGACCTGCACCAGCGTCCGGTCCTCGGTGGCGGCCCGTAGGTAGGCACCGAACTTGGTGCGCTCGATCAGGAGCCAGACGGCCAGGCAGATGACCACCGAGGCGACGACCACGAAGCCGCGGTAGATCGGCAGCACCATGAAGCCGAGGTTCTTGGCGCCGACGAGTTCGTCGGGCGTCGCATAGGGCTGCCCTGCCGCACCGAACTGCCAGCGGAAGGCGCCCTCGATCGTCAGGGCGAGCCCGAAGGTGAAGAGCAGCCCGTAGAGCGGGTCGAGGTCGTAGAGCTTCGAGAGGGCGGCGCGCTCCACCACCAGGGAGGCGGCCCCGACGACCAGGGGGGCGACGAGCAGCGCCCACCAGTAGCCGATCCCGAGGTGCTCCAGCAGCAGCCAGGCGACGAAGGCGCCGAGCATGTACTGCGCGCCATGGGCGAAGTTGATCACCCGCAGGAGACCGAAGATCACCGCGAGGCCGAGGCTCAGCATCGCGTAGAACGAGCCGTTGATGAGCCCGAGCAGGAGTTGTCCGAGCAGGGCCTGGATCGGTACGCCGAAGATCGTCGTCATCGCGTCAGACACCCAGCAGTTCGTGAAGCCGGTCGAGGCGGCCCTCGACCTCGTCGGAGCGGAACGCGTCGACCACCACCCCGCCCTCCATCACGTAGAAGCGGTCGGCGACGCGGCGCGCGAAGCGGAAGTTCTGCTCCACGAGGAGAACGGTGAGGCCCCGTGCCTTGAGCTGGATGAGGGCGGCGGCGATGCGCTGGACGATGACGGGGGCCAGCCCCTCGGTGGGCTCGTCGAGGAGGATCATCTTCGGCCCGGTGCGCAGCACCCGGGCGATGGCGAGCATCTGCTGCTCGCCGCCCGACAGCTTGGTGCCGGGGCTCAACCGGCGCTCCTTCAGGTTTGGGAACAGCGCGTGGATCTCCTCCACGCTCATGCCGCCCTCGGCGACCTTGGGCGGCAGCATCAGGTTCTCGGCGACGGTGAGGCCGGCGAAGATGCCCCGGTTCTCCGGCACGTAGGCGAGGCCGGCGCGGGCCGGGCCGTGCAACGGCATCCGCGTGAGGTCGCGGCCGTCGAAGCTCACCCTGCCGTCCCGGCGCCCGACGACGCCGAGGATCGAGCGCAGGGTCGTGGTCTTGCCCGCGCCGTTACGGCCGAGCAGGCACACGGTCTCGCCCTGGCGGACGTTGAGGTCGACCCCGTGGAGGACGTGGCTCTCGCCGTACCACGCGTGCAGGCCGGCGACGTCGAGGAGAGCGGGGCCGGCGGGAGCGACCGCCGCCATCGGCACGGGGTCGTGGGCGCCCAGGTCAAGCATCCTCGGACCCCATGTAGGCCTCGCGCACGCGCGGGTCGCGGCTGACCGCGTCGTAGCTTCCCTCGGCCAGGACCTCGCCGCGGGCGAGCACCGTGACCCGGTCGCAGAGGTCGGCCACCACGGACAGGTTGTGCTCGACCATCAGGACGGTGCGGCCCACGGCGACGGTGCGGATGAGCTCGCTCACCCGGCCGATGTCCTCGTGCGCCATCCCCGCCATCGGTTCGTCGAGGAGCAGGAGGTCGGGCTCGAGCGCCAGCGTCGTGGCGATCTCCAGGGCGCGCTTGCGGCCGTAGGAGAGATCGGCGGCCTCGGAGCCGGCGTGCGATTCGAGGCCGACGTCGGCGAGAAGCGAGCGGGCGCGGTCGTCGAGCCCCGACAGGACGCGGCTCGACCGCCAGAACTGTGTCGTGAGGCTCGCCTTCCGCTGCAGGGCGACGCGGACGTTGGCGAGCGCCGTGAGTTTGGGAAACACCGCCGAGATCTGGAACGAGCGCACCAGCCCGAGGCGGGCGACATCGGCCGGCGGCAGGGCCGTGATGTCGCGCCCGCGATAGACCACCCGCCCGGCCGTCGGCTTGAGGAACTGGGTCAACAGGTTGAAGACCGTGGTCTTGCCGGCCCCGTTCGGCCCGATCAGCGCATGGATCGAACCTTCCCGGATCGAGAGATCGACGCCGTTGACGGCCTTGAACCCGCGGAACTCCTTCTTCAGGCCGGTCGCGGTGAGGATGGGGGCGGTGGTCATCGTGACGGGCCTTCGCCGGACCGGATCTCGATTCCGATGGATCGGCACGCCCCGCTCCTCCCCTTCGCGGAGAGGCGTTGGACGTGGGGGTGGTTCCACCGGGCTCGAGCATGGGTCGCCCGGCCGCCCCTTCCCCCTCCCCTCAGGGGGGAAGGGATACCTACGCCGACCCCCGCCATCATCACTGCCCGATCGACGGGCAGCCGCTGTCCTCGGCCTTGCCGAAGGCCTCGGAGCCGGGGATGGTGGCCAACAGCTTGTAGTAGTCGTAGGGGCCCTTGCTCTCGGCGGGCTTCTTCACCTCGAACAGGTACATGTCGTGGACCATGCGGCCGTTGGCCTGGACGCGGCCGTCCTTGGCGAAGACGTCCTGCACCGGTAGTTCGCGCATCTTCTTGGCGACGGCCTCCGCATCGTCGGTGCCCGCGGCCTGGACGGCCTTGAGGTAGTGCGTCACCGCCGAGTAGGTGCCGGTGTGGATCATGTTCGGCATGCGCTTGGCGCGCTCCTGGAAGCGCTTGCCGAACGCCCGGGTCTCGTCGTTGAGGTCCCAGTACCAGCCTTCGGTCAGCGTCAGGCCCTGGGCCGCCTTGAGGCCGAGACCGTGGACCTCGGCGAGGGTGAACAGCAGGCCGGCGAGGCGCTGCCCGCCCTGGACCAGGCCGAATTCGGAGGCCTGCTTGATGGCGTTGGCGGTGTCCAGCCCGGCGTTGGCGAGGCCGACCACCTTGGCGCCCGAGGCCTGGGCCTGGAGCAGGAACGAGGAGAAGTCGTTGGCGCTCAAGGGGTGGCGGACCGATCCCTTGACCTCGCCGCCCTTCGACTTGACGTATTTGGTGGTCTCGCTTTCCAGCGAGTAGCCGAAGGCGTAATCGGCCGTGAGGAAGAACCAGGAGTTGCCGCCTTGGGCGACCAGCGCACCGCCGGTGCCCACCGCCAGGGCCCGGGTGTCGTAGACCCAGTGGAAGCCGTAGGGGCTGCACTGCTTGCCCGTGAGTTCGGTGGTCGCCGCCCCCGTCACGATGTCGATCCGGCGTTTCTCCTTGGAGATGCCCTGCACGGCCAGCGCCACCGACGAGGTGGTCAGCTCCATGATCGCGTCGACCTTGTCGACGTCGTACCACTGGCGGGCGATGGAGGAGGCGATGTCGGGTTTGTTCTGATGGTCGGCGGTGATCACCTCGACGGGAACGCCGTTCACCTTGCCCCCGAAGTCCTCCACGGCCATGCGCGCGGCCTCGAAGGAGGACCGCCCGCCGAACTCGGCGTAGACGCCGGACTGGTCGTTGAGGATGCCGATCTTGACGGTTCCGTCGGAGATCGTCTGCGCCGTGGCCGCCATCGGCGTCAGCGCGGTGGCGGCGACCAGGCTCGCAACGCAGGCGAGTCCGAGATTGACCTGTCCCATCGATGTTCCTCCGGTCGGGGCGTCGGCTCGTCGGCCGGCCCTCTGGTGCTTGAGGCGTCCCTTTTCGGGTCCGCGATTCTCTTGGGCAGTCGCGAGGGGGCCGCGATACGCCGATACCGTCGAAGCTAGACCATTTTCGCGCCGGATGGCGCTGGACGTCACGAGAAAAACACACGCCATCCCGGAAGAAAACCGGCCCCGCGCGAACGGAGCCGGCCCAGGGACGCTCGTCAGCTCATGGTGGGCATCGTGAACTCGGCGCCCAGGCCCGCCCCGTCCGGCCAGCGCACGGTGGTGGCCTTGAGGCGGGTGTAGAATCGGACGCCCTCGGGACCGTGCATGTGGTGGTCGCCGAACAGCGAACGCTTCCAGCCGCCGAAGGAGTGGAACGCCATCGGCACCGGGATCGGCACGTTGATGCCGACCATGCCGGCCTTCACCCGCGTCATGAAGGTGCGGGCGATGCCGCCGTCGCGGGTGAAGATCGCGGTGCCGTTGCCGAACTCGTGCGCGTTCACGAGCTCCAGCGCCTCGCCGAAGGTGGCCGAGCGGACGATCGACAGCACCGGCCCGAAGATTTCCTCGCGATAGATCCGCATGTCGGGGCGGACCCCGTCGAACAGCGATCCGCCGATGTAGAAGCCCTGCTCGTAGCCCTGCAGCGACAGGCCGCGCCCGTCGACCAGGAGGTTCGCCCCTTCCTCGACGCCGGTGTCGATGTAGGACGAGACCTTGTCGAGATGCGCGCGACTGACGAGCGGGCCCATCTCGGCTTCCCCGTCGGTGCCGGGGCCGATCTTGAGGGCGCGGACCCGCGGCACCAGCCGCTCGATCAGGGCGTCGGCGGTGTCCTTGCCGACGGGGACGGCCACCGAGATCGCCATGCAGCGCTCGCCGGCCGAGCCGTAGGCCGCCCCCATCAGCGCGTCGACGGCGCCGTCGAGGTCGGCGTCTGGCATGATCACCATGTGGTTCTTGGCGCCGCCGAGCGCCTGGACGCGCTTACCGGCGGCGGTGCCGGTCCTGTAGATGTGCTCGGCGATGGGGGTGGAGCCGACGAAGGAGATCGCCTGGACCTCGGGGTGTTCGAGGAGCACGTCCACCGCCACCTTGTCGCCGTGCACCACGTTGAAGACGCCGTCGGGCAGGCCCGCCTCCTTGAGGAGCAGCGCCAGTTCGACGGCGAGCGAAGGGTCCTTCTCCGAGGGCTTCATCACGAAGGTGTTGCCGCAGGCCAGGGCCACCGGGAACATCCACATCGGCACCATGGCGGGGAAGTTGAACGGCGAGATGCCGGCCACCACGCCCAGGGGCTCTCGCGCACTGATCACGTCGACGCCGCGGCCGACCTGCTCCGAGATCTCGCCCTTGAGGACCTGGGGGATGCCGCAGGCGAACTCCACCACCTCGAGGCCGCGGATGACCTCGCCGCGAGCGTCCGACAGCACCTTGCCGTGCTCGGAGGTGATGATGGCGGCCAGGCGATCGATGTTGCGGTCGACGAGGTCGCGGAAGCGGAACAGCACCCGGGCGCGGATGTGCGGCGGCGTCGCCGACCAGGCCGGGAACGCCTTGGCCGCGGCCTCGATCGCCGCAGCCGCCTCGGCCGCCGTGGCGAAGGGGACATGGGCGGTCACCGCCCCGGTCGCCGGGTCGAAGACCTCTCCCCGCGTCTCGCCACGTCCCTCGACGCTCTGGCCGCCGACGAAATGCGGGACGATCCGGGTGGAAGCTTGCTGATGTGCGGATGAGGCCATGACGGGCGTCCTTCGACTGTGAGCGGTCAGGCCTCCCAGGCCTGTTCGTAGAGGGTCGCGATCTCGGCAGCGGACGGGATGCGCGGGTTGTTGGCCGGCGAGCCAGAGGCCAGGGCCTGTTCGGCCATCACCGGGATCAGCGCCCGCCAGCGGCCCTCGTCGAGGCCGTAGGCGCGGGGGCTCGGAACTTCGAGATCGCGGTTGAGCTGGCGCAGCTCGGACACCAGACGCGCTACGGCCTCGGCATCGTCCGTCGCCGCGCTCGCCAGGCCCATGGCGCGGGCGCAATCGGCGTAGCGCGCCGGGGCGGCGCTGGCGGAGAAGGCGGTGACCACCGGCAGCAGCATGGCGTTCGAGAGGCCGTGGGCGACGTGGAAATGCGCGCCGATGGGCCGGCTCATGCCGTGCACGAGGGCGACGCTGGCGTTCGAGAAGGCCATCCCGGCCTGGAGCGCGCCGAGCATCATCGCCTCGCGGGCGGGCCGGTCGCCGGGCTCGCGGAAGACCGTGCGCAGGTTGGGCGCGATCGCTTTCATCGCCAGGAGCGCGATGCCGTCGGAGAACGGGTTGGCGCGCCGGGACACGTAGCCTTCGATAGCGTGGGTCAGCGCATCGATGCCGGTGTCGGCGGTGAGCCTGGCGGGCTTCGACAGGGTGAGCTCGTAGTCGACGATGGCCGCGACCGGCAGGTAGGCCTGGCCGATGCACAGCATCTTCTCGTCGGTGGCCTCGTCCGTGACGATGGTGAAGCGGGTCGCCTCCGAGCCGGTGCCGGCGGTGGTGGGAATCGCGATGACGGGAAGGCCCGCCCGGTCCTCCACGTGCGGCGCCTTGAGGGCCCGCATCCGCCCGCCGCCGCGCGCGGCGAGCACGGCCACCGCCTTGGCGGTATCGATCGGGCTGCCGCCACCGAACCCGATGACGCAATCGTGCCGGCCGTCGCCCATCGCGGCCAGCGCCAGGGCGACGGAGGCCTCGGTCGGATCGGGAATGGCATCGGCGAAGACGGTGGCGGTCATCCCGGCACCCGCGAGCGCCGCCGTCAGGCGGTTCGCGGCCGGTTGGCCGGCAAGGAACCGATCGGTGACGACGAAAGGGCGGGACACTCCGAGATCGCGTAGGACGTCGCCGACATCGCCGAGCGTGCCCGCACCGATGCGCAGCACCCGCGGCAGCGCGATGGCCGCTCCTGCCATGGCTTCATCTCCCTCGACGTATGACGCGACTCTCTTCCGATAGCCGGACGGCGCGCCTTGTCGAGACGACGTTAGCATTGACACCCGCGCACAGACACGGGAACTCTCGCGCAGTATCTGTGCGGAAATACGCGACCCGATGCCGAAGTCCTTCAACTGGGACGACCTGCGGTTCTTCCTCGCCGTCGCCCGCTCCGGCACGATCTCGGGCGCCGGGCAGCGGCTGGCCACCGACCATGCCACGGTCGGCCGCCGCATCACGGGGTTGGAGGCGGCGCTCGGCGCCAAGCTGTTCGAGCGCAACCCGCGCGGCTACAACCTCACCCAACCCGGCGAGCGGCTGCTGGCCTCGGCGCAATCCATCGAGGCCGAGGCCCTGAAGGCCGAGCGCGACGTGGCCGATGCGGATCTCGCGGTGGCCGGCACGGTCCGGATCAGCACCCTCGAGGGCTTCGGAAACTTCTTCCTCGCCGGACGGCTGCCGCGGTTCGCGCAGGCCAACCCGAACCTCGCGGTGGAGCTCATCGCGATCCAGCAGATCGTCGCCCTGTCGCGGCGCGAGTCCGACATCGCCGTGACCCTCGATCCGCCCCAGAGCGGGCGCTTCGTGCGAGAGCTCCTCACCGAGTACGTGCTGTTCGTCTACGGCGCACGCACCTATCTCGCGGCCCATCCACCGATCGCGACCCGGGCCGATCTCGCCGGGCACACCTTCGTCGGCTACATCGACGACCTCGTCTTCATGCGGGGCCTCGACTACCTCGACGAGGTCGGCGGTCGCCGCATCAAGGCCCGTGTCCAGAGTTCGAGCCTGCATGCGCAGATGGAGGCGACGCTGTCCGGCCACGGTCTGTGCGTGCTGCCGGCCTTCATGGCCGCGCGGCATCCGGAGCTGACGCGCGTGCTTCCGGGCGACATCTGCCTGCGGCGCAGCTACTCCCTGGTGACGCATGCCGACGTCGCCGAAACGGCGCGCGTGCGCGCCGCCCGCCGCTTCATTCGCGAAGAGGTCGAGGCCGCCAGCGACCTCTTCCTCGGCCGCTCACCCACACATCATCCGAAAGGACCGTCATGACGCCGACCGCTATCGCTTTCTTGGGTCTCGGCAACATGGGTGGCCCGATGGCCGCCAACCTCGTGCGGGCGGGTTACCGGGTCATGGGCTTCGATCCATCCGAGGACGCCTGCGCCGCGGCACGCGAAGCGGGCATCGGGATCGCGCCCGCGCACGAAGCCGTGGCGCAGGCGGCCGTGGTGGTGACGATGCTTCCGAGCGGTCGCCATCTGCTGTCCGCTCTCACCGACATGCTGCCTCACCTTTCACCCGGCTCCTTGCTCGTCGACTGCTCGACCATCGACGTCGACAGCGCACGTGCAGCCCATGCGCTCGCCACCGAGGGCGGCCACCTCGGCCTCGACGCTCCCGTCTCGGGCGGGGTCGGCGGGGCCAGGGCCGCGACCCTGACCTTCATGGTCGGCGGATCGGGGGCGGCTCTCGAGCGGGGCCGGCCGGTCCTCGAGGCGATGGGCCAGAGGATCGTCCATTGCGGCGCCGGCGGCGCGGGTCAGGCCGCCAAGATCTGCAACAACATGCTGCTCGGCATTTCGATGATCGGTGTCGCGGAAGCGTTCGTCCTGGCCGAGCGGCTAGGGCTGTCGCATCAGGCCCTGTTCGACGTCGCCTCGACCTCCTCGGGGCAGTGCTGGTCGCTCACCAGCTATTGTCCGGTGCCGGGCCCGGTGCCGACGTCACCGGCCAACGACGGCTACAGGCCGGGTTTCGCCGCAGCCCTCATGCTCAAGGACCTGCGGCTGGCCGCCGATGCCGCCACGGCGACCGGCTCGCCGACGCCGCTGGGGGCGGCAGCGGAAAGGCTCTACGCGGCCTTCGTCGCAGCCGGCGAGGGAGGAACCGACTTTTCCGGCATCGTTCGTCATCTGAGGGACAACGGCGTCACGGAATGAGCGGTGTTCCCATCATTTTACTTTGCCCAAGACACACGAAAGCCGGCCCGTTTTTGGCGGGCCGGCTTTCGTATGGTTCGGTGTGTGTATGGGGTAATGATTTTGGTTGCGGGGACAGGATTTGAACCTG
>NZ_LMND01000009.1 GCF_001423265.1 Methylobacterium sp. Leaf108
CGCCGGCCGACGCGGGTGCGGCCCCCGCAACCGTCGGGACGGCGCCAAAGGTCGCGGCAGCCGACGCTCCAACCATCAGGTCTCTCCGATTCACGTCGTAATCTGCGGATCTTCCCATCGTGGTCTCCGGGCCTGCTGTAGGGGGCGATGGCACGATGGCGGGCCATCGAAGGGGATGCCCGGGGGCGAAACGGGCACCTTTGATCGACTCTAGGGTAGCGCCTCACCCCTCGTTGATTAGTGCCGTCTCGCCACATAGGGTCATGAGCCAAAGTTATGGATCGGCGACGGCGCGGTCCCGGGCGGTGGCGCCCACCCAACCGACTGCATCGAAGAGGTCGCCGATGGCGCGCACGGACCTGACCGACCTGCTGTCCTTCGCGACGGTGTCGCGGGAAGGTAGTTTCACCCGCGCGGCGACCCGCCTGGGCGTCACGCAATCGGCCCTCAGCCATGCCCTGAAAGGACTCGAGGCCCGGCTCGGCGTACCCCTGCTGACCCGGTCCACCCGCGGTGCCATCCCGACCGAGGCGGGTGAGCGCCTGCTGCGGATCGTGGGCCCGCAGTTCGAGCAGATCGAGGTCGAGCTGTCCGCGTTGACGGAACTGCGGGACAAGCCCGCCGGCACCGTCCGCATCACGGCGCCCGAGGACGCGGCGGTCACGGTCCTATGGCCGGTCCTGGCGCGCCTGCTCCCGGATTATCCCGATGTCTCGGTCGAGGTCGTCACCGAGCAGGCCTTGACCAACATCGTGGCCGAGCGCTTCGACGCCGGCGTGCGCATCGGCGAGCATATCGAGAAGGACATGGTCGCCGTGCGGATCGGGCCGGACATGCGCATGGCCGTGGTCGGGGCGCCGGCCTACCTGAGGAAGCGCCCGAGGCCCAAGCACCCCGAGGACCTCACCGCCCACCGGTGCATCAACCTGCGCCGTCCGACCCGCGGAGGGTTCTATCCCTGGGAGTTCGAGCGGAAGGGACAGGCCCTCGCCGTGCGCGTCGAGGGGCAACTGGTGTTCACCAGCCTACGCCTGATCCGGGACGGGGCGCTCTCGGGGCTCGGGTTGGCTTACCTGCCGGAGGACCACGTCGCGCAGGACGTGGCCGAGGGCAGGTTGGTCCGTCTCCTGAAGGACTGGTGCGAGCCCTTCCCGGGCTACCACCTGTACTATCCGAGCCGCCGCCAGCCCGCCCCGGCCTTCACGGTCATCTTGGAGGCGCTCCGATACCGAGGGTGAGCGGTCGGGCGTCAGCCGACCGTCTGGCCACCGTCAACCACCATGGCGTGCCCGATCGTGAAGGCGGCGAGGTCCGAGCACAGGTACAGCACGGCGGCCGCGATCTCCTCGGGCCTGCCCATCCGTCCGACGGGTTCCTGGGCGATCACCCGTGCGATGCCGTCCGGGGTGCCGCCGGTGAAACGCTGCATCATCGGGGTATCGACGATGCCCGGGCAGATCGCGTTGATGCGAATCCCGTGCTTGGCATAGTCGAGGGCGGCGCTCCTGGTCATGCCGATCACGCCATGCTTGGTCGCGGCGTAGGCGGCCTGGCCCGCGAAGCCCCTCACGCCGGCGCCCGACGAAGTGTTGACGATGGCACCACCCCCGGCCTTCAGCAGCAGCGGGACCTGATGTTTCATGCAGAGGAACAGGCCGCGCAGGTTGATCGCGACGATGCGGTCGAAGTCCTCGTCCTCGATCTCGGCGACCGGCGCCATCGGCTGCTCGATGCCAGCGTTGTTGAAGGCGACGTCGAGCCGCCCGAAGGTCTGAATCGTCCGGTCGAGCGCCGCCTTCACGTCCCCGGCCTCGCTGACGTCGCACCGGACCGCGAGCACGCGTCCGCCGGCCTCCTCGATCAGCCGGGCGGTCTCGAGATTGCCCTCCTCGGATACGTCGGCGACCGTGACGGCGGCGCCGGCCTTCGCGAACGCCAGGGCGGTGGCGCGACCGATGCCGCTGGTCGCACCCGTCACGAAGGCGATCTTGCCGGTGAAATCATGGGCCAGGGACATCGGTTTCTCCAGGATGGGTTCGAAGGGGACTTCTAAAGCCGCTGTCGGGATCAGCGCGGCAGCGCGTAGGCGACGAGCTTGGTGCCGAGGCTGATGGCCAGCGGAGGCTTGCCGCCGGCCGCCACCACCACGAACTGGCGACCGCTCACCGGGCTTCGGTAGGTCATCGGCGTGGCGTTGCCGCCCCCGGGGAGCCGGGCCTGCCAGAGTTCGCGGCCGGTCGCGACGTCGAGGGCACGGAAGGTTCGGTCCATGCTGGCGCCGACGAAGACGAGGCCGCCGCGCGTGGTGACGGCCCCGCCGGACACCGGGGTTCCCACCGTCAGCGGCAGCATCGAGGGAATGTCGAGCGGACCGGTGTCGCGCGCCGTCCCGAGGGGCTTCGACCAGAGCAGTCGCCCGCTCGTCAGGTCCAAGGCGGCGGTCAGGCCCCAGGGCGGGGCGGTACAGGGTACGCCGAGCGGCGACATGAACAACCCGCCATAGGCACCGTAGGGCGTGTTCAGCATCGGCCGGTCGGCGTCGCCACCGGGGCTTTGGCCGTCCGAGAGCGTGAGCTGGCGCTGGTTCGCCACCTCGCGGGTCATGAGCTCGACCCGGTCGGGGAACCGCATCCAGTTGGCGATCATGATGCCCCGGTCGACATCGATGGAGGCGCTGCCCCAGTTCACGCCGCCGACCGAGCCCGGATCGATCAGGACGGGCTTGCCCAGGGTGATCGGCGTCAGGTGGCCCTCGTAGCGCGATTGCCGGAACAGGATGCGGCAGAGCATCTGGTCGAGGGGTGTCGCGCCCCACATGTCGGACTCCCGCAGGGGCGCGCCCCGGAAGGCCGGAAGGTCGAGGGAAGCGGGCTGTGTCGGCGCCAGGCGTTCGCCGGCACCGATGTCGCCCTGCGGCGCCGCCACTTCGGTGACGGGCTTGATGGGCCGACCGGTCTCGCGGTCGAGCACGAAGACCTCGCCGCGCTTGGTCGGCTGGATCAGGGCCGGGCGAACCCCGTTCGCGGTGGGCAGGTCGACGAGGGTTGGCTGCGATGGGGTGTCGTAGTCCCAGATGTCATGGTGGGTCGCCTGGAAGCTCCAGCGCAGGCGCCCCGTCTCGGCGTCGAGGGCGATGACGGCGCTGGAGACCTCCTCGTCGAACGGCCGGCGCAGGCCGCCGAAGTTGTCCGGCGTGGCGTTGCCCATCGGCAGGTAGACCAGCCCCAGCGCCTCGTCGGCGCTGATCGGCGCCCAGCTGTTGGGCGAGGACGGCGTATAGGTCTCGCCCGGGGGCGGCGCGCCGATGCGGTCGGGATGGCCGGGATCGAACGCCCAGGCGAGGTCGCCCGTGCGGGCGTCGAAGGCGCGGATCACGCCGGACGGGCCGCCCCAGAACTGGCCGTCGGGGATGCCGCCGCCGACCACCGCCTTGCCACGGATGATCTGCGGGGCCGAACTCACGTAGTACTGGCCTCTGGGATAGGCGCTGATGCCCTCGCGAAGGTCGACCCGGCCGTCCTTGCCGAAATCGGTGCAGGGCTGGCCGGTCGCCGCGTCGAGGGCGATCAGCTCCGGCGTCTGGGTCGCGGCGATGACGCGGTGCGCGCACGGGCCGGTCATGTCCGGCACGGCGTAATGGGCGACACCGCGGCAGGGCTTGCCGGAGGGCGGGGTGCCATTCGACATGTCGTGGCGCCAGCGCTCGCGGCCCGTTTCGGCGTCGAGGGCGAGCACGCGGTTGTGGCCGTCGCACAGGTAGAGGGCGTCACCGACCATGATCGGCGTCGCCTCCAGGGCGGTCGCCGGTCCGGGCGTGTCGGGGCCGGTCTCGGCCTTCCACGCGACCTCGAGCCCGCCGACGTTCTGCGGGGTCAAATCGGCGAGCGGACTGAAACGGGTGCCGCCCTGGTCGTTGCCGAAGGCTGGCCAATCCTCGCGGTCGATCCGCGCGAGCGGTTGCGCCAGGGGGCCCGGGGCACGGTCGGCGATGCCCCGGCGAAGGATGGGTTCGGCCGGTCCGTCCGGGTGGAGAAGGCCGCCTGCCGCCAGGGCGAGGATGAGCGCGCCCGCGAAGGCCGGCCAGCCCAGGGCCGCCGCCGGCCGGCGTGGCCCGGCGCGTCGCACGGCAGGAAGCAGGAGCGCCAAGCCGAGGACGAAGGGCGCGAGCAGGCGGGGCAGGAGCTGCCAGGGCTCGAAGCCCACCTCCCAGACCGCCCAGGCGGTCGTCCAGAGCAGCATCGCGGCATAGAGCCGAATGCCGCGCGGATCGCGGCGCCAGACCATGATGCCGCTCGCGAGGACAGCGACCCCGGTCAGCAGGTAGTACGGCGATCCACCGTACCAGGCCAGCGCCGCACCCCCGGCACCGAGGCCGAGCCCGACGACCATGAGGAGGGCGGTAACCGCGCGTCTCGTCCAGACCGTCACGCGGCCGTCCGGGCCTGCCGCGGGCGCCGGCAGGGACACCGTTTCGTTGGTTCTCATGGTGGTGGTTTCCGTTTTCGGATCGGGGGCCGGCGTCATCGATGAGAGAAGAGCGGCAGTGCCTTCGCGAAAGCCCGGGCATGGAAGATCGTCGAGCCCTGGCCGCCCGCGCCGTCGTTCGTGACGATGAGGAGGTCGTCCGTGCCGGGCCGCAGCGCCATGCTGGTGGAGTTCAGGTTGTGGCCGTCGTCCCGGCCCGGCAGCAGCACCTGCCCGATGGGGATGCCGTTGCGGTTGAACGCGAGGATCCGGCCCTGGCCGTAGAGGGCGACATAGATGTTTCCGTCGGAATCCACGCGCATCGAGTCGGGCGCCGGACCGGTGAACTGGTAGGCCACCGTCGTCCCGAGCGGCGTGGGCGTGGTCGCGTCGACGAGGTCGACCCGGTGCAGGAGGTTGCGGCCGAACTCGGTGATCCAAAGGGTCTTGCCGTCCGGGCTGAGCGCCACGCCGTTGGCCATGGCGAGGTTTGGCAGGACCGCCGTGACGGTCCCGAGGTCCGGCGTGACGTAGTAGGCGCCGCCCTTCGGGTCGGTGGAGGTGCCGCGGAAGTCGGTGAAGTAGAAGCCCCCCTGCGCATCGAAGACGAGGTCGTTGACCACGTGGCCCGCATCCGGGGCGATGACGGTCCGCAGATCCGATCCGTCCGGTCGCACCGAGACGATGGAGCCGCGCCTGAAGCCGCCGGTTCCGGCGGCGAAGATGCGCCCGTCCCGATGGATCGCGAGACCACCGAGGTTCAGGGCGTTGGCGGGCACGACCGTGGCGAGGCGCCTGTCGGGTGTGAGGCGCAGCACCCTTCCGGTCCCGGCATCGGTGAACAGCAGGTCCCCTGCCCGGTCGAAGGACGGTCCCTCCAGGGGGATCCCCGCCTCGGAGACCTTGAACCAGGGCTGCGCGACGACGCTTTGCAGATCGCGCTCGCCGGGTGGAATGGGCACAGGTCCGCGCGTCCGCGCGTCGTACCCCAGCGCGCCGGGCGCCTCGTCGGCCAAGGTCCCTCCGGCCGTCCCCATGAGGCAGGCCAGGACGAGGAGAGTCCGGGCGAGGACCCGCGACCTCGGGGGCTTGCCCGTCACGGGGCCGGCTCGATGGTCACCGTGACCGGTCCGGGCTGGCGGAACGCATCGGGGATGCGGCTCAGCCGGCCCAGGCGAACGAGCCCGCGCGAAGATCCGAAATCCTTGTAGAAGATCGCGAGGTTGCCCCAGGGGGCGTAATAGGTGAGGTCGCCGGGCTCCGGGTCGATGCCGGCCGGCTCGCCCAGGACCGGGAGCCGCCTCGGCAGATCGGCGATCTTTTCGGTGGCGTTGTAGTCGGTCAGCTTCAGGGTGAGTGGCAGCAGCGCCCGGAAGGCACGGGCGGCCTCGCCGGGCTCCAGGGTCGCGGTGACGGTTTCGCCGCCGAACCGGATCAGGACGCTTTCCATCGCGGGCGCCTTTCTGGTGGGAGTCGAGGGTGGCCGCCGGTCCTGGGCGGGCTCTGCGTGGACGATGGCTCCTGCGGCCAGGCTGGAGGCCAGGATCACGGTCAGGAGCGTCGCGGCGCGTGCGCTGCGTTTCATGTGAGGGCCTCCTGCCCGTGCGGGGTGGAACCGGCTTCGAGCGGCCTCTGGCGCCAGGCGAGGGTGGCGGCGAGCGCCGAGGCGCACAGCGCGACGGCGCTGACGGCGAAGGTGGCGCGGTACCCGCTCGCGTCGTAGGCGAGGCCGCCGAGGGTGGCGCCGAGCGCGATCGCCAGTTGCACCACCGCGACCAGCAGCCCGCCGCCGGCCTCGGCCTCGTCGGGAAGCGCTCGGCTTAGCCAGGTCCACCACGCCACGGGTGCCGCGGTCGCGACGAGACCCCATCCGGCGAGCAGGATGGCCGACGCCGCCGGAGAACCGCCGACCATCGTCAGGGCGACCGCGATGGCCGCCATCAGGAGGGGAATGACGATGAGGAGGCTGAAGAGGCGTGACGTCAGCAGGAATCCGATGAGGTAGCTGCCGATGAGCCCCGCCGCGCCGGTGCCGAACAGGATCAGGGAGAGCGTCGTCACGTCGACGCGCGGGACCGTCTCGAGGAACGGACGCAGATAGGTGTAGAGGGCGAACTGCCCGAGAAAGAACAGCGCCACCGACAGCATCCCGAGGGGGACCTGGCGCCGGCGCAGCACCCGGAACACCGTGCCGCCCCGGGCCGTCCGGTCGGAGGGCATCGCGGGCAGGCTCATGAAAAGCCAGGCCAGCGTCACGCACCCCAGCGGGACGACGCAGAAGAAGGCCCCGCGCCAGCCGATGTGCGCCCCGAGGAAGCTGCCCAGCGGTGCGGCCACCGTGGTCGCCAGGGCGTTGCCGCCGTTGAGGAGGCCAAGGGCGCGCGGAAGCTCGGCGGCCGGCACGAGACGCATCACCGTGGCGGTCGACATCGACCAGAAACCGCCGATGACGACGCCGACCAGCGCGCGCCCGGCCATGAAGACCACGGTGTTCGGCGCGAAGGCCACCATCAGGCCCGAGGCGATCATCAGGACGGTGAGCGCCAGCAGAACGGTGCGGCGGTCGATCCCGCGGGTGGACGACGAGATGACGAGGCTCGTCAGCACGGCGAACAGGCCGGAGACGGCGATGGCCTGGCCGGCGTGCCCTTCGGTCATCTGCAGGTCGGCGGCCAGCGGCGTCAGCAGGCTGACGGGCATGAACTCGGAGGCGATCAGCGTCCCGACGCAGAGGGTCAGGGCGAAGACGGCGCCCCATGCGCCGGCCGGTGTCTCGTGCCGGAGGGCAGCTTCGTCCGCGCAGGCTTCGTTCGGGTTCATGGGCAAGCCGCCGCTCCCAGGGTGTCGAAGGTCGAGGGTGAGATTCAGGCGCCGTACTGCCGGTCGGAGACCGTCTCCATCCAGTCGACGGGACTGCCGTTCAGCGCTTCCTGGATGGCCATGTGGCTCATCGCGGTGGTCGGGCCGGCGCCGTGCCAGTGCTTTTCGCCGGGCGGAAACCAGACCACGTCCCCGGGACGGATCTCCTCGATGGGACCGCCCTCACGCTGGACCCGACCGCAACCGGCCGTGACGACCAGCGTCTGCCCGAGCGGATGGGTGTGCCAGGCCGTGCGGGCGCCCGGCTCGAAGGTGACGAGGGCAGCGCTGGTCCGGGCGGGCTCCGTCGCGTCGAAGAGCGGATCGATGCGGACCGTACCGGTGAACCACTCGCCCGGGCCCTTGCGAGAGGGCTGCGAGCCCACGCGTCTGATGTCCATGGCCATGCTCCGTCGTATCCGATCGGCTTGCGTGTCCGGACGGCTTGGAGCCGCCTGCGATGCCGGATCGGAAGCTAGCGCTCGAGATCGGACCCGATTAGATGTTCAAATGAACATGGGGTTATGAGCAGGACTTATGGATGTTGCGCGAGAGCCTCAACGACCTGAGCGCCTTCGTCGCCGTGGCGCGGGCGGGTAGCTTCACGAAGGCGGCTGCACAGATCGGGGTGTCGCAGCCGGCCCTCAGCCAGACCGTCCGGGCGCTGGAAGCGCGCCTCGGCATACGGCTGCTCGCGCGCACGACGCGAAGCGTATCGGCGACCGAGGCCGGCCAGCGCCTTCTCAAGGCCGTGGGGCCGCGCTTCGACGAGATCGAGGCCGGCCTCGTCGATCTGGCCGAGATCCGCGGCAAGCCGGCCGGAACCATTCGGATCACCGCGGACGAGCACGCGGCGCGAACGATTCTCTGGCCCGCCCTGCGCCGGGTCCTACCCGACCACCCGGAGATCAAGGTCGAGACGATCGTCGACTACGGCCTGACCGACATCGTCGCAGAGGGCATCGACGCCGGCGTTCGGTTGGGCGGGACGGTGGCCAAGGATATGGCCGCGGTCCGGATCAGCCCCGACATGCGCATGGCAGCCGTGGCGGCGCCCTCCTACCTGGCGGATCGTCCGATTCCGCGACGACCTGAGGAGCTCACCGACCATTCCTGCATCACCCTGCGCCAGCCGACGCACGGGGGGCTCTACGCCTGGGAGTTCGAGAAAGGCGGACGGAATGTCCGCGTCTGGGTGGAGGGGCAACTCGTCTTCAACACCGTTTCCCTGATCCAGGAGGCGGCGCTCGGCGGTTTTGGGATCGCCTACCTGTCACAGGACCAGGTTCAGGCATGCCTGGACGACGGCCGACTCGTTCGGGTGTTGGATGACTGGTGCCCGCCATTCTCCGGCTATCACCTTTACTACCCGTCGCGCAGCCGGCCTTCGCCTGCGTTCGCCGTGCTGGTCGAGGCACTGCGCTACCGGTCGTGACGGAGCATCGATCCGACTGCACTCCGGCATCCGGACAGCGACTCCCGATGTGTTGGTTCAATGGTGGTTCGGCCTTCCGGCCGTCAACGCGGCCCGGTCGATGACCTGAACTTGACCCCGGCGAATTTCGACCAGGCCGCCGTCCGCCCATTCCCCGAGGAGGCGGCTGACGACCTCGCGCACGCTCCCGACGTCGGACGCGAGTTGCTGGTGCGTCTTCCAGACGATGCCGTCCGCATCGGCCTCGACCAGCAGCCGCCGGGCGAGGCGCTGCTCCAGGGGTGCGAAGGCGATTTCCTCGACGAGGTCGAAGACCGCCGACAGGAGCTTGGTGTAGTCGTCGAGGACGAAGTCCCGGAAGGCGGCGCTGTCCCGCATCAGCTGGCGGAAGGTGTCGGCCGGCAAAGCCGCCAGCTCGGTCCGCGCCTCCGCGACGCTCTGCGCCGGGAAGCCACCGCCCGACAGCAGGCACTGGGTGGTCAGGACGCAGGTGCCGCCGGCCCCGACCTTGTAGATTAGCATCTCCCGGCCGCCCTCCGACATCCGGAAGACCCTGGTCCGGCCATCGATGCACATGAGGTAATTCGCGCAAGGATCTTCGAGCTCGTAGGCGATCGCGCCCGCCTCGAGCGTGGGGAAGGCGACGGTGCCCCGCGCGAGTTGGAGATGGCTCGCGCTGAAATCCCGGACCACCGGAAAGCGCTCGATCCAGCGCTCGATCTGATGGGCGCTTTGCATGATGATCCTCCTCGGGCTGGCGGTCGTCGGTCGCCGCCATGCCCCGGTCGCCGCCATGCCCCGGTCGATGCATGAAAGTCTCGGGATCCACAGACCTCGGTGACCTGGGTCACAGACGGTTGCGAGCGCCCTCAGTACCACCGTCGGCAGACAACAAGAATCCGTTCGGGCGACATCATGGGGAAGCATAGGCTTTCCCTGGGCTCGGGCGAAGTGACCGGGAGAAACCGATGCGCCGCCTCGCCCCCCTTCTGCTTGCGTCCATCCTCCTGGCCGCCCCGGCGCACGCCGAGCAGGATCTCCTGCTCGGGGCCGACATGGGCTCGGCGGCGATGACCACGGCCGAGATGACCCGGTCCGACGTCGAGGCGATGATCGCCAAGGCCGACGGCAAGCCCATCGACCTCTCCGACAAGGCACTCGCCGGGCTCGACCTATCGGGCCTGAACCTGAAGGGCGCGAACCTGCGAACCGCCCGCCTCAACACGGCGAACCTGCGTGGCGCCGACCTGACCGGCGCGAACTTGGAGCAAGCCTGGTTCATCAAGGCCGACCTCTCCGGCGCCAAGCTCGTCGGCGCCAAGATGTTCGGCATCACCGCCCGCGACGCGAACCTCAGCGGGGCCGACCTCAGCCGCTCCATGCCCATCGGCGACTTCAGGGGCGCCAACATGGCCGGGGCGACGCTGGTCGACCTCAAGGGGGGCGCCGACATCAAGAACCAGTCCATGGGCCTGATGCGTGCCGTCTTCGTTTCGGTGAACCTGAAGGGCGCCAACCTGAAGGGGGCGAACCTCGGTCGCTCGCGCCTGGAATACGCCAACCTGACCGATGCCGACCTGACCGACGTGGTGCTGATGGGCTCCGACCTGTCGGGCGCCAACCTCACGGGCGCGACGGTCACGGGCGCGGACTTCAAGAACGTCGACGTGAGCGGCGCCCGGCTCATCTCGCTCAAGGGCCAGGACAGCACGAAGGACTGGGCGGCCCGGGTGAACGTCGACCGCGCCATCACCCAGGCCGCCGATTGAGCCGCGTTCCCTCACCCGACCCTCGACCGCGCAGACCGCGTCCAAGACCACTCGTCGCATCCGGGATCGCCCCGGCTTCGGTGGCGATCGAGAACGCTTTCGCGCGAGGTCTTTATCCGATGCCCGAGACCCGTCCCGCATGCGCGGCCGCGGATGGTCGATCCGGTCCGTGCCGGATGCGATCCCACCGGTCTCGCCCGCGAGGTCGAGCCCTCGGGCCGGACCATTCAGGATTGGGTCGCCACCGGCGAGCCGAGGGATGGTCCGGCAAGTTCAGCGCACGGCCTCGATCGCCGCCTGCGCATCTTCGTGGTCTTCCGCCGTGGCGGAGGGTTTGTCCTGCACGGCCGCTGCGTGCGGTGCGCGGCACAGGGTGACCGAGATCGGGAAATGATCGGAGCCGACGCCGTCGAGCCGCTTCAGCCCGGACAGCAGAAAATGCTCGCTGAAGAAGACGTGGTCGAGGGGCCAGCGCGCGAAGGGATAATGCGCGTGGAAAGTTGCGAAGAGGCCACGACCCTGGCGGGGATCGAGGAGGCCGCTAATGTTCTGGAACAACTGCGTCGTGCGCGACCACGCCACGTCGTTGAGGTCGCCCGCAACGATGGTGGGGCCCTCCCCCTTCTCGATCTCGCGCGCGACCATCACGAGCTCGGCGTCGCGCGGAGCGCTGCTATGGCCCGGATGCGGCGGGCGCGGGTGGATGCCGTAGAAGGTCACCGGCTCGCCGTCGCCGAGGACGAGTGTCGTGCGCAAGGAGGGCACGTCTTCCTGAAGCAGGTAGCGGATGGTGGGGTCGCGCAGGGGCAGACGTGAGAAGAACAGCAGCCCGTAGGTGTTGTCCTGCGGCTGCTCGACCCGGTGCGGATACCGCTCGCGCAGCGGCGCCATCGCCGATTGCCAGGCGGCATCGGTCTCCAGCAGGAGGATGAGGTCCGGCGATTCCCTCACGAGGAGGTCGAGGGCGCGGGCGTAGTCCCGGTTGGACTCTAGCACGTTGAGGACGAGCAGGCTCAGGTGGGCTCCGGGGTCCCCAGCCGCCGCGGCCTTCGCCTGGGTCGTGGCCAAGGGCGTGAATGGCAGGATGTGGCGGGCCTGGAGGACGAGGGCGCCGGCCATCGCCACCGCGAGGACCAGAGCGGTCGCGTCGCGGCTGACGACGAGCAGACCGACGAGGCAGGCGGCGAGGGCGACGGCGATCTGGAGCCTCGGAAAATCGAGGCTGCGGACCAGGCCGACGTTCGTCCTGATGAGGGGGAGCGCGGTCGCCAGCACCAGGAGCGCCGCGATGCCCTTCAGGGCCATGGTCAAGAAGGTCACATCCGTCTCCATCGCCGCGGTGGTGGCCCGATCCGGCGGATCGACCGGACGGCGGGTCCGACCGCGCACGGATGGCCGTCGATACCGGGCGATCGCACCCAGGCGTCGCCCCCTTCCCCGGGAATACGACGCGGACCGGACCCCCGGATGACGCAATGACGTCGGACGGAAGGCGGTTCCGGTTTCATCTGCGGCCCGCCGCCGACCACGGCGACGACGGGCCGCCCAGACCTGTTGTAATAACATTACACCCGCGTCGTCCGATCACGGGGTTCGCACTTCGCGATTGCGTCCAACGACGGCAGGCCGTTAGTGCAACACTATCACATTGCACCGAGGCGACCATGTCTTCGTCGACCACCGTCCTGACCCGCATGGTTCCTCGCCGCGTGGTTCTGGCCACCCTTCCGCTCGCGGCTTGGTCGGTCGGTGTCCACGCGCAGACGGCGGCGCCCGTGACCCTCGAGGAACTCAGCGTGACGTCGCCGAGCCCGATCCAGCCCGGACGGGGGCTCGTCTCCGGGTCGAGCTTTCCCACGGGCGTCTTTCCAGTCGTGGCCGGCACCTATTCGCCGGTCACGGTGGTGACCCGCGAGCAGATCGGCCGCGACCAGCCGCGCACCCTCGGCGACGCCCTGTCGGACCGACCCGGCATTGCGAGCTCGACCTACGCGCCGGGGGCCGCCAGCCGCCCGATCATCCGAGGCCTCGACAACGCCCGGGTGCGCATCCAGGAGAACGGTATCGTCACCGGCGACGTATCGGAGCTCGGCGAGGACCACGCGGTGCCGATCAACCCGCTGGTGTCCGACCGGATCGAGGTGATCCGCGGGCCGGCGACGCTGCGCTACGGATCGGGCGCGATCGGCGGCGTCGTGTCGGCCGAGAACAACCGCGTGCCGACCTTCATCCCGGCGGGCGGTGTGTCGGGGCAGGTCACGACCGGGTACTCCACCGTCGACAACGGGCGGCTCGGTGCCGCCACCGTCGATGCCGGCCACGACGGTATCGCGGTGCATGCCGACGGGTTCAGGACGGCCACCGATTCCTACGCGATCCCGGGGGGCATCCAGCGCAACTCCGCCACCGAGACGCAGGGCGGGTCGGTCGGCATCTCGGCCATCGGCGACCGGGGCTTTGCCGGCATCTCGTTCAGCCACTACGACGCCCTCTACCAGATCCCCGGCGGCGAGGCGGCCGAGAACCGCACCCGCCTCGATCCGCGCCAGGACAAGGTGCTGTCGCGCGGCGAGTATCGCCCGCTCGACGGACCGCTGGAGGTCATCCGCTACTGGGCCGGCTACTCGGTCTACCGCCACGACGAGCGCGGCATCGGCGGCAACGGACTCGACGGCATCCAGGCGACGTTCAAGAACCGCGAGGCCGAGGGCAGGATCGAGCTGCAGCACGTGCCCGTCACCCTCCCCTTCGGCGTCCTCACCGGGGCGCTCGGCCTCCAGAGCGGGCGGCGGGTGATCTCGACCCAGGGCGAGGCCTTCCTGCCGCCGACCGAATCGCGCTCGCACGCGCTCTACCTGTTCGAGGAACTCGCGGTCGGCAACGGGCTGCGCTTCCAGGGAGCCGGTCGCATCGAGGGCGACCGCCTCAACAGCACGGTGACGCAGTTCCCGCGCGACTACCTGCCGGTGGCGGGCGAGGATCCGGCCCAGTTCGCGCTGACCCGCCGGTTCGCGCCCAAGAGCGCCAGCTTCGGCGCGCTCCAGGACCTCCCCTACGGCTTCGTGGGCGCCGTCAACGGCTCCTACGTCGAGCGCGGCCCCACCGGCTACGAATTGTTCTCGCAGGGGCCCCACGACGCGACCGCGACCTTCGAGATCGGCGACCCGCGGCTCAAACTGGAGCGCGCACGCACGGTGGAGGTCAGCATCCGCAAGGCCGACGGGCCGCTGCGGCTCGACGCGACCGGGTACTACACCCGCTACACCGGCTTCATCTACAAGCGCGACACCGGCAACCGCTGCGACGACGACTTCGCGTCCTGCGGCAGCGGCGACGAGCTGCGCCAGATCGTCTACTCGCAGGCCAACGCCGCCTTCTACGGCGCCGAGATCGCGGCCCAGCTCGATGTGCTGCCGGTGGGCAACGGCTTTGCCGGCTTCGAGGCTCAGTACGACTTCGTGCGGGCGCAGTTCGACGACGGATCCAACGTGCCGCGCATCCCGCCCCATCGCGTCGGCGGCGGCGCCTTCCTCCGGGCGGACGGCTGGTTCGCGCGCATCAACCTGCTGCACGCCTTCGATCACCGGGAGACCGCACCGTTCGAGACCGTCACCCCCGGCTACGACGACCTGCGCGCGGAGGTGAGCTACACCAAGCCCCTGGACCCGGCGGTCTACGGGGCGCGCGAGGTTACCCTCGGCCTCCAGGGTCGCAACCTCCTGGACAGCGATATCCGCAACTCGGCCTCGTTCAAGAAAGACGAGATCCTGCTGCCCGGCCGCAACGTCCGGCTCTTCCTGACCGCGCGGTTCTGAGGAGCCCCTCCGTCCGGCGAAGGCGGACCCTCGCGGGGCGGTGGCATCGGGGCAGCGTGTCGTTGCGCGAACGTTCCGGCGAGGACCGCGTTGTCGGCCATGCTTCCTCTCGACGACCATCGTTTCGCCGACCGTCTCCGCTCCGCCATCGCCGGGATCGAGGCCACCGACATCGCCCTCGGCGTGTCGCTGGCCCGTGCCAAGGATCACCCCGGCGTGCGGGCGCTGGCGAGCGCCAGCGAGGTCGGGAGCTGGCAATCGCTCCTCGCCCTGTCCGTGGGCACCCTGGCGTTCGGGCTCGCCTCGAGGGATCGGCGCCTGGCCGCGGCCGGCCGCCAGATGCTCGTGAGCGGCGTCTTGGCCAGCGTCGTCAAGACGAGCGTGAAGCGGGTCGTCCACCGCACCCGGCCCAACGTGCTGATGGACACGGGGCGCTACCAGAAGGGGTGGCTCGGCCCGAACGTCGGGCCCTGGCAGTCGTTTCCCTCGGGCCATTCCGCGCTGAGCGTCGCCGTGGCCAGGGCGGTGGGCCGTGCCTATCCGGAGGTCCGTACCCCGGCCTATGCGGCCGCGGCCGGGATCGTGGCCGTCCAGATGCTCCGGGGCGCCCATTTCCCGTCCGACGTGGTGGTCGGCTCGCTCATCGGAATCGCCGCGGAGGCGACCGCCGACGCGATCTGCGGGAGCCCCCGGCCGGCCGATCCCAGGCGGTAACCGGACCGGGTTCGCCCAGCGACAGACCGTCCGTCCACGATCAGCTGCGCAGGCCCGGCGCCTCCTGGCCGGTACGGGCCACGTATTCGGTGTAGCCGCCGCCGTACTGGTGGATGCCCTCCGGGGTCACCTCGAGAACGCGATTGGAGAGGGCGGCCAGGAAGTGGCGGTCGTGGCTGACGAACAGCATGGTGCCCTCGAAGCCGGAGAGCGCCGCGATCAGCATCTCCTTCGTGCCCATGTCGAGGTGGTTGGTGGGCTCGTCGAGGACGAGAAAGTTCGGCGGATCGAACAGCATCTTGGCCATCACCAGCCGGGCTTTCTCGCCCCCCGACAGCACCCGGCATCGCTTCTCGACGTCGTCGCCGGAAAACCCGAAGCAGCCGGCGAGCGCCCGCAGCGACCCCTGCCCGGCCTGCGGGAACGACCGCTCCAGGTCCTGGAACACCGTCAGCTCGCCGCCGAGCAGGTCCATCGCATGCTGGGCGAAGTAGCCCAGCTTGACGCTGCCGCCCAGCGCCACCGCGCCGTCGTCGGGCTGCGTCGCGCCGGTGACCAGCTTCAGGAGCGTCGACTTGCCCGCACCGTTGATCCCCATCACGCACCAACGCTCCCGGCGCCGGATCGAGAAGTCGAGTCCCTCGTAGATCGTGCGGGCGCCGTAGCGCTTGTGGACGTTCCGGAGCATCGCGACGTCGTCGCCCGAGCGCGGCGCGGGCTGGAACTCGAACGCCACCGATTGCCGGCGCCGGGGCGGCTCGACCCGCTCGATCTTGTCGAGCTTCTTCACCCGGCTCTGGACCTGGGCGGCGTGGCTGGCGCGCGCCTTGAATCGCTCGATGAACTTGATCTCCTTGGCGAGCATCGCCTGCTGGCGCTCGAACTGCGCCTGCTGGTGGGTCTCGTTGAGCGCCCGCTGCTGCTCGTAGAAGGCATAGTCGCCCGAGAAGGACGTCAGCGTGCCGCCGTCGATCTCCACGATCTTCGTGACGATGCGGTTCATGAACTCGCGGTCGTGCGAGGTCATCAGGAGCGCGCCCTCGTAGCCCTTGAGGAAGGATTCGAGCCAGATCAGGCTCTCGAGGTCGAGGTGGTTGGAGGGCTCGTCGAGCAGCATCACGTCCGGGTTCATGAGGAGGATGCGGGCCAGCGCCACGCGCATCTTCCAGCCGCCCGACAGCTTGCCGACGTCGCCGTCCATCATCTCCTGGCTGAAGCTCAGGCCCGCCAGCACCTCGTAGGCCCGGCCCTCCAGGGCGTAGCCGTCGAGCTCCTCGAAACGGGCCTGGACCTCGCCGTAGCGTTCGACCAGGGCATCCATCTCGTCGATCCGGTCGGGATCGGCGAGGCCCGCCTCCAACGCCTTCAGCTCCTTGGCGACGGCGCTCACCGGCCCGGCGCCGTCCATCACCGCCGAGACCACCGAACAGCCGGACATCTCCCCAACGTCCTGGCTGAAATAGCCGATGGTGATGCCCTTGTCGGTGGCGACCTGGCCCTCGTCGGGCTCCTCCTCGCCGGTGATCATCCGGAACAGCGTGGTCTTGCCGGCGCCGTTGGGGCCCACGAGCCCGACCTTCTCCCCCTTCTGGAGAGCGGCGGACGCCTCGATGAAGACGATCTGCCGGCCGTTCTGCTTGCCGATTTTCTCAAGACGGATCATGCGCGCGATGGACCCCGGGACTGCCCAGCGCCCTTACGGCATGGATGACCGCAGTGGAAGGGACGGGCCCTGGCCGGGGCCGCTCTCCCTCGGTGCGTCAGGCGGCGATGCGCGGCTTGTTAGGCAGCGATGCGCGGCTTGTCAGGCGGCGATGCGCGGCTTGGCCTTGACCGTGACGTGATCGGCGCCGGTCACGGTCGCAGGGCCGCCGCGGCGCGCCTGCAGGGTGCCGCCCTTGGGCACCACCAGCCAGCCGTCGCGGCAGCCGTCGATGGGTTCGGAGACGACGATGAGGCCGGTCTCGGTTTCCCGATAGTAAAGGCTCGGAGGCCGGCCGTCGCAGGCCCAGCGGTAGGCGGTGATCGTATCGCCGTCCGTCACCACCGCGGTGAAGCGCAGCGGCTCGTCAACGCCGGCCGCCTGCATCAGGTCGCGGACCGTGGAGAGCGTCTGGGCCATCGCCCCGACAGGGTCCTCGGCCAGCCCGTTGGCGAGAGCCAGCAGGAAGATCGCTTCGGAATCGGTGGTGCCGCGCCGCATGTCGTAGAGCGCGTCGGGGATCAGGGCCTCGATCCGTCGCTTGATCCGCGCATAGCCGCCGATCTGGCCGTTGTGCATGAAGAGGTGGGTGCCGTGCGCGAAGGGATGGCAGTTCGCCCGCGTCGTCGCCGTACCGGTCGAGGCACGGACGTGCGCGAAGAAGGTGCGGGCGCGGACCTGTTGGCACAGGTTGACGAGGTTCTCGTCCGACCACGCCGGGCAGACGTCGCGGTAGAGGCCCGGATCGGCCCGCTCGCCGTACCAGCCGATGCCGAAGCCGTCGCCGTTGGTCTCGGTCTTGGCCTCGGCCGCATGGAGCGACTGGTGCACCAGGGAATGCGTCGGCGCGCAGACCAGATCCGTGAGGAAGACCGGTTCACCGCTGTAGGCGAGAAAGCGGCACATCGCTCGTTATGACCCCTCGCGTTCGTGGCGGTCCCGTCCGTCGAGCAGGACTTGAGATGAGGCGAAACCGAGATTTCGCAGGACCTTGCCTGCCGGCGGCATCGGTACGAAGCAGGACTTGCGCCGTTTGGAGGCCGCGCGGCCGTCATCGATCCGCAACAATCCCTTTTGCGTGGTGAACGGGTCGTTAATGCGGCGCCACGGGACTCTTCGCACCTTTCTTTCGTGGGCGGCTGTGGCGCGAAACGGGCTCGGCGGACCGGCCGTGGCCTCGCGCACTGCGCCGGCCGCATGGCCGGAGCCCGCCCCGGACCCTTGCGGCCGGACCCGTTGCAGCCCAGCATCGGTCATCGAAAATGATTCGCGCCGCCCTCCGCGGTGGTCCCGTTTCCTCTTGACGACATCTCCTGACGAAAGCGCCAGCCTATGGACCGTACCCGCTCGGACTGCCCCGTCGCCCTCGTGGTGGAGGACGACGCCGCCCTTCGCCACCTCGCCACCGCAGTCCTGGAGGAGACCGACCTCGACGTGATCGCCTGCTCGTCCGCAGAGGCGGCCATCGCCGTCCTCGAGCGGGCCGACGTCAACGTCGCGCTGCTGTTCGCCGACATCCGCCTGAACGGGGCGATGGACGGTTTCGCCCTCGCCAACACCGTCGAGAGCCGCTGGCCGGACGTGCGGGTGGTCATGACCTCCGGTTACGATTCGAGCCGCGACGAACGCCTGTCCAATCAGGTCGTCTACCTGCAGAAGCCCTGGCGGGTGCTCGACGTGCTGGTGCAGGCCGAGCATGCCTCCCTGGCCGCCAAGGCCGCGTGATCGGCCGCCCGATCGGGTGCGGGGCCTTGCATCCGGGACCGTCAGGCCATTCATGAGCCTCGCGTTCGCTCATCGAGAGCGGCGCCAGCCATGAGCCGAGGGACGACGATCCGATGCGATTCACCGGGACCGACGCCTACGTCGCCACGACGGACCTGACCGTGGCGGTGAACGCCGCCATCGTCCTGGAGCGTCCACTTCTCGTAAAGGGGGAGCCCGGCACCGGAAAGACCGTCCTCGCCGAGGAGATCGCCAGGGGGCTCGGTGCGTCGCTCCTGACCTGGAACGTCAAATCGACCACCAAGGCCCAGCAGGGCCTCTACGAATACGACGCCGTCTCCCGGCTGCGGGACTCGCAGCTCGGCGACCCGCGGGTGTCGGACATCGGGCACTACATCCGCCGCGGCAAGCTGTGGGAGGCGTTCACCGCTCCCGAACGCCCGGTGCTGCTCATCGACGAGATCGACAAGGCCGACATCGAGTTCCCGAACGATCTCCTCACCGAACTCGATCGGATGGAGTTCTTCGTCTACGAGACCGGCCAGATCGTGAAGGCCGAGCGGCGCCCGATCGTCATCATCACCTCCAACAACGAGAAGGAACTGCCGGATGCCTTCCTGCGCCGGTGCTTCTTCCACTACATCGCCTTCCCGGACGCGCAGACGCTCCAGGCCATCGTCGACGTGCATTATCCCGGCATCAAGCCGCGGCTGGTGGCCGAGGCGCTCAAGGTCTTCCTCGCTGTCCGCGAGACGCCCGGCCTCAAGAAGAAGCCCTCGACCTCAGAACTGCTCGACTGGCTCAAGCTCCTGGTCTCCGAGGACATCGACCTCGAGACGGTGCGCGAGCGCGACCCGCGCAAGCTGATCCCGCCCCTGCACGGCGCGCTCCTGAAGAACGAGCAGGACGTCAGCCTGTTCGAGAAGCTGGCCTTCATGATGCGGCGGGAGGGACGGGGCGGTTGAGACATGCGTCGCTGGTCATAGCGATGGGAGGGGGTATGATGGCGATCGCCGAGACCTGCCGGACACGAGGAGACCGGTCGTGACGATGGAAAACGAGCCGGTGACGGTCGCGTTCTCGGAGATGATCGCATCGCAGATTCGATCCGCCGTCGACGCCGGCGAGTACCGATCTCAGAGCGACGTGATTCAGGATGCCTTGAGGCTCTGGTCGGAGAACCGCGCCATGTCGACCGAACATGACAGCGGGAGCCTAAGGCAGGCCTGGGACGCAGGAAAATCCGGCGACCTCTCGGGAGCCCTGGATTTCAGCGCATTGCGCCAGGAAGCACGCGGACGCCTGAAAGCCAGGACCATCGGCCCGGATTTGGCCAGCGACGACCCCCAGCATGCCGGCTAGGATCGTGTGGTCCGATCTCGCCAAGCAGGATCTCCTTGATCACTACGTGGCGATCGGTGCCGAAAACCCTGCGGCTGCCGAGCGTCTTTACGATCGGATCGAACAACGGGTCGGCCAACGCGCCGACCATCCGCGGATCGGCCCGCGACGGCCCGATATCCGACCTTCGGCCCGCGTCCTCGTCGAACCACCCCTTCTGATCCTCTACGAGACCTACCCCGATCACGATGAGGGGGACATTTCTTCGGTCGAGATCGTCAGGATCGTCCATGGGCGGCGGGACCTCGCGGCTCTGTTGTGAGACGTTCGCTGTCGATCCGAACGCGGCGGACCACATACGCCCAATGGGCCTTCCGCCGACGCTGGCAGGCTGCAAGAGAGGTCCCATGAAAACCAGAAAACTCGGCCGCACCGGCCTCGACGTCTCACCGCTGTGCCTCGGCTGCATGACCTACGGCATCCCGGAGCGCGGTCCCCATGCCTGGACCCTGCGTGAGGACCAGAGCCGCCCTCTGATCCGCAAGGCGCTCGACCTCGGGATCAATTTCTTCGACACGGCCAACTACTACTCCGACGGCACCAGCGAGGAGATCGTCGGACGGGCCCTGAAGGACTTCGCCGATCGCGATGCGATCGTGCTGGCGACGAAATGCTTCTTTCCGCTGACGAGCCAGCCCAACGCCGGCGGGCTCTCGCGAAAGGCGATCTTCGCGGCCATCGACGCGAGCCTGGAACGCCTCGGGACCGACTACGTCGATCTCTACCAGATCCATCGCTGGGACTACGAGACGCCGATCGAGGTGACGCTGGAAGCGCTCGACGACGTGGTCAAGGCCGGCAAGGCCCTGCACATCGGTGCCTCCTCGATGTTCGCCTGGCAGTTCGCCAAGTCGCTGTTCACGGCGGACATGAACGGCTGGACCCGTTTCGCGACCATGCAGGACCACTACAACCTGCTGCACCGGGAGGAGGAACGCGAGATGATGCCGCTCTGTGCCGACCAGGGAGTGGCGATCCTGCCCTGGAGCCCATTGGCGAGAGGCCGCCTCACGCGCGACTGGGACGAGACCAGCCCGCGCCAGGACACCGACGAGGTCGGGCGCAAGCTCTACGCCTCGGCCGAGGAGGCCGACCGCGCCGTCGTCGCCGAGGTCGCGCGGATCGCAGGCGAGCGGGGCGTGCCGCGGGCGCAGGTGGCGCTCGCCTGGGTGGCGGGCAAGCCGGGCGTCTGCGCCCCGATCATCGGGGCCTCGAAGCCTCACCACCTCGACGACGCGGTGGCCTCACTCTCCCTCGACCTCACGGACTCCGAGGTCGCGGCCCTGGAGTCCCGCTACGTGCCACACCCGGTCGTGGGGTATCAGTAGTGGCACAGACCCGGATGCCTTCGCCGGACGCCGGGGCCCTTCGCCTCGTCCTCCTGCGCCATGCCAAGTCCGACCATCCCGCCGGCGTCGCCGACCTCGACCGGCCGCTCAACGACCGCGGGAAGCGGGCCGCCCCGCTGATCGGTGCCCATCTCGCCGAGGCCGGCTTGATACCCGATCGTGTCCTGCTGTCGCCCTCGCAGCGCACCCGTGAAACCTGGAAGGCCGTGGCCGACGCCCTGGGACGGCCGCCGTGCGAGATCGCAGACGGCATCTACGAGGCGCCCGCGGGCTCCCTCCTGCGGGTGATCCGGTCGGCACCGGACGAGGCCCGCACCCTTCTCGTGATCGGGCACAATCCCGGCCTTCAGGATCTCGGGACGCAGCTGGCGGGCGCAGGCGAGGCTGCGCTGTGCCAGCGGCTGGCGGTGGAGTTTCCGACGGCCGCCTACGCCGTCATCGCCTTCGACGCTGACGCATGGCGCGAGATCGGCACCGGCACCGGACGCCTCGTGAGCTTCGTCCGGCCCCGCGACCTGACCGAGGCGGCGGACGCTTGAACCCTTCGCGGGGCCCAGCCGTTTCAAGGAGCCGCGCCCTGACGGTCCACCGCCCGTGCTCCTGACCGCTATCGTGATCGCCACCACCCTCCTGCCCCGGGTCGAGCCGGGGATCGAGGCATTGCGCCGCCGGGCCGGCGATGCCGCCGGCATGCTCGCACTGCCCGGACCGGCACCCGAACCCCCGAGCCGCTTCATGGCCGATGCGCGGGCGGTGTCGAACTGGCGGGCCGAGGCGGGCGGGGCTTTGCGCCCACTCTCCCTGGCGATGGTGGCCCGCCACGCGCCCAACCCGCCGGCCTTCGTCGCCCGCTGCGTCAAGCTCAACAACTACTGGTGCATCAAGAGCGCGCGCTGGAACGGCGAGATCGGGGCGGATGCCGAGGGCCATACCGGCTTCGCCGATGCCGCGTCGGGGGCGGATGCGGCCGCGCAGCTGCTGCGCCGTTACTACCGCGACCTCGGCCGTCAAAGCGCGCTCGCCATCGTGCGGCGCTGGGCGCCGGCGGAATGCCGCTCGCCGTCGGCCTCGCGTGGCCCGAGCGCGGCGGCGGCGGGAGTTTCCCCCGACATCGCGCCGCTGGGCTTGCGCAAGACGGTGCGCGCGCGCTTCCTCGCCCGCAATGCCCCCGGCGGCGGACCCAAGCGCGCCTCCGGGGGGACACCGGGACTGCGCGTCCAGCCCTGGTCGGCCCGCGCATTGATGGCACGGGCCGGCAGGGCCGCGCCGCCGCCGCGGATCCAGGTGGCGAGCCGCACGCCCGAGGCCGTCTCCGACGGCGCGCCGCCGCGCCCGACCCCCGGCCTGCTGGTGAGGCCATCGGTGATCGTCGCAAGACCCTCGGTCCTGCTGGTGAGACCGTCCGAGATCCTCGTGAAGCCTTCGCCGGTGACGGGTCGCCCTGCCGCCGCCGTACAGTCCCGGCCTCGACCGGCGGCGCGTGCGGCCACTTCCCTGGCGGATCGGCTCGCCGCGGAATCGGCGGCGCTGCCCGTCATTGCCGCGGGCCTGCCCGGCATTCCGCTCCTCGACCTGCGCGTCCCCGCCCCCCTGTGCTCCAACGACGAGACCCGCATCCGCAACTATGCCGGCCGCATCGCGGCGAGCGTCGGGGTGAAGCCCGACGACGACCTGCGCCTGTTCGATGGCGACGGCCGGCCGACGCCGAATCTCGCGCCCGTCATGCTGGCGATGTCGGCGGTCGAACTCGGCACCCTCAAGGCCGGCCCCGACTTGGTGGCAGCGGCGATCGCGCGGCTGTCGCAGCGCCTGGCCGATGCGACGCCGGCCGCCGGACCGTGACATCGGCGTTGGCGCGCCAGGGCCGGGCCTTGCGGTCGCCGACAGCGCGCGCCACCTCAGCCGCACCAGAGCGATCCCCTCCCCGCCGCCGATGAACCTCTCCGCATGACCAGCTTTACCGCGCGCGCCGGCTCCGCCGTCCGCGCCTTCGCCGAGGCGTCGAGCGACCTCCTGATCCAGCCGACCCTCCGGCTCGGGGTCACCGGCCTCGCGCGGTCGGGCAAGACCGTGTTCACGACGGCGCTGATCCATCACCTCGTCGAGGCGCATGCCCTTCCGGCCTTCGCCCCCTCGCAGGAGGGCCGCCTGCGCCGCGCCCGCCTCGTGCCCCAGCCCGACGACGACGTGCCCCGCTTTCCCTACGAGGATCACGTCGCGGCGCTCACCGGCGCCAGGGTCTGGCCCCGGTCCACCGATCGCATCAGCCAGTTCCGGCTGGCCATCGAGTACGAGCGGGCCGGCGGCTGGCGCTCCGGGCCCGGCACCCTGATGCTCGACGTGGTCGATTATCCCGGCGAATGGCTGCTCGACCTCGCCCTGATCGACCAGAGCTATGCCGGCTGGTCGCGCGCCACCATCGCCGGCACGCGCCGCAGCGGCAGGGCGGGTGCCGCCGTGCCCTGGCTCGAGACCCTGACGTCGCTCGATCCTACCGCTCCCCTCGACGAGGTCGTGGCCGAGCGCGCCAGCACCGCTTTCAAGGCGTATCTCGGCGCGCTCCGTGCCGGGCCGGAGGCGGTGGCGACCACCCCGCCGGGCCGGTTCCTGATGCCGGGCGACCTGGCCGGCTCGCCGGCCCTGACCTTCGCGCCCCTCGACGGCCTCGTCGAGCCCTTGAGCCCTGGCAGCCTCGCGGGGCTGATGGAGCGTCGATTTGAGGCCTACAAGGCCAAGGTGGTCGAGCCGTTCTTCCGCAACCACTTCCAGCGGGTGGACCGCCAGATCGTCCTCGTCGACGTCCTGGCCGCGGTCGATGCCGGCCCCGCCGCCCTCGCCGAACTGGAAGAGGCGCTGGACGCCGTGCTCCTGAGCTTCCGCATCGGCCGCAACACCCTGATCTCGCGCCTGTTCGCGCCGCGTGCCGAACGCATCCTGTTCGCGGCCACCAAGGCCGACCACCTCCACCAGACCAGCCACGACCGCCTCGACGCGCTGCTGCGCCTCCTGGTCTCGCGCGCCATGCGCCGCACGGAAGCCGCCGGTGCCAGGGTCGGCACCGTCGCGCTGGCCTCCGTGCGGGCCACCCGCGAGACCACGATCCACGACGGGGACGAGGTTTTGCGGGCGGTCTCCGGCACGCCGGAGGCGGGAGAGATCGTCGGCGACGAGACCTTCGACGGTCTGAGCGAAGCCGCCGTCTTCCCCGGCGAGCTGCCGGCCCGGCCCGAGGACGTCCTCGACGGTGCGGTGCCGCCGGGCTCCCTGCGCTTTCCCCGCTTCCGCCCCCCCCTCGTCAAGCCCGATGCCCTGGGCCGCCCCGGCCATCTGCCGCAGATCCGCCTCGACCGGGCCATGCAGTTCCTGATCGGGGACAGGCTCGCATGAGCGCGTCCGTCGACCCGACGACCGGGGTGCAGGCGCATCGTATCCGGACGCCCGATCGCAAAAAGGTTCGGCCATGACCTCGACCCAGCGCCCCCGCGCCTTCCGCATTCCGGCGGCCGACCAGACCGGCGCCATCGAGGGCGACGTCGCGCCGCCGAGCACGGTGCGGATGATGGAAGAGCCGTTCGAGATCGTGGAGGCCGCGGACGGGACGCCCGTGCCGGTCGCGCCGAAATCCCGCGCGCCCTGGCTGTCGCTGCTGCTCGTCGCTCTCGGCGGCCTCGTGTCCCTGGGCGTCGGGCTTTCGCTCGAGCGCATGATCTCCGACCTGTTCGCCGCCGCCCCCTGGCTCGGTTGGGTGGCGCTGGTCCTCCTCGGCCTCGCCGCCGTCGCGCTGGCCGCCATCGTCGTGCGCGAGTTGGCCGGCATCTGGCGCGAGCGCCGGATCGAGCTCCTGCGGGCAAGGGCCGTGGAGGCGATGGCCACCCGCGACCACACCGGGGCGCAGGCCGTCGTCCGGGACCTCGCCGCGCTCTATGCCGGCCGCGCGGCCCTGGCGGGTGGGACGAAGCGCCTCGACACCCTCGGCGATGCGATCCTCGACGTCGACGACCGTCTCGCCATCGCCGAGCACGAACTGCTCTCGCCCCTCGACCGTCAGGCCCGCAATGCCGTCGCGACGGCGGCCAAGCAGGTCTCCGCCGTCACGGCCCTGAGCCCACGCGCGATCGTCGACGTCGCCTTCGTGGTGTTCTCCGCGGTGAGACTCCTGCGGCGGATCGCAACCATCTACGGCGGTCGTCCCGGCTTCCTCGGCTTCCTGCGCCTCGCCCGCTCGGCCTTTGCCCATCTCACCGTGACCGGCGGCATGGCGGTGGGGGAGAGCATGCTGCAGCAGGCGCTGGGGCTCGGCATCGCCGCCCGCGTCTCGGCCAAGCTCGGCGAGGGCGTGCTCAATGGCCTGATGACGGCCCGCTTCGGCCTCGCCGCCATGGCGGTGTGCCGCCCGTTGCCCTTCATCCGCGAGCCCGCCCCACGGATCACCGACGTGGCGGGCGAACTTTTGAAGGGCTCCGGGGAGGAAAAGCTGGCCCCGTAAAAACCGACCTGCGCACACCGGGTGACCCGGTTCAGTCGAAGAGCACGCGCAATCCGTTCGATGGCGTCGCCATGCGGATGTCGGTCATCCTCTCGCACCGCATCCGCCCTCGTCGCGCCGTGCCGCCACAGCGTCCCCGGGCATGCGTTACCGGACTTGCGTTGCCGGACTTGCAGCGATGGTGCCGGGCGCTTTGCGAGAGCGGATCATGCGTTTCATCGCCATCGGTGCCGCCCACGCTGTCGAGACGCGGCGAGGCCACCGGCGCATCGATCGCTACGCAAGCCCACCATTCCAGTCTCGCGTGTGAGGCCTGCGTATTGGCATAGCGATCACGCAGAGTTCATCGGCCATTCGGCGTCGGTCGGCGGCGGGGGAATGCGACTGTGCTCCCGATTCTTCGCGGTTGCAGCACATCGACTGTCCACTGTCTGGGCCCAAACCATTCCGCCGCTAAGCCGATGTTAAGCGTTCGCGTGCACGTTCAGGCAGGAAACGCACAAGGACTTCACGTCGATGATCGGGCTCGCCTTCGGACGCACGCGCAAGGATTCTTCGGCCATCGTCGCGAGCGCGCAATCCGTATCGCAGGACGAGGCCGCTCGTCTGACGAAGGCCGTCGAGACCCTGATGGCGACACAGGACCTCACCACCCTCGATCTGCCCGAGGGCCCGCTGCGCGCCTCGCTCACCACCTTCATGGGCAAGCGCGATCAGGAGCGCCGCCGCAACCTCGGCAACATGGCCGCCATCGCCAAGGAAGCCTCCGAGGCCACCATCAACATCGGCTGGATGACCTACGACGTCGGCGAGGTGGCCCGCGCCACCCAGACCATCGCCGGCGCCACCGAGGAGATGGCCGCCTCGATCGCCGAAGTCTCACAGACCTCCGACACGGTGGTCACCGTGGCCCAGGACGCGCTGACCGCCATGCAGGCCTGCGTCGGCGACGGCGAGCAGGCGCGCAACGCCATGCAGGAGATCGAATCGCGCACCTCCCTCATCTCGGACCGCGTCGTGGTCCTCGAGCGGGCGATCTCGCAGATCGAGGTGATGGCCACCGCCATCGCCTCCATCTCCAACCAGACCAATCTCCTCGCCCTCAACGCGACCATCGAGGCGGCCCGCGCCGGCGAGGCCGGCCGCGGCTTCTCCGTGGTCGCCGCCGAGGTGAAGTCGCTCTCCGCCCAGACCGCGCGCTCCACCGGCGAGATCCGGGCGCTCCTCAGCACGCTCACCGCAGAGATGTCATCGATCTCGGTGGCGGTCGGGGAGAGCCGTGCGGCGGTCACCACCGGTCGCACGATCGTCGAGCAGCTCGAATCCCGCGTCGCTCAGACCAACGACCGCATCTCGCAGGCGAGCAACCTGAACCAAGCCATCTCGCAGATGCTCGGGCAGCAGCGTTCGGCCACCGCCGAGATCTCCACCAGCGTCCAGGGCATCGCCGCCAAGGCCTCCAAGACGCACGAGGAGATCGAGAAGATCACGGTCCGGCTGAAGCAGGCCGAGGACCTCGGGCAGACCTCCCTCGACACCGCCGGGGCCAACATCCCAAATTTCGTCCTCGTCCGGATGCCGGCCGATATCGGGGTCTGGAAGCGCAAGCTCGCCACCATCCTGGTCGGCCTTGCTCCGCCGGAGGCCGGTGCCGCCACGATCTCCGGCCGGCCCGGGCCGACCATCGCCGAGACCCTCGCCCGCTCCGACTACGCGAACCACCCGGCGATGGCCCGCTTCGCCAGGGCCGAAAGGACCGCGCTCGACGAGGCGGCCAGGATGATCGCGGCCATCGCCGCCAGCGATTGGGGCACCGGCACACCGGCCTACACCGCGGCCACGGATGCGATGGGCGTCATGATCGAGGCCGCCGCGACGATGGCGGGACTTCCCTCCGCCGCGAACTGATCGCGGATGCGATCCCCGACGGAGCCCCCGGCGGCGTAGAACCGCCGGGGGCTCCGTCGAAACCCTTCCGTCCGGGCCTTGTGCGACGGGCGTTCTCGCGTAGGTCTCATGACGACCCGCCGCCGGATCGCATGCCGTGACCTCCACGCCCCCCGTCGTCATACCCGAGCGTTTCAACGCGGCGCGCCATTGCCTCGAACGGCAGGCCGGCCACTTCCCCGACAAGCCCGCCCTGGTGATGGTCGGGGAGAGCGGGCCGACGCTGCGCCTCACCTACGGCGAGATCGACCGGGCCGTGCGCGGCATCGCCGGCGGCCTCCTCGGCCTCGGCCTCGCGCCAGGCGCGCGGGTCATGATCCGGATGGGCAACGACGCCGACTACGTCCTCGTTTATTTCGGGGCGCTGGCCGCGGGGCTGGTCGCCCTGCCTTCGTCCCCGCAGCTGACGCCGGCGGAGGCCGCCTTCCTGGTGGCGGATTCGGGTGCGGCGGTGGTGGCGGCGAGCTCCGCCTGCACGCTCACACCGGCCGACCTCGACGGCCGGATCGCGATCGGCCCGGACGAGATCGCCGCCATGGCGGAGGGACCGCCGCTGCAGACCTATGCCGACACGGCCGCGGACGATCCGGCCACCCTGGTCTACACCTCCGGCACCACCAGCAGGCCCAAGGGCGTTCTGCACGCCCACCGCGCCGTGCTCGGGCGGCGGCCGATGCACGAGCATTGGCAGGGCCTGGGCGAAGCGGACGTGATGCTGCACGCCGGCACCATGAACTGGACCTACACGCTCGGCGTCGGCATCACCGATCCGTGGGCCTGCGGCGCCACCGCCGTGCTCTACGACGGGCCGCGCGATCCGGCGCGCTGGCCTGGCCTGATCGCCGCGCACGGCGCCACGCTGTTTGCCGCCGTGCCGAGCCTGTACCGACAGATCCTGAAATACGCCGACCTCGGCGCCCACGATCTCAGCCGCCTGCGACACGGCCTCACGGCCGGCGAGGCCCTGCCGCCGGAGCTGCTGGCGGCCTGGGAGCGGGCCACCGGCAAGCCGCTCTACGAGGCGCTGGGGATGAGCGAGATCTCCACCTACGTCTCGAGCGGCCCTACGACGCCGGTCCGGCCCGGTTCGCCCGGGCGGCCACAACCGGGCCGGAGGATCGCGATCCTGTCCGAGGACGGCCGAGACCGGCCCCTGCCCCCTGGGGAAGAGGGCCTGCTCGCGGTGCATCGCTCCGAACCCGGCCTCATGCTCGGCTACTGGAACCGGCCGGAGGAGGAGGCCGCCGTGCTGCGCGGGGAGTGGTTCGTCGGCGGCGACCGGGCGAGCATCGACGCGGACGGCTACGTCCGGTTTCATGGGCGGGCAGACGACCTGATGAACGCCCTCGGCTACCGGGTCTCGCCCAACGAGGTCGAGGGCGTGCTGGCCTCCCACCCCGACGTGGCGGAAGTCGGCGTCGCCGAGTGGCGGCCGCGGCCGGACCTCGGCGTCGTCGCCGGCTTCGTGGTGCTCAAGGCCGATGCCACCGCCGACGAAGCCGGGCTCATGGCGTGGTGCTCCGAGCGGCTCGCCGCCTACAAATGCCCGCGGGCGATCCATTTCCTCGACGCCCTGCCGCGCACCGCCAACGGCAAGGTCCAGCGCAAGCGCCTCGCCGAGACCCTGGACCGGTCCGCAACGGCGTCGCCGTGACGGGCAGGCCCCTCGGCTTGTCCGTGGACCCGCCGGCCGATAGAGCGGGCGCGGGTCCGGCACCGATACCCGTCCGGCCGGTCATTCACGCGAACCCGGCCTCATGACCGTCCTGCCCCTCTCGATCTTCATCATCGCCCGCAACGAGGCCGACCGCCTCGGCGCCACCATCGCGGCGGTAAGCGATCTCACCGACGATCTCGTCGTGGTGGATTCCGGGTCGACGGACGGGACCCAGGCCCTGGCCGTGTCCCTGGGCGCCCGCGTCATCCACAACGACTGGCCGGGCTACGGCCCCCAGAAGCGGTTCGCCGAAGAGCAATGCCGCCACGTCTGGCTCCTGAACCTCGATGCCGACGAGGTGGTGCCGCCGGATCTGGCGCATAGCATCCGTGCGGTGTTCTCGGCCGGCGAGCCGGCGCTGGCCGCCTATCGCCTCGCCATCGCCGAGATCTTTCCCGGAGAAGCGCGCCCGCACCCCTGGGCCTATCGCCTGACACCGGTGCGCCTCTACCGCCGGGATCGCGGACGCTACTCGCCCTCTCCCGTCCACGACCGCGTCGACCTGCAGGCGGGGGTCGACGCGGGACGCCTGCCCGGGGTGGTCCATCATTTCTCGGTGCGCTCGCTGGGCGACCAGCTCGACAAGCTCAACCGCTATTCCGACCAGCAGGCCGACGACCTCGACGCCCGCGGCGTCACCATCCCGACCTGGCGCCTGTTCGTGGAGCTGCCCGGCAATTTCCTGAAAGCCTACATCGGCCGCCGCCACGCCGTGCGCGGCGCCTACGGCTTCCTCACGGCCATGAACTACGCCATCTCGCGCCACCTGCGCGTGGCCAAGCACTACGAACGGCGCCTCCTGCAGCGCCACAGGGATCCATCCGCCCGCCCGCATGCAAACCGGGTTGACCCACCCGACACGAAATTCTAGAGCGGTGGCCTGCGGAGACGTGGCCGAGCGGCTGAAGGCACTCGTTTGCTAAATGAGCATGCCCCGAAAGGGGTATCGAGGGTTCGAATCCCTCCGTCTCCGCCACTCACGATTTCTCCTCACAACTTCCTGCGGCGTAACAGTTTTCGTTTGCGTTCGCCGCGCAGGCGTTTCCCATTCTTCTCAACGGGGTCGGGTTCCCGAACGACACGGTCGTATCGAGGCGCGGGGAGAGGACGGCCCGAGTGTGACGGTTGTCCCCCGTCACGAGACGAGACTGCGCGCTCCCGAGGCCGAGCGATGCCGTTCCGGACGCTGCGGCTGCGCTCCAAGAGTGGCTTGTGCCCTTCTGCGTCGAGGGCGCCCGACGACGCTATCCCAGCGCTCGGAAGCGACCGCCTCCGTGCTCCGGTGGTCCGGTGGTCCGGGACGATGGTCGGTTGGCGGAAGGGTCGCCGCCATTCGGCACGTCTCCATCGGGGGCCGCTTCCGGCCAATCGGGTCCGCGGGCGATCCATCGTGTGTCTGACGTCCCAGGGGGGCCGAGCCATCCGCGACCGTCGCAGGAGAGGGAGTGTCGGCGGGCCGTCCCAATTCCCACCGGCAGACATCGACCCACGGGCGGGCGGGATCGCGGTGCGGCCACGCTGCAGCGCATCCGGATTTGCGCTGGATCAAGGACACGTCCCGGGCCGGGACTAGGCTGCGTTTTCGGGCAACAACGGACGCTTCCATGTCGGCACTTCAGAACATCAAGAACGTCATCGTCGGACTGACCGAGGAGGGCCAGGAGAACGAGCCCTCCGGCGCCATCGGCTACGGCCTGTCGCTCGCGGTGGCGGCGCGAGCGCATCTGACCGTGCAGGCGGCCTCGCCGCGTCTGGTCGTCACCAGCGCCCTCGGGGGAGGTCTGGTCCGTGGCCTCGTCGCCGAGGAGAACCGGCGTCTCGACGGCCTGAGCCGGGCCGTTGCGGACCGGGTCCTCCACGACGCGGCCTTGGCCGGCGTCGCCTGCACCGTGGCCAGCCCGCAGTTGAGGCATCAGGACGTCCTGGCCGCCTTCGCCGCCAGGGCCCGGCTGCACGACCTCACGATCCTGGATTCGGAGGCGCACACCATCGACCTCGACCGCGAGCTGATCGAGGCGACGCTGTTCCGCAGCGGCCGGCCGGTCATCGTCGTGCCGGCCGGCCACGACATCTTTGCCGGGCGGCGCATCGTCATCGCCTGGGATGGCGGCGCGCATGCCGCCAGGGCCGTCAACGACGCGCTCCCGTTCCTGCGGGCGGCCGAGGCCGTCGAGATCGTCTCGGTCGTCGGCGAAAAGGAGCTGCCGACGTCGGTCGCCGGGGCCGAACTGGCGCCGCACCTCGCCCGCCACGGCATTGCCGCCACGGTGAACGACCTGGCACTGAGGCCGGACGGCGATATCGCCGAGACCCTCCGTAGCGAGATCGGTCGCTTCGAGGCGGACATGATGGTGATGGGCGCCTACCGTCACGGCCCGGTGCGCCAATGGATCTTCGGCGGACTGACGCAGTCGCTGATGAAGGCCTGCCCGGTGCCGCTGTTCCTCGCTCACTAAGCGGTCGCCTCACCCACCATCGGACGGCCGCTCGTGACACGGCCCCATCACGAGCCCGCCGCATCCCATGTGGGAACCGCGCGGTGCATCGAGGGGCGACCAGGCGCTGCCCAACGGGGACTTCCTCACCGGCGGGCGAGGGTCTCCGCCGGTTGCAGCGAATCTGCGGGATCGACCGGACGGAGCCGAGGGGATCCGAGAATTCAGCGTTCGAGCGACTTCAGGTAGGCGATCACGTCCGCGACCTGATCGGGATCGAGGCGAAACTCCGGCATGGTCGGGTGCCCGGTGGTGATGCCCTCCGCCAGGGCCTCGCCGAGATCCTCCACCGGATACTTCGTGTGGAGGGTCCGGAACGCGGGCGCGCCCGTGAGCGGGCTCGCATCGGCGCGCCCGACGGCGTGGCATCGCGCGCAGTTCGCCCCGACGAAGGTCTTTCCACGCTGGACCTGCCCGTCTGTGGCGGACGCCCCGGACGGCAGGAGCCCGGCGAGCAGAAGCGAGAGGCAGGAGAGACGCTTGGACATGGGACGGCTCCGGGTTCGATGATCGGCAAAGCCCACGACGGGCCGACTTCGTCGGCTCGCGGTCGACTGACGCACATTCGGGGATGGCATTCGCAACACCCGCTCAGGTCGGCCGGGTGCCGGGGCCGGTCTCGTAGGCGACGACGTCGATGGCGACCCGCATGTCCGCGGGAGCGGCAGCCTCACCCCAGGCCCAGTCGCGCACCTGCGGCAGGTCCTCCCCGGTGGCGCAGACGTGCTCGCGGTGCAGCGCCAGGAGGTCGCGCAATTCCTCCTCGACGTGCTCGACGCGTGCCCCGAGCCCGGTCGACCACTCGAGGGCGGCGAGCGCCAGGTGATAGCGGTCGAGCCCGTTCAGTACCGCCATGTCGAAGGGGGTCGTGGTCGTGCCCTCCTCGACGAAGCCGTGGACGTGGATGCCCGCGTGGTTGGTGCGCCGGTAGGTCAGGCGATGGATCAGCCACGGATAGCCGTGGTAGGCGAACACCACCGGCCGGTCGCGGGTGAACAGGCTGTCGAAGGTGGCGTCGTCGAGCCCGTGCGGATGCATGCCGGGCGACGGCAGCGTCATCAGGTCGACGACGTTCACCACACGGATCCGGATCGTCGGGATGCGCCGGCGCAGCCATTCGACGGCCGCCAGGGTCTCCATGGTGGGCACGTCCCCGGCGCAGGCCATGACCACGTCGGGCTCGGCCCCGCCGTCGTTCGAAGCCCATTCCCACACGCCGATGCCCGCCATGCAATGCCGGGCCGCCTCGTCCACGCCCAACCACTGCGGGGCCGGCTGCTTGCCGGCGACGACGACGTTGATGCGGTCGTGCGTGCGCAGGCAATGGTCCATCACCCAGAGCAGGCAGTTGGCGTCCGGCGGCAGGTAGACCCGCGCGGTATCGCCCTTCTTGTTGGCGATGAAGTCGATGAAGCCGGGGTCCTGGTGGCTGAAGCCGTTCTGGTCCTGGCGCCAGACGTGCGAGGTCAGCAAAATGTTGAGCGAGGGCACGGGCTTGCGCCAGGCCAGCGCGCGGGAGGCCTTGAGCCACTTGGCGTGCTGGTTCACCATCGAATCGACGATGTGGATGAAAGCCTCGTAGCAGGCGAGGACGCCGTGGCGTCCGGTGAGCAGGTAGCCTTCGAGCCAGCCCTCGCAGAGATGCTCGGACAGGACCTCCATCACCCGCCCCTGCCGGGCGATGTGCTCGTCGGTGGGCAGGATGGCGTCGCGCCACACACGGTCGGTGACGTCGAAGACGGCGTCGAGGCGGTTGGACAGGGTCTCGTCCGGACCCATGACCCGGAAGTTGCGGGCCTCGGCGTTGAGGGCGAGCACGTCGCGCAAGTAGCGGCCGAGGACCCGCGTGCCCTCGGCGACCGCCCTGCCGTGGGACGGCATCGCGACGGCGTAGGCGGCGAGTTCGGGTAGGCGCAGCGGCCGCTGATCGCGCCCGCCGTTGGCGTGCGGATTGGCGCTGAGCCGACGGTCGCCGCGGGGATGCAGGGCGGCCAGCGCCGGCACGAGACGGCCAGCCTCGTCGAAGAGTTCCTCGGGCCGGTAGGAGCGCATCCAGCGCTCCAGGATCGCCAGATGCTCCGGGTTCTCGCGCAGCGCCGCCACCGGGACCTGATGCGACCGCCAGGTCCCCTCCACCGGCTTGCCGTCGACGACCTTCGGCCCGGTCCATCCCTTCTGGCTGCGCAGCACGATCATCGGCCAGGTCGGCCGGCCGACGTCGCGGTGCTGGGCCGCCTCACGGATCTCGGCGATGCGGTCGAGGGCGTCGTCGAGGGCCGTCGCCATGGCCTGGTGCATCGGGCCGGGCTCGTCGCCCTCGACGAACAGCGGCTCGTAGCCGTAGCCGACGAGAAGGCTGCGCAGCTCCGCCGCCGGCATCCGCGCCAGCAGGGTCGGATTCGCGATCTTGTAGCCGTTGAGGTGGAGGATCGGCAGGACGGTGCCGTCGCCGACGGGATCGAGGAACTTCGACGCGTGCCAGGAGGCGGCGAGCGGTCCGGTCTCGGCCTCGCCGTCACCGACCACGCAGGCGACGATCAGGCCCGGGTTGTCGAGCGCCGCCCCGAAGGCGTGGATCAGCGAGTACCCGAGTTCGCCGCCCTCGTGGATGGAGCCGGGCAGTTCCGGCGAGGCGTGGCTCGGGATGCCGCCGGGGAACGAGAACTGCCGGAACAGGCGGCGCATGCCGTCGGTGTCGTGGCCGACATCCGGGTAGACCTCGCTGTAGGTCCGTTCGAGCCAGGCATTGGCCACCAGACCGGGCGCGCCGTGGCCCGGTCCCCAAACGGCCATCATGTCGAGGTCGCGCAGGACGATGGCCCGGTTCAGGTGCGCGGAGATGAAGTTCAGGCCCGGCGTCGTGCCCCAGTGGCCGAGGAGCCGCGGCTTGACGTGCCCGAGGGTCAGGGGTTCGCGCAGCAGCGGGTTGTCGAGGAGGTAGATCTGGCCGACCGAGAGGTAGTTCGCCGCCCGCCAATAGGCGTCGATGACCGCAAGGTCGTCCGGCCCGAGGGGGCCGGGCACGACATCGAGATGGACCGGCGCGTCGCCGAGATCGCCGAGGGCGGGAAGCTTCGGATCGCTCGCAACTGGCATCTGGGATTCCCGCGCGCTGGAGGGTGACGCTCCACCCCATCGGCGGCTTTCCTCGCATTCCGTTCCGGCCGGTTCTTTGATCTGGATCATGCCGGGCTCGGCCGGGCCGTGCCACTCGGGGGCTTGCCCGGAGATGCGCGTGATCCTCGTCCTCAATGCCGGTTCGTCCAGCCTGCGCTGCGCTTTGTTCCGGGGCGGCGCGGAGGCCGCCCTCCTGCGCGTCCACGTCGCCGGGATCGGCGGTGCCGCCACGCCGACGGTCACGGGCGACCTCGATTTCGACGGCGAGCCGCCGGCCGGGGCCGACCTCGTGGCGGTCGCCGGCTGGGTCCTCTCGCGCCTGCGCCGCCGGCCGGACCTCCGCCTCCGGGCGGTCGCTCACCGGATCGTCCACGGCGGCGCCCGCCGGGACGGCCCCGCCCGCATCGATGCAGGCCTCATCGCGGAATTGGAGACGCTGGTGCCGTTCGCCCCGGGCCACCAGCCGCAGGGGCTCGCCTGCATCGCCGCCGTCGACGAGGCATGGCCGGGCGTGGCGCAGGTCGCCTGTTTCGACACCGCCTTCCACCGCACCCAGGACCGCCTCGCACAGATCGAGGCGATCCCGCGCGGCCTGACCGAGGACGGGCTCCTGCGCTTCGGCTTCCACGGCCTGTCCTACGCCCACATCGCGGGGGTGCTGCCCCGGCTCATCGGCGCGCGGGCCAGGAAACGCGTCGTCGTCGCCCATCTCGGGCACGGCGCCAGCCTCTGCGCCATCGCCGAGGGGCGCAGCGTCGCCACCACCATGGGCCTGACGACGCTAGGCGGCCTGATGATGGGCACCCGCTCCGGCACCGTCGATCCGGGCCTCGTGCTCCACCTGATCCGCTCGCGCGGCCTCGGCGCGTCCGAGGTCGCCGACCTCCTCGGCCGGCGCTCGGGCCTGCTCGGCGTCTCGGGCATCAGCGACGATGTCCGGGTCCTGGAGGCCAGCGACGCGCCCGAGGCGCACGAGGCCCTCGACCTGTTCGCCTATCGGATCGCGCGCGAGACCGGCTCGCTGGCCGTTGCCCTCGGCGGTCTCGACGCCTTCGTGTTCACCGGCGGCATCGGCGAGAACGCAGCCTCCATCCGGGCCGCCGTCTGCGCGAGGCTCACGTTCCTCGGCCTCGACCTCGACCCGCAGCGCAATGCCGGGGGCCGTCCGCGCATCGACCGGACCGGCTCGGCCATCCCCATCCTCGTCATTGCCGCCGACGAAGAGCGCCAAATCGCCGACGAGACGTGGGGATTGATCGGTGGGGGCGCGCAACCGCGATGAGAAAGGTGGGTCGACCGCCCGTATCCGGCGCGGCGGATCACCACGTCGCCGCGACGCCGACGTCCCGTCAGGGACGTCGGCCTTTGGGCTTGGCGCGTTTCCTCGCCGGTGCCGGCGGCGGCGGGGTGTCCTCGCCGGCCGAATCCGGATCGGTCGCGACGGGCGCCTGACGCGGCGTCGGCTTCGGCGCCGGCCGGAAACGCGGGCCCTCGTCGGGGTCCGTCACCGCCAGCAGGGGCGCCGGGCCGGGGTCCTTACTCGGCCGGCCCCGAGGCTTCCTCTCCGGCTCGGCCTTGGGATCGAAGGCGTGCGCGATCACCTTGCGCATCACGCCGGGCAAAGGTTCACCCTCCAGGTCCCGGCGCGGGGTGAAGCGCATGCCGGCGGGTGCCGCGCCGCCCAGGCCGACCCTGGCGACGAACACCGTCAGTTCCAGCGGAAAATGCGTGAAGACGTGGCGGACGACACCCGGCAGGCGCTTCCAGCGGGCGTCCAGCGGCGCGTCGAGGAGCGCCCGGGCGACGTCGTAATCCGGCTGCCATGAGCTGGTCGGTGGCTCCGCCATGGCGCCGAGCAGCCCCTCGGGGGGGCGGGTTCGCAAAAGCACCGCCTCGTCGCCGCTGCGGATCGCCACGAAGGCGGCGCCCCGGCGCGGCACGCCGGGCACCTTCTTGAGCTTGCGCGGAAACGTCTCCTGGGTGCCCAGCGACCTGGCGCGGCAGGGCGCCATCCACGGACACAGCGCGCAGGCCGGGTGCTTGGGCGTGCACAGGGTTGCGCCCAGGTCCATGACGGCCTGGGCGAAGTCGCCCGGACGGTCCGGAGGCACGAGCTCCTGCGTGAGGGTGCGGATCGCCGGGCGCGCGGCGGGAATCGGGGTCTCGATGGCGAAGAGCCGGGTCACCACCCGCTCGACGTTGCCGTCCACCGCCGCCTCCTGGCGCCCGAAGGCGATCGCCGCGATAGCCCCGGCCGTGTAGGCGCCGACCCCGGGAAGCCTGCGCAAGCCGTCGAGGGTGTCTGGAAAGGCGCCGGCCGCCGCAACAGTCTTGGCGCAGGCGTGCAGGTTGCGGGCGCGCGAGTAGTAGCCGAGCCCGGCCCAGGCCGACATCACCGCCTCCTCGGGCGCCTGCGCCAGCGCCGCCACGTCGGGAAACCGCGCCAGGAACGCCGCGAAATACGGCTTGACCGCCGCGATCGTCGTCTGCTGCAGCATCACTTCCGAGAGCCAGACCCGATAGGGGTCTGGCGACTCGCCGGGGAGCGCCCGCCAGGGCAGGACGCGGCGATGCCGGTCGTACCAGGTCAGGAGATCTGTGGCCTGGGGCCGGATGATCGACGCGTCGGACGCTGGCATGCGGCACGGTCCTTACGCGCAAGCTCGCCGTGGGTCCAAGCCTCCGTCCGAATGCGGCCGAGGGGAGCCCGGCGCCTCGACCGGAGCGGACGCGCCGTGATAGCCACGCTCGATCGCCATGCTTGGCCACCGCCATCGAGAACAGGCCGTCATGCTCACGACCCAGGACCTCCTCACGACCCAGGACCTCCTCACGACCCAGGACCTCATTCTCATCGAAGCGCGGGTCACCAACGAGGGGCCGAACGTCGGCCTCGCCTACGGCCTGTGGTTTGTCCTCGGCTTCCTGTCGGGGCACCGTTTCTACCTCGGCCGACCGATCTCGGCGATCTGCCAGATCGTGTTGTTCGTGGTGCTCATCGGGTTCGTCTGGCTCCTGGTGGACGCCTTCCTGATCCCCGGCATGGTCCGCGCCAAGCAGGCCGAGATCCGCGAGCGTCTCGTCGCCCAGGCCCTGGCCAGGCTGTGATGCGCGGCGCCTCGGGCCGATCGGCCGTCGTGGGCGCCTGCGCCGGACACAAGATGCGGGGCTGAGGCGATGGCACGGATCAAGCCGCTGGCGGAACTGCTCGACTCCTGCGTCGGCAAGGCCTTTGCCGCGCAGGGCTTCGCCTCCACCGACATCATCGCGGCCTGGCCCGAGATCGTCGGCGAGCGCCTCGCCCGCTTCTGCCAGCCCTCCAGGATCGAATGGCCGCGGGGCAAGCGCGGCAACGAGAACGGCCGGCCCGACCCCGGCGCCCTGATCGTGCGCGTCGAAGGTGCGTTCGCCCTTGAACTACAGCACCTCGCCCCGGTGGTGATCCAGCGGGTCAACGCCCACTACGGCTGGGCCTGCATCGGCCGGATCGTGCTGCGGCAGGGCCGGATCGAACGCCCCGCCCGTCGCCAGCCCCCCACTCCCCTCGACCCCGCCCGCCGCGGCGAAGTGGCGCTCGCGGTCTCCCGGATCGAGGACGACGGCCTGCGCGACGCCCTCGACCGCCTCGGGATCGCCATCGTCTCGGACACGCCCCGACGTTGAAGCGACGCCCATGCCTTGTCAGGCGGGCGAGAGGATTCTACCGCAGGCACCGACAGTTCGCTCACGAGCACGCCAGCGGAGCCTGACCCATGATCACCCGGCGCGACGCCCTCACCTTCACCGGCTTCGCCATCGGCGCCGCCGTCCTCCTGCCGCGCTTGTCCCTGGAGGCCCTGGCGCAGGAGTCCCCCGCGGCCAACCTTTCGACGCTGATGGAGCCCGGCCCGCTGGGCGACGTCTGGCTCGGTCCCAAGGACGCCAAGGTCACGATCATCGAGTACGCCTCGATGACTTGCTCGCACTGCGCGGCCTTTCACCGCCAGACCTGGCCGACCCTGAAGGAACGCTACATCGACACCGGCAAGGTCCGCTTCACCCTGCGTGAGTTCCCCCTGGATCCGCTGGCCACCGCCGCCTTCATGCTGGCGCGCTGCGAGGGCGACGCGAAATACTACCCGATCACCGACCTCCTGTTCGACCAGCAGGCGAACTGGGCCTACGTCCAGAAGCCGCAATCGCCGGTGGACGCCATGGAGCAGATGCTGCGTCAGGCCGGCTACTCGAAGGAGAAGTTCGAGGCCTGCCTCAAGGACCAGAAGGTCTACAGCGCGGTGAACGCGGTCAAGCAGCGGGGAATGGACGTCTACAAGGTCGATTCGACGCCGACGTTCTTCATCAACGGCGAGCGCTACAAGGGCGAGATGTCGATCGAGGGAATGGAGAAGGTGATCAAGCCGATTCTCGGCGCCTGAGGTTCGTCATCGGCCGTCGTGGCTCCGGTCCGTCGGGATCGGAGCGTTCGTCGGCCGGTTTCGACGTGCGGGCCTCGGTGGCTCCCTGCGCCCGGCGCATGGCCTTGCCGGCGACCTCGACCGATCTTCCGAAAACCTCGGAAAAACCGCGAATTCACGATCTGGGTCAACAACTTAGATCAACCGTACGGCGCCTTGACACCCAAGATAGGCGAAACTATGGTGCGCCGCGCTTCAGGGGGCCGTCAGGTCGGTTCCCCTCGCTCTCGCCAATGTGAGTTTTCGCCGTGAGCGGCAACGAACCTAGCGACGGGCGTAGGGCATCGCCGGATGAGGCACGGGACGGCGACCTCGCTGCGAGGCTCCGGCGGCTCGAAACGCGGATCGAGCGGACGCAGCGCGATGCTGGTTCCTCTCCATCGCAGCGTTCCGGTTCTTCCACCGGGCCTTCTCCCCTCGGTCAGGCGATGCGGCTCTCGACCGAGTTCATGGCCGGTGTCCTGGCAGGAGGCATCCTGGGCTGGATGGCCGATCATTTCCTGGGGACGAAACCCTGGGGGCTGATCGTCCTGTTGATGCTGGGCTTCGCAACCGGCGTCTACAACGTCATGCGTGCGTCGGGATCGCTCTCGAAGCCGCCGAGCTGAAGGCCGGGCTTCCCGATGGGAGCCGGGCGGACCACCGCCGCCCGCGATGGCGGCACATGAGAATGGCTAAGGCGCGCGTCGCGCCGGGTTTCAGAAGGACGGGAGCGGCAATGGCCGTAAAGATGGATCCGATCCACCAGTTCGAACTGAAGCCATTGGTTTCCTTCGGCCATATCGGGAACCAGGAGATCGCGTTCACGCAATCGTCCCTCTACATGTTCGCCGCCGTCGGCATCATCGCGTTGCTCACGATCGTCGCGACCGCGCAGCGGTCCGTGGTCCCGGGACGGATGCAGTCGGTCGCCGAGATCTTCTACGACTTCATCGGCTCGACCTTGCGCCAGTCGGCCGGCCACGGCAGCGAGCGGTTCATGCCGCTGATCTTCTCGCTGTTCATGTTCGTCCTCGTCCTGAACATGCTCGGCATGATCCCCTACGCCTTCGCGGTGACGAGCCACATCATCGTCACCTTCGCGCTGGCCCTGCTGGTGATCGGCACCGTCATCGTCTACGGGTTCATGGCGCATGGCACCGGCTTCCTGAAGGTGTTCGTGCCGTCAGGCGTGCCCGGCTGGCTGATGCCGATGATCGTCGCCATCGAGATCGTGTCGTTCATCTCGCGGCCGATCAGCCTCGCCGTCCGTCTGTTCGCCAACGTGCTCGCCGGGCACATCGCGCTCAAGATCTTCGCGGGCTTCGTGCCGGCGCTGCTGGCGGCCGGCGCCTGGGGCATCATTTCGCCCCTGCCGCTCGCTTTGAGCATCGCGGTCACCGCCCTCGAGTTCCTCGTCGCCGGTCTGCAGGCCTACGTCTTCGCGACGCTGGCCTCGATCTACCTGAGCGACGCCCTGCATCCCGGCCACTGAGGCGCGGCCCGGATACCCCTTTCGTCCCCGGCCCGCGGTCGCAGGCCGGATTTCTCTCCACGCAACGCACGCAAGCGACCCTTAGGAGCACTTTGATGGATCCCTTAGCCGCCAAGTACATCGGCGCCGGCCTGGCCTGTCTCGGCATGGCGGGTGCCGCCATCGGCCTCGGCAATCTCTTCGGCCAGTTCTACGCCGGCGCCCTGCGCAACCCCTCGGCCGCCGACGGCCAGCGCGGCAACCTGCTCCTCGGGTTCGCCCTGACGGAAGCGCTCGGCATCTTCTCGCTGCTCGTGGCGCTGCTGCTGCTGTTCGCGGTCTGATCCAGGCCAGCGACCCTCTCACGGCCGGGTGGAGCGACCTTCGGGTCACCTTCCCCGGCCGTCTCCACGCCTTTCTCGACAGACGACACGTCTCCCGACAGACGACACCTCGCGCTCGCGACGTTTAAGCGAAGGACGACATGGCTCAGCCGGCCCCCTCGACCGACACCCACCAGGCCACCGTCGTGGTGCCCGCGTCCGAGCATGGCGGCGGCTTTCCGCCGTTCGAGAGCCATACCTTCCTCTCGCAGCTCATCTGGCTCGCCCTCGCCTTCGGGCTTCTCTACTACCTGATGGACAAGGTCGCGCTGCCCCGGATCCAGGGCATCCTGCACGACCGCGCCACCCGTCTTTCCAAGGATCTCGACGAGGCCCACCGCATGAAGACGGAGGCCGAGGCCGCCGGCGCGGCCTACGAGAAATCCCTGCAGGATGCGCAGGCCAAGGCCCGCGCCATCGCCCAGGAGACCCGCACCGCCCTCGCCCAGGAGACCGATGCCAAGCGCAAGGCCCTCGAAGGCGAGTTGAACGAGCGGCTCGCGGCCTCCGAAGCCACCATCAAGGCCCGCACCACCGAGGCCATGGGCAGCGTGCGCGGCATCGCCAGCGAGACCGCTGCGGCCATCGTCGAGCGCCTGACCGGTCAGACGCCCGACCAGGCCGCCCTGGACCGCGCCCTCGACAGGGCCGCCGGCGCCCACTGACCCGAACGGGTCGGCCTTACAACGGACAATCGCGTCCGCGCCCGTGGCGCCGGATGCCGGGAAATTGGGACGACACGCATGTTGATGGAAGCGGAATTCTGGGTTGCGGCCGCCTTCGTGCTGTTCATGGTCGTGGTCTGGAAGGTCGGCGGCTTCGACCAGCTGACCAAGGGCCTCGACGGTCGTGCCAAGCGCGTCCGGGCCGAGCTCGACGAAGCCCGCCGCCTGCGTGAGGAGGCCGCCGGCGTGCTCGCCGACTACAAGCGCCGCCGCTCCGAGGCCGAGCGCGAGGCGGAGGCCATCGTTGCCGGCGCCAAGGCGGAAGCCGAGCGCATCGCCGCCGAGAGCCACGAGCGCCTGAACGATTTCATCGCCCGGCGCACCAAGTCCGCCGAATCCAAGATCGCCCAGGCCGAGGCTCAGGCCACCGCCCAGGTCCGTGCCGCGGCCGCCGACACGGCCGTGCGGGTCTCCGAGGTGATCCTCAAGGAGCAGATGCAGGGCGACGTCGCCCAGGATCTGGTGCGCCTCAGTCTCGGGGAGGTCCGCAACCGCCTTCGCGCCTGATCGGGCGACGGGTGATACGGTTTCCGCTTCAATGAAGCGTGAACCGTATCACCGAGCCCGCGCGGCGCTTGAGCGGAGCCCATTTCCGCATCACGAAGTGATCAACCGGAAATGATATGATTGATCGAAAGCCGCCTCCGGGCGGCTTTTTTCGTTCGGGGGGCGGATGGAGAAAAAAGACGATCACCCCGAGAAGGCGATGGCCCTGGCGAACGCCGCCCCGAAACCGGCCAACGGCACGGCGATCACGGTCGGCTCCTTGGCGTCCTGCTTCATCCCGCTGACGCTGAGCGTCTTGGCCGTCTTCATGGTGTCGGTGGCGAGCGTCGGCAGGCTGATCGGCACGAGGCAGCCGTCGAGCGTGCAGAGGGCGTAGGGGGCGCCCTTGCCGAGTACGGTTTCGTCGAGCTTGAAGCCGATGCCCGGCTCGATCGCATAGCCGAACGGCATCAGGATGGTGCCCTCGGCGCGGCCCTCCACCGGCGGCTTCAGTTCGATGACGAATTCGCGCTTGCCGGTGCGGGCGTTGCCCTGGGCCTGGGTCACGAGGCAGGTGGGCTTTCCCTCGGGACGGGCGCAGGTCATCGTCCAGTCGCCGTAGCTTTCGCTGATCGCGCTGGCCCCTTCCGGCCAGACGGATTTAACGGACGCGGGCTTTTCGGGCGCCGCAGCCTTCGGCGGTGGTTTGCGCGGACGCGGCTTGGGGGCGGCCGCGGTAGGTGCCTCGGGCGCCTCCTGGATCTCCTGCGCGAGGGCGCCGGGTACCATCCAGACGGCAAGGATGACCGATACGAGGCCGTGGGCGAGGCAGCGAGACGACGTCATGGAATCCTTGATCCGAAGGCGGGACGAGGCGGCCATATCGATCGTCGGACCGGCCTTGCGAGCGAGGGCGGCGCCTGCGCCGGTCCCGGGTGGCGGCGTCGATCCGGTGCCGGCCGTACAACGAAAATCCTCGCCCGCTCTAGCCGGGCGACCCGACCTTCGCAACACAGGCCCCACGGCGGTGGCCGCAAGCGCGACCAGGCTTAGTGGACGGCGCAGCCCCTGGTCAGCGAGGAGGCCCACGCCACCCGCGCGGTGTAGAAGATCTGGCCACACTCGCTGATGATGTCGATGCTCCAGCCGGCGGTGACGTCGCGATAGGCGTCCGAGCAACGCCGGCAGGCCAGGGCGAGGCGATCCGCGATGGTCACGGCCACGGCGAGATCCGTCGTTTCGAGGGCGTTGCCGTCGCACCAGATGGTGGTGTCCGGCGAACGAATCCGCAGGTGGAAGACCGACACGCCGACGCCCCCGTCCGCCCGCGGCCGAGTACCGCGGTCGGTCGAATAAGCGCCCTTCGGCGGCGGATCGCAAGCCGGCAGCACGGCGGCCGGCTACGCAGGCGACGGTCGGGTTCCCGCAGGACGCATCCTTGTTGTCTTCGCGCAACAGTTCGAGCCGGAAGGCTCTACCGGGCGGGCGGTTCGATCGCCTGGAGTTCGTTGGCCGGCAGGCCCGCCGCGGGCTGGGCGACGGCTGCGGGCCGTTCGCCGCGCGCGCGCGCCGACAGGGCGACGGTGAGTTTCTCGGCCGGTTCGGACTGCATCAGCGCCAGCACCTCGGCCATCTTGCGCGGGTTCATAGCGACGACGATCGGGACGAGGACGTCGAGGCCGAGCCGGTCGAACACCCGCGCCGCATCCTTGGGCTTCATGGTCTCGTACATCGTCACGATGTTCTTCAAGGCGGCGCGCTCGGCCTCGGCCCGCTGGGCCGGTCCGCCCTCCCCCGTCTCCTCGCGGCGCTGGAGCACGGGGACGCTGTCCTCGAGCTTCTTCTCGACGCCGCCGAGCATCTGCTCGCGCAGGTCGAGGGATTCGCTGCGCTGCTTGAGGGCGTCGCGGCGGGTCCCCAGACGCTCGAGGATGGCGCGCTCGCTCGCCGGGATCGCCTCGGGCGGCGGCGACGAGGGTGCCTTGCCCGGCGGCTCCTGCTTGACCTCGAGGATGGCGGGCGGCTCCTCCTTGGGCGTCACCGAACCGGTGGTGGTCGGGTCGATGGGTTCGTAGCCGGTGCGGGCCTTGGCGAGGACGCGGGCGAAATCCGGTAGCGGCGTCCCGGCCGGCGGCGGCCCCGGCGGGGGCGCATCCTCGACGGCGATGGCCGACAGCTTCAGGACGAGTAGCCCGGCGGCGGCGAGGGTCACCGCGTCGATGAGCCGGAGCCGGAAGGGGCGCGGCGGCTTGAGCGCCGACAGGCGGACCGGCGAGGTCATGCGGCGCGGCTGCGCAGGCGCCCGAGGGCACGCTCGGACATGGCCAGGGCCGCCGCCGCGGCGACGCCGATCCGCTCGCCGTTCGGGCTGGCGGGAGGGAGGGCCGGCGCGTCCACGACCGCGGGGACGGAGCGCGGGACGGCGCGGGGTGCGACCGCGATCTCCGGTTCCCGCTCGCGCGCGGGCACATCGACGGGACGGCCCGGCTGCGCGTTGGCAACGATGGCCGCGATCCGCGCGATGACGCCGTGCCCCGCCTCCACATGCGCCGAGAGGTCGGCGGCGTAGCGTTCGGCTGTGCCGAGGCGCTCGGCCAGGGTGCGGTCGCACTCGTCGAGGGTGGCGCGCAGGCCGGCGATGGCGCGCTCGGCGGTGGCGCTCGCCGTCACGAGGTCGCCGATGGTCTGGCGCAGGGCGGCCTCGTCGCCCTTCAGCTTGGTGATGCGCCGGCTGAGCCGCATCGAGGAGACGATGGTCGCCACGAGGAGGATCGCCACGAGGATGTCGGCGGTGAGGGTGACGAGGAGGCTCATGGCGCAGGCTCACCCGTCGTTGCGGTTGTTCATGGAGGCCTCGAAGGCCTGGAGCGTGGTCCGCGAGCGCCGGAGGGGGCGCGTCAACTGGACCGCGATGTTGTCGTCGATCCGTCCGATCCGCCCCTGCGTCAGGGCCCAGTCGCCGCAGCGCACGGTGATGAGGTCGGAGGGCTTGGTATCGAACATGATGGTGTCGCCGACCTTGAGCGAGAGCACCTTCTTGAGGGGCAGCATCATCTCGTGCAGCACCGCGTCCATCTGGGCGTCGGCCTGCCAAATCTCGGTGGCGAGGTGGCTTTCCCAGACGTGGTCGCGGCCGAGCTTCTCGCCCATGAAGCTCTGCATGAGCAGTTCACGGATCGGCTCGATGGTGGCGTAGGGAAACAGGATCTGGAGCTGTCCGCCGCGCCCGTCCATGTCGAGCTTGAGGCTGATCAGGATCGCGGCGTTGCCCGGCCGGGTGATGGTGGCGAAGCGCGGGTTGGTCTCGATCCGGTCGATGGCGAAGCGCACCGGCGAGAGCGGCTGGAACGAGAGTTCGAGGTCGGTGAGGATGATCTCCACGAGCCGACGGACGAGCTGCATCTCGATCGTCGTGAAGGGGCGCCCGTCGAGGCGGGTGGAGGTGCCGCCGCGCTTGCCGCCGAGGAGCAGGTCGAGGGTCGAATAGGCGAGGTTCGATTCCACCGTGACGAGGCCGGAGTTCTCCCAGGCGTCGGCCCGGAACACGCCGAGCAGGGTCGGCAGCGGGATCGCGTTGAGGTAGTCGCCGAACCGCACCGAGGTGATGTTGTCCAGCGTCACCTCGACGTTGTCCTGGAAGAAGTTGCGCAGGCTCGTCGACAACAACCGGATCATCCGGTCGAAGACGATTTCCAGCATCGGCAGGCGTTCGTACTGGACGACGCCCGAATCGACGATGGCACGCACGCCGCCGGCACCCGAGGCCGAAAGCTCGCGCAGGGAGAAGCCGAGGACGCCGTCGATCTCGTCCTGGTTCAGGATGCGGTCGTTGCCGGCCAGCTCGGGGAGATTGTCGGTCTCCCCGTCCTCGATCATCGTCGCCCATTCGGCCGCGACGTCGCCCGAGGTGTTGGTGGTGCCCTGCTCGGCGAGAGCCGCACCCCATTCGTCGGCGAGGGAGTCGCCCCCGCCCTCGTTGTTCTGTTCGATCAGGGCAGCGGCCCAATCGTCCTCTTCAATCTCGTCTCCGGGTCCGGCCATGGCTGTCTCGACTGCGCTCCGACGGGCCTCAGGTCACGGGCTCGGACCGGATCGGTCCGAGGGGATGGAGATCGGCACGGGCCATGGCGAGGGTCGTCACTGGACCACCACTTCCTTGAACAGAACGGCCTCTGCGCGGGCCGGATGGATCGCGACGTTGACCCGACGCAGCAGCTCCTCGCGCAGGCGATAGATGCCCGCCGACCCGGTGAGGTCGGTGGCGCGCAGTTCGCGCAGGTAGACCTGGAAGGTGTCCTCGATGCGCGGCATCAGGGGCTTTACCTCCCCCTCGACCTTCGCATCCTTCAGTTCGAGGGCGATCCTGAGCTTGGCGAAGCGGGCCTTGTCCTGGCCGGGCTCGCTGCTGAGGTTCACCAGCATCTCGCGCACGTCGAGGAAGACGACCGGTACCTTGACGACCGCGGCCGGGTCGGGATGCGCCTCGGCGGACTTCTTCTTCATGAGGAAGAAACCGCCGCCGCCGCCCGCCAGCAGCAGTACCGCAGCCGCGATGACGATGAGCTTCTTCTTCGACTTGACCGGGCCCTCGCCCTCAGCGGCTTCGCCCTCGGCGGGGGCCTTCTTCGGCTTCTTGGCCATCTGACGCGCCCCCGGACGAAACGAACGATGCCGACCGATTAAGGAGGCCGGCTTGTGCGAGGCACACCGCGCCCGCTCCGAGGCTCAAGATATCGATCGTGGGGGTTAACGTGTCGTTAAAGCGGCAAAAGCTGCCGGGTCGGATCTGCCGTAGGCACCGGGGCGTCCCCCCTCCGTTTCATCTCGAGCGTCCATCAAACCATTCATAAGTCAAAGGAAATTGGATCGTCCGATCGTGGCACGGCCCATGCGCTGATGGTTGGTGCCGCTGCGGCTTGAGGCTTGGTCGACCGATGCAAAACGCCCTCTTCGTGGGAGTCTCGAGCCAGATGGCGCTCCAGCGCGAGCTGGAGGTGATCGCCAACAACATGGCCAACGTCTCCACCAACGGCTTCAAGTCGCGCAACAGCCGCTTCCAGGAGTACCTGATGCCGGTGGCGAGCGCGGATTCGTTCCAGCGGCCGGACCGGCGCCTCTCCTACGTCATCGACCAGGGCACCGCCCTCGACCTCGCCCAGGGGCCGATCGAGCAGACCGGCAACCCGCTCCACGTGGCGGTTCGCGGCGAGGCCTTCCTGGTGGTGCGGACCCCCGCCGGAGACCGCTTCACCCGCAACGGCGCCTTCGAGACCAACGCGCAGGGCACCCTCGTCACCAGCGACGGCTATCCCGTGCAGGGTGACGGCGGCCCGATCCAGATCGGTCCGCAGGAGACGGGAATCGCCATCGGCCCGGACGGGACGGTCTCGACCAACCTCGGTATCCGCGGCCGGGTGCGCCTCGTCACCTTCGCCAACCCGCAGGCCCTGCGCAACGAGGGCACCAACCTCTATGCCGCCGACGCACCGCCCCAGCCGGCCGGCCTCGCGGGGCGCCTCGAATCCGGGGCGCTCGAGCGCTCCAACGTCAAGGCGGTCATCGAGATGACCCGCCTCATGGACGTCAACCGCACCTACACGATGGTCTCGGGCATCGTGTCCCGCCTCGACGAGCTGCGCGGCACGGCGATCCGCCGCCTCGCCGACGTCGCTTAGAAGGAGCTTTGAGCGATGCGCGCCCTCTACGCCGCCGCCACCGGCATGGCGGCCCAGGAACTCAACGTCCAGGTCATCTCCAACAACATCGCCAACCTGCGCACCACCGGGTACAAGCGCCAGCAGCCGCATTTCCAGGATCTGCTCTATCAGAACCTGCGCCGGGCCGGCTCCTCGACCTCCGACCAGAACACCCAGCTTCCCGCCGGCCTCGCCATCGGCTCGGGCGTCAAGACGACCTCGACCGCCCGGGTGATGTCGCAGGGCACGCTGTCGAGCACCGAGAAGGACTACGACGTCGCCATCCGCGGCGAGGGCTACTTCCGCGTGACGATGCCGGACGGCCGCCTCGCCTACAGCCGCGACGGTTCGTTCGACCTCTCCGCGCAGGGGCAGCTCGTCACCCGCGACGGCTATCTGGTCGATCCCGGCATCCAGGTGCCCAACAACGCCACCAGCGTGACCATCAGCGCGCAGGGCGCGGTCCAGGCGACGGTGCCGGGCCAGACCGCGCCTCAGGCGCTCGGACAGTTCCAGCTCTCGCGCTTCGTCAACAAGGTCGGCCTCGAATCCATCGGCGACAACCTGTTCGTCGAGAGCGCGGCCTCGGGCCCCGCCATCACCGGCCTGCCCGGGGCGGAGGGCTTCGGCAACCTGCAGCAGAGCTACCTCGAAGAGGCCAACGTCAACGCGGTGACCGAGATCTCGTCGCTGATCGCGGCCCAGCGCGCCTACGAGATGAACTCCAAGGTCGTCACCGCCGCCGACCAGATGCTCTCCACCACCTCGCAGATGTTCCGTAGCTGATCGCTCCGTTGAGGGTTGCCACCATGTACGTCCTCAAGCCCGTCCGGCAGGTCCGTCGTCCCCGCGTCATTCCCTTGGGGGCGGGCGTCGTGCTGCGCACCTTGCTGGCGCTGGCGATCCTCGGGTTCATCGCGCTGCCGGTCCTGGCCGAGCCGGCCCGGCTGCGGCTGCGCGGCGACGTCACCGCCAAGGGCGACGTGCTGATGCTCGGCGACCTCCTCGAGGGGGCAGGTGCCGAGGCGGCGCGCCACCCCCTGTTCCGGGCACCGGCGCTCGGCGCATCCGGCACCATCCAGGCCCGGCGCATCGCCGAGGCCGTGGCCCGGCTCGGGCTCGGCGAGATCGAGACCGGCGGCCGCGTCCAGGTGGCGGTCCAGAGGGCCGCCCGCCGCGTCGGCGCCACCGAGATCGAGGCCGCGATCAAGCGCGCCCTCGAATCCGGCTACGGCCTGGAGAGCCGCAGCCTGGCCCTGCGCCTCGACGGGGAATCGCCGGTCCTGCTCGCGCCGCTCGACCTCGACGGGCAGGCGACCGCCATGGACCTCACCTACGACCCACGCCTGAAGCGGGTGGCGGCGCTGATCACGCTCGGCGACCGCCAGGCCTCGTTGCGGGTGTCCGGGCAGATCGTGGAGATCCGCGAGGTCGTGGTGCTCGGCCGCGCGCTCAACCGGGGCGAAGCCGTGACCGCGGCCGACGTCGCCATCGAGCGGCGTCCGCGCGAGGCGACGCCCGCCGACGCCCAGGCGGGGACGGCGAACCTGTTCGGGCAAGTGGCGCTACGGACCCTCGGCGCCGGTGCCGTGCTGCGCTCGGGCGACGTGGCCCCGCCCGATCTCGTCACCCGCGGCGAGGCGGTGACCCTGGTCTTCGACAGCCCGGGCCTCAACCTGTCCCTGCGCGGCCTCGCCAACGAGAGTGGCAAGCTCGGCGGCATGGTCGGCGTCACCAACCCGATCTCGAAGAAAGTGGTGACGGGCACCGTGATCGGTCCCGGCCGTGTCTCCGTGGGGCCGGCCGCCCCCGTGCGCCAGGCCAGTGCCGCCCTCGATCCGGCGCGCTGACGGTCCCGATGCCCTTCGCTGTCCTCCCATCCGGTAGTCCGATGACCGCATCCCGTTCGATCCGCGCCACCGCGATCCTCGTCGCATGCGCCGCCCTCGGTGCCTGCAACACCGTCGACCGCCTGTCGCAGATCGGGGCGACGCCGCCGCTTTCCGCCATCGAGGATCCCACCGCCCAGGCCGGATACAAGCCGGTGCGGCTGCCGATGCCGGACGTGCAGCCGGTGTCCTATGCTCCGAACTCGTTGTGGCGCACCGGCTCGAGGGCGTTCTTCAAGGACCAGCGTGCGGCGCGGATCGGCGACCTCGTGACGGTCAAGGTCAACGTCACCGACAGGGCCAACCTCAACAACGAGACCAAGCGGTCGCGCACCAACTCCGAGAACGTCGGACTTCCCAACGCCTTCGGCCTGGAGAGCAACAAGGCCGTCCTCGCTGCCGGCATCGACCCGTCGTCGCTCGTGAGAGGCACCTCCGACACGACGAGCGAAGGCGCCGGATCGGTCCAGCGCAACGAGACCGTCACCACCAGCATCGCGGCGATCGTCACGCAGATCCTCCCCAACGGCAATCTCGTGGTGGAGGGCAAGCAGGAGATCCGGATCAACTTCGAGGTCCGGGAACTCGTGGTGGCCGGCGTCGTCCGACCCGAGGACATCGAGTCGGACAACACGGTCGAATCGACCAAGATCGCCCAGGCACGCATCGCCTACGGTGGCCGCGGCCAGATCACCGACGTGCAGCAGCCGCGCTACGGTCAGCAGCTCGTGGACGTGCTGCTGCCGTTCTGATCGACGCCCGCGCTCAGTGCTCGGTGCCCGGACGGTTCGGACGCGGGGCCTCGCCATGGGCTTGCGTGAAGGCCGACCGCTTGGGATCGTTCCTGGATTGCGCGACACGGGCCCGCTGCCACAAAGCGACCGCGATGACGATGGCCAATGTCGCGATGGCCAGGACTGGAATGAGGACGTCGCTGTTCATGATGGGCTTCCTGTAAAGACTGTCTCTACGGGCAAGCCGGAACGAGGAATCAATGTTCCTCCGGCCGAGCTTGTGACGCCGTGGTTGGGCCGAGATCGTGCGGCGGCCCACTGGCGCAGGCACGAGCCGCCCTACGGTGCGAGGCGATGCGCATCTTGCTTATTCGACGGGGCGGGTTCATTGGCGACGACGGGCCACTCCTCCCCAACGAGGAGCTTTCATCTGCAAGGATGACGCATCATGAACCGACCCGATCAGCGTCCCCGCGTGCCGAACTTCTCCTCCGGCCCCTGCACCAAGCGTCCCGGATGGACGGTGCAGGCCCTGGAGAACGCCGCCCTCGGGCGCTCGCACCGCTCCGCCGTGGGCAAGGCCAAGCTCAAGCAGGCGATCGACCTCACCCGTACGGTGCTGCGCGTGCCGGCCGACTACCGGATCGGCATCGTTCCGGCCTCCGACACCGGCGCCGTCGAGATGGCGATGTGGTCGATGCTGGGCCCCCGGACCGTCGAGGTCGCGGCTTGGGAAGCCTTCGGTTCCGAGTGGGTCACCGATGCGCTGCACGAGCTGAAGATTTCGCCCATCGTCCACCAGACGCCCTACGGCACCGTTCCCGACCTGTCGAAGATCGACACCCGGCACAACGACGTCATCTTCACGTGGAACGGCACCGCCGCCGGCGCGCGCGTGCCCAACGGCGACTGGATCGCGGCCGACCGCGAGGGCGTCACCATCTGCGACGCGACTTCGGCCGCCTTCGCGATGTCGCTCGATTGGGACAAGCTCGATGTCGTGACCTTCTCCTGGCAGAAGGTGATGGGCGGGGAGGCCGCGCACGGCATGATCGTGCTCTCGCCCCGAGCGGTCGCCCGCATCGAATCCAACACCCCAGCCTGGCCGATCCCGAAGGTGTTTCGGATGGCCAAGGACGGCAAGCTGATCGAGGGCATCTTCAAGGGCGACACCATCAACACGCCCTCGATGCTGGCGGTCGAGGACTACCTCGACACCCTGGCGTGGGCGGAGAGCATCGGCGGGCTCGACGCGCTCCACGCACGGGCCGACGCCAACGCCAAGGTCATCCACGACTGGGTGGCGCGTACCCCCTGGATCGGCCATCTCGCGGTCGATCCGGCGACCTACACCAACACCGGCGTGTGCCTGGTGATCGCCGATCCCGACGTCCTCGCCCACGGCAACGCCGCCGTCGCGGCGGTGGCCAAGGGCATCGCCGACACCCTCGACGCCGAAGGCGTCGCCTACGACATCGGGGCGTATCGCGACGCGCCCGCAGGCCTGCGGATCTGGTGCGGCGCCACCGTGGAGGCATCCGACCTCGAGGCCCTGACGCCGTGGCTCGACTGGGCCTTCGCCGTGGAGAAGGCCAAGTTCGCCAAGGCGGCCTGAAAGGCGGCCTGACGGCCGGAACGACGGCCGCCGCATCGTCCGGGATGCGGCGGCGCGCGCGAGGCGGTCGTCCCGGCGGCTATTCCGCGGCCTTCACGTAGGTCTCCGGCGGTGGGCAGGAGCACATCAGGTTGCGGTCGCCGTAGGCGTTGTCGACGCGGTTGATCGGCGGCCAGTACTTGTCGATGCCGCGCGATCCCGCCGGGAAGCAGGCGGCCTCGCGCGAATACGGGCGTTCCCAGGCGCCGACGAGATCCTGCACCGTGTGGGGCGCGTTCTTGAGCGGGTTGTTCTGGCGGTCCATCCGGCCCGTCTCGATGGCGCCGATCTCCTCGCGGATCGCCAGCATGGCGTCGCAGAAGCGGTCGATCTCGCCCTTGGTCTCCGATTCGGTCGGCTCGATCATCAGCGTGCCCGCCACCGGCCAGCTCATGGTCGGCGGGTGGAAACCGCAATCGATCAGGCGCTTGGCGATGTCGTCGACGCTGACGCCGGCGCTCTTCTGGAAGGGCCGCACATCGATGATGCATTCGTGCGCGACGCGGCCGTTCTGCCCCGCATAGAGGACTTGGAACGCGCCCTCGAGCCGGCGGGCGATGTAGTTGGCGTTGAGGATCGCGACGCGGGTCGCCTGCGTGAGGCCGCGCCCGCCCATCATCAGGCAGTAGCTCCACGAGATCGGCAGGATCGAGGCCGAGCCGTAGGGCGCCGCCGAGACCGCTCCCTCCTCGCCGGTGCGCGGATCGCCCGGCAGGAACGGGATCAGGTGCGCTTTGACGCCGATCGGCCCCATGCCCGGTCCGCCGCCGCCGTGGGGGATGCAGAAGGTCTTGTGCAGGTTGAGGTGGCTGACGTCGGCGCCGATGTCCCCGGGGCGGGCGAGACCGACGAGCGCGTTGAGGTTGGCGCCGTCGAGGTAGACCTGCCCGCCCCGCTCGTGGACGATGTCGCAGATCTCGCGCACCCGCGTCTCGAACACGCCGTGAGTCGAGGGATAGGTGATCATGCAGGCCGAGAGGCGGTCCCGGTACTGGTCGGCTTTCGCCAGGAAGTCGTCGATGTCGACGTTGCCCTGCGGGTCCGCCCCCACCACCACGACGCTCATGCCGCACATCTGCGCCGAGGCCGGGTTGGTGCCGTGGGCCGAGGACGGGATCAGGCAGACGTCCCGGTGCCCCTCCCCCCGTGACAGGTGCCAGGCCCGGATGGCGAGCAGGCCCGCGTATTCCCCCTGCGCGCCGGAGTTCGGCTGCATCGAGATCGCGTCGTAGCCGGTGATCGCGCAGAGCTTCTCCGACAGGTCGTCGATCATCTCGTGGTAGCCGGCCGCCTGATTCGTCGGCACGAAGGGGTGGATCTCCGAGAACTCGGGCCAGGAGATCGGCAGCATCTCGGCGGTGGCGTTGAGCTTCATCGTGCAGGAGCCGAGCGGGATCATCGCCCGATCCAGCGCCAGGTCGCGGTCGGCGAGGCGGCGCATGTAGCGCGTCATCTCGCTCTCGGCCCGGTTCATGTGGAAGATCGGATGGGTGAGGTAGGGGGAGGTCCGTACCAGGTCCGCGGGCAGGCGCGGGGTCGGCCATGCCTCGTCGTAGACGAGATGCTCGCCGCCGAAGGCACGCCACACCGCCTGGACGATGTCCGGCCGGGTGCGCTCGTCCACGGTGATCCCGATGCGGTCGTTGCCGACCTTGCGCAGGTTGACGCCGTTGGCGACCGCCTGCCGGAGGATGAGCCCCTGGAACGCCCCGACCTCCACGGTGATGGTGTCGAAGAAATGCGTCGGCGCGACGGTGAAGCCCAAGCTGGCGAGGCCGTGTGCGAGCCTGACGGCGTCGCGATGGACCCTGTCGGCGATGGCGCGCAGCCCGCGCGGACCGTGGAAGACGGCGTACATCGAGGCGACGACGGCCAGGAGCACCTGCGCCGTGCAGATGTTCGAGGTCGCCTTCTCGCGCCGGATGTGCTGCTCGCGGGTCTGCAGGGCCAGCCGATAGGCGCGGTTGCCGCGGGCATCCACCGAGACGCCGACGAGCCGTCCCGGCAGGGTCCGCTTGTGCGCGTCCCGCGTGGCCATGTAGGCGGCGTGCGGGCCACCGTATCCCATCGGCACGCCGTAGCGTTGCATCGAGCCGACGGCGATGTCGGCACCCATCTCGCCGGGCGGCTTCAGCAGCGTCAGCGCCAGGGGATCGGCGGCCATCACCGCCACGGCCCCGGCCGCGTGCAACCGGGCTATGGCATCGGAGACATCGTGGATCGCCCCGCCGACGCCCGGATACTGGAAGACGGCGCCGAACACCGCCCCGGGGTCGAGGTCGGTGGCCGGATCGCCCACGACGATGCGCCAGCCGAGCGGTGCCGCCCGCGTCCGCAGCACCGCAATGGTCTGCGGCAGGCAATCGCGGTCCACGAAGAAGGCGTCGGCCTCGCTCGAAGCGATGCGTCTGGCCATCCCCATCGCCTCGGCCGCCGCGGTGGCCTCGTCCAGGAGCGAGGCGTTGGCGACGTCGAGGCCGGTGAGGTCGCAGACCAGGGTCTGGAAATTGATCAGGGCCTCGAGCCGGCCCTGGCTGATCTCGGGCTGGTAGGGCGAATAGGCGGTGTACCAGGCCGGGTTCTCGAAGATGTTGCGCTGGATCACCGGCGGCATCGTGGTGCCGTGGTAGCCCTGGCCGATCAGCGAAACGAGGAGGCGGTTCTTGTTCGCGATCTCGCGCATGCGCTCGATCGCCCGCCGCTCGGTGAGCGAACGCCCGAAATCGATCCGTTCCGCTTGGCGGATGCCGGCGGGCAGGGTCTCGTCGATGAGGGCGTGCAGGCTCGGCGCACCGACCACCGCCAGCATCTCGCCGATCTCGGCCGTCGTGGGACCGATGTGACGGCGATTGGCGAAATCGTAGGGATCGTAGCGGTCATCGCTCATGGGGATGCCTCGTGATCGGGAAGGAACGACGGCAAGCGGATCGCACGCCCCGCCCCCCACCCAAGTCGGACCTTCGGACCTTGGGCGACGGACGTGCGGATCTCGCAGACGCGCGGGATTCGTGGGGGAGGAGGGCGCCGCCTACTTCGGGAAAGCCGCGTAGGCGGCCTCGTCCATCAGCGCCCCGAGGGCGGCGGGATCGTCGAGGCGCATGCGGTAGAGCCAGCCGGCACCCTGGGGGTCGCCACCCACGACCGTCGGGTCTTCCACCGCCGCGGCGTTGACCTCGGTCACGGTACCGTCGAGGGGCGCGTAGACGTCGGAGGCCGCCTTGACCGATTCCACCACCGCCGCGGCCTGGCCCTTCGTCAGCCTGGCCCCGACCTTCGGCAGCTCGATGAAGACGAGGTCGCCGAGCTGCTCGGCCGCGTGGGCCGTGATACCTACGGTGGCGATGTCGCCCTCGCCCCGCAGCCACTCGTGCTCGTCGGTGAATCTCAGCATCGTTCGCTCCTCGGCTTGGAAAGGAAGGGTCAGCGGCGCTTGAAGCCCGCGGCGACGAAGGGAAGCGTCGCGACGGCGACGGGAACGCGCTGGCCGCGCACCTCGGCGAACAGGCGGGTCCCGACGTCCGCATGGGCCGCCGCGCAGTAGCCCATGGCCACGGGGCCTCCGACGCTGGGGCCGAAGCCGCCCGAGGTGACGGCGCCGATCGCGTCATCATCGTCGGCGCCGGCAAAGAGCGGAGCCCCTGCCCTCACCGGCAACCGCCCCTCCGGCCGCAGCCCGACGCGGCGGCGGGCGGGACCCGATGCGAGGGCCGACAGGATCCGCTCCGCTCCCGGAAATCCGCCCGCGCGTGTCCCCCCGGCGCGCCGCGCCGGCTGGATCGCCCAGGCGAGACCGGCTTCGACCGGATCGGTGTCGGGCCCGATATCGGCGCCGTAGAGGCAGAGCCCCGCCTCCAGCCGCAGCGAATCGCGGGCTCCGAGACCGACCGGCCGGACGCCGTCCTGCGCCAGGAACGCCCGGGCGACCGGCTCCGCCGCATCCGCGGGCAGCGAGATCTCGAACCCGTCCTCGCCGGTGTAGCCGGAGCGCGTCACGATCGCCTCGGCGCCGAGGACGACGACCCGCCGGACGTCCATGAAACGCATGTCGGCGACCTCCGGGGCGAAGGCCGCGAGGGCGACGACCGCCGCCGGGCCCTGCAGCGCGATCAGGGCCCGGTCGAGGCGCGCGACGTGGCAGACCTGCGAGAGGCAGGATCGCAGGTGGGCCTCGTCGGCGGCCTTGCAGGCGGCGTTGACGACGAGGATCAGGCAATCCCCGAGATGGGCGACCATCAGGTCGTCGCGGATGCCGCCGGCCTCGTTCGTGAAGAGGCCGTAACGCTGGCGACCGGGCGCGAGACCGAGCAGGTCGACCGGCAGCAGGGCCTCGAGGGCGCGCAGGGCATCGGCGATGTCGCCCGAGCGCGGCGTCACCGCGATCTGTCCCATGTGCGAGACGTCGAACAATCCCGCCGACGCCCGCGTGTGGAGATGCTCCGCGAGGACGCCGGCCGGATACTGCAACGGCATCGCGTAGCCCGCGAAGGGGACCAGGCGCGCGCCGAGGCGACCGTGGAGGGCATAGAGCGGCGTCCGAAGGACGGAATCGCCGGGACTGGAGGCCGCAGACGGCTGCATCGGAAAACCCCGCACACGAAAGGCTCCGGACTGCTCGGACGAGCGTTCCGGTTGCCCCCATCTGTCGCGGTTACCTGAGAGCTTCTCCCGGACGCCAAAACGACGCCGGGATTTCTCCTTCGGTGGACGCCCTCAGGCGCCTCTCTCCAGATTGTCCAACGATTGCGGTGATTGTGCCTGAGAGTTTCCGGGGGTGGTTGCTCCGTCGGCGCCATGACGAACGCAACGTTCGCCTGGGCTCTCCCGCATCGTCGTATCGGACGCGGTCAAGGTGTCACGTCGTCCGGGTTGATGCAACCCCGGCGTTTGCCGGACATCGACCCGAGCAAGGTCGACGAGACGCCTTGCCAGACCGGCGGTCACCCTCCGGGCGGGCCGGACGGTATCCCCCGCGGGTGGCGACCCAAGCAAACTGGGAGACGGGAACTCGGAAACACCGTCCGGCCGATGGTCGAAACCGGATCGGCAAATGGCGTGTCCGAGGGCCACGATCGGGCATGACGCGATGGAGCGGGCGATCGGGATCGAACCGACGACATTCAGCTTGGGAAGCTGACGTTCTACCACTGAACTACGCCCGCAGCACGATGCCTCATGAACGGTTTAGGCGTCTCGTGTCAACGCCCTTCCGGGCTCCCTATCGGCATAGGCAGCAGGGTCCGTCGGTGCCGAAGCCGGCTTCGATACCGTCTCCCATGCCGAACCGTCACCGGCCGGGTTCCGCGGGGCGGTGACAGCCGAGACGGGCATCCGGACGCTTGGGAGCGTCCGGATGCCCGGGCTGGCGGTGCCGGTCGCGGCAGGGTCGCACCCGATCCGCTCCTTGCGCTCGGGCGAGCGCGCGGAGGGTCGGGTGACCCCGCCCGTCACACGATGAAAAAGTCGAGGTGCGTGAGGGCGGCCTTGGTGTCGATGGTGGCGAACTGCACTGCGGCCGAGGCCAGGCCGCTGCCGTCGGCGTCGTAGGACAGGGCCCCCGTCGCCTTGTCGTAGAGGATGCGGTCGCCGGCATCGGCCGCTCCGGTGGAGNGGTGGCGAACCGCACCGCGGCCGAGGCCAGGCCGCTGCCGTCGGCGTCGTAGGACAGGGCCCCCGTCGCCTTGTCGTAGAGGATGCGGTCGCCGGCATCGGCCGCTCCGGTGGAGAGGTCCTTGAACGCCGCCTCGGCCAGGGGACCGGCTCCCAGCGCCGTGAAGACGCTGCGCGCAAGCTGCACCGTGTCGTCGATGACCGAGAAGTCGGTGATCCGGTCGAGGTTGCTCGGGCCCAGCGCCGTCCTGAACACGAAGGTGTCCGCCCCGGCGCCGCCGGTCAGGAGGTCGTTGCCGGCCCAGCGCCGTCCTGAACACGAAGGTGTCCGCCCCGGCGCCGCCGGTCAKGAGGTCGTTGCCGCCCTGGCCGTCGAGGACGTTGGCGCCGCCGTTGCCGGTCAGCGTGTTGGCGATGGAGTTGCCGGTGCCGGTGAGRTTGCCGGCGCCGGTGAGGACCAGGGCCTCCAGTTCCGCTCCGGCGAGCGAGTACGACACCGMGGCGTAGACGAGATCGGTGCCCGCGGCGCCGTTGGCCTCCAGGGCGCGGTCGCCGACRTTGTCGACGTAGTAGGTGTCGGACCCGGCCCCGCCGGACATGGTGTCGGCCCCGAGACCGCCGTTGAGGACGTTGGCGCCGCCGTTGCCGGTGAGGACGTTGGCNGCCAGCGCCACCAGGATGCCGCCGCGCGCCGTGCCGTCGAGCTTGGTGTTGGCCTCCAGGGCGCGGTCGCCGACGTTGTCGACGTAGTAGGTGTCGGACCCGGCCCCGCCGGACATGGTGTCGGCCCCGAGACCGCCGTTGAGGACGTTGGCGCCGCCGTTGCCGGTGAGGACGTTGGCCAGCGAGTTGCCGGTCCCGTTGAGGTTGCCGGTGCCGGTCAGGATCAGGTTCTCGAGGTCCGATCCGGCGAGCGAGTACGACACCGCGGCGTAGACGAGATCGGTGCCCGCCCCGGTGGCCTCGATGGCGCGGTCGCCGATATTGTCGACGTAGTAGGTGTCGGCCCCCGCCCCACCGGACATGGTGTCGGCCCCGACGAGCCCGTTGAGGACGTTGGCGCCGCCGTTGCCGGTGAGGGCGCGGTCGCCGATATTGTCGACGTAGTAGGTGTCGGCCCCCGCCCCACCGGACATGGTGTCGGCCCCGACGAGCCCGTTGAGGACGTTGGCGCCGCCGTTGCCGGTGATCACGTTGGCGAGCGAGTTGCCGGTCCCGCTGAGGTTGCCCCCGCCGGTCAGGGTRAGGTTCTCCAGGTCCGAGCCGGCGAGCGAGTACGACACCGCGGCGTAGACGAGATCGGTGCCCGCGGCCCCGGTGGCCTCGRTGGCGCGGTCGCCGGCGTCGTCGACGTAGTAGATGTCCGAGCCCGCCCCGCCGATCATGGTGTCGGCCCCGCCGAGCCCGTTGAGGACGTTGGCGCCACCGTTGCCGGTGAGGACGTTGGCGAGCGAGTTGCCGATGCCGGTCGTGGCGCCGGTGCCGGTRAGGGTGAGGTTCTCGGCGTTCTGTCCGCCGAGGTTGAACGAGATCGCGGACAGCACGAGGTCGTTGCCCTGGCCGTCGAGTTCGACCACCCGGTCGCCGGCATCGTCGACGACGTAGGTGTCGTTGCCGGTGCCCGATCTGTTCGATGCGGAGAGTCTTGCCAGTCATCGGACNTGGCGCGGTCGCCGGCGTCGTCGACGTAGTAGATGTCCGAGCCCGCCCCGCCGATCATGGTGTCGGCCCCGCCGAGCCCGTTGAGGACGTTGGCGCCACCGTTGCCGGTGAGGACGTTGGCGAGCGAGTTGCCGATGCCGGTCGTGGCGCCGGTGCCGGTRAGGGTGAGGTTCTCGGCGTTCTGTCCGCCGAGGTTGAACGAGATCGCGGACAGCACGAGGTCGTTGCCCTGGCCGTCGAGTTCGACCACCCGGTCGCCGGCATCGTCGACGACGTAGGTGTCGTTGCCGGTGCCGCCGCGCATCGCGTCCGCGCCGAGCCCGCCGTCGAGGGTGTCGTTGCCCGARCCGCCCAGCAGTACGTCGTCGCCGGCCAGGCCGTTGACCCGGTCGTCGCCCGCCGCRCCGTCGAGCCGGTCGACCCCGGCCGTGCCGTCGTAGGTCGCCGAGACCCCGGCCTGCACATCGAGGTTGATCGTGAGGACGCGCTCGGCGCCGTCGTTGAAGGTGAAGCCGAGGGTTCCCGCGGCGCCGTCGTCGGGCACCGTGTAGACCAGGGCGGCAAGCTGGGCGCCGGTGAGGACGCTGGCCAGGGCGAGCGGCTGGCCGTTCAGGCGGACCGTCCCGGAGGTGGGGAGCGCCGTGACCGTGTAGGCGAGCGCCGTCCCGTCGGGGTCGACCAGCGGCTGGATCGCCAGGGGCGCATCGACCGCCCCCTGCTCCACCGCCACCGTCTGCGTCGCCGCCCCGGTCGCCGCCTCGTCCACGTCGTTGACCACGATCGTGAAGTCCTTCGTGAACGTCGCGCCACCCCCGTCCGTCGCCGTGATCCCAACGGTCA
>NZ_LMND01000010.1 GCF_001423265.1 Methylobacterium sp. Leaf108
CGCAGCCCGGCAGGGATGACGATAGGATCATCCCCGGTGTGAATCAGTCCATCGACGCTGCGTCGCCGCGACCCTTCCACGCAAACTGCGGGAGAACCACCAAACCGCGGCAATTCCATTCCGTGACGGCAGTCGGTTGCTCGCAGCGATGAGGACGTTTTGACGGTTGGTAGAGCATTTCTGGTGAATCGCCACTTCGACCTGCGTCGATTGCGTCTCATCTGCCCCGCTGTCGGGTTGGCTTCGGATCAATCCAGCTGCGATGCGGCGGCGCTCACACGATGAAAAAGTCGAGGTGCGTGAGGGCGGCCTTGGTGTCGATGGTGGCGAACCGCACCGCGGCCGAGGCCAGGCCGCTGCCGTCGGCGTCGTAGGACAGGGCCCCCGTCGCCTTGTCGTAGAGGATGCGGTCGCNCGACCTCCGGCAGGCGCTTCTTGGCTTCGAGCCCTACGGCCTGGTCCTGCGGCTCACACCACGAAGAGGTCGAGGTGCGTGAGGGCGGCCTTGGTGTCGATGGTGGCGAACCGCACCGCGGCCGAGGCCAGGCCGCTGCCGTCGGCGTCGTAGGACAGGGCCCCCGTCGCCTTGTCGTAGAGGATGCGGTCGCCGGCATCGGCCGCTCCGGTGGAGAGGTCCTTGAACGCCGCCTCGGCCAGGGGACCGGCTCCCAGCGCCGTGAAGATGCTGCGCGCAAGCTGCACCGTGTCGTCCACCACCGAGAAGTCGGTGATCCGGTCGAGGTTGCTCGGGCCCAGCGCCGTCCTGAACACGAAGGTGTCCGCCCCGGCGCCGCCGGTCAGGAGGTCGTTGCCGCCCTGGCCGTCGAGGACGTTGGCGCCGCCGTTGCCGNCCCAGCGCCGTCCTGAACACGAAGGTGTCCGCCCCGGCGCCGCCGGTCAGGAGGTCGTTGCCGCCCTGGCCGTCGAGGACGTTGGCGCCGCCGTTGCCGGTGAGCGTGTTGGCGATGGAGTTGCCGGTCCCGGTGAGGTTGCCGGCGCCGGTGAGGACCAGGGCCTCCAGTTCCGCTCCGGCGAGCGAGTACGACACCGAGGCGTAGACGAGATCGGTGCCCGCGGCGCCGTTGGCCATTGCCGGCGCCGGTGAGGACCAGGGCCTCCAGTTCCGCTCCGGCGAGCGAGTACGACACCGAGGCGTAGACGAGATCGGTGCCCGCGGCGCCGTTGGCCTCCAGAGCGCGGTCACCGACGTTGTCGACGTAGTAGGTGTCGGACCCGGCCCCGCCGGACATCGTGTCGGCCCCGCCGAGCCCGTTGAGGACGTTGGCGCCGCCGTTGCCGGTGAGGGTGTTGGCGAGCGAGTTGCCGGTCCCGCTGAGGTTGCCGGCCCCGGTCAGGACCAGGTTCTCCAGGTGCGATCCGGCGAGCGAGTACGACACCGACGCGTAGACGAGATCGGTGCCGACGGCGCCGTTGGCCTCGATGGCGCGGTCGCCGGCGTTATCGACGTAATAGGCGTCCGATCCTGCCCCGCCGGACATCGTGTCGGCCCCCAGGCCGCCGTCGAGGACGTTCGCGCCGGTGTTGCCGGTGAGGGTATTGGCGATGGAGTTGCCGGTGCCATTGAGGTTGCCGGTGCCGGTGAGAACCAGGGCTTCCAGTTCCGCTCCGGCCAGCGAGTACGATACCGAGGCGTAGACGAGATCGGCGCCCGCGGCCCCGGTGGCCTCGAGGGCGCGGTCGCCAACGTCGTCGACGTAGTAAATGTCCGAGCCCGCCCCGCCGGACATCGTGTCGGCACCCAGGCCACCGTCGAGGACGTTGGCGCCGGCATTGCCGGCCAGAGTGTTGGCGATCTCGTTCCCGGTCAGGTTGAGTGCGGTGATGCCGGCCTCGCTAACGGCATCGAGCCGCTCGATCTCCTGGCCAGCCGCCAGCGTGTAGCTCACGCTCGACCGCACCCGGTCGACGCCAGCGCCAGCTGCCTCGAACACCCCATCGCCGACATTGTCGACGAAGTAGGTGTCGTTGCCGTTGCCGCCGACCAGATTGTCCGACTCCGTTCCGCCGTCGAGCAGATCGTTACCGTCGTTGCCGTAGATCGTATCGGCACCGGCATCGCCGTAGAGAAAATCGTTGCCGCCGCGGGCTTGGCCACCCGTGTCGACGGTTGCCCAGTCGCCGTAGATCGTGTCCGACCCGCCGCCGCCACGGAGGGTGTCCGACCCGCCGCGCAACGACCCCGTGGCCAGCACGGTCTCGACGTCTCCGAAAAGTGAGATGCCGAGGTCACCGCCGTTGATGACATCATTGCCGCCGACCAGATTGCCGGAAACCTCGATGGCGTCGCCAAAGACGGAATCGGTGACGCCGGCCGAGTTCAGGATATCGTTGCCGCCAGCGGCACTCCCACCCGCATTAATAATGCGGACGTCACCTACAAATGTGCTCGCGCTGCCGCCGGCCTTGACCGACATCACGTCATTGCCGCCGGAGAGGAAACCGCTGACTGAAGTGCTTTCGCCTTGAGCGATGCCACCTGTAAAAACAATGACGTCGTCACCACCAAATAATGACCCGCCTACTGCTACCGTATCGAAATCCGCACTCAGAATATCGGTGGATTCGACGGAGATCGTATCGTTGCCGGCGAAAATCGTGCGGCCGGAACCGACGATGAAACTGTCGCCATCGGAGTCGCCATTGATGAAGCGCCCTTCGGTCACACCGGAATAGACGACCGTGCCCTGGTTGTTGATCGAATAGGTTCCATCGCCAGAGGCGGCCGTCACCGTGATCACGTCGTCACTCGCCCCTGCGAGCAACTGGAGGAAGTTCTGGTTGTTCGTGATCGACAGGCCCCAGCCAGCCAATGTGCCAAAATCGCCTGGAGTGTCGTCGGCGAGGTAGAAGGTCCATAGCCCTTCGCCATCGAGACCATTGAAAGAACCGGCAAAGGTTCCGGCTCCGCTCGGCCCTGCGTGCGTGATCGCGCCTACCGTGTCGCCAAAATCAGAGGGCGTCTCTGCACTTGTATTGTCATAATCGGTTGGACGGTATGCGCCCTGGGCGAGAGCGTCTGATGTGAAATCGAAAGGCAAACTCGCCGTACCGTTGTCCGATACAGAGTAGTCGCCGCTCAGGTCAGAGAAGCTGGCGACATCCGACCAGAAAACGAGATTGCGCGCATTGTCCGGCGCGACCAGCAGCATGTCCAGGTCTGTCGCGAAAGTGTGCTCCAGGCCTGTGAGGTTAACAGCGACATCGATGATCGTACTGTCAGGCGCTAATCCATAGACAAGCAGGGCCTGGCTCCATCGACCGATATTGGCAATGGTAATGCCAGTCGAATTGGTGAATGTATACGTGATTGCCAATGCGACCCCCAGACCCAAGGTTTCAAGGGGTTATGCATCACACGAAAGCAATGCCGCGTCCATGAATTCTACCATCTCCGCGCGCTGCCGCCATTGATCGCTATCGTTTGCTCATGTCTGTGAATAGCCGCCGAAGCGTACCCCCTGTAATATGAAACGTAATTTGTTGGTTGATCTGCGAGATTTTACCAAGATTAATACGACGATCGGCGCCGATCATGACTTTGAATTTATTAGAGAATATTCATGTGTTGCAGGCGCCTGAGATGGTCGGTGAAGGGAGCAAGCTTCAACGCTTTTTCACAGACGCGGAAAGACGCCTCATGGTGATGGAAGCCGACCTCTGCTCGATCGGTCGGATCAGGGCCCATGTCCTGCGTGACGTCTCTTTGGGACACGGATCGATTCTCTCATGGGGCCAAGCGGTTTCAGCGAACGGGGATCTCGCCCTGCAGCCAACCCTGCAGGATGGCGAACTGAACGATTTGTGCGCGGCTGGTGATACCCAGGCGGGAACACACCCGCGCCTTCTGGATCTCGACGGCTTTGGGAGTAGCTCCGAGGCGGATCGCGACTTCCTTGCTCGTGAAGCCGAAGGCGACGAAGCGCAGGATGTCACCTTCCCTTTCGGTGAGGGGGGAATGCATGCTCTCGTGGATGGGACTGGCGACGGGCCGATGCGGACCGATGCTGCGTGCCGGGAGGGAGGGGTCGGTGTATGTCCCGCCGGCATGGACTGCCCGCACGGCCTGCACGATGCTGGTGAAGGCCGACCGCTTGAGGACGTAGCCGCTCGCGCCCGCCTCGAAGGCCTGATCGACGTACACCCGGCTTTCGTAGACGCTCAAAATGATGGTGCGTGCCGGGCTCTCTCGTTCCACCAGCCTGCGGATCACCGCGACCCCATTCATCTCCGGCATGGCGAGGTCCAGGATGGCGATGTCGGGCACGTGATCGATCGCTGCCTGGACCGCAGCCGTACCGTTTTCCACCGAGGCGACGATCTCGACCTCGCCCGTATCCGCGAGAAGGCCGGCGACGCCGTGCCGGAACACCGGATGATCGTCCGCGAGCACGGCGCGGATCATTGCACGCTCAAGCATCGACCGACCCATCCCCCGCGAGGTGAACCCGCGCCATGACGGTCGCGCCATGGCCGGGCATGGATTCGAGTTCCAGGCTACCGCCCACCAGGGACATGCGCTCACGCATCCCGATCAGACCGAGCTTGCCCTCGGCGACAAGGGCGAGCGGGGAGGTAGCATCGGCATCGAAGCCGCCGCCGTTGTCGTCCACGGTGAGGGTGAGATGGGACGCGCCGAACAGCAGCACCACCGAGACGGCGCTCGGGTTGCCGGCGTGCTTGGCCACATTGCTCAGGGCCTCCTGCGACAGGCGGTAGAGCGTGACGGCGACTTCGGTCGACAGCGGCACCTCCTGCCCGACCACCTGGAACTCGGTCGCGAACGCGGTCACACGGCTCCACTCCTGCACCAGGTACCGCAAGGCGGTGACGAACCCGAACTCATCGAGGGCGGCGGGGCGCAGTTCGAGCGAGACGCGCCTCAGCGCCATGCCGATATCCCGGGCCTGGCCGAGGAGCCGATCGACTTCGCCCAATGCCTCGGCCCCCGTCAGATGGGAGGTCAGCCGTCGCAGGCCGAAGGTCATGGCCACCAGGTGCTGGCCGGCGTGATCGTGCAGGTCGCGCGCGAGGCGGCGACGCTCGTCCTGGCCCGCGCGATACAATCGGGTCAGGACCTTATCCCGTTCCCGTTCCGCCGCCACGCGGGCCGTCGCGTCCTCCTCCAGGCGCACGAGCAGCCGACCGCGTTCCTCCAGGAGTGCCTGCATCCGACGCGTCCGACGCCTCCGTTCCTGCACGATGCCGCGGGTGCCGTGGAGCTTTTCCAGGAGGATCTTGAACCTTCGGTCGAGCGCCGGACCGTCGAGATGAACCAGGACCAGGACCCGTCCATCGAACGCCTCGAACCGCGTGCGACCCCCGTGGCAGGGATGTCGCTCGGGGCTTCCGTCATCGGCCACCAGGAACAGTGTCCCGGGCAGGATGGCGTCGGTGCGGGCGCAGCGTTCCAGGTAGCGGATGAACCCGACCAGCCGGGAGCCGTGGACGGGCGGCACGCCGCCGATCCGCAGGTCGGTCATGACTTCGCGTGCGGACGCATTGGCGGCCACCAACGTCCCACAGGGTTGGACGACCAGCATGGGATTAGGAACGACTTCGAACAGCGTCGTGAAATCGCGACTAGGCGTTCCCATTCCCGAAGTACGATTGCCCTCCATGGTCGGGGGCATCGGGATCCAGGTCGATGACGATCCTGCATTCCTGGGCGCCGCGGGCGATGGTTTCAGCGAGCGTGACCCGTCCATAGCCCTGGCTCTCCGCAACCATGTGGCCGAACACGTGAGAGGTGATCGTGCAAAGCGAGGGGCACTCCTTCGCCAGATCGCCGAAGGGGCAGCGCCTGTTGCCGAGGACGAGGCGCTCTGCCGTGTCCTCGATGACGTAGAAGTCGCCGCCGAGGCGGCGCTTCAGGTCGATCAGGGCATTGGACACCGCTTCACGACCGAGCCGTTCGGCGCCTGCGGCCCGAAGATACTCGGCCTGAACCTCCTCGGAGATGGCGATGCCCACGAGGCTGATGAACCCACCGGCCTCATGTGAACCGACGGTGTCTTCGAGGGCGGTGCTGAGGGACCGGATGACCAGACCGAGGAAACGTTCGAGGCCGATCGGGATCGGCGCGTCCTTGAAGTCCGTTACACCGCACGTGGAAGGTTCCATCGGAACAGCTCCACCATTTAAACTCAACTCAAAAAACCTACGAATCTTCTAAGCCGGAGTCAATCAAATAACGACTTGTAGCTATCGTCAAAACTGCTTTCGACGCATTCGTCGCGCGAGGTTTCATTGAATTTCATCTCTCCCTGAAGGTCCGGCTGAATTGATCCTGGACCGGCTTCACGAGGTAGGACAAGGCGGTCCTTTCCTCGGTGGCGACATGCACCTCCACGGGCATGCCCGGAACCAAGCGTTTCCCTTTCCCGATCCGGTCCAACTCACCGACGCCGAGCTCCACGTATCCCACGTAGAACACCTCGTCCTTGCCCCCCTTGGTCGTCGAGGGCGAGACGTAGACGAGCTCCCCCTTCAGTTCCGGGGTGGTGCGCTGGTTGAAGGCCGTGAACCGGAGCCGGGCCGGCCGGCCGACGCTGATCTGGTCGATGCTCGCCGGGGGGATATGGATCTCGATCCTGAGGGCGGCATCCTCCGGCACGACGGACGCGAGCACGTCGGCCGGGGTGATGACGCCGCCGACCGTGTAGGTCTTCAGCTCGTGCAGCACGCCGGTGGCGGGCGCGCGGATCTCCGTGCGTGTCAGCCGGTCCTCCAGGGCCAGGCGCCGGTTGCCGAGCTCCGCGAGCTTGGCGTCCACGGTGCCGAGCTCCTTTTGCGCCTCGGTGCGGGCGGTGTCCGCGATGGCGAGGAGCTGCACCCGGATCTCGCTCATGCGCACCTTGGCTCGGGCGATGGAGGCCTCCAGCGCACCCTGCTCACCGGTCAGCCGATGACGGTCGCGGGTGAGGGGCAGGAATTTCGAGCTCTCGAACAGGTTCTTGTCGACCAGGCCCTGGAGCTTGATGTGCTCGCTCGTCAGGATGACGAACTCGTCCCGCTTGGCGTCCTTCTGCTTCACCAGCCCGGCGAGTTCCTCGGCCACCTGCCCGATCTGCAGCTCGAGCTGCTGGCGCTGGCTGTCGCGGCTGGCGAGGTTTCCCCGGAACATCCGGGACTCGCCGTCGAGTATGGCCCGCGCCTCGGCGTCGCCGGCCGACAGGCTCGCCGGGAAGGCGACGGCGCGCAGTCCGTCCCGCTCGGCCAGCAGGCGCGCCTTCTTGGTCGACAGCTCGACCTGCTGCCCCCTGACGATGGCGAGCTCGGCCCGCGTCTGGGCGTCGTCGATGCGGATGATGACCTGCCCTTCCGTCACGGATTGCCCGTCCCGGACGAGGATCGCGCCGACAACGCCACCGTCGCGGTGCTGCACCGCCTTGGCGTGCAGCTCGACGGTCACGGACCCGGGTGCCATGATGGCTCCGTTGAGGTCCGTGGTGGCGGCCCAGCCACCCACCCCGACGATGAGCGCCGCTCCCAATGAGAATCCGAGCGCGATCCGGGGGACGACCGAGAAGGAGGGCTCCGGCCCGAGGTCGAGGCCCGCGAGGGACCTGCGAGGACGGTCATCGACGGATGGGCTGCGCATGGTCGGGTCCCGCTGGTGGATGGGTCAATGGGAAGGCGGGGCGGGGTGTGCCGCCGCGTTCGCCGTCTCGACGAAGAGGAGGGTGTGGTGGCCGTCGAGGATGATCGTCGTCTCGAAGGTGTCGTCGCGGTCGAGGTCGGCCGTGATCACCGTCACGTCACCGTCGTCGAGGCGCGCGGACCGGTACTGGATGCCCGACACGGTGCCGTCGTTGCGCTCCATCGCTTCGGCGAGCGAGTGGCCCAGGGCGTCGGAACCCTGATCGAACAGGGAGTATCGAAGCAGGCTGACGTAGTCGCCGACCGAGAAGTCGGTGATCTGCACCACGCGCGTCGCTTCCCCGTTCGCGCCGGCATCGAACGCGAAGCAATCCTCCCCGTCGCCACCGGTGAGGACGACGTCTTCGTCCCCGACGACGAAGCGGTCGCTGCCCGATCCCGCCACGATCCGCTCGATCGATTCGATCGTGTCCACTCCGTTCTCGGAGCCGGAGACGACATGGCTGACGAGGTCGACGAGGAGGTCCTTCGTGGCGGCGCCGAGGTGGAGGGTGTCCATGCCCGCGCCGCCGGAAGCGACGTCGCCCTCTCCGTCCAGGGCGAGCACGATCACGTCGTCCCCTGCGCCGCCATGGACGGCGTCCCGTCCGGCGCCGTCCGAGAGCGTGTCGTCGCCCGCGCCGCCGTCGAGGCGATCCCCGCCGTCGCCTCCCGAGATGCGGTCCCGTCCGTCGCCGCCCACGAGGGCGTTGGCCCGGTCGTCGCCGGAGAGCGCGTCGTCGCCGGACCCTCCCGCCACGTCCTCGATCCCGGCGACCGCGTCCCGCCCGGTTTCCCGTCCCGCCGACGTGCCCGCGGCGAGGTCGACCGTGACGCCGGCCATGGTGGCCGACAGGTCGAGCTCGTCCCGTCCCGATCCGCCGTCGAACCGGTCCGCCTCGCCGTCGAGGGAGGCCGTCAGGATATCGTCTCCGGACCCGCCCAGCACGATGTCCGAACCGGCCCCGTCGATCAGGGCGTCGTCGTCGGCCCCGCCGTCGAGGTGGTCGCTCCCGCCGCCGCCCGCTACGCGGTCCCGCCCCGCCCCGCCCAGCAGGGTCTCGCTCGCCTCGCTTCCAGTGAGGACGTCGGCGCCGGATCCCGCCACGACAACCTCGACCGATGCGATCGTGTCGCGTCCGGTCTCCCGTCCGACGACCGTACCCGCCACGAGGTCGACCGCGACGCCGGACTTGGTGGCCGATAGGTCGAGGGCATCGGTGCCGTCGCCTCCGTCGAAGCGGTCGTCCTCGCCGTCGGCGACCACCACGATGACGTCGTCCCCGCCGCCCCCGAGCACGGTGTCGGAGCCGGTCCCGTCCGAGAGCGTGTCGCCGTCCGCACCGCCGTCGAGGAGGTCGTTGCCGGCCGCGCCGGAGATGTTGTCGCGACCCGCCCCGCCGACGAGGTGGTTGGAGGCCGAATTCCCCACCAGCCTGTCCGCCCCGGATCCACCCCGGACGTCCTCGATGGACGCGACAAGGTCCCGGCCGGTCTCCGGACCCGCGGATGTACCCTCGGCGAGGTCCACGACGACCCCTGCGACCGTGCCCGAGAGATCGAGGGCGTCGGTGCCGCCGCCGCCGTCGAAGCGGTCGTCGGCGCCGTCGGATGCCACCACGAAGACGTCGTCTCCCTCCTGCCCGAGGGCCACGTCCGTGCCGTCGCCGTCGGTGAGCGCGTCGTCCCCCGCGCCGCCGTCGAGGCGGTCGTCGCCCGCGCCGCCCGAGACGACGTCCCGCCCCGCGCCGCCGAAGGCGTGGTCCTCGCCATCGCCGCCGTCCAGGCGATCGTCGCCCAAGTCGCCGACGAGGAGGTCGTTCCCGGCACCCCCGACGAGGATGTCGTGCCCTTCGCCGCCGTCGAGGAGATCGTCGCCGGCGTCGCCGAACAGGACGTCGTCACCCTCCTCGCCGAACAGTCGGTCGGCGCCGGTCCCGCCGGACACATGGTCCGCGCCGGCTCCGGCCAGCACGACGTCGTCGCCCGCACCGCCGCGGATGACGTCGTCGCCGGTCCCGCCGACGATGTGGTCGTGGCCCGCCCCGCCGTCGACGACGTCGTCCCCGGCGCGGGCGTCGATGTTGTCGTCGCCGTCGCGGCCGTCGATCTCGTCCCCGCAGGGCGTGCCGAGGATGAGGTCGTCCCCGTTCGTGCCGCCGATCAGGTTACGCTCGACGACGTTGAAGATCGCGGCATGGGTGATGGAGAACTCGCCGTCCGTTACCTCGTAGGTGATGGTGACGGGCCCGAGGGCGCCGCCGTCGTAGACCCAGCCGTCGCCGTCGCGGGTCAGCATCCCGGAGGAAGCGGTGACGTCACGCACCGAGAGGCTGTCGCCGTCGGGGTCCTCGACGTTGCGGAGCAGGTCCGACAGCGCGATGGGGAGCAGGGCACAGCCGGTCACGTCGGCGAGGTGGACCGCGCCAGTGGTAACGGGCGCGCGGTTGCGCCTTCCGGGCACGGTACCCGCGTCGCCGTCTCCGGTCCCTCCTCCAGGCAGTCCGGCATCGTCGCCGGTCCGAGGATCGGTCCCGTCCGTCCCGGATGGAACATGGCTTGCGGGATCGTGGCCGGCGGGATCGTGACCGTCCGGCCTTCCGTCGTCGCCCGTCTTCTCGCCGCCGTCGCGGTTCCGGCCACCGCCCCCGCCACCGCGGGAGGCCGCGCCGCCGTTGTCGTTGGTCGGCGTCGGGATGACGGGAGAGGCCTTGAAGTCGTTGAGGTCCGTACCGGAATCCGGACTGGCGAATCGCAGTGCCCGAGCCTGGAGGAATTGCGGGGAATCGTACGGCGAGGCCGGCGCCTCCGATTGCGCCGCCGACCCGGAAGACCTCGCGAGACGGGCCTCCGGTTCCCCGGCGTCGGCTTCCTCGGCGGTGGCCGGCACCACGGAGAGCTTGGGCATGGCCCTCGATTGGGACGACTCCTCCTCGGACGGTGCCATCGCCTGGGCCGGCGTCTGGAACAGCGACTTCAGGTAAGCCGCCAGCGCCGCGACGGCGAGCGCCAGGTAATAGGGCGTCCCGGTCTTGGCCTGACCGTTCTGCGGGTCGTACTTCTGCGCCCCGTCCGCGGCCTCGACCGCCTTCGTGCCCTTGGTCTCGATCATCATGCGGTCACCCGCTCTACGGTGGAGCGCTCCCTTGCGACACGGGACGGCTCGGAGGCTTGCGCGGCCTCGCGGGCCACATTGCCGAGGATCGCTTCCTTCGGACCGAAGGCCGTCAGCTTGCCGTCCTGGATCACCGCGACGGTGTCGACGGCGGCCAGGACGCTGGGACGGTGCGCGATGACCACGGCGATGCCGCCGCGGGCCCGCGCCCCCTGGATCGCCGCGGCGAGGGCCGCCTCGCCCTCGCCGTCGAGGTTGGAGTTCGGCTCGTCGAGCACGAGCAGGAACGGGTTCCCGTAAAGGGCGCGGGCGAGGCCGATGCGCTGGCGCTGCCCGCCCGAAAGGGCGGTGCCGAACGGGCCGAGCTCGGTGCGGTAGCCGTCGGGCATCCGCAGGATCATCTCGTGGACGCCAGCGGCCCGGGCCGCGGCGACAACGAGGGCCGGGTCGGGGTTGTCCTGGAGGCGAGAGATGTTCTCCTCGACGGTCGCATCCATGAGACTGACGTCCTGGGGCAGGTAGCCGATGATCCGCCCCAGGCTTTCCTCGTCCCATTGCGGCAGGTCTGCCCCGTCGAGGCGAATGCCGCCGCGCAGGATCGGCCAGACGCCCGTGAGCGCCCGGCTCAGGGTGGTCTTGCCGCCGCCGCTGGGACCGATGACGCCGAGCGCCTGCCCGGCTTTGAGTTCGAAGGCGATGTCAGAGAGCAGCACCCGGCCGGAGCCCGGCGCCGCCACCGTGATGGAGCCGACCCGCAGGGAGGTGCGCGGGGCCGGCAGCGGCATCGGCTTCTCGTTGCCCGCGAGCGCCACCAAGGTGTCGTTCAGGCGCCCGAAGGCCGTCCGTCCCGCGGCGATGGCCTTCCAGTTGCCCACGGTCTGGTCGATGGGGGCGAGCGCGCGGGCCGAGGTGATGGAGGCCGCGATGATCGCCCCGGCCGAGAGCTCGCCGCCGATGACGAGGTAGGCGCCGAGGCCGAGCACGGCCGATTGCAGGATCATGCGCAATACGCGGGAGATGGCGCCGAACGTCCCGGCGATGTCGGTCGTGCGGGTCTGGAGTTCGAGGTGCTCGTCGTTGGCGAGGCGGTAGCGGTCCACCGCCCGGTCCGCGAAGCCCATCGCCTTGAGGACGTCGGCGTTGCGGGCGTTCGAATCGGCGATGGCGTTGCGGGCAACCACGGCCTGCTGGGTCGCGCCCGTCCACCCCCGCGTCAGGAGCTCCGTCAGGATGGTGATGAAGGTCAGCAGCACCGCCCCCCCGATGGTCAGGGCTCCGAGCCAGGGGTGGAGCATGTAGACGAAGACGAGGAAGATCGGGGTCCAGGGAAGGTCGAACAGCGCGACCAATCCGGGACTTCCGAGAAAGCCCCGGACGGTGTCGACGTCGCGGCTGCGCTCCATCGATTCGGCGGCGGAGAACCCGTAGCGGGGCATGTCGATGGAGACGCGTTGGGCGAGGGGCGCGACGCGACGGTCGAGCTGCGCCCCGATGCGGACCAGGATCTGGAGCCGCAGCACGTCGAACATGCCCTGGAAGACGTAGAGTCCGATGGCGAGCGTCGAGAGGCCGATCAGGGTCGGGAGGCTGCCGCTCGGCAGCGCCCGGTCGTAGACCTGCAGCATGTAGAACGACCCCGTCAGGGCCAGGATGTTGATGGTCCCGGACATCCCGAACAGGAACACGAACGGCATCCCGAAATGGCGGGTCAGCCGCTCGACGCTCCGCTTCTTGGCGAGCTGTTTCTGGTCCTTGGATCGCATGGCGGGGCCCTCCTGCGCTCAATCGATGGGGAGGGGCCCGGCGATGGGCCCCTCTCGCGTCAGAGGGCGAAGTCCGCGGCCGTCGCGGCCGGGGCTCCTTTGATGCTGAACTTGAACTCGGGTGACGCGTCGCCCCCCGTGTTCCCCGCGACCACGGTGTAGTCCCCGTCCGCCCGGGCTTCCTGGGTGACGAGCAGTTGCCCGACCCCGGTGAAGGCGGCGCCCGTCGCCAGCGTGAAGGACTGGTTGCCGGTCACGCCCTGGTTCGCGTCGATGCCGCTGAGGTCGATCCGGTCGCCGGGCTGGAAGCTCGCGATGGTGTCGCCGTGGGCCGCCGCCGCGGTCTGGAAGCGATAGGTGTCGGCGCCGAGGCCGCCATCCATCACGTTCACGGCGTCGCTCGCCGTGACGTCGTCGTTGCCGGAGCCGCCGACGAAATTCTCGATGCCCCAGAGGGTGTCGTTTCCGGATTGGCCGCTGGAGACGCCGCCGCGACCGGCGAGGCCGGTGCCGAAGTTGGCCGTAATGTTGGCGGTGATCGCCGACATGTCGAGCGTGTCGATACCGGTGCCGCCTCCCATCTCGTCGCCCCAGTAGCTGTCGTCGCCGTCGCCGAGCTCGGACATGATCAGGTCGTCGCCGTCACCGCCGATGACGATGTCGTTGCCCGCTCCCGCCGTCACGAGGTCGTTGCCGGCCCCGGCGAGGATGCGGTCGGCGCCGGCGTCGCCGTAGACCATGTCGGCTCCCGCGCCGGCCAGGATGTCGTCGCCGCCCGCGCCTCCGAAGACGATGTCGCGCCCACCGCCGGCTTCGATGAAGTCGTTCCCGTCGCCGGCCCGGATGACGTCCGCTCCTTCCCCGGAGAGGATGTTGTCGTCGCCTTCCAAGCCCAGGACCGTGTCGGCCAGTGCCGTTCCGGACAGGACGTCGCCGTTGGCGGTACCCACGAGCTGGTTCGAGGATGGCTCGGTCGGCGGGTTGTCCGTTCCACCGCCGGTGGTATCACCGTCGTCATCGTTTTCGGTGTCGTCGTCGGGATCGGTATCGCTATCCTCGTCACCATCGTCGTCGGGATCGGTATCGATATCGCCGTCATCGTCATCGTCGCCGTCGCCGTCGCCGACGGTGCCGCCGTCACCATTGTCCCCGTCCTCGTCGTCGACGGCGAAGATGTCCTCCTGCAGTCCGGTCAGCCCGGTGTTGCGCGCGACAATGTCCGAGAAGTTCTGGCCGTCCACGATGTTCTCGTAGAAGTCGAAGTTGTCGAATCGGTCGGTGTAGTAGAGGCGATCGCCCTCTTGCAGGCGGTCGAACTGCTCGTGCAGCACGACCCAGAACGTCTGGCCCACGACGCCGCCGTTGATGTGCTGCTCGGCGAGGCCACCGACCCAGAGGTCGACCCGGTCGATGCCGGACACGTACTCGGTGCCGTCGGTCCGCTGGTGGATGGCGATGTCCGGGTTGGCTGCCACGAAGGCCGCACGCTCCGCGGGGGTCGCCAGCACCAGGTCGGGATAGGCCTGCTTGAACTGCGCGATGACGGTGGCGGAGAGGCCGTTCCGGGCCTGGAAGTCCTCCCAGGAGGCGTAGGGCCGGAGGTCGCCCGCATAGCCCACCGCCTCGTGGATGTAGGGATCGGCCGACGCCATGAGATCGGCGCGGACCTGGTTGAGCGAGCCGAGGCCGACATCGCGGCCACGGGCGACGTTGAAGGCGAACAGGTCGGCGCTGATGCGGACGAGGTCGTTGCGCACGGCGTCGACGATGTTGAAGTCGACCTCCTCGGCCGGCTGGGTCGCGACTCCGGCGAGGATGGCGTTGGCCCCGAGCTGCGCATAGCCCGGCTGCGGCACGTAGCCGGGAGGCAGGGGCGCCGTGAATACGGACGCGTCGTTCGACGGGTTGAGGAAGGCGTCGAACAACGCGACCTGCCGCGGCTGCCCGTCGGGCCCCATCACGGTCAGGGTCTCGCCGATCAGCGAGTGCCCGACGCGGTAGACCGCGGAGGCGAACTCGTGGGAGATCCGGGCGTCGACGTCCGGGTTGTACCCGTCGTGGCCGTGGGTGCCTAGCCCGCGCATGCCGCCGATGAGCTGGTCGGCGAACTCGTCGAAGACGACGCGCTGGTACTCCGACTCGTTGAGCATCTTGGCGGCCTGGAACACCTCCTCCGGCGTCCCCTCGAAACCCGCCTCCACGAGGTTCTCGGCATGGAAGTTGTGGTTGCGCGCCCAGATCGTGTGCATGGCGGTCAGCGCCACGTTCTCGTTGGTCCGCCCGTCACCGGCCACGTAGTGGTCGAGCAGGCTGACGAAGGGGTTCGTGTCGAGGAGCAGCGCGTTGCCGCTGCCCATGAAATTCGAAGCGAAGGCGCTCACGGCCTCGGGGTCGAACGCGCCGGCCGCGTTGAACAGGGAGCCGGACCTGGTCTCGGTGATGGGGAAGTTCGAGAAGTAGGCTCGGAAGCTCATCGAGCCGCCGGGAAGCGAGGCGTCGTCGAAGACGGTGTCCGCCTCCCAATGGTGCTGGATGAGCTCGCGCAGGGTCGGCAGCAGGTTGAAGCCGAGGGCGGTCGGGTCGGCCGCGCCGGCGAGGAGACGCGCGCCCACGCCCTGGTTGCCGTCGCTCTCCCGGAGGAACTGACCGACGAGCTCGTGCGAGCCGTAGGCCTGGTTCTGGTCGACGTAGGGCGAGGTCTTGTTGAGGTGCTGGGGTACGCCGTCCACGACGGACGACACCTCTCCGCGGGTCAGGTCGGCGGGGTTGTTGGTGGTCGATGTCCGTCCCGTCCCGAGTTGATCGATCTGCACGATGCCGTTGGCCGCGCTCTTCGGCAGGAAGTCGAGGCCGTGGTCGAAATACTGCCCGAACGCCATGAAGAAGATGTTCGAGCCGTTGGCCTGGTGCGGCAGGCCGGCTTCCTGGGTTCCGAGCACGTTGCTGATGGCGCGGGCGTCGAGGCCGGCGTAGAGCGGATTCAGGGCGTTGTTGCCGATGGCGGGGTCGAAGGCGCCGTAATGGGCGTCCGTCAGGCGGATGAACGGTTGATCGGCAGCGCCGAACTCCGGATGGGCCGGGTTGTTGCCGGCGCCGGAAAGCGAGCGCACGCCGGTTGCCCCGTCCGTGTCATCGTCGTCCTCGAACGCGGGGCGGCCCTGAACGAGGTTCTTGATCCCGGCGAGGTCTGCCACCGTGAGCGCGAATGCGCCGTCGATGCCGCCCCCACCGCCGGGCTGCTCCTCGCCTGGGTCCAGGGTTTCGGCGAAGGAAGGCGTTCCGGCACTCGCATAGGTGATGGTGTGCGAGCCGTGGGTCAGGGTCGTCATACCGTTGGCGTGCGTCTCGACGTAATCGGAACGGGTCGTGCCCGGCGCAAGCTCGATGACGTCCTGCTCCCGAAGCGTTCCCACGATCGTGTCGACGCCGCCGTTGGAGCGGAAGACGATTCGGTGCGCGGAAGAGAGACCGGACACGTCGACGGCGTCGTTGCCGGCCGTGCCCTCGATGGTGATCGTGTTGAGGTTCAGGCTTGTCGTTGAGAAGTCGCCGGAGACGATCACGGTGTCACCCAAGCCCGCGAGCCCGCCGGTGGGAGGATTGGTGCCCGACACCGTGCGCGTGCCGATCCGGATCTCCTCGATGTCCCGCAGCTCCGCGATGATGTTCGCGTTACCGGTGCCGCCCCGCGTGATCACGATCTCGGTCAGGCCGTTGAGGCTTGCGAGGTCGTTCCCGGCGACCGCATCCCACGCCGCGCGGGTGTAGACCCTGAAGGTCTCGGCGGCCAGAACCGCTCCGTTGACGACGAACTCGTCCGTTCCATTGATTCCGCCATCGACGATGTCGCGTCCGTCGTTGGGGTTCAAGAACACTCCGCCGTTCCAGGTGATGAGGTCGTCGCCCGTCCCGCCATCGATGACGTCGGTTCCAGCGCCGCCCTCCACCTCGTCGTTCCCGGCACCGGCGTTGAGGGTGTCGTTGCCGGCACCACCCTGGACGAAGTCGTCGCCGGCGAGGGCGTTGACCGTGTCGTTGCCGCCATTGGCGAGGATGCGGTCCGCGCCGTTCGTGCCGGTGATCGTGGTTCCTTGGGCACCATCGGTGATGGTGTCGCCGACGATGTCCGTCGGTGCCGAGAAGACCCGCTCCGCGTAGCCGCCCTCGTCGGTGAAGCTCACGGCGACACGGACGGGACGGCCGACCTGAGCCTGCTGCGGAGTGAAGTTCTGGCCCGTCGCTCCTACGATGTCGGTCCAGGTTACCCCGTCGGCACCCAGAGATTGCCACTGGTAGCCGAACGTCGCGGGCAAGCCGTTCAGGTCGGCGATGCCGACCGCGCTCGCCTGCAATTGGGACAGTTCCGTCGGGGTCGTGTCGTTGACGGTCGGGGCCCCGGTGGCGGCCACGTTGGTGAGGAACACTGCCCGATCGGCGAACTGGGCCCGCTCGATGTTGTGGAGCGTGTCGACACCGTCCGACAACCTCGTCGCCGGGCCTTGCACGAATCCGGTATGGCTGACCCTGAAGGTGCCATCGCCGAGGTTCATCACCGTGTAGTTGGCGCGAACGTCCGAGAAGACGGCCGTATCGACCTCTCCCGGCGTCGAACCGACATCGAGGACCTCGCGCACGATGTGCATCTGGTCCGGCCGGACGGTGCGGGCGATCATCAGCTCGAAAAGCGACTTGCCCTCCCACTCCGCCGGGAAGCCGAGTGGGTCGCCGGCTTCCCACCCCTCGGGTTTCTGGAAGGCATGCTTGAGGCTGTCGACCGTGGCGATCTCCGCTCCGTCGCCGTTGGCCCCGCCCCTGATGCTGATGCGAACGTTCAGCCAGCGGTCGCCGTCGAGGATGTCGTCGGCGGCGTTGCCCTGGAGTCGGTCGCTGCCCCCGCCGCCGAGCAGGATGTTCCCCGCCTCGAAGAGGCCGTTGGCGCCGAGCGTGACGATCTGGTTCAGCCCGGCGATCCGGGCGAGCCCGGCCGCGTCGAGGCCGTCGTTGAAGAACACCCCTTCGTTGGCCGCCACCGTACCGCCACCGGGATCGGCGGCATCGGCCGCGGTGCGGTCGTCGCCGATCAGCGTGTCGTCGTTCTTCCAGCCAGACAGCGCCTCGGTCGAGTCGAAGCGGTTACGCAGGATGTCGGCCTCCTCCGTCGTAAAGATCGGAATGCGCATGTCGGCGTAGCCGTTGAGGGCGTTGCCCTTGAAGATCGCCCAGTCGAAGCCGAACATGCCCTCGCTGCGCATGACGCTCTCGCCTTGCACCATGATGTCGTCGCCGGACTCGCCGTCGAAATCGTGCTCGTCGCCGCCGGCGAACATGACGTCGTGGCCCTTGATGACGGAGTTGAAGAACAGCTCCGAGTTATCGCCGGCCGTGGTGTCGAAGCCGCCGCCGGCCTCCATCCAGTCGTCGCCCTCGTTGCCCATCAGCAGGTCGGCGCCGTCGCCGCCGAGCACGAAATCGTCCCCGGCTCCCGCGAACACTTCGGTGGAGTCCACCCCGACGAAGACGACGTCCTTGCCGGTGCCACCCATCAGGATGTCGATGCCGTTCGAGTTGGCGATGACGTCGTTACCGCCCTCGCCCTTCAGGAAGTCGCCTGTGTCGCCGGAATCGGTGATGATGTCGTCGCCGTCGCCGCCGTTGACGAGGTCGACGCCCGCGCCGGACTCGATCCGGTCGTCGCCCGCGTCGCCCCAGATCCCGTCGTCGCCGAAGTCCGTGATGATGGTGTCGTTACCGTCGGTGCCCCCCGCAAGAACGTGCTCGCCGCCGGTGAAGCGGAGGTAATGGCCGGAGTCGAACACACGGGCGAGCGCGGCTGTATCGATGAGGGTCGCATCGATGACGGGCCCGGGAGTGGCCAAGGCTTGGCCCGTGCGCAGCACGTTGCCGTCGGCGTCGCGGGCGAAAGGGTCGGACGCGGCATGATAGTCGGGGGTGTTCGCCGGAGTCAGGTCGGACCGGTAGACCGTCTCCGAGGTCCGGATGATGTCGACGTCGTCCACCAGCATCTGGGTGTTGGCCGGGCCGGTGCTCTGGACCACCAGACGCATCTGCTGGCCGGCAAGGTTGGTGGGGATCACGCCGGAGTCGAGCGTGAAATCTCGCCACTGTCCGTTGGCGGGGGGAAGCAGGTCGACGGAGGATACGACGGTGTTGCCGACCATCAGCCGCGCGACGCCGCCGGGCCAGGCGATATCGAATCGGTCGCCCACCTGGAAGGTGTACGTATAGCGGGTGTCGGCCACGAGGGTGGTTCCGACCGCCTGGGCCATCGTGGCCCCGCTCATCAGATAGGCGACGTTGGTGCCGTCGCGTCCTTCGGCGTCGACGGTCGTGGCGAAGGGCGCGAAGGTGCCGCCGCCATGCCCCCCGGTGATGGTCCAGCCCGCAGGGCTCGCGACCGTATAATTGCCGCTGGGGTCGGAGAAGACGCCCGCGGTGCCGGCGATCAGCACCCGATCGTCGAAGCTTCCATTTGCGAGGACGACCGGCCGGGTCACGTCGACGCTCGGCGCGAAGCCGAAGCTCCCATCGGCATCTACCCGGAGCACGGGTGCGTTCCCGAGGTCGGCGTCGGTCAGGACGATGCCGAGCTTGCGGGCGTTCGCCTTGACGTCCGACCAGGTCACCGGGCTGGCGGCGTTTCCGTTGCCGTCCTCGGCACCGTCGATGAGGCGATCCGAGGGCGTGCCATCGGCGTTGTAGTGCCTGACGAGGGCATTCACTGAGGCCTGGAGGCCGCTTATCGCGTTTTCGTCAACGTCCGTCTGCGGGTCGTCGCGCATGACCTTGCCAAGGCCCATAGCCTCGAGCACCGGGTCGTTTCCCGTCGGGTCCTTGCCAACGGTCGTTGGATCGAGAGGATTATCGACACCGTTCTGGTCGACTTGGTTCCTGATGTCGACCTCAAGTTCGTAATCGTAGTCCGCGAAGGCATCGACGCCGATATGGCGCGGGACGATGTCGTCGCCCGTGCCTCGCACTCCATCGGGACCGGGCAGCGCCAGGTCGGTGTTGGCCATCATCAGCTTCGAAAAGGAGTTCTGTTCCAGCTCGACGAGGAAATTCTGCCCCTGGACCCGGGTGAGGTAGTAGAAGCGGTCGGCGTCCTGGAGATTCTCCATCTGTGCTTCGAACACGGCGTTGAAGGTCGAGCCGAGCAGGCCGCCGAACGGCATCTGCTTCTCCGCGAGGCCGCCGATCCACAGATCGACCGCGTTCAAGCCGGTCTCGATACCCGCCCAGGTACCGCGGGAGTTGAGGTAGTCGAGCCTGTCGCCCGGGGCTCCGCTACCGCCGAGGACCAGCGCCATCGCCGCGTCTCGCTTGCCGTCGAGCGTCGTCGCCCCGGCGATCGACGAATGGGTGCCGTAGGCGGCCACGAAGTTGACGATCGACATCGGGTTCTTGAGGTTGCCCGTCATGTCCGCCCAGCTCGTGTAGGGCGTGAGGAAGGTCGAACCCGTGGCGGCGAACAGCTGCGTGCGCGCTTCGTTCAGGGTTGGCGTACCGGTCTCGCGGCCGCGCGCGATATTGATGGCGGCGAGGTCGAGGGGCAGGCCGAGCAGGTTGTTGCGCACGGCGCCGACCACGAACTCGTCGATCTCGCTCCCGCGCTCGACGATCATGCCGCGGATGATGGCGCCCGCGGCGGCATCGTGGTTCAGCGTGGGCGTTCCGTCGGCCGCGAGGTCGCCCGGGCTGTCGAACATCACCGGGTTGAGGAAGGCATCGATCAGCCCGAGATCCCCGTCGAGCGCCTGTCCGTCCGCGCCGACGCGCGGCATGTTTTCGGTCAGCATCGAGTGCCCGAAGCGATAGACCGTGTTGGCGAACTCGGCGAAGATCGCCGGGTCGATCTCCGTCACCGAGTTGAACACGAAGGGGTCGATCAGGGGCTGCACCTTACGGGCGAACTCCTCGAACACGAGGTGCTGGTATTGCATCTCGGTGGCGAAGCGGCCCGCCTGGAACAGGCGCTCGCCGTTCCAGTTCAGCTCGATGCCGATGAGGCCCGTCGAGGCGTCGCCGTCCGCCAGCGCCGTGACGAAGGCATCCCGGTTCGGGGCCGTGGCGAGGCCGGCCTTGATCGCGGTCAGGTCGGCCTGCGTGATTGGGGCGTCGAGCCATTGCCGCACGAAGGCGAGGTCGCCGTCCGTCAGGATCGTCAGCTTATGGGCGTCGACCTGCCGGTTGTGCTCCGAATGGAAGATGTGGTGAACGGCGGTGAGGCCGATGTTCTCGTTCCCGCGCCCGTCACCGGTGGCAAAGTGACGGTCGAGGAGGTCGTTGTCGTACTCGGTGTTCCTGCCGTTGAGCACCGCCACGTCGTTGCCGACGGCATCGCCGGAGTCCGGCACGAGGATGCCGTTTGCCAGGACGGGCACGGCGTTGTGGGCGATGTCGTCGAGGAAGGCGTTGAAGGTGCGCGCGATGGCGAACGTCTCGTTGGCGCTGAGGGTGGTTGGCGTCCCGTCGGCGTTCGCGATGGTTGCGCCCGCGGTCAGTTGCGTGGCCGAAAGCGCGAGGGGCGCCGCGATGCTCCCCGAGACGTAGGCGATGTCACCCTCGGACGTGCGCACCATCACTTGCGGCAGGCCGTTGGCACCGGGAATGAAGGCGCCGTAGGGATCGGTGAGCAGTTGCGGCACCGAAGAGACGTCGCTGTCCCTCAGGTCGATGCCCAGCATCGTCCGCGCCTGCTCCTTGACGTCGTGCCAGGTCGCCAGGCCCCCATTCTCGCCGCCAAGCAGCCGGCCGGTGGAGACGGGCCTGCCGTCCACCATTTCGTACTCGCGCAGGAAGACCTGGTGGGAAGGGTTCGACGTGTAGGTCTGGTTCTGGTCGACGAAGGGCGTGGTGACGTTGCGCTGCGAGCCGTCGACCGGCGTCGAGCGCGTCAGCACCATGAACTGCGCCTCCGGCCGGACCTCGTCGCCGTTCCCCTGGATGCCGTCGGGACCATGGGTCACGAGCGGGTCGTCCGCCGCGAGCGGGATGAAGACCGTGCCGTTGCCGCCCTTCGAGATGAGGTCGAGGCCGTGGTCGAAGAACTGTCCGAAGAAGGTCATCCAGGCGTTGAAGGGTTTCGACAGGCCCTCGTCCGGGGTGACGTTCAGGACGTCGATCGACCCGTTCGTCAGGGTGATGCCTTTGTCCGCGAGGACGCTTGCTAGGTTGGTCTCCAGGACAGCGAGGGCCTCGGCCGAGGTGGTCGCCGGGGCCGACCTCACGGCCTCGTAGGCATTGGTGACGAGCGCCAAGTCGCCGAGGATGTCCGCGGATCCGGCGAGCCTGAGGGCGGCGGCGATGGCGGCCGGGTTGTCCAGGCTCGCGTCGACGACGAGGTTCGAGATGGTGCGCGGATCCGCGTCGGTGACGCTGCCGGCGATCGGGTAGCCGGAGCTCGCGAAGCTGGGATCGAGCAGATGCGGCATGGGTTGGCCGGACGCCCCCCAGGTCTCCCGACCCGGGACGATGTTGTTGTAGGTGCCGTCCACGGTGCGCAGGCCGTACGGGGTGTGGGGGTCGGGAACGGCGCGGGGCGCGTCCGGCAGCCCCGACCAGTTGCCGCCCGTGTCGTAAAGGGCGCGGTCCGTCAGGAGTTCGCCGGTGGCGGCGTCGACCCTCAACTCGGTCAGCTTGACGCCGCTCGCGTGGGCTTCGGCGATCTTGATCTGCCTCAAGATGAAGGTCAGATCCTGCTGGTTGAGATGGACGGCCATGATACCCTCCGCGCGACGCGGGCGGCATTCGCCGACCCGGTCAAATGCGAGGACCGTCCTGTGTTCAGGCCGGCTTCCCCAATCGACGCGAAGGTTTCATTTCCGAATCCTGAATGATATTTGTAAAAACACTCCTCACTGGGGGAAATACCCTACCCCGAGTGTCTTTTCCTCAGCTCGATTTTGGCCATTTAGGCCGCCTGGCACAGGGCGTAGGCCCAGGGTGGTGGAAGACGGAACCGACGTTTCCTGCGGTCGCGCCTGCGGCCTGACATCGAAGAAGCTTCCTCGCGCCAGATGGTTCGACGGACGGCTGCGAGAGCATCGGAGAAGGTCGGCTGCGATTTGGGGTACCACGCTGTCGCCGCGACCTGCCGCCTCTCACGTGCGGAGAGCCGCGTGGCGAGCAGGGTGACGATGGAGAACAGGGCGAGCAGGCAGGGGGTCGTACGAGCGATGGCCTTGTCGGACCATTGACGCTGTGTCTCGACGCCGAGATGGGCACGCGCTTCCTGGAACGTGACCTCGACCTGCCAGCGTCGGACGAACCACGTCACGATCTGCGTAGGGTCTCGTGCGGTGTCGGTGCAGAGCAGCCCTTGCGGCTCGAAGCGGTTCTCGGGATCGCGGATCGGAACCCAGCGGATCGGCACTGCTGGTAGACCGGAATGATGCCAGACGGCGGTGGCCGTGGCGATCTCGATCCTGCGCTCGCCCATGCCGTACCAGCCCGGCACGCGCACCTGCTGCCAGATGGTACCCGGGTCGGTCAGGATCTTGGACAAGGTTGGCCGCCGCACACCCTTCTTACGCGGGCGCCCGATCGTACCGGGAAGCCTTGGAGGCGCTGGATCGTAGAGTGCCGCATCCAGGCGCAGGCGGGTGATGGCGGTGACGCCGCCGCGGCGTAGAGCATCGAGAAACAGTAAGGCCGAGAAGGCGCTATCGCCGACCAGCACGAGATCGCGCCCCGGCAGCCAGCGTCGCACCTGCAAGGCCATCTGCCGTCCGACATCGAGCAGGGTCTTGTGCCGATGACCGCGTTCCCGGCAGGCGCGCTCCGAGGGGACGAGGGCGGTCAGAAACGGCAATGCCCAGACCCGACCAGCCCAGGGGATGGGTGCGAGCAGCATCAGGCTCATTCAGCGCAGGCCGCTCGTCTTGACGAAATGGGCACCGGACGAACGCACCGGATCACGGTAGATCCCGCGGGCCTGGATGCGGCGGCCCCAGCGCCGCTCGATCGTGTCGTCGAGCGCCAGCACCACGGGGCCGTGTGGGACGAAGGCCTCGACGAGCAGCCGAAGCAGCATGTGGGCTCCAGCATGGGGGGACCATGCGGTTCGGCTGAGCACCCGGTGGGTGTTCACGAAATGGCGGTCCCGCGCCCGGCCCATGATCCGCAGCACGCTCGCTACCGTGCGCCGGCCCGGACAGAGGATCGCACCGATCAGCAGGGCCTGAGCGTGCCGCCACGACCGGTGGACGAACAGCGGAGCGAAGGACAGGATGATCCCGGCGAAGCGGGCAGGCAGGTGCGGCATGAGGCGTCTCTGGCGAGGGACACCATAAGCCTATCCATCACGCCCGCTTCGTCACCCAGCGCGTTCCACGACCGGTCGAATGGCCAAAGTCGAGCTCAGAGTCCGTCCGATAAGTCATGCCGCTCGGCCGAGCCTTCGGACGAGGATCATGACGGCGGCGGCGTAGAGGAAGGCCTGGGCCGAGGCGAGGGTCGCCTCCGGGTCTTTCCAAAGGCGACGGTTGCGGCTGATGCGGCGGTCGACGAGGCGCTTCGACCGACCCGCTCGCGGTCCGCCATGACGAGGTGATGGTTGATCCGGCCGAACAGACCGTCGTCGCGCCAGCGCGCAAAGGAGCCGAACGTCGTGCTGCGCGGAGGCAAGTCCTTCGGGATCATCCGCCACGCGATGCCGCCGCGCAGCACGTGGAAAATAGCGTTCAGAATCTTTCGCATCGTCCAGACAGGCGGACGACCGCACGAGGCCGGCTCCGCATCAGCGGCGCGATTACGGCCCGCTTACCATCCGTCAGGTCGGTTTCGTAGCGCATGTCGGCGCGGCTATGCTGCCGGCGAGTGGCCGGGGTCCACATGGCACTTCCAGGTCAGGCTTCGGCACCCTTCTGGAATCACTGCCATTCCGGCCACTCAACCCCTGCCGGACGTTGTCGGACGGGCCCCAATAGAGTCCGGCGGAACGAAAAAGCGACGGCGTATCCGTTGATATCCATGAGGTGTCGCCATACGTCACCAGAATTTCTAAGCACCAATTAGATCCGTTCGATCTCTAAATAACCGATTGTACCAGCATCATCTTGCGTATATCGCGTGTTCCGGATCGCAGCCGGTGCAATTTCCTGTGCGAAGCCCTGGATCTCGTCAGGCGTGCGGTAGAGAAGGTGCCAGTCCATGAACACTTCCATGTAGGCCTCTTCACGGACACCCCACAAGAAATTCGGGATTAGAAGTCTGCCGCCCTCTTTCAGATGATCGAACAGGACTCGCGTAAGGCGCGCCGCCACCCTGGCATCGAGGTAATCGTACAACCCGGCGGCATAGACGAGATCAAACCGCCCCAGATCAGTCCTGCCCGCCAGGATCTGACGGACGGTCGCCTGCCGCGGCTCGATCGCGCGCGAGACCGAGCGGCAATATCCTTCGACCGTAGCTAGGCTTTCGGCGTCCTGGTCAACGGCGAGCAGCCGTCCGACGCGCCCCTCCTTCAAGGCGATACTTAATTCCGCCTCCCGGAGATGGCCGCTGGCCAGAGACAGGATCGAGGGCATCTCGCGGCGGGCGGCTGCTTCGTCGATCTTCGCGGCCAGAATGGAGCGTCTGTGGCGAACCGCCTCACAGGCCGTCACGTCGACGGTGAAAGTCATGACCGTGCGACCAGCTTTCGTAGCTGCTTCCTGCGCAGGTCTCGCTGCCGGATGGCGATACACGAAGTCGATAAGCCCGGCATCGCCGGGGTACCCGCGCGGCTTCGAGAATGAGTGCCATGTGAAAGGACATTCGTGGACCAGATCTGCGATAGCATGAGAACGAGCAGCCGGCAGCACCGCCTCGCGCCACGTCAGATCGCTGAAAGTTTCCTTTAAAATGCTTAAAAGGTCTATGAGCGTATCTGTCAGTGCCGTGTAGTCGCCGGGATCTGCAAGATCGATAATATCGTTCAAGGCCCGACCGACATCGTCGGCTACAACGGGATAAAGCGCTTCCGGCAGTAAAAGCGAATATTTATTATCGACAACCTGCCGTAAGCCACCCTCCAGAGATCTGAAGTTGCTCAGGCGATTGCGTTCACCAACAAGCGAAAGTCCCCCGCTAGCCATATTTTCAACGCCCTTGCGCACCAACGCTCGGAGAATTCCGGGCGCGCAAGTTAAGGTTAACCAGGGGTTACGGCTTGTCCAGAGTGCGGTGCAAACTTTCCCATTGCTTAAAATTTTTGGAGGTGCGTGCGAGCTGGGGGGGCGAACCCGTTGGCAGTTGGATGCCGCCGTGCCTACCCCCTGTAAACGGCTCACCGGGCTCGGTTTCCGGGCGTAGACGCGCAGGTAATGCGTGCTTCACGCAGGCTCTCGCGGCGTAAAGACGCGATGCTCGAAGGTTGTGGACCGAGCCAGCGCATGGACGATCGGCGCCCGAATGGTAGGCGTCTGTTTTCATTCCTTTAGGGTTTTAGGAAATCTGCGCTGCTACCACCGTGTGGGAGGCGCCAGAACGATGGCCACAGCAACGCTAGATCTGCTCGACCAGGAACTCGGAAAGCGTTGGTTCGAGCGTCGCTCGCCTCAGCTCGATGCGGCCTTCGAGGTGCAACACTCGAAAGCCCTGCGCTTGGAGCTCACAAGGGCGTGCCAGTTCGTCGGCATGTTGTACGTCGCGTTCGGGGCGATGGACGCCCTGCTCATCCACGACATGCTCCCCTACATCCTGCCGCTCCGCTTAGCCGTAGGTGCGGTCTACGTGGTCGCGATCGGAATGCAGGTTGGGCGCGGCGTGGGAACGCGCATCCTCGAATTTCAATGCGCGATCGGAATCGTCATCGGCTTCACCGCGTGGCTGCTCCTCGCCTCTCAGAGCAAAGAGACAACGGCAACGCTGTACTATGCCGGCTACGGGCTGATATTTATGCTCGTTGCCAATCTTTTTTTCAATCTCAGCTTCGAGTTCGCGCTTCTATCATCGGGTCTGATATCCGCAGTTTTCCTGATTTGGGCGCTGATGTTCGTCGGCGATACTACTTATATTATATGTTTCGGATCACTATACCTATTCAGTTTTATGTTGACCGTTTTTCTGAACTATAAGTACAATCGCGAGCGCTATCGCGTTCACTTGAATGCATGTCGGGCAGAGTTGCGTCAGCAGGAGATCGTGAAACGTGGCGAAGAGCTCGTTAGGCTGTCGACCACAGACGCCTTGACCGGCCTGGCGAACCGCCGGGCGATCGACGACATCCTGCGAAATCTTTGGCTCGACAGCAAAGAGTCGAACCAAGCGTTCGGCGTTATTCTGATCGATGTCGATTACTTTAAATATTACAACGACCGATACGGGCATCAGCAGGGTGATCGCTGCTTGGCCGGGATCAGTCGCGCGATGTCGAGTATGGCCGAGCCTCGACGCTACGCCCTCGGCCGCTTCGGCGGCGAGGAGTTCGCCGCTCTTTTTGCGGCCGATTCGATGGAACAGGTCGCCGCGTTCGCCGAGGAGATCCGCCTGGCGGTCGAGAGCTTGCAGATTGGCCATACGGCGCGCCGCGATCACCTCTCGGCAATCACGGTCAGCATCGGCGCGGCTTTTTCGGGGGATGTTGCCGGCGACAAACCCGAACGGACGGTCACGGCGGCAGATATTGCACTCTATGTGGCGAAGGATGAGGGGCGTAACTGCGTCCGGATCTTTGACCGGCGGATGTTGGAATCCGACGCGGGCGACACCCTCACGGCTGAGATGCTGCGCTCGGCCGTCACGGAACAGCGCATCTCGGCGGCATTTCAGCCCATCGTCGACGTGACGTCCGGCCTGATTTGGGGCGCGGAAGCCCTGATGCGCCTCAAGGACCCACAAGGTCGGGCGATCTCGCCGGACACTTTTATCCCCGTGGCCGAGCGGACGGGTGTCATCCTCGAACTCGGCGAATGGATGCTGCGCGAGGCCTGCGATCTTCTGGCCAGCGAACCCTCGCTTCCGGTCGTCAGCGTCAACGTCTCCTGGCGGCAAATCGAGGACCCAAACTTCGTGGGCGTCATTGTCGCGATTGTCCAGGCCGCCGGGATCGCGCCCTCCCGCTTAGCCCTCGAGATCACCGAGGGTGGCCAGATCAGCGGAAACCCTCGGGTCGCCCTGCTAATGGAACAGCTGTCCGCGATCGGGATCCGCGTTTGGCTCGACGATTTCGGAACTGGGTTTGCCGGCCTGACCTGTCTCAGCGAGTTGCGCTTTGACATGGTGAAAATCGATCGATTTTTCGTTCAGAGTTGCGATACCCCACGGGGCGCAAAGCTTCTGAAAAACATCATTGATCTCGTAAGTAGCTGCGCGCAGCGAACGATTGTGGAGGGCGTCGAGGAAGCGGACCAAGTCGAACTCGTCGCCTCCTTCGGCGTCGACCTATTGCAGGGCTACCACCTTGGGCGTCCGATGTTGAAGCAAGAACTTATCCTGCAGATCGCCAAAAATTATGTAGTGGTGTGACCGACCTTTCGGCTGCTAAATTCGTACCTTGTCATCCGAACAATTTGCTGATCACGTCGATGTCGTGGCTCCGCTAGATGTTTGGTCCCGGCATTTGGTGGAGCGGGTTTGACCTGAAGCGACCGGGCTCGGCGGCCCATGCTGTGCAGATACCCTCGTCGGGCGTGAGACCACGTAGAGTCTTCAGGGGGCGGCCGAAGTTCGAGGCGCTGACGAAGTCGGCCAGATGGACGCGGAGCTGCTCGTGGCTGTCATAGTGGTAGCGCTTGACCGTCACGTCCTCAGAGCGCCTGATAAAGCCGTTTGATCGGATTGAGGGTGATGAGGCTGGCCGCGAGTCTGGTGAAGGCTTCGTGGATGTCGGCGCGTCGCTCGTAACGAACGGGCAGGCGCCGGAAGCGGTTGAACCAGGCGTGGGTACGCTCCACGACTCAGCGGTGGCGACCGAGTTTCTCGCGGCTCACGATACCTCTGCGCGCGATGCGCGGCACGATTCCGCGCGCCCGGCATTCGTGCCGGCGGGACCTGGCATCATAGGCTTTGTCGGCGTGCCGCTTGTCTGGACGGCATCGCGGTCGCCCGCGCCGACCACTCCGCACGCTGTCGTGCCGGTTGGCCCGCTCAGGCAGAAGCCGAGCGAGGTACCGCACGCTCAGGTGACGAGGTGGCGCTTGGTGCCCGGCTCGCCCCGGTCCGTCGGGTTCGAGCCGGTGGCAGGCCCCCTTTTTGGCCGGGACGGACGCGCTGTCCAGGCAAGCCCGGCTCCAGTTGATCTCGCCCGCTGCGTGCAGGCGCTCCAAAAGCACGTGATGCAGGCGGCTCTCCACGCCCGCCGCTTGCCAATCCCGCAGCCGACGCCAGCAAATCATGCCGGAGCCGCACCCCATCTCGGCTGGCAGCATCTCCCACGATAGCCCCGAGCGCAGCACGAACAGGATACCCGCCAGCGCAGCCCGGTTCTCGATCGGACGACGCCCACCCTTCGGACGCGGCCGAGGCGGCGAGAGGAGCGGAGCGATCTCATCCCAGAGATCATCGGGGAGAAGCAGTCTGACCATGCCAAATCAACCGTGAAAACCCCGCTCGGTGCTGTTCTGTCAGACGCTCTAAGCACTCAAGGCGCCCCTTAGCTAGAAGCATCCGTAGCGCATTTGCATCCTTCATCTGACGCCGGGCGGCCTCGAAGTCTCTCTCACCCTTTGCCTGAGGCAATCGAAGGCGAGCCAGCGCCACGCGGTGCTCTTTGGTCCTCAGGCTCTTGGTGATGTGCGTTCGTCCGAGTTCCTGAACCAGCTCCAGGGGCACCCGCATACGCAGGTAGTACGTCCCACCGCGCGTCGTGAGGTTCGGGTAATGGGCCACGGGTTCATCCGCCATGTGTCACAATCCTGTGTCACAGTCGCGCTAACGAGCCCGTTTTCTCTCAGTATTTTGTTCCGCCACAAGCACTTAGGGGTGTAGTGGTGGGGCACGCATCGCTGCCAAACCAGTCTCTGGCGCCGTTTCCCTGCTAACAGGGAAAATAACAGGGAAAACGGCGCGATGCAGCGCCCAATCGTGATTTTGGCAGCCAATACTGATGCGGAAGCAACGACTTAAGGAGCAATTCCGTGTGCGGCGGAACAGGGAATTGGTCCTGGCCAAACAGGCATGCGTTTGGTCAAAATAGATCATTCGTCTGTCCGGATCAGGGACCGCACGGGGTCAAACGCAGAAAGCCGGAGAGCCGCGGGGCTCTCCGGCTGCATCGGGTTCGAGGAAACAGAGGGGAGAAGTTCAGGTCCCTATCGGCTTCGAGACAACGTCGCCTGGGCTGACGAACCTGACCTCGATGCCAGGATGATACCTCAGTCGATCGTCGAGGGCTGTACGCCCCTCTTGCTGCGAATGGCCATCGGCCTCCGTCGCCGGCGCCAAAGCCTTGATGTTATCGAAGAGCAGCTTGGCGGCCTTCATGTCGCCTTGCAGCGCCTTCAACAGTAGCTGTTGGGCGAGCGCCTCGATCCGGGTCGTCCGGGTGGTGCGGCCATTCTTGGTGACCGCAATCGACTCACGCGCGGCCTGGGTGAGGACGTCCAGAAGATCGCGCCGGCCGAACGGCGCCGAGCCTTTGTGCGGTCGGCCGCGCGGGTTGCCGGATCGACCCTTCGGGAAGCGATGGTCGGCCGGCGGTTTGCCATAGCCGACCTCATAAGCGGTGGATCGCTTCGGTCCGACCATCGTGCCGCTCGAGCGTTCGGACATTACGCAGCCTCCGCGATCGAGGCAGGGTCCATACGGGTCGATCGGACCTCGTCCCAGGGCTCGTCGGTTCCCTCGAGGATGGAGTCGCGTCCCGTGAACGCCTGCCAACGCCGGATCGCGACATCGACATAGACGGGATCGAGTTCGAGCACCCTGGCTTCACGCCCCGTCTTCTCCGCTGCGAGCAACGTCGTGCCGCTGCCGGAGAACGGATCGAGCACGATCGCACCGCGACGGGTGACATCCTTGATCGCATCCACGACCAGGGCCACCGGCTTGACCGTGGGATGCAGCGCCAGATCGCCTGCGCCCTTGAAGGTGTTGACTCCGGAATAGCTCCATACGTTCGAACGATTGCGTCCGTGCCGGCCGAGTTCGACGTTGTTGGTATGGCTGGCCGTGCCGACCTTGTAGAGCGCGATCAACTCGTGCTGGGAGCGGTACAACGATCCCTGGCCTGGGTTGGTCTTGCTCCACACAATGAGGTTCTTCTGCTCGCCGTAGAGCCCACAGGTGGCGCCATGCAGTTCAGGCAGGTGGCGCCAATCCATGCACACGTAGTGGAGAGCGCCGTCACGTGAGACCGCGACCGCATGCCCGAGGCTCTCGCTCAGGAAGGCTGTGAAGGCTTGCGCCGTCATCTCACCCGAACCCATGACGAACTCGCCGTGCTGGATACGGCCACGGCCCATGACGTGACCGCTGATGGGTACGTTGTAGGGCGGATCGGTGAAGACCATGTCGGCTTCACGCCCGCCCATCAGACGCTCCACCTCGATGCGGTTGCAAGCGTTGCCACACAGGATGCGGTGCGGACCGAGCTGCCAGAGATCGCCGAGCTGCGAGACCGGTGCGTCCGGTTCATGCACCTCGTCCTCGCGCGAAGCGAGGCGCTCCTCCTCCAGATCAGCGGTCAGCAGGTCGAGTTCAGCGATCTCGAAGCCGGTGACGGAGAGATCCAGGTCGATCTCGGGCAGATGGATGGCGAGTTCGCCGAGTTCGAGGGCAAGCGTGCTGCGATCCCAGCCGGCCAAGGTAGCGATCTTGTTGTCGGCGATCGCATAGGCACGCTTCTGCATCTCGCTGAGGTGATCGAGCCGGACGGTCGGGACTGTGGAGAGGGCGAGCTGCCTGGCGGCCAACAAGCGTCCGTGTCCGGCGAGCACGAATCCGGTCTCGTCGACGACGAGCGGCACGGTGAAGCCGAACGCTCTGATGCTATCGGCAATCTTGGTGATCTGCTTCTTGGAATGCGTACGGGCGTTGCTCGGGTTGGCCCTGAGGGCAGTCGGAGCCTGGTCGAGGATGGTCAACCCGGCCGTTGGGAAAGCAGGCGCATTCGTCGTCATGATGCGGATGTCCTTCAAGAGCGCGCACGACATCGAGCCCGCGTGCCGAAGGGCAGCAGGGTGAAGGTCGGCGCAGTGGTTTGGAGAAGGGCTGCTCAGGCCCAGCGACAGGAACGCCCCGGAGCGGATGCGTCGGGGTGCCGAAACAAGCAATCGCGCAGCGAGCCGTTCAGGCGCACCGTTCGAAAAAGATAACGATTGCTGGCAAGTCAGAGCGGGTCCCTGCGGACACACGACTTCTGACTTATTGAAAATGCACAGTTTGACCGTCGGGTGTCAAGATCATTCGTGCGGTGCCCGAGCAACGTTGCTCGCTCGCCACTCCGACCTTGTCCCCGGGCAAATACCGGTCGCGTTTCGTCCCGATCCACTGAGTCGTAACTTACAGTTGCCATCCGAACCCGTAAGTTGCAGACGCTCACCCGCAGCCGCCCCATGCTAGCTGGTCGACGAGTCCACCGAGACTCTATAACCATGTCCAACAGCATCGCTCAGCCGCGACCGAAACCTAATACCAACCGGCATTAATCATAACCGATAGGCCCACTGGCGCAGTCCGATGGACAGGAATCGCTTACGTCTTTGGCATTACCGGCACGAAGGCGCTCGCCGCCAAGGTCGAGCCGACCGCTAATCATATCTGGGTGGTGCGGGCCCTATGCGACAAGGAGGCGGTGCGTGGTTTTGCAGAGACCACCTACGCTGCCAAGTCCTGGCGGCAGCAGCGCTGCGTCGCCGCCCGCATTGAGGCCACACGGCTCGGCCTCGACATCCGCTACATGGTCACAAACATCGCCACTGGCACGCCGAAATGGCTCTACGCCCAACTGTACTGCACCCGCGGTCAGGCCAAAAACCTGATCAAGCTGCACAAAGGCCAGCTCGCTTTTGACCGCACTTCCTTCCGGCACCCGGCCGCCAATCAGATGCGGCTCGTCCTCCACACCGCGGCCTACTCGCTGATGCTCGCCCTACAAGACGCCACCCCGACCACGCATCGCCTTGCCAAAGCCGAGTTCACGACGATCCGGCTGCGGCTGCTCAATATGCGTCAGAGCAGACACACGATCCCGCTCGACGTCAGCACAAAGCACGGCGTCAGCCGAACCACAGTGAATAAGATGGATTAATTCGTCTTCTTAAGCAGCATCTTGGCACTGTGTATCTAACATATATATCTATCTCGAATGCCATATCAAATGTTCGGCCTCATCGCGTATTATTCATGCTGGAAGTGAGGCTGAGGACGGTAGTTTCAGTGTTGCTCCGAGGCATCGGTTACCAAAGATTTACGAGGGGGAGCGATCGATCCTCAAAATGAAATTGTCTGTTTCCTCGCGACATGGTTTAAGTCGGGGATCTGGCGTCCATCGCACAATGATGAATGTTCGGCAAAATTGTTTGATCTCAATTTTATCGTCATGCCGCGTTTTGATGCAAGCTTAGTCCTTTGTTGGATTTTTGATTTGCATATATTTTAAAAAGCGGAATCAGCCGATAAATTTGATCTGATTACGAAGGTTGTGTGGATGACGACGTTTAAATTCAGCGACGTGGTTGGCAAAACCATCGCTTTTAATCCAGATGCGCCGTCATCTGACGTTCTATTGTTCGAGTCCGGAAACGCAAATTCATTGCGCATTGAGCAGGACGGGGCTGATGTTATCGTATTTATTTATGGCCAATTGGTCCGCTTTGCGAACCTGAATTTTGCTGCTTTGATCAGCGCGAGTTTTAGTTTCTCAAATGGTGACCTTGTAAAGTTAGATTCATCCGGAGGCGACATATTATCGACTAACACAGGTAGCGATTACGTCAACATTACAAAAGGTGGAAGCGATACAGTTACTGCTGGTAGTGGGAACGACCTCATTGTTGTAGGGTCAGCCCTTGACGTAGCGGACAGAATAGACGCTGGCGTAGGTACGGCCGATGAACTGCGACTTTCCGGGAGCTATGCTAGCACCATTTCACTGACGGCCACGACGATCACCGGGGTCGAGACCATCCGGGCAGGGGTGAACAGTCAGATCCGTTTGCAGCTAGCTGACAATACCGTCGCCAGCACGACCCCAGATGCTGTCTCCCACCGCCTGACCTATGACGGCTCTATGCAGACGCAGGCGGATCTCACCTTTCTCGACGGCTCGAACGTCACGAGCGGAACGCTGTTTGTTAACACAGGCGCTGGCAACGATACCCTGATTGGAGGCTCTGGAGGCGATGTGCTAAATGCCGGTGACGGCAATGACTCCGTGTCAGGTGGTGGCGGGAACGACACGATCACAGGTGGTCTCGGTCAGGAGACACTGACGGGCGGAGCCGGCAACGATGTCTATACGTTCGGGTTTGGCATTCCACGTAGCGAAAGCGCGCCGAATCTGGCCGACACGATCACGGACTTCGAGGGACGTGGCACTGCCGGCGGCGATCTTATCAGCTTGCCTGGCTTCAATAATTATCTGCCCCTCGCGTTCAACATCAATCCGATTGCCTTCAGTTTCGTTGGGTTCGGCACCTCGGGGTCGCAACCGGGCGCAAACGCCGGCGACGGGTTCGTCGATGTGTTTTGGCGCTACAATGCGGCACTGACCCAGAACGAGATCTGGGTCGACGCGAACGACGACGGCCAATTCAGTGAAGTCGATATGCTGATTTTCCTGCCGAGGACGGCAGACGGCTCGACCACGATCGAGTTTAACGACTTCGTCAACAACTTTCCTGTCATCCGTCTCACTGAAACGGACGATGCTTTCGTCGCTTCGGATGCTGCTGAAACGATTTACGCTCTCGGGGGCGCAGACAGCGTCTTGGGAGCGGGAGGTAGCGACATCATCTATGGTGGGCTCGGCAACGATAGATCAGCTTCAAGGTGGGGACGGCGGCGATCTGCTCAGAGGCGGCGATGACGGAGATAACCTCGATGGCGGCCTCGGGGCCGACACGCTCTACGGCGGCATCGGGARCGATAGCCTCAACGCCGGCTACCAGGATGTCGCCGGTACGGTGAACCTGCTCTACGGCGAGGCCGGCAACGATTACCTTAACGGTGGGGCTGGCAACGATCAGCTCTTTGGCGGCGCCGACGACGATACTCTGTCCGATGGTGCCGGCACCGACCGGCTCGACGGCGGGGATGGCGCCGACACGCTCAATGGCGGCGAGGGCGACGATACCCTCCTGGGTGGGGCCGGCACTGACAGGCTCACGGGCGGCGTTGGCAAGGACGTGCTCACGGGTGGGACCGAAGCTGACGTTTTTGCCTTCGGCTATTACTACGCTGGCTACAATGACGGCTCGTTTGCTGCGTCCGACCAGGTCACCGACTTCAGCCGCATCCAGGGCGACAAGATCGACATCGGCCAGAACTACTTTGCGGGTGACTACTACCGCACCACGCCGTTAGTGTTCCGTGGCGATCTCCTGGCGGTGAACCCGGGCTTTACCTATACCGAAGGCGCCTCTTTGCCGGGCCAGGACCTTGGCACCGGCTTCGATCAGGTCTGGTCGGTACGGGTCGGCAGTGGCGCCAGCGCCAAGACGGTGCTGATCGCTGACCTCAACCGCAACAACCTCCTCGACGGCAGCGACTTACCTTCCAGGTGATCGTCGGAGGGGCGGGCAACGACAGCCTGACCGGTACGGCGGCGGCCGATCAGATCTACGGCGTGGCCGGGGCCGACACGATCACMGGGCTCGACGGCTACGACCGCATCTACGGCGGCACYGGCAACGACAGCATCGACGGTGGGCTCGACGSAGATACCATCTACGGTGAGGACGGCAACGATACCCTCCTGGGCGGCGATGGTCGGGACATCATCGACGGTGGGATCGGGGGTGACACTCTCTACGGCGGTAACGATGCCGACAGCCTCAACGCCGGCTACAACGATGTCGCCGGCACGGCGAATCTGCTCTACGGCGAGTTCGGCAACGATTACCTCAACGGTGGAGCTGGCAATGACGAGCTCTACGGAGGCGCGGACGACGATGGATTGTACGGTGCTGCCGGTACCGATCGGCTCGATGGCGGGGATGGCGCCGACACACTCTCCGGCGGCGAGGGTAACGACACCCTGCTGGGCGGAGCCGGCATCGACCGGCTGACAGGCGATGTGGGTAAGGACACGCTCACGGGTGGCACTGAAGCAGACGTGTTCACCTTCAGCGCGAACTACACCAATTACTCGATCTCTTCGTTCGCCACTCCTGACCAGATCACCGACTTCAGCCGTGCCCAGGGCGACAAGATCGACATCGGCCAGAACTACTTTGCCGGTCTTGGCCCTTACGATCCCTTGGTCTTCAAGGGCGATCTCCTGGCAGTGAGCCCTGGCTTTACCTATACCGATGGCGCCTCCCTGCCGGGCCAGGACCTTGGCACCGACTTCATTCAGGTCTGGTCGGTACGCCTCGGCACTGGGCCCTCGGCCAAGACGGTGATGATCGCTGATCTCAACCAGAACAATATGCTCGACGGCAGCGACTTCGTGGTCGAACTGACCGGCGCTTCTGCCCCTACCCTGCTGACGCAGTCGGACTTCGTGGCCAACACATTCCAGGTGATTGTCGGGGGCGCGGGCAACGACACCCTAACTGGCACGGCCGTGGCCGACCAGATCTACGGCGTGGCCGGGGCCGACACGATCACTGGGCTCGACGGCTACGATCAGATCTATGGGGGTGAAGGCGACGATAACATCGATGGCGGCGTAGCCACAGATAATCTGTATGGCGACAACGGTGACGACCTCATCCGAGGCGGCGATGGTGGAGATTACATCGACGGTGGGTTCGGGGCCGATACTCTCTATGGCGGCAACGACGCAGATTCCCTATCTGCTGGCTACCAGGACCTTGCCGGCACAGTGAACCAACTCTACGGCGAATTCGGTAACGACAACCTCAACGGTGGGGCTGGCGATGACGAGCTCTACGGAGGTGGCGACGTCGATTACCTGAACGGTGCTGCCGGCGATGATATCCTCGACGGTGGCACCGGCGCCGACGTGATGAATGGTGGGACCGGTAACGACCTGTACATTGTCGATAATATTAACGACCGTGTCGACGAGTATGCCAACAGTGGCGAAGATAGCATATTTACTTCTATCGATTGGGTTTTGAGTGTCGGACAGGAGATCGAAAACCTGCACGCGAATGCCGGAAGTAATGGGCTGAGATTGACCGGTAACGAGCTTGAAAACAGTTTTTCTAGCGGCGCTGGCAACGATACTCTCATCGGCGGGGCAGGCAACGACCACTATTATGTCAACAGTGTTGATGACCAGATCGTCGAGCAGGACGGCGGGGGTTTCGATTTCGTCTACACGCGACAGAATTGGCAGCTCGCCGAAGGCTCGTTCGTAGAAGGCTTGGTGGCTGATTTTGGAAGCGCGCCGCTCATCCTTATCGGTAACAGTGCCGCCAATACTCTTGTCAGCGACGGCAATGGGGACCGGCTTGAAGGCAGAGGCGGCGACGACAGCTATCTGGTTTATGCAGCCAGTGATCAGGTGATCGAGGCTGCAAATAACGGAACTGATTTAGTCCGTACTAGTGTAAACTATATCTTAGCTACCGGTCAGGAGATTGAGCAGCTCGAGGCAATTGATGAGGTTTCCACTGTCGCGATCAATATTACCGGGAATGAGTTTGCAAATATTGTGATTGGCAACGCAGGAAGTAATGTCCTCAACGGGCTCGGTGGTGCTGATACGATGTCCGGCGGGGTGGGGTCCGACACTTACTACGTCGACAACATTGGCGACCGCGCTATTGAGGCTTCCGGTGTTGCCGGCACCGATCTCGTCTACGCCTCCGTTTCCTACGGGCTTGGCGACGCAGATCTGGAGAACTTGATCCTGACCGGCACCGGTAATCTCACTGGGACCGGCAACTCGCTCGCCAACGTGATCACCGGCAACGCCGGCGCCAACATCATCAATGGGCTCGGTGGTGCCGATACGATGTCCGGCGGGGCGGGCTCGGATACCTACTACGTCGATAACGGCGGTGACAAAGTCGTCGAAGCCACCGGTGCCGCCGGCACCGATCTCGTCTATGCCTCGGTGTCCTACTCGCTCGGCGGCGCGGATCTGGAGAACCTGATCCTCACCGGCACCGGCAACCTCAATGGCAACGGCAACGGCCTCGCCAACATCATCACCGGTAACGCCGTTTCCAACGTCCTCAACGGGCTTGTCGGTGCCGATACAATGTCGGGCGGGGGGGGCTCGGACACCTACTACGTTGACGATATCGGCGACAAAGTCGTCGAGGCGACCGGCGCTATCGGCACCGACCTCGTCTACGCCTCGGTCTCGTACGGGCTTAGCGGCGCGGATCTGGAGAACCTGATCCTCACCGGCACCGGCAACCTCAATGGGACCGGCAACGGCCTTGCCAACATCATCACCGGCAATGCCGGCGCCAACGTCCTTAACGGGCTTGTCGGTGCCGATACAATGTCCGGCGGGGCGGGCTCGGACACCTACTACGTCGACGACGTCGGCGACAAAGTCATCGAGGCCACCGGTGCTGTCGGCATCGACCTCGTCTACGCCTCGGTGTCGTACGGGCTTGGCGGCGCGGATCTGGAGAACCTGATCCTCACCGGCACCGGCAACCTCAATGGCACCGGCAACGGCCTCGCCAACGTGATCACCGGCAATGCCGGCGCCAACGTCCTCAACGGGCTCGTCGGTGCCGATACGATGTCCGGTGGGGCGGGCTCGGACACCTACTATGTCGACAACATCAACGACAAAGTCGTCGAGGCCACTGGCGCTGTCGGCATCGACCTCGTCTATGCATCGGTATCGTACGGGCTTAGCGGCGCGGATCTGGAGAACCTGATCCTGACCGGGACCGGCAACCTCAATGGAACCGGGAACGGCCTCGCCAACGTGATCACCGGCAATGCCGGCGCCAACGTCCTCAACGGGCTCGTCGGTGCCGATACGATGTCCGGTGGAGCAGGCTCGGACACCTACTACGTCGACGACGTCGGCGACAAAGTCGTCGAGGCCACCGGCGCGGTCGGCACCGATCTCGTCTATGCCTCGGTGTCGTATGGGCTTAGCGGCGCGGATCTGGAGAACCTGATCCTGACCGGCACCGGCAACCTCAATGGGACCGGCAACGGCCTCGCCAACGTGATCACCGGCAATGCCGGCGCCAACGTCCTCAACGGGCTCGTCGGTGCCGACACGATGTCGGGTGGGGCGGGCTCGGACACCTACTACGTCGATAACGTCAGCGACCGCGCTATCGAAGCCACCGGTGCGGGCACCGATCTCGTCTACGCCTCGGTGTCGTACTCGCTCGCCGGTTCAGACTTGGAGAACCTCACCCTGACCGGCACCGGCAATCTCAATGGTACCGGCAACTCGCTAGCCAACGTGATCATCGGCAACGACGGTGCAAACATCCTGACAGGTGGTGCCGGGGCGGACACCTTCGTGTTCAGGACGGCGCTGGGGTCGGGCAACTTCGACCGGATCGCGGACTTCTCTGTGGTGGACGACACGGTGCAACTCGTGCGCAGCGTCTTCACGGCGTTGGGAGCCGGTCCGCTGGCCGAGGCGGCGTACAAGGACTTGTCTACGGGATCGGCCGATGCCAGCGACCGCATCCTCTACGACAAGGCAACGGGGGCGCTGTCCTACGACGCCGATGGAAGCGGATCGGCCTCAGCTGCGGTGCAGTTCGCCACCATCGACACCAAGGCCGCCCTCACCCACCTCGACTTCTTCATCGTGTGAGCCATGCCACATCGCAGTCGGGTTGATCCGAGCCAACCCGGCTGCGGGGCAGTAGAGCTCAAATCGACCAAGGCATAACGGTCGTTTGCATAGGCCACGCTCTCCGTTGGTGTATGAACAAGATTTGAAGCGTCACCCCTCCGGCTATCGGGCTTATAACAATTGTCCGTCGTCAGATGATTTGGGACATTCAGCGGCGTTCAGGAGCGGAGGCTCTGGTCCATCTGGGGTGAGAGGTTAGGCAGCCTGCGCGTGGTGGCGCAAGCGGCGATCCATGAGGGTCTGGCGCTTGATGCGTTCCCGCTCGGCCAGGATCCCTTCGCCGCGTCCGAAGTAGACGTCAGCGGGCGTGAGGTTGCTCAGGCTCTCATGGGCTCGGGCATGGTTGTAGTGCTCGACGAAGTTGGCAACCTGCGTCTCCAGCTCGCCGGGCAAGTGGGCGTGTTCGAGCAGGATGCGGTTCTTGAGCGTCTGATGCCAACGCTCGATCTTGCCCTGCGTTTGAGGATGGCATGGCGCACCGCGGATGTGGGTCATGCCCCGAATGCCGAGCCAGTCAGCCAGGTCGCTGGCGACGTAGCTTGGACCGTTGTCGCTCAGCAGGCGGGGACGATGCATCACCCGCGTCTGATCGAGCCCAGCCGCACCCAGCGCCAGGTCGAGCGTGGCGGTGACGTCGCTGGCCTGCATCGTCGTGCACAGCTTCCACGCCACGATATAGCGCGAGAAGTCGTCCGGCACCGTCGGCAGGTAGTACCAGCCCCAGCCAACGACCTTCAGGTAGGTGAAGTCCGTCTGCCAAAGCTGGTTGGGCGCGGTGGTCTTATCGCGGAACTCGTCGGCGGCCTTGATGACTATATAGGCCGGGCTGGTGATCAGGTCCTGAGACTTGAGCAACCGGTAGACGGTCGCTTCCGAGACGAAGTAGCGACGCTCATCTGTGAAGCGCACCGCCAGCTCACGCGGGCTGAGTTCAGGCTGCTCCAAGGCCAGGGCCACGATCTGCTCGCGGATCTCCGCAGGCAGGCGGTTCCAGACCCGGCTCGGCCGCGAGGGATGGTCATTCAACGCCTCGGGGCCGCCGCGCTGGTAGGCGTCGTACCAGCGGTAAAACGTCGAGCGCGTGATGCCGAGCTTGTCCAGGGTGGCACGCACCGGCAGGTGGGATTGCTCGACGAGCCGGATGATCTGCAGCTTCTCGGGGGCCGGATACCTCATGCCTCGTCGCCCCCAGCCCCGCTCATGCTTTTTTGAGCAGGCGATTCTCCAGGACGAGATCAGCCACGACCTCTTTGAGCGCCCCCGTCTCGCGGCGCAGATCCCGCACCTCATCCGTGGTGGCCGCACGAGCGGTGTCGCCGGACAGGCGCTTCTTGCCAGCCTCCAGGAACTCCTTGGACCAGCCGTAGTACATCGAGGCGGCGATCCCCTCGCGCCGGCACAACTCGGCGATGCTGTCCTCGCCACGCAAGCCTTCCAGTACCACGCGGATCTTCTCCTCGGACGAGAACTGCCGACGTGTGGCCCGACGGATGTCCTTGATCACCGCTTCTGCCGGCTTCTTGGCCGGTCCGGATGTCTGCTTCATCTTCGCTCCTCAGGGGCTACGATGAACTAGCCATTCTCCGTTCGTGAAGACCCTCAATCTGTCCCACAGGTGCTGACGTCGGACAACCTATGCATACGACGTGGGGCGGTGGCGTCTCATTGGCATCGCAGCCGGGTTAGCTTCGGATCAATCCGGCTGCGACGCGGCGTGGCTCACACGATGAAGAAGTCGAGGTGGGTGACGGCGGCCTTGTTGTCGATGGTGGCGAACTGCACCGCGGCCGAAGCCATACCGCTGCCGTCGGCGTCGTAGGACAAGGCTCCCGTCGCCCTATCGTAGATGATGCGGTCGCTGGCATCGGCCGCTCCGGTGGAGAGGTCCTTGAACGCCCCCTCGGCCAGGGGACCGGCTCCCAGCGCCGTGAACACGCTGCGCGCGAGGTGCAAGCGCCGTCCTGAACACGAAGGTGTCCGCCCCGGCACCGCCGGTCAGGAGGTCGTTGCCGCCCTGGCCGTCGAGGACGTTGGCGCCGCCGTTGCCGGTGAGCGTGTTGGCGATGGAGTTGCCGGTACCGTTCAGGTTCCCGGCGCCGGTGAGGATCAGTGCCTCCAGTTCCGCTCCGGCCAGCGAGTACGACACCGAGGCGTAGACGAGATCGGTGCCGACAGCGCCGGTGGCTTCGACAGCGCGGTCGCCGACGTTGTCGACGTAGTAGGTGTCCGAGCCTGCACCGCCGGACATCGTGTCGGCCCCGAGACCGCCGTTGAGGACGTTGGCGCCGGCATTGCCGGTGATGACGTTGGCGAGCGAGTTGCCGGTGCTATTGAGGTTGCCGGTGCCGGTCAGCGACAGGTTCTCCAGGTCCGACCCGGCGAGCGAGTACGACACCGAGGCGTAGACCAGATCGGTGCCTGCAGCGCCGGTGGCTTCGATAGCGCGGTCGCCGACGTTATCGACGTAGTAGGTGTCCGATCCCGCCCCGCCCGACATCGTGTCAGCCCCGCCGAGCCCGTTGAGGACGTTGGCGCCGGCATTACCAGTGATGACGTTGGCGAGGCCGTTGCCGGTCCCATTGAGGTTGCCGGCGCCGGTGAGGATCAGGGTCTCCAGATCCGCGCCGCCAAGCCCGTACGACACCGAGGCGTAGACGAGGTCGGTGCCGACAGCGCCGGTGGCCTCGATGACTTTGTCGCCGACGTTGTCGACGTAGTAGGTGTCCGAGCCCGCGCCGCCGGACATCGTATCGGCTCCGACGAGCCCGTTGAGGACGTTGGCGCCACTGTTGCCGGTGATGACGTTGGCGAGGCCGTTGCCGGTCCCGCTGAGGTTGCCCGTCCCGGTCAGGGTCAGGTTCTCGAGATGTGATCCAGCCAGGGAGTACGACACCGCGGCGTAGACGAGATCGGTACCCGCAGCCCCGTTGGCCTCGATGGCGCGGTCGCCGACGTTGTCGACGTAGTAGGTGTCCGAGCCCGCCCCGCCAGACATCGTGTCAGCCCCGCCGAGCCCGTTGAGGACGTTGGCGCCGGCATTGCCGGTGATCACGTTGGCAACGGAGTTGCCGGTGCCGTTGAGGTTGCCGGTCCCGGTGAGGATCAAGTTCTCTAGTTCCGAGCCACCCAACGAGTACGACACCGAGGAGAAGACGAGATCGGTACCGGCGGCGCCGTTGGCCTCGATGGCGCGGTCGCCGACGTCGTCGACGTAGTAGGTGTCCGATCCCGCCCCGCCCGACATCGTATCGGCACCGAGGAGCCCATCGAGGACGTTGGCGCCGCTATTGCCGGTGATGACGTTGGCAATCTCGTTGCCGGTAAGATTGATTGAATTCGTGCCCGCGTCGTTGGTGGTGTCGAGCCTCTCGATCTCCTGACCAGCGGCGATCGTATAACTGACGCTGGTCAGCACCCGGTCTGTGCCACCGCCAACGGCCTCGATCACCTGATCGCCAAGGTCCTCGACGGAGTACACGTCGTTGCCGGCTCGACCTTCCATCACGTCAGCGCCGGCCCCGCCGGTCAGGCTGTTGGCACCGGCATTGCCCACCAGGGTGTTGGCAAACTCATTGCCGGTGAGGTTGACGACTGTGGTGCTGGCGGCGTCCAGCACCTCCAGCCGCTCGATCTCCTGTCCGGCCGAGAGCGTGTAGCTGATGCTGGTCAGCACGCGATCGGTACCCTCGCCTGCTACCTCGATCACCCGGTCGCCGATGTTCTCGACGTAGAAGCGGTCGTCGCCAAGTCCGCCCGTCAGGTCGTCGGTGCCCGCACCGCCGTCCAGCGTATCGTCACCTGAACCAGCAGTGATCGTATCGTTGCCGGAACCGCCTCCGATGGAGTTTGAGCCAGAGCCGCCTTCGACCAGAAGGTTCTCCGTCTGACCAAAAGCATCGATACCCGACGTTCCAACCAATACCACTTTCTCAATTTCGGAGAACCAGCCGTCGTAGCCGGCGCCGGGATAGAGCCCCTGCAATACGACGACGGAGTCCGAAGCAATCTCGACGGTGTCGTAGCCATCGCCACCCACCATTACATCGACATAAAAACCGTTGTTATACTCATCGACGCCAATCTTGATGAGGTCGTCACCCGCACCGCCAAAAACGCCGCCGGCGGCTCCGCCTTCGCTCAGAATGTCGTCGCCATCTCCTCCTATGATCTGATCGAGACCGTCACCACCTTCGATGACGTCGTTGCCCAGATCACCGGTCAACGTGTCGTTGTCGTTGCCGCCAATCAACGTGTCTGCGTCTTCGCCGCCCTCGATGACGTCGTCGCCCGCACCACCATCGAGGATGTTGGCGGCACTGTTGCCCGTGATGCGGTTAGCGAGTTCGTTGCCGGTACCGTCCAGGGCGTCGGAGCCGGTCAGCGTCAGGGTCTCGACGTTGTCGGCCAACGTGTAGGTGATGGAGGCTTCGACCGTGTCGGTGCCCTCGCCTGCCGCCTCGATCACTTCATCGCCGGCGTTATCGATCCGGTAGGTGTCGTTGCCGGAGCGACCCCGGAAGGTCTCCGCACCGGTGGTGCCGAGGAAAGTCTCGGCCGCGGCTGTGCCGGTGTAGCCATCGATGACCAACGTGCCTGCGGGATTGCCGACGAGGCCGGAAAGGTCAGCGTCATTGCCGGCCCCGTCGCGGATCGTGGTGGTCCCGAGGACCACGCCGGTAACCGCGAGGTCGGCGCTGATCCGGTCGACCTCGACCGTGTGCGTGAAGACGAGTTGCGTGGTGGTCGAGGCCGCAGCGTCGTAGAGGGCGACACCGCCGTCATTCAGCGTCAGTCGAAAGTCGTCGGCGTCGGACAGGGTGACCGGTTCGGACAACGTCAGCGTCAACGTCACGGACTGGCCGACCGTCAGTGTGCCCGCCCCCGCCATGAGGCCGACCGCGGAGGCCGTCACCGACGCCACCGTGGCCGCCGTTTTGTCGAGGGTGAAGCTCACGGTCTCATCGATGACGTTGCCGGCACCGTCGATGGCGCGCACCACCACCATATGCGCCCCATCCGCCAGCGCGGTCGGGTCGTAGCTCGACGCAAATGTGGTGGCGTCGTCGAGCTTGTAGCTCAGGGTGGCGCCGTTGGTGTCCGAGACCGTGGTCGCCAACGCGGCATCGTTGGTGAGGCCGTCGCTTCCGGCGGCTCCGCTGTCCGTGACCAGAGCCGCCGTCAGCACCGGCCCGGTCTGGTCGAGGGTGAAGCTCACGGTCTCATCGGTGACGTTGCCGGCACCATCGGTGGCTCGCACCACCACCGTGTGCGCCCCATCCGACAACGTGGTCGGGTCGTAGCTCGACGTGAAGGTGCTCGCGTCGTCGAGTTTGTAGCTCAGGGTGGCGCCGTTGGTGTCCGAGACCACGGTCGCCAGCGTGGCATCGTTGGTGAGGCCATCGCTTCCGGCGGCCCCGCTATCCGTGACCAGGGCCGCCGTCAGGAGCGGAGCAATCGTATCGACATCGAGCCCCGTGTCACTGCCGATCGCCGTGGTGAGGCTGTTTGGATCGAAGGACGCTGATCTGGTCGAGGTGTTGAGTACAACCGAGACCGTATCGCTGCCGACGTTAGCGATGAGCAGGTCAATTTTGCCGTCCCCGTTCACGTCCGCTGTCGACACCGAAAAGGGACTACCGCCGGCTGAAACGTCGAAGTCGCTAGTGAAGCTGCCAGTACCGTCGCCCAGCCGCACAGAGACCGTATTGCTGCTCTGGTTGGCGACGAGCAGGTCGATCCTACCGTCCCCGTTCACGTCCGCCGTCGTCACTGAGCGCGGAACGCTGCCGGTTGCAACGTCCGCTGCGTTGGTGAAGCTGCCATCGCCGTTGCCCAGACGCACCGAGACCGTGTTGCTACCCAAGCTGGCAACGAGCAGATCGGTCTTGCCGTCCCCGTTCACGTCCGCCGTCGTCACCGATTGAGGTATACCACCAGTCGGGACGTCAACAGCGTTGGTGAAGCTGCCGTTGCCGTTGCCCAGCCTCACCGAAACCGTGTCGCTGTTCAAGTTGGCGACGAGGAGGTCGGTCTTGCCGTCCCTATTCACGTCCGCCGTCGTCACCGAGATGGGACCGCTGCCGGCTGCGACGTCGACGGCATTAGTAAAGCTACCGTCGCCGTTGCCCAGCCGCACCGAGACCGTGTTGCTGTTTGCGTTAGCAACGAGCAAATCGGTCTTGCCGTCACCGTTTACGTCCGCCGTCGTCACCGAATAGGGAATGTCGCCAGTTGCGACGTCGGCGGCGCTGGTGAAGCTGCCGTCGCCGTTACCGAGCCGCACCGAGACTGTATTGTTGCCCGCGTTGGCAACGAGCAGGTCGGTCTTGCCGTCCTCGTTCACGTCCGCCGTCGTCACCGAAAAAGGAGAGTCGCCGGTTGCGACGTCTGCGGCGCTAATGAAGCTGCCGTCGCCGCTTCCCAGTTGCAGCGAGACCGTGTTGCTGTTCGCGTTGGCAACGAGCAAATCGGTCTTGCCGTCCCCGTTCACGTCCGCCGTCGTGACGGAGTAGGGTGTGCTGCCAGTTGCGATGCTCGACGCAATGCCGAAGCTGGTCTGGCCTTGCACACCGAGCGCGCCGCCGTTGAGATCGAGTCCCGTAACTGCGAGATCGCTCGTGTCGTTATCGGCCGCTACCGTGTAGGTGAATTGCGGTCGCGATTGAGCATCCACACCCGAATAGGTCGCAACGGCGCCGTTGCTCAGGGTCAATCGTGGGCTACCTGAAGCCGTTACCGGAGCTTCGGTGACGAGGGTGAAGGTGATCTGATCGCCAGCCTTCTGTGGGCCAATTTGTGTCGTGTTGGTCAAAATCTCCGTCGCCGCCGTGATTTCGCTACCCAGCAGTACCGAAACCGTACTGCTGTTGTAGTTGGCGACGAGCAGGTCGATCCTGCCGTCTCTATTCACGTCCGCGGTCGTCACCGAAAAGGGACGGCTGCCGGTTGCTACGTCGGCGGCGTTGTTGAAGCTGCCGTCGCCGTTGCCCAGATGCACCGAGACCGTGTCGCTGCCGCTGTTGCCGACGAGCATGTCGGTCTTGCCGTCTCCGTTCACGTCCCCTGTCGTTATAGAGCGCGGAGCGCTGCCGGTTGCGACGTCCGCGGCGCTGGTGAAGCTGCCGTCGCCGTTGCCCAAACGCACCGAGACCGTGTTGATGTCCTGGTTGGCGACGAGCAGGTCGGTCTTGCCATCCCCGTTCACGTCCGCCGTCGTCACAGATAAGGGACGGCTGCCGGTGAAGACGTCGGCGGCGGCGGTAAAGCTGCCGTTACCGTTGCCCAGCCGTACCGTGACCCTATCGCCGAATGCGTTGGCAACGAGTAGGTCGGTCTTGCCGTCCCCGTTCACGTCCGCCGTCGTCACGGAGAAGGGACGGCTGCCGGTGAAGACGTCGGCGGCGCTGGTGAAGCTGCCGTCGCCGTTACCCAGACGCACCGAGACCGTGTTGCTAAATTGGTTGGCGACGAGCAGGTCGGTCCGGCCGTCCCCGTTCACGTCCGCCGTCGTCACGGAGCGCGGGTTTAAGCCGGTTGCGACGTCGTCTGCGCTGGTAAAGCTGCCGTCGCCGTTGCCCAAACGCACCGAGACCGTGTGGCTATCGTAGTTGGTGAAGATCAGATCAGTCTTGCCGTCACCGTTCACATCCGCTGTCGTCACCGAATAGGGAACGCTGCTGGTTGCAACGTCAGCGGCGCCGGTAAAGCTACCATCGCCGTTGCCCAGCTGCACCGAGATCGTGTCGCCGCTGCTGTTGGCGACTAGCAAGTCGGTCTTGCCGTCTCCGTTCACGTCCGCCGTCGTCACCGAATAGGGACCAGTGCCGGTCATGACGTCGACGGCGTTGTTGAACGTGACCGACATTGATGTGATCCGCGTGTGACGCCAGCGGCGTCGTTAAAGGCAGAAGCCTTATGAAACGAGGCGCATCACCCACGAAGGCGTTCGCCAAAAGTCAATAACCACACGCAATGGCACTTGGGCAAAAATTCGGCACCCGCGCCGTCATGCGCGAATATTATGTGGCAGCGGTGATACACAGGCTGGGGGCATCGCCTTGATGTAAGATACCAAATTGATTTATCTTTCAGGAAAAAAGCGCAATGTTTGATAGGTTTATTCAATCTAGATGCTTTACGATATTACATCGACTAGCTATGTGATCAAGATGATGATTGCAACGTGCACTATGAAAACGAGCGCGGAAGAGACGGTGGCCTCGTGATTGCGGGCTAGCCTGCAGCAGCGGCTATGATCCAACTGAATGTCCGCTTGATCAGCTGACTTTGCTCAACGCATTGCGCTGGAGGTCGAGGTTCTGATCGAGGGTGAAGACGCGGGCATATCCGACGAGCATGTCGGGGTAGTGAGTCAGGAGCGTTTGATCCGCAATAGAATACCGGTCATATTTTCCCGACAGAAACGCGGCCGTTTTGGTGGGTTCAGTACCTGCCTCTCACCAGCGTCGGGAAAACGGTCGTTTTTACGACGTGATAGAGCCGCTTTGACGGGTGGTGGAACGTCTCCGTTAAAATGGCCCTTTCGACCTAGATCGAAAGCATCTCCTCTGCTCCGCAGCCGGGTCGGCTCGGATCGACCCGGCTGCGATGTCGCTTGGCTCATACGATCAAGAAGTCGAGGTGGGTGAGGGCGGCCTTGGTGTCGATGGTGGCGAACTGCACCGCGGCCGAGGCCAGGCCGCTGCCGTCGGCGTCGTAGGACAAGGCTCCCGTCGCCTTATCGTAGAGGATGCGGTCGCTAGCATCGGCTGATCCGGTGGAGAGGTCCTTGAACGCCGCCTCGGCCAGGGGACCGGCTCCCAGCGCCGTGAAGACGCTGCGCGCGAGTTGCACCGTGTCGTCGATGACCGAGAAGTCGGTGGATGCGGTCGCCGGCATCGGCCGCTCCGGTGGAGAGGTCCTTGAACGCCGCCTCGGCCAGGGGACCGGCTCCCAGCGCCGTGAAGACGCTGCGCGCGAGTTGCACCGTGTCGTCGATGACCGAGAAGTCGGTGATGCGGTCGAGGTTGCTCGGGCCCAGCGCCGTCCTGAACACGAAGCTGTCCGCCCCGGCACCGCCGGTCAGGACGTTGGCACCGCCGTTGCCGGTGAGCGTGTTGGCGATGGAGTTGCCGGTCCCATTGAGATTGCCGGTGCCGGTCAGGATCAGGCTCTCCAGATCCGAACCGCCCAGCGAGTACGACACCGAGGCGTAGACGAGATCGGTGCCAACGGCGCCGCTGGCCTCGATAGCTTTGTCGCCGACGTTGTCGACGTAGTAGGTGTCGGACCCAGCCCCGCCGATCATTATGTCGGCTCCGCCGAGCCCGTTGAGGACGTTGGCGCCGCCGTTGCCGGTGAGGGTGTTGGCGATGGAGTTGCCGGTCCCAGCGAGATTGCCGGTTCCGGTCAGGATCAGGCTCTCCAGGTCCGAGCCGGCGAGCGAGTACGACACCGAGGCGTAGACGAGATCGGTACCGACAGCGCCGGTGACCTCGACGGCTTTGTCGCCGACGTTGTCGACGTAGTAGGTGTCCGAGCCNGAGTTGCCGGTGCTATTGAGGTTGCCGGTGCCGGTCAGCGACAGGTTCTCCAGGTCCGACCCGGCGAGCGAGTACGACACCGAGGCGTAGACGAGATCGGTACCGACAGCGCCGGTGACCTCGACGGCTTTGTCGCCGACGTTGTCGACGTAGTAGGTGTCCGAGCCCGCCCCGCCGGACATTGTATCAGCACCACCCATCCCGTTGAGGACGTTGGCGCCAGCGTTGCCGTTGATGACGTTGGTCAGCGAGTTGCCGGTCCCATTGAGGCTACCGGTGCCGGTGAGCGTCAGGTTCTCCAGATGCGATCCGGCGAGCGAGTACGATACCGAGGCGTAGACGAGATCGGTGCCGATCGCGCTGTCGGCCTCGATGGCACGGTCGCCGGCATTGTCGACGTAGTAGGTGTCGGACCCAGCCCCGCCGATCATTATGTCGGCTCCGCCGAGCCCGTTGAGGACGTTGGCGCCGCCGTTGCCGGTAAGGGTGTTGGCGATGGAGTTGCCGGTCCCATTGAGATTGCCGGTGCCGGTCAGGATCAGGCTCTCCAGATCCGAGCCGCCCAGCGAGTACGACACCGAGGCGTAGACGAGATCGGTACCGACAGCGCCGGTGACCTCGACGGCTTTGTCGCCGACGTTGTCGACGTAGTAGGTGTCCGAGCCNAGCGAGTACGACACCGAGGCGTAGACGAGATCGGTACCGACAGCGCCGGTGACCTCGACGGCTTTGTCGCCGACGTTGTCGACGTAGTAGGTGTCCGAGCCTGCTCCGCCGGACATGGTGTCGACACCGGTACCACCGTCGAGCCTATTTGCGAAACCGTTACCGCGCAGCGTCTGTGCGATCTCATTGCCCGTAAGGTCGCGGGCGGTGGCGGTCACCGAGCGGTCCATCTCCATAACTTCGACGCTGACGCCCGCGCCGAGCGTGAAGCCGTTGCCCCCGTAGTAGAAGATCAGCCTGTCGCTGCCTTCGCCCGCACTCTCAATAATCGTATCGTCCGAATTTAGGTAGTAGGTGTCGTCACCTCGGCCGCCGTAGAGCTTATCGCCGCCACCCTCGCCGCCAAACGTGTCATCGCCGTCCAGACCGAACAGCGCGTTCACGCCGCGGTTGCCGTTAATCACGTTGTTCAGTGCGTTGCCCGTTCCGTCGATGTTCCCCGTGCCCGCCAGGCGTAAGTTCTCGATGTTGCCCTTCAACCTGGCATTGCCGGTAAGCGAGACGGTAAAGTCGGCAACGACGGTGTCGATCCCGCTTGAGCCCGCGACGCTCTCGTCGGCCTCGTCGGTCGCATCGATCAGATAGGTGTCGTCGCCCGCGCCGCCTTGAAGGATGTCGGCCGCCTCGCCGCCATCGAGCCAGTCGACGCCCGTTCCGCCGAGAAGCCGGTCAATCCCGCCGCCGCCCGAAAGCGTGTCATTTCCGCCCCCGCCGTTCAGAAGATTGGCGCCGTCATTGCCGGTGATTGCGTTGGCAAGTCCGTTTCCGGTGCCGGACAAGGTCTCCGTACCCGTGAGGACAAGGCTCTCGACGTCTCCGAACAGCGTGGTTGAACCCGCGAGGCTGAACGAGACCGAGCTGCGGACGGTGTCGAGGCCGTTTGAACCGGTTAATCCCTCGTCGATAACGTCGTCCGTGCTGTCGACCACGTAGGTATCGTCGCTCGATCCACCTCTCAGGATGTCTCTGCCGCCTCCGCCGATCAGTGTGTCGCTACCACCCCCGCCGGCCAGCACGTTGCTTTCCCCGTTGCCGGTGATCGTGTTGGCGAGGTCGTTGCCCGTCACATTCGCCGCAGTCGTGCCGGTGAGTAGGACATCCTCGATGCTGCCCTTGAAACGCGACGCGTTCGACAGGTCGACCGACACAGCGGCCTCGACCCGGTCAATGCCGTTTGCATTCAGGGTCGCCTCATCCACGATGTCGAACTCGTCGATGATGTAAACATCGTTGCCGACGCTGCCTTGAAGCAGGTCAGCGCCCACGCCGCCATCGAGCACGTCGTCGCCAGCGAAACCCTTGATCGTGTCGTCCCCACCGAGTCCACTAAGGCGGTTGCCGAAGGGGTCGCCCTGGATTTGGTCACCGTGCTGCGAGCCGATGAGGTTCTCGAAACCGGACAGTGCGTCGCCTTCGGCGTCTCCGCCGCGCCCACGCCCGTTGATTCCCACCTGCACGCCCGCTGACGAGCTTTCGTAGCTGACGGTATCGATTGCGGAGTCACTGCTAAAGCGGCTGTCGCCATTCAGCGTGTCCGCGCCAGCCTCGCCGAGAATGTAATCGGCCCCGAAGCCACCCTCAATGACATTGTTGCTACCGTTTCCGGAGATGTAATCGTTGCCGTAACCGCCAACGACGTTCTCAATCGAGGTAAGGCTGACACCCTCGGTCCATTGCCCATTATAGAACTGGTAGAGATATCCGTATCGGCCATTATATGGGAGGTAGACAGTGGTGGCGTTATAAAGCAACTCAAGAGTGTCGGTGTCACCACCGCCATCGATCTGATCGAATGTAACTCCGTAGCCGACTACGAACTTGTCGTTACCCGCTTCGCCGTAGGCGTCAATCCGTCCATAAACATCGGGAAAAATGTCGCCGGTGATTAGGTCATCGCCATCGCCCCCGTATATCGTATCAAGTCCGTTATCGGCATCGATGATATCGTTTCCGCCTAGCCCGTAGATTATTTCCGAGCCTTGATTGCGCCGTGTAATTTGGTCGGCGCCCTGAGTGCCGTAGAAGTCAGCCATGCGAATGCTCCTTCGAACGAGAGGCGTGTGCGGACGACGCTTCATCGGGTCTGGCCAGATGGTTCGCGACGAACCCGTTCACGGACAGCCGCACCGGTCGCAACCGCCCGTCCGGGTAGAGGCGGCGATAAACGATCTCACGCCTCCCCATGATGGCGCGCCGTGCCCCCCTGAGCAGAAGAACCTTGACGGCCCGGCTGTTGGCCGACCAAACGTTGAACACGATACAATCGCCTGATCGGCCGTCGCCCAAGCCGCCATCGCCAGAAGCCCAGCTCCAAGCCGCTTCCCGATTGGCGTAAGCCCACCCCAACATGCCGACGACCTGGCTCTTCTCATCAAGCACGAGCACATAATGGCCGCGGTTAATCTGTCCCGCTAACACCTTCGACCAGGCCACGAAGCCGATCGATGCGTAGGCCGGCTTCGACATCAGATGATCGACAGCGAGGCCCAGGGCCGTGTACGGGTTAGCGACACGCCCGTAATGCAACGACGAGCCTTGCTGCGTATCACGTTGCGCATGCGACCGCTCGCCCTCCACCAGACCCTCGGCCCGAACCCAATCATCGGCACCGCTCCGCGCCATCAGTGCGCCTCCGCCGTAACCACCCGCGTGTAGGATGACCAGCTTTGCGTCGTTCTGCAATCACGCGTCCTGATGTTCCTAAATCTCCCTCGCCCGATTGAATGTTTTGAAATTTTTTAGAGATGCCCGAGCATGGCTCGACGGCCGGCGCAAGATAAAGTCTAGCGATCGGACTTGAATAGCACTATGACTGTATCATTGTGTGTCTCCGCAGACTCCAATTGGCCGGCCTCCGATACCCGGCCCAAGGACGAACTCTCATCCCGCCCACGCTCCAATCTCGGCCGAGAACCAGTTTTTCAACGAAATCTACCCCTAACCGAAGTTGCCGGAGGGCAGACAAACGGCCGCTTTGGGAAAGTGCTGATGGTGGTCGGCATGGTTGGGTTGGGTCGTGAGACCCCGTTTCATAACAGGCAGAACAGCTTAGCTTTGGGTGAGCGGCGAGCATCGCGGGCGTTGGGAGAGTGTCTGACGCTCATCCAGGAACCCCGATGTGGACGCCCGCCGCCCGCGCCGAGCTTGCGCGCGAGAGCCTGCCTTACGCAACCAGCCTCAGCGAGGCCGAGTGGGCGGTGCTCGCGCCGCTTCTGCCTGCGCCGTCCAGCACAGGCCGCCCATGGCGCCGGCCCCTGCGGGCGGTTTTCGACGGCATCCTGTACGTGCTGCGGACAGGATGCGCGTGGCGGCATCTGCCGCTGGACTTCCCGCCGTGGAGCACGGTGCATCGCTGGTTCTTGCGCCTCTCCCAGACAGGCGTGTTCGAGCGTCTCGCCCATGCCCTCACGATGGCCGACCGCGAGCGCGTCGGACGCGAGGCAAGCCCGACCGGCTGCGTCGTCGATGCGCAAGCTGCCCGCTCAGGGGGCGTGGGGATGGCCGGCAAGCGCGGTTACGATCCGGCCCGGCGGGTCGTCGGGCGCAAACGCCACGCGCTGACGGATACGGACGGCCGTCTCCTCGTGGCTGCGGTCTCACCCGCTGACCTGCACGACAGCCACGGCGCGATTGCCTTGCTTCGCGCCTCGCGTGGACTGTTCCCCTTTCTGGCCCACTGCTTTGCCGACCGAGCCTATCGCGGCGAGCGCGTTGGCGCGGCCACGACCATCACGGTCGAGATCGTCGAACCCAAGGAGGGCCAGAAGGGCTTCGCGGTGCAGCCCAGGCGGTGGGTCATCGAGAGGAGCTTCGGCTGGATCGCCCGCTGCCGCAGGCTGGCCCGCGACCACGAGGCTACTCCGTCCTCTGCGCTCGCCTTCTTCGTCCTCGCCGCAGCCATGATCCTCGTCAGACGGATCGCCCGAGCCTTATGAAACAGGGTCTAACAGTTGGCGGTCCGAGTACGGCGGTCTGAAGGGTGATCAGGTCAAGCGGCTGAAGTCTCTGGAGACTGAGAACCTGCGTCTGCGTCGGGCGATCTCGGACCTGATGTGTATCGGCGTGCAACTTTGACCCCGTGAGGTGGGGGATCGGCGTCCAATTCTAACCCCCTAAGCTCGTTCTCGCAGACTGCTCTCCGGTACGGCCGGAAGGGTGGTGTAGGGGGATGAAGGGCGTGGACACGATTGCGCGCATCCGGCGCGAGTTCTTCACCCGCGGCCGCGCGATCAAGGACATCGTCCGCGACCTGCACGTCTTCCGCAACACGGTCCGGAAGGTCATCCGGTCGGGGGCCACCGCCTTCGCCTACGAGCGCGAAGTGCAGCCGCTGCCCAAGCTCGGACCGTGGCGCGACGATCTCGATCGGATGCTGACCACCAACGCCGGCAAGTCCGCCCGCGAGCGGCTGACGCTGATCCGAATCTACGAGGCGCTGCGCGGGCTCGGCTACGAGGGCGGCTACGATGCCGTTCGGCGCTATGCCAAAATCTGGAAGCGTGAGCGCGCTTCGGTCACGGCTCAGGCTTTCGTGCCGCTCATCTTCGCCCCGGGCGTCGCCACCAGCGATCGACGGATCGCGCAGAGCCGGCGAGCCCGCAACGAGGAGTCTGCCAGAGCCGCGATCCGCAAGCCGATATCAAAGCCCCCTCCGATAAGGTCGACCAAAGCATCACTTATGTGCAGATCGACCGACACGGCCGGGTACTGGCTCAGGAATGGAGGCAGTCGCGGCGCGACATGCATCACACCGAACGACATCGGCGCGGCAAGCCGCACTAAACCACAAGGTTCCAAAGCTCCAGCGATTGCCTGGACCTCGGCGGCCTCTCCTTCGGACAAGATTCGTGCGGCGCTGTCCTTCGTGGCCTGTCCAGCCTCCGTCAGGGCGAGCTTGCGCGAGGTGCGATGGAACAGACGGGCACCGATGCGTGCCTCCAAGCGACTGACGGCCTTCGAGACCGTCGCTTTCTACAACCCGAGTTCAGTGGCAGCCCGACTGAACGAGCCGGTCTCGAACACCTTGGAAAAGATGGCCCACGCTTCGAAGTCAGGTAGGCGCATCAGGCATGTTCCAGAAACGGTGAGTTTTTATCGTTTCTGTTTTACGACTGTCACATAAGCGCATAATTGTTGCACTGCAAACGCGCCGCACCTCGATCGATGGAAACGATGATAAGCAAGCCCTACACCCGCCTCGACCTTGACCAAGCCGTGGTCCTCCTCGTGGATCATCAGGCCGGGTTGATGTCGCTCGTGCGCGACTACAACCCCGATCAGTTCAAAAACAACGTTCTGGCGGTTGCCGATCTCGCCGCCTACTTCAAGCTTCCGACGATCCTGACCACGAGCTTCGAAGACGGTCCCAATGGTCCCCTGATGCCGGAGCTGAAGGCGAAGTTTCCCAATGCGCCCTACATCGCGCGACCGGGCCAGATCAACGCCTGGGACAATCCCGACTTCGTTGCCGCCATCAATGCGACGGGCCGCAAGCAGATCATCCTGGCCGGAGTAGTCACGGAGGTCTGCGTCGCCTTCGTCGCGCTGTCGGCGATCGCGGATGGCTACGAGGTCTTCGCGGTCACGGACGCGTCCGGCACCTTCAATGAGGGCGTGCGCGATGCGGCCTGGATCCGGATGTCGTCGGCCGGGGTGCAGCTCATCAACTGGTTCGGCGTGGCGTGCGAACTGCACCGTGACTGGCGCCGCGACGTCGAAGGCCTAGCGACTCTGCTGGCCGCTCACATCCCCGATTACCGCAACCTGATGACAAGCTACAGCGCCTTCAAGGGAGCGATCCCGCAGACACCCACGGCCGCTTGAGGTTCACCGCTTCGACACCGCGCCAAACGAGGCGCTTCCACTTCACCACACGGAGAAGCGACATGCCCACTTTCACGACCCAGGACGGCGCAGAGATCTTTTACAAGGATTGGGGTCCGAAGGACGCGCAGCCGATCGTCTTTCATCACGGTTGGCCGCTTAGCGGCGACGACTGGGACAACCAGATGATGTTCTTCCTTGGTCATGGGTATCGCGTGATCGCACATGATCGCCGCGGCCATGGCCGCTCGTCACAGACGGCGGCCGGCAACGAGATGGACACCTACGCGGCTGACGTCGCCGAGTTGGTTGGGGTTCTCGACCTGAAGAGTGCGATCCATGTCGGCCACTCGACCGGAGGCGGTGAAGTTGCTCACTACGTCGCCCGCGCAGAGGCAGGCCGCGTCGACAAGGCGGTGCTGATCGGGGCGGTGCCGCCCGTGATGGTCAAGTCCGAGCGCAACCCGGGCGGTCTGTCGATCGAGGTGTTCGACGGCTTCCGCGCCGCCCTCATCGCGAACCGTGCTCAGTTCTATCGCGACGTTCCGGCAGGCCCGTTCTATGGGTTCAATCGTGACGGTGCGAAGGTCTCGCAGGGAGCCGTCGATAATTGGTGGCGGCAGGGCATGATGGGCGGCGCCAAGGCGCAATACGATTGCATCAGGGCATTCTCGGAAACGGACTTCACAGAGGACCTGAAGGCGATCGATGTCCCGGTGCTGGTGATGCACGGCACCGACGACCAGATCGTGCCGATTGCCGACTCGGCGCTGCTCGCCCACCCGCTGCTGAAGAACGGAACCCTGAAGACCTATGAGGGCCTTCCGCACGGGATGTGCACGACGCATCCCGACATCATCAACCCAGACCTGCTGGCTTTTGCACGCGGCTGAAGCTGTCACCGCGAGCCGGGTAACCCGGCTCGCCTCTCAACACCGGCTCGCGTCCCAACAGGTGGCCAAGATGGCGGTGAGCGTTGTAGCCGGGTTTGCTCTGCAATCCGCTTCAGTCGTCAATCGCACGAAGCAAGAGGCGGATCGGCAATGAGTTGGCACAGCGCGGAAGACCCCATCCCCGGTGATCACTTTACCTGTGATGCCATCAAGACGTTGATCGTTCCGCGTTCGCGTGATCTTGGTTCGTTCGCCGTGCGGAGGGCTCTTCCCTCGACCGAGTGCCGGATGGTCGGTCCCTTCATCTTCTTCGATCAGATGGGCCCATCCGAGTTCCTGCTCGGACAAGGGATGGACGTGCGTCCACATCCCCATATCGGACTGTCGACCGTCACCTATCTGTTCGACGGCGAGATCATGCACCGGGACAGCCTCGGTACGGAGCTGCCGATCCGTCCGGGCGAGCTGAACTGGATGACCGCGGGTCGCGGCATTACCCATTCGGAGCGCACGGGGTCCGATCTCCGGCAGAGCGGCTCGAAGCTGTTCGGCATCCAGAGTTGGGTCGCGCTCAGCGGCAAGGACGAGGAGAACGCTCCGGCCTTCGAGCATTACGAGGCCGAGGCGCTGCCGGTCTTGACCGGCGAGGTCAAGAATGTCCGGTTAATCGCCGGCGAGGCCTTCGGCATCAAATCCCCGGTTCGGACCTCAAGTCCAATGGTCTACGCCGACGTGGCGCTCGAAGCGGGTGCCGTCCTACCCATCGACCCAACCTACGACGAGCGAGCGATCTACACGATTTCTGGCGCCATCGAGATCGCGGGTGACGGGTTCGGCCCCGGTCAGCTACTGGTCTTCCGTCCAGGCGACCGCATTAGCGTTCGAGCGACTGAGGCGGCACGCTTCATGGTCCTCGGAGGCGAGCCGATGGATGGCCCACGTCATCTCTGGTGGAACTTCGTCTCCTCACGTCTTGAGCGGATCGAACAAGCCAAGGAAGACTGGCGGCAAGCTCGCTTCGACACCGTGCCTGGCGAATCCGAGTTCATCCCACTTCCGGAAAACCCTCCGCCGGTCCGGTACCCCTGACGATGGCCGGAGGCACCTCGACAAAGAGGTCACCTCAAAAAAGGGCGGCAAGGAGCAAGACCTAAGCGACGTGAGCTCTCGGCCTGTCGCTATCCAAGGACTCCGCCCACGCCCCCAAGCTTCTAAAAAAAATGACAGGTGTATGCCATGGCTGTTGAAGCATCCGGCGCCTTGAGCGAACTCGTCCAGGTCGTGGCCCTGCTCGCCGCGGGCGTCGTGGCGGTCCCGCTGTTCAAGCGCATCGGACTCGGTTCCGTCCTCGGCTACCTCGTGGCCGGGCTTGTCATCGGCCCCTTCGGCCTCAGCCTCTTCTCGGATGCCCATGCGATCCTGCATGTCGCCGAACTCGGCGTTGTGATGTTTCTCTTCATCATCGGGCTGGAGATGGAGCCGTCGCGGCTTTGGGGGATGCGGCGCGAGATCTTCGGCCTCGGCCTTACACAGGTCGGCGCCTGCGTGGCGGCCCTCACCCTCGTCGGCGTCGCGATGGGGTTCCCGATCGCCGTGTCGTTCGTAGCCGGCACCGGCTTCGTCCTGACCTCGACGGCGATCGTCATGCAGCTCCTCGAAGAGCGCGGCTCGCTGTCGACGCCGAAGGGACAGCGCATCGTCGCAATCCTTCTCCTGGAGGATCTTGCCATCGTCCCGCTGCTCGCGGTCGTCACCTTTCTGGCGCCCGGCGGCCAGGAGACGAGCACGGTCGATCGCCTCTACACCATCGGTATCGCCCTAGGCTCCGTTGCGGCGCTGATCGCGGCCGGACGCTGGCTGCTCAACCCGATGTTCCGTCTCCTAGCCGCCTCCAAGGCGAGGGAGGTCATGACGGCGGCGGCCCTGCTGGTCGTACTTGGCTCGGCGCTCGCCATGCAGCTCGGCGGCCTGTCAATGGCAATGGGTGCCTTCCTAGCCGGTGTCCTGCTCTCGGAATCGAGCTTTCGCCATCAGCTCGAAGCGGATGTCGAGCCGTTCAGGGGCATCCTGCTCGGCCTGTTCTTCCTCGGCGTCGGCATGTCCCTTGATCTAACCGTCATCGGCGCGAACTGGGCACTGATCCTTGCAAGCGTCGCTTCCTACATGTTCGTGAAGAGCCTTGTCATCTACGGGGTGGCCCGAGCTCTGCGCGCCTCGCATCCCGAGGCCATGGAGCGAGCGGCCCTGATGGCACAGGGCGGCGAGTTCGCCTTCGTGCTCTACGCCGCTGCAACCAGCGCCGGGATTATCGACAGCACCACCAACGCGATCCTTACGGCGACGATCATCCTGTCGATGGCACTGACGCCCCTAATGGTGATAGCCTTCGGCCGCTTCGGTCCGAAAGCATCCGTCTCGATGGAAGGCGCTGATGTGCCGGAAAACCTCGCCGGCAGTGCCCTGATCATCGGTTTTGGGCGCTTCGGCCAGATCGTCAGCCAACCGCTGATCTCGCGTGGCTGCTCCGTGTCGATTATCGACACCAATGCCGCCTATATCCGCGTCGCAGAGGCGTTCGGCTTCAAAGTCTACTACGGCGACGGCGCTCGGCTCGATATCCTGCACGCCGCTGGGGCAGCGAACGCACGCGCGATCCTGATCTGTATCGACGACCGTGCTGTAGCCAAGCACATCGCCGAAATCGCGAAAGCCGAGTTCCCGCTTGTCCCCGTTCTCGCCCGCGCCCGCGACCGTGAGCACGCGATTGAACTGATCCATGCTGGTGTCGCATTCCAGCTTCGCGAGACGTTCGAGTCTGCGCTGGCCTTTGGCGAACAGGCGCTTCTGACGATCGGCGACGAGCCAGAGGCAGCCACGGCAGTCATGGCTGAGGTCCGCCGCCGCGACGCCGAGCGTCTCGACATGGAGGCCGTTGGCGGCATCTATGCCGGGCGTGATTTGATCCGAGGAAACGCTAGAGAGGCGCAGGAGATTGGCTGAAATCCTTCAAGCCGGCATTCAGTGCCAGTTATACGATGATCTGCAACGGATCAGGACTGAGCGGACGTCACTGTCCGCTTAAACAAACCTGTGCACGAAGGCGGATTGGCAGAAAGCCACCCATTTCGGGCATTAAGAGGAAAGGCTTGCTAGGATGGCCGTTGCGCGGAAAGCCGATGGTAATCTTCAAGCCAACAGGGCTGATCGACAATGAACATCTGTCGTCGCACCGCTAGGCGAGCGGCTTTCAACACTCAACTGGGGACGCAGGGTTTTCAGTGCCGGACATAGTCCCAGACCTTAGAGATGACGACCGACCCTTCCCCCACGGACGATGCAACACGCTTGACGGAGCCAGCGCGGACATCGCCAACCGCGAAGATGCCGGGGTGTGATGTTGCATAGGGCGAGCCTGCGCCGATCGCGTCCCCGGTCAGCACGAAACCATGGTTGTCGAGTTCGATGAGCCCCGAGAGCCATTGGGTATTGGGCGCAGCCCCGACCATGACAAACACGGCGCATGTTGGGATCGTACGGGCCGTCCCATCCACGACGCTGCGGATGATTACCGCTTCGAGGCGATCATCGCCATGCAAAGCGCTAATTTCGGAACAATACTCGATGGTGATCGCCGGATCGGCTTCCAGACGGCTCGAAAGGTAACGCGACATCGAGGCCGCGAGTGAGGGACCGCGTACCAGGAGGCGAACATGCCTGGCCGAGCGACTGAGAAACATCGCCGCCTGGCCTGCCGAGTTGCCGCCACCGATGATGATGGTCTCGGCGTTCCGGCAGTAGCGTGCCTCGATTTCCGTTGCCGCATAATAGACACCCGCGCCCTCGAACGCCTCAAGCCGGTCGATCGGCATGCGTCGGTACTGGACACCGGTCGCGACGACGACGGCACGCCCGCGAACGCGTTGGCCGTTGTCGAACGTCGCACAGAACGCGCCGTCCTCGAGCTGCTCCAGCTTTGCAACCCGCCGCGGCATCGCGAACCGCGTCCCGAATTTCATTGCCTGGACCTCGCCGCGCCAGACGAGGTCTGCGCCCGAGATGCCCGTCGGAAATCCCATATAGTTCTCGATCCGACTCGACGTGCCGGCCTGGCCGCCGATCGCGAGGTCCTCGACGACCAGCGCTCGTAGGCCCTCCGCGCCTGCGTAGACGCCCGCCGCCACACCGGCTGGCCCACCGCCGACGATGAGAACGTCGAAAGCCTCGTCGTCGATGAGGTTGTAGTTAAGGCCCAGCAAATGGGCGACCTTGTCGGGCGTCGGCTCCGTCACGACGACGTCGCGTCCGAAGATCACGGCCGGCCGGTCGGAGGCGATCGCGCAGCTTTTCGCGACGGCTCCGGCCTCCGGGCTGCCGAGCGAGTAGGACCGATAGGGAAAGCGGTTGCGGCTCGCGAACTCCGCGATCCGCCGAACGGCCCGGTCGTCATCCTCGCCGATCAGCACCAATGTGCCGTCTCGCGAGTCGAGCTGCCGCCGCCGCCGTGCAGCGAGAACCGTGATGACGATGTCCGACATCTCAGGAATCTCGGACATCAGCCGCAGCATCTCCAGGCGCGGCACCTCGACGACGGTGGTATCCCGGACCGCCCGCATGGGCATCGACCAATTGCCACCGCTCAAGATCGAGATTTCGCCCATGAACTGCGTCGGTCCGAGGGTGGACGGAAGGTGGCGTTCATCCGTGAACGGATTCACGACTTCGATTTCGCCTTCTTCGACATAGACGAAGCGATCAGCAGGTTCGCCAGCGCGTGCGAGGAAAGTCCCAGCCGGGTAATGCCGTTCGACTCCTGCGGCCTGCAGCGCGGCGATATGCGATGCTGCGAGGGGGACGCGCTGCATTTCCTGCAGGTCCCTGCCGATCGTTTCCATATTTCGATTCCCCTACGCTCTGATCGGTGCGGTGCAGCATTGATCAGGGAGCTTCGCCATACAAGACTATAGCTTTGCAAGATGCCCGACCTCGCAAAGGGGCCGTCTGCAGAACCGACCTCAGCGTTCGCCCGACCGACGGACACGGAGAGATCGTTCAGGATCGACCTCGGCCAACCTTACAGGTCCACGTTCCGCTCGCCGCCGCGTTTACCCATTGGGATCAAAGGAGCGACAAGTATCTATTCCCCAACCATCATATCGTTCGAATAACACCAACCGCACCGATCGTAGTAGCTTCCGGTTGCCTTCGTCCACTTTCAAAGAGGCTCCCACAAGCTCCATGAATTACAAGCAAAGTTTATTTTTTAAAATGTCTCTGGAAAGACACTTAGGTTAGCCGCGTTTCTAGCGATTGATCGGTGGCGAATGGAGTTTTTTTGAAAGCGTCGCCTTTGGTCTGGAAGCGTGCGGCGCTAGTCCAGCGGTTCCAGTTGCCGGCGATTAGCCAGACCAGGAAGGCGGCTGCGAGCACAAAGACGACGCACAAGGCCGGAAAGAGCCAACTCGACCAGGTCGGCTCAGGCTTCGACGGCGGGGCTGAGGCCACAGGCACCTCCGGCATACGTCATCCTTCAATCGGTAAGGTCGCGTTTTTGAGGGAGGCGCGGTCGAGACTTGATCGGATTGCTAAATTGTCCTGCAGAAAAGTTCAGACGTCGTTTGTCAGCTACGCACCGGTCGACGTCGCGGCAACCTGTATGCGGCTAGTCTTATCCAAATAATGCATGCTATAGAGTGAATTGGCAACCGGCGCCCACTCGGAAGCCAGTCATTTCAACTTCCGCTTCGCCAAATCTCCGTCTGAAAGCAGACAGGCAGAAAACCACCCATCCCGGTCAGGCGCATCCGGTCATCGGGCTGCCCAGAAGCGGACGCTCTGAAGGTTCGACAAGGGTCGAAAGCAGCCGGCCGGCCTTACAGCCGGAATGGGTGGAGGCTGTGTGAACACGCCGGCCCGGCAGGAGAGGGTAGAGTTTTCCTCCCTGGACGGGCAAGCCAGACCCCGTCGCCAGCCCTCCGCGCCATCGAAAACGACGCATGAAATGTTGGAACGGCAATAGCGTAAGATTGATCTCCGGTTTCGCGGACTGACTGGGTTTTCACACAGCCTCGGTGGCAACCGGACCTTGGCCTTCCGCCCCGGAGCCGAAGTTCCTCCTCCGTCCCATCCGAGGCGTGATGGCGAGTATCGACCGAGGATCGGCCGGGCGGCTTTTCCGACCTGATCCGGTAGGCTCGGCCCTTCGCACTCGGTTATGCACCGCTCCCCATCGCCACCGGCCTCCAGCGACTGGCCGATGCCCGGCTGATGGCCGCCGCGCCGGAAATAGCCGCAGTGCTGCTCAGGCTCGTGACCTCGCCCGACGTCATTCGCCGCAACCTTTGTGTCCTGCCAGCCGCAGAATCCTTAAAGCTGCGGCCGTCATGGCCGTGTCGTATGGGCGCGGCGCCTGCCTGTGCTAGGTAGCAAGCACCACCGACAAAGCCTTTCGTGCGCGTCCTTGGAAGTGCGGACACTCCTTAACCCAAAAAACCGGTGACGCATTGAGCAACCCTGATCTGTCGGCGCTCATCGTCAAGCAGACCCGCATAGAAACTCTGTCCGATGCGGAGCGCAATGCCTTAGGGCGCCGGCTGACGCAAGCGGTCGTCGGCGTTGGTCCGTCCGACGTCTTCCAGGCGCTGTTCGACATTTCGCCCACCCCCTTCCTCGTGGTGGCCCCGCCCGACTGGACCATCGTCACGGCCAACGAGGCCTACCTTCGCGTGACAGGTACGACACTTGAAGAACAGATTGGACGCCGGCTGTTCGACGTCTTCCCGGATGACCCCGATGACCCTGAGGCGGACGGGGTACGCAATCTGACAGCCTCGCTCGAGCGGGTGGTCGCCACGCGGTCGACCGATACGATGGCGGTACAGCGCTACGCATTGCGAGGATCGGACGGGCGCTTCGTCGAACGGTGGTGGACCCCGGTCAACAAGCCGGTTCTCGGCAAGGATGGCGACGTTGTCCTGATCCTCCACCACGTCGAGGACGTTTCCGAGGTGGTGCGGCTGCGCGGCGACGCCGAGGGGCGGGACGAGCTGGCGCGCGGCCAATTAGTGGTGATCGACCGGCTGCGCGCCTCCGAGGCGGCGTTGCGCGAGAGCGATGCGCGCTTTCGCAACATGGCCGACAACGCGCCGGTGATGATGTGGGTGACCGACCCCAGCGGGTACTGCACCTACCTCAACGCGCGCTGGTACGAGTTCACCGGGCAGGCGCCGGGATCGGGCGAAGGCTTAGGCTGGCTTGACGCCGTTCACCCCGACGACCGTCCGGCCGCCGAACAGGCCTTCGTCTCGGCCAATGCCGAGCGCCGCGACTACCGGGTCGATTTTCGCCTGCGCCGCGCCGATGGCGTCTACCGCTGGACCATCGACGCGGCTGCCGCGAGGTTCACCCCGGACGGTGTGTTCCTCGGCTATGTCGGCTCGGTCATCGACATCGATGAGCGTCGCGAAGCCGAGGACCGGCTGGCGCTGAGCGAGGAGCGACTTCGGCTTGCTCTTGAGGTAGCCGAGATCGGCCAGTGGCACGTCGATAACGACACCGGCGCCATGTTCTGGCCGCCGCGTATCAAGGCGATGTTCGGGATATCGCCGGACGTGCCAGTCACGTTGGACGACTTCCACAACGGCGTTCACCCTAAAGACCGGGAGAAGATCCGTGCGGCTTATGAGGCCGCGAGCGATTCCGATCGTCGTCCTCTCTACGACGTCGAGTACCGGACCATCGGCAAGGAGGACGGCGTCGTCCGTTGGGTGGCGGCCAAGGGGCGAGGCATCTTCGACAACACTGGCCGCTGCGTGCGCGTGATCGGCACGGCAATCAACGTGACCGCGCGCAAGGCCGACGAGGTACGCCTGCGCGAACTGAACGAGCAGCTCGAACAGAAGGTTGCCGAGCAGGCGGCCGAGCGCAATCGTGTGTGGGAGATGAGCCGAGACCTCTTTGCGATCATGGGATTCGACGGCCACCTGAAGGCGATCAACCCGGCCTGGGAGACGACCCTTGGCAGGGACGCGGCGACGTTGCTGTCCCTGCCTTTTCCCGATCAGGTCCACCCGGATGATCACAATGCCGTCCGCGCGGTGATGGAGGTGCTTCTTCGGGGTGAGAGCGTTGCTCGCTTCGAGGACCGGCTCCGTCACGGCGATGGCAGTTGGCGCTGGATCTCCTGGACGCTTGTGCCGGAGGGCGACGTCTTCTACGCGGTCGGCCGGGACGTGACGGCGGAGAAGGAAGCCGCGGCCGAACTCGCGGCCGCACAGGAAGCGTTGCGCCAGAGCCAGAAGATGGAGGCGGTGGGCCAGCTCACCGGTGGGCTCGCCCACGACTTCAACAACCTGCTCGCAGGCATCTCCGGCTCACTGGAGTTGATGCAGACTCGGATGCAGCAAGGCCGCCTGACTGACGTCGACCGCTACATGATGGCGGCGCAGGGAGCAGCAAAACGCGCCGCTGCGCTAACGCACCGGCTGCTCGCCTTCTCACGCCGGCAGACCCTCGACCCGAAGCCCACCGACGTGAACCGCCTCGCCACGGGCATGCAGGAGTTGATCCAACGCACCGTAGGCCCTGCCATACCGGTTGAGGTGATCGGCACCGCGAGCCTCTGGCCTGCCCTGGTGGACCCGCCGCAATTGGAGAACGCGCTTCTCAACCTCTGCATCAATGCCCGCGACGCGATGCCGGATGGCGGCCGCATCACCATCGAGACCGCCAACAAGTGGCTCGACGAACGGGCGGCACGCCAGCACGACATGCCGGAGGGGCAGTACCTTGCTCTGAGTGTCACCGACACCGGCACCGGCATGCCGCCGGAGGTCATCGCGCGTGTGTTCGAGCCCTTCTTCACCACCAAGCCTATTGGCGAGGGCACGGGCCTCGGTCTGTCCATGATCTACGGCTTCGCCCAGCAATCAGGCGGACAGGTGCGGATCTACTCGGAAGTGGGGCAAGGCACCACGGTGTGCATCTACCTGCCGCGCCACTACGGCGAGGTCGCGGACGATGAGGGCAAAATTCCGATCACTGATCTACCGCGTTCGGAACAGGGCGAGACGGTGCTGATCGTGGACGACGAGCCCACCGTGCGCATGCTCGTCACCGACATCCTGGAAGATCTCGGCTACACGGCCATTGAGGCTGGGGACAGCGTCGCAGGTCTTAAGGTGCTACAATCGGACGTCCGGATTGATCTTCTGGTCACCGATGTTGGCCTACCGGGCGGCATGAACGGCCGCCAGATGGCGGATGCTGCACGCGTCAACCGGCCGGATCTAAGGGTGTTATTCATCACCGGCTACGCGGAGAACGCAATCTTGGGCAACGGGCAACTGGCACCCGGCATGGCAGTGCTGACGAAGCCATTTGCGATGGAAACCATGGCAGCACGCATTCGCTCCATGATCGAAGGTGGCAAGCAGCAAACGCGGCGGGTCTAAACCGACGTCCACTATGGGTGGAGGCTGTGTGAAAACGGGGAAGGCGTTAGTCGAGGTAGATGTATATTTCCCTAGATGCTCTTGGCAGCATCGGAATGGGTGCCTTGTCTTCATCAGCATGGCTGTTTGGCTGGTTGGAAAGTCCGCCGACTAGAGGATTGTTCTACGGTCTCGCAGCGTGCCTTCGTTTTCACACAGCCTCGGTGGTGAACGGAACTGGGCGTCGCGCCCGGAAGCGGACGTTCGGCTTTCGACCCAACCACGTCTTTGATGCCGGTCTGTGCCAGTCTCGAAAGCGGTCGTTCGCTGGCTGTTCTGATGGAACGCGGAAAGCTAGCTGAATTTCGGGCTCGGAATGACATCGAGCCCTAAACGCCTAAATCACGATGGACTGAATATAAAGAGTGAGACAACTATGCTTGTATTAATGTGTGACGGGATTATTTATTTAAATCTTCTGTTGTAACGGACCCAGACGCGTCCACCTTACCAGTTGATAATGACGCAGTAATTTTGTCTATCATCTCTGAAGCACGAAAGGGTTTTTGCAAAACGTCGAAGGGGGCTGTATCTTGATCTTCTCTGATATAACCTGATGTTAGAAGAACAGGTATATTTGGCCAGCGACGCATAATGATGTGTCCAAGCTCGATTCCTGTCAAAGCACCTGACATATTCACATCACTAAAAACAAGTTTAATATCTTGGGTTTGTTCTAAAATCCCAAGAGCCTCTTCGCCGCTTCTTGCATCAATGACATTGAATTTGAGTGCCATTAGAGCCGAAACGGCAATTTGCCGAACGTCCTCCTCATCCTCGACAACGAGAACAGATCTTCCTGCCCCGTTTAGATGTGTCATACCATGGGTGTGTGTCTGAACGGATGGCTCAAATCTGCTTTCGACCGAGGCAGGCAAGATTATCGTGATGCTTGTTCCCTGTCCCAAAATGCTATCGGCGGTTATGGTTCCGCAGCTTTGCTGAACAAAACCATAGACCATGCTGAGGCCCAGCCCGGTACCTTTGCCCGCCTCTTTGGTGGTGAAGAAGGGCTCAAACACTCGGGCGAGGACAGAAGGGGACATTCCTGATCCGGTATCTTCAACGCAGATCTTAACCGACCTTCCCGTACTTTCGTCCTGCAGTGTATCCCCGTCCGAATGTCGAACCGTTATATTGAGATGTCCGCCATCCGGCATCGCATCACGAGCATTAACGGCGAGGTTGATGAGCGCCGCTTCAAGTTGAGCGTGGTCAACACAGATTTCGGGAAGAATTTCGTCCATGGTCAGTGTGACGCCTATTCGCTCCCCCAAGGTGCGTTCTAGCAATTTAATCAGACCCGGCATAAAATCAGAGAAATTCAAAGTCTTGGGCTGCAGTGGTGACCGACGCGAGAAGGTTAAAAGGCGGCTGGTGAGTTCGGCGCAACGCTGCGCTCCCTCGATAGCGTTCTGCACGCGACGGCGCGTCTTCTCGTCTGGCTGCATTGAGCTTAGCAACAGGTCGAGGTTACCGATGACGATGCTCAGCATGTTGTTGAAGTCGTGGGCGATACCTCCGGTCAGGCGTCCTACGGCCTCAAGCTTCGAGGCATGCAGGAGGTTGAGTTCCAGTTCCTTGCGCTCGGAGACGTCGAACCACATGCCGAACAGCTCCGACGGGGCGCCGTCCTCACCGGCATTGACGACGATTTGTTCGAGGATGTGTCTCTCCGCTTCGTCCGCGTTGCGCCAGCGATATTCGAGCGTAGCCGAGCCCGTCTCGACCACCGTCCGGAGGGCGTCTAAAACCTCTACCCGGTCCTCTGTATTGATTCGTGACTGCCAGAACCCCGGTGCCTTGAAGGCGTCCCAGGGAAAACCGGTGATGCGCTGGATGCTATCATTGGTGAAGTACAAGCTTCGGTCTGCCTCTCCGAGGGAGGCCGTGTAGAGGGCGATGGGGAGCCCCCGCAGCACGGCGGCCTGGTGCTCCTCCCTCCGCCGCAGCGCCCGCTCTGCGTCGAGCTTTTCGCCGCGCACCCGCAAGTTCTCTAGGAGAAGCTGCTTCTCGGCGGCCGCCTTGCTCTTGATCTCCTCCGTCTTGCGATAGAGGTCGACGAAGACGTCGACCTTCGATTTCAGGACGAGGGGCTGGATTGGCTTGAAGACGTAGTCGACCGCGCCGGCGGAATAGCCGCGGAAGATGTGAACGTCCTCCTTGTTGTGCGCGGTCAGGAACAGGATCGGCACACGGGAAGTCCGGGGCCGGCTCCGGATCAGCGACGCGACCTCATAGCCGTCCATGCGGGGCATCTGCACGTCGAGCAGGACGAGGGCAAAGTCCTCCCGCAACGTTCTACGTAGGGCCTCCTCCGCCGTGTCCGCCAGCACAAGTTCGAGGCCGGGCTCGTCGAGCACTTCCGAAGCGGCCAACAGGTTACGGCGGTCGTCATCGACGATGAGGATCTTCGCACGGATCAGAAGCTGCCCCGGTGCGCGGCCCGGATCGCCGACGGGATCTGAGTCCCACGAGGATGGCTGCGGCAAATCCCTCATCGGGCATGCCCAACAGTGTCGGCCGCGCCATTCCCACGGCGCTGCGGGCCGGCGGCGGCTTGTCCGCGCCGTTCGAGCTGCACCCGCAGGACGGCGAGGAGTTGATCCATGTCGACGGGCTTCGACACGTAATCGGAAGCACCCGCGTCGAGGCACTTCTCGCGATCGCCCTTCATCGCCTTGGCGGTGACGGCGATCAGGGGCAAGGTCCGGAAGGCATCGTTGGTCCGAATCTCGCGCATGGTCTCGTATCCGTCCATCCCCGGCATCATGATGTCGACTAGCATCGCGTCGATGTTCGGATTGGCCTTCAGAAGCGCGATGCCATCACGCCCATTCTCTGCGAAGAGGACCTCTAGCCCGTACTGCTCCAGCGCGCTGGTGAGAGAGAAGATGTTGCGCAGGTCGTCGTCAACGAGGAGAACACGGCAGCCCTGGAGCGAGGCTGGGTCCTTCCGCTCGATCAGGATCGGGTCCTCGGCGGGTGCGTTGCCGAGTGCTCGGTGGAGGAACAGGGCGGTTTCGTCGAGCAGCCTCTCGGACGAGAGCGGATCTTTGAGGATGATGGTGGACGCCGTCTGCTTCAGGTGCTGCTCCTCGGCCGCCGTCAGTTCCCGGCCCGTATAGACGATGATCGGAAGCTCCTCCCCGTCCTGGGAGGCCCGAATCTGCTCGATCAACTCCGAGCCGCCCATGTCGGGAAGCCCCAGATCGATGATGGCGCAATCGAAGCGGCCGCCCGTCACGGCTTCGAGGGCGGCGGAGGCCGTACCAACCCCAAACACCTTGACGTCCTCCTCGCTCAGCAGCGCGGTGATGCTGGCACGCTGGTTGTCGTCGTCCTCGACGAGAAGCAGGTTGCGAACGGGCCGGCTGATGAATTCCTTTGACCGTTCGAGGGCCTTCAGCAGTCCCTCTCGGTCGACCGGCTTCTCCAGGAACCCGAAGGCGCCGGCCTTCAGCCCGCGCTTCTTCTCGTCGTTGACCGAGATGACGTGGATCGGGATGTGCCGGGTGCGGAGGTCGTTCTTCAAGAGGTCTAGGAGCGCCCAGCCATCCATGTCGGGCAGGCCGATGTCGAGGGTGATGGCGTGGGGTTTGTAACGGTGGGCGAGCGCGAGCGCCCCTGCCCCGTCCTGAGCGATCAGGCCCCTGAAGCCGCGCTCGCGCGCGAGTTCGAGCAGGACGGAGGCGAACATGGCATCGTCCTCGACGACGAGCACGATGTGGTCGCCGGCCTGGATGGCATGACGGTCGTCGGCCGAGGCCGAGAGCGCCATGGCGGCGGAGGGTTGCCGGCTCACCGGCGGGGCGGCCCCGCTGCCCTCGTGAACCTCCATCGGGCGGCTCACCCCCGAGGTCACGGGAGTCTCGAAGGGCAGGAACAGCGTGAAGGTGCTGCCCTCGCCGTGCACGCTCTCCAGAACGATCTCGCCGCCCAGAAGTCGCGCGATTTCACGGCTGATCGCGAGGCCGAGGCCCGTCCCGCCATACTTCCGGCTGGTGGTACCGTCGGCCTGCTGGAAGGCCTCGAAGATAATGCGCTGCTTGTCCTCCGGAATGCCGATGCCGGTGTCGGTCACCGAGAGGGCCATCCATTGGCTGCCCGACCGGAGCGGGGAGCCTTCAGCCGACCCGAGCCGCAGGGTCACGCTCCCCTTCTCGGTGAACTTGAAGGCGTTCGAGAGGAGATTGCGCAGGACCTGCTGTAGCCGCTTCGAATCCGTACGCACTGCCCGGGGCAGGCCTGGGGCGACCTTGATCGCGAAGGCGAGATGACGCTCCTCGGCGACCTGGCGGAAGGTCCGGTCGAGGTGGTCCACAATGTCTTGCAGCGGCACGTCGCCGACTTCGAGGGAGACCGTTCCGGATTCGATCTTCGAGAGGTCGAGGATGTCGTTGATGAGCGATAGAAGGTCGGAGCCGGCCGCGTTGATCGTCTTGGCGAATTCCCGCTGCTTGTCCGTCAGGTTGCCGTCCCGGTTCTCGGTCAGCAGCTTCGAGAGGATCAGCAGGCTGTTGAGCGGGGTCCGCAGTTCGTGGCTCATGTTGGCCAGGAACTGCGACTTGTAGCGGGAGGTCAGCGAGAGCTGCTCGGCCTTCTCCTCCAGCGCGGTCTTCGCGACCGACACCTCGCGGTTTTTACCCTCGACCTCCTTCTTCTGGATCTCGAGCAGGCGGGCCTTCTCCTCCAGCTCCTCGTTCGTCGTCTGGAGGCGTTCGCGCTGGTTCTTGAGCAGGTCTTCCGATTGCTGAAGCGAAGCGGCCTGCAGTTCGAGGCGGTCGTTGGTCTTTTTCAACTCTTCCTGGCGGCTCTGCAGCTCGCCCGTGAGGAGCTGCGACTGCTTCAAAAGGCCCTCCGTCCGCATGTTGGCGGCGATCGTGTTGAGCACGATGCCGATGGATTCGGTGAGCTGGTCGAGGAAGAGCTGGTGCGTCTCGCTGAAGCGGTTGAACGAGGCCAGCTCGATCACCGCCCGGACCTCCTGCTCGAAGAGGACGGGCAGCACGATGATGTTGAGGGGGGCGGCCTCACCCAGCGCCGAGCCGATGGTGATGTAGTCGCCCGGCACGTTGGTCAGCAGGATGCGCTTCTTTTCGTAAGCGCATTGTCCGACCAAGCCCTGGCGCATCCTGTAGCGGTTCGACAGGTTCTTGCGCTCGGTGAAGGCGTAGCTCGCCATCAGGTCGAGCACGGGTTCCGTCCCGTCGTTCTCGACCATGTAGAAGACGCCCCGCTGCGCGTTCACCAGGGAGGCGATCTCGGATAGGATCAGGTTCGAGACCGTAGCGAGGTCGCGCTCGCCCTGCAGCATGCGGGTGAACTTGGCGAGGTTGGTCTTCAGCCAATCCTGCTCAGCGTTCTTGAGCGTCGTGTCCCGCAGGTTGCGGATCATCTCGTTGATGTTGTCCTTCAGCGATGCGACCTCGCCGGAAGCCTCGACGGCGATCGAGCGGGCGAGATCGCCCTTGGTCACCGCCGTGGCTACCTCGGCGATGGCGCGAACCTGGGTCGTCAGGTTAGCGGCAAGCTGGTTCACATTGTCGGTGAGATCGCGCCACAGGCCCGCTGCACCCGGCACCCGGGCTTGGCCGCCGAGCTTTCCCTCGACGCCGACCTCGCGGGCGACGTTCGTGACTTGATCGGCGAAGGTGGCCAGAGTCTCGATCATCTCGTTGACGGTGTCAGCGAGCGCCGCGATCTCGCCCTTGGCGTCCACCGAAAGCTTCCGCTTCAGGTCGCCCTGCGCGACCGCCGTCACAACGTCGGCGATGCCGCGAACCTGGCCGGTGAGGTTGGCGGCCATCATGTTCACGTTGTCGGTCAGATCCTTCCAAGTCCCGCCTACGCCGCGCACCTGCGCCTGACCGCCGAGCTTGCCCTCAGATCCCACCTCGCGGGCAACGCGGGTCACCTCGCTCGCAAAGGAATTCAATTGATCCACCATAGTGTTGATGGTGGATTTCAGCTCCAGGATCTCGCCCTTCACGTCGACGGTGATCTTCTTTGACAGATCCCCATTGGCGACCGCCGTCGTCACGTCAGCGATGTTGCGAACCTGGCCGGTGAGGTTGGCGGCCATCATGTTCACGTTGTCGGTCAGATCCTTCCAGGTCCCGCCGACGCCGCGCACCTGCGCCTGACCGCCGAGCTTGCCCTCGATGCCCACTTCGCGGGCGACGCGCACCACCTCGCTCGCAAAGGAATTCAATTGGTCCACCATGGTGTTGATGGTGGACTTCAGCTCCAGGATCTCGCCCTCGACCGCCACCGTGATCTTCTTGGACAGATCTCCATTCGCGACCGCCGTCGTCACGTCAGCGATGTTGCGAACCTGGCCGGTGAGGTTGGCGGCCATCATGTTCACGTTGTCGGTCAGGCCCTTCCACACGCCGCCGACACCCTTCACCTGGGCTTGGCCGCCGAGCTTGCCCTCTGTGCCGACCTCGCGGGCGACGCGCGTCACCTCGGAAGCAAAGGAGTTGAGCTGGTCCACCATGGTGTTGATGGTGGATTTCAGCTCCAGGATCTCGCCCTTCACGTCGACGGTGATCTTCTTTGACAAATCCCCATTCGCGACAGCCGTCGTCACGTCAGCGATGTTGCGGACCTGCCCCGTCAGGTTCTCGGCCATGAGGTTCACGTTGTTGGTCAAATCGGCCCAGGTGCCGGCGACGCCTTCCACGCGCGCCTGGCCCCCGAGTTTGCCCTCTGATCCCACTTCCTTGGCAACGCGGGTCACCTCGGAAGCGAAGGAGTTGAGCTGGTCCACCATCGTGTTGATGGTGTTCTTCAGCTCCAGGATCTCGCCGCGCACATCCACCGTGATCTTCTTGGACAGATCCCCATTCGCGACCGCGGTGGTAACGTCGGCGATGTTGCGGACCTGTCCCGTGAGGTTTGCCGCCATCAAGTTCACGTTGTCGGTGAGATCAGCCCAGGTGCCGGCCACCCCCCGTACTTGCGCCTGGCCCCCGAGCTTGCCCTCTGATCCCACTTCCTTGGCAACGCGGGTCACCTCGGAGGCGAACGAGTTGAGCTGGTCCACCATGGTGTTGATGGTGTTCTTCAGCTCCAGGATCTCGCCGCGCACATCCACCGTGATTTTCTTGGACAGATCCCCATTCGCGACCGCAGTGGTAACGTCGGCGATATTACGGACCTGTCCCGTGAGGTTTGCCGCCATCATGTTCACGTTGTCGGTGAGGTCCTTCCAAGTCCCGCCAACACCCTCAACCTGGGCCTGGCCGCCGAGCTTGCCCTCTGTGCCGACCTCGCGGGCAACGCGCGTCACCTCGGAGGCGAAGGAGTTGAGCTGATCCACCATGGTATTGATGGTGAGCTTGAGGGCGAGGATCTCGCCTTTCACGTCGACGGTGATCTTCTTCGAGAGGTCACCGCGAGCCACGGCTGTTGTTACCTCGGCAATATTGCGAACTTGACCGGTGAGGTTCTCCGCCATCATGTTCACATTGTCGGTGAGGTCCTTCCAGACACCGCCGACACCCTTTACCTGCGCCTGACCGCCGAGCTTACCCTCCGATCCCACCTCCTTAGCGACGCGGGTCACCTCGGACGCAAACGAGTTGAGCTGGTCCACCATCGTGTTGAAAGTCGATTTGAGATCGAGGATCTCGCCCTTCACGTCGACAGTGATCTTCTTCGACAAATCGCCATTCGCGACCGCCGTAGTGACCTCGGCGATGTTGCGGACCTGCCCCGTGAGGTTCTCCGCCATCAGATTCACGTTGTCGGTGAGGTCCTTCCAGGTGCCGCCGACACCCTTCACCTGCGCTTGACCGCCAAGCTTACCTTCTGATCCTACTTCGCGGGCAACGCGGGTTACCTCAGAAGCGAAGGAGTTGAGCTGATCCACCATGGTGTTGACGACCTTGCCGATGCGAAGGAATTCGCCCTTGAGCGGACGGCCCTCGATCTCGATCTGCATGGTCTGGCCGAGGTCCCCCTTGGCGACTGCTCCGATGACGCGTGCCACTTCTGTCGTCGGTTGGACGAGATCGCCGATCATAGCGTTGACGGAGTCGACGCACTCGTTCCATCCGCCGGTTGCTGCGGGCAGCTTTCCGCGCTCGCCAATGCGTCCGTCCTTGCCGACCGCGCGAGCGACCCGGTCGAGTTCGCGCGACAAGCCCTGGTTCAGCTCGACGATGTCGTTGAAGGCCTCGGCGATCTCCCCGTCGATACCCGTGAGGTCGAGGGGCAGGCGGACCGAGAAATCGCCTTTGCGGAAGGCGCGGAGGCTTTTCAGAAGCAGTTTCGGTTCGATCTGCGAGGCCGAGGGAGTCATGCGAGCATACCTGGGACAGTGGGACAGGGCATGGTGGTAACGCCACTCAATATGAAAGCGTGGGCAAAGGCAGGCGCCTCGGTCGACGACGGGTACGACGGAGATTTTGATCCGGACCTGCCGCATACTCGTGGTGCTGCGCAAAAGCGAGCGCTGCTCGGCTGAGGGTTCGGCTAGCAGTTTTATATTGGAAGGGTCGGTCCAAAATCGGGCAAGAGCCGCTTAGTGGATTTTCTGTCTGAACCTAGACGCCTGACCTAACCGGCTGTCTTTGAGCCGGGCTAATCGAAAAGAACTGCCAGGCCAAAGGAAGTTGGACACGTCGTTGTTATGCAGACGTGACCCTGAGCGCACAGGACCGCATTAGGGCAGGTGAAGTCGATCTCATTTTTCCGTTCTATCCCTGGACCTCGGCGACCTGAAGAATCCTAGATGGAGCCTAGCGATAACTGAGCGACGTCGAATTTATCAGTAATCTACTCAGAAGCAGACAAGCAGAAACCTATCCAACCCGGTCTTACGTCACCGCCCATCAAACTGCCGCGAAGCGGACCTTCCGAGGGTCTGTGAAGGCTCGACACCGGACGGTCGTTCAGCAGAACGTGAATGTCTGCTGCCGGGCCGTGGGTTGATGTCTGCTCCTGGCGCATTGCTGCCGGAACGACATAACAATGAGCGTCCCAAGGCAGGGCGATATCTACAGCCGGTCGAGCGCAGGAAGTGCTCTGTCACGCAGCATGGCCGCCCAGGGCAATCGACGTCTTTGTCCAGGCCATTGGCGCGTTCATCAGCGCCGAGATACCGCAACCCTCCGGCAGTGTGCCTTCGATCGCCGCTTTGACGATGGACGGAGCGAGGAAGGCGAGGTTGAGGGTCATGCGCACCGAGCGCTCGCTGCAGCCTTCCGCCGTGGCGATCGCGTGGGTGTCACTGACACGGCCGGCCACGAGGTCGTCGAGCCAGACGCGTGCCTTGGCGATCCCGTCCACGAGCCGGGCTCGGGTTTCGGTCCGCATCGGCCGCAGTGATGGGGTCTCTTCATCGCCCTCGGCACGTATGATCTCGCGGCGGCGACGGTTTGGTCGGGCCGACCACGACACACGGAGTTGGGATGGCTCAGGAGTTCCCGCTCCAGTTCCTGCTCCGCCCATCCTGTCGTCGTCCATGGCCTCGTCCGACTGGACGAAGCTGATCGCCAGATAGCTCGAATGAACGACGATGCGGCTGACCTGGGCGATTGGCGGCAGCGCGTCGGAGAGAACGGCCAGGTCGAGAGAGGCCGTTCGTAGTGCGTCCCGCACCGCCTGTTCGATCTCCGGTGCGGACACCCGCGAGACCGAGCCTGCCTCGCTGCGCTTCCCGGTCTCGAGGGCACGCGAGACGTAGTAGCGGTAGTGCAGAGCCCCTTTCCTGGCCGAACTCGGCGTCATCCGGTTGCCGCGGTCGTCGTAGAGCAGCCCCGTCAGCAGCGAGCCGATGTTGGCTCGCACAGTTGCTTGCGCCTGCGCCTTCTCGCTCAGCGCGACCTGGACCGCCTCGAACAGCTCGCGTGGCACGATGCCCTCGTGCTCACCGGGATAATGCCGGTGCTTGTGGATCACCTCACCGATGTAGACCCGGTTGCGCAGCAGATAGGCCAGCGGCCCCTTGGTGAAGGCGATGCCGCCGCGGATCGTGCCATCGCGACGCGGAGATCGCTTGGTGAGGATGCCCCGGCTCTGCAGAGCGGTCGCCAATCCGTTCAGGCAGCCGAGCGCGAGGTAGTGCTCGAAGATCGTCCTCACCTGCTCTGCCTCGTCGGGACAGGGGACCAGTTTCTTGTCGTGGACACGGTAGCCCAGCGGCACCGGTCCACCCATGCGCATGCCCTTGCGCTTCGAGGCCGCGATCTTGTCGCGGATGCGCTCGGCGGTGACCTCGCGCTCGAACTGGGCGAACGACAGCAGGACGTTGAGCGTCAGCCGTCCCATGCTGTTGGTGGTGTTGAAGGCCTGGGTGACCGAGACGAAGGAGACGCCGTGCGCGTCGAACAGCGCGACCAGCCTGGCAAAGTCCGACAGGGCGCGGGTGAGCCGGTCGACCTTGTAGACCACCACCACATCGACACGTCCCGCCTCGATCTCGGCAAGCAGCCGCTGCAGGGCCGGACGGTCGAGGCTGCCGCCCGAGACGCCGCCATCGTCGTAGGGCTCCGGCAACAGGCGCCAGCCCTCATGCGCCTGGCTCTTGATGTAGGCCTCGGCGGCCTCGCGCTGGTTGTCGAGCGAGTTGAACGCCTGTTCGAGCCCGTGTTCGGTGGATTTGCGGGTGTAGATTGCGCAGCGCAGCGTCTTGAGTGCCGGCGTCTTGAGTGCCGGCGTCTTGGGAGCCTGGGCCTTGGGATGCGAGGCGCTGGGGTGCCGCGGCTTGGAAGGCGATGCCATCACGCTGCCCCTCCCGCGTCCCCAGGTGCGGCCGTGCCGGCGCCGGTGTTGCCGGAAGGTACCTTGTCGCGCAGACCGAAGAAGCGTGGTCCGTTCCAGCGGGTGCCGGTGATCGCGCGGGCGACCTCCGACAGGCTGGTAAAGCTCGCCTCCTTCCAGGCAAAGCCACCCGCCACCACGGTGACGGTGTGAACCTCACCGGCGAACTCCCGCACCAGCAGCGTGCCGGGCCGCAGCCCGGGCGCGGGGATCGGCGGGACGATCGGTACCGCCTTCGGCTTGGCGGCCCGCTCGGCGGCAGCGCGCCGGCGCAGGCGTTCTTTTGCGATCCGATCGAGCAAACGGGCGCTGTCGCGATCGAGGTCACCCAGCACCTTCGCCTGGATACGATAGGCGAGAAGTCGCATCATCAGGGTGCGGGACAGATGCGGCGGCGGAGCCGATCGCAGATGCTGTCGCCAGCGGATGCGCAGGTCGCCGAGATCGAGGCAGGTCAGCCCCTCGATCTCACGCGTGAGTTCGGGACCGATCGCGCCAAGCGACGATGTCCCTGCAGCCGGGGACGGGATTGCGCCAGCCATCACCGAGCCTTCGCCGTCACATCGTCGATCAGGCGATACACGGTCCGGTCATCGGCATCGCGCGCTTTGGTGAGGGGCAGCTCTCGCTTGCGCAAGCCCGTCAGGGCGGCACGGGTGGAATGGGCGAGCCAGCCGGTGGCGGCCATCAGCTCGACGAGCGTGGCGCCCTGGTCGCGCCGTAGCATCGCGACGATCAGCGCCCGCTTCGTCCCGGATCTCGGCGCGATCCCACCCTGACCGAGCCCCGCATCGGCAACCAGCTTCGACGCGTCGGAGCCATCGCCATCGCCATCGAGTCCGAGCCTCTTCCGGCTGGTTGGGGGCAAGCGCAGTCCGATCCGACCGCGCTCGTCGTTGTGCCAGTACGGTTCATCCTCGCAGACCACGACCTCGGCCGCCGATGCGGTTTTGCAGAGCCTGGCGAACAGCAGCTTGGCCGCTCGGGAGTTCAGCCCGGCGGGCCGGACGATGAGTTGGTTGCGGGTTTGGGCTGCTGCTTGAAGCAGCGCGTGGTGGGGCTCGTCGATTGTCATGGTGGACCTTGCGATGGTGCCGGCAGCGGGTCTGCTGCCACCAGCGCAACCCCGCGGATCACCAGGGATCGGCAGGGGGTGGAGGACTCACCGCGTCGGCGGCCTCGATGACCAGGACAGTTCCGCTCCGTTCGCGGCTCGAGTCCAGTCCGAAGTCGCGGAACCGACCGACACGCCAGTGCATGGCGAACAGCGAACGGGATCTCCGTCGGCCTGCGAACCCGTCTCCATCACCGTGGCTGCGTATGATGCGGAAGCTGCATCGACGACAGGCGAGAACTCGCCCCACATCGCCCGAAAGATCCGCCCCAGCACAACCTTAGAGAAAGGGCCGCCAAAAGCCTGTTTTCTGCTAAGTCATTGAGACTGCGCATGTCTCCCGCCGCACTCGAACTCCCGTGGTTCGCTGGGAGTGAGTGGTGGGCCCGGCAGGACTCGAACCTGCAACCAGACCGTTATGAGCGGTCGGCTCTAACCATTGAGCTACAGGCCCTGCATGCTCACGCTCGCACGCCGGGATAGCCGAAGAGTCGCGTCACGTCACCCTGGCTGTATCGCCGAAACGGGTCCGATCGGGCTGGTTCCGGATCGATCCGGTCCAGAGGATGGCACTCCCGGTCTTCGGCCCCGGCTTGCACAGGAATGCCGTTGGGGCCGACGGACCTGTGGGTTGCGCTCCGCTGAACGCGTCGGCCGCCGCTCGCAATCCCGTTCCCGCTCGGAACGGGCCCCGCTCCTTGCCATCCGATGGACCTTGATCTCGCCGGAAGCGCGGGCGATCGACGCCTTGGCCATTGCCGGGTGTGTCAGCGGAAGCCTGCGCGGCGCTCTGGAGGCGTGACGCGGGGGATGCTCACCGCCGTCCGTCAGTGGGCCGACAGGCGGTCGAGGCGGGTCTGGTCGATGATGCGCACGCCGCCCGGGACGATCAGGATGCAGCCGTCGCGGTCGAGGCGCGACAGGGTCCGGCTCACCGTCTCGATGGTCAGGCCAAGGTGGTCGGCGATGTCGAGGCGGCCCATGGGCAGTTCGAGGGTGACGCCGGACAGGCCGATCCGGGCGTACCGGGCCTGGAGCCCCGTCAGAAAAGCGGCGACCTTCTCGTCGGCGGTGCGCCGCCCGAGCAGCATCATCATGTCCTTGGCCCGGGAGAGTTCCTGGCCGGTGATCTCGTGCAGGTGCATGAGCAGGCCGGGCTGCGCCCGCAGCAGGTTCTTGAAGGCGATCCGCTCGAATCGGCACGCGGTCACCGGCCCGAGGGCGTCCGCCGAGACGGCATAGCGGTCGAGGAGCGACAAGCCGAGGAAGTCCCCGGGGAAGGCGAAGCCCGTGACCTGCCGGCGTCCGTCGGGAAGGATACGATACAGGCGAAGCGCGCCTGTGGTGACGTTGAACACCGAACAGGCCGGTTCATCCTGCCCGAACAGGGTTTCCTTCTGGTCGAGGGAGATCCGCCGGCTCAGCGGCTCCAGGGCGTCCCGCTCGGCCAGCGGCAGGGCGGTCGACTGGCTGACGAGGCGGGCGTTGCGAATCCCGCTGTCGAGGCAGGACGGCAGAGCGCGCGCAGGCGCCGGTGTCGCTCGACGGAGCGGCAAAGAATGGATCGACATGGGTCTGTCCTTTCGCCTTGAGACGATCTCGTCGCAGTCGAAGACGCAATCGCCTCGGCGTCGTGGACGGCCTCGGGCCGCAGCAACGCCTGCCCGACGATGGCCGCCGGGGCGTTGCGTGAGCGTCCGTGGTCCATCCCACCAAAAACGCGGATACGGTCGACGCCTACGACAGCATCGTGCTGGCCCCCATCGGGGCCGCGGCGATACCGGCCTCGACGTCGCGCTCCGGCGAGCGGATCGCGATCGGTGAGGTACGCCCCCGGCCCAGGGCGCAGAGCCTCGGAGGCGTTCGAGGCGGTACCTGCCGCAGGAAGATCCTCGGGTTTGTCCTCCGCCACCGCTGGCGGGGGCAGGTACAAGCCTGCGCCAGGGTTCGGTCCCGCAGGATGCGGACGGCGGTCGGGACCGCCCGATCCTGCACCATCGCCGGGTCCCGGCGATGTCCGGCGATCAGCCGGACCGCCATTCCGAAGGATCGGGTCGGTGGGCACGCCATGGATGTCGTCCTCGCACCAGCATCGGGCCTCGACCGATGCGACAGTCGGCAGTCGGTCTGCCGTGGTGGTCGCGTGACATCGAGTATATCCTTCCCGCCGGGAATGTCGGTGATCAAAGCCGACGAGGGGACATGCATAAATGGATGGCCGGTGACGGATGCTCGACTGGGACGATCTGCGATTTTTCCTGGCGCTCGCCCGGCACGGCACGCTCTCGGCCGCCGCCAGGGTGCTCCACGTCTCGCAATCCACCGTCGGGCGCCGGTTGAATTCGCTGGAGGCGACGCTCGCGGTGCGTCTCCTCAACCGCACCCCGGAGGGTTACGTGCCGACCCTGGCCGGCGAGGAGGTGCGCCGGAAAGCCGAATGCCTCGAGGCCGAGGCGCTGGCCCTCGAACGCGACGTCACCGGGCGCGACATCCGGCTTCGCGGCCTCGTGCGTGTCACCTGCGCCGAGACGCTGGCCGCGCAAATCCTCGCGCCGAGCTTCGGTGAGCTGCATGCGCGGCATCCCGACATCATGATCGAGCTCATCCCCAATCCGCGCGAGCTCAGCCTCGCCATGCGCGAGGCCGACATTGCCTTGCGGCTGAGGCAGCCCGAGCAGCACGACCTCGTCGTGCGCCATATCGGCGACATCGCCTTCGGGGTCTATGCCACCCACGAGTATCTTCGGGATCGTGGCGCGTTGGATTTCGACGACGGCTGCTGCGGCCACCGCCTCATCACCCAGCTCGATGACACCCAGGAGATGACCCCATCCACCTGGATCACGGACATGGCCGCGCGCGCCACCGTGGTCCTGCAGACGAGCAGCCACGAGGCCGCCGTTCTGGCGGCCGCCAACGGTGGCGGCCTTGCCTGCCTGGCGCGGTTCCGTGGCGATGCCGAGCCCCGGCTGACCCGGCTCCCGGTGCCGACGGAACCGCCCAGCGCCGAGATCCTCCTCCTCGTTCATAAGGACAACCGCGACACCCCGCGTATCCGCGTGGTGCTGACCCACATCACCGATACCATCCACGCGCTGGCCTCGATCCTGCAGCCGCGAGATGCGGCCGAGGAGATCGCACGCGAACGGGCGGGCTGATCGACCGGGCCCCGCCCGCTGCGGCGGCCTCAGCGGTCGACCCGCCGACGGGCGAGAGGAATCCTGAGGAGAGGCATCCTGCGGCGATCGAAGACCGGCCTCACGGAGCCGTCGTCGGCGGGAAGAGGCGCGAGCGGGCCGGCTCGGCGTCCTCGTCAGCCGCGGCCACGGGGGACTCCCGCGGCGCCGGGTTCTTCGCGTGGAGGGGCCAGTACCGTTCCATCGCCAGATAGGTGAACGAGGCCGACCACCCGATGAGCAGGAGGCCGTTCAGGGCCTCGACCCCGGCGATCATCCGGGTGTGGGACGCCGGTACCTGGTCGCCGAAGCCCAGCGACGTATAGGTGACCACCGAGAAGTACAGGCAGTCCTGGAAGGTCGTGACGGGCGTACCCGCGAAAGCGGCGTCGCCGAGCCAGAGAACCAGCAGCCAATAGGCACCCGCGTAGATCCACACCGCGATCGTGTGCCCGACGAAGGTCATCAGCACCACGGCGAGGATACGGACCCGCGGCGGCACCGGCAGCTCCGCGAGATGCTCGGAGGTGAGGCGCAGGGTCTCGTAGAGCACCAGGATCGTGGTGACGACGAGGACGACGCTGGCCGTCATGGCGATGAGCATGCCGCGGCTCCGTGGGCGCGATCCAGTATCGGCATCCCATCCCGCGCGTCCAGCCGCCTTGACCTGCATCAAGGCCGTGCGGCGCACCTCCGGCCGCGATCGGGTGTATCGGATCGTCCGCAGCTCAGGCCCAGCCCGACGCCTCCGTGGCATCGGCCTGCCGAACCGCGACCTGGATCAACTCCGCCAGGGTGCCGACCCCCAGCTTCTGGCGCATGGTCGAGCAGCTGTTGATCACGGTCCGATACTTGATCGAGAGTGCATCGGCGATGTCCTGGTAGGAGGTGCCCTTGCTCAGGAGCGACAGGATCTGCTTTTCGCGGGCGTTGAGGTCGGCCACCGGCGAGCGCCGCGGCGCGGCGTGCAGGATCGCGACGGCGATCGCGAGGCCGTGGTCGAGGTAGCCCTCGCCGGCGCGTACTGCATGGAAGGCCCGTAGGAACTCCGCCGTCCGGACATCCTTGAAGACGTAGCCGATGGCGCCGCATTCCAAGGCCCGCGAGACGATGAACGGGTCGTTGTGCATGCTGAAGGCCAGGATGCGGGTCCGGCGATCGAGGGCATGGATGCGCCGGATCAACGCGAGCCCGGACAGGCCTTTCCCCTGGAAGGTCAGGTCGGCGACGACCATCGGCGGGCGCAGGCGGTGGAACAGCCGGTAGGCGCCGACCACGTCTGAGGCCTCGTGCACGGTGCCGACGCCGGCATCCTCCATGAGGCGCCGGAAGCCGCTCAGCACCACGGGATGGTCGTCGACGATCAGGACCGCGGTCATGTCGGCACCGCCATCATGGCCGCGCCAGGGGCGACGTCTCCGAACGGCCCCGGTTCTCGTCCTGGGCGGCGTAGCGTTCGGTGAGCTTGGCCAGCGCGGCGGCCCGGTCGAGGCCCTGCTGGCGGGTGTTGAAATAGTGCTGGCACATCTCGCCGTAGAGCTGCTTGCGGGCGGTCGCCGCCGCGACCTCCTCAAGGCCGTCGAGCAGGTCGGCGTAGGGCTCGGCCTTGCCGGCCTCGGCGAGCATCTGGCCAAGCTGGACCGTCCGGTTCGCGACCATGCGCGGGTCCTCGATGAAGGCCTCCTTGGCGCGGGCCAGGCTGTGGCGCAGGTGGTCCGCCTGCGCGCCGGTCTCCGGGGCGGGCCGGCCGAGCTCGCGGCTGGCGAGCCAGCGGGCGGGCTCCATCGGGTCGGTGGCCAGGAGCCAGGGTGCCACGTCGGCATCCGCCTGCGTCGCCACCAGGGCCGGTTCGTCCCTGGAGGCACCGGCCTCCTCGCCGCGGTCGCAGGCGCAGAGCAGGAGGAGGACGCCCAGCGCGGGCCCACCCCTCATGGCCGTCCACCACCAGGGCGTCGGGCCGGGGGATCAGGGACCACCGCGAGGCTGCGCGGGCCGGCGCCCACCGGAATACGCCCGGTCTCGACCAAGGTCGCCAGGTCGATGACGGAGACGGAGTCGGAGAACCAGTTCGCCACGTAGGCGCGCTCGCCGTCGACGACGATGCCCTCGGGGTAGCGCCCGACGCTCACGGTCGCCTGTAGGCCGAGCTTGGCCGCGTCGAGGGCCACCACCCGTCCGGCCTGCTGGTCGGTGACGAGCACGAGGCGCCCGTCGGCGCTGGCGGCGACGCCGTAGGGCATGCCGCCGATACGGACCGTGGCGAGGACCCTGGCCGAGCCAGTCTCGAGGACGCTGAGGTCGCCGCTGCGGACGTTGGCCACGTAGAGTCGATCTTGCTTCGGGCTCAACGCCAGGGCGAAGGGGGCCTCGCCCACCGGCAGGGTGTCGGTGCGGGTCATGGTGGCGGTGTCGACCACGCTGACCTGTCGGCTCTCCCGGTCCGCGACGTAGAGGCGACCCCGGGCGTCGAGGACGAGGCCGGCCGGCTCCCGGCCCACCGCGACGCTTCCCTCCACCGCGCCTGTTTCCGCCGAGAGCCGCACCACCCGCGCATTCGCCCAGTCGCCGACGAACAGCCCGGCGCCGTCCGGCGAGACCGCGATGCCGAAGGCCTGGCCCGCGAAGGGAAGGCGCCGCAGCACGGTGTTCGTAGCGGGGTCGACCACGGTGACCGCATGGCCATCGGGCTGGGTGAGGTAGAGGCGTCCATCCGGCCCGGCCGCGACCTGGGCCGGGCCGCCGCCGACCGCGATCGCCGCCAGGGTCCCGGTGGTCCCGGCCTCGATCCGTGCCACGGCACCGGCTTCCTGGCTCGCGACGTAGACCGTCCCGGCGATCCCGCGGCCGGAAGATAGCGCCAGGCAAAGGCAGGCGAGGCCGAAGCGGCGCATGGTCACGGTTTGGCCCTGCCGTCCGGCATCGTGCCGGTGGCCACCCTGCCTTCGACCTTGGCCTTCAGACCTTTCAGCCCGTCGCCGAAGTAGCGAACCATGGCCGCCTTGCCGGCCGCATCGCTCAGTTCCTCGGGCGGCTCGTTGCCGGTGTCGCCGCGATAGAACCGGCCGAGCCATTCCACCTTCGATCCCTCGCCGTCGGGTGAGACCGTGAGCGTGGCGGAATAGGACGAGACCGGCAGCGCCTTCAGGTCGGCGTCCGACAGGCGGTAGGAATAGGTGCGCCCTTGCGCGTTCCACTCGTCGAGGCTCTCGTCGAGGGTGCCGCCGGCCTTGAGCGTCACCTTGCGCCGGCCACCGGAGGTGTTGCCGTCGGTGCCCTCGGCCTTGGCGACGTCGGGATGCCAGGTGCCGATACCGGCGAAATCGCCGACCACCTTCCACACCGCCTCGGGCTTGGCGGCGATGGTCACCGACTGGTGGACCTTCTGCGGCGTCGGGCCGTGGGCGATGGCGGCGGTCGCCACGAGGGCAAGGAGGGCTGCGGGTACCGCAAGACGCATGATCAGACTTTCTTCAGGGTGAAAAACGGGCGCGCGCCGGGACGCGGCAAGCCGAGACGCAGCACGCCGAGACGGGGTTCGGCGAAGGCGGCCAGCAGCAGGAGAAGGGCCGCGGCGCCGAGGAAGGGGCGGATGTCGAGGCTCCCCGGCAGGGCTCGGGGGGTGGCGACGGCGCGCAGGGGATCGAGGAGGCCCGAGGGCCCGTCCAGATGCGCGTAGGCGAGGCCGGTCCTGTCCGCGAGGGACTTCAGGTAAGGCTCGCGCACGGAGGAGAGATGCTCGGTGCCCGTCGCGGCACCGGAGCCGAAGGGGGCGTTGCGCGGGTTGTAGCCCTCGCGGCCCTCAGCGTCGGCGGGCGGGGGTCCGAAGCGGTTCTCCTGCTGCACGTCGCCGGCCCCGTAGAAGCCGGTCTCGCGGCCACGGTCGTCGAAGCGCGGGATCGGCGAGAGGCCGTAGGCGCCCGCCCCGACGATGAGGCCGCGCACGGCGCCGGGCTTGCCCTCGAAGGCCGGTTCGCGCCCGATCGGAAGGGGCGGCGCCTCCTGCCCGTCGGTGACGAAGACGAGGTCGGTGCCGAGGCTCGCGGCCATCTCCACCGAGCGGAACAGCCCCGCCGAGACGCGGCTGTCGCCCTCCCAGGCCATCCGCCAGTCGAGGCTCGCCAACGCCCCGTCGAGGGGGGCGAAGTCGCCACAGACCTCGATGGGCGTGAACAGCAGGAACGGCCGGCGCTCGGTGAATAGCCCCAGCGCCATGCGCGAGCCGCACGGCATGGCCGCCACGAGGTCGCGCAGGGCGGCCTTGGCGGTCTCCAGGCGGCTCGTCGGCCTGCCCTCGGCGCTCACGTAGTCGCGCACGTTCATGCTGCCGGTGATGTCGAGGACCGCCAGCACTTCGAGGCCGTCGCGCGTGAGGGGCAGCGGGCGGGCGAGGAAGGTGGCGGCCACCAGCACGGATGCCGCGGCCAGCCCCTGGAAGCGTCGGTCGCGCAGGTTGCGCGCGATGGGGTGTAGTGCGCTCACGGCTCGCCCCGGGGCTGGCCGGGGATGTCGGTCCAGATCTTGTTGGGCTCCGCCTTCAACTCGTCGCCGCTCTTGCGGTCGAAGTCGGGGAAATCGCGCAGGAGCCGCGATGCGACGTCGAGGTTGAACTTGGCGTCCCAATAATCCGGTCGATCCTGGAGGGCGCGGCGGTAGTCCTGCCGCGCCAGGGTGATCAGAGGGCCGGCCGGGTCGAGGTCGCCCCGCTCGAGGTAGCCGAACGCCTGCCGCAGGCGGGCATTGGCCAAGGCGTAGCGGGCCCGCGCCGAGCGGTCGGGCTCGCCCCGCCGGTCGAGGACGTCGATCAGCGGCTCGATCTCCTCGGTCACACCGCGCCGGGCGAGATGCTGGACCCGCGCGAGGAGCAGCGGGGATGCGGCGTCCACGGCCACCGGCACGTCCCGTCCGGCCTGGAGCGCCTTTATCGTGTCGTCGTCGCGCAGGATCCGCCAGCCTGCCAGCCCGAACCCGATGGCCGCGAGGAGAGCCAAGACCGGTAGGGCGAGGAGGACATGCGGGCGCATGCGGCGCCAGGCGCCGGCGAGCCGGAAACCGGGTGCGCTCCCTTCTCTCGCCGCGTGCAGGTTTTCCGGGGAGAGGCGGAGGCGCGCCAGCGTCCCGGTCGGATTCGAGCTCGCTCTCATGCGGCGAGCCTCCGCTGAGGAGCCTCTGTCGCCGGCGGCGAGAGGGCCCGCGCCCGCCCGCGGCGAAAGTCGGCTTCGGCCAGCTTGGCCGCCACCAGCGCCAGGAGCCCCAGCAGACTCAGCCCGTAGGCGAACCCCGACAGGTCGCGGCGCGGACGCTGCTCGGTGTAGGGGATCGGATCGCGCTCCAGGCGCTCGATCTGAGCGATGGCGTCGGCGACCGCCTGCGGCCCTTCGGCCTCGAAGGCGCGGTAGGGCGTGCCGAGGCTCTTGAAGAACAGGTCGAGGTGGCGCTCCGGTGCGGCCTGCGGCGTGTCCTCGCCCGTGGGCTTGTCGGCGATGCCGGCCGAGCCCTTGGTGCGCAGGAACAGCCAGTAGAGGTTCGGCCGGATGCGTGCGAACTCGGCGCGCAGGGCGCCCTGCACCCGCGGATCGATGACGGCCGCCCCGTCCGAAACCAGCAGCAGCGCCCGCGAGATCGAGGCGCCCTGCACCCCGAACTGCGACAGGCCCATCGCGAGGCCCCGCGCCACGTTGGTGTAGTCGAGCCCCGGCCGGTCGATGGCGGCGATGGCCGCGCGCACCGCCTCGTGCCGGTCGGTCATCGGCACCACGAGCATCGGCGCGGTGGAGAAGGCGGTGACCGCGAACAGGTCGTGGGCGCGGCTGCCGACGAAGTCGCCGAGGATCCGGCGCGAGGCCGCGGCCTTGGATTCCTCCTCGCCCGAGGGCTGACGCCCGGCGAAGGTCTCGTTCATGCTGCCCGAGCGATCGACCAGGATGGAGACCTGGGCCCCGATGCCGATGCGGGTGACGGTCTCGCCGTGCCGGTAGGGGCCGGCCAGGGCCAGGACCAGCCCCGCGATGGCGAAGATGCCGGACGTGCGCAGCATGCAGCCGACGATCCGCGAGGCGCCGTCGGACGGAGCCGCCGCGATCGCCGGGACCGGCGTCACGCGCTGGCTCGAAGCCACGAGCGGCACCAGGGCCAGCGGCAGCAGCCACAGCACCCACGGTGTCGAGACGCCGAGCCGGGACACAGCGTCGATCATGCCGTGCGCTCGGCCCGTGCCAGGCGCGCAGCGAGCGCGGCGATCTCGGGCCTGGCCAGACGGCCACGCGCCCGGGCGGTGTCGTTTCCGAAGAAGGCGATGCGCGAGGCCTCGAAGAAGGCGACGAGGCCGGGCGCCTGCCCGCGATAGGCCGGATGGCGGTCGAGGAACCGGTCGAGATCGTCGGCGAGCACCCGGCGCCCATCGGTTTCGTCGAGTCCACGATGGAGGGCGAGCAAGGCCTCGCGGTAGGCCTCCGCGGCGTCGGGGCGGCCGCCGAGGCCGCGCAGGCGCCGACGAGCGGCCGCGAAGGCGCGCCCGCGCCGGACCCGGAAGGGCCACCAAGTCCGGTCGCGGGCCAGCCCAGCGAACGCAGCCAGGGCCAGCCCGGCAAAGCCGAGGCCGGTGAAAAGGGTCGGACGAGGGTCGAGGGAGGCGACGCGCCCGTCGGGGCGCATGTAGTCCTGCGGATTCTCCTTGGCCGGCGGCAGGATCTCGCGCAGGGGCGAGATGGTGAAGGTCCAGGCCGGCACCCGGGCCGAGGCCGTGGTGGCGCCGCTGGCGCCCTGGCTGACGAAGCTCACCGTGAAGCCGGGCACCTCAAGGGAGCGGACGTCGAGGGCCGCGTAGAAGGTCTGGTAGGTGAGGTCGAGGCGCACGCGCCGGGCATCGCCCGCATCGGCCTGCGACACGGCGATGTCACGCAGGTCGAGCCAATAGGCGAGCGCGCCGCGTTGTGGCAGCGAGGCGGCCTGGATCGCGAACCCGTCCTCGACCACGATGTCGACCTGGGCCCGCACGAGGTCGCCCAGCATGTAGCCGAACGCCCGCGGGGCCCGGACCTCGACGGCGCGCACCTGCGCCTGCACGGGCCCTGCCATCGACGAGGCGAGGACGAGCGGGACGAGGGATGTCGAGACGGCGCGGCGCATGTTCACCCTCATGTGCCGAGCAGGTGGCGGGTGACCGCCTCGGGGTCGAAGCGGCCGGCGAGGCGAAACGGCGGGCGGCCATGGGTGGTGGCGATGCGGCGCAGGGACTCGACCCGCGCCGCCTCCCGGGCGATCCAACGACGACGCAGGGCGGGGCGCATGAACACGACCCGGCGTCCCGCGCCTTCGAGGTCGTCGAGCTCCATCAGGCCCCAGGCAGGCAGCGCCTCGGCCTCCATGGCGTCCTCGAGGACGACGGGCACGATGTCGTGGCGGGACAGACTCGCGAAGACCTCGCCGATCAACGCCTCGGGCCAGCGGAAATCGGAGATCACGAACACCACCTTGGGCCGGCCGACGAGGTGCTGGCCCGCGAGAGCCATGCCGTCGGCGCGGGTTCCCGTGGCCCGGGTGCGCGACAGGCGTTCGGCGATGTCGCCGGCCGGGACGCGCCGGCGGGATGCGGGCAGGAACAGGTCCTCGCGCACGTCGGCGTCGACGCCGATCAGGCCGAAAGCGTCGCCGATGCGAGTGGCGGAGGCAGCCAGCGAGCCGCACAGGGCCGCGACCAGGTCCATCCGGTCGGCCTCGCCGCAGAAGCGCATGGAAGCCGTGAGGTCGACGAGCGCCCAGACCTCGATCGCGGTACGGCTCTCGAAACGGCGGACGCAGGTGCCCTCGAACGGATCGCGCAGGGTGGCGCGCAGGTCGATGCGCCGGGCGTCCGGCATGCGCAGGAACGGCACCTGATCGCGGAAGGTGCCCAGGCCTCCGGCGTCGCGGCCGCGGTGGGTGCCGAGGGCCGTGCCGGCGCTGCGTCCGCGCGGCCCGTAGACGATGTCGGGCATCGGCTCGTTCATCGGTGCGGTCATGGCGCCGGCACCGTGTCGAAGACGGCGCGGCACAGGGCCGGCACGATGCCGGCGCGGCGCATCTCGTAGACCGGTTCGAGGAAGACGCGGTGGGCCATCACCTCGGGGAAGACCGCGCGGATGTCCTCGGGCACCAGCCAGTCGCGGCCCTCGAGCCAGGCCCTGACCTTGGCGGCCCGCACCAGCATGGCGAGCCCGCGCGGCGAGGCCCCGCCCTGGATCAGGGCGGCCATGTCGATGCCGGGCAGGCGGATGCCGGCTGGTCCCGGACGCACCAGGGCCTCCCACAGGGCCACTACGTAGGTTTCGATCGCCGGGCTCGCCTGGATGCCGTGCTGGATCGCGGCGCCGATGCCGGCGATGGCGGCATGGTCGAGGACGGCGCCGTCGATCCCGGCGATCAGCGCATCGGTGTCGTGGAAGCGTGGGTCGAACACCAGGGCGCGGCGGGCCTGCGCATCGCTGGGCGCCTCCATCCCGATCTCCATGAGGAAGCGGTCGCGGGCCGCGGCCGGTAGTTCGAAGGTCTCCTCGCGCTCGACGCGGTTGCGATCGGCGAAGACCTGAAGGTTGGGGAAACGGTACTCGCGGTCGAAGGCGGTCAGGGTCCGTTCCGCCATCAGGCGCAGCAGCAGGGCGTGTACCTGCGGTCTGGCGCGGTTGATCTCGTTGAAGAAGAAGATCGAGAGGTCTTCGGCCTGCCGCAGCACCGGGCCGGGCTCGACCCGCGGGCGGCCGTCGTCGGCGAGGTAGGTGTGGTAGACGAGGTCGGTGGGCATCATGTCCACGGTGCCCTCGACGCGCTCGTAGGCGCCGCCCAGCGCGCGGGCGACCGCCCGCAGCAGGGTGGTCTTACCGACACCGACGTCGCCTTCGAGCAGCACGTGGCCGCGGGCGAAGATGGCGATGGTGATGAGCCGGATCGCCCGGTCCTGGCCGACCACGGCCGAGGCCACCGACCGTTCGAACCGCCCGGCGGCCTCGCGCCAGTCGGTGAGCATCGCGTCGTCGCGGCGGATGTCGTTCATGATGTGCCTTGAACCAAAGACCGAATTGGTCGCCGCGCGTCCGACCAATGGCGACTCTCCTCCCCCCTGTGGGGAGGAGTTGGAGGTGGGGGTGATGGAAGGACCCCCGGTAGAGTCCGGTGGAGCCACCCCCACCCCCGACCCCTCCCCACGATGGGGAGGGGAGAATCCGCGTCCGAACTCCGACGCCGAGCGCGGTGGCGCTCAGTTCGACGAGATCTTGGTCACGTCGTATTCGAACTTGCCGGTCTTCTTGGCCGCCTCGATGCGCTTGGCGTTGCGCTCTTCCATCGCCCGGATCGACTCCGACTGTTTGTTCAACTCTTTCGGGTCGTGCTTGGGATCGTACTTCGAACCGGCGATCTTCTCGGGGAAGCCGGGCTTGGGCTCCCAGCAGTTGCCCGGCGCCTTGCACTTGGTGCCGTCGTAGGCGAGGGCCGGAAGGGCCAGAAGGGCGCTCGCACCGATGGTCGCCGCAAGGATGAATGTCCGCATGGTCGTCTCCTCCGTTGATGGTTGATGAGGCGTGTCGTCGCCCATCGTTCACCGCGCCGGCAGCGCGGCGTGACTTCCTCGGTCGCTCAATCCAGCGGCTTGCACTGTCCTGCGGCGTCCTTGGGGAAGGTCTCACCCTCCTTGTAGGGCTTGTAAGCTTTCTTCTGCTCGTCGTTGAGCCAGACCGCATCCTTGACCGGCCCGGTATAGAGGTGCCTGATCCAGGTGATGACCTGCAGCATCTCGTCGGGCGTCAGGTTCTCGTTGTGCGGACCCATCATGCCGTTGGCGCCGCCGAAGATGGTGGCGAACAGCCCCGTGTCCTCGGTGTTGGACGGGTAGGTCCAATAATTGTCGTTGAGACCCGGCCCGAGCTTGCCCTCGGCGAGGTGGCCGTGACAGCCCGAGCAGGAGGTCGAGTAGAGGGACTCGCCGTTCCTGAGGCAGGACTTGTCGTCGATGTAGGCGTTCCTGCCGGTCTGCAGGAACTGTTTGACGGCGGGGGTGTCGCGCCCGCCCTCCTTGCCCTGGGAGACGTCGAGCTGCTCGCCGGTAACGGTATTGCGGAAGACGAAACCGCTTTGCGGTCCCGCCGCCGGCTGGGCGATGGCCGCGACGGCCGCCGAGAGGGCGACGAGCCCCAGGGCGCCGCCGACGATCCGCTTGAGTGCGATACGCTTGTTGGACTGCATGACTTCGCTCTGGTGCCTCCGGCCGTCGATCACGCGCCGGAGTGTGTCGCGCCGACCCAGCCGATGGGGGGCGCCGGGATGCGGTGGGGACGTCAGTTCGAGGGTGGGGCGAGGGGCACGCCTTCCTGCTTGAGGAGGGCGTCGATCTGCGGCTTGGCCTTGACGATGGCGGCATCGAGCTCCCGCCTCAGGGCCTCGTCGCCGCGACGCACGCCCATGGACTGGTCGAAGCTCTGGGGCATCCGCTGGCCGTCGCTGCGGACGGTGTCGTTTGGTACCAGGGTCATGCGCAGGGGTTGGCTGGAATCCTTGACGTAGCGGGCCACGTCCGGCCCGAACGCCACCGCCACGTCGGCCTTGTCGGTGGCGACCTCCGTCACCATCCGGGCCGGGTCGATCTGGGTGTACTGGTTGCGCGGTGCGCGGAAGTTCACCAGCGAGTAGAGGTAGGCCATGTCCTCCTCGTAGCGGCCGATGTCCTTGAGCATCGCCTCGGCCGGGGTGCCGAAGCCCACCACCATGTGGCCGATGGTCTTGAGGCGCGGGTCCGACCACGACTTCACGTCGAGATCCTTGTCGGCGCGGGTGATGAAGACGTAGCCGCTGCGATAGTACGGCTTCGTCGTCAGCACGCGCTGGTCGTCGCTGTCGACGCCCACGACCACGTCGCAGAGGTTCTTGTCGAGACTGTCGCGCACCAGGTAGATCGCGGCCTTGTCGAGCCACACGAACTGCGCCTTGCGCCCCATGGCCTGCGCCACCGCGACGGCGATGCGGTTTTCGAGCCCGGAGCCGTCCTTCAGTGACAGCGGCGGCTGCTGGGCCGCGCAGACGCGCAGGGTGCCGGCGTCCGCGGAAGCCGCTTTCGCGTCGGTGGCTTTCGTGCCGGAGTCCGGCGAGGCGGCATGGGCGGCGGAAAGACAGCCGAGGGCCAGGAGGGCAGCGGCCGATGTCGCCGCTGAGCGGCGTCCGGTGACGAGCGACATGGGAGCGGGTCCGTTTTTTCTTGAAAGGTCGGGATGGCGCGGCGAGGGACATGGCGTGTCCGGAGCGGCCGTCGCGCGAGATGTCTCGATGGCGTCGTTTGCCGCGGGCGTGCGACGTGCGCCGAGGGGAGGACCCCGCCGGCCTGAGCCGGCGGAGTCCGATCACCGAGGAAGAGCCTTACTTGGCGGCCGCCGTCTGGTACTCGCCGACGTTCGGATCGTCGTAGGGGCCCTTGCCGTTCAGCGAGAACACCATCACGCCGCCGCCCATCTGGGTGTAGTTGGCGAGCTTCTTGAACGCGCCCACCGCGCCGAGGCCAGCGGTCGGGTCCTGGAGGTCGAACACGAGGCCGACCCCCGGCCAGCCGCCGACGCCGTAGTAGATGGCGACGTATTGATCACCCTTGTGGGTGTAGGTGATCGGGTAGCCGATCGCGCCAGACGGCATCTTGAACTTCCAGAGAAGATCTCCGTTGTCCGAGTTGCGCGCCTTGATGTAGCCGTCGAGCGTTCCGTAGAACACCAGCCCACCGGCCGTGGCCGTGGTGCCGCCCCAGACGGCGAACCGCTCCATCTTCTCCCACTGGAAAGCACCGGTGATCGCGTTGTAGCTCTTGATCTGGCCGAGACCTTCGTAGTTCTGGCGGTCACCCTTCGGGCCGGGGTACATGTTCAGCGTAGCGCCCACGAAGAACTGGCCGGCACGGTAGGGCAGCATGAAGGGCTCCCAATCCATGCAGATGTGGTTGATGCCCATGAAGAAGGCCTTGCGCTCCGGATCGTAGGAGTCGTGGCCCTGGTTGTGGTAGCCCATCGCCGAGGGGCAGATGTCCTTGGCGAGGTGGTCCATCCGGGTGCCGTACTCGGGGTCGCGCACCGGCTGGCCGGTCTTGAGATCCACCGACTTGAAGACGTTGACGGTGTCGTCGATCTTGTTGGCCGAGACCAGCGAGCCGTCCGTGCGGTCGAGGGTGTAGACGATGCCGTTGCGGTCGGGATGGGTCAGGAGCTTGCGGTCCTTGCCGTCCTTGTCCTTCTGGTTGGACAGCATCATCACGTTGACGCCGGCGTAATCCCATTCGTCGTGCGGGGTCTTCTGGTAGCCGAACTTGGCCTCGCCCGTGTCGGCGTCACGGCCGAAGATCGTCATCGTCCACTTGTTGTCGCCCGGGCGCATCGTCTCGTTCCACGGCGCCGGGTTGCCGGTGCCGAAATAGATCAGGTTGGTGCCCGGATCGTAGGCGTACCAGCCCCAGTTGGTGCCGCCGCCGATCTTCCAGGCGTCGCCCTCCCAGGTGGAGGTGCCCAGGCCCTTCTGGCCGTAGTGCGCGTTCTTGATGTTGAAGTCGGAGGCCAGCAGCAGGTCCTTGTCCGGGCCGGTGGCGTAGGCGCGCCAGACCTGGGCTCCGGTCTTCACGTCGTAGGCGGTGAGGTAGCCGCGCACGCCGAGCTCGGCGCCCGAGGACCCGATGATGACCTTGTCCTTGACCACGTAGGGCGCGATCGTGAGCGTCGAGCCGACCTTGATGTCGGAGTTCTCGACCTTCCACACGGTCTCACCGGTCTCGGCGTTGAGCGCCATGACGTTGCCGTCGAGCAGCGTCTTGAGGATCAGCGACGGGGTCTTGCCGTCGCCCGGCCAGTAGGCGAGCCCGCGGTTCACGAGATCGCAGCAGGCGACCGCGCGGGCGGCCGGGTTCTGCTTGGGCTTGTCCTGCCACAGGATCCGGCCCGGATCGTCGAGCCCGAGCGCGAAGGTGTTGTTGGGGAACGAGGTGTGGATGAACATCTTGCCCTCGACGACGACCGGCGCCCCCTCGTGGCCGTTGAGCAGCCCGGTGGAGAACGTCCAGGAGACCTTCAGGTCCTTCACGTTCGAGGCGTTGATCTGCTTGAGCGCGCTGTAGTTGTCCGAATCGTAGTTCTTGCCCGGCATGACCCAGTTGGCGTCGTTCTTCGACAGCTCGATCAGCTTGTCGTTGGCCGTCGCGAGGGTCGATGCCCCGATCGGGGCGAAGGCGACGACCGCCATCGCCGAGACGGAGTAAAGAAACCTGTTCATCCTGAACTCTCCTGCCCTGTGCGCCGCGTGCGGATGCTCGAAGCCCACCGCGGCCTTTCGTTTCATCGGATCAGAGCAGAGCATCGGAAAAACAGGATCGACTCTGCGTATTCATAAGATTCACATAAGCAATTGGCGTCTTATAAGAAACTTATTACTGATCCGCTGGCTCGATATATAAACATCGTCTTGAGACAATGTCTTCAGCCAGTTCGTCATTTTACGTCGGGACAAAGTGGCAATAGAAGCGTTTCTATTGCGCATTCGCTCAGGTGTTTTGGCCATACCCGGCAGACAAAGAAGACGTGATATCGGATCTCGGCGGCGGCGAGCCTTTACTCGGGTGCCGCAACCGCTACAATCATCGCACCCTAGTAGGACAGGCGGTGATCGATGGCGGTGAAGACACTGAGGGTATTCTTATTGTCCCTGGTCTGCCTGGCTCCTCCGGCGCAGGCGGCCAAACTGACGCTGGACGACAAGGTCGCCCGCTGGCCGCGCGCCACCACGGGCGAGAAGGTCGATTTCGCCACCCGCATGGGACGTGCGTTCTCGAGCCTGTCACCGGAACTCGACATGAACTACTTCATCAAGTGCCTGGAAGAGACCGCCAATATCGGCAATCCCGGCGACATCAAGCTCGAGCAGGCGGTCAAGATCTGCGTATCCGTCAAGAAGGACGCGGCGGACTAGCGGTGAGAGACCGGATCGTCGCGACGCCATCGGTGGAGGCAGGAGCGGGATGACGCGAGGGATCTGGCGACCGCACCGGTCCGGACTTCCGCCCGCGCCCGGTATAGCCGTTCGGCGCTCGGCCCGTTCGGCCGCCGCCGGATTGTTCATGGCCTGCCTCGCCGTTCCCGTGGCGCCCGCCTCCCCGGCTCGGGTCGCGGCCCTCTATCCGGTCGACCGCCGCAGGGACATGACCGGTGCCGACGTCGACCGCTATCCGGGTGCCGGGGTGCTGTACTGCCACGGCCCGGACGGCATCCCCCGCAAGGCGTCCGCCGCATGGCTCATCGGCGACCCGTCCGTGGTCGTCCTGAACGCTCACAACTTTCGCAACCGGCGGATGGAGACCACCCGCGAGGTCGCGGATTGCTTCTTCCAGATCGGCGGGCGCAACTACGACTTCGTGCCCGCGAGCCTGCAACTTGGGGCGCCCGCGAACGCCGCCGGGCTGCACATCACCGACGATTGGGCGATCCTGCGCCTGACCCAGCCCGCCGAGGGAGTGCGCCCGCAACCGATACCGCGGGTCTCAGGCCTCGCCACGGGACCGACGACGATGGCGATCGTCATGGTGTCGCCCGGCGGCCACGGCAACTACCGCGGGCCGAGCAGTCTCGAGACCTGCTTCATCCGACAGGTCGACCCGCCGAGCGAGGCCGGCGCGCGCCGGGTCCGCCACGACTGCAACGACGGATTCGGCGGTTCCGGCTCTGGATTGTTCGACGAGGGCGGGCACCTGATCGCGATGCAGAGCGCCTCGCTGTCGATGAACTCGCGCCGGCCCTTCGACCTGGAGTTCCACTACGGCTCGGCCCTGCTGTTCGAGGGCGACCTCATGGCGGCCCTGTCGGCGGCGACCGGTCGGCCGACGCAGCGGTGAGGCCGACCGATACGGCACCGAACCGCACCGGGGTCTTTCGTCGGTCCCGATCAACACACCGAATGCGGCGACCTGGGTCGTGTTTGCCCCGGCCTGTCGGCGCCGATCGAGGCCGGCGCCGACAGCCGGCGGGGTCCATCCGCAAGCGGGGTCGAGCAGCTCACACGACGAAGAARTCGTGGTGGCTGAGCGTGACCTTGGTGTCGATCACCGCGAACTGCACCGCCGTGGCAGCCGAGCCGCTGCCGTCGGCATCGTAGAACAGCCCGCCCGTCGGCGCTCACGCCGAGGTCCTTGAACGCGGCCTCGGTGAGYTGGCCCGCGGCCAGGGTCGCAAAGACGCTGCGGGCCAATTGCACCGTATCGTGTACCGCCGCGGTCGAGGCCACGAAGTCGGTGATGTGGTCGACGTTGCCCGAACCGAGCGCGGTCTTGAACACGAAGGTGTCGGCACCGGCACCGCCGGTCAGGACGTCGTCGCCACCCTGGCCGTCGAGGATGTTGGCGCCGCGAGTGCCGGTGAKSACGTTGGCCAGCGAGTTGCCGGTGGCGGTGAGGTTGCCGGCCCCGGTGAGGGTCAGGTTCTCCAGGTGCGCCCCGGCGAGCGAGTACGACACCGAGGCGTAGACGAGGTCGGTGCCGACGGCGCCGGTGGCCTCGAGGACGCGGTCGTCGATGGTGTCGACGTAGTAGGTGTCGGAGCCCGCCCCACCGGACATGGTGTCGGCGCCTCCCAGGCCGTCGAGGACGTTGGCGCCGCTGTTGCCGGTGAGCACGTTGGCCAGCGAGTTGCCGGTGGCGGTGAGGTTRCYGGCTCCGGTCAGGGTCAGGTTCTCCAGGTGCGCCCCGGCGAGCGAGTACGACACCGAGGCGTAGACGAGGTCGGTGCCGACGRCGCCGGTGGCCTCGATGACTTTGTCGTCGAGGTTGTCGACGTAGTAGGTGTCGGACCCYGCCCCGCCGCTCATCCGGTCGGCACCGCCCAGGCCGTTGATGACGTTGTCGCCGCCGTTGCCGGAGATGACGTTGGCGAGCGAGTTGCCGAGGCCGGTGAGGTTGTCGGTGCCGGCGAGGGTCAGGTTCTCGAGCTGCGACCCGCCGAGCGAGTAGGACACCGTCGCGTAGACGAGATCCGTGCCGAGGCCGGCGAACTCGATGGCGCGATCGCCGGCATCGTCGACCACGTAGAAGTCCGACCCGGCCCCGCCGGTCATCGTGTCGGCACCCAGACCGCCGTTGAGGGTGTTGTCGCCGTCATTGCCGGTGAGGGTGTTGGCGAACTCGTTGCCGGTGAGGGTCAACGCCGTGCCGCCGGTGGAGGCGGACAGGGCGAGGCTCTCGATCTCCTGCCCCGCCGCCAAACGATAGCTGACGCTGGCGATCACGCTGTCGCTGCCGCCGCCGGTCGCCTCGATCACCCGGTCGCCGACGTTGTCGACGAGATAGGTGTCGTTGCCGCCCTGCCCCTTGAAGGTTTCCGCGCCGGGGGTGCCGTGGAAGGTCTCGGCGGCAGCCGTGCCGGTATAGCCGTCGATGCGCAGGGTGCCGGCGGGATTGGTCACCGCCCCCGCGAGCGAGGCGACGTTGCCCGCCGCGTCGAGGATCGTCGCGCTCCCCAGGGTCAGCCCGGTGATCGCGAGATCGGCGCTGACCGCATCGACGGCGACGGCGTGGGTGAAGACCAGGTGCGAGGCGTCGGAGGCCGCGGCGTCGTAGGCCGCCACGCCGCCATCGCTGAGCTGGAGGCGCAGGCCCCCGGCATCGGTCAGGGTGACGGGCTCGGAGAGTGCCACCGAGATGATCACGCTCTGGCCCACCGTCAGGGTGCCGGAGCCCCTGACGATCCCCGGACCGGACAGCGAAACGCCGGAGACCGTGGGCGCCTGGGTATCCACCGTCCAGAGGGTGGACTCGGGCGTGAGGTCGGCATTGCCGGCCGCATCCACCGCCCGCACGGCGAA
>NZ_LMND01000011.1 GCF_001423265.1 Methylobacterium sp. Leaf108
GTAGCGCGCGAACGTCCCCTGCGCCGTCGTCACGTCCGCCCCCTCCAGAACGGCGCTCGTCGTCGGACCCGCCGCAGGCAGGATCGACGAGCAGCCCGAGAGCAGGATCGTCGCCAGGGTCGCCGCCGCGGCGCTGGCTTTCAGCGAGACCGGAACGGAGGGAACGCGCAGCATATGTGTCCTTGCCGTCCCGGCGCGGGCCTGTCGCCCGGCCCGCAGGATCGATCGGTGATGGAGCGCAGCCAAACCCTGCGATCGGCTTAAGGGCCGCCGCATCGGGCCTGACGCCTCAGGTCCGGGTGCTCGTCGAACTTTGCGGTCGCACTGTGGCACGGCCAAGTTTCGGGCACGGCCAAGTTTCGGGCACACCCGAGTTTCGGGCCACGCCAGGCTTTGCCGCCGTGGATGGGGCGGCGGCGTCCTTGATGCTGCCAAGATCTCGGTTCTAAACCGGGCCGTCGCGGCGCCGGGCAATGATTCCAGCGGCCGACGCCGCGAAGAGACTGCGATCCGGACCTCGTCCGCGGTCGAAGATCGTCGGGAAATCAGGTGAGTTTTCCCGGCTGTTGCATCGAAGACATAGCCGCGCCCGATCGCGCGGCTCATCTTCCGGACCGAATGGACGAGCCGTTCCGCTTCGCCGGAGTGGCGTCATGTGGGGTGAGCACGTGGGATCGAGCCTGACTTCGAGCATCGACCAGTCTCCCCGGGCTTCCGGCCCCCGCCCGTCGCCGGCCCGGCAGGTCTTCCTGTTCCTGCAGGGGCCGATCACGCCCTTCTTCGCCGAGATCGCCACCGCCCTCGAAGGGCGCGGCCACCGTTGCCTGCGGGTCAACCTGTGCTTCGGCGACCGCCTGTTCTGGCGCCGCCCCGGCGCGGTGAACTTCACCGGCAAGCGCGACGCCTGGCCCGCCTTCATCGCCGACCTGATCGACCGCGAGGGCGTCACCGACATCGTCCTGCTCGGCGAGCAGCGGTTCTACCACAAGGTGGCGATCACGGCCGCCAAGGCCCGCGGCGTGAAGATCACGGTGACCGATTTCGGCTACCTGCGCCCGGACTGGATCACCCTCGAGCGCAACGGCATGTCCGGCGAGAGCTGCTTCCCGCGCGATCCCGACGCCATCATGGAATTGGCCCGCCAGGCCCCCGAGCTCGACCTGAAGCCCCGCTTCAAGGACGACTTCAAGACCCAGGTCATGTGGGACATGGCCTATCATTTCTTCAGCAACTGGCTGTGGTTCCTGCACCCGGGCTACCGCTCGCACCAGGTCCACCATCCGGCGATGGTCTACATCGGCACCGGACTGCACATCCTGCGGGCGCGGCGCGACGGCCTCAAGGCGAACGCGCGCATCGCCGAGGTCCAGGCCTCCGGCGTGCCCTATTACGTGCTGCCCCTGCAGATGGAGAACGACTTCCAGCTGCGGGCCTATTCCCCGTACTTCGACCTGAAGACCCCGATCCACGAGGTCATCAATTCCTTCGCCCAGAACGCCCCGGCCGATGCCCGGCTGATGGTCAAGGTCCACCCCCTCGATCCGGGCGTGCGCAACTGGCGCCGCATCGTCGCGCGCTCGGCCCAGAAATGGGGCGTCGCCGACCGGGTCGACTACCTCGACGGCGGCGACCTGCCGAAGCTCCTCGAGAAGTCGAAGGGCGTCGTCACCGTCAACAGCACGGTCGGCCTGTGGGCGATGCGGGCCCAGACTCCGGTCATGACCCTCGGGCAGGCGGTCTACGACATCGATGGCCTGACCTTCCAGGGCAAGCTCGACGACTTCTGGACCGGCGGGACCACGCCGCGCCAGGACCTGTGGAACGCCTTCCTCAAGGCGATCGTCGCCCACATCCAGATCCGCGGCGTCTACTACAAGCGCGAAGGGCTGGATGCCGCCGTGCAGGCGGCGGCCGCCAAGCTCGATCTCGCCGACGGTGCCTGGCTCGAAGCGCGGGCGCGGGCCGCCCGCGGCGCGCGCGACACCCGCTGGACCGGCGAGCAGGCCTTCGGCATCGAGCGACTGCAGAACGCCTGAAGATCTTCGATCGCGGTCGGCGCGGCCTGCGGGGCGAGAAGCCCCGCAGCGGTGCGCTTCAGCCGTTCCGGTGCAGCAGGCGCCGGAAGGCCAGCGACCAGATGTGCTTGAGCGCCGCCTCAAGGGTTGGCGCGCGGCGCGCCAGTCCCGGGTCGCCGTCGGCCAGGCGCCGCACCACCACCTCCGGCGGGCAGGCGAGTCCCGTGCGCGGATCGAGATAGCGCGTGTAGCGGATCAGCGCCCCGGCCACGAGTTCGTCGAGGGTGAGCCTGCGCGTGCGGCGTGGGCACTCCGGGCTCCGGGTCAGGCCCCAGCCCGCGTAGAACGGCAGGCCGTGGGTGGTCACCGGCTTGCCGCGCAACAGCGCCTCGAACCCGATCAGCGAGGTGATGACCTCCACCGAATCGGCCGCCTCGATGGCATCGGGGGCCGAGACGTCGCGCAGGACCACGTCGGCGAGGCGCTCCAGCTCCGCCGGCGCGATGCGTCCGGGCCGCAGGCCCGCCTCCACGTCGGGATGCGGCTTGAAGGCGATGACCGCGCCGGGGTTGCGCTCGCGGGCGATGCGCAGGAGTGCAGCATTGGTGCGGATCCCGGTCGCCCCGAGCCGGATCGAGGCGTCGTCCTCCACCTGGCCCGCCACGAGGACCACGGGCCGGCCCTTCGGCAGCGCCGGCATAGCCCCGCTGCCGACGTTGTACTTGCTGATGCGCGCCTCGACGATGGCGGCCCGCAGGCGGACCGCCCGCTCGAGCACGGCCGCGTCGAAGTCCTCCGCCTCGAGGAGCCGTTCGAGGTCGCTCGGCGCCGTGGCGTCGTAGTAGATCCCGGTGCCGTCGAGGACGTAGGAGGCCCCCGGCCTCAGGGCGACCCCGAGGCCGATGGAGCGCAGGAAGCCGTCCTCCATCCGCACCAGCGGCACGCCGGCCGCGCCGCAGGCCGCCTGCGTCTCGGCGGGGGCCCGGCTCGACCAGGCGACGACGCGGCCGTAGCCGGAGAGGTCGCCCGCCGCCACCGCCGCTCCCTTGCGGGCGATGACCGGGGCGTTGCCCACCGAGGACAGGGTCTTGCGCAGCCACGGATGCTTCCAGGCCGGAAACCCGAGGCAGAGGGTACGCACGGCGTTCTCGCGGTCCCGCACCACCGAGAGGCCGAGGATGGCGACCGCTTCCTCGAAGCTGCAGGGCTCGCCGCCGTAGGGCTCGAAGTAGCGCGACGACACCAGGTAGCTCGCCGCGAACACCTCCTCGGCCGTGCGTTCGCGGGTGCGCCGGGCGAGGTCGAGGCGGTCGTCGGTGAAACCCCAGCCGGCATAGAAGGGCATCCCGAAGCAGGCCACCGCCCGCCCCGCCGTGGCCGCCTCGAAGCCGACGTGGCTGGTGACGACGTAGACGACCGCCCCCGCCTCCACCACCGACCAGGCCGCCACGGGATCGCGCATCAGCCGCGCTCCCTTCTCCGAGGCGATCCCGTCGAGGTGCCCCGGGCCCGACTGGTAGGGAGCGGCGGGGTCCATCACCACCACCACCTGCGCGCCCGGGTTCTCGGCGATGGCGGCGTCGAGCATGGCGGTGAAGCGCCCCTCCCCGGCCAGACCGAACCCGATCGAGGGATCGCCGCGGGGCTGATCGACCACCACGACGACGGGCTTGCCGGAGGCGTCGCCCTGGCGGGCGAGGGCGGCGCCGAGGTCGAGCCGGCGCGGGTCGTTGTCGACGGAGATCGCCAGCCGGCGCAGTTCGGCCAGGCCGGCCCCGGCGCGCGCGAGCAGGGCCGGGTCCTCCCAGCCGCCCATTTCGAGCATGACCTCGAGCTCGCTCGGCGCGGTGGCGTCGTAATAGACCCCGAGGCCGTCGACGATGTAGCTGAGCGAGCGGTCCCTGGGTCTTGCGGGCAGGCGCAGGAACCCCTCCTGCCAGCGGTCGGTGAGACGCACGCGGCGGGAGACCGGCTCGCTGGCGAGGCGCGGCACGCCGCGCTGCCCGCGCTGGCCGGGCGGCGCCGCCTCGGCCGAGAGCGTCCGCGGCCACAGGCGCTTGACCTTGCCCTGATCCATTCGGGTTCCCGTCTCCAGGGTCGATCGCGACGGCCGGTCCGGCGATACCGGAGGTCGCCCCTCGCTCCCCGCGCGCGGGCCGCCCGTTCGCCGACGGGCCGGGAGCGGGCCCGGTCCGTGCCGGGATCGACGACATGAGTGGCCCTTGCCGTACCGACACACCGCGCCGGACGTCAAGGCGGAGCCGGTTTGCCGCTGCCCGCGGGACTGGGCTATGCCTCGCAAGCTCCAATCCCCAACGGTCGATCCATGCCCGTCATCCTGATCACCGGCGCGTCGAGCGGCATCGGCGCGGCCCTCGCCCTCCATTATGCGGCGGCCGGCACCACCCTCGTCCTCAACGCCAGGGGCCTCGCCAGGCTGGAGGGCGTCGCCGAGGCCTGCCTGGCCAAGGGCGCCACGGTGCTCACCGAATCCCTCGACGTGCGCGACCGGGCGGCGGTCGGCGCCTGGCTGGCGCGGATCGACGCCGCGCACGGGCTCGACCTCGTCATCGCCAACGCGGGCATCAACGGCGGCGACCCGTCCGGCGGCGTCGAGACCGAGGCCGCCGCCTTCGAGACCGTGGACGTGAACCTCAACGGCGCCCTCAACGTCGCCCTGCCCGGCGTCACCCTGATGCTGGCGCGCGGGCGCGGCCAGATCGCGTTGATCTCCTCCCTCGCGGCCTTCGCGCCGCTGCCGGACGCGCCCGCCTACAGCGGGACGAAGGCGGCCCTTCTCGCCCATGGCCTCGCCCTGCGGGCCAAGCTGAAACCCCACGGCGTGCGCATCAACGTGGTGACGCCGGGCTACGTGAAGACCGCCATGGGTGGCGACTACGAGGGCTGGCGGCCGATGGAGATGAGCGCCGAGGAGGCCGCCCGGCGGATCGCCAGGGGCCTGGCGCGGGACGACGAGATCGTCGCCTTCCCGCAGCCGCTGGCGGCGCTCGCCCGGCTGTCTGCCCTGCTGCCGGAGCGCCTGCGCCGGCTCGGCATGCGCGATTTTGCGTTCAAGGTCGGCAAGGCGAGCCGCACGCCGCAGGACGGGCCGAGCCGATGAGCCGCCCGCGCATCGCCCTGTTCGTGCTGGAGGCCCTGCCCAACGCCCGGGCCGTGCGCCGCTTCGTCGCCGAGCATGCCGCCGACATCGCCTTCGTCGGGCTCTCCAACGCGGAGCGCCCGAGTACGGGCGGCCTCGTCGGCCAGGTCCGGCGCCATCTCGCCCGCTCGGGGCCGGGATTCCTGCCCTACCTCGCCGTGAACTTCGGCCTGCCCGACCTGCTGGCGCCGGCCGCCGGCCTGATCCAGCGCCTGGCCGGCACCACCGGCCGGGCGGGGGCGACCCCGCTCAGGGCCCTGTGCCGGGACCTCGACATCCCGACCCTGCGGGTGGACGACGTCAACGGCACCGAGGTCGCCGCGACGATCGGCCGGCACCAGCCGGACCTGATCGTCGCCTTCCACTTCGACCAGATCTTCTCGGGGCCGACCCTGGCGCGGGTGCGGCTGGGCGGGCTCAACGTCCACCCCGGCCTGCTGCCGCGCCATCGCGGGCCGGTGCCGACCATCCACGCCCTCGCCGAAGAGCCGCCGGCCTTCGGCGTCACCGTCCACCACCTCGCGGTGACCATCGACGCCGGCGCGATCCTCGCCCAGGAGGCGGTGGCCCTGCCGCCGGGCACCACGGCCACCCGCGCCTCCGTCCTCCTGCACGAGCACGGACGCATCCTGCTCGACCGGGTCCTGGCGCGGATCGACCTGTCGGGCGCCATCCCGGAGGGAGAGACGGCGGCGGTGCTGCCCTATTGCCCGTTTCCCGACCGCAGTCTTTTGGCCGACCTGAAGCGCCGTGGCCGCAAGCTGACCGACCGGGCCGACCTGGCCGACGCGCTGGCGCTCCATACCCGCGGCTGAGGGGCGGGGGGAGCCCGTCGCTCAGTGCCCGTCGAACTCCATCAGGGTCCGCACCGGAACGTCGAGGTCGCGCAGCTTCTGGGCGCCGCCGATCTCCGGCAGGTCGATGACGAAACAGGCCGCCACCACCTCGGCCCCGATCTGGCGCAACAGGTTCACCGCCGCGCAGGCGGTGCCGCCGGTGGCGATGAGGTCGTCGACCAGGAGCACCTTGTCGCCCGGCTTGATGGCGTCGACGTGGATCTCCATCTCGTCGGTGCCGTATTCCAGCGCGTAGGCGATCGAGACGGTGGCGTGGGGCAGCTTGCCCTTCTTGCGGATCGGCACGAAGCCCGACGAGAGCTGGTGGGCCACGGCCCCGCCGAGGATGAAGCCGCGTGCTTCGATCCCCGCCACCTGGTCGATCCGGCCGCCGGCATAGGGATGCACCAGCGAATCCACCGCGCGTCGGAACGCCCGCGGGTCGCTGAGCAGGGTGGTGATGTCACGGAAAATGATCCCCGGCTTCGGGTAATCGGGAATCGAGCGGATCGACTCCTTGAGGGCGTTGTGGCGGCGGGCTTCCATGCGGGCGGCTTTCTGTCTCGATCTGAGCGGGCGGGTTAGAGCAGATGCCGGATGGCGGGGCCAGAGGGCGGACGGATCGCGCTGGAAAGATCGCGACAGGGGGCCAATGTCCGGCTCGTGCTATAAGGAGCGACACCGCATTCCGGGCCGGCTCTCGCCCGGGGCGTGAGGAGCCGACCATGGACGACGCCACGCGCCAGCAAAAGGCCTTCACAACCGGCCGGGAGACACTGATCCGGGACTATGCCGCCGGGGACGTGAGCTGGAAGGCGCTGCGCGAAGCTGGCTTCGAGGACTACGTGACGGTGCTGGCCCACCTCGGCGAACTCGGGTTGCGACCACCGGTGGCCCCCATGGACGGCCCGAACGTCGAGAGTCGCGGTCGCGGTCGTGCCATCCTGCGCGAGGCCCTGCGGGCCCGGACATGACTGCGCCCCTCCGCCTCATCGTCACCGACACCTCGCCGCTACTGACGTTGGTGCTTGCCGACTCGCTCGACGTGCTGCTGCGGCCCGGGCTGCCGATCCGTATTCCGGATGCCGTCTATATCGAAGCGACGCGGGTTCGTGGCGCGCCCGGTGCCGAGCAAATCGTGGAATGGATCAACGCTAACCTGGACGCAGTCCAGATCGTACCCACCGATATCGGCATCGATCAGCAACGGCGTCTGGCGGAAGGACGGTCTATTCGGGGACTCGGCGAGCAGGCCGCCCTCGAAACGCTCGATCGCCTCCTGAAAAGCGATCCCACGGCCCAGGCGCTGCTGCTGTTCGAGGACAGTGACGTGCGCAAGCGCCGTGCCGTGGTCGAGGAGCGGGTCAGCCTCATCAGCACGGGGGACTTCCTGCGCGAACTCGAGGCCGCCCGGTTGATCCAGTCCGTCGACTTCATCTTGGACCAGGCGGCGGCCCGTGGCCGCAACGTCGAAAGGCAGCGGCGTGGCGCCGCCGACGGCGATGCACGTGAAGGACTCCGTGAGCAGATTACTCGACGCACGGGCTCGTCCTTCTGAAAGAGCGGACGTCACGCCGCGGCGTGCGCCTTGCGCAGCAGCTTCACGAGCTCCCCGTGGAGCACCTCGTTGCCGCTGGCCACCGACTTGGCCAGGAGCGGTTCTGCGCCGCCGTCGGCGCTGGTGACGAAGCCACCGGCCTCGCGCACCAGGATGATGCCGGCCGCGATGTCCCAGGTCTGCAGGTCGCGCTCCCAGTAGAGGTCGGAGCGGCCGCAGGCGACGTAGGCGAGGTCCAGCGCCGCCGATCCGAAGCGGCGGGCGCCGCCGGTCACGGCCATCACCGCCGCGACCTCGCGCAGGAGCTTCGGGTGGTCGCCGCGCCCGAGGTAGGGCGAGCCGTAGGCCACCAGCGCATCGGGCATCTCGTTGCGGCCCGATACGCGCAGGCGGCGGTTGTTGAGGTAGGCGCCCTTGCCGCGCTCGGCCACGAACAGCTCGTCCTTGATCGGATCGTAGATCACGCCGGCCACGATCTGGCCCTCGCGCTCGAGACCCACCGAGATCGCGAAATGCGGGATGCCGTGCAGGAAGTTGGTGGTGCCGTCCAGGGGGTCGACGTGCCAGGTGTGGCTCTTGTCCTGGCCCTCGACGTTGCCGGATTCCTCCAGGATCAGCCCGTAGCCGGGCCGCGCCTTCATGAGGGCGTCGCGAAGCACCTCCTCGGCCTTGCGGTCGGCGGCGGAGACGAAGTTGCCGGGCCCCTTGCGCGAGACCTGAAGGTTCTCGATCTCGCCGAAATCGCGCTTGAGGCCACGGGCGGCCTTGCGCACGGCATCGACCATCACGGTCATGAGGGGTGAGCTGATCATCGTCGCTTCGAGTCCGGGTCGTTGACGGGCAGGAGGGCTGACCGGCCCGGCACGGGCCACGGCCTGGCCCACCCTTCGTCGGGAGGCCGGTCCGCCCGATCCGGGTTGTCCTGGCTGGGGGTTCCCTAGCAGATCGCGTCGCGACAGGACACGCCCGAGCGTCCCCGTGGACGCGGGCCTGAGGCGCACGGCCCAGGGGGCTTTCGTGAGACGGGCGTCAGTTGCCGCCGGCGCGATCGGCCGCGAGCTTTTCGGCCCTGGAGCGCTCCTCGGCGCTCAGGCCGGTCAGGGTCTGGTCGAGCCAGGCGTCGGTGAGGCCCTGGGCCGAGGCCGCGAGGTTCCAGGCCGCCGCCTCCACGAGGTTCTTCTGCACGCCGCGCCCCACCGCGAACAGCCGCGACAGGCGGTTCTGCGCGATGGCATTTCCGCGGGAGGCGGCGTGCGTGAAGTAGCGTGCGGCGCGGACCTCGTCCTTGGGCAGGCCGGTGCCGTTGAACAGGAGGATGGCGAACTCGACCTCGCCGGCGAGATCGCCGTTGTCGGCCGCCCGCCGGAACCAGTCGGCGGCCTTGGACGCGTCCTTGGGGACGCCGCGGCCCTGGAGATAGAGCACGCCGATGTTGTGCTGGGCGGCGCCGATCTCGCCCTGTGCCGCCTTCTCGAACAGGCTGGCGGCCCGCGCCAGGTCGGCCGGGGCGCCGGTGCCCAGGAGCAGCAGGCCGAGGTTGTAGGAGGCGGTGACGTCGCCCTTGGCGGCGGCCTGTTCGAGCCAGGCGCGTCCGGCCTTGGGGTCCTTGGGGCCGCCGCGGCCGTCGATCGCCATGAGGCCGAGGGCCGCCATGGCGTGCGCGTCGCCCTGGGCGGCGGCCAGCCGGTACCATTCGGCCGCCTTGACCGGGTCCTGCCGCACCCCGAGGCCCTGGTTGTAGAGTTCGCCCACCAGCGTCATGCCGGCGGCGTCCTTGGGGTCCGCCTCGATGCGCTTCGTCGCCTCGCGGAAGGCGGTGGCGTATTGCCCGCGCTGGTAGGCGCCGAAGGCCACGTCCGGCGTCTTGCTCGACGGGCCCGGCACCGCCCCGATCGCGCCCGGCGTATAGGGGGTCGGCAGGTCCTTGAGCGGGGCGACCTTGATCGTGCGCGGGGTGGCGGGCACCACGTCCTTGGGCACCCCGTCTCCGGGCGTCTCGGCCGACGCCGTGGACATCGCCCCGAGCAGCGCCAGCAGGGCCAGTGACGGACGCGTTCTCACGAGGCGGCGTCCCGCAGGGCCGCCTGCTCGGCCAGCACCGCCATGATCGCGCCGAGATCGGCGGAGGCGTCGAGCCACAGCCCGCCCTCGATGCCGACGAACTCGGTTCCGGTGGCGGCCAGCGCCGCGACCTGCCCGATCTCCTGCGCCACGGCGATGCAGGGCGTCTCGAAGATCTCCGTCCACCATTGCGTGCGCGCCAGCACGAGCTCCGCGTCGGGGGCGACGCCGTCGGGGTAGAGCCCGCCGAACATCACGTAGTCGACCCCCGCCTCCCCCGCCTCCATGGCGGCGTGCTTCGACTCGCCGCCCCTTGCGCCGAGGATGCGGCCGTCGGCGAGGCGCCCGCGCAGGTCGCGCAGGTCGCCCTCGCCGGGCTTGTCGAGATGGACGCCGTCGGCGCCGCCCCGCGCCGCCACGCTCACGAGGTCGCCGTCATAGCCCGCACAGGCGACGAGGACGGCCGCTCCGGCCTCCTGCACGCCCGGTGCCAGCCGCTTGACGAGGTTGACGAGGCTGCGCTCGTCGGCCGGCGCCAGCCGCAGCACCACCGCCGCCACGTCGGCGGCCGCGGTGGCCCTGCGGATCGCCGCGACGAGGCCATCGACGTGGGAGGCCTCGACCCGGTGCGGGGTGAGCAGGGCGAGGCGGGTGCGCGGTGCGGTCATGGGGTCCTGGCGTTGACGTCGTGTCCGGTCCGTCTACCCGATCCGGGGGTCGAGCGAACCGTCGGCATAGCGTTTGGCCATGGCCGAGACCGAGACCGGACGGATCTTCGAACCCTGGCCGGCGGTGCCGAACTCCTCGAACCGCTGCTTGCACAGCTTCTGCATCGCGTCCATGGCCGGCTTCAGGTACTTGCGCGGGTCGAACTCGGCCTTGTTCTCGGCCAGCACCTTCCGGATCTGGCCGGTCATCGCCATGCGGTTGTCGGTGTCGATGTTGATCTTGCGCACGCCGTGCTTGATGCCGCGCTGGATCTCCTCCACCGGCACGCCCCAGGTCGGCTTCATCTCACCGCCGTACTGGTTGATGATGTCCTGCAGGTCCTGCGGCACCGAGGACGAGCCGTGCATGACGAGGTGGGTCGTCGGCAGGCGGCGGTGGATCTCCTCGATGACGTTCATGGCGAGCACGTCGCCATCGGGCTGGCGGGTGAACTTGTAGGCGCCGTGGCTGGTGCCCATCGCCACCGCCAGGGCATCCACCTTGGTGGCCTGCACGAACTTCACCGCCTCGTCCGGGTCGGTGAGGAGCTGGTCGTGGCTGAGCACGCCTTCCGCGCCGTGGCCGTCCTCGGCCTCGCCCTCGCCGCTCTCCAGCGAGCCGAGCACGCCGAGTTCGCCCTCCACCGAGACGCCGGCCCAATGCGCCATCTCGGTGACCTTGCGGGTGATCTCGACGTTGTAGGCGTAGTCTGCCGGGGTCTTGCCGTCGGCTTTCAGCGAGCCGTCCATCATCACGGAGGTGAAGCCGTACTGGATCGCGGTGGCGCAGGTGGCTTCGTTGTTGCCGTGGTCGAGGTGCATGCAGACCGGGATGTGGGGGTAGATCTCCACGAGACCGTCGATCAGCTTGGCCAGCACCACGTCGTTGGCATAGGCGCGCGCGCCCTTGCTCGCCTGGAGGATCACCGGCGAATCGGTGGCGTCGGCCGCCGCCATGATGGCGAGCCCCTGCTCCATGTTGTTCATGTTGAAGGCGGGCACGCCGTAGCCGAACTCGGCGGCGTGGTCGAGGAGTTGCCTGAGGGTGATGCGTGCCATGATCCGGTTTCCCAATCATCTGCGGTCGGCACAGCAAGGCCGATCCTGATCCATCACCTCGTCCTGAGGTGCCGTAGCGAAGCGGAGGCCTCGAAGGAGCCCTCCCGTTCTCGATGTGATCCCCGGACCCTCCCTCGAGGCCCGCTGCCGCGTGCCCCTCCGAATGAGGTCGAGGGAGGGACGACGCTTATTCCTTCACCCGCAACGCCTCGACGCCCGGGAGCACCTTGCCCTCCAGCCATTCGAGAAAGGCGCCGCCGGCGGTGGAGACGTAGGAGAAATCCTGCGCCACGCCGGCATGGTTGAGGGCGGCCACCGTGTCGCCGCCGCCGGCCACGGAGACCAGCTTGCCGGCGCGGGTGCGCTCGGCCGCATGCCGGGCCGCGGCCACCGTCGCGGCGTCGAAGGGCGTCAGCTCGAAGGCGCCCAGCGGTCCGTTCCAGACCAGGGTCGCCGCCTCGTCGATGGCGCCCTCGATCTCGGCGACGGAGGCCGGGCCGGCATCGAGGATCATGCCGGTCTCGGAGACCGCGGCGACCGGGACGGTCTCGTGGGGGGCGTTTGCCTTGAACTCGGTCGCCACCACCGCGTCCACCGGCAGGATGATCCGGCACCCGGCCGCCTTTGCCGCGGCGAGGATGCGCAGGGCGGTCTCGGCGAGATCCTTCTCGCACAGGGACTTGCCGACGCTCGAGCCTTGCGCGTGCAGGAAGGTGTTGGCCATGCCGCCGCCGATCACCAAGCTGTCGACCTTGGTGACCAGGTTTTCCAGGAGGTCGATCTTGGAGGAGACCTTGGCGCCGCCCACCAGCGCGATCACCGGCCGGGTCGGTGCCTCGAGTCCCTTGGTGAGGGCGTCGAGCTCGGCCTGCATCAGGCGGCCGGCGAAGGCCGGCAGGAGGTGGGCGAGGCCTTCCGTCGAGGCATGGGCCCGATGGGCGGCCGAGAAGGCCTCGTTGACGTAGACGTCGCCGTTGGCGGCCAGCGCGGCCGTAAAGGCGGGGTCGTTCGTTTCCTCGCCGGCATGGAAACGGGTGTTTTCCAGGAGCAGCACCTCGCCGTCGCCCAGGGCGGAGACGGCGGCGGCGGCGGCCTCGCCGATGCAATCGTCGGCGAAGGCGACCGGGCGCCCGAGCCTCTCCGACAGGGTCGCGACCACGGGCCGGAGCGAGTCGCGCGGCTCGGGCTTGCCCTTCGGGCGCCCGAAGTGGGCGAGCAGCACCGCGCGTCCGCCCTGGTCGGCGATCTCTTTGATGGTCGGTACGATCCGCTCGATCCGGGTCGCGTCGGTGACGCGTCCGGCCTCCATCGGCACGTTGAGATCGACGCGCAGCAACACCCGCTTGCCCGAGAGCGAGCCGGCGTCGTCGAGGGTACGGAACGCGGTCATGCTGGCCTTTTCACGCTGGAATCCTGTCGGCGGCTCGCCCGGCTCAGACCGGGATGAGCGCCTGGAGGTTGAGCCGCTGGACGGCGATGGTCAGGACGACGGTGAGCACCGCGGTGATGACGGCGGTGAGCACGAGGGCCCCGGCACCCGGCAGGCGCTTGGTGCGGTCCGCGATCGCCCGCACCTCGCTGCGCAGGGCGGTGAGGTCGGACTGGCGCGCCGCCTCGTTCATGCGCTGGGCTGCGCCCTCGACCTTGTCCTCGACCTTGGACAGCAGCGCCTCGGAGCGGGCGTACTTGTCCTCGATCCGGGCGCATTTGTCCTCGATCCGGGCGAGCTGGTCGCCCGCCGCGGAGGCCGATGTCGTCCTGACCGCGGTCACAGGCTCCGGTGCGGCTGCGGCCACCGGAGTCGCCGCCGCGACGACGGCCGCGGTCGGCTGTGGCGAGGAGGAAATCGGGGACGAGGGGGTCGGCGATGAGCCGCCGGGAATGAAGTCGCTGCCGGCCGTGGTCGTCGTCGAGGCCTTCGTCGTCGGGGAGGCCGTGGTCGTCGGCGAAGTCTCGGTCATCTCGGGCACACCTGGTCGCGGGCGGGGAGGATGCGGGGCGCGTCGGTCGTCGATCCGACCGCTCCGGGCGGCCCGGCGTCAAAGACGCCGTCCGCCCGGAGCGGGTGGTCCGATCCCGAGCCTAGAGCAGCTTGCCCATGGCCACGGCGGTGTCCGCCATGCGGTTCGAGAAGCCCCACTCGTTGTCGTACCAGGCGAGGATGCGCACGAAGGTGCCGTCCATCACCTTGGTCTGGTCCATGTGGAACGTCGAGGAATGGGGGTCGTGGTTGAAGTCGATCGAGACGTTGGGCGCGTCGGTATAGGCGAGCACGCCTTTCAGCGGGCCGTCGGCCGCCGCGCGGATCGCGGCGTTGATCTCCTCGACGGAGGTCGCGCGCTTGGCCGTGAAGACGAGGTCCACCGCCGAAACGTTGGGGGTCGGCACGCGGATCGAGGTGCCGTCGAGCTTGCCCTTCAGTTCCGGCAGGACGAGCCCCACGGCCTTGGCCGCGCCGGTGGAGGTCGGGATCATCGACAGGGCGGCGGCACGGGCCCGGTAGAGGTCCTTGTGCATCTGGTCGAGCGAGGGCTGGTCGTTGGTGTAGGAGTGGATGGTGGTCATGAAGCCGCGCTCGATCCCCACGAGGTCGTGGAGCACCTTGGCCACCGGCACCAGGCAGTTGGTGGTGCAGGAGGCGTTCGAGATCACCACGTGGTCGGCGGTGAGGGCGTCGTGGTTGATGCCGTAGACCACGGTGAGGTCGGCGCCGTCGGCGGGGGCGGACACGATCACGCGCTTGGCGCCGGCGTCGAGATGGGCCTTGGCCTTGTCGCGGCTCGTGAAGATGCCGGTGCATTCCAGCGCGATGTCCACCCCGAGCTCGCGGTGCGGCAGCTCGGCCGGGTTGCGCACGGCGGTGACCTTGATGCGCCGGCCGTCGACGACGATGAACTCGCCGTCGACCTCGACCTTCGCGTTAAAGCGGCCGTGGATCGAATCGAACCGCAGGAGATGGGCGTTCGTCTCGACGGGCCCGAGATCGTTGATCGCCACGACCTCGATGTCCGTGCGTCCGGCTTCGTGGATGGCGCGCAGCACGTTGCGGCCGATGCGTCCGAACCCGTTGATGGCAACCTTGACCGTCACGGCCTGATATCCTTCTTCTGTCGAGGGGCCGGGCGTCCGGCGCCCCCGTGAGGCCCACATCGGCACGCCGGGGCCGCCGGGCAAGAACACTCTCGCGCGAGATCGCTCCCGCGAACGACACCGCGTGGCCCGGATGCCGGCGTTTCGCGCCGCGCCCGTTCCTGAGCGGTGCCACGTTTGAACCTGAGATGAACCGGCCGGCCCCCGCGCTGGCGCGGGGTCGGACCGTTCGCGGCCCCGCGGGGCCTGTCGTCAGGCGGACGAGGGCTGACTATCATGGCCGTTCGGGCTGGCAAAGGTTGCCGGGTGACGATCGGACGCGAAAGTCAGGTTGATTTCCCGACCCGGCCGGCTCGACAATGCGGGCCGTCAGAACGCGCCTTGGCGATGATGTCCCGATCGTAAGGCCCCGCACCGTGAGATCCCGATCGTGAGCCACGCCGCCGGCCCCGGCATCCTGCGCCTCGAAGCCGCCCTGACCCGGCTCGAGGAGGCCGTCGCCCAGCGCTTCTCGGCGGTGCGCGCACCGGGCGAGACCGAGATCGAGCTCGCGATCATGGGCGAGGACAGGGCGCGGCTCGCCGCCGAGCTCGATGCGGCCAGCGCCCGGCTCGCCGCGGTGGAGGCCACCACCGACGACGTCGGGCATCGCCTGGGGCGCGCCATCGCCACGGTCGAGGGCGTCCTGCTGCGGCCCCGCCGCCATCCCGACCTCTGAGCGGACGGCGCGCCCATGCCCCAGATCAACGTCACCATCGACGGCAAGAGCTACCGGATGGCCTGCGCCGAGGGCGAGGAGCCGCACCTGGCCGCCCTCGCCGCGAGCTTCGGCGCCAAGGTCGCCGAGATGCGCCAGGCCTTCGGCGAGATCGGCGACATGCGCCTCCAGGTGATGGCGGCGCTGACCCAGGCCGACGAACTGCTGGAGGTCCGTCGCCGTCTCGCCGACCTCGAGGCCGAGACCGGGGCGATCCGCGAGCGCCTCGCCTCCCTCGACGCCGAGCGGGCGGTGGACGAGGCGCAGCTGGAGGACGGGCTCAACCGGGCGGCCGAGCGGATCGAGCGACTGGCCCACAGGCTGGCGACGGGGTGAGGTTCCCCCTGGCGCCGCGCCCCCGCCGACGCTACATACTGCTGGCGGGGCTGCAGAGTCCGTCAGGAGCACTTTCCCCGGGGCCTTATCGACTCCCCCGGGAGCTGTCCCTGGCCTCGTCCCTGGACTTGGTCAACACGGCGCCCACCTACACTGTAGGTTTCCCGGGATCGATCCTCCAACGGCTCACGTGGCTCCGCACTCCTCCTCCCCCACCTCCGGCCTCAAGGCCACCCTTCGCGAGGCCGTCCTCGCCCGGCGCGACGGGCTTTCGCCCGAGGCCCGCCGCGACGGGTCCGTGGCCGTCGCCGATGCGGTCATGGCCATCGACGCCCTCGCCGGGGCGCAGATCGTCGGGGCGTTCTGGCCGATCCGCAGCGAGGTCGATCCGCGCCCGCTCATCGACCGGCTGTTCGCCCGCGGCCAGCGCGTCGCCCTGCCGAAGGTGACGCCCGAGGGCCTCGTGTTCCGCGAGTGGAAGGCCGGCGAGGCCCTGGTCGCGGGCCGCTTCGGCCTGAGCGAGCCGCGCGACGACCTCCCTCCCCTCGATCCCACCGCCCTGATCGTGCCGCTGGCGGCCTTCGACCGCCGCGGCCATCGCATCGGCTACGGGCGCGGCTACTACGACCGGGCGATCGCGCGCCTCAGCGGCAACGGCCCGGTCCTCACCATCGGGATCGCCTTCGCGGTCCAGGAGATCGAGGCGGTCCCGGCCGAGCCGCACGACCGGCCCCTCGACCATCTCGTGACCGAGGCCGGCCCCGTCTCCCTCCTCCGGACCTGAAGGCCCGCCGCCGATGCGCCTCCTCTTCCTCGGTGACGTCGTCGGGCGTCCCGGCCGCTCCGCCGTGACCGGCCGCCTGCCGGCCCTGCGCGAACGCTGGCGCCTCGATTGCGTGGTGATCAACGGCGAGAACGCCGCCGGCGGCTTCGGCATCACCGAGGCGATCTGCGACGAGCTCCTCCAGGCCGGGGCCGACGCGGTGACGCTGGGCAACCACTCCTTCGACCAGCGCGAGGCCCTGGTCTTCATCGCCCGCCAGACCCGCCTCGTGCGCCCGGCCAACTACCCGCCGGGCACGCCCGGGCGCGGCGCCACGGTGGTGGAGACCCGCGCCGGCGCGCGCGTCCTCGTCCTCAACGTGATGGGGCGGATCTACCTCGACGCCCTCGACGATCCCTTCGCGGCGGCCGAGCGCGAACTCACCGCCTGCCCGCTCGGCGAGGTCGCGGACGCGGTGATCGTGGACGTCCACGCCGAGGCGACCAGCGAAAAGCAGGCCTTCGGGTACTTCCTCGACGGCCGCGCCAGCCTGGTGGTGGGCACCCACACCCACACCCCGACCTCGGACCACCGCATTCTGCCCGGCGGCACCGCCTACCTCTCCGACGCCGGCATGTGCGGCGACTACGATTCGATCCTCGGCATGCAGAAGGACGAGCCCCTGCGCCGCTTCCTGCAGAAGACCCCCGGCGCCCGCCTCGAGGCGGCGCAGGGGACCGGCACCCTGTGCGGCATCGCGGTGGAGACGGACGACGCCACCGGCCTCGCCACGCGGGTGGCGCCGGTGCGCCTCGGGCCGCATCTGGAGGAGACCTGGCCGCGGGAGTGGGATTGAGGCGGTCCCAAGGGATAGCGGTGCCGCGACGCACGACGCCGGTCGGTCTGCAGATTCCGATTGGACGATAGGACGGGCCCTTTGACGACTGCATCCATGGGCACCTGTCAGCATTTTGACTTGAGGAACATTGCTTTCGCCGCAAGCGCCGGTTGACGGACGTGCGATTTCCGAACACAACTTGAGGGTGTTTTATGCGGCACTGAAGTTGTGGGAAGGACGTCCTCGTGGGTCAGCCGGATTTCGAGCGGATCAATGCCGCGATTCAGCGAGCGGGCGCGCGATGGGACGCCGGTCCGACGTCCATCAGCGAATTCTACGATGTCGAAGCATCGCCGACTGGGCGGTTCGGCCTTTCCTTTGACCCGGAACGGGCCAAGAAGGAGGTCGTCAAGGCGCGAAATGCCGAATCGGCGCTATTCAAGGTTGTCGCACCGCCGCCGCCGAAACTCGACTGGCGTAATAGCGGCGGTCAAAACTTCGTGACACCAGTCAAGGATCAATCGAGCTGCGGCTCCTGCGTCGCATTTGCGACATGCGCCGCCGTGGAAAGCCGGATTCTCATCGGTACCGGGAATCCCGGCGGGTCGATCGACCTCTCGGAGGCCCATCTCTTCTACTGCGGCGCGCCGAACTCTTGCGACCAGGGGTGGTTCTACACGAAGGCGCTGGACTACGCGAAAAAGCACGGCATCGGCCAGGAGTCGGATTTCCCCTACACGCCCGGCAATCAGGCGTGCCAGCCGATTCCGCCCATCGTCAGCGTGCCTCGCTACCAGACCGCGGTATCCCAGATGGCCCGCAAGCAGGCTCTCCAGAAGGGGCCGGTGATCGGCGGATTTCGCGTGTTCCAGGATTTCTATGCTTACCGAAAAGGCATCTACACTCATGTGGCGGGTGAGTTTCTCGGATGGCATGCCGTTGCCGTGATCGGCTATGACGACGCCGAGCAATGCTGGATCGCCAAGAACAGTTGGGGATCGGGATGGGGCGAGAAGGGCTATTTTCGCATCGGATATGGTGAATGCGGAATCGATTCCGAGGTGTTGTTCTACGATCCCGAGATCGCACTGGCGAGCACGACCGTGGTCGCTCGACAGTTGTCGCCCCGCCGTACGAAAGCCGCGAAGCTCACTGAAAAGCTTGCTTGAATCGCGTTGCGGGCGCGATATGAGCGGGCCTTTCGGAGGACGTCGTGATGGATCTTGAGCGGCGTGGTCCCATCGACGCCCGCCCCGGCGAGACGATCGAGATCGCGGCGCCGGGAGAAGGAATCGGAGGGTTCCTCTGGCATGCGGAAGTGCCTCACCATGCGGCGACGATCGTTGGTGAGACGCTCGGCCCACCGTCCGATGGGGTTGGGGCCGGAACGGCAAAGGTCTTTCGCGTGCGCCTCGAAGGGCCGGGTGACACGACGTTGCGCCTCGTTCAGACACGGTCCTGGGATTCGGTGCCCGGGCGTGTCATCGAGGTGCCGATCCGGTGCGTCTCAGGACGTTAGCCAGCCACGCGTCTCGTGTCTGTGTTCGTGATGGAGGTCGTCTTGCCATCAGTCGTCTTGCCATCAATTGCGTGCAAAGCTGGCGCGGCCGTCATTTCGAGGCCCCCGACGACTTGATCGTGGCCAGACCTGCGGCCAGTGTGCGCTCGGTCCCGCCGCGATGCGCGCGCGTCTCGACGTGTCGTGAACGCTAGCAAGTCAGCGTCGAAGAGTTTCCCATCAGCCCATGGCGACCCCTCCCGCGAATCCCGACGCACCGCTGGTCAAGCCGGGCATCTACCTGATCCGGATGTTGGTCTTCCTGACCCTGGTCGGGTTCCTCGCCTTCGTCCTGTTCAAGCAGATCACGCCGGCCTTCCTCGCCAATCCCGGCCTCAACGGGCTGATCCTCGGCGTGCTGCTGCTGGCGGTCCTGCTCGCCTTCGGGCAGGTGCTGCGCCTCAACCGCGAGACGGCCTACGTCAATGCGGTGGCGATGGGGCAGGAGCCGGCCAAGGGGCCCTCGCTCCTGGCGCCGCTGGCACCGGCGATCGCGGCGCGGCGCGAGGGGCGCAGCCTGCCGGCCACCCGCGCCTTCCTCGACAGCACCGCCGCCCGCCTCGACGAGGGTCGCGAGATCCTGCGCTACGTCGCCGGCCTCCTCATCCTGCTCGGCCTGCTCGGGACCTTCTGGGGCCTCATCGACACCCTGAGCGCGGTCGGCTCGGTGATCCGCACCATGCGCGGCGGCGGCGAGGCCGGCGCGATGTTCGACGAACTGAAGAACGGCCTGGCCGTTCCCCTCAGCGGCATCGGCCTGGCCTTCTCGGCCTCGCTGTTCGGTCTGGCCAGCTCCCTCGTCATCGGCTTCCTCGACCTCCAGGCCGGACAGGCCCACGCCCGCTTCCACAACGACCTCGAGGACTGGCTGACCTCGGGCGAGACGCAGGAGGCCGCCACGGCGCTCCCCGCCGTGCCGGCCTCGGCCAAGGAGCTGACGGAGGCGGTGGAGCGCCTGACCACCGTGGTCGCCGAGGGCGCCAACGGCCGGGTCGCGACCCAGGCGATGACCAACCTCGCCGAGGGCATCCAGGGCCTCGTCCAGCACATGCGCGCCGAGCAGCAGATGATCCGCGACTGGGTCGAGGCCCAGGCCAGCCGCGAGCGCGAGCTGAAGCAGGCGCTCGACCGCCTCGGCCGCGAGCGGGCCTGATGGCCTCGCTGCGCACGCGGCGCGACCGGAGCCTCAACGTCTGGCCGGGCTATGTCGACGCCCTGGCCACGCTGCTGCTGGCGGTGGTCTTCCTGCTGACGATCTTTGTGGTGGGGCAGTTCTTCCTGTCCCAGGAGATCACCGGCCGCGACACGGTCCTCAACCGCCTCACCCGCCAGATCGCCGACCTCACGGACCTGCTGGCCCTCGAACGCTCCAACAAGCGGGCGCAGGAGGAGAGCGCCGCCAGCCTGCGCAGCACGCTCACGGCGACCGAGGCCGACCGCGACCGGCTCCAGGTCCTGGCCGAGGGGGCGCAGGGCAGCGGTTCGCGCGTCGAAGAGCGCGACAAGCAGATCGCGGTGGAGCGGGCCAACACCAACCGCGCCCTGTCGCAGGTCGATCTCCTCAACGAGCAGATCGCCGCCATGCGCCGCCAGCTCGCCGCCCTCGAGGACGCGCTCTCGGCCTCCGAGAACCGCGACAAGGAGAGCCAGGCCCGCATCGCCGACCTCGGCAGCCGCCTCAATGTCGCCCTGGCGCAGCGGGTGCAGGAGCTGGCGCGCTATCGCTCCGACTTCTTCGGGCGCCTGCGCCAGATCCTCGGCAACCGCCCCGACATCCGCATCGTCGGCGACCGCTTCGTGCTGCAATCGGAGGTGCTGTTCCCCGTCGGTTCGGCGAGCCTGAAGGCGGAGGCCGGCCCCGAACTCGACCGCATCGCCACGGCGATCATCGACCTCGCCCGGCAGATCCCCGCCGACATCCCCTGGGTGCTGCGCATCGACGGCCACACCGACGCGCGCCCGATCGCCAGTTCGCAGTTCCCCTCGAACTGGGCGCTCTCGGCCGCCCGCGCCATCGCGGTGGTGCAATACATGGCGGGCAAGGGCATCCCGCCCCAGCGCCTCCTGGCGGCGGCCTTCGGCGAGTTCCAGCCCCTGGAGGCCGGCACCACCGAGGAGGCCTACGGCCGCAACCGCCGGATCGAGCTCAAGCTGACCGAGCGATGAGGGGAGCGGCCTGCAGCCGCTCGGCGACCAGGGCCTGGAGCGACCACAGGTGGCGGTCGCGGATGCCGAGTTCGGCACAGGCCAGCGCGGTGCGGCGCAGGTATTCGGCGCTGGGGCCGAGGCCGCCGTCGGCCCGGGCGATGAGGTCGGCGATCTCGGCCTCGCCGAGGCGGCCGGTGTAGCGGTCGCAGGCCGGGTTCGCCACGAAGGTCAGGGCCTCGACCACGCCCTCGCGCGTGGCCACGGGCACCCAGCGGGCGCGGTAGCCGTTGCCGCGCATCTCGCGGCGCCACACAGGCATCAGCACCTCCCGCCAGTCGCCCGCGGGCAGGCGGAAGGCGACACCGTCGCAGACGCCGCCGGCCACCAGCGCCAGGACGAGGCCGGGGTGATCGGTCGAGCCGCGAAAGCGTCGCTGCAGGAGGCAGAAGCGCCGGTGCCAGCCGCGCACGCGGCCCAGGCGCTGCTCCGCGATCGCGAATTCCGGCTGCCAGATCAGCGAGCCGTAGCCGAACACCCACGGCCCCCCGCCGGCCGGGGCCGGGCGTGCGTCGAGTTCGCTGTGGAGGGCGGCCTCGACGTCCGCGTCGGTCATGAGCGGCATCGCGGCGGCATCGTCGGCCGGCCGCCGGGGATGCGCGGCGGCGATCAGTTCGGCGGTGAGGGTCAGGTCGCGCTGCGGCATCGCGGGTTCCACGGGCACGAGGGCTCGGTCTCGCGCGTCTGCGGCACAGGCAATATTCGGGCAGATCGGATGCGGGCGGCCGGTTCCCCGGCCGCCCGACGGGAGCGTCAGCGGACGCCGAGCAATTCCACATCGAAGATCAGGGTGGCGCCGGGCGGGATGACGCCACCGGCGCCACGCGAGCCGTAGCCCTGGTCCGGCGGGATCACGAGGCGGCGCTTGCCGCCGACCTTCATGGTGGCGACGCCCGTATCCCAGCCGGCGATGACCTGGCCGGCGCCCAGCGTGAAGCTGAAGGGCTGGCCGCGATCGACGGAGGAATCGAATTTCTTGCCCGGCTTGCCGCCTTCGTCGAGCCAGCCGGTGTAGTGGACGTTGACCTTCTGGCCGGCCTTGGGCTCGGGGCCGGTGCCCACCACCTCGTCCTGGTATTTCAGGCCCGACGGGGTCGTCACGTACTCGGCTGAGGCGGATGCGGTCATGGCGATCAACGAGGCTCCGGCGATGAGGGAGAGGAAGCGGGGAAGGAGTCTGGGCATGCGGCGGGGATGTCCTGTCTGACGTGCCGAGGCGGTGGGTTAGCACAGGCGAGGGGCCGCTGCCGAGGGGGCGATCAGCGGCGCGACGAGCCCGGCAGGGCAAGCACGGGCGTGGCGATGCCGTGCAGGGCATTCGCGGCGATCGCCATGGCCAGCGCCCGCGCGTTCACGGCGAGCGCCATGGCCGTGGCGGCACCGGTCACGCCGATCCAGGCGAACAGGAGCCCGGTCAGGAGCGCGGCCAGGACCAGCGCCGACAGGGTGATGCCGGCCGCCAGACGCTCGCCCCCGAGCATCGCCAGGATGTGTTCGCCCGGCCCGAACAGGCTGGCACCGAGGCTACCCCCCACGAGGATCGCCAGGATGGGAAGACCGTCGCGAAACCCGGGCCCGAACAGGTCGAGGAGCCAGGGCGCCACGGCGAGGAGCCCGCTGCCGACGAGGGCGGTGCCCAGGGCGGTGAGCCGGGCCTGATGCCGCACGAGGTCCTGGAGGGCCCCGCGCTCGCCGGTGGCGGCCAGGGCGGCGAAGCGATGCGCGGTGGCGGCGGTGGCGGCATAGGCCACGAAGGCAACGAACTGCTGGATGCGGGTGGCGGCGAAATACAGGCCCACCGTCTGGGGCGATGCCACGAGGCTCAGGACGACGACGTCGGCGACGCCGAGGCCGGCGCCGGCGAGGTCTCCGGCCGCGATCGGAACGCAGGCTCCGAGCCACGTCCGCCACGCGTAGCGGCGGGGCCCGTTCGGGATCGACCGGCCGAGGAGCCGGCGCAGGGCCAGGGCCTGGACCGACAGGGCGACGGCGGTGGCGACGAGCAGGCAGGCGAGCGCGGTCGCGGCTTCCGGCGGCAGGCCGAGGCCGATCGCGGCCAGGAGCGCTGCCATCATGACGCCCTGGCGCAGGAGGTAGGGCGGGGCGATGGCGAGCACCGCCCGGTTCTGGCTGCGCGCGAGGCCCTCGCAGTAATCCTGCAGGGCGAACAGGGGCAGGATCAGGGCCGCCACTAGGATCGGCCCCGCGAAGGGCCCGCCGGGCAGGGAACCCTCGATCCAGACGAGGCCGAGGCCGAACCCGGCGAGCGCGATGCCGCAGGTCAGCGAGAGGCATGTACCGGCGCGCAGGAACCCGCGCACCGCGTCGAGGTCGCCGTTCGCCCGATGGACCGGGAGGAAGCGGCAGGCGCCCTGCGAAAAACCCAGGCTCGCGGCATGGCCCAGGATGGCGATCCAGACCGAGACCGCCGCGACGATGCCGAATTCGGCAGCACCGAGCAGGCGCGCCATCAGGACCTGGGCGCCGTAGGCGAAGCCGGCGGCCGCGATCCGGATGCCGAACACAGTCGCCGCCGCGCGGGAGGCGGTGCGCACCGACCGGCCGGCCGGCACGGACGCCGGGCCGGAGCGCCGGATGCCGACGAAGGCATCGGCCGGGATGGATCGCGTCGCCGCCGGAACCGTCACGGAGCCTCCGGCCGCCCGCCCTCGGACGCCGATGCTCCCCTCGAGACCGGCCTCCCGGGCGGGAAGCCTAAGGCTCCCGCGTTTCGGTCCGGTAAACCGTCACTGGCCGCTGCCGGCCGGGCCGGGGGCCGCCGCCCTCGGGCCGTCCTTGGGCGGCGTCACGGCGGTGCCGGTGACGGTGGCGAGATCGGGCTGGAGCAGCGACAGCGAGATCGCGCGGGTCACGTGCTCGGCCATGCAGCGCAGGCCGAGGTCGTTGAGGCGGAACTGCTTGCCCAGCAGATGACCCTCGCCCTTGTCGCCGCTGCCGGCGAGGTAGCGCATCGCCTCGTAGCGCTGCACCAACGGCACGCCCTCGCTCGCGGCCACGTCCTTCACCGCCTTGACGATGCTGGTGTAATAAGCGTCCTCGGCCAGGCTCGCCGTATAGAGTGGGTCGACCAGCACGATGTCGATCTCGTGGGATTTGACCCATTGCACCGCCTCGCGCAGGGCGTTGGCGAAATCGCCGACATCGACGCGGGCGAGCGCGTCGTGGGTGCCCACCTGCCAGATCACCAAGTCGGGCTCCGATTCCGCCACCATGGTCCGCAGCCGCTCGGCGGCGCCGGAGGCGACCTCGCCGGACAGGCCGCGGCTCTCGATCTCGACGTCGACGTTGGGGATCGACCGCTCCAGGGCCGATTCGAGCTTGACGGGATAGGAGGTGGAGGCGCCCGCGCTGGCGGCCGGTGCGCCGATGGCCAGGACGCGCACCGGGCGCTTTTCCTTCAGCGCCGCCTTGACCGCGTCGAGCCGATTGAGGGTGTAGAGCCGCGAGCCGGGCACCCTGCACTCGGGCGACAGGGTGGCGTCGAGGGCCTCGCCCCCCTCCGCGGTCGCGGTCGAGCGCGGCGGGGACACGACCATCGCCGGCGGCGCCTGCATGGCCGGCGCTTGCATGGCGGGCGCCGCTGGCATGGCCGGTGCTTGGGTAGCCGGCGATTGCGGGGTCGCCTGGGCGCGCGCCGAGGGGGCGACGAGCCCTAGCGTGAGGCCGAGGACGAGGGCCGTGGCCTTCGGGAGCGCCATTCGACGAACCATGCTGTGACACCCAGAGCGATCAATCCCGATCCTACGACGACACAGTCGACGAATACACCGCCGCCGGTCTGGAATCTGACGAATTGGGCCCCGAGGCTGAGGAGGGACCCGATGGAGAAGACCGCCAGCGAATTCCGGCCCAATCCTGCGAGATAGCGCGCCACCGGGCCGATCCGCGGGGCGACGAGGCGGTAGACGGCCTGGAAGGCCAGCAGGACGCCCACGAAGTGGACGAGGCGGGCCGGCGACAGGTAGGTCTTGTCGAAGGTGAACAGCAGGCGCGGGTCCGGCACCAGCAGAGGATCGGGCCGGATCTCCCAGACCGAGAGCACGATGCCGGCCGCGACGATGACGACGCCGAGCGGCACCAGCCGCGCCGTCCACAGCCGCAGCCAGGCGTGCTCCCGGTGCCAGCCCTGCATGACGATGCCGAGCACCAGGAGCAGCTGCCAGCACAGGGGGTTGAAGAACCAGTCCCCCTCCCCCGGCCACGCGGGCAGGTTCCATTCGAACACGAGGCTGGCGCCGTAGACGGCCACCGAGAGGGCGAGCGCCAGGGCGCGGCTCCGGCGCGCCAGGAGCACGAAGGCCGGAGCGACCCCGATCAGCACCACGTAGAGCGGCAGGATGTTGAAGAACCCGAGCTGATGGGTGAGCAGCACGAACCCGACCATGGTCTGGATCGGGTCGGCGAAGAAGCCGCCCGCATTGTGCCACTCGAGGATGAGGGGGTTGTCGAGGGCCAGCGCCGTGCCGGCGATCATCGCCAGCGCCAATGCCATCGTGGTGATCTGGGCCCGGTACACCTCCACCGTGCGCGACAGCAGCCGCAGTACGCTGGTGAGGGCCGGTTCGGGCGTGCCGTCCTTGCCGTGGGTGGCGATCCCGATCGACCAGCCGGCCAGGAACACGAACAGCTCGGCCGCGTCCGAGATGCCGTACTGCGAGTAGGTGTACCGCTCGAAGGTGTTGCCGGGGATGTGGTTGATGAAGATCGTCACCAAGGCCAGGCCGCGCCAGAAATCGATCGCGTTCGGGTCGCGCATCCGCAGGGTGGCTCCGGTGTCGGCTCGGCGAGGGGCCGGCCCTGATAAGGCCGTGACCTCCCAACTGCAAAGGCCGATCCACCCGTCGTTGCGCATCTTCGACGCCCGCGGCCCGCCCGGCGGTCGTGGTGCACCGAACAAGCGGTACGATCGCGAGTTGGCATGGAGTATGGTCCCGACCTCAACACCGAGCGCCCCACCATGAATGCTCTCAAGCCATTGTGCGATCAGGTGATCGTCATCACCGGCGCGTCGAGCGGCATCGGCCTCGTCACCGCACGGCTGGCGGCCGCGCGCGGCGCGCGGGTGGTGCTGGTCGCCCGCAACGCCGAGACCCTCGACATCCTGCGCAACGAGATCCTCGACGCCGGCGGCCAGGCGATCGCGGTGCCGGCCGACGTCGGGGTCCGCGAGGAGGTCGAGGTGGTCGCCGAATGCGCCATCGAGGCTTACGGCCGGATCGACACCTGGGTGAACAACGCCGGCCTGACGATCTACGGCCGGCTCTGGCAGGTGAGCGACGCCGACCACGAGCGCCTGCTCCGGACCAACCTGTGGGGAACGGTGCTGGGCTCCCTGATCGCGGTGGAGCACCTGAGGAGGGCCGGCGGCGCCCTCATCAACGTCGGGAGCCTCGGCTCGGACCTCGCCTTCCCGCTGCAGGGGATGTACGGCGCCAGCAAGCACGCCGTGAAGGGCTTCACCGACAGCCTGCGGATGGAGCTCCTCGAGGATGGCGCCCCGATCTCCGTCACCCTGATCAAGCCGGCCTCGATCGATACCCCCCTGCCCCAGCACGCCCGCAACTACATGGACCGCGAGCCGAAGCTCCCGCCGCCGGTCTATCCCCCCGAGGAGGTGGCCGAGGCGATCCTGCATGCCGCGGTGCATCCGCGGCGAGACGTCTTCGTCGGCGGTGCGGCCAAGGCGTTGGCGAGCTTCAAGACCTTCGCGCCGGGCGCCTACGACGCGCTGTCGCCGGCCGTGAGCGCCCTGCAGCGGCGCAAGGAGGCGCCGCGCGATCCGGCGGGATCCCTGCATGCCGCGGGCACCGACGGCCGGGCGCGGGGCGACCACCCCGGTTACGTCATGCGCACGAGCGCCTATACCCGCGTCGAGCGGAACCTGGTGCCGGCGCTCGGCCTCGCTGGGGTGCTGGCGGTGGTCGCGCTGCTCGCCGCGCGGTCGGGGCGGCCCGCGAAGGGGCGGCGGTCCTGAGCGGGCGGAGCGGGGGATTGCGATCCGGTTCGAGCGGGACGAAGGGCTGACATGGAGCAGGCTGTGGACAGGACATCGGGGCGCGACGACACCGTCGTGGCCCTTTCCGAACGCCGGGGCCGTACCGTCTCCCTCGATCGCCGCATCCTGCGGTCCTCCGGCGGACGCGGGATCGCCTACGTCGAGGCTGGCTCGGGTCCCGACCTCGTCCTGATCCACGGCGCTCTCACCACCCTGGACGACATGTGGCTCGGCCCGATGACGGCCCTGAGCCGGCACTTCCGTGTCATCGCCGTCGACCGGCCCGGCCACGGCGCCAGCGACCGCATCCGCTTCCGCGACGGCTCGCCCTGGGCCCAGGCCGCGATCGTCCGCGAGGCGCTGCGGGCGCTGGGTCTTCACCGGCCGGTGATCGTCGGCCATTCCTTCGGCGGGGCGGTGGCGCTGTCCTACGCCATGAGCTTTCCCGACGAGATCGCCGGTATCGTGGCGCTGGCGCCCATCTGCTTTCCCGAGCTGCGCCTCGAGCAGCTGCTGTTCGGCCCGCGCGCGGTCCCGGTCCTCGGCGACGCCCTCGCCTTCACGGGCGGGGCCGCCTTCGACACGGCGATGCTGCCGCTCCTGTGGCGGACGATGTTCCTGCCCCAGGCGATGCCGCCGCGGTTTGCCGCCGAGTTCCCCTTCGCCTGGGCACGCCGCCCCGCGCCGATGATCGCCAACGGCGAGGACGCCGCCGCCCTATGGCCGGCGCTCACCCGCCTCGCCATGGCCTACGGCCGGTGCCGCGTGCCCGTGCACATCCTGGGCGGCGACGCCGACCTCGTCGTCGGCAACCTGCTCCACGGCTGGAACGCATCGCGTCTCATCCCGGGCGCGCGCTTCGACCTCATCGCCGGGGCCGGGCACATGCTGCACCACTTCCACGCCGATGCGATCACGGCGGCGGCGATGGAAATGGGCCGGGCCTGAGGGCTTTCGCACGAAGGCGGACACGCTTGCATGCCGGGTGATGGATCGGGCGGCCCCGTCGAGGGTTGTATGCCGACAACACCCGCGGACGAACCCCTCCGGGTGGCGGCTTTTCCGGCCGTTCCACTTGTGCTTGCGGGTCGACCCGTCCCTACAGCTGTCCGAGCCTTCGCGATGTGCCGAGTTCACCGATGACGTCACCCTCCTTCGACGCCGCACCCGTTCCCAGCGGCGTCCCCGGGCTCGATCAGGTCCTGTCCGGCGGCTACGCCGGACAACGCGCCCATCTCATCGAAGGCCGGCCGGGCTGCGGCAAGACCACCCTCGGAATGCAGTTCCTGATGGACGGCGTCGCACGCGGCGAGCGCGGCCTCTACATCACCCTGTCGGAAAGCCGGCGCGAGCTGATGTCGGTGGCCGAGCGCCACGGCTGGTCGCTGGACGGCATCGACATCTACGAGCTGGTGCCGCCGGAGCTGAGCCTCGATTCGGAGAAGCAGCAGAGCCTCGTCCATTCCTCGGACCTGGAGCTCGGCGAGACCGTGCAGATGGCGCTCGCCGAGATCGAACGCGTCAAGCCGGTTCGCGTGGTGTTCGACAGCCTGTCGGAGATCCGGCTGCTGTCACAGGGGTCGCTGCGCTACCGGCGCCAGGTGCTGGCGCTCAAGAGCTATTTCCTCCTGAACAACGCCACCGTCCTGATGCTCGACGACCTCAGCTCGGACGACGACGACCTCAACCTGCATTCGATCAGTCACGCGGTCATCCGCCTGGAGCAGATCACGCCGGCCTACGGCACCTCGCGGCGGCGCCTCAACGTCATCAAGATGCGAGGCGCCCGCTATCAGGCCGGGTACCACGACTTCCTGATCCAGGAGGGCGGCGTGCGGGTCTTTCCCCGCCTGATCCCGGCCGACCACCACCGCGCCTTCGTCCCCGGCTCGGCCGAGAGCGGCATCCCGGGGCTCGACGGCATCCTCGGGGGCGGGGTGGATCGCGGCACCAGCACCCTGATCATCGGGCCGTCGGGCGCCGGCAAGTCGACCCTGGCCCTGTGCTACCTCCTGGCGGCGTTGAAGCGCGGCGAGCGCGCCTTCGTCGTCAGCTTCGACGAGACCGCCGGCATCCTGCTGCAGCGGGCGGCGGGCATCGGCATGGACCTGGCGCCCTACCTGCGCTCGGGCCTCCTGCGCATCGAACAGGTCGATCCCGCCGACGTCACGCCGGGCGAGCTCGCCGGCCGGATGCGCGACGCCGTCGAGAAGGACGGCGTGGGGGTCGTCCTGATCGACAGCCTCACCGGCTACATGAGCGCGATGCCGGACCAGCCCTACCTCGTGCTGCAGATGCACGAGATGCTGACCTTCCTCAACCAGCTCGGCGTCGTGACCATCCTGATCCTGGCCCAGCACGGCATGATCGGCCGGGCGGATTCGCCCGTGGACCTCACCTACGTCAGCGACACCGTGGTGATGCTGCGCTTCTTCGAGGCGGCCGGACGGGTGCGGCGGGCGATCTCGGTGCTCAAGAAGCGCACCGGCCCGCACGAGGACGCCATCCGCGAGTTCAAGATCGACACCGGCGGCATCAGGGTCGGCCTGCCCCTCACGGGGTTCCGTGGCGTCCTGACCGGCGTGCCCATCTTCGAGGGCGAACGCGGCACCCTGCTGCGGGACCGGGACACCGATGCCCCAGCGTGATCGCCTCGCCTTCGTCCTCGCCCCCGCCGGCCGCGATGCGCAGGTCGCCGCCGCCATCCTCGACGAAGTCGGCATCGCCTCCGAGGTGAAGGCGAACCTCGACGACCTCGTCGCCGAGATCGATCGGGCCGCCTGCGCGGTGGTGACCGAGGAAGCGCTGCTGCGGTGGGACCGCCGCGCCATCGCCGAATGGGTGGACCGCCAGCCACCCTGGTCGGACTTCCCCTTCGTTCTCCTCAGCCTGCGCGGCTCGACGCCGGATCGTCGCCTCACCGACCTTCTCGGCAACGTCACCGTGCTCGAGCGGCCGTTCCATCCGGCGGTGCTCGCCAATGCCGTGCGCTCGGCGCTACGGGCGCGGCGGCGCCAGCGCGAGGTCGAGGCCGCCCTCCAGGAGCGCGAGCGCACGCACGAGCGCCAGGCGTTGCTGATCCGCGAACTGCACCATCGCGTGAAGAACACGCTGGCCACCGTGCAGGGGCTGCTCGGTGCGACCGCGCGCTCGACGCGCGACGTCGAGACCTTCTATCACTCGTTCTCGGACCGGATCGTCTCGCTGGGCAAGACCCACAACCTCCTCACCGAGGACTACTGGCAGACCGCGCCCCTCGAGAACCTGCTGCGCAACGAGCTCGACCCCTACAATTCCATCGGCGGGGCCCGCATCCGGCTCGACGGCCCGGCCGTGGAACTGGCCGCCGATCTGGCGGTGCCCACCGGCATGGCGATCCACGAGCTGACCACCAACGCCGCCAAGCACGGCGCCCTGGCGCAGCCCGACGGGCGCATCGACATCACCTGGACGCTTCACCAGGACGATGCCAAGCGGACCCTCGACCTGTCCTGGGTCGAATCCGGCGGACCGGCGGTGACGCCGCCCACGCGAAAGGGCTTCGGCTCGATCCTGCTGCAGCGGGTGCTGGCCCAGCAATGCAACGCCGAGGTCAGCATCGACTACGCCGCCACCGGACTCGTCTTCCGCATGCGGGTGCCGCTCACCGAGGAGCGGCTGGTGCCGACCTACTGACGATTGGAGCGACGGGGCCGGATCATCCCATTTGCGGTTGATCGCTTCGTGATGCGGACATGGGCTTCGCTCGGGCGCCGCGCGGGCTCGGCGATACGGTTCCCGCTTGATCCAAGCGGACACCGTGTCACTCCATCACCGCCGCCTTCATGATCACCACCATGATCGCCCGCGACGGTCCCTCGCCGATGCAGCGCAGGGTATGGGGCCGGTCGCAGCGATAGCGCAGGGTCTCGCCGGCGCGGGCGCGGTGATGGGTGCCGGCGACGTCGACCTCGAACACGCCCTCCGTCACCGTCAGCGATTCGACCGATCCGCGCTGGTGCGGGTCGGAATCGAGGATGCCGCCGGGCTCGGCGGTCACCTCGTACCACTGCAGCCACTCCACCGTCTTGATCCAGCCGATGATCGACAGGCGGACCCGCCCGTCCTCGGAGACCAGGTTCGGGGTGTCGGCCCGGGAGATCTTCTCGATGAAGGGTTCTTCGTCGTTGGTGGCGAGAACCCGCTCGATCGACACGTCGAGGGCCTGGCTGAGGCGCCAGATCGTGGCCAGCGTCGGGTTGGTCTCGTTGCGCTCGATCTGACTGATGATCGATTTCGCCACACCCGACTGCTCGGCGAGTTCCGACAGCGACAGGTTGTAGGCCTTGCGAAGGCGCTGGATCGTCTTGCCGAGCTGGCCCGACAGGACCTGCGCCCCGGTCAGCACCTCGCGCGGACGCCCCCGCTCCGTCGTCACCTCGTCCTGCATCTCGCCAAACCCGTGCCTCGTTCCGTTAACCGGACGATCGTGCGCTACTACAAACGGATTCTCGCGTCCGGCGCAAGGTGGAGGAGGGTGCCGGGACCGCCGGCCTGGACCCATCCGTCATCGCCAGAGGGCGTGGAAGTGGTGGATCGGCCCGTGCCCCTTGCCCACCGGCAGGCTATCGGAGGCGGCGATGGCGGCGGTGACGTAGCGCTTGGCCTGGGCCACCGCCTCCGCCAGGGGAACGCCGCGCGCAAGGCCGGCCGCCACGGCCGAGGACAGGGTGCAGCCGGTGCCGTGGCTGTTGCGCGTGGCGATGCGGGGTGCCGAGAAGCGCCGCATGGTGCCGTCGGCCCCCATCAGGTGGTCGATGCTCTCGGTCCCCTCGGCGTGGCCGCCCTTGACCAGCGCGGCCCGGGCGCCGAGGGCGAGGAGCTTGCGCCCCTGCGCCACGGCGGCGTTCTCGGTGGCGGCGGCCGGCTCGCCGATGAGGCACCCGAGCTCGGGCAGGTTCGGGGTCACGATCTCGGCCATCGGCAGCAGGTGCCGGCGCAGGGCCTCCACCGCCTCGTCGGTGATGAGCCGGTCGCCGCTGGTGGCCACCATGACGGGGTCGAGGACGATGGGGATGCGGCCGGCGTACCGTCCCAGCCCCTCGGCCACCGCCACGATGGTCTCCACCTGCGACAGCATCCCGATCTTCACCGCCGTCACCGCGAGATCGGAGAACACGCTCTCGATCTGGGCGAGCACGAAGACGGCCGGCACGTCGTGGATGCCCTGGACGCCGAGGGTGTTCTGGGCGGTGAGCGCCGTGATCACGCTGGCGCCGTAGACGCGCAGGGCCGCGAAGGTCTTGAGATCCGCCTGGATCCCGGCGCCGCCGCTGGAATCGGACCCGGCAATGGTGACGGCGATCGGTGTCATGGGCTTCCCGTCGGATGGTGAGGTTCCGTTGCCGGCGAGCTTACGTGCGCGCGCCCCGTGCCGCGAGGGCCGAATCGACCCTATGGCGCAGATCGGCGGCGCGGCCCTCGACGGAATCGCCGGTGAACAGCGCCGAGATGACCGCGACGCCGTCCGCGCCCGCCGCGATCACCGCGGCGCAGTTGCTGGCGTCGATGCCGGCGATGGCGCCGAGGGGAAAGTTGGTGCCGCGGGCCAGCCGCGCCCGGAACGCCACCCGGCCGAAGCCGTCGAGGCCCACCGGCGGATCGGGGTTGTCCTTGCTCGCGGTGGCGAAGACCCCGCCGATGCAGCCGTAGTCCACCGGCAGGCGGTAGAGTTCGTCCGCCTGCCCCCCGGTCTTGAGGGTGAGCCCGATGATCGCGTGGCGCCCCAGCAGGCGCCGGGCGTCGGACGGATGCAGGTCGCCCTGTCCCAGGTGCACGCCCTCGGCGCCGGCCGCCAGCGCGAGGTCGACCCGGTCGTTGACGAGGAGGGGCACCTGCCGGCTGGCCAGCGCCGCATGGATCGCCCGGATGCGCGCCAGCGCGGCCCTGGCGTCTGCGATGTCCTTTTCGCGGTACTGGATCAGCGTCGCGCCGCCGGCCGCGGCCTGTGCCGCCATGGCCGCGAGCCTGGCGCCGTCGCCGCCGCAGACGCCGACGTCGAGGATGCCGTAGAGGCGCAGATCCACCGGCACGGCCGGCCCCGCCGCCTGTCCCTGTCCGATCACCGTGACGGTCTCCCCGCGGTCCGTTTCGTCCTCCATAAGGCCAAGGCCGGCCCGCAGGAACCCGTCGCCGCCGCCCTTCCGGTGGCGAGGCGCGCGCGAAGCCCCCATGTCGACGGTCGGCCCGGACCCTGGAGGAGATGCCCGTGGACAAGACCCAGAAGCAGCGGATGCTGGCCGGCGAACTCTACCACCCCGGCGACGACGAGATCAGGGCCGATTCCCGGCGCTGCATGGAGTGGCTCGCCCGCTACAACGCCACCCTGGCGATGCCTGCGCGCGACCGCATCGCGCTCCTGCGCGAGATCTTCGCTGGCGCCGGCGACGGCGCGGTGGTGCGCCCGCCGTTCCATTGCGACTGCGGCTACAACATCACGCTGGGCACCGACACCTTCCTGAACTTCGGCTGCTTCATCCTCGATATCGTGCCCGTCACCATCGGCGACCGCACCCAGATCGGCCCCGGCGTGCAACTCCTCACCGCCGATCATCCGCGCGAGGCCGCCGCGCGCGAGTCCGGCCTGGAGTTCGCGCGGCCGATCACCATCGGCACCAACGTCTGGATCGGCGGCGGCGCCCTGGTCCTGCCGGGCGTCAGCATCGGCGACCACGCCATCGTCGGTGCCGGCGCCGTGGTGACGCGGGACGTGGCGGCGGGAGCGACCGTCGCCGGCAACCCCGCACGACCGCTCGCGACATCGCCGCGTTGACCGCGGACCGCAATATGCCAAGACCACCGGTGCGGTAGCGATGCGGGAATCATGTCGAGCCTGACGACGGCCAAGGACCCGCCCGACCACGCGCTCGGGACCGGGACGAGCGATGCCCTGTCCCATCCCTCCGCCGTGGGGCTGGTGGCGGTGATCGTCGCCGCCACCGACGGGGAGCCGCGCGCGCTCACCGTGCAGGTGCCCGGGCAGGCGCCCGGCCGCCAGGACGGCCTGCCGTTCGGGCCGCTCGTGCCCGAGCATCCGACCCTGGAACGGGGCCTGCGCGCCTGGGTCGAGCGCCAGACCCACCAGCGCCTCGGCTACGTCGAGCAGCTCTACACCTTCGGCGACCGAGACCGGCAGGGCGACGAGGCGGCGGGGCTGCATTCGCTCTCCGTGGCCTATCTCGCCCTGGTGCGCGAGATGCGCCCGGCCGGCCTCGCCGAGGCCTCCTGGCGCAACTGGTATCGCTACCTGCCCTGGGAGGACTGGCGGGCGGGGCGCCCGGAGTCGCTGGGCGCGATCGAGCCACGCCTCATGGCCTGGGCCGGCGAGGTCGCCGACCCGAAGCTGCGGCGCCGGCGCGAGGACCGGCTCGGCCTCACCTTCGGCCTCTGCGGCGGTGCCTGGAACGAGGAGCGGGTGCTGGAGCGCTACGAGCTCCTGTTCGAGGCGGGCCTGATCCCCGAGGCGCAGGGGCAGGCGGGGAAAGGCGCCTGCGCCGAGGCCGCCGTCACCGGCCACCCCATGGCCTTCGACCATCGCCGTGTGCTCGCCACGGCGATCGGGCGGCTGCGCGGCAAGATCAAGTATCGCCCGGTGGTGTTCGAACTGATGCCCCCGACCTTCACCCTGTTCCAGCTGCAGCGGACGGTGGAAGCCCTGTCGGGCGCCGAACTCCACAAGCAGAACTTCCGCAGGCTGGTGGCGCAGCAGGGGCTCGTGGAGGAGACCGACGACCTCACCAGCGGCACCGCCGGCCGCCCGGCCCGCCTCGTGCGCTTCCGCCGCGAGGTGCTGCTGGAGCGCCCGGCGCCGGGGTTTCGCCTGACCCCCGCCCGCCGTCCGGGCTGATCGCACCGCACGCGGTCCGACGCGACGGTTCATTGCACCGCGAAATTGTTATGCTCAACTCCAGCATATCTGGACAACCGCGATTCCGGGCCCTACGTTAGTCGGCGCAATGCTCAATTTGAGCATAAGTGAGGAGGCGTCCATGGCGGCCACCACGCACCCGGCGAGCCAGTCCCCGACGGCGGCTTTCCCGCTGCCGCAGATCTACGAGCGCGTCAGTCGGCACGTCCCGGCCATCGAATGGCCGGCGCTCGCCGACGACGTCGCCGCGATCCTGGAGCTGAAGAAGACCCGCAACGCGGTCATCCTCGCGCACAACTACCAGGCGCCGGAGATCTTCCACACGGTGGCCGACATCGTCGGCGACAGCCTGGCGCTGGCCCGCGAGGCGGTGACGGTGGATGCCGACGTGATCGTGCTGGCCGGCGTCCACTTCATGGCCGAGACGGCCAAGCTCCTGAATCCCGGCAAGACGGTGCTGATCCCGGACCTGCGCGCCGGCTGCTCGCTGGCCGATTCGATCACCGCCGCCGACGTCAGGGGCTTGCGCGCAAAGCACCCCGGCGTGCCGATCGTGACCTACGTCAACACGTCGGCCGCCGTGAAGGCGGAGTCGGACGTGTGCTGCACCTCCGGGAACGCGGTGGAGGTGGTGCGTTCGCTCAACGCGCGCCAGGTGCTGATGATTCCCGACGAGTTCCTGGCCCAGAACGTCCAGGCCCTGGTGCCCGAGGTCGAGATCCTGACCTGGGCCGGCCATTGCGAGGTCCACGAGCGCTTCACGCCCGCCGACATCCGCGAGGTTCGCGAGAGCTATCCCGGCGTCACGGTGATCGCGCACCCCGAATGCCCGCCCGACGTGGTGGCCGAGGCCGATTTCTCGGGCTCCACCGCGATGATGATGAACTTCGTGACGCAGAAGCGCCCGGCGCAGGTGGTGCTCGTCACCGAATGCTCGATGGGCGACAACATCGCCGCGGCCAACCCCGACATCGAGTTCATCAAGCCCTGCAACCTGTGCCCGCACATGAAGCGGATCACGCTCGGCACCATCCGCCGTGCCCTCGAGACGATGACCCACGAGGTCACGGTGGAGCCCGAACTCGCCGAGCGGGCGCGGGCGGCGGTGGAGCGCATGCTCGCGGTGCGGGCCCGATGAACGCGCCCGCCCGCTTCCCCTTCCGGCCGCTCGCGGCCGACCGCGTCGTGGTGGTGGGGGCCGGCGTGGCCGGCCTCGCCACGGCGCTGCGCCTGGCGCCGCTGCCGGTGACCGTGGTGACGGCCGCGCCCCTGGGCTTCGGCACCGCCACCGGCTGGGCCCAGGGCGGCATCGCCGCCGCCATGGGCGAGGACGACGAACCCGCGCTTCACGCCCTGGACACGCAGGCCGCCGGCGCGGGGTTGACCGATCCGGCGGTGGCCGAGGCGGTCGCGAAGGCCGGCCCCGGCCTGATCGACTGGCTGGTCGGCCTGGGTGCGCCTTTCGACCGAGACGAGGCCGGCGCCCTGGCGCTCGGTCTCGAGGCCGCCCATTGCCGCCGCCGTATCGTGCGGGCCGGCGGCGATTCCACCGGCCGCGCCGTCCTCGAGACCCTGGTGCGGGCGGCCGCCGCCTGCCCGTCCATCGAGGTGCTCGTCGCCCGCGCCCGCGACCTCATCCGCGACGACGCGGGCGGCGTCGCCGGCCTGGTGTGCGAGCGCGACGGGGTCTCGTTCCCGCTGCCGGCCCGGGCCGTGGTGCTCGCCACCGGCGGTCTGGGTGCGCTCTACGCCTCCACCACCAACCCCACCGGCGCCACCGGCCGTGGCCTCGCCATGGCCGCGCGGGCGGGGGCCGTGTTGCGCGACATGGAGTTCGTGCAGTTCCACCCCACCGCCATCGCCACCGGCGCCGACCCGATGCCTTTGGCCACCGAGGCCCTGCGCGGCGAGGGCGCGCGCCTGATCGACCGGGACGGCGCGCCGGTCATGGCCGGCATCGCCGGGGGCGACCTCGCCCCGCGCGACGTCGTCGCCCGGGCGATCTTCCAGGTGCGCGGCCGTGGCACCGAGGTGTTCCTCGATTGCCGCGGTGCGCTCGGCCTGCGCATGGCGAGCCGCTTTCCCACCGTGGCGGGTCTTTGCGCCGCGGCCGGGATCGATCCGCAGCGCCAGCCGATCCCGGTGCGCCCGGCCGCCCATTACCACATGGGCGGGATCGCGGTGGATCAGGACGGTGCCGCCTCGGTCGCCGGCCTCTACGCCTGCGGCGAGGTCGCCTCCTCCGGCCTGCACGGGGCCAACCGCCTCGCCAGCAACTCGCTGCTGGAGGCGCTGGCCTTCGCCCCGCGCATCGCTGCCGCGATCGCCGCCGCGGCGCCGGCCGGGGCCTGTGCCGCGCCCTGGGAGACCCGGCCGGAGGCGGGCGACCTCGCCGACCTGCGCGCCACCATGGAGCGCCGTGTCGGGGTCGTGCGCGAGGAGGCGGGCCTGCGTGCGGCGGTGGCGCGCCTGACGCCCGCCGCCCGGCATTGCGATGCGGCCCTGACCGGCCTGATCGTGGCTGTCTCGGCCCTGTCGCGCACCGAGAGCCGCGGCGCGCATTGGCGCTCCGACCACCTCGAGCAGCTGCCCGCCCGCCACACCGAGGTGACGCTGGCGCAGGTCTGGCGGATGGCGGACGCCGCGGTGCCGGTGGGCGCCTGAGCCCCCGGGACGCTCGCTCGATCTCTCTCCCTCCGGGAAGGGCCGGTCCCGTCCCGGAGGGGCGCGGCCACCCTCCGACAGTTCTTGCCACGAGTGACCCGATGCGCGACGATCTCCTCCCCCTCCCCCGCCTCCTCGTCGAGCCCATCGTCCGTGCGGCGTTGCTCGAAGACCTCGGGCGGGCGGGCGACATCACCACCGACGCCATCGTACCCGCGAGCGCCTGCCTCGAAGGCGTCATCGCCGCCCGCCAGCGCGGGGTCGTCTCCGGTGTCGATGCGGCGGTGATCGCCTTCGCCCTGATCGATCCCGCCGTCGCGGTGGCGGTGGAGCGGGGCGACGGCGCCCTCGTCGCCCCCGGCGACGTGGTGCTGCGCCTGTCCGGCCCGGCCCGCGCCATCCTCACCGCCGAGCGCGTCGCCCTCAACCTGCTGTGCCGGATGTCGGGGGTGGCCACCGCCACCCACGGCCTCGTCGAGGCGGCGCGCCCGCACGGCAAGGCCAGCATCGTCTGCACCCGCAAGACCACGCCGGGCCTGCGCGCGCTGGAGAAGCACGCCGTGCGGGCCGGGGGCGGCTCGAACCACCGTTTCGGCCTCGACGACGCCGTGCTGATCAAGGACAACCACGTCGCCGTGGCCGGCGGCATCGTGCCCGCCATCACCCGTGCCCGCGCCCGCGCCGGGCACCTCGTGAAGATCGAGGTCGAGGTCGATACCCTCGACCAGCTCGAAGAAGCCCTCTCGGTGGGGGCCGATGCGGTCCTCCTCGACAACATGAGCCCGGAGCAGCTCGCCCGCGCCGTGGCGATGATCGCCGGGCGGGCCCTGGCCGAGGCCTCCGGCCGGATCACCCGCGAGACCGTCGGTGCGGTCGCCGCCTCGGGCGTCGATCTCATCTCGTGCGGCTGGATCACTCACAGTGCGCCGATCGTCGACCTGGGGCTCGACGCCGCCTGAATCGCAGCCCGTTACGGCCAAGCCGCCACACTGTTGCCACGGAGTCACGACGCCGGGGCAAGTGTTGCCGCAGTGCGATTTGACCTTGGCTTTGGGCGGGGCGCGTTTACGTCTTGGCGATGCTCGTCGCGTTACGGTGCGCCGCTGTAGCCCCCGCGTTCTCCCAAGATTTTGCCTGTATTCGAGAGGCCTTGATGCGTCGTTTCGCTCCCGCCCTGACCGGGCTCGCCTGCATGACGGGGGCTTGGGCGACGCCCGCCGCCGCCTACGAGATCGATCCCCTCACCCGCCAGCCGCTCGACAACGCCCTCATGGTCCGGGTGCGGCCGCAGAGCGAGCCGATCGCCACGCCGATCCCCACCGCCAACGCCTCCCTCAACCCGTCCGACCCGCTGGCGGCGGCCGTGCCGCAGATGTCGGCGATCCAGCGCGAGACGGTGGCCTACAACGGCCCCTACGGCGCCGGTACCATCGTCGTCTCCACCACCGAGCGCCGGCTGTACTACGTGATGGGCAACGGCCAGGCCCTGCGTTACGGCGTCGGCGTCGGCCGTCCCGGCTTCACCTGGGGCGGCGTGCAGAGCATCACCATGAAGCGCGAGTGGCCCGATTGGCGTCCCCCGGCGCAGATGCTGCGTCGCCGGCCCGACCTGCCTCGCTTCATGAAGGGCGGCCTCGAGAACCCGCTGGGCGCCCGCGCGATGTACCTCGGCAATTCGATCTACCGCATCCACGGCTCCAACGAGCCGGAGACGATCGGCGGCGCCGTCTCGTCGGGCTGCATCCGCATGACCAACGACGACGTCGCGGACCTCTACACCCGCACCAAGGTCGGCACGAAGGTCGTCGTCCTGCGCTGAGCCGGGCGCGTGCGATGAAGAGAGGGGCCGGCGGTGACGCCGGCCCCTTTTTTCTGACGCCGACGGAGCGCCATCGTGCCGAAGACCCGACTGGCCTCGTCGGAACCTGCTTGGCGATGTCGGAACCTATTTGGCCTTGTCGGCGATGGCGGCCAGGCCCGAGGTGTAGATCCCCTCGATGGCGTCCTTGGCCACCGTGTCCGGCGCGCCCTTGGCCTTGAAGCTTCCGGTCCAGGTCACCTTCGAGCCGGAGCCCGAGGGGGCCACCGCGATGGTCGAGGAGTAGTCGGACACCGGCAGCGGGCTCTCGACGATGGCGTAGGTGTAGGTCATGGCCTTGTCGTCGCGGGAGGTCTGCGACTCGACGATGGTGCCGCCGCCCTTCAGGCTCAGGGTCCGCAGGCTGGTGCCGCCCTTGGTCGAGGGCTCGCACTTGGCGATCGCCGGGTGCCAGGACCCGATCCCGCAGAAGTCGCCGATGGTCGACCAGACCTTGGCCGGCGGAGCGGACACATCCACGGACTTCATGACGTCGAGGGCGAGGCCCGGCGCCGTTCCGGCGATCAGGGCGAGGGCCGGCAAGGCGCAGAAGCGCAGGGCGTTACGCAGCATCGTGGGTGTTTCCTTCGATTTTTTTGATCGTGCACGGGATGATTCCCGGTCCGGGCCCGTGGGCCTGCGGTAGAGCTAGACAGGATCGGATCCACGGCAAGTGCCGCCGGAGGACAAGGCCCGCCCTGGGAGATGCGAGGCTTGTCAACGTCCGGTCCGCCGGCTAGGGTTTTCGCTCGCATCACGCTCGAGCCAACGATGGGCATCGCGTGATCATCGGGAGAGACGAGCCTTGGCCAGCGCCGGCTCCACGCATGCGATCGCAGGAGCCGCTGTCGCGGCGCCGCACTCCTGTGCGCTTTCCGGCTTTCCCAAGTCTTCGGGCTTTCCCAAGTCTTCGGGTCTTCTCGAGCTCCTGCTTACACGCCCCTGAGGGCCGTCCGGGCGCTTGGCGCCTGGGCTCTCAGGGGAGCGTCGTCCGGCACCGCACCGCTCGCCGTGAGAGCCCGTGCCGACCTTCGATCGCCGTCTTCGAAACCTTCAGGCGCGACCGCGAGCCCGGCGCGCCGCCACGGGACCTCCCAGCCATGACCACCCCGACCCCGGCGCGCGACCGCGTCCTCATCTTCGACACCACCCTGCGCGACGGCGAGCAATGCCCCGGCGCCACCATGACGCTGGACGAGAAGCTCGCGGTGGCCGAACTCCTCGACGCCATGGGCGTCGACATCATCGAGGCGGGCTTCCCCATCGCCTCCAACGGCGATTTCGAGGCGGTGGCGGCCATCGCGCGCCGGGCCAAGCGCGCCACCGTCGCGGGGCTCGCCCGCGCCATCCCCGCCGACATCGCGCGGGCCGGCGAGGCGGTGCGCCAGGCCCGGCGCGGGCGCATCCACACCTTCGTCTCGACCTCGCCGATCCACCTCGCCCACCAGATGCGCAAGTCGCAGGACGAGGTCGTCGAGATCATCCTCAAGACCGTGGCCCAGGCCCGCGACCTCGTCGAGGACGTGGAATGGTCGGCCATGGACGCCACCCGCACGCCCATCGACTACCTCTGCCGCTGCGTCGAGGCGGCGATCGGGGCGGGGGCCACCACCATCAACCTGCCCGACACCGTCGGCTACGCCACGCCGTCCGAGTACCGCGCCATGTTCGAGGCGGTGCGGGCGCGGGTGCCCAATTCCGACAGGGCGGTGTTCTCGGTGCATTGCCACGACGACCTCGGCCTCGCCATCGCCAATTCCCTGGCCGGCATCGAGGGCGGGGCGCGCCAGGTGGAATGCACGATCAACGGCATCGGCGAGCGCGCCGGCAACGCCGCCCTGGAGGAGATCGTCATGGCGATCCGCACCCGGGCCGACGTGATGCCATACGAGACCGGCATCGAGTCGACGATGCTCACCCGCGCTTCCAAGCTCGTGAGCCACGCGACCAACTTCCCCGTCCAGTACAACAAGGCCATCGTCGGCCGGAACGCCTTCGCCCACGAGAGCGGTATCCACCAGGACGGGATGCTCAAGCACACCGAGACCTACGAGATCATGACCCCGGCTTCCGTGGGCGTGGCCAAGACCGCCCTGGTGATGGGCAAGCACTCGGGCCGGGCCGCCTTCCGCGCCAAGCTCGAGGAACTCGGGCTCAGCCTCTCCGACAACCAGCTGCAGGACGCCTTCGAGCGGTTCAAGGCGCTGGCCGACCGCAAGAAGCACGTCTACGACGAGGACATCGAGGCCCTGGTCGACGAGAACCTCGCCACCGCCCACGACCGCATCCGCCTGGTCTCCCTCTCGGTGATCGCCGGCACCCGCGGGCCGCAGCGTGCCACCCTCGAACTCGCCATGGACGGCCGGGTCGTCAGCGAGGAGGCCGAGGGCAACGGGCCGGTGGACGCGGTGTTTAACGCGATCAAGGCGCTGGTGCCGCACGAGGCCGAACTCGAACTCTACCAGGTCCATGCGGTCACCGAGGGCACCGACGCCCAGGCCGAGGTCTCGGTGCGCCTGAAGACGCCCGAGCGCAGCGTCACCGCCCGCGGCGCCGACCCCGACACCCTGGTCGCCTCCGCCCGCGCCTATCTCTCCGCGCTCAACAAGCTCTCGGCCACCGCCGTGCGCCTGCACGCCCAGCACGCCGCGGCGCAGTGATCGCCCACGCGTCAAGAAAATCGCCGTCCGGGGGTGGACACCCCCGGACGGCCTTGCTATCAGCCGCCTCCTGACGGGGCGGCTTGGTGGTCCCCCCGGTTGCCGCAAGGCAATGGGTGCATAGCTCAGTTGGTAGAGCAGCTGACTCTTAATCAGCGGGTCCAAGGTTCGAACCCTTGTGCACCCACCAAACTTTTCAAGCGACCGAAGCTCTGGACAAACGTCCGGAGCTTTCGTGTTTTCAGGGTCTTACTGACGTTACGCCGTGCCCTTATCCGGTCCTGAACTGGCTTCGGTCGGCACCGCGATCAGCCGGTCCTGTGCCCGCTTCCGTGCCACCTTCTCGATTTCGGCATGGAGATCGGACGTTCGCAGATGGCCGTATCGCGCCGTCATCTGCAACGAAGCGTGGCCGAGGATGCGGGAGAGGCGGTACATGTCCCCGTCCTGCTGGACGAACCAGGACGCGAAGGTGTGCCGGAGATCGTGCCACCTAAGATCGGTGATCTTCGCCCGGCGGCATGCGCTAGCGAACCCCTTCTTCATATCGCCGAATCGTTCGCCGTCTAGGTTGCAGATCAGGTAGGGCGATCGAGGCCGCCCAGGTGCATTCAGCAAGGCTCTAATCGTCTCCATCGCTCGGTCGGATAGCGGCACGCGGCGGGGTGAGTCGGTCTTTGTTCGCGTCAGATGAACCTCCCGCCTGGGGAGATCGACGTCACTGATGGTCAACCCAAAAAGCTCGTCCTTCCGCAGGCCGGTCTCAACTGCCAGGACGAGCGGTGGCCGCATCTCAGGCGACGAGGCTGCCCATAAGCGCTCGAACTCCTCGGGCTTCAGGAAGCGCGTTCGAGGCCGAGATTCCTTGAGACCACGCTTGCTGAAGGAAGCGACGGGGTTGGTCTCCAACCATCCCCAGCGCATGGCCATTCCGCAGAGGGCAGACAGGAATGCGAGATCACGCCGGATCGTGGCGTCGGTCACGCCGGTCCGCTTTCGAGCCCCGACGAAGTCTGCGATGACCCGCCGGTCAATCTCATCGAGGTACAGGGGACCGAAGCTCGGCTGAAGCGCGCGGCTGCTGGAGCCGTAGCAGTGGCGGGTCTTGGGCTTGATCGACGTCTCGACGAAGTAGCGCTCGACGGCTTCCCCGAAGCGATGACGGGGCGTATCTCCCCGAGCCTTCGCGGCGGCCTCGTCCAAGAGCCGTTGCAGGTAGGCTTGTGCCTCAGCCTTCCGCGTCGTCTTGGCCGAACGCCGGATCGTGACGCCACCTGACTGGAAGCGCACCCACCACGTCGTGCCGCGCTTGTAGACCGTCGCCATTCCATCCTCACCGAGACCGTTGGAGGAGCGGACCCCAGCACGATCCTGGAATCTCGCAAGCGAATGGTGGGGTCAGGGTTGGATGCCGATTGCCCGTCAGACTCGGCAGCACTGCATCGCAGCGGTTGGGGCAGGAAAGCTCGACAGGTCAGCGAAAATAGCACGGCAAGCTGTCAATAAATCTTTTGCCAAAAATAGAACAAAAAAATAGTGAGGTCTCATCATGCGGAATTTAGGCTGAGCATATCGGCCGTTGCGGCCGAGTAAATTTTTGAAGAAAGATTTTATTATGGCTTTTGATTACAGATAAAATATTTGGACGGTTTCTAATCATCGCTTTGAAGAGTTCGCTAGGCTCGTTCGTATTTTGATGGATGCGGCCGATATTGCTACGGAGGGTAGCAGGAAGCACTGGACCCTCAATGTCAGTTCCAACAACATTGAGTTCAAGTTCAAGAAAGAGCGTCAACGCGGTTGCTTCGGCGAGCGCGTCGATGACATCCTCATTGCAATTGGTGCAGAGATTCACGAAGTCCCCTCCGCGCGGCTCCCGTCGAAGCCCTACGGCCGCTGCTGAACTGGCTCGCTCGCCAGCCCCGTTAAAGAAGGAACAGGGTCGTTCCGGACCACAAGTCCGGAGCGGCCCGGTCCCCATCAACGCGTGGTGAACGCTATCGGTTTGGAGTGTCGCCACCGGTCGAAGTGCCAACGAACGGCAAACGTTCAAGTCGATGGTGCCAAAGGCATCGGAGGAAAAAACGTCCGACGACCGGACGTTCGATATGAGCGTGCTGGTCGGGAGGGACGCTAGTAGGAACGATCGCAGCACGATGGGCGCCAGACCCGACGTCAGGCTGCCTCGACGATCTCTCCTTGATCCTGCTCGGCCAGCATGGCGGCCCTGATCCGCTGCACGGTGGCCGTCCCTGCACCGGTCCGGCGGGCCGTCTCCCGAATGCCTGTACCCACGGTCAGCAGTGCGCGGATCGTCTCGACCTTGGCCGCATCCATCGGTGGGCGGCCCAGGCGGGTGCCCTTGGCCTTCGTGCGCTCAAGCCCCGACTTGACCCTCGCAACGATCATCGAGCGCTCGAACTCGGCGAACACCCCCAGCATCTGGAAAAGCATCCGGCCGGTGGGCGTGCTCGTGTCGAGGGCCTGCTGGTGAAGGTAGAGATCGACGCTACGCGCCTGGAGTTCGCCGAGGAGCCCGATCAGGTCTGGCAGCGACCGTCCGAGACGATCGACCGACCATGCGGCCACCAGATCGACCTCACGCCGCGTCACCGACTTCAGCAAGGCATCGAGCCCAGGACGCCGATCGCGCCCCTTCGCTCCTGAGATGCCATCGTCCGAGAAGATCGACACCACGATCCAGCCCAGCCGCCCGGCAACGTCGTGAAGCTGCCGAAGCTGGTTCTGGGTGGTTTGGCCATCCGCTGTTGACACGCGGACATAAAAGGCAACGCGCTTCGTCATCCCCCAACGCTGCCACGCCTCGGCAAACCGTCAAGCAAATGGTGTGGCCGAAAACAGATGGTTCTGAGTCAGGGCAGAAGGGACGTCCGCTCGAAGGGAAATGGGGACGGATTGGGGAAGGGTTTTTGGGACAGGGGACGGTGCGATGGGATGGTGGCGATCTGAACGCGCGCTATGTCGCTTTTAGTTCGTGATCAGGAACAGAGATGACTGGCGACACTCAGATGGTATCCCCCGGCCGTGTTGGCATCTTCTGGGGCATCCGCTCCTCAGCGTCAGCATCCAAGAAGTTCGTCATCGTCACTTGATCAGCCCCCATTGAAGTGGTCCGCCCTTTGGTATGGCTTTTGAGCCTGGAGGACGGACAAGATGGCAAAGCACCCGAAGCCCGAGGAGATCGTC
>NZ_LMND01000012.1:7500-511319 GCF_001423265.1 Methylobacterium sp. Leaf108
CGGTCCTCGCCGGCTGGATCACCACCGAGGTCGGGCGCCAACCCTTCACGGTCTACGGCCTGCTGCGCACGGCGGATTCCGCCTCTCCGCTCTCGGCGCCCGCGGTCGCGGCCTCGCTCACCGCCTTCGTCGTCATCTACTTCGCGGTGTTCTCCATGGGCGTCCTCTACATCCTGCGCCTGATGGCCAAGCCGCCGATGCCCGGAGAGCACGGCGTCGAGGCCAACGTCCCGACCCGCACCGCCGGCATCACCCCGGCCCCCGCCCACGCTTACCCGCAACCGGCCGAGTGAGGACGCCACCATGATCGACACCCTCGACCTGACGGTGATCTGGGCCTTCATCATCGCCTTCGCGGTGTTCGCCTACATCGTGATGGACGGCTTCGACCTGGGCATCGGCATCCTGTTCCCGGCCTTCCGGCCGGGGGCGGAGCGCGACACCGCCATGAACTCCGTCGCCCCCGTCTGGGACGGCAACGAGACCTGGCTGGTCCTGGGCGGTGGCGGCCTGTTCGCGGTTTTCCCGCTCGCCTACGCCATCATCATGCCCGCCCTCTACGCGCCGATCATCGCGATGCTGCTGGGGCTGGTGTTCCGCGGCGTCGCCTTCGAGTTCCGCTGGCGCGATCCCGACCACCGGGCGTTCTGGGATATCGCCTTCACCGGCGGCTCGGTGGTGGCGACCCTGTCCCAGGGCATCGCGCTCGGCGCCCTCCTCCAGGGCATCAAGGTCGAGGGCCGGGCCTATGCCGGCGGCTGGTGGGACTGGCTCTCGCCGTTCACCGTGCTCGTCGGCATCGGGCTGCTGTTCGGCTACGCACTGCTCGGCGCCACCTGGCTCGTGATGCGGACCGAGGGGCCCTTGCGCGACAGGGCCCGGTCGCTTTCGCTCTGGCTCGGAGGCGCCACCCTGGTCGCGATCGGCGGCGTCAGCGCGGCCACGCCCTTCCTCGAGGGTCAGTATTGGGAACGCTGGTTCTCGATGCCCAACGTCCTCCTCACCACGCAGGTGCCGCTGCTCGTGGGCGTGGCCGGGTTCCTGTTCTTCCGGACCCTGACACGCGGCGCCGACCGCGCCCCGTTCCTGATCGCCCTCGGCCTGTTCCTCCTGTCCTTCATCGGCCTGGGCATCAGCATCTTCCCCGACATCGTGCCGGGTCGGGTCACGATCTGGCAGGCGGCCGCCCCCCATGCCAGCCAGGTCTTCATCCTGGTGGGCGCCGCGGTGCTGATTCCCCTCATCCTCACCTACACCGCGTATTCCTATTGGGTGTTCCGGGGGAAGGTCGATTCCTCGGGGTACCATTGATGGCAGGGCCATCGGTCGGGCCGGGGCCGCTCTGGCGGCGCCTCGCCTGGTTCGCCGTCATCTGGGCCGCCAGCATCCTCGCCCTCGGTGTCGTCGGTTTCATCCTCAAGACCTGGCTCAAGGCCGCGTGAGAACGTCTCGTGCCAGACCGTAAAGTCGCCCTGCCGCTCTCGCCCCTCGTCCAGACCTTCGTGCTGCATTTCGGCGAGATGGGGTCGCGCTGGGGCATCAACCGCACCGTCGGGCAGATCTACGCCCTGTTGTTCGTCTCGGAGCGCCCGCTGACCGCCGACGAGATCGTCGACCATCTCGGGCTGTCGCGTTCGAACGTCAGCATGGGCCTCAAGGAACTGCAGGCCTGGAACCTCGTGCGCCTGCAGCACCGCCCCGGCGACCGTCGCGACCACTTCTCGACCCCAGACGACATCTGGCAGATCGTTCGCACCCTCGCGGAGGAGCGCAAGAAGCGCGAGATCGACCCGACGCTGACGATGCTGCGCGAGAACCTGATGCAGGACGCCCAGACCGGCGAGGACGGCTATGCCCAGGACCGTCTGCGGGAGATGCACGACCTGCTGGAACTCCTCACGGGATGGTACTCCGATGTCCAGAAACTCGAGACCGAGCGCCTCCTGCAACTCCTGACCCTCGGCTCGAAGGTCCAGAAGGTCCTCGAGGCCAAGGATCGGGTGATGGGACTGCCCGCGCGCCTGCGGAGATCGAAAGCGCAGGACACCGAAGTCTGACCGGATCCTCGGCCCGTCCGCGACGGGCCGAGGCTGTGTGGACACGCGTCTGCGGCCTGGAAAGGCCTGACGGCGATGTGCGCAACCTGGGCGGGCTTTCGACCTCGCGGGCCGTAGACCCTCGACGATTGCGACGAGCCGGCCGATGGCCTCGGCACCGGGGCATGGACAGTCCAGCCGCATCCCGATCGGGATGTGACGCTTTTGACCATTGATTTGATAAAGGCCCTCCCTCCATAAATATTGCGCCGCGATTGATGGCTATGCCTCTTTCTCGAAGGCTCTCCAATTCCCTTTTTATAAATCAGAACCGAATCATTGTTTGAAGATATCGACGCCTCGACGAGGCAAAAGCGAGCGCCTCGGAACAAGACGAATTGGATCGTCCTGATCCGGATCCCGAATGGGGCCGAGACGCACAGCATGGCGCAAGACGTCTTCGAGACGGGCGCCAGCATCGGCATGCCTGCCTACAGCGAACGTCCCGACGGGCTCACAGTGAAGATCATCCGCATGGACGACGTCTGCTCGGTCGACCGGGCCGGGCGCGCCGCAAGCCTCGCGGACGCCCCATCAATCGCCGGGAACCCGGCCTGGTCGTCGTCGTGATTGCGGGCGAGGGCACGGCGCCGCGCGCTCGTGCGAAGCGCGTCCTCTGGGTCACGGACGATCCGGGCCGCAACGCGGCGCTGATCCTTCAGGTCGCCCCGGCGGTGGACTGCCGGATGCACGATTTGTCCGGCGATACCGCCCCGGCGGAACCGTGTGCGACGGTGATCTGCGACGTCGCTCATCTCGACGACGGCGCCATGGTCCGCCTGCACGCCTTACGCGAGTCGTCGCCGATCAAGGGGCCGCTGATCGTCATCCAGGCGCGGGAAAGCCGCCGCACCCGCCTCCAGGCCATCAAGCTTGGCGCGACGCACATCCTGTCGGGCCCCGTCGACGTGCAGCGCATCCGGTCCGCCCTCGGGGTACAGGAAGATGCACCGCCACGGCCGCTCGCCCCGCATGTCGCCGCACAGGCGGCACGGGTCAGTGCCTTCTATACCGACGTGTTCGTGGCCGATCGCCCGATCACGCCGACCGTGATCGACAACGGGACGGAGCTGATCGAGCGCGCGATCCGGGAAACCGGCATCCGGGACTGGATCGGGGCGATACACCGCTTCGACGATGCCACGCATCAACACTGCTTGCTCGTCGCCGGCATCGCGGCGGCGTTCGCCACGCATCTCGGGCTCGGCGCCCTCGACCGGCACCGCCTGACCAAGGCCGCGCTCGTGCACGATGTCGGCAAGATCCACGTCCCAACCGCGATCCTCAACAAGCCAGGGCGCCTCGACGACGCCGAGATGGCGGTGATGCGACTCCACCCGGCGCGGGGACATGCCATGCTCGCCGACCAGGGCTTTTCGACCGAGCTGCTGACCGTGGTGCGCTCGCACCACGAGATGTTGGACGGTTCGGGCTACCCGGATGGGCTGAAGGAGGCGGAGATTCCGGATCTGGTGCGCCTCGTCACGGTCTGCGACATCTACGGGGCGCTGATCGAACGGCGTTCCTACAAGCCGCCGATGCCGTCGGCGCAGGCCTACGCGATCCTGACGGCAATGGAGGAGCGCCTGGACCCCGTGCTGGTGCGGGCGTTCGCGCCCATCGCCGACGCCTTCTCCCCCTGACCCCGCGGCTCTCCCCGCTCCCGCCATGAGGCCGGCAGGGTTTTCTCAACGTCCCCTCCGGCCGCACCAGTAGGACCGCCGTCCGCATCGCGGCGCGCGATGCATGGTCCGTGGCCTCCCGGTTCGCGATCACCACGGAGGCTCCTTCATGTGCGCGGACGGCTGGGGCGAGGTCGATCCGATGCCCTCGCAGGCCGATTGCGGTCATGCTCGGGCGCCGCGCGGGCTCGATGATGCGGGGCCCGCTTGAAGCGAGCGGACCCCCCGTCTGCTTTTCCGGTCCTATCGGATTCGTTGCGACGTCACCCCGATCGCGTCACAGAGAAGAATCTGCGACAGGCCTTCGCGCTTTTGCAAACATCGATGCGCGCTCGTGTGAGCCGATGCAGGTCGGCGGTGTCATGACGATCTATAAAAGCGATGCCCCTCAAGGTTTTATCGCCTTTGCACGATGTGCCAGCGGCTACGCTGATGCCACGGATTTCGATCCCAGGAACTCGATCACGGCGATCGGTTGTCCCTCGCATCGAGTGGCGACCTGCGCCGTCGGGTCGGCAGTGGAGCGGGTGAGCATATGCAAACGCGAACCCCGGCCTATCGCCGCGGCGGACCGAAGCGTGGCTCGTACAAATGGGTCAGGCCTCGACCCCAACAGCGGCCATTGCTTCTGATACTTTCGAATAAAAGACGTTATTTAATATTGCCAATTAAATAAACTGATTATTTAATTTTGTAAGAAACCTAAATGAAGATTTGATAACGAATTTTATTAAAACGACCCGCCCTTCAATCTCGAACGCCGAGCCATGTTTCTTTTGCGGAACCTCGACCCGCGTATATGCCTTTCTTTCTGACCAAAGTTTATAATTCAATCTTGAATCAATATAATTATATTCATATTTATGTTATCCATAAAAATATGGATGTTGATTTTTGCATTCACATAAATATTCTTATATTATCAATTAAAAAATAATAGTCCTTTGCATCGATCTTTTACATGTAATAATATTGAATTCAAATTTTGTACTAAGGATAATATAACTACGGCTGCTTACTGAATAGACAGACGATTTAATCAATTTTTAACGGTAGACTTGCCATTGTTATAACTGAACCAGATGATTTTCCAGAAGGCCCGACCAATGAAATTTTTCGGTAACCTCAGCCTGCTGACGAAGATCGCCCTTCCCCTGGCGATCACAGCGCTCTTGGCGGCGGGCCTCGTCGCCTATGCCCGATCGGCCCTCGTCACCCTCGCGGAGCAGACCAACCAGATCGCGCAGGTCCAGGCGGCGCGGCAGGCTCAGATCCTGACCGTCCAGATCGCAGTCACGGAAGCGACGATCCAGAACCGGAACATCCTGATCGAGACGGATTCCGCGAAGCGGCAAGGCTATTACACCCGGCAGCTCGCCTCCATCAAGACGGGCTACGACGCCATGGATCGCCTCGTCCAGCTCGCGGACACCGAGCAGCGAAAGACGGCGAACCAAACCCTGCGGGCGAGACTGGAATCCTACACCGAGGTTCTCCAACGCTCGACCGCCCTCGGCATGAAGGGTGACGCCAGCTCCGGAATGCAGCTTGCCCAGGAAGAGGCTGCACCGCGGCGCGCGAAGATTCGGGAGGAAATCGGAGCTCGCACCGCGCTCCTGGAGCAGGAACTCAAGGTCGCGTCCGGCGACGCGGAGCGCCTCGCGGCCTCGTCGACCACCCTGCTGATGGTATCGGCCGGCCTCGGCCTCTCGGCCGCCCTGGGGCTCGCCGCCGCCATCGTCGTGCTGGGCGTGTCGCGCCCCATCGGCCGCATGACCACCGCCATGGGCCAGCTCGCCCGGGGCGATCTGGACATTGCCGTCGAGGGCGTGGAACGGAAGGACGAGATCGGCCTGCTGGCGCGCTCCCTCGCCGTGTTCAAGGACAACGCCGTGACGGCCCGGCGCCTCGCGGCCGAGCAGGAGGTCGAGAACGCCGGCAAGATGCGCCGCGCCGAGATCCTGGAGGGTCTGACCAAGCGCTTCGAATCCGACATCTCGGTCCTGACCGATGGCCTGGCGGGTGCGGCCACGGAGATGGAGGCCACCGCTCAGTCGATGTCCGCCACCGCCGAGCAGGCGATCCAGCAGGCGGTATCGGTGGCGGGTGCGGCCGAGCAGACCTCCGCCAACGTGCAGACCGTGGCCGCGGCCAGCGAGGAGATGTCGGCCTCGATCCAGGAGATCGTCGGTCAGGTGAGCCAATCCTCGACTTACGCGGACCAGGCCGTGGCGGATACGCGCCGGACGGAGGCCACCGTGCAGCGGCTCGCCGTCGTCGCCGACAGCATCACCGACGTGGTCGCCATGATCCAGACCATCGCGGGCCAAACCAACCTGCTGGCGCTCAACGCCACCATCGAGGCGGCGCGCGCCGGCGAGGCCGGACGGGGATTCGCCGTGGTCGCGACGGAGGTGAAGGAACTCGCGGGGCAGACGGCACGGGCCACCGAAGACATCCGCGTGAAGATCGGCGAGATCCAGGGCGCGACGGGCGAGGTGGTGAGCGACATCGCCCGCATCGGCAAGACCATCGCCGACATGTCCGGCTTCTCGTCCGGCATCGCCGCGGCGATGGAGCAGCAGGGCGCCGCGACCCAGGAGATCGCCCGCAACGTGCAGGAAGCCGCCCAGGGCACCCAGAACGTGACGAGCAACATCGAGCACGTCCGCATCGGCGCCGGAACCACCAGTGCGGCCGCCACCCAGGTGCTCGGCGCGGCGCGAGAGCTGTCGCGCTACTCCGAGAGCCTCGGTGAAGAGGTGAAACGCTTCCTGTCAGGCGTGAAGGCGGCCTGATTCACTTTAAAGCGACCGGCTCGGTCCCGCACCAGCGCGCGATGAACAGAGCCATCGCCGTAGTGACCCGCTGCAGCGACGACAGGCTCACGCGCTCGTCGAAGCCGTGGATGTTCTCGCCGACCGGGCCGTAGCAGAGGGCCGGCACCCGGTCGTAGAGGGCATGCACGCGGGCATCGAGATAGCAGGGCATCGTCACGCTCCGCATGGCATCGCCCGTGGCGGCCCGGTGGGCGTCGGCCAGGACCGCTTCGGCGTCCGACCCTTCGTCGAGGACATAGCCTTGCGCGAAGAAGCCGTCGAAGGTCACCCGCGGCGGCGTGCGGCATAGGAAAGGATCGGTGGCGGCGACATCGGCGACACACGCCTCGATCGCCCGAGCGGCCGCGTCGGCCGCCATGCCCGGATAGAGGGCGATCCGGCACGAGGCGCGGCACCAGGCCGGGACCGACGAGGCCCAGTCGCCCCCCTCGATCCGGCCGAGGTTGAGGTTGATGGGATGGGCGAGCGCCGCGAAATGCGGGTGCCGGTCCTTCTGTGCGTTCCAGGCCGCCTCGAGACCGCGCAGGGCCGCGATCACGCGGTAGACCGCGTCGATGGCGTTGGCGCCCTCCCCCATCTCGCGGACATGGACCGGCCGACCCCGGACCTCGACCGTGAACCAGAGGACGCCCACGTTGGCCCGCACCAGCCGCTCGTCCATGGGTTCGGGGATGAGCACCGCCTCGGCGCGGTAGCCGGCCAGGTGGGTCATCAGGGCGCCGTTGCCGGTGGATTCCTCCTCGACCACCGATTGCAGGATCACCTCCGCGGCCGGCTGGTGGCCGAGGCGGCGCAGCGCGTCGAGGGCGAACAGGTTGGCGGCGTGGCCCGCCTTCATGTCGGCCGCACCGCGCCCGTAGAGCCAGTCGCCGACGATCGCCGGCTCGAACGGGGAATGCGTCCAGAGATCGCCCGGCCCGGCCGGGACCACGTCGACATGGGCCTGGAGGATCAAGGACCGGCCTGGCGTTCGGCGCGGGCGATGCCGGCCGATCACGATGGGCGCATCCGAATGTTCAGCCGTGACGGGCGCGCCGCCGGGATGGGCGGCGATGGCCACGGGGTCGAGGGCGAGTTCCGCCACCTCGTAGCCGCGCCCGGCGAAGGCCCGCGCCGTCCAGGCCTGGACCGCATGCTCGCGTCCCCGGGTCGAGGCGAACCCGACGAGGGCACGGGTGTGCGCGATCTGCCCGGCGAATCCCTCGGCGACCGCGGCGGCGATGTCGTCGTCGGAGGGAGCGGTTCCTGTCATCGCAACGCCTTTCGAAGGGGGTTCGATCACGGTCCCCATCTGGCGCCGAGCCCGCCATGGCCGACGCGATTGAACAGAACCCGGCCTGCCGCGGTTGGCCCTGCAGAGATCGCTTTCGGATCCTTCGGAGTCATACCATGCGCAGCACCACTTTCGCCCTCGCCGCCTCGCTCGCCCTCGCCCTCGGCGGCGGTGCCTTCGCCCAGACGCCCGCCGGCGGCGGCAGCGCCGAGGGTAACCTCAACAACCCCGGCAGCGTGAAGAGCAACGGCGAGAAGGCGATGGAGCGCAGCACCGGATCGGCCACCGGACTGCCCGACACCGCCACCGGATCGACCCGGACGAACCCGGCGATGGTTCCTCCCGGCGCCGGCCCGGCCGGAACCGGCATGCCCCCGGGCACCGGCGGCACCGCCGGCGGTCCGGGCGGCATCAACCGCTGAAGCCAGCGTTCCTAACGACGCATACACGACAACGGGAAGGCCGGGCTCAGCCCGGCCTTTTTCACATGAAACGTCGGACCGAGGGTGGGCCGGGCCTACCTACCCCTTGTCGCGGGCGTCGGTGCGCAGCCCGATCGGTTCTGCCCTGCCGCCACGCACGACGCCGGATTTGGCGGGCGCCGGCTTTTCGGGAACGGATTTGGCGGTGGCCATCGTGGCCGGACCGGGCTTGCCGACATCTGCGCGGACGGGGCCACCCATCGATGGGGGCAGCGAGAGCGCCGGGCGTTCGCCCGAGGGCCGTCGCGGCAGCGCGGCCCCTTTCCCCGTCGTGTCCCGCGCCGTCGGCTTGCCGGTGATGGCGGGCGCGAGGCTTCCCGTGGTGAACGGATCGCCGGGCGGCGGGGCGAGCAGCGCGATCGGTCCCGCCACCAGTCCCGGAGCGGGCGACCCGAGGCGCCCCATGGCGGCGGCCAGGGCGAAGGCGAGGCGGTCGCGCTCGGCTTCGCCGGTGGCGAGCAGGATCTCGGCGATCGCCAGTTCGGAGCGGCTGTTGAGCTCGTCGATGACGGTCCGGAAACCCGCGCCGCGCTCGATCTCGTAACCGTGCACCGCCCCGCGCAGGGCCGCGACGCGCCGGGCGAGGGTGGCGACCTGCGCCTGGTAGGCGGCGCGGCGCTGGAACACCGTCCTGGCGCTGGTCACGGTGCGGAGGATCGCGTCCTCGGTGTCGTAGAACTTCTGCTGGGCGAAGGCGGAGGCCTCGGCGATCCGCGGATAGGCGCCGGGCTCGTAGAGCGGGATCCTGGCCTGGACCTGCGTCGTGGTCTCGCGGATGCTGCGCAGGGTCGGCGTGATGTCGGTCTGCCGGCCGTGGGTGAATTGCAGGGAGAGCTGCGGCAGCAGCGCACCCTTGGCCGCATCGGCGAGCTGGCCGGCCGCCTGGGTCTCGAGGCGGGCCGCGGCCAGGCGCGGACTCTCGGCGCGCACGATGTCGGCGAGCTCGGCCTCGCTGCGCGGCAGCGGCGGCAGGCGCGGTGGCGACAGCCGCGTGGCGGGGATGCCGGTGATGCGGGTGAAATCGATCTCGGACGCCTTGAGGTCGGCGATGGCGAGTTCGACCCCGGCGCTGGCGTCGGCGACGCGGGAATCGGCCAGGGCACTGTCGGTGAGGGTGGCATCGTTGACCGCCACCTGCGCCTCGACCCCGCGCCGGATCGTCTCGATGCTCTGGAGCTGGCGCTGGCGATGGCCGAGGACCTTGCGGTCGCGGATCACCGCCAGATAGGCGGCCGCGGTCTCGAACAGCAGTTGTTGGCGGACGTCGTGGGTGATCAGGCGCCCGGCCTCCGCCAGGGTCCGCGCCGACAGCAGCGAGTTCCAGCGCTGGAAACCGTCGAACAGCGGCAGGTCGACGGTGATGCCGTATTGGTTGGGGCGGTAGCGCGGCGTCGAATCGACCCCCGCATCGAAGATCGGCAGGTCGGGATGGTACTTGATCTTGCTGTCGAGGGGCTTGGAGCCGACCAGCGCGATGCTGGGGAGGAACGCGTCGATGGTGCCGCGCAGGCGGGCCTCGGCTCCGTCCTGGCGCGCCTTGTTGGAGCGCAGCACGTAGCTTTGGTCGAAGGCGAAGTTCTGCGCCGCTTCCAACTGCTGGGCCGCGACCGGCGCGAGCGGGGCGAGCGCCCACGCGACGGACAGGGCGGCGAGGCCGCCTCTCGCCCGGCGGCCGGTGCCGCGTTTCTCGCCTGCGCGCCACTGCACCGGACCCGTACTCCTCAGGTTCACGCGATCGAAGGCGACCGCCCCTCGGCCCCGCCGCCCCCTTATGGTTAGCGTGCCGCTAAAATTCCCTTAAGCATTGGTGGAGCGCGCCGTCCCATCCGGTTTGTTTACGACTAGGGCGTAGTTTGGGGAGGTTCGACGGACGATAGACTGTCGACGATGGTCGACCAGACGGCGCACCGCATGTCCAGACATCCAGCCGATAGCCTGGGCGGACAGCGGATCGAGGCGAGGCGAGCGATGATGCGTCCGGCAGGTTACGCGGCCCTGTTCGCGGCGGGCACCTTCGCGGTGGCCCTGGCCTACGAAGGTGCCGTCCGCTACCTGCGCAGCCAGGTGTTCCAGCCCGATCCGGGCCCGATCACGGCGGTGACCCGCGACGGCGTCGCCTTCTCGCCCCTCACCCTGACCCGGGCCGACGGCACCACCGTGACGGGGTTGCAGGCGACGGGCTCCCGGCCGGGCAAAGCCGTGGTGGTCTATCTCCACGGCAACGGCGGCAGTGCCCTCACCGGCGCCCACGACGCGGCGATCCTGGCCACCGTCGGCTACGATCTCGTCATCGCCGATTACGCGGGCTACGGCGGCAACCCCGGCTCGCCCTCCCAAAGCGGGCTCGTCGCCGATGCGGACGCGTTCCTCGCCAGGGGCCACGTCATCGCCGAGGGGCGCCCGCTCCTGCTGATCGGCCACTCCCTCGGAGGGGCGCTCGCCGTCCTGGTGGCGGGAGACGCTCCGATCGCCGGGCTCCTGACCATCGGTGCCGTCGCCCGGCTGTCGGACCTCGTCCCGGTCCTGGCCCGCCCGTTCCTGCGCGACCGCTTCGACGCGCTGGCGTCGGCCTCGCGCGTCACGGCGCCGTGGCTCATCGCGCACGGCGAGGCGGACGAGGTCGTCCCCGCCTCCGACGCGGTCCGTCTCGCCGGCGCACGGGCGCAGTCCCGCCGTGAACTCGACATCGCGACGGGTCTCGCCCACCCGGTGGAACCGGCCAGTCTTCTCGGGCTCACCGAGCGCCTGTTCGCGATGCGTGCCAGATCCTGACGCCGGTCAGGACAGGCTCGTGAAGACCAGCGAGGCGTTGAGCCCGCCAAAGGCGAAGGAGTTCGACATCGCCACCGGGATCGGCATCGTTCGGGCTTGGTTGGGGATGTAGTCGAGGTCGCAATCGGGATCGACCCCGTCGAAGTTGGCGGTCGGCGGAGCGATGCCGTGCTGCATGGCCAGCACCGTGGCGATGGCCTCGAGGGCGCCGGCCGCGCCCAGGGCGTGGCCGGTCACGCCCTTCGTCGAGGAGGCCGGCGGGCAGGTGGCCGCGCCGAACACCGCCTTCATGGCGGCGGTCTCGCTGCGGTCGTTGGCGGTGGTGCCGGTGCCGTGGGCGTTGACGTAGGCCACGTCCGACGGCGAGAGGCCGGCGTCGGCCAGGGCGAGGCGCATGGCCCCGGCCATGCCCTCGACGTTGGGCGCCACGATGTCGGCCGCATCGGCGTTGGAGCCGAAGCCCGCGACCACGATGCCGGACCGATGGCCACGGCGGGCGGCGTGTTCGGCCGTCTCCAGAATCAGAATGCCGGCCCCCTCCGAGAGGATGAGACCGTCACGCCCGGCCGCGAACGGCCGGCAGGCGGTCTTCGACATGATCCGCATCGATTCCCAGGCCCGGATCGTGCCCACCGACAACGGCGCCTCGCAGCCGCCGGTGATGACGATGTCGGCGAGCCCCCCGCGCAGGAACTGCAGGGCGAGCCCGATGGCGTGGGTCGCCGAAGCGCAGGCGCTCGACGTGACGAAGCATGGACCGCGCGCGCCCGTGGCGATGGAGACCCAGCTCGCCGACGAACTCACCATGGCTTTCGCCACGGTCATCGGATGCAGCCGCTTGTTGTTCTGGCCGTAGAGCCGGACGTATTGGTCGTCCATGCTGCACTGACCGCCGGCCCCGTTGCCGAGGATGACCGCGGCCCGCGTCGGATCGGGCAGGCCGTCCGCCAACCCGGCGTCGGCCATGGCCTGGCGGGTGGCCGCCAGGGCGAAGAGGGCGCTGCGGTCGCAGGCGGAAGTCGCGATGCCGGGGTCCTTCAGGATCGCGGCGTCGGTAATCTGCGCCACCGTCACCCCCGATCCCGGCAGCCCGACGGCCTCGCCGAGCACCGGCGCGGCGGCCACCAGGCTCGCCCAGAACGTCTCGGCGCAAAGGCCGTTGGGGGCGACGACCCCGACGCCCGAGACGACGACCGTGGTCACGCGGCGATCTTCCGGGTCTTGAAGCTGGCGATCTCACCGGCCAGGTCGCCGATGGTCTTCAGGTCGGTGAACTTCAGGTTGGCGTTGAAATCGAGGTCGATGCCGTAATGGTCCTCGATCTTGAACAGGATCTCGACGAAGTCGAAGGAATCGATGCCCACCGCCTCGATCGTGGTGGCAGCGGAAAGCGGCTCGCCCGCTTCCGTACGGTAGGGCTGCAGGGTCTCGATGAGGAACGCGACGACGGAATCGTGCGTGGCGTCTTCGATCTTGGACGGTGTGCTCATGGTCCGCTCCCCCTCGATAAGTTGTCGATGTCCGATGAAGAGAGGCTAATCCGTTCAAGTTAGTCATGCAATTTCTGATCAAAATTAATCTTAATCGGGCCGTCACTGATCAGGCCATGACCAGCCCACCGAAACCGCCCGCTTCGGAACCGGAGAGGGCCTCTGCAAGGCCGGACCCGTCTTGCCTTCCGCACCCTCATCACCTAGCGATCCCGTCATCAGTCCGGAGGCCGATCCGGCGACCATCGCGGTCCGTCCGCAGGAGCCGTCTTCAATGATCCCCCGCTACAGCCGCCCCGAGATGACGGCGATCTGGTCGCCCGAGACCCGCTTCAGGATCTGGTTCGAGATCGAGGCGCATGCGACCTCGGCGCTGGCCGAGATCGGCGTCGTTCCCAAGGCGGCGGCGGACGTCATCTGGGAGAAGGGCCGCGACGCGGTGTTCGACGTCGCGCGCATCGACGCGATCGAGGCGGTGACCAAGCACGACGTCATCGCCTTCCTCACCCATCTCTCCGAGATCGTCGGCCCGGAGGCGCGCTTCGTCCACCAGGGCATGACCTCGTCGGACGTGCTCGACACCTGCCTCAACGTGCAGCTCGTGCGGGCCGCCGACATCCTGATCGCCGACGTGGACGCCCTGCTGGCGGCGCTCAAGCGCCGCGCCTACGAGCACAAGCTGACCCCGACCATCGGGCGCTCGCACGGCATCCACGCCGAGCCGGTCACCTTCGGCCTCAAGCTCGCCCAGGCCTACGCCGAGTTCGCGCGGGCCCGGGCCAGGCTCGTGGCGGCACGCGAAGAAGTGGCCACCTGCGCGATCTCGGGCGCCGTCGGCACCTTCGCCAACATCGATCCGCGCGTGGAAGTCTATGTGGCGCAGGCGATGGGGCTGACCCCGGAGCCGGTCTCGACCCAGGTGATCCCGCGCGACCGCCACGCGATGTTCTTCGCGACGCTGGGCGTGGTGGCGAGTTCGGTGGAGCGGCTGTCGATCGAGGTGCGCCACCTGCAGCGCACGGAGGTGCTGGAGGCGGAGGAGTTCTTCTCCGAGGGCCAGAAGGGCTCCTCGGCGATGCCGCACAAGCGCAACCCGGTGCTCACCGAGAACCTGACCGGGCTCGCCCGCATGGTGCGCTCGTTCGCCCTGCCGGCCATGGAGAACGTGGCGCTCTGGCACGAGCGCGACATCTCGCATTCCTCCGTGGAGCGCATGATCGGGCCGGATGCGACGGTGACCCTCGACTTCGCCCTGGCCCGCCTGACCGGCGTGATCGACAAGCTCCTGATCTATCCCGAGCAGATGCAGCGCAACCTCGACAAGCTCGGCGGCCTCGTCCATTCGCAGCGCGTGCTGCTGGCCCTGACCCAGGGCGGCCTCTCGCGCGAGGAGTCCTACCGCCTCGTCCAGCGCAACGCGATGCCGGTCTGGCGCGGCGAAGGCGAGTTCCTGGCGCTGCTCAAGGCCGACGCCGAGGTGACCGCCGTCCTCGGCCCCGCCGAGATCGAGGATTGCTTCGACCTCGGCTACCATTTCAAGCATGTGGACACGATCTTCGAGCGGGTGTTCGGCGCCCCCTGAGGGCGCACGAATCCTGCTTTCGGCCCTATAACCGGCACCCGTTCGCGCGAGGAACCACGACGTGTCTGAAGCCCGCATCGTCTATCTCAACGGCGCGTTCCTGCCCTTCGACGAGGCCAAGGTCTCGGTGATGGATCGCGGCTTCCTGTTCGCCGACGGGATCTACGAGGTCTCGGCGGTGCTGGACGGCCGGCTCGTCGACAACGCGGCCCATCTCGCCCGCCTCGACCGGTCGCTCGGCGAGATCGGCATCCGCAATCCGCACACGATCGAGGGCTGGGTCGGCCTCCAGGAGGAGCTGGTACGGCACAACGGGCTCACGGAGGGCCTCGTCTACATGCAGGTGACGCGCGGGGCGTTCGAGCGCGATTTCGCGTTCCCGCCCGCCGAGACGCCGCCCACCGTCATGATGTTCACCCAGGCCAAGACCGTGGCCGCGAACCCCCTGGCCGAGCGCGGCGCCAAGGTCGTCACCGTGCCCGACATCCGCTGGAAGCGGCGCGACATCAAGTCGGTCGCCCTGCTCGCCCAGGTGCTGGCCAAGCAGGAGGCGGCCAAGGCCGGCGTCGCCGAGGCCTGGATGGTGGAGGACGGCTTCGTGACCGAAGGCTCCTCCTCCACGGCCTTCATGGTGGCCGGCGACGCGATCGTCACGCGTCCGCTTTCGACGGCCCTGCTGCCCGGCATCACCCGCCTCGCGGTGATGCGGCTGGCCGGCGACGAAGGCCTGCGCGTCGAGGAGCGCCTCTTCACCGTCGAGGAGGCCGTCGCCGCCGACGAGGCGTTCTACACCAGCGCCTCGGCCTTCGTGATGCCGGTCGTCGCCATCGACGGACGGCCGGTCGGCACCGGCGAACCCGGCCCCCGCGCGCGGCGCCTGCGCGACCTCTATCTGGAGCTGGCGCGCGCTTAGCGGTACGGCGATATCCGGACGGCCACGCTCGCCCAGCCGCCTGTGTCGTCGTCTCGGGGAAGAAGGCGTCTCGGGGAAAAAATGGTGCGGGCGGTCGGAATCGAACCGACACTCCTTGCGGAACCGGATTTTGAGTCCGGCGCGTCTACCAGTTCCACCACGCCCGCAACGCTCGCCTCTTGGCACAAGTTTCGGCGCTCGGCCAGTGGGAGCCGACGTCCCGGCATGTCGGGCCGACGAGCGCCTTTATTTTGAACGGCGTGCAGAAACACACTTACACACCGTTCAAAAGACCTCATATGAGAACCGTGAACACGCTTCACGGGTCCGGAGGTCATCCATGTTCAAGCTTTTCAGGATTCTCGCCCGCGGCACCGCCGCCCAGGCCGAAGAGGATCTGTTCGATCGTCATGCCCTGCTGGTCCTCGATCAGCAGATCCGGGAAACGCGGGTGTCCCTCGAGCGCAGCAAGCTGGCGTTGGCCACAGCCCTGGCGGGCGACCGGGCCGAGGCACGGCGGCGCGAGGAGGTCGCCGCCAGGATCGACGACCTGGAGACGCGGGCCGTCGCGGCCCTGAGCGGCGGTCGCGAAGATTTGGCGGCGGAAGCGGCCGACACCATCGCGGACCTGGAAGGCGAGATCGCGGCCATTGCCGCGGCACGGTTGCGGTTCGGCACCGAGATCGGTCGCCTGCGCCATCTCGTGGCCGACGCCACCCGGCGTCAGGCGGATCTGGAGCGTGGGCGCCGCATCGCGGCTGCCGCCGAAGCCGTCCGGCGCCTGGGCGCCAGCGCCGCCGGCAGCGACCGCGCCACCCTGCGCGAGGCGGAGGCGACGCTCCAGCGCCTGCGTCGCAACCAGGTCGAGGCCGCGGACCTCGACGAGGCGCGGGCCGAGGTCGAACCGGGCCAGGACATCGCCGAAAAACTCGCCCGCGAGGGCTTTGGAGCCGCGAGCCGGCCGCGGGCAGGAGACGTCCTCGAACGCCTTCGCCAGAAGGCGACCATGCAGCCGGCCGGCGCCTGAACGACCCCACCCAGGCACCATTCCCCTCCCTCGTCACGCTTCAGGAGATCGATCATGAACAACGAAACCACGCAGCATTCCGGCGCCTGGGTCGCCTTCACCTACGCCTCGTTCCTGGGCTCCCTCGTCATGGTCGCCCTCGGCATCCTGTTCATGCCGATGGACATCTGGGTGAAGGGCTACCTGACCATGGGCGTGGTCATGCTGGTCCAGTCCTGCATCACCGCCACCAAGACCATCCGCGACGTCCACGAGGGCCGGCGCATGGTCAACCGGATCGAGGACGCCAAGACGGAACGGCTGCTCATGTCGGTGAGCAAGGACTGATCCGGCTCGACCGCGATGCGGCCACCCGAGCGTGTTCCGCGACGGGTGTCCGCGATCGCGGTGGGGCACCCGGACGGCGACAGACCCGACGGCGGCCAATCGAGCCGCACGATGTCCCGACCGCGGTGCCGGGTCGCCGGATCTCAGGCCGCGATACCCTGGGCAGGGATATTCTGGGCAGGGATGTCCTGGGCGACATAGGCCGTCATCATCTCGCAGACGGCGCGGTGGGCGTAGGTGGCGACGCTCTCGTTGCCCAGGACGGGAAAGGCATCGACGATCCTGCGGCCGGCAAGGACCTGTCCGATTTCGTCGGGCGTAAAGCCGTCCTCAAGGGCCGCGGCGGAGGCCGCAAGCCCGTAGAGGCGCGGGATACGGTGCTTCTCCCGGCCCGGCAGCGCCGCCGCAAGGAGTCGCGGGCGCGCCGTGTCACTCCGCCTGTCGTCGTCTCTCATGGCCGTGGCCTCCATCCGATCCTGTGCCAAATCCGTCCTGCTCGCACCTCGAAAGGCGACAGGGTTCTGGCCGCTGAAAGAACGAGTCTGGTATCGCCTTCATTGTCGTTCACCTCGGGTCGGGACCGCCGTTGCTCGGCGACGTCAAAGATTTACCTCTTCCTTGTCGGAATGTGCTTCCAAAGTTCCCTCCCTTGGGAGATCGCACCTCGCGAAGCGGTCCCGATGCGGAGAAGACCGCGACGTCGCCCGTCCCGACCCAGGTGGGCAGCCATCTCCGTCATCGAGCGGGTCTCGTTCCGCGAGCACTCGTCGCCGGTGGCGATGCCCGAAGGGACCGACCCGCGACGTCCCGCAGGCGCATGCCGCGGACCGGGGCCATTCACGATACGAGCGTCGAAGCGGGCGCTGCGCTACGATGAGCCGACACTCGCAGGAGGCCGCCGATGCACGACGAGACGACGCATCCCCACGACCACGCGCACGACCACGGATCGGAGACGGGCGGCGAGGCCCGCGAACGCTGGAAGCACGACGGCGTTCGCGTCATTCCCGGCGACAGCCTCGATTCCAACACCGCCCAGACGCCGGGCATGTTCCGCCAGGCCGCCATCAATCACGCACGCGTCGGCGCCCAGAAGATCTGGGCCGGCACGGTGGCGATCGCTCCCGACGCCAAGACCGGCGTCCACCACCACGGTGCGCTGGAGAGCGTGATCTACGTCATTTCGGGCCGCGCCCGGATGCGCTGGGGCGACAGGCTCGAATACGTCGCCGAGGCGGGACCCGGCGACTTCATCTTCGTGCCCCCTTACGTGCCGCATCAGGAGATCAACGCCGACCCGGACCAGCCGCTTCACTGCGTCCTGGTGCGCTCCGACAACGAAGCGGTGGTGGTCAACATCACCGACGTCGAACCCGTCGAACGGCCAGAGACCGTCCATTGGGTCGACCCGATCCACGCCCACCCGTGAGGACACCGGGCGCCCCCGCCGAAGCCCGGGCACCTGCGATGCCGCGTCCGGTGCCCCGTCGCCGCGAGCCTGTCGCCGGGCGGCGGCCTCGACGAGGCGTCCCGAACGGCCGACGGGATCGGCCGGCCGCCGTGTCGTCGGCGATGTGCCGCGCCGGCACGGCCGCGATGCAACGGCGTTCTGTCGATCGCGACCGGGAGGCTACGGCCGTCTTCGAGGAAGATCGCGGCGGTCAGGGCCGCCCTTCGTCGTCCGGCGCGCGCAGCCGGTAGCCGACGCCGGTCTCCGTCAGGAGGATGCGCGGACGCTCGGGATCGGCTTCCAGCTTGAGGCGGAGCTGGCGCATGTAGACCCGCAGGTATTGCGGATCGGACGAGGTCGAGACCGCGGTCATGAGCTGGGCGTGCGTGAGCACCTTGCCGGCATGCTGGACCAGCACGCGCAGGAAGTCGTACTCCCGCGGCGTCAGCTTCACCTCGGCGCCGCGGACCCGGACGATGCGGCGCACGATGTCGACGCTGAGGCCGTCGACCTCGAACAGGGCCCGCTCGCCCTGGACGGCGAGCTGGTGGCGCAGGGCGGCACGGATGCGCGCCAGCAGTTCGCCCATGCCGAAGGGCTTGGTCACGTAGTCGTCGGCACCGAGATCGAGGGCCTCGACCTTGCCCGGCTCGTCGTCGCGGCTGGAGAGCACCACCACCGGCAGGTCGCGAAAATCCGCCCGGACGACGCGCAGCAGGTCGTGCCCGCGCATGTCGGGCAGCCCGAGGTCGAGGATGATCAGGTCGACCGCCTCCCTGGCCAGCATGGCGAGGGCGGTGCGCGCGTCGGGCGCCTCGACGACGGCGTAGCCCTGCGTGGCCAGGCCCATGCGCAGGAGCTTGCGGATCGGCGGCTCGTCGTCGACGACGAGGATGGTTATGCTCATCCTGCGATCCCCGATCGACCGTTCCCCGCCGCGGGAATGGGCAGGTGGATGGTGAAGACCGCGCCGCTGCGGTCGCGGCGGTTGCCGGCCGTCAGCGTCCCGCCCATCGCCTCGACGAAACCGCGCGCGATGGCGAGGCCGAGCCCCGTCCCGGCCCGGACGCTGTCGCCCTTGGCGGCACGATAGAACTTGTCGAACACCCGTTCCAGCTCGGCTTGCGGCAGGCCACCGCCCTCGTCGAGGACGCGCAGGCGGACCGCACCGCGATGAACCGCCCCTTCGACCGTCACGACCGATCCGTCCGGCGCGTATTTGGCGGCGTTGTCGAGGAGGTTGACGAGCACCTGCTCGAACAGCACCGGGTCGAGGCGCAGGGCCGGCAGCGCCGCGGGCACGGCGACCACGACGCGATGGCGCGACAGGACCGTACCGAGCCGGCGGATGGCCGTGTCGACGATCTCGGCCACGTCCTGCGGGGTGAGGGTCGCCGCCACCGCGCCCGCTTCGAGCCGGGTCATGTCGAGGAGGTTGGCGATGAAGCGGTTCAACCGCTCGGACTCCGCGACGATGGTCGTCACGAGCTCGCCCTTGGCGTCCGGGGACAGGGCCCCTTCGAGGTCGCGCAGGGTGGTGGCCGCCCCCAGCACGGAGGCCAGCGGCGTGCGCAGGTCGTGGGAGATCGAGGTGAGCAGGGCCTGGGCCAGGCGGTCGGTCTCGGCGGCGCGTTCGGCCCGGTCGAGCTCTTCCACCAGGCGGACCCGCTCGATGGCGAGCGCCGCCATGTCGGCCAGGGCATCGAACAGGCGCCGGCTTTCGGGCGAGAGGATGGGGCCGGTGCCGTCCGTGTCGAGACCGACGACACCGACGATGCCGCGGCCGGTTCGCATCGGCAGGAACAGGCGCCTGGCGCCGGGCAGGGTGTCGGCGCCGCGCCCGGCCGGCCTCTCGTTGTCGAAGGCCCAGGTCGCCGCGCCGAGGTCGGCCGCCTCGAGGCGGTCCTCGGGCGGGAAGCCGGCCTTGACCGAGACCGTTCCGTCCTCGGGCAACAGCACGACCACGCTAACCCTCAGCATGGCCGCGATCTGCGCCGAGGTCGCCCACAGCACGTCGTCGAGGGTGGCACAGCCGGCGAGCGTGCGGCTGAAGCCGTAGAGCCGTTCCGTGGCGCGGGCCCTGCCCTGCGAGACGACGGCCTCGCGGCGGGAGCGCGAGGCGAGGTTCGAGACGACGACCGCCACCAGGGTGAACAGCAGGAACGCCGCCACGTTGGTCGGGTCCGCGATGGTCAGGGTATAGACCGGAGGCAGGAAGAAGAAGTTGTAGGACAGGGAGGCGGCGACCACCGCGACGAGGGAAGGCCCCAGCCCGAGGCGCGCCGCGACCGCGACCACCGCCGTCAGGAGGAACAGGTCCGCGTTCTCCACGCCGAGGACGGGCTGCGTCAGCAGGGCGAGCGCGAGGGCCACGGCCGTCGCGGCGAGGCCGAACAGGTAGGGCGCCACGACGGAAGCCGGCGCGGGCGCGGTGGCCACCGTCTTGGGCGGCATCGGATCGGCCCTCACCGCCTCGCCGGCGATGACGTGGATGCTGATGTCGCCCGAGCGCCGGACGATGTCGTGCACCACCGAGCCGTTGACGAGTTCGAACAGGGCCGAGCGCTCGGCCTTGCCGAGGATGATGTGGTTGACGTTCGTCGCGCGGGCATGGGCGAGGATGTCGTCGGCGATACGCCGGCCGCCGGGAATGGTCACGGCGTCGCCGCCGAGGCGGTCGGCCAGGCGCAGGGTGTCGGCGATGCGGTCGCGCGCGGCCTCGTCGAGGGAGAGGCTTCGCGGGCCTTCGATGGTGATGGCGGTCCAGGGCGCGTGCAGGCGGTCGGCCAGGCGCTTGGCGTGACGCACGAGGCCGGCCGAGCGCGGGTCCTCGCTGACGCAGACCAGCACCCGTTCGCCGGCGCCCCACGGGCCCGCGATGGCGTTGGCCCGCATGTGGCTCAGGAGTTCGTCGTCAACCCGGTCGGCGGTCCGGCGCAGCGCCAGTTCACGAAGGGCGGTCAGGTTGCCGCGCGAGAAGTAGTGCCTGAGGGCGCGCTCGGCGTTGCCCTTCACGTAGACCTTGCCGTCGCGCAGGCGCTGGATCAGGTCGTCGGGGTTGAGGTCCACCACCTCGATGTCCTCGGCCCGGTCGAGGATGCCGTCGGGAACGGTCTCGCGCACCCGGATGCGGGTGATCTGCGCGACGACGTCGTTGAGGCTTTCCACGTGCTGGATGTTGAGGGTGGTGAAGACGTCGATGCCGGCGTCGAGCAGTTCCTCCACGTCCTGGTAGCGCTTGGGATGGCGCGAGCCCGGTGCGTTGGTGTGGGCGAGTTCGTCGACGAGGGCGAGGCCGGGTCGGCGCGCGAGCAGCGCGTCGAGATCCATCTCCTCGAGGACCGCGGCGTGATACGGCACCGCCCGGCGGGGCACGATCTCGAAACCGTCGACCAGGGCCGCGGTCTCGGGCCGGCCATGGGTCTCGACCACGCCGACGACGACGTCGGTGCCCGCCTTGAGCCTGGCACGACCGATGGTGAGCATCTCGTAGGTCTTGCCGACCCCCGGGGCCGCCCCGAGGAAGATCTTGAGGCGGCCGCGCCCGCCCTCCTCCCGGCGCGCGGCCGCCAGCAGCGCGTCGGGGGACGGCCGGGCGGGCTCGCGCGGCGGGAGCGGGGTCGGCGGGCGGTTCATTCGGCGCGGTTACTTCCGTTCCAGCTCGTCGAGGGCGAGGTTGAGGGCGAGCACGTTCACCCGTGGCTCGCCGAGGACGCCCAGGAGCCGGCCCTGGACCCGGGACGCGACGAGGCCGCGCACCCGATCCTCGGCGAGGTTACGCGCCTTGGCGACGCGGGGCACCTGGAACAGGGCGGCGTCGGGCGAGACGTCGGGGTCGAGGCCCGACCCGCTCGTCGTGACGAGGTCGACCGGGACGGGACGACCCGGGTTCTCGGATCGGCGCGCGGCGAGGTCGCCCGTCACCCGCTCCGCGAGCGCGGCGCTGGTGGGGCCGAGGTTGGAGCCCGAGGAGCTCGCGGCGTTGTAGGGCGAGGGTATGGTTCTGGTCGCATCGGACGGGTCGGCGGCGGTGGTGGCCGAGGGCCGGCCCTGGAAGTAGCGGTCGCTGGTGAAGGACTGGCCGATCAGGCCGGAGCCGACGGACCGGCCGTCCCGTTCGACGAGGCTGCCCGCGGCCTCGGCCGGGAAGATGGCCCCGGCGAGGCCGGTCATCGCGAGGGGATAGCCGAGCCCGGTGATGGCCGTCAGCGCGATCAGCAGGACGAGGGCGGGGCGAAGCGGGTTCGACATGGCGGGTACTCTTTCGCGGGACGGTTCGAAGCGAATCAGACGAGGTGCAGGGCGGTGACGGCCAGATCGATGGCCTTGATGCCGATGAAGGGCACCAGGATGCCGCCGAGCCCGTAGATCAGGAGGTTCCGGCGCAGCAGCGCCCCGGCCCCGACCGCCCGGTAGGCCACGCCGCGCAGGGCCAGCGGGATCAGCACGACGATGATGAGCGCATTGAAGACGACGGCCGAGAGGATCGCACTCTGCGACGAGGCCAGCCCCATGACGTTGAGTGCCTGGAGCTGGGGATAGAGACCCAGGAACATCGCCGGGATGATGGCGAAATACTTGGCCACGTCGTTGGCGATGGAAAACGTCGTCAGGGCGCCGCGGGTCATCAGGAGCTGCTTGCCGATGCCGACGATCTCGATGAGCTTGGTCGGGTCGCTGTCGAGGTCGACCATGTTGCCGGCCTCGCGGGCCGCCACCGTGCCGGTGTTCATGGCGACTCCCACATCCGCCTGGGCGAGCGCCGGCGCGTCGTTGGTACCGTCGCCGCACATGGCGACGAGCTTGCCCTGCGCCTGCTCCTTGCGGATCAGCGCCAGCTTGTCCTCCGGGGTGGCCTGGGCGAGGAAGTCGTCGACGCCGGCCTCGGCGGCGATGGCGGCTGCGGTCATGGGGTTGTCGCCGGTGATCATCACGGTGCGGATGCCCATCCGGCGAAGCTCGGCAAAGCGCTCGCGGATACCGCCCTTCACGATGTCCTTGAGGTAGACGACGCCGAGCAAACGGCCGTCGCGGCTGACCGCCAGGGGCGTGCCGCCGGCCTTGGCGACATCCTCGGCGATGGCCTGGATCTCGCGCACGGTCTCATCGGCGACACCGGGGCTGTAGGCCAGGGCCGCGCTCGATCCACGCGTGGCCATCGGCTGCTTGCTCACGGACGCAATGATGGAATCGACCGCGCCCTTGCGGATGGAGGAACCGTCGAGGTCGACGCCGCTCATCCGGGTCTGGGCGGTGAACGGCACGAAGGTCGCGTTCAGGCTCGCCATGTCGCGGGCGCGAATGCCGTATCGGTCCTTGGCCAGCACGACGATGGAGCGACCCTCGGGGGTCTCGTCGGCCAGCGAGGCCAGTTGGGCGGCGTCGGCCAAATCCTGCTCGGAGACGCCGTTCAAGGGCCGGAACTCGGTGGCCTGGCGGTTGCCCAGCGTGATGGTGCCGGTCTTGTCGAGCAGCAGGGTGTCGATGTCGCCCGCCGCCTCGACGGCCCGACCCGACATGGCCAGCACGTTGAAACGCACCAGCCGATCCATGCCGGCGATACCGATGGCCGACAGCAGCGCGCCGATGGTGGTGGGGATCAGGGTGACGAACAGGGCCACCAGCACGATGAGCGAGATGGAGCCGCCGGCATAGGAAGCGAAGCTCGGGATCGACGCCACCGCGAAGACGAAGACGATGGTGAGGCCGGCGAGCAGGATGTTGAGGGCGATCTCGTTCGGGGTCTTCTGCCGGGAGGCGCCCTCGACCAGCGCGATCATGCGGTCGACGAAGGTCGAGCCGGCGGCCGCCGTGATCCGCACCCGGATCTCGTCGGAGAGCACCTGGGTGCCGCCGGTCACCGCCGAGCGGTCGCCGCCGGATTCCCGGATCACCGGAGCGGATTCTCCGGTGATGGCGGCCTCGTTGACCGAAGCGACGCCCTGGATCACCTCGCCGTCGGACGGGATGATGTCGCCGGCCTCGACCAGAACCACGTCGCCGACCTTGAGGTCGTTGCCGGGGACGGTCTCGAACTCCCGGCCGGCACCCTCCAGGCGCTTGGCCATGGTCTCGGTGCGAGTGCGCCGCAGGCTGTCGGCCTGGGCCTTGCCGCGCCCTTCGGCGATGGCCTCGGCGAAGTTGGCGAACAGCACGGTGAACCAGAGCCAGAGGACGATCTGGCCGGAGAAGGCGAGGTCGGCGCCGCCGGTCAGCAAGTCGCGGAGAAACAGGACGGTGGTGAGCGCGGCCACCACCTCGACCACGAACATGACCGGGTTGCCGATCATGATGCGCGGGTCGAGCTTGGCGAGGGCGCCGACGAGCGCCGGCCCGACGAGGGCGGCGCTGAACAGGCGTGTGGGAGTCTGGCGGGCCATGGGGAACGTCCGGGATGAGGGTCGGCGGGGAGCCGGCGCACGACGCGCCCGGCCCGAGCGGATCTGGCGAAAGCGGCCACCCCCGGGGAGCGTCGGGGCGCCACCGCGAAGCGGCCTGGGGTTCAGGGCGCCAGCAGGCGGCCGGCAACGGCGGCGCAGGCCAGGAGGGCGAGCGCACCGAGCAGGGTCACCGCGAGCATTCCGAGCACGATGTCGGACACCCGGGTCTTGCCCCCGTCCTGCGGGGTCCGGCTCGCGATCGGCGTCCTCGGCCGGCGAGGTCCGAGCCCCCTGCGCAAGGCTGCGCGCCGCTGTGCGAGGCGAGGCGGCATGGCGTGACGCATCTCAGCCTCCGGCTGCGAAGGTCTGGCCGAGGCCGCCGGCGAGGTGCTCGACGATGGGCCCGAGCGCCAGGGCCGGGAAGAAGGTCAGCCCGCCGACGATGAGGATCACGCCAACCAGCAGGCCGACGAACAGGCCGCCATGGGTCGGGAACGTCCCCGCGGAGGCCGGCACGGTCGTCTTGGCGGCGAGCGACCCGGCCATGGCGAGCGCCGGCACGATCACGAAGAACCGTCCGAATAGCATGCCGAGGCCGAGCGTCGCGTTGTAGAAGGTGGTGTTGGCGCTCAGCCCGCCGAAGGCCGAGCCGTTGTTGGCCGCCGCCGAGGTGAAGGCGTAGAGGATTTCCGAGAAGCCGTGCGGACCCGCATTGGCCGGGCCGGCGAGCCCGGCCGCGACCACGGTGGCGAGTGCGGTGAAGCCGAGCATCATCAGGGGCAGGCACAGGATGGCGAGCATCGCCATCTTGACCTCGCGGCCCTCGATCTTCTTGCCGAGGTATTCCGGCGTGCGCCCCACCATCAGGCCGGCCACGAAGATCGTCACGACGACGAAGACCAGGATGCCGTAGAGGCCGGCGCCGACGCCGCCGACGATGATCTCGCCGAGCTGCATGTTGATCATCGGGATCATGCCGCCCAGCGCCGTGAACGAGTCGTGCATGGCGTTGACGGCGCCGCAGGACGCCGCCGTCGTCACCGCCGCGAACAGGGCGGAGGCGACGATGCCGAAACGGACCTCCTTGCCCTCCATGTTGCCGCCGGTGAGCCCGAACGAGTTGAGGACGGGGCTGCCCGCGCTCTCGGCCCAGTAGACGACGCTGACACCGGCCAGGAACAGCACACCCATGGCGGCAAGGATCGCCCAGCCCTGGCGCTCGTCGCCGACCATGCGGCCGAAGACGTTCGTCATCGCAGCGCCGATGGCGAAGATGGACACGATCTGGATGAAGTTCGAAAGCGCCGTCGGGTTCTCGAACGGATGGGCGGCATTGACGTTGAAGAAGCCGCCGCCGTTGGTGCCGAGCATCTTGATGGCGACCTGGCTCGCCACCGGCCCGACCGCGATGGTCTGCCTGGCGCCCTCGAGGGTCGTCACCTCGACGGCTCCGCCCAGTGTCTGCGGGACGCCCTGGGAGACGAGGAACAGGGTGTAGAGAATGCAGAGCGGCAGCAGCACGTAGAGGACGGTGCGGGTGAGATCGACCCAGAACGACCCCACCGTCGTGGCCGACGCCCGCGAAAAGCCCCGGACCAGGGCGACGGCGAGCGCGATTCCGGTGGCCGCCGAAAGGAAGTTCTGGTGGGTCAGCCCCAGCATCTGCGCGAGGTACGACAGCGTCGTCTCGCCGCCGTAGGACTGCCAGTTGGTGTTGGTGACGAAGCTCGCCGCGGTGTTGAAGGCGAGGTCGGGCGCGACCGCCGACTGCCCGTCCGGGTTGAACGGCAGCGCCGCCTGGACGCGCAGCAGCGCGTAGAGGCTCAGGAAACCGAGGGCGTGGAAGGCGAGCATGGCCAGCGCGTAGGTCAGCCAGTGCTGCTCCTGATCGGCGTCGATGCCGGCGGCGCGGTAGAGGCCGCGCTCGACGGGGGCGAGCACGGGCGAGAGGAAGGTGCGCTCGCCCGTGAACACGCGGGTCATGTAGCCGCCGAGGGGGCGGGCGAGCGCCAGCACGACCGCGCAGAACAGCGCGATCTGGATCCAGCCGTTGATTGTCATGGCAAGTCTTCCTTGGGAGCCGTTCCTTCAGAACCGCTCGGGGCGGACGAGGGCGTAGGTGAGGTATCCGAGCAGCCCCAGGGTCACGAGGGCGCCGAGCGTCAGGTCGAGCGTCATGGCGCGTCCCTCACAGGCGTTCGCAGAAGGTCGCGTAGGCGGCGGCCAGGCCGAAGAAGGCCAGCCCCGCGGCGATGAAGACGATGTCGGGCATGGTGCGTCCGTTGTCGGTCGGGGGCCGGTGCCATGACCGGCCGCGCTCGTCGGACTATGTGGACGCGAACCGCGTGAGGGTTCGAGAGGGAGTCGAGGGCGATCCCATAAGGATCTCATCAGGATCGCGGGGCGGTCGTCCCGGGCTGGGGGGCCGCCACCGCGACGGTGGCGCCGGCATGACGCCGGGCCCCGGCCGGGGCATCGCTCACCCTATCGTTTGACGAACCCGACGTCGGCCGCCACCCCCGCCAGTCGCTCGGGCTCGCGTTCCTTGCGCTCGCTGTAGCGGTCAACGAGGTAGTCGGCCCGTTCGCGGGTGAGCAGCGTGAACTTCATGAGTTCCTCGCAGACGTCGACGACGCGTTCGTAGAGGGGGCCCGGCTTCATGCGACCGGCCTCGTCGAACTCCTTGTAGGCCATCGGCACCGAGGATTGGTTGGGGATGGTGATCATCCGCATCCAGCGCCCGAGCACGCGCAGGGCGTTGACCGCGTTGAAGCTCTGCGAACCGCCCGAGACCTGCATCACCGCCAGGGTCCGCCCCTGAGTCGGCCGCACGCTGCCCTCGCTGAGTGGCAGCCAGTCGATCTGGCTCTTGATGACGCCGGTGAGGGTTCCGTGGCGCTCCGGGCTCACCCAGACCTGGCCCTCCGACCAGATCGAGAGCGCACGCAGTTCCTGCACCTTGGGATGGTCGGCAGCCGCGTCGTCCGGCAGCGGCAGGCCGTGCGCGTCGTAGATCCGCACCTCGCCCCCCATCCGCTCGAGGAGGTGAGCCGCCTCGTGGGCGAGGAACCGGCTGAACGAACGCTCGCGCAGGCTGCCGTAGAGGATCAGGAACCGCGGCGCATGCGTGAAGGGCGCATCGACCCGAAGGGTCTGGGGCGTCGGCACCGCGAAATGCGCCTCGCTGAGGTTCGGCAGGCCGTTGGCGGAGGTCGGTCGGGGGAAGGTCGGTCGGGGCTTGTCCACGGCGTCGCTTTCTTTTATACTTCAATGATGGTTGAGATATTGAACCGATGATGGCCGAACGGCAAGCCCTCACCGCCTTTGCGGCCCTGTCGCAGGAGAGCCGCCTGAGGATCGTGCGGGCGCTGGTCACCGCCGGCCCGGAGGGGCTGGCGGCCGGCCTCATCGCCGAGGGGATCGGCGTGTCCTCCTCCAACGTCTCGTTCCACCTCAAGGAACTGGAGCACGCCGGCCTCATCGCATCCCGCCGCGAGGGCCGGTCGATCATCTACAGCGCCGTCTATCCGGCCCTGTCGGGCCTGATCGCCTTCCTGATGAGGGATTGCTGCCAGGGCCGGCCGGAGGTCTGCGCGCCCGCCGTCACCGCACTCGACGCCTGCTGCACACCGTCTGGGGAGATCGTCCATGCCTGATCGCGTCTACAACGTCCTGTTCCTCTGCACCGGCAACACCGCCCGTTCGATCCTGGCGGAAGCCATGCTCGCCAAGGAAGGCGCGGGCCGCTTCATGGCCTATTCCGCCGGCAGCCGGCCCAAGGGAGTCGTCAACCCGATCGCCCTCCAGGTGCTGCGCGAGACCGATTATCCCACCGACGGGCTCGCCTCGAAGCCCTGGGACGTGTTCGCGACGCCCGACGCGCCAAGGATGGATTTCGTGTTCACGGTCTGCGACAGCGCCGCCGGCGAATCCTGCCCGGTCTGGCCCGGCCAGCCGGTGACCGCCCATTGGGGTATCGAGGACCCCGCCGCCGCCGAGGGAACCGACCTCCAGAAGAAGGCCGCCTTCGTCACCGCCCAACGCTACCTCAAGAACCGGATTTCCGCCTTCCTCGCCCTTCCGATCGCCAGCCTCGACGCCGTGGCCCTGTCGTCGAAGGTCCGCGAGATCGGCCATCAGTCCGGCGCCACCGCCGCCCGGCCGGAGGTGGCGTGATGGACGTCGTCATCTACCACAACCCGGCGTGCGGCACCTCGCGCAACACCCTGGCGATGATCCGCAACGCCGGTATCGAGCCGCATGTGATCGAGTACCTGAAGACCCCGCCGACGCGGGCGCTGCTGCGCCAGCTCGTCGATCGCGCCGGGATGTCGGTGCGCGATCTCCTGCGCGAGAAGGGTACGCCCTATGCGGAGCTCGGCCTGTCCGATCCGGGGCTCGGAGACGACCGGCTGCTGGATGCCATCGGCGAGCACCCGATCCTGATGAATCGGCCCCTCGTCGTCAGCCCGAACGGCGTCGCCCTGTGCCGCCCGTCCGAACGGGTCCTCGACCTCCTGCCGCCGCAACGGGGCGCGTTCGTCAAGGAGGACGGCGAGCGCGTCGTCGACGAGCACGGCCGGACCGTCGCCACCGCCTGATCGCCAACGACCGGACAAGACAAAGACACCGCCCCGATGCTCGCGCTCGCCATCTTCGTCGTGACCCTCGTCTTCGTCATCTGGCAGCCCAGGTTCGCCTGGCAGCCCAACGGCCTCGGCATCGGGTGGAGCGCGCTGGCCGGGGCCGGCGTCGCCCTGGCCACCGGCGTCATCGGCCTGTCCGACGTGCCGGTGGTATGGGACATCGTCTGGGACGCGACCTTCACCTTCGTGGCGTTGATCGTGATCTCGCTGCTCCTCGACGAGGCCGGGTTCTTCCACTGGTCGGCGCTGCACATCGCCCGCTGGGGCGGCGGTCGCGGCCGGCTCCTGTTCCCCCTCGTCATCCTGCTCGGCGCGGCGATCGCGGCGGTCTTCGCCAACGACGGGGCAGCCCTGCTCTTGACCCCGATCGTCCTGGCCATCCTGCTGCGGCTTGACTTCAAGCCGGCCGCCGCGCTGGCCTTCATCGTCGCCTGCGGGTTCGTGGCCGATTCCACCAGCCTGCCCCTCGTGATCTCGAACCTCGTCAACATCGTCAGCGCGAACTTCTTCTCGATCTCCTTCAGCCGGTACGCCGCGGTGATGGTGCCGGTGAACCTCGTCTCCCTGGCGGCCACCCTCGTCGTGCTGTGGCTGTTCTACCGCCGCGACCTGCCGGCCACCTATCGGATCGCCGACCTCGAGCCCCCGCGCGAGGCGATCCGCGACCCGCTGGTGTTCAAGGCGGCCTTCCCGCTCCTGGCCGTCCTGCTGGCGGCCTATGTCGTCACGGCGCCGCTCGGAGTACCGGTCTCCGTCGTCACCGGAGCCGGGGCGCTCCTGATGCTGGCGCTGGCCGGGCGCTGGTTCTCCGGGGGCAACGGCGGCGTCATCGCCATCGGCAAGGTGCTGTCCGGCGCCCCCTGGCAGATCGTGCTGTTCAGCCTCGGCATGTACCTCGTCGTCTACGGGCTGAAGAACGCCGGGCTCACCGACATCCTGGCCCAGGGCCTGGCGCGGCTCGCCGGCCAGGGCGACACGGTGGCGACCATCGGCACCGGTTTCGCCGCCGCGATCCTGTCCTCGGTGATGAACAACATGCCGAGCGTCCTCGTCGGCGCCCTAGCGATCCAGCAGGCCCCCGACCTCGCGCCCCTCACCCGAGAGCTGATGGTCTATGCCAACGTCATCGGCTGCGACCTCGGGCCGAAGTTCACCCCCATCGGGAGCCTCGCCACCCTGCTCTGGCTGCACGTTCTGGCCACCAAGGGGCAGCGCATCACCTGGGGGCAGTATATGAAGGTCGGCCTCGTCATCACGCCGCCGGTCCTGCTCGTGACCCTGGCGGCCCTCGCCCTCTGGCTGCCGATCCTGGGGCCGCAATAACGGGTCATTCATGGACGGTAGCCGACGCTGGCCGGTCATCTCCGCGCTCGGAATCGTCCAGATCCTGTCCTGGGGGTCGTCGTTCTATCTCCTCGGGGTGCTCGCGACGCCGATCGCCGCCGACACCGGCTGGCCCCTGACCTGGATCGTGGGCGGCCTGTCGGCGGGCCTGCTCGTGGCCGGCCTGGTTTCGCCGACCGTGGGCCGGACCATCGCGCGCCATGGCGGGCGCCCGGTGCTGGCCTCCGCGGCGGTGGCGATGGCGACCGGCCTCGTCGTGCTCGCGCTGGCCCCGAACCTGACCGTCTTCCTCCTGGCCTGGCTGTTCCTCGGCCTCGGCATGGGGATGGGCCTGTACGACCCGGCCTTCGCCACCCTCGGGCGCCTCTACGGTGCGCAGGCGCGTCCCGCGATCGCGACCCTCACCTTGTGGGGAGGCTTCGCCAGCACGGTGAGCTGGCCGCTCTCCGCCCTCCTCGTCGAGGCGATCGGCTGGCGGGGAACCTGCCTCGCCTATGCCGGGCTGCAACTGGCGGTGTCGCTGCCCCTGGTCCTGTGGACGATCCCCCCGCCGGCCACCCCGGCGCCGGGCCCCGACGTCCGGCAGAAGCCCGTCCCGGTCCTGGCGGAACGCGAGCGCCGGGCCTTCGTCGTGATGGCCGGCATCCTGGTCCTGGGCGGTACGGTGATGACCATGGTGTCGGTCCATCTCCTCACCCTGCTCCAGGCGCGCGCGGTGCCGCTGGCCTCGGCCGTGGCTTTCGGCGCGCTGATCGGCCCGGCCCAGGTCGGCGCCCGGCTACTGGAGATGGCGGGCCGGGGCCGCCACCATCCGCTCTGGACGCTCACCGCCGCCATGAGCCTCGTCGCGGTCGGCATCGCCCTGCTGGCGGTGGAGGTGCCCTTCGTGGGCCTCGCCCTCGTGCTCTACGGCGCCGGCAACGGCATCTATTCGATCGCCCGCGGAACGGTGCCGCTCGTGCTGTTCGGCCCGGAGCGCTACGCCCCCCTGATCGGGCTGCTGGCACGGCCGGGGCTGATGGCCCAGGCGGCGGCCCCCCTCGTCGGCGCCTTCGTCCTGACCCACGGCGGCGCCGAAGGCGTGTTCGCGCTGCTCACGACCCTGGCCGTCGCGAACGTGGCGCTGGTGGGTCTCCTGTGGCGGTGTCGCTGACCCCGAAGGACCGGCACGGCCTCCGTCGGCCGCTCGTGGATAACGGATCGCGAGGATGCGCTGGCGCGGTTCACACTTCGATAGGGTAACGACGCGTTAAGGAGGGCCCGGCGCGACCCTTTCGCGGCGGCAAGCCCGCTTGGAACACTTCGTCAAACCCCGATCCGCATCGTCGGCACCGTCCACGGTTCCGGGTTTCTTGCGATGTGCGTATTCTGCGGCCAGACCCACCCGACGGTCGCCTATGCCCTGGGATCGGGAAGCGGCACCACCGCCACCGCGTCGGAGGCGTCCGGCACGGCGACGTTCACGTCCGTGTCACGCACCGCCGACGTCGACGTCAACGGCCTGCTGTACGGCACGAAGTGGGCCGGGACCGCGCTCACGGTGTCGTTCCCCGACGTCTATGACGATTACGGGACCGGCTACTACGATCAGGGCGCGGCGAGCCGCATGGCCGTGCTGACGGCCGCGCAACAGACGGCCGCGCGGGCGGTGCTGGCCAACGTCGCCGCCGTCTCCAACCTCGCCCTCACGGAGATCGCCGAGACCGCGAGCGTCCACGCCAACATCCGGCTGGCGAACTCGGGCGCGCCCTCGACCTCCTACGCCTATCTGCCGGGGTCGAGCCTGTCGGGCGATGTCTTCTTCGGCAACATCGCCGGGAGCGTGCCGGTGGCGGGCACCTACGCCTACCACACCTACCTCCACGAGATCGGGCACGCCCTCGGCCTGAAGCACGGCCACGACACCGGTTCGTTCGGCGCGATCTCGCGCCCGATGGATGCGATGGAATACTCGGTGATGACCTATCGCTCCTACGTCGGCGCGCCCCTCACCGGCTATCGCAACGAGTCCATAGGCTACGCCCAATCGCTGATGATGCTCGACATCGCAGCCCTGCAGGCCCTCTACGGCGCCGACTACACCACCCAGGCCGGCGACACGGTCTACAGCTTCAGCGCCACCACGGGCGTCATGTCCATCGACGGGGTCGCCCAGGACGCGGTGGCCGGCAACCGCGTGTTCCGGACCATCTGGGACGGCGGCGGCAACGACACCTACGACTTCTCCAACTACACGACCCACCAGACGATCGACCTCGGCGCCGGGGCCGGCAGCACGATGTCGACCGCCCAGATCGCCTATCTCGGCGGCCCGTCCGCACGCGCCAACCTCTACAACGCCCTCCTGTTCGCCGGGAACGTCGCATCCCTCATCGAGAACGCCGTCGGCGGCGCGGGCAACGACCTCATCACCGGCAACCAGGCGGCCAACACCCTGTCAGGCGGCGCGGGCAACGACACCCTCGACGGCGGCATCGGCGACGACACCCTGATCGGCGGCGCCGGTGACGACACCTACCGGCTCGGCGACGCCGGCGACGTGGTGACGGAACTGGCCGGCGGCGGCACGGATACGGTGCTGGCCGCCTTCGGCCTCACCCTCGCGGACGACATCGAGAACGCCACCCTCACCGGCACGGCGGCGGTGAACGCCACCGGCAACGCCCTGGCCAACCTGCTCACCGGAAACGCCGCCGCCAACGTCCTCGACGGCGGCGCGGGCAACGACACCCTCGACGGCGGCGCCGGTGCCGACGCGCTCACCGGCGGGCTCGGCGACGATGTCTACGTCGTCGATTCCACGGGCGACACCGTGACGGAACTGGCCGGGGCGGGCATGGACACCGTGCGCGCCGGTATCGCCTACGTGCTGGGCCTCAACCTCGAGAACCTGGTGCTGACCGGCACCGCCTCCGTCGCCGGGACCGGCAACGGGCTCGCCAACGCGCTCACCGGCAACGCGGGCGCCAACCTCCTCGACGGGATCACCGGCGCCGACACCCTGGCGGGGGGCGCGGGCAACGACACCTACATCGTCGACGGCGACGACGTCGTCGTCGAGGGCGCCGGCGGCGGGACGGACACCGTCCGGTCCTCGGGAAGCCACGTCCTCGGCAGCGAGGTCGAGGTGCTGGTGCTCACCGGCACCGCCGCCATCGACGGCACCGGCAACGCCCTGGCCAACACGCTCACCGGCAACGCCGGCGCCAACGTCCTCGACGGTGGCATCGGGGCCGACCGCATGGCCGGAGGCGCGGGCGACGACACCTATCGCGTCGACGCCACCGGCGACGTGGTGACGGAACTGGCCAACGGCGGCACCGATACGGTGTCCGCCTCCGTCGGCTACGTCCTGCTCGCCAACCTCGAGAACCTCACCCTGACCGGCAACGCCGCCATCGACGCCACCGGCAACATGCTGGCCAACGTCCTCACCGGAAACGCCGCGGCCAACCGCCTCGACGGCGGCCTCGGAGCCGACACCATGGCCGGCGGGCTCGGCGACGACACCTACCGGGTCGACAACCTGGGCGACGTCGTCACGGAGGCGTCCAACGGCGGCACCGACCGGGTCGAGGCATCCGTCGGCCACACCCTCGGCGGCGACGTCGAGATCCTGACGCTCACCGGCACCGGCGCCATCTCAGGCACGGGCAACGGTCTCGCCAACCTCATCACCGGCAACGGCGGCGCCAACCTCGTCGACGGCGCGGCCGGCGACGACACCATGGCCGGCGGCCTCGGCAACGACACCTACCGCGTCGACAGCGCCGGCGACATCGTCATCGAGCTCACGGCGGGGGGGATCGACACCGTCGAAGCCGCCGCCAGCTACGTCCTGGGCGCACAGGTCGAGTACCTCGTGCTCACGGGCTCCGCCGCCATCGGCGGGACCGGAAACGCGCTGGCCAATCGCATCACCGGCAACGGTGCGGGCAACACGCTGACGGGCGATGCCGGCGACGACACCCTCGATGGCGGCGCCGGCGACGACGTCCTGGTCGGGGGGCTGGGCAACGACACCTATCGCATCGACAGCGCGAGCGACGTTGTCACCGAGGCGGCCGGTGGCGGCACCGATACGGTCGAGGCGGCGGCGACCTACACCCTCGGCGACGCAATCGAGGGCCTCGTCCTCGTCGGTGCCGCGGCCATCGCCGGCACCGGCAACGTCCTGGCCAACGCCATCGCCGGTAACACGGCGGCCAATCGCATCGACGCCGGCGACGGTAACGACACCCTCGACGGCGGCGCCGGCGCCGATACGCTGGTCGGCGGGCTCGGCGACGACACCTTCAGGGTCGACGCGGCCGGCGACGTGGTCACCGAAGCCGCCGGCGAGGGCACCGACACGGTGATCGCGACGGTCGGATACATCCTGTCGGGCGAGGTGGAAGCCCTGACCCTGGCCGGGTCGGCGGCGATCAACGGCACCGGCAACGGGCTCGCCAACCTCATCACCGGCAACATCGGCGCCAACATCCTGGACGGCGGCGCCGGCAGCGATACCCTCGCGGGCGGGCTCGGCGACGACACCTACCGGATCGACACCGTGGCGGACGTGGTGATCGAGGCGGCGGCCGCGGGCACCGACACCGTACAGGCCTCCTTCGACGTCACGCTCGGGGCCAACCTCGAGAACCTGCAGCTTCTGGGCTCGGCCGCCGTCAACGGGACCGGCAACGCACTGGCCAACGCCATCACCGGCAACGCCGGGGCCAACCTCATCGACGGCGGCGCCGGCGCCGATCGCATGGCGGGAGGGCTCGGGGACGACGTCTACAGGGTCGACAACGCCGGCGACATCGTCACCGAGACGGCCTCGGGCGGAACCGACACGGTGCAGGCCGGCATTTCCGCGACCCTCTCCGCCTTCGTCGAGAACCTGACGCTCACCGGCAGCCTGGCGATTTCGGGAACCGGCAACACCCTCGCCAACCGTCTCGTCGGCAACGGAGCCGCCAATACCCTCGACGGGGCCTCGGGCGCCGACACCATGGTCGGTGGGGCGGGCAACGACATCTACCGGGTCGACTCCGCCCTCGACGTGACCACGGAACTCGCCGGCGAGGGCACCGACACGGTCCTGGCGTCGACCGGATACACCCTCGGCGACAACGTGGAGAATCTGACGCTCGGCGGCACCGCCGCCCTCTCGGGCACCGGCAACGCCCTGTCCAACCTCGTCACCGGCAACGCGGGCGCCAACCTCCTCGACGGCGGCGCGGGCGCCGATACCCTGGCCGGCGGGCTCGGCAACGACACCTACCGGGTCGACGATGCCGGGGACGTGGTCACCGAAATCGCCGGGGGCGGCACCGACACCGTCGAGACCCTGGTCAGCCTGACCCTCGCGGCACAGGTCGAGGCCCTGACCCTCGCCGGCAGCGCTGCGATCGACGGCACCGGAAACGCGCTCTCCAACCTCCTCACCGGCAACGATGCGGCCAACGTCCTCGACGGCGCGGGCGGCGACGACACCTTCGAGGGCGGCGCCGGGGCCGACACCCTGATCGGCGGGCTGGGCAACGACAGTTACCGCGTCGGTGCCGGCGACGTGATCACCGAGGCGGCGGGCGGGGGCATCGATACGGTCCTCTCGGCCATCACATGGACCCTCGCGGGCGAGATCGAGACCCTCACCCTCACCGGGACCGGCGCCGTCGACGGTACCGGCAATGCGCTCTCGAACCGCATCACCGGCAACGCCGCCGCCAACACCCTGGCGGGCGATGCCGGCAACGATACCCTCGACGGCGGAGCCGGTGCCGACACCCTGGTGGGCGGGCTGGGCGACGACACCTATCGCATCGTCGATAGCGGCGACGTCGTCACGGAATTGACGGGAGGTGGCATCGACACGGTCGAGGCGGCGCTGAGCCTCGTACTGGCCGACTTCGTCGAGAACCTGGTCCTGACCGGGGTCACGGCCCTCTCGGGCACCGGCAACGGCCTCGCCAACCGCCTCACCGGCAATGCCGGCGCCAACCTCATCGACGGAGGGGCGGGCGCGGACACCATGGCCGGCGGCCTGGGCAACGACACCTACCGGGTCGACGACAGCGGCGACGTCGTCGTCGAACTCGCCGGCGGCGGCAGCGACCTCGTCGAAACCGGCCTGAGCCATACGCTGTCGGCGCAGGTGGAAAACCTCACCCTCACCGGCTCGGGCGCCATCGACGGCACCGGCAATGCGCTGGCCAACGTCATCACCGGCAACGCAGCCGCCAACGTCCTCGACGGCGGCGCCGGCAGCGACAGGATGGCCGGTGGGCTCGGCGACGACACCTATCTCGTCGATATGGCGGCCGACGCGGTGATCGAGGCGGCCGGCGGCGGAACCGACACCGTTCGGTCCTCCGCCAGCGTCACCCTGGCCCTCAACGTGGAGAACCTCACCCTGGTCGGCACCGCCGCCATCGCCGGAACCGGAAACGCGCTGGCCAACGTCATCTTCGGCAATGGGGCCGCCAATAGCCTCGACGGCGGCCTCGGAGCCGATTCGATGGCCGGCGGCCTCGGCAACGACACCTACCGGGTCGACAGCGCCGGGGACGTGGTCACCGAAGCGGCGGCATCGGGCACCGATACGGTCCTGACGGCGTTTAGCTACACGCTGAGCGACCACGTCGAGGCGTTGACGCTCACCGGAAGCCTGGCGGCCGATGCCACCGGCAACGGGCTCGCCAATGTCATCACCGGCAACGGCGCCGCCAACGTCCTCGACGGCGGCGCGGGTGCCGACACGATAATCGGCGGAGCCGGCAACGACACCTATGTCCTCGATTCGCTGTCGGACGTGGTCAGTGAAGGCGCCAGCGCCGGAACCGATAGCGTCCGCAGCGCCGTCACCCATACCCTCGGGGCGAACGTCGAGAACCTCACCCTGCTCGGGAGCGCCGACATCGACGGCAGCGGCAACGCCCTCGCCAACCGGATCCTCGGCAACGACGCGGTCAACGCCCTGTCGGGAGCGGCCGGCGACGACGTCCTGCGGGGGGCCGGCGGAGACGACCGTCTCACCGGCGGGCTGGGCCGGGACATCTTCACCTACGACGCCTTCGACTTCGGAGCCGACACCATCCTCGACTTCCTCTCCGGCACCGACCGGATCGACCTGCGCGGGTCCGGCATCGATGCCGTCGCGGATGTCTCGTTCGCGGCCTCCGGCGGCGACCTCCTGATCTCGTTCGCGGGGGTCGACGACACGATCACGCTGGCCGGCCTCTCGTCCCTGCAACTCGCCGCGTCGGACCTCCTGTTCGCATGAGGATCCGCCTCGCCCCGATCGCCGTCGCCCCCTCGCCCTGCGGCGGCGGGGTCGACGCGAGGGCGCGTCATCGCCTCCCGATGCAGGAGATGGGCGAACCGATACCGGGCGGTATTTCCCGATCGATCGTTTCGACGCATGATGTCGTCATGGCCGGCGGTAAGGTCGAAGCGTCATGAAACAGGTCATGCTGGCGACCCTGGGTTGCCTTTTGTCGGCGTTGTCCTGCTTTGGCGCCGACGGTTACTCGTTCTCGACCTACCTGTCCGACCGCGGCGGTTGCAACGCCCAGCGGCAGATCCTCGACGGGCGCCTGAAGGAACTCCGGCTCGACGTCGCCTCGTCCCAGAAGGCCGGTCGCAGTGCGAGCGTCGACCTGTTCGGGAAGCCGGCGGCGGACTGGTCGGAGGCCGACATCCGCGAGGTCCTGGCGGCCTACGGCTACTGCGAGGAACAGCTCTTCCTGCGCAATGTCGAAGGGACCACGCACCGTAAGAATCGGGAATCGATGCGCAGGGACTACGAGGTACTGATCGCGCGCGGCGCGGCGCGGATCGAGGAGAGCCTGCGGGAGATCATCGCCGCCGGCCGCAGCGAGGCCACCAAGACCGGCGCCCAGGCGACGGGCCAGCGCCGACCGAACCGCGACGGTCCTCCGGGCGATCGCTGGAACCGAGACGGGGTCCGGCCCTCAGCCGCCGCCGAGGGCGAGCCGGGCGAACGGTTGCCGGACCCGACGACCGACCTCAGCGAGGCGGAACGGACGAGGCAGTCCGAGATCCGGGCCGGTCTCCTGCAGGATGCCCGCCGCACCGCCCTCGAACGGGAGCGCGACCGCCTGCGCGCGCAGATCCCGCCCTCCGACCGGCCCGTGCCCGCTGGTCCCATCGCATCCGCACCGGAGAAGACCGCCGACGCCTTCGCCTTCGCGCCCCGGCCGATCGTCGACCGAACCCAATGCGCGGTGACGCGGGAGGGCTTCGACCAGGTCCAGCGCGGGATGCCGCTCGAACGCGTCGAGGCGGTGATCGGGTGCCGGGGGACGTTGACCACCACCACGATGTCGGCCGACCTCGGCAAGGTCGAGGTGATGCTCTGGGACGACCGCCGCAGCAGCGGCGCCATCACGGTTCAGTTCCTTAACAACGTGGTCTTCGCGAAGAGCCAGGTCGGGCTGAACTGACGGGACCCGCGACTGCGCGGCTAGGCTCTCCTCACTCCGCCGCCGGCCTCGCCGCGCGTAGAGCCTGCGCCGCCCGGCTCCGCGCGATGTCGCCGTGGGCATCGGTGAACTGGAGCGCGGCGAGCTGTGCGTAGAGCGCGCCCTCGGCCAGCAGGCTGTCGTGGGTGCCCGATTCGACGATGCGGCCGCCGTCGAGGACGAGGATGCGGTCCGCCGAGCGGATCGTGGCGAGGCGGTGAGCGATGACGATGGTGGTGCGCCCGCGCATCAGCGTGTCGAGGGCGCTCTGCACCGCGCGCTCGCTTTCCGCGTCCAGGGCCGAGGTCGCCTCGTCGAGGAGCAGGATCGGCGCATCCTTCAGGATCGCGCGGGCGATGGCGACGCGCTGGCGCTGGCCGCCCGAGAGCGTGACGCCGCGCTCGCCCACCACGGTGTGGTAGCCCTGCGGCAGGGCCTGGACGAAGCCGTCGGCATGAGCGAGTTCGGCCGCCCGCCTGACGTCGGCCTCGGTGGCGCTCGGCCGGCCGTAGGCGATGTTCTCGAACACCGTGCCGGAGAACACCGTCGGGTCCTGCGGCACCAGGGACAGGCGCTGGCGCAGGGCGTCCGGATCGGCCTTCGCGATGTCGACGCCGTCGATGCGCACGCAGCCCGAGACCGGATCGTAGAACCGCAGGATGAGCTGCAGGACCGTGGTCTTGCCGGCGCCCGAGGGGCCGACGAGGGCGACCCGCTCGCCGCGGGACACGGAAAAGTCGATCCCGTCGAGAGCCGCGTGCTCGGGCCGGGTCGGATAGGAGAAGCGCACCGCCTCGAAGGCGAGTTCGCCGCGCGAGGGCGACGGCATCGCGACGGGGGCGTCGGGCGCGCGGATCACCGGCTCGGCGGCCAGGATCTCGCCCAGCCGCTCGGCCGCACCGGCCGCCTGGGCGAGTTCCCCGTAGACCTCGGAGAGCTGGCCGAGCGCACTGGCACCGAAGACGGCGTAGAGCACGAACTGCGAAAGCTGGCCGGCGGTCATGGTGCCCGCCAGCACCCCTTGCGCGCCGTACCACATCACCCCGACGACGCTCGACGAGATGAGGAAGATCGCCACCCCCGTCAGGAGCGAGCGCGCCCGCACCGAATCGCGGGCGGCCCCGTAGGCGTTCTCGGAGGCCTGCGCGAAGCGGCCGGCCGTGGTCCGGCCCATGCCGAAGGCCTGCATCGTCCGGATCGAGCCCACCGCCTCGGAGGCGTAGGCCGAGGCCTCGGCGAGGCGGTCCTGCGCGGCCCGCGAGCGGCGCCGCACCCCGCGCCCCGACAGGATCAGCGGAAACACGATGAGCGGGATCGCCACGAGCACGAGGACCGACAATCGCGGGCTGGTGATGACCATCATGACGACGGCGCCCACGAACAGGAAGGCGTTGCGCAGGAGGATCGAGATCGAGATCCCGAACACCGACTTGACCTGCGTCGCGTCCGCGGTCAGCCGCGAGATGATCTCGCCCGATTGCGACCGGTCGAAGAAGGCCGGGTCCAGCACCGTCAGGCGGCGGAAGACGGCGCTGCGCAGATCGGCCACCACACGCTCGCCGAGCGTCACCACCGTGTAGTAGCGGGCGGCACTCGACAGCGCGAGCACGGCGACGACGCCGAGGAGGCCGGCGAAATAGGCGTCGATGACGGGCGCGTTCTCCGCCGAGAAGCCGTGGTCGATCACCCGGCGCATGGCGATGGGCACCACCAGGGTGGCACCGGAGGCGACGAGGAGCGCCAGGAACGCCGCCACGATCCGGCCGCGGTAGACCGCCGCGAACGGAACGAGCGGCTTCAACGACCCCAGGGGCGCCTTCGAACGATTGTCCTGGCCGGAGGTCTGGCCGGAGCTGCGGTCGGATTTACGGGCCATCATGCCTCTGGAGGATCGACGGATATGACATGGGACGGGCGCGGAACACCGAAATCCCGCCGTCCCGGCCGAGCGGACACGGATGGCCGCTTGTTCGTTCCGGAGCGGTGAGGTATAGGCGCGGCTTCATCCGATTGCGCGTGATCTATGGCCGCGGGCCGCCAGGCGGGCCGGTCGGCGTGGCTATTGAAGGACTTCGTCATGGCAAAGAGTGCGGCCGACAAGGCCAAGGGTACCGAGCATCCCGACTACCACTTCATCAAGGTCGTGATGACCGATGGGTCGGACTACATGACCCGGTCGACCTACGGCAAGGAGGGCGACACCCTCAACCTCGACATCGATCCCAACACGCACCCGGCCTGGACCGGCGGCGAGCAGAAGATGCTCGATCGCGGCGGTCGCGTCTCGCGCTTCAACTCGCGCTTCGGCAGCCTCTCGTTCGGCAAGAAGTAAGGCCTTTCCCGCTCCTGCGGGACCGGGCGGCGAAAACAGGCGGTGCCCGACACGGGGCACCGCCTGTTTTCGTTCGGCCGCCAAGTCAGTGCGCGGTGTTGAAGGTCGTGCGCAGGAGGTCGTGCTGGGCCGCCACCGGGCTGATGCGGGCGACCGGCGTCGGGCGGTCGTCGCAGATCAACGCGTCGAGGTGCAGGACGCGGGCATGCAGGCGGCGCGTGCGCACGATGAGGTCCTGCAGGCGCGTCGGCAGCAGCGTCCCGGCATCGGCCCGCGGCAGGTCGGGCGTGGTCAGCCGCACGCGGGTCTTTTCCTGCATCGCCTGGGAGGCGCTGATCTCGCCCTCGGCCACGGCGCGCTGCACGAGGAGCCAGGAGGCGATCTGCATCAGGCGGGTGGTGAGGCGCATGCTCTCGCTGGCGTAGGCGAGGGTGCCGTCCCGCGACAGCAGGCGCGATTCCTCGCGGCCCTGCCCGTCGAGATAGGCCGCCGCTTCCTCGACGATGGCCATGCCCTCGCGGAACAGCCCCTTGAACGCCTCGGAGGCCAGGTAGGTCGTCCCGAAATCGACCCAGTCCCGCTCGTCCCGGAAGGTGACGTCGAACCCGTTCATGGTGCCCCCTGTGCCAAGGCCGGATCGTTGCCGTTCCGAAATGGAACGCGACCCCTGCCGCTGCAGCCCATGTGGCAAACCTAGCGCCGAACGCGCCCCGGCGCGTCGCTAACCGTGTGTTAACGTTAAGGGACAGGGCGGGCGCCGGACAAAAAAATGCCGCCTCGGGTGGGCGGCATGTGTCGAGTCGTCAGGAGGCATCGCGCGAGCGGACCGGAAACCCCGTTCCACATCCAGAACCCTGGACGACCCGATCGTGCCACCGGCATGGTTAACCGAGGGTTAAGGCCTCACCTGCGCGCTCGCCCGAAGGTTCCCGCGAGGGGTCCGCCGCCGGGGAAACGGAATTGACTTGAGCCCCCCCTTCCGCCATAAGCCGCGCCATCGCGACGCCGCGCCCCTTGTGGGCGCCCTTCGCGCTTGCAGACACATTCTTGGAGCGAGCCTCAGGATGTCGCGCGTGACCTTTCGGGTCCGCCGTCCCGGCTCTGTTCCGTCGGAGATCGCGCGATGAAAAGAACCTACCAGCCCAGCAAGCTCGTGCGGAAGCGTCGTCACGGCTTTCGTGCGCGCATGGCCACCGCCGGCGGCCGCAAGGTCATTGCCGCGCGCCGCGCTCACGGCCGCAAGAAGCTTTCGGCCTGATCGACCGGTCGCGCCGTTGGACGACGGCGCATCGGCAGGATGATCAGCGTCCAGGATCGGCGGCTCGGGCTTGACCGGGCCGGAGCGTGTGCGGCCGAGGTCGAGCGAACCGTGTCGACGATCGAACGCCTGAAGAAGCGCTCCGATTTTCTCTCCGCTGCCGGCGGGCGCAGGTTTCATACCGACCGCATGACGGCACAGGGGATCCTGCGACCCAACCCCGATCCCGCCGGTCTGAGAATCGGCTTCACCGTCACCAAGCGGGTCGGACACGCCACCGAGCGCAATCGCATCAAACGACGCCTGCGCAGCGTGGTGGAGCAGGCTGCGCGCGACCTGCCGGACGTTGCCGCCGACGTGGTCCTCGTGGCCCGCCGTCCGAGCCTGCACGCCCCCTTCGGTGTCCTCGTCGACGAACTGCGCCGCGCTGTAGGCGCCGTGACGAAACCGCGGTCCGCAATCCAGCCCGACACCGGCTCGGCCCGCCCTTCCCGGAGCGGATCCCGATCGCGCGGCCGGCCCACGGGCACCGCCCCATCCGATCTTTCGGCAAAGCCGGTCGATTCCTCGCCGCTGCCGCCCTCCCCTCCCGCCAACCTGTGTGACGGATCGACCGATGGGTAATGACAAGACGAACATGATCGTCGCGATCGCCCTGTCGCTGGCGGTCCTGCTCGGTTGGAACTACTTCATCGCCGCGCCGCGAGTGGAGCAGCAGCGCCAGGCGGCGCTGCTCGAGAAGGCGGCCCAGGGTCAGGCCGCGACCGGACAGGCCGGCGTCGACGGCGTCCCGACTCCGAGTCCCAAGGAGGGCCAGCCCTCCTCGCCGATCCCCGGCACCCTCGGCAGCCCGACACAGACGGTCGAATCGCGCGAGGCCGCCCTGGCGCGCTCGCCGCGCGTGCGCATCGAGACGCCGGCCCTGTCCGGCTCGGTGTCGCTCAAGGGCGGCCGCATCGACGACGTCCTGCTCAAGGGCTACCACGAGACCGTCGACGACAAGAGCCCGCGCATCGTGCTGCTGTCGCCCACCGGCAGCGCCAACCCCTATTTCGCCGAGTTCGGCTGGGTCGGCCAGAATGCCGGTCCTCTGCCCACCGGCGAGACCGTCTGGACCGCCGACGGCACCGTGCTGTCGCCCGGCACGCCCCTGACCCTGACCTTCGACAACGGCGCCGGCCTCGTCTTCAAGCGGGTCCTGACCGTCGACGACAAGTTCATGTTCACGGTGCGCGACGAGGTCGAGAACAAGAGCGCCAACCCGGTCACGCTCTACCCCTACAGCCTCGTCTCGCGTTGGGGAAAGCCGCAGACGCAGGGGTTCTACGTCCTGCACGAAGGCATGATCGGCGTGCTCGGCGGCGAAGGACTTCAGGAATATACTTACGACCACGTCGCCAAGGAGCCGCCCTACGGCAACGGCGGCACCAAGGGTAAGGCCTGGGCCAACGTGACCGGCGGCTTCGTCGGCATCACCGACAAGTATTGGGCCGCCGCCGCCATCCCCGACCAGGCGGAGGCCTACACCGGCGCCTTCACCGAGCGCACCGACGGGGCCACCAAGGTCTACCAGGCCAGCGTGCGCGGCGACGGCCGCACCATCGCACTGGGCGCGTCTCTGGGCGCGACCCAGCGCCTGTTCGCAGGCGCCAAGGAAGTCAACGCGATCACCACCTACGAGAAGGATCTCGGCATCAAGCAGTTCGATCTGATGATCGACTGGGGCTGGTTCCACTTCATCACCAAGCCGATGTTCCGGGCTCTGGACTTCTTCTTCCACCTGTTCGGCAATTTCGGCGTCTCGATCCTGGTCGTGACCCTCCTGCTCAAGATCCTGTTCCTGCCCATCGCCAACAAGTCCTACAAGTCCATGGCCAAGATGAAGGCCGTGCAGCCCGAGATGCTCTCCATCCGCGAGCGCTACGGCGACGACAAGATGAAGCAGCAACAGGCGATGATGGAGCTGTACAAGAAGGAGAAGATCAACCCGGTCGCCGGCTGCTGGCCGGTGCTGATCCAGATCCCGGTGTTCTTCGCGCTCTACAAGGTCTTGTTCATCACCATCGAGATGCGGCACGCGCCGTTCTTCGGCTGGATCCAGGACCTGGCCGCGCCCGATCCGACGAGCCTTCTCAACCTGTTCGGCCTGCTGCCCTACGCGGCACCGGACTTCGTCCACCTCGGCATCTGGCCCATCATCATGGGCATCACGATGTTCATCCAGATGAAGATGAACCCCGCGCCGCCGGACCCGGTGCAGGCGCAGATCTTCACCTTCATGCCGATCGTGTTCACCTTCATGCTCGGCTCGTTCCCCGCCGGCCTGGTGATCTACTGGGCCTGGAACAACACCCTCTCGGTGATCCAGCAGTACGTCATCATGCGCCAGAACGGGGTGAAGGTGGAGCTGTGGGACAACTTGAGCGGCATGGTGAAGAAGAAGCCCGCCGACAAGGTCCCGACCGTCAAAAGCTGACCTTTCCGGTCGATGGAGGGGGCGAGCCTCATCCATCCACCTGCCGGAGCCGCACCATGTCCCAAGAGAACGACGATGCGGCCCTCCTGGAATCGGGCCGCCTGCTGTTCGCAGGCGTGGCCGACTTCCTGTCCTCGGCGCCGACCGTCGCGGCGCTGCCGCCGATGAAGGGCGTCGAGATCGCCTTCGCCGGGCGATCGAACGTCGGCAAGTCGAGCCTCGTCAACGCGCTGACAGGCCGCAACACCCTGGCGCGGACCTCGCACACGCCCGGCCGCACCCAGCAGCTCAACTTCTTCGACATCGGCGGACGGCTCACCCTCGTCGACATGCCCGGCTACGGCTACGCCAAGGTCGAGAAGGCCAAGGTCGAGGCCTGGACCGACCTGATCCACGACTACCTCAAGGGCCGGGCCAACCTCGCCCGCGTCTTCATGCTGATCGATTCGCGCCACGGGCTGAAGAGCATCGACACCGACGTCCTCGACGGCCTCGACAAGGCCGCGGTGAGCTACCAGATCGTCCTGACCAAGGGCGACGCCCTCAGGAAATCCGAGATCGCGGCACGGATCGCGGGCGTGCAAGAGGCGCTGTCGAAGCGCCCGGCCGCCTACCCCGAGATCCTGATCACCTCGAGCCGCGACGACAGCGGCGTGCCGGAGCTGCGCGCCAGCGTGGCCCGCCTGCTCGCGGAGCGCGGCGCATGAGGCTCGCGCTGCCGGACCGCATTCTGCTGGCACTCGGCGCGCTGGCGGGGCTGCTCGGGGTCGTCGCCAGCGCGGCGGCGGCCCATTCGGGTGGCGCGGAATCCCTCAAGACGGCGGCGCAGTTCCTGCTGTTCCATGCGCCCGTCGTGATCGGGCTCGTGGCGCTGAGCCAGAGCGGGGCCACCCATCGGCTCGTCACACGCTCGGCGGCCGTCGCCGTCGTGCTCGGGCTCGCGCTGTTCTGTGGCGATCTCGCCCTGCGTGCGCTCTACGGGACCCCGCTGTTTGCGATGGCGGCGCCTGCCGGCGGGATCGTGCTGATGCTGGCGTGGGCGACGGTCGGCGTGGCGGCGTTCGTTCCGGTGCGTGCGTGAACCACATTCCGAACGAGCAGACGAAACTCCTGGCGACGGCGCTTAACACGGCGGCGACATCCTGTTTTACCGTCGGCATCGCGACCCCGATTGCGGGATACGTCTACAATCTCGGAAATCTGCAGACGACGCTGACCCCGTCGATTCTCGCGCTCGGTGTGCTCAGTTGGCTTTCGGCTGCCATCGTCCTACATCTTATCGCCAGACACGTATTGACGAGGCTTCTGTCATGAACGGATTAGCCATCTTCGCCTTCGTCATCATGCCGATGATTGTCGTGACGATCGGGTACGTGGCGATGCGCCTTCACGACGCGTCGATCGATCGATACCTGAAGAACAATAGTTTGGATGGCAAGAATGCCTCCCCGCCTGCCCTCACCCCGGCATCACCGGCGGGTGATAGGTCAGCGTGAAGGCCAGCGCCCAGAGCAGGAACAGCACCACCGGCAGGTGGACGAGGAGTTGCAGGAAGCTGAAGCCGACGATATCGCGGGCCTTGAGGCCGAGGATGCCGAGAAGCGGCAGCATCCAGAACGGGTTGATGAGGTTGGGCAGGGCTTCGGCCGCGTTGTAGACCATCACCGCCCAGCCGAGGTGCACCTGAAGCTCGTTGGCCGCCTGCATCACGTAGGGCGCTTCCAGGAGCCACTTGCCGCCGCCCGACGGCACAAAGAAGCCGAGCACCGCCGAGTAGACGCCCATGGAGATCGGGAAGCTGCCGGTGGTGTTCAGGCTCACGAAGGCATGCGTGATCACGTCCGACACCGAGGTGCCGGCGGCGTTCTTGGCCCCGGTCAGCATGGCGCTGATGGCGGCGTAGAGCGGGAACTGGATCAGGATGCCGGCGGTGGCCGGGACCGATTTGGCGACCGCACGCAGGAAGCGGATCGGCCGCCAGTGCAGCAGCAGGCCGAGGGTGATGAAGATCAGGTTGTAGGTGTTGAGGTTCGAGATCGCGGTGATCCAGGACTGGCGCGAGAACTCCTGCCAGATCCAGCCCGCCGCCAGGATCACGAGCAGGATGTTGAGGATCGGCCAATGCTCCAGCCGTTCGCCGGGCTGGGAGGGAGCCTCGATCGTCTCTTCCTCGCGGGCGACGTCGATTCCCAGGTCCTGCGCCGTCACGGCGGTGTCGCGACCCGGCGCCGAGGCGATGGCGATCACCACCGAGATCACGAACAGGATCGCGGCCACCAGCATCGACTGCCACAAGAAGATGGTCTCGCTGAAGGGAATCACGCCGGTGATCGGCAGCAGGGACTTCGGCAGGCTGGCCGGGTTGGCCTGGAGCTGCGCGGCCGACGAACTGAGGCCCATGGCCCAGGTCGCCCCGAGGCCGAGGTAGGCCGCCGCCCCGGCGGCGCGGTAGTCCATCCGCAGTTCGGTGCGCCGGGCCAGCGCCCGGGCCAGCAGGCCGCCGAAGATCAGGCTCAGGCCCCAGCTCAGGAACGACGACAGCATCGTCGCCGCCGCCACGAAGCCCACGGCGGCGGTACCGCTCTTGGGCACGCGGGCGAGGCGGTCGATCAATCTCTGCACCGGCGGCGCGGTGGCTACGACGTAGCCGCCGATGGTCACGAAGGCCATCTGCATGGTGAAGGGGATCAGGCTCCAGAAGCCGTCGCCGAAGCTCCTGGCGATCGCCATGGGCGGGGCGCCGTTGGCCACCGCTCCCAGCGCGACGATCACCACCGCGATCGCCACGAAGACGAAGGCATCGGGAAACCAGCGCTCGGCCCAGGCGGTGAATCGGATGCCGAGTTGGGCGAGGGCACCATCGGTGGCCGCACCTGCGGCGGTCCGCTTCGGGTCTGGCGATGGCATGGGTGGCCCCTCGTGTCGTGCCGGTCACGCGCTGCCGACGACGCGCCGGTGTCGCAAAAACGAGGGGCAGGCTCAACCCATGCTGGCGAATCGGTCCCGTCAAACGGACGCAATCGTCATGGATCGCAGGACATGGATCGCAGGACAAAGAAGGCCGCCGACCCCGGTGCAGGGTCGGCGGCCTCTTTTTGGTCCAGCGAGCCTCAGTTGAGCGTCGCGGAGGCCGGTCGCCTCTTCTCGCCGATGGCCCGGTCGCCGATCATCAGGCCGAGCGGCCCCAGATCGATCGTCAGGGCCTCGCCGTCGTGGACGACCCCTTCGAGGATCAACTGCGCCAGCGGGTCCTGGATCGCCTTCTGGATCACGCGCTTCAGGGGCCGCGCACCGTAGGCGGGGTCGTAGCCCTTGTCGGCGAGCCAGTCGCGGGCGTCCGGGGCCACCGTGAGGGTGATCTTGCGATCCTCCAGCAGGGTCTGCAGCCGGCCGAGCTGGATCTCGACGATCGCCCCCATCTCCGACCGGCGCAGGCGGTGGAACAGGATGATCTCGTCGATCCGGTTCAGGAACTCCGGCCGGAAGTGCCGGCGCACCATCCCCATCACCTCCTCGCGCACGCCCTCCGTCTCCTCGTTCTCCGCCTGGTTCACGAGGTATTCGGCCCCGAGATTCGAGGTCATGATGAGGAGCGTGTTGCGGAAGTCCACCGTCCGCCCCTGCCCGTCCGTGAGCCGGCCGTCGTCGAGCACCTGCAGCAGGACGTTGAACACGTCCGGATGCGCCTTCTCGATCTCGTCGAACAGCACGACCTGGTAGGGCCGGCGGCGCACCGCCTCCGTCAGCGCCCCGCCCTCCTCGTAGCCGACGTAGCCGGGAGGCGCGCCGATGAGCCGGGCGACCGAGTGCTTCTCCATGTACTCCGACATGTCGATGCGCAGGAGCGCCGTCTCGTCGTCGAACAGGAAGCCGGCCAGCGCCTTGGTCAGCTCGGTCTTGCCGACGCCGGTCGGGCCGAGGAACATGAACGAGCCGGTCGGCCGGTTGGGGTCCTGCAAGCCGGCGCGCGCCCGGCGCACGGCCGTGGAGACCGCCTCCACAGCCTCGCGCTGGCCGACGACGCGCTTGGCCAAGGCCTCTTCCATCGCCAGCAGTTTCTCACGCTCGCCCTCCAGCATCTTGTCGACGGGCACGCCGGTCCAGCGCGAGACGACGCCCGCGATGTGGGCCGGCGTCACCGCCTCCTCGACCATGCCGTCGCGGCCGGCACCGGCCTCCGCCTTGGCCTCGATCTCGGCGAGCTGCTTCTCCAGCCCGGGAATCGCGCCGTAGGCGAGCTCGCCCGCACGCTGGTACTGGCCCTGGCGCTGGGCGCTGGCGAGTTCGGTGCGGGCCTCGTCGAGGCGCTTCTTGAGGTCGGCGGCGGCGCCGAGCTTGTCCTTCTCCGCCTTCCAGCGGGCGGTGATGGAGGAGGATTGCTCCTCGAGGTCGGCGAGTTCGCGCTCCAGCCGCGCGAGCCGGTCGCGGGAGGCCGAATCCGTCTCCTTCTTCAGCGCCTCGCCCTCGATCTTGCGGCGCACGATCTCGCGGTCGACGTTGTCGAGTTCCTCGGGCTTGGAATCCACCTGCATGCGCAGGCGCGATCCGGCCTCGTCCATCAGGTCGATGGCCTTGTCGGGCAGGAAGCGGTCGGTGATGTAGCGGTTCGACAGGGTCGCGGCCGCCACTAGCGCCGCATCCTGGATGCGCACGCCGTGGTGCTGCTCGTACTTCTCCTTGATGCCGCGCAGGATCGAGACGGTGTCCTCGACGGTGGGCTCGGAGACGAACACCGGCTGGAAACGCCGCGCCAGGGCCGCGTCCTTCTCGACGTGCTTGCGGTACTCGTCCAGCGTGGTGGCGCCGACGCAGTGCAACTCGCCGCGCGCCAGCGCCGGCTTGAGCAGGTTCGAGGCGTCCATCGCCCCGTCGGCCTTTCCGGCCCCCACGAGGGTGTGCATCTCGTCGATGAACAGGATGATGCCGCCGGCCGCCGCGGTGACTTCGGCCAGGACCGCCTTCAGACGCTCCTCGAACTCGCCGCGATACTTCGCGCCGGCGATGAGCGATCCCATGTCGAGGGCGAGCAGGCTCTTCTCCTTGAGCGATTCGGGCACGTCGCCGTTGACGATGCGCAGGGCCAGTCCCTCGATGATCGCGGTCTTGCCGACGCCCGGCTCGCCGATGAGCACCGGATTGTTCTTCGTGCGCCGCGACAGCACCTGGATGGTGCGGCGGATCTCCTCGTCGCGGCCGATCACCGGGTCGAGCTTGCCCTCGCGGGCCGCTTCCGTGAGGTCGCGCGCATACTTCTTGAGCGCGTCGTAGGCGTTCTCGGCGGTGGCGTTGTCGGCGGTGCGGCCCTTGCGCAGGGCGTTGATGGCGGCGTTGAGCGAATTGGCGGTGACGCCGGCGGCGGCCAGGGCACGGCCGGCCTCGGTGTCCTTCTCGACGGCGATGGCGAGGAGCAGGCGCTCCACCGTCACATAGGAATCGCCGGCCTTCTGGGCCGCCTTCTCGGCGGTGTCGAACAGGCGCATCAGCTCGCGCGTCGCCTGCGGCTGGGATGCGTTGCCGGACACCTGCGGCTGCTTGGCGAGCCATTGCTCGGTCTGCATCAGGGCGACGCGGGACTGGCCGCCGGCCCGGTCGATCAGGCCCGCGCACAGGCCCTCGGGATCGTCGAGGAGCGCCTTGAGCAGGTGGCCCGGCTGGAACTGCGGGTGGCCCTCGCGCAAGGCGATGGTCTGCGCCGCCTGCAGGAAGCCGCGGGCGCGTTCGGTGTACATCTCGGCATTCATGCCATCGTTCCCCGTCATGAAGGACGTCAGGCTCGCCCGCCTCAGCAGCGCGGCCCCGTCACGACCCCGTCCTCCGGCTTTTCGCCGCGAGGGACCCCGGCACCCCATCGGCCGCCGGTGCACCGGATGTGGTGTTGCAAATTCGCATCACAAGAGGAGACCGCGCGGAAAGGCGCGGCGGGATCGCGCCGGATGTCGGCTCGCGAAACCGCTGGGCACGCCCGCCGAACCGGCGTAGCGACGGCCGCGGGGATCGCCACGGATCTTGCTACCGATGGTGCAACAGCAGCCAGCCCTTCTCACCGATCCCATCAGGTGCGCGCCATGACCCCATCGACGTCCAAAACCGTCACGATCGCCAGCCTGTATCGCTATCCCGTCAAGGGCTTGAGCCCGGAGTCGCTGCACGAGGCCGTCCTGGAGCGGGACGGGTACTTTCCCCATGACCGCCTGTTCGCCATCGAGAACGGACCGTCGGGCTTCGATCCCGGACGCCCGGCCCACGAGCCCAAGATCAAGTTCCTGATGCTGATGCGCCACGAGGCCCTGGCGCGCCTGGCGACCCGGTACGAGCCGGCCACCGGCGTCCTCACCATCGCCCAGGAGGGGCGCGTCGCCGTGGAGGCGGACCTCGCCGCCCCGGAGGGGCGCCGGGCCGTCGAGGCCTTCATGGCGGGCTACCTGCCCGACGCCCTGCGGGGCGAGCCGCGCCTGCTGGCGGCGCCCGAGGGGTTCCGGTTCACCGACTCCCCGCGCGGCTACGTCTCGCTGCTCAACCTGGCGAGCGTGGCGGCCCTGGAGGACATGACCGGAGTGCCGGTCGATCCGCTGCGCTTCCGCGCCAACCTGCACCTGACCGGTCTCGCGCCGTGGGCAGAACTCGATCTCGTCGGCCGTGTCTTGAACGGTCCGAACGGCGTGGTCCTGCGGGTGATCAAGCGGACGGAGCGATGCGCCGCGACCAACGTCGATCCGGCCACCGGTATCCGAGACCTCACGATCCCGCGCACCCTCGACCGAAACCTCGGGCACACCGATTGCGGGGTCTATGCCGAGGTCCTGGCGGGTGGACGCATCGCCACCGGCGACGATGTCGTCCTCGCCGACGCCTGACCGCGTGACGGCCCGGATCGCCGAAGTCGATCAGATGCCGTCGCGATGCACCAGGACGATGGCCGCGGCATAGCCGGCTCGGCGCAGGTGGCGCAGATCCGAGTGCCGGCGCTCGCAGGTGATCTTGAGGTAGCGCGATTCGCCGCCCGTCATGCCCGTGGAGGCGGCCACCGTCTGGCCCTGCATCAGGCATTCGATCGGCGTGCGGACCGGCGAGACGATGACGTCGAGGGCGGTGTCGCGGGAGCAGTCGCGGGCCAGCAGCGTACCGGCACAGACGAGGGCAACGGATAACAGTTCAGGCATGACGGACCCCTTTTTCGAAAGTGGCGAATAAGGTCCGCGGGTTTTGCTCTGGCGTCCGAGCGGCCGCGTGATCGTTGCCTTGGTCGTTCCCCTCGTGGTGACCCTGCTTCTTGTCGGTCGACCGTACGTTCCGGTCGAACCCGCATCTTGCATGGCGTGTGCCAGGGTCGTTCTTGGTGGTGGCCGTTCTTGGTGGTGGCAGGCGGCCCATGCACAGGTTGCAGGGTGCCGGCGATGGGGACGCCCGCGCGGGCGTCCCTCTCGGTCAGCCGCGCGGCGAGAGCCAGACCGGCTCGGGCAGGTCGCGGGGCAGCAGGGCCGCGACGGCGTCGAGATCGACGACGTAGCGTTCCGTGAGCAGACGCCAGACGTCGGCCTTGGTCTGGGCGAGGCCGGCGATGTCGCCGAGCGCGGTGGCCAGGACCGAGGTCGCCGTGAGAACCGGGCGAGCGTGGGTGAGATCGGGGTTCAGCATCGGCTCGTGATCCTGTCAGACACGACCTGAGAGTGTGCCCGCACGGTTAATCGTCGGTTACCGGCATAGTTTTCGGGGGCGGACGGGTTCGCAGGGGGCGTGGGCTGCGCTAGACCCCCTCCCGCCGTCACGCAGACCCCGAGTCGCCGCGATGAAAGAACCCCTGCCGAACGTCCACGTCCGGGCGGAAGTCCTGGTGCAGGCGCTGCCGCACATGCAGCGCTACGACCAGGAGATCGTGGTCATCAAGTACGGTGGCCACGCCATGGGCGATGCCGCGGCGGCGGAGGATTTCGCCGAGGACATCGTGCTCCTCGAGCAGTCAGGCCTGAAGCCGATCGTGGTGCACGGCGGCGGCCCGCAGATCGGCCGCATGCTCGGTCGCCTGGGCATCCAGTCCGAGTTCAAGGGCGGCTTGCGCGTCACCGACGAGGCCACCGTGGAGGTGGTCGAGATGGTGCTGGCCGGCTCGATCAACAAACAGATCGTCGGCTGGATCTCGGCCGAGGGCGGCCGGGCCATCGGCCTGTGCGGCAAGGACGGCAACATGGTACGCGCCAGGAAGGCGATGCGCACCATCATCGACCCCGACAGCCGGACCGAGCAATCGGTGGACCTCGGCCTCGTCGGAGAGCCCGAGCACGTCGAACGCGGCGTCCTCGACGCGGTGCTCAAGGCCGAGCTGATCCCGGTGCTGGCCCCGGTCGCGTTCGGGGCAGACGGCCAGACCTACAACGTCAACGCCGACACCTTCGCGGGCGCCATCGCCGGCTCGCTGCGGGCCAAGCGCCTCCTGCTGCTCACCGACGTGCCCGGCGTCCTCGACAAGGAGGGCAAGCTGATCCCGGAACTCTCGGTGGAGGATTGCCGGCGGCTGGTGGCGGACGGGACGATCACCGGCGGCATGATCCCCAAGATCGAGACTTGTATCTACGCCATCGAGCAGGGGGTCGAGGCCGTGGTCATCCTCGACGGCAAGGTCGGACACGCGGTGCTGCTCGAACTCTTCACCGACTACGGTGCCGGCACCCTGATCCGACGCAGCTGACCGCACGCGCACCGGCTCCCGCCCCGAGCGGCGAGCCGGAGCGCGATGCATTGCGCATGACCGATTTGGTCACTACCAACAGTCACACTATCGTCGGTGCCCGAAGCCGGCCGTCCTCCCGCGAACCCCGCGAACCACCTTGTTTCTTCCAGGCGAGAGCCATTTCACCGCCGCCGCGTCCCGCGGATTCTCCGATGTCGACACCTGGGTGTTCGATCTCGACAACACGCTCTATCCGAGCGACGCGATGGTCTGGCCACAGGTCGACGAGCGCATCACGCTCTACGTCATGCGCCTCTACGGCCTCGACGGCCTCTCCGCCCGCGCGCTGCAGAAGTATTTCTACCATCGCTACGGCACGACGCTGAAGGCGTTGATGATCGAGGACGCGATCGACCCGCACGACTTCCTCGATTTCGCCCACGACATCGACCATTCGACCATCAGCCTCGACCCGGCGCTGGGCGATGCGATCGAGCGGCTGCCGGGGCGCAAGCTCATCCTCACCAACGGCTCGCGGCGGCACGCCGAGGACGTGGCGCGCAAGCTCGGCATCCTCGATCACTTCGAGGACGTGTTCGACATCGCGGCCGCCGACTTCATCCCGAAGCCCGAGCGGTCGACCTACGAGCGCTTCCTCGCACGCCACGGCGTCGATCCGCGCCGCTCGGCCCTGTTCGAGGACATCGCCCGCAACCTCGTCGTGCCCCACGAGATCGGCATGGCGACCGTGCTGGTGGTGCCCCGCACCCTCGACCCGTTCCGCGAAGCCTTCGAGCAGGAGGCGGTGCAGGAAACGCACATCGACCACATCACCAACGATCTCGCCGGCTTCCTGAGCGAACGGGTCCTGCCGGTCGCCGGGTCCTGAGGGCCCAAGCCTGAGAGCCCAAACCTGAGAACTCGAGCGTTCAGGCGTCGTTGGCGGCCTGGGCGTTGCGCAGGAGCCCGACCTTGGGCCGGCGCGTGCGGAACTGGCCGCGCTCGACCGCGATGAACACCAGCACCACCACCGAGAGGGTGGTGATCCACCACATCACGGTGAGGCCGACGCCGATGCAGGCGACGGCGAAGGCGGCCGCGAAGGCGGCGAGCGCACCGGGGACCAGCACCGCAGCCACCCGCTCGCTGCGCCGGATGGCGCCGTGGAGGGCGAAGGCGGCGGCCAGGGCGCCGACGAGCCCGAGTTCGTACCAGAGCTCGAACAGCACCGTGGTCGGCGCGTTGGCGGGCACGAGCCCGACGACGCGGCCGCGGCGGGCGCTCTCGAGCCCGTGGCCGGTGATGAGGCGGACCGGCTCGGTGGTGACCACCTTCTGCCAGGCCTTGATGCTGAGAACGGCGGGCGCCACCGGCCCCGCCACGGCGATCCCGAGGGGCCGCGCCACGAAGGGCAGCAGCGGGGCCGCCACGAGGAGGCCGGCGCCGAGGACGGCCACCAGGCGCGTCGTGAGGCTCATGCGAACGCTGGCGAGAGCGAAGACGACGGCACCGACGGCGAGCGCCGTCCATTGCGTCACATTGGGCACCGCCACGAGGGCGCAGGCCACCAGCACGAGGGTGACCAGCGCCTCGATGTCGCGTCCGCGCGAGCGCAGCCACGCCATCGCCGGCCAGACGAGGAGGGCGAGGAGGATCAAGCCGCGGTTCAGGGCGCCGTCGTCGTCGGCGCTGCTGCGCATCACGCTGTCGCCGAACAGGCCGATCCCGATCGACAGGATCGCGGCGGCGGTCACGCCCACCGGCAGGAGGTAGAGGTTGGCCGAGCGCATCCGGTCCGGCAGCGCGAGGTAGCCGACGAGGGTCAGGAGGATCGTCGCGACGAGGTTGAGGAGCCGCTCCGTGGCCGGGTCGAGGAACGGGGTCCAGACCAGCGAGAGGGCGGCCCAGCCCAGCACGAGCAGACCGGCGTGGAAGGCGGGCGAGCGCAGGAGCGCCGTCGCCACGGGCCGGACCGGGCGGTTCTTGCCGTCGATGGCGCTCGCCAGGATCAGCAGGACGATGCAGATCGGGACCAGGATGACGGCCGCGCGCCGCGCCACCTGGGCCGCGATCGGCACCACGACGAACAGCCCGAAGAAACCGACGCGCCGCAGCAGGGCGGCCGCGTCGAGGGCCGGATCGATGGACGAGGAGGTCGGTGCGCGCGCCATGTGCGAGAGGTCAGCCGTGAGCCGGCGCCACGAGGGAGCCCGCGCGCTACCGGCGCAGTCGTAAGGCATCGCGGACGGGCCGGCTGTAGATCGACCGCAACACCTGTGCCTTCCCCGCAACGGCGAAGGCGCGTCCCGGCTCGCAAGACCGATCCGTCAGGCGGGGTTGGCCGCCGGGCGCCGCCGCGGGGTCAGGCGCCGGACGAGGTCGCTGAGCAGCCGCCAGCCGGCCCAGGTGGCGAGAAAGCCGAGGCAGCCGGCGATCAGGCCGTCGGCGGTGGTCGGCACGGCCGGCTGGTAATCCTGGTAGGTGGCGCGGACCAGCGGCAGGTCGGGCGAGCGAACGAGGGTCGCCAGCCGGCCGAGGGGGCCGCCGGCCCGGGCCAGGGCCTGCTGCTGCGCGTCGAGGTCGGCCAGGCGCTCAATGTCGTAGCGGGCGGCCTCGCCGCGCCTGGCCACCAGCGCATCCTGGTTCTTGCGCAGCCGCTCGACGGCGCCGTCGCGGCTGTTGCCGGTGTCGGCGGCGTCCTTCTCGAAGGTGGAGACCACCCGGCGCAGCTCGTCCACGGTCCCGCCGAGGCGCTGGGTGTACTGCTGGGCGAATTCCGGCCCCTGGGCGGCGACGGCGCCGCCGAACAGGCCGAGGGCAAGGCCGAGGGTACGTAGGACACGAAACACGGCGGTTTCCTCACGGCGACGTCTGGACAAGGGCGGGACCCTGGCCGGGGTTCCGCGTCGAGCGCCGGTCAGCCGGTCAGGGCGTCGGCCACGTCGGCCTGCGTCACCGCCGCGATGGGTTTCGGCACCTTGAGCGCCCGGGTGCGCTCGCCCGGCCGCATGATCAGGATCACGGTCTCGAAGCCCGGGCAGGCGGGGTCGGGACACAGGATCTCGTTGACCTTGACGACATCCGCCGCGTCCAGCCCCGCGGCGGGACGGACCCAGGCCTCGACCCGGCGGCGGGGGCCGTCGTCGGCGGGCGGGCGGGCGGAGCGGCCGAGACCGAACAGGGCCATCGCGCTCAGCCCGGAAGGGTCAGGAGGCCGGCCTGGCCGTCGGCGCAACCGAAGGCGAGGCGCCCTCCCCTGGCGTCCCAGGCGAGCGCGGAGATGCCGCTGCCCTTCACGGCCGGGCGCACCAGCAGTTCCGAGGCGTCGACGAAGCGCACGAGCAGGATGCAGCCGTCCTCGTAGCCGATCGCCAGCACCAGGGCCTTGGGGTGGAAGGCGACGCGGGAGACCCGGGCCGGGCGCACGCCGCATTCGCGCGGCGCCTTGCCGGTGGGGCCTTCCTTCGAATCGAACGGCCACACGATGGCCGCCTCGGCGCCGCTGGTGGCGAGCCAGTCGCCGTCCCCCGACCAGCTCGTGGAGCGGACCTTGCCCGGATAGCCCGACATCCGCATGTGGCCCTTGTCCGGCTGCAGGCGCCAGCCGTGCAGGGCGTTCTCCTGCATCGTCGTGACGACGAAGCGTCCGTCCGGCGACCAGGTGACGTCGATGTGCGAGCCCTTCCAGGCCACGGCCTCCGGCTCGGCGGAGAGGTTCGGGTACCAGAGGGTGGCGCCGTTGTAGTGCGAGATCGCGAGGCGGTAGCCCTTGGGTGCGAAGGCGAGCCCGCGGGCGGTGGTGGGAGCGGTGAACGCCTTCTCCCGGCCCTTGGCGTCGCGGGCGACGACGGCGCGGCCGGCGGCATAGGCCACGGCACCGTCGGGATGGAGCGCCAGGGCGTCGATCCAGGCGCCCTTCGCGCCGGCACCGAGTTCGGACGTGGCGCCGTCGGCGCGGATCTCCACCACGCGCCCGTCGTCGCCGCCCGTGACGAGGCGCCGCCCGTCGCCGGCCCCCACGAGGATGCCGCCGCCGGGATGGGCCTCCACCTCCCGCTCGACGCCCTCGGCGACGAGCACGACGCGGCCGTCCCCCAGCGCCAGGGCGAGGGTGTCCTTCATCCAGGCCGCGACGGTGACGTGCGCGCCGGCCTTCAGCGGCGCCACGTGGTCGGCGAGGGAGGGTTCGCTCAGGCTCATGCGTCGGGCGTCCTTGGCCAGCGTTGGGCAGGGCCGGGTTCGTGGAGCATCGTCAGCACCGTCGCCATCACGGCGAGGCATCCGGCGAGTCCGGCGGGGATCGCCAGCGCATACAACGACAGCTCGGCATAGGCGATGGTGCCCGTCAGCGAACCCACCAGCAGGGACAGCCAGACGAAGCCGTCGCCCATCCAGGCGAAGCGCGGCCCGCGGCCGGCCAGGGCGAGGGCGAGCTTCTGGCCGAAGCCGAACAGGGCGCCGGTGACGAAGGTGGTTCCCGCCCGGAACCCCTGCACATGGGCGAGCACGGCGTTCTGCGCGCCCATCGCCAGGGCGAGGAGGAGCGAGGCGACGTGATCGGTGGGCGTGGTCACCGCGGCGGAAAAGGCGGCGGCGACCACCACCGTCTCGAAGGCGAGGATCGCCGGCGTCCCCCAGCGCGGGGGCAGCAGAGCGGAGAACCCGCCGCCGCAGATCCCACCGAGGAGGAAGGCGGCGATGAGCAGGGCCGGAAGCAGGGCGCCGCCGGGCTCTCCGTGCCCGAGGTGGACCGCGAACTGCGTGGTGTTGCCGCTCATGAACGAGGTGTAGAGCCCGCCCAGCCGAATGAAGCCCAGCGCGTCGACGTAGCCCGCGAGCGCGGTCATCACGAGGCCGAAGCCGAGGTGCCACGGGCGGGTCAAGCGGACGCCCTGCCCGCCATGCCCGCAGGGTTAAGCCTTTGCTCACCAAACCCGCGCAATTTGACCGAACCGGGGTGAACGTCGGGGCGAACGGAGCCGTTGGTCCAGCGATCCGGTCTCGGGGGTCTCGTCCTCAGCCGGGTGCGTTGGAGTTGCGTCATGGTCCCTTTCGCCTGTGCTGCCCTGCCCTGGCCGGCCATCCGGCCGGTCGGCATCAACGAAACGGTTCTCGTGGTCGAGGATGAGGCCATGGTGTGCGAGCTCGCCGCCGAGGCCCTCCTGGACGAAGGCTATCGCGTGCTCACGGCGGAGGATGCCGACGAGGCGCAGACCATCCTCGAGCGGGAGAGCGTCGATCTGCTCTTCACCGATATCGATCTGGCCCGCAACACGAACGGCATCGTCCTGGCCCGCCGGGCCCGGCGTCAGCGCCCAGGGCTCCCGGTCATCTACACCTCCGGCGGACGGGCGAGCCTGTCCCAGGCCGATGCCGTGGCCGCCTCGGTGTTCGTGCCCAAGCCGTACCGGCCGAGCCAGCTCGTGGCGGTGGCCAACGGCCTCCTGCGCGGCCCCCATCTCTTCTGAACGGGCGGCCTGCTAGACGACGACCCCCATCTTTCCCACGACGGCGTGCCGGGAGCCTTACGACCCCGGCATCCGTTTCCCAGCGAACCGCGCCCCCGGGTCGCGCGCCGACGCCTGCCGCGCCCGTTTCGAGCGCCACCCTTGGAGATCCCCATGCGACCCGTCTATGCCCGCACGCTGCTGATCGCCATCGCCCTCCTGTTCGCCTACGCCCACCCGGCGGCGGCCTGCGACGTGAAGAGCGCCAAGCTCGAGGAGGCGATCGCCGACAAGAGCGAATTGCGCGAGGCCGCCAACAAGCAGACCGTGCGCGACCTGCGCACCCTGCGCGACGCGGCCATCGTGCTGGACACCTACAAGTACGCCGCCGAATGCGAGGCGCTGATGAAGATCGTCGCCAAGCTCGCCGCCGACCCGGAAACCACCATCGAGCGCGGCGGCGACACCGACGAGGACAAGGCCGAGGGCATCGCGGAAGCCCGCAAGCCCAAGGTCGTGCCGGGCATCGAGCCGGCCCCCGCCAAGCGCTGACACGCGGCGGCGGCCTGCCCCGCAGCCCGATCGCGCCTGACGCGTTGTCGGGCGGGGCCGACGGTGTTCGGTCGAACCAATCGAAACGGTGAGCGACACGATGGCGAGCGGCAGCAAGTCGGGACGATCGGCACTCTTCCACGGATCGCTCGACCTGCCCGCCGTGGTGGTGGATTCCACCAACATCGAACTGAAGGACGACGAGGGCTTCGTCGGCGACCAGGTCTCGAAGAAGGCGTTCCGCGCCCTCGTCGAGGAGTGGCGCGGCAGGATGCGCGAGCTCGGGCCCGACCCCCTCGCCGACCGGCCGAGCGAGACGATCAGCAAGAAGCGCCTCGACGAGGCCCTCACCGGCGACGCGCCGCTCGCCGCGGGAGTGGTGTTCAGCGCCGTGGAGGAGTTCGCCCAGGGCCTGGCGCGGCTGGTGCGCCGCTTCCTGCGCCAGAAGGGCTGGCGCGACACCTCGCACATCGTGGTGGGCGGAGGCCTGCGCGACAGCCTCGTCGGTCGCCTGGCGATCGCCAGGGCGGCGGCGATCCTGCGCGGGGGCGGGCTCGACATCGTCATGGAGCCGATCCGCAACCATCCCGACGACGCCGGGCTGATCGGCGCCGTCCACCTCGCTCCGGCCTGGATCTTCGCGGGCTACGACAGCCTGCTGGCCGTCGACATCGGCGGCAGCAACATCCGGGCGGGCGTCATCGAGACCCACCTGAAGAAGGCGCCGGACCTGTCGCGGGTGGCGGTGTTCCGGTCCGAGATCTGGCGCCATGTGGACGACGAGCCGAGCCCGAGCCGCGACGAGGCCGTCGACCGGCTCATCGCCATGCTCACCGACCTGATCCGGCGCGCCGAGCGGGCCGACCTGGCGCTGGCGCCCTTCATCGGGATCGGGTGCCCCGGCCGGATCGAGCCCGACGGCACCATCGCCCGGGGCGGCCAGAACCTGCCGGGGGACTGGGAGGGCGAAGGCTTCAACCTGCCCGGCCGCATCCTCGCGGCGATCCCGCGGATCGGCGACCACGACACCATGGTGGTCATGCACAACGACGCCGTGGTGCAGGGCCTCAGCGAGGTCCCGTACATGCACGATGTCGCCAGGTGGGGTGTCCTCACCATCGGGACGGGCCTCGGCAACGCCCGCTTCACGAGCCGGCAGGCGCAGCCCGAGGACGCCTGATCGCCTCCCGGGCTCGCATCCCGGACGATCACGCCCGACGCGATCGTCAGGGTTTCACGTCCGAGGGCTTCATCTCCGACGGCTTCGTCTCCGATGGCTTCGTCTCCGATGGCTTGCCATTGCGCGACCGCGGCGCCGTGGCCTGCGCGAGTGTCTTCGCCAGGCGCTGGCGCATGTCCTCGGGCAGGTCGATGTCCACGAGGCGCCAGGTCCAGCCGCGCAGGCGAAGGCGGATCCTGAACTGCCGCGGCTCGCCGTGACCGGGGGGAACCCTCAGCACCACGGTGCGAAAGCCCCGCATCTCGGAGGTCAGGTAGAACGCGACGAGCTTGCCGAAGCCGTCGACGCGCAGGCCGCCGGATCGGGACGGGGCCGGCCCGGCCGCTTCGTCCGCCGATTCGACCGATTGCGGCCGACCGTCGTCGAGGAAGTCGATGACGGTGCGCGGTGTCACCAAGGTTTCCACCAGGGGGACGGCCAGCACCATCGCCGTGTCGACGATGCGCTCGCGCGGCTCGGCGGCCGCGGTGCTCGCCCGTGCCGCCGCGGTGGCCTGGCGCACGAGGGACAACCGCAGGGTGCGGAAGTTCACGTGCCGCTCGACGTAGGCCTCGTCGCCCGCCTGGACGGCCCTGGCGAGATCGTAGAGCGCCCAGAGCGGCGTGAGCGTGAAGAGGAACCAGCCGAGCGCCAGACCGATCGGGAGCGACCACCAGCGCATGGCGCGCCCTCAGCTCCGGCCGCTCACGACCGGTCCCGCCAGCCGGCGAGCCCCGAGAAGGCGGCGACCACGCCCTCGTAGACCGGCCGCTTGAACGGAACGATCAGGTCCGGCAACGCCGCCATCGCCTCCCAACGCCAGGCGTCGAACTCGGACGGATGGGCGCCGCCGCCCGGATGCAGGACGTCGATGTCCGCATCCGTGCCGAGGTGGCCGAACGCGAACCACTTCTGCGACTGCCCGCGATACCGCCCCTTCCAGACCTGCTTGAGCACGTCGGGGGGCAGGTCGTAGGACAGCCAGCCGGGCGCCTCCGCCAGCAGCACGACGCGGTCGGGGGACACGTTGGTCTCCTCGTAGAGCTCGCGAAGGGCGGCGGCCTTGGGGTCCTCGCCCTCGTCGATGCCGCCCTGGGGCATCTGCCAGGCACGGCCGTCGGCGACGTGCTCGGGGCCGGCGTCGGCCCGGCGCCGGCCAACGAACACCCGCCCCTTGGCATCGAGCAGCGCGATTCCGACGCAGGCGCGATAGGGAAGGTCGGCGCCGGCGCCGCGGGTCGTGTCTGAATCTGTGGTCATCGCGCGGGACCATAGGGCAGCCGGCGCCCGGACGGCAACGCGCGGCCTCGATCCGTCACGGGGCCGCGCTGGTGAGGCGGGCGCCGGCCGCCGGGCCTCGCAGTGCCGCGCTCACCGGAACGAGGCGCACGCCGCGTGCTTCGAGATCGCGCGACCAGCGGGCGATACGCTCGATCGTCATCGGCATGCCCCCGGCCGAGGCCAGGACGAACCCCTTGGCCTTGGCCTCGGTCTCGAGCCGGGCGAGTTCGCGGTCGATCGCCTCCGGACGCGGCACCGCATCGACCACGATCTCGGCACGCGCCACCGGCGTCTTGGTCTTGGCCGCCACCGTCAGGGCCTGGCTGCGCGGGGAGGCGCCGTCGTCGAGGAAGCCCAGACCGCGCTGGCCGAGGTCGCGCATCACCGGCTCGAGGGCGGCGGCATCCGCGGTGAACTTGGCGCCCATGAAGTTGACGACGCCGATGAAGCCGCTGAACCGGCTCATCGCCCAGGCGAGGCGATCCAGCGTCTCGGCGGGCCGCGAGGTGGTCAGCAGCGTCTGCGGGCCGGGATCGCTGTCGGGATAGTCGAACGGCTCCATCGGCGCGTGCAGAAGCACTTCGTGCCCGGCCTCCCGCGCCCTCGCGACGGAACGTTCGAGCTCGGTGCCGTAGGGCGAATAGGCGAGGCTGACGGCAGCGGGCAGCTTGGCGACGGCGCTGGCCGTGGCCGCCTGGCCGACGCCGAGGCCGGTGACGACGAGGGCGATGCGCGGGCCGCCGGTGACGCCGGCGAGGGGCCGGGCGTAGACGTCGAGGGAACGGCGACGGCCCTCCCCGATCTTGGGCACCGATCCGTGGCGGCTGCGCTCCACCAGCCGCGGATCGGGCGCGGCGGCGAGCGTCACGCCCGCCTCGTTCGGAACGCGGATGATGACCGCATCGGTGGGAGCGGCGGTGCCGAGGGGACGCACGACGTTGACGCCCGAGGCGCCTTCGACGTCGCTGGCGGAACTGGGACCGGAGGCGACCCGCTCGGGGGGCGGCGCCGGAACCGTGGCCGCTTCGGGCTCGCGCAGGCTGATGACGGCGTGCGCCCGTGGCTCGCCGCCCTGGGGATCGCCTGTGACGGCCAGAACGCTGCCGCCGATCACGACCGCGGCCGCGAGCGCCCCGAACGCCGTCGCGCGGGAGGGGCGCTGCCGCAGCAACGCGCGCAACCGCTCGGCCTTCGACACGGGCTGTCCGAGGGGACGGGTCAGGATGTCGTCGGAGGCCACGCCTGCCTGCTTCCTCGGCCGTGGAGCGCACGCCGGCCGTCATCCCCGTCCATCAACGAACGAGGCGGCCTCCAGCGTCGGTCCGCACCGACATTGGAGGCCGCCATGGTTAACGTCCGGCTAAGACCCGCGAGGGCGGCCCTCGGGGCTAGTTGGGAACGGCTGCCTTCGGGGTGTTGGCGGCGCCCTTCTGGACACCGCGCAGGAGGTCGGTGGCCGCGATCAGCTGCTTGTCCTTGGCCGGATCCGGCGGGACATAGGCCGAGGAACCGCCGCGCTCCTCGGTGTCCTTCTGCTTCAGGTGGCCCTTGAGGCCGGCCTCGCCCTTGGTCTCGTCCTTGCCCTTCAGCTCGTCGGGGATCTCCTGCGTGACCTCGACGTCCGGCTCGATGCCCTTGGCCTGGATCGAGCGGCCCGACGGCGTGTAGTAGCGCGCCGTGGTCAGGCGCAGAGCGCCGCTGCCGCCGAGCGGGATGATCGACTGCACCGAGCCCTTGCCGAACGAGCGGGTGCCGAGCACCGTCGCGCGCTTGTGGTCCTGCAGGGCGCCGGCGACGATCTCGGACGCCGATGCCGAGCCGCCGTTGACGAGGACGACCACCGGCCGGCCCTTGGTGTAGTCGCCGCCCTTGGCCGAGAAGCGCTGGGTCTCGTCGGCGTTGCGGCCGCGGGTGGAGACGATCTCGCCGCGGTCGAGGAAGGCGTCGGAGACCAGCACCGCCTGGTCGAGGAGGCCGCCGGGGTTGTTGCGCAGGTCGAGCACGTAGCCCTTGAGCTTCTCCGGACCGATCTCGGCGGTGACCTTGTCGATCGCCGTGCGAAGGCCGTCGAAGGTCTGCTCGTTGAACTGGGTCAGGCGGATGTAGCCGACGTCGCCGCCCTCGATCCGCGACCGCACCGGCTTGATCTTGATGACGTCGCGGTTGAGCGTGACCAGCAGGGGCTCCTTGGCCTCCTTGCGGCTGATCTTCAACTTGACCGGGGAATTGACCGGGCCGCGCATCTTGTCGACCGCCTGGTTCAGGGTGAGCCCCTGGACCTGATCGTCGTCGATCTGGGTGATGATGTCGTTGGTGAGGATGCCGGCCTTGGAGGCGGGGGTGTCGTCGATCGGTGTCACGACCTTGATGAGGCCGTCCTCCATCGTGACCTCGATGCCGAGGCCGCCGAACTCGCCGCGCGTCTGCACCTGCATGTCGCGGAAGCTCTTGGAATCCATGTAGCTCGAATGCGGGTCGAGGGAGGTCAGCATGCCGTTGACGGCCGCCTCGATCAGCTTGGCCTCGTCGGGCTTCTCGACGTAGTCGGTGCGGACCTTCTCGAACACGTCGCCGAACAGGCTGAGCTGGCGATAGGTCTCCGCGGAGGCCGCCACCGCGCTGGTTCCGGAGAGCAGGTGCGTCTGGGTCGCGACGATGGATGTACCGGCGCCCAGGAACGCGCCGACCAGAACCAGGGAAATCTTGCGCATTATCCGCGAACCTTCTCGCTGGGGCTTTTGGCCCACCAAGGCTCCGGATCGATGGAGCCCCCGTCCTTCTTGAACTCGACGTAGAGCGTCGGATCGTTACGCTCGCCGCCCGGCGATTGGGGACCGGGGCCGCCTTCCCCCATCACCGCCACAGGCTCCCCGGCCAGCACGAACTGCCCGACGTCGACGTTGATCTGATCCATGCCCGCCAACACGAGATAGTAGCCATCGCCGGCGTTGATGATCAAGAGTCGCCCGTATGAGCGAAATTGTCCGGCGAAGGAGACCCAACCGTCGGCGGGCGAGGACACCACCGCCTTGGGACGGGTCGCCAGGGAGATGCCGCGGGTGCTGCCGCCGGTGCCGTCGGGCTGGTTGAAGGTCCGCACCAGGGTCCCGCTGACCGGGCGTGGCAGGTCGCCGCGGGCGTCCGCGAACCGGATTTTCGGCGAGAGACGTGCGGGATCGCGCAGGCCGGCTGCGGCAAAACGCTCCTGGGTGGCGCGGGCTTCGCGCGTCTCGGCGGCGCGGGCCTCCTCCGCCGCCTTGCGGGCGGAGGCGACCTCGGACTCCATGCGGTCGAGCAGATCCTTGAAGCTGCGCGCCTGGACCGCCAGCGCGGCGATGCGCGTCCGCTCGGCGGCGAGCCCGCCCTCGACCTCGGCGAGGCGGGCGCGCCGGGCGGTCACGAGGGCGTTGAGGCGCTGCTGCTCCTTCGCCCAGCCGGCGAGGTCGTTGGTCAGGGCCTCGCGGTCCGAGGCGATCTGCCCGCGCAGGCGGACCATCTCGCCGAGGTCCGCGGCCAGGGTCTCGGCCTCGCCGCGCAGTTCGGGCACGATGGCGCCGAGCAGCATCGATGTGCGGATGACCACGAGGACGTCCTCGGGCTGCACCAGGACGGCGGGAGGCGGGCGGCGGCCCATGCGCTGCAGGGCGGCGAGGATCTCGGCGATGACGCCGCGGCGGGCCTCCAGGGAGCGCCGGATCGCCTCCTCGCTGGCGCCGAGCGTCTTGAGGCGCTCTTCGAGGCGCGTCATCCGGTCTTCGGTGGCCTGGGACTGCCGGGCGGCGTCGAGGAGGGCGGCGTTCAGCTTGGCGCGATCCCCGCCGATCGCCGCGACCTCCGCTTCGAGCTGCGCCCTGGCGGTGTTGGAGGCGGCCAGGGCCTCCTCGACGCGCTTGAGGTTCTCGGCCCGGCGCGCCTTCTCGTCGAGGCTGCGCTGGATCGCCTCGACGGCCTCGGGCGGTTTCTCGGGCGGTTTTTCGGGCGACGGTCCCTGCGCGACGGCCGGGGCCGTGAGAAGGCACAACAGGCCGGCGATCCCACTGCGCGCGCCGTCCCGACCGATCCAGTTTCGACGCCGCGTGCCGATCATGATTCGTCGGGGTTGCCGCGGTGATAGGGGTGGCCGGAGAGGATGGTCAGCGTGCGGTAGACTTGCTCCAGGACGAGCACCCGCACAAGCCCGTGCGGCAGCGTGGCGGCCCCGAACGAGAGGGTCAGGTCGGCGCGGCGGCGCACCTCGGGGTCGAGGCCGTCGGCCCCGCCGATCGCGATGACCAGGACGGGACGCTGCCCGTCGCGCCAGTCGGCGATGCGCCCGGCGAGGGTGGGGCTCGGCAGATCGCTGCGTCCGCGCTCGTCGTAGGCGAGAAGCACGCCGGCCGCGGGGCATTGCGCGAGGATCGCCGTGCCTTCCTCGGCACAACGGTCGGGCGCCCGCCGTGCCCTGCTCTCCGCGATCTCGACCACGTCGCAGGCGGAAAAGCCGAGCCCGCGCGCGATCGGGATCGCACGATCGCGGTAGCGTGCGGCAAGGTCGCGCTCCAGTCCGGCCTTGAGGCGTCCGACAGCGACCACGAGGAGGCGCAAGGCAGTCTCCCGGTGTAAGGCAGTCTCCCGGTGTGCAGGCGCGGGGACGGTGCGCTCTTAGCCTGCCAGCAGGCCCAGGGGGCGGTCGACGCCCCACATCTTCTCGAGGTTGTAGAAGCCCCGCACCTCGGGCCGGAAGATGTGGACGATGATGTCGCCGGCATCGATCAGCACCCAGTCGCAGGCGGGCAGTCCCTCGACGCGGGCACCACCGAAGCCCTTCGACTTCATGTCCTGAAGGATGCGATCGGCGATGGCACCGACATGACGCTGCGAGCGCCCGGAGGTGATGATCATCGCATCGGCCAGCGAGGTCTTGCCGGCGAGGTCGATCTCGATCGTATCTTCGGCCTTCATGTCCTCGATACAATCGAGGGCGAGCGCGCGCAGATCGCCGATCTTCCGGTCGGTGGCGGCGTCGGAACCCGGGGTTCCTTCTTGGGTCGGGTCGGACAGAGTCTCGGTTCCTCGAAATGATGGTGGCGTCGCACTCATCTTTAGCCTGTTTGCGGGAGATTGATATCATCCCGCCGCATTTTCAATCCTTCGTCCTGCATCTCCGCCTGCCGACGGATCAGCGTCGACGACAGCGTCGAGCGCGGCCCGTGCAGGAACACCCAGGCCGGTGGCGTCCGCGCGGCGAGGGTCGAGGCATCCCGCTCGGGCAGGCGCCAGCGGTCGAGCACCTGCGCGGCCCGCCCGCTGGGCGCCGACAGCGTGAAGCCGGGCCGGTCGATCACCGCGATCGGCATCAGGGCGGCGATCTCGGCGAATCCCTGCCAGCGGTGGAAGTTCGCGAGACTGTCGGCCCCCATGATCCACACGAAGCGGACCTGGGGCAGGCGCGCAACCAGGTGGCGCAGGCTCTGGCGGGTGTAGCGGGCGCCGATCCGGCTCTCGAAATCCGTCACCGCGATCCGCGGATGGGCGGCGATGCGGGCCGCGGCCGCGACCCTGGCGGCGGCCGGCGCGAGACGACCGCGGTCCTTGAGCGGGTTGCCCGGGCTCACCATCCACCAGACCCGGTCGAGGGCGAGGCGACGCAGCGCGACGAGGCTCACGTGGCGGTGGCCGGAATGGGCCGGATCGAACGATCCGCCGTAGAGGCCGATCCGCATGCCGGGAAAGGCCGGCGGGAGCGGTGCCGGCAGGACGAAGTCAAGCCGGCGCGGAAAGGGCATCGACCCGGGCCCAGGAGCTGACACGCGACGGACGCGCGCGCGTCACGGGCGGGTCTGCCCGCTCCCGTGGACGCGGTACTTGAAGGTGGTGAGCTGCTCGACGCCGACCGGGCCGCGGGCGTGCATCCGGCCGGTGGCGATGCCGATCTCGGCCCCGAAGCCGAACTCGCCGCCGTCGGCGAACTGGGTCGAGGCGTTGTGGACGACGATGGCCGAATCGACCTCGGCCAGGAACCGCGTCGCCTCGCCGCCGTCCTCGGTGACGATGGCGTCGGTATGGTGCGATCCGTAGGTCTCGATGTGGTCGATGGCGGCGCCGAGCCCGTCGACCACGCGCACCGCGATGACGGCGTCGAGGTATTCGGTGCGCCAATCGGCCTGCGTCGCCGCGCTCACCCGCGCATCGACGGCCTGCACCGCCTCGTCGCCGCGCACGGCGCATCCGGCGTCGATCAGCGCCTCCACGAGGGGGCGCAGATGGGTGCCGGCGCAGGCCCGGTCCACCAGCAGCGTCTCGGCGGCGCCGCAGATGCCGGTGCGGCGCATCTTGCTGTTGAGGACGATGGTGCGGGCCATGTCGAGATCGGCCTCAGCCGCGACGTAGACGTGGCAGATGCCGTCGAGATGCGCGAACACCGGCACCCGTGCCTCGGCGTGGACCCGCTCGACGAGCCCGCGTCCGCCGCGGGGCACCAGGACGTCGATGCAACCGTCGAGCCCCGAAAGCATCGCGCCCACCGCCGCGCGGTCGCGGGTGGGCACGATCTGCACGGCGTCGGCGGGAAGGCCGGCGGCCTCCAGGCCCGCGCGCATGACGGTGGCGATGGCCAGCGACGTGCGGTGGCTGTCCGAGCCGGCGCGCAGGATCGCCGCGTTCCCGGCCTTGAGGCAGAGGGCGCCGGCGTCCGCGGTGACGTTGGGCCGGCTCTCGAAGATCACGCCGATGACCCCGAGCGGCACGGCGATGCGCTCGATCAGGAGTCCGTTGGGCCGTTCGAAGGCGGCGACCTGGCGACCGACCGGATCGGGCAGCGCGCCGATCTTCTCGACGGCCTCGGCGATGCCGGCGAGGCGCACGGGATCGAGGGTCAGGCGATCGATCAGCGCATGAGTCTGGCCGGCGGCCCTGGCGGCGGCGACGTCGTGGGCGTTCTCGGCGAGGATCGTGTCGCCGGCCGCGCGCAGGTGTTCGGCCACGAGCCGCAGGGCGACGTCCTTGGTCTGGGCGGAGGCCAGCGCCATCAGGCGGGCGGCGGCGCGGGCGCGCCGGCCGATGCCGTGCATCGCGTCGGTGAGGTCGGTCGCGACGGAAGGGTCGGATCTCAGATTCGCAATGGGCACCATCGTATTCCTGGCAGCGTCCCCCGCGACGGGTCCCGCGCTGCCGGCCCGTCATGCCACCCGGTATGGGGCAAAACAAGCACGGCGTGCTTCACTCGCCCACCATCGCCATGTCGTCGCGATGCACCATTTCCGCCCGCCCGGGATGGGTGAGGAGGTCGGCGATCTCGCGGCTGGGACGGCCGATGATACGGGCGGCCTGGGCGCTGTCGTAGGCGACGAGCCCACGCCCGAGGGTGCGGCCGGACACGTCGCGGATGATGACCGCGTCGCCGCGCCCGAAGCTGCCCTCGATCCTCGTGACGCCCACCGGCAGCAGGCTGGCCCCGCCCTGCAGCGCCCGGGCGGCGCCGTCGTCGATGACGAGGATGCCGCGCGGTTCGAGGGAGCCGGCGATCCAGGTCTTGCGGGCGGCCACCGGGTTGGAGCCCGACAGGAACCACGTGCAGCGCCCGCCCTGGAGGATGCTGCGCAGGGGATTCTTCTCGCGTCCGTCGGCGATGACCAAGTGGGTGCCTCCACCCGTGGCGATCTTGGCCGCCTCGACCTTGGTGCGCATGCCGCCCCGCGACAGTTCCGAGGCCGGGCCGCCGGCCATCGCCTCGATGGCCGGCGTGATGCGCTCGATGAGCGGCAGGTGGCGGGCATCGGGATCGCTCGCCGGAGGGGCGGTGTAGAGGCCGTCGATGTCCGAGAACAGCACCAGCACGTCGGCGCCGATCATGGTGGCGACCCGGGCGGCGAGCCGGTCGTTGTCGCCGTAGCGGATCTCGCTGGTGGCCACCGTGTCGTTCTCGTTGACGACGGGCACGGCACGCACTTCGAGGAGCTTGAGCACCGTGGCGCGGGCGTTGAGGTAGCGCCGGCGCTCCTCGGTGTCCTGCGGCGTCACCAGGATCTGGCCCGCGACGATGCCGTGGTGCCCGAGCGCTTCGGACCAGTAGCGCGCCAGGGCGATCTGGCCGACGGCCGCCGCCGCCTGGCTCTCCTCGAGGCGCAGGACGCCCGGCGCATAGCCCAGCACCGTCCGGCCGAGTGCGATGGAGCCCGACGAGACCACGAGGACGTCGACGCCCCGCGCATGCAGGTCGGCCACGTCCTCGGCCAGCGCCGCCAGCCAGGCGTGGCGCAGCCGCCCGCGACCGCGATCGACGAGAAGCGCCGACCCGACCTTGATGACGACGCGGCGGAAATCCTGGAGGGAAGGAGTCATGGGGCAGGTCGGTACGCGGGCTCGATGTCCGTGTGCACGAAGTCGTTGCCCTTGAACAGCAAGGGTAGCCCATGGACCCTGGCGACGGCGTAGGTGAGGCAGTCGCCGAGGTTGAGCCTAGCCGGGTGACCGCGGCCCTTGCCAAAGCGAATGAAGGCCTCCGATGCGCTTTCGAACATGGTGGCGTCGAAGGCGACGATCGTGATGCTTCTGCGTGAGACGAACCGATGAAGCATGCTTTCGGCATGGCCTGGAGCATGGCTTTCGAGAACCATGCGGGTTTCGACCAGCGTCGGCGCCCCGACGATGGCTCTCCGGATAGCCAATAATCTCAGGAAGGCATCTGCTTCGGGCTCAGCGGCCAGGATTGCGAACATCGCCGACGTATCGAGAGCAAGCACGTCGGGACGCTCAGATCGGGAGGCCGCTCTCGTCGTAGAACGAGCTATGATCGGACGTGGCACCCGGCGCGATGTGTCTGGATGTCTCCCGCACTAAAGCGCGCAGGGCTTCGTAATCATCACGTTGTTCCGGGGTCATTTCCTCAACCGTCGGGATGCGAAAAGGGCCACGTGCGTGGTCTGGTGCCGAAGGCTGCGACCTCTCGTCGAGGGACGCTCGCAGCGAGGCGACGACGGCCTCGCCGAGGCTCGTACCGCGGCGGTCGGCGAGTTCCTGAGCGAGAGCATAAGCCTCGTCGCCCTCGACGATCAGCGTCTCCGTCATCGCCGTCTCCTCTCAGCCATCTTGAGCCAAGCCTATCCAAAGCCAAGCCTATCCTAGGCGGCCCATCTCGTCACTCACGGTTGCCACGCCTCCGCCGGCTGGCGCTCGGCCTCCGCAGCCTTGGCCTCCTGCATCTCCCGCGTGATCGCCCGCAGGGCGTCCTGCACGCCGAGGCCCGTGGCCGAGGACAGGATCAGCGGCTTGACCTTGGCCGCCCGCTTCAGGCGCGCCACCTGCTCCTTGAGGGTGTCGGGATCGACCGTGTCCGCCTTGGAGAGGGCGACGATCTCGGGCTTGTCGGTGAGGCCGTGGCCGTAGGCGTCCAGTTCCTTGCGCACCAGCTTGTAGGTCTTGCCGGCGTGCTCGCAGGTGGCGTCCACGAGGTGGAGGAGCGCACGGCACCGCTCCACGTGGGCGAGGAACTTGTCGCCGAGCCCGACGCCCTCGTGCGCGCCCTCGATCAGGCCCGGGATGTCGGCCAGCACGAACTCGCGCTCGTCCGAGCGCACCACGCCGAGGCCCGGGTGCAGGGTAGTGAAGGGATAATCCGCGATCTTGGGTTTGGCCGCCGTCACCGTGGCGAGGAAGGTCGACTTGCCGGCGTTGGGCAGGCCGACGAGACCGGCATCCGCGATGAGCTTCAGGCGCAGCCAGATCCACTGCTCGTGGCCTTCCAAACCGGGGTTGGCGTGCTTGGGCGCCCGGTTGGTGGAGGTGGTGAAATAGGCGTTGCCGAAGCCGCCGTTGCCGCCCTTGGCCAGCCGCACGCGCTGGCCGACGTGGGTCATGTCGGCGATCAGCGTCTCGCCGTCCTCGGCGATGATCTCGGTCCCGGCGGGCACCTTCAGCACCACGTCGGCGCCATTGGCGCCGTGGCGGTTCGAGCCCATGCCGTGCTCGCCCTTCTTGGCCTTGAAGTGCTGCTGGTAGCGGTAGTCGATCAGGGTGTTGAGCCCGTCGACGCATTCGACCCAGACGTCGCCGCCGCGCCCGCCGTCGCCGCCGTTGGGGCCGCCGAACTCGATGAACTTTTCGCGCCGGAACGCGACGCAGCCGGCGCCGCCGTCTCCGGAGCGGACATAGACCTTGGCTTCGTCGAGGAATTTCACGGCCGGACTCGTTTCACGGGTTCGGGTCGGCGATCCCTCGCCGACCCTTGAGACAAACGACAACGGGGAAGACGGTTTCCCATCTCCCCCGGGGTCTCATTGCGCGTCGGACGATCCTTCGGAAAGGATCGCCCGTGACGATGCGGATGCCTACTCGGCGGCTTCCTGCATCGGGATCACCGCCACGAAGGCGCGACCGCGCTTGACCTGGAACTCGACCCGGCCATCCGCCTTGGCGAACAGGGTGTGGTCGGTGCCGATGCCGACGTTGACGCCGGGGTGGAACTTGGTGCCGCGCTGGCGAACGATGATGTTGCCGGCGATCACGGCTTCCGAGCCGAACTTCTTGACGCCGAGGCGCTGGCCGGCGGAATCGCGGCCGTTGCGGGACGAGCCGCCTGCTTTCTTGTGGGCCATCTGGATGTGCTCCGAATTGGTGTTGCGTCGCTGGGGCGGTGATCAGGCTTCGGCGGAGGCGAATTCGCCCTCGGAGCTCTTCACGGTCTTGGCCCTGCGCTCGGGCGCCTTCGACGACTTGCCGCCGGCGCTGATCTCCATGATCCGCACCACGGTGTGGTGCTGGCGGTGGCCGCGCTTGCGCCGCGAGTTCTGCCGGCGGCGCTTCTTGAAGGCGATGACCTTCTTGTCGCGGCCGTGGCTGACGATCTCGCCGACGACGCTGATGCCGCTCAGCATGGGGGCACCGACCTCGGTGGCGCCTTCGCCGTCGGCGAACAGCAGGACCTCGCCGAAGGTAACGGCCGAGCCCTCTTCGCCCTCGAGCGTGGCGATGGTGATGGTGTCGTTGGCGGCAACGCGATACTGCTTGCCGCCCGTCTTGATGACTGCGAACATCGTTCTCTCTCGTGTTCTCTGCCGGCCTCCGGCTGGCGCCTGGGCCGTCTTCTTGTTCAGGTCATCCGCGGCACCGGTCGAGCGATGCGCGAACGCGAAACGCGCGGACTTCTGCGAGGAAGCCGCGCGTTGCTCCGGTTCGTTAGGCTCGATCGACGTGATTTGTCAAGGACGGCAAACTGGTGGTCGCCGGCTGTTCGTCCGCGCGGACAGCTTCCGCGATCGACGGACCGCGCACGATGATGGCCAGCAGAATTCAAGCTTGTGCACCGAGTTCGTTCAGAACTGGCCCCGGTTCTCAGCCGTCTCGTATCAGGTCGCGCGCTTCGGATCGACCAAGCTGAAGGGGCTTTCCTCTCTACCTTCGGGGGAGGGACCAAGGATGGAGGCGGCTGGGCAACCCTCCGCGTCAGACCAGCGAAAACGCCGCCGCCTCCCAGCAAGGGGTAAAAGCGGCGCGAAAATTTCGCCGGAGCGTCACGCAGTGGGCCTCACCGCTTCATCAACCCACCCAGCACGTTGCGCAGGATCGCGTTCCCCACCTGCGTCCCTACCGTCCGCGCCATCGAGCGGGCGGCGTTGCCGATCACCTGTTCGGCGAGGCTCTGGGGCGGGCGGCGGCCTTTTCCCGTCGCCGGCTTGCCACCGAACATTCCGCCGACGAGGCCGCCGAGCATGCCCGTCAGGCCACCCTCCGACTCCTGCGCCGCCTCGGCGCCGCCCGCGTCGAGCCCCTTGCGCTTGGCCAGGATCTCGTAGGCGCTCTCGTTGTCGATCGCCTGATCGTACTTCCCCCGCAGCGGGCTCTTGGCGATGAGGTCGGCGCGCTCGGCCGGCGTCAGCGGCCCGACCCGGCCCTGGGGGGCCGCGATCAGCGCGCGCTCCACCACGGAGGGCGTGCCCTTGGCCTCCAGAAAGCTGACCAGCGCTTCGCCGACGCCGAGTTCGGTGATGGCTTTCGCCACGTCGAAACCGGGGTTCTGGCGAAACGTCTCGGCGGCGGCCTTCACGGCGCGCTGGTCGCGCGGGGTGAAGGCGCGCAGCGCGTGCTGTACCCGGTTGCCGAGCTGGCCGAGCACGGTCTCGGGCACGTCGAGCGGGTTCTGCGTCACGAAGTAGACGCCGACTCCCTTGGAGCGGATCAGGCGCACCACCTGTTCCACGGCGTCGAGCAAGGCCTTGGGCGCGTCGTCGAACAGCAGGTGCGCCTCGTCGAAGAAGAACACCAGCTTGGGCTTGTCGAGATCGCCCACTTCGGGAAGCTGCTCGAACAGCTCGGAGAGCATCCACAGCAGGAACGAGGCGTAGAGCCTGGGCCGCTGCATCAGCTTGTCGGCGGCCAGGATATTGACGATGCCGCGCCCGTCGCGGTCGCGCTTCATGAAGTCGTTGAGGTCGAGCGCCGGTTCGCCGAAGAACCGGTCGGCCCCCTGGTTCTCCAGCATCAGGAGCTGGCGCTGGATCGCGCCGACCGATGCGGCCGAGACGTTGCCGTACGTCCCCGAAATCTCCTTCAGGTTCTCGGTGAGGTAGAGCAGCAGCGCCCGCAGGTCCTTGAGGTCGAGCACCGGCCACTGGTTGTCGTCCGCGACCCGGAAGGCAATGTTGAGCACGCCCTCCTGGGTGTCGTTGAGTTCGAGGAGCCGCGCCAGCAGCAGCGGCCCCATCTCGATGACCGTGGCGCGGATCGGATGGCCCTGGTCCCCGAACAGGTCCCAGAACACCGTGGGAAACCGGTCGGGCTCGTAGGTGATGCCGAGTTCCTGCGCCCGCTTGACGAAGACGGGCTTGGCTTCTCCGTCGGCGGCCAGCCCCGAGAGGTCGCCCTTGATGTCGGCGGCGAAGACCGGGACGCCGGCGTTGGAGAATCCTTCCACCATCACCTGGAGGGTCACGGTCTTGCCCGTGCCGGTGGCGCCGGCCACGAGGCCGTGGCGGTTGGCGAGCCTGAGGGTCAGGGCCTCCGGCTTGGCGCCGCTCTTGCCCACGAGGATCTTGCCGTCGAGGATTTTGCCGTCGAGATCCTGGCTGTCGCCCTGCATGATCGTCCGCTCCAAACCTCGTGCCGTGCGCAAAGGCGCGGCGCCTGCGGTTATGGCGGTCGCCGGCCGTCTTTTCCAGGCCGACCGCATCGGGACGGCGTACGTCGAAGCGTGGCGTAAACGATGTTTCGTGCCGCCGCGTGCCGAAACACCTCCGGCGTGCGTTACCTCCCCACGAGATCGCCTGCCTCCGGTTCGGACACGGCGCATCTCACGGAGGATACCGCGTGAAACAATCGATCACCCTGGCCGCCGGCCTCATCGCCGCCGGCCTTTTCTTCGCGCCCGCAGCGGTGTCGGCGGCCCCCATGCCCGTCCCGACCGCCGACGTGGCACCCCTGGCGACGGATACCGTCCAGTACGGTTACGGCCGCCGCGGTTATGGCGGCGGTTACGGTCGTGGCGGTTACGGTCGTGGCGGCTACGGCAATCGTGGCTACGGTCGTGGCGGTTACGGCGGTCGCGGCTACGGTCGTGGCGGTTACGGTGGCTATGGCCGGGGTGGCTATGGCCGCGGCCCCGCCCGCATCGGCATCGGCCCGGGCAACATCCTCGGCGGCGGCCCCGGCTACATCGGCCGCGGCTTCTGATCGGACCACGGGCGCGCCGCGGACTCGCGGGGCGCCCGACCGGATGTCGAGGTCCGAGCGCGGCCCGTTGCGCCGCCCTGCTCGAATATCCCGGTCCATCGGGGCTCCCTCGCCCGGCCGCCCTTGATTTCACGGCGGCGAGGCTCGAAGGACGAGCTTCCTTTTCGGCGGAGCCTTGGACATGGACGAATTGATCACCCGCGTCACGAGCGTGACCGGCCTCGATGCGGCGACGGCGCAGACGGCCCTCGGCCACATCCTGGCCTTCCTGCAGAAGGAAGGGCCGGCCACCGAGGTCGCGCAGCTGCTCGCGGCGATGCCGGGATCGGAAGCCCTCATCGCCGATTCCAACGCGGGCGAGGGTGGCGGCGGCGGCCTGATGGGCATGCTCGGCGGGATGATGGGCGGCGGCGTCATGGCGCTCGGCCAGAAGCTGATGGCGGCCGGCGTGCCGATGGGTCAGATGCAGCCCCTCGGGCGTGAATTGTTCGCCTATGGCCGCGAAAAGGCCGGCGAGGACGTGATGGGCCCCATCGTCGGCTCCATCCCCGGCCTCAACCAGTTCGTCTGACCGGACCGCGCGGTGCTTCGGCGGCTACCCTTCGGTAGAGGTCGCCGGAACGGGTCGCCCTGCGCCTTAAGCTCCTCTGTCGCCACGCGAAGATCTGTCATAAAAGCGTTCCCGCTTCGTGATTGATGGAAGCGGTCGAGGCACGAGGCCGACGGCTCCACCGGGAGCCAGCCCAGGCGCCTCGCAGGGCGGATCCGATGGTCCCGAATTTCGCGCGTGACGCCTCGGCGGCGTGGCTCAACGGCTGGGAGGCGCATGTGCACGCCCCCCTCGCCCGGTTCCGGCAGAAGCGGGTCGACGCGGGCCTCGCCGCGTTTCCGGGCCTCGGCTTCCTGCCGCCCGGCGGTGTCCCGATCAAGTTCAAGCCGCGCCTCAAGAGGCCGCTGGCGGCGCCGGGCCTCGACCCGAGCCTCGGCCGGATCGGCAACCTCGAAGTGCGTCTGGCCACATCCGTGCCCGACATCCGCCGGGCGCAGCGCCTGCGCTACCGGGTGTTCTACGAGGAGATGTCGGCGATCCCCACCGGGATGACCCTGCTCGCGCGCCGCGACATCGACGATTACGACACGGTCTGCGACCACCTCCTCGTCATCGACCACGCCGCCACCGAGGCCAAGCCCTTCCGCAAGCCGCGCCCGAAGGTGGTGGGCACCTACCGCCTGCTGCGCCAGGACGCCGCCGACCGCAACTTCGGCTTCTACACCGCCGGCGAGTACGACATCGCGCCGCTGCTCGCGGCCAACCCCGGCAAGAGGTTTCTCGAACTCGGCCGCTCGTGCGTCCTCAAGCCCTATCGGACCAAGCGCACGGTGGAGCTGCTGTGGGCCGGCATCTGGGCCTATGTCCAGCATCACCGCATCGACGCGATGCTCGGCTGCGCCAGCCTGGAGGGCACCGACCCCGATCGGCTGGCCTTGCCCTTGAGCTTCCTCCACCACCACGCCCGGGCGCCCGACGCCTGGCGCGCGCGCGCCCTGCCCGGCCGCTACGTGGCGATGGACCGCCTCGCCCGCGAGGCGATCGACCCGAAGGCGGCGCTGCAGGCACTGCCGCCGCTGATCAAGGGCTACCTGCGCGTCGGCGCCACCTTCGGCGACGGCGCCGTGGTCGATCACCAGTTCGGCACCACCGACGTCTTCGTGGTGCTGCCGGTCTCGGCCATCGCCGCCCGCTACATCGACCACTTCGGTCCGGCCGCGAACCGCAGGGCCGCCTGACACGGGCGGCCCGACCCGACGGGACAGGCTTGCTCACCCCGCCGCGCCACGACTAAACCCGCGGGGCGGACGGGGCCTCGACGCCCCTTCCGCCGAGGCGTGGAGGAACGGGGCGCCCATGCGCGGCTATCGGTACGAGGCCCTCGACGGGGTGCGCGGGATCGCGGCGCAGGCGGTGCTGGTGAGCCATGCCCTCGGGATGGCCTATCCGCACCTCGAGGCACCGGTGGCCGGTGTCGTCGAGTGGGTCGGGCGCCTCTCGGTGATGGTGTTCTTTTCCCTGAGCGGCTTCGTGATCGCCACGAGCCTGTCGCGCCTGATCGCGCAGGACCGCGACCGGTTCGTGCTGCACTACGCCGTCCACCGCGTCGCCCGGATCTGGCCGCCCCTGATCCTGGCCATCGTCGTCACCTTCGCGGTGGGCGCTATCGGCCATGCCGGGCTGCCGCTGCTGACCCGCACCGGCGATCCCTACCGCCTCGACCTCGTCGCGTTCCTGCGCGGCGTCACGCTGACCTTCGGGCCGGGGGACGCCACCTTCGTCATCGACCGGGCGCTGTGGTCCCTACGCCAGGAGGTCTACCTCTATGGTGTCGCGGCCTTCGCCGCCCTGGCCCTGGTCCGGACCGGGCTCGTGCGCCTCGTGGCAGGGACGGTGGTGGTCGGGATGATCGCCATCACCGCCGACCGATTCTTCTACCCGCAATCCCTCGCCCTGTTCGCCGCCGGGGCCGGCGCCGCACTGTTCGGCCACCGCCTGGGGGCCTGGGCGGACTCGGGCCTGCTGTGGCCGGCGACCGCCCTGCTTCTGGTGCTCCCCCTCGCGACGGTGAGCGACCCGGGCTACGTCGACGCCTTGAGCGACCACCGCGGCCTGCTCGCCTACCAGGCCGCCCTCGGCCTGCCGCTGGCGCTGTGCCTCTTGAACCTCGCGACGCGGGACGGCCCAGCCACCCGCCTGTTCACGGCCTGGCGCGGGGCGGCGGCGTTCTCCTACACGCTCTACGTCATCCACGTGCCGGTCATGACGCTGGTGTTCTCGCTCCGGGCCCACCAGGGCTGGGTGCCCGGCGCGCTCGGGACGGTGCTCACCCTCCTCGTCGCCCTCGCGGTGGCGCAAGGCCTGTCCTACGTGGCGGCCCGGTTCGTGGAGCGTCCGCGCCAGGTCCGGGCGCTGATCTTTCGCGCCCTGGGGGTGGTCGGGCATGCGCCCCGCCCGGCTCAGGCCGAGGCGTCGCCCACCAGGGCGGCCAAGCCCTCCCGGTAGGTCGGGTAGGCGAGGTCGACCCCGAGTTCCTCGCGGATCAGCCGGTTCCGCACGCGCTTGTTCTCGCCGTAGAAGCTGCGGGCCATCGGGCTGAGATCAGCGGTCTCGAAATCCACCTCCGGCGGCAGCGGCAGTCCGGCGAGGGCGGCGGCGTATTCGGTGACCACCTGCGGCGGCGTCGGTTCGTCGTCGGTGACGTTGTAGGTCGCCCCCGGCCGCGGCCGGCGGATCGAGGCCATCAGCGTCGTGGCGATGTCGTCCACATGGATGCGGTTGAAGACCTGGCCGGCCTTGATGATCCGCTGCGACTTGCCCTCGCGCAGTTTCACCAGCGGGTTGCGGCCCGGGCCGTAGATGCCCGACAGGCGGAACACCTGCACCGCCTTGCCGGTCTGCCGGCCGAGATCGCGCCAGGCCTCCTCCACCGCGAGGCGGCCGCGCGAGCGCGCGCTCTTGGGGATGGGTAGGGTGTCCTCGTCGATCCAGGCGCCGTCGTGGTCGCCGTAGACGCCGATGGTGGAGAGGTAGCCGATCCAGCCGATGCGGCTGTCGCGGATCGCGGCGCCGTAGCGACGCAGCACCGTGTCGCCGTCGCGGTCCGGTGGCGCCGAGACGAGGAGCGCGTCGGTCTCGGCGAGATCGGCCGCGATGCGCGGGTCGTCGGATTCCGGCCCGAAGGTGCGCATGGCGAACGTCGTCTCGCGGGCGATGGCGTCGGCACGGGCCCCGTCGGTGACGGTGGCCCGCACGGCGGCGAATTGGGCGCCCTCGCGTTCGGCGAAATGGCGGGCGGTGAAGCCGAGGCCGAAGACGAACAGGTTCACGGGGCTGGTCTCCGTCGTCAGGTCGCGCCGGGGCGCACCGGGGCCATATCGCGCGCGGCGTCCCATTCCGCCAGCACGTCGGCGTCGGTTTCTCGGCCCGCGTGGTCGTCGGCGAGGATCGCGAAGCGCGCCGGGTCGAGGAGTCGGGCGGCCGCCCACACCGCCATGCCGCGCACCAGGGCGGACGGATCGCGCAGGTTGTCGAGGGCGCCCTGCGCCAAGGTCTCGTCCCGCGAATTGCCGATGGCGATGAGAACGTTGCGCAGGAAGCGGTCGCGCCCGGTCCGCTTGATCGGCGTGCCGGCGAAGCGGACCCGGAACGCCGCCTCGTCGAGGCGGGCGAGGTCGGCCAGCGGCGGCGCGAGGAGGTCGTCGCGTGCCGCCAGCCGCGATTCGCCCGCCGCCCTGGCGAACTTGTTCCAAGGGCAGACGGCGAGACAATCGTCGCAGCCGAAGATGCGGTTGCCGATGGCCGCGCGGAACTCCGGCGCGATCGGCCCCTCGTGCTCGATGGTGAGGTAGGAGATGCAGCGCCGCGCATCGAGCCGGTAGGGCGCCGGCAGCGCGCCCGTCGGGCAGATGTCGAGGCAGCGCCGGCAGCCGCCGCAATGGTCGGCCTCGGGCGCATCCGGCGCGAACGCGGCCGAGGTGTAGATGGCGCCCAAGAGCAGCCAGTTCCCGAACGCCCGCGACAGCAGCACCGTGTGCTTGCCCTGCCAGCCCAGGCCGGCGGCGGCCGCCAGCGGCTTCTCCATCACGGGAGCGGTGTCCACGAAAACCTTCACGCGGACGTCGCCCTTGGCCGAGAGGTAGCCGCCGAGTTCCTTCAGCTTGCCCTTCAGCACCTCGTGGTAGTCGCGCCGCTGGGCGTAGGCCGCGATGGCGCCGCGGTCCCGCTGTTCGAGGAGCGACAACGGATCGGTCTCGGGACCGTAGTTCATCCCGAGCATGACGACCGACCGGACCTGCGGCCACAGTACGGCCGGGTCGGCGCGCTGGTCGGCGCGGTCCTGCATCCACGCCATCCCGCCGTGGAAATCGGCGGCGAGCCAGCCCGCGAGGTCTTCGGGGAGGCCCGGCACGGCGTCGGGCGTCGTCACCCGGACGAGGTCGAAGCCGAGACGGCGGGCGCGGGTCTCGAGGGCGTCCCGGAGTTCGCCGCCGGCGAGGATCTTTCGGGGCTGTTTCATGCCGGAGGAGGCCGGCTCGTCACGCATCGGCGCTTCCCGGAACGGGGTCCGCGCCCGCCCGGGAAACGGCGTCCGTGCCGGATCGGGAGCCGCGCGAAGGACGTCAGAAATCGAGGTCCGCGTAATGGTCGGCCGGGGCCATGCCGGGCACACGGTCGGCGAGCAGGGTGCGGAAGGACGGGCGCGACTTCACCCGCGCGTACCAGTCCTTGGCGGTCTCGTCCTCGTCCCATGGCACGTCGCCGAGGTAATCCACGCAGGAGAGATGGGCCGCCGCCGCGAGATCGGCATAGGTGAGATGGTCGCCCGACAGCCAGCGCCGCCGCCCCATCAGGTAGCCGATGTATTTGAGGTGGTAGCGCACGTTGGTGCGCGCGGCGCGGATCGCGTGCATGTCCGGCGGACCGCCGCCCACCGCGCTCGTCATGAACCGCTTGTGGATCTTCTCCAGCACCAGGTAGCCGGTCACCTCCGCGTCGAACTTGACGAGGAACCAGTCGAGCAGCCGGCGGACCTCGACCCGGTCGGCGGTGACCTCCGGCAGCAGGCGCCGGCCACTGAGGCCGAGCCCGCGGGTCTCGTCGAGATATTCCGCGATGATGCCGGGCCCCGGCACGGCCAGCCCCGTCTCCTCGACGAGGACCGGCGTGGTGCCGGCGGGATTGAGGAGCAGGAAGGCGTCGCGACGCTCCCACGGCTTTTCTTCGACGAGGGCCGGCTCCATGCCCATCTCGGCCAGGACCAGGCGCACGAAACGTGAGTGCGGACAGAAGGGGGAATGGTGCAGCGTCGCCATCGAGGCCGTTTCGGACGAGTTTCGGCGCGTCGGGCCGACGGGCCGTGTCGAAGCCCCTCGTGAACGGGCCGCGGTTGAGACTTATTGCTCGATCGTTGCCGCCTCATTAACACGCTCGACCTTTCACGGTAACCGTCCGTCAACCGCGATCGGACAAGCCTGCCCCGCGGCCCGCTCGACGGCGCGATGAACGCGACACCCAACCACCACGATATCGGGGCGATCAGATGATGGATGCGGTCGGCATCGCGAAGGCGGTCGTGCTCGGCGTGGTGGAAGGCGCCACCGAGTTCATCCCGGTGTCCTCCACCGGACACCAGCTCCTGGTCGGGCACTTCATCGGCTTCAAGTCGCCCAACAACACCTTCGAGGTGCTGATCCAGCTCGGCGCCATCCTGGCGATCCTGACGGTCTACTTCCGCCGCCTGCTGGGCGTGGCGCTGGCCTTCCCCAACGATCCGCGGGCGCGCCGCTTCGTCTTCGGCATCCTGATCGCCTTCCTGCCGGCGGCGATCATCGGCGGCCTCCTGTCGAAATACATCAAGTACTACCTGTTCAACCCGTGGATCGTCTGCGCGACCCTGGTGGCCGGCGGCCTCGTCCTGCTCGTCATCGACGAGACCGACCTCGAGGTCGAGAAACGCGACGTGTTCGACTTCCCCCTGGTGATGGACCTCAAGATCGGCCTGTTCCAGTGCCTGGCCATGATCCCCGGCGTGTCGCGCTCGGGCGCCACCATCGTCGGCGCGATGCTGATGGGGGCCGACAAGCGCTCGGCCACCGAGTTCTCGTTCTACCTCGCGATGCCGACGATGGCCGGCGCCTTCGCCAAGGACCTGCTCGACAACTACAAGAACCTCACGGTGGACGACACCGGCCTCATCGTCATCGGCTTCATCACCGCCTTCATCTCCGCCCTGATCGTGGTGCGCACGGTGCTCGACTACGTCTCGGCCCACGGCTTCCGGTTGTTCGCCTGGTGGCGGATCATCGTCGGGTCGCTCGGGTTCGCGGGCCTGATCGTGTTCGGATAGGCGTCGCGGCAACAGCCACAAGGCGATTGCCTCCACGCGGCCCGTCATGCGAGGGCTTGCAGCGAAACCGTGTCCGGCCACGCTCGGCCGGCGCATCGCTCGCGAGGCCCTGACGATGGAAGACCGCCCCTTCGCCGACCTGTTTCCGCCGGCCACCCGCGAGCGCTGGCTCGGCCTGGTGGAGGGCGTGCTCAAGGGCGGCGATTTCGAGAAGCGGCTAGTCTCGCGCAGCGCCGACGGCATCCGGATCGAACCGCTCTACGAGGCGGCCGAGCCGGTGGCCCAGCCGATGCGGGCGCCCGGCCCGTGGCGGATCTCCCAGCGCCTCGACCATCCCGATCCGGCCGCCGCCAACGCGCTCGCCCTGGCCGACCTCGAAGGCGGCGCCGACGCGCTTACCCTGGTCTTTGCCGGCGCGCCGTCCGCCCGCGGCTACGGGCTCGAAGCCCACGACGTCACCGCCCTCGAGACCGCCCTGTCGGGCGTGATGCTGCCGCTCATCGGCTTGCGCCTCGACGCCGGCGTCCGTGGCATCGAAGCCGCGGAACTCGTCAAGGCCCTGGCCGAGGCCCGCGGCGAGGCGCTCGGCGCCCTCGACCTCGATCTCGGTCTCGATCCGATCGGCACCCTGGCGGCCACGGGCGCCGAGGCGGACGAGGGTCTGTCGCAGGCCGCCGCGCTGCTGGCGACGTTCGATGCGGCCGGCTTCACCGGCCGCGCCATGCTCGCCGACGGGCGCCCCTATCACGAGGCCGGCGCCAGCGAGGGGGCGGAACTCGCCGCCGTGCTCGCCACCGCCGTGGCCTACCTGCGCGGCCTCGAGGCCTCCGGCCACGACCTGGCACGGGCGCGCGACGCGATCGCCGTGCTGCTGGTGGCCGATGCCGACGAGTTCCTGACCATCGCCAAGTTCCGCGCCATGCGCCGGCTGTGGGCGCGGGTGGAGGCCGCCTGCGGGCTCGACCCGAAGCCCCTGCGCCTGCATGCCGAGACCGCCTGGCGGATGATGACCCGGCGCGAGCCCTTCACCAACATCCTGCGCACGACGCTCGCCACCGCCTCCGCGGGCCTGGGCGGCGCCGATGCGGTCACCGCCCTGCCCTACACCCTGGCACTCGGCCTCTCAGACGGTTTCGCCCGGCGGGTGGCACGCAACAGCCAGATCGTGCTGATCGAGGAATCCAACCTCGCCAGGGTCGCCGACCCGGCCGCCGGCGCGGGCAGCTTCGAGACCCTGACGCAATCGCTGGCCGAGAGCGCCTGGGCCGGCTTCCAGGAGATCGAGCGCGAGGGCGGCATCCTCGCCAGCCTCCGGGCGGGACACCTCCAGAGCCGGATCGCGGCGATGCGGGCGACCCGCACCAAGGCGGTGGCGACACGCCGCGAGGCGCTCACCGGCGCCAGCGAATTCCCGAACCTCTACGAGAAGCCCGTCACCGTCCTCGACGTGCCGGCCGCCGCACCCATGCCGGCGGGCGAGGCCGCCCTGCCCTCGCACCGCCTCGCCGAGCCCTACGAGGCGCTGCGCGACACGTCCGATGCGCATCTGGCATCCTCGGGCAAGCGCCCGGCGGTGTTCCTGGCCAACCTCGGCCCGGTGGCGGTCTTCAACGCGCGCTCGACCTTCGCGGCCAACGCCTTTGCGGCGGGCGGCATCGAGGCCCTGGGCAACGACGGCTTCGTCGAGCCCGCAGCCTTGGCCGAGGCCTTCACCGCATCCGGCGCGGCCATCGCCTGCCTGTGCTCGTCCGATGCGCTCTACGCCACCCATGCGGTGGTGGCTGCCGAGGCCCTGAAGGCGGCGGGCGCCCGCGAGATCTATCTGGCCGGCAAGCCGGGCGAGCTCGACGCGGCGCTCAGGCAGGCCGGCGTCACCGGTTACCTCCATGCCGGCGGCGACCTCCTCGCGCTGCTGGGGGCGGCGCTGGCCACGGCGGCCGCGGCCTGAGCGCCCAGCCCGCAACCGTTGTGGGCGCTTGGCGGTTTCCCGGGTCCACCAACACGGATCGAGGACATGACGATGCGTCTCCTGAGCCTGGCAGCCCTGACCTCCGCCATCGCGGTCGCCGCAACGGGGCCGGTGGCCGCCAAGAAGGTCGCCGTCCCCGACCGCTACGACGGCAGCTGGAGCATCGAGGTCATCACCGAGGACGGCCCCTGCGACCGCGCCTATCGCTACGGCGTGAAGATCGATCGCGGGCAGGCGAGCTATGCGGGCGACGACTTCGACGTGCGCGGGCGCGTCTCCGGCAACGGCAGCGTCAAGGCGGTGATCGCGCGCGGGTCGGACAGCGCCAGCGTCGTCGGCCGCCTCGGACGTGAGGGCTTGGGCAACGGCACCTGGACCACAAACGGACCAGTCCGTTGCACGGGTCGCTGGAACGCCGAACGCCGGGGCTAGCCCCGCGATCTGTGCCCCCGGCGTCACAGGCGCGACCCGGCATCACGATCTCGTCGTTCGGCCCTGTTCCGGCCGGATTCCCTGGTGAATACTCGGATGGCACCGATCTTAGCCATGCCTGAGGCCTTCCCCGATGAAAGCCGTGCTGCTCAGCCTCGTGACCGTCGTCGCTCTCACGCCGCCGGTGCAGGCGGGGCCTCGGGTTCCCGGTAGCGCGCACGAGATGCTGCTTCCCCTGGAGCAGGCGGCCACCGCCTGTTTCGCCGAGACCGTGGCGGCCAACCCGCGCAGCATGGCCTTCGCGCGGGCCGGACGCTGGTACGAGGCGGCCAGCGTCACCGGCTTCCTATGCCGTCCGGAGGTCGACGCCATGGTCGGCGCGCACGACCGGCTCTACGGGCGCGGCACCGGCAACCGCTTTTTCAAGAACGCCTACGCCAGGCACCTCGGGCAGCAGCTGGCCGACCGGCTCAAGCCGTTCCTCGAGCGCACCGCGGTCGCCAACGCCGAACCACGCGATGGCGCCGCCTCCGATGCGAGCGGCAAGGGCACCGACGAGTAGAGCGGGAAGCGATCCGCGACGTGGCGGAAGCGGCCCGGGGGTCGGGCAGACCGCGAGCCGCGTCGTACGGTGTCCTGTCGATCACGTCGTGGTGCGGAAACGGGCTTCGCTTGCGGGCCGCGCGGGCTCGGCGATGCGGTTCCGGCTCGATTCGAGCGGGAACCGTCTCAGGCCAGGGCCCTGGCCGAGACGGCGACCCGGCGAACCGAGGCGTCGATCTCTCCGGCGGTCTGCGAGATGCCCTCCATGCTCTCGCGTACGAGCTGTACGCTCTTTGCCGCGTTCTGCATGTTCAGGGACATGTCGCGGGTGACGGCGGATTGCTCGGTCACCGCCGAGGACACGCTCAGCGAGATCTCGCTCAGATGCGCGATGGTCGCGGTGATCGCCGTGATCGCGTCGACGGCCTGGTCCGTGGCCGCCTGCACGGCGCCGATCTGGGTGCCGATCTCCTGGGTCGCCCGCGACGATTGGGCGGCGAGCGCCTTCACCTCCGTGGCGACCACGGCAAAGCCCCGTCCCGCTTCGCCGGCCCGCGCCGCCTCGATGGTGGCGTTGAGTGCCAGGAGGTTGGTCTGGTCGGCGATGGAGCGGATCAGGCTCACGGCCTCGCCGATCCTGTCGGCGGCCGTTGTCAGGCCCGAGATGATGCCATTGGCTTCGCGGGCGCGCACGACGGCATCGTCCGCCGCGGTCCTCGCCTCCGTGGCGTGCCGGCTCAATTCCTCGATGGAGGCGGCGAACTCCTCGGCCCCCGCGGCGATGGCCTGGACGTTGCCGGAGGTCTCGACGGCGCTGTCCGTCGTCTTCTGGGCGCGGACGGCCACGTCGGACATCGCGTGGGTGATCGCCTCGATGTCGCCGTCGATGACCTTCTGGCCGGCGATCCGGCGCATGCGGTCGTTCACCTGCTGCGTCACGTCCGTCGCGAACTTGACGACCGAGGAAGGCCGGCCCTCCGCGTCGAGGATCGGGTTGTAGGCACCCATGATCCACACGATGCGGCCGTCCTTGGCCTGGCGCTGGAACTCGCCGGCTTGATAGCGGCCCTCGGCGAGCGCCGCCCAGAAGGCCGCGTAGGCGGGGCTATCGCGCTCGGCTTCGCTGACGAAAAGGCTGTGGTGACGGCCGCGGACTTCCTCGATCCGGTAGCCCATGGTGGACAGGAAGTTCTCGTTGGCGTCGGTGATGGTGCCGTCGAGGGTGAAATGGATGACCGCCTGGGACCGGTCGAGCGCCGCGATCTGCCCCTGATAGACGGCGTCGCGGGCCTTCTGGGCGGTGATGTCGGTGGCGAACTTCACGATCTTGACCGGACGCCCGCGGCGATCGAGCACCGGGTTGTAGGACGCCTGGATGTAGATCGTCCGCCCGCCCTTGCCGACCCGCTTGAACTCGCGCGACTGGAACTGGCCCTGGCGAAGCTGCTCCCAGAACGCCCGGTACTCGGCGCTGTCCCGCTCGGCCTCGGGGACCAGCATGGCGTGCGGCCGCCCCTCGATCTCGTCGAGGCGATAGCCGATCACGTCGAGGAAGGGCTGGTTGGCCCGCAGGATGCGCCCGTCGAGCGAAAATTCGATCCGCCCGAGCGACTTGTCGAGCGCACGCAGAACCGCGGAATCGGACAGGATATTGAGCGACATGTTGGACAACCCAGGAGCGGCACTGGGCAATCCTATCCCGGCATTGATAAAATTCGATTAAAATTGCCGCTTTTTGAGAGATATAACCAATTTGTCCGCATCGATGAACAATTCGAGAGTTCTATATCGGATTTGTACCGCCTAAAGTATAAAATATACAATCGATATATGACGCTGGCTAATCGTCCATCTTCAGCGCCGCAATGAAGGCCTCCTGCGGAATTTCCACACGGCCGAACTGGCGCATCTTCTTCTTGCCCTCCTTCTGCTTGTCCAGGAGTTTGCGCTTGCGCGAGATGTCGCCGCCGTAGCACTTGGCGGTGACGTCCTTGGACAGGGCCTTGATGGTCTCGCGGGCGATGATCTTGCCGCCGAGCGCCGCCTGGACCGGGATCTGGAACAGGTGGCGTGGGATGAGGTCCTTCAGCTTCTCGCACATCGCCCGGCCGCGATGCTCGGCGCGGGTGCGGTGGACCAGCATCGAGAGGGCGTCCACCGGCTCGGCATTGACGAGGATCGACATCTTCACGAGGTCGCCCTCGCGGTAATCGGAGATGTGATAGTCGAAGCTCGCGTAGCCTTTCGAGATCGACTTCAGGCGATCGTAGAAATCGAACACCACTTCGTTGAGCGGCAGGTCGTAGACGACCATGGCGCGCTTGCCGACGTAGTTGAGGTCGACCTGGGTGCCGCGCCGGTCCTGGCACAGCTTGAGGACGCCGCCGAGATACTCGTCGGGCGTGAGGATCGTGGCGCGGATCCACGGCTCCTCGATGGCCGTGATCTTCATCACGTCCGGCATGTCGGCCGGGTTGTGGAGTTCCTTGACCGTGCCGTCGGTCATCTGCAGGCGGTAGACGACGGAGGGCGCCGTCGAGATGAGGTCGAGGTTGAACTCGCGCTCCAGCCGTTCCTGGATGATCTCCAGGTGCAGCAGCCCGAGGAAGCCGCAGCGGAAGCCGAAGCCGAGCGCCGCCGAGGTCTCCATCTCGTAGGAGAACGACGCATCGTTCAGGCGCAGCTTGCTCATGGCGCTGCGCAGGGTCTCGAACTCGGCGGCATCCACGGGGAACAGGCCGCAGAAGACGACCGACTGCACGTCCTTGAAGCCCGGCAGCATCTCCTTGCAGGGGCGCTTGTCCTCGGTGAGGGTGTCGCCGACGCGGGTGTCGGCGACCTCCTTGATCGAGCCGGTGAAGAAGCCGACCTCGCCGGGGCCGAGTTCGGCGATGTCCGCCATCTTCGGCCGGAACACGCCGATCTTGTCGACGCCGTGCACGGCGTCGGCCCGCATCATGCGGATGTTCATGCCCTTCTTGAGCACGCCGTCGACGATGCGGACCAGCACCACGACGCCGAGATAGACGTCGTACCAGCTGTCCACCAGCAGGGCCTTGAGGGGCGCGTCGCGGTCGCCCTTGGGCGGCGGCAGGCGCTTGACGATGGCCTCCAGCACCGCCTCGATGTTGAGCCCGCTCTTGGCCGAGATCGCCACGGCCTCGGAGGCGTCGATGCCGATGACCTCCTCGATCTGGGCGCGGATGCGCTCGGGCTCGGCGGCGGGCAGGTCGATCTTGTTGAGGACGGGCACGATCTCGTGGTTGGCGTCGAGCGCCTGGTAGACGTTGGCCAGCGTCTGCGCCTCGACGCCCTGGGAGGCGTCCACCACCAGCAGCGAGCCCTCGCAGGCGGCCAGCGACCGCGAGACCTCGTAGGCGAAGTCGACGTGGCCGGGGGTGTCCATCAGGTTGAGGATGTAGTCCTTGCCGTCCTCGGCCTTGTATTCGAGGCGCACGGTCTGCGCCTTGATGGTGATGCCGCGCTCCTTCTCGATGTCCATCGAGTCGAGCATCTGCTCGCTCATGTCGCGCAGGGCCACGGTACCGGTGGTCTGGATCAGCCGGTCGGCCAGGGTCGATTTACCGTGGTCGATATGGGCGACGATGGAGAAGTTGCGGATGTTGTCGATGGGGGATGTCGTCATCGAGAATTGGCTCTCCGGCGCGGCGCGGCCCGTCGGCTTGAGGCGAGGGCCCGGCGCACGGTCTGTCGGCTTCTAGGAACGGACCCGCGAGATAGCAGTGCCGCCCGCCAGCGCCAAGCGAGCGTGGCGTCGCGCCGGTCAGAGCAGCGCGACGGTGGAGGAGACGTCGGGGCTCTGCAGGGACGTGAGTTCGCCGAAGGTGCGCCTGGCCAGATCGCGGGCGATGGAGCAGCGCCGCTGCGCCGCCGTCGACTCAGGCCCCTCGGCCGCGGCGGCGAGCCGTCCGTAGGCGTTGGCGAGGTCGAGGAAGCCGAGGCGGGCGGCGGCCACAGCGATGGTCTGCGCTTCCCGGGCCGAGCTCGCGGCATCGCCTGCGGTCTCCAGGAGCGACATGAAGGCTCGCAGGGTGCCCTGGGCGGCGGCGAGGCCGAGTTCGGACCGCAGGCTATCGTAGCAGGCCCGCTCGAACACCGCCGGCCGGCTCGGGCGCTGACCGCCTTCACCGGCATCCAGGAGGACGAAGGCGGAGAGCTGCCGCGCCACCGCCTCGGCGAGGGAGGCGCGGTCGAACGGCTTGGCGAGGTGGTCGTTGATTCCCGCCTCCGTGAAGGCGCGCACCCGCTGGGGCATCACGTCGGCGGTCAGGGCGAGGATCGGCACGCGGCGCGAGGGATGCTGCAGGGCGCGGATGCGGCGGGCGGCGGTCAAGCCGTCCATCACCGGCATCACCATGTCCATCAGCACGAGATCGTAGGTCCGGGCCTGGACCGCCTCCACGGCGGCCAGGCCATCGCCGACGACGTCGACGACGCAGCCGGACCTTTCGAGCATCGCCCGCACCACCTCCTGGTCGATGGCGCCGTCCTCGGCCAGGAGCACGCGGGTGGGGCGCGTCAAGGCCACTTCCATCGCCGCCGGGGCGGGCTCGGCTTCGAGGGATGCCGGCAGCACCACGGAGAACCGGTAGGCGGCCGCCTCGCCGGGCCGGGTCGTCCGGTCGAGGCGCCCTCCCATCAGCCCGATCAAGCGCTGGGCCATGGCGAGGCCGAGGCCGCCGCCGTCGATGAGGGCCGCCCGTGGCAGCACCGTGACGTTGGTCTGGTCGGGGACCGTCGCGACGATGGCGATGCGCAGCACGTCCGCCCCCTGCCCGAGGCGGGGGCCGAGGACCGAGAGGCGGATCGCTCCGGCCTGGGCCACGCCGACCGCGTCGTTGAGGAGGTTCAGGAGGATCTGGCGCAGGCGGCGCTCGTCGCCCGTCACCTGCGCGGGCAGGTCGTGGCCGAAGCTGGTGTCGAGGATCAGGCCCTTGCCCTCGGCGGCCGGGCGGACGAGGTCGACGACGCCGGCGATCACGGCCACCGGGGCGAAGCTGCGCCGTTCGATCCGCAGGTCGCCGGTCTCGGATTTCGCGTAGTCGAGGATGTCGTCCACCGCCACGAGCAGGGTCTCGGTGGCGGCCTCGACGAGGGCGAGGTGGCGGCGCTGCTGCGGTTCGAGCGGGCCGCCGTCGGTGAGGAGGTCGATGAAGCCGCGGATGGCGGTGAGCGGCGTGCGGATCTCGTGGCTCATCAGGCCGATGAACTCGGATTTCGCGCGGGTGGTGTTCTCGGCCCTGGCCCGGCCGAGCTCGGCCGCATCGCGGGCCATGCGCCACTCGTCGGACTGGTTGCGCCGCTCGGTGACGTCGCGCAGGCACGACAGGATGGTGGGGCCGCCCTCGGCCACGCCATCGGCCACGGGGTCGTTGACGGCCTCGACCCAGATCCAGTGGCCGTCGGCATGGCGCATGCGCACCGCGAGGACCACGCTGCGGCCGGTCGCCTCGACGGCCGCGTCCGCCGCGTCGAAGGCCGCGAGGTCGTCCGGGTGGACGCGCCCGCGCAGGACGGTGGCGTCGCTGCCGGTACCGAACAGGCGCGCGAACGAGGGGGTCGCGTAGGTGGCGGGCTCGCCGGAACGGCGCAGCAGGACGACGTCGGTCATGCCCTGGGCGACGACCCGCTCCGGCGCCACCTGCAGCCGGGGGCCGTCCCCGTCCGGGGCCGACCGGCCTCGTTCGGCGGCGGCGATGGCGACGATGGTCGAGAGGCGCAGGCGCGCTTCCTCGGCCGAGCTTGGGTCGGCGGCGCTCCCCGGCAGGATCCGGGCGACGGCCCGGCTCCAGGCGCGGGCGAACCCGATCCTGACGGACCGCAGGAGGGTTCCGGGCGAACCGCCTTCACGCAACCGACTCATGACACTCCGCACGCATGGAACCGACCGCGGGCGATCGGGCCCGCGGCCCGATCCTAGCGGCTCAGTCGTTTCGAATGCGTAGCGGCGCCGGCCGCTGGTCGTGCTGTCAGGCGGCCGGCCCGCCGGCCCCGGCACGGTCGGAGGCGGCCATCTCCACCAGGACCTTGCGCAGGCTGCCCATGTCCCGCACCGGGCTCGGATAGGGGATGCGGGCGGTGCGGTCGCCGGCCAGCAGGTCCATTCCCTCCGGGTCGATCCCTGTCAGCCGCCAGTTCGCCGTGGCGTCGCCCGCATAGGCCGCCAGGGCATCGGCGTGGTCGGCGTTCATATGGGAGACGGCGCCCGCCTCGCCGGCGACGATCGCCTCGCACCCCGAGAGGTCGAGGAGGAGTTCGGCCTTGGTCAGGGTCGCGGCCTTGGCGAATCCCCCGTTGAGGTGGCCGGCGGTGGGCTCCAGGGCGAAGAACGCGAAGTCGGGAAAATCGGCGTAGAGCTTGGCCTTGGGGTGGCGCATCAGGAAGCGCTCCCGCGCCCGCGCCTCCTCCGTCCGGCGTACGAGGCCAGTCACCGTCAGGCGCGGATGGGCCAGGGGGTCGCCCTTGCCGCCGGCGCTGAACAGGAGCGAGGCGCGCGGGTCTTTGAGCAGGTTGCGGGTGTGGCCGGACAGGCGCGAGAGCAGCATCAGCGGCGTCCCGTCGACGTCGGTGGCCATCGTCACCAGCGAGGCGAAGGGGGTGCCGTCATCCGGATCGAGGGTGGCGAGCGCCCCCGAGCGGACGGTCCGCAGGAGGTGCCGGGCGAGCCCGATGGCGTCGAACGGCGCCTCCGAGGCCGGAAGCGGTTGCGCGGGGCCGCGACGCGGCTCGGAGAGGGGCGGTGGGGTCTCGTCGCTGGCCATGGCGGATCGAATTCCTCGAGTGCGGCGGGTGGGGTGAGCATAGCCCGGGCGGCCCGCACGTCACGGGGTCACGCCCCGCGACCTCTTCGCCGGAGGGCTCGCGGCACGGGGTGGCCGCCTGCGGAATATCCCGCCCCTTACGGTCAAGCTACCACGACCGCTCGCTTTTTTAGATCGCACCGGCTACAGGGGATGACTCTCCGCGCGAATGCGGCCCGTCTCGGACACGGCCGCGACCGCGTTTTGCCGGACCCTTTCGCCAGGGCCGGATGCGGAGGCGCTGGCTCGTGACGGGCCCGTGGGCCGCATCCGAGCAATAGGGAACGCCATGCCGACCATTGCCCTCGTCGACGACGACCGCAACATCCTCACCTCCGTCTCGATCGCGCTGGAGACGGAAGGCTACCGCATCCAGACCTATACGGACGGCGCCTCGGCCCTCGACGGGCTCAAGCACTCGCCCCCGGACCTCGCGATCTTCGACATCAAGATGCCGCGCATGGACGGCATGGAGCTGCTGCGCCGCCTGCGGCAGAAATCCGACCTGCCGGTCATCTTCCTCACCTCGAAGGACGAGGAGATCGACGAGTTGTTCGGCCTCAAGATGGGTGCGGACGACTTCATCCATAAGCCGTTCTCGCAGCGCCTGCTTGTGGAGCGCGTCAAGGCGGTCCTGCGCCGGTTCGCGCCCAAGGACGGCCCGGGTGCGGCCGCCCGCGAGGCCGATGCTGCCGCCCGGTCCCTGGAGCGCGGCCTCCTGATGATGGACCCCGAGCGCCACACCTGCACCTGGAAGGGCGAGCCCGTGACCCTCACGGTCACCGAGTTCCTGATCCTGCAGGCCCTGGCGCATCGCCCCGGCGTCGTGAAGAGCCGCAACGCCCTGATGGACGCCGCCTACGACGACCAGGTCTACGTCGACGACCGCACCATCGACAGCCACATCAAGCGGCTGCGCAAGAAGTTCAAGGTGGTGGACACCAACTTCGACATGATCGAAACCCTCTACGGCGTTGGCTACCGCTTCAAGGAAAGCTGAGGCGCGCCGCCCCTTCGATTCGTGCCGACCCGGACCACCGTGGCTCCCTCCGACGAGAACATTCCCCCGCGCGGCCTGCTGGCGTGGCCGCGCCTGCTGTGGCGCGGGATCGGGCAGAGGGCCTCCTCGAGCCTGACGCGGCGCATCGTCGTCCTCAATCTCGTGGGGCTCTTCGCCCTCCTGTTCGGCTTCCTCTATCTCAACCAGTTCCGACAGGGCCTGATCCAGGCCAGGGTCCAGAGCCTGCTGATCCAGGGCGAGATCATCGCCGGCGCGATCGCCTCCTCGGCCTCCGTGGAGACGGACGCCATCCGGATCGATCCCGACAAGCTCCTGCAGCTCCAGGCGGGCGAGCCCGGATCCTTGCGCGAGGAGAACCCCTCGCCGCTGACCTTCTCCCTCAACCCGGAACGGGTGGCGCCGCTGCTGCGCCGCCTGGTGACGCCCACCGGAAATCGTGCCCGCGTCTACGACCAGGACGGCGGCCTCCTGTTCGACACCCGCACGCTGTCGGCCCGCGGCGAGATCGGGCGCGCCGACGGCCTGCCGCGGCATCGCCGCAACGTGCTCGAACAGGCCTACGACTTCGTCCAGGCGAAGATCTTCGGCGCGGTCCTGGGAGACCCCCCGGCGCAGCCCGACGAGGCCGGGCCGACCAACGGCCAATCCCTCAAGGAGGTCCAGGTCGCCCTTGCAGGGTCGCGCGGCACCGTGGTCCGTCGCAACCGGGCGACGGAGACCATCGTTTCGGTGGCGGTGCCGATCCAGCGCGGCGGCGTCGTGCGCGGCGCCCTGATGCTCTCGACGCAAGGGGGCGACATCGACCGGGTGATCGCCTCCGAGCGGTTCGGCCTGCTGCAGGTCTTCCTCATCGCCGCCCTGGTGATGCTGGTGCTCTCGATCCTGCTCGCCGGTGCCATCGCCGGCCCGGTCCGGCGCCTGGCCGACGCGGCCGAGAAGGTGCGCCTGGGGATCAAGTCGCGCGAGGAGATCCCGGACTTCACCGGCCGCACCGACGAGATCGGCCACCTCTCGGGCGCCCTGCGCGACATGACCCAGGCCCTCTACCGCCGTATCGACGCCATCGAGAGTTTCGCCGCCGACGTCAGCCACGAGCTCAAGAACCCGCTCACCTCCCTGCGCAGCGCCGTCGAGACCCTGCCGCTGGCACGCAGCGACGAGTCGCGCGGGCGGCTCCTGGCGATCATCCAGCACGACGTGAAGCGCCTCGACCGCCTGATCAGCGACATCTCCGACGCCTCACGCCTCGATGCCGAACTGGCGCGGGCCGAGGCGCGACGGGTCGACCTGCGCAAGCTCCTCACCACCGTCGTCTCGGTGGCCAACGAGCGCAAGCGCGCCAAGGACGCCTTCATCCAGTTCGACGTCGACGCGCCGCCCGGCGACGTCGAGGCGCCGTTCATGATCTTCGGCCACGACAGCCGGCTCGGGCAGGTGATCAACAACCTCCTCGACAACGCCCGCTCGTTCTCCCCCCCCGACGCCAAGGTCCGGGTCGCCCTGCGCCGCGTGAAGGGCGAGGTCGAGATGATCGTCGAGGACGAGGGCCCGGGTATTCCCCAGGACGCGCTGGAGCGGATCTTCGAGCGGTTCTACACCGACCGCCCCGAGCAGGGATTCGGCCAGAACTCCGGCCTCGGGCTGTCGATCTCCCGCCAGATCGTCCAGGCCCATCGCGGCACCATCCGCGCCGAGAACCGGCCCGGCCCCGCCGACGAGGACGGCGAGCCCACGATCCGCGGCGCCCGCTTCATCGTGCGCCTGCCGTCGCTGCGCTGATCGCGGCCGATGCCGGTCGCCTCGCCCCTTCGTGAGACCGTGCATGCGACGGCCGTGGCGATCCGCGAGGCCGGCGTTCTGATCAGGGGCCAATCGGGGACGGGCAAGACCGCCCTCGCCCTGGCGCTCCTCGATCGGGCGGCGATGGGCGGCATCCATGCCGGTCTCGTGGGCGACGACCGCATCCGGCTCGAACGACACCATGGGCGCCTCGTCGCCGGTCCGCATCCGGATCTGGCGGGGCTCGCCGAGGTTCGCGGCCACGGCATCCGGCGCCTCGCTGCGACGCACGACGCGGCGGTTGTGCGCCTCGTGGTCGATCTGGGACGCGATGACGAACGCCTGCCCGAGCACGGCGCGGATCGCGTCACCCTCCTCGACGTCGCCCTGCCCCGTCTCACCCTCGGACCAGGGCTCCTGCGGAGCGGTCTCGGGGTCCGGCTGGTCTTCGACGCCCTCGACACGCAGGCCGTGTGCGTTGCGGCGCAGACGCACCTGCCGATTCTCGCAGCGTGGCATGACGGCGACCCGTAGCCTCGGCACATCCACCATGGCATGATCGTGACGTTGTGCCGTACAAAACGTCGCGACCGTCTTGCGCACGACATTGCGCTGCACAAAATGGCAGCGGCTTCTCGAGAGCGCTGGAACATGCGTCGATGATTGGAATGGTGCTCGTCACCCACGGGCTGCTCGCGACGGAGTTCAAAGCCGCGCTCGAGCACGTCGTGGGTCCTCAGAAGCAGATCGAGACGATCACGATCGGCCCCGAGGACGACATGGAAACCCGCCGCCTCGACATCATGTCGGCGGTGGGCCGGGTCAACACTGGCAACGGCGTCGTCGTGCTCACCGACATGTTCGGCGGCACGCCGTCGAACCTCGCCCTGTCCTGTATGAGCGGCGGCTGCGTCGAGGTGGTCGCCGGCATCAACCTTCCCATGCTGATCAAGCTCGCCAGCGTCCGCGACGAGGAGACCCTCGGGGACGCGGTGCTCCACGCCCAGGAGGCGGGGCGCAAGTACATTAACGTCGCCTCGCGGGTCCTTGCGGGAAAATGAGCTTTCGCCGGACGCGGGAAGGGCTTAACCACGGTTCCATCATGAGAGCGTGGCCGAAGCGACCGCGCCGAACCGAGGAAGCGGCCCGCACCCGATGAGCGAGACCTTCGAGGCCGAGGACGACGATCTCCCACCGGTGCCCGAGGGCGGACTGCTGGAGGTCGTTCCTGTCATCAACCGACGTGGGCTGCACGCGCGCGCCTCCGCCAAGTTCGTCCAGACCGTCGAGCGCTACGACGCCCAGGTCACGGTCACGCGGTCCGGCGAGACCGTGGGCGGTCGCTCGATCATGGGCCTTCTCACCCTCGGCGCGGCCCAGGGGACGACCATCGCGGTGACCTCGGTGGGGCCGGACGCCCGCGCCTGCATGGACGCGATCGTCGCCCTCCTCGCCAACCGGTTCGGCGAGGACGAGTAGTCCCGCCCCGCGGCTTAGCCGCGGATACGGTCGTCCTTCGGCACCGCGGCGACGACGCTGCGCCGATCCTCCGCCTGTTTCCACAGCACTGCGCCGGCGCCGGTTCCCAAGTGGATGCGGCCCGCGACGAGGCGTCCCGACCGTCTCACAAGGTCGACGCAGGCCTCGCCGCGCCGACCGAAGCGGCGGGTCACCACACGCACCATGATCGCCTGCGAGGGATCGTCGAGGATCGGTCGCGCCGACACGCGGGCGTCGAGGCCGAGGAAGTCCTCGACGGCATCGCGGATGCGGCCGGGGTCGACCACACATTCGATCTCCGACCGGTCGCGGGCGATGGCATTCGGGGGGCGGATACCGAGGACGTTCCCCGCGGGGATATCGCGGCGGGCGCTCACGGCCGAGCGCAACGGTGCCATCGTTCGTTCGAGCAGCGACGCGGCCGGCTCGATCTCGGCACCGGAGCGGTCGAGGCGCATTCCGAGGGCGACGAGGCCCTCGTCGAGGGCCTGCGCGACGGCGCCGGCATGGGCAGGATGGACGGTCGGGGCGAGGGTCAGGCCCGGCGGCTGCCAGGGCCGGACACGGCCACGCCCCCATACGGCCGACGGCATGACGAGGCCGACGACGCCCTCGATGCGGGTCCGTCCCGCCGACCCGGCGAGAGCGAAGGCGAACGCCGGCTCGACGCCGCGCTCCTGATGCTGCGCCGCCGCCAGCAGGTAGTCGGGATCGGCGAAGACCGGCGTGGGCACGCCCATGCGCGCGAGCAGGTCGCGCCAGGCCACCACCCGCTCGTCGGTGACCGCCGACGCCTTCACGATCTCGACCGACCAGGTGTCCGGCCCGGGCCTGACGGGCTCCGCCTCCGGCCGCGGCCATCCGATGCCGCCTTGCCCGATGCCGCCTTGCCCGAGGCCACCTTGGATCACCCTGAACCTGTGTCGCATGCAATCGTCCTGATCCCGGGTGGGGATGTCTCGATCCGGGACGCCGCCGCCGTCACGGCGCGTCCCTCACCACCCGGGTACCAAGATCGATGCCGGCTTGCCGCCGACCGGGACCGGGACCGCCGAAGGCCGTTTCAGCCGCCGGGGATCGCCAGGGGGTTGGCGGTGAGCGCCGCCGCGTCCGGCGCGTCGAGGCGCGGACGGCCGAGGAAGGCGTCCCACAGACCCTGGACGAAGGCGGTGTCGAGGTCGCGCACGATCAGGACGAGACGGGAGCGGCGATCGGAATCCGGCCAGGCCTCGAGGACCACGGGGGTATGGATGATGTGCTGGACGCCGTGGACGACGACGGGGCGATCGGGCGAATCGGCGAGTCCGACCAGTCCCTTCAGGCGCAGCAGCTTGGGGCCGTGGGCCGAGCGCAGCAGATCGAGGAACATCTCGAACGCCGGGCGCGGCACCGGTGTCTCGCTCGTCAGCGTGAAGGCACGGATCGCCGCGTCGTGGCGGTTCACGTCGTGGTGGTGATGCCCATGATGGTGGTGGTGGTGGTCCACCGCCTCCGCACCGAGCCAGGCGCGCACGTCCGCGCTCTTGCCCTCGACGCCGAACAGCCCTCCGAGAAGATCGGCCGCGGCGACGTCGCCCTCGTGGATGCCGGCGCCGGGGTTGAGGGCGGCGAGCCGCCCGCGCAGGGCCGCCCCGCCATCGCGGGCGAGATCGGCCTTGGCCACGACGATCCGGTCGGCCACCGCCGCCTGGCGCAGGGCCTCGGGATGGGCGTCGAGGGTGGCCTCGCCGTTGACGGCATCGACCACGGTGACGACGCCCTGCAGCCGGTACCGCATCACCAGATAGGGGTGGTAGATCAGTGCGTGCAGGATCGGCGCGGGGTCGGCCAGGCCCGTCGTCTCGATGACGACCCGGCGGAACGGCGTGACGCGGCCGTTGTCGCGCTTGCGCAGAAGGTCCTCGAGGGTGGCGATGAGGTCGCCGCGCACGGTGCAGCACAGGCAGCCGGCGCCGAGCAGGATCATGTCCTGGTCGACCGATTCGATCAGGAGGTGGTCGAGCCCGATCTCGCCGAACTCGTTGACGATGACCACCGTGTCGGCCAGCGCCGGGTCGCGCAGCAGGCGGTTCAAGAGGGTCGTCTTGCCGGCTCCGAGGAAGCCGGTGAGGACGGTGAGCGGGATCGGGTCCGGGCGGCGCGCGTCTGTCATGCGGATCGCCTTACGCTGGTTTTCCCGCCCCCGTCACCCGCGCCCGGGCGCTCAGTCGCGCGCGGCGCGCCCGGCGGCGGCCTTGGTCGTCCCCGGTTTCTCGGGCTTCTTGTCGCCGGCTTTGGCCGCCGGTTTGGCCGGGGTCGCCTTGGCCGGGGTCGCCTTGGCCGCATTCGGTTTGGCCGGCTTGACGGCCTCTGCCTTCACCTTCGCGCCGCCCGCCAGGACGGGCGTGGTCTCCACCGCGGTGTAGGCGCTGGCGGACGCGGGCGTTCCGGGCCGTGTCTTGACGGTCGCCTTCGCCGTGCTCGAAGCGGGCTTGTCCTGGATCGCCCGGGTCTTCGCCTGCTTGGCCTCGCGGGCCGCTTCGCGCTTGGCCTTGCCCTCCTCCAGCTTGGCGGTGCGGGCGGCGGCCTTCTCGGCCTTGTCCGCGTCCTCCTGCTGGCTGAGGGCGATGGCGCCCTCGGCGGGATCGCGGCCGATCCAGACCAGGATCGGCTGCAGGGGCGCGCGCGGGGGCAGCGCGCGGTTGCGCAGGGCGGCACTGTTCATGGTGGCGAAGGCGAGGGCGGCGGGGAGCGGCGAGACCGAGGCCATCAACTGGGTGTTGGCCTGGTCGGCGGCGGCGCCGGCGACCACGGCGGCCTGGCCGGAGTCCACCGGCATCGGCTTGCGGCGGTCGCAGATGTAGGGGCGCATGTCCGGCGGCTCGGAGATCGCGGAGGTCGGCAGCGTCTCGAGGGTCGCGGCCCCCCAGCCGGGCGATTGGGTGAAGCCGTAGTCGAACAGGTCCGCCGCCTTGATGTCGCGCTCGCGCGCGCTCGGCTGGCCCATCACCACGGTGATGATGCGCCGGCCGTTGCGGGTGGCGCTCGCCACCACGTTGAAGCCGCCCGAGCAGATGAAGCCGGTCTTCATGCCGTCGGTACCGGCGTAGCGCCCGAGCAGGCCGTTGTGGTTGGCCATGACGGAGCGGCCGAACTGGATGGCACTGATGGAGAAGAGCGGGCGGGAATCGGGGAAGTCCCGGATCAGGGCGCGCCCGAGCACGGCCATGTCCCGCGCCGTCGTCCACTGGCGTGGGTCGGGCAGTCCGTGCGGGTTGGTCCAGCGGCTCTCGCGCATCCCGATCCGCTGGGCCGTCTCGTTCATGGCGGCGGCGAAGCCCTCGACCGAGCCGCCGAGGTTCTCGCCGATCGCGTAGGCCACGTCGTTGGCCGACTTGACCATGATGATCTTGAGGGCGTTGTCGAGGGTGAGCTGGGTGCCCGGCTTGAAGCCCATCTTCGAGGGCGGCTCGGCCGCCGCCTGGGGCGAGATGGTGATCAGCGAATCGAGGCTCACCTTGCCCTGGCGGACCATGTCGAGGGCGACATAGGCGGTCATCAGCTTGGTGACGGAAGCCGGGAACCACGGGTCGGTGGCGCCCTGGGCATGGATCACCTTGCCCGAATCGACGTCCACCACCAGCATCGGTGCGGTGACCGCCTGCGCCGCACACGGCGCGAACAGGCCCGCCGCAGCGGTGAGCCCAAGGACGAAGCGCCTCAAGAATCGGTTCGACATCAGGCCTGTCTCGACGGGGACGATCGCGACGGGGCGGTCCCGTCGCGGCGTGCGGTCTTCGGATGGGGCGGCGTGCCCGCCCGGTCGTCCGGACGTGACCGCAGGGGCGATGACGGGTCCGCCGCACCCGCCACGAGGCCACTCCAACCCGTGTTCCGTGGCGAGAGCATGGCGAAGATGGCCGCCCCGCGCGGCCATGCACAGGCGGGTGTGGTGGCGTCGGCCCCGCGCGGGGTCTATGGGCTCGCACTCGACCGGCCACGTCGGCCGGCCCTATCGACCGTTCTACGGGAACGCGATGTCCTACGCCGTCAAGGAACTCTTCCACACGCTCCAGGGCGAGGGCGCACAGGCCGGGCGCGCCGCCGTGTTCTGCCGGTTCTCGGGCTGCAACCTGTGGTCCGGCCGGGAGGAGGATCGCGCGGATGCCGCCTGCCGCTTCTGCGACACCGACTTCATCGGCATGGACGGCGACGGCGGCGGGCGTTTCGCCGACGCCGACGCGCTGGCCCGGGCCATCGCCGCGACCTGGGGCGGCGGCGACCACCACCGCTACGTGGTCTTCACCGGCGGCGAGCCGCTGCTGCAACTCGATGCCGCCCTGATCGACGCGGTCCATGCCGCCGGCTTCGAGATCGCCGTGGAGACCAACGGCACCCTCGCGGCGCCAGCGGGGATCGACTGGATCTGCGTCAGCCCCAAGGCCGGCAACCCGCTCGTACAGACGAGCGGCCACGAACTGAAGCTGGTCTATCCGCAGGCCGGGTTCGATCTGGCGGCGCTCGCCGCCCTCCCCTTCCGGCATCACTGGCTCCAGCCGATGGACGGGCCCGACCGCATCGCCCATACGCGGGCGGCGGTGGAGGCCTGCCGCGGCGACGCCCGCTGGCGCCTGTCGCTGCAGACGCACAAGATCATCGGCATTCCGTAGCGGGCCGGCGGGTCGGAAACAGGTCGTCCGAATCAGGTAGAGTGCGTGTCATGAAGATCACCCAAGCCTTCACGTTCGAGGCGGCCCACCGCCTGCCGCACGTGCCCGAGAGCCACCGCTGCCACCGCATGCACGGCCACTCCTACCGGGTCGAGCTGACCCTGACCGCGCCGGTCGATCCCCATACCGGCTGGGTCGTCGACTTCTTCGACGTCGAGACCGCCTTCGCGCCGATCCTGGCCCGGCTCGACCACTACTGCCTCAACGAGGTCGAGGGGCTGGAGAACCCCACCGCCGAGCACATCGCGGCCTGGATCTGGCATCGCACCAAGCCGTCCCTGCCGGTGCTGTCGTCGGTGCGGGTGTTCGAGACGCCGATGTCCTGGGCCGAGTACGAGGGCGACTAGCGCCATGACCGACGAGGGCGCCCTGGTCCTGTTCTCGGGGGGACAGGATTCCACCACCTGCCTCGCCTGGGCGCTGGCGCGCTACCCACGCGTCGAGACCCTGGGCTTCGAGTACGGCCAGCGCCACCGCATCGAGATGGACTGCCGCGCCCGGCTGCGGACCGGCATCGCCGCCCTCGATCCGGCCTGGGCGGCGCGGCTCGGCGACGACCACGTGGTCGCCCTCGATGCGCTGGGCGCGATCTCGGAGACGGCGCTCACCCGCGACACCGCCATCGCCATGGCGGCGGACGGGTTGCCCAACACCTTCGTGCCGGGCCGCAACATCGTCTTCCTGACCTTCGCCGCGGCCCTGGCCTATCGCCGCGACCTGCGCCGCATCGTCGGCGGCATGTGCGAGACCGATTTCTCCGGCTATCCCGATTGCCGCGACGACGCGATCAAGGCGCTGCAGGTGGCGCTCAACCTCGGCATGGACCGCCGCTTCGTCCTCGAGACCCCGTTGATGTGGATCGACAAGGCCGCAACCTGGGCGCTGGCGAAGGCCACCGGCGGCCAGGGCCTGGTAGAGCTGATCGTCGAGGACACCCACACCTGCTACCTCGGGCAGCGCGGCGAGCGCCACGACTGGGGCTACGGGTGTGGGACGTGCCCGGCGTGCGAGCTGCGGGCGAAGGGGTATCGAGCGTTTATAACGGAGACGACAGACTGAAACGTCTTCTAGCGTAGAATTGTTCGCGTAGTAGGACTCTTTCAAGGAAATGCAATTAGAAGATGATTTAACCAAATTAGCAGGAGAGACCTTTGGCACTCGGAAGCGCAGCAGAAATTGAACGCCGATTCGAGCAATCCCAAAATGACCTAGTTTTGCAAACGTCGGATTTTTCACTTCAAGGTTTGAAGGAGATGGTTGATAGCGAGATTATCGATCTATCTCCGAAATATCAGAGGAGAGAGCGTTGGGAGGTCGAGCGTCAATCTGAATTGATCGAGTCGTTTCTCTTAAATGTTCCCGTTCCTCCGATCTATCTCGCAGAAGAAGAGTATGGCGTATATTCAATAATTGATGGAAAGCAAAGAATTTCAGCAGTTTCTGACTACTTGAACAATGCATTTGCTATTAAAGGTTTGACTGAGTTTCCAGAGTTAAATGGCGCGCGTTTTCGAGATCTTCCGAAAACACTCCAAAGCGCACTTCGTGTTCGCCCCTATTTGCGCGTAATTACACTTTTGAAGCAATCTCACCCACGGCTAAAATATGAGGTATTCATTCGATTAAATCGCGGGGGGATTCGATTAAATAATCAAGAGATAAGAAATGTCGCATTTCGGGGAAATGCGAACGATGCAATTTATACAGCTGGAGAAAACATCCTTTTAAGATCTGCGCTAAAAATAGATGGTCCAAAATCCGCTGCTTTCCAGCAAATGCAAGACGCTGAATACGTTCTACGCTTTCTGACGCTGCGTCAATCTTGGGAAAATTTCTCCGGAAGCCTTTCTCAGTCGATGGATGAGTTCATGATGACACATCGTGACGTCCGAGGAGCGGAGCTAGAAGCACTTATTTCACCATTCGAAAACGCAATAAGTAGAACAGCGTCGCTTTGGGGGGAAATGGCATTTCAGCGATGGGATGGTCAGCGCTGGCGTCAACAGGCGTTGGCAGGATTGTACGATGCTGAAATGATTGCTTCTTCCCTGATCAGCAACGAACAAGTGAATTTGATATCAGGAGAGCGGCCACGACTTATTGAAGAAACAAAACGCCTTTTCTTAGATTCTGAGTTTGAGGAGGCAGTACGGCTTGGAACAAACACTCCATCAAGGATCAAATTGAGGATTGAAAAAGTCCGCGATATGCTTCTGAATTTAGCGTGAGTACAGATCATGAGTATAGCTCGCGGTGAATTTCTGAGAAGCCTTGAAGGAATAAATGAGGCAATAAGTCTCGAATATTTGGCTCAGGGCGCGACGCAAACCACAATTACACCGGGAGTATTTGTTCTCCGTCGCGGCATTCTCATTTCCAGTTTGATTGCACTGGAAACATTCGTCAGAGATCGAACGGTGGAAGCGCTCCGAACTCTTGAGCGCTGGCCATTATCCTATGAAGATCTTCCAGAAAAACTGCGAATAGCAGCAAGACTAAACGCATTATCAAATCTTCAACAATTCGCGAAAATGTTAAAACGTCAAGAAGAAGATTTTGAACTAGAACTTAGAACTGAAATATCCAAAATGGCCTCAGGACATGGCACAGTTCAGCAATTTAGTAAATTTGTCGCGGGAGACTATACTGGTAATATATCGGACCTTGGATTGAAAGATCTTTTATCGAGCTTGCAAGTTGCGGACTGCTGGAATACATTCCGGACGTTTGTTTCTGATGCCGGCATCGGCGTACCTTCAGTTCAAGAGCTCGTAAAAGGGATAGTGCGAAAACGCCATCGTAGCGCACACTCTGCAAGCTATTCTCCAAATGCCGGAGATATAGTGAACTTAAGCACTGACCTTTTATGCGTTGGCCTTTGTTTCGATGCATCAGTTTCATCCTCAATGGAGCAATCGCTATTTGCTGCCGATCAATGGTCAGACGGAAAATGCAAATGGCGTGATGGAGTAAACCTCTATTTCGCTGAGCCATACAATCGTCGAGTACGCGTACTCAAGTCTGGCCAAGCAAGGGCTTTCCGAATTGCAAATGATCTTACCGAAGCAAAACTCTCGATTCCTCGGGCAACTCCTGGACAAATTTCTCTTTTGATTGAAAGAGATATGTCAGGGAGACCGGTTAAATGGGATATCATGTAAATTTTTAATGATAAATTTTTAAAACGAATCTATAATCCACTAATATAAAAAATGATTTCTCGCCGATGCGGTCGATCCCGGTGCTCGATCAGGTAGATCCCCTGCCACGTCCCGAGACCCATCCGGCCGCAGACGACCGGCACGGCGATGCTCGCATCCGTCACCATGGTGCGGATGTGGGCCGGCATGTCGTCCGGCCCCTCGCTCCCGTGGACATAGGCTCTGTGGCGCGGCGCCAGCCCGTCCAGCGCCGTCATCAGGTCGGTGCGCACGTCGGGATCGGCGTTCTCCTGGATGGTGAGGGAGGCGGAGGTGTGCCGGCAGAACACCGTCAGCAGACCCTGCGTGATGCCGCTGCGGGCCACGAAGGCCGCGACCGCCTCGGTGATCTCCGTGAACCCCGGACCGGGCGTCGCGACGGCGATGCGGGCGCTCGCCTGCCGCGAGACCGCTCCGTCCGAAAAGTCGGTGATGTCTCCGATCCTGCCCTCGCCCGTCATCGCGTCTCCTCGCTCATGGCGGCACCCGGCGCGATCTCACGCTCGCCCCGCGCCAGGATGCGCTCCAGCACGTCGATCCGGTCGGCCTCCGCCGAGGGCTTGTCCCAGCGGATGCGGCTGACGCGTGGAAAGCGCATGGCCACCCCCGACTTGTGCCGGGTGGAGCGCTGCACGCCCTCGAAGGCGATCTCCAGCACCAGCCCGGTCTCCGGCCCGTAGGCGACCTCGCGCACCGGGCCGAACCGCTTCGTGGTGTTGTTGCGGACGTAGCGGTCGAGCTTGGCCAGTTCGGCGTCGGTGAAGCCGTGGTAGGCCTTGCCCACCGGCACCAGTTCCTCGCCGCCGCCCTCCACCGTGCGCCAGCAGCCGAAGGTGTAGTCCGAGTAGAACGACGAGCGTTTCCCGTGCCCGCGCTGGGCGTACATCATCACCGCATCGACCACGTGCGGTTCGCGCTTCCACTTCCACCAGGGCCCCTTGGGCCGGCCGGGCAGGTAGGGGCTGGTGCGCCGCTTCAGCATCACGCCCTCGATGGCGTCGGCATCCGCCCCGGCCCCGGCCGACGCCGGATCGGCGCGCGCCGCGGCCAGGTCCTCCCAGGTCGCGAAGGGCACCAGCGGCGACAGGTCGATGCGGGCGTGGTCGAGGCCGCCGACGAAGGCCTCGAGCCGGGCGCGCCGCTCGGTGAAGGGCATCTCGCGCAGGTCCTCGCCATCGGCCGTGAGAAGGTCGTAGGCCCGCACGTGGGCGGGAAACTCCTCCAGCAGCTTCCCCGTCACCGACTTGCGGTTGAGCCGCTGCTGCAGGACGTTGAAACTCTGGACGCGCTCGTCACGCAGGATCAGCAATTCGCCGTCGAGGGTGCCCTCGAAGGCGATGGCCTCGGCGAGGTCCGGAAAGGCACCGGAGATGTCCTCGCCGGTGCGCGAGTAGATGCGTGCCACCTGTGTGCCTTCGGCGTCGCGCCCGCCCGCAAGCTGGACGCGGATGCCGTCCCACTTCCACTCGCCGGAGAAATCGGCCGGGTCGAGCTTGTCGAAATCGGTCTCCTCCTCGATCGGGTGCGACAGCATCGGCGGCCGGAACGGCGCCGGGTTGAGGGTCTGGGGCCGTTCCCCCCTGCCCTCCACCCAGGCGAACAGGGTCGCGTAGGGGGGCTCGAGCCCGTGCCAGACCTCCTCGACCGCATCGGCCTCGTGCCCGCCGAGCGCCCCCACCGCGGTCTTGGCGAGCCGCGCCGAGACGCCGACCCGCAGCGACCCGGTGATGAGCTTCAGCAGCGCCCACCGCCCGGTCTCGTCGAGGGCATCGAGCCAGTCGGCGATGTGGCCGGGGAGATCGGACTTCTTCGTCGTGGCGAGGGTGTCGACGACCTCCCCGAGGGTGGGGATGTGGGGCGGCGGGTCGTTGTGGCCGATCGGGGGGGGACTCCCCTCTCCCTCGTGGAGAGGGATCGGGGTAGCCGAGCGCCCCCGGGCTGCGCCGAGCGGAACCACACCCACCTCCACCGTCTCCCCACGAGGGGGAGGAGAGGCCGCCGAGGGTCCCGGCCAGATCAGCGCCGTGGTCTCGGCGAGATCGCCGACGTAGTTGTACGACAGGCGGAACAGCACCGGGTCGATCCGCGCCTCCACCAGCCCGCGGATCATCCCCGCCTTGGCCTCGCGGAAGGTCAGCCCGCCGGTCATCGCGGCCAGCGCGTAGCCCCGCTCGGGATCGGGGGCATGGGCGAAATAATCCTGCAGCAGGCGCAGCTTGGCGTTGCGGCGCGGCTCGTAGGCGAGCCGGTCGAGGAGATGGGCGAAGTCGTTCATGCCGCGACCTCGGCCGCCGGCTCGGCTTCGCCCTCGTCGCCGTAGCCGAGCATGTGGAGGGGCTTGGCCGCGATGCCCTGCGTCCCGCACCAATGCACCAGGGCGTCCTCCTGGCCGTGCGTCACCCAGACCTCGCCCGCACCCGTCTCGGTGATGGTGCGGCACAGGTCGGGCCAGTCGGCGTGATCGGAGATCACGAGGGGCAGTTCGGCGCCCTTCTGCCGGGCGCGGGCCCTCACCCGCATCCAGCCCGAGGCGAAGGAGGTCACCGGATCGGGAAACTTTCGCGACCACACGTCCTGGATCGCGGACGGCGGGCACAGCACGATGGCGCCCTGGAGCTTTGCCCGGTCGGCCGCCACCACCTTGGGCGTATCGCCCAGCGGGATGCCCTCGCGCTTGTAGAGATCCGTCAGCTTCTCCATGGCGCCGTGGAGATGGATCGGCCCGTCGTAGCCGGCCTGCCGAAGCAGCGCCATCACCCGTTGCGCCTTGCCCAGCGCATAGGCCCCGACGATGTGGGCGCGCTCGGGAAACAGCGCGACGGAGGCCAGGAGCCTGTCGACCTCGCCCCTGGTGTCCGGCATCCGGAACACCGGCAGGCCGAAGGTCGCCTCGGTGATGAAGACATCGCATGGCACCACCTCGAACGGCAGGCAGGTGGGATCGGGCGCACGCTTGTAGTCGCCCGACACGACGACGCGCAGGCCACCCGATTCCACCGCGATCTGGGCGGAGCCGAGGACGTGGCCGGCGGGCACGAAGCGCACGGTGACGTCGCCGATGCGGATCGGCTGGCCGAGCTGCGCCTCCTGGCGCGTGTCGCAGAACGCTTCGCCGTAGCGCACCGCCATGATGCGCAGGGTCTCCCCCGTCGCCAGCACCCGGCCGTGGCCGGACCGGGCGTGGTCGGCATGACCGTGGGTGATGAGCGCCCGCGGCACCGGCCAGGTCGGGTCGATGTGAAAATCGCCGCCCGGGCAGTACAGGCCCTCGCGGGTCAGGGTGAGGAGATCGCTGGCGCTTGGGGTCATGGTCGCGGCTATGTAGGGCGATCCGGAACAGGCCGCGACCCTCCCACCCATGACCCCAGCACGATGACCCCACAGACCTCGTCCGGCGATCTCCTGGCCGACCGCCGCTACGGCTACGGTGCCGCCTGCCTCGCGGAGGGCGACGTCGCGGCCGCCGCCGAGATGGCCGAACAGACATTGGAACGGGCGCCGCGCTTTGCGCCCGCCTGGTTCCTGCTCGGCCGTGCCAGGGAGGCGCAGCATCGGGCGGGTGGTGACGAGGGCGCGTTCCATGCGGCGCTGCGCGCCTACGCCAACGCCCTCGATCTCGACCCGGAGGATGGGCAGGGCGCCCGTCTCCACCTCGCGCGGATGGGCGAGGGCGCGGCGATGGAGGCGATCACCCCGGCCTACGTCCGCGCCCTGTTCGACGGCTACGCGCCGCGGTTCGAGCGCCACCTCGTGGACGACCTCCACTACCGGGGTCCGTCCATGCTGGTGGCGGCCCTGGACCGCGCCGCCGGGGCGGCGGCCCCGTTCGCGGTCGCACTCGACCTCGGCTGCGGCACCGGGCTGGTGGGCGAGGCCCTCGGCGGCCGGGTCGCGCATCTCACCGGCGTCGACCTCTCGCCGGGGATGCTGGCACACGCCGAGCGCGCCGGGCGCTATCGCCGGCTGGTGGCCGGGGACCTGCGCAGCTTTCTCGCCACCGAACCGGCGGACGCCTTCGACCTCGTCGTATCGGCGGACGTCTTCATCTACGTCGGCGATCTGGCAGCGGCCCTCTGCGCCATCGCCCGCGTCCTGCGGGTGGGGGGCTACGCCGCCTTCACCGTCCAGTCGCCCCCCGGCCCGGGTGTCGAGCTGGGGCAGGATGGGCGCTACGCCCACGGCGAGGGCGCGCTGTCGCAGGCCATCGCGGCGGCCGGTCTCGATCTGCGCCTCGCGGAGGAGGCCGCGATCCGGCGCGAAAGCGACGCCGACGTGCCCGGCCGCGTCGTCGTGCTCCGGCGCCCCGATCCCGGCGCGGCCTCACGCCCGTGAGGCGCTCGCGACGGGCGCGGCGGGACCCGGACCGCCGCCGGGCTCGCGATCGCGCAGCCAGCGGTCGATGGTGGCGTAGAGGTCGTCGCGCCTGAACGGCTTGCCGACGTGGTCGTCCATCCCGGCCTCGCGGAAGCGACGGATCTGCTCGGGCAGCACGTTGGCGGTCATCGCAACGATCGGCAGCCTCGGCCCGGGCCCGGCCATCCGGCGGATGAGCTTGGTCGCCGTCATGCCGTCCATGCCCGGCATCTGCACGTCCATCAGCACGAGGTCGTAGTCGTTGTCCTGCACCGCGACGAGGGCGGCGGCACCGTCGCCGACCACGTCGAGGGTATGGCCGGCCGCCTCGATGATCACCCGGGCGAGCTCCTGGTTGATCTCCACGTCCTCGACCAGAAGGAGGCGTCCGGTCCTGCGCGGCGGCGCGCCGGCCTCGCCCGCGGTCGGGCCCGCGCCGAGGTCGAGGCGCCCGCGCGGCAGCGTCACCGTGAACCAGAAGGTCGAGCCCCGCCCCTCCTGCGAGAACACCCCGATCTCGCCGCCCATCAGCTCCACGAGGCGCCGGCAGATGGCGAGGCCGAGGCCGGTGCCGCCGAAGTCGCGCTTGATCGAACTGTCGGCCTGGCTGAAGCGCTTGAACAGCCGCGCCTGCTTGTCCCTGGGGATGCCGATGCCGGTATCGGTGACGGCAAAGCGCAGGCGCTCGCCGGTGGCCAGACTCGCCTCGTGCCGAACCACGAGGGCGACATAGCCCTCCTTCGTGAACTTCAGGGCGTTGTTGAGGAGGTTGAGCAGGATCTGGCGCAGGCGGGCCTCGTCGCCCACCAGGACGCGCGGCAGGCCCCGATCGAGGTCGACCGTGATCTCGACGTCGCCACCGCGCCGGGCGCCCCGGGTGATCGACAGGCAATTGTCGACGAGGGCGCGCAGGGGAAACGGCCGGGGATCGAGCTCGACCGCCCCGGCCTCGACCTTCGAGAAGTCGAGGATGTCGTTGACCACGGTCAACAGGGCCGCGCCCGAGGATTGCACCAGTTCGGCATGGCGGCGGACATCGTCGGGCAGGGACTCGCGCTTGTCGAGGATGAGACCGCTGAAGCCGATGATCGCGTTGAGCGGCGTGCGGATCTCGTGGCTCATCGAGGCCAGGAAGTCGGTCTTGGCCTCGTTGGCGGTATCGGCGTGGGCGCGCGCGAGCTCCGCCATCTCCTTGGCGAGGCGCAGTTCCTCGCCCTGCCTGTGCCGGTCGGAGACGTCGCGCAGGGAGCAGACCAGGCCCTGCGGCGCCCCTGTCGCCTCGTCCCGCACGAGCTTGACGAGGTTCTCGACCCAGACCCAGTGCCCGTCCTTGTGCCGGATGCGATAGGTGATCGCGTCGCGGTCTTCCGGCACGGCTCCGGCGAACAGGCGTCCGGCGCCGTCGCGCACCGCCTGGCGATCGTCGGGGTGGATGCCCTCCAGAACGTCGACGCCGGTCAGTTCGTCGGCGCCGCAGCCGAACAGCGCGATGCACGACGGCGAGATGTATTGACGCCGGAGATCGCCGTCGATCCGGGTGATCACGTCGCTCGTCGTCTCGGCGAGCAAGCGGTAGCGCCCCTCGCTCTCGCGCAGGGCGTCGTCGCTGCGCTTGCGGTCCATGATGTTGCGGACCGAAGCGATGAGACCGGCCGGCGCTCCGGCCTCGTCGCGCAAAAGCTTGATCGAGGCCTCGACCCAGACCCATTCGCCCGACCGGTGGCGGAGGCGGTTGGTGTTCACCACCCGGTCCCTGGCACCGGAGGCCAGTTCGGCGAAGACGCCCGACAGCCCCTCGACATCGTCGGGATGGACCATCTGCTGCGGGCTCGTGCCGACGAGGTCGTCGGGTTCGTAGCCCAGGAGATCGCGCGAGCCCGGCGAGACGAACAGGCGCCGCCCCGTCAGGTCCATATGGGTGATCATGTCGGTGCTGTGGTCGGCCAGCAGCCGATAGCGTGCCTTGCTCTCGCGGACGGCACGCTCGGCCTCCCTTGCGGTCCGCTCGGCCGCCTTGAGATGGGTGATGTCGCGGGCGATCGCCACGAGGCGATCGGTGGGGCGGTTCCCATCGACGATCGGAGTGATCAGCACCTCCACGTGGAGCGGATTGCCCTTGGCCGTCACGGTCTCGCCCTCGATCCGTGCCGACCCGGTGGCGCGCGCCTCTGCGAGCTTGGCCCGGACCGCGTCGTGCATCGCCTCCGGCCACAGGTCGAGGTACGGCTTGCACAGGATCGCGGCGGGATCGTCGACCTCCATGACGCGCAGGCCGTTGCGACTGACGAACTCCAGGTTGCCGTCGGCGTCGATCACCTCGATGCAGTCGCCGGAGCCATCGATGACGCCGCGCAGGAACGCTTCGCTGTCCTTGAGGGCCTGCGAGGCCTGCACCAGGGGCGCCACGAAGATGCGTTTGCCGGCGAGCCAGATCACCCCTGCGAGGATGGTGGAGATCGCCAGCAGCAGCAGGCCGCCGCGCACGAGCTGCGCGTCGATCGGCGCCAGGACCGTCGCCCGGCTGAGCCCGACCATCAGGCGGGCGTCGGTTCCCGGCAGGCGGCTGTGGCCGAAGACGCGTTCGGTCCCGCGGATGTCGCGCCCTTCGTAACGGCCGTTCTCGACGGCGAGGGCCGCCCTGACGTTGTCGAAGCCGGACAGGTCCTGGCCGACGATCCCGGGCAGCGAGGGGTAGCGGGCGAGGCCGCGTCCGCTGCCGTCCACCAGGAGGACGGTGGCGTCGTTCTTCTGGCCCACCGCCTTGGCCAGGTCGTCGAACCAGTTCAGGTCCAGCGTGGCCATGACCGTCCGCGGTCTCTCCCCGGCGACAGCGGCGGCGACCGGCAGGGCCGCGGCCACGGTGGGAGCCTTGCGGGAGAGGGTGACGTAGAAGTCGCTGACGCTGAAGGCGCCCGCGGCCATCGTCTTGAGATACCAGGCGCGCTGCGACACATCGAGGCCCAGCGTTCCTTCCACCGTCGAACAGGTGATGCGCCCTGCGGAGTCGACGAGGAAGAAGGCCGAGGCCCACGGTCGATCGAGGCGGACCCGATCGAGGAAGGTCTTGCAGGTGGCCGCATCCCGTTCGACCACCGCCGGCACCCGCGACAGCAGGCCGAGGGTGGTCCGCGCCTCGTCGATGGTGTCGCGGTAGCGCTCGACTCCGTCCTGGGCCGCCTCGTGGACCCGGTCGACCGCCGCGGCGATGCGTTGCCGGCGCTGCTGGTACAGCTCGTTGAGCTGGACGGCCGACAGCGGCACGAGCGTGGCGGCCACCAAGAGAGCCAACCGCGTCCGGATCCCGAACCGGGCGGACAGGGGCGTCCGGCTCGGCACGGCGTCGGCGGATGCCGCAGAATGCCCGGCGGCTTTCATGTCACTGTCGTTCCCCGGTGCCCGGACGGCCTCGTCGTGCCGGGAAAGTGCCGCGCGGCCGTACGCGCAGGACGATGTCTCGGATGAGGGTCGGCCAGCGCCTTGCCGTGCAACCCTCGGTGCCTTCGCTCTAGCAGGTACGACGATCCCTACCAGACCGTTGACGGGCGCTCGCTCCCGCGGTCGCTCGGCATGCGGCCTAACCCGATCGGCCGAGGGCGTGGGGACGAGGAGTTCGCTCCCCCCCGCTCGCGACGGTCCGCGCCCTGCGTGATGCAACCGGTTTGCGGTATCTCTGTTGCTAAGCTGGCCCGCGTCGGCCGGCCGATGCCTCCCCCGCTCGCAGCCCGGTTCGTCGCCGGGGAAGGGGGCAGGACGGCCATACGGCCTTTCGGCCCCTGCCGTTGTCGATCGAGCGGATCCGGGGCCGGCGGCACCCCGGGACATTTTTGGAGCACCGGATGGCAGACCAGAACAACAAGTCGTTTCCCGCCAGCGGCAAGACGCGGATTCCCCTCGCGCTCGCCCTCTCGGGCCTGGCGGGCTGCGCCGACTCCATCGGGTTCCTCGAATACTCGCAGCTCTTCATGTCGTTCATGAGCGGCAACACCACCCGGTTCGGGGTGTCGGTCAGCCTCGGCGACTGGGAGAGCACCGCCCGCGTCGCGTCCGTGATCCTGATCTTCTGCTTCGGGGCCTTCGCCGGGACCCTGATCGCGGCCTGGGTCGGCCAATGGCGCCTGGCGGTGCTCCTGTCGCTGCAGGCCCTTCTGCTCACCGCGGGCCTCGTGATGCCCTACGGCACCTTCGCCTGGCCGCTGCACGCCTACCCGATCGTCCTGGCGCTCGGCCTCCAGAACGCGACCCTGCAGGACGAGGCCGGCCGCAGCCTGGCCCTCACCTACGTCACCGGCGCGGTGGTGCGGTTCGGGACGGGGCTCGCCAACCTGCTCCTGCACAAGCCGGCCCCCTCGTTCTGGATCCAGGCGCCGTTGTGGGGTGCCCTGAGCGCCGGCGCGGTGGTCGGTGGCGTCCTTCAGAACCGCTACGGCGAGGACGCCTTCCTGGTCCCGGCCGCCCTGGCGGGCGTGCTGGCCGTCATCGCCCTGGTCATGACGCTGGCAAAGCCCGGCAGCGCCTACGTGACGAGCGCCTCGGCCCCCGCGCCGGATGCCCCGGCCAGCGCTCCGCCGGTCGGCGCCCCCGCCCTCGACAAGCCCTACGACGTCGAAGTCCACGGCTCGCCGGGACGCCGCCCCTGATCGGAGCCTCAGTCGCCGCCGGCCTCGCCGCGCAGGCGTTTGGTGGCGCTGCGCTTCGACTTGTCGTCGAGGCGCCGCTTCTTCGACGCCAGCGTCGGGCGGGTGGCCCGGCGCGGCGTCGGCGGCACCGCCGCCTCGGCCACGAGTTCGGCGAGGCGCTCGCGGGCGTCGGCGCGGTTGCGGTCCTGCGTCCGGAACCTTTGGGCGCTGATGACGATGACGCCGTCCACCGTCAGGCGCCGCCCGGCCAGCCGCATCAGGCGCACGGCCACCGCGTCCGGCAGGGAGCTCGAGCGGCGGGCATCGAAGCGCAGTTGCACGGCGGTGGAGAGCTTGTTGACGTTCTGGCCGCCGGGGCCGGAGGCGCGGACGAAGGTCTCCTCCAGCTCCGCCTCGTCGATGGCGATGTGGGGGGTGCATTGCAGGACCATCGGCACTCCCCCGCCGGTTCAGGCGGCGTCGGCCGGCGTGCGGGCGCGCACGGCCAGGGCGTGCAGCCCGCGCTGGAAGGCGGGCTCCAGGAGGGCGTTGACGAGGCGATGACGCTCGACCCGGCTCTTGCCCTCGAAGGCCGCGGAGACCACGTCGAGCCGGAAGTGTGTCTCACCCGCCTCCCGCCAGCCGCCGTGGCCGGCGTGGAGATGGGATTCGTCGACGACATCGAGGCTCACCGGCGTCAGCGACGCCTCCAGCGTCCGGGCGATCCACGCCTTCAGCGTTTCTGTCTCGGCCATCGTCACCCTCTTTTCGGTCCCCGCACCGGCTTACCGGCGTCAACCCCCGATGTCGGCATGCGTCATCAGGCCCGGCGCCCTTGTGTCCCCGGGCGCCCCCCTCATAATCGCCTTGTCATGGATCTCAACTCGCGCCTGTTCGACCGTATCCGCATCAAGCCGACCTGCGACGAGCCCAAGGCGGCCGCCGCCGCGTCGTGCGAAACGCCCGGCTGCCAGAACGCCGGGCTCTATCGCGCCCCCAAGGGGCGCAAGGCGGAAGGCCAGTACTGGCGCTTCTGCATCGACCACGTGCGCGCCTACAACGCGACGTACAATTATTTCGACGGCATGAACGACGCCGCGGTCCAGGCCTATCAGAAGGACGCGGTCATCGGCCATCGCCCGACCTGGGCGATGGGGGTCAACCCCGCCACCCGCGCCGGCAAGACCGACGCGCCCGAGGCGAACCGCGATTGGGCCTACGTCGACCCCCTCGGGGTCCTGCGGTCGGAAGGCGTCGGCGCCAAGACCCGGCGCGCCGCGCCCGAACCGATGCGACCGCGCCATTCCGCCAAGGTCCTGCGCGCCCTCGACGTGCTCGGGCTCGACGAGGGAGCCGATACCGCCGCCATCAAGGCGCAGTACAAGGTGCTGGTGAAGCGCTTCCACCCGGACGCCAACGGCGGCGACCGGTCGTTCGAGGAGAGGCTGCGCGACATCATCAAGGCGCATGACACCCTGCGCGCGGCCGGCCTGTGCTGACCGGTCGGACCGTCCCGGCACGATCGATGCACGCCCGCCGTTTTCCGGGCCGGGTACGGTAATTTGCCCGACGGGCCCTATATGCGATGAACGATCCCTTCGTTCGCAGTCTTGGCGTCAGACGCCGGCCGTGGTGAAGGGACATGCCGCGCCGCTCATCCGCGGATGCGGCACCCCGCCCGAGACACACCCTGCGAGGACCGAGCCCGAGGGCCGGCCCCGCCCCGACGAGGTCACGTATGCTCTCTGACGACACGCCCGCCTCGCTCCCCGACCGGACCGTCTCGGTCCGCGACGTGTTCGGCATCGACATCGACCTCAAGGTCCCGGCCTTCTCGCAGACCGACGAGCACGTGCCCGACCTCGACCCGGACTACCTGTTCGACCGCGAGACCACCCTGGCGATCCTGGCGGGCTTCGCGCGCAACCGCCGCGTCATGGTCACCGGCTATCACGGCACCGGCAAGTCGACCCACATCGAGCAGGTGGCCGCGCGCCTGAACTGGCCCTGCATCCGGATCAACCTCGACAGCCACGTCTCCCGCATCGACCTCGTCGGCAAGGACGCGATCGTCGTGAAGGAGGGCAAGCAGATCACCGCCTTCCAGGACGGCATCCTGCCCTGGGCGTTGCAGAACAACGTCGCGCTGGTGTTCGACGAGTACGACGCCGGCCGGCCCGACGTGATGTTCGTGATCCAGCGGGTGCTCGAGGTCTCGGGCCGCCTGACGCTGCTCGACCAGAAGCGGGTCATCCGCCCTCATCCGGCCTTCCGGCTGTTCGCCACCGCCAACACGGTGGGCCTGGGCGACACCTCCGGCCTCTATCACGGCACGCAGCAGATCAACCAGGGCCAGATGGACCGCTGGTCGATCGTCACGACGCTGAACTATCTCGCCCACGACCGCGAGGTCGACATCGTCCTGTCGAAGGCACAGCACTACCAGCGCGACGGCGGCCGCGACATCGTCAACCGCATGGTGCGCGTCGCCGACCTCACCCGCAACGCCTTCATGAACGGCGACCTGTCCACCGTCATGAGCCCGCGCACCGTGATCACCTGGGCCGAGAACGCCGAGATCTTCGCCGATGTCGGGTTCGCGTTCCGCGTCACCTTCCTCAACAAGTGCGACGAGCTCGAGCGCACCCTGGTGGCTGAGTTCTACCAGCGCGCCTTCGGCAAGGAATTGCCCGAGAGCGCGGCGAACGTGGCCTTGAGCTGACGACGATAGGAGGACGCGATGGGTGAGCCGGCTCTGAAAGGCGCGCCGCTTACCGATGGAGCGAGCCCCTCCGGAGGGCGGACGCGCCACGAGGACGACCTCTTTACCTGGGTTCAGGAGCAGGTCGCCCTGCTCCGGGCCGGTGCGGTCGAGACGATCGACGTCGCGAACATTGCGGAGGAGCTCAACGACGTGGGTGCCGAGCAATACGATCGTCTCGAAAGCGCCCTCGAAGTCCTCTTGATGCACATGCTGAAATGGGACCATCAGCCGGAACGGCGCAGTCGGAGCTGGGTCCTCACGATCGTCGAGCAGCGCAAGCGCGTCGACAAGGTCCTTCGCAAGAATCCCGGGTTGAGGCCCCGCATCGCCGAAGCGGTCGAAGATGGTTTCGACCTCGGCCGGGTGCGCGCGGCTCGCGAGATGAAACGCGATTTGGATACCCTTCCCGATCCGTGCCCCTACGACTGGGACGCGATCACCTCGCGGCCATTCTCTTTGGCCGAGGCATAGGCGCTCGAACCGGAATCACCCTGAAGAATGTCCATCTCCAACCGCAAGACCGGTGACCGCCGCGAGCCCGTCTCCGAGCCCCTGAAGCGTTCGGTGGCCGGCTGCCTGCGCGCCATCGCCAAGCGCGCCGAGGTCGAGGTGACCTATGCCAGCGACCGGCCGGCGCTCACCGGCGACAAGGCCCGCCTGCCCGAGCCTCCGCGAAAACTGACGCCCGGGGACGTGGCGATCCTGCGCGGCAACGCCGATTCCATGGCGCTCCGGCTCGGCTGCCACGACGTCGGCGTCCATCGCCGTCTCGCCCCCGAGAACGCGGCGGCGCGGGCGGTCTACGATGCGGTCGAGCAGGCCCGCGTCGAGGCGATCGGCTCGCGGCGGATGTCGGGGGTCGCCAGCAACATCTCGGCGATGCTGGAGGACCGCTATCACCGCGGCGGCAAATACGAGGACATCACCGACCGCGCCGACGCACCGATGGAGGACGCCGTCGCCCTGATGGTGCGCGAACGCCTCACCGGACAGGCGCCGCCCCTCGCCGCGCGCAAGATCGTCGAGCTGTGGCGCGAGCACATCGAGGGCAAGGCCGGCACGAACCTCGACGGCCTGCTCGGGTCGATCGAGAACCAGCGCCATTTCGCCCGCACCGTGCGCGAACTGCTGTCCTCCCTCGACCTGGCCGACGAGACCCCCCTCGATCCGGACGACGACGACAACGACGACGACAACGATTCGCAGGACGACGAGCAGCAGCCCAGCGACGGGGATGCCGAGGAGCAGTCGCAGGGCGACAAGGCCGAGATGGATTCCTCGGAGGAGGCCTCCGACGACCTCCAGGAGGGCGCCACCGAATCCGCCGACGCGCCATCGGGCGAACTGCCCGACGAGGCCGAGGACGCGGAATCGGAGGAAGCCTCCGAGTCATGGCGGCCGCCGCCCACCAAGGTGAACGAGGCACGCGGCCCCGACTACAAGGTGTTCAACCCCCGCTTCGACGAGATCATCCACGCCGAGGATCTCTGCGACGGCGAGGAGCTGGCGCGCCTGCGCAGCTACCTCGACAAGCAGCTCGCCCATCTCCAGGGCGTCGTCGGGCGCCTCGCCAACCGCCTGCAGCGCCGGCTGCTCGCGCAGCAGAACCGCGCCTGGGACTTCGACCTCGAGGAGGGCCAGCTTGACCCGGCCCGGCTCGTGCGCGTGGTCACCGACCCGTTCCAGCCGCTCTCCTTCAAGCAGGAGAAGGACACCAACTTTCGCGACACGGTCGTCACGCTGCTCCTCGACAATTCCGGTTCGATGCGCGGACGCCCGATCACCGTGGCGGCGACCTGCGCCGACATCCTGGCCCGCACGCTGGAGCGCTGCGGCGTCAAGGTCGAGATCCTGGGCTTCACCACCCGCGCCTGGAAGGGGGGGCAGTCGCGCGAGGCGTGGCTCTCGGCCGGCAAGCCCAACACGCCCGGCCGCCTCAACGACCTGCGCCACATCGTCTACAAGTCGGCGGACGCCCCCTGGCGCCGCGCGCGAAAGAACCTCGGCCTGATGATGCGCGAGGGCCTGCTCAAGGAGAACATCGACGGCGAGGCGCTGGACTGGGCGCACAAGCGGCTGCTCGCCCGCACCGAACAGCGCAAGATCCTGATGGTGATCTCCGACGGCGCCCCGGTCGACGATTCGACCCTGTCGGTGAACCCCGGCAACTACCTCGAACGCCACCTGCGCTGGATGATCGAGGACATCGAGACCCGCTCGCCGGTGGAGCTCCTGGCCATCGGCATCGGCCACGACGTGACGCGCTACTATCGCCGCGCCGTGACGATCATCGATGCGGAGGACCTGGGCGGCGCCATGACCGAAAAGTTGGCGGAATTGTTCGAGGAGGATGCCAAGGATACCGGCCGTCCCGTCCGGAAGGGCGGCGGCCGTCGCTGACGGGCCTACACCCGTCCCAGCACCCACAGCCAGCCGGCGGTCGAGAGGATCGCCAGCAGGGTCGAGGCGAGGATCGCGGCGGCGATAGGACCCTTCTCGGTGCCGTAGCGGTTGGCCAGCAGGTAGGCGTTGATGCCCACCGGCATCGCCGCGAACAGCACCGCCACGCCGGCATAGGCCGGCGGCATGGTGAAGACGTGGAAGGCGAGCACCCAGACCACCAGGGGATGGATGCCGAGCTTGAGTGTCGCGATCGACAGGGCGCCGGGCAGGTCGTGGACGAGGCGGTAACGGCGCAGGCCAGCGCCCAGCGCGATGAGGGCGCAGACCGACGCCGTGCCGGCCACGGCGTCGATGAGTTGCTTGGCCGGCCCGGACGGGACGATCGCGAACTGTCGCAAGATGAGCCCGAGCACCAGGGCGACGATGATCGGGTTGCGCACCAGCACCCACGCCAGCCCGCGCAGGCGCGCCAGGAACGACTTGTCCCCGTCAGCCTCGATGAGGAAGGTCGCGGCACCCATCATCAGCGGCAGATGCACGGCGAGCAGCATGAACAGCGGGAAGGCTCCGGCCTCGCCGTAGGCCTGCAGGATCATCGGCACGCCGACGAAGACCGTGTTCGACTGGCTGGAGGCGAAGCCGTGCAGGACGGCGCCGCGCCGGTCGATGCCCCCGCGTCGCCGTGCGATCAGCGAGCCGATCGCCCAGGCCACCGCCGCCCCGCCGAAGTAGCTGATCCAGTAGCTCGGGGTGATCTCCCCCGAGAGCCCCGGCCGCGTCAGGGTATCGAGGATCAGGGCGGGCACCGCGAGGGCGAAGACGTATTCCGAGAGTCCGTCGCTCACCCGTTCGGACAGGACCCCGGCCAGGGCCGCCGCCCAGCCGAGGAGCACGATCCCGAAGATCGGGACGATGAGGGCGACGATGCCGGTCAGGTGTCACTCGCTGACGACGGAGGGAAAACGCGAAAAGACCGCTGCGCGCGTCAGGCGCGAAGCGGTCTTTTCGATGGACACAACCTCGATCCGATCCTTGGGATCCGATCCTTGGGGCCGGCACGCGCTTCGACGTGCCGACGCATCGCCGGTCAGGCGGCGACCGGGGTCTCGACCTCGGCGAGCTTCTTGTGCAGCTCGCGCTTGATGAGGCGGGCGGCCTGCGACAGCTCGATCTCGCGGGCCTTGATGAGGAAGGCGTCGAGGCCGCCGCGGTGCTCCACCGAGCGCAGGGCGTGGGCCGTGACGCGCAGGCGCACCCGGCGCTTGAGGGCGTCCGACTGCAGCGTGACCTGGCACAGGTTCGGCAGGAACCGGCACTTGGTCTTGCGGTTCGAGTGGCTCACGAGGTGGCCGGTCTGCACGGCTTTGCCCGTGAGTTCGCAACGGCGCGACATGATCAGAAATCCCGTTTTCGTTTCGCGAAGGCCGGCCGGCTCGGCGGGAGGCTGTCCCCGCACCGCGAACGAAAGCCTCACGCACGCCCGATCCGATCGACCGGCGCTGTCATTGGAGGCGCGATGCTATAGGGGCTGGGGAGGGTATCCGTCAAGGCTGACGATGGGTCGATCAGGGCCATCGGGTGGCCCCATCGTCGGGACGGGTTGTAGCGTTGAGATTTGTGACTGCCACTCTTAATCACGACTGCCATGCGGTGAGTCAGGATAGTTCGACTCGGCTGTCGAGCCATCTACAAGGCACGGTCCAGAAGTCGTTGTATTTATGACAATAAAACATGTCTCCGGCGATGGTTATTGTATTTACTGCGGCGCAAGTTGTGACGTGGGCCTTCTCACGAAGGAACACGTGATACCGGACTCGCTCGGAGGCAAGTTAATATATGATGGTGCAAGCTGCATGATTTGTGCGGGCATTATTTGCGCTGTAGAAGATCATGTGTGCGGCAAAGTTTTAAAAAACTATAGATTTATAAAAAGATTCAAATCAAAAAGAAAACAGCCTTTAACGAGACAAGCAACATCAATTATAGAAGATATTCCACATACTATTGATCTAGATCGACACCAACTCCCTGGCTTCGTAACCCTTCCTTGCTTTAGGCCGCCACAAATTTTGCTTGGTGAAGCCCCAAGCGAGATATACCAAACAACCATGCTCAGAACGTGGAAACGAGCTCCAGCGGTCTTTTCCGAGAAAAATTTCAATCCGAAAAGAGTCATCTACCGAACCGATATACGTTTTGATTATTTTTTACGCTTTGTTGCCAAAATTCTTCATTCTTATACCATGGCGATCATGGGTCGAGGAAGTTTTGAACCGATGTTAATCGATCTAATTCTTGGAAAATATAAATACCCATCATATCTTATTGGCGGCATGCATTGGACTCCACTACCCACGCAGGAATTAAGACAAGAAATCGAAGTAGTCTACCATCGAATAAATAAAGATATATACCTTATCGGGCGCTTGAGGATTTTAAGTAATTTAGGGCGCGTGGATTTTACGGATGGATCACCCGTTTATCTCGGCGTGATTGGTAAAATCCCGCATGCCAGTCAAATGCAATACAGTAGCGCGGTCTACGAAGACGGTCTTGACGCGCTGGTAAAAAAATTCTCGTTCGACGTTAGTTAAATTATCTTATTCGGGGCTACTACGATAGTGAGCGCAATTCACACAATGCAAAGAGGCTCTTCGGAAGTCACCCAAAGACGACGGCATCCTCATCGTCTGGATATTTTCCTGATGTTCTAGCCGCGTTTATACTTGCATACACTACAACTGATGCTTGCCTGAAATCAGCAGATCTGCAGTACGACTTTCCCGTAGCACTTGCGATATCAACGTCACAATCAGGACGAATATCCTCCAAAAGCCCGCGGCGCGGGGCGCTCTTCGCGCCCCGTATCATCGACGATCGAGCGTTCACCCCATTCTCCTGCGGGCGGCGCCCGGCCGTGGCGACACGCTCGAACGATGTGTTAACCATCAACGGGCGACGATGCGAGCGTCGGGTCAGGTCGGCCCGTCCGGCGGCACGCATGCGACGTCGCGCGGCCTCGCGAGAACCCGAGTTCCTGAGCCCATGAGCGCCACGCGCCTTCTCGTCATCGCCTTCGCACTCACGACGGTCGCTGCCGTCCCCGCCCACGCGAAGCCGAAGGCCAGCCCCGCCCTCGTCACCGTCGAGTACGGCGTCAACCTCGCGGGCATCCCGATCGGGACCGCGCAGGTCTCCGGCTCGTTCGAGGGCACCCGCTACCGGATGGACGTGTCGGCGCGTCTCACCGGCCTCGTCGGCGCGGTCACCGGCGGCATGGGTTCGGCCCGCGCCAGCGGCCTCATCACCGCCGCACCTCAGCCGAGCACCTTCGCCATCGCCACCAAGACGTCGAACGCCGGCATCGCCGTACGGATGGCGCTGGCCGGCGGCAACGTCACCCAGGCCGAGATCACGCCGCCGCTCGTCGACCTCGGCGACCGCGTGCCGATCACCGCCGCCAACCGCAAGGGCGTGATCGACCCCGCCAGCGCCCTGATGATGCCGGCCATCGGCAAGGGCGCCCTCACCGACCCCGAGAACTGCAACCGCACCCTGCCGGTGTTCGACGGTGCCACCCGCTTCAACGTGACCCTCAGCTACGGCGAGACCCGCATGGTCGAAAAGCCCGGCTATTCCGGCCCGGTGCTGGTCTGCAACGCCCGCTACCAGCCCATCGCCGGCCATCGGCCCGACCGGCCGGGCGTGAAGTTCATGGAGGACAACCGCGACATGTCGGTGTGGTTGGCGCCCGTGGACGGTACCCGCGTGCTGCTGCCGGTGCGTATCGCGGTGCGCACCACCATCGGCACCAACATCATCGAGGCGACCCGCTGGGTGCGCAGCGGCGGCGCCACCACCGCCGCCACTCCGGGCTCGGGCGCGGTCGCGAGCCTCGACGGACGATAGGGCGGATGCGCGGCATCGCGTCCCCGGCAATTCTGGCGCTCCCGGCGATCCTGGTCGCGCTCATGACCGGGCCGGCCCTGGCGGAGGTGCTCGAGTCCGGATCCTCCTGCGGCGGGGACGCCTATTCCTCCGCGCAGGTGATCGAGGGCCGGCCGCCGCGGCGCGGGCCGCTCACCACCGTCCCCGACACCCTCTGCGCCGACGTAGCGCCCCGCGCCGGCTCGACCCGGATCGAGATCTACGGCGTACCGGGTTTGGGCGACGTGCCGGGCCTGGGCGACCCCGGCCGCGACGACGGCATGGTTGGCGCCGGGCAGGGTCGCGCCCCATATGAAGGGGATCGCGCTCCGGCGCGGCGTTCCGCGCCACGGTATCGGAGCGACTGACCCTCGTCGTTTCCTCGCGCGATCCTCGATCTCACGCGCCGACGGCCTCTTCGCCCCAAGGGACCGCTCCCTCACGATGACCCGCCGTTCCCTCCCCCCGCAGGCCCGCTCGCGCGGCGTCACGGCGGTGCTCGGGCCGACCAATACCGGCAAGACGCATCTGGCCATCGAGCGGATGCTGGCGCATCAGACCGGCATGATCGGCCTGCCGCTGCGGCTGCTGGCGCGGGAGGTGTACCTGCGCGTCGTGGCTCGGGTGGGGGTCGACAAGGTCGCCCTCGTCACCGGCGAGGAGAAGATCAAGCCGGACCGGCCGCGCTACTGGATCTGCACCATCGAGGCGATGCCGCGCGACCTCGACCTCGCCTTCGTCGCCATCGACGAGATCCAGCTCGCCGCCGACATGGACCGCGGCCACGTCTTCACCGACCGCCTGCTGCACCAGCGCGGCCGCGACGAGACCCTGCTGATCGGCTCGTCCACCATGCTGCCGCTGGTGCAGTCGCTGATCCCCGGCGTCGAGACCACGACCCGGCCGCGCCTGTCGAAACTCACCTTCGCGGGCGACAAGAAGCTCTCGCGCCTGCCACGACGCACCGCCATCGTCGCCTTCTCGGCCGAGGAGGTCTACGCCATCGCCGAGCTGATCCGGCGCCAGCGCGGCGGGGCGGCGGTGGTGCTCGGCGCCCTGTCGCCGCGCACCCGCAACAGCCAGGTGGAGCTCTACCAGTCCGGCGACGTGGACTACCTCGTGGCCACCGACGCGGTCGGCATGGGCCTCAACCTCGATGTCGACCACGTCGCCTTCGCCGCCAATTGGAAGTACGACGGCACCCGCTTCCGCAAGCTGACGCCCCCCGAGATGGGCCAGATCGCCGGACGGGCCGGGCGCCACCTGTCGGACGGCACCTTCGGGTCCACCGGCCGCTGCCCGGGTTTCGAGCCCGAGATGGTCGAGGCCCTGGAGAGCCACAGCTTCGAGCCCCTGCGCGTCCTGCAATGGCGCAACCCGGACCTCGCCTTCGATTCTCTCAAGGCCCTGCAGGAAAGCCTCGACGAGCATCCGCACGAAAAGGGCCTGACCCGCGCGCCCATGGGCGAGGACCAGTCGGCCCTGGAAATCCTGATGCGCGAGGACGACATCCGCGACCTCGCGCAGGGACGGGCGGCGGTGCAGCGGCTGTGGGACACCTGCGGCGTGCCCGACTACCGCAAGGTCCATCCCCAGACCCATGCCGACCTCGTGGCCCAGCTCTACCGCTTCCTCATGCGGGGGATGGCCGGGCGCATCCCCGACGACTGGTTCGCCAAGCACGTCGCCATGATCGACCGCATCGACGGCGACATCGACGCGCTGTCCCAGCGGATCGCGCAGGGGAGGACCTGGACCTTCGTCGCGAATCGCCCCGACTGGCTTCGCGATCCCCTGCATTGGCAGGGCGAGACGCGTCGGGTAGAGGACAGGCTGTCCGATGCCCTGCACGAGCGCCTTGCGAGCCGTTTCGTCGACAGGCGCACCAGCGTCCTGATGCGGCGCCTCAGAGAGAAGACGATGTTGGAAGCTGAGATCACCGCCGGCGGCGATGTCACCGTCGAGGGGCAGCATGTCGGCCACCTGCATGGCTTCCAGTTCGTGCCCGATCCGGGCGCGGAGGGCCATGAGGCCAAGACCTTGCGCAGTGCCGCCGAGAAGGCCCTGGCCGGCGAGATCGAGGCGCGGGCCGAGCGGTTCTCGGCGGCGGCCGATTCCGTCGTCGTGCTGTCGCACGACGGCGTGATCCGCTGGACCGGCGACCCCGTCGCCAAGCTGACGCCCGGCGACAAGCTGTTCGAGCCGCACATCCGCCTCCTGGCCGACGAGCAGCTCACCGGCCCCGCCCGCGACAAGGTCGAGGCACGGCTCACCGCCTGGCTCAAGGCGCATGTCGTGCGCCTGCTCGGGCCACTGATGGAGATCGAGACCGCGGCCGACCTCGTCGGCCTGTCCAAGGGCATCGGCTACCAGGTGGTCGAGGCGCTCGGCGTCCTCGAGCGGTCGAAGGTGATGCACGAGATGCGCAGCCTCGACCAGGACGGCCGCGGCGCCCTGCGCCGTCATGGCGTCCGGTTCGGCGCCTACCACATCTTCCTGCCGGCCCTCCTCAAGCCGGCGCCGCGCACCCTCGCGGCCCAGCTCTGGGCCCTCAAGAACGGCGGCCTCGACCAGCGCGGCCTCGACGAGATCGCGCATCTGGCCGGCTCTGGCCGCACCTCGATCAAGGTCGACCCCGAGATCGCCAAGGGCCTCTACCGCGCCGCCGGCTTCCGGGTGTGCGGCGAACGGGCCGTGCGCGTCGACATCCTCGAGCGCTTGGCCGACCTGATCCGCCCGGCCATCGCCTACCGGCCCGGCACCACGGCGGGCGACGCGCCGGCGGGAGCGGCCGACGAGGATACCTTCGTGCCGACGGTGGGCATGACCTCCCTGGTCGGCTGCTCGGGCGAGGATTTCGCGTCGATCCTGAAGTCGCTGGGCTACGCGCCCGAAACCCGACCGGGTACGGCGATCACCGTGCCGCTGATCCCGGCGGCGGCCACGAAGCCGATCTCGCCGGCCGCCGCGGCCGAAGCCGGCGACGAGCCCCGCGATGGCGATATCGCCGCGGCGGCACAGGACGGCGAGAGCGCCCCCGAGCCGACCGCCCCCGACGCGGAAGCGGGCGGGACCGTCGAGGAGATGCCGGTGGAGCCGGATTCGGTCGCCGCGCCCGAAGCGATCGCCGAGGCCGAAGAAACCTTCGCGCCTGAAGTAACCACCGCGCCAGAAGAGATCGCCGAGGCCGGCTCGCAGGTCGTTCCGGGCTCGACTCCCGATTCCGTCCTGCCCGACGAGACGCCGGCCGCGGTCGAAGACGCCGTCGCCGAGACAAGCGCCGAAGTCGCATCGGACGATGCGGCGGCCGGGCAGGAGACCGCCGAGCAGGAGACGCCCGAGCCGGTGGCCGATGCGGCTGCGATTGCCGGCGATGTCGACGTGGTCGCCGGGGATGCCTCGTCGGAATTGGTCGAGGCTCCCGCCGAAGCGGAAGAGCCCGCTGCGGAAGGCGTGGTGACCGAGGTCTGGCGTCTCCAGCGCCAGCAGCGCAATCCCAACCCGCGCCAGAACCGGCCCCGTGGCGGACGCGATGCGCCGGCCTCGGCCGGTCGCGGCCCAGGGGCTGGCCGTCAGGACGACCGCGGCCAGCAGGATCGCCGCCCCGGCGCGGCCGGCGCTCCCGACAACCGGCGCAACCGCTCGGGCGAGGCACCCCGCCCCGGCGCGGAAGGCCGCGAAGCCCGGCCCGAGGGCGGCCGGCCGCAGCGCCGCGAGCGTTTCGAGCCGGGCCGCACCCGCCCCGAGCGCCGCGACGAGCCGCGAAACGCACCCCCGCGCGAGGACCAGCGGCCGGCCCGGCGCGAGCGGGCCCCGGACCCGGATTCGCCCTTCGCCAAGCTCGCCGCCCTCAAGGCGCAGCTCGAGGCGGGAGACGGCGGCAAGCGTTAGGGCGATCGCGGCGGGCGATGAAGGCCGACCGGCAGCGGCTCGACAAGTGGCTCTGGTTCGCGCGGTTCGCCAAGTCCCGCGCCTTGGCCGCACGCCTCGTCACCGACGGCTTCGTCCGGGTCAACGGCGTACGGGCGCAGAGCACGTCGCGGGCCGTGGCTTGTGGCGACGTCCTCACCGTGGCGGCCGCCCATGCCACCGCGACGGTCAGGATCCGCGATCTCGGGGACCGGCGCGGGCCGGCCCCGGAGGCGCGCCTCCTCTACGACGACCTGTCCGCAGGCGCCTCCGATCCGGCGACCAACGCGTGATGTGGGAGTACCGAGGGAGCGTACGGACCGGGACCTGCGCCGACCCGGCGCTTGTCACGTCGTTTGGCAGCGTCTAGAGCCCTGGCTGCCGAAGGAAAGCCGAAAACGGGCATCCCTCGGCCGAACCCGTTAACCGTCATGCAAGATCGCTGACGCACCATCCCGTGACCAAGTCCGAGGCGACTTGAGGGCTCCGGGCCACCGGATCGAGGACTGAAGGCTCAATGACCTACGTCGTCACCGAGAACTGCATCAAGTGCAAGTACATGGACTGCGTCGAGGTCTGTCCGGTCGATTGCTTCTATGAAGGCGAGAACATGCTCGTCATTCATCCGGACGAATGCATCGATTGCGGCGTCTGCGAGCCGGAATGTCCCGCCGAGGCGATCAAGCCCGACACGGAACCGAGCCTTGAGAGTTGGCTGAAGGTCAACGCCGACTACGCCAAGAGCTGGCCCAACATCACCCAGAAGAAGGACGCTCCGGGCGACGCCAAGGAGTGGGACGGCATCGCCGGCAAGTTCGACGCGCATTTCTCCGCCAATCCCGGCACGGGCGATTGAGGCAACCCTCGCGCTCGCCCTGTTGGCGACCGCGATGACGATCCGTCGACCGCGCTGCCGGCCCTCGTGCGCTCGCGGATGGCGGCCGGTGATGCTGCGGGTGCGTGCACGACCGAAGCGCGAAATCCTGCCCGTTTCCCACCGCCCCGCCTGAACACGCTCCGGCAATCCTTTGATTTGCCATGCCGTTTGTGGTACACGGTGTGCCTGCCGTCGTTCGCGCCTGACGTGCTTTCTCCGACCGCTCCTGGTGGCTTCCAACGTCGTGTTGGGAAACGGATATCGCATGCGATCGACTGTGAGGATCGCCTCGGCGCCTCTCACGGTCTTTCATTCGTGAAGTCCGATCGACGGCAAGCCCAGGGAAACCCGGTGGCCTCCTGCGAGACTCGCAGAGGGCCGGTGGGTAGGGGCTCAGACCGGGTGACCCACCCCGGGCGACACGTTGCAGCGCGGGTTTTTCATACCGCGTGATGTTCTGGAGGCGCTTCTCGCATGACCACAGCTAAGAAGACGACGGCTGGCCGCCAAGGCTTCAAGACGGGAGAAGCGGTGGTTTATCCGGCTCACGGTGTCGGTCGCATCACGGCGATCGAGGAGCAGGAGATCGCCGGATACAAGCTCGAGCTGTTCGTGGTCTCCTTCGAGAAGGACAAGATGGTCCTGCGCGTCCCCACCGCCAAGGCCAACAGCGTCGGCATGCGCAAGCTGGCCGAGCCGGAACTGGTGAAGAAGGCCCTCGACGTGCTGACGGGCCGCGCCCGGATCAAGCGGACGATGTGGTCGCGCCGCGCCCAGGAGTACGAGGCCAAGATCAATTCCGGCGATCTCCTGTCGGTGACCGAGGTCGTGCGCGACCTGTTCCGGTCCGAGGCTCAGCCCGAGCAATCCTACAGCGAGAGGCAGCTCTACGAGGCGGCCCTCGACCGGATCGTGCGGGAGATTTCGGCCGTGAACCGGGTCACCGAGACCGAGGCCCTCAAGCTGATCGAGCAGAGCCTGGCGAAATCACCCCGTCGCGCCAAGGGTGAGGCCGAGCCCGAGGAAGACGTCCAGGAAGAAGCCGCCTGAGGCCCCCCCCGGCGAGCATCGGGCGAACGATAGGGTCTGAAAATCCCGGCCTCCCCCCATCGTCCGACGGTTCGAATTCGACACAGCCCGGTGCGCAAGCATCGGGCTTTTTTCATCGCACGGTCCCGCGTCATCATGCCCCGTCGGCGAGACGCCCGGAACCATGGCTCCCGCCCTAGGTTGTCGCAGGCCTGACAAAGGTCTGAAGGTCGTCGTCTGTTCGCCCGGGAAACCCCGGTGGCCGCGACAGACGCGCTCGATGCAGGAAACGCGGAGGCGGGCATGGCGGATATCGCTGGGATACGTCGGCAGTTCATTCGTACCGCGATGGAGGCTCCCTTCCTCGCCCGCGACGAGGAACGCGGCCTCGCCGTCGCGTGGAAGGACAGCCGCAACGAACAGGCCCTGCACCGCCTCATCTCCGCCCACATGCGGCTCGTCATTGCCATCGCCGGCCGCTTCCGCCACTACGGATTGCCGATGGCCGATCTCGTCCAGGAAGGTCACGTCGGGTTGATGGAGGCCGCCGCCCGGTTCGAGCCGGAGCGCGAGGTGCGGTTCTCCACCTATGCCACATGGTGGATCCGTGCATCGATCCAGGATTACATCCTGCGCAACTGGTCGATCGTCCGCGGCGGCACGAGTTCGGCGCAGAAGGCCCTGTTCTTCAACCTGCGACGCCTGCGTGCCCGTCTCATGCAGTCCACCGAGGAGCATGTGGGCGACGAGATCCACCGGCGCATCGCCACCGCCATCGGCGTGTCCCGCGAGGACGTGGCCTTGATGGACGCGAGGCTGTCCGGTCCTGACATGTCGCTGAACGCCCCCATCGGCGACGAGGGTGAAACCTCCTCCGAACGGATGGACTTCCTCGTCGACGGGGCCGACTTGCCCGACCAGACCGTCTCCGAATCCGTCGACGGCGAACGGCGCCTGACGTGGCTGAACGAAGCCCTCGCCGTCCTGTCGGAGCGCGAACTGCGCATCCTTCGGGAGCGCCGGCTTGCGGAAGACCAGGCGACCCTCGAGGCCCTGGGCCAGCGCCTCGGCATCTCCAAGGAGCGGGTTCGGCAGATCGAGAACCGCGCGTTGGAGAAGCTGCGCCGGGCTCTGGCGGAGCGTTTTCCGCAGACGGGCGGCAACGTCTACGGCTGACGTCGGGCAGCGCTCCCCACCGGAACGCCGCGTTGCAATTTTATGACAGCGCCGTCCGCGTTTCATGAAAATCGAATTTAGCGGACGCCATGGGGTGTACGCCTGCGACTGACCCGTGAAACCTGGGCGCCCTTCGACGCGGGTTCGCCATGACCGATCACTCCCCTTCCTGGACGCCGATCCTCTTGATCGTCGGCACCGTCCTGGCCCCCGTGGTCGTCGCCGTGTCGGTCCCTTGCGACATGGGGTGGCCGGCTTTCTGCGGCTTGGTTTACGGCGTCGTGGCAGCATCCGAATGCGCGTATCTGGCGTGGCTCTTCCTCGGACGGTCGTCGTCGGCGCAAGCTGCTTGGCGGCAATCGGATTGGCACACGCACACTTGATGCGACGGCGACCGGACCGGTCGCCCGCGCCATTCGATCGTGGCCGCCAGAAGGTCGGGACCTCGGCAGGTCCGGCCTTGCCCTGAGATGCGGGTCGCGAAGACGGCGGACGACGTGGCAAGCGGCGTCTGGGTCGTCAACCTCGCCCGTGAGCACCTGGGGCCTGCGGCCGTCAACGCCATCCTGTCGCCGGACGAGATCGCGCGGGCCGACCGCTTCCTGAGGCCGGCCGACCGCCGCCGCTTCCTCGGCAGTCATCTCGCGGTGCGGCTCGTTCTCGGGCGCGCCCTGGGCATCGATCCCGCTGACCTGGACTTCGCGGCCGGGCCGAACGGAAAGCCGGAGCTGAAGCCCTGTGGACGGGACCGGCTCGACTTTAACCTGTCGCACTCCGGCGATTTCGCCCTCATCGGCGTCTCGCGCCAGGGCGCGATCGGCGTCGACGTCGAAGTCGCACGCCCGATCGCGGATACCTTGCGCGTCGCACGCGCTCATTTCGCGCCGAGCGAAATCCAGACCCTCGAAGGCTGCACATCGGAGGCCCTCCCCGGCGCCTTCTTCGCATGCTGGACGTGCAAGGAAGCCTTCGTGAAGGCCACCGGCGCCGGTCTGTCGAAGCGACTCGACCGGTTCGCCGTGACGATCCCTCCCGCACCGGCACGGGTCGTCTCCATCGATGGGGATGCGACGGCGGGGCGGACCTGGAGCCTGCACCGCCTCGCACCGGCTCCCGGCCATGTCGGCGCCGTCGCCATCGCGGCGCCCGATACCGCCTGCGAGGTGCTGCATCTGGAGCCCGGTTGGGCGCGGGCGCGCTGGTGAGGCCGCGGCGACGACAGTCGGGACGACCGCAACGATCCGCTTGCGGCGACCGACATGGGTCGCTATAGCTCCGGGCGTCGGCGGCAACGCCGGCTGTCGGAGTGTAGCGCAGTCTGGTAGCGCACCACGTTCGGGACGTGGGGGTCGTAGGTTCGAATCCTATCACTCCGACCAATTTTCCCGCATACCGTTTCCATCGTCGCCGAATGCCTTGGGCGAGCCGGACACGGTTCTGAGGCAATCGGCCGTTTGGCGGGATACGTGCTGGCGACGGTCCCGGACCCTGGAACGGCGCGGTTCGGCGAGGCGGCGCACGGCGTTTCCGGGTGGCCGTTCGATGCCGACCCCTCCCCGCCTCTGCCCCTTGCCCTTCCCGACGGTAGTCCCTGGCCTTCGGTCACCGTCATCGTCCTCGAAGAGGGCGACGCCACCGGCCTTGCGGCGACACTGGCCGCGATCCACCGCCAGACCTACCCGGCACTCGACCACCGGATCGCCGCGGCGAGCCCCTCGACATTCGAACGCTCGGTCGCGGACCGTGATGCCGATGCGGTGATCGTGCTGCGCGCGGGCGACCTCCTCGCACCGGATGCCGTGGCGGCGATGGCGTTCGAAGCGGCCATGACGGGGGCGCAGGTGGTGACCGGCCTGCGGGTCCTTTACGACCGTGCGGTCCTCGCCATCGACGTCGTCGCCCATCCCCCCGGCCGAATCGGCGCGACCGCCCCGGCGATACAGGACGCCGCCCCACCCGGCTTCGGAGAATGGCTCCTCGACCGGCGCGCCGTTGAACGGGCCGGCGGCCTCGACCTGTCCGGCACGCAGCCGATGGCAGACCTCTGGCGGCGCATGGCCGCTAACGGCGCCCACCTCGCGCGGGTCGGCAGGCCGGTGGTGCTGCAGCGTGTCGACGCCGAGGTCCATGGGGCGCACCCGCCGGCCGCCGGCCTGTCGATCGTCTCGCTCACCGACATCGGCTATACCGCCGGCGCCGGCATCGCGCACCGCCGCCTGGCGGAGGCGCTGGGCCTGGCGGGCCACCGCATCGCCCACGTCAGGCTCGCCGACGAATCGCCGCCGGCCGCCGCCGAATGGACGGACGCCTTTCCGCGCTCGGAACAGGCGATCCTCGCGGGCGGCCACGACCTCGTCCTCGCCGGCAACCTCCACGGCACCACCCGCAGCACCCGCGTCCTCGCCCGCCTGGGGAAGCACCTGCCGGTCGTCGCCGTCCTGCACGACCTGTTTCCGCTCACCGGCCGCTGCGCCTTTCCCAAGGGGTGCGCGATCATCGCGAACGGCTGCAGCGCCGCCTGCCCGTCACCGAACTATTATCCCCAGTTGGCCCCGAGCCGGATCGCGCGTGCGCATGCCGACAAGCGTGACGTGCTGGTGGAGGCTGGCGCGCCCCTGCTCCTGGCCAATTCCGCCTGGACGCGAGAGGCGGCGCGCGATCTCGCGCCGGCCTCGACGCGGATCGCCCAGATCGACCTCGCCTTCCCCACGGGCGTCTTTCGCCCCGGCGACCGCGCCGACCTGCGGCGCCGGCTCGGCCTGCCGCCGGACGACGTCATCGTGATGTTCGGGGCGGTGATCGTGGATGCACCGGGTAAGGGCTTTGCCGATCTGGTGGCGATTTTCCGTCGCGTGGCGAGGCCGGGCATCCGCTTCGTGGCGGCCGGGCGGCTCGACGATCCGTCCGTGTTCGGCCTGCCCGATCTCATCAGCACCGGGCCGATCGGCGACGAGGCGGTGCTGGCCGATTGGTACCGCGCCTGCGACATCTACCTCACCGCCAGCCAGACCGAGACCCTCGGCCAGACGCCGATCGAAGCCGGGCTGTGCGGAACGCCGACGGTCGCCTACCGCTCCTGCGGCCTCACCACCGCCGTCATCGACGGCGTCTCGGGCCTCCTCGCCCCCACCGACCCGATGGCGCTCGCGGCCCTGCTCGCGCGGCTGATCGACGATGCCGGCCTGCGCCGCGATCTCGGCGCCTGGGGCCGCATCGCGCTGGAGAACCGCAACAGCTACGCGGCGGCTGCTCTGCGCTTCGACGACGTGGCCCGCCGGGAGGGTTTCGCGGCCTCGAGCGCCCTCGGCGGCCGCGTCCGGCTGTCGCCGGATCTCCTGGGGTATTACGCCTTCGCCGCACGCCGCCATCCGGGGGAGAGGGGAACGGTGCCCGCCGACAGGGGTGCCGCCACGCGATACCTGCGCCGGGCCAAGCACGCCGTATTGGGGCGGGGAATGCCGCCGTGGCTCCGGCGCTTCCTCCACCTGGCCAGCCTCGCCCGGCGCCGCCTGAACGGGACGTCCCGATGACCAGCGCATCCGATCGCAGGCGGATCTATGTCGACCAGACCCACCTGCGCGGCCACGTCACCGGCATCGAGCGCGTGGCGATGGAGCTCGTGTCCTCGCAGACCCTGGCGCCGCACGAGGTGCGCGAGATCAGGAGCAGCGGGCTCGCCAGCCTCGTCGCCTGGCAGCAGGTCGGGCTGCCGGCCCTGGGCCTCGCCGACCGGTCGGCGCTCTTCGTCTTCCCCGGCTTCCCGCCCGGCCCCCTCAGCGTGCTCCTCGGCGAACGGTGCATCACCTACGTCTACGACACCTTTCTCATCACGCGGCCGCAGGAATTGAACTGGAAGAGCCGCGTCTACATGGCGCCGAGCTTCCGCTTCGCGGCGCGCTTCGGGCAGCGGTTCCTCGTCATCTCGCGTACCACCGGCGCCGCCCTGCGCGCCTTCTGCCGGGACGATGCCCTGGTCGCCCTGCTGCGGCCGCCGGTGCGCGATGTCTTCGGCCTCGCCGACATGAGCGGCCCGGCGGTCCATCGGCCCGGCGATCCCCTGCGCCTGCTGGCGGTGGGAACCATCGAACCACGCAAGGACTACCCGGCGGCCATCGCCATCGTCGCCGCCCTCAACGCCGCCGGCATGCCGGCCGAGCTTCACGTCGTCGGCCGGACCGGTTGGGGGCAGCATGCCTTCCTCGCCGATCCGCCTCCCTTCCTCACCCTGCACGGCTATCTCGACGATGCCGGGTTGAAGGCGCTGGCCGGGCGCTGCCACCTCCTGATCTCGACGTCACGCGCCGAAGGTCTCGGCCTGCCGCTGCTCGAACTCCAGCATGGCGGCATGCCGGTGGTGGCGCCCGAGGGCGAGGTCTTCGCCGAGGTGCTGGGTTCCTCCGGCCTCTTCATCGCTCCGGACGATCCGGGCAAGGCGGCCGCGACCCTGATCGAGGCGGTCCGGACAGGGCGGCTCGGCGAGCTGGCGGCCCGCGCCAGACCCAACGTCGCCCGCTGGAACGCCCTGGCCGGCGCCGACGCCGAACGCTTCCGGGCCTTCCTGGTTCGCGGCGTCGAGGCCTACGCGGACGATCCGGAGGCGGTGGTCGGGCCCTAATCGTGAAAAGGCCGCAGCCGCATCCCGCGACGGCCCTGCGGCGGGTCCGCCCTCGGTCATGCACCGGGGATCGCGATCTCGGTAGACGCACGCGTTGACCGGCCGGCGATTGTCGCCGCTCCTGTCCGACGGGGCGAGAGCGGAAGGCCGGCACGAAAACCATGGCACGCCCGATGCGAATTTTCGTGTGCAACTGGCGTCGGCAGGGCCGATCGTGCCGAAACGGCACGATCCTGCGTCTTGTGGAGAGTGGCGGCGTAGCGTTCGGGGACCACGGCAGATGTTCGATTTCGGAAACGACGTCAGGGGCGAACCGGTGACCATGGCGGCGCCGGTCGAGCCCGGCCTCGACGGCCGGGCGATCCTGCGGCGCCTGCGCCAGGGTTTCGGCTTCATCGTGCTGACGGCCTTGTTCATGGTCGCCGTGGCGGTGGCCGCCCTGACGATGCTGGCGCCCCGCTACGCCTCCGGCATCCAGATCCTGGTGGACCCCGCGGACCTGCGGGTGCTCGACAACGACATCAGCAACCGCACGCCACAGGCCGACAGCGGCGTCTCGCTCGCCGAGAGTCAGGTGCGGGTGATCCAGTCGGACAACGTCCTGCTGCGCGTCGTGCGCAAGCTCGACCTGGCCTCCGACGACGAGTTCCTACGGCCGCCCTCCACCAGCCCGCTGGTCAACAGCGTCAAGCAGGTGCTCGGCATGGAGCCGCCGCCGGGCGGCAGCGATCCGGTCAACATCGCCCTCGATTCCCTTCGGCTGAAGACCACCGTGCGCCGGCCCGAACGGACCTTCGTCATCGACGTCATCGTCGAGACTCAGGAGCCCGAAAAGTCTGCCCGGATCGCCAACGCCATGGGCGACGCCTTCTTCGCGGAGGAAGCCGCCGCGCGCACCGACATCGCCCGGCGCGCCTCGGAATCGCTCACCGGCCGGCTCGCCGCCCTACGACAGGCGGTGGAGGAGGCCGAGCGCAAGGTCGTGCGCTATCGCCAGGACAACAAGCTCGTGAGCACCAGCGGCCGGCTGCTGAGCGACCAGCAGCTCGGCGACCTCAACCAGCAGCTCGTCACCGCCTCGATCCGCACCGCCGAGGCCCGCGAGCGCCTCGACCAGGCCAAGCGGATGCGGGCCGGCGAGGCCGGGACCGCCCTGCCCGAGATGCTGCAATCCACCGAAATGCAGAACCTGCGCCAGCAATACGCGACGCTCTCGCGCACCACCGCCGAGCTCGCGACCCGACTCGGCGAGCGCCACCCGGCCATGGCCGAGCAATACGCCCAGCAGCGCGACCTCCAGCGCCTGATCCAGCGCGAGAAGGAGCGGATCATCGACACGTCCAAGAAGGACTACGACCGCTCCGCGGCGAGCGAGGCCGCCATCCGCAAGAGCCTGGAGGGCGCCAAGGCCGAGACCGCCGCCAACGACCGCGCCAACGTGGGCCTACGCGAACTGGAGCGTGAGCTCGACGCGCGCAAGGCGGTCTACGAAACCTTCCTGCGGCGCTCGCGCGAGACCAACGAACAGGAGCGGCTCAACAACGCGAACGTGCGCATCATCTCGTCGGCGACGCCGGCGCGGGTGCGCAGCTGGCCGCCCTCCCCCAAGGTGGTCCTGCCCCTCGCCCTCGGGGTCGGCGTGCTGCTCGGCGCCCTCATCGCGCTGTTCCTGGGCGCGGGTCGCGACCGCAAGCGCCGGGAACCGGACGTGGTGATCCCGGGCCGCAGCTTTCGCGCCGTCGACGCCTGACCCGTGGCCGGGGCGACGCGCCGCAGTGGCCCGATGTTCGCAACGGGCATTCCGTATTCCCGGCGGCGTCGATGGTGTTGGGGCCCTGGATGGAAGTCGGTATGGCTGGGCGCGCGCCCCGCAACGTCGACGGCGGATGCGTGCGGCGCGGTAGGATCGAATGAATGGGCCTGAAACTGTTCGGTCTCGACTTCACGAAGGGGAGCGCGCGGGAGGTGCTCGCCGCCGCCGCGGCTGCCGACCACGGCCGGCCGCGCCTCGTCGTGACCGCCAACATGGACCACATCATCAGCCTGTCCGAGAACGCCGCCTTCCGCCGCGCCTATGACGGCGCCGCGGCGCGGACCCTCGACGGGATGCCGCTCGTTTGGCTGGCGCTCCTGCGGGGGCAGCGAGACGCCCGCCGCGTCACCGGCCACGACATCCTCGCCGAGGCCCTGGGCGAACCCTGGACGCCGCAGCGCCGGGTCTTCGTCGTCTGTGCCAGCGACCGGGTGGCCGACGCCGCCAGGGCCAGGATCCTGAGGGATGGCGGCACGCCGGACGCCGTGGCCGTGGCGGTCCCGCCGACCGGCTTCGAGCGGGACGCCGTCTACGGGGCCGACCTCGCCCAGCGCGTGAAGGCCCATGGCACCACGCTCCTCGTGATGGCGGTGGGCGCGCCGCGTTCCGAGATCTGGGTCGACCAGCACGGGACGGCGCTCGGGGCTCCCCTGGTCGTCGCGGTGGGCGACGCCTTGAGCGTCGCGGCGGGGCTGCAGACCCGGGCGCCGGTCTTCATGCAGCGCAACGGGCTCGAATGGCTGTACCGGTTCGCCCACGATCCCCGGCGCCTGTTCCACCGGTACTTCGTCCGCTCCTGGCGTTTCCTGGCGCTGATCGGAACGGAGTTCTCCGACGGACGAAGCGATCCTCCGGGACCGATGCGACCCAAGGCGGACCGCGTCTCCTCGAACCTGTGATCGCGGCCCGCGTCAGGCGGCGAACAGGTCGGGATGGCGTACCCGCAGGGTCAGGACCAGCATCAGGGTCTTGAGGTCGGTGAGTTCGCCCCGGTCGCTCATCGCCGCCAGGGTCGACAGGGCGATCTCGTGGACGGTGATCGTCTCCTGCTCCTCGGAGAGGCCGCCGCCCTCCCCGTGCCGGTCGGCGGCGCCGTAGGGAGCGAGGTAGAAGTCCATCTGTTCGGTGGAGATCCCCGGCATGCTCCAGCCGCAGGTGACGTGCTCGAGGTCGCGCAGCGTCACGCCGACCTCCTCGCTCGCCTCCCGCCGTGCGCCCTCCTCCGGGTCGGGCTCGTCGAGGAGGCCGGCGGGCACCTCGAGGAGGGAGGGAATTCCGGCGGCGAAGAAGGCGGCCGGCCTGAACTGTTCCGCGAGCAGGGCCACCCGGCGCACCGGATCGTAGGGCAGCACGGCGACGGCACGACCGTGGTCTTCGATCTCGCGCTTGATCCGGCTTCCGTCTTCGAGGGTGATCTCGGCCACGAGGAACCGGCTCCAGCCATCGTGCAGAATACGGGTGCCGCGGATCACCGGTGCCATGCTGTCCTTTCCCGGCCGGACGACCGTCGCCCGCGGCGACGCTCCCGGCTCCAAAGGCCGGGTACCAGACGAGATGGAGCACGATTGAGGCAGGCGTACCGGTTCGGTGCACCGGCATAGGGCGAACGGCCGTCACTCGGGCGCGAAAACCCGCGTTCCCCGGCGGATCGTGAAGCGGATGGCCTCGCCGTGCCGTCCCTGACCTTCGAGGAGGTCGCCCTCCTCCCGCACGAGGTGGGGAATATCGATCGCCGCTAGCGGATCGGTGCAGACGACGGCGAGGGTTCGTCCGGGGGACAGCCGGCGCAGGGCACGGCGGGTCTGGAGCACCGGCAGCGGGCACTTCAGGCCGGTGAGATCGAGTTCGACGAGATCGTCCGACATTGTCACCCGAACACTGGTCATCTCATGAAAAAGCCCCGCCGGGCGGTCGCGCCGGCGGGGCCTGTCTCGAGGGTCGGTCGTTACGGTCAGTAGCCGTAGCCGTAGGCCGGGTAGCCGTAGACCGGACGGGCGTAGCCGTAGCCGTAGACCGGGCGGGCATAGCCGTAACCACCGCCGTAGCCGTAGCCGCCACCGTAACCACCGCCGTAGCCGTAACCGCGGTCGTAGTAGCCGTAACGGGGAGCGGCGCTGGCGGCGAGGGCGCCACCGATGATGCCGAGGGCGGCACCGGCCGCCAGGGCACCGCCGACGCCGACACCGCGACGGCCGTACCCGCGACCGTAGCCACCGCCGTAGTAGCCGCCGCCGCGATAGCGGACCTCCTCCACATGGGCCGGCTGACCGGCGATCTGGTTGGCGTTCACTGCGGCCAACGGCGCGGCCTGCGACGGGGTGAAGGACCCGGCGGTCATGGCGACGGCGGTCGTTCCGGCGAGGGCGAGAGACATGATGCGCGACATGCGGAAAATCTCCATCTCTTGAAGTATGCTGTTTCTGCAACAGGCAAGATGAACCATAGCCGAACGGATGAGTTCCATGCGTGCGTGTGGACACGCCGTCATCGGATGCGCGCGGCTTGCCCGAGAAACGCGCGCGGCTCGCCCGAGAAATGCGCGCGGCTTGCCCGGGAGGCCCCGGGCAGGCGGCGCTCAGAACGTGCAGGTTCGGAAGGCGGGTTCGACGGACCGCTGCCATTCGCCCTCGAAGAGGGCCAGGCGCTCTTCGGCGAGGGATCGCCCGGCTGCGACGATCTCCTCCAGGGGGCGCAGATAGACGCACTCGTCGCGGCCGGTACCGTCGCGGCGACCGCGCGCCGACAGCCCGCGCCGTGCGATGGCCAGTGCTTCGGCGGCGACCGCACCGACGCTGCGGCCGCCCACGGTGGCCGCGAGCCCGAGGCGCGGCACGGTGGCGCGCAGGGAATCGCGCTCCGCCGACGTCCACTCCCGCACCAGCTCCCATGCGTCGGCGAGGGCGTCGGCGTCGTAGAGCAGACCGGTCCAGAAGGCCGCCTGCGCGGCGATCATCGCCGGACCGCCGACGTCCGCCCCGCGCATCTCGATGAAGCGCTTCAGCCGCACCTCCGGGAAGGCCGTGGAGGCGTGGTTGGCCCAGTCCGATACCGTGGCGTATTCGCCCGGAAGGGTGGCGAGCCGCCCCGCCATCAGGTCGCGGAAGGAGGCGCCCGAGACGTCGTGATAGGTCTCGCCGCGCTTGACGAAATACATCGGCATGTCGAGCAACCACTCGACGTAGGCGTCGTAGCCGAAGCCCGCCTCGAAGGCGCGCGGCAGCATGCCGGTGCGGTCGCCATCGGTATGGCGCCAGATCTCGGAGCGGCGGGAGAGGAAACCGTTGGGCCGCCCGTCGGCGAAGGGTGAATTGGCAAACAGCGCCGTCGCCACCGGCTGCAGGGCGAGGGCCACCCGCATCTTGGTGGCCATGTCGGCCTCGGAGGAGAAATCGAGGTTCACCTGCACGGTGGCGGTGCGCAGCATCATGTCGAGGCCGAGCGTGCCGACCTTCGGCATGTAGGCGGCCATGATTCGGTAGCGGCTCTTGGGCATCACCGGCGTCTCGGCCCGCGTCCACTTCGGGCTCATGCCGAGGTCGAGGAAGCCGATTCCCATGGGCTCGGCCACCGCGGCCACGGCGTCGAGATGGGCGCCGAGTTCGGCCATGGTGCCGTGAACGTCGGGCAGCGGTGCGCCCGACAGCTCGAACTGGCCGCCGGGCTCCAGCGAGATCGCGCCGCCCTCCGCGCCGGCCAGGCCGATGAGATGGCCGGCATCCTCGATTGCCTCCCAGCCCGTGCGACGGGCGACGCCTTCGAGGAGGGCGCGGATGCCGCGTGTCCCCTCGTAGGGCACCGGGCGGTTGTCGGCGCGGTAGAAGGGGATCTTCTCGTGTTCGGTGCCGATGGCGAACTGCGAACGCGGCTTCTCGCCGGCCGCAAACCACGCGACGAGTTCGTCACGCGTGGTGAGCGGCGTGGTGTCGGACGTATCGCGCGCCATGCGCTGCCTCACGAAAAAAGTACGGCGGAAAAAAGAGGACGGACCGTCCCCTTGCAGGAAGGCGCGCCGGATCGGGGCGGAACCGCCACGGCCGATGTGGGCTCCTTAGTCCAGCGGGCAAGGGCGGACAACGCGCCGTGGCATCAGCGTGTGTCGCCGAGCACCGACTGCACCAGCGCGAGTGCCACCACGGCGGCGGTATCGGCCCGCAGGATACGCGGCCCCAGCGACAGGGCGACCGTGTTGGGCCGCGCCGAGACCAGGTCGCGCTCCTCCCGCGAGAAGCCGCCCTCGGGTCCGATCAGCACCGCCAGCGGCGGCGGCGTGGCGGGATCGGCCGCCGCCCTCAGGGCGGCGATCGGATCGGCGATCGGCGCGTCCTCGTCGCAGAACACCAGGAGCCGGTCCGGGGCGAGGTCGGCGAGGGCCGCGGGCAGGCGCACCGCCGGCGGCAGGTCGGGAATGGCGAGGATGCCGCATTGCTCGGCGGCCTCGATGGCGTTGGCGCGCAGGCGGTCGGCGTTGATGGTCTCGCCCTGGGTATGGCGGGTGAACACCGGGCGGATGGTGCCGGCCCCCATCTCCACGGCCTTCTGGGCGAGGTAGTCGAGCCTCGCCGTCTTGAGGGGCGCGAACAGGTAATGCAGGTCCGCGGCCGCCGGCTGCGGCCGCAACCGCTCGCGCAGGTGCAGGTCGGCGCTCTTGCGGCCGGTCTGTGCGATCTCGGCGCGCCACTCGCCGTCGCGGCCGTTGAACACCAGCACCGGGTCCGTCGGCACCCGGCGCATGACGGTGAGGAGATAGTTCGCCTGCGCCCTGTCCAGGGGCAGAACCGCATCCGCCGACAGCGGCCGGTCGATGTAGAGGCGGGGCGCGGTGAAGTCGTAGGCGGCCATGGCGCGCTTGGTCGCGCGGTTGCCCGAGCCCTGTCAACGGCCGTGCGGCGCGGCGCGGAACGCGGCATTGCATAAATACAACACCGACCGGTTTTTGCGCCTTTGCCCACACGTCGGACGCTGCGATCGTTTGCGGCTCGAAAGACGCCACATTCCTATGCGGAAACGGGCGCTGATCGAGGTCGTCGCAGCGGACGAGCCGCCCGCGACCCATGGTGTCGCGACGGCGAGGTCGCTCGGGCTCGGGCATGTCGCCCTCGAGCCGGGCGAGGAGAGGGAGGTCTTGAAATGTCTTTCATGCGTATCGCCGTGGCGATGACGGCACTGCTCGGCGGTCTCGCGGCCGCCGGTCCCGCCCTGGCCCAGAGCGCCGAGTGCGGCGAGATCCAGAAGACGCTGCAGGCCCGCAAGGACCTCGTGGCCAAGGCCAACGTGGCCTCGTCGGCCAAGGTGAAGATGACGCCGCAGGCCGCCTGCGCCCTGTTCGGCAAGCTCCAGTCCAACGGCACCGAGGGCCTGAAGTGGATCTCCGCCAACAAGGAGTGGTGCTCGATCCCCGATTCGTTCGCCGAGGGCTTCAAGGCCGACCACACCAAGGTCGTCGGCATCCGCACCAAGGTGTGCAACGTCGCCGCCCAGGCCACCAAGATGGAGGCCCAGGCCCGCGCCCAGGCCCAGAACGGCGGCGGCGGTGGCGGCCTGCTCGGCGGCCCCGGCCTCACCGGCAGCCTGAAGATGCCGCAGGGCGCCCTCTGAGCCTGCCGGCGTGACAGCCCCGCCGGTCGTCGAAGACCGCGTCGCCGATGCGGTGAGCGGGCATTGGGTCGATCGCCGGGCACCACGCCCGGCGCGGCCCTACCTGCGCCTGGCGCGGATCGACCGGCCGATCGGCTGGTGGCTGCTGCTGCTGCCGTGCTGGTGGTCCTCGGCGCTCGCGGCGATCGCAGCGGGGCGTGCCCTGCCCGATCCCTGGCACCTTGTCCTGTTCCTCGTGGGTGCCATCGCCATGCGCGGGGCCGGATCCACCTACAACGACATCGCCGACCGCGACCTCGACGCGCAGGTCGCGCGCACCCGCAACCGCCCTCTCCCCTCCGGGCAGGTCCGGGCGCGACAGGCCGCCGTCTTCCTGGTGGTGCAGGCCCTCGTCGGCCTCGCCGTGCTGGTGCAGTTCAACGCCGTCGCCATCGCGGTGGGCGTGGCCTCGCTGGTCTCGGTGGCGATCTATCCGTTCATGAAGCGCGTCATGCCGATGCCGCAGCTCGTCCTCGGGCTGGCGTTCTCCTGGGGCGCGCTGATGGGCTGGGTCGCCCTGTTCGGTGGGCTCCAGGCCCCCGCGCTCCTGCTCTACGGCGGCACCGTCGCCTGGGTGATCGGCTACGACACGATCTACGCCCTGCAGGACATCGAGGACGACGAGATCGCCGGCATCCGGTCTTCGGCGCGGTTCTTCGGCGAGCGGGTCAGGCTGGCCGTGGGCCTGTGCTACGGCGCGGCTGCGGCCCTCGTCTTCGCCGCCGGCTGGCAGGCGGGCATGGGCATGGTCGGGGCGCTGGGCGTCGGCCTGTTCGCCGCCCATCTCGGATGGCAGGTCCGGCGTCTGCGCGCACGCGACGGGCACGGAGCCCTGGGCCTCTTCCGATCCAACCGCGATGCCGGCCTGATCCTGTTTGCCGGCCTCGCCGCCGATGCGGCCTGGCAGGGTCTTCTCTAACCTTCACCCGACCTCAAGACAGCGCGCCGCCGACGATCTCCGATTCGCCGCGGTGGATGAGCGGGCGCACGGGAAGCTGACCGGTCTTGCGCCGCACGAGGAAGCGGGGGCGCCGGTTGGTGAGGAACCCGTGGCGGCGACGCGCCTTGGTGGCCCCGAGGGCGACCGGGCCGATCTGGCGCGACACCGTGGCGAGTTCGCCGTCCTCGCGGACGATCATCCGCGGCAGGCCCGATTTCGCCGACACGTCGCGCCACAGCGCCACCACGTCGTCCTCGTCGAACGGGCCGAGGCGGCTGAGGGTGGCGCCGGCGGCATCGACGATCAGCAGGGCGAAGCGATCCTCGCCGCAGGTCTCGGCATCGCCCGCGGCGAAGCTGAGGGCGATGCCGGCGGGCGTGGCGCTACCGCCGATCCGCCCGAACATCGGCAGCCGCGAGACCACCGCATCGTGGGCGAGCGGCGCCACATCGTCCTGGACGATTCCGGCCTGGGCGCCGGCGGAGATGGTTGCGAAAGTCTTCATCGCGAGTATTGCCTTCTAGCTCGTGCCGGGCACAGTCGGGCTGTGCGTCATGACAAGAACATTGGCCTCGCAACTCCTCTGTCCTCCTTAAGAGCGACAGTTAAGCGATCGTGGCCGGGGTGAAAGCGGCCGGAATGCTCAACGGTTCCTTGCCTCGATCCGCGAAACGGGAAGGCACCCGCGGCGCCTGCGATCCTTGTGGCGTCCCCGGCGCCGCCCTACAACGCGACGGTAGCCGCCCCGAGTCACGTCGTGACCGGTCTTCGGCCGTTCACGAAAAGCCCTTCAGCCCCACCCCGATCAGTCCCCGGAGCCGCATGTCCGCCTCGATGTCCCCCGACGCCGCTCGGGCCTTGCTGCCGGCGCTGCGCGAGACGATCCGCGAGGCAGCCGATCTCGCCCTGCCGTTCTTCCAGGCGGGCGGCCAGACACGGGCACGGATCTGGTCGAAGGCCGGGGGATCGCCGGTGACGGAGGCCGATGTCGCCGTGGACACCTTCCTCAAGATCAGGCTGAGCGGCCTGCTGCCGGAGGCGGCCTGGCTTTCCGAGGAGACCGCTGACGATGCCGTGCGCCTCGGCAGCGATTTGGTCTGGATCGTCGATCCCATCGACGGCACCCGGGCCTTCCTGTCCGGCCATCCCGACTGGTCGATCGCCGTGGCGCTCCTGGCCGGCGGCGTACCGGTGCTGGGCTTCGTCCACGCGCCGGTACCGGACCGGTTCTACGAAGCGGTGGCGGGGGGTGGCGCCACCTGCAACGGCACTCCGATCGCGGCCTCGGCGCAGGCGGACCTCGCCGGCGCCCGGGTCACCGGACCCAAGCCGATGATCGAGCGGCTGGCACGGGGCGGGACACGGGACGGCGTGAAGCCGCCGATGGTGCAGGTCGACCGCGTGCCGTCGCTGGCGCTGCGCATCGCGCGGGTCGCGGAAGGCTCGATCGACGTCGGGCTTGTCTCGTCGGATGCCCGTGATTGGGACCTGGCGGCCGCCGATCTGCTTCTCACCGAGGCGGGTGGCGCTGTCACGGACCCCGGCGGCACCCCGACCGCCTACAACCGCCCGGATCCCGTCCACGGCGAGCTGGTCGCGGTCTGCGGCGGCCTGCGTCACGCCGTGATCGACGCCTTCGGCCGGCGCATATGAAAACCGCCACACTTTGCGGTGCGGCGGCGATGGTCGTTGCTATCGTATCGTGAAGGATCGGTCGCTACGCGTCGGGCTAGGCTTTTAGGGCCGAGCCTGCACGGACGGTGACATCACCGTCCGTCGGGCGTCCCGTCGATCAGGCCCGGACGCTTTCGCGCAGGGCGATCGCGGAAGGGGCGAGCCCGAAACGCTCGGCCAGATGCCACCGCAGTTCACGAGGCGAATGATAGTTGTAGGACCGATCGATCCGATCGGTGAGGTCGACGGCGCCATCGTTCAGGCTTTTCACGTCACCGGTCCGCGCCTGTTTCAGGCGGGCCACTTTGAAGGTAACCGCATCGGTCACGGGCGAACGCGCTCCGCGCTGGCGGGTGTATTCGAACAGCATGTTGTTGTGTGTTGGCTTTCAGGTGTCCTAGGAGGTCGCCCTCGGGCGACTCGCTCCAGATTTGCTTGGATATCGTCTGTCGTATGTGCCATCCGGCAACGATCTCCCACGGGAGAAGGTCGTCGGAAAGCGGAGACCGGTCTTATCATCCGGCGTGGTGACGCCAGCCCGATGGGCACGACGTCGGAGGGGCCTCAGGCCGCCTGGAGGTTTCCAGCCGAATCCTTGCCGCTGCGCTTGTCCGTCTGGATCTCGTAGGAGATCTTCTGGCCCTCGACGAGGTTGCGCATGCCAGCCCGCTCGACTGCGGAGATGTGAACGAACACATCCTTGCCGCCGTCATCCGGCTGAATGAAGCCGTAGCCCTTGGTCTCGTTGAACCACTTAACAGTGCCGGTATTCACGAATAAAACCTCGTATCGTTCACGTCCCCACCGTGGTGGCTCATCGCTGAGCGTCGCACGCCAGGGTATTTTCAGTCCTGCGGGAACAGCTAAGGTCTCGCACGCCGGCTGAGACAGGCGACCGCTCGACCTCGGCCCGCTACCCACTACTTAGGCTGAGGATGCGGCGGCAACAAGGCGTTTCGCCTGCATCCGCTGCCGCAGCCCCCCGAAACCCCGCAACCGGCCCCTGTGTTCTTCGCGCCCGGCTGTGCATATAAGAGTTCGGCCCCAGGCAGTTAGGCGATCCATGGCGGGTATTTCGGTTTCCCTCGAAGGCGCGAACATCCAGCTCTCCTTCCAGAAGGACGAGCAATCGACCGCCGTCGTGATGGACGCGCGGGCGGCCCGCGCCCTGGTGCGGGCGGTCGGCCATCTCCTCACCGCCATCGACGAACCGGACGACGCCGACACGATCGAGGACCTGAGCGACGAGGACATCGCCATGCTCGAGGTGACCTCGTCGGTGATCGAGGTGGGGACCGACGACAAGGGCCAAGCCGTCGTCGCCCTGCAGGCAGGTGCGCTGCCGCCTTTTCAACTGCGCCTGACGGACGAAGAGGCCCGTCACGTCGCGACGAGCCTCTCGGAGATTCTGAGTGCCCCGCGCGACGTTCGCGCCTCGCACGGGGACCATTGACGGGCGCCTACATTCTCACGCCGGGATCTGTCGGACCGCCGGGCAGGTAGTCCGGCTCGGAACCGGGGCCGCCGGGTTCGCCAATGCCGGGGTCGTCCACCGGGTAGGGAGACCGGGGGCCGGTCGGCCCGATGTCGGGGTCCTGGTCGGGGGGCGGTGGCATCGGCAGGTCGCCGGGGATGCCGCCGGGCAGGGGCTCTGGGATCGGTAGGCCTGGGTTGGCCATGGATTACCTCCTCTCGATCCGGGGTTGTGCGGGGTCAACCGATGCCCGCCGCAGGGGTTCCCGATTCGCGGCTCGCGAGCGCCGGTGCCCCGACCCGCCAGTCTCCTCGCCCGACCGCGGATTGGGCTCCGGATCAGGGCTCGGTCTGCACCAGACGCCGGAACGCGAAAGGGCCGGCCCCTCTCGGAGCCGGCCCTTCACCCGGAGATGATCGAGGGCGATTTGGCTCAGCGAGCCGGGCCGCCCGAGGTGTTGCCGGTGTTGGGGACGGTGCGGTTGTTCTGGTCGGCGTTGCCGCCCTTGGCCGAATCGCCAGCACCCATGCCGGCCGCACCGGGAGCGACAGGCGCCGCGTCCGGATTGGGAGCCATGCCACGGGTCGAGGGATTGTCGATCGGACCGCGGGTGGTGCTGCCGGCCTGCGGAACCGCCCGCTCAGGCTGGCTCACGTTGCCCGAGGGCGACTGGGCGAGGACCGGGGTCGCCGCAACGAGGGCAGAAGCGATCACGAAAGAAGTCAGACGCATCGGTAGGGTCCTTAACGGTCGAACGGGCCACCCTGAAACGCACGACAGCGTTTCCCCTGTGGCATCGCGGCAAGAACGATCCCGGCAGGGCCGTTGTTCCCCCCGTGACAGAACATCGGGCGTCGGCGTCAAGATCGCGGTCCGCCTGAAACACCCCACGAAGTGCGAAACTCGCCGGAGACCTGATTGCATCGTCCCGCGTGGTGTTCCCGGGCACGGAAAGCCTTGACGACCCAGGGGCCTGACCTTGGATCGGCCGCGCCCCGAGCCGATCAGCCGGCCGTCTGCGCGTCGAGGCCGCCTTCTTCCAGGAAACGCTCGAGCCAGTGGATGTCGTAGGCCCCGGCCTGCACCTCGGCATTGCGCACGAGGGTGCGGAACAGGGGCAGCGTGGTGTCGACCCCGTCCACCACGAACTCGTCCAGCGCCCGGCGCAGGCGCATCAGGCACTCGTTGCGGGTCCGCCCGTGGACGATGAGCTTGCCGATGAGCGAATCGTAGTGCGGCGGGATGCGGTAGCCCTGGAACACCGCCGAATCGACCCTGACCCCGAGGCCGCCCGGGGGATGGAAATAGGTGATCAGGCCGGGCGAGGGCCGGAAGGTGGCCGGGTGCTCGGCGTTGATCCGGCATTCGATGGCGTGGCCGGAGACCGAGATGTCGTCCTGCGTCACCGACAGCGGCAGGCCGGCCGCCACCCGGATCTGTTCGTTGACGAGATCGATGCCGGTGATCATCTCGGTCACCGGATGCTCGACCTGGATGCGGGTGTTCATCTCGATGAAGTAGAAGCGCCCGTCCTCGTAGAGGAACTCGACTGTGCCGGCGCCGAGGTAGCGCAGTTCCTGCATCGCGCGGGCGCAGATGCCGCCGATCTCTTCGCGCACGCCCGCGTCGATCACGGGCGAGCCGCCCTCCTCCCAGACCTTCTGGTGGCGGCGCTGCAAGGAGCAGTCGCGCTCGGCCAGATGCACGGCGTTGCCCTGCCCGTCGCCCAGCACCTGCACCTCGATGTGGCGCGGCGTCGTCAGATACTTCTCGAGGTAGACCGCGTCGTCGCCGAAGGCGGCCTTGGCCTCGGTGCGGGCGAGGTTCAGGGCCTCCTCGAGTTCGGCCTCCGATTGCGCCACCTTCATGCCGCGACCGCCGCCGCCGGAGGCCGCCTTGACGAGGACGGGATAGCCGATCTCGGCGGCGACACGCTTGGCCTCGTCGGTGTCGGTGATACCGCCCTCGGAACCCGGCACGCAGGGGATGCCGAGGCGCTTGGCCGTGCGCTTGGCCTCGATCTTGTCACCCATGATGCGGATATGCTCGGCCTTCGGCCCGATGAAGCCGATGCCGTGGTGGGCCAGCACCTCGGCGAAGCGCGCGTTCTCGGAGAGGAAGCCGTAGCCCGGATGGACCGCGTCCGCCCCGGTGATCTCGCAGGCCGCGATGATGGAGGGGATGTTGAGGTAGCTGTCGCGGGCGGACGGCGGCCCGATGCAGACGCTCTCGTCGGCCAGGCGCACATGCATGGCATCGGCATCGGCGGTGGAATGCACGGCCACCGTGGCGATACCGAGCTCCTTGGCCGCCCTCAGGATCCGCAGGGCGATCTCGCCCCGGTTGGCGATCAGGATTTTCTCGAACATGTGGGCGCCCGTCACTCGATCACGAGGAGCGGCTCGCCGAACTCGACCGGCTGGCCGTCCTCGACGAAGATCGCGGTGACGGTGCCGGCGCGCGGCGCGACGATCTCGTTGAAGGTCTTCATCGCTTCGATGAGCAGCAGCTTCTCGCCCGCGGCGACCACCGAGCCGACGTCGACGAAGGCCTTGGCGTCCGGCGACGGCCGCCGATAGGCGGTGCCCACCATCGGCGACGGGAGCGCACCCGGATGCGCGGCCGCCGGCTTGGAGCGCTCGGCACCCGGCCCTGCCAGGGGCGGCGGGGGCGGCGCGGGGGCGAGGGCCACGGGTGCCGGCGCGGCGACCTGGACCTGGACCGGCTCGATCCGGCGGACCACGCGGATGCGCAGGTCGCCTTTCTCGATCTCGATCTCGGTGAGGTCGGTCTCGGTGACGAGATGGGCGAGCACGCGCACGAGCTCGGGGTCGAAGGGATCGTTCTTGGACATCGGGTCGGTCTTGGACTCAGGCGAGAGTGGGGGAGGCGGCGGCGCGCGCCGCGATGATGTGCGCCAGGGCGTCGAGGCCCAGCGCATAGCTATGGGGGCCGAACCCGCAGATCACCCCGGCGCAGACGGGGGCGATCAGCGAGACGTGCCGGAAGGCCTCGCGGGCGTGGACGTTGGAGAGATGCACCTCGACGGCGACGACGCCGCTGCCGGCGATGGCGTCGCGAAGGGCGATCGACGTGTGGGTGTAGGCGGCCGCGTTGATGAGAACCCCGGCGCCGGCCCGGCCGGCGGCCTGGACCAGGCCGACGAGATCGCCTTCGCAGTTGGTCTGGTGGAAGCCGAGCGCGACCCCGAGCGCGTCGGCGCGCAGGCGCAGGTCACGCTCGATGTCGGCGAGGGTAGCGCTGCCGTAGATCCCGGGCTCGCGCGTGCCGAGCAGATTGAGGTTGGGTCCGTTGAGGACGTGGATCGGGATCATGACGTCGCGTTCAGGAGCGGTCGGGCGGACTGGCGCCGCCACGCCGGGCGGTCCCGGCGTGGATCGGTGAGGCGGGCGCGGGCCGGAAAGGCCGGCCCCGCCGCGGAGCGAGCGGGGATCAGCAGCTCGCGTGGCCGCACTGGCGCACGTCGGCGATGGTCTTGCGGATCGGCTCGATGCCGACGGCGCCGGGGATGATCTCGTCGCCGATGACGAAGGCGGGCGTGCCCGAGAGGCCGAGCTTGTCGCCCAGGCCCACGTTCTCGGCGAGCGCGGCCTTCACCTCGGCCCCTTGCGCGTCCTTGGCGAGACGGGCGACGTCGAGGCCCATCTCCTTGGCCACCGCCATCGCCTTCTCGGCGGTCACCCGGCCCTTGCTCTCCAGGAGCTTGGTGTGGAACTCGAACAGCTTGTCGCCCTTCAGCTGCTGCTTGGCGGCCAGCGAGATCTTGCTCGCCTCCAGCGATTCGGCGCCGAGCACGGGGAAGTCCTTGAGGACGACGCGCAGCTTGGGGTCCGACTTGATCAGCGCCTGGATGTCGGTCAGCGCCTTGCGGCAATAGCCGCAGTTGTAGTCGAAGAACTCGACCAGGGTGACGTCGCCGTTGGGATTGCCGGCCACGACGCTGTGGGGCGAATTGACGAGGGCTTCGCGGGACTCCTTGAGAGCCGCGCCCTGCGCGAGCTTCTGGGTCTCCTGGGCGCGACGCTCGCCCTCGGCGATGGCCTCCTGCAGCACGTCCGGATTCTTGACGAGGTAGTCCTTGATGATCGCCTCGATGGCCTGGCGCTGGCCGTCGTTGAAGACGCTCGTCCCGGCCTGCGGCGTCGTCTGGGCCGATGCCGCGGAGGCGGCGAGGACGAGCGGGCCGGCGACGAAGGCGGCGATGAGGGAACGGGGCAGCGTCATGTGTCCTCGGCTTCTGGTCGCGGCAGGTGGCGTGGCGCCCCGCCTTTGGATGCGTCGGTAGTGCCGGGGTTAGGCGTTTTCGCGGCGCCCGGTCAAATCACCTTGCCGTCCGCGCGCCCGGCCATCGCAGCTCCGGGCGAACGGCGCGGGATACGCCGCGGGTGCTTGGATCGTCGCGCGAATGGCGCGATAGCTGCGCCATGACGGTATCCCACCTCTCCCGCCGCGCCGCCACCGTGGCGCCGTTCCTCGCCATGGACGTCATGAGCGCCGCCGCCGCACGGGAACGGTCGGGCGCGCACGTCGTCCACATGGAGGTCGGCCAGCCCTCGGGACCGGCCCCGCGGGCGGTGATCGCCGCCGCCCGCGGGGCCCTCGAGAGGGGGCAGCTGCCCTACACCGAGGCCCTCGGCCTGCCGGCCCTGCGCGAGCGCATCGCCCGGCATTACCGCGACACCCACGGCGTGACGGTGGCGCCCGGGCGCGTCGTCGTGACGACGGGATCCTCGGCGGGCTTCGTCCTCGCCTTTCTCGCCCTGTTCGACGCCGGCGCACGGGTGGCGGTGCCCGAGCCCGGCTATCCGGCCTATCGCAACATCCTGCGCGCGCTGGACATCGACCCGGTGCCGTTGCGCCTGCGCGCCGAGAACCGCTTCGCGCCCACCGGTGCCGACGTGCGCGCGCTTCACGCGACGGGCGCGCTCTCGGGACTCCTGGTGATGAGCCCGGCCAACCCGACCGGCACGGTGATCGCCCCCGACAGGCTGGCCGAACTCGGCCGGACCGCGCGGGACCTCGGCATCCCCTTCATCTCCGACGAGATCTACCACGGCCTGTCCTACGGCCTTCCCACCGACACCGCGCTGCGGAGCGAACCGGACGCGGTGATCATCAACTCGTTCTCGAAGACCTGGTCGATGACCGGCTGGCGCATCGGCTGGATGGTGGTGCCCGAGGCGCTGGTCCGGCCGGTCGAGCGCTTGGCGCAGAACCTCTTCATCTCGCCGCCCTACCTGTCGCAGGTGGCGGCAACGGCCGCCTTCGACGCGCACGAGGAGGTCGAGGCGACCCGCGCCGGCTACGCGGCCAACCGCAGCCTGCTCCTCGACGCCCTGCCGGGGCTCGGCCTCGGCCGCATCCATCCGGCCGACGGCGCCTTCTACCTCTACGCCGACGTGTCGCAGCTGGCCGACGACGCCTCCGCCTTCTGCCGACGCATGCTGGCGGAGGCCGGCGTGGCGGCGACGCCGGGCCTGGATTTCGACCCCGTCGAGGGCGGGCATCACGTCCGCTTCTCGTTCGCCGGGTCGCGGGACGATTGCGAGGAAGCGGTGCGCCGGCTGCGGGCCTGGCTGGCCTGAACGATGGCGTGGATCGCGGGCGCGGACGGGTTCAAGAGCCGGTGGTGCGTGGTGCTGCAGGATCTCGACACCGGTGAACTGCGCGTCCGTATCGTGCCGACCTTCGCCGGCTTGCTCGATCTGGCCGAGCGCCCCTCGGTCGTCGCCGTCGATATCCCCATCGGCCTGCCGGAGGTCACGCTTGCCGGCGGCCGGGCCTGCGATGCGGCCGCGCGGCGGCGGCTCGGCCGGAGAGGCGCCAGCGTGTTCTCGGCTGTCGGACGCATCGCCCTGGCGGGCGCGAACCGGGCCGAGGCCGATGCCTTGAACCGGGCGCACGGTGGGATCGGCGTCGGCGCCCAGGCCTGGGGCCTCGCCGACAAGCTCAGGCAGGCCAATGCGGCGATGACGCCGGAACGCCAGGACACGGTCCGGGAGGTCCATCCCGAGGTCTCGTTCTGGGCGATGAACGGCCGCACGCCGATGGCTGACGGCAAGAAGTCGGCGGCAGGCGCCCTCGCACGGACGGATGCGCTCGCGGCATCCGGCTTTCCCGAAGCCTTCGTGCGTCGTGCGCCCAGCGCGAGGCCACGCATCGGCCCGGACGATTTCCTGGATGCCTGTGCCGCCCTGTGGAGCGCCCGCCGGATCGCCGCCGGCAGCGCCGAACGCCTGCCGGCGGCGGAGGACCGCGACGCGCGCGGTCTCGATCAGGCGATCTGGTTCTGAAGAGCCGGCGTCCGCTCACGCGATCCGCCGGCCCCTTCCTTCGCGCATCGGATGGCTGCGAAAGCCGGCAACCACCTTCCGGTCCGATGCGATCGGCTTACCGAAACAGGTTCAGGAGGCCGCCGGGCTCGGCGTAGATGCCGGGCGCGGCGGTGGAGGTCTGGAAGGTGATCGAGCCGATCACCGCCTCGCCGCACCACTTCGAGGTGCCGCCGTTGGTCAACTGGCGGAAGTCGCCCGTGAGCGCCGCGCACTGGCGCTTGTCGAGGTCGGTGTCGTGGTAGCGCACGTCGAGGGTGATGTTCTTGTAGGTGTAGGACAGGCCGACGTTGCCGTAGAGGTAGCTCGGCAGGTTGAACGACGGGAAACGGCCCGGCGCGGTGCTGCCGAAGGCGCCTGTGGCCGAACTCTTGGCGCTGCCGAGGAAGAAATAGCCGACTTCGCTGGAGAGCGAGAAGCCGCCGGCATAGGCCTCGGGCAGGAACGGGAACAGGGTGGCCGGCAGCAGGTAGGCGGCGGTGCCGGAGGCGTAGGTGCTGTTGGCGTGGGTGCCGAGGAAGTTGGGCGAAAAGAACACGTTGGCGCCCAGCGTCAACGCATCCGTGGCCGTGTAGAGCACCTTGCCGGCGGCCTCGTAATAATCGGTGTTGGCGGTGGTGAACGGCGTGATCCCGTCGGCGTTGAACAGGCGCGTCTCGTTCGGATAGAAGTAATATAGGATACCGAGATCGAAGGCGAGCTTGCCGAACGTCGGCCGAATACCGGCGACGAGATCGAACTCCATGTCCGGCCTGGTCGGCAGGCGGGTCTGGTAGGTGGCGAAACCGGCGTAGGCGAAGTTGTTGAGGAACTGCGCCTCGAAGAAGGTCTGGTAGCTGCCCTGCAGGTTCGACTGCGACACGCCGCGGAAATTATAGTCGGTCTGGTAGCGCGAGCCGAACGAGAAGCCGATCAGCGGGTCGGGCGCCTTGGCCTCCACCGGCATCACCTTGGGGGCGGCGAGATCGGCGGCGACCGCCGGGAACGAGAGGCCGAGCCCGCAGAGGGCGGCCAGGGACAGTTTCGTGACGGTGCGCATACCCAAGATCCCCTCGCCCGCGTTGGTCGCCGGGCCGTTGTCGGCAGGGCGTCGCCGTCTCCCGCGAACCCGCCGAAGCCGGAACGCGATGTCGTGCGATCTCCTGATGAGGGATCAGCGTATCCGTGGGTTCTTAAGCGACAAACCCGACGGGCGGACACATCTGGTGAAATTCAATGCAATCCGCCCAGCAAACCGCCAAGTCGTTCCGCCGGCCAGAGAATGAAAAGCACTGTTGCCACAATGCCGCATCGATCGTCGTGCCTCCGGGGTGGCAGGAGGTCTAGGCGAACTCGTCGATGTTCGTGATTCGGGCACCGCAGGCCGATCAGGGGCGCGGACGGGTCCGAGGGACGACAGGCCGAATGGACATCGGCGGATCGCGCGTCGCATCCGACGCGTTGGACGCCCGGAGCGTGCGTGGGCACGGCCGGCAACAGGGACGGGACCGGGATGGAGGCTGAACTCGCGCGGATGGTCAGGCAGGCGGCGGCGGATGCGCGCCGACGGGCCATGGGCTTTCCCGGATCGACCAGCGGGGACGACCTCCCCTGGGCGGTGACGAAAGCCTTCGACGACAGCGTGCGCGGCCATGTCGAGCGCGATCCGGGGATCGAGGACGAGCGGGACGGCGTGCTCGTCGCCGCCGTCGATCTCGCCGAGTCGGATCCGGAGGATGGCGACGAGATGCACCCGATGCTGCGCAAGCTCCTGGATGCCATCGACAGTCTCGAGCGGGTGACGCTGAGCCGGGGCGTCGTCAATCGCAAGGCGGCGGCCGCAGGCTACGGCACGGCCGGCCAGCGCCTCGCCCCGGCGAACTGAGCCGGTTCGGGCTGGCAGGCCGACGCTTCACCCTGCTCGGGTCCATGGTCTGTCGCGGGTCGTCGACGCGAACCGGCGACCACTCTTGCGACACCGGCTCGGTTTCGCTCCCCGACCCGAAACGGACCGTCGCGAGGGTGCCGGGGCGGGACGGAGCGATCAGTACTCGATCACGTCTTCCAGGGCGTAGTGCTTCACGGTCTTGCGGTTGGCGATCAGCTCGTCGATCGTCGGCTCGCCCTTCATCGCCCGGGCGATGGCGAGTTTCGTCGCCTCGTAGTTGGTGCGATAGAGATCCTTGCGGTCGAGGTTCTCGTCGCTGCCGCAACGCTCGTCGAGCCAGATCGTGATGATCATGCACAACTCGTCGAGGCCGTCCTTGGGCAGGACGCCCTCGATCACGCAGTCGACGATCGCGTCGCCCGTGGCCGCCTGAACCACGCCGCCGAGAAGCTCGGCGTATTCGGCGGTGTGGATCGTGACCTTGGTGGTCATCATCGTGGACGGGCGCACGAGCTGGTTGAGGTCGCGCACCACGAACATGCGGGTGTGGCCCTGGACCTGTCCGAGCATGCCGGCGAAGGCGTGTCCGACGGGCCCGCGGGTGGAGCCGATCAGCACCTCCGGCATCGCGTCGGTGAATTGACCCTCGGCGGCGAGCACCGTCGCCTCGCCGGTGCGGAACCAGATCTCGGACATCGTCAGCCACTCCTCAACGTCCGCGACGGCGGCACGCGCGGGCGCACAAACACCGCCGACGCACCCGAGGTCAATCGCGCAGGGACCGTTCAAGGGCGATGATCGACAGAACCGCCCGGATCGTCCATTCAGGTCCGGCTTCGGGCGGGATGAGCCGGGGCGGGAGGCGTCATGACCGGGCCACAGACGGAACGCGACTGGAGCCTGTCGGTGGCGCCGTCGGCGGATGGGGTGCGACTGGCCCTCGACCTGAAGGATCTCGGCGGCCAGCCGTTCACGGCGATCCTGTCGCTCGACCCCGTCGAGGCCCGCCACCTCGCCCGCGCCCTCCTCGCCGCGGCCGGCGATGCCGCGGAACGGACGTTTCCCCGCCCGCCGACGGTGGACTGAGCGCCGCTACCGGACGCCGACCTGGCTGCGGCCGGGCAGGCGCGGCACGGTGGTGCCGCGCGGCTCGATCGGCTCGGCGCAGGCGTAGGCGAATTCGGTCTGGAGGTCGGTGAAGACGATCTCGCCGGTGATGCGGCACTGCTCGCGCACGGTCTCGTCGAGGTAGGCCCGCGCCGCCGCCCGGAACCGCTTGGGACGGCTCGCCTCCGGCGACTCGCCGTCGAGGCCGCAGCCGGCGATCTCGCGCGGCCCGTTGGAGACGATCAGCATGCGCCGGGCCCGGCGCTGGTCGTAGACCTCGTAGGGGTCGTTGCAGCCGATCGTCACCACCTGCGGCGTCAGGCTGACGTAGGTCTTCGAGATGTAGGCGAAGCCGGTGCAGCCGCTCACCGCCGAACCGAGCACCAGGACGAGCGGAACCGCCAGCCGCTTCCCCATCACCGACACCCGCCTCATCACACGCGATCCCCGCCGCATTGGAACGGCCGTGCTTCCCCGGTCAAGCCCGAGCGGGCGGACCTTACCCCGCTTCGTCTTCGCAATTCTCCACCGGAAGATCCGGGACGCGCGAGAATTCGCGGGTGTTGCGCGTGACCACCACCAGGCCGCGCTGCAGGGCCTGGCCGGCGATCAGGACGTCGTAAGGGCCGATCGGCGTCCCGGAGGCGGCGAGCGCGGCGCGGATTTCCGCGGCTCGCTTGGCGTCGGCCGACGTGAGGTCCAGGATCGGAAAGCGAAGGCGTTCGAACTGCTCGATCGCCCGCTCGGTACGGACGGCGCGATAGGCCTCATAGAAAAGCTCATGCGCGACGATGACCGATAGACAGATGTCGCGGGGATCGATCCCCCGGACCGTCTCGGAGACGCGCGGATGCGGTTTCAGGAGAGCGATGACGACATTGGTGTCGACGAGGTACTACACTCGAACGCCGTGTCGAGTTCCGGGCGCTCCTGTTGCGGGACGTCTTCCTCGATCGCCGCAATGACATCGTCATCGATCGGCCCGATGGTTTTCAACCACGCCCATTCGTCCCCGACGAGCGGCTCGAGGATGACGGCGTCGCCCTCGCGCCGAATCCGCACCGCGGCGGCGTCGAAGCGGAATTCCTTGGGCAGCCGCACCGCCTGGGAGCGGCCGGACCAGAAGACCTTCGCGATATCGCCCATGGGCGCCTCCTGCCATGTCTCGCCAGAGACATAGCAGGAGAGGCTCGGGCCGTCCGCCCTACTCGGCGGCGACGGCGAGGTAGCGCGCCGGATCGTAGTTGAGGATCGGGCCGAGCCAGCGCTCCACAGCGACGAGGTCCATGCCCTTGCGGGCCGCGTAATCCTCGACCTGGTCGCGCTCGACCTTGGCGACGCCGAAGTAATGCGCCTCCGGATGCGCGATGTAGAGGCCCGACACCGACGAGCCCGGCCACATGGCGTAGCTCTCGGTGAGCTTTACGCCGATACGCGGCTCGGCCTGCAGGAGGTCGAACAGGGTGACCTTCTCCGTATGGTCGGGCTGCGAAGGGTAACCGGGAGCCGGGCGGATGCCGTCGTATTCCTCCTTCGAGAGGTCTTCCGGCGCATAGGCTTCGTGCGGCGCGTAGCCCCAGAACTCCTTGCGCACCCGTTCGTGCATGCGCTCGGCGAGCGCCTCGGCGATGCGGTCGGCGAGCGCCTTCACCAGGATCGAGCGGTAATCGTCGTTGGCCCGCTCGAACCGCTCCGCGATGCGGACCTCCTCGAGACCGGCGGTGACGACGAAGCCACCGACGTAGTCGGCCACGCCCGAGCCCTGCGGCGCGACGAAATCCGACAGGCAGGTGTTGGCGCGCCCGTCGCGCTTCGACAGCTGCTGGCGAAGGCCGTGGAAGGTGGCGAGCGTCTCGCTGCGGCTGTCGCCGGTGTAGAGCCTGATGTCGTCACCGACGGCATTCGCCGGCCAGAAGCCGAGGATCGCCTTCGGGTTGAACCAGCGCTCCGCGACGATCTGCTTGAGCATGCCCTGAGCGTCGTCGAACAGGGCCCTGGCGGCCGGGCCCTGGTTCGGGTCCTCGAAGATCGCCGGATAGCGGCCCTTGAACTCGTAGGTCTGCAGGAACGGCGTCCAGTCGATGTAGGGTACGAGGTCGGCGACCTCGTAGGTGCGGAACACCCGCGTGCCGGTGAAGCTCGGGCGCACCGGCGTGTAGCCGGACCAGTCGATCTTGAACGGGTTGGCGCGGGCCTTGGCGAGCGACAGGCGCTGCTTGTCGAGCTCGGAGCGCGCGTGGGCGTCGGCGACCTTCTTGTACTCGGCCCGGGTCTTCTCGATGGTGGCGTCCCGTGTCTCCTTCGACAGCAGGCTCGACACCACGCCGACGGCGCGGCTGGCGTCGGTGACGTAGACGGTCTGGCCGCGGGCGTAGGACGGGTGGATCTTCACCGCGGTATGGACGCGGCTGGTGGTGGCCCCGCCGATGAGGAGCGGCACGTCGAAGCCCTCGCGCTCCATCTCGGCGGCCACATGCACCATCTCGTCGAGCGAAGGCGTGATCAGGCCCGACAAACCGATGATGTCGACGTTCTCCTTGCGGGCGACGTCGAGGATCTTGGCCGCCGGCACCATCACGCCGAGATCGATGATCTCGTAGTTGTTGCAGGCGAGCACGACGCCGACGATGTTCTTGCCGATGTCGTGGACGTCGCCCTTCACCGTCGCCATCAGGATCTTGCCGGCGGCCTGGCGCTTGCCGTCACCGCCGTTGGCGAGCTTCTCCGCCTCCATGAACGGTTCGAGATAGGCCACGGCCTGCTTCATCACACGGGCGGACTTCACCACCTGCGGCAGGAACATCTTGCCGGACCCGAACAGGTCGCCGACCACGTTCATGCCGGCCATGAGCGGGCCCTCGATGACGTGGAGCGGGCGCGCCACGCCGAGCCGCGCTTCCTCCGTATCGGCGACCACGTATTCGGTGATGCCGTTCACCAGCGCGTGCTCCAGCCGCTTCTCCACCGGCGCCTCGCGCCACGACAGGTCGGCGGTCTTCGCCTGGACGCCGCCGCCGGACTTGAAGCGCGCCGCCGCATCGAGCAGGCGGTCGGTCGAATCGTCACGGCGGTCGAGGACCACGTCCTCGCAGAGCTCGCGCAGTTCGGCCGGCAACTCGTCGTAGATCGCGAGCTGGCCCGCGTTCACGATGCCCATGTCCATGCCGGCCTGGATGGCGTGGTAGAGGAACACCGCGTGCATCGCCTCGCGCACGGGCTCGTTGCCGCGGAAGGCGAAGGACAGGTTCGAGATGCCGCCCGAGATATGGGCGTGGGGCAACGTCTGGCGGATGATCCGGGTCGCCTCGATGAAGGCGACGCCGTAGCCGTTGTGCTCCTCGATGCCGGTGGCGACCGCGAACACGTTGGGATCGAAGATGATGTCTTCCGGCGGGAAGCCGATCTCCTCGGTCAGGACCTTGTAGGCCTTGGTGCAGATCTCGACCTTGCGCTCCAGCGTGTCGGCCTGGCCCTGCTCGTCGAAGGCCATCACCACGACCGCCGCGCCGTAGGAACGGCAGATCTTGGCGTCGGCGACGAACTTCTCGATCCCCTCCTTCATGGAGATCGAGTTCACGATCGCCTTGCCCTGGACGCACTTGAGCCCGGCTTCGATGACGTTGAACTTCGAGGAATCGATCATCACCGGCACGCGGGCGATGTCGGGCTCGGCCGCCACGAGGTTGAGGAACTCGACCATCGCCTTCTCTGAGTCGAGCAGGCCCTCGTCCATGTTGATGTCGATGATGCTGGCCCCCGCCGCGACCTGGTCGCGAGCGACATCGAGCGCCGCGGCGTAGTCGCCGGCGGTGACGAGCTTCCTGAACTTGGCCGAGCCGGTGACATTGGTGCGCTCGCCGACGTTCACGAAGGGGATCTCCTTCGTCAGCGTGAACGGCTCCAGGCCCGACAGGCGCATCAGCGGCGCGATCTGCGGGATCTTGCGCGGGGCCTTGTCGGCCACGGCCTGGGCGATGGCGCGGATGTGGTCCGGCGTGGTGCCGCAGCAGCCGCCGACCATGTTGACGATGCCGCCCTCGGCGAACTCGGCCACGAGCTTGGCCATCGCCTCCGGGCTCTCGTCGTAGAGGCCGAACTCGTTGGGCAGGCCGGCGTTCGGATAGGCGCAGACCAGCGTGTCGGCGATGCGCGACAATTCGCTGATGTGGCCGCGCATCTCGCGCGCGCCGAGGGCGCAGTTGAGGCCGATGGTGAGCGGAGCCGAGTGGCGCAGGGCGTTCCAGAACGCCTCCGGCGTCTGACCCGACAGGGTGCGGCCGGAAAGATCGGTGATCGTCCCCGAGATCATGATCGGGAGCTTGAGCCCGAGTTCGTCGAACACCTGCCATGTGGCCGCCACGGCGGCCTTGGCGTTAAGGGTGTCGAAGATCGTCTCGATCAGGATGAGCTCGGCGCCGCCCTCGATGAGGCCGCGGACCTGTTCGGCATAGGCGGTCTTGACCTCGTCGAAGGTCACGGCCCGATAGCCGGGATTGTTCACGTCCGGCGAGATCGACAGGGTGCGGTTGGTCGGGCCGATGGCGCCGGCCACGAAGCGGCGGCGGCCGTCCTGAGCTTCGGCCAGGGCCGCGGCCTCGCGGGCGAGGCGCGCGCCGTCCCGGTTCAGCTCGTGGACGATCGATTCCATGCCGTAGTCGGCCTGGGCGATGGTGGTGCCCGAGAACGTGTTCGTCTCGCACATGTCGGCGCCGGCGAGGAAGTAATCGAGGTGGATCTGCCGGATCGCGTCGGGCTGGGTCAGGATCAGGAGGTCGTTGTTGCCCTTCTGGTCGTGGGAATGGTCGAGGAAGCGCGACCCGCGAAAATCGGCCTCGCCGTAGCCGAGACGCTGGATCACGGTGCCCATCGCCCCGTCGAGGACGAGGATCTTCTCGGCCGCCCGCTGGCGCAGGGCCGCTTCGATTTCGGTGCCGTCGACGGGGCGCAGATCGGTCATGGGGTCTCTCGGATGTCGTGGGATCTCCCCTCCCCCGTGTGGGGAGGAGATGCGCCTTGTTCGTCGAACTCGGGTCTCACGCGACTTTAGGCGGCCGCCTTCTGCACCGCCACCTTCGGTCCCTGCGAACGCAGGCCGAGCAGGTGGCAGATGGCGTAGACGAGGTCGGAACGGTTCATCGAATAGAAGTGGAAGTCGCTCACGCCGCGGTCGACGAGGTCGAGCACCTGCTCGGCCGCCACCGCGGCCGCCACGAGGCGGCGCGTCTCGACGTCGTCCTCCAGGCCCTCGAAGCGGGCCGCCAGCCAATACGGCACCGAGGCGCCGGTGCGGCGGGCGAAGTTGGCCGACTGCTTGAAATTCTGCACCGGCAGGATGCCGGGGATGATCGGGATGTCGATGCCGGCCGCGCGCACCTTGTCGACATAGCGCAGGTAGATGTCGTTCTCGAAGAAGAACTGGGTGATCGCCTGGTCGGCGCCGGCATCGACCTTGGCCTTCAACGCGTCGATGTCGGCGTCCAGGGACGAAGCCTCGGGGTGCTTCTCGGGGTAGGCCGAGACCGAGACCTTGAAGTCGCCGATGCGCTTGATGCCGGCGACGAGGTCGGAGGTCTGCGCATAGCCGCCCGGATGCGGCCGGTAGGCGGTGCCGATGCCGTCCTGCGGGTCGCCGCGCAGGGCCACGATGTGGCGCACGCCGGCATCCCAATAGGATTGCACGACGGCGTCGATCTCCTCGCGGCTGGCGTCGACGCAGGTGAGATGGGCGGCGGGCTTCAGGCCCGTCTCCTTCACCATGCGCGCCACCGTGTTGTGGGTGCGCTCACGGGTGGAGCCGCCCGCGCCGTAGGTCACCGAGACGAACTTCGGCTGCAGCGGAGCGAGGCGCTCGATCGACGACCACAGGATCTTCTCCATCTCGTCGGTCTTCGGGGGGAAGAACTCGATCGAGACGCGGATCGGCAGGTAGCCGTCGCGGCTGGCGCGGTGCTGTGAGGCGTTGGGCATCGGTTCGTCCTCTTCGTCGATCGTCGGTCAGGGCCGTCGGCGTCGCTTGAAAAAATCAGGCCGCGGTCAGGGCCAGCTGGTCTTCGGGCAGAATGTCTTTGGCCAAGATGTCGTCGGGCGAAATGGCGGATCGGGACTCGGCGGCCAGCCAGAGGGTCACCGTCAGGAGGTCGCCGGCCTCACCCGAGGGAACGAGGTGGCGAATCGCCACCGATCCGAGCCCGGCGTCGGCCAGCCAACCCGATACCTGTTCGGCGGCAAAACCGAGGCGGCGGTGGGCCTGCGTCTCGCGCAGGAACTCGTGGTCGTGGGACGCGAAGTCCACCACGAGGAGGCGCCCCCCCGGCGCTACCAGCCGTGCCGCCTCGCGCAGGGCGCGGGTCGGGTCGTCGAGGTAGTGCAACACCTGATGCACCAGCACGAGGTCGAAGCTACCGCGGCCGAAGGGCGGGGCGTGGATGTCGCCCTGGCGCAGGTCGACCCGCGACAGGCCGGCACGCTCGAGGTTGGCGCGGGCGACGGACAGCATGGCATGGCTGGAATCGAGGCCCGTGGCGCGCTTGGCGCGCGCCCCCAGCAGCGACAGCATGCGGCCCGTGCCGGTGCCGAGGTCGATGAGGCTGTGGATCGGACGCGGCCCCAGCACATCGAGGACGGCTGCCTCCACCACCGCTTCCGCCACATGGAGCGAGCGCAGGCGGTCCCATTTGGGCGCGAGGCGGGCGAAGAAGCTCTGGGCGGCCTCGGCGCGCTGGGCGCGCACCGCATCGAGGCGCGCCTTGTCCTCCGACAGCGGCGGGCTCGCCCGGTCGAGGCCGGAGATCAACGGCTCGATCAGGCCGGCACGGTCCTCGGCCAGGCGAAAGAACGCCCAGGCCCCCTCCTTGTGGCGCTCGACGAGGCCGGATTCCACCAGGAGCTTGAGATGGCGCGAGATCCGCGGCTGCGACTGGCCGAGGATGTCGGTGAGATCCGTCACTGAAAGCTCCCCCCCGGTCAGCAGGGCGACGATGCGCAGCCGCGTTTCCTCCGCGGCCGCCCGGAGGGCGCCGAGGGCATCGGCGAACCGGATCGTTCCGGCCATGCTCGGGCTCTCATCAGACATAAAGATATCTTTATGTTAGTTATGAGCCGGGTGCAAGGGCGTTCCGAGGATCGTCGGCGGGGTGGTTTTCTCGGGCACCCCGTTCGTTTTCCCCGGCGCCCCGCGTTTCTTGCGGACCCCCGCGTTTCGTTGCAGAAGACCCGGGCGCCGAGAGCAGCGTCGTCACGCACGACGGATCGCCCGCCTGCCGGGCCGGGTCTCGCGCAAACGAGTCCCACCGATCGAGCCCCAGGATTGCCACCATGTCTCAGAGCCTTCGCCTCGGCGTCGCCGGTCTCGGCACGGTCGGTGCCGCGGTGGTCCGCATGGTCTCGCGCCGGGCCGAGGCGCTGGAGGCCGCCACCGGCCGCAGCATCCGCGTCACCGCCGTCTCCTCCCGCGACCGGGCCCGCGACCGCGGCCTCGACCTGTCCGGGGTGACCTGGTTCGACGATCCGGTGCAGCTGGCGCAATCCGCCGCGGTAGATTGCGTGGTCGAACTCATCGGCGGCGCCGAGGGGCCGGCCCGGGCCACCGTCGAGGCGGCCATCGCGGCCGGTCACGACGTCGTCACCGCCAACAAGGCGCTGCTGGCCCGCCACGGCGCGGCGCTGGCCAAGGTGGCGGAGGCCAAGGGCGTGGTGCTGGCCTACGAGGCGTCGGTGGCCGGCGGCATCCCGGTGATCAAGGCCCTGCGCGAGGGCCTGGCCGGCAACCGGGTCAGCCGCCTGTACGGAATCATGAACGGCACCTGCAACTACATCCTCACCCGGATGGAACGGGAAGGGCTGACCTTCGACGCCTGCCTCGCCGACGCCCAGGCGCTCGGTTACGCCGAGGCCGACCCGACCTTCGACGTCGAGGGCTTCGACACCGCCCACAAGCTCGCCATCCTCGCCAGCCTCGCCTTCGGCATCGAGATCGACGCGGACGCCGTGTCGGTGGAAGGCATCTCGGCGATCCAGCCCCTCGACCTGCGCATGGCCGAGGAACTCGGCTACCGCATCAAGCTCCTGGGCGTCGCGCAGGCCGCGGACGGCGGCATCGAGCAGCGGGTCCATCCGACCATGGTGCCGAAGTCCTCCGCCATCGCGCAGGTCATGGGCGTCACCAACGCCGTCACCATCGACGCGGATGCGGTGGGCGAACTCACGCTGATCGGCCCCGGTGCGGGCGGCGAGGCCACCGCCTCGGCGGTCGTCGCCGACATCGCCGACATCGCCGCGGGCACCCGCCGCCCCACCTTCGGGCGGGCCGCCACCGCGCTGCCGGCCTCGCCGCGGGTGGCGATGCAGCGCCACGAGGGCGGCTACTACATCCGGCTCACGGTCCACGACCGCCCCGGCGTGGCCGCGGGCGTCGCCACCCGGATGGCCGAGCGCGACATCTCGATCGAGAGCATCCTGCAGCGGCGCTCGCCGAGCGCGGCGCTCACCGACCCGCACGGGCGCTCGGGCCAGCCGGTGCCGCTGGTGCTGATCACCTACGCGGCCACCGAGGGCACCATCCGCGCGGCGCTGGATGCCATCGCCGCCGACGGTCTCCTGGCGGAGACGCCTCAGTTGATCCGGATCGAGCGGGAATAGATCCATTATTTTGCCGGATGCTATGGCGCCCTGCAGGATAGCGCAGCTATAGGGCTCCGCGACGGAGCGCCCGGGCCCTGTCCCGGCGAGCGAGGGGCACGAGCTGCCATGACCACGATGAACGACGCGACGGCATCCATGCCGGTGGCGCGCACCCTGACCCTCGAACTCGCCCGCGTGACCGAGCGGGCCGCCATCGCGGCCGCCCGCTTGCGCGGCCAGGGCAAGGAGAAGGAGGCCGACCAGGCCGCCGTCGACGCCATGCGCGACGAGCTCAACGCCCTGCCCATCGACGGCACCGTGGTGATCGGCGAGGGCGAGCGCGACGAGGCCCCGATGCTGTTCATCGGCGAGCGCCTCGGGACCGGCGTCGGGCCGAAGGTCGACATCGCGGTCGACCCCCTCGAGGGCACGACCCTGTGCGCCAAGGACATGCCCGGCGCCATCGCCGTGATGGCCATGGCCGAGGCGGGGTCGCTGCTGGCCGCCCCCGACGTCTACATGCAGAAGATCGCCATCGGCCCCGGCTATCCGGCCGGCACCGTCGACCTCGACGCCTCGCCCGCCGACAACATCGCGGCCCTGGCCAGAGCCAAGGGCGTCGATCCCTCGCAGATCACGGCGATCATCCTCGACCGGCCGCGCCACGCCGCCCTGGTCGCCTCGGTCCGCGAGACCGGGGCGGGCATCCGCCTGATCTCGGACGGCGACATCGCCGGCATCATCTTCACGACGAGCCCGGAGGAGACCGGCGTCGACATCTACCTCGGCACCGGCGCCGCACCCGAGGGCGTCATCGCGGCCGGCGCCCTGCGCTGCATCGGCGGCCACATGCAGGGGCGGCTGATCCTCGACAGCCACGACAAGCGCGAGCGCGCCGCCGCGATGGGCATCACCGACCCCAACCGGAAGTACGAGCTCGTCGACATGGCCCGGGGCGACGTCATCGTGGCGGCCACCGGCGTCACCGACGGGGCGCTCCTCAAGGGCGTGCGCTTCAAGCCGGGGCTGATCGAGACCGAGACCGTGGTCTACCGCTCCGCCACCGGCACCGTGCGCCGCATCCTGTGCGGCCACCGCAGGCCGCCGGCCAGGGGTTAGGAGACCAATGCCGGGCCTGCCCGGAGGCAAGCCCGGCCAGACCGGTCAGTTGAACAGCGAACCGACGCCGCCCTGCACCCGCGACAGGCCCTGGCTCGCCACCGGGTTGCCCGGCTCGAGGGACGAGGCGCGCTGGTAGTTCTCCATCGCCTCCTTGCGGCGCCCCGACTTCTCGTAGGCGAGGCCGCGATAGGCCCAGGAGGTGGCGTCCTTGTTGTTGACGTTGAGGGCGGCGTTGTAGTCCTCGATCGCCTTGTCGAACTGGTTGGTGGCGATCAGGCTCTGGCCACGGGCGGCATAGGGGGCGCTGACGAAGGGGTTGCGGTCGATGGCGGCGTCGAAATCGCCGATCGCCTGCGTGTTCTGTCCCTGCTTCTGCCGCACCAGACCGCGGGCGTGGTAGGCCTCGGCCGATTCCGGCGCCAGACGGATCGCCTGGTTGAGGTCGCTGCCGGCGCCGTCGAGGTCGCCCTGGGCGCGCAGCACGTTGGCGCGGCCGATGTAGGCGGGCGCGTAGTTCGGATCGGCCGAGATCGCCTTCGAGAAATCGGCCAGCGCCGCATCGTTGCGGCCGGTCTGGCGATAGGCGAGCGCGCGGTTGTTGTAGGCCGAGCCGGAGTTGGGATCGATCTGGATCGCCTTCGAGAAATCGGCGATGGCGTCGTTGAACTGCCCGGCGCGGGCATAGGCCGCCCCGCGGGTGGTATAGGCGGCCGCGTCGTTGGGATTGCGCTGGATCACCTCGCTCAGGGAGGCGATGTTGACGGTGGTGGCGCCCGTCTTGTCCGATTCGAGCACCGCGAACTGCCGCGGCGCGGCGGCATTGCCGTAGGTCTCGCATCCGCCGAGCGCGGCCGCCGCCAGCGCCACCGCCCCGATCAGCCCCACCTTCGATGCCTGCAGCATCACAACCGTCATCGCCCCGCTCCCTCCGGCGAACCGCGGCGTGCCGCGTCGTTCGCCTCCACCCGTTCGATTCGCTGTCCGACTCGATCGCCGTGCCCCAATCGGCGGCGCCCGGCGCGGCACGCCGCATCGCGTCTCCGGCGAACCGTCGGCGAAGGCGGTGAACGCATGCTTAAAGCCGGGACACAGGCTCGCTCAAGCGGCTGCGTGTGGCGAAGATATGGCCTCTTCCGGCCTCACCCCGAGTCCGGGCCGGCGCGGGCCCGATCGGTCCGCGGGTGTGCCATCCGCGACGCAGTTTAGGCCAGGTATCGGCGAGGAATCGCCCGGCCCTACGGCGGGAGCAAGAGACGGGTGACGTGTCCCATCTTGCGGCCGGGCCGGGCCTCGCCCTTGCCGTAGAGGTGGAGGTGGGCGCCCGGCTCGGCCAGGATCGCGTCCCAGGCCGCCGCCTCGTCGCCGATGAGGTTGTGCATCTCCACGGCGACACCGCCGACCCGGGCGGGATCCCCGAGCGGCCAGCCGCAGACCGCCCGCACGTGCTGGGCGAATTGCGAGGTCAGCGCCCCCTCGATGGTCCAGTGACCGGAATTGTGGACGCGCGGGGCGATCTCGTTGACCACGACCCGTTCCGGCCCGTCCCCATCGGCGACCAGGAACATCTCGACGGCGAGCACCCCGACGTAATCGAGGGCCTCGGCGATGCGCCGTGCGATGCCGATGGCGCTGGCCGCGGTGGCAGGGGCGATGCCGGGGGCCGGCACCCTAGTGAGGGCGAGGATGTGGTCGCGGTGGGTGTTGGCGCAGGGATCGAAGGCGGCGAACGCCCCGTCTGCGCCGCGCGCGGCGACCACCGACACCTCGCGCTCGAAGGCGACGAAGCCTTCGAGGATGCAGGGCGCGCCGCCGAACTCGGACAGGATCGCGGCCGGGTCGATGGCATCGCCAACGCGCAGCATGCGCTGGCCCTTGCCGTCGTAGCCGAAGCGCCGGGTCTTGATCACCGCCGGCAGCCCGATCTCGGCCAGCGCGAGGGTCAGGTCCTCGGGCGTGTCGACGCTGCGGAACGGGGCCGTGGGAATGCCGAGCCCGTTGACGAAGGCCTTCTCCGACAGGCGGTCCTGGGTCGTGGCGAGGGCCGAGGCGCTCGGATGCAGGGGCGCGAGGGCGGCGAGCCGGTCGGCGGTCTCGCGCGGGATGTTCTCGAACTCGTAGGTGACCACGTCGACGCTGGAGGCGAAGCGCGCCAATGCCTCGGCGTCGTCGTAGGCGGCCACCGTCGTGGCGGCGGCGACATCGAAGGCCGGGCTGTCCGCGTCGGGGGCGAAGACGTGCGCCTTCAGCCCATGCTGCGCGGCGGCGAGGGCGATCATGCGGCCGAGCTGGCCGCCGCCGACGATGCCGAGGGTGGCGCCGGGTGCGATCCGGGTCATGACCATCCGCCCTATGGTGTCTCGGCCTGCGGGAACTCGACCTTGGGGAACTCGGCCTGCGGGAACTCCGCCACCGCCGCGCTCTGGGCGGCGCGCCAGGCCTCCAGCCGTTCGGCCAGCGCCTCGTCCGAGACCGCCAGGATCGCGGCCGCCAGGAGGGCGGCGTTGACCGCCCCGGCCCGGCCGATCGCCAGGGTCCCGACCGGAATGCCCGCGGGCATCTGCACGATGGAGAGCAGGCTGTCCTGGCCCGACAGGGCCTTGGATTCGACCGGCACGCCCAGCACCGGCAGCGACGTCATCGCCGCGCACATGCCGGGCAGATGCGCGGCCCCGCCCGCGCCCGCGATCACCACCTTGAAGCCGGCGGCCTTGGCGCCCTTGGCGAAGGCGACGAGACGGTCCGGCGTACGGTGCGCCGAGACGATCCGGTCCTCGTGCGCCAGGCCGAGGGCGTCGAGGGTCTCGGCGGCATGGCGCATGGTCGCCCAGTCCGACTGGCTCCCCATGATGATCGCGATCCGGGGCTGGCCGGCCATCGTCTCGAATCCGTTTCTGTGGGCGTGCCGCGCGGCACGTCCGCCTCAACCCGAGTTCGCCGCATACGCGCCGGTCGCAGCGCGGGCAAGGCGGCTCGGGCGATAAGGCGGCTCAGGCGATGATGTCTGGGGTGATCTGGTCTTCGAGGTAGGTGATGCGGTCGCGCAGGCCGAGCTTGCGCTTCTTGAGACGCTGGATCTGGAGCTGGTCGCCGGCCACCACGAGCTCGAGGGCGTCGATGGCCCCGTCGAGGTCGCGATGCTCCTGCTTCAGCCTCAGGAGCTCGGCCTCGTACTCGGCCTTCGCCTCGTCACCCAACTCATCCGGCATCGCGTCCGACATCCTCGACAGCCGGCCCGGAGGCCTGCCCTCGAACCATGCGGCAGGGTGGTGCCAGGGGCAAGATCCGGCGGCGGCATCGCGGGGGCCAATCGTGTTTCGGGCGCGCGAACCCTGTTGAAAGGCTTCGTCAAGCACGGCCGATTTTGGGCTTCGACAGCCGGCGAAAGGTGTGCCAATCTGTCCACGTCGAAACGATGACAGGAGACATCCATGTCGCTGCAGACACACCTCACCCAGCTCGCTCGGAAGCACGAAGCCCTGGAGCGGGAGATCCACGACGCCATCCACAGCCCATCGGCGAACGATCTGCGCATCGCAGAGCTCAAGAGACGAAAGCTCCAACTCAAGGACTCGATGAACCGCCTCAAGACGGAATCCGTCCACTAGGCGCGTCACCGCCCCGGTCCTTCAAGTCTCATGCGTTCGCCGCCGCCGCTGGTCTCCAGGGCGGCGGTTTTTTTGTGCCGAATATCGTCCCTCCCGGGCGCGCGGTGGATATACTGGGCTCCGACCAGGCCGGCGTCGACGACCGGCCATCGGGGGAACGCCATGGCCAGCGACACCACAGACCCGACGGCGTCCAGCCGCTACGCCGCCGTTCACGCCGCCTCCCTCGCCGACCCCGAGGGGTTCTGGCTGGAAGCCGCCAAGGCGATCGACTGGATCTCGCCCCCCACCCGCGCCTTCGACGGGGCGGCCGGGGCCTACGGCCGCTGGTTTCCCGACGCGACGCTCAACGCCTGCCACAATGCCGTCGACCGCCACGTCGAGGCCGGGCGCGGCGACCAGGCCGCGATCCTGTACGATTCGCCCGTGGCCGGCGCCAAGCGACGCGTCACCTACGCCGAGCTGCGCGATGCGGTGGCGACGCTGGCCGCCGTGCTCGCCGACCTCGGCGTGAACCGCGGCGACCGCGTCGTCATCTACATGCCGATGGTGCCCGAGGCCATGTTCGCGATGCTAGCCTGCGCCCGGCTCGGGGCGGTCCATTCGGTGGTGTTCGGCGGGTTCGCCGCCAACGAGCTCGCCATCCGCATCGAGGACGCGACTCCCAAGGTGGTGGTGGCCGCCTCCTGCGGCATCGAGCCGAGCCGGATCGTCCCCTACAAGCCGCTCCTCGACGCGGCCATCGCCGCCAGCACGCACAAGCCGGACGCCTGCCTGATCCTGCAGCGGCCCCAGCGCGAGGCCGACCTCGTGGCCGGGCGCGACCACGACTGGGCGCAGGCCGTGGCCGATGCGACGGCGGCAGGGCGCCGGGCCGATTGCGCGGCCATGGCCGCCACCGACCCGCTCTACATCCTCTACACCTCGGGCACGACGGGTAAGCCCAAGGGCGTGGTGCGCGATACCGGCGGCTATTGCGTCGCGCTGACCTGGTCGATGCCCAACCTCTACGACGTGAAGCCGGGCGAGGTGTACTTCTGCGCCTCGGACATCGGCTGGGTGGTGGGCCATTCCTACATCGTCTACGCGCCGCTGCTCCACGGCTGCACCACGGTGCTCTACGAGGGCAAGCCGGTGGGCACCCCCGATGCCGGCGCGTTCTGGCGGCTGATCGCCGAATACGGCATCGCCTGCCTGTTCACGGCCCCCACCGCGCTGCGCGCCGTCAAGAAGGAGGACCCGCGCGCCGAACTCGTCGCCGGCTACGACCTCTCCGGCTTCCGCAGCCTGTTCCTCGCCGGCGAGCGCGCCGACCCCGATTCGGTGGCCTGGGCCGAGCGTGCCTTGGGCCGCCCGGTGATCGACCATTGGTGGCAGACCGAGACCGGCTGGGCCATCGCCGGCAATCCGGTCGGAATCGGGCAGCTGCCGGTGAAGCACGGAAGCGCCTGCAGGCCGATGCCGGGCTACGACCTCCACGTCCTCGACGAGGCCGGCAAGCCGGTGCCGGCCGACACCATGGGCACGATCGCCCTCAAGCTGCCGCTGCCGCCGGGCTGCCTGCCGACCCTCTGGGGCTCGGACGAGCGCTTCGCGCAGAGCTACCTCACCACCTTCCCCGGCTATTACGACACCTCGGACGCCGGCGTCGTGGATGCCGACGGCTACGTCACCGTGCTGGGACGAACCGACGACATCATCAACGTGGCCGGGCACCGGCTCTCGACGGGGGGCATGGAGGCGGTGCTCTCGGCCCATCCGGACGTCGCCGAATGCGCCGTCATCGGCATCCGCGACGCGCTCAAGGGCGAGCAGCCCTGCGGCTTCGTGGTGCTCAAGTCCGGCGTGTTGCGCGATACCGGCGAGATCGAGCGCGAACTCGTCGCCTCCATCCGAGAGCGCATCGGCCCCGTGGCCGCCTTCAAGCTGGCGCTGACCGTGGCGCGGCTGCCCAAGACCCGCTCGGGCAAGATCCTGCGCGGCACCATGAAGAAGATCGCCGACGGCGAGGCCTGGACCATGCCGGCCACCATCGACGACGCGGGCGTGCTCGAGGAGATCGGCGAGAGCCTGAAAGGACGCGGGATCGGCGGGTAGCTCGGCCGACAGGCGCGCCGCTTCCGGCGGCGGCCCGGCCTCAGGGGGCATGGCGCGGGTCCGGCAAAGCGGCGTAGAACCCGGGCCGATCCTACGTCCTGGCTCTCGCCCTCAATCTCGCCCTTGCCGGAGTCGCGCATGACCGCACGCCTGTTCGAGCCCCTGACCCTCGATGGGCTCACCCTCGACAACCGCATCGTCGTGGCGCCGATGTGCCAGTACTCGGCCCATGCCGGGCAGGCCGGCGACTGGCACCTGATGCACCTCGGCCAGATGGCGCAATCCGGAGCGGGCCTCCTGATCCTGGAGGCCACGGCGATTTCGCCGGAGGCGCGGATCTCGCCCGGCGATCTCGGGCTGTATTCCGACGCGACCGAGTTGGCGCTGGGCCGGGTGCTCGACGCCGTGCGGGCCTCTGCGCCGATTCCGATCGCCATCCAGATCGGGCACGCCGGCCGCAAGGGGTCGAGCCGGGCGCCCTGGGACGGCGGCGCCCAGATCCCGCCCGAGGCGCCGGACGGGTGGCGCACCGAAGGGCCTTCCGCCGTTCCTCACGCGGAGGGAGAGGCGCCGCCGCACGCCCTCGACGCGGACGGCCTCAAGCGCGTGCGCGACGGCTTCGTCGCCACCGCGAGGCGGGCGCTCGCCATCGGCATCGACGGGTTCGAGCTGCACGGCGCCCACGGCTACCTGCTGCACCAGTTCCTGTCGCCGCTGGCCAACACGCGCACCGACGCCTACGGCGGCAGCCTGGAGAACCGGATGCGGTTCCCGCTCGAATGCTTCGACGCCGTCCGCGACGCGGTGCCCTCGGGCAAGCCGGTGTGGATGCGGGTCTCGGCCACCGACTGGGTCGAGGGCGGCTGGACCCTGGAAGAGACCGTCGCGCTCGCCCGCGAATTGAAGCGCCGCGGGTCGGCCGCGATCCACGTCTCCACCGGCGGTGTGTCGACCCGGCAGCAGATTCCCCTGTCGGAGGGCTACCAGGTGCCCTTCGCCGCGCGGATCAAGGCCGAGACCGGGCTCACCACCATCGCGGTCGGGCTGATCACGCAGGCCCGGCAGGCCGAGGCGATCCTGGCCGAGGGCCAGGCCGACGCGATCGCGCTCGCCCGCGCGATGCTCTACGATCCGCGCTGGCCCTGGCACGCGGCAGCCGAACTCGGAGCCCAGGTGCGGGCGCCCCGGCAGTATTTTCGCTGCCAGCCGCGCGAGTTCAAGGCGTTGTTCGAGGACGCCACCCACGGACAACGCTGATGGACCGGAACACGCCGATGGACCGAGATACGCCACTCGACGACGTCACGACCTTCACGGTGGGCCGCGTCCGCCACGACGAGGAGAACGGGATCTGCCTGATCTCCGGGGCGGACGACGAGGAGGAGCCGGCCGGCTACTTCATCATCCAGATCGAGAAGGGCGACCCCGACGGGCCGCTGATCGAGGTGTTCGGCGAGGACCTGACCCAGTCGGACGGCGTGGTGTCCCTGGAGATCGGCGTGCGCCACCTCCTCTTCACCTTCGAGCCCACGAGCACGATCGGGTCCGAGATGCCGGCGGTGCGGATCGAATCCGAGACCGAGATCGCGCCGATCGTGCGCACGCGGCTCACCCTCGCCTTCGGCAAACGGGTGGCGCGGGCCTGAGCCGCCCTAGCGGCGCAGGCTGTCGAGGGGCACCGGCGCCGCGTGCGGCCGGCTCGCCAGCATGCCGTCGATGAGGGCCAGGACCTCGGCCCGGCCGCAGTTGGCGGCCGGCTCGAACGGCGTCCAGGTCTGGATGAAGTCGAGGGGCGCGAACACGTCGCGGTAGCGGCGCAACTCGTTGGGGGTGAGCGGTACGCCGCGCACGAAGGCCTTGTGGGCCGAGATCGTCAGGGCCGCGCGCGGGTCGGCCGGGTCGAGCTCGAACTTCAGGGCGTCGCCGCAGAACAGGATCTTCCGGGCACGGTCGAACAGCACGGCGTGGCCGTCGAAATGCCCCGCCGTGCGGTGCAGTTCGAGGCCCGGCAACGGTTCGAGGAGGTCGTCGTAGGGCCAGGAGACCTGGAGGCCGGCGCTCCAGGTGTAATCGGCCGCCGGCAGGCACAGCTCCGGGTCGAACCGGTCCTGCAGCTGGACGAGGGCGCCGTAGGAATGGGGATGCGAGGCCGAGAGCACCTGCATCCCGCCCAAGTCCGCGATGTGCCGCAGGGCCGCCTCGCTGAAGACCGGGCAGGCCTCGAAGCCCATGTTCCCGGCCGGCGTCTGGATCAGGTAGGCGCTCGGACCGATGCCGGAGACCGGGTCGTTCCAGAAGCGCCAGACGCCGGGCTCGAGTTCGGCCCAATGGCAGGGGAAGCGTTCCTGCGCCTGCGTCTCGGTCCAGAACTGCCACCCGCCCTGCGGCACCACGTGGCGGGCGTCGAGGCAGAGGGGACAGGAGGCGGGCGTCTCGAAGTGCCGCTGCCAGAACCCGCAGTTGTCGCAGGTATAGGCCGGGAGCTGGAGGGCGCCCGCGAAGGGCAGATAGCCGGGGGACAAGGGCGCTCTCTCTGGCGTGTCGCTGAACGGAATGGGGCCGGACCGATGGTCTCGGGCGGTGCGCACCGCATATAGGCCGGATCGGGCGGCCGGCGAAACCGCGCCGCCGTCGGCCACGTCCCGGAGGACCATGCCCGCCATCGCCATCGACCTCACCCGCCTGATCACCCGCCTGTCGCACGCGAGCCCGAGCGGCATCGACCGGGTCGACCTCGCCTATGCCCGCCATGTCCTCGACCAGCCGGGCGACCGCTTCGGCCTCGTGTCGACGATGCTCGGGCCGCGCGTCCTCGACCGCGCCGGGGCGCTGGCCGTGGTCGAGGCGGCGGCCTCGGGCTGGGAGGAGGATCGCGACGCCCTGGCCGACCCGGTCTATCGCGGCCTCATCGCCAGGCTCGGCGGCGCCGCGGGCCCGGCCGGTGCGCCCGCGGCCGGCCCGAGGCGGCGGACCCGCGTCCGCATCGAGGCGGCGCTGCGGACCCTGCGCGCCGGCGGCCACGAGGCGCTGCCGAAGGGCACGCTCTATCTCCACACCTCGCACCTGCGCCTCGACAAGCCCGGGCGGTTCGACTGGCTCTACGACCGCCCGGACGTCCGCGCGGTGTTCTTCGTCCACGACCTCATCCCGATCGCCTATCCCGAATACGGCCGCCCGGGGGAGGACGCGCGCCACGCGGTGCGGATGGAGACGATGGCCCGCCATGCCGACCACGTGATCGCTAATTCCGCCGACGTCGCGGGGCATTTCTTGCGTCACCTCGCGGCGAACGGGCTTCGGGCGAGGCCGGTGAGCGTGGCGCCGCTGGGAGTCGAGACGGTGTTCTGCGAGGCCGACCGCGCCACCGCCTTCGCGCCAGGGCGACCGGTCTTCGTGGCCTGCGGCACCATCGAGCCGCGCAAGAACCACCTCCTCCTGCTCAACCTCTGGCGTCGCCTCGCCGCCGATCTCGGCGAGGCGACGCCCCACCTCGTCATCGTCGGGCGCCGCGGCTGGGAGGCGGAGAACGTCATCGACATGCTGGACCGGTGCCCGGCCATCGAGGCCCATGTGACGGAGGTCCACGGGCTCTCCACCCACGGCCTGGCCGGGATCCTGCGCGGCGCCACCGCCCTCCTGATGCCCTCCTTCGCGGAAGGCTACGGCATCCCGGTGGTGGAGGCGGCGGCCTGCGGCCTGCCGGTGGTGGCCTCCGACATTCCCGTCCATCGCGAGGTCGGCTCGGGCTTCGCGACCCTGATCGACCCCCTCGACGGCCCCGGCTGGCGCGACGCGATCCTGGCCCTGAGCGAGCCGGGCTCGGAAACGCGCGCCGCCATGGCGGACCGGCTGCGAGGCTACGCCCCCCCGACCTGGCGCGACCACTTCGCGCTCGTCGACCCGATCCTCGCCACCTTTGCGTGAACCGGCTCGCATTTCACGGGACAACACGATGAGACCGAGGCCGCCGTCGGAAGCGGCCTCATGGTCGCCACGGCAGGCCCGGATTTGCGGTCGTGACGCCTGACGAATATGAACATGCGTTAGCGATGCCCGGCCGCCTTCGGCCGACACCCCGAGACGACCGCCTCCACCGCTCCGAGAAAAGGACCACCATGACGATCGTCGATCTGCACCGGGACGACATCAAGCGGGGCCTCGCCGAAGGCGGTATCCTCCTCATCGACGTGCGCGAGGCGCACGAGTTCGAGGGCGGCCACATCCCCGGCGCCGTGCCGCATCCGCTCTCGACCCTGGACACCACGGCGCTGGCGGCGCTGATCGCCGAGGACGGGCGCCGCCCGGTGTTCTCCTGCATGTCCGGCGTCCGCTCGGTCCATGCCCTGCATGCGGCGCAGGCCGCCGGCATCCCCGTCGAGGCCCACTACCGGGGCGGCTTCAAGGATTGGGCGGCCGCCGGCGAGCCGATCGACTCGTAATCCCCCGGCACGGCCGGTTCCCGTCAGGGTGGAGCCAGCATGTGCGCAACCGCACGACAAGCCGTGGACCGAGCCTCTAGCTCGGGACGCGCAGGGAACCAGAACATGCCCATGGCTCGATTGATTCGTCGCTTGTCGTCCATGGGCCTCGCCCTGGCGGTGCTCGGGGCGCCGCTGGCGGTACATGCCCAGGCCCCCGGCGGACCGCCGCCGAAGGTGACGACGGCCAAGCCCGTGGTGCGCGAGTTCGTCGAGACCGACACCTACACCGGCCGCTTCGAGGCGGTCGACTACGTCGAGGTCCGCGCCCGCGTCACCGGCTACCTCGAGAAGGTGCTGTTCCAGGACGGCGCCACCGTGAAGAAGGGCGACATCCTGTTCGTGATCGACCGGCGCCCCTACAAGGCGGCCCTCGACCAGGCACAGGCGGCACTCACTTCCGCCAAGGCCAGCCTGAATTTTTCCACCACCGACCTCGAGCGCGCTCAGACCCTGAGCCGCTCGGGCAACATCTCCGAGCAGGTCACCGACCAGCGCCGCCAGGCCTCGCAGACGGCGCAGGCCAACGTCGACAGCGCCGACGCGCAATTGCGCCAGGCCCAGCTCAACTACGATTTCACCGAGGTGAAGGCCCCCGTCTCCGGCCGGATCAGCCGCCGCCTCGTCACCGAGGGCAACATCGTCGTCACCGACCAGACCATGCTGACGACGATCGTGTCGCTCGACCCGATCTACTTCAGCTTCACCGTCGACGAGCGGTCGTTCCTGAAATACCAGACCACCCTCAAGATCGGGATGGGCGCGACCCAGAAGCAGAACGCCGCGCCGATCATGATCGCGCTCACCAACGAGACGAAGCCGACCCGCAAGGGCCTGCTCGACTTCGTGGACAACCGGGTCGACAACGCCACCGGCACCGTGCTCCTGCGTGCCACCGTCGAGAACCCCGACGGCTTCATCAAGCCGGGCCTGTTCGGCATCGTCTCCCTGCCGGCGACGAAGCCGGCGCAAGGGGTGCTGCTGCCCGACGAGGCGGTCTCCGCCAACCAGGACAAGCGCATCGTCTACGTGGTGGCCGAAGACGGTTCGGTCTCGACCCGCGACGTGCAGCTCGGCCCCAAGGTCGACGGCTACCGGGTCATCCGGTCCGGCCTCAAGGGCGACGAGAACGTGGTCGTGAACGGGCTGACACGGGTGCGGCCCGGGGCCAAGGTGGCGGCCGAAGCCACCACCCTGCCGCCGTCGCGGACGTAAGACGCATCGCACCGCGGTCCTGACCTCCCCCTTCTGCGGGGGAGGGTTGAAACACCGAGACATCACCGCCGAGCCGCATGACGCGGCGAGAGGTCTGACCGATGCGCTTTGCCCATTTCTTCGTCGATCGGCCGATCTTCGCGTCCGTCACGTCGATCATCTTCCTGATCCTCGGCTACGTCGCCTACGAATCGCTGCCCGTGGCGCAGTATCCCGAGATCGTGCCGCCGACCGTGGTGGTGCGCGCCTCCTACCCCGGCGCCAACGCCGAGACGGTGGCCGCCACGATCGCGACGCCCATCGAGCAGGAGGTGAACGGCGTCGACAACATGCTCTACATGACGTCGTTGTCGACCAACGACGGCAACATGCAGCTGACCGTCACCTTCAAGGTCGGCACCAACCTCGATATCGCCAACGTGCTGGTGCAGAACCGCCTGTCGGTGGCCCAGCCGCGCCTGCCGCCGGACGTCCGCAACCTCGGCGTCACCGTGCGCAAGTCCTCGCCCGACCTCATGATGGTCGTGCACCTGCTGTCGCCAGATAATTCCTACGACCAGAACTACCTCTCGAACTACATCTACCTGCGCATCCGCGACGAACTCCTGCGCCTCGACGGCGTCGGCGACATCACGGTGTTCGGCGGCAGCGAGTACGCCCTTCGCATCTGGATCGACCCCAACAAGCTCGCCGCCTACGGCCTGTCCACCACAGACGTCCTCTCGTCCCTGCAGGAGCAGAACGTGCAGGTCGCCTCCGGTGCCCTGGGGGCGCCGCCGGCGCCGAAGGACAACGCCTTCCAGCTCGTGGTGCAGTCGCAGGGCCGCTTCCAGACCCCCGAAGAGTTCACCGAGGTCATCGTCAAGGCGAGCGACGGCCGCCTCGTGCGCATCAAGGACATCGCCCGGGTCGAGCTCGGCCAGCAGACCTACACCACCCAGTCCTTCCTGAACGGGACGCCCGCGGTGGGCGTGGGTGTGTTCCAGCGGCCGGGCACCAACGCCCTCGACGCGGCCAAGCAGGTCCGCGCGACGATGGACACCATCAAGAAGAACTTCCCGCCCGGCGTCGAGTACAAGATCGCCTACAACCCGACCGAGTTCATCGAGGAATCGGTCTACGAGGTCTACAAGACCTTGTTCGAGGCGGTCGCCCTCGTCATCATCGTGGTGCTGGTGTTCCTCCAGAGCTGGCGCACCGCCCTGATCCCGGTGATCGCGATCCCGGTGTCGCTCATCGGCACCTTCGCGGTGATGCAGGCGCTCGGGTTCTCGATCAACAACCTGACCCTGTTCGGGCTGGTGCTCGCCATCGGCATCGTGGTCGACGACGCCATCGTCGTCGTCGAGAACGTCGAGCGCAACATGGCGGAGGGGCTCTCGCCGGGTGACGCCGCGCACAAGACCATGGACGAGGTCGGCGGCGCCGTCGTCGCCATCGCCCTGGTGCTGTCGGCGGTGTTCATCCCCACCGCCTTCATCCCCGGCATCTCGGGCCAGTTCTACAAGCAGTTCGCGCTCACCATCGCGGCCTCGACCATCATCTCGATGTTCAACTCGCTGACGCTGTCGCCCGCGCTCTGCAAGCTGCTGCTCAAGCCGCACCACGCCCACGCCAAGCCGACGTTCTTCCTGACGCGGTTCCTCGCCTGGTGCGCGGACGTCTTCAACCGCGCCTTCGACAAGCTCTCGAACGGCTACGCCAGCACCATCAACTTCCTCACCGGCAAGACCGTCGGCATCATCGGCATGGTGATCGTCTACGCCGCCATCATCGCCGGGACGCTGCATCTGGTGACGACGACGCCGACGGGCTTCATCCCGCAGCAGGACCAGGGCTACCTCATCGGCGTGGTGCAGTTGCCGGCGGGTTCGGCCTTGGAACGCACCACCGCCGTGGTGCGCAAGGCGGCCGACCTCGCCCTGAAGGTCGACGGCGTCGCCAATGCGGTCATCATCTCGGGCTTCGACGGGGCGACCTTCACTAACACCACCAACGGCGCGGTGATGTTCCTCACCCTCAAGGGGGCCAAGGAGCGGGCCGCCGCCGGCCGAACGGCGGCGGTCATCACCGGGGACGTCTTCAAGGCGACCGCCGGCATCCAGGAGGCGCGGGTCCTGTTCATCCCGCCGCCACCCGTGCGCGGCCTGGGCACCGGCGGCGGCTTCAAGATGCAGATCGAGAGCCGGCAGAGCTCCGAGATCGGGCCGTTGCTGGCGGCCGTCAACGAGATCCTGGGGCAGGCCAACCAGAGCAACGACGTCCAGCGCGTCTTCACCACCTTCGGCAACGACACGCCCCAGCTCTACATCGACATCGACCGCACCATGGCGCGGATGCTGAACGTGCCGCTGGCGAGCGTGTTCTCGACGCTCCAGACCAACCTCGGCGGCGCCTACGTCAACGACTTCAACACCTTCGGGCGCATCTACCAGGTCCGCGCCCAGGCCGATGCCGGCTTCCGCCTGGAGAAGCGCGACATCGAGCAGCTCAAGGTGCGCTCCTCCACCGGCGCGCTGGTGCCGATCGGGACGCTCGCCTCGATCCGCGAGATCAGCGGGCCGCAGATCGTGCAGCGGTTCAACCTGTTCTACTCGGTGCCGATCCAGGGCGATTCCAAGCCCGGCGTCTCCACCGGCCAGGCCCTCAACGCCATGGAGAAGATCGCGCAGAGCCTGCCGCAGGGCTACGCCTACGACTGGACCGAGATCGCGTTCCAGCAGAAGGCCACCGGCAACACCGCGATCCTGGTGTTCGGTCTGGGCGTGCTTCTCGTCTTCCTGGTGCTGGCCGCCCAGTACGAATCCTGGGCCCTACCCTTGGCCATCATCCTCGTGGTCCCCACCGGCGTGCTCTCGGCGCTGGCGGCGGTGCAATTCAGGGGGCAGGACAACAACATCCTGACCCAGATCGGCCTGATCGTGCTGATCGGTCTGGCCGCCAAGAACGCGATCCTGATCGTCGAGTTCGCGCACCAGCTCGAGGAAACCGAGAAGAAGGGTCCGGTCGCCGCCGCCGTCGAGGCCTGCCGCCTGCGCCTGCGCCCGATCCTGATGACGGCCTTCGCCTTCATCCTGGGCACCGTGCCGCTGGTCATCGCCACGGGGCCCGGCGCCGAGATGCGCCAGGCCCTGGGCACCGCCGTGTGCTTCGGCATGATCGGCGCCACCGTGTTCGGCCTGTTCCTCACCCCGGTGTTCTACGTCGTGATCCGCAAGATCCTGATCCGGTTCACCGGCAAGAAGAGCGGCCACGACGGGCATGGCGGCACGCCGGATGCCCATGGGCCGCATGCCACACCGGCAGGAGCGTGAAGCAGGGCGGATAAAGGGTTGCGCCGCGAGGGTCGGGAAGCTAAGACCCCCGCACCCTTCGGGGTGTCGGAGCGTGGCGCAGCCCGGTTAGCGCACTAGTCTGGGGGACTAGGGGTCGGAGGTTCGAATCCTCTCGCTCCGACCAAGAATTCACGATGGACGGCGATGGATCACAGGGGCGGCCTTCGGGTCGCCTTTTTGTTTGCCAGTTCCGTGCAGGGTGAGATCGGGCCGGTCACCACGGCGTGGAGGAGATTGCGTGCCATCCCTGCCTCCCGCAGCCCGGCCGACCGCCGCGAGCCCCCTTCGCGATGTCGACCTCTGGGCCGGCATCGGCCTCGCCTTCGTCGCGGGCTTCGTGGACGCCGCCGCCTTCATCGCCCTGGCCGGCCTGTTCACGGCGCATGTCACCGGCAACTTCGTGCTGATCGGTGCCGAACTCGTCTCGACCTCGACGGGGGTGGTAGCGAAGTTGCTCGCGCTGCCCGTCTTCGTCGCCGCCGTCGCCGTCACGCGATTGGCGTCGCTCGCCCTGGAGTGGCGTGGCCGCGCGCCGTTGCGTTGGCTGTTGGCTATCGAGATCGTGGTGCTGGCCGCCTTCTGCGGGATCGGCATCGCCCTCTCGCCGGTCGGTTCGCCCGACGGCATCGCCTCGATCACCGTCGGCATGCTCGGCGTGGCCGCCATGGGCGTTCAGAACGCCATCGGCCGCCTCGGGTTCGCGCATCTCGCCGCCACGACGGTGATGACCGTGAACGTCACCCAAGCCGTCATCGACGCCGTCGACCTCGCCCGGGGGGCCGCACCGGTCGGCGGCCCGGCGCGGGCGCGCCTGCGGCGGATGGTGCCGGCCGTCGTCGCCTTCGCAGGAGGCGCGCTCGCGGGGGCGTTCGGGGTCGCGGCGTGGTCGTTCGGATGTCTCGTCGTACCGATCGTGGTGCTGATCGGGCTCGTGGCGCTGGTTCGGACCCCGGCGCCTTCGCCCCCCTGAGCGGGTTCCGGGAACGCGGCCACGGCCGCTCCCGAAACCCGCCTCTCCGGCGAGACGACGTCAGGCGAGATCGACCTTCTTGGTCTCGGTCTTGGGCGATTCGCCCGTGAGGGCCGCCTTCACGTAGCCGAAGACGTGCAGCATCGTCGCGTTGGGGCTGTCCCAGTACTCGCCCTTCTCGGGATGCACGCGGATCAGGGCGACCTCGGGGTCTTCCTTGCCCTTGGGGAACCAGGTCTTCATGCTCTCCGACCACTTCTGGTCGATGATCGCCTGGTCGCGCACGATCTCGGCCTTGCCGGCCACCGAGACGTAGGTCTGGTTCGAGGGGTCGGAATAGGACAGGTTCACCGCGTTGTCCCGGCTGATCTCGGCGGTCTTGGGGCTGTGCAGCTTGGTGAAAAACCACAGGTCACCGGCCTCGTCGGCGTCCTGGTTCCACATCGGGCGGCTGTAGAGCTTTCCGTCGGTGTCGGCGGTGGTCATCATCGCGACCTTGATGTCCTTGATCAGGTCGAACAGTTTCTTCGCGCCGTCGTGGTCGCGATGGTTGCCGTCGTGCATGCGAGGGTACTCCGTGATGGGGATGGGTTCCGAAGCGACAGCCGACGCTCTGGAAATCGTGTCGACAACGGACGGGCGCCGGGATGGTTTCGGCGCGGGGATGCGGCGCACTGGTGTTTCGCGCCGACACGGCTACATGCATGCACGGGACGGGTGATCGGCGCCCGCCCGCCTCAAGGAACTGAGTGTGTGGCCATGACCCGCGACGACGTGCTGAAAGCGCTCTCCGCCGTCACCATCGACGACGCGGGAACGAGCCTGTCGGCCTCCGGCCGCCTGTCGCAGGTGGTGGTCGACGCCACGAATCGCGTGATGTTCTCGATCCTGATCGACCCGAGCGAGGCCGCGCGCTTCGAGCCGATCCGCAGCCGCGCCGAGGGAACGGTGCTGGCGATGCCGGGCGTCTCCGGCGTCTTCGCGAGCCTCACCTCCGAGCGCGGCCCGAGCCAGCCGGCCCCGCCGCAGCCGCCCGCCCCCGGCCGCGCCGCGCCGCCGCGCACCGGCCCGGCCCTGCCGGGCGTCCGCCACATCGTCGCCGTCGCCTCCGGCAAGGGCGGCGTCGGCAAGTCGACCACCGCCTGCAACCTCGCCCTGGCGCTTTCGGCGCAAGGGCTGAAGGTCGGCCTGCTCGATGCCGACATCTACGGCCCCTCGGTGCCGAAACTGTTCGGGCTGTCGGGCAAGCCCAAGGTGATCGAGGAGCGCCTGCTGGCGCCCATGGACGGCTACGGCATCAAGGTGATGTCGATCGGCTTCCTGATCGAGCCCGAGACGGCGATGATCTGGCGCGGGCCGATGGTGCAATCGGCCATCACCCAGATGCTGCGCGAGGTCGCCTGGGGCGAACTCGACATCCTGATCGTCGACATGCCGCCGGGCACAGGCGACGCGCAGCTCACGATGGCGCAGGCGACGCCGCTCTCGGGCGCCGTCATCGTCTCCACGCCCCAGGATCTCGCGCTGATCGACGCGAGGCGCGGCGTCACCATGTTCCGCAAGGTCGCGGTGCCGATCCTCGGCGTCATCGAGAACATGGCGACCTTCGTCTGCCCGAACTGCGGCCATGCCTCCCACATCTTCGGCCACGGCGGGGCCAGGGCCGAGGCGGCGCGGCTCGACGTGCCGTTCCTCGGCGAGATCCCGCTCAACATGACGATCCGCGAGACTTCCGATTCCGGCCGGCCGGTGGTGGCGGTGGACCCCGACGGGCCGCAGGCCAAGGTCTACCGCGAGATCGCCGCGCTGCTGTGGCGCAACCTCGCGGGCGGGCCGGCACCCCGCGCCGCGCCGCGCATCGTCATCGAGTAGCCGCACCATGCCGGTCCTCGGCGTGATCCTGGCCGGCGGCCTGTCGCGCCGGATGGGCGGTGGCGACAAGTCGCTCCTGCGCCTCGGCGGACGCTCGCTCCTCGACCACGTCTGCGAGCGGTTCGCGCCGCAATGCGCGGCCGGCGTAATCCTGAACGCCAACGGCGACCCGGCCCGCTTCGCGGGGTTCGCCCATCCCATCGTCCGCGATGGGGTGCCGGGACATCCGGGGCCGCTGGCGGGCATCCTGGCGGCCCTCGACCATGCCGTGGCCCATCATCCCGACGTCACGCATGTCGCCAGCGTCACCGGCGATTCGCCTTTCCTGCCGCGCGATCTGGTGGGGCGGCTCAGGGCGGCCATCGCGGGAGGGACCGCGGCCGGGGATGCAGCGAACGCGACGATCGCGGTCGCTTCCTCCGGCGGGCGGCAGCATTTCACGACCGCGCTGTGGCCGGTCGGCCTGCGCGACGACCTGCGGGCGGCCCTGGTCGAGCGCGACGAGCGCAGGGTCGGCGCCTACCTCGCCCGCCATGGTGCCGTGGCGGTGGAATGGGCGGCGACGCCCCTCGACCCGTTCCTCAACGTCAACACGCCCGAGGATCTGGCGGCGGCCCAAGCGTGTCTGCGAGCGCCGGGATAGGATACGCGGCTGGCGCTCACGCGGCCGGCGGAAGGCCGTCGAGCACGGTCCGGCGGCGCCAGCGCGGATACAGGACGCCGATGGCCAGGCCGCTCAGCACCAGCAGCGCCGCCCCGATCTTCCAGAACGGCAGGGGCTCGCCGAACCAGAGCGCGGAGGTCGCAAGGCCGATCACCGGCACCAGCAGCGACAGCGGCGCCACCAGCGCGGTGGAATGGCGCGCCAGCAGCCAGCCCCAGATCGCGTAGCCGAACATCACGTTGCCCACCGACTGCCACATCACGGTGGCCCAGGTGACGGCGTCGGCGCTGAGAAGGCCGGCCCGGATGGCGTCCCAGCCCTCCAGCGCGAAGGACAGCGCCAGCAGCGGCGGCGTCGAGAACAGGGCGGCCCAGACCACGTAGGCCAGCATGTTGGGCGCGCCGCCGCGCTTGGCGACGATATTGCCCCCCGCCCAGCCCATGGCGGCGAAGGTCACGAGCCCGAGCCCCAGAGGCGTCGTGGTAGCATCCGTATGGAGTGCGATGATCCCGATGCCGGCCGCCGCCAGGGCGAGCGCCGCCCATTGGTAGCCCCGCACCCGTTCGCCCATCGTCGCGACGGACAGGCCGATGGTGAAGAAGACCTGCACCTGGATCACCAGCGAGGCGAGGCCCGGAGAGATGTCGCCGCGGAGCGCCACGAAGAGCACGCCGAACTGCCCGACGCCGATGAGGAGGCCGTAGGCGGCCAGGTTCGGCCAGGGCACGGGCGGGCGCGGCAGCAGGAAGACCGCGGGCAAGGCCGCGAAGAGGAACCGCAGGGCGGCGAACAGCAGCGGCGGCAGGTGGTCCAGCCCGATCCGGATCACCACGAAGTTGGTTCCCCACACCGCCACCACCGCGAGGGCGAGGAGGAGGTCGCGAAGGGGGAGCGTCGCCGGACTCATCGGGTCGCTTTCGGGAGGTGGCCGGGCAGGAGGCCGCAACGAAACGGAGCGCCCGAGCCGGGCTCGGACGCTCCAGGAGGTGAGCGGGCGGCCATGTAACGTCCTGCGACGTGTTGCGCGATTCGCAGGAAGAAACGATGCGCCATGAAAGAGGTCTCAGCCCATTTCCGGTTGATCACTTCGTGATGCGGAAATGGGCTTCGCTCAGGCGCCGCGCGGGCTCGGTGATACGGTTCCCGCTTGATTCAAGCGGGAACCGTATCAGCCGGCTTTCGTGGGGCAACCCACGAAAACCGGCTGAAGATCAGGCCGCGGCGCCGACCGTCACCTTGACGATCTTGTCCGGCGAGCGCGGCGGCTCGCCCTTGTTGAGGGTGTCGACCACGTCCATGCCCTCCGTGACCTTGCCCCAGACGGTGTACTGCTTGTCGAGGAAGCGCGCGTCGCCAAAGCAGATGAAGAATTGCGAGTTGGCCGAGTGCGGGAAGTTGGTGCGCGCCATCGAGCAGGTGCCGCGCACGTGCGGCTCGGCGTTGAACTCGGCGTTGAGGTCGGGCAGCTCGGAGCCGCCCGAGCCGGTGCCGGTGGGGTCGCCGGTCTGGGCCATGAAGCCGTCGATGACGCGGTGGAACGGCACGCCGTCGTAGAAGCCCTGTCCCGCCAGCGTCTTGATGCGCTCGACGTGGTTGGGCGCCAGGTCCGGCCGCAGGCCGATCACGATGCGGCCCTTGGTGGTCTCGAGGGTGAGGGTCTCGGTCTCTGCCATGGTCAAACTCCCTGTCCTTTGGGTCCTTGATAGATGAAACGGAGCGCGATGGGGCGCCCCGCGATGGCGCCGCCGAGCCCGGGCGTGATCGGCGCGGGCGTACAGCGACGGATGGCGTCGCGGGCGGCGTCGGCCAGGAGCCGGAAGGCTCGGCCGTCGCTCGGCTGCGTCGCGAAGGTGATGCGCGGCTCGCCGATCACCGAACCGTCCCGCCGCAGGGCGAAACGGGCGGTGACCTCGGTGCGCTCGAAGCGGGCGAGGCCCGCCGGCGGCTGCCAGCAGGCGGCGAGCCGGGCGTAGAGTGCGCGCAGGCTCGAGGCCGGCTCGGGCGCGACGCCCGGGGCCTGGACTGGCACCTGGACCGTCGCGCGCAGCGTGGTGGGCAGGCTCAGCGGCTGCCCGACGGCCGCCACCGCCGCCAGGGGGATCGCCGAGGCGCTGACGACCGCCAGCGCCACGCCGCCGCGCAACGGGACGGCCGCCCGGCTACGACGATCCATGCCCCGGAGTCCCGCTACTTCGCCCCTTGGGCGAGCTGCAGCTTCACGATGGAATCCGGGTTCTGCACGGCGCCGCCCTGCGCGCCGGGGGCGGCTTTCTTGATCTTGTCCACGACATCCATGCCGGAGGTGACGACCCCGACCACGGTGTACTGGCCGTCGAGGAACGGCGCGTCGCCCAGGCAGATGAAGAACTGCGAATTGGCCGAGTTCGGCGAGGACGAGCGGGCCATGCCGACGGTGCCGCGCTTGAACGGCGCCTGCGAGAATTCGGCCGGGATGTTGGGCAGCGACGAGCCTCCGGTGCCGTTGCCCTTCGGGTCGCCGGTCTGGGCCATGAACCCGTCCATGACGCGGTGGAACTTGAGACCGTCGTAGAAGCCCTGGCGGACCAGCGTCTTGATCTGGGCGGCGTGCTTGGGGGCGATGTCGGGGCGCAGCACGATGGTGACGCGGCCGTCCTTGGTGTCGAGGTAGAGGGTGTCGCCGTCGGCGGCGCGGGCGGCCGGTGCGCCGCCGAGGGTGGCGGCGAACAGGAGGGCGGCGGCGAGGCGGCGCGTCATCGGGGTAGGCATCGTCTTCGAGGCACGAGTCGTCATGGGCAAGTCTTCTCCGGAAAACGACAAAGGAGGGGGGGGTCAGGCCTTGCGGAAGCGCGCGGCGAGGCGCTCGGCCACCGCCGGCGGGACGAAGGCGCCGACATCGCCGCCCATCGCCGCGATCTGGCGCACGAGGGTAGCGGTGATCGGCCGGACGTGGATGGAGGCGGGCAGGAACACGGTCTGGACCTCCGGCGCCATGGTGCCGTTCATGCCGGCGAGCTGCATCTCGTAGTCGAGGTCGGTCCCGTCGCGCAGGCCCCGGATGAACAGGGTCGCCCCGTGGCGCCGCGCGGCGGTGACGGCGAGATCGTCGAAGGTGGCGATTTCGAGCTCGGTGCCTTCCGCGATCGCAAGGGGCTCGCAGGTGGACCGGAGCAGGTCCACCCGCTCCTCGGGCGAGAACAGCGGGGTCTTGCCCGGATGGATGCCGATGGCGATGACGAGACGGGGCACGAGCCGGCAGGCCTGACGGATGACGTCGAGGTGTCCGTTCGTGACCGGGTCGAAGGACCCGGCGTAGAGCGCGGTGCGGATCATCGTGTGGCGGCCTAGAGCATTTCGCCCCGAAACGGAACCTCCGGCGGGCCCGGCGCGGTTTTCGGCTGCGCACCCGCCGGCGGGAAAGGAGCCGGCATCGACCGCAGACCGTTTCGCCCGGCGCGTTCCCAAGCCGGCCGGTTTCCAGTAGCGTCCCGCCGCCGAACCGCCCCCCCTTTTTCGTCGCCGGCGCCGTCGACGGGCGCGGCACCGTCCCGAACCCTGGCTTCAGACAGGATCGTCATCCCCCATGCCGGCTTTCCCGCCACGATGAACGACATCGCACCATCCGGCACCATCGCCTCGGCGCGCCTCGTCCTCGCGTCCGCCTCGCCCCGCCGCCTCGCCCTCCTGCAACAGGCCGGCATCGAGCCGGACGCCCTCCTGCCGGCGGACGTCGACGAGACGCCCCTCAAGGGCGAGACGCCCCGCGACCACGCGCGTCGCCTGGCACGGGACAAGCTCGCCGTGGCCGGCGAGGCCGCGCGCCGGCGCGACGACATGCGGGCGGCCTACATCGTGTCGGCCGACACCGTGGTGGCGGTGGGCCGGCGCATCCTGCCCAAGACCGAGTTGCCCGACGAGGCCGCCGATTGCCTGCGCCTGCTGTCGGGCCGCCAGCACCGCGTCTTCACCGCGGTCTGCGTCCTGTCGCCCAAGGACCAGCGCCGCGAGCGGCTGGTGGAGACCCGGGTGCGGTTCAAGCGCCTGTCGTCCCGCGACATCGAGCGCTACCTCGCCTCGGGGGAGTGGCGCGGCAAAGCCGGGGGCTACGCCATCCAGGGGCTGGCCGGGGCTTTCGTGGTCAAGCTCGTCGGGTCCTACGGGGCGGTGGTCGGCCTGCCGCTCTACGAAACCCTCACCCTCCTGGAGGGGGAAGGCTTTCCCGTGCGCGACCGCTGGGGGAGCCCGCTGTGAGCGCCCGCAAGGCTCCAGCCTCCGACGTGCCGCCCTGCCCGATCTGCGCCAAGCCGGCGAAGGCGGGCTTCGCGCCGTTCTGCTCGGCGCGCTGCGCCGACGTCGACCTCGGGCGCTGGCTCACCGACCGCTACGCCATCCCGACGCCCATCGACGAGGACGAGGACGGCGAGCCGCCCGAGAGCGGGCCCCGCGGGACGCCCTGAGCGCGGCCCGCTACAAGCCCCCACCGGCACCCCCTCGTCCCGGCCGGACGACCGCACCACGATCCCACAAGGCAGCGATGACATCCCGCCTCGACGAAGCCCGGCGCGCCCTCAAGACCACCTTCGGCTACGACGATTTCCGCCCCGGGCAGGACGAGGTGATCGGGGCCGTCCTCGACGGGACCGACGTATTCGCGGTGATGCCGACGGGGTCGGGCAAGTCGATGACCTACCAGCTGCCGGCCCTCGTCGAGCATTCGCTCACGGTGGTGGTCTCGCCGCTGATCGCGCTCATGCACGATCAAGTGCAGCAGATGCTCGGCTTCGGCGTCGCGGCCGCCACGCTGAATTCGTCGGTGCCGGAGGCGACCTCCCGCGAGACCTGGCGGCAGATCCGGTCCGGCGACCTGCGCCTGCTGTTCGTCTCGCCCGAGCGACTGATGATGGAGGGGCTGATCGAGGCCCTGCGCGACGCCGACGTGCGGCGCCTGGCCGTCGACGAGGCGCATTGCGTCTCGCAATGGGGACACGACTTCCGGCCCGAATACCGCGACCTCGCCCGCGCCCGTACCGCGCTCGGCGACGTCCAGACCCTGGCGCTCACCGCCACCGCCGACAAGGCGACGCGGGCCGACATCACCGAGCGGCTGTTTCCCGCCGGGCGCCCGCTCAAGGCCTTCGTCCATTCCTTCGACCGGCCCAACATCCGGCTGACCTTCGCGCCCAAGGACCAGCCGACGCGCCAGATCGAGCGGTTCCTGAAGTCGCGCCGCCAGGAGAGCGGCATCATCTACTGCTCGTCGCGCAAGCGCACCGAGCAACTGGCGGAGGTGCTGGCCAAGGACGGCTTCAACGCCCTGCCCTATCACGCCGGCCTCGACCAGGGCACGCGCATGAAGAACCAGGACACCTTCCTGCAGGAGGACGGCGTGGTGATGACCGCCACCGTCGCCTTCGGCATGGGCATCAACAAGCCCGACGTCCGCTTCGTCTGCCACGCCGACATGCCCTCCAACGTCGAGGGCTACTACCAGGAGATCGGCCGGGCCGGGCGCGACGGCCTGCCCGCCGACACCCTCACCCTCTACGGCCTCGACGACATGTCGTTGAAGCGCCGCCAGATCGACGAGAAGGACGTGCCGGACGAGCGTCGGCGGGTCGAGCGGCGCAAGCTCGAGGCGATGATCGCTCTGTGCGAGGGCGCCCTGTGCCGGCGCCAGTCGCTGCTCGCCTATTTCGACGAGGCGAGCGAGCCGTGCGGGCGTTGCGACCTGTGCCGCGGCGGCGTTTCGCTCGTGGATTCCACGGTGCCGGCCCAGAAGCTGCTCTCGGCGATCGTGCGCACCGGCCAGCGGTTCGGGGCGGCCTACGTCTGCGACGTGGTCCACGGCAAGGAATCCGACCAGATCCGCCGCAACGGCCACGCCGCGCTCAAGACCTTCGGGGTCGGCGCCGACAGGCCGGTGCCGGCCTGGCGGGCGATGCTGCGCCAGCTCTTCGCCGCCGGCGCGGTGGCCGAGAACGCCGACGGGCACGGCGGCCTCAGCCTGACCGGCAAGGGCGAGGACATCCTGTTCGGGCGCCAGACGGTGCAGCTGCGCCCCGATCCCGAGCCGCGCCCCGCCGAACCGCGCGACCGCCGCCGGGCCGGACCCGTGCGCGACGAAGCCGACCTCGACCTCGATCCGGCGACGGAGGCCCTGTTCCAGCACCTGCGCGGCCTGCGTGCCACCATCGCGCGCTCCGAAGGCATCGCCGCCTTCATGGTCTTCCCCGACCGCACCCTGATCGAGATGGCCAAATCCAAGCCGGTCGACCTCTATGCCCTGCGCACCGTCCACGGGGTCGGCGAGAAGAAGCGCGAGGCGTATGGCGAGCGCTTCGTGGGGGCGATCGCCGAGTTCCTGGCCGGGAGCCCCGCCGCGTCGGCCTGACGCGGTTTCCCCTCGTCGCAGGGTGGCCGGATCGTGTAGGGGACATGTCCCGCGCGCGTCCGAGGCCCCATCGCCCCGGCGCCGCCACAACCGGACGGACGGCCCATCTCCCACGACATCGCGCCCACCGGCACGCCACCCGAGACCCGAGCCAGGGACGCCCTGCCCCGGCAGGTGTTCTACATGCCCGGTTTCGATCCGCGCGAGCCCGAGACCTACTGGGGGTTGTTCCGCCGCGAGGCGCGGCTCACCGCGACGCGGCGGGACACGCCGATCACGGTCGGCGATCCGGTGCGCTCGGCCGACGGGCTGCGGCTCGACTGGGAGCTCGCGAGCGAGGGACAGGCGACCCGCTACACCCTGCTGCGCTGGGACGACATCGTGCGTGCCCGGTTTCCCCGCCCCAACGGCCGGCGCTTCGTGGAGACCCTGGCGCTCGGCTGGCGCCTGTGGCGCACCGGCTACCTCAGCGCCTACCGGCGCGAGGCGCGGCGGTTCTACCGGGTCATCGTCGGCATCCACCTGATCTACCTCGGCATCGTGGCGGCGAGCGTCGCCCTCGCCTGCACCCTGCTGCTGCTCCCCGCCCAGGTCCTGCCGGCGCCTGTCGCCATCCTCGCCGTGCCGGCGGCGGCCTACGCCATCCTGTGGTGGCTGATGCGGATCACCCGCGAGAAGCCGTTCTTCGTCGCCCATCTCGTGGACGACACCGCCTTCACCCATGCCCATGCCAAGGGCGAGGCCCCCGAGATGGAGGCGCGGCTCGACGCCTTCGCGGCCCTGATCCGCGCCGCCGAGGGCAAGGCCAGCGAGATCGTGCTGATCGGCCATTCCTCGTCGAGCTTCTTCGGCTACGAGGCCCTCGACCGGGTGCTCCTGAACGACCCCGACTTCGGCACCCGCGGCACCCCGGTCTCCTTCGTGACGATCGGCAGCGTGATCCCCTGGATCACGCTCGACGCCAACGCGCACGCCAGCCGCGCGGCGCTCGCCCGGGTGGGGGCCGCCGCGGCGATCGGCTGGCTCGACATCCGCACGAAGTGGGACTGGCTCTCGATCCACAAGCGCGATCCGCTCAGCGCCTCGGGGCTGCCCTCGCCCAAAGCGCATCGGCCGGTGGAATTCCACGTGCGGATGCCCGACCTCGTCTCGGAGAAGCGCCTGTCGCGCCGGCGCTTCAACCTGTTCCAGATGCACTTCCAGCTGCTGATGTCGAGCGAGAGCCCCGACACCTTCGACTACATCAGCCTCATCACGGGCGCGGAGCCGATCCACGGGCTGATCGAGCGGTGGCGCAGCGTGAAGGCGCAGCCGATGGGGCAGGAGTCCGCCGAGGTCGAGCGCTGACGGCCGGGTTTTCGTCGCGAAACCGGCGGCCACAAACCGGTGGCCACATCGCGCAAACCTGCTTAGAGCCGTGCCTTCCGGTTCCGGCCGAGCCGGTCGAGGGGAGTCGCATGTTCCGCAACGAAGTTCCGATCACCCCCGAGCTCATCAAGCAGCACGGCCTGACGCCCGACGAGTACGCGCGGTTCCGCGGCCTGATCGGACGCGACCCGACGCTGACGGAGCTCGGCATCGTCTCGGCGATGTGGAACGAGCACTGCTCCTACAAGTCGTCGCGCAAGCATCTGCGCGGGCTGCCGACCACGGGGCCGCACGTGATCCAGGGGCCGGGCGAGAACGCCGGCGTCATCGACATCGGCGACGGGCTGGCCTGCGTCTTCAAGATGGAGAGCCACAACCACCCGAGCTTCATCGAGCCCTACCAGGGCGCGGCGACGGGGGTCGGCGGCATCCTGCGCGACGTCTTCACGATGGGAGCGCGGCCGATCGCGGCCTTGAACGCCCTGCGGTTCGGCTCGCCGGACCATCCGCGCACCCGCCACCTCGTCTCGGGCGTGGTGGCCGGCATCGGCGGCTACGGCAATTCCTTCGGCGTGCCGACGGTGGGCGGCGCCGTCGGCTTCCATTCCCGCTACGACGGCAACATCCTCGTCAACGCCATGGCGGTGGGCTTGGCGCGCACCGACGCGATCTTCTACGCGGCGGCCACCGGCGTCGGTAACCCGATCGTCTACCTCGGCTCGAAGACCGGCCGCGACGGCATCCACGGCGCCAGCATGGCCTCGGCCGAGTTCGACGACGCCTCGGAATCGAAGCGCCCCACCGTCCAGGTCGGCGACCCCTTCGCGGAGAAGCTGCTGCTGGAGGCCTGTCTCGAACTCATGGCCTCGGGCGCCGTCATCGCGATCCAGGACATGGGGGCGGCGGGGCTGACCTGCTCGGCCGTCGAGATGGGCGCCAAGGGCGATCTGGGCGTCGAACTCCACATCGAGAAGGTGCCGGCCCGCGAGGCCGGCATGAGCGCCTACGAGATGATGCTGTCGGAGAGCCAGGAGCGCATGCTCATGGTCCTCAAGCCCGGCATGGAGGCCGAGGCGCAAGCCATCTTCGTGAAGTGGGGCCTCGACTTCGCGGTGATCGGGCACACCACAGACACGCTGCGCTTCGTCGTCAAGCACGACGGCGTCGTCATGGCCGACCTGCCGATCAAGGAGCTCGGCGACGAGGCCCCCCTCTACGACCGCCCCCACATCGCCAACACCCACCAGCCGGTGGTCGCGGCCGCCGAGGTAGCGGCCCCGGTCGGCGACGCCGAGGCGCTGCTGACCCTCCTCGGGTCGCCGGACCTGTCCTCGAAGCGCTGGGTCTACGAGCAGTACGATCACTTCATCGGCGGCAACACCGTCCAGAAGCCCGGCGGCGACGCCGCCATCGTCCGCGTCGAGGACGGTCCCAAGGGTCTGGTGCTCACCTGCGACGTCACCCCACGCTACTGCGAGGCCGATCCGGTCGCCGGCGGCCGGCAGGCGGTGGCGGAGGCCTGGCGCAACATCACCGCCGTCGGCGGTCGCCCGCTCGCGATCACCGACAACCTCAACTTCGGTAACCCGGAGAAGCCCGAGGTGATGGGCCAGCTCGTGGGCTGCCTCAAGGGCATCGGCGAGGCCTGCCTGGCGTTGGACTTCCCCGTCGTGTCGGGCAACGTCTCGCTCTACAACGAGACCAACGGCGTCGGCATCCTTCCCACCCCGACCATCGGCGGCGTCGGCCTCCTCGACGACGTCACGCGCCACGCCACGATCGCCCTGAAGCGCGAGGGCGACGTCCTGGTGCTGCTGGGCGAGACCGCGGGCTGGCTCGGCCAGTCGGTCTACCTCGCGGTCGTCGCCGGCCGCGAGGAAGGCGCACCACCTCCGGTCGACCTCGCCGCCGAGCGCCGCAACGGCGACTTTTTGCGCGGCTTCATCAGCTCCGGGCGGATCGAAAGCGTCCACGACCTCTCCGACGGCGGCCTCGGCATCGCCGTGGCCGAGATGGCCCTGGCCGGCGGCCTCGGCGCGACCCTGGGCGAGGGCCCCGCCGGCGTCCCGGCCCATGCCTGGCTCTTCGGCGAGGACCAGGCCCGCTACCTCCTGAGCACCGACCTCACCACGGCGCAGGACCTGCTGGCGCGCGCAGCGGAACTCGGCATCGCGGCGGCCATCGTCGGCAGCGTCGGCGGCGACGGTTTGACCTTGCCCGGCGGACAGACCATCTCGCTGACGGCCCTGCGCGAGGCGCACGAGGGCTGGCTTCCCGCCTACATGGCGAGCCGGCCGGCCGCCGCCTGACATTTCTTCGAGGAGACACCCGATGCCGATGGATGCGCGCGAGATCGAGGCGATGATCCGGGAAGCGCTGCCCGACGCGAGGATCGAGATCAAGGATCTCGCAGGCGACGGCGACCATTACGCCGCCACCGTCATCTCGTCGGCCTTCAAGGGCAAGACGCGGGTGGCCCAGCACCAGCTCGTCTACAACGCGCTCCAGGGGCGGATGGGGGGTGTCCTCCACGCCCTTGCGCTGACCACGGGCGTCCCCCAGGATTGATCCGCTTCAGCGGGGTCGATCACATGGATCAGCCGAGCCTCTACGACGACGACATCGTGACCTGGGCCGAGCAGCAGGCCGCTGCCGTTCGCGCCCTCGCGTCACGGCCCGATCTGTCGAATGCCCTCGACTGGGAGAACGTCGCCGAGGAGATCGAGAGCGTGGGGCGGTCCCAGATCAGCGCGGTCGAGCAGAAGCTCCTGCAGGTGCTCATCCACGTGCTGAAGTACATGTCTGCGCCGAGTGCACAATCGACCCGATCCTGGCGATCCGAGGTGATCGCTTTTCATGCGGCGGCCCACCGGGCCTACTCTCCCGGCATGCGGCAGCGGATCGACTGGTCGTGGTTGTGGAAGACGGCACGGATCCAGGCGGAAGTCTCCCTCCGGATGTTCGACGATCGCCTCGTCGTGGGCTTACCCGATGCGATACCGTTCACACCCGAAGAACTCGTTTCCGAGACCTTCACGATGGACTGGGCCTTGGAGCGCCTCGCCTCGACCTTGAACAGGCCGGCCGACCATCACTAGATCAAGCCACCAACGAGGACATACCCGATGACCGACGCCAACACCGCCATCAAGGCCGAGATCGAATCCCAGGACGTGGTCGTGTTCATGAAGGGCACGCCGCAATTTCCGATGTGCGGCTTCTCGGGCCAGGTCGTGCAGATCCTCAACCACCTCGAAGTGCCGTTCAAGGGCGTGAACGTGCTCGACGACATGGCCATCCGCGACGGGATCAAGGCCTTCTCGAACTGGCCCACCATCCCGCAGATCTACGTGAAGGGCGAGTTCGTCGGCGGCTGCGACATCACCCGCGAGATGTTCCAGTCCGGCGAACTGCAGCAGTTCCTGGCCGAGAAGGGCGTCCCGGTAAAGGCGCCCGCCGCCTGAGCGGCATCGTCACGGAACGTCGGAAAAGGGCGCGGGACCGCTTTGGTGGGCCGCGCCCTTGTCGTGAGGGAGGGTACCGTCCCGTCCAACCACGCTGAGGCAGGGTTGCCACAGCGTCGGTCCATGTGCGCGGCCACTCTTGCGCGGCACGATTTCGCCACGGTTCGGACTTAGCCGTTTGCCTGCAAACGATGCAGCGTTCGGGTCCGTTAACCCCCCGTTTACGGTTTTCGGCAACCCTGCATTCACCATGACGTGTCGCGCTCAGGCGTGGTCTGGCAGAGGGTGGGGACGATCGTGCAGGCACATCAGCGAGACAGATCGCCCGCGCCATCCCGGCATCGCCGCGGACTCCTGTCGCGATCCCTCGCCCTGATGACCGGCATCGCCGCGGGCGTCCTCGGTGGCGCGCACGGGACGCAGGACGCGGTCGCCAACGGCGACACCCGAACGATCTCGATCTTCCATTCCCACACGAAGGAAAGCGCGACGATCACGTTCAAGCGTGACGGGCGCTACGACCGCGCCGCCCTGGAGCAGCTCAACTGGATGCTGCGCGACTGGCGGGTCGACGAGCCGACCAAGATGGACCCGCGCCTGTTCGACACGGTGTGGGAGGCCTACCGCTCGGTGGGCTCGTCCGAGCCGATCACCGTCGTCTCGGCCTACCGCTCGCCGGGCACCAACGCGATGCTGCGCCGCCGTTCGCGGGGCGTAGCCGAGTTCAGCCAGCATACCCGCGGCAAGGCGATGGATTTCTACCTGCCGGACGTCTCGGTCGACCGCATCCGCGCGGTGGGCATGCAGATGCAGCGGGGCGGCGTCGGCTGGTACCCGAGCGCCGGTTCTCCCTTCGTCCACCTCGACGTCGGCTCGGTCCGCTCCTGGCCGCGCATGAGCCACGACCAGCTCGCGCGCCTGTTCCCCGACGGCCGGACCGTCCACCTGCCCAGCGATAACCGTCCGCTCGCCCGCTACGAGGAAGCCCGCGCCGAGATCCTGTCGCGCGGCGGCACCGTGCTGGGCTACACCCAGAACGCCCAAGGCGGTGAGGAGGACGAGGGCCCGAGCCTGAAGGGCTTCTTCGCCGGCCTGTTCGGCGGCGGCAGCCGGCCGAGCGAGGCCCAGATCCAAGCACCGGCCGCGCCCGCCAAGGCACGGACCAGGCCCGTCGTCGCCGTCGCCAGCGCCGATCCGGAGGACACGACCGGGACCCGCGCGGCACTGGCTTACGCCGCCGCCGAGCAGACCGCGAAATCCGCCCGTCGCGATGGCCGCGATGCCCAGAGCCTGCTCACCGCCGAGCCGCAGGCGGTGAAGGACACCGTCCAGGCGATCATGCCGGCACCGCCGCGCAGGCCGTCCGAATTCGCCGCCGTCGCCGCTGCCCTCGCGATGCCCCTGCCGCCGCCGCGTCCCTCCGTCCAGGTCGCCTCGCTCGGAACCGCCGGCATGGCCAATCTCGGTCCGGTGCCGGCGCGGGCCGCCGCGACGGCGAACCTCGCCGCCGCAGAGCCCGATCCGCTTCCCGCATCCGCGCGACTGCCGCCGGATTCCGATCCGCGCGCGCAGATGCGCTGGTTGTTCGCCGTCGCGGTCGCCCAGTCGATCGATCGGGTGGCGCCGGTGGTGCATATGGCGGTCGCCCGTCCCCGCACCGAGGGCGCTCCCGACGGTCTCGTCGCCCGGCCGGCCGACGCCATGGCGGCGACCCGCTTCACGGCGCAAGGATCGCAGGCTCCGGCCACCGCCCGGTTCTCGGGCTCCGCCACGCAGGCCCTCGCCCCGCGCTGATTCCGGCCGGACAGGATGTCCGGTCACGTCACGGACGGAGATCGCCTCAAGATGCCGGGTCGGCTTTCGAGGCGTCACCCAAAAGCTCACTGCGTGGGGCCGCTTCCAGGGCGACGCCGCTGCCGTCCTTGAGGCTCACCCCCGTAATCCCGCGCAGAAGAGCCTCGCGCAGCAGCCATTCGAGCTTGAACGCCGCCAGCTCGTGGGACAGCCCGGCCGGCCGCACGTTCGAGATGCAGTTGCGCTCGGCATCCGAGCGCCCGACACGGGGCGCGAAGGTGAGGTAGACGCCGAGGCTGTCGGGCGAGGACAGGCCCGGCCGTTCGCCGATGAGCACCACCACCGCGCGGGCCTTGAGTGCCGCGCCGATGCCGTCACCTAGCGCCACCCTTCCCTGCGTCGCCACCACCACCGGGGCGAGGCTCCAGCCGGCCTTGTCGATGTGCGGCTTGAAGGCGGTGAGGAAGCCCGCCGCACCCTCGTGGACGGCACGGGCCGAGAGCCCGTCGGCCACCACGATGGCGAGGTCGACCGGCTCGGCCGGTTCCTGCGTCAATACGGCGAGGCCGTCCTCGCTCAAGGCGCGCCCGAGATCGGGCCGGCGCAGGTAGGTCGCGCGGTCGGTGGCGGCGGAAGCCACGGTCAGGGTCGTGAAGCCGAGCGCTTCGATGCCGGCGGCGACCTCGCCGGCGTCCATCGGGGTATGGACCGCGTCGCGGGCCTGGGCGTGGGCGAGGCCGAAGCGCAGCACCTCGATGGTGGGCAGGCCGGCGCCGGCCCGTCCGAGGCCGATCCGGGCGGGCGTGAGGCGGGCGAGGCGCGCCCAGGGGTCTTCGCCGGTCATGCCGCGAGGTCTCCCGACAGGCCCGGAGCGGCGGCGATGAGCCGGGCGCTCGGCCCCTCCGGCAGCAGTGTCCCGTCGGCGTCGGTCAGCCCGATCTGTTCGAGCCAGGCCTCGAACTCCGGCGCCCGCTTCAGGCCGAGCACCTCGCGGATGTAGAGCGAATCGTGGAACGAGGTGGACTGGTAGTTCAGCATCACGTCGTCGGCACCCGGGATGCCCATGACGAAGGTGCACCCGGCCGTACCCAGCAACGTCAGGAGCGTGTCCATGTCGTTCTGGTCGGCCTCGGCGTGGTTGGTGTAGCAGACGTCGCAACCCAGAGGCAGGCCCATGAGCTTGCCGCAGAAGTGGTCCTCCAGCCCGGCCCTGATGATCTCCTTGCCGTCGTAGAGGTATTCGGGCCCGATGAAGCCGACCACGGTGTTGACCAGCAGTGGCCTGAACGGCCGCGCCACCGCGTAGGCGCGCGCCTCCAGGGTCTGCTGGTCGATGCCGTGATGGGCGTCGGCCGAGAGCGCCGAACCCTGGCCGGTCTCGAAGTACATGACGTTGTCGCCCACCGTGCCGCGCTTGAGCGCCAGCGCCGCCTCGTGCGCCTCCTTGAGGATGGGGAGGGTGACGCCGAAGCTGGCGTTGGCCTTCTGGGTGCCGGCGATGGACTGGAACACGAGATCCACCGGCAGGCCGAGGTTCATGGCGTCCAGCGTCGTGGTGACGTGGGTGAGGATGCAGCCCTGCGTCGGGATCGCGAGGCGCTGGATCAGGTCGTCGAAGAGATGGAGCAGGCCGCTGAGGGTGGAGACCGAATCGGACGCCGGGTTCAGCCCGATCACCGCGTCGCCGCAGCCGTAGGACAGGCCGTCGACGATCGCCGCGGTGATGCCGGCGGCATCGTCGGTGGGGTGGTTGGGCTGGAGGCGCACCGAGAGCCGGCCGGGCAGGCCGATGGTGTTGCGGAACTTCGTCACCACCCGGCACTTGCGGGCGACCAGGATCAGGTCCTGGTTGCGCATCACCTTCGAGACCGCGGCCGCGATCTCCGGTGTGATGCCGGGCGCGATCCGGGTCAGCGTCTCCGGCGAGGCCTTGATCAGGAACTCGCGAAAGTCGCCGACGGTGAGATGGGCGATCTCGGCGAAGGCCGGCGCGTCGTGGCCGTCGAGGATCAGGCGGGTGACGTCGTCGTCCTCGTAAGCGATCAGGGGTCTGGCCAGGATCTCCGCCAGCGGCACCTCCGAAAGGCACCAGCGCGCGGCCATCCCCTCCTCCGCCGTCTCGGCGGCGATGCCCGCGAGCCGGTCGCCGGAGCGCACCGGGGTCGCCTTGGCCATGAGCGTGGCGAGGTCGGCGAACACATGGGTCTTGGGGCCGACGACGTGGCGATAGGGCATGGGCTCACGAACTCCTCGACAACCTGTCGTGCCAATGCCGCTGCCGATCCTCGGGGCACGGCAGCGGCGCTAGCCGGTCATGCCGCCCCCGCATGCGGAGCGGGGATCTCCGTCGAGATCGCGTCGACGGTGCGGATCACCGCGTCGCTCACCCCGTCCGAGCGGGCGATGCGCACCTGCATGGCGGTGGGCTGCATGTTGCCGAAGGGGGTCGAGAACGCGATCTCGGCCGCGTCGCGGCCGACGCCGATGCGCACGAGGCCGTCGAGGTTGGCCTGCCGGGTCGCGTCGAACAACCACCAGCGCCCGTCGAGATAGGCCTCGAACACCGCGTGGAAGTCGCTCGGGACGAGGCCGTGCGCATAGGCCGAGACGAACCGGGCGGGAATGCCCAGGGCCCGGCAGAAGGCGATCCCGAGATGTGCGAAGTCGCGGCAGACGCCGGCCCGGCGCAGCAGGCTCTCGTCGGCGGTGGTCTCCGCATCGCTTGTGCCGGCCTGATAGGTGATGTGGGTGTGGATCCACGAGCAGATCGCGTTGACGCGCTGGTGGCCCTTGGGCAGGGCGCCGAACTCGGCCACGGCGAAGGGCGTCAGCCGGTCGGAGGAGACGTAGCGGCTCGGCAGCAGGAAGGGCAGGATGTCGAGGGGCAGCCGATTGACCGGGGTCTCGCCGATGGTCGCCGGGTCGGCCCGGAACGGGGTCAGATCCACCGTAGCGTTGTACTCGAGCGAGAACGGACCGGGCTGCACCACGACGCCGAGGTAGCGGTTCTGCAGGTCGGGGGTCACGTAGGTCCGCCGCGGCAGGTCGGGGGCCAGGGTCAGGGCCTCGCTCAGGATCTCCAGGCTTTGGAGGTGGGCGACCTCCACGTTGAAGATGAAGACCGTCTCCGAAAGGATGTTGTAGGACAGACTGCAGCCCAGCTCGTATCGCACTCGTCGCTCCCTGGCATCACATCGACCGCCGTTCCGTGCCGCAAAGCAAGGACCGGACCTCGCACAGCCAAGATCGCGAGACGGGCGGGGTTCCACGCGCTCGCGCCAGGCGGGCGTCGGAGAACCGCGTCGCCGCTGCACGATCCGCGACGGCCCGCGGCCACGGCGTGGGCGGCGGCGTTCAGGACGTCGCGGACCGTTCGCCGACGCCCTCCTCCGTCCGCGGCAGCAGCAGTACCGTCAGCGAGCGCACCCCTTGCGCGCCGTGGATCAGCACGCCCTCGATGTCGGCGGTGGCCGAGGGGCCGGTGTGGAGCACGGCGTAATCCGCCCGGGCGAAGTCCGGCCGGCGGTAGGCGGCCTGGATGTTGACCAGGATATCGGCCGGGTCGAGCAGCACGACGAGGTGCTGGGCGAGGTAGGCCACGGCGTTCACCTGCAACTCGGCCTGGGTGAACAGCACGGAACCGGTCTCGGCGACGCCGAACACCGCGCGCACGATCGCCACGTCCACATCGGCCAGATCGGCCGGCAGCGCCACCTGCGCGAGGTCGCGGTTGCCCGCGATCTCGGGCACGGCGGAGGCGATCACCGCGGCGCCGTCGAGACGCTCGCGCACGGCGGCGAACGGGTCCTGCCCGGGCACGACCTCGGCGACCCGCCCGCCCATGCGCTGAAGGCGCTCGCCGAACTCGGCCACGAGATCGTCGCCGACCAGGGGCGCGAACGCCGGGATCTCCGGCAGGGGATGATCGCCGGCCGGGCGGTTGCGCCGGATCGTGGCGAGGGTGGTCTCGCGCGCGCTCACGATGCGCCGTCCTTCTTCGCAGCGGACGTTTTGGCTCCGGCCTTCTTCCCCATCCGGTTCTGCTTGTACCAGCTGTGGAAGCTCCGGCCCGGGCTGTCGGGCATCTCGCGCGCCTTCCCCCAGGTGTTGAGCGGGTTGTAGACGGCAAAGCGCGGCAGGACCTTCAAGGCGGAATCGGCCGCGCCGATGGCGGCGCGGTAGGCCGCCGGGCGGCTCAGCACCTGGCCCGCCGCCTTCATCATGCCCTGCTTGAGGAGCGGGATCTGGTGCTCCTCGGCCAGCACCTTGCGCCAGGCGAAGATCTGCTCGTGGATGTTGATCTTGACCGGGCAGACGTTGGTGCAGGAACCGTTCATCGTCGAGGAGAACGGCAGGGTCGAGTACTTCCGCTTGTTGAAGGTCGGATCGATGATGAGACCGATCGGCCCCGAATAAGTGGCGCCGTAGCTCAAGCCTCCGCTGCGCCGGTAGACCGGGCAGGTGTTCATGCAGGCGCCGCAGCGGATGCATTTGAGCGAGGTCCAGAACTCCTCCATCCCGAGCCGCTCCGAACGGCCGTTGTCGACCAGCACCATGTGCATCTCGGTGCCCTTGCGGGGCGCCCGGAAATGCGAGGTGTACTGGGTGATGGGGGAGCCCAGCGCCGAGCGCGACAGCAGGCGCAGGAACACGCCGAGATGCTCGATGCGCGGGATCAGCTTCTCGATGCCGATGGAGTGGATCTGGAGCTTGGGCACGTTGCCCGAGAGATCGGCGTTGCCCTCGTTGGTGCAGGTCACCACCGTGCCGGTCTCGGCGATGGCGAAGTTGCACCCCGTCAACCCGGCGTCCGCCTCCAGGATAAGCGGACGCGTGTGCATGCGCTGGCTCTCGGCGAGGTACTTGGCATCGTCGTTCTCCGGGTCGGTGCCCATGGTGCGGGCAAACACCTCGGCCACGTCGAAGCGGGTCTTGTGCACGGCCGGCACCACGACGTGGCTCGGCTCCTCGTCGTCGAGCTGCTGGATGCGCTCGCCGAGATCCGTCTCGATCACCTCGATGCCGGTGGTCGCCATGTAGTGGCGAAACCCGCATTCCTCGGTCAGCATCGACTTCGACTTGATCAGCGACCTGGCGCCGTGATCCTTGAGGATGCCGTGGACGATGCGGTTGTGGTCGGCCCCGTCGGCCGCCCAATGCACGTGGACGCCGTTGGCCTTGGCGGCCGCCTCGAACTGCTCGAGGTAGTGGTCGAGGCGGCTCAGCGTGTGGGTCTTGATGGCGGAGGCGAGCTCGCGCAGTTCCTCCCACTCCGGGATGCCGAAGGCGGCGGTGTCGCGCTTGGTGCGCAGGTCCCAGAGCCGTGCGTCGTGGGCGGCCTGGTGCAGCGGGGCGGCGAGGAAGCGTTCGGCCGCCTCGGCCTGGTCGATCGGCCGGTCGCCGCGGATCTTGGCGCCGCGCGGCTGGGCCTCCCGCGGGGCTTTCACCGCCACGGGCTTCGTCGCGGCCTCGGCATGCTGGAGGGGGCGCCCGTCCTGGCCGCGGGCGCTCTCGGCCGGGGGCTCGGAGAGGCGGGGCTGGTCCTCGATGCTCATGCTGTCGCTCCATTGAGGATGCGGGCGATGTGGATGAACTTGAGCGGCACGCCGACCCGGTCGGCACAGCCCTTCTGGTGCATCAGGCAGGAGGAATCGGCCGAGACCACGTAGTCGGCCCCCGCCCTGGCCTGGTCGGCCACCTTGTCGTAGCCCATCTTGGCCGAGACCGCCGGCTCGAACACGCTGAAGGTGCCGCCGAAGCCGCAGCATTCGTCGGGCCGCGCCAGCTTGACCACCTCGATGCCGGAGACCTTGGCCAGGAGATCGAGGGGCTTGGAGAAGGCCGGCGCGTTCAGTTCCGACGGCTTGGCATGGTGGATGCCGCGCAGGGCGTTGCAGTTGGAGTGATAGGCGACCTTGTGGGGGAAGCGCGCCCAGGGAAACGCCTCGACCTTCAGCACGTCGTGAAGGAACTCCACCAGTTCGTAGGTCCTTTCCCGCACCGCCGTCACCTCGGGGGTCTGCGGGATCGCGGTCAGATGTTCGCGCACCTGGTGCGCGCAGGAGCCGGACGGGGTCACGACGTAGTCGAAGCCGGTGAAGTTCCTGACGAACAGAGCCTCGGTGGCGGCGGCCTCGGCGTGGCAGCCGGTGTTGGTCATCGGCTGGCCGCAGCAGGTCTGGTCGAACGGATACTCGACGTCGAGCCCCAGGCGTTCGAGCAACTCCAGGGTGGCGATGCCCACCTCCGGCTCGAAGGCGTCGACGTAGCACGGCACGAACAGTCCGATGCGCATGGCGTTTCCATATCGTTCTCGTCCAGCCCGCGTGCGCTTCCCTCCCCGCAAGGGGGAGGCGAGACGAGTCGGCCCGTTTCCAGTTTGGAAAAGCTCTACCGAATCACGTTCGTCTTCGCCAGATCGAGCACCGCGTCACCGCGTCCGCTCATCACGGCGCGCAGGACGTAGAGGCTGAAGCCCTTCACCTGCTGGCCGTCGATCTTTGGGGGGATCGACAGCTCCTGGCGGTTCACCACCACGTCGAGGACGGCGGGGCCGTCGTGGGCCAGCACCCCGCGGGCGGCGGCCTCCAAGTCGGCCGGGTCCTCGACGCGCACGGCGTGGATGCCGGCGGCCCGGGCCATGGCGGCGAAATCCGGGTTCTCGAGTTCGACGCCGGTCTCGAGATAGCCCGCGGCCTTCATCTCCATCTCGACGAAGCCGAGGGAGCCGTTGTTGAAGATCACCACCTTCACCGGCAGCTTTTCCTGGCGCAGGGTGAGGAGGTCGCCCATCAGCATGGTGAAGCCGCCGTCGCCCGAGAGCGACACCACCTGCCGACCCGGCTGGGCCGCCTGCACGCCGATGGCTTGCGCCATGGCGTTGGCCATGGAGCCGTGCACCCACGATCCCAGCAGCCGGCGCTGACCGTTCATCCTGAGGTAGCGGGCCGCCCAGATCGTCGGGGTGCCGACATCGGCGGTGAAGACCGCGTCCTCGGCCGCCGCCTCGCTCAGGACCTTCGCCAGGTACTGCGGATGGATCGGCGATTTGGTCCCGGCCTTGAGGCCGAACCAGCCCGACTTCGGCGTTCCGGTGGCCAGATCGTCGAGATCCTCGCGGGCCTTGGCGTAGTGCTTCAGGCTCGCATCGAGCCACGCGCGGTCGGCCTTCACCGTGAGCTTGGGCAGGAGCGCCCGCAGGGTGTCGCCGACGTCGCCCACGAGGCCGAGTGCGAGGCGGCTGCGCCGGCCGAGTTGCTCGGGCCGGATGTCGACCTGCGCCACCTTGGCGTCGCCGGGATAGAACTGCTTGTAGGGAAAATCGGTGCCGAGCATCAGCAGCGTCTCGCAGCCCATCATCGCGGCATAGCCCGACGAGAACCCGATCAGCCCGGTCATGCCGACATCGTAGGGATTGTCGTATTCCACGACGTCCTTGCCGCCGAGCGCATGGACGATCGGGCTCTTGAGCCTGCCCGCCACGGCCAGGAGGTCGGCGTGGGCTCCGGCGCAGCCGCGCCCGCACAGCAGGGTGACCTTGGCCGAACCGTTGAGGAGCTCGGCCAGGGCGTCGAGGTCGCGGTCGGCCGGCCTGACCAGCGGACGCGGCGGCTTGAGGCCGGGATTGGGCGAGGCCGCGCGCTTGGGTGCATCCATCTGCGCCACGTCGCCGGGGATGATGACGACGGAGACGCCGCGCTGGCCGATCGCCGCGCGCAGGGCGTTCTCCAGGACGAAGGGCAGCTGGGCCGGGTCCGAGACGACCTCGCAATAATGGCTGCATTGCGTAAACAGCGCCTTGGGGTCGGTCTCCTGGAAGTAGCCCGAGCCGATCTCGGCCGAGGGGATGTGGGCGGCGATGGCCAGCACCGGGGTGCGGCTGCGGTGGCAGTCGAACAGGCCGTTGACGAGGTGGACGTGGCCCGGCCCGCAGGAACCGGCGCAGACGGCGAGCTCGCCGGTGATCTGGCTCTCGGCGCCGGCGGCGAAGGCGCCGACCTCCTCGTGGCGGACGTGGACCCAATCGATGACGCCGCGCGCCCGGATCGATTCCGTCATCGCGTTGAGGCTGTCGCCGACCACCCCGTAGATGCGGCGGACCCCCACCTGCTGCAGGGTCTCGACGAGGACGTCGGCGACGGTGGCGATGCGCATGGTGCGGTTCCCGTGTTCAGGAGCCGAACCGCCGGGTCCGGTCACCCGTTCCCGTGAAACGTCAGGCGCCGATCTCGGCCACCGTCGGGGCGATGACGGCGAACAGGTCGCCCAGGGTCGCCAGGCTCGCCGCCTGCAGGGCCGCGGCCGGCACGATGCCGCCGTCGAGCCCGGGAAGGGCGCGGGTGGCGGTGGCGGAGGCGACCACGGTCGGGCTGAACCCGAGGTTGAAGGCGCCGCGCGCCGTCGAGTTGATGCACATGTGCGTCATGAACCCGGCCAGGATCACCGATTTGACGCCCGCTGCCTCCAGCCGCGCCTGGAGGTCGGTGCCGACGAAGGCGTTCGGAAAAGTCTTCACGATCACCGGCTCGTCGCCCTGCGGTGCGACCTCGGGGCTGATCGCGCCGATCGGCGCGGTGACGTCGTAGGGCGAGCCCGGCCCGGCATCGTGCTGGACGTGGAACACGGGAATGCCGGCGGCGCGGGCGCGGGCGAGCAGGCTTTGGGCCTCCAGCAACGCGGGCTCGACGCCCTCCAACCGCATCACGCCCTCGCGATAGGTGTTCTGCAGGTCGATCATCACGAGGGCGGAGCCGGACAGGGCGGCCGGCGCGGGACTGAGGCCGGAGACATCGCGCAGCGTCTTGAGGGGCGTGTCCGAAGCGGTCATGGCGGTGGTTCCCGATTGTTGGGGCAGGACTCGGCCGCGAACAAGCGGGGTTTGCGGATCGCGGTCAAGACGACACCGAAGATGCACGCGGCACCACGGCATCGGCGTCCGACGCGAAAACCTGTCCCGGCGTCCTCCACGGCCTAGCCTCGCCCGGCGCCGGGCGGCTAAGACTGCCGCGCCACGACCGTGACTTCACGGTCGCCATCGTCCCCTTCCCTGGTCGGCCGGGGTACATCAAGCGGTCAGGACACACGAACCGGATGACCTCGACCCCGCCCGACGACGCCGACCGCAAGGGTCCGACGACGGTCCAGGACACGCCCGCCTCCGCCAGGCAGGCCCCCGGCCCCGAGCCGAAACCCGCGCCCGACATGGCGGCCATGGCGGCATCGGCCCCGGCCAAGCCTTCGCGCATCGATGCTTCGCGTACTGAGTCTTCGCGTACCGAAGCTTCGCGCACGACGCCCTCGCCGGCCGCGACGCAGCCGGGCGCCACGGAGCCCGATCCACGGGCGGCGGCCGGGGAAGCGGCGGCGGCCGCACGCGTCCTCGCCCGTCAGCTCGGCATCCTCGCCGCCGGCGCGGCGCGCTCAGGCGGCCGGCGCGGGCGCAGCGTGATGGGCCGCCTGGCGGCCGGCAGCGCGGCGGCAGGCGCCACCCTGGCCGCGCGGCTGCGCACCAAGCCGGCCCCGGCGGACGTGCCGACGCCACGATCGGGCACCGGGTCCGCGCCACCTCCCGCCACGGGCCGCCGGCGGCAGGTGCCCTTCGCCGTCGGGATGGCCTGCGCCGTCACGGCCTTCGCGATCGCCGGCTACCTCCTGTGGATCCTGGCGACGCTGCCGCCGCTGGGCGGCGTCGTGACGGAGAACGAGCGCCGGGCGATCACGGTGGAGGCCGACGACGGCCGGGTCTTCGCCACGCGCGGCGTGTTCCAGGGCCAGAAGCTGGTGGCCGCCGACCTGCCGCCCCACCTCGCCCAGGCGATCATCGCGATCGAGGACAGGCGGTTCTATTCGCACTGGGGGGTGGACCCGCGCGGCCTCGCCCGGGCGATCTGGCGCAACCTGTCGAGCGGCGGCGTGCGCGAGGGCGCCTCCACCATCACCCAGCAGTACGTCCGCCTGACCTCGCTGACGCAGGAGAAGACCCTGCGGCGCAAGCTGCAGGAGGCCATCCTGGCCCTGCGCGCCGAGAGCCAGATGACCAAGCAGGAGATCCTGCTCGGCTACCTCAACACCGCCTATTTCGGTGCCGGCGCCTACGGCGTCGATGCGGCGGCACGGCGCTACTTCGGCAAGCCGGCCAAGACCCTGACCCTGCCGGAATCGGCGATGCTCGCCGGCCTCGTGCGCGCGCCCTCGCAGCTCTCGCCGACCCGGAACTTCGGCGGCGCCAAGGAGCGCGCCGACGTCGTCCTCCAGACCATGGTCGAGACCGGCGCCATCACCACGGCGGAGGCCGACAAGGCGCGGGCCGAGACCATCACCCTGCGCACGCCGCCCGAGACGCCGCCGGGCACCAACTTCTTCCTCGACGTGGTGGCCGCCGATGCCAAGCGCCTCGCCGACACCACCGGCGACGTCACGGTGCGCACCACCCTGAACCTCGACCTGCAGAGCCTGGCCGAGGGCATCGTCGCCCGCCGCCTCGATGCGGAGGGGGTCAAGAAGAAGGCCTCCCAGGCGGCGATGGTGGTGATGTCGAAGGACGGCGCCATCCTCGCCATGGTCGGCGGCCGCGACTACGAGGAGAGTCAGTTCAACCGGGCGACGCAGGCCAAGCGCCAGCCGGGATCGCTGTTCAAGCTGTTCGTCTACCTCACCGCCTACGAGAAGGGCTACACGCCGGAAACCGTGCTGGTGGATCGGCCGATCCAGATCGGCGAATGGGAGCCGCAGAACTCCAACAACCGTTTTCGCGGGGCGGTGCCGCTGCGCAGCGCCTTCGCCCTCTCCATCAACACCATCGCCGCCCAGATCGCCGACGAGGTCGGCATCCCGGCGGTGATCGAGACCGCCCGTCAGCTCGGCGTCCAATCCGACCTGCCCAACCTGCCGAGCCTCGCCCTCGGCTCGGCCGAGGTGACGCTTCTGGAGATGACCCGCGCCTACACCGGCGTGCTCGCCAACCGCACCGGGCTCGAGAGCTTCGGGGTCCACGCGATCCGCGGCGGCACCCCCCAGCCGCTCTACCTGCGGCCCGAGCCGAAGGCCGGCGTGCCGCTGCCCGGCGAGAGCCGGACGATGATGCTCGATTCGCTCCAGGCGGTGGTCGACGGGGGCACCGGCAAGGCGGCCCGCGTCGCCGGCATTCCCGTCGGCGGCAAGACCGGCACGACCCAGGACTACCGCGATGCCTGGTTCGTCGGGCTCACCCCGGACCTGGTGGTGGGAGTCTGGGTCGGCAACGACGACAACACGTCGATGAACAAGGTCAGCGGCGGCGACCTGCCGGCCGCCATCTTCCGCGACTTCGTCGAACGGGCTTCCGCGCAGATGGCCAAGGCCCGCAAGCGCCCCTCCGCCGCCCGGGCGCAGCCGGCTCCCGCCGCCGCCCCGCCGTCGACGCCGGCGAGCGCCGACCTGCGCGGCGTGCCCGAGGTGATCGACACCGGCACGCTGGCCTTCCGCGGCCGCGTCGTGCGGCTCCTGGGCGTCGAGGGCGAGGGCGGCGCCCTCGCCCGCCAGCTCGCCCGCTACCTGCGTCGCCGCGAGGTCACCTGCGCCGCTCCTCCCGAGCCGGCGGCGGGGACGCCCGGCACGGTCCGCTGCCAGATCGACGGCGACGACCTCGCCTCGCTGATCCTGGCGGCGGGCGGCGGACGGGCGGGCGAGGATGCGCCGGCCGACCTCCTCGCCGCGGAGGAGCAGGCCCGCTCCGAGCGGGCCGGTCTGTGGCGGCGCGAGCGATGAGACGACACGACGCTTTCCGGCCGAAAGACCCCATGCCATAGTGCCGCGAGGCGACGCTCAAGGTCGCGCATGGAGGTGGGCGGATGGCATTCTTCCTCGGGATCGGCGGACCCTGGATCGTCCTGATGATCCTCGACCTCCTGTCGACGAAGCGTGATCTCGACACGCTCCCCGCCGAGCAGCGGCGGCCCTGGAACGAACGCCTGGAATATCTGCTCCAGCACCGCGATCCGGTGCCCTCCCCGATCCGGCGGCGCGGCTGAGGCCGCTGGGAACCCACACTCCGGCGTCGGGAGAGACCGCAACCTCTGCCGCCTGAGACACGATCGGGCAGGCCGCTGGCGCGTCGCTCCCGGCGCGACGTTCGTCAGGGATCAACGATGCCGCCTGCCGGTTCCCATGGCGAAAGCCACCTCATCGACCGGATCGGTTGGCTCCGGGCGGCCGTGCTCGGCGCCAACGACGGCCTCGTGTCGACGGCGAGCCTGATCGTCGGCGTCGCCGCCTCGGCGGCGGCATCGAGCGAGATCCTGGTGGCGGGCTGCGCCGGGCTCGTGGCCGGTGCCATGTCGATGGCGGCCGGCGAATACGTCTCCGTCAGTTCGCAGGCGGATACCGAGCGGGCGGACCTGGCCCGCGAACGCGCCGAACTGCTGCAGGATCCTGCCGCCGAACGCGAGGAGCTGGCGGGGATCTACGTGGCGCGCGGCCTCGACCACAACCTCGCCCGGCGGGTGGCCGACCAGCTGATGGCCAAGGACGCGCTGGGCGCCCACGCCCGCGACGAACTCGGCATCTCCGAATTCACCACCGCCCGGCCGATCCAGGCGGCGCTGACCTCGGCCGCAACGTTCTCGGCCGGCGCGGCCCTGCCGCTCGCGGTCGCCTGGGCGTCTCCGGCCCACCTCGTCGTCTACCTGGTCTCGGGCGCGTCGCTGGTGTTCCTGGCCGGGCTCGGGGCACTCGGCGCCAGGGCGGGCGGGGCCGGGGTTCTGCGCGCCACCCTGCGCGTGGCGTTCTGGGGCGCCCTCGCCATGGCGGTAACGGCGGGTATCGGCCGCCTCGTCGGCACGGCGGTCTGACCCGACGACCGTCGTCGTCCGAGACCGTCGTTGTCCGAGACCGCCGTCAGCGGGCGCGATGGCGCGAGGCCGTCGCCACGAGGCCGTAGAGCACCCCGGCGTTGAGGAGATGCCAGAGGAAATGCGTGCCCATGGGCAGGCTCGGGCAGAGCGCCGTATCGACGGTGCGCAGGGTGAGCGAGAGGGCGAACAGCGCCGCGAGGCCGATGAGCGCCCAAGAGGACCGTCGCGCCGACGCCTCTTGTCCTTTCGTCAGGCGCAGGGCCGCGGCGACGCCCACGAGGGCGAGCACCGCCGGCAGGTAGGACAGCGAGCCGTTCGTCCGCAGACCGAGCGAAGGCCCGGCGATCGCGTCGAGAGCCGGCTCCAGACCGATGTTGAAGCCGGCGAACGACAGCGTGACGAGGATGGCCGCCGCGCTGCCCAGCCCGAGGAAACGGCGCATCGCCAGCAGGAAGTAGGCGTAGATGAACAGCGCGATCGGGACGACGTCGGCAAAGAGCGACCAGCGTACCGCGACGGTGTGGAACAGGAAGGAGCCGAGGCCGACGACGGCGATCAGGCCGGCCAGGGCCAGGGCGGCCGGATCGGCGGCCGCCGCCCGCCGCTCGCGCCGGAGCAAGGCGACGGCGGCGAGCAGGAAGGCCCCGTTCGAGACGGCATTGAGCGGCTCGGCCCAGAACGACGCATCGCCGCGCTCGCAATAGGCCCGGATGGGGGCGAACCAGGTCTCGGTCACGGCACGGCTCCCGGTTGCGGCGGCGCGAGGGCCACGGCTCGCCTTGCCAGCGGCCTGCGAAGGCCCGATGACGGGCCGCCCCTCCTCTCGCCAGCCAGATCAGAGCCCATGCGGATCGCCACCTGGAACGTCAATTCGATCAAGCAGCGGGTCGGGCATCTCACGGCCTTCCTCACGCAGGCCAAGCCCGACGTGGTCTGCCTGCAGGAGCTGAAATGCCAGGACGTGGCCTTCCCGCGCGACGAGATCGCGGCGGCGGGGTATACCGTCGAGACCCTGGGCCAGAAGGCCTACAACGGCGTCGCGCTGCTGGTGCGCGCGCCGCTGGCCATGAGCGAGATCCGCCGCGGCCTGCCGGGCGACGAGGCCGACGAGCAGGCCCGCTACATCGAGGCGCTGATCTCCGGCGAGGATCTGGCGCCGGTACGGGTGGCCTCGATCTACCTCCCCAACGGCAACCCGGCGCCGGGACCGAAGTACGACTACAAGCTCGCCTTCATGGGCCGCCTGCGCGCCCATGCCCGCCGGCTGCTGGAAGCCGAGGAGGCGCTGGTTCTGGCGGGCGACTACAACGTCATTCCCGAGCCGGAGGATGCCGCCAACCCCGAGGCCTGGGTCGCCGACGCGCTGTTCCTGCCTCCGACCCGCGCCGCGTTCCGCGCGCTGTTGGCGGAAGGGTTCACCGAGGCGCTGCGGGCCTGCGACGGGAGCAGCGGCCTCTACACCTTCTGGGACTACCAGGCCGGCTGCTGGCAACGGAACGCCGGCATCCGCATCGACCACCTGCTGCTCTCGCCCCAGGCCGCAGACCGGCTGGTCTCGGCATCCGTGGACAAATCCCAGCGCGGCCTCGAGAAGCCCTCCGACCACGTGCCGGTGACGGTGGACCTCGCCGATCGCTGAACCCGGACCCATATGGAGCGCGACGACCGCGCCCCGCTTCCCTCCCGGGCCCGGTCGCTTCTACCCACCTCAGGAACGCTTCCGCATGATCCTCTACGGCACCAGCCTGTCTCCCTACGTCCGCAAGATCCTCGTCGCCCTGGCCGAAAAGGGTGTCGAGGCCGAACACAACCCCTGCTTCTTCCATTCCCCCGACGCGGCCTTCCAGTCGGCGAGCCCGCTGGGCAAGATCCCGGCGATCGACGACGGCGGCTTCAAGCTCGCCGATTCTTCCGCGATCCTGTTCTACATCGAGGCCAACCACCCGACGCCGGCCCTGCTGCCCACCGAGGCCAAGGCGCGCGGCCGCGCGATCTGGTTCGACAAGTTCGGCGACACCGAGCTGTTTCCCGTGCTGATCACGCCGTTCTTCAACCGAGTGGTGAAGCCCAAGATGATGGGCCAGCCCTGCGACGACGCGGCGATCGACAAGGCCCTCACCGTGGACCTGCCCAAGCTCTACGACTACCTCGAGACCCAGGTCGACGGCCCCTACCTCGTGGGCAACGCCTTCTCGATCGCCGACATCTCCATCGTCACCGGCTTCCACAACCTGAAGCTCGCCGGCGAGGAGGTCGATGCGGGCCGCTGGCCCAAGCTCGCGGCCTATGTGGCGGCGACGCTGGAGCGGCCGTCGTTCGTGAAGGCGGTGTCGGCCTCCACCGGCGGCTGACCGCGGCATCGCTTGGCGGTTCGTATCCCGCGCTGATCAGGCCGCGTCGTGTTCCAGATGGTACGGCTTGATCAGCAGGGCCACCGGCAACTTCCAGGCGTCGCTGATCGCACGGATCTGGTCCGAGGTCAGGCGCTGTGGTCGCTCCGCGCGCAATGAAACAGGGCACGCCACGCGGGTTCTCTCCGTGGGTGCTTGCCCTGGAAGGCCGGAAGACTGCGCTCAGCGACGACCTGCATTCAACGCCGCCGCTTGGCCGATCCCGTCACCTGGGTCTGCACCTGTGTCTGCGCCTCGGCGCGGTCGGTCTCGCTGGCCTGGGTCCAGGCCTTGTCGTAGAGGGCGACGATCCAGTCGTCCTTGCGGCCCTGCGCGGCTTCGCGGGCGAGCGACAGCCACATCAGGCCGCGCGAGCGCTGGACCGGCACGCCCTGGCCGTTGATGAGCAGTTGGCCGAGCAGCGCCTGGGCCGGGGCATGCCCCTTCTCCGCGGCGAGGTTGAACCAGCGCGCGGCCTGGCGCGGATCGGATTCGACGCCGGTGCCATCGAGGTAGAGCCGCGCGAGGTTGTACTGCGCGTTCGGGTCGCCGAAGTACGAGGCCGCGTAATTGAACATGTCGTAGGCGCGCTCGGGGTTGGGGCGCACGTAGGTGCCCTTGATCCCGTCGAGGAAATAGGCGCCGAGCGCCGTGAAGGCGCTGGCCACCACGCCCGAGTTCTGGGCGTCGGGGCCGTCGTCGGTGGTGTCGTCGGCGATCCGGGAGAAGAACTCGAAGGCCTTGAGGTCGTCGTGGGGCACGCCGTCGCCCTCGGCGTACATGCGGCCGAGCTTCCACAACGCGAGGGCGTGGCCCTGGCCGGCGGCGTATTCGAGGGCGCGCGCCGCGCCCTCCTTGTCGCCGGCGTTGTAGTCGCGCACGCCCGAGCGCAGGGCCTCGCGGGCGGTGCGATAGTTCCCGGCCGGCACGGGCGTGCGGGCGGCCGCATCGAGGGCCTGGCTCGGCGGGATGCCGGGCAGCAGTGTCCCGGCCACGACCGCGGCCGCCGCCAGGGCGAGGCGCAGCCGAGCGGAAACCGCGGGCCGGCCGGGATCGGCCCCGGCCGGCCGCACGGGCCGGCTGAGGTCAGTCCTAGACATCCGCATAGGCCTGAAGCTCCTCGGCGCCGCCCGGATGGGTCACCGCGCCGTCCACCGCAGGCCCGACGGTCTGCATGTATTTCCAGAGATAGCCCGAGGTCGCGGAGTTGGTCCGCGGCGTCCAGGCGGCCCGGCGCGCCGCCATCTCGTCGTCCGACAGGGCGACGTCGAGGGTGCCCTTGATCGCGTCGAGCGTGATGACGTCGCCGTCGCGGATCAGGCCGATCGGCCCGCCGATGGCGGCTTCCGGCCCGACGTGGCCGACGCAGAAGCCGCGGGTGGCGCCCGAAAAGCGCCCGTCGGTGATGAGCGCGACCTTGTCGCCCATGCCCTGGCCGTAGAGGGCGGCGGTGGTCGACAGCATCTCGCGCATGCCCGGGCCGCCCTTCGGGCCCTCGTAGCGGATGACGAGAACCTCGCCCTCCTTGTAGGTGCGCTTCTGGACCGCCTCGAAGCAGGCTTCCTCGCCGTCGAACACCCGGGCCGGGCCGGTGAACACCTGCTTGTCGGGGCCCATGCCGGCGACCTTCACGATGGCGCCTTCGGGAGCGAGGTTGCCGCGCAGGCCCACGACGCCGCCGGTGACGGTGATGGGGGCGTTGGCCGGGCGGACCACGTCCTGGTCCGGGTTCCAGGCCACGTGCTCCATGTTCTCGGCCATGGTGCGGCCGGTGACGGTCAGGCAGTCGCCGTGCATGAAGCCGTGGTCGAGCAGCGTCTTCATGAGGAGCGGGATGCCGCCGACCTCGAACATGTCCTTGGCGACATAGCGCCCGCCCGGCTTCAGGTCGGCGATGTAGGGCGTGCGCTTGAAGATCTCGGCGACGTCGAACAGGTCGAACTTGATGCCGCACTCGTGCGCGATCGCCGGCAGGTGCAGCGCCGCGTTGGTGGAGCCGCCCGAGGCCGCCACGGCGGCCGCGGCGTTCTCCAGGGACTTGCGCGTGACGATGTCGCGCGGGCGGATGTTCTTGGCGATGAGCTCCATCACCTTCTCGCCCGCGGTCATGCAGAATCTGTCGCGGATCTCGTAGGGGGCGGGCGCGCCGGCCGAATAGGGCAGCGCCAGGCCGATCGCCTCGGAGACCGTGGCCATGGTGTTGGCGGTGAACTGGGCGCCGCAGGCCCCGGCCGAGGGACAGGCGACCTGCTCCAGCTCGTCGAGGTCTTCGAGGCTCATGTCGCCGACGGCGTGCTTGCCCACCGCCTCGAACAGGTCCTGCACGGTGACCGGCTTGCCGCGGAACGAGCCGGGCAGGATCGAGCCGCCATAGATGAAGATCGACGGCACGTTGAGGCGCACCATGGCCATCATCATGCCGGGCAGGGACTTGTCGCAGCCGGCCAGGCCCACGAGGGCGTCGTAGGCATGGCCGCGCATGGTCAGCTCGACGGAATCGGCGATGACCTCGCGCGAGGGCAGCGAGGCGCGCATGCCGGCGTGGCCCATGGCGATGCCGTCGGTGACGGTGATGGTGCAGAACTCGCGCGGGGTGCCGTTGGCGGCCGAGACGCCCTTCTTCACCGCCTGCGCCTGGCGCATCAGCGAGATGTTGCAGGGCGCCGCCTCGTTCCAGCAGGAGGCCACGCCGACCAGCGGCTGGTAGATCTGCTCCTTGGTGAGGCCCATGGCGTAGAGATACGAGCGGTGCGGCGCCCGTTCGGGCCCCTCCGTGACGTGACGGCTCGGAAGTTTCGACTTGTCTGTGGTCCGCACGTCCATCGCCTGTCCCGCGCCCCGGTCCGTTGTGCATGGACGCCGGATCGTCCCCTTCGCGGATGCGGGCGCGCTCACCGCCGGCGAGGCGATGGGGCGACCGGTTCGGCGCGTTGGGCGAATGACCCGAAATCCTGCGGTAACGCGTTGGGGAAAAAGCCGTTTACCGCGGATGCTGAGGTGGTCCCGGTTTATGGCGGGATCGCGGCGAATGAGGGCGTCTCCCAAGGCGATGTCGGGATGCTTTTGGGGTGTGTCGGCACCGCCACAGCCACGGTTCGACCGGACACCCCTGCCCTTCTCCGGAGGACGCGTTTGGGCGCGAGGGCGGGCAGGAGCGCCCCGCCCGCCGACGCCTCACCGGGATCGCGGCGAGAACCGCAGCCACCTCCGGCCGGACCTAGCCGGCGGGATCGGACGCCGTCGTCATGGCACGGGCGGCCGCTGCCGGCTCGCCCCCCCGCCTCACGCGGGTGAGCGTTTCCGGCTTCGCCCCGCAACCTTCGCCCCGCAACGCCTGGGATGCGGTCAGGCCGCGCGCACCGTCGCGAGGAAACGCGTGACCTCGGCCGACAGGTGCTCGGACTGGCGCGACAGCTCGGAGGCCGCGCCCAGCACCTGGGTCGCGGCCGCGCCGGTCTCCTCGGCGGCCCCCGCCACGCTGGCGATATTGGCCGTGACGTCGCCGGTGCCGCTCGACGCCTGCGCCACGTTGCGCACGATCTCCTGCGTCGCTGCGCCCTGCTCCTCGACGGCGGCCGCGATAGAGGTGGCGACCCCGGAGATTTCCTGGATGCGATCGGTGATGACGCCGATGGCCGTGACCGCCTGACCCGTCGAGGTCTGGATGCGGGCGATCTGGCTGGAGATCTCCTCCGTCGCCCGGGTCGTCTGGCCGGCCAGGTCCTTGACCTCGGCGGCGACCACCGCGAAGCCCCGCCCCGCCTCGCCCGCGCGGGCCGCCTCGATGGTGGCGTTGAGCGCCAGGAGGTTGGTCTGGCTGGCAATGGACGAGATGAGCCCGACGACGTCTCCGATGCGGGCCGCGGCCCCGCTCAGCTCCTGGACCAGCGCACCGGTGCGGTCGGCCTCGAACACCGCCTTGCGCGCCAGTTCGGCCGAGCCGTCGACCTGCCGTCCGATCTCCTGGACCGACGAACCGAGCTCTTCGGCCGCGGCCGCGACGGTGCTGACGTTGGTGGCCGCCTCCTCGGCGGCGGTGGCGACGCTGATCGATTGCGTCGCCGTCTCCGTCGCCGTGGCGGTCATCGTCCGGGCGGTGGCCTGCAACTCGGTGGCCGAGGCCGACACCATGCCGATGACACCGCCGACCGCGGTCTCGAAATCGTCCGCCATCTGGCGCATGCCGGCCTTGCGCTGCTCCTCGGCGGCCAGACGCGCATCGGCCGTCTCGGCCTCGATGCGACGGGCCCGGACGAGATTGTCCTTGAAGACCGCGACGGCGCTGGCCATCGCGCCGATCTCGCTGCGCTCGCCCGCATGCGGGACGCCGACGGTGGTGTCGCCCTGCGCCACCGTCTCCATCACGCCGGCCATCCGCCGGACGGGCACCGAGATCGTGGTGACGGCGATGCAGCCGATCGCCACGGTGACCGCCGCGACCAGGGCCAGGACGACGGCGATGCCGAAGCGACCGCTCTCACCGAGGGCGGTGGCCGCGACGGCGGCCTGCTTCGCGGAGGTTTCGTTGAAGTCGAGTTCGGCCTTCAAGGCGGCACGGGCGGCGTTGAGGGCCGGCAGCATGCCGTCGAGCAGGTGATCGCGCGCGCCCTTCACGTCGGCATCGTGCAGACGCTGCAGAAACTCCTCGCCCAGCGCGGCATAGGCCGGGACGGTCGTGGCGACGGCCTTCCACAGAGCCTCTTCGCCCTTGCTGACCAGGGGGGCGTAATCGGCCAGGTCCTTGGCGATATCGGCCTTGCTCGCCTGCAGCCGCACGAGGGACTGCGGACGGCGCTCGTCGCTGGAGACGAAATAGGCGAGCTGCCGGCTTCGCAGCGTCTCGAAGTTCGTGGCGAGGCGCCCCAGAATCCGCGTCGACGGCAGCGCGTTGCCGCCGATCTCGTCGGTGGCGACGCTCAGGGCCTGGAGCCGGACGTAGGAGAATGCGCCCAGTCCGGAGGTCAGGGCGAACAGCATCACCAGCGCACCAATGAGGCGCGCGCGAATCGTGAAGTTTGACAGCATGACGTTCGCCCCAGCGTGACACTACACCTATCGATACGCTGGTTAATTCAGGTTTAAGGGCACCGCATCGCACCATAGGGCGCCCGGACTTGAACCGACCCGACAGGCGCGAAGACTTGCACCGTCGTAAGGTCCATTCACCGCGAGAGCGATGCGACCGGCGAACGACGGAGCGCGCGGCGTCCGAAGACGGACGCCATCCGTGCCGCCGAGCGCGCTGAACGTCACGCGATCGACCCACCGCCCGTGACAGGCCGTGCGGGGCCCGGTCTTTGTCGAAGGAAATCGGTATTGGGATTGGCTGGGGCGCCAGGATTCCCAGCACACCCCAACCAAGCCCTTGATCCACAAGCAACATGCTGTTTCCGTTGCGTTTTTAGGCGAGACTGTTACGACTGACTGTTACGGCGAGCCGACCCGGCTACGCCCGAGAACGACCCATGTGCCTCGCCTCGAATATCGCCCGTCGCGCCGGCTCCGCGAGCTACTACGCCCGCCTTGGGGTGCCGAAAGATCTCCAGCAGATCATGGGCAAGAAGGAGCTGTGGAAGTCGCTCAACACCAAGAACGCGCGCGAGGCGAAGGAGCGGGCGCATGAGGTGCTAGCCGAATGGCACGCCGAGTTCGCCGAGCTTCGCCGACGCCGTGACGCGGTGCCCGCCACTGCCGACGCCCTCGCCACCGAGACTTGGGAGCATTACCGGGCCGAGATCGAGCATCAGCAGGACGAGCGCCGCCGGCTCCCATCTTCCGACGAGATCAGGCAAGCGCAGTCCGCCGCAGCCCGCACGATCCGTGATGAGTCCATCACCGATCCGATGGCGCAGCTCGCCGCCGCCGCCGAAGCCTTATTGATCCGCGACCAAGCAGAGCATGACCGAGACATTCGCCGGTACCGCAAGGCCGAGTTGGAGAAGCACATCGCGGGCGGCGAAACGGTCCTTGTTGCCGATGCGGCACGGGAGATCATCCGGGCGCGGAACTACGCCATCGAGCCGGGCTCCGGCGAATGGCGCGATCTCTGCCACCGCCTGATGCGCGCGGAGATCGAGGCGTTGCGCCGTGCTGAAGAGCATGACCGGGGCGACTACACGGGCAAGCTTCGCGATCCGATCATCAAGCCGCCGCTCCGGCTCGTTCAGGCGCCCATCGCCGCGCCGGGGGAGGGCGTGCTGGAGCTGTACGACGTGTTCGCTGCCGAGAACCCGCGCGGCGTGAAGCCCGACACGCTGCGCATGAACCGCGAAATCGTCGGCTGGTTCGCGCAGCACGTCGGGCAGACCTTCCCGGCGAGCGCCATCGACAAGAAGTCCGTAAGAGAGTGGAAGCAGGCCCTTGGCAAGTTCCCGATCAAGGCGGCTGAAGTGCGAGAGCTCCGCGGCTTGTCGTTCAAGAAGATCATCACCGCGAACGAGCACTTGAAGCGCCCGACGCTCTCCGACCGAACCGTCAACAAATACCTCTCGGCCCTCGGCGCGTTCTGCCAATGGCTGATGCAGAACGGTCACATCGACGCCAACCCAGTTGACGGCATGCACCTGGGCAAGGGCAACGGGCAAGGGAAAATCCGTCCCTACACCTCCGATCAACTCACGCACATCTTCGCCTCGCCGCTCTTCACGAGCTGCCTGTCAGAGGACGCGCCGCATCGGCCCGGCAATCTGCAAATCCGCGATCACCGCTATTGGCTCCCGCTCCTGTCGCTGTTCACGGGCGCCCGCATGGGCGAATTGGCGCAGCTTCTCACGGCCGACGTGCGCCAGGATCGCGGCCGGTGGATCATCCACATCACCCGCGAGGGCGACGACGCGAAGACAACGAAGACTAAGGGATCGCAGCGGGTACTCCCGGTGCATCCCGAGCTGGAGCGCCTGGGCTTCATCGCCTTCCACGCCGAGCGGGTCGCAGTAGGAGGCGCTCGCTTGTTTCCCGAGATCAAGCCGGATGCGCGCGGGCAGCTCGCCGGCAATTACTCCCGGTTCTGGGGTCGCTACGTGAAGCGCATCGGCGTGAAGGACGATGCCAGCGTCAACTTCCACTCGTTCCGCCACGGCATGGCCGACGCCCTGCGCCGAGCCGGCTACCGCGATGAGGAATTCGGCTTTCTGCTCGGGCATACACAGGCAACGACAACGGGCCGCTACGGCATTCTGGCAGAGGGCGAGCTGATGCAGCGCTGCGCCATGATAGATGCCGTCAGCTTCCCTGGGCTTGACCTGTCTCAGCTTGCCTCGACTATGGCAGTGTCACGCTGAAGACGCGCCACGCCGCGATCCTGAAAATCCCGCACTACGCTGCTGCAATTCATGCTGTTGACCCTTTGCGGATGCTGGGGAGGTCCGCTTCGGGGCAAGCGCGACCAGCCTCGTGCGCGCTCCTCCGGCGTGATGTTGCAGCCTTGAGCTTGGCAGTTTACGCGAGGCCTCCCTATGGTGGCGTGATCATCGCGTTGTCCGACCGAAGGGCGTCATTCGGTGTGGGAGGTAAGGGCGCCGACCGGTGTACGCGCGCCGGAGGTCGCCACAGGACGGGGCGGATATGAGCGACGGGGACCTCAACTGGATTGCGAACTTCATCTGGGGCATCGCCGACGATGTTCTGCGAGACCTCTACGTGCGCGGCAAATATCGTGACGTGATCCTGCCGATGACCGTGCTGCGCCGGCTCGATGCCGTGCTGGAACCGACCAAAGCCGCCGTACTGTCGATGAAGGACAACCTCGACAAGGCCAAGGTCACCAACCAAGATGCTGCCCTCCGGCAGGCGGCCGGGCAGGCCTTCTATAACACGTCGAGTTTCAACCTTCGCGACCTGCGCAACCGCTCGAACCAAGCGCAGCTCAAGGCCGACTTCGAGGCCTACCTCGACGGCTTCTCGCCGAACGTGCAGGAGATCCTCGACAGTTTCGAGTTCCGCAACCAGATCCCGCGGCTGTCCAAGGCCGACGCGCTCGGCACCGTCATCGCCAAGTTCCTCGATCCCACGATCAACCTCGGCCCCGCGCCGGTGCTGAACGGCGACAAATCGGTGAAGCAACCAGGCCTCGATAATCACGCCATGGGCACGGTGTTCGAGGAGCTGGTGCGTCGCTTCAACGAGGCCAACAACGAGGAGGCGGGCGAGCACTGGACGCCGCGCGACGCGGTGAAGCTCATGGCGCGGCTGATCTTCGAGCCGGTCGCCGACCGCATCACCTCCGGCACCTACCTGCTCTACGACGGCGCCTGCGGCACGGGCGGCATGCTGACCGTGGCCGAGGAGACGCTGAAGGCCCTCGCAGCCGAACGCGGCAAGCAGGTCTCGACGCACCTCTTCGGGCAGGAGATCAACGCCGAAACCTACGCCATCGCCAAGGCCGACCTGCTGCTCAAGGGCGAGGGGGAGGAGGCCGACAACATCGTCGGCGGGCCCGAATGGTCGACGCTGGCGCACGACGCCTTCCCGTCGCGCGAGTTTGACTTCATGCTGTCCAACCCGCCCTACGGCAAGAGCTGGAAGGGCGACCAGGAGCGCATGGGCGGCAAGACCGGCATCAAGGACCCGCGCTTCCTGATCGAACACGACGGTGAGCCCGAATACAGCCTCGTCACGCGGTCCAGCGACGGGCAAATGATGTTCCTGGCCAACATGCTGTCCAAGATGAAGCACGGCACGGCGCTCGGCAGCCGCATCGCCGAGGTGCACAACGGCTCGTCCCTGTTCACCGGAGACGCGGGCGGCGGCGAGAGCAACGTCCGGCGCTGGATCATCGAGAGCGACTGGCTGGAGGCCATCGTCGCGCTGCCGCTCAACATGTTCTACAACACCGGCATCGCCACCTACGTCTGGGTGCTCAGCAACCGCAAGCCGGCCCACCGCCGCGGCAAGGTGCAGCTCATCGACGCGACGGGCTGGTCCAAGCCGCTGCGCAAAAACCTTGGCAAGAAGAACCGCGAGCTCGGCGACGCCGATGTCGAGCGCATCGTCAGCACCTTCCTGGCCTTCGAGGAGACCGAGCAGTCGCGCATCTTCGACAACGCCACCTTCGGTTATTCCAAGGTGACGGTCGAGCGGCCGCTGCGCGCGACCGGCATCGACACGGGCCGCGCCTACGCGCCGAAGGAGATCAAGGCGCTCAAGGAGCAGGGCCGCGTCTCGGAGGGCGGCGCGCCCGTCATTCGGCGCATCCACAAGCCCGGCAAGGCGGCGCCCGACCCGCTGCGCGGGCTGTTCCCGGCGACGATCGAGGGCAAGCGCTGCACCGTCGAATACGAGCCGGATAGCGATCTGCGCGACACCGAGACGGTGCCGATGCAGGAGCCCGGCGGGATCGAAGCCTTCATCCGCCGCGAGGTGCTACCGCACGCGCCCGATGCCTGGGTCGACGAGGGCAAGACGGCTGTGGGCTACGAGGTCAGCTTCACCCGCTACTTCTACAAGCCACGGCCGCTGCGCTCGCTGGAAGCGATCCGCGCCGACATCCTGGCGCTGGAGCGCGAGACCGAGGGGCTGATGGCCGACATCTTCGGGGCGGCGCGATGATCGAAGTGTTGAAGCCGTATCCGGAGATGAGGGCGTCTGGGGTCGAGTGGCTTCCAGTTCTGCCCGATGGCTGGCAAATGCGCAGGGCGAAATACTCATTTTCTGAGGTCGACGACCGGTCGGAGGCCGGTGGTGAGGAACTTCTCTCCGTTTCGCACAAGACCGGTGTCACGCCTCGGAGCCAAAAGAACATCACGATGTTCATGGCCGAGACCTACGAAGGGCACAAAGTTTGTCGCCCGGGCGATGTTGTCGTCAACACCATGTGGGCGTGGATGGCGGCGGTTGGCGTCAGCCATCATACTGGCATTGTTAGCCCCGCTTACGGGATCTACCGCCCGCGAACCATAAATGAATTCGCACCTAAATTTCTCGACTATCTCCTCCGAACCGAAGTATATCGCGCAGAATACCTACGCAGTTCGCGAGGCATCACGACATCGAGATTAAGGCTTTATCCTCCTGATTTCCTAAATATCTCCTTCGTCCAGCCACCGCTCAACGAGCAACAGACTATCGTACGGTTCCTTGATTGGCATGGAGCGCAAACGGCAAAACTGATCCGTGGCAAGCGAAAGCTAGTTTCTCTCCTAAATGAGCAAAAACAGACTATTATACACCGAGCGGTCACAAGTGGCTTAGATCAACCAAAGCGGAAGAGATTTTCCGGCCTGACGTGGCTCGGAGATGTGCCAGAGGACTGGAAAGTTCAACGACTTCGCAGCGTAAGCTCTCGCATCACGAGCGGTTCGCGAGGTTGGTCCCGCTATGCCGCAGATCAGGGCCCCCTTTTCATCCGTATTGCCAATTTGTCCAGAAATGGACTGCACCTACGCTATGGTGATACTGTCCGCTTGGTACTTCCGATCAAGGAACTTGGAGAAGCAAGTCGAACACGAGCAAGAGCAGGCGATCTGTTGCTGTCAATAACAGCTTTCATCGGCTCAGTTGCGGTCGTCCCAGATGATCTCGGAGAAGCCTACGTCAGCCAACACGTCGCTTGTTGTCGCCTCATACCTGAGGTGAACGCTCGTTGGATCGGCTACGTTCTGCTGTCTCCTGTTGGGCAGACGCATGGCACGCTGTCGATGTACGGGGGCACCAAGCAGGGCTTGTCATTGAATGATGTCAAGAACTATATCGTTCTCCTTCCTCCGCGGCACGTCCAAGACGAACTCGTGCAATTTATCGATCGATCCACGCAGGAAATTTCGGATTCAATTTCTGCAGTCGAGAACGAAATCAGCCTACTTCAAGAATTTCGCACGCGCCTGATCGCTGACGTCGTCACCGGCAAGCTCGACGTCCGGGCCGCAGCGGCCAGCCTCCCCGCGATCGCCGAGGCCGAGCCGGCCGAGGCCCTCGTCGACGATGATGACCTCGACGAGGCTGCCGACGCGGTCGAGGACGAGGAGCTTGCCGCCTGAGCCTGTCCTTTCCGCCGCGACCCGCTAAGATGGCACAACCGACGATTACCCACCGGCCTGGAGGCGAGGGTTGAGCGAGCTCCATCGAGTCACCGTCGACCTCGGTCAGTGCGGCGGCCGGCCCTGCCTGCGCGGCCTGCGCATCCGCGTGCTGGACCTCCTGGCCGCGGGCGCCGACCACGCCGAGATCCTGGCCGCCCCCCCGCTGCTGGAGGACGGCGACATCACCGCGGCGCTCGAATATGCCGCGCGGCAGAGCGACCACCCGGTGCTGCGCGTGTCCTGATGCGCTTCCTCGTCGACGCGCAGCTGCCGCCCGCCTCAGCTCGCTGGCTCGATGCGGAAGGGCACACGGCGGCGCATGTCGGCGACCTCGGGATGGGCGCGGCGAGCGACTGCGCCATCTGGGACCGAGCGCGGGCGACGGGTGCGGCGGTTGTCACCAAGGACGAGGACTTCGCGCGGCGCAAGGCTTTGGCCGCGGACGGGCCGCCCGTCGTCTGGATTTGGCTGCCGAACACGCGGCGGCGGGACCTGCTGGTTTGGTTCGCGGCGGTGCCGCCGGACGTGCTGGCCGCGCTGGCGAACGGCAAAACGCTGATCGAGGTCACATGAGGACAGACACCACGGAGAGGGGTCTGGAAAACCTCATCGTCGCTGGGATGACGGGGCGTCCCGCAGCGCCGGCCGCCGGCGGCTTCGCCGAGGCGCCGGAGCTCTTCGTTGGCCTGCACGATTGGCGGCTCGGCGACCCGAAGGCCTACGACCGCGCCTGGACGGTCGACCTCGCTCAACTGCGCGCCTTCGTAGCCGCGACGCAGCCGCCGCTGCTCGCGGCACTCGACCTCGACCGGGATGGCCCGGCGCGCCAGAAATTCTTGGCGCGGCTCCAGGGCGAGGTCGGCCGGCGCGGCGTCATCGACGTGCTCCGGCACGGGGTCAAGCACGGCCCGCACGAGGTCACGCTCTTCTACGGCACGCCCTCGCCCGGCAACACCAAGGCGGCTGGGCTCCACGCGCTGAACCGCTTCTCCGTCACGCGCCAGCTCCGATACAGCCGGGACGACATGGCTCACGCGCTCGACTTGGCGCTGTTCGTCAACGGCCTGCCGGTCGCCACCTTCGAGCTGAAGAACAATCTCACCAAGCAGACCGTCGACGACGCCGTCGAGCAGTACAGGCGTGACCGCGACCCGCGCGAGAAGCTGTTCGAGTTCGGCCGCTGCATGGTCCACTTCGCGGTCGACGAAGCGCGGGTAATGTTCTGCACCAACCTCAGGGGCAAGGCCTCGTGGTTCTTGCCCTTCGACCGGGGTTGGAACGACGGGGCCGGCAACCCGCCGAACCCGGCTGGGCTGAAAACGGACTATCTGTGGAAGGAGATCCTCACCCCGCCCGGCCTCACCGACATCATCGAGAACTATGCGCAGATCGTCGAGCGGCGCGACCGCAAGACCGGCAAGGTCAAGCGCGACCAGCTGTTCCCGCGCTTCCATCAGCTCGACGTTGTTCGCAGGCTCCTGGCCGACTCCCTGAAGAAGGGCGCGGGGCGGCGCGTGCTGATCCAGCACTCGGCGGGGTCGGGCAAGTCGAACTCCATTGCGTGGCTGGCGCACCAGCTCGTGCGGCTCGAAGGCGCCGCAGGGCAGGTCTTCGACTCCGTGATCGTGGTGACCGACCGCCGCATCCTCGATGAGCAGATCCGCGACACCATCCGGCAGTTCGCACAGGTGGGGGCGACGGTCGGCCACGCCGAGCGTTCCGGCGACCTCCGGCGCTTCATCACCGACGGCAAGAAGATCATCATCACGACGGTGCAGAAATTCCCCGTCATATACGCCGATATCGGCGCGCTGCACCGCGACCGCCGATTCGCGATCCTCATCGACGAGGCCCATTCGAGCCAGAGCGGCAAGGCCGCCGCTGCGCTAAACGCCGCCCTGGCCGGTTCCGACGACGGCGACGATGAGGAGAGCGTCGAGGACCAGATCAACGCCCTGATCGAGAGCCGCAAGATGTTGCCCAACGCGAGCTACTTCGCGTTCACGGCGACGCCGAAGAACAAGACGCTGGAGATCTTCGGTGAGCCCTATGAAGAGGGCGGCAAGGTCAAGCACCGCCCGTTTCACAGCTACACCATGAAACAGGCGATCCAGGAGGGCTTCATTCTCGACGTCCTGCGCTATTATACGCCGGTCAACAGCTACTACCGGCTCGTCAAGACGGTCGAGGCCGACCCGGAGTTCGACGCCAAGCGCGCCACGAAGAAGCTGCGCCGCTACGTCGAGAGCAACGACCACGCGATCCGCCTCAAGGCCGAGATTATGGTCGAACATTTCCACGAGCAGGTGCTGGCGCTGAACAAGATCGGCGGGCAGGCGCGCGCGATGATCGTGACCTCGAGCATCGAGCGCGCCATCCAGTATTTCCACGCCGTCCGCGCCTACCTCGACGAGCGTAAGAGCCCGTATCGCGCCATCGTGGCCTTCTCGGGCGAGCACGAGTTCGGCGGCGTCAAGGTCACCGAGGCGAGCCTCAACGGCTTTCCGTCTAAGGACATCGCTGACGAGATCCAGAAGGACCCGTACCGCTTCCTGATCTGCGCCGACAAGTTCCAGACCGGCTATGACCAGCCCTTGCTGCACACGATGTACGTCGACAAGGCGCTTTCCGGCATCAAGGCGGTGCAGACACTGTCGCGGCTGAACCGGGCGCATCCGCAGAAATATGACGCCTTCGTGCTCGACTTCATGAACGATACCGAGACGGTCCGGGCATCGTTCGAGACCTTCTACCGAACGACGATCCTCAGCGACGAGACCGACCCCAACAAGCTGCACGATCTCAAGGCGGCGTTGGACGACCGTGAGGTCTACGGGTCGGAGATCGTCGAGCGGGTGGTCGAACTCTACCTGGCGGGCGCCGGCCGGCCTCAGATCGACCCTATCATCGATGCATGTGGCGCGGCCTTCAAGGATCTGGACGAGGACGGGCAGGTCGACTTCAAGGGCAAAGCCAAGGCCTTCGTCCGCACATACGCCTTCCTCGCGGCGATTCTGCCCTTCGCGAGTGCGGAGTGGGAAAGGCTATCCATTTTCCTGAATCTGCTGATCCCAAAGCTGCCGGCCCCGCCTGACGAGGACCTGTCGCGGGGCATTCTCGAATCGATCGACATGGACAGCTACCGCGTCGAGAAGCAGGCAGTGCAGCGCATCCGATTGGCGGACCAGGATGCCGAGATCGAACCTATCCCGACCGAGGGCGGCGGCCACAGGACGGAGCCGGAGTTGGATCGGCTGTCGAACATCATTCGCGGGTTCAACGACCTGTTCGGAAATTTGAATTGGGAGGACAGCGATCGGATCGCAACGCGGATTGCGACCGAAATTCCAGAGAAGGTTTCGGCGAACGCTGCCTACCGGAACGCTCAGCTCAATTCCGACAAGCAGAACGCCCGAATCGAGCATGATAAAGCGCTCGGCAATGTCATTGTCGGTCTTATGAAGGATGACACGGAGCTGTTCAGACAGTTCATGGACAATCCGGAGTTCAAGCGTTGGCTCGCGGACGTAACATTTCAAGCAACTTATGGTCGGCCGTCGTCCCACGTGCCGTGACCATGGACGAAAGAACAAGGTCAGTCAGCCAGCGCTGACGCTTTGGAGTTTCCCCCATCAAACCGGACACGAGGCTCGTTGCAGCTAAACACCGATCAACCCGCGCGGCGAGCACATACCGAGTCCACGGTGGAGATGGTATTCGTTGTGGTCGGTAATCCAGGGACCGTTCCGAGCCAGGACGGTATCGGCGTCGGGGCGAGGCTGTACGCGGGCAGGTGGCACAGAAGGGTGCGGTGATCCTCGAACCCGAGGCGCTGCATGATGGCCTGCCGTCAGCCATAAGGCTGTTCCCTGTGCGTTTTAGGCATTTTCGCACGCATTTTTCTGATGCGTGCCCGCCTATATCGTGCCTACAACGTCATTGTCTGAAACAGAGATAGTCGCGTCAAGCGCTATATCTCGGAAATATGAGACTTGACGTTGATGTACAACTTAGAAAGACGGGCGCTTGCCGCCTACTGGCGTGCGGGTGCTACAGCTGACCCCGCGAAGGGCTCCACCTTCATCTATGCGGCTCCCGCCAAGGGCCGGGGACTAGGGACGGCCATGACCGAGCACCACTACGTCCATCTGGGCAACATCAACGGGACGCTCGCGGTTTATCGGGTGCTCAACCGGGGCACCTTAAAGCGCCTAAAGCGCTGGCCCTCTCCGGTGCTGCGCCCGAACCATGATCGGAACCGAGAAGCCCTGGCGAGCACCATCAAGGGCACGATCGAGGCGTTCATGGGAGACGCCCATGTCTGAGCGTCTGACCGAACAGGAGCACGATGCGCTGCTTCAGCAGGACTTCGGCGGTGACGAAGAGCTGGCCCTAGCCTTCGGCGTCCACTGCCGGGCTCTGCTGGGCGGCAAGCTGCCCGGCAACGCCCACGCTGAGCCCGCCTACAGCTCCACGGCCTCCGACCACCGCAAGGACGGCACGGTGCGCACCTACGCCTGCCTCGCGGATCACCGGGGCCTCGTCGCGGTCTACCGGCTTCGTGCGAGCGGCCGTTTCGTGCGCATGACGCGCTGGCCGGCGTGGATCGTCGCGAACGACCAAGATCCGGAGTGGCGTGAGCACTGCCGGTGCATTGAAGCGAACCGGCGGCGACGGCAGCGGCGGCGCATGGCGAAATTTCAGCAGTGGGCGGATGGGTTCATCGCTCGCACCATGCCTCCGGTCACATCCGCGGTCGCCGCCTCTGGTCTGCTCTGCGCGGGATCACCCTAGTAGGCTGGCGCCTTTGCAGATCGGCTCATTGCGGCCCGGTTCTAGACTGCAGTCCCAAGATAGGCTTTTTGTCTTGTCCGCATGGGCATGCCCCTGCGTACATCACCAGAGCCATCAGAAACCTTGTACGTAAGGGTTGATCCGTCCTTTCGGACATGATTATATAGGGACATTACCTCAACGGACAGATTGCTCGATGAAGACCGTCCTTTACGCCCGGGTCTCGACCACGGACCAGACAATCACGCACCAGCGCACCCAGGCTGAGGCCGCCGGCTTCCAGATCGATACTGTGGTGGCCGACGAGGGTGTCTCTGGCGTCACCACGCGCCTTGCGGATCGTCCAGAAGGTCGCCGGCTGTTCGACATGCTGCGCCAGGGTGACGTGCTGGTGGTTCGCTGGGTTGACCGCCTTGGCCGCGACTACGCTGATGTCACCGAGGTTATCCGCGAGTTCATGCGCCGGGGCGTGATCGTGAAGACGGTCATCAACACCATGGTGTTCGACGGTGCCACCACCGACCCCATGCTGATGGCCGTGCGCGATGCGCTGATCGCCTTCATGGCGGCCACGGCGCAGGCGCAGGCCGAGGCGACCAAGGAGGCGCAGAAGGCTGGCATAGCGCACGCCAAGGGCCGGGAGGATGCCTACCGGGGCCGGAAGCCCAGCTTCACACGGGAGATGTTCGAAGAGGTCGTGCGACGCATCAACAACGGCGAGACCGTTCAGGCCATCGCCAAGGCCACTGGGATCACGCGGCAGACCGCCTATCGGATTCGCGATCACCGGGCTGAGGCTGAGGCCGCGCTGGCCAGGTGGGCGGCATGAAGGGGGCTAGCACCATGCCAGCTTCGAAGCGCGGCTACACCAAGCCCTCGCCGGCACAGTGGGCCGAGATCGTCGCGCAGTGGGAGACGGGTGAATTCACCTTGGCGCAACTGTCCCACCAACACGGCGTCACCGTTCGTGGCATCCAGATGCATCTGGCGAAGCACAAGATCACGAAGGGATCACAGGCGAAGGTCGTTGCCGCCAATGTGATGGCTAAAGTCTACGAGGAGACATTGCCGGATGTAGACGCGACGGTGCAACGTGCCATCGATACTCGAGAAGCTGCCTATCGAAATGCTGTTGCAATCGAGAATATGATTCTCGAACGACTTCAAGGTGCGGCCGCAGACCCGACCACAACCTTTGCAGCCGCTAGCGCAATCAAGATGCTTGGGATCGCAGCGGCGGCACTTGAACGTTTACACGGGCTCAAGCGCGCAGCCTTGGGTCTCAATGACGATAACCTGATCGATGATGATTTGCCGACCCTTCAGATCCAGGATCTGTCAGTCGAGGAGATCGCCGAGATGCATCGGAACCAGCATGAAGATGATCTCGATCCTGGTGCCTTCGCTGCTCTCGATAACGAGGTGCTCGTAGTCGATTGATTGCGTCTCCCCTTCGTAATCGAAGTCACAAAGCCACATACTGAAATCAGTCCGAAGTCCCAGCGAAAATCACGATCCCTTGAAGGGGGTCAACACTGCAGCGACAGGAAAAATTTGAAGGCGAAATTTCTCGGGATCATCACATCCGCAGGACAGGAATAACTTTGGATGGTATAATCACAGGGTATTTGGCAAGGAGGCCTCCCGTGAGCCATTCTACGATCAGTCTACCGCTTGCCCGAGCGGATCAACTCCGACAACTTGGGCGCCATCACCAAGTACCTGCCGCCGAACTGATGGACGGCTACATTAGGCAGGCATGGGACCAGGCCGGCTTCACACCCGAGTTGCCGCCGTTCCAGATAATCGACACCCGCGATGATGCGACCAGCGCGCCTCGCGTCGCGTTCTCTGCGCCGCAAGCCGACATTCTGGAATTCACGCCCGCTCAAGCGATGCAGTTCGCTAACGGCATCACCGATCTATTGGACGGCATCGCAAGCCGGTTCGTTGTCTCGGGCTCATGCGCTGGTGAGCGCGCTGGCGTGGTCGGCGAAAAGCGCGGCCGCGGATTCGCCCTCAAGGTCGCGGGCAGTCTCGTCGCCGGCTCCCAGGTGACAGTGATCGGGCTGACCACCAGCGTCGCCCGTGATCTTGCTCGGCTCCTGGCAGATCGTGCCGCTAAAGCGACGGATTGGGTTTCATGAGGCTCAAACCCCTGAAACCCGGCAAGCCTGCCGGCCCTAAGAAGCCGATCACTCCGAAGGCTCCGCGAACGCCCCTCAAGCCCTGGCGGCGCTGGTGACGCGCGCCCGCGACCAGGCCGCTACAACAAAGCCATGCAGATGATGTCCCCCGCGATCCTCGCCGACGCCCAGCGCCACGCCCGCGCCGAGTACCCGTGCGAGGCCTGCGGGCTCGTCGTCGGTGGCGCCTACCAGCCCTGTCGGAATGAAGCAGCCGATCCGCTGCAAGACTTCGCCATCTCGACCCGGATCGCCGGCATCAACCGTTCGTTCGATCGCTTGGCGCTGGAGTTTGGCATCGCCATGCCGGAGCCCACGCTACTCGAGGAGCTCGACGCCTGGCTTGTTGACTTCGAGGCCGGCGCCTTCGATCACCCGCCGCCGGCTCCTCGCACGGCGCCGGCTAAGTCCGGCATCCCGGCCATCATCGCCAAGCTCGACGCCATGGGAGCGACCAAGGCGAGCACCCGGTCGACCAGGAAGGTCGACGCCGATCCGGCGCCCGCCGCTACCCCGGAACCCGCCAACGACGACACCCGCGCCGGTGATCGGCGAGTGGGACTTTTAGGAACGCGAAAGCACCGCCGTTCCGACGTTCGCAGCCAGCTAACTCGCGAGCGGACAAAGGACTTTTTCTTCGACGACCTGGCCGAGCGAAAGGGAAGCGCCTTTAGTAGGGAAATCACCCCCCTCCCTTTCTCCTCCAATCACACGCCCATCACCAACGACAACACGCCCATCACCAACGACAACACGCCCATCACCAAGCCCATCGCCAACGACAACCGGCTCCCCGAAGACTGGCGACGCACCACCATCATCGGCAAGTTCGGCACCTACCAGCGCGCGCTCTACGAATTCGGCACGCCATGGGCCTGGACCTTGGACATCAGCCCCGACGAGGTCGCCGCCGGCATCGCCTCCAAGAACTTCGCCACCCGGCTCCTGAAGCGCATCGCCAAGCACCTCCGGCTCAAGCTCGGCCGCGACCCGGTGATGACGCTGGCGATCGACGTGACCACGCCGAACAACAACACCAGGCCGCGCCCCCATGCACACGGCGGAATCGCATGCAGCGCCGAGGAGCTCCCGGCGGTGCGACGGGCATTGCAGCGTGCAGGAGGGGCGTGGGCTGGCTCCGGCTCCAAGTACCAGGTGAAGGTGCGGCGCATGTCCGACCCCGATGGGTGGAGCTCCTATTGCACGCGCAATCTGGCCGCGGCCCGGAAGGTCGTCGGCGACAACGTCATCGCCGCGTCCGGTGATCTGAAGGTCGCGGGCCGGACCCTGCATGAGCGTCTTCGAGATCGAGTGATCGCGGCCGCGGCGTAGCCCTGTGTGCCGAGATGGCTCGTCAGGTCGTGCTGCGGGCCCGTACACGGCCGTCAGTCGTTCCCGCGCAGAACTGCCCCGGCATCGCTCACGCCTGCCAGCGGAGCTGTAATGCGATACCCGCTGTGGCCGATCCAGGAGCGTTCCCAGCGCCACCAGATACGGATCGACCGGCACGGTCCATATCCACCTTCGGGATTGACCGCCGTGAACCCTCAAGCGACGACCGGGGATGACATATGCCTCAGCCCTGATCACCCTCCTCGCCATCGGCATCTCGGGATGCGCCAGCCCGCCCCTGGTCGATCTGACCGGCGTGAACATGGGCGCCTACTCGCGCGACCAAATCGCCTGCGACGCGGAGCTGAAGCAAACCACCTTCTACGCGGGCGACTTCATCGCCGACTGCTTGGCCCGCAAGGGCTACAAGGTGGCCAAGACCGGCCGCTAGAAGATGCCCGACCCACGAGCATTCGATCCGTAATCATCACCAAGACGGTAAATCAATTTTGACTGATCTAATATTTAGGCAATGGAGTGCGATGATTTCGCCACTACCCGGTCGATAGCCAGTCTGCAATACGCGTCAAGCACGACGCTCAAGATGGGCCCGAAGCGATATGTACTCTTGCAGGATCACGCTGCCTTAATTCGCCGACATCCACGAACGGATGGCGGTGACGGATCGCAAAGTTGTTGATGGGTTCACGGTAACGACAGGCGTGTGCCCTGGGCTTAGCCAGGTGATCGCAATACAGCTCGACCATGGCGCGATGTTGGTCTCCGACACCCGCTTCGACCCGCCGGGCTACAATGCTGACACCGCGATCTATCGAGACATCGGGTCTCCGCTCTCGAGCGCTTTTGGCTGGAACTGATTGACAGGTGGCGGCGCGGTCCGACACCAGCCGTGGCACCCATCGGACTGTTACGCCTGCAATCTCTCAGGAAGGTCAGATTTCGACCTAAGTCGTTGTAATTATAACCATCCGGCGAGGTTGGCTGGGGCGCCAGGATTCGAACCTGGGAATGGCGGTACCAAAAACCGCTGCCTTACCACTTGGCGACGCCCCATCCTGGCAGGATCGGCGTTGTCTAGACGCCGGGCCTGCGGGTGGCAACAGGACGGGGAGACAGAATCGATGCGGCGGATCGCGGTGGTGACGGGGGCGGGATCGGGGATCGGCAGGGCCGTGGCGGAGGGGCTGGCGCGGGCGGGCTTCGTCGTCGTGCTCGCCGGGCGCCGGGCCGAGCCGCTGGCGGCGGTCGCGGAGGCGATCGCGGCGGCGGGCGGCACCGCGCGGGCCGTGCCCGCCGACGTGGCGGACGAGGCGTCCGTCGAGGCGCTGTTCGCGCGGGTGCGGCAGGAGTTCGGCCGCCTCGACCTCTTGTTCAACAACGCCGGGGTGTTCGCGCCGGCGGTGCCGGTGGACGAGGTCGCCCTCGACGACTGGCGCCGCCTCGTGGACGTCAACCTCACCGGCGCCTTCCTGTGCACGCGCGCGGCTTTCCGGATGATGAAGGCGCAGGAGCCGCGCGGCGGGCGCATCGTCAACAACGGCTCGATCTCGGCGCATGTGCCTCGGCCGAACTCGGCGGCCTATGCCGCCACCAAGCACGCCATGACCGGGCTCACCAAGGCCACGGCGCTGGACGGACGCGCCCACGACATCGCCTGCGGCCAGATCGACGTCGGCAACGCCGCCACCGCGATGACCGGGCCCATGGCCGCCGGCGTGCGCCAGGCCGACGGGTCGATCAGGTCCGAACCACTGATGGACGTCGCGCATGTGGCCGATGCGGTGGTCTACATGGCCGGCCTTCCGCTCGATGCCAACGTCCCGTTCCTCACGGTGATGGCCACCGGCATGCCCTACATCGGGCGGGGCTGAGCCGACGCGGGGCCCCTCCACCGATGGTGGAGCGCGGCCCCCCTCTCCTGTAAGGAGGGGCGGGGTGGGCTCCTCGGCGAGCCGTCGACCTCCGTCAGACCTGAAAAAAGGCCCGCGGACGCGGCCTCGAAAGCAATTCCCCGCGATGTTGATGCAGACCCAGCCCGACGCGAAACCCGCCCGCACCGACGACCCCGTCGCGCGCCGGCGCACCTTCGCGATCATCTCGCACCCGGACGCCGGCAAGACCACGCTCACGGAAAAACTGCTGCTGTTCGGCGGCGCCATCCAGCTCGCCGGCGAGGTCAAGGCCAAGCGCAACCGCGTTTCGACCCGCTCGGACTGGATGGGCATCGAGAAGGAGCGCGGCATCTCCGTTGTCACCTCGGTGATGACGTTCGAGTACGGCGACTGCGTCTTCAACCTCCTCGACACCCCGGGCCACGAGGACTTCTCGGAGGACACCTACCGCACCCTGACGGCGGTCGATTCGGCGGTGATGGTGATCGACGCCGCCAAGGGCATCGAGGCGCGCACGCGAAAACTGTTCGAGGTCTGCCGGCTTCGCGACATTCCCATCGTCACCTTCATCAACAAGCTGGACCGCGAGGCCCGCGACCCGTTCGAGCTCCTGGACGAGATCGAGAAGACCCTGGCGCTGGACGTGGCGCCCGTGACCTGGCCGATCGGGCGGGGCCGCAGCTTTGCCGGCACCTACGATCTCGGCAACGGCCGCGTGCGCCGGCTCGATGCGGCGGACGACGCCGGCACCGTGCCGGTGACCGGGGTCGACGATCCGCTGTTCGACCAGCTGCTCACGGAGGAGGGCGAGGCCGCGACCTGGCGCGAGGAGGCCGAACTCGCCGAGACCGGCCTCAAGCGCTTCGACCTCGACGCCTTTCGCGAGGGCCACCTCACGCCGGTGTTCTTCGGGTCGGCGCTGCGCAACTTCGGCGTGCGCGACCTCATCGACGGCCTGGCGCGCTTCGCGCCGCCGCCGCGCGGCCAGGATTGCGACAAGCGTCTCGTGGAGCCCACCGAACCGAAGATGACCGGCTTCGTGTTCAAGATCCAGGCGAACATGGACCCCAACCACCGCGACCGCATCGCCTTCATGCGGGTGTGCTCGGGCCGGTTGAGCCGGGGCATGAAGGCCAAGCTCGTGCGCACCGGCAAGCCGATGTCGCTGTCGGCCCCGCAGTTCTTCTTCGCGCAGGACCGCGCCATCGCCGACGAGGCGTTCGCGGGCGACGTCGTCGGCATCCCCAACCACGGGACCTTGCGCATCGGCGACACGCTGACGGAGGGCGAGGAGATCGTGTTCCGCGGCGTGCCGAGCTTCGCGCCCGAGATCCTGCGCCGGATCAAGCTCACCGACGCGATGAAGGCCAAGAAGCTGCGCGAGGCCCTGCAGCAGATGGGCGAGGAGGGCGTGGTGCAGGTGTTCCGCCCGCACGACGGCTCCCAGGCCATCGTCGGCGTGGTGGGCGCGCTGCAGCTCGACGTGCTGAAGGAGCGGCTCCAGGCGGAGTACGGCCTGCCCATCGACTACGAGCCGACCCGCTTTTCGATCTGCCGCTGGATCGAGGCCGACACCGAAGCGCCGCTGGACAAATTCGTCGGCAGCCACGGCTCGGCCATGGCCAGCGACCTCGACGGCGCCCCGGTGTTCATGGCGACCACCGCGTTCTCGCTGCGCTACGAGGAGGAGCGCGCGCCAGACGTGCGGTTCACCGACGTGAAGGACTACCAGAAGCGCAAGGCGTAGCGCTCCGTCGCGGATTTTACCGAGGTCGGCGGTCGCGCCGATCCGGCTCCGCGCTGCCACCCCGGCGCCGTTTTCTCCCGGCCGTTTTGACGCCGCTCGATGCGGTCGCGCTAGGCGCCCCGGTCTCGTGACCGAGGCCGGTGGCGTGGATCGCCGGCTTATCCCCCTCCCCCCAAAAATCGTTCTCGGTCGAACGCCGTCGCGATTGACAGCGGGAATTTGCGCGTCCTACAGAGTATAGCAAGAGGCATACTTCACAGCATAGGCGCAGATGAGGCGACTCTCTCCATGGCTTCGGTCGCCCCGATCCGCGCCTCGCCCGCCTGCGATCGGGCCGGGGCAGCGGCCATGGGCCTCGGCGCGCGGCCTTTGCGTCGCGGTCTGCCTCGTCGCTCCCGATTTTCCGGCCGTCGCGCAGCCGGACATCGATTCGCCGCTTGCCGACAGGCCGGTGCAATCGGCCGCGTTAGAGCCCGAGTCGGACTCCGCCCGACCTGCGTCGATCCAGTCGTCCCTCGGGGCGTTCGGCGATCCGGGCGGGTTTCGGGCCGCGCTCGGTGCCCGCGGCATCACCTACAACGCCATCTCCACCAACGAGGCGCTGGGGAACGTCACCGGCGGCTTTGCCCGCGGGCCGATCTACGCCGGAAAGCTCGAGACCATCGTCACCGCTGATCTGGGGACGCTCGCCGGCCTCGATGGCCTCGCCTTCTTCGCCAACGCCTTCCAGATCCACGACACCGGCGGCCTGCGTGACCGCAGCTTCGGGCGCCTGATCACCGTCAGCAACATCGAGGCGCTTCCCTCGACGCGCCTGTCCGAGATCTGGCTGGAGCAGAAATGGGCCGGGGACCGCTTCGCGTTGCGGTTCGGCCAGCTTGTGGCCGATGGCGAGTTCTTCTCGTCCGACACCGGCAAGCTGTTCGTGAGCAACGACTGGCCGACGATCACCGGCGCCAACCTGCCGAGCGGCGGCCCGGCCTATCCGCTCGCCACCCCCGGAGTGCGCCTGCGCTACGACCCGAACGCGGCGGTCTCGGCCCTCGTGGCGATCTTCAACGGCGATCCGGGCGACCAGCGCATCGTCAACCGGACCGGCACGAACTTCCGGCTCGGCGACCCGCCCCTGGTGATGGCCGAGGCGCAGGTCCGCTACAACCAGGGCACGCGGGCACGCGGGCTCGCCGGCAGCCTCAAGCTCGGCGGATACCGGCATTTCGGCCGCTTCGACGACCTGCGGTTCGATACCGCCGGCCTGCCGCTGGCCAGTCCCTTCGCCAACGGCGTCGCCCGGCGCCTGCGCGGCACCGGCGGCGTCTATGGTGTCGTCGACCAGCAACTTCATCGTCCCGAGGACGCGGGCCCCGATGGCGGGGTCTCGGTCTACGCCCGGATCTCGGGCAGCCCGGCGGACCGCAACCTGATCGACCTCTGGGCCGACGGCGGGGTGGTCTGCGCCGGCATGATTCCAGGCCGGCCCGACGACAGGTTCGGCGCGAGCGTCATCTACGCGCGGATCGGCGACGGGGCGCGGGCGGCCGACATCGATGGGGCGCGGTGGGGCCATGCTTACCGGCCGGTCAGGAGCTTCGAAGCGACGGTCGAGCTCAGCTACCAGGCCCGGATCGCCCCCGGCTGGATCGTGCAGCCCGACATCCAGTACGTCGTCAACCCGGGCGGCGGCGTCGAGAACCCCTCCCGTCCCGGAACCAGGACGAGGGGCGGCCTCGTCTTCGGGCTCCGATCGACGGTCGTATACTGACGACGAGGAGGCCCCGGACTCAGTGGGAACCCATAAAAAAAGCCTGCCTCGCGCATCCGGGGATACGCGAGGCAGGCCGATCGTCGGACTTCGAAAGCGTGGCTGCTTTCGACGGAAGGTCCTAGTAGGAGCCGAACTTGTAGTTCAGGCCGGCGCGGGCGATGCTGCCCTCGGTGGCGATGCGGGAGTTGTACCCGACGCCCGGACCACCGACGCTGCCGACGAGCAGGTTGCGGCTGCCGAGGTCGTAGCGCAGGTATTCCGCCTTGATCGTGACGGCGCTGGACTTGAAGAAGTTCAGGAAGGAGTCGGTCGGGAGAGCGTACTCGACGCCGCCGCCGTAGACGTAGCCGGTCTCCATGCTGGAGCGGGAGGCGGCGTAGGTCACCGGGAGGCCGGTGGTGAAGCTGATCCGCTGGGTGACGTCGCCGTAGGCGAAGCCGCCGGTGCCGTAGATCATGAACTTGTCGAAGGCGTAGCCGACGCGACCGCGAACGGTACCGAGGAAGGATAGGTCGGTGCGGTAGGTGTTGGTGAGGTTGTTGGGGTTGAAGGCGGGGAGGAAGATGTTCTCGACCCGGGTCTGCTGCAGGTCCATGTACTGGGCGTCGGCCTCGACACCCACCACCAGGCCCGAGCCCGGGGTGAACTGATAGTTGTAGCCGATCTGGGCGCCGCCGGTGAAGCCTTCCGTGGCGGTCGAGACGTTGGCGCGACGCAGGCCGTTGAGGACGTTGTTGTTGAGCTGGGCGCCGCCGGGAGTGTTGATGCCCGTGGTGCGGATGGTGTCGTTCTCGCTGAAGGCGTAGCCGGCGTTGATACCGAAGTAGAACCCGGTCCAGGTGAAGACGGGGACCGGAACGAAGACCGGCGGCGCGGCGCGGCGCGGCAGATCGGCGGCGGCGGCGGTGCCGACCATCACGGCCAGGGAGGCGCCGGCGAGGAGGATCTTCTTGAACACGGGGGCAGTCCTTCGGAGGGGCTGTTTCACTGCCCCCGTCTTACCGTCAAGCGGCCCGAGCACCTATGACATCAGAGCAACACCGAACGGCCACATGTTGGCCGCCCGGTTTCCGTTTTCCGACACGCGCGTAACGACTTGTTCATCCCCGACCGTCGCCGGACGGATCGGCGCAGGCGATCAGGCCACCTCGTCGCCGCTCTCGTCCTCGCCCTCGATATGCTCCACCGAGACCACGCGCTCGGTCTTGTCGGTGTTGAACACCGTCACCCCCTGCGAGGCGCGTCCGACGATGCGGATGTCGTCGACCGGCACGCGGATGAGCTGGCCGGCATCCGTCACCAGCATGATCTGGTCCGAGGGCTGCACCGGGAAGGAGGCCACGAGGCTGCCGTTGCGGGCATTCACCCGCATGGCGGTGATGCCTTTGCCGCCGCGTCCCGAGGTCCGGTACTCGAATGAGGAGCTGCGCTTGCCGAAGCCGCGCTCGGACAGGGTGAGCACGAACTGCTGGTTCGCCCCCATCTCGGCGTAGCGCTCCTGCGAGAGGAGCGGCGCATCCGTGGCGATCTCCTCGGAATCGGCGTCGCCCCCTTCCGTGTCGCCGATCACCGCCCGCTGCATCTTCAGGAAGGCGCCGCGCTCCTCGGGCGTCGCCTCGAAGCTGTTGAGGATGGTCATCGAGATGACGCGGTCGCCCGCCGCGAGGCTGATGCCGCGCACGCCGGTGGAATCGCGGCCCTTGAACACCCGCACGTCCTCGACGGGGAAGCGGATGCACTGCCCGTCCTTCGAGGTGAGCAGGACGTTCTGGTCGGCGCGGCAGATCTCCACGTGGACGATGTGGTCGCCCTCGTCGAGCTTCATGGCGATCTTGCCGGCGCGGTTCACCTGCACGAAGTCGGAGAGCTTGTTGCGCCGCACGCCGCCCGAGGCGGTGGCGAACATCACGTCCAGCGTCTCCCAGGATGCCTCGTCCTCGGGCAGCGGCATGATCGTGGTGATGCGCTCGGTGCCGGCATCCATGGCCAGGATGTTGACCAGCGCCTTGCCGCGGGCGTTGGGCGCCGCCATCGGCAGGCGCCACACCTTCTCCTTGTAGACCTGGCCCTGGCTGGAGAAGAACAGGATCGGCGTGTGGGTGTTGGCCACGAACAGGCGGGTGACGAAGTCCTCGTCGCGGGTCGACATGCCCGAGCGGCCCTTGCCGCCCCTGCGCTGGGCCCGGTAGGTCGAGAGCGGCACGCGCTTGACGTAGCCGGCGTGGGACACGGTGACGACCATGTCCTCGCGCTGGATCAGATCCTCGTCCTCGACGTTGGAATCCCAGTCGAGAATCACGGTGCGACGCGGCGTGGCGTAGGCCTCGCGGACCTCCGCGAGCTCGTCCTTGACGATCCCCATGATGCGCAGGCGCGAGCGCAGGATGTCGAGGTAGTCGGCGATCTCGTCGGCGAGCTTCTGCAACTCGCCGCCGATCTCGTCGCGGCCGAGCGCGGTGAGGCGCTGCAGGCGCAGGTCGAGGATGGCGCGGGCCTGGACGTCGGAGAGGCGGTAGGAATCGTCGGCGTTGATGCGGTGGCGCGGGTCGTCCACCAGCGCGATCAGGGGCGCGATGTCGTGGGCCGGCCAGTCGCGGCCCATCAGCGCCTCGCGGGCGGTGTTGGGGTCGGGCGAGGTCCGGATCAGGCGGATGACCTCGTCGATGTTGGCCACCGCGATGGCCAGGCCGCACAACACGTGCGCCCGCTCGCGGGCCTTGTTGAGCAGGAACTTGGTGCGGCGGGAGACGACCTCCTCACGGAAGTCCACGAAGGCCTGCAGCAGGTCCTTCAGGTTCATCAGTTCGGGGCGGCCGCCGTTGAGCGCCACCATGTTGCAGCCGAAGGAGGATTGCAGCGGCGTGAACCGGTAGAGCTGGTTGAGCACCACGTCGGCCATCGCGTCGCGCTTGATCTCGACGACGATGCGCATGCCGTCGCGGTCGGATTCGTCGCGCAGGTCGGAGATGCCCTCGACGCGCTTCTCCTTCACCAGCTCGGCGATCTTCTCCATGAGCGTCGCCTTGTTCACCTGATACGGGATCTCGGTGAAGATCAGCGCCTCGCGCTCCTTGCGCAGCTCCTCCACGTGGGATTTCGCCCGCATGATGATGGAGCCGCGCCCGGTGGCGTAGGCCTGGCGGGTGCCCGCCCGGCCGAGGATCGAGCCTCCGGTGGGGAAGTCGGGGCCCGGGATGATCTCGGTCAGGCCCTCCACGTCGATGCTGGGATCGTCGATGAGCGCGACGCAGCCGTCGATCAGCTCGCCGAGGTTGTGGGGCGGGATGTTGGTGGCCATGCCCACCGCGATGCCGCCGGCACCGTTGGCGAGGAGGTTGGGGAAGCGGGCGGGCAGGACGGTCGGCTCCTCGCGCGACTCGTCGTAGTTCGGCTGGAAGTCGACGGTGTTCTTGTCGATGTCGGCCAAGAGCGCGTTGGCGGGCTTGGCCAGGCGCGATTCGGTGTAGCGCATGGCCGCGGGCGGATCGCCGTCGACGGAGCCGAAGTTGCCCTGGCCGTCGATGAGCATCAGCCGCATCGAGAAGTCCTGGGCCATGCGCACCAGGGCGTCGTAGATCGATTGGTCGCCGTGCGGGTGGTAGAGGCCGATCACGTCGCCGACGATGCGGGCCGACTTGACGTATTTGCGCTCGGGCAGGTGCCCGCTCTCGTAGGCCGAGAACAGGATGCGGCGGTGGACCGGCTTGAGGCCGTCGCGGGCATCGGGCAGGGCCCGGCTCACGATCACGCTCATGGCGTAATCGAGATACGACCGCTTCATCTCGTCGGTGATGGAGACGGGGCGGATGTCGCTGGCGGGCGGCGGCGTGCCCGCGCCCGGTGTGTCGTTCTCTGCCAAGGTCTTCGATCTCTGCCTGCATACGGGCCGGCGCGGCCGGGGCCGCGCCGAACGACGTCGCGTTCGTGGGACTGCGGATGTCGGGCGCTCGCCGGCCGGGTCCGCCCCGGTCGCGTCGCGCCACGTCTGTCACCCTGTTTCCATACGCCATTCGCCTGCGGCACGCCACCGCGACCCCTACCGCGGCACGGGGATAAGCGAAGCGCGATAGACCGTCCGGCTCAAGGGCTTACGCAGGGCCGACCGCCGGCAGCGGGGCGTCGCGGGTCCCGCCGGCCACGTCTGTTCGACCGCTCCCGTTGTGGATAGATACGAGGCCGAGCGCGGGATCATCCCGCTCGATCGACAGACACGTCGGGAGATCGTGCATGGTTGCCACCCGCTTGCGCCGCCCCCTTGGGCTGGCCGCCCTCTTCGCCGTCGGCTTCGCGCCGCTGGCCGCCGCCGCCGAGGGCACCACCGCCGAGCGGACCATCGCGGTGATGAACACCCTGTGGGGCAGCCACGCGGGCCTGCGCGCCAACCACGCCAAGGGCGTGGTGGTGGAAGGCAGCTTCACCGCGACCCCGGAGGCCGCGCCGTTGAGCAAGGCCAGCGTCTTCGGCGGCAAGCCGGTGCCGGTGACGGTGCGGTTCTCCAACGCCACCGGCCTGCCCGCCATCGCGGACGGCGCCAAGCCGGCCAACCCGCACGGAATGGCGCTGAAGTTCGCCCTTCCCGACGGCGAGTTCGACATCGTCGCCAACTCGCTGCCGTTCTTCCCCGTCGCCACCGGCGAGGAGTTCCTGGCGCTGCTGACGGCGAATGCGCAGACCAAGCCCGATACCCCCAAGCCGACGCCGCTGGAGCAGTTCGTCGCCGCCCATCCGATGGTGCCCAAGGCGGGAGCCGGCGTGAAGACGCCCTCGAGCCTGGCGCGGGAGACCTACAACGGCATCGACGCCTTCGTGTTCGTGAACGCCGAGGGCAAGAGGCAGCCGTTCCGCTTCCGCATCGTGCCGGTGGCGGGCAACGACCATCTCTCGGCGGAGGAGGCCGGAAAGCAGCCGCCCAACTTCCTGATGGAGGGCCTGCCCGCCACCCTCGCCAAGGGTCCGGTGGCCTTCACGATCCAGGCGCAACTGGCCAATCCGGGCGACCAGACCAAGGACCCGACGCAGGTCTGGCCGGAGGACCGCCGGCTGGTGACCATGGGCACCCTCACCCTCTCGAAGGCCGCGGCCGATACGGCGGCGGCCGAGAAGCCGCTCCTGTTCCTGCCCACCAACCTCGTGGACGGGATCGAGGTGTCCGACGATCCGCTGATCGACGCGCGCACCCAGGCCTATGCGGTGTCCTTCGGCAAGCGGTCGCAATAGCCCACTGCGCGTCAGAAGTACCAGGCCGCCACGGCGTTCAGCCGGGCGGTGCCGCTGAACACCGGGATGGCCACGAGGGTGGTCAGCCCGGCGGCGGCCAGGCTCGCCGCGATCACGGTCGGCTCGTGCGAGAAGTCGGTGGCGATCACCGGCAGGCCGGTGAGCAGGATGCGGCCGATGGTGCCGTCCTCGCGGGTCAGGCTCAGGGGGCCGTAGGACGCCGCGACATCGCCCTGCACCTCGCAAAGCCCCGCCTCGTAGGTGAGGTGCTCGCTGTCGGGCTCCACCTTCCACACCTCGAAGCGCCGGGCGATGGGGGTGCCGAGCGCCGACAGGAAGGTCATCACCCAGTCCCGGTCGCGGTCGCCGTGGCAGGGCAGGCCGAAGGCGGTGGTCCGCCCGATCTTGAGGGCCTCCGCCTTTCGCAGAAACCGGTGCGAGCCGTAGGGCTCCTTGACCACGACGGGCCGGTCCCGCTCCCAGACCTCGCCGGGCAGGCCCTGTCCGCGTCCGAACTGGATCGCCTTCGAGTTGCGCTCGAAGAACTCCGCGTTGCCGTAGTAGCCGTCCTCGACCGCCATGGCGCTCGATCGCGCGGGGTCGTTGCTCCAGACCTCGATCGCCCCGACCTTCTCGTCGTCGTCGGCACAGAAGAACGTCACCACCGCCTGCAGCACGTCGCCGGCGAAGATCGGCAGGGCGAGGCCGCAGGTCAGCCCCGCCGCGGCGGCCGCAGCGCCGCGCTTGAAGTAGGAATTCTGCAGGTCCTTGAGGACGATGGGCCGGCGCGTCGCCCAGGCCTGCCCCGGCAGGCCCTCGCCGTAGCCGAACACGGTCTGGTGGCTCTGCGCATGGAAGCCGTCGAGGCCGCCGTAGCTGCCGCTCCCGAACTCGAGGGCCGTCCCGTCCTTGGAGGGAACCCACACCTCGGTCACGCGGATGAAGGATGCCATGGCGCCGTCTCACTCCCTTTGCACGCAAGGGGAGCAAGAACCGCGCCGGAGGCACCGGGCGTAGGCGGGGTGGAGCGTCGGCTCGCCGACGTGAGCCTGCCTAGAACGGAATGTCGTCGTCGAGGTCGTAATTGGGCTTCGAGCCGCCGCCACCGCCGGACGACGGAGCCGGCCGGCCTCCGCCGCCGGAGCGGCCACCACCACCGCCACCGTAGTCGCCGCCGCGATCCGAACCGCCTCCGGAGCCGCCACGGCCGCCGCCGTAATCGCCGCCTCGGCTGATCTGGCCACCGCCCTCCTCGTCGGCGCCCATCTCGCCACCGCCGCCGCTGCGGCCGTCGAGGAGGGTGAGCTCACCTCGGAACCGCTGCAGCACCACCTCGGTGGTGTACTTCTCGACGCCGGACTGGTCGGCCCATTTGCGCGTCTGCAGCTGGCCCTCGATGTAGACCTTAGAGCCCTTGCGCAGGTACTGCTCGGCGACCTTGGCGAGATTCTCGTTGTAGATCACCACCGAGTGCCACTCGGTCTTCTCCTTGCGCTCGCCGGACATCTTGTCCTTCCAGGACTCCGAGGTCGCGATGCGCAGGTTGACCACCGGGTCGCCGGAGGCGAGCCGCCGCGTCTCGGGATCGCGTCCGAGGTTGCCAACCAAAATCACCTTGTTGACGCTGCCGGCCATGCCGCTCTCTCCTCCGAACCGATCTCACGACGGCGCGGGGCCGGGCTCCACATCGCCGCCCCCGCCGACCCACGTCCTGAGGCTTTCGCGCGCCGCCGACAACCGCATCGGCCGGCGTTGTCCACCACGCAGCGAATCTGTCCCCAGACCTCCGATGTTCTACTCATGTTCTCGTCGCCCAGCAAGGGAACGAGGCCCGTCGCCTACGGCAGCCTGACGAGCATCTTGCCGAAGTTGCGGCCCTTGAGCAGGCCGACGAAAGCCTCGGGTGCCCTGTCGAGGCCCTCCGCGATGTCCTCGCGGTGCTTGACGCGACCCTGCGCCAGCCATTCGCCGACCTCGGCGAGGAAGGCGGCCTCCTGGTCGGCGAAGTCCCAGACGATGAAGCCCTGGATGTGCAGGCGCTTGGTGAGCACCGCCCGCATCAGGATCGGCGAACGATCGGGGCCGGGCGGCAGGTCGGTGAGGCTGTAGCCGGAGACGAGGCCGCAGACCGGCATGCGGGCGAAATCGTTGAGGAGCGGCAGCACGGCCTCGAACACCGCGCCGCCGACGTTCTCGAAATAGACGTCGATGCCGTCCGGGCAGGCGGCGGCGAGGCTGCCCGGCAGGTCGGGGCCGCGGTGGTCGACGGCCGCGTCGAAGCCGAGTTCGTCGACGAGGTAGGCGCATTTCTCCGCGCCCCCGGCGATGCCGACGGCCCGGGCGCCCTTCAGCTTGGCGATCTGGCCGACCAGGGACCCCACCGGGCCGGCGGCGGCGGCCACCACCACGGTCTCCCCCGCCTTCGGACGACCGATGGTGAGGAGGCCCGTATAAGCGGTCATGCCCGGCATCCCGAGGATGCCCAGCGCCGTACCGACGGGGGCCACGCCCGGATCGAGCCGCCGCAGGCCGCTTCCATCGGAGATCGCAAAATCCTGCCAGCCGCCGAAGCCGACGACGAGGGTGCCGGGCGCGAAATCGGGATGGCGCGAGGCCACGACCTCGCTGACCGTGGCGCCGACCATGGTCTCGCCGATCTCGACGGGCTTGGCGTAGGATTTCGCCGCGCTCATGCGGCCCCGCATGTAGGGGTCGAGGGACAGGATGCGGTTGCGCAGGAGCACCTCGCCCTCCTGGGGGGTGGGTGCCCGCACCTCCTCCATCCGGAAATGCGCCGGGCTCGGTTCGCCATGGGGGCGCGAGGCGAGGACGATGCGGCGGTTGAGCTCGGCCATGGGCACTTTCAGAGGTTGGAGACGTTCAGGACACGGCGACCACGGCGCGAACCGGCGCGCCGCTGTGGTGCGGTCCATAGGAGTGCAGCATGGCGCGAATGGGGATGATCGCAGGCCTCGACGGATCGATCTCGGCGAGCCCGAGCGACCTCCGGTCTGTCGCGCGATCCGGGGGCAGGACCGTCGCGCCCGTCTGGACGGTCGGCCTGGCGATGGTCGCGATCGGCTCGGCGGCGGCGGTCAAGGCCGATCCTCTCTCGGAGCATCGCTGGCGGTCGCGGGTCCTCGTGATCTCCGCACCCAGCGCCGACGACCCGCGGGCACGGGCGCAACGCGCCATCGCCGCGGCGGCCGGGAAAGCCATGGCCGAGCGCGACCTCGTGAGCGTGGACGCCTATGGCGACGCCCCATCGGCGGTGGCCCTGAGGAAGAAGCTCGGACTTCCCGAGGGCGCCTTTCGGTCGGTTTTGATCGGCAAGGACGGAGGGGCCAAGCTCGTGGCCACCGATCCGATTACGGCGGCGCAGCTGGCCTCGACCATCGATGCGATGCCGATGCGACGGGACGAGATGCGACGCTAGGCACGACGAAAAAAAGGGGCCGCGCGATCGCGGCCCCCATCGTCGAGATCACCGATGTCGGTCGCTCAGTAGCAGCGCTCGACCAGCACGCGGCGGTAACCGTAGGGCGTCCAGCGGGTGCGCGGCACGGTGTAGCACTCGCCGTAGCCGCCGTAGGATGCCGGGGCATAGCCACCGCCGTAGCCGTAACCGCCACCGTAGCCCACAGGTGCGTAGCCGTAGCTCGGGTAGTAGCCACCACCGTAGAGGCCGCCGGCCGCCAGACCGAGGCCGAGACCCAGGCCGACCGCTCCGATGCCGACGCCGCGTCCATAGCCGCGGCCACCGTAGTAGCCGCCGCGATAGCCGCCGAAGCCACCGCGATAACCGCCGAAGGCCGCCGGACGATAACCGCCGCCGAAGCCGCCACGGTATCCCCCGAAGCCGCCGCGATAGCCCCCGCCGAAGCCGGCTCCGCGGAACCCGCCGCCGCCGAAGCCGCCCCGGAAGCCACCACCGCCGAAGCCACCGCCACCGAAGCCGCCGCCGTGGAAGCCACCGCCCCGGAAGCCCCGGGCATCGGCGGTGGCGGGAATCAGGGCCAGCGCCCCGACCATGGCGGCTGATGCGAGAAGAACACGTTTCATGATCGATCTCCGAAAGACGTCACGTCCCCCATGGGCATGAAACGCTCGGTTGTCGAAAACGGTTCATGCCCCGTTTCGCCCCGTGGGCGCGGCAAGTTTGCGGGGTCCGATCGAACGGTCGGCGCCGGGGCGTTGCATCTCGCGGCCAGAACCATCACACACCACCCAGATTTTCGGGCCGTTCGTGCCGCCGTCCTTCCGGGACGACGCGGCGCGAAGAGTCGGCAGTTCGACGCCGTCCGTGATCGATACCCAAGAGACATGACGATCATGAAGACGCGCGCAGCGGTGGCGTGGGAGGCCAAGAAGCCTCTCACCATCGAGACCATCGATATCGAAGGACCCAAGGCCGGCGAGGTTCTCGTCGAGCTCATGGCCACGGGCATCTGCCACACCGACGCCTACACCCTGTCGGGCCTCGATTCCGAGGGCAAGTTCCCGGCGATCCTCGGCCACGAGGGCGCCGGCATCGTGCGCGAAGTCGGCGCCGGGGTCACCGACCTGAAAGTCGGCGACCACGTCATCCCGCTCTACACGCCGGAATGCCGCAGCTGTAAGTCCTGCCTGTCGCAGCGCACCAACCTCTGCACGGCGATCCGCTCCACGCAGGGCCAGGGCGTGATGCCGGACGGCACCTCGCGCTTCTCCTGCGTCTCCACCGGCGGCAGCCCGGGCAGCGCGAATTCCGTGTTCCACTACATGGGCTGCTCGACCTTCTCGAACTTCACGGTGCTGCCGGCGATCGCCCTGGCCAAGATCCGCGAAGACGCCCCCTTCGACAAGATCTGCTACATCGGCTGCGGCGTCACCACCGGCATCGGCGCGGTCATCTACACCGCGAAAGTCTGGCCCGGCGCCAACGTGGTGGTGTTCGGCCTCGGCGGCATCGGCCTCAACGTGCTCCAGGCCGCCCGGATGGTGGGCGCCGACAAGATCATCGGCGTCGACATCAATCCGGACAAGCAGGAGATGGCCCGCAAATTCGGCATGACCCACTTCATCAACCCGAAAGAGGTCGGCAACGATCACGTCGTCGCGGCGATCCTCGACGCCACGGGGGGCGGCGCCGACTTCTCGTTCGACTGCACCGGCAACGTCAACGTCATGCGCCAGGCGCTCGAATGCTGTCATCGCGGCTGGGGTGAATCGATCGTCATCGGCGTGGCCGAGGCCGGCAAGGAGATCTCGACCCGTCCGTTCCAGCTCGTCACCGGCCGCGTCTGGAAGGGCTCGGCCTTCGGCGGAGCGCGCGGCCGCACCGACGTGCCGAAGATCGTCGACTGGTACATGGAGGGCAAGATCAACATCGACGATCTGATCACCCACACCATGCCGCTCGAAGACATCAACCACGGCTTCGACCTCATGCACGAGGGCAAGTCGATCCGGTCGGTGGTGGTTTACTAGGATGGATCTTGGCTGACACTGCCTCCCTCCCCCTTTGTGGGGAGGGAAAATCCATGCCCCCAATAAAATCCATGCCCCTAGCAGGAGAGCACACATGGAAACCATCTCGAAGGCCCGCGCCCATGGCGGCACGCAGGGCGTCTACAAGCACGATGCGGCGACCACCGGCTGCCCGATGACCTTCGCGGTGTTCGTGCCGCCGCAAGCCGAGAACGGCCCGGTGCCGGTGCTATGGTACCTGTCGGGCCTCACCTGCACCCACGCCAACGTCATGGACAAGGGCGAGTACCGCAAGGCGGCAGCCGAGCACGGCGTCATCATCGTGGCGCCCGACACCAGCCCGCGCGGCCCCGGCATCCCGGACGAGGCGGACAACTGGCAGTTCGGCTCAGGCGCGGGCTTCTACCTCGACGCCACGCAGGCGCCCTACGCCGCGAACTACAAGATGTGGAGCTACGTCACCGAGGAGCTGCCCGCCCTCGTCGCCAAGGAGTTCCCGGCGGACATGACCCGCCAGGGCATCTTCGGCCACTCGATGGGCGGCCACGGGGCCCTCACCATCGCGCTGACCTACCCCGACCGCTTCAAGTCGTGCTCGGCCTTCGCCCCCATCGCCCAGCCCTCCACGGCCGGATGGTCGAAGCCCGCCTTCGAGAAGTACCTCGGGACCGACACCGCCACGTGGCGCGCCCACGACGCCACCGCGCTGATCGAGGACGGCAAGCGCTTCCCGGAATTCCTGGTGGACCAGGGCACGGCCGACAGCTTCCTCGACGACGGCCTTCGCCCCTGGCTGCTCGAAGAGGCCTGCAAAAAGGCCGGGATCGCCCTGACCCTCAACATGCGCGAGGGCTACGATCACTCGTACTACTTCATCTCGACCTTCATGGCCGACCACATCGCCTGGGCCGCCAAGCGGCTGGGATGATCCCGCCCCGCCTCCGAAGGGTCGGACTCCGTCCGACCCTTCGGAGGCCGACGCCGCTTGCCGTGTGTCAAAACAACTTTACACATTCGCCATCAGCGGCTTTGATGCGGTTCGAAGTGCGAGCACGTCGCCCATCCGGCGGCCCCGGGGATCGACCGGGACAGGTGGACGCGCTCCCAGAGTAGAGTCATGGCCGCGTCCCGTACCGAGCGATCCCTCGCATCGCCCCCCTCCCCTCCGGCCTGGCCGGTGCCGGCGCCGCGCGATCTGTGCACCGACTGCGGGATCTCCCGGACGGCCGACCCCAAGCGCTGCGGCACGGCCTGCCAGTTCATCAAGCCGGACTATGCGGGGCTGGAGGCGCGGGTGCACGGCCGGGCGCGCGACGAGGCCCGCACCGACGAACGCTTCTTCGGGCCGTTCCGGCGCATGCTGCGCGCCAACCTCGTCGCGCCGCGCGAGGGCGCGCAATGGAGCGGAATCACCACGCGGCTCGCCGAGCGCCTGCTCGAGACCGGCGCGGTGGATGCCGTGCTGACCATGGCCGCGGACCCGGACGACCGTTGGCGGCCGGTCCCCGTCCTCGTCACCCGCCCCGAGGATCTCGCGGCCTGCCGGGGCATGCGCATGGGCTACGCGCCCCTCCTCGCCCTGCTCGAACCGGCGCGCGAACGCGGCTACCGGCGCCTGGCCGTCGTCGGCATTCCCTGCCAGGTCTATGCCCTGCGCGCCCTCGAAGCCGAACTGGGGTTCGAGCGCCTCTACGTGATCGGCACGCCGTGTTCGGACAACACCACCACCGAGCGGTTCCACGACTTCCTGGCGCTCCTGTCCGAGGATCCCGCCACGATCGTCTACCTGGAGTTCCGGGCGGACTACCACGTCGAGCTGCGCTTCTCCGACGGCCGCGTGAAGGCGATCCCGTTCCTGCAGTTGCCGATCTCGCAGTTGCCGCCCGACTTCTTTCCCCTCACCTGCCGGACCTGCGTCGACTACACCAACGTCCTGTCCGACATCACGGTGGGCTACATGGCCGGGCAGGGCGAGCAATGGCTCATCGTCCGCAACGAGCGGGGCGAGGAACTGCTTGCCCTGCTCGGTGACGAGGTCCGTACCGCGGCCCCCGGCAGCGCCGGCAAGCGGAAGGGGGCGGTGAAGGGGTTCCTCGCCAACGTCGAGCGCGCGGCCGGCGGCCTGCCGCTCCGCCGCATGCCCGACTGGGTGCGCCCCATCGTCGGCTGGCTGATGCCGCGGGTCGGACCGCGCGGGCTCGAATTCGCCCGTACCCGCGTCGAGATGAAGGCCGTCGAGACGGTGCTGCACCTGCGCCGCAACCGGCCGCGGCGCCTGCGCACGATGGTGCCGCCCCACGTCTGGGCCCTGGTCGCCCCCTACGGGCTGACGCCGACGGAGGACGAGACGCCCAGGGCCGCGATCCCCGTCGACCCGGCATGACGCTCTCACCGATGCAGCGGGTCCGGCGGGCCGCCGTGGCCGTGGCCGCGCTCATCGCCATCGCGGCGGCCCTGTGGCACCTGCAGGCGGCCACGCGAGGGCTCGTCGTCGAGGCGGTGTCGGTGGACGGCACGCCGGCCACCGTGTTCCGGGCGGCCGGCGCCCCGCCCGGGCCGGTGGTGGTGATCGCGCACGGGTTCGCCGGTTCGCAGCAGCTGATGCTGCCGTTCGCGACGACGCTCGCGCAAAGCGGCTACGTCGCCGTCACCTTCGACTTTCCCGGCCACGGCCGGAACCCCGCGCCCCTCAGCGGCAGCATCACCAGCGAGGACGGCGCGACCCGAAGCCTCGTGGACGCGACGAAGCGGGTGATCGACCGCCTGCGCGGCCGCGGCGACGGACGCCTGGCCCTCCTCGGCCATTCCATGGCCTCCGACATCGTCGTGCGCGTCGCCCAGAACATCCCGGACCAGGACGTGCCGAAGCAGGACGTGCCGGAGGTCGCCGCCACAGTCGCGGTCTCGATGTTCTCCCCCGCCGTCACCCGCGACAGCCCGCGCAACCTGCTGATCGTCGCCGGGGGCTGGGAGGGCACCCTGCGGGCCGAAGGCCTGCGCGCGGTCGGGCTGAGCTCGGCACCGGACGCGCCGCGCGAGGGCGTCACCTATGGCGACATCGCGGCCGGCACCGCGCGCCGGCTCGCCGTCTCCCCCGGCGTCGAGCATGTCGGCGTGCTCTATGCCCGGGCCGGACTCGAGGAGGCCGCCGCTTGGCTCGACGCGACGTTCTTGCGGTCCGGTCCTATACCGCGTCCCTTCGACGGGCGCGGCCCCTGGATCGTCCTCCTGCTCGCCGGGGTCGTCGCGCTGGCCTGGCCGGCCTCCCGTCTCCTGCCCGTCGTGAGCCCGGTGCCTTTGGGCGCAGGCTTGAGCTGGCGCCGCCTGTGGCCGGCGCTGGCGATCCCCGCCATCGTCACGCCCCTCGTCCTGCGGGTGGTGCCGACCCACGTCCTGCCCGTCCTCGTGGCGGATTACCTCGCCGTCCACTTCGCCGCCTACGGCTTCCTCACCGCCACCTGCCTGTGGTGGATCGGGCGGCGTGGCGCACCGGTGGGGACGAAGGCGCCGATCTCCGTCCCGGCGCTCGCCGCCGGAGCCGCCGCGGTCACGCTCTACGGATTCGTCGGCCTCGTCCTGCGCATCGACGCCTATGCGACCGCTTTCGTGCCCGCCCCGCACCGGGTGGTCCTGATCCTGGCGATGCTGGTGGGGACCCTGTCGTTCTTCCTCGCCGACGAATGGCTCACGCGCGGGCGGGGGGCCGCACGAGGGGCCTACGCCGCCTCGAAGCTTGTCTTCCTCGCGTCGCTGGCGCTCGCCGTCGGGCTCGACTTCGGGCGCCTGTTCTTCCTCGTCATCATCGTGCCGGTGATCGTGCTGTTCTTCCTCGTATACGGCGCCATCAGCGGCTGGAGCTACCGACGCACCGGCCACCCCATGGTGGCGGGCCTCGCCAACGCCATCGCCTTCGCCTGGGCGATCGGCGTCACCTTCCCGCTGTTGGCACGCTGAGACGGAGGCGGACATGAGCGAATCCCAGATCTCGATCGATTCCCGGGTCTCGACGGAGTCTCGAGGCTCGGCGACGACGGCGGCGCCGGGCTTCGCGCACGAGCCGGGCCGCGACGGCACGGCCGCGACGACCCCGGCGAGCACTACGCCGGCCAGGACCACGCCCGCTCCCTCCGCGGTGCTGGAACTCCTCAAGCCGGTGACGTGGTTTCCGCCGATGTGGGCCTTCGGCTGCGGCGTGGTCGCCTCGGGCGTACCGCTCGCCGGGAACTGGCTCGTGGCCGTCGTCGGCATCGTGCTCGCCGGGCCGCTGGTCTGCGCCACGAGCCAGGCGGTCAACGACTGGTACGACCGCGAGGTCGATGCCATCAACGAGCCGAGCCGGCCGATCCCCTCGGGGCGCATCCCCGGCACCTGGGGCCTGCGCATCGCCGTCGCCTGGACGGGGCTTTCGCTCCTGGTGGCGCTCGCCCTGGGGCCATGGGTGTTCGTGGCGGCCGTCGTCGGGCTGGCCCTGGCCTGGGCCTACAGCGCGCCGCCCCTGCGGCTCAAGCGCAACGGCTGGTGGGGCAACGCCGCCTGCGGCCTCTGCTACGAAGGCCTCGCCTGGGTCACCGGAGCGGCGGTGATGGTCGGCGGCGGACTGCCGCCGGCGCCCTCGCTGATCCTCGCCGCCCTCTACAGCGCCGGGGCCCACGGCATCATGACCCTCAACGACTTCAAGTCGATCAAGGGCGACCTCCAGACCGGCATCCGGTCGCTGCCGGCGATGCTGGGTCCGCAGCGGGCCGCGACGGTGGCCTGCTGGATGATGGCGGTGCCGCAGGTGGCGGTGATCGGCTTCCTGCTCGCCTGGGACCGGCAGGTCGAGGCCGCGGTGATCGTGGTCTTCCTGGCCGGCCAGCTCGTGATGATGCAGACGTTCCTCAAGGCGCCGACCGCCCGGGCGATCTGGTACAGCGGCTTCGGCGTACCGCTGTTCGTGTTCGGGATGCTGGCCAGCGCGTTCGCGGTCCGCGGGATGGTGGTGTGACCGGCGGGCGCGCAGACCGAGTCCCGCCGTGCGGTTCCCCGCCCGCTGACCGACCCCGCCCTACTTGGTGATCTTCACCGAGACCGGATCGCTCGAGGGAAACGTCTCCTCCAGCGCCTCGTCGAGGCGCTCGTTGAGGGCGCCCTGGTCGTTCTCCGGGCGGCCCTTGTCCGACGGCGCGGTCTTGGCGCCGCTCGTGGGCTTGGTGTCGTCCTCGTGCGGACCCGGCGGCTGGCCCTTGCCGGGCGTCCTGGCGTCGTCGACCATCGGTTGTCTCCCAAGGTTTCGCGTCGTGCACCGCAGCGGCGATGCTCTCATGCGGTCAACGCGCGGCGGAGCCCAGAGGTGCCAGACGGGTCAGCCGGGGCCGGTCGGGCCTCGCCGCCGCGCTGCGCCGGACGACCTCGTAGACGCCCTGCAGGCGGTCGAGATGGGCGTCGAGGGTCAGCGGGCTGCCCCAGTAGCGGTCGTAGGCGGTCCGTCCCATGCGTGTGGCGAGGTCGTCGTCGCAGAGCCGGCGCAGGTGCGCGGCCAGCGCCTCGGGGTCGCCGGTGCGGAACCAGAAACCGTTTTCGCCGTCCTCGATCGCCTCGCGGCCGGCGCAGTCGTCGCTCACCACCACCGGCGTGCCGCAGGCGAGCGCCTCGTAGACCGTGAGCGGCTGACCCTCGTACCAGACGCTGGGGAACACCAGGGCGCGGGCCTGCCGCATGGCGGCCGCCACCGCCTCGGGGTCCTTCCAGCCGAGCATCACCGCCTCGGGATAGCGCGCGACGAGGTCGTCCCGGCGCGGTCCGTCGCCGATGAAGACCGGGCGCACGCCGGCGAGCCGCGCGGCCTCGGCGAAGACCGGCGCACCCTTCTCGCTGGAGATGCGGCCCACGAACAGGAAGTCCCCGGGCGGCCCCTCGCGCAGGGGCGCCTGGGCGATGCCGATCGGGTTGTCGACCCGGTGGAACGCGGTGCCGGCGGGCAGGTAGGGCGTCACCACCCGCTCCTGCAGGGCGCTGATGGTGACGATGTGGGGAAACACGTCGCGCAGGCCCGCCACGTGGTCGAGGCCGGCGTGGCGCACCAGGCGCAGGACCTTGCGCGGATAGCTGCGCGCGTCGCAGTTCGTGGTGGCGCAATCGAGCGACATCGGCACGCGATGGCAGATGCGTTGGGCGGGAAACTCGTAGAACCCCCCGTTCGGGCAGACGAGGAAGAACTCGTGCATCGTGTAGAGGAGCGGCAGCCCCGAGCGCCGCAGGCTGACCCCGATCGAGGGCGACAACGCCTTGGCGAAGGCATGCACGTGCACGATGGTGTCGTGCGGGTCGCAGACACTCAGCTCCTGCGCGAGGCGCCGGGCCGCGGTCCGGTTCCAGATCGCCTGGACCGCGAAGGCGAGGCGGTTGCGGGTGGTGGCGATGTCGTCCTGGTCGAGGCAGACCACCCGGACGCCGGCGGCCGCGAGGCGCGGATCGGCCGGGCCGACGGCGGCGAACAGCGTGACCCGGTGCCCGCGCCCGACGAGGCCGAGGGCTTCGTCGATGGCGACCTTGGCCTGGCCGCCGTTGATGAAGGCGTGGTCGGCGACGAGGACGACGTGCATGGCGGGTCGACCTTCATCGGGGCGGCGGGGACCCGATCTTTACCATCCGTGCGTTGATCGGCCGTAAACCAGGTTAGATTGTCGACAGTCGGCGACGATGCCGCCCGAGCCGGTGACACGCCCATGCACGTCGTTGTCCTGGCCGAATTCGCGGTGGCGAGCGGGGGCGCCGAGAAGGTCGCGGTGGAATCGGCCAGGGCCCTGGCCGAGGCGGGCGTCGCGGTGACCTACGTCCAGGCCATCGCGGGACCGGCCGATCCGCTGCTCGACCACGCCGGCATCGCCCGGATCGTCCTCGGGAACGCCGACATCTGGGACCGGCCGCGGTTGGCGGGGGCCATGGCCGGCCTCTGGGACCGGGCATCGGCCCGGCGCCTCGCGGCGGCCCTCGACGGCCTGTCGCGCGCCCCCGACGTCATCCACCTGCACCAATGGACACGGAGCCTGTCGCCGAGCGCTTTTCCGGTACTGGCGAAGCGCGGCGTGCCGGTGCTCGTCACCCTGCACGACTACTTCCTCGCCTGTCCCAACGGGGTCTACTACCGGTTCGACCGAAACGAGCCCTGCACCCTCCGGCCGCTCTCGCCGGCCTGCCTGAGCGCACCCTGCGACGGTCGCGGGCGCCTGCACAAGCTCGTCCGGGTCGGCCGCACGGCCGCCCTTCGCGCCACCCTGCGCCGCCGCCGGCTCGACGTCGTGCACGTCTGCGACGCGAGCCTGGACCGGATGGGCGACCTCGTCGGCGGCCTCGACCTGCGCCATCACCGCATCGACAATCCAGTGCGGGCGATGCCCGGCCCGCCGGCCGAGCCGGACCGCGGCGACGCCGTCGCCTACGTCGGGCGCCTCACCCGGGAGAAGGGCGCCGACCTCGTGGCCGAGGCCGCCCGGGTCGCCGGGCTCACCGCCCTGTTCATCGGCGCCGGGCCGCTGGAGGAGGAGCTGCGGGCGCGGCCCGGCGTCGAGGTCGTCGGCTGGCAGGCGCCCGAGGCCGTCGCCGCGATCCTGCGCTCGCGCGCCCGGGCCCTGGCCGCCCCCTCGCGCTGGTACGAGACCGGGCCGCTCACGGTCTACGAGGCCCTGGCCGCCGGCATCCCGGTCGTCGCCTCGAACCGGTCGGGGGCGGCCGAGAAGGTCGTCGACGGGCTCACCGGCTTCGTCACCGCCCCGGAGGTCCCTGCCCTCGCGGCGGCCTTCGGGCAGCTGCACGACGACCGGCGGGTCGCCGACCTCGGGCGGGCGGCCCACGACCACTACTGGGCGAGCCCGATGACGGCCGCGCGCCACGCCGCGGCACTGATCGCCCTCTACGACGATCTGGCGAACCGACGGCCGGATTGACGCGCGTGCGCCCTTGTCCGGCGTTCGGTCATGAATCCGCCCCTTCGGCCGTGGATCAGGGTCGGCGTCGCCCCGTTCCGAGAGCTGAATGACCCGAATCCTCACCGTCGTCGCCGGCCTCTTCGCCCTCGCCCTCGGGGCGCTCGGGCTGTCGGCCTGCTCGCCGCTCGCCCTGTTCGACGCGCTGGGACCCCGCGACGGCGGCGGCCGCCTCGCCCTCAAGGATGCCGTCTACGGCAGCGATCCGCGCGCGAAACTCGACGTGTTCGTGCCGGTGGCCGCGGCCAACCGGGCGCCGGTGCTGGTGTTCTTCTACGGCGGCTCGTGGAAGAGCGGCGCCAAGGAGGATTATGCCTTCGTCGGCCAGGCGCTCGCCGCGCAGGGCTTCGTGACGGTGATGCCCGATTACCGGCTGTACCCGGCGGTGCGCTTCCCCGCCTTCCTCGACGACGGGGCCGCCGCCGTCGCCTGGGTGCGCGACAACATCGCGGCCCTGGGGGGCGACCCGAACCGCATCGTGCTCGCGGGCCATTCGGCCGGGGCCTACAACGCGGCGATGCTCGGGCTCGATTCCCGCTACCTGCGCCGGGCCGGCGTCGACCCCAAGGCGATCCGGGCGGTGGCGGGCCTGTCGGGCCCCTACGATTTCCTGCCGCTGGACGAGGGCACCGCCCGCGAGGTCTTCGGCGAGGCGCCCGACAAGGCCGCGACCCAGCCGATCACCTTCGCCGGGCCGCATTCGCCGCCGGCCTTCCTCGCCACGGGCGAGGCCGACACCATCGTGCGCCCGCGCAACACGCAGAACCTCGCCGCCAAGCTGCGCGCCGTGCGCGTGCCGGTGCAGGAGCGGGTCTATCCCGGTCTCGACCATGCCGACACGCTTCTGGCCCTCTCGGTGGCCTTCCGCTCGAAGGCTCCGGCGCTGTCGGAAATGACCGCCTTCCTCCGGCAATACGCCGAGGAGCGCCCCTCGGTGTCCGCGGCGCGCCGGTAAGACGCCTATCCCCCCCGCAGCCGGGCGCGCACGGCGCGGTGGTCGGGCGCATCGACGAAGGCCGTCCGCATCGCCTGCCAGAGCGGCGTGCGCCCGTAGGCGTCGTCGAGGGGCAGCGCGCGCTGGGGCAGCCCGTCCCGGCGGCGGCGCTGCGGGTTCACGTCGAGCCAGGTGTTGGCGTTTGTGATGTCCCAGGTCGTGACGGCGAGGAGCGCGGGCTCGTCGAGGGCCACGTCGAGGAAGCGCCGCGCGAAGTCGGAGACCTTGCGGTCGCGCACGGCGATGTCGGCCGGATAGGCCCTGTCGTCGACGTCGAACTCGGTGATCTCGATGGAGAGCCCCAACGCCGCGATCTCCGCCAGAAACCGGCGGAAGGCGCGCTCGTCGAACGGCAGCGTGCTGTTGAGGTGCCCCTGCAGGCCGAAGCGGCGGACCGGCACGCCGCGGGCCAGTAGGCCCTCGAGGGTCTTGAGCACCATGGCGCGGCGGCGCTCGACCCAGTCGGCGGCGGGTTCGAGGTCGTTCTCGTTCCAGACCCCTGCGGCGAGGGGATCGACCTCGCGCAGGATCGCGAAGGCGAGGTCGACGTAGCGGGGGCCCAGCGCGTCGAGCCAGGGGCTGTTGCGCAAGCCGCCCTCGCGCCCGTCCTGCGGCCCGCAGATCTCGTTGACCACGTCCCAGGATTCGATGCGGCCGCGGTAGCGCCCCGCGATGAGGCCGATCCAGCGTCGCATCAGTGCCTCCGCCTCGCGCGGCGCCGTCATCCGCTCCCGCGCCCAGGCCGGCAGGGCCTCGTGCCAGACCAGGGTCGTGCCGCGCAGGGACTGGCCGTTGGCCCGCGCGAAGGCCGCGGTCTCGTCGCCGCCGGCAAACGCCGGCCGCTCCGGCTGCGGCCAGGCGTGGGCCATCTTCATCTCGTTCTCGGCCACCACCAGCCCGCACTCCCGCGCGATCGCCCGGCCGTAGGCCGGGTCGCGGCGCAACGGCGTGATGTTGACGGCCGAACCGTAGGCCAGCCCCTTGGCCCGCGCGGCGGCGTGGAGGCCGTCGCGCGCCCAGGCCCGCGCCTGCCCCCCCATCCCGGCGGCGAGCGCGAGCCCCCCGGCGACGACGGCCCGACGATCGGTCCCCCCGCCGGCGGCGCGATCGGGCTCGCGCGCAAAGATCATCGCGCAGCCCTCACCGGAGAGCACGCGGCCGCCGGGGTGGAGGAGCCGAACCAGTGACCATGCCGGCGGATACCGGTTGCACGACGGGCCGTCCTGGCTCTTCCCTTGCGGCGGCCGGGACCGAGCGGCCGGGGGCCGCGCCAGGCGTGCCGAAAACGGTCGGCACAGGCGGGCTGCGGTTCCGAAAGGACCCGTCCGGATGTGCCAGGGGGAGACGGGATCGTCCGATGTGGTGGGTCAAGCCGACGAAGACGGCCGTCTACGCCAACCGTTTCCGCCGCAGGCGGGTGAGCGCGTTCCTGGCGGTCTGCGACGAGATCCTGGCGCGCCAGCCGACCTGCCGCGTCCTCGACCTCGGGGGAGCGGCCGACTACTGGCTCGGGCTGGAATCGCTGTGGAAGGACCGGCCGCTGCATTTCACCCTGCTCAATCTCTACCCGGAGAAGACGCCCGATTCCCGCTTCGTCGCCACCGTGGGCGACGGCTGCGCCCTGACCGACATCCCCGACTTCGCCTTCGACGTGGTGCATTCCAACTCGGTGATCGAGCATGTGGGCAGCTGGGGCAACAAGGTCCGCATGGCCGCCGAGATCCGCCGCGTCGCACCCCGCTATTACGTCCAGACGCCCAACTACTGGTTCCCGGTGGAACCGCACCTGCGCACGCCTCTGATCCACTGGCTCCCCCGCCCCTGGCAACGCAGCCTGGTGATGACGAGCGCCCATGGTTTCTTCCCCCGTGCCGAGACCTTCGAGGAGGCCGACCGTATCCTGTCCGATTCGAGTTTACTCGACGGGCGCGAGATGACGGCGCTGTTTCCCGACGCGCGCATCGAGCGGGAGCGGTTTTGCGGGCTGGTGAAGTCGTTCGTGGCGATCCGGTGAGGGCCGTGTCGCCGGTGGTCCGAGCATGATCGAGGCGTTCGGACCGAGGTCCGACGCGGGTGGATTTCTGCCGGTCCGCATCCGCGTGCCGGAGCATCGGAACGCACATCGAGGTCCAGCACGTTCACGAGCCGCCTCGGTTGGGAGACAGGCAGGCGGCGGAGCGGCGCTTCGGCACGGTCGGTCAAGCGAGCCTTTCCCTCGGACAGGCTCGACATGGGGGCTTCGGTTCGGCGCAGGACGTGGGAGGGAACGCGCCGACGTCGGCAAGGCTCAATCGACCTCCTGGAGACTGCGGAGCTGAGGGCGCCATGCGCGCCCCAAGCCGATTCCGCAGATCGGTCGCGAGACTGGGAAGCCTGAACGACTACTTCGCGCCGAGGATGTTCGGAGGCCCGAGATGCCGAAGAAAATCCGGCTTGGCGAGGCTCACTCCGGCGCTGCGGAGGATCCCGTAGGCTGTGGTCACGTGGAAGAAGAAGTTCGGAAGCGCGAAGCCGGTGAGATAGGCCTGCCCGGTGAAGCGGTATCCCATGCCGTTCGGGAACGTCAGTTCCACCTCGCGCTGCGCGCCTGAGGCCAACGCGGCCGGATCGACGCCTTCGACGAAGGCCATCGTCCTGGCACAGCGCTCCTTCAGTTCGGCGAACGTCGCCTCGACGTCGGGCATCGAGGGCGCTTCGATCCCAGCGAGCCGTGCCACCGCGTTCTTCGCGCTGTCGGACGCCATTTGATACTGGGCAGGCAAGGGCTTCATGTCCGGAGCCAGCCGCCGGATCAGCAACTCGGCTTCCGGCTTCTCCGATGCCGCCTTGTCGAGCCACGCGCTCATGTTGCCAAGCGCGTTGACGAAGATCGGGACGCTGACGTCGTGGATACTGATGCTCATCAGGGCTGGCTAGAGCACATGCGATCGAAGACGCGGTGAGAAGGCGCACACCGCGAAAGGATGCGTCCAGCGACGTCGCCGAACGGCCGCGTCGGAGACGTGACCGGGATGGCCCGGGCGGCGAGCGTGGGTCGCAAGCAGACCCTCACCGCCCCCTCACCCGCGCTCATCCCCTACACGACCTCCGGCGGCACCACCCGCGGCCGCCGCTCAGCGTCGATGGCCACGAAGGTGAACCGCCCTTCCGTCACCTTGATCGTCGCCTCGCCGGTGCGCTCGCGGCGCCAGACCTCCACCTGAATGCGGATCGAGGTGCGACCCACCGCGACGATCCAGGCGTAGAGGCTGACCTCGTCGCCCACGAAGACCGGGGAGTGGAAGGTCATCGCGTCGACGGAGATGGTGGCGCAGCGCCCCCGCGAGCGGCGGGCGGCGACGTTGCCGGCGGCCAGATCCATCTGGCCCATCAGCCAGCCGCCGAAGATGTCCCCGGACGGGTTGGTGTCGGAGGGCATCGCGATGGTGCGGACCACCGGCGGGCCCCGGTCGGTGGGCTGGGCTTGAACTTGAGCCTGGGCCGCGTCCATCCTCGTCTCTCCTCGCCGGGTCAATCGGGCAGCGCGAACACCACCAACGCATCGCCCGTGCCGAAGCCCGAGCCCTTGGTGTAGGAGGCCCCGCCCGCCGCCACCGCGACGTATTGCGTAGCGCCCAGCGAGAAGGTGATCGGCGGGCCGCTGATGCCGGCGCCGCACTGGAAGCGCCAGAGCACGGCGCCGGTGGTGGCGTCGTGGGCGTTGATGTGGCCGTCCTCCTCGCCGGAGAACACGAGGCCGCCCGCGGTGGCCAGCGTGCCGCCCGACAGGCGGGTCTTCGCCTTGACCGACCAGGCGAGGGCGCCCCCGGCGGCGAGGTCGACCTTGGTCAGCGCCGAGAAGGCGGGTTCGCCCGGCGCCTCCGCCGTCTCGGTGTAGCGGATCGCCGGGCGCCCGGCGGCGGCGGGCACCGTCTTGACGACGTAGGTGGTGGCGCTCTGGCGGACCTGGGCGAAGGCCGCGCCCAGGGCCGGATCGTAGGCGACCGGGTGCCAGGAGATCGCGCCGAGCGGGCCGGGGCTCACCACCACGCCGGCTTCCGTGGGCGGCGCGAACAGGTTCTTCTGCTCCACGAGGGAGGCCGAGCGGCCCAGAAGCGCGCCGCTCTCGCGGTCGTTGACGTAGATCCAGCCGGTCTTGCTCGCCTGGGCCACCGCCTTCACCGGCCCCTGCGGGGTCGGGTAGTCGAGGAGGAAGGGCGGGCTGGCGACATCGTAGCCCCATTCGTCGTGGGGCACGTGCTGGTGGTACCAGCGCAAGGCCCCGGTGCGCACGTCGAGGGCGACGAGGCTCACCGAATAGAGGTTGTCGCCCGGCCGCGAGATCCCGAAGTTCTGCGGGGCCGGATTGCCGGTGCCGACGTAGATCAGCCCGAGGCCCGGATCGAAGGCGGGCGTCATCCACAGGGAGCCGCCGCCGACCTTCCAGGCGTCGGGGTACCGCAGGGCGGCCGCCCGCTCGGCCGGCAGGTCGCGCTTCAAGGGCAGCCCGTCGAGGGTCTTGTCGACGAACCCGCCCTCCCAGCCGTCGGCCTTGGTGACGTACCAGCGCCAGCGTTCCGCGCCGGTGGCGGCATCGTAGGCGGCGAGCCAGCCGCGGCGGCCGTAGCCGCCCTCGATGCCCACCACCGCGCCCTCGCCGACGCCGCCCTTGTCGGATTCCACATGGAGCCCGTAGCCGGCGCCCGCGACCCCGACGATGACGAGGCCCTCGGCCACCAGCGGCGGCATCTTGAAGCCGAGCCGGCTCGAACCCTGCACGCCCTTGGCGCCGAGCGTGGCGGCGAGATCCGAGGCGGTCTCGGACTCGCCCTCCTCCGGCCGCACCGCCTCATGGTCCCACACCACCTTGCCGGTCCCGGCGTCGAGGGCGATGAGGCGTCCGTCCATGGTCGCCTCGAACACCTTGCCGCCGGAGACGGCGACGCCGCGGTTCGAGGGCGGCCCGAAGATCTTCTCGGTCCGCGCCTTGTGGGTGTAGGTCCACAGCACCCGGCCGGTGCCGGCCTCCAGGGCGGCGACATGGTTCTGGGTGGTGGAGACGTAGAGCACCCCGTCGACCACCACCGGCTCGGCCTGGAAGTAGCCGGTGATGCCGGTCTGGAAGATCCAGGCCGGCCGCAGGCGCGCCACGTTGGTGCGGTCGATCGCGGTCAGCGGGGAATAGTGCCGGTTGGTGTGGTCGCGCCCGAACATCGGCCAGTCGTCGGCCCGAGCCGGGACGGTGCCGAGGACGACGGCGGCGCCGAGGATGACATGGCGAAGGACCTTGCCACACCGCGCGAGGCCGGCACGCTCGTGGTCGCTGGCCGGAAGTGAGGTGTCGCCGGTCGATGCGGTCATGCCTGGATCTGCCTTTCCGAACCGTCTCCGGCGGTAAAGGCTTATGCCGTCTCCCCGCCGCCGATTCCAGGGGCGGGGCCGCGGTGGAACTCAGCCGCGTGGGCTGGCGGGATTGGCCCCCTCGGCCGCGCCGGCGGTGCTGCGCGGGGCGGCCGCCGATTTCGGTGCCTTGGTCCGGGCGACAAGAGCGCGCAGGGCGACCGTGTTGGCAGCGGCGACGTCCGGCGGCAGGTCGCGGCGTGAGAGTTCCTCGGCCTCGGCGAAGTTGCCGCGCAGGCCGAGCACCAGGGCGAGGTTCTGGCGCACGCGGGAATCGGCCTGCGGCAGGGCCGCCGCCCGGCGCAGGATCGCCTCGGCCGGGTCGAGTTGGCGGGCGAGCGCGTAGGACAGGCCGAGGTTGGACATGACCGACGGCTCTTCGGGCTGGATCTTCAAGGCCGCCTCGTAGAACGCCTGGGCGCGGGCGTGATCACCGAGCTGGTCGGCCACCGCGCCCTGCGCCGAGAGCACGCGCCAGTCCGGCCGGGCCGGGGTGTGGGCGTTCTGGAGGACGTCGGCGGCCTCGGTGAAGCGGCCGACGTCGGAGAGGGCCTTGCCGTAGGCGGCCAGGACCGCGGAATTCTTGGGGTTGCGCAGGGCCGTCTGCTGCAGGACGGCGGCGGCCTGGGGCTTCTGGTCGGTGGCCCGCAGCCCTTGCGCGTAGCGCAGGGCGAGGCCGACGTCGGAGGGGCTGGCGGCATATCGCTCGCCCAGCGCTTCCACGTCGCGGCGGCTCACCGTCTCGCGCTGACGCCCGAAGCCGAGGCCGGGCGAGCCGATCGATCCGGTGGTCTCGGGCGAGCGCGATTGGCAGCCGCCGAGCACCGCGCCGACGAGGATCGCGCCGGCCAGGGGAGCCCGCAGCAGGACGCCCGGACGGCGATGGAACCCGGACCTAGGCGTGGCCATGACGCACTCCGAACTGACTGGCCGGTCTCGCGCTTCACGCCGCCGGCCAGCCGGTGATAGAGCGTTAACCCTAATCCCGGGTTAACCCCGCCCATCCCCCAAGCCCCGCCGGCCCATGCCTTCTCGCCCGCCCGAACTGCTGCCGCCCGGAACCGCGGCGACCCCGATCGCCTGCCTGACGCTCGAGGAGTGGCCGGCGGCGCGCGACGCCTTGAGCCGGGCGCAGGGCGCCTATTGCACGGCCGTGGACTTCACGCCCAAGGCCGGGCGGATCGTCCTCCTGCCCGGCGAGGACGGCACCCTCGCCCGCGTCCTCTACGGGCTCGGGGAAACCGGAGAGGACCGCCTCGTCGCCGGCAAGCTGCCGGGCCTGCTGCCGCCCGGCACCTATCGGTTCGAGACGCGCGACGGCTTCGACGCGGCCGAGGCCGCCCTCGCCTGGCTGCTCGGCGGCTATCGCTTCGCCCGCTACAGGACGGCGAGCCCGAGCCCCGGCCTCGTGGCGCCCGAGGGCGTCGACGCCGCCGAGATCGTGCGGATCGCCGTCGCCGTCGCCATGGGCCGCGACCTCGTCAATACGCCCGCCAACGATCTCGGCCCCGCCGAGATCGAGGCCGCGGCCCGGCTCCTGGCCGAACGGCACGGCGCCGCGGTCGCGGTCACGCTGGGCGAGGATCTCGCCCGCGACTTCCCCCTGGTCCATGCGGTCGGCGCCGCCTCGCCGCGGGCGCCGCGCCTCATCGACCTGACCTGGGGGCCGGCGGATGCGCCCCGCGTGACGCTGGTGGGCAAGGGCGTCGCCTTCGACACCGGCGGCCTCGACATCAAGCCGTCGAGCGGCATGCTACTCATGAAGAAGGACATGGGCGGGGCCGCCGCGGCGCTCGCCGCCGCCGACATGGTGATGGGGGCGGGCCTGAGGCTGCGCCTGCGCCTGCTCATCCCGGCGGTGGAGAACGCCGTCGCCGGCAACGCCTTCCGGCCCGGCGACGTGCTCGCGAGCCGGGCCGGCCTGTCGGTCGAGATCGGCAACACCGACGCCGAGGGTCGCCTGATCCTGGCCGACGCGCTCTGCCTCGCCGACGCAGAGGAACCCGACCTGATCGTCGATTTCGCGACCCTGACGGGGGCGGCCCGGGTGGCGCTGGGGCCGGACCTGCCGGCTTTCTTCACCGAGGACGAGGATCTGGCCGGCGCCGTGATGCAAGCGGGCGCCCGCGCGATCGACCCGGTCTGGCGGATGCCACTGCACAAGCCCTACGCCAAGCTCCTCGACTCGAAGGTGGCCGACATCAACAACGTCTCGGGCGGTCCCTTCGCCGGAGCGATCACGGCGGCGCTGTTCCTGCGCCGTTTCGCGCCCAAGACCCGCCGCCACGTGCACCTCGACCTCTACGGCTGGAACCCGACCACCAGGCCGGGCCGGCCGGAGGGCGGCGAGGTCCAGGGCGCGCGGCTGGTGTACCGCCTCCTGAAGGACCGCTACGGCGCGTGAGCCTCAGGCGCCGAGCGCCGCCCGCTCCAACTCGTAGGCGGCCCGCACCGCCGGCTGGCCGTAGACGCGCTCCAGCCGCCGGACGGTGAAATGGGCCCGGGCGGTGGCCTGGAAATGGTCCATGAAGGCGACGTTGACCGCCGCCCCGCCGACCGCGCCGACGATCGGCACGGCCTGGGCCGCCACCTTCTGCGAGACCACGAGGCCGAAGCGCGAGGCGATCTGCGCCGAGAACCGGATCAGGGCCGGGGCCGCCTCGTCGAGGAGGGCCTTGTTGCCGGCGTAGCGGGCCGCCTCTGCCATGGTCTTGGCCAGGGCGGCGCGCACGGCGAAGTAGCCGCTGTCGCTGAGGGAGGTCTCGGCGCCCGCGCGCCCACCGAGCGCGAACACCTGCATGCAGGCCAGCGCATTCTCGGGCTTGGCGAGATCCTCGCCCTCGCTGCGGGCGATCTCGGCGATGGAGCGCAGCATCAGCGTGGTGGAGAGCGGCAGTTCGACGGCCAGGGTCGCGAGGCCGAAGGCACCGCCCACCGCGCCCGACAGACCGGCGAAGACCTTGTGCTTGGTCTCGCTCGATCCGAACAGGTTGGCGAACCGCTTGGGCGCGGGCGTGTCGAGGGCGTCGATCAGGTCGCGCCCGGTGGCGGGCTTGGCTGCTGGCAGCGACGCCAGGGCGATCCGCAGGGCTGTGCGCATGGCGGCGTCCGTAGACCTCGCCACCACATCGGTGACCGGGGCCGGCAAGGCGCGCCCGATCATGTCGAGGGGCGCGCCCACCGCAGCCGAGAGGCGGGCGGCCAGACCCGGCTTCTCGAGGGCGAGCACAGCCTGGCGCAGGGCCTCGCGATCGTCCGCACTGAGGCCGGGGGCGCCGGCGGGGGCGGCGGGAAGGGTGACGCTGTCGTCGGTGATCAGAGCGATGCTCACGTCTGCCATCTCATGCGCGTAGCGGATCATGGACCGGCATGGTGAGGCCGGGCCTGGGATGAAAGGCCGTTACCGGGACGCAAGCCCGTGCCCCGGCGGATGGTTCCCCGCGGGCAACCCGGCCGGGGCCAGACCGTCGCCGTCGAGCCCCACCGCCGCATCGGGCTCCGGCACCGCCACGGCGGCGCGCTCGCCGGCCCGGCCGACGAACAGGCAGAGGATCACCACCGGGATGCCCACGGCGGCCGTGAAGGCGAAGAACACCGGGTAGCCGTAGGCCGAGGCGATGAAGCCGGAGGTGCCCGCCACCAGCTTGCCCGGCAGCGCGTAGAGCGAGGAGAACAGGGCGTATTGGCTCGCCGCGAAGCCGGGCGCGGTGAGGCTCGACATGTAGGCGATCAGCGCCATGCCGGCGAAGGAGCCGCAGAAGTTGTCGACAGAGATCGCCGTGGTGAGCCGCCAGACCTCCGGCCCGCCGTAGGACAGCCAGGAGAACGACAGGTTGGAGGCGGCGCCCAGGAAGGCGCCCACCACGAGCGTCGGGAACAGGCCGAACCGCGTCATCGCCCAGCCGCCGGCGAAGGCCCCGGCGATGCCGATCCAGATGCCGTAGAGCTTCGATACGGTGCCGATCTCCACGAGGCTGAAGCCGACCTGCCGGTAGAGCGGGCTCGCCATCACGCCGGAGATGAAGTCCGGCATCCGGTAGAAGGCCACGAGCACCAGGATCGCCCAGAGGCCGACTCCCAGGCGGGTGTGCAGCTCCTTCAACGGCTCGAACACGGCGGTGCGGAACGACCATGCTGTCTTGCGGCCGTCCGCGGCGGGGCGGGATGCAGCGGCCAGTGCGGTGGCGTGCCTGGCGTCGAAGGCGGGCGCGAACAGGGCGGCGAGGATGCCGACCCCCATCAGGGCGGCCATGGTCAGGTAGGCGGCGGTCCAGCCGGCGTAGCTCGCCATGAACAGCGCGCCGGCACCCGCCGACATCAGCGCGAGGCGGTAGCCGAGGTTCGAGGTGGCGGCCATCACCCCCTGGAGGTCGGTGCCGGCCGCATCGATGCGCCAGCCGTCGATGACCACGTCCTGGGTGGCGGCGCAGAAGGCCACGAGGAAGGCGCCGAGCCCCAGCAGCGCGAGGCTGGTGGCCGGGTTGGCGAAGGCCATCAGCGTCAGGGAGAGGGCGACCGCGATCTGGGTGGCGATCATCCAGGCCCGGCGGCGGCCGAACCGGCGGGTGAGCACCGGCACGTCGAACTGGTCGATGATCGGGGCCCACAGGAACTTCAGGGTATAGGGCAGCGCGAGGTAGCTGAAGAGGCCGATGGCCTTGATGTCGACGTCGGAGAAGGCGAGCCGGGTCGAGAAGGTGCCGAGCACCAGGAGCAGCGGCAGGCCGGACGAGAACCCGAGGGCCAGCATCAGCAGGATGCGCGGATCCTCGACGATGTCGCGCAGGCGGAACGGCCGCGGCGGCGAGGATTTGGAAGCCTCGTGCACAACGCTGTTGGCCATCGTGTGGAACTCCCGGGTCGCGACGACCCTTGATGGCGGATGATCGTGGCTCTCGCTAGCCCAGACCGACGCCAAGAGAAAACCGACACGGCGGATTCCGCCGGCGCCGTCCCGGCGACCGGTTCGCACGCCAGGACATGCGATGACCGCAAAACCCTGCCAGCATGGCCCCGGCCCAAGGCCATCCATCGCTAGAGTTGTTCGACTGTGGAGATCGGCGCACCGCAATGTCAATTGATCAGGGACGCAGGGAAGGTCTCGCCCGCGCCGATGCTGACTTGCGCGTCGGGAAAGGTCGTGAAACATCAGATCGGGCACGGTCCGTCGACGGCGCCATTGCTCGGAGCAGGGTTTCGGGTCGGAACGGGATGGCCAACGACAACGACTCGAACGATCAGGTCCTCAAGGTCGGCGCCGGGACATTCGTCTCGGCCTTCAGCGCCAGCCGGACACCGATGGTGGTGACGGATCCGCGCCTGCCCGACAACCCGATCATCTGGGTGAACGACGCCTTCCTCGCCCTTACCGGCTATGCCCGCGAGGAGATCGAGGGGCGCAACTGCCGCATGCTCCAGGGCGAGGACACCGACGCGGGCACCGTGAGCCGCATCACGGAGGCGGTGGCGGCGGGCTCTCCCATCGACGTCGAGATCCTGAACTACCGCAAGGACGGCTCGGCCTTCTGGAACGGCATGACCATCGCGCCGGTCCGGAACGAGGAGGGGGCGGTGGCCTATTACTTCGCCGCCCAGGCCGACATGACGGAGAAGCATCGCCTCGAGGCGGCCATGGCGGACGCCAATGCCGAACTCGAACGGCAGGTCCGCGAACGCACCTCGGCCCTCGAGGCGGCGCTGGAGCAGAAGACCGCGCTGCTCCACGAGGTCGACCACCGCGTCAAGAACAACCTCCAGGTCATCTCATCGCTGATGCTGCTGAAGGCCAGGCGGACCCCGCTCGGCGAGGCCCGCGACGCCCTGGAGGCCATGGCCGAGCGGGTGGGCGCCCTCTCCACCGCGCACCGGATGCTGTATTCCGCGGGCGACGCGACGCAGTTCAACATCAAGGACTTCGCCGACGACTTCCTCGGCGACCTCACCGCGACGGTGGACCGCAAGCGCACAACCGTGAGCGCGGAGTTCGACGAGGTCTCGGTCTCCGCCGCCATGGCCGCCCCGCTGGCGCTCCTGATGCACGAGATCGCCAGCAACGCGATCCGGCATGCCTTCCCGGGCGACCGCGAGGGCCGCGTCTCCATCGTGGCGCGCCGAGAGGGCAACATCCTCAACGTGCGGATCGAGGACGACGGCATCGGGATCGGGGCCGGGACGCCGAACCCTGCCGGGTTCGGGCGGTCGCTGGCCGAGATGGTGGTGCGGCAGCTGCGTGGCACCATCGCCTGGACCGAGACCAACCCGGGCACCTGCGTAGCCATCGCCGTCCCCCTCGACGGCGTCAGGCTCAAGGGTGCCTGATCCCGCGGCAGGACCCGACCTCGTCCGCACCGGCGGCCGCGCTTGAGCCCGCTACGCATCCTGGTGGTCGAGGACGAGGCGCTGATCGCCCTCGAACTCGGCAGCCTCCTCCAGGATCTCGGGCACGAGGTGATCGGCACGGCGGTCGGTTCCGCCGAGGCGATCGCCCTGGGCCTCGCCGGCGTGCCCGACGTGGCCTTCGTCGACATCCACCTCATGGACGGTCCGACCGGGGTCCGCGTGTCGGAGGCGTTGAGTGCGGACCCGCGCATCACCCTCATCTTCATGACCGCCAACGACAAGCGCATCCCCGAGGATTTCGCCGGGGCCATCGGGGTGATCGCCAAGCCCTATTCCGAACGGACGGTCATGGCCGCGCTCGATTACGTCGCCGCCCTGCGCGCGGGCGCCGAACCCGGCGGCGGCCGGGTCGAGGGATTCCGCCTCGCGGGCCCCGCTCGCTCAGGGTGACGCCCTCAGGCGACCGGCGCGGTCACGGGACGGCGGCGCAGGACGTCGAGGCGATAGCGTTCGGTGCGCTCCTGGCGGACGAGGTCGAGCCAGTCGTGCCCGAGGGCGATGACGGCCTCGGCCGCCCCGTCCCCGGTCTTGGGATAATGGGTCTCCCCGAGGAAGTTCACGAGCACCACCTCACCCTCGGGGACGAGGGCGATACGAAGGTGCGCCATCAGAGCGGCCATGTCGTCGTCGCTGAAGAAATAGAGCACCTCGGACAGCATCACGAGGTCGAAGCGCCCCTCGGGCCATTGCCCAGGCACCACCATCTGCGCGAACCGCACGTGGGGCTGGTCGGCGCAGCGCGCCGCGGCGGCGGCGATGGCGGGGGCGGCCACGTCGAGGGAGAGGAGGTCGCGACAGCGCGGGGCCAGCCGCCGGGTCAGAACGCCGATGGAGCATCCGATCTCGACGGCCGCGTCGTAGGTCGGCCGCGACAGGGCGGCGAGGGTCGCGTCGTACTTCGCGGTCTCGTAGGCGCTGGTCTCGAAATTCCACGGGTCGGGATTGGTGGAGTAGAGGTTGGTGAAATAGTCCGGCGGGACGGTATCGGCGTGTCGGGTCATGGGTGGGTCGGTCCGTGCCGCTGGCTGTTCCGCGGTGCGCCGACGAGCGCAGCATGGTCGTGCGGGCGCGGTCAAGCGTCGCGTCGGGAGCGGATCGGGGCCGGGACGCGCACGGGCCGGTCCGGGCCGGACCTCGGGGCTGCACGGTGATCTGAGATTGCTTGCGTAGGGCCTCGCCGGGAGGGCGCGTCCGCAGTAGGCTGAACCACGGCCCCATCCTCCGGCGCGCCTGCCGGACCTGGGAGGCCGCGAGGGGTCGGTCATGGCGTTCGCGAGCGTGATGGTTCCGTTGGACCTCGGGGCGTCCGCGGCCGTGCGCCTGCGGCTCGCCAGCACCCTGGCCCGACGCTTCGAGGCCCGGTTGATCGGGCTCGCGGCCCGGCAGGCCCTGCCGCAGCACCTGTACGGCCGGGGCGCCTACATCAGCAGCCAGTTCGTGGACCAGGCCAGCACCCGCGCGTCCGAGGAGCTGTCGCAGGTCGAGGCTCGGTTCCGCGAGGCCACGGCCGGTTCCGACGATGTCGAATGGCGCGCGGCCAAGACCGATCCCATGGCGTTCCTGGTCCGGCAGGCCCGGTCGGCCGACCTCGTCGTGGTCAACCCGTACCGGGAGGAAAGCGCCGGGGACTGGTGCTCGTCCATCGAGCCCGGCGAGCTGGTGCTTCGCCTCGGCCGGCCGGTGCTCATCGCCCCGCCGTCCGTCGAGACCCTCGCCGCACGCAGGATCGTCGTCGCCTGGAAGGACACCCGCGAAGCGCGCCGCGCCGTATCGGACGGGCTCCCGTTCATGCGGATGGCCGAGGAAGTGCTGATCGTCGCCCTCGGCGACGAGGACGACTGGACGGGCGCCGGCGAGACCAGGGCCTATCTGTCCCGGCACGGCGTCACCGCCACCACCGTCCTGCGGCCGCCTCCGAAGCTCGGCGTCGCCGCCGAGGTCATCGCGATCGCGCAACGGGAAGGTGCCGACCTGATCGTCGCCGGGGCCTACGGCCATACCCGGATGCGGGAGGTGATCTTCGGCAGCGTCACCCGCACCCTGCTGGAGCGCATCCCGATCTGCTGCCTGATGAGCCATTGAACGCAAGGCCGCCTGGCATGGCCCGCGCGGCCGGTGGCGGCATCCTCACCCGGGCCCGCCCCCCTGGCGTTGCGCCTTGAGGCGATAGAGCGCCTCCAGGGCCTCGCGCGGGGTCAGGGCGTCGGGATCGATGGTGTCGAGGAGATCGCCCAGCGGGTCGGCCGGTGCGGGTTCCGGCAGCGGCGGCGGCGGGGCGAGGCTGGCGAACAGCGGCAGGTCGTCGATGCGCGGGCGGTTCGGGCGGTCGCGCTCGGCCGTCTCCAGGTTCTTGAGGATGGCGCCGGCACGCGCCACCACGCCGGCCGGCAGGCCGGCCAGGCGCGCCACCTGCAGGCCGTAGGAGCGACCGGCCACGCCGGGCACGACCTCGTGCAGGAACACCACGGCACCCTTGTGCTCGGTCACCTTCAGGGTGGCGTTGTCGAGGCGGGTGAGGCGCTGGCCGAGCGCCGTCAGTTCGTGGAAATGGGTGGCGAACAGGGCCCGGCAGCCGTTCTGCTCGTGCAGGTGTTCGAGGCAGGCCCAGGCGATGGAGAGCCCGTCGAAGGTGGCGGTGCCGCGCCCGATCTCGTCGAGGACGACGAGGGAGCGCCGGGTCGCCTGGTTCAGGATCGCGGCGGTCTCCACCATCTCGACCATGAAGGTCGATTGCCCGCGCGCCAGGTCGTCGGCGGCGCCGACCCTCGAGAACAGGCGGTCGACCACCCCGAGGTGGACCCGGGCCGCCGGCACGAAGGCGCCCATCTGCGCCAGCACGGCGATGAGGGCGTTCTGGCGCAGGAAGGTCGACTTGCCGCCCATGTTGGGGCCGGTGATGAGGCGGATGCGCCCCCGGCCCTCGCCGGAGAGGTCGCAATCGTTGGCGATGAAGGGCTCGCCGGCCCGGCGCAGGGCCGCCTCCACCACCGGGTGGCGCCCGCCCTGCACGACGAAGGCGAAGCCGTCGTCGACGAACGGCCGGGTCCAGTCGAGCTCCACCGCCAGTTCGGCGTGGGAGGCGGTGACGTCGAGGCCCGCGAGCGCCTCGGCGCAGGCGGCGATGGTGGTGGCCTGCCCCATCACGCGTGCGGCCAGCGCGTCGAAGATCGCGCCCTCCAGGGCCAGCACCCGCTCCGAGGCGCCCGAGATCTTCGATTCGAGGGCGCCGAGCTCGACGCTCGTGAACCGCATCGCGTCGATCATGGTCTGGCGATGCACGAAGGTCTCGCGCATCGGACCCTTGAGGCAGGTCTCGCCCACCGCCTGGGGCACCTCGATGTAGTAGCCGAGCTGGTGGTTGTGCTTGATGCGCAGGGTGCGGCAGCCGGTCTCCTCGGCGTAGCGGGCCTGGAGGGCAGCCACGACCTTGCGGGAATCCTGGCCGAGGAGACGGGTCTCGTCGATCTCGGCGTCGTAGCCGGTGCGCACGAAGCCGCCGTCGCGGCGGTTGAGCGGCAGCTCGTCGGCCAAGGCCGCGCGCAGGGTGTCGACGAGGTCGGGGTCGACCCGCGCCAGGGTCTCGGCGATCCCGGCGAGGACGTCCGGCAGCGCGCCGAGGCCGGAGAGCCGGTCGGCCAGAGCCCCGGCCGCGTCGAGGCCGTCCCGAAGGGCGGCGAGGTCGCGCGGGCCGCCGCGCCCCAGCCCGATCCGTGAGAGGGCGCGGGCGAGATCGGGGGCGCGGGCCAGGATCTCGCGGCAGGCCCCACGCGACACCCCGTCGTCCACGAAGACCGCGACCGCCGCGTGGCGACGGCCGATGGCGGCCAGATCGGTGAGCGGACCGGCCAGATGCTCGGCCAGCAGCCGCGCGCCGCCGGCCGACACGGTCCGGTCGATGGCCGCGAGCAGGCTCCCGGCCCGCTCGCCCGAGAGGGTGCGGGTGAGTTCGAGGTTGGCGCGGGTGGCCGCATCGATGGAGAGCGTGGCGCCGCTGGCCTCGCGGGTCGGCGGCGACAGGGCCGGGCGGGCGCCGATCTGCGTACGGGCGATGTAGAGGAGCACCGCGCCGGCCGCGGCGATCTCGGCCCGGCCGAACGTACCGAACCCGTCGAGGGTGGAGACGCCGAACTGCTCGCGGATGCGCCGCTCGGCCGAGGCCGGTTCGAGTTCGGCCTGGGGCAGCGGCGTCACCGCGGCGGCGATCTCGCGCCACAGCCGGGCGAGGCCGGGATCGGCGTGGATCGCCTCCGAGAGGACGATCTCGCGCGGCTCGTGCCGGGCGATGGCCGCGGCGAGTTCGCTGCCGTCGACCTCGCTGAGCGAGAACCGCCCGGTCGAGATATCGATGGCGGCGAGCCCGTAGGCGAAGCCGCCGTCCGGGTTCTTGCGGCGCCCGAGGCCGAGCAGGATGCTGGCCCGGCCCGGATCGAGCAGCCGCTCCTCGGTGATGGTGCCGGGGGTGACGAGGCGCACCACGGCGCGGTTCACCACCGATTTCGGGCCGCGCTTCTTGGCCTCGGCCGGGTCCTCGGTCTGGGCGCAGACGGCGACGCGGTGGCCGAGCGCGATCAGGCGGCTGAGGTAATCGTCGGCCCGCTCCACCGGCACGCCGCACATCGGGATGTCGGCGCCGCCGTGCTTGCCGCGCTTGGTCAGCACGATGCCCAAAGCCCGCGAGGCGATCTCGGCGTCCTCGAAGAACAGTTCGTAGAAGTCCCCCATCCGGTAGAACAGGAGGCAATCGGTGTTGGCGGCCTTGATCTCGATGTACTGGGCCATCATCGGCGTGGCGCCGGCCCTGTCGAAGGGGGCGGGCCCGTCCGGCACAGGCGGGATCTTCGACTGGGATCGGGCGGCACGCTCGGACATGGCGCGACGGTATCAGACCCCGGGTCACGTTTCAGCGCGGCGCCGGCATTGGCCTGTGGAGGCCCTGGAGACGCGACGAGGGCCGATGCGTCGCCGCATCGGCCCTCGACGGATCGACCCCATATCTCCGGTCGGATCGGGGCCGGCGGTGCGCCGGCCTTCCGCCTGACCTCAGTAGCGCGGGCCGCCCGAGGTGTTGCCCTTCTGCTGCTGGTAGCCGGGCTGCGACGGGTTGCGGGAATTCGGGTCGCTCATCATGCGCGGCTGCCGGCGGCGCATCTTGTTGCGGTAGCCGTGGCGATGGCGGGCGCCGTAGCTGCCGCGGTAGGCGACATCGGTGGTGGCCAGGCCCTCGGCGAGGGTCGCGGCCGCCGGCACGGCGGGAGCGGCGGAGGCGGTGGTGAGGCCGAGACCGCCGAGCATCAGGCTCGCGGCGAGGGTGAGGGTCAGCTTGTTCATGTCGTCCAATCCGGTCGGTCCGCGCGATACCGCGCCGGCCTGATAAGTCGCTTGTGCGCGACCTGTTCCCGGAAATCCGACATCGCACGCATGAAAACGGTGTATACAAAGCCTTGAGGCCATTCGGATTTTTGAAGGGCGCGCATCGGATTGTTACGCCGCGCCCGACGTGTCGGTCCGCCGCGCCCGTCCGAGCCACCGTCGCCGTCGCGCCGGCACGCCCCCTTGCGGTTCGCGAAACCGCGTCGCAGGAGCCTGGACCATGGCACCGGTGACTCCCGCCCCGACCGACCACCCGCTCCCCATCGATGCGGTGCTGCCCCGCCTGCGGGCGACCCTGGAGAGGGCGACGAGCGCAGTCCTGGTGGCGCCTCCGGGCGCGGGCAAGACCACCCGCGTCCCGCTCGCCCTGCTCGACGCGCCCTGGCTCGGGGAGAGGGCCCGCATCATCGTGCTGGAGCCGCGCCGCCTCGCAGCCCGGGGGGCGGCCGAGCGCATGGCCGCGACGCTGGGCCAAGCGGTCGGCGAGACCGTGGGCCTGCGCGTGCGCCTGGGCTCGAAGGTCTCCTCCCGCACCCGCATCGAGGTGGTGACCGAGGGCGTGTTCACCCGCATGATCCTCGACGATCCGGAGCTCGCGCGGGTCGGCGCGGTCCTGTTCGACGAGTTCCACGAGCGTTCCCTCGACGCCGACCTCGGCCTGGCGCTGGCCCTCGACGCGCAGGGGGCCCTGCGGCCGGACCTGCGCATCCTCGTCATGTCGGCGACCCTCGACGGGGCCCGCGTCGCGCGGCTCCTGGGCGAGGCCCCCGTGATCGAATCGGAAGGCCGGGCCTTCGGAATCGAGACCCGCCACCATCCCCGCTCTCCCGACGGACGCATCGAGGACGCGATGGCGGAGGCGATCCTGCGGGCCCTGCGGGCCGATCCGGGCTCGGTGCTCGCCTTCCTGCCGGGCCAGGGCGAGATCCGCCGCGTCGCCGGGCTCCTCGACGGGCGGGTTCCGGCCGACACCGAGGTCGCGCCCCTCTACGGCGCCCTGACCCCGGCCGAGCAGGACCGGGCGGTCTCCCCCGCTCCGGCGGGCCGGCGCAAGGTGGTGCTGGCCACCAGCATCGCCGAGACCTCGCTGACCATCGAGGGCGTGCGCATCGTGGTGGATTCCGGGCTGGCGCGGGTGCCGCTCTACGAGCCGGCCACCGGGCTCACCCGCCTCGTCACCGCACGGGCCTCGCGCGCCTCGGTCGACCAGCGCCGGGGCCGCGCCGGGCGCACCGAGCCCGGCGTCTGCCACCGGCTCTGGGCGGAGGCCGCCACGCAGGCCCTCGACCCGTTCGGCCGGCCGGAGATCCTGGCGGCGGATCTCGCCGGGCTCGTGCTCGATTGCGCGTCCTGGGGCGTCCTCGACCCGCGCACGCTGGCCTTCCTCGACCCGCCGCCGGCCCCGGCGCTGGACGAAGCCGGCGCCATGCTGCGGGCCATCGCGGCCATCGACGACGAGGGCCGTCTCACCGCCTCCGGGCGGCGCCTGCGCGCCCTGCCGCTGCCGCCACGGCTGGCCCGCATGGTGGTGGGCGCGGCCGGCCTCGGCGCGGCGGCGCAGGCGGCGCGCCTGGCGGCCGTGCTGGTGGAACGGGGCCTGGGCGGCGACGGCGCCGACCTCGCCGAGCGGGTCGACCGCTTCGCCGGCGACCGCGGCCAGCGCGCCGCCGACATGCGCCGGCTCGCCGACGGCTGGGCGCGGCAGGCCGAGCGACAGGCCGAGTCACACCCCGACGGCAGCGGCGGCCCCGATCTGCGCGAGGCCGGCCCGCTGCTGGCGCTCGCCTATCCGGACCGGATCGCCAGGGCACGGGGACGCGAGGGCGAGTTCGTCCTCGCCAACGGCCGCGGCGGACGGCTCGATCCGGCCTCGGCGCTGGCACGCGAGACCTACATCGTGGTGGCCGACCTCGCGGGGGCCGCGGGCAACGCCCGCATCCTGGCCGGGGCCGCCATCGCCTCGGAGGCGATCGAGGCCCTGTTTTCCGACCGGATCGAGGCGACGACCACCGTGAGCTTCGACACGGCGGCGCGGGCGCTACGCGCCCGCAACACCCGCCGGCTGAGTGCGGTGACGCTGGCCGAGCGCACCCTGCCGGTGCCGGCGGATGCGGCCTCGGCCGAGATCCTGGCACGCGGGGTCGCACGGATCGGCATCGCGGCGCTGCCGTGGACGCCGGCCCTGACGCAGTGGCGGGCCCGCGTCGGCTTCATGCGCGCGGCCGAGGGCGAGCCGTGGCCGGACCTGTCCGACGCGGCACTGGCCGAGACGGCACCGGACTGGCTCGCCCCTGAGCTCGTCGGCGTGACGAGCGTGGACGCGATCCCCGCCGACACCCTCGGCCGCGCCCTGCTCGCGCTGCTGCCCTGGGACCTGCGGGCCCGCCTCGATAGCGCCTGCCCGACCCATGTGGAGGTGCCCACCGGCTCGCGCATCCCGGTGGACTACGAGGTGGAGGGCGGGCCGGTGCTGGCGGTGCGGGTGCAGGAACTGTTCGGCCTCGACCGCCATCCGGCGTTGGCCGGCGGGCGGGTGCTCCTGGTGCTCCACCTGCTCTCGCCGGCCTCCCGCCCGATCCAGATCACCCGCGACCTGCCCGGGTTCTGGCGCGGCTCCTGGGCCGGCGTGCGGGCCGACATGCGCGGCCGCTACCCACGCCATCCCTGGCCCGAGGACCCGATCGCCGAACCGCCGACCCGCCGGGCCAAGCCGCGCGGGACGTGAGCCGGCCTCAGGCCGGCGTCGCGTCGCCCGCGGTCGTGGTTCCCTCCCGGCCGTCGTCGGCCGCCTCGTCGAAGGCCTCGAGCCAGGCGGCCCGGTCGTCGGTCCCCTCGCCGTAGGGGCAGCTCTCGCGGGTCTTGCCATAGAGGCGGGCGTTGCGTCCCTGGATGAAGGGGCTATCGCTGGCGGTGGCGCCGTCGCTCATCGTGTTCTCCTCGCTTGCCGGTACTCGTCGGGTGCTGCGGCAACGCGCGACGAGGGGACATGGGTCACGGACCGACTTCGCCCCGGCGTCGCGCCCACCCGGAATCGCCGGCCGTCGCGGGGGGACCGACATGTTGAACTCCACCCCGCCTTCATGACTTATCGTTCCGGGCAGCGGGACATTTCCGGCTGCGTTCGGACGGGAGCGAGAGCATGAGCTTCTTCTACTTCCTGGTCTTCGTCGGTCCCTGGCTCGGTCTTGCCGTCATGCACCGCATGGCGATGAAGAAGTCCGCACCGCTGTAATCCGGCGCGGGTCCCGACCGGCACGATAGTGCCGGTCGGTCTCATCCCATTTCCGGTTGATCACGTCGTGATGCGGACATGGGCTTCGCTCAGGCGCCGCGCGGGCTCGGTGAGACGGTTCCCGCTTGATTCAAGCGGGCGGGGTCGGACCACGCGGGCGGCGGCCGGTGGCCTTCGCGGCGGCCGTGGCGACGAGGTAGGCCTCGATCGCCGCGTTGGCGGCCCCGCGCATCGCCCGCATCTCGTCGAGGGCGACGAAGACGTCCGGAAAGCGGCGCCCGAGCCAGAGATAGGCGCTGGCGAGCTTGACCAGTCGCTCCTGCTCGGCGAGGTCGCCGGACGCGCCCGGCCGCAGCGCCGGCACCGCCGCGCCGAGCGAACATGCCTCCATCCAGCGGTCGAGGACCGCCACCGAGACGGCGTCGCGCCGGTCGATCGGGCAGACCGCGAAGACGAACCTGTCGGCCAGGGCGAGGGGAACCCGGTCGGTGCGTTCGGCCGCCGCCAGCATCTCGGCCTGGTCGGCGGGCTGGAACGGCGAGCCCTCGTAGAAGGTGGCGAGCGCGAACCGGCTCAGCACCGCGTGCAGGCTGTCGGTGCCCATCTCCGCGGCCAGGGCCTCGATGGCGATGAGGTCGGGCCGGACGTAGAAGCGCGGGTCCGCCGCCGGCGCGGTCAGGGCACCGCCCAGGGCGGCCCGCAACGGCGCGATCCCGGTCTCGTCGAGGGCGGCGACGTAGCCCGCCTCCTGGTGGCCGTAGCGTCCGGCCCGGCCGGCGACCTGCCGGATCTCCGAGTGGGTCAGCGGGCGATCGGCGGTGCCGTCCCATTTGCGCACCGCCGAGAACACGACGCGCTTGAGCGGCCCGAGGTTGAGGCCCATGCCCACGGCGTCGGTGGTCACCAGAACCTGCGCCTCCCCCGACCGGAAGCGGGCGGCCTCGGCCCGCCGCACCTCCGGCGAGAGCGCGCCGTAGATCGTCGCGACGCTGTGGCCGGCGGCGATGAGCGCCTGGCGGTTCTCGTGGACGGCCCGACGCGAAAAGGCGACGACGGCGTCGCCGGCCTCGACGCGATCGAGGGGCACCGGCTCGTCCATCAGGTGGAGCGGCGTCTTGCGCGCGAAGGCGACCACGTCGAGGGATTCGTCGGCCGCTTCCGCGGCGCGGCGCACGTAGGACAGCGCGTCCTCCGAGCCGCAGACGACGACCGTGCGGGCGGGAATGCCGAACAGCGCGTTGGTCCAGGCCCAGCCGCGGTCCGGGTCCATGATCATCTGGATCTCGTCGATCACCGCCACGTCCACCGGGCGGCGCAGGTCGGCGGTCTCGATGGTGCGGGCGGTGTGGCTCGGGTCGGCCTCGCCCAGCACCTCCTCGCCGGTGACCATGCCGGCGCGCAGGCCGCGCTCGACCAGGGTCTCGTAGTTCTCGAGCGCCAGGAGGCGCAGGGGCGCGAGGTAGCAGCCGGTGGCGGCCTGCGAGAGATGGCGCAGCGCGGCGTAGGTCTTGCCCGAATTGGTCGGCCCCATGTGAAAGACGATGCGCCGCCCGAGCCGGCGGGCGGCGCCGAAGCGGTCGATGTAGGTGCCAAAGCCGATCCGGTCGCGCAGGCGGCGCTGGCGGGAGTTTTCCTGCGCCAGCACCCGCCCGCGGCTGCGCACCGGCTTCAGGGTCTCGACGAGGGCGCCCGGCAGGTCGGGGCCGTAGGCGAAGCGGCGCGAGCGCAGCGAGCGGTCGAGGTGGGCGATGTAGGTGACGGCGTCGGCGCCGACCTCGGCGAGGTCCGCGGCGACCTGGCCGCGCAGGCGCTCCACCGGCCGGCGCAGGGCGCGCTCGATCCCCGCCTGCGCGGCCGCCACGAGCCGGACGAGCTCGTCGCGCCGCCAGCTCGGATCGTTGCGCCGTGCCATGGCATCGAGGATCTCGACGGCGCCGGGCTCGGGCGTCGCGTCGATGCGCAGGTCCGCCCGGCCGTCGTCGAGGATCGGGATCGTCGCGGTGACGCGCCACTCCGGACCCCCGTTCGGGCCGAGCCCGCCCCTGATTCCGGGACATGCGCGGACCACCTCGGCCACGCGCTCGGCCGGCACCGGCGCCCGCGTCGCCAGTGCCTGAGCCACCGCCTCGTCCTCGACCCACCCGTCGACGTCGGGCAGGCCGAGCCGGGCCTGGAGGGCCGCGAGATCGACGGCGGCCGCATCGTGTCCCAGCCGCCAGAGCGCCTCCACCAGGATCTCGGCTGTCGCCCGTCTGCGCTTGCGTGCCATCGATCCTCCGTCCCAGAGCGGGTATCGGGGAAAGTGGTCATCGGTTTCCCGACGAAAACCGGCTTCCCCTCGAAAACCCGCGCCGCGGCATGGCTGCCTTGGCGCCCCGACGGTATCCCACGGGAGGACGGGCCGCGGCGAGGGGCGCATCGCCGGTCGCGCGGGAGAAAGCGGGACGGCCCGTCCCGGCGGCGATCGCCGGTCGAAGGCCTGCGCCGCACGGGCCGCGGCGCGCCCTCGCTCTCAGGCGGCGTCGAGATCGCGCACGAAGCCGGCGGTGACCTCCCGCAGGATCTCGACCTGGCGGTGGACGGCATCGGCCGAGCCCTGGACGTCGCCGATGGCGGCCTCGGTGGTGCCGAGCGCCTGGGAGACCGCCGTCACCTGCGTCGTGGCGGCGCGTGCGTCGTCGAGGGCAGCCTCGATGTCGGTGCCCATCGCCCGCGTCGCCGCGCGCTGCCGGTCGATCGCCTCGACCATGGCGCCGGCGGTGCGCTCGACGTCGCCGATGCGCGTGGCGAAGGCACGCATGAAGGCCACCGACTGCTCGGTGGCACCCTGGACGTCGCGGATCTGCGCGGCGATCTCCTCGGTGGAGCGGGCGGTCTGCCCGGCGAGCTCCTTGACCTCGGCGGCGACCACGGCAAAGCCCCGCCCGGCCTCGCCGGCCCGCGCCGCCTCGATGGTGGCGTTGAGGGCGAGGAGGTTGGTCTGCTCGGCGACCGAGCGGATGGTGGTGATCACCGAGCCGATCCTCTCGACGGAGGCCATGAGCTTGGCGACGGTCTCGCCGGTCTGGCGGGCTTCCTCGCCGGCGGCGCGGGTGACGGCGTTGGTCGCCGCCAGGTGCTGCGCGAGCTCCTCGGCCGCCGCCGTCAGGCCGCCGCAGGTGGATGCCACGCGGCTGACGTTCTGCCCGGCGCGGCGGGACGAGTCGGTGGCGCCGTCGGTATCCGCGGCGGTGCGTCCTGCGACCTCCACCATCGCGGCGGTGCTCGCCCCCATCCGGCCGAGCGCCGCCTCGATGGCCGCGACGACGCCGGCGACCGCCCCCTGGAACGCGCGCACCCGGCCCTCCACCGACGCGGCGCGAACCTCCTCCTTGCGCGCCAGGGCCTGCGCCTCCGCCCGGAGAGCGTCGGCCTCGTCCTTCTCGCCCCTGGTCCGAACGAGGGCATCGCCCGCGGCCAGCCCGGCCTGGACCTGGAACACCAGCCACGCCAGCACCGCGGTCTGGGCCACCAGGATCACGGCGTGCACGGCGACACGGTCGAGGCCGCCCCCGTTCGGGAAGACCAGGCTCGGCATCAGCAGCGACAGGCCGAGATGATGCACGGCCACGACGGTGGAAAAGGCCACCAGGGCTTTCCAGTCGACGAAGGCGGCGGTGATGGCGAGGCAGGCGAAGAAGTACATGTGCAGGTCGCCCTGGATGGTGGGCGCACCGCCGGCGGGCTGGAACACCGCCACCAGCACCGCCACGAGCGCGGCCAGCGCCATGCTGGCGACGATGCGGGTGCGCGGGTCGGCCGGGGTCCGGTAGGCCAGCCAGGTCGGCACCGCCGCGAGCGCCAGCGAGGCACCGGCGAGCCCCGGCGCGGCGAAGGTCTCCCGCCAGACGTTGGCGCCGACCACCAGGACGGCGTTGGCCCAGAGGAACCCGATCATCGCCAAACCGGCCGAGGACCGAATGCGATGGAGGGTATCGCCGGATGTGCTGATGGCTACGTGCATCTCGTCAGTCTCTCGCTTTGGTTTCGTCTCGCCTTTGCGGGTCGCAACCGCCGACCCCCGACGCATCGAAGATCATCCAGGCACCGGCGCGCCTCAGCCTCGCCGCGAAATCGGGCCGGTCCGATCGGGCCACGGCGAGCCAGGACATCGCCGTGCCGCGCACGATCTCACCCTCGGCCGCTGCGATCAGGCCGATCGCCCGGTCGGGCCCGGCCCAGGGCGCCACCAGGACGAGGACCGCCGCGCCGGGGCGAGCGGGCGAGACCGCCAGGAGCGGCAGCACGAAGGCTATGGCGGCGGACTGGAGGCAGTTTTCGACGATGCGCCAACTCATGCGGACAGAATTCAACACATAGATCAAGATTGGTTTAAGCCTTTCTCCAATCGTCGCGGCCCGCGCCAGGCTTTTGGGGGGTGCAGCCTCCCGCCAGGCCGCCGGCCGGAGCCCCCTCCCCCCGTGCCATGGACACCGGCGCCCCCCGCCTCTATCGCGCTGAGCCAGATGGACCGCCCCCGCCCCGCCCCGGCCGTGACCGAAAGCCCGTATCCGCGATGCGCGCGCTGATCGACCTCGTCCGCATCCTGCGGCCCCACGAGCGGCGGCGGCTCGCCCTGCTGGCAATGGGGCTGGCCTTCGCCGCCCTGTTCGAAGTCGTGGGCGTCGCCTCGGTGGTGCCGTTCCTGACCCTGGTCGGGGATCCCTCGGCGGCGGCCAAGGTGCCGTATCTGGCCGCCCTGCGCGCCACGATGGGACTGACGGACGACCGCACCTTCCTGATGGCGATGGGGGCGGCGGCGCTGCTCGCCATCCTGACGACGAGCCTGATCAACGCCGGGCTCACCTTCGCGACGCTGCTGTTCACCAACCTCACCGGCTACGGCCTCGCCCGGCGCCTGCTCGCCCGCTACCTCGCCCGCGAGCGCCTGTTCTTCGCCCGCGCCAACAGCGCCGAACTCGCCAAGAACGTGCTCAGCGAAACCGACCGCCTCGTGGTCGGCGTGCTGACGCCGGCCACCGTCATCGCCTCGCGCAGCTTCTCGGCGCTGGCCGTGATCGGCTTCCTGATGGCCTATGCGCCGCGGCTCGCCCTCATCCTCGGCGGCGGCTTCGGTAGCCTCTACGTCGCCCTCTACCTCGTCATGCGCGCCCGCCTCGCACGGCTGGGGGCCAAGGCCGTGGCCGACAACGAGCGGCGCTACCGGGTGGTGCAGGAGACCTTCGGGGCGCTGACCGAACTCAAGCTCTACGGCCGGGCCGAGGCCTTCGCCGCCGGCTTCGACGGCCCCGCCCGCGCCTACGCCAGGGCCACCGCCGCCAGCCTGCTGACCGGCCAGCTTCCCCGGTTCGTCATGGAATCGCTGGCCTTCGGCGGGGTCGTCGCGGTGGTGCTGTTCGCCCTGTCGCAGGGGCTCGACACCGCCGGGCTGCTGCCGCTGCTCGGGCTGTTCGCCTTCGCCGGCTACCGGATGCTGCCGGCCTTCCAGAACATCTTCCTGTCGCTGTCGCTGCTGCGGTTCTACCTGCCGGCGGTGCGGGTGGTGGTGGACGAACTCGCCGGCGAGCGCAGCGTGCCGCCGCGCACGGGTGACACCCTCCCCTTCGCCCGCGAGATCCGGCTGGCGGGCGTGTCGTTCGACTACGAGCCCGGCCGGCGGACGCTCTCGGCCCTCGACCTGACGATCCCCGCCCACACCACGGTGGGCCTCGTGGGGCGCACGGGCTCGGGCAAGTCGACGCTCGTCGGCCTCGTCCTCGGCATCCTGACGCCGACCTCGGGCACCATTGCCGTCGACGGCGTCTTCCTCGACGAGGCGACCCTGCCGGCCTGGCAGAACCGGGTCGGCTACGTGCCCCAGGACGTGTTCCTGATCGACGGCACCGTCACCGAGAACATCGCGCTCGGCGTCCCGCCCGAGGCCGTCGACCACGACGCCGTGCGCCGGGCCGCCGGCCTGGCCGGCCTCGACGCGGTGATCGCCGCCCTGCCCGGCGGCTACGGCGAGCGCGTCGGCGAGCGCGGCGCCCGGCTCAGCGGCGGCCAGCGCCAGCGCCTCGGCATCGCGCGAGCCCTCTACCACGACCCCGACGTGATCGTGTTCGACGAAGCCACCTCCGCCCTCGACGGAGAGACCGAGGCGGCGGTGATGGCCGCCCTCGATGCGCTCGCCGGCCGGCGCACCCTCATCCTCATCGCCCACCGGCTGGCGAGCCTCGAGCGGGCCGACACGGTCCACGTGCTGGAGGCCGGCCGCATCGTCGCCTCGGGGCCGCCGGCCGCGGTGATCCCCTCCCTCTCGCCCGCCGTGCTGGCGCCGGCGCAGGAGGCCGGCGCCGCTACACCGGCGTGACCGGGAACGTCGTCGTCGGGGTCACGAACTCGTCCTGGGCCGCCACCGTGAGGATCTCGCGCGAGCCGGCCTCCGCCGTGCGGCGCAGGAGGCCGTAGACCGAGGCGCCCGCCATCCCCAGCGCGACCGCGGCCGAGCCGGTGCGGGCGTAATGCACCAGGAACAGCGCCGCGATGGCATCCCCGGCGCCGTTGACGCCGAGGTCGAGCCGGGGCGTGCGCAGGAGCCAGTACGCGCCGCCTTCGGCCGCCAGGAGGTCGATGGCATCGGCCGGCGTCGCATCGGTGATGAGCGAGGTCACCAGCACCACCCGCGGCCCCATCGCCTGGACCGTCGCGACGGCGCGCTTGGCCGCCGCGAGGCTGGTGGAGGCCAGGCCCGAGAGGTGGTCGAGCTCGAACTGGTTGGGGGTGACGATGTCGGCGGCGGGTACCGCCTGGCCCCGCATGAAGTCGGGGATGCCGGGGCGGACGTAGACGCCCCGGTCGGTGTCGCCCATCACCGGGTCGCAGCAATAGAGCGCCTTCGGGTTGGCGGCCCGCACCGCCGCCACCGCCCGCACGATGGCGGTGCCGATGTCGGCCGACCCCATGTAGCCCGAGAGCACCCCGTCGCAGGTGCCGAGCACCCCGCGCTCGGCGATCCCCGCCACGAGGTCCTCGATGGAGGGCCCGTCGAAGACGTTGCCGCGCCAGGCGCCGTAGCCGGTGTGGTTGGAGAACTGCACCGTATGGATCGGCCAGACCTCGACGCCCAGGCGCTGCATCGGGAATACCGCCGAGGCGTTGCCGACATGGCCGTAGGCGACGTGCGACTGGATCGAGAGGATGTTCATGGGGGCCGACCGTTTGCGAGCAGCCCGCGCTCTAGCCGGTTCGTGGCGTCCTTGCACCGCCCGCCGGGGAAACGATCTGCGGGCTTGCGGTGCGACCCCGCCCCCGTATGAAGGCGGCCGATGACCTTTTGAAAGCGGACACGATCTGCTGAAAGCCGACATGACCTTCGATTTCATCGACCTCGACGCCATCAAGACCGCGAGCCTCGCCTTCGTAGAAGCCAACAAGGAGTGGACGCCCCTGGTGGTGGGGGTGCTCGCCTTCTGCGAATCGCTGGCATTCCTGTCGCTGCTGGTGCCCTCCACCGTCCTGCTGATCGGAATCGGCGCGCTGATGGGGGCGGTGGGTATCCCGTTCTGGCCGGTGGTGCTGGCCGCCGCCCTCGGCGCGATCCTCGGCGACTGGCTCTCCTATGAGGTCGGGCGCCACTACACCGATGCCACCAAGCGGCTCTGGCCGATGAGCCGCTACCCCGACATGGTGGCGCGCGGCGAGGACTTCTGCCGGCGCTGGGGCGCCATGGGCGTGGCCGTCGGCCGGTTCTTCGGGCCGGCCCGCGCGGTGGTGCCCCTGATCGCGGGCGCCTTCGGCGTGGCCCGCCTGCCGTTCCAGGTGGCCAACGTGCTCTCCGCACTGGTCTGGGCCTTCGCGATGCTGGCGCCCGGCGCCGGGCTGTTCACGTACTTTCGCGGGTGAGGCGCGGGCTGACGGAACGACGCCGCAGGTGACAACGGCGCCGCGACCTGATTCTTGAGGGGCGCCGTCCCGTTTCGGGACGCCGTCACACGCCCCCGCGCCGCGCATGTCCGCCTCCCTCGCCCACGTCGTCCTTCCCCCCGACCGCCGGCAATCGGCCACCGCGCTGCAGGTCCAGCGCGGAGTCCGGCGGCTGTTTCGCGAGATGGGCCACGTCACCATCCCCGAGTTCACCCTCGCGGGCGGACGCCGTGCCGACGTCATCGCCCTGTGCCCGGCCGGGCGGCTCACCATCGTCGAGATCAAGTCGAGCGTGGCGGATTTTCGCGCCGACAGGAAATGGCCGGACTACCGGGCCTATTGCGACCGCTTCCTGTTCGCGATCCCCGAGACCCTGCCCGAGTCGCTGATCCCGGCCGAGACCGGCCTCATCGTCGCCGATGCGTTCGGGGCGATGATCCTGCGCGAGGGGCCGGAGCATCCCCTGAGCGGCGCCCGGCGCAAGGCCGTGACCCTGCGCTTTGCCCACAACGCGGCGCGGCTGCTGCATGCGCTGGCCGACCCCGGAGCGATCCGCGAGGGGGCGTTGTAGGCGAAGGCGCGTTGTGGGATTCCGCAAAGGCCCTTAAGCCTGCCCGCCTGCTGCGGGTTTTCCCTTCTTCCAAAGAAATCGCCCCCACACCATGTGCGAACTGCTCGGCATGAGCGCGAACGTGCCCACCGACATCCGCTTCTCCTTCGCGGCGCTGGCCCGCCGGGGCGGCGAGACCGGGCCGCATGCGGATGGCTGGGGGATCAGCTTCTACGAGGGGCGCGGCTGCCGCGCCTTCCACGAGCCCGAGCCGAGCGCGCGCTCGGAACTCGCCAAGCTCCTGCGCAACGCTCCCATCAAGAGCCGCATCGTCATCGCCCACGTCCGCAAGGCCAACCGCGGCCGGGTCGCGCTGGAGAACACCCACCCCTTCAGCCGGGAGCTGTGGGGCCGGCGCTGGACCTTCGCCCACAACGGGCAACTGCGCGGCGTGAAGGGCTGGCCGCTGACCTGGTTCAAGCCCGTGGGCTCCACCGACAGCGAACACGCCTTCTGCTGGATGATGGACCAGTTGCAGGCGCGCTGGCCGAAACTGCCGACCTCGGCCCAGCTCGACCGGGCGGTGGCCGACCTCTGCGCCGAACTCCACGGGCTCGGCGTGTTCAACATGCTGCTGTCCGACAGCCGCACCCTCTACGCCCATTGCGGCAAGCGCCTGTGCTACCTCACCCGCTGCGCGCCCTTCGGCACCGCCACCCTGGTGGACGAGGACTGGCGGGTCGATTTTTCCCGTGAGACGGGACCGTCCGACGTGGTCACCGTCGTCGCCACCACGGCCCTGACCCGCGACGAGTGCTGGACGCATGTGGAGCGCGGCCATGTCCTGTCCCTGCGCGACGGGGCGGTGCGGGTGCTCAAGCCCGGGGCGCGGCGGGCGGTCGCGGTCCGGCCGGTGGCGACGGGCGCCGTGGCAGGAGCTTGAGCTTGAGCATACGGGGTGCGTCACCGCCCGCGATGCGCTACAACCCTCTTCGACACGATGGGCATCCCGGCCGGTAGCGGACCGCCGCGATACCTCACCCCGCGCCGGGAAGCCGGTCGCCGGTCCCTTTCCGACCAGATCAGAACGCCACGAGCCATGACACGCGACGTGATCGAGACGACCGGCGGTGACGCCGCCGATGGACGTCCCAACCTGACGGCGACCATCCGGACGCACCTCGGCGAGCACCTGCGCACGATCTACGACCGGTTGCCCACGGACGACCAACCGAGCCGATTCGCCGAACTCATCGAGAAGCTGGAAGCGGCCCTCAAGGCCCGCGGCGAGGCGATCGAGCCCGAGTTCCGCAACGGGCTGCTCGCGGCCGTGCCGTCCCTGCGGGCCTTCGCCCTCTCGCTCACCAGCAACCCGGCCCGGTCCGACGACCTCGTCCAGGACACGCTGCTGAAGGGCTGGCAGCACCGCGCCCGCTTCCAGCCGGGCACCAACCTGAACGCGTGGCTGTTCACGATCCTGCGCAACATCTTCTATTCGGACCATCGCAAGCGCGTGCGCGAGGTCGAGGACCAGGACGGCTCCTACGCCGCGCGCCTGGCCACCGCCCCGCACCAGGGCGACCGCCTCGACGTCGAGGACCTGCAGACGGCGCTGGCCAAGCTGCCGCCCGACCAGCGCGAAGCGCTGGTGCTGGTGGGCGCCGAGGGCGTCTCCTACGAGGAGGCCGCCGCGATCATGGGCTGCAAGGTCGGCACCGTGAAGAGTCGGGTCAGCCGCGCCCGCGGGCGCCTCGCCGAACTCCTGGGCTACGACGAGGAAGACCTAAGCTCCGACCGGCTGATCCAGTCGGCGATGCCCAAGGACTGATCGAGCAACCGTATCACCAAGCCCGCGCGGCGCCTGAGCGAAGCCGAAATCCGCAGTGCGAAGCAATCAAGCGGATTTCGGATCACCGACACTTCCGGCGAATCCGGTCGTTCAGAACCGGATCGCCCACGAGAGGACACGCATGACGGGTTTGATGGCAGGCAAGCGCGGCCTGATCATGGGCGTCGCCAACGACCATTCGATCGCCTGGGGCATCGCCAGGACGCTGCACGCCCACGGGGCGGCGCTGGCCTTCACCTACCAGGGCGAGGCCCTGGGCAAGCGCGTGGCGCCGCTGGCCGCCTCCGTCGGGTCGGATATCGTGCTGCCCTGCGACGTCGAGGATCTCGCCAGCGTCGACGCGGTGTTCGCCGCCCTGGGAGAGCGCTTCCCCGAGGGCATCGACTTCGTGGTCCACGCCATCGGCTTCTCCGACAAGGCCGAGCTCAAGGGCCGCTACGTCGACGCCACCACCCGCGAGAACTTTTCGCGCACGATGACGATCTCGTGCTTCTCCTTCACGGAGGTGGCCCAGCGCGCCGCACCCATGATGCGGCCAGGCGGCGCGCTCCTGACCCTGACCTTCGGCGGCGCCACCCGTGTGATGCCCAACTACAACGTGATGGGGGTGGCCAAGGCCGCCCTCGAGGCCTCGGTGCGCTACCTCGCGGCCGATCTCGGCCCCGACCGCATCCGCGTCAACGCGATCTCGGCCGGGCCGATGCGGACGCTGGCCGGTGCCGGCATCGGCGACGCCCGCGCGATGTTCGCCCACCAGAAGGCGCATGCGCCCCTGCGGCGGACCGTGAGCCTCGACGAGGTCGGCGGCTCGGCCCTCTACCTCCTCAGCGACCTCTCCGGCGGCGTCACCGGCGAGGTCCATTTCGTCGATGCCGGCTACAGCATCATCGCGATGCCGCGCCCCGAGGATTTGGGGCAGGATGCGGGGTGAGGCGGGCTCTGTAGCACACCGGATTTTTCCGAAGGCCGGCAGCCGCCCTTCGGTCCGACGCTTCAGGCCGCCGACGCGGTCACCGCCACGGTCGGGCGCTCCTGGGTGAGCAGCACGATGTCGTCCCAGCGCGAGACGAAGGCGGCGATGCAGGCCGGGTCGAAATGCGTGCCGGCGTTATCCTCGAGGTGGCGGCGCGCCTCGTCCACGGGCCAGGCGCGCTTGTAGACCCGCTCCGAGATCAGCGCGTCGAACACGTCGGCCACCGCGATGATGCGGCCCGAGAGCGGGATCTCGTCGCCCGCCAGCCCCTGCGGGTAGCCGGTGCCGTCCCAGCGCTCGTGGTGGGTGAGCGCGATCTCCGAGGCGAGTTGCAGCAGGTGGGACGGGCTGTCGTTGAGCATCTGGTAGCCGCGCAGGGCGTGCTGGTTCATCTCGTCGCGCTCGGCCGGGGTGAGCGGGCCGGCCTTCATGAGGATGTCGTCGGCGATGCTGATCTTGCCGATGTCATGCATGGTCGAGGCGAGCGCGATGTCGTTGGCGTCCGCCTCCGACAGGCCGAGGCCCTCGGCGATGGCGATGACGCAGCCCGCCACCCGGGTCAGGTGGTCGCCGGCCTGGTCGTCGCGGTACTCCGCCGCCAGCATGAGACGGCGGATGATCTCGCGTTCGCGCTGGGCCGATTCCGCCACCGCGCGGTTCACGACCCGATGGATCGACCGGGCCTGGCGCTCCGCCTGCCGGCGCGCCAGCGACAGGGCGGCGAGGTTGCGGGTGCGGATCTGGAGGTCGAAGGCATCGTAGGGCGCCAGGACGACGTCGGTGGCGCCGGCGGCGATGCCCTCCCGCCGCGACGGGCCGCCCTCGGCCGGGACGATCAGGATGATGGGCGTCTCTTCAAGATCGGGCTCGCCGCGCAGCGCCGCCGCGAGGCCGAGCCCGTCGAGGCCGGTGCCGTGTTCGACGACGACCACATCCACCGCCGGGTCGCGCAGGTGATCCGCCGCCGTGCCGGCTCCCTCGATGACCCGCAGGGCGGCGTCGAGGGGGCGCAGGGCCAGGACGAGATCGGTCGGCGTGGCGGCGCAGACGATGGCGATCTGCGAAGGTTCGGGATCTGCCGCCATGCCTGCCTGTCCGAAACCGTCCGCCACGGATCGCGCCGCGCCGCATGGGGCCCGAGAGGCTGCGGCACCGTGAGACCTTGGCTCACAACCGGTTAAGCGAGGCTGAAAGTCGTCGCGAGCCGGCAACGGTCAAGGACGAATTCCGGTGGACCCGAAGCCTCCGGTCCCCCGCGTGCCCGGCGCCTCGCCACCGGAACCGCCGTCCAGGATGGTGATCTGCGGGCGCACGACCCGCGTGAAGACGAGCTGGGCGATGCGGTCGCCGGGCGCGATCACGATGTCGGCATCCGCCGCACCCGGCGGGTTGCGGTTCCAGGCCGAGATCAGGAGCGGGCCTTCGTAATCGGCATCGACGACGCCCACCGTGTTGCCGAGGACGAGGCCACTCCTGTGCCCGAGGCCGGAGCGCGGGACGACGAGGGCGCACCAGTCCGGATCGCCGATCCGCACCGAGAACCCCGCCGGCACCAGCACCGGGGGCGCCTGCGGCAGCAGCGTCACAGGCGCGTCGAGGCAGGCATGCAGGTCGAGGCCCGCGGCCCCGGCCGAGCCCCAGCGCGGAAAGCCCCAGTCCCGCAGCCGCGCGTCGTGAAGGCGGACCGCGATGCGCAGATCCGGCGGCGCCCCGGTCACGCCGAAAGGGCCGCGATCGCCTCGGCCATGGCCACGGTGCGGCCGGCCTCGACCGCGTGCAGGCGCTCGACCATGCGCCCCCGGAACGGGATGACGCCGCGGCCCGCGTTCTCCGGCTCGGCGAAGGCGGCGATGATGGCCCGTGCCTCGGCGATCTCCTCGGCGGTCGGGCCGAAGATGGCGTTGGCGGGCTCGATCTGGCTCGGGTGGATCAGCATCTTGCCGTCGAAGCCGCAATCGCGTCCCTGTTCGCACTCGGCCCGGAACCCCTCGGCATCGGTGAAGGAATTGTAGATGCCGTCGACGATGTCGATCTCGTAGGCGCGGGCGGCCACGAGGGCGGTCATCAGCCAGGGCAGCAGCGCCGCCCGGCCGGGCACGCCCAGGCGCAGGCGGCTGGACTTGGCCAGATCGTTGGGACCCACCATCAGGCAGGCGAGGCGCGAATCGACGTCGCGCGCGGCGCTGGCGATCGATCCGATCTCGAGGATCGCCATCGGGCTCTCGATCATCGCCCACAGCCGGGTCCTGTCGGGGGCGCCGAGCCGCCGCAGGCGCGAGCCGACGCTCACCAGCACGTCGGGGCCGGAGACCTTGGGCACGACGATGGCGTCGGGGCCGGCCGGGGCGATGGCGGCGAGATCGGCCTCGCCGGCGGGAGTGTCGGGGGCGTTGATGCGCACCACCACCTCGCGGCGCCCAAAGCCGCGCGCGGCGACGGCCGCGGCCACGGCGGCACGCGCTTGCGTCCTCACCTCGGGGGCGACGGCATCCTCAAGGTCGATCATCACGACATCGGTGGGAAGGGTCCGGGCCTTCTCCAGGGCTCGGGCGTTGGAGCCCGGCATGGAAAGCACGCTGCGACGCGGGCGGATCTCGGACAAGTGGCTGACCGACGTGGGGCTGACCGACATGGGACTGACCGACCTGGGACTGACCTGCGCGTGAGGGCCGTCCATCGGCACCGGTGCCTCGACATCGCCCGGCTGTCACGGGACGAAGCGCCGAGGTCCGCGGGAGCCCTGGGCCGAAGACGGAATCGCCACGACGGCGATACCGGTCCGGGCAGCGGGTTTCAACCCGCGCGCCGGCGCTTGCCCGGGCAGGAGCGCACGTCCATGGACCGGACCGAGCGTTCACGAGACGCCCGTCGAGGGGCCGGAGCCGGCATGACCTTTCCCATCGCGATCCACCACGGCGCCAGCGTCATCACCATCGACGACGACTGGAGCGGCCATGTCCTCATCGAACAGATCTACGTCGGCCTGCGCCGCGCCAGGACTTTCCGCGACACCGGTCGCATTCCCCCGGCGTCGCCGTCGCCCGGCAGCGAGGCCGAGAACGCCCTGATCGAGACCGCGCTGCTCCACGGGTTTCGCAGGGTCGAGGGCACCGCCACCTACGAGGCGACGGCGAGCCAGATCGCCGCGCTGATGATGGCCGCACGCGAGCAGGGCCGGGCCGAGGCGTCGCGGGACGCGGGCCGCGACACGGCCGAGAACGGCCCGCCCGCCTGAGACGACCGGCCTGCGGTGGCGATCGGAGGCCTCGCCCGGGGCATGCGCCGGGGGCGAGGGCAGGCTATCCTGCGGCCCGATCCGCCACCTCGCCGCAAGGACAGCCCATGGCACGCCGCTTCGTTACCCTCGACGTCTTCACCGAGGCGCCGTTTTCCGGCAATCCGCTGGCCGTCGTCCTCGAGGCCGAGGGGCTCGACGGGGCGGCGATGCAGAGGATCGCGCGCGAGTTCAACCTCTCCGAGACGGTGTTCCTGCTGCCCCCCGACGAGCCCCGGCGCAAGGCGCGGCTGCGCATCTTCACGCCGGCGCGGGAACTGCCGTTCGCGGGCCATCCCACCATCGGCACGGCCGTGTTGCTGGCGCTGCAGGACGGGCGGGCGGGGCTCGCCGACGCCAGCGCCTTCGGCCTGGAGGAGGAGATCGGCGTGATCTCCTGCGTGGTCGAGACCCGCGCGAACGGCGGGCGCGCCCGTTTCACCCTGCCGGTGATGCCCGAGTACCGCGGCGAGGCGCCGGCCCGCGAGGCCCTGGCCGCGGCCCTCGGCCTATCGGCCTCCGACATCGGCTTCGGTCTCCACGTCCCGAGCCGGCACGGCATCGGCCACGGCTTCACCTTCGTGCCGGTGGCCACTGGCGCCGCCCTCGACGCCGCGACGGTCGATCCGGCGGGCCTCGCGGCCCTGGAGACGGTCGATAGCCTCTACCTCTACGCGGTCGATCCGGAGGGGATCGGCCATCGCTACCTCGCGCGGATGTTCGCGCCCCACCTCGGGGTGCCGGAGGATCCGGCCACCGGCTCGGCGGCGGCGGCCTTCGCCGGGGTGATGATGCAGTTCGAGCCCCTCGGCGACGGCACCCACGACGTGGCGATCACGCAAGGGGTGGCGATGGGGCGGCCGAGCGCGATCGGGGTCCAGCTCACGATCGCGTCGGGCGCCCTGCGCACGGTGGAGATCTCCGGCTCGGCGGTGGTCGTGACCGAAGGCACCCTGCATGCCTGAGGCGTTCACCCGGCACGCCGTGAGCCGCATCGCCGCGCGCCGCGTCGCCCACGACTGGCCGTGGGCGCGCGAGGCGGCGGATTTCGTCACCCGGAACTGGGCGCGCCGGATGGCCGAGCGGCCGGGCATCTTCGACGGCCGGGTCTTCCTCGCCTGCGGCTGGGAAGTGACGGAGGGGGCCTGCCGGCTCGATCTGTTCGAGACGCGCTACGCCTGCTTCCTCGGGCACCGCGACGCCGGCTCGCCCGATGGCGGCGTGAAGAACGTCTTCGCCGCGGTCGTGCCGCGTTCGGCGGACGGCGCCGTGATCCTCGGCATCATGGGCGGCCACACCGCCAATGCCGGCCAGGCGTACTTCCCCTGCGGCACCCCCGACCTCGACGATCTGAGAGCGGACGGTCGCGTCGATCTCGCGGGCAGCGCCGCGCGGGAGTTCACCGAGGAGACCGGGATGGCGGTGCCAGACGGCGCGCCCGAGCGCTGGACCCTCTGGCAGGGCGACGGCCAGCTCGCGTTCCTGCGTGAGATCGACTTCTTCGAGGACGCCGATACGCTGGTGGCCCGGATGGACCGCCACCGCCGGGCGGAAGCCGCACCGGAACTCGCCGGCTTCACGATCGCGCGCAGGACCGGCGACATCGATCCCGCGCGGATGCCGGGCTTCGTACGGGCCGCGCTCGGCCACGCCTTCGGTGGGTGATACGGTTTCCGCTTGGATCGAGCGGGAACCGTATCACCGAGCCCGCGCGGCGCCTGAGCGAAGCCCATGTCCGCATCACGAAGTGATCACCCGGAAATGGTACGATGCCCCTTACGGGTAGCCGTAGCGGGCCTTGGCCGCCGCGAGCAGGCCGGAGGCGTCGCGGTCGCGGCCGGCGGCGCAGGCCTGGGCCGCCACGCTCAGGTCGGCCTGGAAGCGGTCGCCGACCGGCTTGTTGAGGTTGCCGGTCGCCACATCGCTCTCCACCACCGCCTGCGTCCTGGCGATGGCCGGGCCGCACCCTGACCCCTGCGGTAGCACGACGGCGGCCGGAGCCGCCGTCACTGCGGCCGGTGGCGGGGCGCTCGCCGTCGATTGGCACCCCGCGAGGGCACCGGCTGACAGGACAAGGGCCAGCAGACGGCTCGATGGCTGGATCGTCACGGCAATGTCCTCATCCGACGGCGACAGAATTGGCGGGGTTGTGCCGCCAGGCTCGGGCCGGGTCAATCTCGGGAGCGGGGACTCGTGGGATCGGAACACGCCGGGGCATTCGCCGGGCTTGCGGTTCAATGACAGCCGCAACCGCTGCCGCAGCTTCCGCCGCCCGCGGGCTCGTCGGTGGCCGGCTTGGCCGCGGCCGGCTTGGCAGCTGTCGGCTTGGCCACCGACCGTCTGGCCGGCTCGCGGGTGAGGCCGCGCTCCTCCAGTTCGGCGAGGTAGATCGGCCAGCGCTTCCGGTACTCGCGGCCGAGGTCGTACAGGTAGCTCCAGCCGAACAGGCCGGTGTCGTGCATGTCGTCGAAGGTGAGCTTCACGGCATAGTTGCCGATCGGCTCCACCGCCAGGATCGCCACGTCGACCTTGCCGCCGATCACCTTGCGCTCGGCCGGCGAATGCCCCTGCACTTCCGCCGATGGGCTGGATACCCGCAGGTATTCCGCCGGCAGCGCGAAGCGGCCGCCGTCCTCGAAGGCCACGGTGAGCGTGCGCTTGTCGCCCGACAGGCGGATCTCGGTGGGCCAGCGTTCGGTGCCGCCGGACACCTGCTGCTCGACGATCGGCCGGGTCGTCGCTTGATCGGTCATGGTCATCCCCAGAAGGCCTGCCCAGAAAGGCCTGCCCAGCAGGCCTGCGGCCGTGACAACCCCGGCGCGCCGAGGCGCGCGCTTGCTCATGGGCCCGCGACGCATCATATGGCGTGGCATGCCAGGTTCGTCACGCGGCAATACCGATACCCTGTCCCCAGGTTCCAGTCGCGAGTCCAGCATGGACGCTCCCCACGCCGTCTCCCGTCCGTCCGCACCGGTGGCGATGCCGCTGATCGACCCGTTCCAGCGGGCGATCACGTACCTGCGCATCTCGGTGACCGACCGCTGCGACCTGCGCTGCGTCTATTGCATGTCCGACGACATGCAGTTCCTCCCCAAGGGCGACCTGCTCTCCCTCGAAGAGCTCGACCGGCTCTGCGCGGTTTTCATCGGGCGCGGCGTGCGCAAGTTGCGCATCACCGGCGGCGAGCCGCTGGTGCGCCGCGACATCATGCACCTGTTCGGCCGCCTCTCGCGCCACCTCGACAGCGGCGCCCTCGACGAACTCACGCTGACCACCAACGGCACCCAGCTCGGGCGCTTCGCCGGCGACCTGGCGGCGATGGGCGTCAAGCGCGTCAACGTCTCGCTCGACACCCTCGACGCGGCCAAGTTCAAGGCGATCACCCGCCGCGGCGACCTCAAGGTGGTGCTCGACGGGATCGAGACGGCGCGCCGCGCCGGCCTCAAGGTCAAGATCAACGCGGTGGCGCTCAAGGGCGTCAACGAGGACGAACTCGCCGACATGATCGCCTGGGCGCACGGCGACGGCATGGACATGACCCTGATCGAGGTGATGCCGCTGGGCGAGATCGAGGGCGACCGCACCGACCAGTTCCTGCCGCTCTCGGTGGCGAGGGCGCGGCTCGAGAGCCGCTTCACCATGGTGCCGCTGCCCGACCGCACCGGCGGCCCGGCCCGCTACGTCCGCATCGCGGAGACCGGCGGCCGCCTCGGCTTCATCACGCCGCTGACCCACAATTTCTGCGAGAGCTGCAACCGCGTGCGGCTCACCTGCACCGGCAAGCTCTACATGTGCCTCGGGCAGGAGGACGCGGCCGACCTGCGCGCGGCCCTGCGCGCCTCGCCCGACGACGCGCTGGTCACCCAGGCGGTGATCGACGCCATCGCCCGCAAGCCCAAGGGCCACGACTTCGTCATCGAACGGGCCCGGCCCGCGGCGGTGCCCCGCCACATGAGCGTGACCGGCGGCTGAGCACGGATTTTTTCAGGTCGACCGTATGACAGACCGTGGAATGAGGCTTAGACCGCTGCGGTAGTTTTACCGTTCGGAGCAGGTCATGGCCAAGGTCGCGTTCTTAGGTCTCGGTGTCATGGGCGGCCCGATGGCCGGGCATCTCGTCAAGCACGGCCACGACGTCACCGTCTACAACCGCACCGCCGCCAAGGCGGAGGCGTGGGTCGCCCAGCACGGCGGCCGCTCCGCGCCGACCCCCTACGAGGCGGCGCAGGGCCAGGAGATCGTGTTCGCCTGCGTCGGCAACGACCTCGACCTGCGCGGCGTGACGATGGGCGAGGACGGCGCCTTCTCGGGCATGGACAAGGGCGCGACCTTCGTCGACCACACCACCGCCTCGGCCGAGATCGCCCGGGCGCTGGCGGCGGTGGCGGAAAAGTCCGGCCTCGGCTTCGTCGACGCACCCGTCTCCGGCGGTCAGGCCGGCGCGGAGAACGGCACCCTCACCGTGATGTGCGGCGGCGAGGAGGCCGTCTACGCGGCCGTCGAACCGGCGATCCTGTCCTACGCCAAGGCGTCGCGGCTGATGGGGCCGGCCGGCTCGGGCCAGCTCACCAAGATGGTCAACCAGATCGCGATCGCCGGCGTCGTGCAGGGGCTCGCCGAGGCGATCCATTTCGCGCAATCCGCCGAGCTCGACGTGGAAGCGGTCCTCGACGTGATCTCCAAGGGCGCCGCCGGCTCCTGGCAGATGGAGAACCGCGGCAAGACCATGAACGCGGCCAAGTTCGACTTCGGCTTCGCCGTCGACTGGATGCGCAAGGATCTCGGCATCGTGCTGGCGGAGGCCCGCCACAACGGCGCGCAGCTACCCGTGGCCGCCCTCGTCGACCAGTTCTACGCCGACGTGCAGGCCATGGGCGGCCACCGCTGGGACACCTCGAGCCTCCTCGCCCGCCTCAAGCGCTGAGGCGGGCCAGCGCCAGGGCGAGGGCCGCGTCGGGGTCCGTCCACAGCCACTCCGATCCCATCTGGTGGCGGAACCAGGTGAACTGGCGCTTGGCGTAGCGGCGGGTGTCGGCCTGCCCCCGGCGGATCGCCTCGTCCCGCCCGATCTCGCCGTCGAGATGAGCGATCAGCCCCGGCACGCCGTGCGCCCGCATGATCGGCAGGAGCGGGTCGAGGCGGCGCTCGCGCAAGGTCGCGACCTCGTCGAGGGCGCCGTCCGCGATCATCGCCACGAAGCGGTCGTCGATGCGCCGGCGCAGGGTCTCGCGCTCCGGCGACAGGAACAGCTTGAGGAGGGGCCGGCCGGCCAGCGGCCCGGGCCTGCGCTCGCCGTGGAAGGCGGCGATCGGCCGGCCGGTGGCGGCATGGATCTCCAGGGCGCGCATGATCCGGGCGCGGTCGCTCGGGCGAAGCGCCGCGGCCCCGGCCGGATCGACGCCGGCGAGATCGGCATGGAGCGCCTCGGTCGGGCATCCCTCGGCCCGCGCGCGGATGGCGGCACGCACCGGGTCCGGCACCGCCGGGAGATCGGACAGGCCCTCCTCCAGGGCCCGGAAGTACAGGCCGGTGCCGCCCACGAAGACCGGCAGGGTCCCCACTGCCTCCAACTCCGTCAGGAGACACGCGGCATCGCGGGCGAAGTGCCCGGCGGAATAATTCACGGCGCCGTCGACGTGCCCGTAGAGGCGGTGGGGCACGCCCTCCTCCTCGGCCGGGCTCGGGCGCGCCGAGAGCCGGCGCAGGTCGGCGTAGACCTGCATCGAATCGGTGTTGACCACGACCCCGCCGAGCCGGCGGGCCAGGTCGAGGGCCAGCCCCGACTTGCCCGAGGCGGTGGGCCCTGCAATGAGGATCGCGGCCAGTCCGTTCCGGGTCGGCAAGGTGGGGACGCTCACGACATGACCCTCGTCGCCACCCTGATAGCAAACGAATCCCGGCCCGCCATCACCGATGCGGTCCTGGCCGAGGCGCGGGCGGTGATGGCCACCGAGCACCAGCCGCGCATCCTCAACGGCGAGATCGCCGCCGAACTGCTGATCCCGGGCGAGGCGGCGGCGGCCCCTGCCCTGGCGCGGCGCCTGCGCGCCGCCTTCGCGGCCGAGCCGTTCGACGTGGCGGTGCTGCCCGTGGGGCGCCATCGGCGCAAGCGCCTGTTCCTCGCCGACATGGATTCCACCATGATCGAGCAGGAGTGCATCGACGAACTCGCCGAGACGATCGGCCTGCGCGCCCGCGTCTCGGCCATCACCGAGCGGGCGATGCGGGGCGAGATCGCCTTCGAGCCGGCGCTGCGCGAGCGCGTGGCACTGCTCGCCGACCTGCCGCTCGCCGCCATCGAAGGGCTGATCCGCGACCGGATCACCCTGACGCCGGGCGCACTCACCCTCGTTCGAACCCTGAAGGCGCATGGCGTCCACACCTGCCTCGTCTCGGGCGGCTTCACCCTGTTCGCCGGACCGATCGCGGCGGCGATCGGCTTCGACGAGGCCCATGCCACGACGCTGGGGGTGCGCGACGGACGCCTCACCGGCACCGTGGAGGAACCCATCGTCGGCCGGGAGACCAAGCGGGCCACGCTGATCGCCCTGCGCTCGCGGTTCGGCCTCGACCCGGCCGAGACCCTGGCGGTGGGCGATGGCGCCAACGACCTCGACATGCTCGCCGAGGCCGGGCTCGGTGTCGCCTTCCGGGCCAAGCCCAAGGTGGCGGCGGCCGCCCGCGTCCAGATCGACCACGGCGACCTCACGGCGCTGCTCTACCTGCAGGGGTTCGCGGCGAGCGAGTTCGTGACGGCGGCCTGAGCGGCTGCGTCGCCAGGCGGCGTTGCAAAACCTTCGCGTTGCCCATCTACTGGTGTGATCGAAGAGCCTGTCTGGGGCCGAGCGCGGAGACGAAGCATGATCCGGCTGAACCTGAACGGTGTCGTCCGCGAGGTCGATGCCGAACCCGAAACGCCGCTCCTCTGGGTCATCCGGGAGCAGGCCGGCCTCACCGGCACGAAGTACGGCTGCGGCATCGCCCAATGCGGGGCCTGCACGGTCCACATCGACGGGGCGGCGGTGCGCTCCTGCTCGATGCCGGTGTCGAGCGTGACGGCGGACCAGAAGATCGTGACGATCGAGGGCCTGTCGGCGGACCGCTCGCACCCGGTGCAGAAGGCTTGGGGCGAGCTCGACGTGCCGCAATGCGGCTTCTGTCAGCCCGGGATGATCATGGCCTCGGCCGCGCTGCTGGCGCAGAACCCACGCCCGAGCGAGGCCGAGATCCGCTCCGAGATCACCAACATCTGCCGCTGCGGCACCTACACGCGGGTGCTGGCCGGCATCAAGCTCGCCGCCGAGCGCGGCGAAGCCGGCCGCGGCTGAGGGGGCAACCATGACCGATCATCGCCCGACCCCCGCCGCCGCCCTGTCGCGCCGCGGTTTCGTCGCCTCCGTGGCGGCGCTCGCCGGGGGCTTCAGCCTCGGCTTCCACGTTCCCTTCGCCGGCGAGGCGATGGCGCAGGACGCGGCCACCATCACGCCCGAGGTCAACGCCTGGGTGGTGATCCGCCCCGACGAGACCGTGGTGATCCGCATCGCCCGCTCCGAGATGGGCCAGGGCACGCTCACCGGCCTCGCCCAGCTGGTGGCCGAGGAGCTCGGCTGCGACTGGTCGCGCGTGGTGACCGAGTATCCGACGCCGGGCCAGAACCTGGCGCGGGGCCGGGTCTGGGGCGATTTCGGCACCGGCGGCAGCCGCGGCATCCGCGACTCGCACGACCTCGTCCGCAAGGGCGGGGCCGCCGCCCGCATCATGCTGGTGGAGGCGGCCGCCAAGGGCTGGGGCGTGGCGCCGGGCGAGTGCCGCGCCGACAGGGGCGTGATCGCCCATGCCGCCTCGGGCCGGACCACCACCTACGGCGCGGTCGCCGTCGAGGCGGCCAAGATCGCGCCGCCCAAGGACGTGGTGCTCAAGGACCCCAAGGACTGGACTATCGCCGGCAAGCCGGTGAAGCGCCTCGACACGGCGGAAAAGCTCGACGGCAGCCAGGTCTACGGCATCGACCTGACCCTGCCCGGCATGCTCAACGCGGCGATCCGCGACTGCCCGGTCACCGGCGGCACGGTGAAAAGCTTCGACGCCAAGGCGGTCAGCGGCATGGCGGGCGTGAAGCGCGTGGTGCAGGTCGGCGACACGGGGGTCGCCGTGATCGCCGACACCTTCTGGCGGGCCAAGACCGCGCTGGATGCGCTGCCGATCGTCTGGGACGAGGGGCCGAACGCCACCGTGTCGAGCGCCACCATCGCGGCGATGCTGCGCGAGGGCCTCGACGCCACCGAGGCCCATGTCGGCAACAAGGGCGGCGACGTGGAGGCCGCCCTCAAGGGTGCCGCCAAGGTGGTGGAGGCCACCTACGGCGTGCCGTTCCAGAACCACGCCACCATGGAGCCGATGAACGCCACGGTGCGCTGGACGCCCGAGCGCTGCGAGGCCTGGGCTCCGACCCAGAGCGGCGAGGCGGCCCTGGCCGCGGTGGCCGAGGCGTCCGGGCTCTCGGCCAAGCAATGCGACGTCCACAAGATCCACCTCGGCGGCGGCTTCGGGCGCCGCGGCGCCACCCACGACTGGCTGCGCCAGGCCGTGCTGATCGCCCGCGAGATGCCGGGCACCCCGGTCAAGCTGATCTGGACCCGCGAAGAGGACATGGCGCACGGGCGCTACCACCCGATCACCCAGTGCCGGATGCGCGCCGCCCTCGACGGGCAGGGCAACCTCACCGGCCTGCACATGCGCATCTCCGGCCAGTCGATCCTCGCCTCGGTGGCGCCCAACCGGATGGTGGACGGCAAGGACCCGGTGGTGTTCCAGGGGCTCAACCCGGGCGGCGCGGAGGCGGCGATCGGCTACACGATCCCCAACATCCTGGTCGATCACGCCATGCGCAACCCGCACATCCTGCCGGGGTTTTGGCGCGGCGTGAACATGAACCCCAACGCCATCTACCTCGAATGCTTCATGGACGAGCTCGCCCACGCGGCGGGGCAGGACCCGCTGGCCTTCCGGTTGAAGCTGATGGGCAACCACCCCAAGCACCGCGCCGTGCTGCAGGCGGTGGCCGACAAGGCCGGCTGGGGTGAGAAGCCCGCGCCGGGGGTGTTCCGCGGCCTCGCTCAGATGATGGGCTTCGGCAGCTACGTGGCGGCGGTGGCCGAGATCTCCGTGACCGACGAGGGCAAGGTCAAGGTCCACCGCATCGTGGCCTCCACCGATCCGGGCCATGCCCTGAATCCGCAGCAGATCGACGCGCAGATCGGCGGATCGTTCGTCTACGGACTCTCGGCGGCGCTCTACCAGGAGTGCACCGTCAAGGACGGCCGTATCGAGCAGACCAACTTCGACAGCTACCCGGTGATGCGCCTCGACGAGATGCCGGTGGTGGAGACCATCGTCATGCCCTCGGGTGGGTTCTGGGGCGGCGTCGGCGAACCGACCATCGCCGTGGCGGCGCCTGCCGTGCTCAACGCGGTCTTCGCCGCCACCGGCAAGCGCGTGCGCCAGATGCCGCTCAAGAACACGGACCTGCGCCGGGCGTGAGGGGGATCGGAGCCGCGTTCCTGCTGCTCGCCGCCGTGCCGGCCGCCGCGCGAGACCTTTCGCCGAAGGCCGCGCAAGACATGCCGGCGGCGGCCGCACAGGACATGCGGCCGCCGCCGGGCGCCTCCTCCTGCGCCGGCTGTCACGCGGCCGGCGCGGCCATGGGGGCCATCGCCGGACGGCCGGAGGCGGAGATCGCCACCGCCCTGGCCGAGTACCGCTCGGGCGCCAGGCCGGCGAGCGTGATGGGCCGCATCGCCAAGGGGTTCTCGGAGGCGGAGAGCCGGGCCATCGCGGCGTATGTTTCGCGCAGGCCGCCGGAATGACCGCCCCGACCCGTCGTGACCTCATCTGCGCCGCCGGGGCCGTCCTGGCGTTCCCGAAGCCCAGCCTCGCCCAGGGCAAGCCCAAGGTCGTCGTCGTCGGCGGCGGGTTCGGCGGCGCCAGTGCGGCCCGCGCGCTTCTAGCCGGCGGCCTCGACGTCACCCTGGTCGAGGCGAACGCCACCTACACCGCCTGCCCGTTCAGCAACGAGGTCATCGCCGGGCTGCAGCCGATGGAGGCCCAGCGCTTCGGCTACGACGGCGTGTCCGGATCGGGGGTCCGGGTGGTCCATGCGGTGGCCGCGGCGATCGATGCCGACCGGCGCCGGGTCACCCTCGCGGACGGCGCGACGCTACCCTACGACCGCCTCGTCCTGTCGCCCGGCATCGACCTGCGCTTCGACGCGATCCCCGGCTACGACGAGGCGGCGGCCGAGGTGATGCCCCATGCCTGGAAGGCGGGGGTGCAGACCGAGCTCCTGAGGCGTCGGATCGAGGCGATGCCGGAGGGCGGCACCGTCGTCCTGTCGGTGCCGGGCAACCCCTACCGCTGCCCGCCGGGGCCCTACGAGCGCGCGAGCCTGATCGCGCATGTGCTCAAGACCCGCAAGCCGAGCGCGAAACTGATCGTCCTCGACGCCAAGGACGTCTTTTCCAAGCAGCGCCTGTTCGAGGCGGCCTGGGCCTCCCTCTACCCCTCCATCCTCGAATACGTGCCCCTGGCGGGCGGCGGGCAGGTGACCGGGGTCGACCGGGCCACCATGACCGTGCGCACCGATTTCTCCGAGTACAAGGCGGACGTGGCCTGCATCATCCCGCCCCAGCGGGCCGGGCGCATCGCGGTCACCGCCGGGGTCGCCGACCGTTCGGGCTGGTGCCCGATCGACCCGGTGACGTTCGAATCCAGGCTGGTGCCGGGCATCCACGTGATCGGCGACGCGGCCATCGCCGGCGCCATGCCGAAATCCGCCTTCTCGGCCGACGCGCAGGCCCAGGTCTGTGCGCTCGCCGTGATCGACCTCCTGGCCGGGCGCGCGCCCGAGGAGCCCAAGCTCATCAACACCTGCTACAGCCTCGTGGCACCCGGCTACGGCATCTCCATCGCAGGGGTCTACCGCCCGTCCGGCGGCGTCCTGGCCGACGTCGAGGGCGCGGGCGGGATCAGCCCCCTCGACGCCCCGGCGTCCCTACGCGAGCAGGAGGCGGCGTATGCCGCCGACTGGTACCGGACCATCACCCGGCGGGTGTTCGGGTGAGGCGGACCGGGCCGCATGAGACCGCCGGAAAGGCCACGCGCCTCGTTCTTACGGCCGGGTGCCTTCTGGCAGTCGATGCATCCTTCGCGGGCGCGACGGACACCCGCCGCCCTCCCATCGCCATCGTCGGCGACGCCATTCCCGCCCCCCTCACCGACACCCCCGGCGACCCCGCGCGCGGCCGCGCGATCGTCGCCGACCGCACCCGGGGGCTGTGCCTGCTGTGCCACGCCGGGCCGATCCCGGAGGAACGGTTCCAGGGCGACCTCGGCCCCGACCTGTCGGGCGCCGGCAGCCGCCACACGGCGGGGCAGCTTCGCCTGCGCCTGGTCGACGGCCGGGCCTTGAACCCGGACACGATCATGCCTTCCTATCACCGGGTCGACCCGAGTCCGCGCGTCGGGGCGGCCTGGCGCGGCAAGCCGGTGCTGGAGGCCCAGGAGATCGAAGACGTGGTCGCCTACCTCGCCACGCTGCGCGACGACACCAGGGAAGGACCCGCCCGATGACGCCCTCCGCCGGAACCCGGAACCGCCGCGACCTCCTCGCCGCCGGGGCGGCGGCCGTCCTGGCCATCACGGTGCGGCCCGTCGCGGCGGCCTCCCCGGTGCGCACCGAGAGCACGGCCGAGGCGATCCGCCGGTTCGCCGGGGAGGCGGCGATCACGCCGGGGCGGATCCACCTCGACCTGCCCCCGCTCGTGGAGAACGGCAACGCCGTGACCATCACGGTGACCGTCGACAGCCCGATGACCGCCGACGACCACGTCCGTCGCATCGCGGTGTTCAACGACAAGAACCCGCAGCCCAACGTGGTCACGGTGCATCTCGGGCCGGCGTCCGGCCGCGCGGCGGTGACCACCCGCATCCGGCTGGCCGACACCCAGCGCATCACCGCCATCGCCGAGACCAGCGACGGGCGCTACTGGTCCACCAGCGCCGACGCGATCGTCACGCTGGCCGCCTGCCTGGAGGGCTGAGCCGATGGCCCGCACCCTGATCAACGTGCCGAAATCCGCCAAGGCCGGCGAGGTCGTCACCATCAAGACGCTGATCTCGCACCCCATGGAGACGGGCTTCCGCCCCGGCGCCGACGGCCGCATCATGGCCCGCGACATCATCACGGATTTCGCCTGCCACTACGACGGGCGCGAGGTGTTTCGCGCAGAGCTGTTTCCGGCCACCGCCGCCAACCCCTATCTCACCTTCACCCTGGTGGCGCAGGCGACCGGCCCGCTCACCTTCACCTGGCGCGGCGACAACGGGTTTTCGCAGACCGAGACCGCGACGCTGACCGTGACGTGAGACGGCTCGCTGCCGCCGCCCTCGGCGCCTTCGCCTCGCTCGCGGCCGTGGCGGACGAGATCCCGCAGGCCGAGCGCCGCTCGGGCTTCGACGCCATGAGCGCCGAGACCCGCGCAATGCAGGTCGACGACACGGCCAACCCCGGCCTGCTCTGGGTGCAGGACGGCGCCGATCTCTGGACCAGGGCGCCCGCCTCCGGCCGGCCCGCCTGCGCCGGCTGCCACGGCGAGGCCGCGACCCTGCGCGGCGTCGCCGCCCGCTATCCGGCCTTCGACGAAGCGAGCGGCGCTGCGATCGACCTGCAGGGCCGGATCAACCATTGCCGGCGCGAGCACCAGGGAGACCCCCCCTACGGTCACGAGAGCCGCGAGCTGCTGGCGCTCTCCGCCTACCTCGGGTTCCAATCGCGCGGCCTTCCCATCGCACCGCCGCGCGACCCTCGCCTCGATCCGGCGCGGGCACAGGGCGCGGCGCTGTTCCGGGAACGGATCGGCCAGCTCGGCCTGTCCTGCGCCGCCTGCCACGACGACAACCACGGCCGGCGCCTGGGTGCGGCGACGATTCCGCAGGGCCATCCCACCGGCTACCCGCTCTACCGGCTCGAATGGCAGGGCCTCGGCTCGGTGCAGCGGCGCCTGCGCAACTGCATGACGGGGATGCGGGCGGAGCCCTTCGCCTACGGATCGGCAGAGTTCGTCGCCCTCGAACGCTACCTGATGGACCGGGCAGCCCCCCTGCCCATCGAGACGCCCGCCGTCAGGCCGTGACGGGCTCGCCGATTGCGGCATCGAGGCAGGCGACGATCGCGTCGAGCATCGCGGTGTCCTCCCCGGCCATGGCGTCCATGGCGGTCATGCGGCGCAGCACCGTGGCGGCGATCGCCTCCTCCACCGTGTCCTCGGCGAAGGCGTAGACGATGGTCGCCGCCTCGCCGTCGCGGTGGCAGCGGCCCTCGATTTGCGCGAGCTGGATGGCGCTATGGCGCAAGTCGTGGACGACGAGGCTGCGCGGTCGCTCGCCGCCGGGCATCTCGTTGCGGTGGAGCGAGATCGACTCGGTCACCGTGAACACCACCACGTCGAGATTGCCGGTCTGGAAGGCGGTGCGCGTCGCCTCGTTGACCTCGGAGGACCGGGTGCCGTCGATGGCCCCGGCCCGCCAGCCCCGCGCCGCGAAAACCTCGCACAGCGCCGTGCGGGTCTCGAGGAAGGCCACCGAGACCGCCACCTGCTGGCCGTCCTCCAGCAACAGCTCGGCGAAATCGGCGGTGCCCGAGACCCGCAGCAGGCTCGCCTTCTGCCGGAAGCGCAGGTCCGCCGCCCAGCCGACCGGCCGGCGGGTGCTGCCGCCGGCTAAGCCCCATTCGCGGCGGAACTCGCGCCAGGTGGCGTCGTAGAGCCGGCGCTCGTCGCGTCCGAGCGCCGTGGCGGCGAGTTCGCGTTGCACCTCCGGCCAGCCGGCGATGTCGCCGGGCCGCCGCCGCAGGCCGATGGCGTCGGGCCCGGCATAGAGGAGACCGGCCATCACGGCGCAATCGTGGGCGTTGGCCTGCCACGACCAGTTCACCCAGCGCCCCTTGGCCCGCCCGATCGCCAGGTGCTGCATCAGGGCACGGAATTCGGCCAGCGTCCCGGCCGGCCGGCCGGCCGCTTCGCCCAGCAGGCGGCCGAGGTAGGACAATTCGTGCGGCGCCTGCCCCGCCGTGGCGCTCATGTAGATGGTGAAGGCGGCAGCCTCCGCGATCTGGCGGCAGACCAGGCTCTGCTGGGCTTGAGGGTTGCGCAGGCGGTGGCTCTCGTCGAACACCACCAGCGGCCAGGACCGCTTGAGGGCGCCGTGCTTGGCCAGGGCGTTGTTCTTCGCCCGCGTCGAGCGACGGACGACGGCGGCCGAGGGCGCCATCAGCGACTTGGTGCGCTCGTAGTTGATCAGCGTCACCGTCTTGGCGGCCAGGCCCGAGCGGGCGATGGTGTGGCGCCACTGCGGCATCGCCCCCTTCGGACAGACGATCAGCACTTCCGCCTCGGGCATCGATGCCAGCGTACTCCAGACCGAGAGCGTCTTGCCGAGCCCGGTCATGTCGCCGAGCAGGAAGCCGCTGCGCCCGGCGGCCCGCGCGCCCAGGATCGCGTCCCGGGCCGCGACCTGATGGGGGCGAGGCGTCAGCATGGTGAGGGCGGCGGGCGTATGGTCGATGGAGGCCATGGGACGGGCCGGCTTATGGCACGGATCGCCGGAGCGGGCCTCGCCCCTGGCGCCGGGAGCCATCAAACTTTAAAACCGGTTCCATCTGACCGGGCAGGATATCCGACCCGACGCTCTCGCTCCTCAGGTCTGGGATCGGATCATCCCGATGAAACCGGTCCGATTCCCCGGCCTCCCGCCTCGCACCCGACCGGACAACGCGACGTGACCATCGACCTCTACAGCGATACCCAGACGCGGCCGACGCCCGGCATGCGCGAGGCCATGGCCCGCGCGGTGGTGGGCGACGAGCAGTCCAACGACGATCCCACCACCCTGGCGCTGTGCGAACGGGTGGCCACGATGCTCGGCCAGGAGGCCGGCGTGTTCATGCCCTCCGGCACGATGTGCAACCTCGCCGCCATCCTGGTGCAGACCCGGGCCGGCGACGAGATCATCGTCGACGACCAGTCCCACATCTACAACACCGAAGCCGCCGGGGCGGCGGCCATCGGCGGCGTCTCGGTGGCGCCGCTCGCGACCCCGGCCGGCCTCTATTCCGTGGCGGCGTTCGAGGCGGCGATCCGGCCGCCGGCCCGCACGGCGCCGCGCTCGGCGCTGGTGTCGATCGAACAGACCACGAGCTTCAGCGGCGGCTCGATCTGGGCGCTCGACGACATGCGCCGCATCCGCGACATCGCCCATGCCCGCGGCCTCAAGGCGCATATCGACGGCGCCCGCCTCCTCAACGCCGTCATGGCCACGGGGATTTCGGCCGCCGACTACGCGCGCGGGTTCGACAGCGTCTGGATCGACCTCAGCAAGGGGCTGGGCTGCCCGGTCGGTGCGGTCCTGTGCGGCACGAACGACTTCGTGGTGGAGGCTTGGCGCTGGAAGTACCGGCTCGGGGGCGCGATGCGCCAGTCGGGCGTGCTGGCGGCGGCCGGGCTCTACGCCCTCGACCACCACCTCGACCAGCTCGCCACCGACAACGCCCACATCCGACTCGTGCACGGGGTCGTGGCCGACGCGCCGGGCCTGAGCTTCGAGCCCACCGCCGGCCAGTCCAACATCCTGTGCTTCTCGGTGCGCGGGCTCGGCGTGACGGCGGCGGATTTCGCCCGCGCCTGCCTCGCCCACGACGTCCGGGTGCGGGCGATCGGCGGGCATCAGATCCGCGTCACCACCCATCTCGACGTGAGCCGCGCGCAGGTGGAGCGGGCCGCGGCGGTCATCCGGGCCGAGGCTGACCGCCTCTTCGAGGAGAGGCAGTCGTCATGAGCGAACGCGAAACGTCCGTCGTCACGAGCGAGCGCGAGACGCCTGTCGCTGCGAGCGGGCGGGCGGATGTCGTGGTGGTGGGTCTCGGCGCGATGGGCAGCGCCGCCCTCTACCAGCTCGCCAGGAGCGGCGCGCGGGTGATCGGCCTCGACCGGTTCGCCCCGCCCCACGCCAATGGGTCGAGCCACGGCGAGAGCCGCATCACCCGCCAGTCGGTGGGCGAGGGCCGCGACTACGTCCCCCTCGTCCTGGCCTCGCACCGGATCTGGCGCGAGCTCGAGGCCGAGACCGGCGAGGACCTGCTCAACGCCTGCGGCGTGGTGGTGATGGCCCCGGCCGGCGGCGCCTCGCACCACGGCAAGCGGGATTTCGTGGCCACCTCCATCGCCGGCGCCGAGGCCTTCGGCATCCCGCACGAGGTGCTGTCGGGGGTGGAGGTCGGGGCGCGGTTTCCCCAGTTCCTCGGCCTGAAGGGCGACGAAAAGGCCTATTACGAGCCCGGCGGCGGCTATGTCCGGCCCGAGCGCTGCATCGCCGCCCAACTGGCACGCGCCGGCGAACTCGGGGCCGAGATCCGCACCGGCACCGAGGTGCTGGCGATCGCCCAGGACGCCGAGGGCGTCGTCGTCACCACCACCGGCGGCACGGTGCGGGCGGCCCAGGCGGTGGTCTCGGCCGGCGCCTGGACGGCTCCCCTGCTCGGCCGGCCGTTCGACCGCCTGCTCAAGGTCAACCGGCAGCTGCTGCACTGGTATGCCCTCGACGACACGAGCGCCTACGGCGCCGATGCGCCGGTCTTCATCTGGATGCACGGCGCCACCGACACGGACTACCTCTACGGCTTCCCCCCGATGCCGGGCGACCCCAGGCTGAAGGTGGCCACGGAGCAATACGACGGCTGGACCACCGCCGACGCCCTCGACCGCGTGGTCAGGCCCGAGGAATCCGCCGCGATGTACGAGCGCCATGTCGCGGGGCGGCTGGCGGGCGCGACCCCGCGGGTGGTCCAGGCGGCGGCCTGCCTCTACACCGTCACCCCCGACCGCGGCTTCATCATCGACCGCCATCCCGTCCATGACCGGGTCCTGGTGGTGGCCGCCTGCTCGGGCCACGGCTTCAAGCATTCCGCCGGCATCGGCGAGGCGGTCGCCCAGGTGATGACGACGGGCCGCAGCACCGTGGACCTGGCCCCGTTCTCGCTGTCGCGGTTCACCTGAGCCGTCGCGCGTGCCTCAGGCCGTGGGCGCATCGTCCTCGGCTTGCGCCAGCCCGTCCTGCAGCGACCGGATGATGGTGCGCATCTCAGGCACCATGGCGATCGCCTTGGCGACGCGGTGGGCCTCCCCGCGCGTCATCGCGCCGGTGCCGGCATCGTCGTCGAAATAGGTCCAGGCGATGCGGCCGCCCTCGGCGTCCTCGACGCAGAATGCCCCCGGCCCCTCCACCACGGTCCAGGGGCTGGGAAAGCTGCGGGCGGTCATGGGCGTCTCCCGGGCATGGGGGTTCACAGGCCCTCGATCTGGGCCAGGAGCGAGTCGGAGATCGTGACGCCCTCGGTGGCGGCGCGGGCACGGGCGGCGACGCGGCGGGCGCCGGGCAGGCGGGCCCCGTCCTGATCCGTGATCGAGCGCGCGAGCCAGGCGAACCGCTCGGTGGCGTCGCCGGCAAAAGCGGTGGCGTCGAACGCCACGATGAGCTGGCCGGTGCCGGGCGGGTCGCCTTGCGCATCCAGGAAGGACGAAGCCTCACCGGCGAAGCGCGCGCCGGTGAGCCCGGCGGCCAGGAGTTCGACCATGAGCGCCAGGGCGGTGCCCTTGGCGTCGCCCAGCGGCACCATGGTACCGGCGAGCGCGGCCGCCGCATCGGTGGTGGGCTCGCCGTTCGCGTCGAAGGCCCAGCCCTCCGGGATCGCCTCGCCGCGCTGGTGGGCGGCGATGATGTTGCCGCGCGCCACCTTCGACAGCGACAGGTCGACGACCACGGGATCGAGGCCCGGCAGCGGGCAGGAGAAGGCGACGGGATTGGTGCCGAAGACCGGGCGCGACCCGCCCCAGGGCGCCATCGAGGCGGGCGCGTTCGCGAACAGGATGGCGACGAGGCCGCGCTCGGCCAGGGCCTCCACCGGGCGTCCCGCCGCGCCGCAATGGTGCGAGCGGCGGATGGCGGCGGCGGCCACGCCCTGCGACCGGGCGATCTCGGGAAGCAGGTCCACCGCGACGTCGAGGGCGGGATAGGCGAAGCCGTGGGCGGCATCGACCGCCAGCAACCCCGGGCGCGGGCGCGCCGTCGTCACCTCGGCGTGCCCCACCACCTTGCCGGCCTTCACCTGCTCGCCGTAGGCGAGGAGGCGCATCAGGCCGTGGGTCCTGAGGCCGTCGGCCTCCGCGCCGACGAGGGCCGCGGCGGTGCTGGCCGCCGCGCTCGGCGCCGTGCCGCAACGGACGAGCGTCTCGACGGCGAGGGTCCGGGCGGCATCGAGGCTGAGGATCGGCATGCCCCATCCCTATGGCGGGCCCTTCGCGAAGTCACCCTCCATCGGGCGTCCATACAAGCCGGCGCCGGTCAGCGGTCGCACCCGATGCAGATGTCGCGCACGACGCGAGGCGGGCGCGGCGGCCCGGTGCGCTGGTTGGGCAGCGACGTATCCGGGACGAGCAGGCTGGGACGCGGCGGCGGCTCGGGCCAGGCGCGCGGGGGCGGCGCCGCATCGACGTGGCCGGGCGGCGTCAACGCCATGTTCTGCGACAGCGCCGGGCCGGCGTGGACCGAGGCGGCGACGAGAGCGAACGCGAGGTGGAGGCGGATGGTCATGGCGGTCCCCGAACCCGAGGCGGGCTCCTGCCGCAAAACCGGTGCCCCCGTTTGCGAACCCTGCCGTGAGGATGCCGCGGCGGGGGCCTTCGGTTCCCCCCGACCGACGCCACGCACCGCGACTGCGGATTCTCCCGCCGCACGGGAGTGGCTATGATCGGGCGGAGGCCGGCCCACCGCCGGCCGGGAGGGGAGCCGTCGCACCATGGTTCGTTTGGCAATCGCAGGGCTGGCCCTGTGCGTAGGGACCGGGTCGGCGCGGGCGGATTTTCCCTGCGACGAACTCTGGGGCGAGCGCAACGCCGCCTACAAGGACGCGGGCTACTGCTTCAAGACGCCCAAGGCGATCCGCGCCTTCGGCAACGCCGGGTGCCGCTACGACGAGATCGGCGACGTGCCGCTGTCCAGCCGCGTCCGCGCCAAGATCGCCGAGATCCAGCGCCAGGAACGCCTCAACGGCTGCGCGCCCTGACGCCCTTCCGGCCGGAGCGACTGCGACCGTCCGGAAGCCCGGCGGGGCGGAACACACCCTCGCCGGGTCACCTTGACGTTGGCGTGTCGCCGCTACCCGCGGCGCTTTCCGCCCTTCGAACACAGGCCGACCATGATCATGCAAGGACGATGCGCCCTCATCACCGGGGCCGATTCGGGAATCGGACAGGCCACCGCCGAGGTCTTCGCCCGCGAGGGCGCCGACGTGGCGATCACCTACAACACCGATGCCGAGGGCGCCCGCGAGACGGCGCGCCGGGTCGAGGCGGCCGGGCGGCGCTGCCTGGTGATCCGCAACGACGTGTCGGACCCGGCCTCGGTGGAGGCCACCTTCGCCCAGGTGGCGGCGGACCTCGGCGTCCTCGACATCCTCGTCAACAACGCCGGCCAGGCCATGAACGGCATGCCGGTGGCCGAGATGGACGACGACACGCTGGAGCGCATCCTGCGCGTGAACCTGATGGCGCCGGTCTATTGCGCGCGGGCCTTCATCAAGGTGCGGCGCGCCAACGGCGGCGGCGGTAAGATCCTGCTGGTGTCCTCGGTGGCCCAGCACCTGCCGACCCCCGAGAGCGCCCCCTACGGCATGTCGAAGGCCGGTGTCGGCTCGCTGTGCCGCAGCCTGTCGCGGGAGCTCGCCGAGGACAGGATCAACGTCAACATCGTCGCCCCCGGCCTGATCCAGACCCCGATGACCAGCGACCGCTTCGAGAACCCGGAGAAGCTCGCGCAATCCCTCGAGCGGATCCCGTGGCATCGCGCCGGCCAGCCCGACGAGATCGCCAAGGCCATCCTCTATTTGTGCTCCGAGGCCGCCGACTACGTCACCGGGCACACCCTGGTGGTCGATGGCGGACTGACCATGCAATGGGGCGGCGCTTGAGGCACCGGCGGCGGGGCGGGTCTGCGGGGAGACCGTCGATTCGCCCCGCCGGGGTTTCCAACCGGGCGCGGCGTCCCACTTAATCGCCTCATGCTCAACGACCGCCGTCTCGCCGACCACCGCCTCTCGACCACGGCGTTCCCCCATCCCGGCCAGCGCAAGATCCTGAGTTGGAACCTGCTGCGGCGGGTCGGCGCCAACGTCGCCGGCATCGCCACCCTGATCGAGCGTGAACAGCCCGACCTCGTGCTGATGCAGGAGGCCACCCGCGACATCGACGGCCTCAAGGCCCGGCTCGGCGGCGACTATGCCTGGGCGCAGCTGCCGGGCCGCATCCACGGCCTGGCGATCTGGAGCCGGACGCCCTTCGTGACGCGGCCGGAGGTCGTCGCCCTGCCGTCCGGCGCTTTGATCGACCGGGTCTGCCAGGTGCTCGACCTCGGCGACTTCGGGGTCGCCAACGTGCATCTGTCCCACGGGCAGGTCCTCAACCGGCGCCAGCTGCGCCGCATCGCCCTGAGCCTGCCCGAGCGCGCCGCGGTCATCGGCGACTTCAACCTGGTGGGGCCGCCGCTGCTGCCGGGCTTCACCGATGCCGGCCCGCGCCGGCCGACCCACGCCATGGGCCGGGTGGTTCCCCTGCGCCTCGACCGCTGCCTCGTGCGCGGGCTGGTCTGCCAGGGCGGGGCGGTGCTGCCACGCGGGGCCTCGGACCATCGGCCCATCGTCGTCCACCTCGCTCCGGCACCGCAGCCGCGCGAGGAGCGGGCGCGCGGCAAAAACCCGATCGATCGCTTCGCGATGCGGATCTCGGCCTCGCTGAAGCGCCGCGCGGGGTTGTGATCCGGCTCCAGCCCGGGCGGATCGACGATCAGAGATACGGCAGCCAGAGGCGGGCGCTGGCGTCACGCAGGCGGATCGGCAGGGATCGGCGCGCCAGATCCTCGCGGGTGAGGAGGGCACCGGTCTTCTCGTCCATGACGGCGCCGAGCCAGCGGGCGAGGTCGGCGTCGTAGATCTCGACGTTGAGTTCGAAGTTGAGGCGGAAGCTGCGCATGTCCCAATTGGCGCTGCCGACGAAACACCAGACCTCGTCCACCACCAGGATCTTCGAGTGGTCGAAGGGCGGCGTATCGAGCCAGATGCGCACCCCCGCCGCCAGCAGGGGATCGACATGCGCCCGCGTCGCCCAGTCGACGAGGCGGTGGTCGCTGGTTTCGGGAACGATCACGTCCACGGCGATGCCGCGGCCGGCGGCGAGCGCGAGGGCGCTCGACAGCACTTCGCTCGGTAGGAAATAGGGCGTCGCGAGCCGGATGCTGCGCCGGGCGCAGGCCACCGCCTGCAGCACCACGAGTTCGATCTTGCGCAGGTCGGCATCGGGGCCGGAGGTGACCACGCGGGCCGAGGTCGGGCCGCCGGCCGAAGGCGGTGCGAACCAGACCGGACCGTCGAGGTCTTCGCCGTCGGCCAATGCCCAGTCGCTGGCGAAGGCCGCCGCGAGCTGCTCCACCACCGGCCCGACGAGGCGGAAGTGGGTGTCGCGCATCGGGTCGGACGGTCGGGCGGAAAGACAGTTCGCGTCGGCGATGTTGATGCCGCCGGTGAAGGCGATCTCGCCGTCGACGATCATCAGCTTCTTGTGGCTGCGCAGGTTGAGGAAGGGCATCCGCCACGGCAGCGCCGAGTGCATGAACCGCGCGACCGGCACGCCGGCCCGGCGCAGGCGCCGATGGATGCCCGAGATCAGGTAGCCGCTGCCGATGCCGTCGATCAGGACGCGGACCTCGACGCCCCTGGCCTTCGCCCCGGCCAGGGCGGCGACGAAGGTGCGCCCGATCCGATCGTCGCGCATGATGTAGCTCGACAGGACCACCGACCGCCGCGCCGCGCCGATCGCCGCCAGCATCATGGGATAAGCCTCGTCCCCGTGGCGCAGGGGCGTCACCGCGTTGCCCGGCGACAGGGGAAGCTGGGTGATCGTCCCCACCACCCGGTCGAGGGGTGCGAGAACGGCGGTGGCCGCGACCTCGGCCGTGGCTTGCCCCCCCTCCCGGCCCTGTCCCGGGGACGACGGCTTGACGCGCAGGCGCCTGGCCCGGCGCGTCACGCGGTTGACGCCGAACAGGATGTAGAGGCTGCCGCCCAGGAACGGCGACAGCCAGGCGAGGCCGATCCAGCCGATCGCCGCCCCGACCTCGCGCTTGCGCAGGAGCACGTGCACCGTGACGGCCACGGCGAGGCAGATCCCCGCCACGGACAGGATGTCGGTACGGATCGCGGCCGTCTGGCCGATCCACCGCAGCATCACCTCTTCCACCGCCGCTCCCCGTCCGCGGATCCTTCGACCGGGCCGGCCGCGTCCCGCCCCCATGTGCGACGTGGGATACGTGAAGCCATGCCACGGACCAACCGCCCCCTCGGCGAGGGGTGCGACGCCATCGCGATGCCGGACCGACGCACCGATCGTGGTCGGCCCGGTTGCGGCGGGCGCCGCGGGCGTCCACTCTGGCGGCCATGACCGAGACCCTCACCGTCGCCGCCCTGCGCGACCTCAACCTGATCTCCGAGGACGAGGTGAATGCGGCCGTCGCCGCCTTCATGGCGAACCCGATGGCGCCGCCGTTCGTGTTCCGGGAAGGCTACCGTCTGCACCTCGCCAAGGCGGTGCGGCGTCATCCGGGCGCCAACGACATCGTCAACAACGGGAGGGCCGGCCCACAGATGCGGCTCCCCTTCGTGCGGGCCGCCATCCTCGAGGCGCGGCCGCTTCGGGAATAGGGGCAACCCACCGGCCGGGACGAAGGCACCATGGCATCCATCTTCGACGCACACAACCTGGCGGTCGTCGCCCACGCCGGCCAGATCGACAAGGGCGGCCAGCCCTACATCCGGCACCTCGAACGGGTGGCCAACGCCGCCGTCGGACGGGCCGGGCACGCGCGGGCGGTGGACCACCTCGACATCGACCCGATGGTCGTGATGCAGGCGGCCATCCTCCACGACGTGATCGAGGACACGGCGACCACCACGACCGACCTGCGCGTGCGCGGCTTCGCCGACGCCGTGATCGCGAAGGTGGTGCTGCTCACCAAGCCGCCGGGCAAGCCCCCTTACGAAGAGGCGATCGACCGGATCGTCGAGAGCGGAAACCTTGGCGCGATCCTCATCAAGATGTCGGACACCGAGGACAACCTGAGTCCCGAGCGCACCCTGCCGGACGGCGAGGATCGCCGGACCCGCTACGCCATCGCCTTCGCCCGCCTGCGGGAGGCCGCGCGGGCTCTGGGCTACACCGGCGACTAGATCCGGCGACTAGATCCGGAATGGTCCACCCTTACGACGCGCCGCTTCCCTCACCGCGTCCCGGATCACCCGACGCGGGGATTCAGGCTCCCGGAACGTCGTCGCGTTTCCTTCAGGGACGACGGCCGAAGCCGGTGGTCACGGATCGCAAACCTGCCAGGCCTCGCAAGCAGCAAGCGTTTCTGTGGTGAGATGGCAAAAGGGCGGCTCACGGACCTGTGCGTGAGCCGCCCGACGATGGTTCGCGCGAAACGACTACTCGAGGCCGATCGCCACGAACCGCACGTCGCCGGTGGCGCTCGCCACGAGCAGGAGCACCGACTTGCGGCCCTCCTTCTTGATCTGGTCGACACGCTTGGTCACGTCGGCGGGGGTGGCGACGGCCTCCTGACCGACCTCGACGATGACCTCGCCGGGCTTGATCTGCTTGTCCGACGCGGCCGAGTTGGCGTCGACCTTGGTCACCACGACGCCCTTGAGGGTGTCCTTGATGCTGTAGCGGCGGCGAAGCTCGTCGGTGATACCCGAGACGCTGAGGCCCAGGACCTGCCGGGCGACGCTCTCGACCTCGGGCTGGCGGACGTTGGCGAGCTGGGGCTTCTCGTTGTCCTCGAGCCGGCCGAGGGTGACGGACTTGGTCGCCTCCTGACCCTTGCGGACGACCAGGACCTCGACGGTCTTGCCCACCGGCGTCGCCGCCACGATGCGCGGCAGGTCGGCGGAGGACTGGACGACGGTGCCGTTGAAGCGGGTGATCACGTCGCCGACCTCGAGACCCGAGGACTTGGCCGGACCCTTCTCGTCGATGCCGGCGATGAGGGCACCCTTGGCGCCTCCCTTGAGGCCGAGTGCATCGGCAGTCACGTCGTCGACGTTCTGGATGCGCACGCCGAGCCAGCCGCGGCGGACCTCACCGAAGTCGCGCAGCTGCTGGATCACCGGGCCGGCGGTGCCCGAGGGGACGGCAAAGCCGATGCCCACGGAGCCGCCGGTGGGCGACAGGATGGCGGTGTTGATGCCGATGACTTCGCCGTTCATGTTGAACAGCGGCCCGCCGGAGTTGCCCTTGTTGATGGCCGCGTCCGTCTGCAGGTAGTTGTCGTAGGGGCCGGACTCGATGTTACGGCCGCGCGCCGAGACGATGCCGGCCGAGACCGAACCGCCGAGGCCGAACGGGTTGCCGATGGCGATCACCCAGTCGCCGGGGCGCATCTTGTCGGAATCGCCGAACGGCACCGCCTTGAGCGGCTTGTCGGCTTCCGGCTTCACCCGCAGCACGGCCAGGTCGAGTTTCGGATCCTTGCCGATGATCTCGGCCTTCAGCTTGGAGCCGTTGTGCAGGATCACCTGGATGTCGTTGGCATCGCCGATGACGTGGTTGTTGGTGATCACGATGCCCGAGGCGTCGATGATGAAGCCCGAGCCCAGGGAGTTCGACTTGCGCTGCTGGCGGGGCGTGCTGTTCTCGCCTTCGCTGCGGTCACCACCGCCGCGCTGGCCGCGCTTGTTGAAGAAGTCCTCGAACAGATCCTCGAACGGCGTGCCCGGCGGCAACTGCGGCAGGGTGCGGCTGGTGGGCGGGCGCGCCTCGACCGTCGTGGAGGCCGAGATGTTGACGACCGCGTCGGTCACCTGCTCGGCGAGGTCGGCCAGGGATTCCGGGCCCTTGGCGAGGGCCGGAAACGGCAGGGCCGCCGCAGCGACCGAGGCGCCGATGACGGCACTGGCCAGCATGGCCCGGACACGGGGCATCTTCACGGCGCTCGCGACGGAAACCATGGATCGACCTCTCGAATGGCGGGGAGGGTGGTAGATCGTCCGGGGCGTGCGCCGATCAAGGGCATCGGATGCCGCTCGGGCGCTTGGCCGCATCGGCGGCCGGCTCGTGGAGAACGGAGCCGGCCGTAACTCGTCTTACCGAGCCGTCGATCCCGTGGCGCCGGGATCGCGGGCGGCCCGCGGCGCGGTGCCGGGTGCCCGGCCCTGCGGATCGCTGAAGTAGCGGAAGAAGTCCGAGTTCGGGCTGATGACGAGGCGGGTGTCGGACCCCTTCAGGCCGGCCTCGTAGGCCTGCATCGACCGGTAGAAGCTGAAGAAGTCGGCGTCCTTGCCGTAGGCCTCGGCCAGGATCCGGTTCTTGTCGCCGTCGCCCTGACCGCGCAGGGTCTCGGAGGATTGGTTGGCCTCCGACAGCAGCACCGTGACGTCGCGGTCGGCCTTCGCCTTGATCGACACCGCCATCTGCTCGCCGTTGGCGCGGATGTCGGCCGCCTCGCGCTTCCGCTCGGTCTTCATCCGCTCGTAGACCGCCGTCGAGTTGGCCGCGGGAAGATCGACCCGGGTCATGCGCAGATCGACGATCTGGACGCCGAGATCCTTGGCCTGGCGGTTCACGTCCTCCTGGATCTCGTTCATCAGCGCCGCGCGGCCGGTCCGCACGATGGCGTCGCGGGTCGAACGGGCCAGGACGTTACGCAGGGCCGAGTTCACGAAGCTGGCGAGCAGCGTGTTGGCGCGGGGGATGTTGTTGGCCGACTGGTAGAACCGCAGCGGATCGATGATGCGGTAGCGGGCGAAGGCGTCGACCTCCAGGTTCTGGCGATCGGCGGTCAAGAGCGTCTGCACCGGCAGGTCGAGGTCGAGCACGCGCTTGTCGAAGAAGACCACGTTCTCGAAGAACGGCACCTTGAAATACAGGCCCGGCTTGTCGATGCCGGTCTGGTTGAGGGCGGCGCGGACGCTACCGAACCGCAGGACGAGGGCCTGCTGCATCTGGCCGACGGTGAAGACCGAGGCGTAGAGCGCCACGGCGACGGCGGCGGCGACGATGGCCGCGCCCGTGCGAATGACCTGGCCGTTCATCGTGCGACTCCCCCCGCCGTCGAGCCGGGGCTCTGGCGCCCGAATTCCGTCAAGGGCAGCACCGGCAGCACGCCGGCCGCGGCTGCGCCGCCGGCGACGCCGGCCCCGCCCTGGTCGATGATGACCTTGTTCACCGAGCCGAGCACGCGCTCCATCGTCTCGAGGAAGATGCGCTCGCGGCTGATGACCGGCGCGGTCTTGTAGGATTCGTAGACCTGCTGGAATCGGGCGGCCTGACCGGTCGCCTCGGCGGTCGCCTGGGTCTTGTAGGCTTCGGCCGCCTGGACGATCTGCGACGCGCGACCGCGGGCCTGGGGCACCACACTGCTGGCGTAGGTGCGGGCCTCGTTCTGCACGCGCTCGGCGTCCTGCTGGGCGGCGTTCACGTCGATGAACGACGGGCGGACCTCGGGCGGCGGGTTCACGCTCACGAGCTGCACGACGACGATCGAAACGCCGGCACCGTATTCGTCGAGGGCCTTCTGGGTCATCTCTTTGACCTCCTGGGCGACGCTCGACTGCTCGTTGGTGAGGATCGGCTGGATGTTGCGACGCCCGATCACCTCGCGCATCGAACTCTCGGCCAACGCCTTGATGGTGCCCTCGGGGTTGGCGAGGTTGAACACGTAGTCGGACGCCTTGAGCGCGTTCACGCGCCACTGCACTTCGAAGTCGAGGTCGACGATGTTCTCGTCGCCGGTCAGCATCAGGCTTTCCTCGGGCACGTCGCGGCCGCGGCTCTGGGCGCTCACCCCGGCACGGTAGCCGATGGCGACGGTGTTGATCTGGCCGACGTTGGGCTTCTCGACGCCGCCGATCGGATAAGGAAAGTTGTAATGGAGGCCGTCGCCGGTCGTGGTGGTGTAGCGGCCGAAGATCGTCTCGATGCCGACCTGCTGCGGCTCGACCTTGTAGATACCGGTGGCGAGCCAGGCGACGACGGCGAGGCCGGCCGCCACGAGCACGCCGCGCCCGCCGCCCATGGAGCCGCCGGGCATCACACCGCGCAGGCGATCCTGGCCGCGCCGCAGGAGATCCTCGAGATCGGGGGGCGTCTTACCGCCACCGCCGCCACCGCCGCCGCCCCAGGGGCCACCGCCATTGCCGCCGCCGCCGCGCCCCCAGGGCCCTCCCCCGTTGCCGCCACCGCCGCCGCTCTGATTGCTCCAAGGCATGCTGGCCGATCTCTCCTACTCAAGCACCATCCCGCTCGAGGCGGGCCGAACCGGTGACGGTAAGCACTGCGTGCGGCCGCTCCGTCCTGTCAAGGCTCGGAAGTGGGCATCGCCGGGGGCAAAGGCAACCGGCCGGGCCGGTTCTGCGCAATGGGTCGCGGGGCCGGATGACAGGGTCACGCCACACGTATCAGGTCGACGAAGGCGAAGGGGTGGTCGTCGTGCTCGGCCGCCGGGTGCGCCTCGCGCCCGACCTCGCGGAAGGCCGAGCGGTCGAAGGCCGGGAACACCGTGTCGCCGTCCGGCGCCGCCTCGACCTCGGTGAGGTGGATCGCGTCCGCCTGCGGCAGGGCCAGCGCGTAGATCTCGGCCCCGCCGGCCACCATCAGCTCGCCGCCCTCCGCAGCCGCCAGGGCCGCCTCCCACCCGTGGACGACCTCGACGCCCTCGGCGGCAAAGCCGGGGTCGCGGGTGAGGACGAGGGTGCGGCGGCCCGGTAGCGGCCGGCCGATCGACAGGAAGGTCTTGCGCCCCATCAGCAGCGGCTTGCCCATGGTGAGCGCCTTGAAACGCCGCAGGTCGCTGCGCAGCCGCCAGATCAGCTGATTGTCGCGGCCGATGACGCCGTTGCCGGCGACGGCGGCGACGACGACGATACGGGGACGGCTCGGTGTCATGGCGGCCCTTTCCTCAGACCGCGATCGGCGCGCGGATCGCGGCATGCGGCACGTAATCGCGGATCGCGATGTCCTCGAACCGGAAGGCGAACAGGTCGGTCACCGAAGGGTCGAGGTGGAGGCGCGGCAGGGGGCGCGGCTCGCGGGTGAGCTGGAGCCGGGCCTGGTCCTCGTGGTTGCGATAGAGGTGCGCGTCGCCCAGCGTATGGACGAAGTCGCCCGGCTCCAGCCCGGTGACCTGCGCTATCATCGCGGTGAGCAGGGCGTAGGAGGCGATGTTGAACGGCACGCCGAGGAAGACGTCGGCCGAGCGCTGGTAGAGCTGGCAGGAGAGGCGCCCCTTCGCCACGTAGAACTGGAACAGGCAGTGGCAGGGCGCCAGCGCCATCCGGTCGAGGTCGGCCGGGTTCCAGGCCGAGACCACGAGGCGGCGGGAGTCGGGGTTGCGGCGGATCTCGGCCAGCACCCAGGCGATCTGGTCGATGGCGCCGCCGTCGGGCGTCGCCCAGGAGCGCCACTGCCGGCCGTAGACCGGGCCAAGGTCGCCGTGCTCGTCCGCCCACTCGTCCCAGATCGTGACGCCGTTGGCCTGGAGCGAGCGCACGTTGGTGTCGCCGGAGAGGAACCACAGCAATTCGTGGACGATCGAGCGCAGGTGGAGCTGCTTCGTCGTGACCAGGGGAAACCCTTGCGCGAGGTCGAACCGCATCTGGTGCCCGAACACGGAGAGGGTGCCGGTGCCGGTGCGGTCGTCCTTGTCGACCCCGGAGTCGAGGATGCGCGCGAGGAGCTGGTGGTAGGGGATCATGGCGGGCCTCGTTTCGGCCCGTTGCGATAGCGCGAAAGGCGGCGCGAGACCATCAGGTCGCGCTCGGCCACAGCACGTAGACGAGGACGGCGAGGTTGCTCCAGGCGTGCAGGGCGATGCAGGGCCAGAGCCGGCCGGTGCGCCAGCGCAGCCAGCCGAGCATCAGGGCCAGGGGCAGGAGCGACACCGGCCGCGCCCAGCCCGCCTGCGACACATGCGCGACGGCAAACAGCAGGCCGGTCGCCAGGATCGCCGCCGCGGGTCCCAGGAAGGCCCGCGCCCTGGCGAAGATCTCGCCGCGCATGAGCAGCTCCTCGGCCAGCGGCGCCAGCAGCGTCGCATAGGCGAGCCAGGCCGCCGCGGCGATCAGCGGCATGCCGGGGGCCAGGGACACGTGCCGGCCGAAGGAGGTGGAGAACATCTCGGCGGTGGCGGTGACCCACAGGATGTGGACCACCGGCCAGGCCAGGAGGATGACGAGGAGGCGCGAGGCGGGAAGACCCGTCGCTCGAGGTAGGTCCGGCTCTCCTCGAAGGCCGGGCTCCTCGGCCCGCGCCAGGGCCAGCGTCCGGCGCCAGCCGTCCCGGTCCCGCCACCACACCGCCCCCACGACGAGGGCCGCGAGCAGCGCCTGCCGGAGGAGGTCGAGGGCGATCTCGCGCATCGCCAGCTGCCGGGGCGGCAGGCGCGGTCGCCGGTCCGGCGACAGGAACGGGTCGATCCCCGCCAGCAGGTCGGCGCCGACGCGCACCACCACGACGGCGAGCAGGCTCGCCGCGGCGAGGTAGAGGAGCGCCCGCAGGGCGAGCCCGGCCAGACCGAGGATCACGCCCCCGAACGATGCGACCTCGCGCCGCTGCGGGACGTCGGGCGGGCCTGGTGCCTGCGCGTTTCGGGCAACAGCCGCATCATCGGGCATGATCGTGCGAGGATCGGGCTTCAAAACCGGCCGGACTCCCTCTATGTTACCTCTGCCGGTCGCAAGACCGGCTATGGCGATAAACGGTCTTCGAAATAAACCTATCGGACCCGGGGGCGGTACCCGGCGCCTCCACCAAGACCCAGGGCCTTTGGACGCAACGTCCGCAAAAGGGCGGGTTGCCTGGGTTTCGGCGGGGGCGAAATAGGATCGACGAGGGCGTAAAGGTAGAGCTTTCGCTCGGCATGGTTCCGCCGTTATCGGGCCTCTGCAATAGTTGCCAATGACAACTTTGCTCCGGTGGCGGTGGCTGCGTAAGCGGTCCCCAATACCAAACCAAAGTCCTACCGGTTAGCATCGGATAGGCGGGGTTCGGAGGCACCTGGCAACAGAAGCCTCCACTTTAGAATTCTGAGCGACCCGGTGCGCCCGACAGCGCGGAACGACCGGCGGGCACCGGCAGGGCGACCGAAGATGGCAGACGATCTCATCCGCTACGATCTTCTGGTGCAGGATGCGTTGCGCGGGGTGGTCCGAAAGGTGCTGACCGATGCGGCGCGCGAAGGCCTGTCGGGCGAGCATCACTTCTACGTGTCGTTCCGGACGGAAGCGCCGGGCGTGCGGATGTCGCAGCGCCTGCGCGAGAAGTACCCGCAGGACATGACCATCGTCCTCCAGCACCAGTTCTGGGACCTCGGCGTCACCGAGCACACCTTCGAGGTCGGGCTGTCGTTCTCCGGCGTGCCCGAGCGGTTGCTGGTGCCGTTCGAGGCCCTGACGGGGTTCTTCGACCCCTCGGTGCAGTTCGGCCTGAAGTTCGACCTCAACGACGGCGTCGAGGAGAGCGCAGAGGCGGACGAGGCCCAGGGGATGGTCCAGAAGGGCGCCCCGCGTGGAGCCGCTTCGGAGCCCACCGAGATCAAGCCGCGGATCACCGGCCAGGGCAACACTCCGGGCCAGGGCGGCCTGACGACGATCGGCGGGGCTCCCAAGCTCCTGCCGGCCGCCGCCCAGAACGCCGAGGCGCCCAAGGAGGCGTCCAAGGCCGCCAGACCCCTCCTCAAGAAGTCGGACGCGAGCGGCGACACCCCTCCCGCGCCCCCGGCGGAAGGCAGCGCCGAGGTCGTGAGCCTCGACGCGTTCCGCAAGAAGAGCTGAGGCAAGAAGAGCTGACGGAAGGCAGGGGCCTTCCGAGGCCCTTTCCTACCGGCGCGCCGCCACGCCCATGCGCAGGCCGCTTTCCGGCCTCAGGGTGACGCGGTGGAGCGGCACCACCGGCGGGTGATCCGCCGCCATCGCGAGCCGCACGGAGCGGACGATGTGGGCGAGCACCAGCGACGCCTCCTGCAGCGAAAAGCTCTGGCCGATGCACACGCGCGGCCCCGCCCCGAACGGCAGGTAGGCGAAACGCGGGATCGCGGCCCGGTTCTCGCCGAGGAACCGGTCCGGCACGAAGGCCTGCGGGTCGTCCCAGAGGGTGCGATGGCGATGGAGCACGTAGGGCGCCACCATCACCAGCGACCCGCGCGGGATCTTGATGCGGCCGATGCGATCCTCGGCGATGGCCTGGCGGCTCATGAAGGGCACCGGCGGGAACAGCCGCATCGTTTCCTCCAGCACCGCCTTGGTGAAGGGCAGGTCCGCCACGTCGAAGTCGCCTGTCTCCCCGGTCGCCGCATCGACCTCGGCTTCCAGCCGCCGCAGGCTCTCGGGATCCTGCGACAGGCAGTACAGGGCCCAGGTCAGGGCGTTGGCGGTGGTCTCGTGGCCGGCGGCGATGAAGGTGACGATGTTGGCCTTCACCTCGAGGTCGGTGAGGCCCTTGCCGGTCTCTGGGTCCTGCGCCCGAAGCAGCAGGGTCAGGAGGTCGGCGGGCGCGTCGCCGCCCGCGATCAGCGCCTTGCGCCGGGCGATCAGCTCGTCCACCACCTCCTCGAAATAGCGGATCGCGGGCTGCGCCCGGATGCGGCCGATGCGCGGCACGAACGCGGGAATTCGGAACACGTCGAGGGGGTCGATCGGCCCGACCGCTTCCAGGAAGCGGGTGATGGCGCGGCCGAGCGCATCGGGGTCGCTCGACAGGCCGCGGGTGAAGATCGTCCTCTCCAGGACGTCGAGGGTGACGCGGGTCATCTCCAGCGCCACGTCGATGGTGGTGCCGTCGCGCCGGGACAGGCGGCGGGCGATGCGAGCGCCCGCACCGTTCATCGCGACCGCGAAATCGACGACGTGGCGGGCGGAGAAGATCGGCGCCAGGGTGCGCCGCTGCAGGCGCCATTCCTCGCCCTCCGCCGTGAGGAGGCCGTTGCCCAGGCCCGGCGCCAGGACCCGGCGCTGGAGGTCGTCCTTGCGGTAGTTGGCGGCATTGTCGACGTAGAGGTAGCGGATCAGGGCAGGGTCGCTGACCACCGTCACCCGGCCGAGCGCCCCCTCCCCCGCCACCACCGGCCGGATGAAATGCTCCTCGAGCCAGGTGGTGATCGGGTTGGCCCGGGCCGCCTTGAGGAAGGCGAACAGGCCCGGCTGTTCGCGCAAGGGGCGCGGCACCACCGGCCGGAAGCGAAGGGCGGGATCGTCGCGAAGGTCGGTGCTGGCCGTCATCGTCGAGATCCTCAAATGGTCCGGCCACGCGCGTGACGGACAAAGGGCGACGGAAACGCGCCGATGTTGCGGCGCGGCGCCCTCGCGCCATCGCCCTGGCGCCCGCCACCCGGTAAGTAGGGTCCCACGATCCCCGACCGAAGAGGCCACGATGTCGCCGCAGGACACGCCCCAGGATATGCGTGAGGGCACACGCCAGGACACACACCAGGACACCTCCGCCACCCGCACCGAATCCGACACCTTCGGGCCTATCGCGGTGCCCGCCCATCGCTACTGGGGCGCGCAGACGCAGCGCTCGATCCAGAACTTCAAGATCGGCACCGAGCGGATGCCCGCGCCCCTCGTCCACGCGCTCGGCCTCGTCAAGCAGTCGGCCGCCCTGGTGAACCGGGATCTCGGCGGTCTCGCTCCGGAGGTGGCCGACGCCATCGCCGCATCGGCGGCCGAGGTGGTGGCCGGTGAGCACGACGACGAGTTCCCGCTGGTGGTGTGGCAGACGGGCTCGGGCACCCAGTCGAACATGAACGCCAACGAGGTGATCGCCAGCCTCGCCAACGAGCGGCTCGGGGGCAAGCGCGGCGGCAAGTCGCCGGTCCACCCCAACGACCACGTCAATCGCGGCCAGTCCTCCAACGACGTTTTTCCCACCGCGATGCACATCGCGGTCTCGCGCGAGATCAACGACCGCCTGCTGCCGGCCCTCACGCACCTGCACGACGCCCTCCAGGCGAAGTCCGAGGCGTTCTCCGCCATCGTCAAGATCGGCCGCACCCACCTGCAGGACGCGACACCCGTGTCGCTGGGCCAGGAGTTCTCCGGCTACGTGGCGCAGGTGGCGCTGGGCGCCGGGCGCGTGAAGGCGACGCTGCCGGGCGTGCTGGCCCTGGCCCAGGGCGGCACGGCGGTGGGCACCGGCCTCAACGCCCACCCGGAATTCGCCGACAAATTCGCGGCCCAGGTCGCCGAACTCACCGGCCTGCCCTTCACCTCGGCCGCCAACAAGTTCGAGGCCCTGGCCACCCACGACGCCCTGGTGTTCACGCAGGGCGCGCTCTGCGCACTGGCCGCCGGCCTGTTCAAGATCGCGCAGGACATCCGCCTTCTGGCCTCGGGTCCGCGCTCGGGCCTGGGCGAACTCTCGCTGCCCGAGAACGAGCCCGGCTCCTCGATCATGCCCGGCAAGGTCAACCCGACCCAGTGCGAGGCGCTGACCATGGTCTGCGCGCAGGTGATCGGCAACGGCACCACGGTGAGCTTTGCCGGCTCACAGGGCCATTTCGAGCTCAACGTGTTCAAGCCGGTGATCGCCAACGCGGTGCTGCAGTCGATCCGGCTCCTGGCCGACGCCGCCGTGAGCTTCACCGACAATTGCGTGGTCGGCATCAAGGCCAACGAGGACAGGATCGCGGACCTCATGAGCCGCTCGCTGATGCTGGTGACCGCGCTGGCCCCCTCGATCGGCTACGACAAGGCCGCCGAGATCGCCAAAACCGCGCACAAGAACGGCACCACCCTGAAGGAGGAGGCCCTGCGCCTGGGCTACGTCACGGCGGAAGAGTTCGAGCGCGTGGTGCGCCCCGAGACCATGCTGGCACCCGGCGCCGAGTGAACCATGGCCGAGATCATCAACCTGCTGGCCGCGCGCAAGGCCAAGGCGCGCGGCGAGAAGGAGGAGACGGCCAAGGACAACCGCATCCTCTTCGGCCGCCCGAAGAAGGCCAGGACCCTGGCGGAGGCCAAGAAGGCCATCGAGGTCTCCCGCCACGAGGGCCACAAGCTCGTGGGGCGGGACGAGGAGGGATGACGACCCCGTCTCCGGCCCTGTCGGTGGCGCGTTCCGGGTCGCGAGGATCGCCGGATGTGTGACGTCGATACCTTGCCACGAGGAAAAGACCCGCGACGAGGAGAGGACCCGCGACGGAGAAAGGACCCGCGACGAGGACATGAGACGTCCTCGCCATGAGCACCGGCATCACCAAACGCTCCGTGATGATCGCCGGCCATCGCACCAGCGTCTCGCTGGAGGACCCGTTCTGGGCCGCCCTGCGCGACATCGCCGGGGCGCGCCGGCGATCGGTCCAGGCCCTGATCGGCGAGATCGACGCCGTGCGCGGTGCACAGAACCTGTCCTCGGCGATCCGGGTTTTCGTCCTCGACGCCGTACGGGGGGATTGCTCAATCGGGCAACCATAGCCTCGCGACGGCACCGATGACCTGCTGGATCCGTCGCGACAAAGGCCCGAGACTGCAACCTTGACCGTTTAGTAACCGGCCTGCAGTAGCGCACTCCGTGTTGATCGGAGATGGGCAGTCATGGCGATTCGGTTCGGTAACGAGGACGAGGACTTCGGCGCCGGCATGCCGATGATGATGGCGCAGAAGGCATCCGCATCAACGCCCGCCCACCGCATTCCCGTCTCCTCGTCCGGGCCGACCTTCGCACAGGAAGTGACCTTCATCAGCGGGCTGAACCCGGACGGGACGCTGTCCGACGAGTCGTTCTCGGGTTTCAACGAAGGCTCGGCCTTCAAATGGGGGTCGTCCACCGCCGGCACGGGCGCCACCATCGGCTACACCTTCGACGTCGATTCCGCCTTCACGGCCCAGGAGAAGGCGACCTTCGTCAAGGCCCTGGCGATCTGGTCGGCCATCGCCGACGTGACCTTCACGCTGAGCACGACGATCCGCGGCATCACGCTGGTACGCGGCGAGACCAATTCGGGCGCCTTCGCCAACACGCCCCAGACGATCGGCAGCGGCAGCAGCCTCGGCAGCGTGACCGGGCAGTCGATGATCAACATGGAGACGTCGGCCGCCGGCTTCGACCTCTCCGGCTCGTTCGAGGTCGCCGGCGGCTACGGACTGTCGACGATCATCCACGAGATCGGCCACGCCATCGGGCTCGGTCACAGCGGCAACTACAACGGCAAGGTCGACCCGGCGACCCAGCAGTACAGCGCCTTCGACGACGGCCAGTACAGCATCATGTCCTACCTCTCGTGGATCAACGGGACCGCGAAGTACCGGGCCGCCAATCCCTTCCCCGGCACGAACTGGGGTTCGAGCCCCGACGGCGCGATGCGCGAAGCGCCGCACACCGCGATGATGGCCGACATCGAAGCGATCCAGCAGCTCTACGGCACCTCGAAGACCGCCACCTTCGCCGGAGGCCAGACCTACGGCTTCAACACCACCGTCACGGGCGTCCTCAGGGAGTTCTTCGACTTCACGGCCAACACGGCGCCGATCGTGACCCTGTACAACAAGGGGCTCGGCAACGTCCTCGACCTCTCGGGCTACACCCAGGCGGCGACCGTCTCCCTGGAGCCGGGAACCTTCAGCAGCGCCGGCGGCCTCGTCAACAACATCGCCATCGCGCTCGGCACGGTGATCGGCACGGTGATCGGCGGGTCGGGCGCCGACACCCTGGTGGGCAGCGGCCTGGGCGACGTGCTCAACGGCGGAACGGGCGCCGACACGATGAGCGGTGGGCTGGGCAGCGACACCTACGTCACCGATGGCGGCGACAGGATCATCGAGGCGGCGAACGCCGGGACCGACCTCGTGCGCAGCTCGGCCGGCCATACGCTGTCGGCCAACGTCGAGAACCTGACGCTCACCGGCACGGCCGCGATCAATGGCTTCGGCAACGCGCTGGCCAACGTGATCACCGGCAATGCCGCGGCCAACGTCCTCAATGGCCTGGTGGGCGCCGACACCATGATCGGCGGGGCCGGATCCGACACCTATTACGTCGACGACGTCGGCGACCGCGCCATCGAGGCCAATGGCGCCGCCGGCACCGATCGCGTCTACGCCGCGGTGTCCTACGCGCTCGGCGGATCGGAACTCGAGACCCTGATCCTGACCGGCACCGCAAACCTGAACGGCACGGGGAACTCCCTGGCCAACGTTCTCACCGGCAACAGCGGCGACAACGTCCTCAACGGCTTGGGCGGCGCCGATACGATGTCCGGCGGGACCGGGTCCGACACCTATTACGTCGACAACGTCGGCGACCGCGCCATCGAGGCCAACGGCGCCGCAGGCACCGATCTCGTCTACGCCACGGTGACTTACGCGCTCGCCGGCTCGGAGCTCGAGAACCTGACCCTCACCGGGGCCGGAGCGATCGACGGCACCGGCAACTCGCTCGCCAACGTGCTGACCGGCAACGCGGCCGCCAACGTCCTCGACGGCCTGACCGGCGCCGATACCATGATCGGGGGGGGCGGATCCGACACCTATTACGTCGACGATGCCGGCGACAGGGCGATCGAGCTCAACGGTGCCGCGGGCACCGACCTCGTCTACGCTTCGGTGAGCTACTCGCTGGGCGGCTCCGCACTCGAGAACCTGACCCTCACCGGCACCGCGAGCCTCAACGGCACCGGCAACTCGCTCGCCAACGTGCTGACCGGCAACGCGGCCGCCAACGTCCTCAACGGCCTTGTCGGCGCCGATACCATGATCGGGGGGCTCGGCAACGACGCCTACGGCGTCGACGACATCGGCGACCGGGTGATCGAGGCGGCGGGCGGCGGCACCGACCGGGTGCTGACGAGCGTCACCTACACGCTGGCGGCCGGCCAGGAGATCGAGCGGCTCGAGACGGCGAGCACAGCGGGCACGACGGCGATCGGCCTCACGGGCAACGCGTTCCACAACGTCCTTGTCGGCAATGCCGGCGCCAACGCCCTCGACGGCGGGGCCGGATTCGACGAGGCCAGCTATGCCGCCGCCGCGGGCGCCGTCACGGTCGACCTCGCCGCGGGTACGGCGAGCGGGGCCGCCGGGTCCGACACCCTCCGCGCCATCGAGGCGGTCCGCGGTTCGGCCTTCGCCGACACGCTCACCGGCGATGCCTTCGTCAACCAGCTCGCGGGCGGCCTCGGCAACGACACCCTCAATGGCGGGGCCGGCTCCGACTTCGCCGACTACAGCGCGGCCACCGGCGCGGTCTCGGTCAACCTCGCCGCCGGAACCGCCACGGGTGCCGACGGCAACGACGTCCTGATCGGCATCGAGGGCGTGCAGGGTTCGCGCTTCGCCGACACGATCACCGGCAGCACCGGGTTCAACCAGCTCTCCTATGCCGCAGCGCTCGGCGCGGTGGCCGTCAACCTCGCCACCGGCAGGGCGAGCGGGGCTATGGGCGCCGACACCTTCACGAGCATCGAGGGCGTGGTCGGCTCGGCCTTCGCCGATACGCTCACGGGCAACGCGGTCGCCAACGTCCTCACCGGCCTCACCGGCGACGATCGCCTCGACGGCGGCGCCGGCGACGATGTGGCGAGCTATCACCTCGCGCTCGCGGCCGTGAGCGTGAACCTCGCCGCCGGCACCTCTTCGGGGGCGGACGGCAACGATACGCTGGTCGGCATCGAGAGCGTGCAGGGCTCGGCCTTCGCCGATACGCTCACGGGCGACGCCGGGCTCAACACGGTCTGGTACGGCGAGGCCACGGGGGCGGTGACGGTCGACCTCGCCACCGGCCTGTCGAGCGGGGCCGCGGGCGCCGACATCCTGGTCGGCTTCGAGCGCGTCGCCGGCTCGATCTTCGGCGACACGCTGTCGGGCGACGCCGGTGCCAACTACCTGACCGGCCTTGCCGGCAACGACATCCTCGACGGCCGCGACGGCCTCGATTTCGCCCTCTACTTCAACGCCGTCGGCGCGGTCACCGTCAGTCTCGCCGCCGGAACCTCCAGCGGTGCGGACGGGACCGACACCCTACGCAACATCGAGGGCCTCGTCGGCTCCTCCTTCGGCGACGTCCTGACGGGCGATGCGGGCGCCAACATCCTCGACGGTCTGACGGGCAACGACAGCCTCGACGGCGGCGGCGGCTTCGACTTCGCCGAATACGAGGTGGCCGCAGGCGGCGTGACGGTGAACCTCGCGACCGGGACCGCGGCCGGAGCCGATGGAGCCGACACGCTCGTCAGGATCGAGGGCGTGACCGGCTCGGCCTTCGCCGACACGCTCACCGGAGACGGCGCCGGCAACCTCCTCGACGGGCGTGGCGGCGCCGACCTGCTCGTGGGGGGGTTCGGCAACGACGCCTTCTCCTTCACCGCCGCCCTCGGGGCCGGCAACGTCGACCGGATCGCCGATTTCGCGGCGAACGAATTCGACCTGATCTACCTCGAGAAGGATGTGTTCACGATGCTGACCACCGCGTCGGGCACGCAGCCCGGCGCGCTCTCGGCCGGCATGTTCGTGATCGGCAGCCAGGCCGTGGATGCCGACGACCGCATCCTCTACGACGGGGCCACGGGCGGGCTGGCCTACGATGCGGACGGATCGGGCGCCCTGGCGGCGGTGCAGTTCGCCATCCTGGAGAACAGGGCCGCCCTCTCGGCTGACGTCATCTTCGTCGTGTGACCGGGCGCCTCCTGCGGATCCTCAGCGCCGCAGGCCCAGGAGGCTGCCCGAGGCGGGTGCGCCGAAGGTCTTGCGGAAGTCGTGGGCGAAATGCGGCTGGTCGGCGAAGCCGGCCGCATGGGCCGCCGTCGTGAAACTGTCGCCGGCGGTGACGGCGGCGATCGCCCGCCGCATGCGCAGCCAGGCGCGGTAACGGCGGAACGGCACGCCGACCTGCGCGGTGAAGAGGTGCTGGAACCGCGACGGCGACAGCCCGACGGCGCTGGCCAGGGCGCCCGCGCCCACCGCCGGGTCGTCGTGGAGGAGCGCCACGGCACGGGCGATCCGCGCATCGACCGACCGCCTGGCGCGTCCGCACGAGAACCGCACCACATCGGCGAGCGCCGCACCGGCTTCGCGCACGCCGTCCCGGCTCTCGTGGAGATCGCGAAAAGCGCGGATCTCCCCGCCCGCGCCCAGCAGCACGCCGCCGGCCTCCTGCCCGCCGTCCACCAGCGGCGACAGCCCGTGCGCGCCGCCCGATCCGGGTTCGAGGTAGAGGACCGCGATGGGGTCGCCGCGCACGTCGAGCTCGTGGGCGACACCCGCGGGGATCATCGCCGTGCGGCACGCGGTCCAGGCGCCCTCGCCGACCCGGATCCGGAAGCGGTCGTAGAGGCCGGCGAGATAGACCGGCGCCCCGTGCCGGTGGCTGGCGTTGTACGACAACGGCCCGGCGAAGAAGGTGTGCGCCCCCTGCACGTGCCAGAGGGGACCGAGGGGCCGAGGGTCAGCACGTTCGTACAAGCGGACCCGCTCCCCCGGATGCTACCGCCATCGGAGGCCGGCACGGCTCGTCGTGATCCGGCCCGGCGAGAAGGGACACCCTGGACATGACCGGATGGACACGGCGGCGGCTCGCCGCATCGGGCGTAGCGATCCTGGCCGCTCCCGCCCTCCTGCGCAATGCCGGCGCGGCGCCGCTGTCCGGCGATCCGTCCGATACGTCCGGTCTCTACCGCTTCACCCTCGGAGCCTTCACCGTCACGGCGATCCTCGATGCCGCCGCGATGATCGACGGCCCCTGGCCCATCGTCGGCGAGGATCGCCCGCGCACCGAGGTCGAGGCGCTGATGCGCGAGAACCGGCTGCCGCCGGACCGCTTCAAGCCGGGGTTCACGCCGATCCTGGTGGACACGGGCCGTGAGCGCGTGCTGTTCGACACCGGCAACGGCGAGGTCGGCTTCGTGAAGCGGCCCGCGGGCGGGCGCCTCGCCGAGCGGCTGCGCGCGGCCGGCCACGACCCCGGCGGCATCGACCACGTCGTGCTCACCCATTGCCACACCGACCATATCGGCGGCCTGATGGAGGCCGGACGCCCGGCCTTCCCGAACGCGACCATCGCCGTCGGAGCGGCCGAGCTCGATTTCTGGACGAAGGACGCGCGCCTCGGTTCCGCGCCGGAGGGCAACGAGCACACGTCGGCGCTCGTCGTCCGCAGCCACCTCGTACCCCAGGTGGCGCGGATCCGCACGATCCGGCCGGGGGAGGAGGTGGTGCCCGGCATCGCGGCGGTGGCCGCCCCGGGGCACACGCCGGGCCATCTCGCCTATCACGTCGAGAATGCGGGCCGGCGGATGCTCATCTGGGGCGATTGCGCCCATCACGAGGTCGCCTCCCTGGCCCGCCCCGACTGGCACGCCCTGTTCGACATGGACAAGGCCATGGGTGCCGCGACGCGGCGCAGCCTCTACGGCATGGCGGCGGCCGACGAGATCCTGGTGGCCGGCTACCACACCGCGTTTCCCTCCCTCGGCTACGTCGTGGCCATGGGGACGGGGTACCGCTGGATTCCCGTCAGCTACCAGCTCGACCCGTGATCCTACGACATCCGTTCGGTGGCCTCGCCATGCGGATGTCGGTCATCTTCGGGCACCGCGCGGGCTCGGTGACACGCTTCCCGCTCGAATCGCGCGGACGCCGTATCACTCGGCCGCGTGGAGGACATGCGCCTCCTCGAGCACCGCCGGCTTGGGGCCGCCGGTGGCCCAGTCCAGCAGTTCCACCGTGTGGACAATGGGGATCGCGGTGCCCTTCCCGATCTGCGTGGCGCAGCCGATGTTGCCGGTGGCGATGACGTCGGGGCGCATCCGCTCGATGTTGGCGACCTTGCGGTCGCGCAGGCGGCCGGCGATCTCCGGCTGCAGGATGTTGTAGGTGCCCGCCGAGCCGCAGCAGATGTGGCCCTCCGGCACGTCCTTGACCGTGAAGCCCGCCGTCTTGAGCAGGGATTTCGGCTCGGTGCGGATGCCCTGGCCGTGCTGCATCGAGCAGGCGGAATGGTAGGCGACCACGAGGTCGCTCGTGACGATCGGCGGCATCAGGCCGAGGCCCGCCATGTATTCGGTGACGTCCTTGGCGATGGCCGACACCCGCGCCGCCTTGGCCGCATAGGCCGGGTCGTCGCGGAACATGAAGCCATAGTCCTTGATCGTGGTGCCGCAGCCCGAGGCCGTGACCACGATGGCGTCGAGGCCGGCCCCGTCCATCTCGGCGATCCAGGCGTCGATGGTGCGCCTGGCGGTGGCGTGCGCCGTGTCCGCCTTGCCCATGTGGTGGGTGATGGCACCACAGCAGCCCTCGCCCTGCGCCTGCACCACCTCGACCCCGTGGCGGGTCAGCAGGCGAATGGCCGCCTCGTTGAAGTCCGGCCGCAGCACGCTCTGGGCACAGCCGCGCAGGATGGCGACGCGGCCGGCCCTGCCCGGCATCGGCTCGCCCTGGAGCAGGGCGCTCGCCTCCCGCGCGCGGGTGTCGGCGGGGAAGGTGCCGGGCCGGTCGGAGGGGTTGCGGTTGGGCAGGAGCGCGGGCGCGAGGTCCAGCATCGCGGCCAGGCGATTGCCCACCCGCGGCAGGCGGGCGACGAGGGGCCGGAACGGCCCGCCGATCTTGGCGCCCAGCAAGGCCAGCCGGAACCGGTTCGGATAGGGCAGGACGAAGGCGAGCACGCTACGCAGGAGGCGGTCGCTCAGGGGGCGCCGGTAGGTCTCCTCGATATGCGTGCGGGCATGGTCGACGAGGTGCATGTAGTGCACGCCCGAGGGGCAGGTCGTCATGCACGACAGGCACGACAGGCAGCGGTCGACGTGCTTGACCACCTCGGGCGTCGCCGGCTTGCCGCCCTCCAGCATGTCCTTGATCAGGTAGATGCGTCCGCGCGGGCTATCGAGTTCGTCGCCCAGCAGCAGGTAGGTCGGGCAGGTCGCGGTACAAAACCCGCAATGGACGCAGGTCCGCAGGATCTTTTCGGAGGTCGCCATCGCCGGGTCGGCGAGCTGGGTGGCTGTGAAACTGGTTTGCACGGCGTTGTCCCGGAGCTCTTTTTCGTTTCTTCCCTGACGTACCTCTACACCAAAATTCGTGCGAGGAGGCGGCTGCGGGCCTCGCGGGTTACCGGGGCAGGCGGAAGCGGAGGAGACGAGGGCGTGGGCAAGCAGTTCGACCGCATCGACGAGGCGCACGAGGCCTTCATCGCGCGCCAGCGGATCTTCTTCACGGCATCGGCGGCGGACGGAACGCGGGTCAACCTCTCGCCGCGCGGCACCGATGCCTTCCGGGTCCTCGGACCGAACGCGGTGGCCTATCTCGACCGGACCGGCAGCGGCAACGAGACGGCGGCCCACCTTCTCGCCGATGGGCGCCTCACCGTGATGTTCTGCGCCCTCGAGGGGGCGCCGCGAATCCTGCGGCTCTACGGGCGGGGCGAGGTGCTGCCCCGCCATGGCGTGCCCTATCGCACGCTCCTGGCGGAGGCCTTCGGCGGCGATGAGCCGAGGGGCGCGCGACAGATCGTGCGGCTCGCGGTCGACCTCGTCCAGACCTCCTGCGGCTTCGGGGTGCCGCTCTTCGACTTCGCCGGCGAACGCGACTCCCTCGATCGCTGGGCGAACGCGAAGACCGACGAGGAGATCGAGGCCTACCGAAAGCTCAAGAACACGCGCAGCCTGGACGGTCTGCCCACGGGACCGGTCGAGGAGATCTGAAGCCGCTACCCTCTCCCGTCAAACCCCCGCATACATCCGCCCGGGGTTGAACACCCCTGCCGGATCGTGCGCCGCCTTGATCCCTGCCGTGATCCGCATCAGCGGCCCGGACAGGGGCTCGAACACCGGGACGGCGGCACGCAAAGGATCGGGGGCGCGCACCAGGGTGGCGTGGCCGCCGTGGACCTTGAGGATCGCGCGGATCGCCTCGGCGCCGGCATCGCCCGTGGCGGGGGTGGACAGCCAGATCAGGCCGCCGCCCCAGTCGTAGAACCAGCGGGCCTCGCGTCGCTCGGCGATGGCCGCGGCGACGGCGGGGCCGTGGCTCGGCGCCGTGGAGATCCGCCAGACCGCGGAATCGCGCGGCTCGGCCAGGGGCACGACGTCGCGGACCGCGCACCAGAGCGCGGCGCCCTGCGCATCCTCGACCACCGTCGGTGCGCCGAAACGCTGGAGGAGGCGGCGCAGTTCGCCCAGGCGATAGTCGATCGAGACGGAAAAGCCTTCGAGCCGCATCAGGGTACGCGGCTCGGGGCCGTGGACGCCCGCCGGCAGGTGGGCGGCACCGGTCAGTTCGAAGGGCGAGCCGAGCGCCGTGGCGAGCGCCTCGACGGCGCGGGCGTCGTCGAGGCCGGCAAAGACCAGGGTGGCGACGCGCTCCTGCACCGGCAGCACCTTGAAGGTGACCTCGGTGAGGAGACCCAGCGTCCCCCACGAGCCGGCCATGAGCTTGACGAGGTCGAGGCCGGTGACGTTCTTCATCACCCGGCCGCCGGACTTGATCGCCTCTCCCCGCCCGTTGACGAAGCGCACGCCGATCAGGCTGTCGCGGGCGGCCCCCGCGTTGATGCGGCGGGGGCCGGCAGTGTTGGCCGCCGCCACGGCGCCGAAGGTCGGCTCGCCGGCCGAGCCCATCAGCGGGCGGTAGTCCACCGGCTCGAACGGCAGCATCTGGCCGCGCTCGGCGAGCAGCGCCTGGACCTCGGCCAGCGGCGTGCCGGCGCGGGCGGCCACCACCATCTCGGCCGGTTCGTAGAGCGTGATCCCGGTGAGCCCGCGGGCCGAGAGCGTCGCCTCGTCCTGCGCCGGCCGGCCGATTCCGGCCTTGGTGCCGCCGCCCACGAGGCGCAGCCGCTCGCCGCGGCCAGCGGCGTCGCGCACCACGTCGGCGGCCGCATCCTCGTCGTGAGGCTCGTATGAACGCATCGCTTCCCGCCCTGGCGTGCGCTGTGGCCGCGCATCCTTGGGACCGTTCTAAAAGGCTTGCGGCCGGAATGCATCCGGGTTTCGCGGGCGATGCCTCAGCCGGCCGGCACCGGCGCGCGGTTGCGCAGGCGCTCCACCGCGATGGTGCGCAGGCCCGCGATGTCGAAGGCCCAGACGAGGCCGGCGTAGAGCAGGATCCCGGCCGGCACCGACAGGCCGAGGGCCTGCCAGGCCGGGAGCGGCCGCAGCGGCAGCAGGCAGACCAGCATGGCGAGGCTGGCGCCGCTCGCCGCCAGGATGTCGCGCCACGGCAGGGCGATCCGGTCCCGCCCGGTCAGGGCCCGCACCGCCAGGACCAGCATCGCCGCGGCCATGCCGAGGCTCTGCGCCATGGCGACCCCGGCCGGCCCGACGAGGCGCGGCAGCACGAGGAGGCCGATCCCGTTCACCGCGAGCCCCAGCAGCGCCGCGCCGATCACCGGCAGGGTGCGTCGCCTGATCTGGAAGACCGGGTTGAGGGCGAAATTGGTGAGCGCGAGGCAGAACAGGCCCGGGATGAGGATGGCGGCATAGGTGACGAAGGGCCCCCGGAAGGCCTCGGGCACGACGAGGTCCTGGAGGGCGGGCAGCACCACCCAGAAGCCGGCCGCGCAGGGCAGCATCAGGGCCACCACGATAGCGGCGTTGCGCCCGATCTGCGCTTCCGCGGCGGCGCGTCCGTGATGCTCCTCGGCCTGGACGGCGAGCTGGAACAGCAGCAGGTCGAGGGCGGTGCCGAGGGTGCCGAGGCTGCGCGAGGCCACGTCGGCGGCCAGCGAGAAATAGCCGGCCTCGGTGAAGCCGGCCTGATCGGCGATCGACCAGCGGTTGAGGAAGGGCAGGAGCTGGTAGAGGCCGTTGGCCGCGATCAGGGGCAGGCCGTAGACCAGGAACAGGCGCCGGGTCTCGGACAGGCGCAGGCGCTGCCTCGGTGCCGGGGCGTCGCGCAGGGGCTCGCGCAGGACGAGGACGGCCACGGCCTGGCTGAGGCCGCCGGCCAGAAGAACGTAGACCGGCTCCGGGTAGAACCAGGCGACGGCCGACATGCTCACGAAGGTGAGGACGTTCTTGACCGCGACCAGGCGCAGGTAGAGGCCGCCGTCGAACCGCGCCCGCGCCAGGGCGGCGTGATAGTCGAACAGGCCGATGCCCACGGCGACCAGGGCCGCCCCGGCCGTGACCGCGGCCCGGCTCTGGGGGGCGTTGCCGCCCCAGAGGTCGAGGCCGCCGTAGAGGAGTGCCAGCCCGATCATGGCCAGCGCCAGGACGGCGTAGGCCCGGTCGAGCCCCTGGCGGATCCACGGCTCCTCCACCCGCACCCGGCCGGAATAGAACCGGGTCGCGGACAGGCGAAGCCATTCGAACAGCAGGGTGTTGAGGACGACAGCACCGGCCGAGGCCAGGGCGAACACCCCGAACTGCGCCGGCCCGAGCAGCTTGGCCACCAAGAGGCCGACCACGAAGTTGAGGCCGGCGTTCAGCAGGAAGGCGACGATGACGGCCATGGCTCCCTGCCCCGAACCCGCGCGACCGTCCCGGTCTAGGCGCGCGGTGCGAAGATTCCGCTAATGCCGCCCTCTCACGCCCGGTTTCATGAACTTCGAGCCATCCGCCCGACACGGATCGTGATCGCAGCGAGCACAGATCGGGAAATCCATATCTGCGGCTTGATCAAATGCGCGCGAGAATGCCCTCACCGCAAGCGTGCTATCACCGACCGTGGTCTTCCGCTCAACGCCCCTTAGATGAGCGCGAAACCGAGCCTACATTGGCATACCACGATCATATATCAGCATTTTGTATTCACTTAAACGTTTCGTTAGAGAGTCGCCGCCAACATATGTTTGTAAGCCTAGGTGAAACTCAATTCTTAGGGGGATTGATTTCATGAAATTTGTACGAAATCGCATAAAAAACATCACGAAAATTGTCGATTGCGCGCAAGGGAATTGTGCTGTCGAATTTGCACTTGTCGTGCCTGTCCTTCTTGCCTTGTTTTCGGGCATCGTCGTGTTCGGGATCTATCTTGGAGCCTGCCACAACCTTCGCCAGATTGCGTCCGAAGCGGCACGGGCGTCGATCGCCGGCCTGAGCGACCAGGAGCGAGCCGACTTGGCATTCCAGCGGGTGAACAGCGCCCTCGCTGATAACGCGATGTTCAAACCGGGGACAGTGGATGTAAAGGTTGGGGCCGACCCGGACGATAACACGATCTATACTGTGACATTGAGCTTCGACACCAAGTCCCTGGGGTTCTCCGGTCTGTCCGGCCTCATCCCGATCCCGCCAGACCTGATCACGAGCAAGGTCACCGTCCGCCGTGGAGGGCTGTGATGCACGGTCGCTCGTTCGGTCGAGACCGGCATGGGGCAGTGGCGGTCTTGACGGCCCTCGGCCTCACGGTCCTGATGGCCGCCGCGGCCGTGGGAATCGATCTCGGTTCCATGGTCCTGGCACGGCGCAAGGCACAGGGCGCCGTCGATCTCGCCGCGACTCTTGCCGCCGCAAACCCCGCCAAGGCCGATGCCCTGGCCCGCCGGTCCCTCGCCGACAACGGTTACGCGTCGGCCCTCATCACGGTGCAGCCCGGCAGCTACTCCGCCGACGCCAAAGTCTCCCTCGATGCACGGTTCAGTGCCGACTCGGCGCTCGCCAGTGCCGTGCGGGTCGCCATGACAACCTCGACGCCGACTTTCTTCGCACCGGCGCTGGGCCTGAACCGCGAGGTCGACATCACGGTCAGGGGAACCGCAGCTTCGGCGCAGTTTGCCGCGTTTACCGTTGGCTCAGGCTTGGCCTCGTTAAATCCGGGTGTCGCCAACGCCATTCTGACCGCCATGCTCGGCAAGCCGGTCAGCCTGTCGGTAATGGACTACAACGCCATCCTTTCCACGCGGGTGGACGCCTTCCGTTTTCTCGATGCCCTGGCGCCGAGCCTCGCTCTTCAGGCCGGCAGTTATCAGGACATCGTCCGGTCCACGGCGACGATCGAGCAAGTCGTCTTGGCTCTGAAAGCGACAGCCGACGGAACCGCAAACGGCGCGGTCGCCGCCTCTGCCCTCCGTCAGATCGCCTCGGGCCTGCGAAGCGGGATGCCGATCCGGGTCGATCAGATCGTCGACCTGGGGGATGCGGGCACGCTCAATCCGGGCGCCGGCTCGCGGGGCCCAACGATCGACCTGATGAATACGCTGTCCGATGCCGTCGTCATTGCGAACGGGCAACGCCAGGTCTCCGTGAACATCGGCGCATCGATCCCCGGAGTGACGGGGACGAAGCTGACGCTCGCGATCGGCGAACGCCGGCAGAGTTCGGGGTACGTCCGGCCGGGTAGCGCCGCCGCGACGGTGACGACCGCACAGGTGCGCCTATTGATCGAGGCGGACATCACGCTTCCCCTCAATCTCGGCTCGCTGACCCTGCCGATCTACGTTCAAGCGGCCCAGGCCAAGGCGACCTTGCGCTCCACCACTTGCCCATGGTCCGATCAAGGTCAGCGCCAGGTCGTCCTCGACGCGCAGCCGGGACTGGCCGACCTGGCCGTCGCCACCATCCCCAAGGCCTCGATCGATCCGACGGCCGCAACGCCCAGTTTTTCGCAGCCGGCGACCCTCCTGCGCGTGGCGCCCAGCCTCGTTGTCAGCGGCCGCTCCTCGCTTTCCGTCGGAAGCACGTATGCCCAATCGGTGACCTTCGGCGAAGACGACATCGCACGGCATACGGTGAAGACCGTGAGCTCGAACGGCCTCACGCAATCGGCCGTCACCAGCTTGATTCAGAACCTGGACCTCTCTGTGAGTGGCATCGGCATCCTGACGCCGGGTCTCCTCACAGGCACCGTCGCGACCGTCCTCGGCACGGTCGCCCCAGCCCTCGACGGGGTTCTCAACAGCACCCTGCGGACGCTCGGTCTCCGCCTCGGGAACGCCGACCTCACCGTCGACGGCACCCGCTGCGATCAGGCCGTCCTAGTCCAGTAATCATCACCTATAAATTTTATTTTTGTTGTTTTATTTTTATCAATGAATGAAATATGATATCGATATAATATTTTAAATACTTATATTTATCTGAATAGCAATAAACACAGCAAATTATTGATCAAAATAAAACGCACCTATCTATTGCCACGCCTTATCGAAGGTATCGACAAATGTTCTCGTGGGATAATCATTTCAAGCAAGGCGCCACTCTCGTCGAACTATTTCAACGCGAGTTACTCCAGAGAACGCTGGCTGGCGAAGTCAGCCTTAATGCGGCCCGAATCTGTGGCGCAAATCTGGCGGTTCTGCAACTTGCAGTTCAACACCGGGCCCTGACACCGCGGGAGGCAGCCCTCCAAGCGTGGGAGGCCCTGGAGTTCGCCCTTAAAAGTTGCGAGATCGTCGGTGGATAGCCCGAGCACTCCGCAACTGGATCTCAAAACCAGCCGCGCCGCCAGAAGTACAGGAGCGGGAGCAGGGCGCTGATCACGATCAGCGACAGGCCGTAGGGATAACCGTAGATCCAGTCGAGTTCCGGCATGTGCTTGAAGTTCATGCCGTACATCGAGGCGACCAGGGTCGGGGGCACGCCCACCACCGAGACCACGGTGAGCACCCGGAAGGTGTTGTTCTGCTCGATGCTGATGAGCCCCAGGGTCGCGTCGAGCAGGAACTGTACGTTCTCGGACTGCCGGATCTCGAACTCGGCGAGGGAGGCGATGTCGCGTCGGATCGACTCGAAGCGCGGCACCTGCTCGACGCCCAGGACGCCCTCGCACTCGCCGGCCACGAACGGCAGGATGCGTTCGAGGCCGAGCAGGGTCGCGCGGATCTTGCCAAGCGCCTTGCCGCGCCGGCCGATGCTGCGCAGGATCCGCCGCAGGGCGAGATCGCGACGGCGCGGCACGACCGCCCCTGAGGCGGTGCCGCCGCCCCTCACGTCGAAATCGAAGATGCGGGTGGAGAGGGTGTCGAGGTCGGCCCCCATCTCCTCCAGCGCGTCGGCGAGGCTGTCGACGAGTTCCTCCATCAGGAGAAGGAAGATCTCGGTGCTCGTGGCCGCCGGGCCGTCCTGCTCGGCGATGCGCGTCTTGACCTCGGAAAAGGCGCGCAGGTCGTGGAACCGCACCGTGACGAGGCGGTCGCGCGTCAGCACGAAGCCGAGGGGCTTCAAGAGCGAATCGACCTTGTCGAAGGTGATCATCGGAGTGCTGAGCGACAGCCCGGCCTTGGTCCGGCGCAGGCGGCTCGAGTTCTCGACTTCGCTGAGTGCCGTGCGGGACGGCACGCGGATGCCGGTGGCCTCCTCGACGGCCCTGGCCTCCTCCGCGCTCGGGTCGTTCAGGTCGATCCAGATCGCGTGATCGGGCACCCTCGGCGCTCCGGGCGGCCCGGCATGGTCGACCGCGCCGTGCGGCCCCTGGAGACTGATCATGGGAGAGTGAAACGTCCTCGCACGGCGGGCCCCGCGGGGACCGAATCCACCGCGACACGGGGGTTGCGCCGAGGGTTTTCCTTGACTCGCGGCCGGCATACGCCTAATCCGCAGCCATCGCTGGCACTCACCGATCGAGAGTGCTAACGGCGCCGGGTTGAGCGTGCCTTCGGCCGCATCAACGCCATCCATGAATTTGAAGCAAGAGGGCAGCTCATGAAGTTCCGTCCGCTGCACGACCGTGTCGTCGTCCGCCGCATCGAAGGCGAAGAGAAGACCAAGGGGGGCATCATCATCCCCGATACCGCCAAGGAGAAGCCGCAAGAGGGCGAGATCGTCGCCGTCGGCCCCGGCGCCCGCGACGAGGCCGGCCGCATCAACGCCCTCGACGTCAAGGCCGGCGACCGCGTGCTGTTCGGCAAGTGGTCCGGCACCGAGGTCAAGATCGACGGTCAGGACCTCCTGATCATGAAGGAATCCGACATCATGGGCGTCGTCGCCTAAAGTCGGGTCCGCCTTCGCTTTTTCTCCGTCTCCACGAGCCCTTCGAGGGCGCCGCCCGCGGCGCCGCGGGGCTCCCCACTTCATAAGGATTCCGACACATGGCAGCGAAAGAAGTCCGCTTCGCCTCCGACGCCCGCGAGAAGATGCTGCGCGGCGTCGACATTCTCGCCGACGCGGTGAAGGTCACGCTGGGCCCCAAGGGCCGCAACGTCGTCATCGAGAAGAGCTTCGGCGCGCCGCGCATCACCAAGGACGGCGTCACCGTCGCCAAGGAGATCGAGCTCTCCGACAAGTTCGAGAACATGGGCGCACAGATGCTGCGCGAAGTGGCCTCGAAGACCAACGACATCGCCGGTGACGGCACCACCACCGCCACCGTCCTGGCCCAGGCGATCGTGCGCGAAGGCGCCAAGTACGTCGCCGCCGGCATGAACCCGATGGACCTCAAGCGCGGCATCGACCTCGCCACGGCCGCCGCGGTGAAGGACATCATCGCCCGCGCCAAGAAGGTCGCCTCGTCCGAGGAAGTCGCCCAGGTCGGCACGATCTCGTCGAACGGCGACAAGGAAATCGGCGAGATGATCGCCCATGCCATGCAGAAGGTCGGCAACGAGGGTGTCATCACCGTCGAAGAGGCCAAGACCGCCGAGACCGAGCTCGACGTCGTCGAGGGCATGCAGTTCGACCGTGGCTACCTCTCGCCGTACTTCATCACCAACGCCGAGAAGATGGTCGCCGAGCTCGAGGACCCCTACATCCTCATCCACGAGAAGAAGCTCTCGTCGCTCCAGGCGATGCTCCCGGTCCTCGAGGCCGTTGTGCAGACCGGCAAGCCGCTGGTCATCATCGCCGAGGACATCGAGGGCGAGGCGCTCGCCACCCTCGTCGTGAACAAGCTGCGTGGCGGCCTCAAGGTCGCGGCCGTCAAGGCTCCGGGCTTCGGCGATCGCCGCAAGGCCATGCTCGAGGACATCGCGATCCTGACCCAGGGCCAGATGATCGCCGAGGACCTCGGCATCAAGCTCGAGAACGTCACCCTGCCGATGCTCGGCCGCGCCAAGCGCATCCGCATCGAGAAGGAGACCACCACGATCATCGACGGCGCCGGCGAGAAGACCGAGATCGAAGCCCGCGTCGGCCAGATCAAGGCGCAGATCGAGGAGACCACCTCGGACTACGACCGTGAGAAGCTCCAGGAGCGCCTGGCCAAGCTCGCCGGCGGCGTCGCGGTCATCCGCGTCGGCGGCGCGACCGAGGTCGAGGTCAAGGAGAAGAAGGACCGCGTCGACGACGCGCTCAACGCCACCCGCGCTGCGGTGGAAGAGGGCATCGTCCCCGGCGGCGGCACCGCCCTGCTCCGCGCCCGCGAGGCCGTCCGCGCCCTCAAGAGCGACAACCCGGACGTCCAGGCCGGCATCAAGATCGTGCTGAAGGCCCTGGAAGCCCCGATCCGTCAGATCGCCGCCAACTCCGGCGTCGAGGGCTCGATCGTGGTCGGCCGCATCACCGACAAGACCGACTCGATCACCTACGGCTTCAACGCCCAGACGGAAGAATACGTCGACATGATCCAGGCCGGCATCGTCGACCCGGCCAAGGTCGTGCGCACCGCCCTGCAGGACGCCGCCTCGGTGGCCGGCCTGCTCGTCACCACGGAGGCCATGATCGCCGATGCTCCCAAGAAGGAGAGCGGCGGCGGCGGCATGCCCGGCGGCGGCGGCATGGGCGGCGGCATGGGCGGCATGGACTTCTAAGTCCACGCCTCCAGTCCATCCAAAGAAGAGGGGTCGCCGAAAGGCGGCCCCTTTTTCATGGGTGGGACACGCGGGATCTTCACCGCGTGATCGCCTCGGTCGGAACGTCGCCCCCGCCTGCGACCTCGTCCTGAAGCGCCAAAGCAAGGGCGCCTTGGGACAAGGTTCGCGGGTGGGTACAGGCGAAGCCGGAACGACGTGACGAAGGGACAGACCGTCCTAGCATCGACCCTGGCATCTATGGGTCGAAGGCAGCAGGAGACGCGGTGGCGATCCGCGCTGGGATCAGGCCGACTTGCCCTTCTTGCCCCCCTTGGGTTTGGCATCGTGGTCCTTGCCGTCCCATGTCGCGGCGAAGGCGGCGCTGCCGAGCGCGCGGGTCGACTTCGGCTTCTTGGGCGCGAGCGCCTTCGGTTCGGACGGCTTAGTGGCCGGCTTGGCGGCCACCTTGGCGACCGGGTCGGTGCCGCCGGCCAGCGCGACGAGATGCCGGCGCGGCCAGTCGGGGGTCGCGGCCTTGAGGTCGGGGTGGTTCTTGTCGAGGCGGGCGACGAGGGTCCTGGATTCCGCGTCGGTGAGGCCGTCGACCACGAGGGCGAAGGTCTCCGCCCCGAGGCCCGCGTGGATCGCCCGGACGCCCGCGAGCGGGAGCGTCTTGGCCTTGAGTTGCTTGACCACCAGGGCGCGCCCGGTCTTGGCCACCTCCGCCCGGATGTCGGGGAAGGCCTCCGGCCTGGCCACGATGGCTTTGAGGATCGCGAAACCGTCGACATCAAGCGCCATGGAGAATCTCCTTCAGTTCCGCGACGAGGGGGATGAGCACCTGGGAAACGTGCGGACCGTACTTGCCCGAAAAGGTGGGCGGCACCTCCCGCGGCATCAGGGCTTCGGACAGCGCCGCCGCCTGGGGGATCCGGGTCGTCAGGAGGCGAAAGCCGGCGTCCTCGGCCGCGGCCTCCTCCTCCAGGCGCAGGATCGTCTGCTGATGCTGGCGGACGTTCTGCTGGTAGCGGGTCACGAGCACGTGCGGCAGGCGCTTGGGCGCCAGGCGGCTGTGGCGCTTGCGCCCCGAGCCCCAGATCGTCTGGACGAAGGCGTCGAGCCCATAGGTGGAGAGGTAGTCCGGGATCGAGGTGACGAGGACGAGGTCGGCCCCGCGCACCGCGATCTCTGTCATCGGCGAGATGCCCGGCGCGCAATCGAACAGGATGTAGTCGTAGATCGCGGCGAGCGGGACGAAGTCGTCCTGGAACAGCGTCCAAAGCTGCCCCTCGATGGCGTGCATCGAGTATTTCCGCCCGGTCAGCTCGTAGATCAGCTCGCGCTCGACGAGGCGCAGGTACGGTCCGGCCGGCAGCAGCGAGAGGGCGAGCGGCTCGTTGCCATGCGTGGTCAGGCTGACGTTGGCGCGGATACGGGGCGCGAGGATCGGCTTCTCGTTCTGGATCAGCTTGAGCGCGAGGTAGGCCTCGAGGGTGCGGCCCTTGGCGATCATCTCCCCGAGGATCCCCTCGCCCGCGAGGCAGACCGAAACGCTGGCCTGGGGATCGAGGTCCACCACCAGCACCCTGGCGCCATCGGCGGCCAGGGCCTCGGCGAGCATCACCACGGTGGTCGTCTTGCCGACGCCCCCCTTCATGTTGGCGACGGCCACGAGCTTGCCCGAAGCGCGCTTTCCAGTCCCCGTCTTGCCGGTCTCGTGCTTGCCGGTCTCGTGCTTGCCGCTCATGATACCGTCTCCGCCAGGACGCGCACGAGCCTCGCCCGGTTCTCGCGGGTGAGCCGCGATTCGAGGAACCCGTCGACGATCGCCGGGACCGTGGCCTTGCGCACGGGGTCGAGCAGGATCTCGGCGAGGTCCGGCTCGCGCGGATCGCGCAGGCGGATCAGGCCGATGCCGTGGGTGGCGCATTGCGAGGCGATCTCGGGCAGCCGTCCCTCGCTGCGCGCGCCCGTGGGCAGGTGCCAGACGAGATGCCCGAAGTGCGTGAACCGGGTCTGGGCCAGGGCTTCGTGGACCGCCTGGACCGTGCCGCCGGCCTCGGTCTTGAGCTCGAAGGCATGGACGTCGATCTGCGCGCCGGGCAGCAGCCGGAACCGGAGGGCGGACACCAGCAGGAAGTCGGGCCGTGCCCATTGCCCCCGCCGCGGGCCGATGCCCGAGGTGTCCTGGACGAGGCAGAGCCCGTCGCCCAGGTCGAGGCCCTTGCGGAAGGCGCCTTCGAGATAGAGTTGCAGCGGCGCCATCAGCCGGGCCTCGGCCCAGCCGTCCTCGACGGACTCGGACGAAGGCTCCGCCGTTTCGGTCGCGGAGGCCGCCACCAGGAAGATCTGGCCGCCCTGCCCGCGCAGGCGCCCGATCCGGCCCATGCCCACGAGGTCGTCGCAGGCGGAAAAATAGGTCTCGGCCGGGACGGGGCGCTCGCCGTCGCGGGCGATCAGGGCCCGCATGACACGGTTGAGGACCGGTGTCCCGTCCTGGGGCAGGAGAGCGAGGATGCGGCCCGGGAGGGCGGTGGAATCGGCGTGTCGGCCCATGAGATGCGGCAGGTATCGCTCGTCGTCCGCGCGCGCCCCCTCGGCCGCCGGTTGTGGTCACGGTAGCGGGATTGCACAACCGCGCCAGCGAAAAGAACACGCGCGGCGAGACGTCGTGGGGCCGGTCGGGCGACGGCCGCTCAGCCGTCGCGGCGGCCGCAGCGCACGTAGGCCGAGGCGCCCTTGCCGCTCGACCAGGTCAGCCGGTCGCCGTCCACGGTCAGGCGGACCTGGGACGACCAGCGCCGCCCGCGGTCGCTGCACTCGGCGGCCACGACCCAGGCGCTGCCCGCACGGCGGCCGTCGCGAAACGTGCAGATCGTACGGCCGGCCCTGGCGCCGCCGGCCGTGATCCGGGCCGGAATGTAGCCGTGGCGGCGCGAGGGCGCCTGGCAGGCGGCGGGAGTCGGCCCCCACAGCCCGACGAACTCGGCCCTTTCGATGTCCGCGGCCCGCGGGATACCGGCCGGTACGGCGATCACGGGCTCGGCCTTGGCCGGGACCGGCGACGACGGCTGGGCAGCCGCCGCGTCGGGCGGGATCGCGTCGGTGGCGGCCGGCTCGGCGGGCGAAGCGGGCCGGTCGAGCCCGCGGGAGGGACGCAACGAGGCCGGCTGCCGCGCCGGTTCCGGCATCATGACGAAGGCACTCGCCTCCGTGCGCGCCTCGGCCCGCTCGCTGTCCCGGTGCGGACGCTGAACCGTGTCGTCGGCGAGGTAGATCGCGGTGTAGGCGAAGAAGATGCCCCAGCCGATGGCCAGGACCACCGGCACCACCAGCCAGAGCAGGGAACGGCCGTCGGACTCCGGGCACGCGTCGTCGACAAGCGTCGGGCCGAACGTCCCGTCGAGCCCCTGCGCCATCGCTCCCCCTCCCGGTTCATGATTCATAAACCAGGATGTGGAACCCTGTGAAGCCGCTTTGGAACCACACTGCGGGATGTTCGTTACTTCGACCGCTGGTCAGCGCCCGAAGATGCCCTTGAGGAATTGGGCGGTGCGGTTGCGCTTCTTCTTGCGCTCCAATTCCGCGGCATCCTTCACCCAGGCCACCTGCACCACCCGGCGCTCGCCCTCGAACGGCTCGTGGCCGTGCCAGGAGTTGTCGGCGCGCAGGAAGGCGAACATCGTGCCCATGGTGGGCGGCACCTCGACGGCGAAGGGGGCGTAGTTCTTGCCGTCGTAGAGCACCCGCAAGCGGCCGGCGGCCGGCGCGTCCCAGGCGTCGTTCATGTAGACGAGCAGCGTCAGCACCTTGGACGGGCCGTCGGTGTGAATCGACCCGTACTTGAGCTGCGAGCGCTTCATGATCGTGGTCAGGCGCGGGCAGGAGACGAGGTCGATCCCGAATTTCTCGCCGAGGATCACCGAGAACGCGTCGCTCTCCAGTTCCTCGATCAGGTCGCGAAACCGACCCTTGAGCGCGACCTCGTCCACCGTGAGATAGCCCGGCTTGGCGATCGCCGGGAAATCCTGGCGGATCTCGTCGATCGCCTCGGGCCGGAGCACGTCCGTGCCCAGGCAAAAGCTGTAGGGCTCACGCGAGAGCGGCGCCGCGCGCACGGCATCGAGGTCGATGGTCGAAAGCTGGGCCATGGCTACCGGTCGTCCCGTCTGTGGCGGCGCGGGAACGAGACGGTCTCGATCCCGAACGGAAGAATGGGAGCCCGGTTCGCGCGACGAACCGGGCCGAGCCGCCGGGTAGACTCCGCGATTGCGGCAAGCCGGCGGCAGCCCAGGTAAGACAAGCCAGCGGCAGCCCCGGTCGCCCACTCTACGGCGGCCTGCGTCAAGACACTGGCAACCGTGTTTCGAACGGATGCCGGCGGAGCCTGGGTCCGTGCCGGTCATTCCTCGGGCTTAAGCCCTCTTCCAGACGGCCGAGCCCTTTTCGCAGGGCGCGGAAACTGCCATGCTTGGCGCCATCGGAAACAGGAACGGCGCCAAGTCCCCGTGTCGAACCGGACCGTCCTCGCCCTGATCCTCTGCTTCACGCTGCCGGCTGGCGCGCAGGCGCAGCCCGGTGCCGCCGTTCAGCGCATGGTCTGTTCGGAGGCGATGGGCCTCGTGAAGAAGAGCGGCGCCATCCTCCTGAACGCCGGCGGCTCGGCCCTCGAACGCTTCGTCAAGGATCGCAGCTTCTGCGAGACGAGCGAGATCGCGGAACTGCGGTTCGTGCCCACCCGCGACAACCCCGAATGCCCGGTGGGCTACCGCTGCCGCGAACTCGGGTTCAACGATTGGGACTGGCAGTAGGATTTTTCGCGGGGACGGCTCTCCCGCTCCGACCTCCCGCTCCGATCGGCTTTTCCCCGAGCGCCGCCGCCCCCCCGTGGGGGCCTGACATGCGGCATCGTCGTCGCGGCCGCGCCCTGGGACGTGCCACGATCTCGCCATGTCCGATGGTCACTGCGGCGGGGTCAGGCGCCCGCGAGACGACCGACACCACGAGACGACGACGGGGGGACGCGCATGGCGGTGTTGAGAACGGGCCTCGGCCTCCAGGCCGCCGTGACGGCCGTGTTCGTCCTCGTTCTCCTCCTCACGCCGGTGCTGGTGCCCGGCGCGCCCGCGGCCCCGCTCTACGTGACCCTGAGCGGCCTCGCGATGGCCGGCATCCTCTACGCCTCGGTGCGGCTCTCGGCCTTCCTCAAGATCTTCGTGGCGATGTACGGCATCGGCTACGTCACCCTGGCCGGCGCGCAGCAGCTCGCGGGCCTGGGCATCCTGCCCGGCACCATCGCCGCCCTGCTGCCGCCCGCCTTCGCCGCCACGGGCGCGGTGGTGTTCGCCGCCATCGTGCTCGGCATCTCCTACCTCGAGCCGATCCGCGCGATCACGCTGATCGCCGACCCGTATTTCGCCACGCACGACGCCCCCACCAAGGAGATCGGCCCGTTCCGCTTCTTCGGCGGCACCGAGGGCAAGATCGGGCAGCGGCTGGTGGCGCTCTCGATCTTCATCACCTTCGCCCAGGTGGCCCTGCAGCTGCGGCTGAACTTCTGGTACCGCGACCTGTTCAACGCCCTGCAAGAGTACAACGCCGAGGCGTTCTGGTATCAACTGCTGTTCGTCTTCGCGCCCCTGGCCGCCATCTGGGTGGTCATCGGGATGTTCGACACCTTCGTCGACGCCACGCTGGAGATCCGCTGGCGGACCTGGCTGACGCGCAGCCTGTCCGAGCGCTGGCTCGATGCGGGCGTGCACTACCGCATCCCGTTCACCGACGAGGCGGCCGACAACCCGGACCAGCGCATCCAGGCGGACGTGCGGCTGTTCATCCAGCAGACCATGATCCTGTCGATCCGGCTCCTGTCGCAGGCGGCCACGCTGGTCTCGTTCATGGTCATCCTGTGGGGCCTGTCGCGCGACTTCGCGCTGCCCTTCACCGACACGGTGGTGCCGGGCTTCCTCGTCTGGCTGGTGGTCGGCTACGCGGTGATCGGCACCTGGCTGACCCACCTGATCGGGCGGCCACTCATCGGGCTCGATTTCCGGCAGGAGAAGGTCGAGGCCGACTTCCGCTTCTCGCTGGCGCGCACCCGCATCTATTCGGAGCAGATCGCGCTTCTGCGCGGCGAGCGGGCCGAGACGCTGCGGCTGCGCGACCTGTTCGGGGCGGTGATCGGCAACTTCGTCGACATCATCTACCGGCGGATCAAGCTCGGCAGCTTCACCCTGTCCTACAGCCAGATCAGCGTGGTGTTCCCCTACATCCTGGCCGCGCCGTCCTACTTCACGAAGAAGATCACCCTCGGCCAGTTCCAGCAGACCGCCGGCGCCTTCGCCAACGTGCAATCGTCGCTGTCGTTCTTCATCTCGTCCTACACCACCATCGCCTCCTACCGCGCCAACACCAACCGCCTGACCTCGTTCAAGCGGGCGATGACCAAGGCGGAAGCGCTGAACGGGGCGGGCTACGGCCTCGTCCAGGGCAACGAGACGGCGGGCGACGTCACCGCCGCCGGCCTCGCCCTGGCGCTGCCGGACGGACGCGAGATCGTGGCGGCCGAGCGCCTGGCCCTGGCCAAGGGATCGGCCACCCTGGTGACCGGCCCGTCGGGCTCGGGCAAGTCGACCCTGTTCCGGGCGATCGCCGGCATCTGGCCGTTCGGCCGGGGCCGCATCGACGTGCCGCCGGGCCAGTCGGCCCTGGTGCTGCCGCAGCGGCCCTACATCCCGCTCGGCACCCTGCGCGGCGCCGTGGTCTATCCCAACACCACCGACCAGTTCCCGGACGCGGCGATCCGCGAGGCCCTGGTGGCGGCCCAGCTGCCTCAGCTCGTCGACCGCCTCGACGAGGTCGATGCCTGGGACCAGCGCCTGTCGGGGGGCGAGCAGCAGCGCCTGGCCGTCGCCCGGGCGGTGCTGGCCAAGCCCGCCTGGCTGTTCCTCGACGAATCGACCGCCGCCCTCGACGAGGCCAGCGAGGCCGGGATCTACCGGATGCTGCGCGAGCGCCTGCCCGACACCACCATCGTCTCGATCGGCCACCGCTCGACCCTGCACGCCTTCCACGACCGGCGCCTCGACATGCAGGCCGGCAACGACGGCCGGTTCGTGCCGCGCGACATGCCCAAGCCCGTCGCCGCCGAATAGGCCCTCAGCGCAAGAACCCCACCGCGACCGGCACCAGGATCGCGGTGAGGAAGGCGTTGAGGCCGAGCGCGATGCCGGCGAAGGTGCCGGCTACGGCGCTGACCTGGAAGGCGCGGGCGGTGCCGACGCCGTGGGCGGCCAGGCCCGCAGCAAAGCCGCGGGCGCGCCGGTCCTCGATCCGCAGCCGGTTCATCAGTGGCGTCACCAGGATGCCGCCGGTCATGCCGGTGAGCATGACGAGGACGGCGGCCAGGGTCGGATCGCCTCCCAAGGTCTCGACGATGCCCATGGCGACGCCCGTGGTCACCGACTTCGGGCTCATCGCCACCACCACGTCGCGGGGGATACCGAGCATGAGCCCCAGACTCATCGCCGAGACGATCCCCACGAGCGAGCCGACCACGAGGGCGGCCAGCATCGGCACCAGGGCGCGCATCACCGTGGCCCGGTACTCGTAGAGGGGAATCGCCAGGGCGACGGTCGCCGGCCCGAGCAGGAAGTGGACGAACTGCGCGCCCTCGAAGTAGGTCGCGTAGGGCGTGCCGGTCAGCCACAGCACCGTGGCCGTGAGGACGATGGCGACGAGCACCGGGTTGGCGAGGGGGTGCCGGTCGGTGGCGAGCGCGACCCGCTCGGCGACGCCGTAGGCGAGCAGCGTCACGGTCAGCCACAGCAGCGGCGTGTGCGAGAGATAGACCCAGACGGCGAAATCCCCCTTCATCGCGGGTCGTCGCGCGGCGCCATCCGGCGCGCCACCGCCACGAAGGTCAGGGCCGTGGCCGCCAGGGTGAGGAGGGTGGAGACCAGGACCACCACGGCGATGGCGAGGCCATGGGCGGCGATGACGTCGAGGCGTCCGACGATGCCGGCCCCGGCGGGCACGAACAGCAGCGAGAGGTGGGCGAGCAGGCCCTTGCCGGTCCCCTCCAGGGTTCCGTCGACGAGGGGGCGCGGCAGCACCCGCTCCGACAGGCGGGTGGCCCGATCGCGCAGGCCGAGGAAGGCCAGGAGCACGGCCATCCCGATCAGGGGCCCGGGCACCGGCAGGCCGGCGCCGCGCGCCGCCGCCTCCCCGACGAGCTGCGCCATCAGGATCAGCGTCAGGCTGACGATCATCGGTCCGGTTCAGCCGATGGGGGCCGGGCCGGAGCGGGCGCGCACGATCTCGTCCTCGCCGAGCCCGAGCAGGCCACCAAGGCGCCAGACCAGCGCCTCCTCGAACTCGTGGACGGCGCCGTCGGCGCTGGCCACCGACCAGGCCATGGCCAGGAGGCGCAACCGCTCCGGGCGATCGGCGTCGTGCCCCATTCGCTCGACGAGTTCGGCCATGTCGCGGGTCTCGGCGTCGAAGGCGGTGGCGCGGGCGATCAGGGCATCGGCCTCGGGCCGCGAGCGCGCATAGCGACCCTCGACGAGGCGGGCGAGGCGCTCGGCCTCGGGCGCGGCCAGGGTGCCATCGGCCCGCGCCACATGCACGAGCAGCGCGATGGCCGCCAGGGCCTCGTCTTCTGCCGGATCGGCGACCTCAGGCGCGGCGAGCCCGAAGGCGTCGGCGGCGTAGGACTTCAGGCGTTCGATCAGCGTCATCGGAGCCTCGTGCGGAGACGGGAGTCGGCGGGGCGTCGTTCGATCGTGTCGGCGATGCGAGCCGTCGCTCGCCGGTCGAAACGCGAATGGCCTCCCTCGAAAAGGAGAGGGTTCGGCTTGCGCCTCCCGCGATCACCCGGCCGGACGACGACGACAACCGGCGCTGCGAAACCAAGCCCTCAACGCGAAAAGACCCGGCTTCCACAGCCGGGCCAAGTCGTCGATTCTCGAAACTCTCCATCGCCGAAGGCGATGTCCAGCCATGGGTCCCCGGCGCGGCACCCGCCGCGCCGGAGGATGTCGGGTCCTAGAAGTCGCGCTGGACGCGCATGCGGACCTGGTAGGTGTCGTCGGCGGTGACGGTGCGGACGGCCGCGCCAGCATTGATCGCGGCGGCGGTGAGCGGAGCGTTGCGGGTCTGGTCGATGACCCGGCCGCTCTGCACGCCGACCTTGGTGTAGAGGCCCTCGACACCGATATCGAGGTCCTTGACGGGCGACCAGATCAGGCTCGCGCCGGCGACGATCTGGTAGTTGTCGCGAAGGGTCGGGGCGAGCGCGAAGGAGCGTGTGCCGACGATACCCGTGAAGTTGTTGTTCGTTGCAGTTCCGGCACCGGAGTAAGCCAGAGCGTTGTTCTGGCGAGCGCCGCGAGCGAACTCGATCTCCGAGTAGCTGGCGAACACCGCAGAGCGCCACTCAGGCGACCAGTAGTGCAGGAACGAGCCGACGATGCTGAAGCTCTTCGACGTCTCGATCTTACCCGTGAACGGGTTGAGGGTCGCATCCGACATGTAGGGGTCGAAGGCGGCACCGTTGATGGTGCTGATGCGCGAGGTGTAGCTGCCGTTGTAGGACGGGACGCCGGTGTAGAGGCTGGCACCCTCGCCGTAGGCACCCTGCAGGTAGAAGGTGTCGCCCGGCGCGATGAAGGGCAGGTTGATCTTCACGCCACCCTGAACGGCCCAGCCGTATTCGGCGCCGGGGCGTGCAGTCGGACCGACACCGGGAAGAGCGAAGCCGGGGGTCAGAGCGCCGATGTTGGCAGCGGCACCGGCTGAACCGGCAATGAAGTTCTGGGTATTCAGCTCTTTGACGGCAGCCGAGAGCTGAGCGGAGCCCCAAGCGGCGTCGTAGCGAAGGACACCGACAAAATCGGGCAGACGGCTGGACTGCCGAACGTCGACGGTCTGGAAGGCGGGCAACACACCGACGGTGCCGAAGAGCACACGCTGGGCTGCGACGTTGTTCGCGCCGGAGGCCGGGTTCGCGAATTCCTGCGAGTAGATGGTGTTGCGGCGGAAGGCCGGGTCTTCGAGCGAGAGGGTCGCGCTGAAGCCGCTCGCACCGAGCTTGGTGGTGTAGGCGAGCAGGTTGGTGGACTGCAGGTCCGAACCGGCGGTGGAGGCCTGGATCTCGAAGTCGTGGGCGTAGAAGTCGAAGAACGACGAGGCGCGACCGGCGGTGAACCCGGCGAACTGGATGAACGCCTTGTCGGTGTTCACGAACTGCTGGACGTGGCCGGCCTGGTCCTGGCCGGTGGCGCCGAAGGCGTTGCCGATGCGTTCCTGGGTGCCCGAGCGGATGCCCTGGGTGCCGCCGGTGCGGGAGGCGAACTCGAGGCGGGCGAAGGCGCGCAGGGTGCCGTAGCCGGTCTGGGTGCGGGCATCGAGGTTGATGCGGGCGAGGCCACGGTAACCGACGAGGTCGCCGTTGGTGCCGCTACGCTGCTTCGACTCGCCGTAGCCGACCTCGAACCGGGCGCGGCCCGAGAGGCGCAGGCAGGTGTCGGTGCCGGGGATGTAGAAGAACCCGGCGCCGTAAGCCGAGCAGACACGCACGTACTCGATCGGGGCGGCCTTCTTGACCGGCAGATCGGCAGACTGCGCTCCAGCTACCGCGAAAACCCCCGCGACAGACCCGAGGAGCGAGCTCTTTAAGAGCCTCATTGTTATCTCCAGAGTTTCGAGACCAAAGACTATGCAGATCTCAATTCCGACCCCCAAGGTCGCAACCGGCCCGCCCGTACTTGCTAGTAGGAACCCGTCGCGTCCGTTGCCGGAACCGCGGGCGTTGCCGGGGTTTGCCCCCGTGCTGATATACCTTGGACGACACCCCCCGCTCCAAGCAACACGGATTCGTGTCCTTGCCGGAAGTTCCCTCCCTCTGTTGCGGTGCTGCAACGAACCTGAGGCGGCTAACGGCCGATCGCGCAAGCATTTTTGGAGATGCCGGGTCGGCGTGGGTTCGCGCGAGCCCGTGAAAGGTCTGATCTCGGCCCTCCCGCGCCGCGGCAGCGGGCATCAATTCAATAGATTGACCATTCGTTAGGCATTTTTGGTCCCGCAAACGCGGATTTCTGCGGCTTGCGGCGAAAAACCGATGCGGGAACGACCGGATCACCCCGGATCTCGGCCGTCCCGTTAATCGGACCGTCAGGGCTTTGGGCGACGCTCCGATCGAGGCGGCGCGCAGTGCGCGAGCACGCCGCACAGACCGCCCGGGACGATGTCGACGATGGACCAGACAGAGATGCCGTCGACGACGCAGGTCGAGGTCGTCGTCATCGGCGCGGGCCTCGCCGGGACGGCGGCGGCGACGGTGCTGGCCCGGGCCGGCCGCTCGGTGGCACTCGTCGATTCGCACCGCGTCTTCCCGCCCGAGTTCCGGGCCGAAAAACTCGGCCCGCCCCACGTCGCGATGCTCGAGCCCCTCGGGCTCGCCGACACCGCGCTCGGCGCCGCCACGGCCATCGACAGCATCGACATCTACCGGTTCGGCCGTCTCGTCGCGCGGCATCGCGGGCGCGAGTACGGCTACGGCTATTCCAACGTCGTCAACGCCCTGCGCGGGGCCATGCCGGCGGCGGTGGACTTCACGGTCGGCCGCGTCGCGGGGATCGAGGCCGGGCCTGGCCTCCAGACCGTGACGCTGGCCGATGGCCGGGCGATCGCGGCCCGGCTCGTCGTGGTGGCCACGGGGCTCGGCGACGCCATCCGCCGCATGGTCGGCATCGCGCGGGTCGACACCCGCAAGGCCCATTCGCTGTCGCTGGGGTTCGACCTCGACCGGCCGGCCTACGCCTACCCGTTCGAGTCCCTCGCCTATTACGGCACCGGCTACGACCGGGTCGCCTACCTGACCCTGTTTCCGATCCGCGACACGATGCGCGCCAACCTGTTCGTCTACCGCGAGGCCAACGACCCCTGGACCAGGGCGTTTCGCCAGAACCCGGCCGAGACCCTCGGCGCCCTGATGCCGAACCTCGGCGGGATCTGCGGCGGGCTCGGGGTCGCGGGCCGGGTGCAGGTGCGCCCGATCGACCTCACCCTCTCGCAGGGGCACCGCCGCGACGGCGTCGTGCTGGTGGGCGATGCCTTCTGCACCACCTGCCCGGCCCCCGGCGTCGGGGTGAAGCGGGTGCTCACCGACGTGGACCTGCTGTGCAACGTCCACATCCCGCGCTGGCTGGCGACGCCGGGCATGGACGCCTCCAAGATCGGCGCGTTCTACGACGACCCGCGCAAGGTCGAGAGCGACGCCCAGGCGATCCGGCAGAGCGAGTTCTCCCGCTCCATGGCGATCGATCCGGGGCTGGTCTGGGTCGCGCGGCGGGCGCGCAACACCCTGGTTCGCAAGGGCGCCGCCCTGGTGCGACAGGCCGGAGCGTCGCTGGTGCGGGCCGAGGCCCCGCCCATGACCGGATCCTCCGCACGGATGTGATCCCGCCCGCTGCCGACATCGGGCCGCCCGCGGGCATGCGCACGCCGCATCGCCGGCATGACCGACCCGGCGCGATGCAACCCAAGGCGCCGTTCGAGCGTCTCCCGTGCCAGCGACAGCAACCACGGGACGACCGCGATGGAACCGATGAAGCCGATGGAACCCATGAAGCCCATGGAACCGATGAAGCCCATGAAGCCGATGCAGGGATCGGAGGCCTGGTGGCCGCAGGAACTCGGCAGGCCGTCCACCAGCGGCGGCCAGAACGGCCTGCGCTACGCCTTCTTCCCGGACAAGCAGCGCCTCGTCATCGAGGAGAACGGCAAGCGCACCACCTACGATAGCGGCGACCACCAGATCAACGGCGTCTCCCAGTCGAGCGGCGGCTCGCCGCGCTTCCGCAGCCAGAACGGCGAGGTCGCCCTGGATCAGTTGAAGACGGTGGACTAAAGCCTGCCGGGCAGGCCCCGGCACATCGCGAAGGGGCCCGTTCACGTCGGCGGGCGACCCTTCGCGCATGTGCGGCATCGCCGGCCTCGTCGATCCTCGCCTTTCGCCCGAGCGGCTCGCGCGTTTCGCCGGCGCGATGGCCGACGCCCTCGCCCACCGCGGGCCGGACGGGCGCGGGGTCTGGCATGAAGACGGCGTGGCATTGGGCCATCGCCGCCTCGCCATCCTCGACGTGAGCGCCGCCGGCGCCCAGCCGATGCGCTCCCGCGACGGGCGCTGGGTGGTGACGTACAACGGCGAACTCTACGACGCCGCCGACCGACGCCGGCACCTGTCCGACGGCGGGCACACCTTCGCCGGCACCTCGGACACCGAGGTCCTGGTCGAACTGATCGCCCGCCACGGCGTCGCGGCCGCCCTCGACCGGGTCGAGGGCATCTTCGCCTTCGCGGCCTACGACCGCCACGAGCGCCGCCTGTGGCTCGCCCGCGACCGCATCGGCGTGAAGCCGTTGTTCTATGCGCATCATGGCGACCGCCTGCTGTTCGGCTCGACGCTGAGCGCGCTCACCGCCTGTCCGGAGTTCGCGCCCGGGATCGATCCGGCGGCCGTATCGAGCCTCCTGCGCCACGGCTACGTGCCCGCACCGGGCTCGATCCTCAGCGGTGTACGCAAGCTCGCCCCCGGTTCCCTCCTGTGCTGGCGCCCCGGCGAGCCCCCCCGCACGAGCGCCTACTGGCGCCTCGACGATGTCGTCCGCACCGGCCGGGCCGATCCGTTCCGGGGGTCGGACGAAGCCGCGGCGGAACGGCTCGAGGCGTTGCTGGCGGCGGCGGTGCGGCGGCAGATGGCGAGCGACGTGCCGCTCGGTGCCTTTCTGTCGGGGGGCGTCGATTCCTCCACGGTGGTCGCCCTGATGGCCGCGCACGGACAGGCCCCGAAGACCTTCGCGGCCGGCTTCACCGACGATCCGCGCTTCGACGAGAGCGACGCCGCCGCGCGGGTCGCCCGGCACCTGGGCACCGACCATACCACCATCCCCGTCCGCGAGGCGGATGCGCTGGCCCTCGTGGCGCATCTGCCCGAGATCTACGACGAGCCCCTGGCCGACCCATCCGGCCTGCCGACCCACCTCCTCTGCGCCGCCACGCGGCGGGCCGGGATCACGGTGGCGCTCTCGGGCGATGGCGGCGACGAGCTGTTTGCCGGCTACGACCGCTATGCCCTCGCCCTGCGCTTCGCGGCCCGCGCCGAGCCGGTGCCGCCCCCCTTGCGCCGCCTCGCCGCCGGCGCGGTCCTCGCCCTGCCACACGGGGCCCTGGCGATCCTCGGCCGCGCCCTGCCCCGGCCCTGGGGCGGGCCGGATGCCGCCGACCGCCTGCGCAAGGCGGCGGCACAGCTGTCGGGCGACGGCTTCGGGCTCTATGCCCGCCTCCTCACCCTCAACCCCGCGGCGGAGGCGCTGGCGCGCGGCGTGCCGGGACTGGCGCACCCCCTCGACGAGGAGGCGGACGGCTCGCTCCTCGAGCGGATGCGGCGCCTCGACACCCTGAGCTACCTCCCCGACGACGTGCTCGCCAAGGTCGACCGTGCCAGCATGGCGGTGGGGCTGGAAGCGCGGGTGCCGCTGCTGGACCGCGACGTCGTCGCCTTCGCCTGGAGCCTGCCGGAATCGCTGCTGCGGCGGGACGGCAAGGGCAAGTGGCTCATGCGCCGGGTGCTCGCCCGCCACGTGCCGCCGGCCCTGTTCGAGCGGCCGAAGCAGGGCTTTGCCCCGCCCCTGGCCGCCTGGCTGCGCGGCCCGTTGCGCGCCTATGCGAACGACCTGCTGCGGGCGCCCGACGCCGGCGGCGGCTTCCTCGACACGGGCCTGGTGCGGGCGATGCTCGACGAGCACCTGTCGGGGCGGCGCAACCATGCGGTCGGGCTATGGCCGCTCGTGACGTTCGAAGCCTGGCGTCTGGCGCAAGGCCGCAGGGCGCGGCACAGTGCCGGAGAGACGCCAGGGGGAGCATCGGCTTGAGCGACACGATCACCATCGCAGCCGCGGACGGCACGGCGGCCACCATCGCGCTCCACGGCGCCGAGCCGGTGTCCTGGATCGTCGCCGGGCGCGAGTACCTGTGGGAGGGCGACCCGGCGCATTGGAACCGCCATGCGCCGTGGCTCTTCCCGGTGGTCGGCGCCAGCGCCGGCGGGCGCGTCCGGGTCGGCGACGACACCTTCCCCATGGCCCAGCACGGCTTTGCCCGCGACCTGCCCTTCGCGGTGGCGGCGCAGGCGCCGGACTCCGTCACCCTGCGGCTCGGCGACGACGCCGCGACGCGCGCGCACTACCCCTTCGCCTTCGCCCTCGACATCACCGCCACGGTGAGCCCCGGCCGCCTCGCTTTCACGATCGTGGTGCACAACACCGGCGAAACCGCCCTGCCCTACGGCCTCGGGTTCCACCCGGCCTTCCCCTGGCCGTTCGCCGGGGGCGAGCGTGCGGCCGGCGCCGGTTACGCGGTGGTGTTCGAGCATCCCGAGCGGCCGTTCGCCCCGCAGGTCGGCGAGGGCGGCCTGCTCCTGCGCGACGAGCAGCCATTGCCCCTCGACGGCGACACCCTCCCCCTCGATCCGGAGATCTTCACCGAAGCCCTGGTCGTCCTCGACGCGAAGAGCCGGTGGATGCGCTTTGCCGGTCCCGACGGCAGCGCCATCCGCCTCGAAGCGGAGGATTTCCCCCACCTCGCCGTCTGGACGAAGCCGACCGCGCCTTTCCTTTCCCTCGAATGTTGGACCGGGCACGCCGACTGGGCCGGGTTCTCCGGCGATCTCTCCGAGCGCGATGCGCAACGCCTGCTGGCGCCGGGAGCCCAGGCGCGGCACGGCGTGACGCTGTCGTTCGAGGCGGCGGGCGCATGACCGCCTTCTCGGCCCAGGCCTGGGCGCGCAACGCGGACGCCTACGAGGCGATCCGCACCATGCCCTTCAACGCGGAGCTCGCCGCCGGCACCCTCAGCCCGGCCCGCTTCGTCCACTACATCGTGCAGGACGCGCATTACCTGATCGGCTTCGGCCGGGCCCTGGCGCTCGCCGCCGCCAAGGCGCCGGACCCCGACCGGATCGTGCAGTTCGCCCGTGCCGCCGAGACCGCCATCGTGGTGGAGCGCTCGCTCCACGGCGGCTTCTTTCGCGATCACGGCATCGATGCGCGGACCTTCGCGCAGACGCCGCTGTCGCCGGCCTGCGACCACTACGTCTCCTCGCTCATGGCCACCGCCTACGGCGAGCCCTATGAGGTAGTGCTCGCGGCCCTGCTGCCCTGCTTCTGGATCTACGCCGAGGTCGGCACCGACATCCTCTCGCGGGCGGCCTCCGCCAACCCCTACCAGGCCTGGATCGACACCTACGCCGGCGAGGAGTTCGCCACCGCCGTCGCGCAGATGATCGCGGCCACGGACGAGGCCGCGGCCGACGCCTCGCCTTCCTTGCGCGAGCGGATGCACCGGTCCTTCACCCGCGCCACCCAGCTCGAATGGATGTTCTGGGACGGCGCCTACCGCGAGGCGCGCTGGCCGGTGTGAGGCTCGCGCCGGGACCGGGATGCGAGGCCGGGTGGCAGACGATTTGCAACCGGACCGCGACTCGTCGCATGTCGACTCTCCGGCACGGATCGCAGGGTCGCGATTGGCCCGTGTCGGCAAGATGGACCAGGACGGGCGGCCCGCCCTCGGGCCCCCGCGAAAACGGACGCTGAGAGGACACGACATTCATGGCATCGGGCCTTGCCGGCGATCTCATCCGCACGAAATCCCTGGAGCGTCTCAACGCCGACGCTGACAGCGGCGAGAACCAACTCGAACGCACGCTCGGTCCCTGGAGCCTGATCGCGCTCGGCATCGGCGCGGTCATCGGCGCCGGGCTGTTCTCGCTCACCGGGATCGCGGCGGCCGAGCACGCCGGCCCGGCCGTGGTGATCTCTTTCGCCATCGCCTCCCTCGCCTGCGCCTTCGCCGGCATGTGCTACAGCGAACTCGCGGGCATGATCCCGGTGGCGGGCTCGGCCTACACCTACGCCTACGCCACCATGGGCGAGTTCGTGGCCTGGATCATCGGCTGGGACCTCGTGCTCGAATACGCGGTCGGCGCCGCCACCGTCTCGGTGAGCTGGTCGAGCTACGTCACCCGCTTCCTGCGCGACAGCCTCGGCATCAACCTGCCGCCCAGCCTCGTGAATTCGCCGTTCGAGACCTACACCCTCGCCGACGGCACCGTGGCGCACGGCCTCGTCAACCTGCCGGCGATCGTCATCATCGTCGCGGCCTCCGCCCTCCTGATGGTCGGCATCCGCGAATCGGCCCGGGTCAACGCCGTGGTCGTCCTCATCAAGCTCGCCGTGGTGGCGGTCGTGGTCGGCGTCGGCCTGTTCTACATCAAGGCGCAGAACTACGTGCCGTTCATCCCCGAGAACACCGGCACCTTCGGCGAGTACGGCTGGAGCGGGATCATGCGCGGCGCCGGCGTGGTCTTCTTCGCCTACGTCGGGTTCGACGCGGTCTCCACGGCGGCGCAGGAGGCCAAGAATCCACAGCGCAACATGATGATCGGCATCCTGGGGTCGCTCGCCATCTGCACGGTGATCTACATCGCCTTCGCTAGCGTGCTCACCGGCCTCGTCCCCTACGCCCAGATGAAGGGAGACGCCGCGCCGGTGAACACCGCCATCGCGATGACGCCGTTCCCGTGGCTCAAGAGCCTCGTGACGCTCGGCGTCATCGCGGGCTTCTCCACGGTGATCCTGGTGCTGCTGCTCGGCCAGAGCCGGGTGTTCTACTCCATGAGCAAGGACCGGCTGCTGCCGGGCTTCTTCTCCAAGATCCACCCGACCTGGAAGACGCCCTACCGCTCGAACCTGTTCTTCATGGTGTTCACGAGCGCGCTCGGCGGCTTCCTGCCGATCTCACAGCTCGGCCACATGACCAGCATCGGCACCCTGCTCGCCTTCATCCTGGTCTGCGTCGGCGTCATCATCCTGCGCCGGACCCAGCCGGACGCGCGGCGCGACTACCGCACGCCGCTGGTGCCGCTGGTGCCGATCCTCGGCATCGTCAGCTGCTTTGCCATGATGGTGTCGCTCGACGGCGAGACCTGGCTGCGCCTAGGCGTCTGGCTCGCCATCGGCCTCGTGATCTACTTCGCCTGGAGCCGCAACCACAGCCGGGTCGGGCGGGAGGCGTAGCGCACTCGTTCAGCCGATCAGCGCGAGCAGCGCGTCGGCGGCCCGGCTGCGGTAGCGTTCCTTGTGCCGCAGCACCCGGAACGGCCGTGCCGGCAGGTGGAAGGCGGCCTGCACCAGGGTGCCCGCCCGCAGGGAGGCCGCCACGACGGTGCGCGACAGCACGGCGGCCCCGCCGCCGGCTTCCACCGCTGCCCGGACCGCCTCGTTCGAGGGCAGTTCGAGGACGACCTTGAGCCCGGCGGCCGGAATGCCGGCCTGCGCCAGCGCCGCCTCGAACACCGAGCGCGTCCCCGAGCCCGCCTCGCGCAGCACCCACTCGGCCTCTGCCAGATCCCCGGGCGCGAGGTCGCGGGCGGCCGCGAACGGGTGGCCGGGTGCCACCACCAGGACCAGCTGGTCCTGCGCCACCGTGGCGGCGGCCAGCGCCGGGTCGTCGAGGTCCCCCTCGACGAAGCCGAGTTCGGCGGTCCCGTCGTGCACGGCCCCGGCCGCCTCGGCGGTGTTGCCGACGGAGAGGCGCACCGCGATCAGCGGATAGGCGCGGCGGAAGGCGACGAGGTGGCGGGGCAGCCAGTCGCTGGCGACGGTCTGGCTCGCGGCCAGCGAGAGCGTGCCGCTGCGCAACCCGCTCAGGTCCGCCAGGACCCGCTCGGCGGCCTCTGCCCGCGCCAGCACCGCCCGCGCCTCGATCAGGAAAACGCGCCCGGCCTCGGTCAGGGCGATGCCGCGCCCGACCCGGTGGAACAGCCGGGTCGCGTGCCGCGCCTCCAGGGTGGCGATGGCCGCACTCACCGCGGATTGGGCGAGGTTGAGGGCCTCGGCCGCCCGCGTGACGTGCTCGCGCTCGGCCACCGCCACGAAGATGCGCAATTGGTCGAGGGTCATGACAGGGCCGGGAAAGGCGCGGCGTCAGGGACCATCGGTCTGGTGGTGGCGCAGTTCGGGCGCGCCTTTGTGCGGCTCGCCGGCTTCGGGGGGTTCGCCGCGGGTCTCGGCCCGGCTGGTGTCCACGAAGATGCGGGCCTCGCCCTCCTTCAGGCCGAGGCTGCGCAGGGCGTAGACGATCATCCCGAAGGCGAGTTCGCGTTCGGCCATCAGGGCGAGACCGACGCCCTGCTCCTCCAGGAGCTTGCGCTCGCCGTCGCTGTGGCTGCGCACCAGCGTGTCGATGCCCGGGTTGAGGGAACGGGCGAGCTCCACGAGGCGGCGGGCCTGATGCGCGTCCGGGGCGGCGATGACGAACAGCCGCGCCTCCCCGATCTCGGCCGCCTCGAGCAGCCCCGGCGCGCTGGCATCGCCGAAGATCGCCTCGATGCCGGCCTTGCGCAGTTCCAGAACCCGGCGCCGGTCGCGCTCGACCACCACGAAGGGCAGGTCCCAGGCGGAGAAGGCCTTGCCGATGGCACTGCCGACGCGGCCGTAACCGACGATGACGGCATGGCCGCGGTGGGCGGTCGCCTCCGCCGCGATGGCGGGCGGGGCGGCGGCGTGGCGCTCGAACCGCGCTGCGACCTCGGGCCGGCTCCCGAGCCAGCGCTCGGCGCGCGCGGCCAGGGCGAAGACGAGGGGGTTGAGGGTGATCGACAGGAGGGCGCCCCCGAGGATCAGGTCGCGCCCCTCCTCCGGCAGCAGCTTCAGGGACAGGCCGAGGCCGACGAGAATGAACGAGAATTCGCCGATCTGGGCGAGGCTGGCCGCGATGGTGAGCGCCGTGCCGAGGGGATGCTTGAACACCAGCACGATCGCCACCGCCGCCACCGACTTGCCGATCATGATGACGCCCAGCACCGCCAGGACCGAGAGCGGCTCGCGCAGGAGGATGCCGGGGTCGAACAGCATGCCCACGGACACGAAGAACAGCACCGCGAAGGCGTCCTGCAGCGGCAGCGAGTTGGCCGCAGCCTGGTGGCTGAGGTCGGATTCGGCCAGCACCATCCCGGCGAAGAAGGCGCCGAGCGCGAACGACACGCCGAACAGCTCGGCCGAGCCGAAGGCGATGCCGAGCGCCAGGGCCAGCACCGCCAGGGTGAACAGCTCCCGAGACCCGGTGCGCGCCGCCTGGTCGAGGAGCCAGGGCACGAAGCGGCGGCCGCCCACCAGCATCAGCAGCGTGAAGAGCGCGACCTTGGCCAGCGTGAGGGCGAGGGTGAGCCAGAGGCTGCCGCCCCCGGCCGCATGCGCCGCGCCGTCGCCCTGCCCGCCCAGCGAGGTGGCCAGCGCCGGCAGCAGCACCAGCGCCAGCACCATCGCCAGATCCTCGACGATGAGCCAGCCCACCGCGATGCGGCCGCGGTCGCTGTCGAGGAGGCCGCGCTCCTCCAGCGCCCGCAGCAGCACCACCGTGCTCGCCACCGACAGCGCGAGCCCGAACACCAGGCCCGCCCCGATGCCCCAGCCCCAGGCGAGCGCGAGGCCGCCGCCCATCACCGTGGCGGTGACGATCTGCACCACGGCCCCGGGCAGGGCGATGGTGCGCACCGCCATCAGATCCTTGATGGAGAAGTGGAGCCCGACCCCGAACATCAGCAGGATGACGCCGATCTCGGCGAGCTGGGCGGCGAGCACGCTGTCGCCGACGAAACCCGGCGTGTAGGGGCCGACCATGACGCCCGCCAGCAGGTAGCCCACCAGCGGCGGCAGCTTGAGGCGCTGGGCGACCATTCCGCAGACGAAGGCCAGCACGAGCCCCAGGGCGATGATGGCGATGAGTCCGGTGGCGTGCGGCAAGGGTTCAAGGACCTCGGGTCTGGGGGGACGGGATCGGGCATCGTCGGGCGTGACGCAGAGAACGCGTCATGCCGCGCATCGACGGCCGGAGCGAGGGGTTCTCTCCCTTTAGGGCAGAAATCCCCCGGCGCGAGAGCGTTTCGGCACGCAGCCACCGCCGGGACGACGATCCGTGCGGTTCGAGGGGCTTCTTCGCGCTCATGACCCGGTGCGGAGCCCTGGCACCGGGCCGGGCGCGATTGACCTGAGGCGGGAACGGTCGTCAACCGACCGAGGGCGAGAGCCGAAACCGAAGGGAGCCCGGGCGCATGGACGACGCGAGCGACACCCTGATCGCCGCCGGCACGCCGGCCTTCCGGCGCACCACCGTGGCCCTGGCCGCGGCCGGCTTCTCCACCTTCGCGGTGCTCTACGGGGTGCAGCCGCTGCTGCCGGTCTTTTCCGAGTCGTTCCAGGTCTCGCCCGCCGAGAGCAGCCTCGCCCTGTCAGCGCCCTGCGCCACCCTGGCGCTGGCGCTCCTCGTGGTCAGCCCGCTCTCGGAAGTGTGGGGCCGCAAGCCGGTGATGGTGGCCTCCCTGTTCGCCTCGGCGATCCTCACCCTCGTCGCCGTCCTCGTCCCGAGCTGGTACGGCTTCCTGGCCCTGCGGGCCCTGACCGGGCTCGCCGCCAGCGGCCTGCCGGCGGTGGCGATGGCCTATCTCGCCGAGGAGATGGACACCCGCGCCATCGGGCTTTCCATGGGGCTCCTCATCGGCGGCAACGCGCTGGGCGGCATGGTCGGCCGGCTGGTGGCCGGCGTCATCGCCGACCACGCCTCGTGGCGGATCGGGCTCGGCACCATCGGCGTCCTCGCCCTCCTGGCGGCGGTGGCCTTCGCGTTCCTGCTGCCGCCCTCGCGGCGGTTTCGCGCCAACCGGATGCGCTGGGCCGAGGTGCCGGCGAGCTTCGGCCGGCATTGTCGCGATCCGGGGCTGCCGTGGCTGTTCGCCGAGGCGTTCCTGCTGATGGGCGGCTTCGTCAGCGTCTACAACTACATCGGCTTTCGCCTGCTCGAGCCGCCGTTCTCCCTGAGCCAGACCGCCATCGGCGCCATCTTCGTGGTGTATCTGGCCGGCACGATCAGTTCGGCCGCCACCGGCGAGATCGCGACCCGGCTCGGGCGCCGCAAGGTGCTGTGGCTGGCGATCACGCTCGGGCTCGCCGGCATCGCCCTGACGCTGTCCGACAGCCTCGTCCTCATCGTCGCCGGCATCGTGGTGGTGACGGTGAGCTTCTTCGGCGCCCATTCGGTAGCGAGTTCCTGGGTCGGGCGCCGGGCCCTGCGCGACCGCGCCCAGGCCTCCTCGCTGTACCTGTGCCTGTACTACCTCGGCTCCTCGGTGCTCGGCACGGCCGGCGGCTGGTTCTTCGCCCACTCCGGCTGGACGGGGGTGGCGGGGTTCTTTTCCGGGCTCTACGTGCTCGCGCTCCTCGTCGCCCTGCGCCTCTCGCGGCTGGCACCGCTGGCCCCCCATGGTTGACTTGGGACCCCACGGTTGACCTGGCACCCGCCGGGCTTCATTGAGACGCCGTCCGTACCCTGGAAGAGGAAGCCCGGCGCGCTGCTCCCAAGGCGGTTCCGGCTCTGCGTCGCAGTCTGTGATCGAACTCGCCGTCGCCGTCGCGCTCATCCTTCTCAACGGGGCCTTCGCGCTGTCAGAACTCGCCGTGGTCTCGTCGCGCAAGTCGCGGCTGCGGACCATGGTCGAGGCGCATCGCCCGGGCGCCAAGGCCGCGATGGCCCTGGCCGACGACCCCGGGCGCTTCCTCTCCACGGTCCAGATCGGCATCACCCTGGTGGGCATCCTCTCGGGTGCGGTCTCCGGTGCGGCCCTGGGCGAACGGCTCACCACGATCCTGTTCGAGGCCGGACTGTCGAAGGCGGTGTCCGATCCGCTCGGCTACGGCCTCGTCATCGCCGCCATCACATACCTGTCCGTGATCATCGGCGAACTGGTGCCCAAGCACGTGGCCCTGCGCGATCCCGAAGGTTTCGCCTGCATGGTCGCCCCGACCATGCGGGTGATCTCGCGGGCCGCGCTGCCCGCGGTCTGGCTGCTCGACGCCTCGACGCGGGCGGTGTTCCGCGTCCTCGGGCAGGAGGCGGCCAGCGCCAGCGCGGTGACGGAAGAGGAGATCCGCAGCATCGTGGCCGAGGCCGAGACCGCCGGCGTGATCGAGACCGACGAGCGCAAGATGATCGCCGGCGTGCTGCGCCTGGGCGACCGCGCCGTGCGCGGCGTGATGACCCCGCGCACCGACGTCCACTGGATCGACCTCGACAAGGACCCCGCCGAGATCCGGGCGATGCTGCTGGCGAGCCCGCACTCGCGGGTGCCGGTGGGCGAGGGCAACCCCGACAACATGCTCGGCGTCGTGCAGGTGCGCGAGATCGTCAAGGCGCTGGTGGAGAACGTCGACTTCGACCTGCGCGCCTACATCCGCACCGCGCCCGTCCTGCCCGACACCCTCGACGCCCTCGACGCGCTCACCGCCCTGCAGGCGGCGGAGGTGCCGATGGCCCTCGTCCACGACGAGTACGGCCATTTCGACGGCCTCGTGACGCCCGCCGACATCCTCGACGCCATCGCCGGGGCCTTCCATTCCGAGGACCCCGAGCCGGAGGCGGTCCAGCGCCAGGACGGGTCGTGGCTCATCGCCGGCTGGATGCCGGTGGACGAGATGGCCGACCAGCTCGGCATCAAGCTCGAATCGAACCGCGACTACGAGACCGCCGCCGGCCTGGTGATCGCCCGGTTCCAGCGCCTGCCCGAGACCGGCGAGGTCTGCGAGATCGCCGGCTGGCGCTTCGAGGTGGTGGACCTCGACGGCCGCCGGATCGACAAGATCCTGGTCTCGCGGATCATGTGACCCTCGCGGGGCTAATCCGCCGTCTGGACCGACCAGGTGGCATGGCCGATGCCCGGCGCTTTGGCGAGGTCGGCCACCACCGCGTCGAGTTCCGCCGCCTCCACGGCGGTGGCCACCAGGGTCGCCACCACCTCGACGGTGTCCTCGCCGCGTTCCACCACCTCGATCCCGCCGACGGGGTAATGGGCCGCCTCCAGGCGCTCCACGAGGAGATCGCGGGCGGGGCCCGCGCCCTCGGCCGCCACCGTCACCTGGACCTCGTAGGTCGCCTCGGTCTGGCTCTCGTCGATGGGCACCCGGTTGATGGCGTTGACCAGCGGCCGCAGCAGGGTGTTGCCGGCCAGGACCGCCGCGGTGACGAGCACCGCCTCGACCGGCAGGTCGGCACCGGCGAAGGCGCCCACCGCCGCCGAGCACCACAGCGTGGCGGCCGTGTTGAGGCCGCGCACGTTCATGCCCTCCTTCATGATCACGCCCGCCCCGAGGAAGCCGACGCCGGAGATCACGTAGGCCACCGTGCTCACCGCTCCCTTCGACCCTTCGAGGCGCATGCCAAGATCGACGAAGGCGGCCGCCCCCAGCGCCACCAGCACGTTGGTGCGCAAGCCCGCCGTGCGCTGGCGGTACTGCCGCTCGGCCCCGATCAGGGTGCCGAGGGCGAAGGCGACGAGGAGGCTGACCGCCGAGTTGAGGGTCTCGGGCAGCGGCGCGAAGGGAAGACCGGACATTCCGGTGTCATCGATCAGCGTCGTGACGGAAGCGTGACCGTCGCACCCGGGAAACGGTCTCATATCATTTCCGGGTGATCACTTCGTGATGCGGAAATGGGCTTCGCTCAGGCGCCGCGCGGGCTCGGTGATCCGGTTCCCGCTTGATTCAAGCGGAAACCGGATCAGACCGCGAAGAACGCCTCCAGCGCCGCCAGGGTCGCGTCCGGGTTCTCCTCGGCCAGGAAATGCCCGGACGGGATCACGGTCCCGGTGGCGCCCGGTGCGAAGGTGCGCCGCCAGGCGTCGAGCGCGGTCTCGACGCTCTGGTCGAGGTAGCGGTCGCCGGTGAGGATCAGGGCGGGGCAGGCGATGGTGCGCCCGGCGGCGAGATCGTCGGCGTCGGCCTGCCGGTCATGGGTGGCGCCGGCCCGGTAGTCCTCGCAGGCCGCGTGGATGCGCGAGGGCTCGTTCCAGCTCTGGCGATAGAGGTGGAGGGCGCGGGGCTCGAACGGGTCGAGGGTCCCGGCCCCGCTCCAGGTCCGCAGCAGTTCCTCGTAAAAGGCGATCGGATCGCCGCCGATCTCGGCCTCCGCCTCGGGGCTCGCCAGGAAGCGCCAGTGCGAGAACCGGTCCGGCGCCGTCTCGAGCCGCTGCCACTGGACCAGGGTCGGCAGGATGTCGAGGAGGGCGAGGCGCTCGACGCGGCCCGGCTCGTCCAGCGCCAGGCGGTAGCCGACCCGCGCGCCGCGGTCGTGCCCGGCGACCGCGAAGCGGACATGGCCGAGCCCCTCCATGATCGCCACGACCTCGCGCGCCAGGGTGCGCTTGGCGTAGGCCGCGTGCCCGGCATCCCCGGCCGGCGCCTGCGACCAGCCGTAGCCCTTGAGGTCGAGGCAGACCACGCGCCGGTTCCGCGCGAGGGCCGGCGCGATGCGGTGCCAGCAGGCGTGGGTCTGGGGAAACCCGTGCAGCAGCAGCAGGGGCGGCGCCCCCTCGGGGCCACCGATGCGGGCGAAGGCACGGCCGTCCGGCCCGTCGATCCAGCGGGCCTCGAAACCCTCGAACAGATCCGCCGCCATCGCTCGCTCCATCGCCCCGCCGGGAGGCTTCTCCATTGCCCCGCCGGGAGGCTTGTCAAAGCGTTCGCGCCGGCATCGATCCCGCCGTTCGGGCAAAATGCCCGACACCCTTCGATCGTGCGCAAGCGGGATTGACGCCGCCCCTGCGCGACGGGCACACCCTCATGGAACTTGAGGGTCGACTAAGAACCCCGGTCGAGGAGACGCCTGTCATGCGGAACACGGTTCCTGCGAACGACACCGAGCGGCGCTCGTGAGCGGTGCGACCCTGGCCGAGCGGCCGGCCGCGCCCGCTCCCGACGACGCCCTGCGCGCCCGCATCCTCGCCCTGCGCGACGGGCTCGAGCACGGGCTGATCGGCTGCACCGGCCTCGTGGAGCGCCTGCTGATCGGGCTCCTCACCGGCGGCCACCTGCTCATCGAGGGCGCCCCGGGGCTGGCCAAGACCCGCGCGGTCAAGCGCCTGTCGGACGGCCTCGACGGCAGCTTCGCGCGCGTCCAATGCACCCCCGACCTGATGCCCGCCGACCTCACCGGCACCACGGTGTGGCGCCAGGACGCAGGCACCTTCGAGTTCCTGGCCGGGCCCCTGTTCCACTCGCTGATCCTCGTCGACGAGGTCAACCGCGCGCCGCCCAAGGTGCAGTCGGCGCTGCTGGAGGCGATGGCCGAGGGCCAGATCACGGTGGCGGGCATCACCCATCCGCTGCCCGACCCGTTCATGGTGGTGGCGACCCAGAACCCGATCGAGCACGCCGGCACCTTCCCGCTGCCCGAAGCCCAGCTCGACCGCTTCCTGCTGCATGTCGTCGTGGAGATGCCCGACGAGGCCTCCGAGCGGCGCATCCTCGACCTCGTCGAGGGCGAGTTGAACCACCACGCCGAGGCGATGGCGGTGAAGCTCAGCGTGGAGGAGATCCGGGCCGCCCGCGCCGCGGCGCTGGACGTCTACGTTTCGCCCGCCCTCAAGGACTACCTCGTGCGGCTCGTGGCCGGCACCCGCACCGATGCCGCCGCCCCGGAGCTGCGCGCGGCGATCGAGCACCCGGCCTCGCCCCGCGGCACCCTCGCGCTGATGCTGGCGGGCAAGGCCCGCGCCTATCTGCACGGGCGCGACCACGTCATTCCCGAGGACGTCGCGGATCTGGCCGCCGACGCGCTGGCCCACCGCATCGGCCTGACCTGGCGCGCGGCGGCCGAGGGCCGGACCTCGCGCAAGATCATCCAGGAACTCGTCCAGCGGGTGCGGGCACTCTGAGCTTCATGGCGTCCACCCCCGCCCCGGCCGATCCCATCGACACCCATCCCGGAATCCATCTGTCCGGCGAGGTGCTGATGGGGCTGCGCCATCTCGCCCGACGCGGCGTCTCGCCGACCACGCGGACGCTGGCCGGCCTGCCGGGCGGCATCGTCACGCGGCGGCGCGGGCGCGGCTCGGAGCCGGACGACGTGCGGCTGTGGTCGGAGGGCGACGACCGCCGCCACATCGACCGCAACGCCACCGCCCGCACCGGCATCCTGCACGTGCGCACCCACCACGACGAGCGCGACCGCGCGGTGGTGCTGCTCGCCGACATCCGGCCCTCGATGCTGTTCGGCACCCGCCGGGCGCTGCGCTCGGTGGCCGCGGCCGAGGCCCTGGTGCTGCTCGGCTGGCGCATCGTCGGCGACGGCGGCCGCGTCGGGCTGGTGGTGGCCTCCGGCGCCGAGCCGGTGGTGGTGCGCCCCGCCGGGGGCGAGCGTGCGATGACCGCCGTCACCGGCGCGCTGGCCCAGGCCCACGCCGCGGCCCTGTCGCTGCCGCAGTCCGACGACCGGCCGCTGACCCCGCTCCTCACCCTGGCCCAGAGCCTGCTGCCGTCGGGCGGCCACCTCGTCATCGCCAGCGCCCTCGACGATCCGGGCGAGGATTTCGACCGGCTCCTGACGGTGCTGGCCGAGCGCCTGTCGATCAGCCTGATCCTGGTGAGCGACGCCTTCGAGCGCAGCCGCCCGCCGGGCTTCTACCCCTTCGCCACGCAGGACGGCCGCCGCGGCACGGTTCAGGCGGCGCGCAGGGCCACGGCCGGCCGATCCACCGCCGAGGAGCGCCTCGCCGAGTTCGCCCGGCGCGGCATCGAGGGCCTGCGCCTCGACGTGGAGGCGGGCCCGGAGGCCTACGCCCCGCTGATGGAGCGCCTCGATGCGGTGCTCTGAGGTGGGACAGTCATGAATCCGGTTCCGGCGGGTCTCGAGAACCTGCGCGGCCTCCACCTCCCGGCGGGCTCCGCCGGCGCGGTCCAGGGCGAGATCGCGCTGGCGGTGGCGCTGGGCTTCCTCGCGGCCCTGGCGGTGGGGCTGGTGCGGTGGTGGCGTCGCCGCGCCAAGGCGAGCCTGAGGCGCCGGGCCCTGGCCGAACTCGCCGCCGTGCGCCACCTGGCGCCCGAGGCGCGCCTCGTCGCCCAGGCGCGGCTCCTGCGCCGGATCGTGCGCACCGTCGAGGGGGATGCCGCCGCCGATGCCAGGGGTGCGGAGTGGTCGGCGCGCCTCGACCGGGTTTTCGCCACCACCTTCTTCACCCGCGGCGCCGGCCGGGTGCTGGGCGAGGGCCTCTACCGCCGTGAGAGCGCCGACCCCGCCGCCATCGACGCCGAACTCGGCCGTCTTTTCGCGCAGATCAAGGCCTGAACCCCCGATGCCGGCCTGGATCACCGCCTTCCTCTCGGCCTTCGACCTCGCCAGCCCCTATGCGCTGCTGCTGCTGGCGCTGCCGCTTCTTGCCGCCCGCGCGATGCCGCCCGAGCGGGCGGGCGCCAGCGGGGCGCTGCGGGTGCCGGCCTCGGTGGTGGCGGACGCCGCCCGCGGCGACACCATCGCGGCGCGCGGGCGGGCGCGCACCATCCTGATCTGGTCGCTCTGGGCCGGCCTCGTCGTGGCGCTGTCCGGTCCCCGGCTGGTGCTGCCGGCGACCGCCCTGCCGGCATCGGGGCGCGAGATCATGCTGGTGATGGACCTCTCGGGCAGCATGGAGCGGCGCGACTTCTCCCTGGACGGCGAGACCGTGACGCGGCTGGCCGCGGTCAAGCGGGTCGGCACCGACTTCATCCGCCGCCGGGCCGGCGACCGGATCGGCCTCGTGATCTTCGCCAACGAATCCTACGTCGCCGCCAGCCCGAGCTTCGACACCGCCACCGTCGCCCGGGCCCTCGACGACGCCACCATCGGCCTCGTGGGCCGTTCCACCGGCATCGGCGACGGCCTCGGGCTGGCCCTGAAGCGCCTCGTCCCGACCGCGGGACAGGCGGAGGGCGGACCGCCGGTGACCTCGAAGGTGGTGGTGCTGATGACCGACGGCGCCAACAACGCCGGCCAGACCACGCCCCGCGACGTCGCCCAGCTGGCGCGCGAACTCGGGGTCAAGGTCCACACCCTGGCGCTGGGGCCCCGCGACCTCGCCAACGCCGACGGCGAGCAGGACGTGGTCGACACCGAGACCCTGAAGGAGGTCGCCGAGATCAGCGGCGGCAAGGCCTTCCGGGTGAAGACCACCGACGACCTCATGGCGGTGGCCGATGCCATCGACACCCTGGAGGGCGGGCGGGCCAAGGCGCCGCCGGTGCCGCTGCGGCGCGACCTGTGGCCGTGGCCGGCGGCCTTCGCGCTCCTGTGCGCGGCGGGCCTCCTGGCCGCGCGGCGGGGAGCGTGAGATGAGCGACCTGGCGGCCTTCGCGATCCTGCGGCCGTGGTGGCTCGCGGCCCTGCCGGTGATCGCCCTGCTGGCGCTGCGCGCCGCCTGGCGCTCGGCCCCCCTCGGGGATTGGGTGCGTGCGGTCGATCCCGCGCTGATGGCGCTGATGGCCCGCCGCGGCGGGGTCTTGGGCGGGCGGCGCCAGGCCAACCTCGTGGCCGCGATCACCGCCGGCCTCATCGCCCTGGCGCTCACCGGCCCGGCCTTCGAGCGGCCCGACACCACGGCCTTCCGCAACCTCGACGCCACCGTCATCGTCCTCGACGTCTCGCGTTCGGTGGCCGACGGCGGCGCCTTCAAGGACGCGCGCCAGATCGCCCAGGCCGCCGCCGAAGCCGCCGGCACCCGCAGCGTCGCGGTGGTGGTCTATGCCGGCGACGCCTACCTCGCGATTCCCCCCACCACCGACCGCGATGCCCTTGGCGCGACGCTGTTCGCCATCGATGCCGACACCGTGCCCGATCGCGGCAGCCACCCGGAGCGCGGCCTCGCCCTGGCCCGGCGCACCCTCGAGGAGGCCGGCGTCATCGCCGGCGACGTGGTGCTGATCACCGACGGCGACGGCATCGGCGAGGCGGCGACCCGCGAGGCCGCCGCCATCCGCGCCAAGGGCTGGGCACTCAGCGGCCTGTTCGTGCCCGCGACGCAGCGCCTGCCCGAGGGGGTGCCCCGGCCCGACCGCGCCTCCCTCGACCGGCTGGTCGGCACGGGCGGCGGCGTGGCGGCCGACATCGGCGCGCCCGACGCGGTGCTCGGCCGGGTCGGCGCCAGCACCGCCCAGCACCTGGTGGCCGGCGGCTACGGCGTGCTCGCCTTCGCGGAGGTGGGGCGCTGGCTGATCCTGCTGGCGCTCCTGCCCGCCCTCCTCCTGTTCCGCCGGAGCGCCTGATGCGACCAGCGATCGCTCTGCCCCGCCTGCCCGCCCTGGCGCCCGGATGGAGCGCAAGCTGGACCTTGTGGCTGCGTCTCGCCGGCCTCGGTCTCGCCGGTGCGGGACTGTTCGCCCTCGTCCTGGTCTCGCAGCCGCGCAACGCCGCCGGCCGCCTGCTGATGGGGCTGGGGCTGCCGGATGCCGCCGCCGCGGTCCTGTCCGATCCGGGCTGGCGCGGCCCCGCCCTCTACCAGGCGGGCCGCTACGGCGAGGCCGCGGAGATCTTCCGCAAGGCCGGAAAGCGCGGCGCCTACAACCTCGGCAATGCGCTCGCGCGGGCCGGGGACCTGGAGGGCGCCATCGCGGCCTACGACGACGCCCTCTCCTACAACCCGCGCAACGCCGACGCCCAGGCCAACCGCTCCCTGATCGCCCGGCTGATCGAGGACGAGAAGGACCCCGGCAAGGGCGGCGGCATCGCCAACGCCACCGCCACCACCGGCTCGCGCTACAACAAGACCGCCAACCAGGACCCCAACGACAACACCCAGGCGACCTCCAGCGGCGAGGGGCTGGCCGGCAACAAGGAGGGCGGCACCACGTCCTCGACGCCCGGCAACAGCAAGGTCGCGCGCCGCGGCAAGGCCGAGCAGGCCTCGATCGAGTCCGGCAAGGGCGAGGCCCGCGGTTCGGCCAGCGACGCGGCCGGGCGCGGGCGCACCGGTGCGGGCTCGGCCATGGTGGCCGCCGCCCCGGAGAAGGAGGTGCGGCGGGTGACGAAAAGCTTCGAGGCCCACGAGATCCGGCCCGACCGCCTCTGGCTGCAGACCCTGCCGGACGATCCCGGCCGCTATCTCAAGCTGCGCCTCAAGGCCGAACAGGCCGCCCGCGTCGAGGCCGGCACTGCGGTGCCGGCGGGGAGCAACCCATGGTGAGCGGCGTGTGGCGGAACGCGGCCCTCCTCCGCCTCGTGGGGAGGCGTTGGAGGTGGGGGTGGCTGGCCGACCCGCTGCGCAGGCCGGTGGCACCACCCCCGCCCACGATCCCTGCCCGCAAGGGGGAGGGACGTACCCTCGCCACTGTCGCCGCCGCCTTGTCGGCTCTGTTCCTCCTCGCCGCCCCCGCGCGCGCCGAGGTCGCCCCCGGTGATCTCACCTTCACGGTCACGCCCGAGCGCAACGGCAACGCCGCGCCGTTCTCGCGCGAGATGGTGCTCCTGCGCATCCGCGGGGTCTACCGGCAGCCGATCCTGCTCGAGGAGGTGGTCCAGCCGTCGCTGGCCAACTTCAGCTGGACGCAGCTCGGCCGCGACACCTGGACCAAGACCCGTCTGCCCGACGGCCCCACCGCCATCGCCTTCGAGCGCATGGTGGCGGTGTTCCCGCACCATGCGGGCGACTTCACCATCGAGCCGTTCATCCACCGCCTGACGATCAACGACGAGGGCGTGCGCAAGGTGGTGGACGTCCGCTCGGCCCCGATCGCCCTGCCGGTGGCGCAATGGACGAAGCCCACCGGCGGCCCCGACGTGAAGGAGCCGTGGTGGCTGCCGGCCAAGGACGTCACCATCACCGACTCCTGGAGCCCGGACCCGGAGACGATCAAGCTCGGGGAGTCGGCGAGGCGCATCGTCACCATCGAGGCGCAGGGCATGATCGCGGAAGGGCTGCCGCCCCGCCCGGTGATGCGCACCCGCGGCATCCTCACCTTCGCCGGGCCGGTCACCCGCGAGACCGTCATCACCCCGAGCGGCCCCATCGCCCGCGCGACCTACCAGTGGGACGTGCGCCCCGGCGTGCCGGAGATCATCCCCCTCGACGCCATCGTGATCCCGTGGTTCGACACCGTGGCGCGGATCATGCGCGAGGCCGAGATCCCGGCCCGGCAGATCGGCGGCGGACTGCCCGACCGCGAGGAGGACGCCAAGGCGGCGGCCCCGATCTCGCCGGTGCTGATCGGCGCGGCGGGCCTCCTCGCCTTCGGTGCCGGACTCGCCCTCGTCGGCTTCGGCGGACGCAGCAGCAGCCGGACCCTGCGCCTCGACCGCACCGCCCGGCGCGCCCTCCGGAAGGCGGCCGCCGCCGGTGATGCCGCCGCCTTCCGCGCCGCGATCGAGACGGGGCGTCAGGCCGACCCCGCCCTCGCGCAGAAGTGGCGGGCGGACCCCGCCATCGCACCGGGCCTGACCGCCCTCGACGACGCGCTCTACGGCCGGGGCGATGGCGCGGCCCTCGACCTGCGCGGGCTCGCCGATCGGCTGGCCCGCCCGATGCGGGTCGATGCCGGACGTGCCCCCGCCGAGGCGCGCCTGGCCGACCTCGACGGCCGCTTGACCCGAGACCGGGCGGGTTAACCGGGCGTTCACTACGACGGCGCAGCCTGCACGCCTGCTGGCGGGTGCGGATCGAGGGGACGGACGTGGGCAGACGCGCAAGGCTGACGGCGACCGCAAGCGCCCTGTTCGGGATCGCTTGGCTGCCGGCCCCCGCCGGGGCCGCCGACCCGGTCGACCGCCGGTTCGGGTACGGCGTTCCGCCGGCCTACGCGGACCCGGGCGAGAGCGACCTCCCGCCACTGCCGCGCTATTTCCCGCGCGAGGGCAGCGACAGCAGCGTCGCGGTGGTTCCGGAACGGCGCCGGATCGCCAGGGGCTGCCGTCCGCGCCGCGTGCCCATCCCCACCGACGCGCCCGACGATCCGAGCTACGTCGGCTCCACCTACGGCCTGGGCAAGCCGAGCTACTATGGCTTCGTGCCCGCCCTCGGGACCGACGACCCCTTCGGCCGCTCGATCCTGCCCTACTGCCGCTGATCGGGTTTCCGCTCGAACCGAGCGGGAACCGTATCGGCGAGCCCGCGCGGCGCCTGAGCGAAGCCCATTTCCCGCATCACGAAGTGATCACCCGGAAATGGCATGAGGCCTCGAGTCGGGCTCTTATGGTGGCATCGGCTGTCTCCGAAAGCCGGCAACGACCGATCGGTCGGATACCCGAGAACCGGAAAGACCCCGGGCCTTCGCCATCTGGCGCCGGTCCGGCCCTGGCCTTAGGTGTGGCGTTTGCGCCGTCACCGGAGCGTCCCGCCGTGTCCCAACCGCCCGTTCCCCTGCGCCTCGACGCCGTCGCGCCGTTGCGGACCGCCACCGCCGGATGGCGCGCGCGCGGCGAGCGGATCGTGCTGGTGCCGACGATGGGGGCGCTCCACGCCGGCCACCTGGCGCTGATGGCGCACGCCAGGACCATCGGCGACCGGGTGGTCGCCAGCATTTTTGTGAACCCCACCCAGTTCGGCCCGACGGAGGACTTTTCGCGGTATCCGCGCAATGTCGAGGCTGACCTCGCCCTGCTCGCGGGGGCCGGCGTCGACGCGGCCTATCTGCCCGGCGTCGAGACCATGTATCCGCCGGGCTTCTCCACGCGGATCGAGGTGGCCGATCTCACGGAGGGGCTGTGCGGGGCGTTCCGGCCCGGCCACTTCACGGGTGTCGCGACGGTGGTGGCCAAGCTCGTCAACCAGGTCGGGCCCGACGTCGCCCTGTTCGGCGAGAAGGACTACCAGCAGTTGCGCGTCATCACCCGCGCCATGCGCGACCTCGACGTACCGGTGGAGATCCGCGGCGTGCCGACCCTGCGCGAGGCCGACGGCCTCGCCTTGTCCTCGCGCAACCGCTACCTGACCCCGCAGGAGCGGGCGGTGGCGCCCCGCCTCAACGCCGTCCTGTCGCGGATCGCGGGCGCCCTGTCGGCGGGCGAGCCGGCCACCGGGCCGGTCGCCGAGGGAATAGCCGACCTCGAGGCGGCCGGGTTCGCCCCGGTGCAGTACCTGGCGGTCTGCGACGCCGACACCCTGGCGCCGGTGGAGCGGGTCGTCCGCCCGGCGCGGGTGCTGGCGGCGGCCTACCTCGGCCGCACCCGGCTCATCGACAACGTCCCGGTCGCGCCCGGCACCTGAACGACCCGGTCACGAAACCAGGCTCGGCACCGGACCGGATCGCTCCCCGGTCCGGCGCGCATATGGGCCGGTCAGGCCGCTTCGTCGTAGTTGCCGTTCCGGGTCTGGCCGAGGCCGATCGCCTTGGCGAGGTCCGAGCGGGCCTTGGCGTAATTGGGGGCCACCATCGGGTAGTCGGCCGGCAGACCCCACTTGGCGCGGTACTGCTCGGGGCTCATGTCGTACTTGGCCCGCAGGTGCCGCTTGAGCGACTTGAAGATGCGGCCGTCCTCGAGGCAGACGATATGGTCGGCGGTGATCGACTTCTTCACCGGAACCGCGGGGGCCTGGGGAGCAGCGGCGGCCTGCGTCTCGACGACGCCGTTGGCGATCTGCAGCAGGGCGGCGTGGGTGCGACCGATGAGATGGGCGAGGTCGCCCGGGGGAACCGGGTTGTTGCTCACGTAGGCGGAGACGATGTCGACCGTGAGTTCCACGTAATCGGTCGAGGTGTCGGTATCATTCATGGGGACAACAGTTCCTTTGACGCGATGCAGAAACAGGGGCGGCGCGCAGGTGTTCGGGCAGGAAGTCGACTGCCGAATCACCGGTCGCTCCGACCCGTTCCGGGTGTCGCGGGCCGAAAACACATCGACGACCTGTTCGACCGCAAGTCGTCGACCACACATGGCGATCCTGTCTGCCACCCACATCCTCTAGGATATTCAGCCATGCCTCGCAAGACAGGGTGGCATGCCTCAGATACAGGCCGATGACTTCCTAAGACGAAGATCCCAATTCGCATGGATTTCCTAGTGCCCCGCCACCGCCAGGGGTGGCAAAAACGCCCTTTGTAGTTGTGGATGTCTTGCGCGGGCACAGGCGAGCATCGCGGCGGCGGTCGATTAGTGTATCTGGAATGTTGCTGGCCCTGCGTCCGACGCACGGCCTTGCCCCCGCCGCCTCCGCGCGGCACATCCCTCCCATGGGAGCGCGGCACACGCGTCCCGCCCCTTTTTTCCGAACGCTAAGGACACGTCCGATGGCTTCCGACCGTCACACCATCCCGGTTCCGCAAGCGGCGCCGGTCGCGGAACGGCGTCCGCATCGCTACGAGGTCCACGGGGTCGAGGTCGTCGACGACTACGCCTGGCTGAAGGCCGACAACTGGCGCGCGGTGCTCAAGGATCCCGCGACCCTGCCCGCCGACATCCACGCCCATCTCACCGCCGAGAATGCCTTCACCGAGGCGACGCTCGCGGGCATCGAGCCCCTGCGCAAGGCACTGGTGGCCGAGATGCGCGCCCGCATCCGCGAGGACGACAGCGGCGTGCCCGCGCCCGACGGGCCGCACGCCTATTACACCCGCCACCGCGAGGGCGGGCAGCACCCCCTGGTCTGCCGCCGGCCGCGCACGGTGATCGTGCTGCCCGGCTCGGGCGCCGAGACGGCGGCCGACGGCGGCCCCGAGCCGGGCGAGACGATCCTGATCGACGGCGACGCCGAGGGCGCGGGCCTGAGCTTCTTCGAGCTCTCGGCGGCGGTCCATTCCGACGACCACGCGCTGATGGCCTGGAGCGCCGACACCAAGGGCTCGGAGCTCTACGTGATCAAGGTGCGCGATCTGGCCACCGGGCAGGACCTGCCCGACCGGGTCGAGGCCACCTCCGGCGAGGTGATCTGGGCCGCCGACGGGAAGGCCTTCTACTACACGGCGGTGGACGACAACCATCGCCCGGCCCGGGTCATGCGCCACCGCCTCGGCACCGACCAGAACGACGACGCGACGATCTACGAGGAGCGCGATTCCGGCTTCTTCGTCCACATCGACAAGACCCAGTCCGGCACCTACCTCACGGTGACCGCCAGCGACCACGAGACGGCGGAGGTCCACATCCTCGACCGCCATGCCGCCGACCCGGCGCTCAGCGTGGTGCAGGCGCGGGTGCCGCTCCTTATCTACTCGGTGGAGCACTGGGGCTCCTACCTCTTCCTCCTCACCAACGCCGACGGGGCCGAGGACTTCAAGATCGCCAGCTGCCCGATCGCGACGCCGGGCCGCGAGAACTGGGTCGACGTGATCCCGCACCGGCCGGGCATCATGATCCGCCACCAGCACCTCATCGCCGGGCACCTCGTGCGGCTCGAGATCGAGAACGCGCGCCCGCGCATCGTCGTGCGCGATTTCTCGGGCACCGAGCACACCGTCGCCTTCGCGGAGGAGGCCTATTCCCTCGGCCTGCAGCCGGGCCACGAGTTCGAGACGGCGGTGATCCGCTTCACCTACTCGTCGATGACGACCCCGGCCGAGACCTACGACTACGACTGCGTCACCCGCGCCCGGCAGCTGCGTAAGCGCCAGACGGTGCCGAGCGGGCACAAGCCGGAGGACTACGTCACCCGCCGCCTGTTCGCCACGGCGCCGGACGGCGAGACCGTGCCGATCTCGCTCCTGCACCGGCGCGACCTCGTCCTCGACGGATCGGCGCCGCTGCTCCTCTACGGCTATGGCTCCTACGGCACGCTGATGCCGGCCTCGTTCCGCACCAACCTGCTCAGCCTCGTCGACCGCGGCTTCGTCTACGCCATCGCGCACGTCCGCGGCGGCACCGAGAAGGGCTGGCGCTGGTACATGGACGGCAAGCGGGACAAGAAACCCAACACCTTCTCGGATTTCGTCGCCTGCGGCCGCGCCCTGATCGACGCCGGCTACACGACGGAAGGGCGCATCGTCGCCCACGGCGGCAGCGCGGGGGGCATGCTGATGGGGGCGGTGGCCAACCTCGCGCCCGAGCTCTTCGCGGGGATCGTCGCCGACGTGCCCTTCGTGGACGTGCTCAACACCATGCTCGACGGCGAGCTGCCCCTGACCCCGCCGGAATGGCCCGAATGGGGCAACCCGGCCGAGAGCGAGGCCGCCTTCCGCACCATCCTCGGCTACTCGCCCTACGAGAACGTGGCGGCCAAGACCTATCCGGCGATCCTGGCGCTGGGCGGGCTCACCGACCCGCGCGTGACCTATTGGGAGCCGGCGAAATGGGTCGCGCGGCTGCGCGCCAGCATGACCGGGGGCGGCCCGGTGATGCTGCGCATCAACATGGAGGCCGGGCACGGCGGTGCGGCCGGCCGCTTCGACCGGCTGGAGGAGGTCGGGCTCAACTACGCCTTCGCGCTGCTCGCGGTGGGCAAGGCCGCGGGCGAGGCGTAGGTCCGGCCCCGCGCCGGGCTCACGGCTCGGCGGGGACCGGAGGGGTCGGCGGCTCCCGGCTGCGCGCCTCGGCGGCGGCCCGGTCGGCCGCGGCCTTCGCCGCCCGTTCCGCCGCGAGCCTTTCGGCCGCGGCCTTCTCCGCGGCGGCACGCTCGGTGGCCGCCTTGTCCGCAGCCATCTTGTCCGCCGCCACCTTGTCCGCCGCCATGCGCTCGGCCGCCGCCTTGATCGCCTCCGCCCTGGCGCGGTCCATCTCGATGCGGGCGCGGCGGCGCTGGCGCTCGCTCTGGTCGGCCTCGAACAGTTCGATGCTCTCCAGTTCCCTCTGCAGCACCACCGCGGCGAGCCCGGTGGTGAGGGGACCGGGATCGACGATGCGCTCCGGCTTGGCGAGGCTGCCGGCATAACCGAACTGGATCGCCGGCGGGCCGGCGGTCCAGCCGCGGGGCGCGTCGGTGCCGGTGAGGGTGCCGCGGGCCTCGAAGCGGCCGCTGCGCAGGTCGAGATCGATCTTGCCGTCCCAGCGCCCGCCGTCGAGATCGAGGGACAGGGGCGTCGCCCGCAAGGCGCCGCCGACCAGGGTGGCGGGCACCCGTGCCGGCCCCCTGGCCGCGAACGGGCCGGCGGCCAGGGCCTCGGCCATCCACCCCTTGAGGCGGCCCTCGCGCAGGGGGTCGTCGTCCTCCAGGGCGCGGGCGAGGGCGCGGCCGATCCCGCGCGGATCGCCCTCGGGCAGGCTCACCCCGGAGAGAGTCAGGCTGCCGCTGCCGCCGAGGTTGTTGGCGAGGCCGACGAAGCTCTCCCCCGAGGCGCCGAAGCGCAGCGACGCCGAGATCGTGGCCGCCACCGCCCCGGGTCCGGCGAGCCCCTTGAGATCGGCCCCGTCGATGCGACCCTCGCCGGAAACGGACGCCGCCCCACCCTGGCGGGCGACGGTGGCCGAGCCGGTGAACACGCCGCCGGCCAGGGTGCCGGTGATGTCGTCGAGGCTGAGCGCCCCGTCGGCGAGCCGCAGGTTGAGGGCCGCCCCCGTCATGGTGAAGCCGCGTCCGAGGTCGAGGGTGTCGGCCCGCAGGGCCAGGGTGAGGGGCGGCCGCTCGGGTGCGGGCATGAACCGCGCCCCCGACAGGGTCGCGTCGGCGCTCGGGACCGCGCGCGGATCGGGGGGAAGGGCCAGGACGCCGACGAGCCAGGGCAGGGACAGCCGCCGCAGCCCGAGGCTACCGCCGAGGTCGCCCTCGGGCGCCCGCAGCAGGCTGGCGGTGACGGGATGGCCGGCGATGCGCCCGCTCACCGCGAACCGCGCCTCGTCGCCGGCCCGCGACAGGCCCAGCACGAGGTCCGCCGGCAGCGGGCCGGGCACGGTCGCACCCTTGCCGAAGGCGAGGTCGAGGACCGGGCCGAGGTCGGCGGTCGCGATGGCGATCTCGCCCGCGTCCGGGGGCAGCAGGCCGGGCTCCACCAGGATCGGTGTCTTGGTCGCCAGGGTGAGGCCGGCGACGGCCCCGTCGAGGGTGACGCTCAACGGGCTCGGCTCGCCGGGCAGGGAACCGCGACGGCCGGTCAGGGTGAGGCGCGCCGGCTGGCGGGTGGGAGCCTCGCCCCGCCCGAGCCAGCGGGCCGCCTCGGCGGTGGCCAGCGTCGCGTCGAGGCTGACGATGCGGCCCGACCGGCTGATCACGGTGAGGTCGAGGTCGCTGCCGGCGGCCTTGCCCTTGGCGGCGGCCCTGAGGGTGTCGGCGGCCCCCGCCTCCCGTTCCAGGCTGAGGTCGAGGTCGAGGGCGCCCCGGCGCAGGAAGGCCGGCAGCAGCCGCGCCTCCGCCACCCAGGCCCGGTCGAGGAGGGCGAGGAGGGGGGCGGCCACCGGCGCGTCGACATGGCCGGCGATCCGCCCCGAGCCGTCGGGGGCGATGCGGCCCGAGAGCCTGGCGTTGGCGCCGGCGAGATCCGTCACCTCCAGGGTGTCGATGGACAGCGCCGGACCGTCAGACCGGATGCTGGCCGCGATGCTGCCGCCGGCGCCCTGGCGCGGGCCGTAGCGGACGTCGCCGGCCTGCAGCGTCAGGCCGATGTCGTGGCCGCGCAGGCCCGACACCGCCTGCGCGAAGGAGGGCAGCGTCGCGATGTCGACCCCTTTGGCCGCGAGCTGGGCGTCGAAGCGGCCCCGGGTGCCGGCCTCCCCTCGCGTGTAGCGGGCGTTGCCGGTGATCCGCGCCTCGCCGAGGCCGAGGCGCAGGTTGCGCAGCGACAGGGTCGGGGCTTCGGCCGAGAAGTCGGCGGAGAGGTCGGAGGAGGCTTGGATCGGCCGGCCGTCCATCACCGCCACCGCCGGCCCCTCGAGGCCGAGCTTGCGCAGGTAGCGCCCGAATCCGTCGGAGGCCGCCACGTCGAGCCCGGCGGTGCCGGTGAAGCGCAGGCGGGGCTGGGTGTCGAGGCTGCCGGTGACGGTGAGCCGGGCGCCGCCCGGCGCCGTGGTCCGGAAGCGCCGCAGGACGAGGCCGCCGTCGCGGTCGAGGGTGAGGCCGAGGTCGAGGTCCGACCAGTCGTCGAGGCCGAGCGCCAGGCTCTCGACGGAGACGTCGAGGTCGGCCAGCACCGGCAGGTTGCCGGCGGCGGCAGGCATGCCGCGCCCGATCAGGGCCTGTCCCTCGGTGGAGATCAGGAAGGAATCGAGGTCGAGGCGGCGCGCCTCCAGCCTCAGCGCGGCGCGGCCCTCGCGCAGGTCGAGCCGACCGTCGCCGGTGAGGCGCAGGGTCTTGCCGCCCGGGTCGATCTCGGCGGTCACCCCTTCCAGCGTGGCGACGGGGCCGCGCGAGGCGAAGCGCCCCGACAGGGAGAACGGCAGGTAGGGACCGGCCGCCTGGGTCGGCGGCCCGACGACGACGCGCCAGGTCCCCTCCGCCTCCGGCACCATCGCCCGCATCGGGCCGGCGGGCGCGTCCGGCACCGGGACGAGACCCAAGCGCGCGTCGAGTTCGACGCGCGGGTGGGTGTCGCCGCCACCCGAGAGCTTGACCGCGATGCGGCCCTCGGCATCCGGTTGGCCGGTGGACAGGCGGAACGGCACGCCGCCGCGCGAGCCCGCGACCCGCCACGGGCCGGTGAGCCGCGGCGCGTCGAGGCGGACGTCCTCGGCGCGGATCTGGTCGGTCCGGCCGGTCCTGGTGGCGATGGTGGTGACCACCAGTTGGCGGATGGCGAGGTCGTCGACGGCGAGCCCGTCCTCGCCGGTGAGGGGGGCTGCCGGCAGCATCACGCTGTCGCCGTCGGTCACCGGCAGGCGCAATTCTGCCCGGCCGATGCGGGTCTCGGTGAAGCGGATCTCGCCGGAGAGGAGCGGCGTCAGCCCGATCTCGGCCTTCACGAAGCCGAGGTCGACGGACGGCCTGTCGGTGTCCCGGGCGTCGCCCAGCGAGAGCCGGTCGAGGCGCAGCCGCGGCGATGGCAGGAACCGCACCCCGATCCGCCCCTCGCTGCGGGCGGGAAGACCGACGGACCGCGAGATCGCCCGGTCGACCAGGGTGCGGTACTCCTCCCAGGGGAAGAACGGCGGGATCGCCAGGGCCGCCACCAGGATGACGATGACGGCGCCCGCGACCGCGGTCAGGATGTCACGCACCAGTCTCTGTTCCCGTGTCGCCCGCGTCGACGGGCCGGTTCACGGGGCTCGACGATGGATCGCACCCGGCCGCATCCACGGCGCGGCGCCACATCTCGCGTCCCCGGGCCTGCGCATAGCACACGGGCCGGGGGCGCGCTTCAGCGCCGGGCCTCAGCGCCGGGGCGGAACGACGATCGTCGGCGCGGGTGCCGCGCGGAAGGCGTCGTTGCGCTGGATCTGCATGCGCATCTGGTTGTTCTCGAACTGCTGCTGCTGCTGGATGCCGCGGATCTGGCTCTGGTTGGAGAGCCGCTCGTTCGTGGCGTTCAGGCTGTCGGGGTTGCCCGACAACTGGGCGAGCGCCGGGCTGGCGGCGGCGAGGAACAGGGCGGTGGCGAGGGATAGGCGCATGGGTCGGTCCTGACTGACTCGAGGCTCGGATGAGGCGGCGACTGGGCTCGATGTGTCGACGCGGGGGCGGGAATCCAAGTTCCACGCAGGCGCGAAGAGTGCCCCCGCGTGGTCGCAGCCTGGACGCCGGGCGCGGGCGCCGCGCCCTCGACGCCGTTCGCGTTTTGGTCCAGGGAAGCGGGCATGACACAGCATCCCGGCGCGGCGCCCGCGCCCGCTCCGACCTCGCAAACCGGTTCTTCCATCGCCGCGCGTGCCATGGCGTCCCTGCGGCCGCAGGGAGAGCCCTATCTCGAGGGGCTCAACCCCGAGCAGCGCCGGGCCGTGGAGACCACCGAAGGGCCGGTGCTGGTGCTGGCCGGCGCCGGCACGGGCAAGACGCGGGTGCTCACCACCCGCATCGCCCACCTCGTCGCCACCGGCCGGGCGCGGCCCTACGACATCCTGTCGGTGACCTTCACCAACAAGGCCGCCCGCGAGATGAAGCTGCGCATCGGCGCGCTGATCGGCCCGGCGGGCGAGGGCATGCCTTGGCTCGGCACCTTCCACGCCATCGGCACCAAGATCCTGCGCCGCCACGCCGAGCTCGTCGGCCTGAAGTCCGACTTCACCATCCTGGGGATGGACGACCAGCTGCGCCTGATGAAGCAGGTCATCGCCGACCAGGGCATCGACGAGAAGCGCTGGCCGGCCCGCGCCCTGTCCTCCACCATCGACGGCTGGAAGAACCGGGGCCTCTCGCCCGAGCAGGTGCCGCCGGGAGAGGCGCAGGCCTTCGCCTTCGGCAAGGGTGGCGCCCTCTACACCGCCTACCAGGCCCGGCTCGCCACCCTCAACGCGGCGGATTTCGGCGACCTGCTGCTGTTGTGCCTCAAGCTCTGGCGCGAGAACCCGGACGTGCTCGAGACCTACCAGCAGCGCTTCCGCTACATCCTCGTGGACGAGTACCAGGACACCAACGTCGCCCAGTACCTGTGGCTGCGGCTGCTGGCGCTGGGTCACCGCAACGTCGCCTGCGTCGGCGACGACGACCAGTCGATCTACGGCTGGCGCGGGGCCGAGGTCGACAACATCCTGCGGTTCGAGCACGACTTCCCCGGCGCCACCGTGGTGCGGCTGGAACGCAACTACCGCTCCACCGGCCACATCCTCTCGGCCGCCTCGGGGCTCATCGCCAAGAACGAGGGCCGTCTCGGCAAGACCCTGCGCACGGAGGACGTGGCCGGCGAGAAGGTCACGGTCTCGGGCGCCTGGGATTCGGAGGAGGAGGCCCGCCAGCTCGGCGAGGCGATCGAGGGCCTGCAGGCCAGGAACCATCCGCTGTCCGAGATCGCGGTGCTGGTGCGGATCTCGGCGCAGATGCGCGAGATCGAGGACCGTTTCGTCCAGCTCGGCCTGCCCTACCGGGTCATCGGCGGCCCGCGCTTCTACGAGCGCGCCGAGATCCGCGACGCGCTGGCCTACCTGCGCGTCACCGTGAATCCGGCCGACGACCTCGCCTTCGAGCGCATCTTCAACACCCCCAAGCGCGGTTTGGGCGATGCGACGCTGCAGGTGCTGCACGCCACCTCGCGGGCCCGGAAGGTACCGCTGCTGATGGCGGCGCGCGGCCTCGTCGAGACCGACGAGCTCAAGCCAAAGGCCCGCTCGACCCTGCGCGCCCTGGTGGAGAGCTTTTCGCGGTGGGCGCGGATGATCGAGGGCCGGCCGCAATCGGAGGTGGCCCAGACCATCCTCGAGGAATCCGGCTATACCGAGATGTGGCAGAAGGACCGCTCGGCCGACGCCGCCGGGCGCCTCGAGAACCTCAAGGAGTTCGTGCGCTCCATGGAGGAGTTCCCGGATCTCGGCGCCTTCCTCGAACACGTCTCCCTGGTGATGGAGGCCAGCGAGCAGGAGGGGGCCGATCGCGTCTCCCTGATGACGCTGCACGCCGCCAAGGGGCTCGAATTCGACACGGTGTTCCTCCCCGGTTGGGAGGACGGGCTGTTCCCCAACCAGCGCGCCCTCGACGAGAGCGGTCGGGCCGGGCTGGAGGAGGAGCGCCGCCTCGCCCATGTCGGTCTCACCCGCGCCCGCAGGCGCGCGAAACTGTCGTTCGCCGTCAACCGGCGCATCCACGGCCTGTGGTCCTCGACGGTGCCGAGCCGCTTCATCGACGAACTGCCGCCGGACGCCGTCGACGTGGTCGATGCGCCCGCCCATTTCGCGGCCGGCGCCTCCCGGTTCGACCGCAACCCGACGCCGTTCGGCTCGTCGTACTCTACGCCGGGCTGGCAACGGGCGCAGGAGAACACCGCCAGGACCGCGGATGCCACCGCGCGCCGCCAGGAGTTCGGCCGCGGGTCGAGCCAGCGCGGCGCCCCGCGCCAGATCGAGGGCGAACTCGTGGCGTCGTCCACCGGCGCGCCCTCGGCCTTCGCCACCGGCATGCGCGTCTTCCACATGAAGTTCGGCCCCGGCGAGGTCGCGGCCGTCGACGGCAACAAGCTCACCGTTGACTTCGACAAGGCCGGCCGGAAAATGGTGCTCGACAGTTTCATCCAGCCCGGATGAGGCGTCTCACCGGCCCCGAGGGGCCGGCCGTCCCGCCCATCTGCGGCGTGGACGATCGAGGGATCGCGATGGATCGTACCCCGAGTGGGTCCAGCACGTCGTCCGATCTTACGGTTCCGTTAACGAAAAGCTGTCGTCATGGCCCTGTCGCGTGCAGCGCGGCATGGTGCGTGCACGGCAACACCCGCGCGACACGTCGCGGGATCGGCCGGGCGGGATCGGCCGGCCGTCCACAGCGGCCTCGTCGGTGCGGGGAACTCCCCGGCATCGGAGAGTTTGATCTGTGGACCGGAGGATATCGGCGGGAGTCACGACAGTAGCGTAGCGAAGCGTTGGCAAGTCCAGATTGGCACGTCCGGTTGGAGTGTTGTTCGATGAAGAGACGGCGCGCACGACTTGAATTGGTTGACGAGCATCCGGCCCGACTGCACCGAACGCGTTTCGACGAGGAGCGGATCCTCAGTCCCATCCAACCCCTCACGGACCGGCAAGCCGAATACCTCGATGCCCTGGCGACCCACCCCCAGGTGATCGTCCTCGGGCCCGCCGGGACCGGCAAGACCTACATCGCCGGCACCCGCGCCGCCGACCAGCTTCGCCAGCGCCGGATCTCCAAGGTCATCATCACCCGGCCCAACGTGCCCTCGGGGCGCTCGCTCGGGTTCTTCCCCGGCACCCTCGAGGAGAAGATCGCCCCCTGGGTCGCGCCGCTGACCGAGACCATCAAGGAGCGGATGGGCACGGCGGCCTTCGAGATCGCCTGCAAGACCGGCGACATCGAGGTGGTGCCCTTCGAGGTAATGCGCGGGCGCACCTTCAAGAACTGCCTCGTGATCCTCGACGAGGCGCAGAACACCACCACCGCCGAGATCAAGATGTTCCTGACCCGCATCGGCGACGATTGCCAGGTCATCATCAACGGCGACGTCTCGCAGACCGATCTGCGCGAGACCTCGGGCCTGCGCACCGTCATCCATCTCGTGAAAAGCCGGATGATGCGCATCCCGATCGTGGAGTTCACCCTCGACGACATCGTCCGCTCGGGCATCTGCGCTGATTGGGTCAGGGCCTTCGAGGAAACGAAACTCTGACTCGCGTGTTGTCAGCGGCAGGCCCGAACGGGGGCCTGCCGCGCGCCCCGGTGTGCGACGATCTTCTCCGGCGCGCCGCGTCGGGAGAACGAACCGGGTGCCGCGCTCGGGACACAGAAAAAAGGACGCCCTTCATGAGGAAACTGACCTTCGCCTTCGCCGTGCTCGCCTCGCTCGGCGCCGCTGGCCTCGCCACCTCCGCCTCCGCTGCCCCCGGCGCTCCGATGGGCGTCACCGCTCCCGACGCCGTCACCAACGTTCAGATGATGCGCATGGAGCGCCGGATGATGGAGCGGCGCATGATGAAGCGTCGGATGATGGAGCGCCGCATGATGAAGCGTCGGATGATGCGCCGGGACATGCGCCGCATGTGATCGGCCGGCGGGCCGCCTGCCGGCCCGCCGCTTCCCGCCCGTGGGGTGGGGCATCGACCGCCTACGAAGGCCGTTCCGATTTCGTCGGAGCGGCCTTTTTCGTGGAGAAAAACCCGTGTCGATCTCGGACGAGCGTAGCGGACGTTCGCACGGCACTGAAGACCGGCCCTTGGAAGAGGCCGTTGGAAGACTGCCCTTTGGCTGTCAAGACTTGTGTTAGGATATTTTTCCTTTACCGTTGGTTGTGCGGGGGTCGTTTCCGGCCATCTTCGTAGGGAACATATCATGAACAAAGCTCGCAAGGCGAATCATGGCCTCGCCTCCGTCGTCCCCAAAACTCGCCCGGAGACGCGCCTCGACCGCCATGCCGCGCGGCTCCTGGCGGCCCTCGCCACGGAGGGCGCTTATGCGCTGGAGGACCCTGTCGACGAGACCGGCCTGATCGTGCGCAGCGGCGGAACGGGGATCTCCCTCGGGGCGGGGCGGTTCCCGGCCGGGGCGGGCGCGGCCCTGCTCGCGGCGGACCTCGCCGAGCAGGGCGGCGGGCGGCGGGCGCGCCTGACGATCAGCGCGGCGGGCCGGGCACGGCTGCGGCGCGAGGCCGCGGGCGCGGCCCATCCCTATCTCGCCCAGCACCTCGACCTCGTGCGGGAGCCAGGCGCCGGGCCGGAGCGCCCCTGGCGCGACGCCTCCGAAAGCCCGCTCGCCTGGATGGCGCGGCGGCGCGACCGCGACGGCCGCCCCCTCATCGACGCGGCCTGCTTCGAGGCCGGGGAGCGGCTGCGGCGCGACCTCACCACGGCGTCGCTGATGCCGCGGATGGGCTCCGACTGGAGCGGCGTGAAGGTCGACGGTTCGGGGCCGCGCGACCCGTCCGCGGCCTCCGACACGATGCTGGCCGGACGCCAGCGGGTCCGGGCCGCCCTCGACGCGGTGGGCAGCGACCTGTCCGGGCTGCTGATCGACCTGTGCGGGTTCCTCAAGGGCCTGGAGCGGATCGAGGCGGAACGGCGCTGGCCGGCGCGCTCGGCCAAGGTGGTGGCCCGCATCGCCCTGGCGCGGCTGGCCGAGCACTACGGCCTCGAACGCGAAGCGGTGGGCCCCGACCGCGCCCGGCTGCGGCTGTGGCGCGAAGCCTGAGCGCTCACACAATCCGTTCGATGGCTTCGCAATGCGGATTTTGGCTTCGCTCGGGCGCTACGCGGGCTCGGTGATACGGCTCCCGCTTGATCCAAGCGGAAACACGTATCACGCGGCGGGCCGGCGCCCGAAGCGTTCGGCGATGTAGATGCCGCCGAGCACGAGGGCGAGCGCCAGCCCGTCGTGCCAGCGGAACGGCTCGCCCACCAGCACCACCGCGAGCAGGGCCCCGAACACCGGCACCAGGTTCACGAACACACCCGCCCGGTTGGGGCCGATCAGCTCGACCCCGCGCATGAAGGCGAGCTGGGAGCCCAGCGACGGCCCCAGCGCCACGAAGACGACGATCGCCCACCCCTTGGCACTGGGCCAGACCGCATGGCCGGCGGCCCATTCCACCGCCAGCAGCGGCAGCGAGGTCAGGAAGGCGGCCACCGCCATGGCCGTGAAGAAGGCGAGGCCCGAGACCGCCGGGCGATTGGGCAGGGCGACGGTGTAGCCGGCGTAGAGGAGGCAGGCGATCAGCATCAGCATGTCGCCGCGGTTGAGCGCCATGGTGGTGAACACCGTCCAGTCGCCGTGGGTGGCCGCCACCGCCGCGCCCATCAGCGTCACCGCCACGCCGAGCCCCTGGAAGCCGGTGACCGTGGTGCGGTTGACGACGTAGTTGGTGAGCACGACGAGCACCGGCAGTGCCCCCTGGAACAGGGCGATGTTGAGGGTCGTGGTGTAGGCGCCGGCCGCATAGAAAAGGCTGTTGAAGGCGGTGTAGCCGCCCGCCCCCATCAGGAGGATGCTGAGCCAGCGCGGCCTCAGGCGGCGCCAGTCGCGCCGGACGTCCGGACCGGCGATGGCGACCAGCACGGCGCAGACCACGGTCCAGCGCAGGCAGGTGAGGACCTGGGGAGAGACCTCGCCCACCGCCCACTTGCTCATCACCGCGTTGCCCGCCCACAGCATCGCCGTCAGCGTGAGCAGCGGATAGGCCTTGGCGGTCGCGGACGGCGCCGGAAGGAGGGGATCGGGCATCGTGGCCTGTCTCGACGCCGATCGGATCGGCCGACCTCAATACAATGCAGGAACCGTGACGTTCGGGATCGGGAAGGGGCCGAGCATGAGGCGGCCGTCGGCCAGGCGCAGGGGCGGCAGCGGCTTCAGGGCCGCATCGCCGGGAGGTGCGGCCGCATCGGGCGCGCGGCGCCCCCCGCTCAGGAGCTGCCCGAGCAGGCGCCCGACCATGGCGCCGCGCTCGGCGCCGATCCGCTGCCCCATCGCCTGGGCCACCAGGGCCTCGAGCCCGGCGGCGCGCACGTCGAAGTCGCCGGCCGGGCGGTGGTCCGCGTCGAGGCCGATCTTGCCGCTCGCCTGGAGCCGGCGCTCGCCCTTGGCCAGGGACAGGAGGGCGATGTCGAGGCGCCCGCCGGCCTGGCGCCAGGTCTCGAGTTCGCGCGCGACCTGGCCGGTGCGCAGGACCGCCGCCCGGTCGATGGTGGCGTCGAGGGCGAGGTCGAGGGGATCGGTGCTGGCCAGGAGCGCGTCGAGCGGGGGCACCACCGCCCGCGTCAGGCGCAGGCTGACGTCGACCGCACCCTCGCTGGCAAAGCGCACTGGGGTCGGCCGGGCATGGGCCTCGAGGTGGTCGCCAGCGAAATACGTCGGCGGCTGACCTTCGGCGGCGATGGTGCCCTTGACGTCGTCCACCACGAGGGAGGCGCGGGTGAAGCCGTCGGAAGCGCCATGGAAGCTCGCCTCCAGATCCTTCCAGGTGGCGTCGGCCACGAGGTCGCCCTGTTCCACGTGGAATGGGCCCGACACCTGCAGGAGGCCGTGGCGCGGCTGGTAGACCTGCACCACCGCGGTCAGCGGTCCCAGGGTGAAGCGTCCGTCGGCCCGTGCGAAGGCCAGGGAGCCGCAGCGCAATTCGAGGCGGAAGGGGTAGCCGGTGATCGAGCGGTCGGCACAGGTCCAGGTCCGGCCAGCGGCCGCCTCCCGCGCCAGCCAGGCGTCCATCTCGTCGGCGGCGCGTCCCCGGATCCAGAACCAGGCCACCGACCACAGCACCACCACGAGCCCGAGCAGGACGAACGGCAGGAACAGGCCGATGCGGCTGCGCCTGGGCTCCGCCGGCCCTGCCGCCGCGTCCGGTCGTGCTTGGTCGACGTTCGACGCCATCGTGTCCGTTCCCAGGCTTCCAGCTCCCGGGCCGGTCGCGGGCCCGGAAGCGACGGCCCGTCTTGGACGAGCCCGGACCCCGGATGCAAGCGCGACGATGGGCCGGCGCCGGGACTCAGGCCTGCGTGCCGGTGGTGGCGGGGCCGTCGAGGTCGGCGACGATGGCGCGGCGCTCGCTCTCGTCCTCGGCCAGGCGATGGACGTGCATCTCCGTGGCGCCGCTGTTGCGGGCGCGGGCCACCCAGTTCTGGAGGCGCTCGCGCGGCGTCTCGCCGGCGGTGGAGAGGGCCACCAGTTCGGCGACCCCGGCCGCGTCCCGGCGCACCGCCATCACCACCGCCTCGCCCATCTCCGCCAGATCGGGCTCGACGAGGTCGTGGACGCCGACCACGTAGCGGCGGCCCGAATGCCCGCGCCAGGCGCTGAGCGTCAGCGCCGGCGTCCCGCGCAACCCGGCGGTCGATCTCAGGCGTTCTTCGCGCACGTCCATGCTCCGCGACCTATCGTCCCGCAGGTCGCGCAGGGCGGCCGACCAGGACAGAGCTCTCTTGTTCGCCATTTGTTCTAAAATAATCTTAACCGTTTCCGAGCGTCAAGGCCGACGCCCGCCTGCACCGGAAGTGGGGATGCGGCGGGTTATCCACAAGCGTCTGACCGAGTCGGAAGCGGCGGCGGCGCGCCCTGCGAGAGTCCACGGCGGAGATGGGTGACGAACGGGTTATCCACAGGCACACCCCGATCGCGGCGGCGGTGGGAGAACCCGCCGCCGCGACCGAGTGGGCGCCGCCCTCAGGCGTGGTCGTTCTGGCCGGCGATGCCCTTGGCCCGGCGACGGCGCCGGACGATGATGTTGAGGGTCTCCACGCCCGCCGAGAACGCCATGGCGGTGTAGATGTAGCCCTTGGGCACATGCGCCCCGAACCCTTCCGCGATCAGCGTCATGCCGATCATGATGAGGAAGCCCAGCGCCAGCATCACCACGGTGGGGTTGGCCGCGATGAAGCGCGACAGCGGATCGGCGGCGAGCAGCATCACGGTGACCGCGGCGAGCACGGCGATGACCATGATCGGCACGTGCTCGGTCATGCCCACCGCCGTGATGATGCTGTCGATGGAGAACACGAGGTCGAGGACCAGGATCTGCCCGATGGCGGCGGCGAACCCGATCTGCATCTTGCCCCCGGTCTTGTCCTCGGGCTCGGGGTCGACCGAATGGTGGATCTCCTGGGTCGCCTTCCACAGCAGGAACAGGCCGCCGGCGATGAGGATGAGGTCGCGCCAGGAGAAGCCCTTGCCGAACACCTCGAACACCGGCGCGGTGAGCTGGACGATGTAGGCGACCGAGCCGAGCAGGCCGAGCCGCAGCACCAGCGCGAGGCCGATGCCGATGCGGCGTGCCTTGGTCTGATGCTCCTCCGGCAGCTTGTTGGTGAGGATCGAGATGAAGATCAGGTTGTCGATCCCGAGCACGATCTCCATCACCACCAGGGTGGCGAGGGCGGCCCAGGCGGTGGGGTCTGAGGCGAGTTGAATCAGGCTGTCCACGGCGTCAGGCTTTCGTACCGAAGGGGAAGGGAATGGGCACGCCGGCGATCATCGGCGGCAGGGTCGCGGGATCGGGGGCGAAGATGCGCAGAATGCCGGGCACGACCTTGAAATGGGCCGGCGTCACGGTGGTGAGCTCGCCGTCGGTGTTGACTTGGCGCGGGCGCCGGGTGCGCACCACGATCTCCGTGGTGGAGAAGGCCCGCACGTCGGCGGCCCGCCCCTGGGTGCCCTTGCGCAGGGCCGGCAGCAACGCCAGGAGCCGCCACCAGTGCGCGACCTCCAGGCTGTAGAAATCGAGCTTGCCGTCGTCGACCCGCGCGGTCTCCTCCACGGTCATCCCGCCGCCGTAGTGGCGACCGTTGCCCACCGAGACCTGGATGGTGGTGACCTTTTCCCGGATCCCGTCGTGCTCGAGGATCACCGTGAAGGGCCGGACCCGGCGCAATACCCGGATGGCGGCGATGGCGTAGCCGAGGGTGCCCCAGGTCTTCTTCGATTCCGCGGTGAGGTCCCCGGCGAGTTCCGCCGAGAAGCCGATGCTGGCGACGTTGAAGAAGTAGTGGCCGTTGACCCAGCCGAGATCGGCCGGGCGCGCCTCCTCGGTGGTGATGAGCTGCGCGGCGGCGACCGGGTCGGTGGGCAGGTTCAGGGAGCGCGCCAGATCGTTGGCGGTGCCGAGCGGCAGGATGCCCAGCGGCAGCCGGGTCTCGACGAGGGCGGGGGCCGCCGCATTCATCGTGCCGTCGCCGCCGCCCAGGATCACGAGATCGCACTCCCTGGCGTGGCGCTTGATCAGGGCGGTGCAATCGCCCTCGCCGGGCGGCTCGAACGGCGTGATGCCGCCCTCCACCAGCGCCGCGCGAATCGCGTCGAGGGGAGCGGAGCCGTTGCGGGCGTTGGGATTGACGAGGAGAAGGGCGCGGCGCCCCTGCGAGGGGGCGTTCACCACGACGGCGTCTCCGATCGGAAAGGCGTGCGTCGGGCCGCCGGCACAGGTCGGCCGGACGGGGCGAGCGGTCGGGCCCGGTCATATCGAATCACGCGCAACACCATCCCCCCGGTGCGGTCGCACCACCCTGACGGCGGCACCACGGCAGAGAAGGGGTCCGACATCACGGTCGACACGTCCACCGCCAGAGGGGCCCGGACCCAACGCCACCACAGGTGGGTGTTAGCTCGGCCATGACAAGGCCGTCGAGCCTCGAAGGCGAGCGCGGGACCGGATCGACGTTCATCGGCCGTTCGATACCGGGCAAAGCGGGGAGAACCGCCTTTCGCGACACGGTCATGGAACCATTTCGCGCCGATGTCCCGTTTAGTGGTGAGGAGCGGGCCGCCGCATCGATGTCCGGCGGACGGCCGACCCGACCCTGGCCCCCGACGTATCCGGTGTTGATCCCATGCGCGACCGTCTGATGTTCGCCTCCGCCGTCCTGGTCGCCGGGGGCCTTGCCGTGGCGCCGGCCATCGCGCAGACCGGATGGGTCGACCCGCCGGCCAAGGTACAAGGCCAACCCGCCGCCGAGGCACCGACACCCGTCGCTCCGCCCGCCCCACAGCCGAGTGCCGAGCCGCGGGCCGCGGCGCGAACGACCGAGCCGAGCCCGGCGGCCGTCACGGAATCGCCGGCGAGGCCCCGCCGCGAGGCGCGGCGCCCGGTGCGCCCCGGCCAGGACCGTCTCGTGTTCACGCCGCCCGCGGCGGCAGCCGCCCCGGGCCCGGGCGTCGACGACCCGCGCTTTCCCGCGTGGGCGGGCAAGGCCCAGCGCCTGACCCTGGATTACCTCGACAGCGTCTCGGCCTCCAACGAGGCGAGCCTGGCCGAGGCGCCGCGCTTCTACGCCCCGCAGGTGCGTCGGTTCGGGCGGACCGTCTCCCTCGCCGCCGTGATCGCCGACAAGCGCCGGTTCGCCAGCCGCTGGCCCGAGCGGCGCTATGCCGCCCAGCCCGGTGCGATCCGCACCTCCTGCAACGCGGCCATGAAGGTGTGCATCGTCCAGGCCACCTATGATTACAGCGCCCGCAATCCCGCCCGCGGCACCCGCACGCAGGGGGTCGGCGAACTGGTGCTGGAGATCAGCTTCGCCGACGACCGTCCGGTGATCGTGTCGGAATCGGGCCGCGTCCTGCGCCGGGCGGCCTCCGCGTCGCTGGTTGACGCGCGAACCAAAGCCGGCGCCTAAGACGGGGCTCATGTCCCTCGACGCCAACGACCCGGCCGACACCCGTCCCACCGACCCGCTCCTGCCGGAGCGGGATGCCGCTTGGGACGCCGACAGGGCCGCGCTTCGCGCGCGGATCGCGGCGGCGGTCGGTAACGCCCGCCCCCACCCCATCGCCCGCCATACCCTCGCGCTGCTGGTGGAGGCGCAACTCGCCCACGCCCCCGTACCGGCGGATGGTTCAGACGCGCACGACGGCAGTGTCGAGGTGGCCCTGGCGGCGATGCGCTCGCGCCACCCCGACCTGTTCCTGCCGCCCGAGCCCGAACCCGTACCGATCGCCGTCGAACCTACCGTGGCGGCGAAGGCGCCCGGCCCATCGATGCTGTCTTCGCTCGCGCCGTCCCCGGCCAGGCTCGCCGCCATGACGGAACGGGGCCGGGCGCTCGCCACGGCCGCCCGGAGCCGTCTCCTGACGATGGGTGCCGCGGCCAGGACGCGCCTGTCCCGCGAACGCCCCGCCCGGATGGGTCCGGAAGCGGCATCGGCCGAGCCGCCGTCGGTGGCTGCGGCGATGGCGGCCTCCACGGAGGTCTCGCCTTCGGCGATGTCGGCGCCCGCCCCGGCCGTGCCCCCGGTATCCTTGCCGTTGGCGGATCGCAGCCGGCGCCGGGGCGCGGGCGACCTCTCCGTCCGCGCGGCCGATCGCGGCCGCCGGACCTGGTACGGCCTGCGCGACGGCCTCGGCGATGCGGTCGGGCCCGGCGGAAGCCTGCGCCGCCCGTCCGCCGTCATGGCGCTTGCCGCCGTCGCCTGTGCCGGCCTCCTCGTCGTCCTGCTGCGGGGGGACGGCGACCGGCCTTCCCCGGCCCCGGCGGCGACGCCGTCCGTGCAGACGCCCGCCGCCGAGACTCCACCCGCCGCCGCGCAGACGCCGCCGGCCTCGCAGCCGCCCTCCGCTTCGGCCCGCCCCCAGGCCGCCCCGCCCGACGACGAGCCCGCCCCCGACGACGCGCCGATGCAGGCCGACGTGGTGCCCCAGGCCGGCGAGATCACCGGCCCGGCGGAGGTCGTCGACACCGCCACCCTGAAGATCGGCGGCCGGGTGGTGCGGCTGTTCGGCGTCGCCTTCGTACGCGGCGGCCAGACCGAGGAGCTGACCCGCTACCTCGGCAAGCGTTCGGTCACCTGCCGGCCCGTGGCGGGCAGCGAAGCGCACCTCTGCGCGGTGGACGGACGCGACCTCTCCGAGGTCGTCCTGTTCAACGGCGGCGGCCGCGCCTCGCCCGAGGCCACCCCCGACCTCGTGGCGGCCGAGGACAGGGCCCGCACCGAGCGCCTCGGCGTCTGGGCGCGCTGACGGCGGCCGGCCGCTCCTGCGCGATGGGTTCGTGCCGGGTCCGCTTGCGCCGGTCCGGTTCGGCGCTTACGCCCCTTGCGCTCAAGCCCGGCCGCGAGGCGCGATATCGATGACCGCTGCGTCCCCCTCCACCGCGCTCGCCGCGACGCTGGCCCGGCGCGGCGTGCACTACGGATGGGTGGTGGCCGCGGTCACCTTCCTCACGATGCTGGTGACCGCGGGCGCCGTCGGCGCGCCGGGGGTGCTGATCCTGCCGCTGCAGCGCGAGTTCGGCTGGGACACCGCCACGATCTCGGCGGCCCTGGCGATCCGCCTCGTCCTGTTCGGGCTGATGGGGCCGTTCGCCGCCGTCCTGATGAACCGATACGGGCCGCGCCGGATCGTGTTGTGCGCGCTCCTCCTCATCGCCGGCGGGATGCTGCTGTCGCTGGGGATGAGCCAGGTCTGGCAGCTGGTCCTCCTGTGGGGTGTGGCGGTGGGCGTCGGCACCGGGCTCACCGCCCTGGTGCTCGGCGCCACCGTGGCGACGCGCTGGTTCACGGCGCGGCGCGGCCTCGTGGTCGGCCTCCTCACCGCCAGTTCGGCCACCGGCCAGCTCGTGGTGCTGCCGGTGCTCGCCGCCCTCACCGAACATTGGGGCTGGCGCGCCGCCCTCCTCCTCGTCTGCAGCCTGCTGGTGCTCACGGGTCTGGCCGTCCTGCTCCTGATGCGCGACCGGCCCGAGGACCTCGATCTGGCACCCTACGGCGAGGCAGCAGCGGCCGGGGCGGCGCTCGCCCCCGTCGATGCCGGCGGGGCCATCGCCGCCCTGCGCGAGGCGGCGCGCACGCGGGTGTTCTGGGTGCTGTTCGCGACCTTCTTCATCTGCGGGGCCAGCACCAACGGCCTCATCCAGACCCACTTCATCCCCCTGTGCGCCGACTACGGCATCAGCCCGATCCAGGGTGCCGGGGTGCTGGCGGCCATGGGCGCCTTCGATTTCATCGGCACCGTCGCCTCGGGCTGGCTGTCGGACCGCTACGACAACCGCTGGCTCCTGTTCTGGTACTACGGCCTGCGCGGCATCGCCCTGATGTGCCTGCCGTTCTCGGATTTCACGCTGATCGGCCTGTCGCTGTTCGCGGTCCTCTACGGCCTCGACTGGATCGCCACGGTGCCCCCCACCGTGCGGCTCACCGCGGCCCGGTTCGGGCGCGAGAAGGCCAACCTCGTGTTCGGGTGGATCTTCTGCGGGCACCAGCTCGGGGCGGCCGGCGCCGCCTACGGCGCCGGCCTGTCGCGCGACGTCCTGGCGAGCTACCTGCCGGCCTTCTTCACGGCCGGAGCCCTGTGCCTGTTCGCCGCCGCCGCCATCATGACCCTCGACCGGGCGAGGCCCGCGAGCGCCCGGTAGGCCTCAACCCATTTCCGGTTGATCACGTCGTGATGCGGACATGGGCTTCGCTCAGGCGCCGCGCGGGCTCGGTGATACGGTCCACGCTTGATCCAAGCGGCAAACCGTATCAGCCGATGCGCAGCCGGGTCCTGGGGCCGAGCCGGCGCAACAGGCGCAGGAGGTCGGCCCGGGCCAGGGCGACGCAGCCCTCGGTGGGCGGATAGCCCGGCCGGGCCACGTGCATGAAGATCGCCGAGCCGCGGCCGGGGCGGATCGGCCCGCGGTTGTAGTCGATGTCGACGACGAGGTCGTAGAGCCCGTCGCCGCGCCACATCTCCTCGGCGCTCACCCCCGGACAGGGCAGCGTCAACGGCCGGTTGTAGCGGCGGTGGGACGGAGCATCGCACCAGCCGTCGTGCGAGCGCGTCGCGCGGATCGGCAGCAGGGTGGCCGGACGCACCGTGAGACGGTCGGGCCGGTACGCGGCCGCACGCAGGCGGAACCGCCCGCGCGGCGAGGCGCCGTCGCCTTCGCGCTTGACGGTGCCGATCCCGCTCCGGCCCAGGGCGCAGGGAATGACCGAGGGGCCCACCAGCAGGTGGCCGCGGCGGCGGTCGCCGACGAGCGGACGCACCCGGATCACGGCGAGGGCGACGGCGCGGACGGCCTTCGGGTGCGGGATCGACCGGACAGGAGGGGACATGACGCGTCGGAGTGCCATCGGGGCCGGATTGCGGGGCGGCCGGGCGGTTGAAACTTGCACCCGGCCGTTCACGTATGGAAGACAACGAAGGCTGTGGGCAACCGCTGCGCTCGACGCATCCGGGATGATTTCCTGCTGGGCGAAACGCGCTAGTGTGGGATGCGTCGAGGGGTCCGTGAGGCGGGGCGGCACCCTTGGGCAGGGCATCTACCCTGGGCGGGGCATCTCCCTCGAGCGGGGTGACACGCCCGGCCAGGATGTCCGACCCCGGCTCGTTGTCGTCGTCGCGGCCGTTCGGCCCGGCCATTTTCGATCGACCCGTCCTCGCGCCCCGTTCCGTGCGCGGATCTTCGCCTGTCGCGTGTGGAAGAGTGTTGCAGCCGATGCCGAACGCCTATCGCCTCCTGGTCTGCGACGACGACGCCTCGCTGCGGGAGACGCTCACCGAGCAGCTCGACCTGTCCGAGGAATTCGTGGTGCTACCCGAGGCCGACGGGGCGGGCGCCATCGCCAGGGTCGCCTCGGACCGGATCGATCTTGCGGTGATGGACGTGCGGCTGCCGGACATGGACGGACGCGAAGCGGTCCGGGCGATGCGGCGCAACGGCTATCGCGGGCCGGTGATCATGCTCACCGCCCAGGTCTCTGAGGAGGATACCGTCGAGGGGCTCGAGGCGGGGGCCAACGACTACGTCACCAAGCCGTTCAAGTTCGCCGTGCTGCTCGCGCGCATCCGCGCCCACCTGCGCAGCCACGAGGCGAGCGAGGACGCGGTCTTCCAGATCGGCCCCTACACCTTCCGCCCCGGCGCCAAGCTCCTGGTGGGCGACCGCGGCTCCAAGCTCAAGCTCACCGAGAAGGAGACCGCGATCCTGCGTTTTCTCTACAGGGCGGGCCGCGAGGTCGTGGGCCGCGAGACGCTGCTCGCCGAGGTCTGGGGTTACAACGCGCAGGTCACGACCCATACGCTGGAGACGCATATCTACCGCCTGCGCCAGAAGATCGAACCCAACCCGGCCCTGGCCGCGATCCTCGTGACGGAATCCGGCGGCTACAAACTGTTGCCTTGACGTTTGCACACGGTCCCGGACCTTCGCGCGTGGCGGTCCCCATCGCGGTGCGGAATGGGCGGGGCGGCGAGATCGGCCTGCGGGCGAGACGGTGAAGGGACCGCGTGACGGTGGGACTCGACGACGACATCGCGATCCTGTCCGCCGCCCCGCTGTTCCGGTTCATGGGCCGGGATGCCCTGCGGCTGCTGTGCTTTGCGGCCGAACGGCGCAGCCTGGCCGCGGGCGACGTTCTCTACGCCCGCGACGAGCGCGCCGACGGCGGCTTCGTGGTGCTGGCCGGTGCCATCGCGGTGGCGCCCCGCCGGGCCGGCGGCGAGCCGGTGGTGGCCGGCCCCTCGGCGCTGATCGGGCGCCTTTCCCTGTTCCTGCGCGGCGAGCGGCCGAGCGAGGCGCGGGCGAGCGTGCCCTCGGAGGTCCTGCGCATCACGCCGACGCTGATGCGCCGGGTGCTCCAGGAGTTCCCCGACGCCGCCGCCGCCATCGAGGCCGACCTCACCGAGGATCTCGTCGCCTTCACGCGGGACCTCGACGGGGTGCGGCCGCGGTTCGAGGGGCCTTGAGACGCGTCCCATGCCTGGAGACGCGTCCAGGACAATCGGGTGAAACACGATTGTCGACCCTCCGGGCGCGAAGAGCGCCCCGCGGAGCGGGCTTTGCAGGACATCCGTCCTGCAAAGCATCGAGCGGAGCGATAGCCAAGGCCGCGGAGGCGGCCGCCGGCGCTTGAGGCCCGGCAAAAACACAGGGCCATCGGGTTCACCCGATTGGCCTGGAGACGCCTCCTGCGGCGGGTGACAGGGCCGACCGGCTTTTGTAAGCACGGGCTCGTCTGCCGCCACCCGGAAAATCCCGACATGTCCGCCCCCAGCGCCCACGCCGACCTCGCCGCCACCATCGAGACCGCCTGGGAGGACCGGGCCGGGATCGACGCGGGCACCAAGGGTGCCGTGCGCGACGCCGTGGAGACGGCCCTCGAACTCCTCGATTCCGGCAAGGCGCGGGTGGCCGAGAAGGCCGGCGAGGAATGGCACGTCAACCAGTGGCTCAAGAAGGCGGTGCTGCTGTCGTTCCGCCTCAACGACATGGAGATCATCCACGGCGGCCCCGACGGCGCCAACTGGTGGGACAAGGTGCCCTCCAAGTTCGAGGGCTGGAAGAAGAAGCAGTTCCGCGAGGCCGGCCTGCGGGCGGTGCCCGGGGCGATCGCCCGGCGCGGCGCCTACATCGCGTCCGGCGTCGTGCTGATGCCCTCCTTCGTCAACCTCGGCGCCTATGTGGACGAGGGCACCATGGTCGACACCTGGGCCAGCGTCGGCTCCTGCGCGCAGATCGGCAAGCACGTCCACCTCTCGGGCGGCGTCGGCATCGGCGGCGTCCTGGAGCCGATGCAGGCGAGCCCCACCATCATCGAGGACAACTGCTTCATCGGCGCCCGCTCCGAGGTGGTCGAGGGCGTCGTCGTCGGCGAGGGCAGCGTGCTCTCCATGGGCGTCTACATCGGCGCCTCGACGAAGATCGTCGACCGCACCACCGGCGAGGTCTTCTACGGCCGGGTGCCGCCCTATTCGGTGGTCGTCTCGGGCACCATGCCCGGCAAGAAGCTCCCGGACGGCTCGGCCGGCCCCGGGCTATACTGCGCGGTGATCGTCAAGCGCGTCGATGCGGGCACCCGCGCCAAGACCGCGATCAACGAACTCCTGCGGACCTGACGGGACGCCGGCCGCCCCGCGCCTCGGCGCGGGACTGTCCGGGGATCGCGGACGGGCCTGCGATCCCTTTCGACGGAATCGTCGTGACCGACCTCGCGACTGTCCGCCGACGCTGTCGACGATCGCTTCGTCATTCATCCCGCCAACCGAATGCCGCGTCGCGGACCGGTGCCTCAGCCATCCGAGGGGTCATGATCGAGCCGGCACGTTCCGCCCGCAGCTTCAGCCTGACCATCGACGGGCGCACCCTGTCGATGCCCTGCGACGTGGTCGGCAGCGGCCCCGACGCCCTGCTCCTGCCCGCCCTGTCGTCGATCTCGGCCCGCTCCGAGATGTGGCCGCTGGCGCGCGACCTCGGGCACGACTACCGCTGCCTGATCCCCGACTGGCCAGGGTTCGGCAACCAGGCCCGCGTACCGCTGCCCATGAACCCGGGCACGATGCACGCCTTCCTCGACGCGTTGTTCGTGGCCAAGCCCGGCCCCTACGCGCTCGCCGTGGCGGCGGGCCATGCCGGCCCCTACCTCATGGCGGCGGCCCGCCGGCATCCCGGCCTGTTCAAGCGCATCGTCCTGGTCGGACCGACCTGGCGCGGGCCGCTGCCCACCGCCATGGGCCAGGAGCGGCGCGGCCTGTTCAAGGCCCTGCGCCGCCTCGTCGAGGTACCCCTCGTCGGCGACGCGATCTACCGCATCAACATCAGCCGGCCGGTGATCGGGCGGATGATGCGCGCCCACGTCTATGCCGACCCGGACCACGTCACCCCCGGCGTCATCGCCGACAAGCACGCCATCACCCGGCAGATCGGCGCCCGCTTCGGCACCGCCGCCTTCGTCACCGGCGGGCTCGACCCCTGCGCGAGCCGCGAGGCCTTCCTGTCGCTGTTCGAGGGGCCCGGCCTGCCGCCGGTGCTGGTGCTGCGGCCCGAGCGGGCGCCGCGCCGCTCGGGCGCGGAGATGGACGCCCTCATCGCCACCGGCCGGGTCAGCCGCGAGACGGTCCCGGGGGCGCTCAGCGCCCACGAGGAATATGCCGGCGAGGTCGCCGAGGCGATCCGCGGGATCGGGTGAGGCGGGATCGGGGCAGCTCCTCTCCGCCGGACCGCGTCGGCCTCAGCCGCCGATGGCGCCGCGCTTGAACCCGAACCCCGGGACCTCGCAGCCGCAGGGCGCATTGATCGGCGCCGGCCGCGTCATGCAATTGCCGCGGGCGGTGACGCAGATGCCGCCGCCGCGCGGAGCCCGGTCGAACCGATCGTCGTCGTAGCGCGACCGGCGCCGCTCGTAGCGATCCTCCTCGTAGCGCGGACGGCGGCGCTCGTAGCGGTCCTCGTCGGAGCGCCGCTCTTCGTAGCGGCGGGGCCGGTCGTCGTCGTAGCCCCCGCCGTACTGGGCCTGGGCGCTCACGCCGCCGGCGAGGGTCAGGGCCGTCGTGGCCGCCAGGAGGATGCGCTTCACCGTCGTCGTCTCCGGATCTCGTCGGCGGGTCTCGCCGCCGTATGTCGACGGTCACGGTGGTAGCGCGGGCGAGATGAACGCGTGATGAGGCCGCCGGGCGGCACCACATGGGGTCAGCCCCCCGCGCCCCGGCGAACCATGACGGTTGCCGTGGGCGGGTGGCCTCGCTACCTACCATGGCCGTCATCGGCGCGGCCCCTCGTCCCGTACACCCGCGTCGTCCCGAAAATCCCATCGACTTTTGCAAGAGCGCGACACCCCCGCCATGGAGCTTCTCAAGCTCGCTGCCCTCGACACCGAGGACCTCGCGGTCGTCTCGGCCCACCTCCAGGATGCGATCCTGCGCTCGGGCGACCTCGCCTATCTGGCGGGCGCGCATCGCTTCGTGCTGGTGGCGCGCCGGTTCGACTGGTCGGCGGCGCCCGGCGAGGCGCCGCGCCGGCGGCTGACGGGGGTGCATTTCGAGCGGGTGTTGGGCGTGCGCGGCCGCGGGATCGTACCGGGCGCGGATTCGGACGCGACCCTGAGCCTGCTCGCCGTCACCTTCGAACCGGGCGAGGCGCCTTCCGGCACCGTGACCCTGGTCTTTGCCGGCGGCGCCGCGATCCGGCTCGACGTCGAATGCATCGAGGTGCGGATGAAGGACCTTGGCCCGGTCTGGGAGGCGGAAGGGCGCCCCGACCACGAGGCGGCCGAGGCCGGCCGCGCCGCCATCGAAGGACGCACCCCATGATCCGCCTCGATTCGTCCCAGGACGGGTTCGCCGAGGAGTTCCGGCGCCTGCTCAGCGTCAAGCGCGAGATCTCCGAGGAGGTCGACGACACCGTGCGGGCCATCATCGCCGGCGTGGTGGCCAGTGGCGACGACGCGCTCGTCGACTACACCCGCCGCTTCGACCGGCGCGGCGAGGAGTTCACCGCCGCCTCCCTGCGCGTCACGCCCGCCGAGGTCGATGCGGCGATCGCCGCCTGCCCGGCCGAGACCCTCGACGCCCTGGCCCTCGCGGCGGAGCGGATCGAGACCTTCCACCGTCGCCAGGTGCCGCAGGACCACCGCTCCACCGACGAACTCGGGGTGATGTCGGGCTGGCGCTGGACGGCCCTCGAATCGGTCGGCCTCTACGTACCCGGCGGCACCGCGAGCTATCCCTCCTCCGTCCTGATGAACGCCATCCCCGCCCGCGTCGCCGGGGTGCCCCGCGTGGTCATGGTGGTGCCGATGCCCGAAGGGCAGATGAACCCGCTGGTGCTGGCCGCCGCCAGGCTGGCCGGCGTCGACGAGATCTACCGAGTCGGCGGCGCGCAGGCGGTGGCGGCGCTGGCCTACGGCACCCCGACCGTCGCGCCCGTGGCCAAGATCGTGGGGCCCGGCAACGCCTGGGTCGCGGCCGCCAAGCGCCGGGTGTTCGGGCAGGTCGGCATCGACATGATCGCCGGCCCCTCCGAGGTGCTGATCCTGGCCGATGCCCACGCCAATCCGGACTGGATCGCGGCCGACCTGCTGGCCCAGGCCGAGCACGACGTCGCGGCGCAGGCGATCCTGATCACGGATTCCGCCGGCCTCGCCGATGCCGTGGAGAACGCGGTGGAGCGCGCGCTCGTCACCCTGCCGCGCGCCGGGATCGCCCGGGCGAGCTGGCGCGACTACGGCGCCATCCTCGTGGTGCGCGACTTTGACGAGGCGGTGCCGCTGGTCGACCGCCTCGCCCCCGAGCACCTGGAGATCGAGACGCAAGACGCCGAGGCCCTGGCGGACCGCATCCGCAACGCGGGCGCGATCTTCCTCGGCAGCCACACCCCGGAGGCGATCGGCGATTATGTCGGCGGCCCCAACCACGTGCTGCCCACCGCCCGCTCGGCGCGGTTCTCCTCGGGCCTCGGCGTCCTCGACTTCATGAAGCGCACCACGATCCTGCGCTGCGACGCCGCCGCCCTGCGGGCGCTGGGCCCCGCCGCCATCGCGCTCGGACGCTCGGAGGGCCTCGACGGCCATGCCCGCTCCGTCGCCATCCGTCTGAACCTGTGAGGCGGCCATGTCGGACGAAGCCAAGGTGGCGCAAGAGCGCGACGATGCCCGTGACCGCAAGACCAAGGGTCTCGACCGCCTCGCGTCGGTGACCCTCGACGAGGATTCGATCGGTCGAGGCAACCCCGACCAGGAGCACGAGCGCGCCATCGCGATCTTCGACATCCTGGAGGACAACCACTTCTCGATTCCCGGACGCGAGGGCCCCTTCGCCCTCACCCTCGGCCTCGTCGAGAACAAGCTCTCCTTCGCGATCCGCCACGAGAGCGGCGGCCCGGCGATGACCCACCTCCTGTCGCTGACCCCGTTCCGGCGGGTGATCCGCGACTACGAGATGATCTGCGAGAGCTACTTCAACGCCATCAAGACCGCCTCGCCGACCCAGATCGAGGCGATCGACATGGGCCGGCGCGGCCTCCACAACGAGGCCTCCGAGCTGCTGCGCCAGCGCCTCGAAGGCAAGGTCGACCTCGACCACGACACCGCGCGCCGGCTGTTCACCCTGGTCTTCGCCTTGCACTGGAAGGCTTGAAGGCGAGGCCCTCGACCGCACACGGTCGAGGGCCTCGCCCACGCGCGTGGCGACGCACAGTCGCGCTTTGCACCCGCGTCGACCGTCGGGGTCGTCGGCTCACAAGGACCGGTCTCCCCATCGAGACCCAAGGCAAGGCAGCGGATGGCGGACGAGGGCGGCCCGGGCAAGAAGAAGCGCGTGCAGTCGGTGCTGTTCATGTGCAACTACAACGCTGTGCGCTCGCTGGCCGCCGAGGCGATCGCCCGCCACTACTTCGGCAAGTCGACCTACGTGCAGTCGGCCGGGGTGCGCACCGGCGAGCCGGCCGATCCGTTCATGGTGGCGGCGCTGGACGAGATCGGCATCGACGCCTCGCGCCACAAGCCGCGCACCCTCGAACAGCTCGAGGAGTGGGAGGGGCTGAACTTCGACCTCATCATCACCCTGGCGCCCGAAGCCCACCACGCCGCGCTGGAGCTCACCCGCACCAACGCCGTCGAGGTGGAATACTGGCCGACCCCCGACCCGACCATCCTGCAGGAAGCCTCGCGCGACCAGCGTCTCGACGCCTATCGCGATGTCCGCGACGGGCTGATCTATCGGATCAAGACGAGGCTGAAGCCATGAGGGCCCTCCCGCGACGGGCGATGGCGACACCCTCGTGGCAACGAGCCATGGCTTTGCAGAGATGTCCTGTGAGGTGTTCATAATACCAGCGGCCTTCGACCAAGATCGGTTGCAAGATCGATCGAAGGAATGCGTCACCCGCTGGACGTGCCGCCGTGCCTGGACCAGTGGCGAACCGACAAAAGAGTCGACGACGACGACTGCTGGTCGGTGCAGGCGCTTGACTTCAACAGGTCGAGGCCTTTCATCCGAGGAGACGGCACAAGCGCGCACGCCCTCGACGGCGGCCAGGCATTGCCGACAGGCATCGAGGAGACACGCACCATGGCAGCAGAAGACATCGTCATCGTCGGCGCGGCGCGCACCGCCGTCGGCTCGTTCGGCGGGGCCTTCAACACGGTCCCGGCCCACGACCTCGGCGCCGTGGCGATCAAGGCGGCCCTGGAGCGGGCCGGCGTCTCCCCCGACGACGTGGACGAGGTCATCTTCGGCCAGGTCCTCACCGCCGGCGCGGGCCAGAACCCGGCCCGCCAGGCCGCCATCAAGGCCGGCATCCCCGAGAAGGCCACGGCCTGGGGCCTCAACCAGGTGTGCGGCTCAGGGCTTCGCACCGTCGCCATCGGCATGCAGCAGATCGCCAACGGCGACGCCACCGTCATCGTGGCCGGCGGCCAGGAGTCGATGTCGCTCTCCCCCCACGCGCAGTACCTGCGCGGCGGCCAGAAGATGGGCGACGTCAAGCTCGTCGACACCATGATCAAGGACGGCCTGTGGGACGCCTTCAACGGCTACCACATGGGCACCACCGCCGAGAACGTGGCCCAGGCCTTCCAGCTCACCCGCGAGCAGCAGGACGCGTTCGCGACGGCCTCGCAGAACAAGGCCGAGGCCGCCCGCAAGGAAGGCCGCTTCAAGGACGAGATCGTCCCCGTCACGGTGCCGGGCCGCAAGGGCGACACCATCGTCGACACCGACGAGTACATCCGTGACGGCGCCACCGTCGAGGCCATGGCCAAGCTGAAGCCGGCCTTCTCGAAGGACGGCACCGTCACCGCCGCCAACGCGTCTGGCCTCAACGACGGCGCGGCCGCCATCGTGCTGATGTCGGCCTCGGAAGCCGAGCGCCGGGGCATCACGCCGCTGGCCCGCATCGTCTCCTGGGCCACCGCCGGCGTCGACCCCAAGGTGATGGGCACCGGCCCGATCCCCGCCTCCCGCAAGGCGCTCGACAAGGCCGGCTGGAAGGCGTCCGACCTCGACCTGATCGAGGCCAACGAGGCCTTCGCCGCCCAGGCGCTCGCCGTGAACAAGGACATGGGCTGGGACACCGACAAGGTGAACGTCAACGGCGGCGCCATCGCCATCGGCCACCCCATCGGTGCCTCCGGCGCCCGCGTCCTCGTCACCCTGCTGCACGAGCTCAAGCGCCGCGACGGCAAGAAGGGCCTCGCCACCCTCTGCATCGGCGGCGGCATGGGTGTCGCCATGTGCATCGAGCGGGTCTGAGCCACCCGCCAAGGCCACCCGCCAAGGCCACCCGCCAAGTCGCGGCGCCGGTTCGGGAATTCTTGACGGCGCCGCAAATTTAAATGGGTCGCGTGACGGCTGCCTCGCCCGCTAAAGCCCCACGCGACACCGGCTTTCATCAGCCTGCCAACTTCATAAACCTGCCAAGAAACAACAATCGGAGGATATCATGGCTCAGGAACGCGTCGCCCTCGTCACGGGTGGAACGCGCGGCATCGGCGCCGCGATCTCGAACGGCCTCAAGGCCAAGGGCTACAAGGTCGCCGCCAACTACGGCGGCAACGACGAGGCGGCCGCCGCCTTCAAGGCCGAGACCGGCATCCCGGTGTTCAAGTTCGACGTCGGCGACGCCGCCGCCTGCGAGGCCGGCATCAAACAGGTGGAGGCCGAGGTCGGCCCCATCGACGTGCTGGTCAACAACGCCGGCATCACCCGCGACGGCGCCTTCCACAAGATGACCTTCGACAAGTGGCAGGCGGTCATCAAGACCAACCTCGACTCGATGTTCACCTGCACCCGCCCCGTCATCGAGGGCATGCGCACGCGCGGGTTCGGCCGCATCATCCTGATCTCGTCGATCAACGGCCAGAAGGGCCAGGCCGGCCAGACCAACTACTCGGCCGCCAAGGCCGGCGTCATCGGCTTCGCCAAGGCGCTCGCCCAGGAAAGCGCCTCCAAGGGCATCACCGTCAACGTGATCGCGCCGGGCTACATCGCCACCGACATGGTGATGGCGGTGCCGGAGGACATCCGCAACAAGATCATCGCCACGATCCCGGTCGGCCGTCTCGGCGAAGCCGAGGAGATCGCCCGCGCGGTGGAATACCTCGCCGCCGAGGACTCGGGCTTCATCACCGGCTCGACCCTGACCATCAACGGCGCGCAGTACATCGCGTGATCGCGCAGTGCGGGGCGGCTGCGCCGCCTCGCACCCTGACACGAGACAGGACATCGAAGGCGGCGACCAAGGGCGCCACCGCGGCGGTCATCGGCATCGTCGATGACACCGCGCCGTTGTTCCGGGGCGCCGGCGTAGTCGGCCACGGATGACCTTAGCCTCCGCCACCCTCGTCGGCTCGGGTGCGATCCTGCTGTGGTCGCTGCTGGCCCTGTTCACGGCCGCATCGGGCGATGTCCCCCCGTTCCAGCTCGCGGCGATGACCTTCGCCATCGGCGGGCTCCTCGGTTGCGCAAGCTGGCTCGTGCGGCCGTCCGGGCTGAAGGCCCTGGTGCAGCCCTGGCCGGTCTGGCTGCTCGGGGTCGGCGGCCTGTTCGGCTATCACGCCCTCTATTTTACCGCCCTGCGGCTGGCCCCGCCGGCCGAGGCGGGGCTGCTCAACTACCTGTGGCCGCTCCTCATCGTCCTGTTCTCGTCCGGACTGCCCGGCGAGGCGGGCCTGCGCCGTGGTCATGTGGTCGGCGCCCTCCTCGGGCTTTCGGGGGTGGCCGCCCTTTTCGCCGGGCGGGGCGACCTGCAGTTTCCGGCCGGCGCCCTGCCGGGCTATGCCGCCTCCTTCGCCTGCGCCTTCGTCTGGGCCGGATATTCGGTGCTGTCGCGCCGGTTCGGGGCCGTTCCCACAGATGCGGTGGCCGGGTTCTGCCTCGCGACCGCGGCCTTGAGCCTCGCCTGCCACCTGGCCTTGGAGCGCACGGTGTGGCCGGCGGGTGCGGGACAATGGGCGGCGCTCGTCGCCCTCGGGCTCGGGCCCGTGGGCGCAGCCTTCTACCTGTGGGACGTCGGCATGAAGCGGGGCGACATCCGGCTTCTGGGCGTCTGCTCCTACGCCGCGCCGGTCCTGTCGACGCTGATCCTCGTGGCCACCGGATATGCCGATGCGACGCCGGCGCTGGGCCTCGCCTGCCTCCTCATCGTCGCCGGCGCCGTCGTGGCGGCGCGGGCCGCCGTCACCCCCGCGGCGTCGGGCGCCAGTCCGGCGGGGCCATCTCGAACCCCTCGAAGGTGAAGGCCGGGGCGACGGTGCAGCTCACCAGGGTCCAGGCGCCGAGACTCGTCGCGGTCTGCCAATGGCCCTTGGGCACCACGATCTGCGGATGCTGGCCGCGGGCGAGGTCGGGACCGAGGTGGCGCGCCTCGGCGTCATGGCCGTTGGGGCTCACCGTGATCACCATCGGCGCGCCCGCGTGCCAGAACCAGATCTCGGCGGCATCGACCCGGTGCCAGGCCGAGGTCTCGCCGACATCGAGCAGGTAGTAGATCGCGCTGCCCACCGCGCGTCCCCCCACGGCCTCGGCATCGCGAAACGTCTCGCGGTAATGGCCGCCCTCGGGATGCGGCGCGAGGCCGAGCCGGGCGATCACCTCGGCGGCGGCGAGCGTTGACGTCATGACCTTGGTCGCTCCTATGGATTGCCGGGGATCGCCCCTTGCGGGATCTGCAAGCCCTTGGGTGCCGTGGCTTCGCCCTCGGGCTTCGCCCGACGCGGCTTCGGGGGGGATTTCGACGCGGGCTTGGCCGTGACCGGATCGGCCTTCACGGCGGGCGCCTCGGCGCAGTCCTTGAACGGCAGGCGGGCGACCGTCTCGCCGGCCTCGGAGACGACGACGAAGGCATCCGGCAGGAGCGGCAGCACCTCGTCCCAGCGGATCGCGGCGCCCAGACGCGCCTCCAGCGAGGCCGGCGTGCCGCCCCGGCGCAGGGCGGCGAGATCGGGGCCGTAGGCGGTCGCCGCCCGGTCGCCGACCACCACCTGCAGCACCCGCGTCGTGTCCGGGGTCAGCGGCCGCAGCGGGTTGTCCACCGAGACGACGCCCGAGCGCGTCACCCACACCGCCGCGCCGGTATCGGCCGTGTAGCGGGCGGATTTTCCTTCGCACAGCACCGTGAGGTTGGGCGGGGCCGCCGGTTCCGGCATGGGCTGGGCCGCCATCGGCGTCGCGGGTTCGGCCGGCACGGGAGCCGGCTTCGCCGCCGCCGGCTTGCGCCGCGGCTTCTTGGGCACGGGCGTATCCTGGCCGGGCGCCTCGGGCTGTGTCGCCGGCTCGCCATCCTGCGCCGGCACCGGAGCCGGCCGAGCGAGCACGAATCCCCCGACGAGGACCGCGAGGGCGGCCGTCCGTATCCGATCGATCATCGCTCGGCGTCGTCCCGGCGTCGCGGCGCCTCGGCCCGCCGGGAGGCCGCGATCTGCAGCTGCGACTCGATCGGCTCGAGGTCGAGCACGGCGCCGCTGCGCCGGTCGATCGGGCTCGGCAGGGGTGCTTCGATGTCGTCCATCAGCCCGTCGTCGCTGGCCTGTTCGATCCTGTGCTCGTTCGGCAGGCGCAAGGGCGGGCGGCGAGAGCGTGCCGCCATCGCCCCCACCGTCACGCCGGAAATGGCAAGGGCCACGACGGCGACGAGGATCAGAACCGTTTCCATGCCGGGGACAGCGTTACCCCAGGACAGCGTCCGTTGCACGCACGGAACCGCAAGCGGCCGAACCCGACCGCCCGGCGCGCGGCGGAACGGTCCTTGCGTCACGCAGGCCTCGGGTCGGGCCGTCGCCGGGGTCGCCACACGGATGTCGCCGACGCCGTTCCATGGTTCCCGTCGCGTTCCGGCCCCGCTCACCCTATGCGTGGTGACGACGCTCTCTTCCAAGGTTCTCGATGCGCATGCTCGACCGCAGCCCAGCCGCCCCGCACGCCCCCGACGCGCTGGAGCGGGACCTCCTCGCCCTCATCGAGGATTCCCGCGAGCAGGCCAGCGACGATCCCTTCCGCAACCCGGTCCTGGCGGTGACCCTGGCGATCACCCGGATGCTCGACCGGGACGAGATCGGCGAGGCCGACCTCGACGGGTTGTTCGCCCGCCTGCGCGAGCAGTCCCTGGCCGAGCGCGCCGCCCGCCTGCGCGGCTACGTCGGGCTCGACCGCCACGCTTCGGATGCCGGCATGCCGGCCCGGATCGTCGGCGCCGTCCCCAGGGGCGCGAACGATTTCGAGACCCTGCGCGGCCTCGTGGGCCGCACCGCTTTCGCGGTGGTGTTCACGGCCCATCCCACCTTCGGCATGCCCAAGGCCGTGGCCGGCCTGATCGCCAGGGCCGCCTCCGAGCCCGATGCCGGCGCGCGCAGGCCCCTGGTGGCCGAGGCCGCCGCCCTCTCGACCCGACCCGACGCCAGGATCAGCCTCGACGACGAGTTCGAGCAGGCCTGCATCGCCGCCAACCACGGCCGCGAGGCGCTGGACGCCTTCAACGGCGCGCTGCTCGACGCCGCCCGGGCGCGCTGGCCCGACCGCTGGACCGAACTCGTGCCCAAGCCCTTCGCCATCGCGAGCTGGGTCGGCTGCGACACCGACGGGCGCACCGACATCGGCTGGTGGGACACCCTGCGCTACCGCATCGAATCCAAGCGCATGCAGCTCGACCGGCTGATGCGCGACCTGCCCGACGTGCCGGCCACCAAGGTGGTACGGACCCTGGCCCAGGGCGCGCTGGCCGCCGTCAACCGCCAGCTCGCGGTGGCGCCGCGGCTGGGCACCAAGCCGACCCTGGAGGCGGTCCACCGCTTCGCCCTCGCCCTCATCATCGAGCGCGAACGCGCCCAGACCGATGCCGGGCCGATCCTGGCGGGGCTCGCCGGCGCCGTCACCGTGGCCGAGAGCGACGCGGACCGGCGCGCCATCGCGGTGCTGCGCTCGGGCATCGCCGCGCACGGGCTCTCGAACGCCCTGCCCCACTTCCGGCTCAACGCCAGCCAGATCCACAACGCCGTGCGCCGGGTGATCGACCTCGAGGGCGAGCCCACCGACGCCGCCCAGCGCCGGTCGCACCTCGCCACCATCCACGCGCTGCTCAACGACGTGCAGCCGGTCGACGTGGACTTCGGGGCGCTGGCCGCCGAGCGCGCCTCGGCCGCCCGGCTGATGATGACGATCACCCAGATCCTCAAGCACGTCGACGGCACCCACCCGGTGCGCTTCCTCATCGCCGAGACCGAGACCGGCTACACCCTGCTCGCCGCCCTCTGGCTCGCCCGCCACTACGGGATCGCCGACAAGGTCGAGATCACGCCGCTGTTCGAAACGGCGAGCGCACTGGAACAGGGCATCCGCGTCCTCGACGACGCCCTGCGCAATCCCCATTGGCGCCAGTACCTCAAGCGCATCGGGCGGCTGACGGTGCAGTTCGGCTACTCCGATTCCGGCCGCTACGTCGGCCAGCTCGCCGCGAGCTTCTGGATCGAGCGGCTGCGGCTTCGCCTGTCCGAACTCATGGCGCAGAACGATCTCTCCGGCATCGAGCTCGCGATCTTCGACACCCACGGCGAATCGATCGGCCGGGGCGCACACCCGAGCTCCCTGCGCGACCGCCTCGCCTATCTCGCCCCCGAGGACGCGCGCCGGCGCAACCGGGCCAACGGCATCAGGGTGCGCCTCGAATCGAGCTTCCAGGGGTCGGACGGCTACCTGATGTTCGGCACCCCGCCGCTGGCGCAGGCCACGGTGGAGCGCATCGCCGAGCACGTCTTCGCCCTCGACATCGCCGACGAGGACGCGTTTGCCGACTACGTCCTCAGCGATGCCCCCGACGGCGCCGACGAGACCGACGACCCGATCTACGCCGAGGCCGATTTCGCCACCGAGTTCTTCACGGTGGTGCGCCAGGACATGGAGACCCTCGTCGACGACACCGGCTACGCGGCGCTGCTGGGCACCTTCGGCCCCAGCCTCCTCGACCGTACCGGCTCGCGCCCGGTGGCCCGCCAGAGCGACGGCGGCGGGCCGGCCATGATCACGCATCCGCGCCAGATGCGGGCGATCCCCAACAACGCGATCCTGCACCAGCTCGGGTTCCTCGCCAATTCGCTGCACGGCATGGGCCGCGCCGCGGGCCGGGCGCCGGACCTGTTCCGCGACATGCGCCGCGATTCGGTGCGCTTCTCGCGTGCCTTCCGCATGGTCCAGCACGCGGCCGCGGTCAGCGACCTCGACGTGCTGCGCGCCTACATCGACACCCTCGACCCGGCCGTGTGGCTGGAGCGGGCCCGGCGCACGCAGCGCGACGCGCGGCGCGACGAACTCGTGGTGATCGCCACCGCCCTCGACCGCCTCGACCTGGCGCCGAAGCTGCGCCGTCTGTTCGGCCGCCTCACCTGCGACTGGCTGAGCCTGCAGACCGCCGCCCCCGACCTCGGCAAGATGTCGCCGCGCCTGACCCTGCTCCACGCCATCCGCCTCGCCCTGATCCACCGGATCTGGTTCCTCGCCGTCCACATCCCCGGCTTCCGGCCGCAGTCGGGCATCACCCGCGAGGCGCTGATCGAGCGCTTCCTGCGCCTCGACGTGGAGGGCTGCCTCACCCTCCTGGAGGACGTGTTCCCCGTGACGCCGGACCCGACCCTGGGCCTCAACTTCGGCGAGCCCGCCGGCCCGCGCGACGTCGGCACCTACGAGGCCGAGCACACCACCCTGTTCGCGCCCATCGGCCGCTCCTTCGCGCGGGTGCGGGAACTGAGCGGGATGATCCAGCACGAGGTCGGCGCCTTCGGGTGAGCGGTCGCCCCCGGAAGGCCGCCATGCTTTGATCCCTCGCGCCCCGTGCGAGGCGAAACGTCACGAAGAGCAGCGGCTTCCCGTAACGGGCTCAGGCAGGATGAACGGACCCGACCCCGAGGTCCGGACTGCATGAGGAGCCGCGCTTCATGTGATGAAGACCGTTGTCGTCGCTGCCATGACGGCCTTCGTCCTCGGCGTCGTCCCGAGGTCGTCCGCCATGGCCTTCGAACGCCGCTCTTCGTCTTTCAAACCCCGTCCCTTGGGATCGGAACCCTATCAGCTCAACCGGCGGAAGGCCCGCTTCCGACCCGTTGCAGAAGGTCGGAAGGTCCGCTTCCCGGCACGCGATGCGACAGAGGTATCCGGTCGGGTCGGATGGAGAACAGACGACCAGTTGGTGACCGACCGGCGGCTTCCGTCCGTTCCTGCGTCAATGTCCGCTCAGCACGAGGGTTTGGATGGGTAGCATCAGCGCCTGGATCCGCAGGATCATGGCGTGCACGATACCGGTGGCATCGACCGCATGGAGGACCAAGCTCCTGGTGGTGCCGAGCTTGCCCGACGCGATCAGATCGTGGTTGCTGGTATAGGCATTGGCGATGCAGCTGCTTCCCGGTGTCACGCCTTCGAGCCCGCCCGTGTAGAGCGGCTCGAGAAACACCGTGATCGTTCCGGGGCGAACCACCTGTTGCGCATCGACGAGTTGCTCGCCGCCACGAAACTGTCCGGCTGCGATGAAGTCCTGCACGCTCGTTACCACCATGGGGATGACGGTCCAGGGTTTCGAGACACAGGTGACCTCGGCCAGCATGCCGACCTTCATCACCTGAGCTTCGATCTGCCCGAACCCCGCCGTAATGGCTTTACGTCCTGCACCGTCGGGGATCAGCACGCCTGCCGGTCGCATGATCGGATTGACGATATCGCCGACCCGCAGGGTGAACTGCTCCACGCGTCCACCGACACCGGCCCGGATGGTGGTCTTCGCGATCTCGACGGCGGCTTGGGCGAGAGCAGCTTCCGCACTGGCTTTCTGGGCGGGGAGAAGGCTGCTGACCTGTGCTTCGGCCGTCTGCTTGGCCGCCGTCGCCGCCGCGACCGAGCCGCGCCGGCCGTTCACGACGTTCTGGAGCCGCTCGATCTCGCGAAACGCGACGATCCCAGCGCCTCGCCGGTTCAGCTCCTGCTTTGTTTCCAGTTCGTCGATGGCCTGCTGCAGGCCGCTCCTCGCCTCCTGAGCCTTGCCTTCGGACGCCGCAATCTCGGATCGCGCCGCCACCATGGCCGCCTCGACCTCAGCGATCTTGCGCCGAGCCGCCTCGGCTGCCGCCTCCTGGGTTGCGCTGTCCAGGCGGAAGATGGGTTCGCCCTGCTTGACCTCGCCGCTGATGCTGTTGACGTAGATCTCGGCTACACGTCCGCTCGTCTCCGAGACGATGGGAACGGTCCTGTAGTACAGGGTCGCGCTTTTCGTGGATGGGTGATAATAAAAGATCACCGTGATCAGACCCACGGAAAGCATCAGGCATGAAACGATACCCCACCTCAACTCGAACCAAACCGAGTAGAGCGTGATCTCCCTGCCGAACCGCTTGCCCTGGCCGAAGCGTCGGAAAAGATAGTCCGGCAGGATTGTCAGCACCGAGCACAGCAAGATCTCAAGCATGGATCAGGTCCTCGTTGTGCGTGACGGGACGATCCTCGGGATGGGCCGTGAGACAGGCGGGAGGTCTTCGTCGCCAGCACTGACCGACGCGATGTCCTCTGACACCGCCGCAGCTCCCGTTTCTGGAGGGAGACCCGCGATCCGTTCGAGCGCCCCCGCCATCCGGCTGAGCGTTCCTCCGAAGTTCGGGATGTCGATCAGGGCGAGCAGGAGGCCCATCACCCAGAACAGATGGATATGCGTGAAGAGGGCGAGCAGCCCCAGCACGGCGACGATCTCGAATTGCAGCTTGTGGCTCTTGTGGGCCATCCGTTCGGGCAAGGTGTGCAGGCGCAGGAACAGAAGCCCCGCTGCCATCACCACGACGACGAGGACAACGGCCATGACCGACATGAACACGTCGGTCCCATCTGCCGCTGGCACGAACATCGGCAAATGATGCGGTGCAGCCGGATGAATCGCGTCGGACATGTTGGCCCCCGACAGAAATGGTGACGCAATCGAAACGCGGCTTCGCATAGTTCCACGGCGTATCAAACGCCAGAACCGCCCTCTGGAGGAGCCAAGATACACTCGGGTATTGAATTTGTCGCCCGTATAATTGATTTCCGCCGTTGGATGCTGGTGTTCCGAAGGCGGCGGATTTTTCCCGTCAGCTGCCGATAAGCATCCGACCGGATTGCCGGTTGCATCCGAGGCGCCGCGCAGCCCGACATAAGGGCGATGGCCGTCCGGTTACGAGGACCGCTGAGGGTCTGGACTCGATCGGCACCACAAGGCGATTGCGACGGCTGAGGCACGGTTGCGAGCGAGTTTGTCGTAGGGCGTCGCGGTGCGTCGGCCCCTGTCCGGATTCACGGCTTCGATCGGAGCAGGCGATCCTCGTCCTCCATGAGAAACCTGCGGCGCTCCGCTTCCTGCCCGGCGTAGCGGGCGATGTTCTCGCGGGTGACGAGGATGTGGGGCGTTTCCACGACGCGCGGGACGGTGCCCCCGACCGAGAGGCGCTTGGCGACGTCGAGGCCGATCTCGCCGATCATCGTGGGGAAGATGTCGACCGTCCCGGTCAGCTCGCCGGCCGCGATGGAGGCATAGGCCATGGCGGTACCGTCCGTGCCGAAGACGCGGATGCGCTCGAGCGCGCCCGCGGCCTTCACGGCCTCCACGACGCCCAGCGCCATGGTGTCGTTGTTGCAATAGATCCCGATCAGGTCGGGCGTCCCCGCGATGATCGCGCCGGCCGCATCCAGCGCCAGGCGCCGGTCCCACTGCCCGGAGACGCTCGCCACCACCGAGAAGGTCTTCACCTGCCCCAGGGTATCGCGGAACCCGGCCGAGCGATGGATGGTGGAGAAGACTCCGGGCTGACCCTCGATGACCGCGACCTTGCCCCCCCTGGGATAGTGCGCGATGAACCACCGGGCCACTGCGACGCCGAGGTCGCGGTTGATCGGCCCCACGAAGTGCCGGACGCTGTCGACCACCGCTCCGTCCACGTCGACCACCGGCACCCCGGCCGCGATCGCCTCGTCGATGGCCGGCTGCAGGTTGAAGGTCGAGATCGGCGAGATCATCAGCGCCCTGTAGCGGTTGCCGATCATCGACTGCATCAGCGCGAGCTGGCGCGTCTGGTCGGTCTCGTCGCGGGCGGCCTGGATATCGAGCTTCACCCCGTCGACCAGGGCACGCTGGCGATAGCCGGCGGCCATCAGGCGCCAGTACTCGTTGGCGGGCGTCTTCAGGATGACGCCGAACCGCTCGCCGCGCACGTCGGGCGCGGGCCCGAGTTCGTCGACGATACGGCTCCACCGGATCCGGCTCGGATCGGTGTCCGGATTGAAGCGAGGCTGCTGGGCGAAGGCGCCGGCCAGATGAAGCCAGAACAGAACAGCCGCCAGTCCGAGCCGTGCCATCATCGTCCTTCCCCGAGGGCGACGTCGCAGTCGCAGCGGCCCGGTGGATCCACCGACCCTCCGGTCTTGACGCCGTCCGCCACGCGACCGACGGGGCCGAGTCGCGACGATCGGCGGTGCCAAAACCGCGACAGGCTGCACCGAACCGCCCTGTGGCGATAGCCTAGCGTGATTGCGCTTCGCGGTGGAAGGTTAATCGACGAGGCGGGGGCGACCACGCGCCTGCCTTTAAATTCGGGCCGACAGATCATCGCCAGTATCTCATGGATCGATGTCGGCCTATTTCCGTCGATATTCTGCTTTTATCACCGCTTTATACAAAATATTTAACACCCATTAGCGGATTTCTATTCAAGAGCGGACAAAAACAGGAAAACAACCCATCGTATTTTCCACTTGTTCACTTCGGCTGCCACGGGTCCCCCCCTCCACGGCTCTCGAGCTTGCCCGAGAGCCGCACCCTCGAGTGCCCGAGGCGGTCGGGCCCGACTTGGGTGCGGGAAGGAGGCAGGGAGGTGGGGATGCCTGGTCGACCCGGCTGCCGAGGCCGGCGGAACCACGCCGACCCCTCCCCCTCCCCGCAAGGGCGACGGGACGCGTTTCACCGGCCCCATCGAGCGGGCGACGTCTCGTACGGAGGCCATTTGATGGCTTCGCCATGCGGATGGCGGTCATCCTCAGGCGCGGCGCGGGCGCCGTGATACGGCTGCCGCTGGCATCGGGCGGAAACCGGATCAGGTCTCGGCGACGATTCTCCCGACGTGTCGCTTGCGCTCGCGCCGGTCGGATCGAGCCGGTCCGACGCTCCGGACGTCCTGCGGACAGGCGGGCGGGGCCGGCAGCCTCAGGCCGCCGCCACCATCGACATCGTCCGAATGATCTCCGCGACCTCGCTCACCGGCTGCGGCCGGCTGAAGAGGTAGCCTTGCAGCTCCTGGCATCCGGCCTGGCAGAGGAGGGTCTTCTGCTCCACCGTCTCGACGCCCTCGGCCACCACGTCCATGCGCAGGGACTGGCCCAGACGGATGACGGCCTTGACGATGGCGAGGCCGTCCTCGCTCTCGACCACGTCGCGGATGAAGCTGCGGTCGATCTTGATCTTGTCGAAGGGAAACCGGCGCAGGTAGCTCAGCGACGAGAATCCGGTGCCGAAATCGTCCATGGCGATGCGCACCCCGAGGGCACGCAGGGCGTGGAGGGTCGCCAGGGTGGCGTCGGAATCCTGCATCATCAACGATTCGGTGATCTCGAGATCGAGCCGCGTCGGCGGCAGTCCCGACCGGCGCAGGGCGCCTTCGACGTCGGCGACGAGATCGCGGTACTGGAACTGCAGGGGCGAGAGGTTGACGGCGACCTTGACGCCCACCGGCCAGGCGACGGCGTCGCGGCAGGCCTGTTCGAGGACCCAGCGGCCGATGTCCGGGATCAGTCCGGCCTCCTCCGCCAGGGGGATGAAGTCGCCGGGCGGCACCACGCCCCGCTCGGGATGGTGCCAGCGCAGCAGCGCCTCGAAGGCGACCACGGCGCCGGATCGCGCGTTCACCAGCGGCTGGTAGTGCAGCAGGAACTGACCGTCCGCGATGGCGACGCGCAGGTCGAGTTCCATCGTGCGCCGGCCCTGCACGCGGGCTTCCATCTCGGGTGCGAAGAACCGGTAGGTGCCGCGGCCCTCGCCCTTGGCGGCATAGAGGGCGAGGTCGGCGTTCTTGAGGAGTTCGTCGGGGGTCTCGCTCCCGTCCACGGTCTGGGCGATGCCGATGCTGACGCCGATGGCGATGTGGTGGCCCTCGATATGGACGGGCTGGCTCAGGGTCGCGATGATCCGTTCGGCCAGCGCGCCGGCGTCCGCCCCCGGCGCATCGCCCCCCAGGACGACGGCGAACTCGTCGCCGCCGAGCCGGATCACCATGCCGGCGTCGCCGGTGGTCCCGACGAGCCGTGTCGCGGTCTCGCGCAGGAGCGCGTCCCCGACGGGATGGCCGAGGGTGTCGTTCACCGACTTGAAGCGGTCGAGGTCGAGGCACAGGACCGAGACCCGGGCGGGATGCCGAACGGCGGCGACCTCAGATTGGAGGTGCTCGCGAAACAGGATGCGGTTGGGCAGCCCGGTCAGGGCATCGTGGCGGACCATCCGGTGCAGGCGGGCTTCGGTGCGCTGGCGCTCGGTGATGTCGTCGTAGGTGACGACGCGGCCGCCGCCGGCCATCGCCTCCTGCGAGACCTCGATGGTGCGTCCGTCCGCGAGCCGGCAATGATACGTGCCCGACCCCGCCTCGGGCCGGTGCGAGGTGGCCCGGCGCTCGGGCAACGCCGCCGCGAGACTCGCCAGCACGTCCTCGCCGTCGAACATCTCGGAGAAGCGGCGGTTCTGGACCAGGAGCCGGTCGTCGCCGTCGTACATGCGCAGGCCCAGGGTCATGTGGTCGAGGGCGGTCTCGAACCGGGCGTTCTGCGAGGCGATCTCGACGTCGTGGCTCGAGGCCTGCTGGGCCATCAGCATTTCGATGAAGCCGATCTTCTCGGCGATGCTGCGCTGCATGGTGGCGAGCGCGGTGAGCAGCAGCCCGGTTTCGTCCGATCTGGCGCCGTCGATGCGGTTGTCGAGCTTGCCCCCGGCGATGGCGGTGGCGATCCCCACCGCCTGGCGGATCGAGGGAACGATCGCCCGGCTCAGCAGCAGGGTGATGAGGAAGGCCGCCACGATCGACCCGGCCATGGCGACGAAGGTCTTCAGCCGGGTCTCCGCCACCAGGGCCTCGGCGGATTGCCGGAGCCGGAAGCCGTCGCTGGCGTAGACCCCGACCGCGCTGTCGAAGGTCCGCTCGATGGCCTCGAAGTCGCGGCGCCCGGGCGATGCCCCGGAGTCCCGCAAGGTCGCCTGAAGCTCGGACACCGCGGCCTGGAGTTGCCGGGCGAGGGCCGCCCCGCGTTCGGACATCGCCCGTTCGCGGGCGACGTCCAGCGCGTCGAGGGTCGATTGCAGTTGGTCGACGAACACCGCCGTGTTGGTCCCGCCCACCGCGATCTCGCGCGAGATGCCGAGGATGATCGCCTGCGCCGAGCGCAGGTAGCTCATCGACTGGAAGGCGTTGTCATAGATGCCGAGTGCGGCGGCGTTCAGCTTGGACTGGGAGTTCTGGGCGAGGAACCCGACGAAGATCGTCACCAGGGTGAGGCTGATGCAGCCGAAAAAGATCTTTGTCCGGATCGACATGATCCACGCTGTCGTCACACTCTCGACTCCATCCGTTCCGCGCTCTGACGCACCGTCCACTCGCGACGCCAGGCCTCGTCGTGCCCACCGTCGGTTCGCGTCCGCGGACGCACAGGCCCGCCCGCCGACCCGCCGTTCGCCAGGGGAGCCGATCGCGGATCCGGCCGGCGCGCACGCGAAACCCGTATCGTACCCCTAAGGTTGCAATACAACTTCAAAGAGCGGAGGCCACGGCCGATGGCCATGGCCGGGCGAGGCCGGCCGTGATCGGGCCGGCGACGCGCTCGCCGCGCGGGACGAGGCAACGCGATCCGGCCCGACGAGACCTCGTGGGCCAAATACCTGCACGCCCTCCTCGGGGGCGGCAAGCCTCTCGCGGTTCATTTCAAGGGCGGGCAGGCGATTTTCGCGGCGCGGGCCGTCATCGGGCATCGGCGGCGGCGAGGCGGACCGCGTCGCGGTGGATGCGGTCGGCCATGGCGCGCACGCCGTTGGAGCGCTGCGGCGTCAGGTGCTCGGCCAAGCCCAGTTCCGTGTAGAGCGCGAAGGCGTCGGTGGCGGCGGCCTCCGACGGGGTCTTGCCGTCGAACAGCGCCACCATCAGGGCCACGAGCCCACGCACGATGTGGGCGTCGCTGTCGCCCCTCACCGACAGGCGGGGTGGCGAGGCCGAACGATCGACCCCGAGGTCGAGCCAGACCTGGCTGGCGCAACCGTGGACCTTGTTGCCTTCGGTCTGCAGATCCTCGCCGCCCGGCGGCAGCGCCCGGCCGAGCTCGATCACGTAGCGATAGCGTTCTTCCCAATCCTCGATGAAGGCAAAATTCTCGACGATGGTCGCGATGGGGGGAAGCATGACGGGCGACACCGATTGTCGACGGGAACGGGGCCGGTCGCGCCGGCGTCCCGGCGCATATAGGCGGCATCGTCGGCGAGGCGAACCCCGTTGCGATGAGGCCGGGCGCCTCAGGGCCCTCCGGGGCGTCTCGGCAGGTTCACGATGGCCGCTTTTGCGAAAGCTGCCTAGTCCGGCACGATCCGGGTAAGCACCTCCGGCAATTGCAGCTCCAGCGGCTCGTCCGGGCCGACCGGACCGCGCACCGCGATCTCGGCCTGGGCGGCATAGGCGGCGATCAGCCGTGGCCCCAGGTTCGGCACGGCTCCGGCCGCACTCCCGCCCGCGCCGTTGCGCGAGGCGATGGAGAGGCGTACCGGCGCGCCGGCCGCCGCATCGATGCGGATCGTGATGGCGCAGGCCACCGAATCGGCGGTGGTGTCGAGGCATTCGGCCACGACTTCGGCCACGATCATGCCCAGGGCGTTGGCGGTGCGCGGCTCCACCAACGTGGTGCCCGTCCCGTCGATGGTGACGCCGATGCGCCCGGCCCGCCGCAACTGCCCGAGGCCGGAGGCGAGGCGGTGGAGATAGTCGCGCAGGTCGATGGAGGCGATGTGGGGGGCCTCGTGCAGGTGCTGCTGCACCAGGGCGATCGCCCTCACCCGCTGCCCGAGGGCCTCGAAGCTGCCGCGGCAGGCGGGCGGGGCGGCGCGGCCGTAGAGGCCGATCAGGCTCACCATCACCTGCAGGTTGTTGCGCACCCGGTGGTAGACCTCCGCCAGAAGCGTCTCCTTCTCGACCAGGGCCGCCTCCGCATGCGCCTCGGCGTTCTTGCGGTCGGTGATGTCGAAGCAGGTCCCGAGGTAGCCGGCGAAATGTCCGTCGTGCTCGATCGGCCGGGCGGTGTCGAGGAGCCAGCGATAGGCGCCGTCGTGGCGGCGCAGGCGGAACTCGGCGGTGAACGATTCCCGCAGGGTGAAGGCCTCTGCCACGAGGGCGAGGAAGCCGGGCGCGTCGTCGGGGTGGATGTTGCGCCGCCAGCCGTGCCCGGCCTCGTCATCGGCGGACCGCCCGGTGAACCGTAGCCAGCTCTCGTTGTGATGGACGGCACGGCCCTCCGTGTCCGAGCGCCACATCATCAACGGCACGTCGTTCGCGAATTGCCGGAAGGCGTCACCCACAAGGCTCTCCGAGGCCATGCCGGTCGCCGATGTGTCCGCACTCATTCTCAATCCGATCCGCCCGTCGCATGCCGTCCGTGTTCAGAGACTCCCGACGGCGGTTCAACGTGTCCCGGATGGCGCCGTTCCAGGCCCGCGCCGGTGACGGACACGGCACAGGTTCCAGGGCGGCGGGCGGTCCGTCGCGGCGGGATGTCCCCACCGGGACGGGGCTGGTTCGCGGGGAGGGTCATGGGCGAGCGCCAGTGGTTCCGACTCCGGGTCGCCGGGCGCCGATCGAAGGCGTCGCCGACCCCGTTTCGGGCGCCTACCTCGCCCAGGTGCCCGCCGTGCGCAACCCCGGGGTCGTGGGCGACGCCTATCCCAGGGCACCGGCGATGGCGGTGACGATGCGCGGATCGTTGGGCTCGACGAAGGAGGGATAGGCGCCGAGGATGTCGCCGTCGCGGCCGATCAGATATTTGTGGAAGTTCCAGTTGGGAACCGTGCCCGGCTTCTCGGCCGCCGCCCAGCGATAGAACGGATGCGCCTTGGGTCCCCGCACATGGGTCTTCGACACGACGGGGAAGGTGACGCCGTGGTTGGCGCGGGCGGCCTCCGCGATGGCCATCCCGTCCAGGGGCTCCTGGTTGCCGAAATCGGGCGAGGGCACCGCGATGACGGTGAGCCCCCTGTCGCCGAACCGGGTCCACAGGGCCTGGAGACCCGAGAACTGCCCGGCATAGCCGCAGGAGGTGGCGGTGTTGACGATCAGGATCGGCTTGCCGGCGTGAGCCGACAGGGGGAGCGTGCCGCCCTCCGGCCTGTCGAAGCCGAAGCTGGCGGCTGTCTCCCCGGCCGCGCGGACGGGGCGGGCGGCGAGGCAAAAGCCGAGGAGGAGGAGCGCCTGGCGGCGGGGAATCGACGGCGAGGAGAACGACGCTGAGGACGACATGGACGCTCCATAGCTGGCAAAGCCGGCGGCCGTTGCCGCCACGGCATCGACCAGCAAGATAGGCCATCGGGGCGGAGCCGCCATCGTAGCGTCGCCGCAGGGGGAACCTTTCCCACGGGGTCGGCTTGTGCGTGAGCCATTCACGAACAACGGATCAGACACACGCCATGCGCAACCTGCTGCTGGGAACGACCCTCCTCGTCGCGAGCACGACGCTGGCCCTCGGCCAGGCGCCCACTGCGCAGGCCCCGGCGCCGGCCGCCCCCGCGACGCTCGCCAACGACCTGCGTCCCACCTTCGTCGCCCAGGCCGCGACGGACAGGGTGACCTCGAAGCTGATCGGCCTGACGATCCAGAACGGCGCCAACGAGACCATCGGAGAGATCGCCGACATCGTCCTCGACGAGTCGAGCACGATCAAGGCCTGGATCGTGGGCGTCGGCGGCTTCCTCGGCATCGGCACGAAGTACGTCGCCATCGACCCGAGCGCCCTCAAGCTCACGCGCGTCGACGACAAGACGATGAAGGCGTCCATCGAGACGACGAAGGACCAGATCCGCGCGGCACCGGAATACATCTATCTCGGCGCCGCCAAACCGAACGAGGCCAAGCCCGCGGCTAGCGACGTCAAGCCCACGGCCGGCGACGGCAAGCCCGTGACGACCGACACCAAGCCGGCCGCCGCCGACATGCCCGCCACCACCGAGACCAAGCCCAACTGACAAGCCGATCGACATGGGATGCGGGGCGAATCGGGGTGACCCGCACCGCCCCGCGAGCCCGCATGTGTCTGCCGACCGTCCCTCTGGCGGCCCGAATCGGCCCGACACCGTCAGTAAGGTTCAGTCCCGACTGGCCAAGGCTTCGCGCACGGTGGACGCCACCGCGTCCGCCCGCGGGTCGGGGGCCACGAACATCGCGCGCGGGGCGATTCCCGCGGCTTCGCACCACGCCGTGTCGGTGAGGTCGCTGGCGAAGACGATGCGCAGGTCCGGCCGCAGGGCGCGTGCCTCGACGGCGAGCTTGGCCGAGCAGAGCTCGCCCTGAAGCGTCACGTCGGTGACGAGGACGTCGACGGGCAGGCCAAGCGCCAGGACGGTCATCGCATCGACGCCGCAGTCGACGGTGGTCGCGGTGTAGCCCGCCCGCCTGATCTGGCAGGCGACCTCGTCGCGCCAGTGCTTCTGCCGTCCCGCGATCAGGACCTGGACCCCGTAGGCGCCGCCCTGGTTGCCAGAGGCCGGCCGGGAAATGGTTCGCGGCGAAACGGATCGCGGCATGGAAACGTCCCGGGCGTTCTGCGACATCCGCGTGCTCGTCACCTCGTTCGCGTTGCGTTGCAGCATGCTACGTCACGATGCATTCATGAGACAAGCCTGCGAGGCGCCGCGAAACGGAACCCGCATGGTGAATTCTTGAGCAGCCTCCCGCGTTCCACCGGTTGACGCGCGAACCCGAGGCGGGGCAACTCCGGCCGCGCCAGCCACCGCCAGAATCGCCGCGTGGCGAACAGCCGGAGTCGCTCCACGATGTCGTCAGGCAAAGCCGTTCCCGTCTCGCCCCTGGCCCCCGAGACGATCCCCGACCTGCCGGCCCTCGACGGCGTCGGGATCGCCACGGCGCAGGCCGGCATCCGGTATGCCGGGCGCACCGACGTGCTCTACCTCTCGCTGGCCGAGGGCACGCAGGCGGCGGGCGTCTTCACCCGCTCGAAATGCCCCTCGGCACCGGTGGACTGGTGCCGCGCCGCTCTCGAGAGCCCCGGCGCCCGCGCCCTGGTGGTCAACTCGGGCAACGCCAACGCCTTCACCGGCGCCCTCGGCCGCGATGCGGTGGTGCTCACCGCCGCCATCGCCGCGCGCGCCGCCGGCTGCCGGCCCGAGGACGTGTTCATCGCCTCCACCGGCGTCATCGGCGAGCCGCTGGACGCCAACAAGTTCGAGGGCGTGCTGGCCGATTGCGCCGGCCGCACCGAGGCCGGCTCTGCCGCCTGGGCGGCGGCGGCGCAGGCGATCATGACCACCGACACCTTCCCCAAGCTCGCCACCCGCCGCGCCGAGATCGACGGGGTCAGCGTCACCATCAACGGCATCGCCAAGGGGGCGGGCATGATCGCCCCCGACATGGCGACGATGCTCGCCTTCGCCTTCACCGACGCGGCGCTGCCGCAGGCGGTGCTGCAGGCGCTGCTCTCGGCCGGTACCGCCAGGAGCTTCAATTGCGTCACGGTGGACGGCGACACCTCCACCTCCGACACGCTGATGCTGTTCGCCACCGCCAAAGCCGGCAACCCGGCGGTCGCTGATGCCGCCGACCCGCGCCTGTCCGGCTTCAAGGCGGCCCTCGACGACCTCCTCATCGAGCTCGCCCAACTCGTGGCCAAGGACGGCGAGGGCGCGCGCAAGTTCGTCACCGTCGAGGTCGGCGGTGCCGCGGACGACGCCTCCGCCCACCGGATCGCGATGTCGATCGCCAACTCGCCCCTGGTCAAGACGGCCATCGCCGGCGAGGACGCCAACTGGGGCCGGGTCGTCATGGCGGTGGGCAAGGCCGGCGAGCCGGCCGACCGCGACCGGCTCTCGATCTGGTTCGGCGACATCCGCGTCGCCCACCAGGGCGCGCGCGATCCGGCCTACAGCGAGGAGGCCGCCAGCGCGGTGATGCGCGAGCCCGACGTGACCGTGCGGGTCGACATCGGCCTGGGCGACGGCACGGCCCGCGTGTGGACCTGCGACCTCACCTCCGGCTACATCGCCATCAACGGGGACTACCGGTCGTGAGCGTCTTCGTGAGCGCCACGGCATGAGGCTCCTCCTCGTCGTCGCGGTGGCCCTCGTCGACACGGACGGCCGGGTGCTGCTGGCGCAGCGCCCGCCGGGCAAGCAGCTCGCCGGGCTCTGGGAGTTCCCCGGCGGCAAGGTCGAGGCCAACGAGCGGCCGGAGGACACGCTGATCCGCGAACTGTCCGAAGAGCTCGGGATCACGGTCGCCGAGCCGTGCCTGGCGCCGCTGACCTTCGCGAGCCACGCCTATCCCGATTTCCACCTGCTGATGCCGCTCTACGTCTGCCGGCGCTGGGAGGGTACGCCCGCCCCCCTCGAAGGCCAGGCCCTGGCCTGGGTGCGCCCGCGCGACCTCAGGGACAAGCCGATGCCCCCGGCCGACGCGCCGCTGATCCCGGTCTTGGTGGATCTGCTGGGACCGTAAGGTGAGGACGACCGCCGAGTGCCACGGCAGGGTGCCGCGCATCAAACAGGTGCCGACGAACGGTGGCGCCCCCATCGTGACCGCCTTCCTCGACCGTCGTCGGAGACGCCTCCCGTGAAGTCGCGGTACGATGCGGAGACGGACGCGCTGTCCGTGTGCTTCGCCGATGCTCCCGTCGTGGAGAGCGAGGAAGTGCGGCCCGGCCTCGTGCTGGATTTCGACGCGACCGGGCGGATCGTGGCCGTCGAGATTCTCGACGCGTCGGAGCATTTGGCCATCGGTGCCGACCTCGAGCATTTCACGGCAGCTTGAAGGCCGTTCCGCTCTGCGATGAGGCAATCGATCCGGTCTCAGGGAAAGACGTAGAGCATCGCCTCACCCCCTCGCGACCTCCTCGATGGCGTCGACCCGGCTGGGATAGAAGGCGAGGTGGTCCTTGATCGCGGCGACCTCCGCCTTGGGGTCCTCGTAGCTCCAGACCACGTCGGGCCGGAGCGTGCCGTCGACGGTCACCGCGTAGTAGCTGGCGTCGCCCTTGTGGGGGCAGTGGGTGCGGGTGGCGGTCCTGGTGAACAGCTCCCAGCGCACGTCGGCCCGCGGAATGTAGAGCACCGGACTCGACCGGCCCTCCACCAGCCGCAGGGCGGCGTCCGATTCCGCCAGGACGATACCGCCGAGGGTGACGCGGACGCGGCTCGGGTTCGGGGCGATGCTGATGGCGCTCATGGCTCTCTCGACGGTTCGGTGACGGGGATGTGTTCGGTGGTGCCGAGCGCGTCGGCGAGGCGGGTGCGGGCGCTGCCGGGCCTGAGCGGCTTCTGCTGGCTGTCGTGCGGGGCCCATCCCGAGACCCAGACGATCTCGAAGCTCGCCCGCAGCCGCCCGTCCGCATCCGCGAACCGCTCGGCGTAGAGGGCGGCTGCGCGCAGCAGGGTGGCGCGGCGCAGCGGCGTGCGGCGGCGCTCGGTGAGGGCGTTGGTCATCCCCATCGCCCTCAGGTCGCGCATCAGGGCGAAGGGGTCGGCGTAGCGAACGGTGACGAGGTCGGCATCGGTGACGGGAAGGGCAAAGCCCGCCCGCTGCAGCAACCCGCCGATCGCGCGCACGTCGGCGAAGGGCGCCACCCGCGGGCTGACCCCGCCTTCGAGCTCGGCCTCGGCCTCGCCGAAGACCTGGCGCAGCTCGGTGAGGCTGCGCCCGCCCAGGAGGCAGCCGACGAAGAGCCCGTCCGGCTTCAGGGCCCGGCGCAGTTGCACCAACGCGCCGGGCAGGTCGTTGACCTGATGCAGGGCCAGAAGCGACACCGCGAGGTCGAAGCGGCCGGGCGCCAGCGGCAGCGCCTCGGGGTCGCCCACCGCCGCGAGGTCGCCCGAACCGTCCGCGACCGGGGCGATCCGCACCACCGTCCCGGCCCGGCCGGAGGCACGCAGCCGCACCGCGGCGGCGGGGGTCGGCGTGGCCAGGTCCACCGCGAGGTCGAAGCGGCGCAGCACGGCGCCGAGCCGGTCGTCGAGATCCTCCGCCGCGCGGTCCACGAGGAAGCCGGCATAGCCCCCACGGTGCGCGCGGATCAGGCGAGCGCGGATCAACGCGGTGTCGAACAGGGGCGGCGGAACGGACATGATCCTCTCACATGGAGCAGCGGCGGCGGGCGGCCAGCCTCGCCGCGGTGGCGATACCACCAGGAACGTTCGTACGAACGACGGCGTTCTTTCATCCGTCGATCCAGCAGTGGGACATCGTCACATGACATCCACGATCATCAGACACACGGTCCTGGGGTTTGCCATGGCCCTCGCCGTCCTCGGCGCCGCGCCGGAGGCACAGGCCAAGGGCTGCATCAAGGGCGCCATCGTCGGTGGCGTCGCCGGCCACATGGCCGGCCACGGCGTGATGGGTGCCGTCGCCGGCTGCGCCGTCGGCCGCCACCAGGCCAACAAGCAGGACAAGCAGACCACCACGCGCTGACCGAGCGCGACCCGCCCCGGCGGAACTCGCTCCCGCCGGGGCGCCGGCTTGCCAATGCATGCGTGCCGGGTAGGATCGCGGTCGTGCCGCGGACCAGCCTCGATGCCCACCGCCCTCCGTCATCTGCGTTCGGGCCTCGCGACCGCCTGGACCGCGACCCTCGGCATCGTCTATCCGCCGACCTGCGTCGGCTGCGGCGGCGCCACCGCCGATCCCCACGCCCTGTGCCCGTCGTGCTGGTCGCGGCTGCGGCTGATCGAGGAGCCGGTCTGCCCGCGCCTGGGCACGCCCTTCCCCGTGGATCTCGGCGTCGGCCCTCTCCTGTCGCCGCGGGCCATCGCCGACCCGCCGGTGTTCGACCGGGCGCGGGCGGTGGCGATCCACGACGACGTCGCCCGCCGGCTCGTCCACCGCCTGAAGTACGAGGACCGCCTCGACCTCGCCGCCGCCATGGCCGGCATGATGGCGCGGGCGGGCGCGCAGCTGCTGGCGGAGGCCGACGCGGTCGTGCCGGTGCCGCTCCATCGCCTGCGCCTGTGGCGGCGGCGCTTCAACCAGGCCGCCCTCCTCGCGCGTCCGTTGGCGCGTCGGCACGGGCTCGCCTACGATCCCGCCTGCCTCGCCCGCGTCCGTGCGACCCGCTCGCAGGTCGGCCTGAGCCGCACGGCGCGGGCGACCAACCTCCAGGGGGCCTTCGCGGTCCCCAAGGACGCCAGGGCCCGGCTCCAGGGCCGGAGAATCCTCCTGATCGACGACGTCAGCACCACCGGCGCCACCGCCAATGCCGCCGCCCGCGCCCTGATCCGCGGCGGGGCGGAGGCGGTCGACCTCCTCACCTTCGCCCTGGTTCCGGGCGGGGCCGACTAGAGATCGTCGCAAGCTCGCAGAGACACCCGAGAAACATCGGCGTGGTCGATGGGGGTGCCAGCGGACGACCGGGCTCGCGCGTTCCACGTGGAACACCGCGTCCGGCCACCGGCAGGGCCGGAACCGCCGGGGACCGCACCGCGATGGAACGGAGGACGCCATGGCCCGTCTCGTGAGCCGCATCCTCGGGGCGGGTGCCGAGGGAACGCGAGCGATCGGCTCGCGGCCCCGCAGCGTCGGCGCCCAGCTCGCCCTGCTCGTGGTGCTGACGGTGGTCGTCACGCATGTGCTCATCGCGGCGGCCTTCTTCCTGATGGGGCCGGCGAGCTTTGCCGGGGGCGACACCCCGGGCGGCAACACCAACCGGTTCGCCGTCATCCTGCGCATGATCGAGGCGACGCCCGAGGACAGGCGGCGGGCGATCTTCACCCTCGCCAAGGAGGTCGAGCCGGCCCTCGCCCTGACCTGGGAAGAGAGGACGGGGGAGGACGATCCGGCGGCGCAAGGGTCGGCGGCCTCGACGAACCATCCGCAGGGGCCGCGGCTGCTCCAGATCCTGGGGCCGGGCTATCGCCTCGTGCCGATGCCGTGGCGCGCCGGCGACGGCACCGAGGCCGGGCGCGTGGCGGTGGTCACCCCCGCCGGCCTGCGCATCTCGGCCACCCTGCCCTTCCGCCTGGGGCCGCTGCCGACGCGGTGGGGGCCGGTACTGGGCACGACCATCTTCCTCGCGATCATGCTCGTGGTGCTGTCGCTGTGGGCGGCCCGCGCCCTGGCGGCTCCCCTCAGGCGGCTGGCGGAGGCCGCCGAGGCCTTCGGCAACGTCGACGATTCCACCCCCCTGCCCGAGCGCGGGCCGGCGGAAGTGCTCACCGTCTCGCGGGCGCTCGGGCGGATGCGCGACCGCGTCAAGCGGCTCATCGACGACCGCACCCGGATGCTGGCGGCCATCAGCCACGACCTGCGGACCCCGATCACCCGGATGCGCCTGCGCGCGGAGTTCATCGAGGACGACCACGCCCGCGCCATGACCCTGCGCGACCTCGACCAGATGAACGCGCTGGTGGAGGCCGCCCTCTCCTACGTGCGCGACGGCCGCACCGACGAGCGCATGGGCACCCTCGACCTCGCCGCCCTGGTCCAGACCGTCTGCGACGGCTTCGCGGACGTGGGTGCCGACGTCGAGGCCGAGACCCTGCGCCACGTCCTCGTCAACGGCCGCTCGGACGACCTCTGCCGGGCGCTCACCAACCTCGTCGACAACGCCGTCAAGTACGGCGGGCGGGTGCGGGTGGGGATGTCGGCGACGGCGACGGGGGCGAGCGTATCGATCGCCGACGAGGGGCCGGGCATCCCGCCCGAGGAGCATGCGGCGATGCTGCGTCCCTTCGTGCGCGGCGACCGGGCGCGCAACCTCGACGGCACGCCCGGCTTCGGGCTCGGCCTGTCGATCGCGGTCGCGATCGCGGAGGCGCACGGTGGCAGCCTCGACCTGTCCGCCCGCGCGCCGCACGGCCTCGTGGCCACCCTCCACCTGCCGCGGGCCGGCGGGATGGCGCGGGTGGCCGAAGCGCCCTCCCCCCGGGTCGGCGAGGCGGCGGCGGCCGGGGCGTGAACCGGGCCCGGGCACGGTCCAGCCCCGCACAAGCGTCTCGCCCTATCCCGGCTGCGATCTTGAACGTCCCACCAGGGAGACAGCAGCCTTGAGCGTCCTCGTCGGCCTCGTCATCGCGATCGGTTCCATGCTCGGCGGCTTCGTCGCCATGGGCGGCCACCTGATCGTCATCTGGCAACCCTGGGAATACGTCATCATCTGCGGCATGGCCGCGGGCACCTTCGTCATCGCCAACCCGATGAAGACGGTGGTGGATTCCGGGCGCGCCTCCCTGGAGGCCCTCACCGGCAAGGTGCCCAAGCGCAAGGACTACCTCGCCCTGCTCGGGCTCCTGCACGCGCTGATGCGCGAGCTCAAGAACAAGCCCCGCAACGAAGTCGAGCCCCACCTCGACGACCCCGCCAATTCCGAGCTGTTCAAGGCCTATCCCGACGTCGCCAAGAACACCGACCTCGTGATGTTCATCTGCGACTACGCCCGCCTGATCCTGATCGGCAACGCCCGCTCCCACGAGATCGAGGCCCTGATGGACGAGGAGATCGGCAGCCAGCGCCGCGACGCGCTCAAGCCCTACGGCGCCATCACCACCGTGGCCGAGGCGCTGCCGGCGCTCGGCATCGTCGCGGCGGTGCTCGGCATCGTGAAGGCCATGGGGGCGCTGGACCAGTCGCCGCAGATCCTCGGCGGCCTCATCGGCGCGGCGCTGGTGGGCACCTTCGTCGGCATCTTCCTGTCCTACGGCATGCTCGCGCCCTTCGCGATCAAGGTGAAGACCACCCGCGAGAAGCAGGGCCGCGTCTACGTCATCGTCAAGCAGAGCCTGCTCGCCTACATGAACGGCGCCGTGCCGCAGATCGCGGTGGAGCACGGCCGCAAGGGCATCTCGTCGGGCGACCGGCCCACCATCGACGAGGTCGAGAACGCGACCGTCACCGGCGGAGCCCAGCGGGAGGCCGCATGACCGATCGACCGACCATCGAGCCGGGGCGCATCGACCTCAAGACCCGCCTCAAGGAGGCGGGCGACCTCTCCCTCGAACGGCTGCCGATGCTGGCGGTGGTGTTCGACCGCCTCACCAGCGCCTGCACCGACAACCTCAAGCACCTCGTCGCCTCCTCGGTGTTCTTCTCGTTCAGCGGCGTGCGCAGCGGCCCCTTCGGCGAGATGCTCGACGCCTACGAGGACAACGCGGTGGCGGGCATCTTCCACGCCGCCGAGTGGGACAGCCACATCCTGGTGGCCCTCGACCGCGACTTCATCTTCACGATGGTCGAGGCCCTGTTCGGCTCGGACGGCGGCGAACCGCCGGTGGAGGACGAGCGGCCGTTCTCGGCGATCGAACTGCGGCTGGCCAACCTCGTGTTCGAGCAGATCGGCAAGGCGCTGGAATCCTCGTTCTCCCTGGTCTCGGCCACGACCTTCCGCATGGAGCGCGCCGAGACCCGGATGGAGTTCGCGGTGATCGGCGGGCGCACCAACAAGGCCGTCGAGGCCAAGTTCATGATCCAGTCGCTCAACCGGGGCGGCGAGATGTGCGTGCTGTTTCCGCAATCGGTGCTCAACCCGATGCGGCCGAGCCTGTCCAAGGTCCTCACCGGCGAGTCCGCCGCCCGCGACCCGCACTGGACCCGGCAGATGGCGGCGGAGGTCCAGAAGGCGCAGGTCACCCTGCGGGCGGTGCTCGAGGAGCGCACCCTGACGCTGGGCGAGATCGCCGACCTCAAGGTCGGCCAGGTGATCGGCCTCGACGCCACCCCGAGCACGCGGGTGATGCTCGAGGGCAACGACAGGCCGCTGTTCTGGTGCCATATGGGGCAGGCGCAGGGGTCCTACGTCCTGCGCGTCGACGAGGCCATTGCGCAGGGAAAGGAAGCCACCGAAGATGACGCCGCTCGTTGACACCGTCCTGCTGCTGGCCCTGATCGCGACGAGCGCCTGCGTGGTGCCGATGTATCTCAAGCTCAAGCGCCTCGACCGGACGCAGGCCGAGTACGGCCGCATCTTCGCCCAGTCGGGCCAAGCGCTCCACAGCGCCGGCGAGGCGGTGCGCGGCTTCAGCACCGAGGGTCGCGAGATCCTCGAGGCGCTGACCGTGAAGATCGACGAGGCCCGCCGGACCCTGTCCGACCTCGAGGAGAGCCGCCGGCGCCTGACCTCGGAGGCCGCCACCTCCCGGGACGGCCACGCCCGCGGGGGCTAGACCCCTCCCGCGCCCCCTCCCGCGACCCCTCACCCGTCCCGCCTAGACCCCACACGACAACCCCCCAGAGCGGCCGATGACCGACAGCCCCTTCGACCGAGCCGGCACCGCCCCCCCGGGTGCAGCGCCGGCCTTCCCGAACATCCCGCCGGCCGCCACGGGCGAGCCGCGGGTCGGCGACGGCCGCAACCTCGATTCGATCCTGCGCATCCCGGTCCTGATCCAGGTGGTGCTCGGCTCGGCGACCATGCCGGTGGCCGACCTGATGAAGCTCGGCCGCGGCGCCATCGTCCCCCTCGACCACCGGGTCGGCGAGCCGGTGGACATCACCGTCAACGGCCGGGTCGTGGCCCGCGGCGAGATCGTGGTGGTGGAGGAGGACAATTCCCGCTTCGGCGTGTCGCTGACCGAGATCGTCGGCCCGGCCGACGCCGGCCAGAACGGCTGAGGCGGGACACGCGGCGATGGCCACTCTCCCCGCCAAGGTCGAAGCCGGCAGCAGCAAGGGCGGCCTGCGCCAGCTCAACGCGGTCGACGAGGTCGCGGCCCTGCTGCTGGCCATGGGCAAGCCGGCCGCGGGCCGCCTGCTCAAGTACTTCGAGCCCGACGAGATCCGCCTCATCACCCGCTCCGCGACCCAGCTCGGCGCGGTGAGCTCGGTGCAGATCGACAGCATCGTCGACACGTTCTCGGGCGAGTTCTCGGCCGGCGGCAGCCTGATCGGCACCCTGCAGGAGGTCGAGAAGCTCCTGACCGGGCTCCTGCCGGCCGACCAGCTCTCCGACATCCTGGCCGACCTGCGCGGCGACGTCACCCGCTCGGTCTGGGAGCGGATGTCGGGCGTGTCCGAGAGCGTGCTGGCGAGCTACCTCGTCAAGGAGCACCCGCAGACGGCGGCCCTCGTGCTGTCACGGATCAAGCCGGCGGCGGCCGCCAAGGTGATGGCCCACCTGCCCGAGGCCCTGCGCAACACGATCATGCGCCGGATGCTCACCTTCAAGCCCGTGGTCGACGAGATCCGCCAGACCATCGAGAAGGCGCTGCTGGAGGATTTCCTCATCAACGGCTCGCGCAACTCCGGCGCCGACACCCACGCCAAGATGGCCGACATCATCAACAAGATGGAGCGCAACCAGATCGACGCCGTGCTCACGAGCCTCGGCGAGACGCAGCCCAAATCCGTGGAGATCCTCAAGGGCCTGCTCTTCACCTTCGACGACATCGCCCGCCTGGCGCCCCGCGCCCGCACGACGCTGTTCGACGTGGTGCCGAGCGACCGCCTGATCCTCGCCCTGAAGGGCACCGACGCGGAGTTCCGCACCGTGGTCCTCAGCGCGCTCTCCGCCCGCGTGCGCCGCATGGTCGAGCACGAGCTGAACGGCGGCGAGCCGGCCGCGCAGAAGGACGTGCTGGAGGCGCGCCGCAGCATCACCGACCTCGCCATGGAGATGGCCGGGCGCGGCGAGATCGAGATCAACGCGGGAGGCGAGGTTGAGGAGCTCGTCCGCTGAGGGATCGGCTCCGGCCCGCCGTGTCCCGACGGCAGCCCTGACCGCCTGGCCGGACCCCGTCCGTGTCGGATGACAGCGATCCGGAGAGCAAGACCGAGGCGGCGAGCGAGCGCAAGATCCGCGACGCCGTCGAGAAGGGCAACGTGCCGTTCTCGCGCGAGGCCCCCATCTTCGCCTCGATCCTGGGCCTCCTCATCGCCCTGAGCTTCGTCGTGCGCGACGGCATCGGCCCGCTGGTGCGGGAGATGCTGCCGCTGTTCGACCATCCCCGCGGGTTCACCCTGGAGAACAGCCAGGACGCGGCGATGCTGTTCCAGGCCACCGCCTTCGCGGTGGCGAAGTTCCTGATCCCGATCCTGGCGATCCTGGCCGTGTGCGGCCTGTCCGCCTCCCTCCTCCAGAACGTTCCGAGCCTGGTGGGCGAGCGCATCCGCCCGCAATGGTCGCGGATCTCACTGGCCAAGGGCTGGGGACGGATCTTCGGAAAGGAAGGGCAGGTCGAGTTCCTGAAATCGGTCCTTAAATTCTTATCGGTTTCTCTGATCGCCCTGCTCCTCCTGCGCTCGGAGGGCAACAAAGCCATGAATGCCATGTTCTCCGATCCGAGCCAGATCCCCGACCTGATCCTGACGGTGGCGATCCGCCTGATCTCGGTGGTGAGCATCGCCACCATCGTGATCGTGGCCGCCGACCTGGTGTGGTCGCGCCTGCGCTGGCAGAAGTCCCTGCGGATGTCCCACCAGGACCTCAAGGACGAGCACAAGCAGAGCGAGGGCGACCCCCTCGTCAAGAGCCGCCTGCGCTCGCTGGCCCAGGACCGCTCGCGCAAGCGCATGCTCGCCGACGTGAAGACGGCCACCGTCGTCATCGCCAACCCGACCCATTACGCCATCGCGCTTCGCTACAACCGCGAGGAGCAGCCCGCCCCCCTCGTGCTGGCCAAGGGCAAGGACCTGCTGGCCCTGCGCATCCGCGAAATCGCCGAGGCGAACGGCGTTCCGGTGGTGGAAGACAAGCCTCTCGCAAGGTCCCTGTACGACAGTGTCGAGGTCGATCAGATGATCCCGGCGGAGTTCTACAGCGCAGTGGCCCAGATCCTGTTCTTCCTGTTCGCAAGGAACCGCTCATGACCGCAGCTTCCCGCTGGGCCGCCGGCGATTCGACCCGAGGCCGTTCCGCCCGTGACGGGGACGCCCACGACGTCGGCTGCGCCACCGAGGACGTGATGGGCGCGGCCGAGCGCGTGTTCGCCACCGCCATCCGGGACTTCATCGCCGAACTCTGCCTGCTCGACGGCGGGATCCTGATCGGCTGGGTCAAGGGCGAGCGCCACGGCAACATCGCCGACCTCGTCGCCTCCTCGGCCGAACCGTTCTTCAAGGAGGCGACCATCGCCTACGCCGACGGAGCCGACATCCGGTTCGACTGGGGCCGTTCCCTCACCGTCGTCCTCGACATGGAGTTCGTGACCAAACCCGTGACGGTGTTCTTCAAGCTCATCCTCGACGGCGTCTACGTCGGCGTCGCGATCCAGCGCATCCTGGCCGACCAGCCCCCGACGACGTTCAACCTCGATGGGTTCGCCACCGCGCTGGCCGATGCGAGGCTGCGTCCGAACGCCGCCTGACCACCCCGGGAGACGGCGGGTCCTCGCGCGCCGCGCTCCGCGCCGCAGGCGGGTCGCGACACGATCCTATGTTAATGACGCGGTGGAGTGCAAAATCCATTGACCGTCCAACCGCCGACCGACAAAGGTAGGCGGCAGGATCGAATCGTGGACCGGACAGGTGAGCGGATGATCAGCCGCCGACCGATAAGATTTCCAGACGTGCAAGGATTAAATCGGGGCGGACCTGTTCTGTCTTCGAGCCGGAGAGACGCGCTCGTCTGACCGGATCGATTTTGACGGAACATCCGAGCCGCGAATCCGATCCACGCCGCGATCACCGATTGTGGACGCGATCCTCCGGCGCCGGGGGCGCCCGGCGATCCAGGGAGGTCGTGGGAAAGGGGGGTCGATCCGGCCACGCGACGCCCACCGACAGACGGTCGAGAAGAACCGGAGAGGTCCCGCGATGTACATACTGGTCGACGCGCGCGAGTCGGTGAACGCCGCGTACAAGGCCAGGTTCGACCAGGAAGGGATTTCCTCGCTCGGGCTGGCACCCGACGAGTTCACCCACTGGTTCCAGGCCTCCTCGCGCAGCGACCGCGAGGCGATCCAGGGTTTCCTGCTGGGCGACTTCGAGGACCGCGCCAAATGCGCGAGCGCGATCCGCCGGATGTCGCGGGCCCCGATCATCGCCCTGTCCGACGTGCGCAGCCTCGACGACACCCTGGTCCTGTTCGATGCCGGCATCGACGACGTGCTGCCCAAGCCCGTCCACGTCCGCGAGATCCTGGCCCGGTCCGAGGCGATCTGGCGGCGGGTGAACGGGGGCGCGCCGCAGCCGGGCGAGGCGCCCCCCGCCCCCGACCGCCTCAGGGTCTATTTCGACGGTCGCGACCCGGAGATCGACGGGGTCGTGCTGGCCCTGCCGCGGCGCGAACGCCACATCCTCGAATGCCTGGTGCGCAACAAGGGCCGCCGCATGACGAAGTCGCAGATCTACAACGTGGTCTACGGCGTCTATAGCAACGGGGTCGAGGAGAGCGTCATCGAGGGGCACGTGAGCAAGCTGCGCAAGAAGCTGAGCACGCGCCTGGGCTACGACCCGATCGAGGCCAAGCGCTTCATCGGCTACACCTTTAACGGCTGAACCGCCCTACTTGCAGAAACCGCGGGCGTTGGGCGTCCACTGGCCGAAGCCCGTGGCGACCATGTTGGCGATCACCCGGCAGACGTACTGCTTCTGGGCCGGGTTGTTGTTGGGGCCGGCGTGATAGCGGGCCACCGCCAGCGTCCAGCTCCCCTCCCGCGCCTTGAGCTCCTTGAGGAAAACCGAAGCGTATTCCACGTTCTGGCGCGGATCGATCATGCTCTCCAGCGAGGCGAACTTCGCCCGATGGTAGTGGTGGTTGATCTGCATGCAGCCCAGATCGACCAGCTTGATGCCGCCGGTGCGCGCCTGGGCGAGGCGCGACACCACATCGGCGGCGTTGGCGCCGAAATAGGCCTTGCCGGCGATGTTCATCGCATAGGGCTGCAGCGAGCCGCGGTTGCCGCTCTCGGTGAGGCCGACCGCGTAGAGCACGCCCAGCGGCACCCCGTGCTTGGCCGAGGCGCTCGCCATCTCGCGCTCGCAGACGTTGGTGGCCGCGGCCGGAGCCGCGAAACTAGAGATAGCGGCCGCTACGGCCAGGACCGGCAGACGTGGCGTCATCGCTCTGGGACTCCCCTCGGTGGGCGGACCGTTCGGTCTCGCGCGGATCGGACTGGCGGCGGCCGGACTGGCCCGGCGCGGCATCGCCGCCCCTGCCGCCCTGCGCCGCGGCATCGGCCCCGCCGCCGTGGCGGGCGGCGTCGCCTGATGCGGTGTCGGGGCGGCCCGAGCCGATGGTGACAACGTCGGGCTGGTAGCCGGCGCTGCGCAGCACCTCGCGCAGCGCGCCGTCGTCGCTGCGCAGGAGCGCTGCCGTCTCCTCGCGGCTGGCGTGCAGGCTCACCTCGAGGGCGTCACCGCGCAGGCGCATCCGCACCACGACGGTGCCCATGTCGTCCGGCCGCAGCTGGATCGTCAGAATGCGCAAGGGCCCGTCGAGGCCACTCGCCGGGCCGGTGGTCGCGGCGGGCGCATGCAGCCGTCCGGCCTCGGCGACCACCGCGTCCGCGACCTGACGCGCCGGATCGGCCGCCGCCGGCATCGCCACGGCCGGCATCGCCAGCGCCGCCACGGGCGTGACCGGCTGGGCCCCCTCGCGTCGGCCCTCGGCGGAGACGCCCGGCTGCAGCACGTCGCCGATGGGCGAGGACGCAAACGACACCGGCGACATCCGGCTCGCCGCGCCGGATGGGTCGGTGTCGGACGCAGCGGCCTCCGCCTCGGGCTCCGCCACAGCGCGAGTGATGATCGGCTGCGGGCGCGCCGGGACGACCACCGGGGCCGGAGCCTGCGCGGGCGGCGACGGGGAGAGGGAGCCGGCCGGGGCAGGCGCTTGGGCGGAAACTTGGGCAGAAACTTGGGCAGCCGCTTGGGCAGGCGGCGGGACGGGGCGTCCGCCATCGACGGCGACCGGCGGCGAGGGGGCGACCGGCGGAGCGATCGAGGCGGTGGCGGCCGGAGGAACCGGCGTCACGGAGGGGGCGGATCCGGGCAGGGCCGCTGATGGCGGGGTCGGGGCGATCGCGTCGGGCACGGCGGATGGCACGGCGGCGGAGGGAGCCGCTTGCACCGCCGCGGTGACGGCCGCGCGCGGGCGCTCGACTCCGGGCGGGGCGACGATGGGCTCGCCATCGGCCTTCGAGGCAGCGGGTTCGACATGGATCGCGGCGGCCTCAGGCGGGGCGTCGACGACCGCCTTGGAAACGGTGAGGGCAGCAGCGGGGGGCGACCCGGCAGCCGTTGCGGGCGGCGCCACGGCGGTCGGGGCCGCCTGCCGCGCGGCCTCCCCGACCGCATCGGACGCGGTAGGCCGTTCCGCCATGGCGGGATCACGCGGAACGGGCACGGCCACCGGCCGATGCTCGGTCACGGTCGGGTCAGCCACGGCAGGCGGCGCGGCAGCCGTGGCAGATGGCGCGGAAGCCACGGCAAGAGACGCGGCAAGAGACGCGGCAGCCGTGGCAGGCGGCGCCACCGGAACCGGGGCGGCCTGCGGCCGACCGTCGAGCGAGACGGGCCGCTCGGCCTCGATCGCGCGAGCCGGAGAACCGGACGCGATCTCGGCCGCGAGGGAGCGGTCGGTTCCGGCCTGGGGGAGCATGGGAGTTGGATCGGACACCGGGGCGACCGGCGCCACACCGGCCGGAATGGCGCTCGCCAGCGGACCGGGACCGGCCGGGGGTGCGTTCGCGGGACGCGCTGTGGCGGTCGGGGCGACATCCACTGGCGGGCGGGCAGAGTCCGGGGTGGCCGTGACGGCAGCTGACCGCTCGTGGCTGTCGGGATCGACGCCGGGCGCAGGCGGCGTGCCCGTCGCGCCCGGACCGCGCCGTGCTTGAATGCCAGAGGGCTCGGCCGGCGCGGGAGCGCCGGTGGAGGGCGTTCCGGCCGGCGCCGGCGGCTCGCCGTCCGCAACGGCGCGCGCGACGACGGGCATCTCGGAGGCGGCCGGTCCCGGGACCGGCGTCGAGGATACCGGCCCGTCGAGCGGGGAGCGCACCGTGGCGACGGCTTCGGTCGCGACGGGCGGGAGCGAAGCCGCAGCGGTGTCGGACGTGGACGGCATCGAGAGCCGGGACGGCGCGGCGGCCTCATCGCCCGCGACCCGGTCCGCCCCAGCGCGCGCGACCACGGGAGCCTCGCCGGGGCCGGTCGGAGCGGACCGGCCGGCGGCGGTCCCGACGCCCGGAATGGCAACGGTCGCCAGGGCGGCGGCCGGCCGCGGTGTCGCCGGGGCCGCGCCCGGCACGATGGCGGTCTCGGGCCGCGCGGGGGCCGGAGCGGCCACGCCGGAGGTGGGCGCGGAAGTGGGCACGGTCGGGACGGGTCCGGCCGGCGGTGTCGCCGGCAGCGTGCCCAAGAGGCTGACGGGATGCGGCTTGACCGGGGCGAAATGGGTCTCCTGGGCGATCACCGTCACCTGCAGCCGCCCGGCCGGGACCGGGGCGCCGGGAAAGGCCGGCATCGCCCGGTCGGCGGAACGCCCGACGACACTGCGGTCGGCCGCGCCGGGGGTGACCCCGCCGGCGGCAGGCGCGGCAGCGGGCAGCGCCCTGGCGATCCAGGTCGCGATGGATTCGGGGTGGGCCCCGGCCGGCCCTGTCCGGGCCGCCGGCGCGGCGCCTGCCGACTCCAGCGCCGCCAGGATGGTCAGGGCCGAGGCGGCATCGCCCGTGGTCGAGGGGATGGACGGTGGCGCCTCGGACTCGGCCGGTGCGGGCGACGCCTTGGCCTCCCGCTCCGGGTCGCCCGTCACCGCCTCCCCGGCCAGGGACCCGAGCAGGGTTCCGAACGCGGCCGCCGCATCGTCATCGCGGCCGGGCCGGCCGGACGCAGCCTCGACGGCCGGACGCAGGGAAGCGAGAGTCGCGCCGAGGGTGTTCACCGGTCACTCCTGGTCATCAACGCGTCGATCTGCCCGATCGCCCCCTGGGCACGGGCGATGGCGGGTGTGGTGGGAAGGGACCGCTTGGCCGCCGGGGCCGCCTCCGGCGGCTTGGCCCCGAGCGCGGGGACCGAGCGGATCTGCGCGGCCATGGCCAGCGCGGAATCGAGCAGCGCCGCGTCGGCCTCCGCCAGGACCGAGCGGTCGGTCGCGCGCAGGGTCTCGAGGCTGGCCTCGAACTGGCCGTCGACGGCCACCAGCGCCGCCGCGCGGTAGAGCCGCGCGCGCACCGACCAGGCCGAGGCCGCGTCCACCAGGGTGATCGCCCGCTCGGCGGCGAAGACCGCCGTCGCGGTCTTGCCCTGGTCGAGCCCGGCACGGGCCACCAGGAGGTAGAGGTCGCGCCGGCCCTCCGGCTCGATCTCGTCGAGCATCGCCTGGAGCTTGGCGAAGCGGGCGCCGTCGCTGGCGAAGTCGAGGCGGGTCAGGGCGGCGGCGAAGCGCTGGCGGAAGTTGCCGGCGTAGACCGAGTGCCGGAACCGGCGCAGGTACTGGATCGACAGGGCCTCGAACCTGGCGAGGTCTCCCACATGGGCGAGCACGAAGATCTCGCGGCGCAGGGCGCCCTCCTCCACGAGGGTGCCGGGCGCGATGAGACGGGCGAGATCGAGGAGCCGGATCGACTGGGCCGGGTCGTCGCGCGCCGCCAGCGCCGCCTGGGCGAGGGCGAGCTGGGCGCCCAGGCCCACCGGCACGGCGTTCGGGTCGAACTTGGCGAGCAGCGTGCGCGCCTCCTTCTCGCGGCCTTCGAGATAGGCGAGCGCCCCGAGGACCAGGGGCGTCTCCCCCTCCCCGACCTTGCCCGAGCCCATCACCTGGCGCAGCAGGCCGGGGCCGCCGCCGCTCAGGGCGAAGGTCACCGCCGCGCGGATGTTGACCGCCTCGGCCCAGACCTCTGGGGGAAGGGCGACCATGCGCTCCTCGGCGTGCTGCATCAGGGCGCGCTGGCCGTGGAAGGCCTGGGTCTGCCCCTGCGCGATCCGGTCCTGCAGCAGCTGGAGGGTGCGCACGAGTTCGACCGGCACCGTGTAGGGCACGATCGGCAACGGCGCGATGGGCGCCGACCTTACCGAGCCGCCCCCGTGCGAATCGCCGCCGTGGGACTCCGCCGCCACGGCCGATGTCGCGCAGAGGGACAGGACGACGGTCGCGGCGAGGAGGCGACGCGGGCGCGCACTCACTCGGGCCGCCCCCGCAGCAGGATCTCGATGCGGCGGTTCTCGGCCGCCTTGGGGTCGGCCGGGTTGCGCGGCAGGCGGTCGGCGTAGCCCTCGATCCGCTCCAGCCGGGCATCGGCGACGCCGCCGCGCACGAGCATGTAGGACGCCATCTGGGCGCGGGCGGAGGACAGGCGCCAGTTGTCGTAGGTTTCCGACCGGAACGGGCGCGCGTCGGTATGGCCGCGTACCACGATGCGGCCGGGCCGATCCTTGAGGATCCCGGCGATCCGCTCCAGGGCCTTGACGACCTTGGCCTGCGGCTCGGCCGAGCCGACCCCGAACATGCTGAAGTTCGCCTCGTCGGTGAGGCTGATCAGGATGCCCTCGCCGGTGCGCCGCACCTCGGTGCGCGGCGCCGGGCTGGCGGTGCCCAGGCTCGCCAGGGCCTTGGCGATCTCGTCCTTGATCTGCGCCGCGGCCAGGGTCTCGGCGGCCTCGGCCGCATCCCTGGCCCGGTCGGCGGCGAGGGGGGCGGCCTTGGAGAGAGCAGGCTTGACGGGCTCGGCCCTGACCGGTTCGGCCTTGACCGGTTCGGCCTTGGCGGGCTCGAGGGCCGTCTCGCGCTTGACCTCGGGGGCGGCCGCCGGCGGAGCGGCCACCATCTCTGCGACCGCCGCCGGTTCGGCCGGCGCGACCGTGGTGGCGGCCTTGACGGGAGGCGTGACGGGGGCGGTCCGAAGCGGGTTGACCGAACGGGCGTCGAGGCGGCCGTCCTGGGGCAGCGGCGCCACGGTGTTGGGCGCGCCGGGCGCTTCGGCGCGCATCTTGGCCACCGGCGCCACCTGCCAGTAGAGCGGATCGAACGGGTCGCGCGCGGCCTCGCCGCCGTTGATGCCGGGCTGACCGGCCTCGGTGATGACGCCGTCGGCGGAATCGTTCCGGTCGGGGTCGGCCTCGGCGGCGAGCTTGGCCAGCACCGCGTAGGGGTCCTGGAACAGGGCGGCCTCGCGGGCGCGACTTCCCGGCCCGCCCTTGGCGTCGCCCTTCGCGTCGCCCTTGGCGCCTTCCCCCTTACCCGTATCGCCCTTGCCACCCTCCATCTTGCCGAGTTCGCCCTCGCTCGGGGCCTCGCCGGGGGTGTTGGTCGGGTCGCGCAGGCCGCGACGGTCGAAGGTGACGTCGGCGAGCTTGACCGGGTTGAAGTACTCGGCGATCGCGGTCTTCGTCTCCTTGGTGGTGGAGCCGATCAGCCACAGCACCAGGAACAGCGCCATCATCGCGGTCATGAAGTCGGCAAGCGCGATCTTCCAGGCGCCGCCGTGGTGCCCCTCCTCCTCGTCGCCGCGACGCTTGACGATGATGATCTCGTGGACGCCCTCGGCCATGTCAGCGCGCTCCGACGGCGGCGGCGAGGCGATCGGCCCAGGCCCCGAGTTGGGTCTCGATCAGGGTCTGGTCGGCCCGGACGGTTACGTCGACGGCCTGCGCCGGCGTGAAGGCGACGGTGGCCGACAGGGGCCCCAGCCGCTCGGCGATGGCCTCGAGGAGGTCGCCAGGGCCCTCGACCCGGATCGGGTCGCCGTTCGTCCCCTCGGTGAGGAGCTTTGCGAGCACGCCCGAGAGTTCCTCGACCGCCCGGACGCGCAGGGACGCGGTCACCACCGGCACCAGCAACCGGCCGATGCGCTCGCTCAAGGCCGTGGCCAGGGCCTCGACGGCGCCATTGAGGCCGGCGGCCAGCGCCTCGGCCTCGTGGCGGCACCAGTCGCGGCGGGCGGTGTCGAGGCGCCCGTCGAAGTCCTCGCGGGCCCGGGCGAGGACGGCGGCGGATTCGGCCTGGGCGTCGGCCCGGCCCTGCTCCCAGCCCTTCGCCTCGGCGGCGCGAAGCAGGGCCTCGCGGTCCTCGACGGGAGCCGGCGGCGCGACCGGGGCCGGGGCGGTGCGCAGGAGGAGGGCGAGCCCGTCCTGGGCGCGGGGCGGGGGGGCCGCCGGCGCCACGGAGAAGTCGGGGAGATAACGGGCGATCACCGGTGCCATCACGCGGCCTCCTCACGCAGGAGCCAGCGCTTGAGGATCTGCGCGGCCTGCTCCTCGTCGGCTTCGATCATCTGCTCGAGCCGCTTCTGCGGCGAGCGGTTGAGCTTGTCGGCGAGATCCTCGATCAGGCCGGCGACCCCCGTGGCGGCGGCGGGCGCCGCCAGTTCGGGCAGGCCCGAGGCCGCCGGTCCGGTGAGGGCGCCGGCCGGCGTGCCGTCGGGGTCGAGCCCGCCGGCGGCCAGTGCGGCCACCTGCTCCTGCTCGGCGGCCGGGATCGCCAGGATGGCGCGCATGGCCGGGCGCAGGCCGAACCAGATCAGCAGGCCGGCCACCAGCAGGATGGTGGCGGCGTTGATGAGGGTGGCCGACTGGCGCAGCAGCACGTCGGTGAGGCTCAAGGGCGCCACCGGCTCCAGGGCCTGGCCGTCGTTGACGAAGCCCACGGCGGCGACCTTGACGTTGTCGCCCCGCTCCTTGTTGAAGCCCGCGGCCGAGCCGATCAGCTGCTCGATCTCGGCGATCTGGGCGTCGATGGCGGCCTTGCCGCCCTCGGGACCGGCCAGCGCCGCCAGGCGCGAGCGGTTGACCAGCACGGCCACCGAGAGCTGGCGGATGGCGTAGCCGTCGCTCACCGTCTGGATGGTCTTGGTCGAGATCTCGTAGTTGGTCAGGTCCTCGCGCTTCTGGGTCTCGTTGCTCGAGGTGTCGTTGCCGTCCGAGCGGACGCGCTGGTCGGGCAGGTTCTGCTGGGCCGTGGTCGGTCGCTGCGAGGCGCGGTTCTGGGCGTTCTCGGTCTCGCGCACCGCCCGTGTCGAGCGTTCGACGCGCTGGTCGGGATTGTAGATCGTCTCGTTCTGGACGGTCTTGTCGGTGTTGAGGCGGGCCGCGACGCTGACCTCGAAGTTGCCGACGCCGAGGTAGGGGGTCAGCGTCCGGCGGATGTTGTCCTGGACCTCGCGGCCGAGCGTCTTCTCCAGGCTCGCCATCTTGCCGGTGGCGGCGGTGTTGGCCTCGTCGCCCGAGAGGATGAGGGCGCCGTCGGTGCCGATCACGGTGACGCGGTCGGGCTTCATGCCGGGCACGGCCGAGGCGACGAGGTGGCGGATCGACTGGGCGCCGCTGACGTCGTCGGCGGGCTCGGTGCGCACCACCACGGAAGCCGAGGGCGGCTGCTGGTCGCGGCGGAACGAGCCGCGGTCGGGCAGGACGATGTGGACGCGCGCGGCACGCACGCCCTTCATGCCCTGGATGGTGCGGGCGATCTCGCCCTCGAGCGCCCGGACCCGGGTGACCTCCTGCATGAACGAGGTCATGCCCAGCGAGCCGAGGTCGTTGAACAATTCGTAGCCGGACTTGGAGCTCTGCGGCAGGCCCTTCTCGGCGAGCAGCATGCGCGCCTGCGCGGTGTGGCCGTAGGCCACTAGGACGGAGGCGCCGTCGGCGGCGACGTCGAAGGGGATGTTGGCGTCCTTGAGCACGCCGCCGATGCGGCCGACGTCCTCGCGGCTCAGGCCGGTGTAGAGCGTCTCCTGGGCGGGACGGCTGAGGTAGAGGGCGCCCAGCCCCACCGACAGAAAGACGACGAGGCCGATCAGCCCGAGGGCCGCGATCCGCCGCCCGCCCAGGGCGACGATGTTGTTCCAGAGCCTCTCGGCGTGTTGGCGACCGGACATTGACGGGACTGCTCCTGACGGGCACGCGGCCTGTGCCGCCCTTCTTGCCCGTCAGCCTTGCGCGGAGATTGCGTGGCCCGCCGGGGCCTTTCCGTCGCGTTTCGGCGCTGCCGGCGACGTGCGGGTTCGACCCCGTCCCGCGACCGGTCGAGAACCGAGAAACCTCAGTAGAACGATCGCACCAGCCCGCTCACCAGCATGTTCCACCCGTCGATCAGGACGAAGAACAGCACCTTGAACGGCAGCGAGATCACGGTGGGCGGCAGCATCATCATGCCCATCGACATCACCACCGTGGACACGATCATGTCGATGACGAGGAACGGCAGCGCGATGAGGAAGCCGATCTCGAAGCCGCGCCGCAGTTCGGAGATCATGAAGGCGGGGATGAGGATGCGCAGGTCGATCTTCTCGCCCTCCTCGGCCGCCGGGAAGGTGCGGCTCGCCAGATCCCGGAAGGTCTGGAGGTCCTTGGGGCGCACGTGCGTGGTCATGAACTCGCGGAACGGCTCGACGATCTTGGGGAAGGCCTCCGCCTCCGTCATCCGGTTCTCGCTCAGCGGCTTCACGCCCTCGTTCCAGGCCCGGTCGAAGGTGGGCGCCATCACGTAGAAGGTCAGGAACAGCGACAGGCTCACCAGGAACAGGTTGGCCGGCGTGCTCTGGAGGCCGAGCCCGGAGCGCAGGAACGAGAACGCCACGGCGAACCGCGTGAAGCTCGTCACCATCACGAGGAGGCCGGGCGCCAGGGACAGCACCGTCATCAGCGCGACGAGTTGCAGGATGCGCCCGCTCGCCGCTCCGTTGCCGGCCGGCAGCAGGGCGTCCAGCGCCGGCACGCCGGTGGCGGACTGGGCGGAGGCCGCCGCCGTGAGGAGCGGCAGGGCGGCGAGGGCGAGGAACGCCGGTTTGAGATGTCTCATGAGGCTTTCCATCGATCGACCCCGGTCGATGCCGGCGATTCTCCTCCCCCTCGTGGGGAGGAGTCGGAGGTGGGGGTTGTGCCGCTTGCCGGAGGCGGAGGATCACCCAGCCACCCCCACCCGTCTTCCCTCCCCACGAGGGGGAGGGAGGGTGGCCCGCTACTGGACCACCAGCGATTCGACGATCAGCTCGCGGACCTGGCCCTTGGTGCGCAGCGCCACGCGCTCGTTGAGATCTTCGCGCAGGTGCTGAAGGCCGCTCGGGCCCTCGATCTGGCGGGTGGTGACCGAGCGCAGGTAGGCGGTGATGTCGGCCCGGATCTCGGCGAGCGCCACGTCGGGGCTCGGCACCGCCGCGGTCTTGAACACCACCGAGGATTCGAGCCGCACCCAGGCCTCGTTGGCGTCGGCGAGGTTGGTCACCACCGAGCCGACGCTGCGCAGCGAGAGGTCGCCGGTGTACTTGAGGACCTTCACGGCCTTGTCCTCCTCGTCCTTCTTCTTCTGGTCGACCGCCTTCTCCACGGTGGACTGCAGGTAGAGGCCGAGCCCGCCGCCGGTGCCGATGGCGATCACGCTCGCCACCGCCACGGCGCCGATCAGCGCCATGGCGCCCTTCTTCTTGGGGGCCTCGTCGGTCTTGGCGGCCATCGCGTCGTCTCCCGAGCAGATTTCGCAAACGTGGTCGCCGGTTTTGCGTCGAAAATCTGCGATCCATCGAAGGTCTCAGCAGGTCGATGCGTCGGCGTGCCGAGTGTCAGCCGTCAGAACGGCGCGAGGGTCTCGAAGACCTGCTGGCCGAAGGTCGGGGCCTGCACCTCGCTGATGCGGCCGCGGCCGCCGTAGGAGATGCGCGCCTCGGCGATCTTGTCGTAGGCGATGGTGTTCAGGCGGGAGATGTCGCGCGGCCGCACGATGCCGGCCACCGTGAGGACGCGGACCTCGTTGTTGACCTGCACTTCCTGCGAGCCCGAGATCAGAATGTTGCCGTTGGGCATGACCTCGGTGACGACGGCCGCCACCGAGAGCCGCAGGCTCTCGGACCGGTCGATGTTGCCCGCCCCCTTGCTCTCGGTGGAGGAGCGGATGCCGGCATCCGCCGTGGCCGTGTCCTTGAGCGCCGAGACGCCGTAGCCGAAATCGAAGCCGAGACCCGAGCGCTGGCTGCGCGAGCGGTCGCTGGAGTTGCCGAACTGCGCCTTGTCCTCGATCTGGATCGAGACCGTGATGACGTCGCCGACGTTGCGGGCGCGCGGGTCCTGGAAGATCTCGACGGCGCCGGGCGCCCAGGTCGAATGATAGGTCTTGCGGTTGAGCGAGCCGAAGGTGGTCGGCAGCGCCTCGCGCGGGGCGGCCAGCCCGGTGCCGATGGGGCTGAGCACCGGCGGCTGGCCGAACTCCGACAGGCGGTTGGCGTTGCAGGCGCCCAGAGCCGGCGCGAGGGCGAGAAGGGCGAGGCCGAGGCGGGCTCTGGAGCCTGCGGGTGCCGGGCGGGTCATCAGGATTTCTCGCTTTCCCGGGCCTTCTTGCCCAGATCGGTCATGACGCGGGCGAGTTGCGAGGCGCGGGCGGCCTCCATCTCGCTGAGGATGGCGCTCGCGGTGCGGGCGTTCAGCTTGGTGAGGATCGCGGCCGCGGATTCCTCGGGCATGTTGGCGAGCTGGAGGGCGGCCGCGTCGGGACGCATCTTGGTGTAGATCGCCACCACGCCCTCGTCGGCCTTGGCGAGGAAGGCGTTGCGGCGGGTCAGCCAGGATTCGTATTCGGCGCGCTTCTCCTCGAGCTTCGCGATCCGCTCCTCGACCTGCTTCTCCAGGGTCGCGAGCTGCTCCTTCTGCCAGGCGAAGCGCGCGTCGGCGGCGGCATCGGCGATGCTGGCGCAATAGCCGGATTGCTTGGGTGCGGCCTCGGGCGCACGGGCCGCCTCGACCGGCGGCGGCGGTTCGATCGCCGCGGCCGACCCGGCGGCGAGGACGAGCGCGATGGCGGCAGCGAGGAGGGAGCGCCTGCCGGTCATTGGACGACGAGCTCCGCCTGGAGGGCGCCGGCGGTCTTCACCGCCTGCAGGATCGAGATGATGTCGGTGGGTTTCAGGCCGACCTGGTTGAGGCCGCGCACCAGGGTCTGGAGGTCCGAGCCGCGGATGATGGCGAGCCGGCCCGGCTGCTCGTTGACCGCGACCTCGGTGCGGGGCACCACCACGGTCCGGCCGTTGGAGAAGGGCTCGGGCTGCGACACCTCGGGCGTCTCGGTGACGCGGACGGTGAGGTTGCCGTGGGTGACCGCCACCGTGGAGACCTGGACGTTGCGGCCAATCACCACCGTGCCGGTGCGCTGGTCGACGACGACCCGGGCCGGCACGTCGGGATCGACGGACAGGTCGCCGATCTCGGCGATGAAGCGGGTCTGGGCGATCTGCGCGGGCCGGATCAGCACCACCGCGCGCTGGTCGCGGGGGATCGCCACGCGCTTGCGGAAACGCTGCAGGGCGTAGGTGTTGATGGCGTCGGCCACCAGGATCGCGGTCTTGAAGTCGGGGTTCTTCAGTTCCATCACCAGTTCGGGCAGGTCGCGGAAGGTGCCGACCACCTCGCGCTCGATCAGCGCCCCGTTGGGGATGCGCCCGGCGGTGGGCACGCCCTGCGTCACCGTCTCGGCCGCGCCGCCGGCGGTGAAGCCCGAGACCGCCAGCGGTCCCTGCGCCGCGGCGTAGACGAGGCCGTCGCCGCCCATCAGCGGCGTCATCAGCAGGGTGCCGCCCTTGAGCGACGAGGAATCGCCCAGCGAGGTCACCGTGACGTCGATGCGCGAGCCGGTGCCGGTGTAGGGCGGCAGGTCGGCGGTCACCATCACGGCGGCGACGTTGCGGGTGCGCAGGCGGGCGTCGCGGACGTTGATGCCCATCTTGTCGAGCATCGACTGCAGCGACTGCTCGGTGAACTGGGCGTTGCGCAGGGTGTCGCCGGTGCCTTGCAGGCCGGTGACGAGGCCGTAGCCGACGAGCTGGTTGTCGCGCACGCCCTTGAGGGTGGCGATGTCCTTGATCCGCGTGCCGGCGGCGGCGGGGACGGCCGCGAGGACGAGGGCTGCCAGGACCAGGAGGATGCGGCGCATCACTTGTCCCCGGTGCGGATGCGGCCGTCGGCCATCACCGTGCCGAGGACGATGCGGCCGGTGTCGGCGTTGCGCACCCGGATGAGTTCGCCCAGGCCCCCGTTCTGGAGGGGCGAGCCCACCGTGGTGATGAACAGGCCGTTCTCCTCGAACACGATCTGGGTGGGGGCGCCGCGGCTGACGAGGCGCGGGTCCTCGACGGCGTTGACCGGCACCGGCTCGCCCGGCAGCAGCATCCGCCGGGCGGTGCGCCCGACCATGGCCAGCGGCGCGTCGATGACCGCGCCCCGCGCCCTGAAGGTCTCGGGATAGGCCTGGGAGCGCAGCATCGACTCCTTGATGACGTCGCCGGCGTAGATCGTCACCGTGGGCACCGGCAGCACGAGGTCGGCCGCCCAGAGCGGGCCGGCGCAGAGGGCGAGCCCTGTCGCGGCCGAGGCGAGGCCCCGCGCGATCCGTCCGGTGAGATGTGTCTGGCCCATGGTGGTCGCGCTCTTCATCGTGTGTCCGGCCGGCGGCGAGCCGGGTCCCTCGGCCGGGCGTCCGCCCCGCCGTCCGCCTGTTCGAGGTCTCGGGCGGCACGCATCGAGCGGGCGCCGCCGGTGGGGTGGAGGAGCGGGGCGGCCCCGCCTCAGCGCGGCCGGTGGCCCTATCGGATACCCTTCGCTCAGCGGATGCCCTTCGCTCAGCGGATGCCCTTGGAGACCGTGCCGGCCATCTCGTCGGCGGCCTGGATCACCTTCGAGTTCATCTCGAAGGCGCGCTGGGCGGTGATCATGTTAGTGATCTCCTTGACCGGATCGACGTTCGATCCTTCGAGGTAGCCCTGCTGGATCTTGCCGAAGCTGACGTCGCCGGCGACGCCCACCACCGGCTGCCCGGAGGCCGGGGTCTCGCGGTAGAGGCCGTTGCCCAGGGGCTCGAGGCCGGATTCGTTGGCGAAGTTGGCGAGCGAGAGCTGGCCGATGTTCTGCTGGGCGACCTGGCCGTCGATCTTGGCGAAGACCTGGCCGGACTGGTTGACTACCACGTCGACGGCGTTGGCGGGCAGGAGGATCGCCGGCTCGACGGTGTAGCCCTCCAGCGTCACCAGCTGGCCGGCGTTGTTGCGGTTGAACGAGCCGGCGCGGGTGTAGTTGATCTCGCCGTTGGGGTTGGTGATCTGGAAGTAGCCGCGGCCGTTGATGGCCAGGTCGAGCTGGTTCGACGTGTTGGCGAGCTGCCCCTGGCGGTGGAGGTTGCGGATCGCGGCGGTGCGCACGCCCAGGCCCAGCATGGCGCCCTCGGGCACCGGCTCCTGGCCGGCCTGGTTGGGCACGCCCTGCTGGCGCTCGGCCTGGTAGAGCAGGTCGGTGAACTCGGCCCGCGCCTGCTTGAAGCCGGTGGTGTTGAGGTTGGCGATGTTGTTGGCGATGACCTCGAGGTTCATCTGCTGGGCGTTCATGCCGGTCGCGGCGATGGCGAGTGCTCTCACGGCGGTACTTCCTTAAATCGGCGGATCTCAGATCGGCATGCGGCTGAGTTCGAGGTAGGCGGCCACGACCTTGTCGCGCACTGCGATGGCGGTCTGCAGGCTCTGTTCGGCGGAGAGCACCGCCTCCACCACCTGTTGGGCGGAGGCCTTGCCCTGGATGCCCTGGATGGCGGTGGCCTCGCCGGTCCGCACCGAGGTGCGCACCCCCGACACCAGCTGGGCCATGACGTCGCCGAAGTCCGTGACCGGGGCGGCGCCGCCCACGGCGGGCATCACCGCCCGCTGCAGGGCGGCGGTGCCTTCGGTGCGCGAGGCCGCGCCGGCCCGGTCGAAGGCGGAAATGGAGGCGAGGGCTTCGATCATCGGGGCGGGTCTTCTTTCAGGACTTCAGGAGGTCGATGACGCTGGCCACCATGGCGCGGGCCTGCTTGATCACCTGCACGTTGGCCTCGTAGGAGCGGTTGGCCTCGCGGATGTCGGCCATCTCCACGAGCATGTTCACGTTGGGCATCTTGACGTTGCCCTCGTCGTCGGCGGCCGGGTTGCCGGGATCGCGCTCGATCCGGAACGGGCTCTTGTCGGTGCCGATGGTGTTCAGCTTCACCGAGGCGAGGCCCGCGGCCCGGTCCATGGCCGAGCGGAACGACACCGTCTTGCGCGCATAGGGGTCCGAGCCCGGCTCCGCCCCGGTGGACTGGGCGTTGGCGACGTTCTCGGCGGCGATGCGCAGGCGCAGGGACTGCGCCTCCATGCCGGCGCTGGCCAGGCGCGTGGAGGCGGAGAGCGGATCGATCATCAGCCCGCCCTCACGGCGGACATCAGCATGCGGTGAAACGCCTTCACGATGCCGGTGTTGAGGTTGTGGTCGCGGCTGACCTCGCCGGCCTTGAGCATCTCCTGCTCCAGGCTGACAGAGCTCGAGGTCTCGAGGGCGTCCCAGGCCGCTTCGGCCTTGACCGGCCGCGTCGGAACCGGGCTCTCGGCGGAGGCGACATGGGCGCTCGCCGTCATCGCCAGCCCGGTCATGGAGCCGGCGCGGGAGAGCACCTCGGCGAAGGGCACCACGTCGCGGGCCTTGTAGTCGGGGGTGTTGGCGTTGGCGACGTTGCTGGCGATCGTCGCCTGCCGGACGGCGAGGTGACGGGCCTGCTGCGAGGCGATCTCGAAAAGGTAAACGCCTGTCACCGCCCTGGCTCCGGATGTGATCGTCTTCGATGTGGACCAGTAGGGCGGCAACCTTGTCCGAAGCTGACGGGCGAGGCCGGCGCCGCGCCCAACCTTGACAGGCCGGGGAGGAGACCGCAGGTCCGAGGCCGGCCCGGGCCCCTGCCCGTTCGATGGTCCGTCCCGCTTGATCCCGAGCCCGCGATGACCCTTCGCCCCCTGCCGGACGTCGCATGAGCGGGCCGACCCCCTCGCCTGACCCCTCCCCGGCCCGCTATGCCGGCGGCGCCCACCCCGGCGCTGGCGAAGACGAGCACGTGGTCGGCACCAAGAACCGCTGGTCGCGGGTGGTGCTCGCCTACGGCGACCTCGTCCCCGACGGGTGGTGCGAGGTCCGGTTCGGCATCGCCTGGGACGCGGACGAGACCGCGGCGGCCGCCCCCGATTTCGCCCTGGTCGGCATCGACCCGCAGGCGCAGGACGGATCGAGCCTCGACCTCGACCAGGTGCTGGGCCTCGACCGCACGCAACTCGACCCCCACGGCACCTGGATCGCCGGCCCGGCCTATCACCCCGGCGAAGCGGCGGCGCCCCGCGCCGCGCTCGTGCGCGTCGCCTTCATGCTGCCGGCCCCGGCCGCGCGGGTGGCGGTGACGATCCGCTCCTGGCGCAACACCCGGCCCTTCGTCGTCACCCGCCCGCAGCTGAGCCAGGCCCGGCGCGACGCCCTCGCCCCATTGCCCTCGCGCCGCCGCCGGCGTCTCGGGCCTGAGCCGGTATGGTTCGACCACGTCCTGGTGCCGGGGCGGCCCCTGGTCCTGCGCGGGCAGATCTTCGCGGCGACCCCCGGCGAGCACGCCGCCCACGCACGCATCCTCTACCGCGACGCGGACGGCACGCCGATCCCGCCGCCCTATCCCGGCACCATCGTGCTCCCGGCATTGGGCGCCTTCGTCGACCTGCCGACCCAGCAGCAGGCCCGCCGCTTCACCCTCGACCTCATGCCGCCACCGGACGCGGCCCGCGTCTCGGTGGGGTTTGCCGCCTGGGACGGGGACGGGCGCCCGGTCGAACTCATCGACGACCCCGAGGTCGCCCTCGACGACAGGCTGCGGCTGGAGAGCGTGAGCGGCGACGACCTCCTCGCGGCCCCCGCCTTCCTCGCGCGGCTGGCCGAACACCTCGAGCTGTCGGACGCGGCGGTGGCGGCCTGGTGCCCTCCGCGCAGGACGGTCGCCGCGGTGCCCCCGATCCTGGCCAGGGCGCGCGCCCTGCAGGACGGCGAGGCGAAGGCCGGGGCCGGCGTGCTGCGGCTTGCCGCCTGCCCCGACTGGCCCGTGCCGGAAACACCGGACTGGACCGAGGATCCGTTCCGCTCGGTGCCCTGGCGCATCGCCTACCAGGCCCTGACCTGGCTATGGCCCATGGCCGAATCCCCGGACGGGCCGGAGCGGGCGCTGGCGCTGGCGCTATCGTGGTCCGCGGGCAATCCCTGGGGCGATCCGGCCGACGGACTCGCCCTGCATCCGGCCGCCCTCGCCCAGCGGGCCGAGGTCTTCGTCAGACTGCTCGGGCGTGCGCCCGAGGGCGAGGCCGCCGCCCTCGTCCTCACCGGCGAGATCGCCCGGCACGGGTTCGCCCTCGCCGAGATCGTCGGGCAGAACGCCCTGGCGCGCTCCCTCCTGCAGCTCGAGGCCGCCGCCGCCCTCCTCGGGGTCGCCCGCGCCCTGCCCGCCCTGCCCGTGGCCGCCCATTGGACGGGGCTGGCGCTTAGCGGCGTCGCCGCCTGCATCGAGCGCCAGATCCGGCCCGACGGGTCCATCCCCGACCCGAGCCTGCATCGGCGCCTCGACCTCGCGACCCTGGGACGCGCGCTGGCCGAGGGGCTGACGGACCACCCCCTCGCCGCGACCATCGCGGGACGGGTGGAAGCGGCGATGCCCGGGCTCACCGGCCTCCTCGATCCCGGCGGACGGCTGCCGCCGTTCGGGGACACGCCCCACGGGGTGGACCACGCCGCCTGGATCGGACGCCTGCGCGGCCGCAGAGCGCTGGAGACGGACTTGGTGGCCGACCGCCGGCGCGGCCCGCCGCCACCGCCCCCGGAGCCGGCCGCCCCGTCGGGCGGCGTCATCGTCCTGCGCCAGGACGCCCCGGGACGGCTGTGGGGCCACCTCGCCTGCACCTACGCGGCCAACGGGTCCGGGCATCGCGACGCCACCTCCTTCGTCTACGCGACGGAGGGCGTGCGCTGGATCGTCGAGGCGGGCGGGTCGAGCCTCGTGGAGACGGGGGCGGTGCGCCACCACCTCGTGAGCGCGCAGGGCCACAACGTGGCCGCTCCCGACGGGCGCGAACCGATGGCGGGCGAGGCCTGGCTCGCGGGCGTGACCGCCCTCGACGGCGCCACCGCCTACGAGATCGGCACCGGCGTCCACGGCCCCGCCTATGCCCATGCCCGCCTCGTGGTGGCGCTGCACGACCTCAGCGGGCTCGTCGTCCTCGATCGCTTCGCGACGCGGGGCGGGCCGATCGCGATGGAAGGATTGCTGCACCTGGGCCCCGACATCCTGGCCGCCATCGTCTCGCCGCGCCGGGCGATGGCGCAGCACGGGCGCTCGCGGCTGGCCTTCACGCCGATCGTCCAGGCCGGACGCGCGGCGGGGCTCGCCATCGTCAACGGCCGCAACGACCGGCCCGGGACGATGCAGGGATTCGTTTCGCAGGCCGCGGGTGCGCTCACCCCCTCCAGCGTGCTGCGCTACGCCCTGTCCGGGACGGACCGGGTCTGCGGTGGGATGATGATCGCCTCCGACACCGTGGCCGAGGGGCGTCTGGCCACCCTGCTCGCCGGGCGTGCCCTCGCCCCGATCCTGGCCGGACCCGAGTCCTGAGGGCCTTCGCCGCCCGTCGTGCAAAATCCGTCTGATTGCTTTGCAATGCGGATTTTGGCTTCGCTCAGATGCCGCGCGGGCTTGGTGATAAGGTTCCCGCTTTATCCAAGCGGAAACCGTATCACTGGCCGACGATGCCGTAGATCACGATGCAGGTGCCGATGGCGATGAGGCCATAGGCCAGGGCGGTGTTCTTCCAGTGGTCGAACTCGGATGGGGTGTCGCCGTCGAACTCGTTCATCTCGGCCTCCGTCGTCGATCGTGAGGGATGCTCTGGGCAGGCGCCGCCGGCCTCACGGCCCGCAGCGGGCGCGAGGCCGGCGGCGGGCTCGCTCAACGGAAGGAGATCCCGGCGCCGAAGGGGCCGACGTGAAAGACGGGACGGACGCCGTAATGGCCGCGGCCGCCATAGCCGTCGTCACCGCGATAGGGCCGGCCGTAGCCGTAGCCGTAGCCGTAGCGGCGATACATCGGGCGGCAATCGCCGAAGCGGTTGGGGATCCAGCCGGGGCCGCAGCCGTAGGCGACCGTGTCGACCAGCGTCGCCGCCGGCGAGGCGGGCACGGCGAGCGGCGCCGCGACCGCCGGGAACACGAGGCCGACGCCGGTCAGGGCGAAGGCGGCAAATCCGATGTTTGAAAGGCACGTCATGATGGGACCTCCTCGAAACGTCGAAGCGGCACCGGCCGGCTCCGAACGACGACTGGGTTAGGCCCCCACCACACCTGTGGATGTGCTGTTCGTTACATGTGGATATTGATTTCGGCACGGGCCAGCCAGCGGAGCCGAAGGACATCGCATCCGTGTGCGGGCTCGCACGATCGGGCCGCCGTTAGCCGGATCCCGCCGTCGTCAGCCGGATCGGGCGCGGCGGCGGGATCGGTCCGTCGCGGTCGATCCACGCGATGACACGGGGGTACCCGCGACCGCGATTCGGCCGAGCGCGGCTCGCCCCCTCCCCGCGAGCGGGGAGAGGGGATAGGCGGGCGTCGCGCTACTTCTTGGGCTCGGGCGCGGCGGCCGGGGCGGCGTCGGTGCGCTCGATCTTGGCGCCCTCGCGCAGCTTCAGGATCAGGTCCTGCTGCGCCTTGCGGGTGATGTACTGGTCGACCTGATCCTTCATCTCGGCGAAGGTCGGCACCGGCTTCACGCGCTTCTCCTCGACCTTGATCACGTGCCAGCCGAACTGGGTCTTGATCGGGTCGGAGACCTCGCCGGCCTTCATCTTGAACGCGGCCTCGGCGAAGGGGGCGACCATGCGCTCCTTCGTGAACCAGCCGAGATCGCCGCCCTCGGTCTTGGAGCCGGGGTCCTTCGAGGCCTCGCCGGCCACCTTGGCGAACTCCTCGCCGCCCTTGATCCGCGCGGCGATCGCCTTGGCCTCGGCCTCGTTGTCCACCAGGATATGGCGGGCGTGGACCTCCTCCTCGGGCTTCATCGCCTTCACGGTCTGCTCGTAGAGGGCTTTGGCGGCCTCCGGGGTGGCGGCCTTCTTGGCCTCGCGCTCCAGGTATTCGTCGAGCAGGAGCTTGTCCTTGAAGTAGGCGAGCTTGCGCTGGAAGTCGGCGGTCTCGCCGATCTTGGCCGCGTTCGCCGCCTGGGCGCCGACCTTCAGGTCGACCATGTAGTCCACGAGCAGGTTCTTCTTCTGGTCCTCGTCGACGCCGGGCAGAGACAGGGCCGGGTCGTCGCTGGCCACGGCGAGGTCGCCGGCGGTGATGGGCGCGCCGTTGACCTTGGCCACCACGGTCTCGGGCGCCACCAGCGCCGCCGCGGGGGCGGGCGTAGCGGCCGGGGGCGTCTGGGCATCGGCGGGCAGGGCCGCACCGAGCGCGAGGGCGCTCGCGAGCCAGAGACGGGAGGGCTTGATCATGGGGGATGCGTCCTTGGAAGCGCCGCCGCGGGCCGGCTCTCGTGGCCGGATGGGGCGCGGAAGGCGTGGCGGTTTGCGGCGTGACGGCCGCGGCGTTTCACGCCGACACACGTGGCGCGGGCCGGGCCCGATGGCAAGCCCGAGGGGACCGCAGCACCTCCGCCCGATCGCACGGAAAGCGTCGAATACGAACGGTTGCATCCACTCGGCCTTAAGGCCCCCGCCGTAGGATGGCGCCGTCTCAGCCTCGACCCGGAGGACAATCGGATGCGCCACGCCGTCGTGATCGGTGCCCTCGCCCTGGCGTTCGCCTCCGTCCAGGAGGCCCAGGCCCGCGGCGGGCGCGGCGGCGGTGGCCGCGGGGGTGGCGGCATCGTCTACGCGACCCCGGCCCGGACCCACGACGCCTCCGCTAGGCGCACGGCGACGGCCGGCATGCCGGTGGAGCCGCAGGCGGCCTTCCTGCGGCCGATCCTGCCGGTGCGCGCCCCCGTCCAGGCGATCCAGCCGGCCTCGACGGGGGCGGTGGCGGCGAACTGCGCCAGCGGCCGCCTCGTCGGCCAGGGCGCCGGGTTCTGTCAGATCAACTGACCGATCGAACGCCGCCCCTGCGATCGGGCGCCTGCGCGGAACCAAGCGTCCGCCGGGCGCCTTTGGCATGGCCCGTCCTCTTCTGCCCGTGATCGGGCCGCGGGGGCGCCAACCCTTGTCTGATGCGCAGGCCGATAATTACCTCTATAAGCCCGGCCCAACAGACCGTTCAGACACTTTCGATCGACCGCAGGTTCACGATGCTCGGCGCCCTCGCTAAGAAGATTTTCGGCTCGTCCAACGACAGGCGCGTCAAGGGCTATCGTCCCCGTGTGGCCGAGATCAACGCCCTGGAGCCGCAGATCGCAGCCCTGTCGGACGATCAGCTGCGCGCCCGCACCGAGATGCTGAAGGCCGAGATCGCCGCGGGCAAGAGCCTCGACGACATCCTCGTGCCCGCCTTCGCCACCGTGCGCGAGGGCGCCAAGCGCGTCCTCGGCCAGCGGCACTTCGACGTGCAGATGATCGGCGGCATGGTGCTGCACGAGAGCGGCATCGCCGAGATGAAGACCGGCGAGGGCAAGACCCTGGTCGCCACGCTGCCGGTCTACCTCAACGCCCTCTCGGGGCTCGGCGTCCACGTCGTCACCGTCAACGACTACCTCGCCTCGCGCGACGCCGAGTGGATGGGCCGGGTCTACCGGTTCCTCGGCCTCACCGTCGGCACCATCGTGCACGGCCTCGACGACGAGCAGCGCAAGGCGGCCTACGCCTGCGACATCACCTACGGCACCAACAACGAGTTCGGCTTCGACTACCTGCGCGACAACATGAAGTACGAGCTGAGCCAGCTCGCGCAGCGCGGCCACAACTTCGCGATCGTCGACGAGGTCGATTCGATCCTGATCGACGAGGCGCGCACCCCGCTCATCATCTCCGGCCCCGTCGACGACCGCTCCGACCTCTACGTCTCGGTGGACGCGCTGATGCCTCACCTCGAGCGCGAGCACTACGACCTCGACGAGAAGCAGCGCACGGTCTCGCTCACCGAGAGCGGCAACGAGTTCATCGAGGAACTGCTGCGCGGCGCCGACCTCCTGAAGGAGGGCGACCTCTACGACGCGCACAACGTCACCCTGGTCCACCACGTCAACCAGGCTCTGCGCGCCCACACCCTGTTCACCCTCGACAAGGACTACATCGTCAAGAACGACGAGGTGGTGATCATCGACGAGTTCACGGGCCGCATGATGCAGGGCCGGCGCTACTCGGAGGGGCTGCACCAGGCCCTGGAGGCCAAGGAGCGGGTCACCATCCAGCCCGAGAACCAGACGCTCGCCTCGATCACCTTCCAGAACTACTTCCGCCTCTACTCCAAGCTCGCGGGCATGACCGGCACCGCCTCGACGGAAGCGGACGAGTTCGCCGAGATCTACAAGCTCGAGGTCGTCGACATCCCGACCAACAAGGAGGTCGAGCGCGTCGACGAGGACGACGAGGTCTACCGGACGGTGGACGAGAAATACGCCGGCATCATCGCCGAGATCGAGAAGGCGCACGCCCGCCACCAGCCGATCCTGGTGGGCACCGGCTCCATCGAGAAGTCGGAGCACCTGGCCGACCTCCTGCGCAAGGCCGGCTTCAAGGCCCTGGACTATTCGGACCTGAACGCGCTGACCGACGTCTACAAGGCCGCCCGCGAGGGCAAGGTCACCAAGACCTTCGCGGTCCTCAACGCCCGTTTCCACGAGCAGGAGGCCTACATCGTGGCCGAGGCCGGCGTGCCGGGCGCCATCACCATCGCCACCAACATGGCCGGGCGCGGCACCGACATCAAACTCGGCGGCAACCTCGAGATGCGCATCGGCAAGGAGCTCGCCGACGTGCCTGAGGGGCCCGAGCGCGAGGCCCGCATCGCCGCGATCAAGGCCGAGATCGAGGCGTACCGCGCCAAGGTGCTGGCCTCGGGCGAGCCGGCCGATCCGGAGGCCGGCCGCAAGAAGGCCCTACCCGGCGGGCTCTACATCATCGGCACCGAGCGCCACGAGTCGCGCCGCATCGACAACCAGCTGCGCGGGCGTTCCGGCCGCCAGGGCGATCCGGGCCGCTCGAAGTTCTACCTCTCGCTCCAGGACGACCTGATGCGGATCTTTGGGTCCGACCGCATGGACGGGATGCTGACGCGCCTGGGGCTCGAGCCCGGCGAGGCGATCATCCACCCCTGGATCAATAAGGCCATCGAGAAGGCGCAGCAGAAGGTCGAGGCGCGCAACTTCGACATGCGCAAGAACGTGCTCAAGTACGACAACGTCATGAACGACCAGCGCAAGGTCGTGTTCGAGCAGCGCCGCGATTTCATGGGCCAGGAGAGCGTGCGCGACACCGTCGACGAGATGCGTCACGGCGTCATCGACGACCTCGTGAGCGTCCACATCCCCGAGAACGCCTACGCCGAGCAGTGGGACGTGGAGGGGCTGCGCGAGCGGGTCACCACCGTCCTCAACCTCGACGTGCCGGTGGAGGACTGGGCCAAGGAAGAGGGCATCGCCGACGAGGAGATGCGCGAGCGCCTGCGCACCGCCGCCGACGACGCCTATGCCGGCCGCGTCGAGAAGAACACGCCCGAGCTGATGACCTACGTCGAGAAGCAGGTGCTGCTCCAGACCCTCGACCACCTCTGGCGCGAGCATCTCGTCACCCTCGACCACCTGCGCCAGGTGGTGGGTTGGCGCGGTGTCGCCCAGCGCGATCCGCTCAACGAGTACAAATCGGAGGCGTTCGAGCTGTTCAACGGCCTCGTCGCCTCCCTGCGCGAGCAGGTGACCCAACAGCTTTCGCGCATCGAGATCATGTACGAGCAGCAGGATCAGGCCCCCGATCCCTTCGCCTCGCCGGCCCTGCCGCCGATGTTCGCCCAGCACCTCGATCCGGTCACCGGCGAGAACGAGATGGACTATGCCGGTGCCGCCCGCGCCACCATGGTGGCCGGCGCCGAGGCCGGCGACACCGCGGTGCTGGAGCGCAACCCGGACGACACGGAGACCTGGGGCCGCGTCGGGCGCAACGAGCCCTGCCCGTGCGGGTCGGGCAAGAAGTACAAGCACTGCCACGGCCGCTTTTCGGTCTGACGCCGTTCGGGCGCGCGGTCGACGGAGGGGTCCGGCATCGAGCCGGACCTGGGCGTGAGGAATGACGCCGGGTTCTCGTCGTCTACGGCGTCAACAGCCGCCAGCGTCGTGCTGCCGCTCGCGGCTGCGCCCCGGGTAGTCGTCGTAGGCGATCGCAAAGGCATGCCGCGTGCGGCGGACACCGTCCGCGATCCGGCAGCGGGGTGCGCGGAGGACTCGGGGTAAGGCGGTCTCCGCCTCAGGCGGCGGTGCCCTCGGCCAGGGTTCGGATCGCACGGATGATCGCGGAGGCCCGGTAGGGCTTGGTGAAGAACATGCTGCCTTCGATCAGGCGCGGCGGCGTCGTCGTGAAGCCGGTGGCGTAGATCACCGGAAGTCCGGGCCGCAGGCGGCGAGCCGCCTCGGCGAGCTGCCATCCGTCCATCGCCCCCGGCAGCCGGATGTCCGTGAACAGCAGGTCGACGGCCAAGCCCTCGCGCAGGAGAGTGATGGCGTTCTCCGCATTGGCCGCACTGGTGACGGTGAAGCCCGCATCCTCGAGATCCGCCGTGATCACTTCCAAGAGCAGCGATTCGTCCTCGACCATCAGCACCCTGTGTGTGGATGTCTCGCTCATCGATGAAGACCTCAGGCAAACTTCGGCATGGAGAAGGCGGACGGGCCGGACCGCTCGGACGCGGCGGGGAGCAGACGCGGTTCGGGTAGCCGCGAGGGATCGTGACGCGGCAGGTAGAGACGTACCACGGTGCCGCTGCCGATGCGGCTTTCGATCTCGGCATGCCCATCGGACTGCTTCGCGAAGCCGAACACCTGGCTGAGGCCGAGACCGGTGCCCTGGCCCACCGCCTTCGTCGTGAAGAACGGCTCGAAGGCCCGCTCGGCCACCTCCCGCGACATGCCAGAGCCGGTATCCACCACCTCGATGCAGACGTAGTCGCGCGGCTGGAGCCCGGCGTGAGCGGCCGCCGTGGCCGCCGGCAGGTTGCGTGTGCGGATCGTGAGCACGCCGCCCGGCTGCATCGCGTCCCGGGCGTTGACGGCGAGGTTGAGGAGGACGCTCTCCAGCTGGTTGGTGTCGGCGTTCACGGCCCAGAGGCCCTCGGCCAGTTCCAGCCGCGGCTGGGCGATGGCGTGGAGGGCGCCGCGGACCAGTTCCGAGAGATCGCCGATCAGGCGGTTGGCGTCGATCACGGTCGGGTGGAGCGGCTGGCGGCGGGCGAAGGCGAGCATCTTCTGCACCAGGTTCGCCGCACGCTCGGCCCCCGTCATCGCATCGGCGATGGCGTGGTCGGCCTTCGCGTCCCGGGGGACGACCTGGGCGATACGGTCGAGGTTGGCGATGACGATGCCGAGGAGGTTGTTGAAGTCGTGGGCGACGCCGCCGGTCAATTCGCCGATCGCCTCCATCTTCTGGGTCTGGCGCAGCATCTCCTCGGCCCGGTCGCGCTCGGCATTGGCCTGGCGCAGGGCCGCCAGGGCCGCGTCACGCTCGGCGATGCGGGCCCGCAGATCGGCGTTGGCCTGCCGCAGCGTCTCGGGCGAGGGCAGCGCCAGGGCCTTGGGCAGGAGCGGCCACAGCGCCGCCGCGGTACCGACGGAGACGACCGCCGTCGCCGCCTTCACCAGCGCCTCGGCACCGTAGTCGGGCACCCACAGGGTCCAGATCGCGAAGAAATGCGTGGTGCCGCACGCCAGGATGAAGAGCGCGAAGGCCCAGAACATCCAGCCGAAGGCGATGTCGCGCCGTTGCGTCACGAACACCCCGAGCGCCACGGGGATCGAGAAGTACGCCAGCCCGATCACGAGGTCTGAGACGACATGCGTCCAGATCAGTTCGGGACGCCACAGCAGGCAGATCCCATGCGGAGCGAGGGGGCTCCGATCGAAGAAGGTCCCGAGAAAATCCAACATGGCGAGTCTCGGTCTCGGATCAGGTTAGCTTGGCGACCTGTTCAGCGTTTGGCGAAGGAAAGACGGATGCGGTTGGCATACCGCATCCTCAAATGCTCCCACAAACATGCTGACATCAATTCACATCATATGACAAGTTGCGCCCAAAGCAACTTTCGGTAATCTTCGACCGCTCCGACACATCCCAGAGACGCGGTCGGAACCCTCCCGCCGATCGATGATGAAGACGATAGTCCACGCGAACGGCGGGACGGCATAGTCGTCACGGGAGAATTCGCCGTCATCGCGGAACCGTGATGTGCGGATCGGGCCGGCAAAACCTGTGGAAGAAGGCCGGCGGCGCCCGCCCTCCCCGTTCAGGGCCGTGGCGCCCTCAGCGGCACTCCTCGCGGGTCCGCTTCATCGCGTCGCCGAAACCCGCCAGAGCGTATTCGTCGCTGGTCGGGTTGCCCTTCATCGACGTCGCCTTGACGACGACCTTGGGCGTCCGGGACATTTCGGCCACGACCCGCGCCTCCTCGGCGGGGTTCTGCAGCCAGGCGTTCCCATCCTTGACCACGAGGCCGTAGCGGACGGCACCGAGGGCCAGGGCGGGATCGCCGGAGGCGGAGATCGCCGGTGCCGCGGCTGCGGCCGGCTTGGCCTGGCTGGCGGCGGGCTTGGCGGGGAAGCCGAGCATCACGGCGACCTCGTTCTGGATGTTCTCGCCCTTGCGAACCGTGACGAAGAGATAGGCGGAATCGCGCTTGAGGGTCTTGGGCGTGCGCGTCTGCGGCTGGGCGATGGCGTAGCACACGCGGGTCTTGCCCTGGCCGGAGGCGAACACGTTCCAGTCCCCGAAGATGGCGACGGGGGTGGCCTGCTGCATGCCCGGCGCCGTCCGTGTCGCCTCGCGGGAGGCCTCGCGGCCGCGGCGGCCGCGCTTGCGCGAGGGTGGCGCCTCGGTCTCCTCGACGGCGGCGGGAGCCTGCTGCTGGGCGAGGGCCGGTCCGGGACCGACCGGCCCGGCGATCGGCACCGACAGGAGGACGAGGGCCGAGGTTCCGAGAACGAGACTGCGGGCGACGACACGCGACATGGGCTTCTTGGGTCCTGTGGGCCTCGAGGCGGCCGCCGTGGCCGCTCCCGCCGCATCGCCCGGCCGGAGGCCCCGTTTTAACCGTCACGCCTTTTTCGGCAAGCATCGGCCGGCGCGGCGCAGGACATCACCCCCTTCAGCCGCGGGCGTCGCCGGTCAGCGGACGTGATGGTCGACAGGGCCCGGGGCGGCCGGGATCGCGGCGAGATGGGCGAGGTCCGCGGCCTCGACCGGGCCTTCGCCATCGGGCGTCTCGTCCGCCAGCACGATCCGGACCGGGGCCGGGGCCGGGCGCACCAGGGTGCGGGGCTCGGGGTCGTTGTAGGGCGTGTTGTAGCACTTCACGATCGAGGCCCAGAACGCCTCTCGCTCGGCCTCGTCGAGGCGCGCAAGGGCCGCGTCGATGTACGTTCTGGCCTGCGCCGCCTGGGCGGGCACGTCGTCCGGCCGAGTCCAACTTTCGACGGGCATCAAGCGATCTCCGAAACGCTGGCGGTGATCTAACGGGGCAAACCTGGCTGGGCCGTGAACGGCCACGCTTACAACCCGTGAGACCACAAACAAGTTTCACGCCGATTGCGCGGGAACGCCGGGATCGGTTTTGCCGGCCTCTTCCCCGGCGGCGGGCCGGAACGGGGCCGCGCCCCTGCCGTCAGACCCCGTAGTAATCCCGGTACCATCGCACGAAGCGCTCGACGCCGACCTCGATCGGGGTCGAGGGGCGAAAGCCCACGGCCTCGGTCAGGGCGTCGATGTCGGCATAGGTCGCGGGAACGTCGCCCGCCTGCATCGGCAGCAGCTGGCGGACCGCCTTGCGGCCCAGGCACGTCTCCAGCACCTCGATCAGCCGCAGCAGCGCCACCGGCCGGTTGTTGCCGATGTTGTAGATGCGATAGGGCGCGCTGCTGCTGGCGGGGTCGGGAGCCATGCCGGTCCAGGCCGCATTCCCGGACGGGACGGCCTCGCCCACCCGCAGCACGCCTTCCGCGACGTCGTCGATGTAGGTGAAGTCACGCTGCATCGCGCCGTTGTTGAACACGGTGATCGGCTCGCCCGCCAGGATGGCCTTGGTGAAGATGAACAGCGCCATGTCCGGCCGATACCAAGGGCCGTAGACGGTGAAGAACCGCAGGCCCGTCGTGGGCAGGCCGTAGAGGTGGCTGTAGGAATGGGCGAAGAGCTCGTTGGCCTTCTTGGTGGCGGCGTACAGGCTGACGGGATGGTCGACGTTGTCGTGCACCGAGAACGGCATCTTGGTGAGCTTGCCGTAGACCGAGCTCGACGAGGCGTAGACGAGGTGTTCGCAGCCGTGATGCCGGCACCCTTCGAGGATGTTGAGGAAGCCGTCGACGTTGCTGTGGGCGTAGGCGCGCGGGTTCTTCAGCGAGTATCGCACCCCCGCCTGGGCGGCCAGGTGGACGACCAGCCGAAAACGATGCTCGGAAAACAGCACATCGACCGCCGCGTGGTCGGCGATGTCCATCCGGACGAACCGGAAATTCGGGTCGGCCGCGAGCCGTGCCAGCCGCGCTTCCTTGAGGGAGACGTCGTAGTAATCGTTGAGGTTGTCGATGCCGACGACCGGCCGCCCTGCGGCCAAATACCGTTCGGCGACGTGGAGCCCGATGAAGCCGGCAACGCCCGTGACCAGCACCGTATCCATCGCTCGACTCCTATCGCGACGTGAGCGGGATCCGCAAAAGAGCGGCCCGCGGTTCTGCGGTCGCAGCCCGCGGCACCCGAGCGACCGAGGTAGCGCGGGTCCGTCGACCGCGCTTGCGCATCACGCCGCAGGCGCGTCCAGCGCCGCGAGCCAGCGCGTGGCCTGGGCACGCACGTTGTCGGGGGCGGTGCCGCCGTGGCTGGTCCGGCTCGCCACCGAATTCTCGACCCCCAGAACCGCATAGACGGCCTCGCCGATGCGCGGCTCCGCCTCCTGCAGGTCCGCGAGCGACAACGCCTCCAGGCCGACGCCCCTGGCCGCGGCGACGCCGACGAGGCGCCCGGTGACGTGGTGCGCCTCCCGGAACGGCAGCCCGAGCTCGCGCACCAGCCAGTCGGCCAGATCCGTGGCGGTGGCGTAGCCGGAGCCGGCGGCGCGGGCGAGCACCTCCGCGTTGGGCTCGAGGTCGCGCACCATGCCGGTCATGGCGGCCAGACACAGGGACAGGGCCTGGAGCGCGTCGAAGGTGCCCTCCTTGTCCTCCTGCATGTCCTTCGAATAGGCGAGCGGCAGGCCCTTCATCACGATGAGCAGGCCGGTGAGCGCGCCGATCACCCGCCCGGACTTGGCCCGCACCAGTTCGGCCGCGTCCGGGTTGCGCTTCTGCGGCATGATCGACGAGCCGGTGGTGTAGCCGTCCGACAGGCGCACGAAGTCGAACTGGGCCGAGGTCCACACCACCAGTTCCTCGGCGAAGCGCGAGAGGTGGACGGCGCAGATGGCGGCGGCCGAGAGCGACTCCAGCGCGAAGTCCCGGTCGGCCACCGAATCGAGGGAGTTCGCGGTCGGCCGGTCGAAACCGAGCGCGGCGGCCGTGGCGTGGCGGTCGATCGGGAACGACGTGCCGGCCAGTGCGGCGGCACCCAGCGGGCATTCGTTGAGCCGGCGGCGCGCGTCCTGGAACCGGCCGCGGTCGCGCGCCAGCATCTCGACATAGGCCAGGCAATGGTGGCCGAAGGTGACGGGCTGGGCCGACTGCAGGTGGGTGAAGCCCGGCATCACCGTGGCGGCATGCGCCAGCGCCTTTTGCGCGAGCGCCTTCTGCAGACCGGCGGCCTGGGCGTCGAGGCCCTCGAGGGTGTCGCGCACCCACAGCTTCATGTCGGTGGCGACCTGGTCGTTGCGCGAGCGGGCGGTGTGCAGGCGCCCGGCGGCCGGGCCGACGATCTCGGTCAGGCGGCTCTCGACCGCCATGTGGATGTCCTCGAGCTCCCGGCGGAACGCGAAGCGGCCCTCCTCGATTTCCGCGGCCACGGCCTTGAGCCCGGCCTCGATCGCGGTCACATCGTCGGCCGGCAGGATGCCGGCTTGCCCCAGCATCGCCACATGCGCCAGCGAGCCGCGGATGTCCTGGGGTGCGAGGCGCTTGTCGAATCCGATGGAGGCGTTGATCTCCTCCATGATCTCGGCCGGTCCGCTCGCGAACCGCCCGCCCCACATCCGGTTGCTCATGTCGTCATCGATCCTTCCATCCGCCGCGGGCACGCAACGATGATGCCTCGCACCACAGCGGCGTTCGCCGCCGGCATCGGGCTCGTCGCGGCGCTCGCCGCCGGCCTCGCCCTATACGGGACCGGGACGACGGGCGGCAACACCGGCGCCTGCGCGGGCGCCGCCAAGACCTCCGCGCGCCTCGCGCCGCTGGCACGGGGCGAAGTCGCCGCCCTCCAGGTGCTGGAGACGCCGCGCCCGGCGCCGGCCTTCCCGTTCAAGGACCCGGAGGGCAGGGACGTCACCCTGGCGGGAATGGGCGGGCGCACGCTCCTGGTCAACCTGTGGGCGACGTGGTGCGCCCCCTGCAAGGCGGAGATGCCGGCCCTCGACCGCCTGCAGGCGGCCTTCGACGCGAAGGACTTCCACGTCGTCGCCATCAACCTCGACACGCGCAACCTCGAAACGCCACCGCTCTGGCTGAAGGAGAACGGCATCCGGGCCCTGGCCTATTACGCCGACCCGACGGGGCGCGTGCTGCCCGTGCTCCAGAAGGAGACGGGCACGCTGGGCCTGCCGACCACGATCCTGGTGGATGCGGGCGGCTGCACGCTCGGCATCATGAAGGGCCCGGCCGACTGGGCGAGCGAGGATGCCAAGCGCCTCATCGCGGCGGCGATCGGGCGGCCGTGACCGCGGCGTCGCGTTCAGTTCCTGCCGGCGGGTGACGCAACGTTGTGGGCGGCGGGCTTCGGCTCCGCCTTGCCATCGCCCTTGGCGGGTTTGGCCACCGTCGCCGGATTCGGTGCCGGCTTGACGGCGGCGGCGGCCGTCCGCACGGGCTTGGCGGGCGTCACCGGCGCGGCGGCGACCACGGCGGGAATGGTGGCCGCATCGGTAGCCGGCGTCGCCGGCGCGGTGGGGCCGGACTTCAGCAGCCCGCCCAGCAGCTTCTGGTAGGCGCTCGGGTCGCCATCGGCATCGGCCACCATCACCCGGGCCGGCTTGACCGGCTCCGGCGCCTTGGCCGGCTCGGGCGCGGCCATGCGGGTGGCGCCCTTGCGATCGGCCCCCGCCTTGTCGGCGACGGACTTGTCGGCGACGGATTTGGCGGTGAGGGCCGCGGCGGCGGCCTTGGTCGGGATCGCCGGTTCGGCGGCGGCGACCATCACCGGACGGCCCTTGGCGTCGACCTCGATCTCGCGACCGGCGGCGGCCAGGGCATCGGGCCGGCTCACCTCGCCGAGATGGCGGCGGGCGAAGTCCTTGGCGTCGTAGGGGAGTTCGGGCTCCTCGGACTTGCCGAGGCTGGCGAAGGCGGTGGTCGTGGCCGGCGCCCGGAACACCGGGTTCTGGCCGCCGTCCTCGTAGACCACCCGCGTCGCCGGGGTGCCCTTGGCGATCAGCTCGGCCACGGCCTGGTTGTCGCGCTCGCGCTTCTCGGCGACCAGGGTCTCGACCTTGGGCGTGCAGGAGCCCGCCGCCACGTCGGCACCGCCGAAGACGTAGCGCGAGCCGCACACCGCCACCCGCGGCTCCTCGCCCAGGGCCTCGAAATAGTCCGAGCCCTCCTTGAGGTTCTTCCAGAACGGGGTGTTGGGGTCGTTGCGGTACTTGGCGACGTTCTGGGCCGTCATCCGGAACGGATAGGACTGGAACTGGAACGCGCGCTGGCCGCCGGCGAAGGAGTCGCGCGCGAGGGCGTAGAGCTCGCCCATCGACTCGTCGGTCATGGCAAAGCAGCCCGCCGACGAGCAGGTGCCGTGGACCATGATGTAGTTGCCGGTGCGGCCCTGCGCCCGGTCGTAGGCGTTCGGATAGCCGGTGTCGAAGGAGAGGTAGTACGAGGAATTCGGGTTCATCTGCCCCGGGGTCACCGTGTAGAAGCCCTCCGGCGCCTGACGGTCGCCCTGCTTGGTCTTGGGGCCGAGCTGGCCCGACCAGCGGCAGATCGGGAAGGTCTTCAGGAGCGCGTAGCGGCCGCGGCCGTCGCGTTTCCAGACCTCCATCTCCGCTTCCTTCTTGAAGGCGCGGATCAGGATCGGGTCGTTCTGGCTCATGCCCTTCTGCGCCATCAGCGCGAGGGTCTTCGGCGGCACCGGGGCGAGGTGACGCGTCGAGGCGACACCGCCGAGCCCGCCGTCCTGGCAGGCGCCCAGCGAGATCGTCAGAGCGGTGATGCACGCCGCCGCGAAGGGACGAAAAGCCATGGGGAACCCCGTCTTGCCGTCGTGCGCGGGATGTCACCCTCGCGCCCAATACTCCCCAAACCCATAGCGTCGTTAAACTTACCCGTTCTTTACCGCAAGGCGAGCGACATGGCCGCAGGCCCCGCGACCGCGCCGGGGTGTGAATTCCGGGATTGTCGGGGGGAGATACTGGATCGCGGGAACCCGAATACGTCGGGGCCCCACGACCGGATTCAGCCGCGCAGGAGGTTCGCGACGAAGACGTCGTCGGCCGGGTCGCGAAAGCGGATGCCGGTGGAAACCGAGCGGGTTGCGACCCGAAGCCGGGTCAGGTCGGCACGCGGCTGCTCGACCCGCTCCACGGCCGCCGCGGCCTGGCCGGGCGCGACTTCGAGAAGCGTGAGATGGTTCCGGGACGTACGCCGCGCCAAAAGGTCGCAGAGCTGCATCAGGGCCGCCTCCCGGACCGGCATCGCGGTCATCAGGTAGAACCGGTTCTCGGTGCCCGGGGTGTCGAGGGCACGGCGCAGGCGTTCGACGCCGCGCTCGAGGAAGGCGTAGTCCACGTCGTTGCCGGCCGGGTCGTGGTGGTTGAACACGAACGGGATCCGGTGGCGCTGGCAGTAGATGCGGTGCCGGCCCAGGAACTCGCCGGGCTTGGGCCGCTCCTCGGGCCGCGTGGTCTCGTGCTGGCGCCGGTCGAGGAGCAGCGCGAAGTCGTCCGAGAGGCAGTCTCGCACCATGCCCGGCGCGGAGAAGATCCAGTCGAACGGGCCTGACCAGGTCCTGAGGCCGCTGTCCTTGAGGATCTGGGCCATGTGGCAGTGGCTGCCCAGCGAGACGTGGTTGAGGGCGCCCGGCTCGCGGGTATCGGGCGCGCGCTCGGTCCGGCGCCTCAGGAGGGAGCCGAGGGACAGGCGCATCGGCGCTAGAGCTTGCGCCCGATGTCGAGGAACTTCGCCGCGCGCCGGTCGCGGACCTCGTCCGGCGAGAGGCCGTCGAATTCGGCGAGGGAGGCCGCGATCGCCTCGCCGGCCGCCGCGATGGCCGCCTCGCGGCCGCGGTGGGCGCCCCCGGTCGCCTCGGGCACGATCCGGTCGATGATGCCCAGCCGCAGGAGGTCCTGCGCGGTGATCTTCATGGCGGTGGCCGCGTCGCTGGCCCGGCCCTGGTCGCGCCACAGGATCGAGGCGGCGCCCTCGGGCGAGATCACCCCGTAGATCGCGTGCTCCATCATCAGGACGCGGTTGGCGGTGGCGAGCGCGATGGCGCCGCCCGAGCCGCCCTCGCCGATGACGAGGGCGACGTTGGGGACACCGAGCGCCAGGCAGGCCTGGGTCGAGCGGGCGATGGCCTCGGCCTGGCCGCGCTCCTCCGCCTCGATGCCGGGGAAGGCGCCCGCCGTGTCGATGAAGGCGAGCACCGGCAGTCCGAAGCGGTCGGCGAGTTCCATCAGGCGCACCGCCTTGCGGTAGCCCTCCGGCCGCGCCATTCCGAAATTGTGGCGCAGGCGCGCCTCGGTGGTCGCCCCCTTCTCCTGGCCGATGACGCACACCGAGCGCCCCTGGAAGCGCCCGAACCCGGCCACCACCGCGGCGTCCTCGCCGAAGGTGCGGTCGCCCGAGAGCGGCGTGAACTCGGCGATCAGCCCGGCGCAGTAATCGACGAAATGCGGGCGCTGCGGATGACGGGCGACCTGCGTCTTCTGCCAGGGCGTGAGGGCGGCGTAGATGTCCGAGAGCGCGGCCGCGGCCTTGGCCTCCAGGCGCCCGACCTCGTCGGCGATGGAGACGGCGCCGTCGCGGGCGGCCACCGTCCGCAATTCCTCGACCTTCGCCTCGAGTTCGGCCACCGGCTTCTCGAAATCGAGGTAGGAGCGCATCACCGTCATCGATCGGGGGTCCATGTTGGTCGCCGCGGCCGGATGGGTCGCCCCGGGCCATGCTCGTCGCCCGGGCACGGCCGGCCCGCCCAGGCGAACGGTGCCGTGGCCGCCGGGCCGAGAACGGCCGGCACCCGGCCCGGGGGTGTTGGCGAAGCCGCCTCGGCTGTCAACAGCGAGGGGTCCTTGCGATCGCCGACCCCGCCCCCTTTTTCCCGGGCCACCGGCCCGACCGCATCCTACCGGGCGACCAGGATGCCAGCCCGTGGCGACAGGCGCAGCCAGGGCACGCGGTCCGCCTCGAACCGACTGCGCGCCGCGCGCCGCCACAGGGGCGGGGCATGATCTCCCACGAGAAGGATCTCGGTCCGCGGGTTGGCCACGGCCAGGCGGGTCACCGCCGCGAACAGGTCCTGCCAGATCTCGGCCATGGCGCAGACCTCCGGATCTCCGAACGGGCCGCCACCGTCGTTGCAATCGTGGCGCCGCGTCGCCTGGCCGGGCTTGACCGGCACGTGGGAGTTCAGGGTCAGCCAGTAGACGAAGAGGGGGTCGCGGGCCTCCGCCATCGTCCGGCCGATCGTCTGCGCGATATCGACGTCGCAGGGCCCCGAGAAGGCGCTGCCGCACCGGCGCGGCGCGATGCCGGTGAGGGTCTCGCCGAAGGCGCTGCGGGCGAACCCGACCTGCGGATACCAGGCGGCACGGTCGCAGAACATCCGGCTGAAGCCATGCAGCGCCAGGGTGCTGTAGCCGTGCGCGGCCATCCGGTTGGGCAGGCAGGCGGTGGTTTCCCCGCTCGCCGCGATGTCGCCGTAAGCGGTGCGCGTGCGGCAGAGTTCACGGATCTCGCCGTGGGAGGTCGCCCCGAAGAAGGTCGTCGTGCCGCGGGTGACGTCGAACCGCTGGACCAGATCCGGCGCCTCGAAGGCGGAGAACAGGATGGCGCGAGCCCGGGCATCGCGCAGCACGCCGAGGCTCTCGACGACGACGAGGAGGACGTTGCGACCGGGCACCGCCGGGCTTGCGAGGGTGTCGAAGCCCGAGGCGATCACCGCCGATTCGAACGGCTGGCCGATGCTCGCGAGCGGACCCACCGCCTGGGCGAGCATGCCGTCGTCGCTCAGGTCTGCCACGCCCAGCGCGAGGGCCGCCGCGAGGAGGAGCGACCGGTTGCCCGCGGCCATCCGCCGACCGCACGAGGCCAGGACCGCGAGGTTGACGGCGAGGTGGACGCAAAGGCCGGCCAGCAAGGCGATGTAGAATGGTGACGCCAGCAGATCGACCTGCGCCAGCAGGCCGAGGTTGCGCCCCATCGCCCCGATCTCGATGAAGAACATCCGAGGGATGGTCATGGCGAGATCGAACAGGAGGAGAAGGGGAAACAGGGCGACCACGAGTGCCCTCGGCCAACGTCCGCAAGTGAGGGCGAGAATGGCGTAGGCCGTGATCGACAGCGTCCGGCACGGGAGCCCGAAGGCGAGTTCGGCGCCGAGCGCGAGGGCGTTGGGGAGGATCAGGCCGGCGGCCAGCAGCCACAGCGTCGGTCCGATCCGGAGCGTGCCCGGCGACGGCAGGCGTGACCACCATGGCGCCCGGTACGTCGCCGGCGCTGGCACCCCCACCGACGCTGCCATCGTGCCACTCCCCATCGTCCGGGATGCGACATCGACAGCCTTCCCGTGCAACCGATAAGTGCATCGACTCAGTATCGATCCCGTAAACGCGGGCGCGAAACGGCATGCACGGCGAGAAGAATGAGATTCGCCGGCACCTGCCGGTCAGTTTCCGTCGAGGAACGTCAGCATCAGGTCGTTGAAGCGGGCCGTCGCCTCCATGTGGACGAGATGGCCGATGCCGGGCAGCACCTCGGCGCGGCCGTTGGGCATCTTCGCGGCGAGGGCCTTCGCATGGGCCGCGTTGTCGCCCATCCGGTCCTTCAGGGCGGGCGGGGCGAAGGGTTTGCCCGGCGCATTGCGGTCGTTCTCGCCCATCACGAACAGGGTCGGGGCGGTGACGAGGGGGATCTCGTGCACCACCGGCTGGCCCCAGATGATCTGGTAGGAGTTCACGAAGGACTGCACCCAGCGCGGATACTCGCCCGAGCCCTTCACCCGCTCGCGCAACGCGACGAACGGCTCGATGGCGGAGGCGGGCAGCGACAGGGCGTAGTTCGTCATCAGCTGGCGGCGGTAGGCCTCGGCGGTGGCGTCGGTCTCGATCCGCAGCAGGGTGTCGTTGGAGACCGGCGGCACGAAGAACCGGTAGTCCTCCAGGCCGATCGGGGCTTCGAGGACCAGGGCATTGACCCGCGCCGGCGCGTTGCGGGCGAGCCGGACCGCGAGCATGCCGCCCATCGAATGGGCGACCACGTCGACCCGGGGCAGGCCGAGGGCATCGAGCAGCGCCACCGTCTCGGCCGCCATGGTGTCGAAGCTAAAGGGCGCCACCGGCTTCGACGACTTGCCGAAGCCGAGCTGGTCGGGCGCCACCACCCGGTAGCCACCGGCGCTCAGGGCGGCGATCACCGGCTCCCAGTAGCTCGACGGAAAATTGCGCCCGTGCAGCAGGAGCGCGGTGCGGCCGTTGGGGGTGCCCGAGGCCGGCACGTCCATGTAGGCGAGGCGCTGGCGCTCCCCATCGCGCATCAGGTCGAGGAAGCGCACCGGATAGGGATAGGCGAAGCCCTCGATCCCGATCCCGAGGGGAGCCTCGTCGGCCCGGACGGGAAGCGGCGCGAGGCCGAGCACGAGCGCCAGGCACAGGGCCGAACCGGTCAGCGCCGAGGACACGGCAGGGCCGCGTTTGGGGAAAGCCATGGGGAACTCCGGTGTGGCATGCCTTGAACGAGGCGGATGCGCGGTGACATAGGGCGGCACGGTCGCCGTACCGGCCATGGACACGCTCATGACGCAAGAGGCCGATACGCAAGCCGCCAGCGGGCCGGACGCTGCAAAGTCGATGGACGGCCTGCCGCCGCGCGAGCGGATGCTGGCGCTCCTGGCGATCGCGCTCGCCATGACCATGGCAGTGCTCGACGGGGCGATCGTCAACGTCGCCCTGCCGGTGATGGCCAAGGACCTCGGGGTGAGTCCGTCCGCGGCGATCTTCGTGGTCAACGGCTTCCAGATCGCGGTGACGGCCTGCCTGCTGCCGTTCGCGTCGCTGGGCGACATCCTCGGCTACCGCCGGGTCTACCTCGGGGGGCTGGTCCTGTTCACCGCCGCCTCGCTGGCCTGTGCCCTGTCGCCCTCGCTCGGCTGGCTGGTGGCGGCGCGGATCGCCCAAGGGGTGGGGGCGGCCGGGATAATGAGCGTGAACATCGCGCTGGTGCGCTTCATCTATCCGAGCCGGCTGATCGGGCGCGGGGTCGGCAACGTCGCCCTGATCGTGGCGATGGCCTCGGCGGCCGGCCCCACCGTGGCGGCGGCGATCCTGTCGGTGGCGACCTGGCCGTGGCTTTTTCTCGTCAACCTGCCCGTCGGGGTCGTCGCCTTCGCGGTGGCGTTGCGCACGCTCCCCGCCACGCCCCGCAGCGGCGCCCGGTTCGACGGGGTCAGCGCGGTGCTCAACGCGCTCAGCTTCGGCCTCCTCATCATCGGCATCGACGGCATCGGCCAGGCCGAGGGGCGCGCAATCGCCCTCCTCGAGATCGGCGCGGCGCTGGCCGTCGGCACGGTGTTCGTCCTCACGCAGCTGCGTAGGCCGGCACCCCTGCTGCCGGTCGATCTCCTGCGCATCCCCGCCTTCGCCCTGTCGATGGCGACCTCCGTCGCCTCCTTCGCGGCGCAGATGATGGCCTACGTGGCGCTGCCGTTCTACTTCCAGGACGTGATGCGGCTCTCCGAGACGCAGACCGGCTTCCTGATGACGCCCTGGCCCATCGCCATCGCGGTCATGGCGCCGATCTCGGGGCGGCTCGCCGACCGCTACGCGCCGGGCCTGCTCGGCGGCGTCGGCCTCACGCTCCTCGCCCTCGGGCTGGCCGCGGTGGCCCTGCTGCCGGCCGATCCGTCCGCCGTCGACATCGGCTGGCGCCTGACCCTGTGCGGCCTCGGCTTCGGGCTATTCCAGTCACCCAACAACAAGGTCATCATCACGAGCGCACCGCGCCACCGCAGCGGGGGCGCGAGCGGCATGCAATCGACGGCCCGCCTCACCGGGCAATCCCTCGGCGCGGCCCTGGTGGCGGTGATCTTCGGGCTCGGCCAAGGTCTCGGGCCCGGCCCCGCCATCACGGTCGCCCTGTGGTGCGCCTGCGGGCTGGCGGCGCTGGGCGCGGCGGCCAGCGTGATGCGGCGCCAGCCGCAGGGGTGACCTCCGCCAACCCGGCGGCCTCCGACGCGTTGTCGGGGTACGTCGACCAGCATCAGGAGTGGCCATGAACCTCGACCTCACCGGGCGTACCGCCCTCGTCACCGGCTCCACCGGCGGCATCGGCTACGCCATCGCCAAGGCACTGGCGGGCCTGGGCGCCACCGTCGCCGTCAACGGGCGTACCCCCGACCGCTGCGCCGACGCGGTGGCCCGCCTCAAGCGGGAGACCGGCTCGGGCGCGATCTTCGCCGCCCCCGGCGACGTCTCGGCGGCCACGGGCACGCAGGCCGTGGTGGCCGGCCTGCCGGCGGTGGACATCCTCGTCAACAACGCCGGCATCTTCGAGCCGAAACCCTTCTTCGAGATCCCGGACGAGGACTGGCAGCGGTTCTACGAGACCAACGTGATGAGCGGGGTGCGGCTGTCGCGGGCCTACACGCCCGGCATGGTCGAGAAGGGCTGGGGCCGCGTGGTCTTCATCTCCAGCGAATCCGCCGTGAACATCCCCGTGGAGATGGTCCACTACGGCATGACGAAGACCGCGCAGCTCGCCATCGCCCGGGGCCTCGCCGAGACGGTCTCGGGCTCGGGCGTGACCGTCAACAGCGTGCTGCCCGGCCCGACCCTGTCGGAGGGCGTGGCCGACTTCATGAAGGCGATGGCCGAGGGCAGCGAGAATCCGGACCTCGACGCGATGGGCAAGGCTTTCGTTGCCGAGCACCGGCCGACCTCGCTGATCGGGCGGCTCGCCACCGTGGACGAGGTCGCCAACATGGTCGCCTACGTCTGCAGCCCGGCGGCCAGCGCCACCAGCGGCGCGGCCCTGCGTGTCGACGGCGGCGTGCTGCGCAACATCGCCTGACGGAAGACCCCGGACACGACGACGCCCGGTCCGTGACGGACCGGGCGTGGTTTTCGGTTGGGTCGGAAGCGGACCGTCAGGCCGACTTGAGATGGGCCGCGAGGTGCTTGTTCATCTCGAACATCGTGCACTTGTCCTTGCCGAAGACCTTCTTGAGCTTGTCGTCGGCCAGAATCTCGCGCTTGTTCTCGGGGTTCTGGAGATTGTGTTTCTTGATGTACTCCCAGACCTTGCTGACCACTTCACCGCGCGGCAGCGAGGCGGCGCCGACGATGGCGGCGAGTTCCTCGGTGGGCTTGAGGGGCTGCTGCAGGGCGTTGGGCTTGGCGGCCTTGGTCTCGGCGGCCTTGCCATCGGAGCCCTTGGTCTCGGCTGCCTTCTTCCCCTTGGGAGCGGCGGCCGCCTTCTCGGTGGCCTTCGGTGCGGTCTTGGTAGCCATGGCTTCCCTCCGGATGTGGCTGCGAGCGCCAGTCGATCCGTGGCCCAAGGCCTCGGGGCGCATAGCTGCAACAACTAAGCGGTGACCACCGCGTTCCAAGGGGAAATCACCGCCAGCGCGATCGTCATCCACAGATGGTGAAGACGGAGCGACCTGGAAGACCCATTCCGCGCGCCGCGGCGGCCGCCCGGCGGAACCTCGCGGCCCGCGACGGGCTTCCCCTTCGGCAACAGCGAACCCGCGCCGGCCCGGCCCCGTCGGCGCCACTCCAGGAGACCGCATGCCCACGGACCTGCCCGCCTCGCACCGCCCGCCGCAGGACGATCAGGAGCGGATTCTGCGCGCCCCCGGATCGCTCGAACTCGACCCCGCCGCCGAGGACATCGGCACCGACGAGACCGCGCGCCTCATCGCCTCGACCCGCGTCGAGGGCACCGCGGTCTACGACCAGGAGGGCACGCACCTCGGCGCAGTGAAGAGCGTCATGCTCGACAAGGTCTCGGGTCAGGTCGCCTACGTCGTGCTGGCCGCCGGCGGCTTCCTGGGGCTGGGCGAGAGCCTGCACCCGCTGCCCTGGCGCTCCCTGCGCTACAGCGTCGAGCTCGGCGGCTACGTGGTCGAGATCGACCGCGACGCCCTGGAGCAGGCGCCCGGGGACGGTCGCGACCAACCCCTCCTGGCGAACGACATGCCGACTTCGGGCGGCGAACCACGCCTGTAGCCACCATGCCCGGACGGCGAGCGGACGACGCCGAGACGTCCGGGCTAGCCGCCGGTCCCATGTCCCGGCCCGATGTCATCGTCCTGCCTCGCGGGGGACGGTGAACGCATCGACGAGCGCTCCGGCTCGACCGAGAGCGCCGTGGGCCCGTGCGGGTACCGCTTGAAAGGCAGCGACAAGGTCGGCAGGCCGTCGCTTCGACGGCGGCGGATGATCGTCTCGCTCTCGTGTTCCGCGGGAACGGCTACGACGAGACTTCGCCGGCCCGGGGCCCCGCTCGACGCCACACCGGTCTGCCTCAGCGAGGAAACCCGCGATGGCGGTGCAGCCAACGCATTCGAGGTCGGCCTGAGCGTGCAATCCGCCCCGTGGGATTCGATCTTGTCAGCACCGGCCGTCCAGCCTAGGTCCGGATGCGCAAGCAACGCAAGACGTACATTGGAATGTTTATCATTCTTACCTGCGTAGCGACACGGCGATTGATGCGACATTATTGAAGGCATCGATTTTTTGTCCGACAATGGCGGTCGATGGAATTCCGGCTCCGACGCCGAGGCATGAGGTTTTTGCAGTGTCGAACACCACCTCGACCTCGATCCGCAGCGGATCTCGCCTCGTCGGTGGAGCCAGGATCGCCGGACGGGTCGCCCTGGCAACGGGAGGAGGCTACGGGATCGCCGCGCTCGTCACCGCGCTCCTGTCGCTGACGCTGCCCCTGTCGCGGCCCGAGGCGGTGACGACGGCGACGCTTCTCAGCTTTGCCGTCATGGCGGGGGTCGTCGTGCTGGTCTTCGCGATGCGCTCCCTCCTGCGGGCGACCGTCATGACGGCGGGTGCCGCAATCGTCATCGGCGGGAGCCTGTGGCTGGTGGCCTCCGCGGGAGCGGGATTCTGATGCCGGCCGCCCTCGTTCTCAACCTCGGGCTGGGTTTTGCGGCGCTCGCGGCCCTCTGCCTGAGCCTGGACCGGCACCACAGGGAGGTGTTCCGGTCGAGGCCGGGAAAACGGCGGGTCGTCGCCCTGCGCCTGGCCGGATGGGTCGGCATCGGCCTGTCCCTGCTCCTGACCGGGCACGTGGAAGGCTGGGACCTCGGGCTCGTCGGATGGATCGGTGCGCTGACGGGGGCGGCCGTCGCCCTCGTCCTGCTGCTGTCCTATCGTCCCCGCATCGTTTATCCGGCCGGCGCGGGAGCATTCCTCGTCGGAGCGTGCGCGGGTCTGCTGCTCTTGTTGCGCTGAGGCCGATCCGGCCGGGCGTGACAGGACGTGTTCTTCAAGAGACCGTCATCGTCGGCTCGATCGGGCGGTCCGAAGCCTTCCGCCGCGGGGCTTCGTAGCGGACGACCTTGCGGGCCGCGAGGGCGAACAGGGCCGCCAGCATCAGCATCGCGGCGTCGAACCAGGCGAAGAGCGGATCGCCGCCGGATCGGCGCAAGGGGTGACCGGGCGTCGTGAGGACGTCGGCGGCGACGACGGCCAGGCACAGGAGCGCGACCGCGGCGAGGCCCTCGCACCAGGCCCGCCGCTCCGGGCGGGCGAGCGGCAACACGGCCGCGACGATCCAGGCGGCGAAGAACGCCTGGACCTCCCGATCCCCCCGTCCGGCGAGGTCCACGGGCAGGAGCCGGTTGGCGAGGAAATAGACGGCGACCGCCGCCGGAAGACCCACGATGCTGCCGACGTTCAGCGCCTGGACGAGGCGCAGGCCGAAGAAGGGTCGCTCGGCCGCTTTCGGCAGGCGCGCCAGCGACCACAGGACGATCCCGGTCGCGATCATGGCGCAGCCCATCACGCCGCACAGGAAGAACAGCAGGCGCAGGGCCGTGCCGGCGAACTGCCCTTCGTGCAGGCCGGTCATGACCGTCAAGGTCTTGGCTGCGGGCTCGAGGCCGCCGTTGCGGACCTCGAGGATCTCGCCGCTCACGCCGTCGAAGGCGATCTGGGGCTGCTCGTGGGAAATGCCGTGCGGCTCCTCGAACATCGCCACCACGGTCGCCTTGGCATCGCCCTGGTTCGCGATCGTCAGCCGCTCCAGCCTCTCCGGCACGGTGGCGAGCGCCCGCGCGACGAGCGGCCCGACCGGCGCGAGGGCGGCGGGCTTTCCACTCGGCGGGCGGGCCGTCGTGGTCCAGCCGGCCTCGGCGAAGAAAGTCCTGGCCTCGCCCTTGTAGGCCGCGGTCACACCCCACGGCATGTAGAACGTCGCCAGCGTCACGAACCCCGTGTAGGTGATCATCAGGTGGAACGGCAGCGCCAGGACGCCGGTGACGTTGTGGGCGTCGAGGAAGCTGCGCCGGGACGCCTTGTCCCGGCGGAAGGTGAAGAAGTCGGCGAAGATCCGCTTGTGGGTGACGATGCCGGAGATCAGCGCCACCAGCATGATCATGGTGCAGACGCCGACCGCCCAGCGCCCCCAGAACGACGGCAGATGCAGTTCGAAGTGGAACAGATAGAGGAAGTCGCCGCCCTCCGTGTCCCGCACGGCGGCCGGTGCGCCGGTGCGCGGATCGAGCAGGACGTGGCCCGGCGGCTCCCCGGGCCGGTTGCGCCAGAACAGGTCGAGCACCGGGTGATCGGGCCGGGGCATGCCAACGAGCCAGGTCCTGGCTTTGGGCGCGTGCTCCTTGAGATAGGCCACCGCCCGCTCGGCGGCCGCGGCGAGTTCCGGCCCCTGCACCGCCTCGACCTGGGCGAGTTCGGGGCGCATCCAGCGGGAGATGTCGGTGCGGTAGTAGCTCGCGGTGCCCGTCACGAAGACGGCGAACAGCACCCAGCCGACGACGAGGCCGGACCAGGTGTGCAGCCACGCCATCGACTGGCGAAAGCTTCCTGTCACGATGCGGTCCCCCCACCGGGGGCGAGGATCGTCGCGGGTCCGATCGTCATCGCAGGCCTCAGAAGTCGAAGGATGCGGACAGGATGAACGTGCGGGGCGCCCCCACCGCGAGGAAGCCGCGGGCGGCCGACGCCCAGTACGAATCGTCGAGGAGGTTCTCGACGATGGCGCGGACGACGACGGGCTTGCCGTTCACGCCCTCGAAGACGTAGCGCAGGCCGGCGTCGAAGCGGGTCCAGTCCGGCACCGACTGCGTGTTGGCCTGGTTGTAGAACTGGCCGCTCGTGTAGATCGCCCGGCCGGTCAGCGTCAGCCCCGGCGCCAGCCACGGCGGCAGGTCGTACTCGCCGTAGAGGTTGAACGCGGTGTCGGGGACGCCGGGCGCGGCATTCCCGTCGAACTGGCGCCCCAGGGTGTTGACGAGCTTGGCGTCGATGAGGGTGACGCCGCCGAGCAGCCGCACGCCGGCGAAGGGCTCGCCGAACACATTGAACTCGATGCCGCGGTTGCGCTGGAGGCCGCTGACGGAGAACCGCCTGGTGGTGGGATCGGTGAAGGCGCTCGGCTGCTCGATCTCGAACAGCGACGCCGTGACCGCGACGGTGCCGAAATCGTACTTGGCGCCGACCTCCTTCTGCATGTTCACCGTGGGGGCGAAGATCTCGTTGGCGTTGACGGCCACGGTCGGTGCGGTCGCCCCCGGCACCAGGGCCTCGATATAGTTGCCGTAGAACGACAGCGCGTCGAAGGGGCTGAAGACGACGGCGATGGCCGGAGTGATCTTGCCCTCCTTGTATTGCGACGTCGGCGACCCCTGGGTCGGGCCCGGGAGCGCCACGAAGCCGTTCTGGTCGATCTCCTGGTAGCGCCCGCCCAGCGTCAGCAGGAAGCGGTCGCCCGCGAGGGAGAGGGTATCGGCGATGGCCACGCTGCGCGCGGTGAGGTCGGCGAAAATGGGCTGTCCGCCCGAGCGAGGGAATCCGATCGTCGGGACGGAGCCAGACGGCAGGTAGACCGGGTCGTAGATGTTGGTCTGGTAGCTGGGGAGCCGCGGTGCGGTGTAGCCGCGCGAGAAATTGCCGTTGTAGGCCTCGACGGCCGAGACGTTGAACCGGTGGCCGACGAACCCCGTCTCGAACTGGGAGCGCAGCCCGACTTCGATGCTGCGGCCCTGAAGCTCGGTGGGAGAGATGGACAGCGTGTTCGTCGCCCGGCCGGTCGGGCTCGTGATCTGATAGAAGGAGGACAGGGAATCCTCGTTGTAGCGGCTGATGCCGCCGGCGGCGTAGACCGTCGTGTCCGGCAACAGGTCATATTCGACCCGCCCTGCCAACATATTGTACGACGAATCGTAGTACTCGAAGGAATTCGAGGTGTTGCGTCGATTGTTCGGCGCCCGGGGAATCGCGATATTGGCCGCCGCCGAGTTGAAGAGCGACGACGGTGCCGTGACGTTCTGCTTCGAATGCGTCAGATCGAGCGCGGCGCGGAAACGGTCGCCACGGTAGTCGAGGCCGACCGCGAGGTTGCTGACCTCGAGAGCGTTCTTGTCGAGCGGTGTCGCGCCGTTGCGGTAGGCGCCGTTGAAGCGAACGCCCCATTCCTTGAACGCCCCGTAGCGGCGGCCCACGTCGAGATGCGTCCCGACCTGCGCGTCGCTCGTGTAGAAGGTGTTGATCCGCGTCAGCGGTTCGTCGAAGGCGCGCTTGGGGACGAGATTGATGGTGCCGCCGACCCGGCCGGTCCCGCCGCTCAGGAGCGCGGTCGGACCCTTGAGGATCTCGACCCGCTCGATGCCCTCGAGCTGCGTGCGGCGCGGATTGGCGATGTAGAACAGGCCGTCGAAGGCGGTATCGAGGTTGGTGACCGAGAAGCCGCGGATGAAGAACGAGTCGCGATCGCTGAACGCCGGAGCGTCGTTGCGGACCGACGGATCGTTGAGCACGACGTCGGACAGCGTCCGGGCCTGCTGATCGCCGATCAGCTTGTTGGTGTAGCCCGTGACGTTGAAGGGCGTCTTCAGGACCGAGCGATTGCCCAGGAAGCCGACACGGGTTCCGGACCCGACCTGGCCGCCGGCATAGGGGACGGGGGGCTGTCCCACGGTGCCGGACGAGGGCGGCTGGCCGCCGACGACGCCGCGGCCCTGGACCTGCCCCTCGACGCGCAGCTCTTCGAGCGTCACCGCGTCCGCACCCTGCGCGCCGAGCTGGACGTAGCGCGGATTGACCGGAGCGATCGTCGAGGCGTCGACCCGTCGGAGGGTCGGGCCGGCACCGCCGCCTGCGACCGCCGCCTGGGTCATCACCCCCATGGACACGCCGGCGAGGGCGACCCACGCCGTCCGCCTGTATGATCCACGTACGCACAACGCCATGTCAAAACCCCCGTGATGTGTCCGCCGATCGGCCCGCTGCGCACGATCGCCGGCGCCAGCGAGGCGGCGCTTTTCCAAATTAAGCAACTCCTCCAACAGGTTATATCTATTCCAGCCTGGCATCGGTCGGCACGGCAAGTCGCTGACCTCCCTCACGAATCGTGCCGTCGTCGACGCCGGATGAGAAATAGAACAGTTATAAGATACATTTCATTTAGAGGCGCCGTTGCAGGCAAGACACACGCTCGATACGTTATTATGGAAGTATTCTAATCGATAGATGCTTGCAAAGCGCCACGTTTTTCTGGAACAAGAGCGTGCCATTCGCGATTGGGCCGTGATGACCCTCGCCCTGCGTGAAGGCGCATCCGAGGACACCGGCCGCCGATGATCGCCGGGCCATGCGGAACCGCTCGGTGGGCCGAATACGGGAGGCGCCCGACGTCGTGGCGTTGCCGAAACGCGTCGACCGGAAGATTGGGCGCCCGACAAGCACGGCATATGGATCGGACAAACGAGCTTCCGAACGATAACCCAAACGTGAAAGCCATCGTAAATGACGCCAGCCGCATTGGTTTGCGATAAAAATGGAAATCGACGAATTCCAATCTATCGTTTTTGTCTTGACGTCGTTTCTACGATCGATCATTTCATGCCAAACATCCAATAAATAGTACATGATGCTATCTTAAAATAATATCTATCAATATATGATCTCTATATCAGCGATATCAATACCCATATTGGGCGTGCAATAGAGATGATTCGACGGTTTTATTTCTTTCGTTGGATCTTCGCGACGATCGGCATGGGGAGGAGAATGCCATTGACGAAAACAGGAGGCGCCCGGGTCGTCATCGCGACTTCACGCAACCGCGAATTCGCCGGCGGGGCGATCTCGTACCGGCCGGTGCGCAGCCCTGCGGCCGCGCGCGAAACGATGGCCCGCCGTGCCGCATCGTCGGAGCGACGTGTCGCTCCGCACCGTCCTGAGGCGATGGAGACGTCGCGCAGGATGCCGACCGTCGGCCGGTAGACCGTCCGATCCCCTCGCGGCCGTCCTCGGCCGCGCCGCCTGGCAACCCGAGGCCTTCGCCACCCCAAGGCCTCGCCACCCCAAGGCCTCGCCACCCCAAGGCCTCGCCACCCCAAGGCCTCGCCACCGAAGGCCTTCGCCGAGGATCGATCCTCATGCCACCATCGTCCCAGCCCATTGCCGAGGCGGCGGCCTTTCGCAGTTTCGCGAACGGCTACCTGCGCGAGATCGATCCCGGCATCCGGGTCCGTCATGCCCTGCCGGACAGGCCGCCGGCAGCCTGCGTGGAATGGAACCTGCGCAGCCAGCGCATCGCGATCCGCGCCGAAATCCGCTCCCCTTCGCTGTGCGGCGCGCAGATCTTCGGCCGCCTCTGGACCCGTCATCTCCACGAGCCCCGCTGGCGTTCGGTCGCGCCGATGCGCGCGATCCAGGACCTCCTCGGCGAGGCCTATGCGCGCGTGGACGAAGGATCGGGGGAGACGGCCCGCGGGCGCGAGCTGGAACTGCTCGGGCGCGTGCTCGACAGCTACCGCGAGACCGCCCGCCAGCTCGATCTCGCCCGAGAGGCGACGGCCGACGACACGAGCTTCATCGGGGCCGACCGCGCGCTGGTTTTCGGACACTGGCTCCACCCGACGCCCAAGAGCAGGCAGGGTCTCGCGTCCTGGCAGGCGCGAGCCTATGCGCCCGAGGAAGCGGGCACGTTCCAACTCGCCGTCTTCGCCGTCCGTGCGGACCGCGCCCGGCACGATTCGGCAGGGTCCCGCTCCGCGCCCGAGGTCGCGCTGGAGCTTCTCGGCGCCGATGCGGCCCGGGTGCCGCTGCGGCCGGGCGAGATCGCCGTGCCGATGCATCCGCTCCAGGCCGAGGCCCTGATGCTGGAGCCGCACGTCGCGACGATGGTCGATGCGGGCGTGCTGAGGCGCCTCGGCGCCTTCGGCCCCCGCTTCACAGCGACCTCCTCGCTCCGGACCGTCTACGCGCCGGAGAGCCCCTGGATGGCGAAGTTCTCGCTTCCCGTCACCCTCACCAACTCGCTGCGCGTCAACCGGATCGCCGAACTCGAAGCCGGCGTCGCCATGGCCCGGCTCATCGCGCGCAGCGGGTTCGCTGCGCGCCATCCCGCCTTCCGGATCCTCTCCGACCCGGCCTATCTCACGCTGCGCTGCCCCGACCGCGAGGAGAGCGGCTTCGAGACGGTGTTTCGCGAAAACCCGTTCCGCGATGGGGCCGAGCGGGGCGTCGCCACCCTGGCGGCCCTGACCGCCGAGCCGCTTCCGGGCCGCCCCTCACGGCTCGAGACCCTGCTGCGCCATCTCCGCGACGACGGCACCGCGCCGTCGAAGGCCGCCCGAACCTGGTTCGGCCTCTACCTCGATTGCATGCTGGAGCCCGTGGTCGCGCTCTACGACGCGCACGGGATCGCACTGGAGGCGCATCAGCAGAACGCGCTCCTCGACGTCTCCACCGGCTGGCCGCGCCGGGGCTTCTACCGCGACAACCAGGGCTTCTACCTGTCGGAGTCGGCCCGCCCGCGGCTCCTGCGCCTCGCGCCCGAGACCGCCGCCATCGCCGGGCTCTATTTCGAGGACGGCGAGGTCCGCCGCCGCCTCGCCTATTATCTCGTGGTCAACCAGATCTTCTCCGTGATCTCCCGGATGGGGCACGACGGGCCGGTCGGCGAGGATATCCTCGTCGACGACCTCGCCGACCGGTTGGAGGCGATGGCCCGCCGCATGACGGGACATGGCCGGGCCTTCGCCCGCGCGGTGCTGCAGGGGCCGACCCTCTGCACCAAGGCCAACCTGCGCGTGCGCCTGTCCGATCGCGATGAGCTGGCCTCGGGCGACGGCAGCGGCAACTACATCGACATGCCCAACCCGCTCCGCCTGCGCGCGGCGGCTCGGACGGAGGCCGGCCATGCCCTCGCCTCTTGAGACGGCATGCGCGCGCGATGAGCGCGTCCTTCGGACGGTTTGCGCGCGTGATGAACGCGTCGTGCGGACGATTTGCGCGCCCGATGAGCGCGTCGTGCGGACGGCTTGCGCGCCCGAGCTGCGCGTCCTGCGGCAGCTGGCGGAAGCGATCCTGTTCGAAGGGCTCGGCGAGCATGACACCGCCCGCGACGAAACCTCAGGACGGCTGGCCTCAGGACAACTGACTTGGCGCGCCGGCGGGCGCCGCTTCCGCGCCACCGGCGCGATCGGCCCGTTCGGGCGCCCCCGCCTCGATCCGTCGACCCTCGAGACGGCCGAGGCCGGGGGAGCGTGGCGCCCGGCCGACCTCGCGGCACTCGTGGACGCCCTGCCGGCGCCCCCCGAGCGCCGGGAACGCCTGCTCGCCGAGTTGCGCCAGACGGTGGAACTCTGCCGCTGGAACGCCGAGACCCTGTCCCCGCCGGACCGCCGCGCCCTCCCCTTCGCGACCCTCGACGGCGCCGTCTGGGAGGGACACCCCTACCATCCCTGCTTCAAGGCACGCACCGGGTTCACCCTGGCGGACCATCGCCGCTACGGCCCCGAATGCGCCGAGCCGTTCCGGCTCGAATGGCTGGCCGTGCGCAAGGATGCGATCGCCCTCTCGCTGCCGGGCGCGCAGGCCGGGTTCCACAGCGCCGAACTCGGCCCGGACTGGGACGTGCTGGAGCGGCGCCTCGTCGAGGCCGGCCATGCGTTCGACACCCACGCCCTCCTGCCCGTCCATCCCTGGCAGATGCGCCACCTCGAAGAGGGACCGCTGCGGCCGTGGCTGGCGGAGGGCCGCGCCATCGCGCTGGGCGTCGCCGGGCCGCGCTACCGCGCCAGCCAGTCCCTGCGCACGCTGCACAATCTCGACGACCCGCGCGCGGGCAGCGTGAAGCTCGCCCTGAGCGTCGTCAGCACGTCGAGCCTTCGTACCCTGGACCCGCGTTTCGTGCTCACCGCCCCCGCCCTCTCGGCGTGGCTGGCGGGGATCGTCGCGGGCGATCCATTGCTGCGCGGCCGCTACCGGATGGACGTCCTGCGCGAATACGCGGCCGCGCTCGTCGACCGGGACGGACCGTTCGCGGGCCGGCTCGCCGCGATCTGGCGCGAGAGCGTCGCGCTGTCGCCCGGCGAGGCCGCCCTGCCCTTCAACGTCCTGGCGACGCGCGAGCCGGATGGCACCGCCTTCGTCGCCCCCTGGCTCGCGCGCTACGGCCTGCGGGCGTGGCTCGACCGATGGGTCGAGGTCGCGGTGCTGCCGGTCTGGCATCTTCTGGTGGCCCACGGGGTCGCGCTGGAAGCTCACGGCCAGAACATGATCCTGGTGCATCGCGACGGCTGGCCGGAACGAGTGATCCTGCGCGACTTCCACGAGAGCGCGGAATACGGGGCCGATTTCGTATCGGATCCCGCCCGCGTGCCGGATTTCGGCGCCATCGATGCCGCCCATGCCGGTCCGGTGGACGATCGCTTCCACGCCATGCGCTCGCCCGCCGTCCTCGGCGAACTCGTCACCGACAGCCTGTTCGTCTTCAACCTCTGCGAGGTCACCGATCTCGTCCATCGCACGCATGGGCTCGACGAGACGGATTTCTGGCGACGCCTCGGCCACCGCCTGAAGCGCCATGCGGCCGAGCACGGGCTGGAGGACCGGCTGGCCCGGCTCGCCATCGACGCCCCGCGGCTGCGGGTCGAGGCGCTGCTCTCGCGAAAGCTCGGCCTCGACGAGGAACGGTGCAGCCGCCTCGTGCCCAACGCCCTCTTCCCCTCCCCCAGCGATTCCTCGGGACACCCCATGATCGAGATCGACGGACGCAACGTCGGTGCGGACGAGATGGATGCCGCCATCCGGCGCATCGCAGAACAGGCGCGCCTGTGCGGCGGCGGCGAGCGCATCGCCGCGCGCTTTCGCGACACCGCCGAGGGCCTCGCGCTCATCCTCGCCGCGCGCCGCATCGGCGTCACGCTGCTGCCGATCCACCCGGCCGTGCCTGACGAAGGCGCGCGGCGGCTCGCCGAGCGCGCCGGCTGCCACCGCCTGTTCCTCGACACGCTGGACGGCGAGGTTTTGGGCGGTGCCCCGCCGCCGGTTCCGGGCGAGGGCCGGCTCCTCCAGATGAGCTCCGGCACCACGGGCGAACCCAAGTGCATCGCCCGCCCCTGGAGTGCGGTGGAGCGCGAGATCGAGAGCTACGTCGCGGCCTTCACCGAGCCGGACGGGATGACCCCGGTCGTCGCCTGCCCGATCACCCATTCCTACGGGCTGATCTGCGGGCTCCTCGTCGGCCTGCGCCGCGGCCGCGCGCCGGTGGTGGTGGACACCACCAACCCGAAATACCTCCTGCGCCGCCTGCGCGAGATCGACCGCCCGCTGCTCTACACCTCGCCGGCCATGCTCCACACGCTCGCCCGGCTGCTGCCCGAGGGCGAGTCCATCCACGCCGCGATGGTCTCGGGCACGCTGCTTCCCGCGCCCTGGTTTTCGGCCATCCGGGCCCGCGTCGTCCACCTGTTCCAGCAGTACGGCTGCTCGGAAGCGGGCTGCATCGCCGTCAATCCGGACCTGCGACGGGCAGACGCGATCGGCTACCCGCTGCCCCATCACCGCGTCCTGGCAGGCGCGAGCGCCGAGGGGCCCGCCGAAATCGTGGTGGAGGGCGAGGACGGCCCGGTCCGCACCGCCGATCTCGGCCACCGGCGGCCCGACGGCATGCTCGTCTTCGTGTCGCGCATGGACGACACCATCAACGTGTCCGGCCTCAACGTCTATCCCGGCGAGGTCGAGGACGTGGTGATGGCGATGTCCGGCGTCACCGATGCCGTGGCCTTCGCGCGTCCCGATCCCTTCGCCGGCGAGCGGGTGACGCTCCTGTTCAGCGCCGACGCGCCGGTGCCGCCACGCGCGCTCCAGGACTGGTGCCGCCGCTGGCTCGCCGGCCACCAGGTGCCGGTCGAGGCGGTGCAGGTGCGCGCGATCCCCCGTCAGGCCAACGGCAAGATCTCTCGCCGCGAGGTCGCCGACCGGTACGAAAACGGCCGCCTCGGCGACCTCGTCGCGGAGGCCGTGGCATGAACCGGGACACCGTCGTCGCGGCCATCGGCACGATCCTGCGCGAGGAGATGAACCACCCCCACCTCGATCGGTTCGGGCCGGACGCGCGGCTGAACGAGGACCTCTATCTCGACTCCGTCCAGCTCCTCCAGCTCATGCTGTCGCTGGAAACGAGCCTCGCCCTGTCGATCCCGGAGGAGGCCATCGGGCGGCAGGACCTCTCCACCGTCGCCGACCTCGCAGCGCTCCTGGCTCCGGGCGGGCAGGACGACCGGGCGGCCGCAGCCGGCGAACCGGCGGCGCCCGCGGACGGCGTCCACGGCGAAATGCCCTACGACCTCAAGATCCACTGCTTCGTCAGCTGCCTGTGCGACGGGCTGAAGGCGCGCGGCATCGACCACCGCCCCTTCTACTTCCTGATCTGGGATGCCGAGTTCGCGATCACCGACGGCTTCCGGCTCGCCTACCACTCGGACGCCATGGACCACGAGTCGTTCCGCTACTGGTTCGAGCGGCTCTACGGCGTGCCGCTGCTGGCCTGGTACGACCACTCCCGCTCCAAGGACCGGAACGTGGCGACCCTCCTCGAGTGCCTGGAGCGACGCCCGCCGGACGAGTGCATCATGGTGATGCTCGACATGTTCCACCTGCCGGAGCGCGAGAACAAGTTCAACCAGAACCCCTTCCCGCATTACCTGCTGGTGGAGCTCTCGGAGGATCCCGCCGTCTGGAAGGTGCGCGATCCCGATTTCCGCTGGGAAGGCCCGATCGCGCGCGACACGCTCCTGAACGCCATCCGCCAGCCGAGCGTCGCCGGCGGCTACCGGTTCGATCCCTCGCTCGGCCATCCCCCGGCGGATGCCGACCTCGCGGCCTTCTTCGAGGCCTGCTTCCGCCCCGAGGCCAACCCGCTGATCGACGCGGTGCGCGCCATCGTCTCGGCCCATGCCGAGGGCCGCGGCGGCCTCGCCCTCGCCGATGTCGACGGGGCGCTGCGCGAACTGCCGGTGATCACCATCCGCAAGTGGGCCTACGAGCACGGCTTCGCCTTCTTCTGGCGCGCCCTGGGCTGGCCGGACAGCGCGTTCCAGCGGATCTGCGACGAGATCGAGGCGCTGGTGAACGGTCTGACGGCCCTGCACTACGCCGTCTTGAAGCTCGCCAGGACCCAGGATCCGGCGCAGGTCGCCCCGATCCTCGCCAAGCTCGACGCGCTCGACGCGGTGGAGCTCTCCCTCAAGCGTCGGCTCGGGGACGCCTACGAAGCGTGGCGCGAGGCCCGTCTCGGCCTCGGCCGTCCGTCCTCCCGCCGCGAAAGGCTGACCGCATGAGAGTCTCGCTCTGCACCATCAGCTTTCGCCACCACCTCCTGTCGATCGGCGAAATCGCCCGTTTCGCGCGCGGCAGCGGCTTCGACGGCATCGAGCTGTGGGGGGTGCATGCGCGCAACCTCGGCCCGGGCGATCACGGCGAATGGCTCGCGGCCTACGGCCTGCGCGTGCCGATGCTGAGCGACTACCTGCCGCTCGACGCGCCGCCCGAGGTTCTGATGGAGCGAACCGCCGGCCTGTGCCGGCTCGCCCGGCAGTGGCGGGCGCCGCGGCTTCGCACCTTCGCCGGCACGAAAGGCAGCGCGACGACATCGCCCGAGGAGCGCGCCCTGATGACGACCCGCCTGCGGGAATCGGCGAGCCACCTGGCCGACCACGGCATGCGGCTCCTCGTCGAGACGCACCCCGACACCCTGGCCGACACCGCCGCATCGCTCATGCGCCTCCTCGATGAGGTCGACCATCCGGCGCTCAAGGTGAATTTCGACGCGCTCCACGTCTGGGAAGGCGGCGACGATCCGCTCGCGGCGCACGACGGCCTCGCGGAGCACATCGACTATTATCACCTCAAGAACGTCCGGGCCCGCCCCGACCTCGGCGTCTTCGAGCCGGCCAACGTCTACGCCGCGGCCGGGCGACGCGACGGCATGACCGGACTTTTCGAGGGTGCGCTGGACTACCGGTCGTTCCTGGACGCCCTGGACCCGAACGCCGAGGCCTCCCTCGAATGGTTCGGCGATGCCTGCTTCTCCGTTCTGCCGACCGACCTTCTCGCGCTGCGCGACGTCACCGCCAGGCGCCGCAACGCGCTCGGGTTCCAGATGGATATCGCCGGGTGACCGGATGTCGATCGGCGCATCGAGAGCCGAGCATCGCGCCCAAGACGATCAACGCCAGTTCTACGGAAGAAGACATGCTCCAATCCCGTGCCGTCGTCCCCACCCCCCATGCGAGCCGCTACCTCCAGCAATTGTGCAAGCACTGGGCGCACAGGTTCGAGACCGCGTTCACCGACTCGGACGGCCGCATCGCGCTGCCGCTCGGCGAGACCCGGCTCAGCGCCAGCGCCGAGGCCCTGACCATCGACCTGACGGCGCGGGACACCTCCGACTTGTCCGGCCTCCGCGATGTCGTCGCGCGTCACGTCGAGCGTTTCGCGTTCCGCGAAACGCTCCGCTACGACTGGACCGAGGCGGCCTCCGGCACGCGCGATGCCAAGGAGCCGTCGCAGTGACCCACCCCCAAGGCAGAACGGACGTGATCACCCGCGCCATGCGCCAGGGGGACGCCGCGGACCTCTTCGAAATCTACAACCAGCCCGCCTTCCGCTTCGGAACGTTGGCGCTGCCTTACGAATCCTTCGAGGCCGTCAAGACATGGGCGGTGCCGCGCTCGCCGCGGGATCTCCACCTGGTCGCGGAACGGGACGAGCGCGTCGTCGGCGCGGCGGCCCTGCGCCCGTTCTACGGACGGCGTGCCCATGCCGCAGAGTTCTGGCTCGCCGTCCATGAGGATTTCATGGGCGCCGGCATCGGCTCGCGTCTCCTCGCCGCGATGATCGACACGGCCGACAACTGGCTCAACATCAACCGGATCGAGATGACCGTCTTCGTCGACAACGCGCGGGCGATCGCCCTCTACAAGAGGTTCGGTTTCGAGATCGAGGGCACGCACAAGGCGGCGAGCTTCCGGAACGGCGCGTTCGTGGACGTGCATTGCATGGCACGCGTGAGATTCCCGCAGGCGATCTGAGACCCCGTTTCATAGGGTTCGGCGATCCGAAAGCCTTGAACACGACGTCTTAGCGAAATCCGGACACGATGACGCCGGCCGGCCTGGTCAACACATGCCCCACACGCCCTATGTCGTGTGATCTCACCGATTGAGATCTGAACCATGTGGTATCTCTACGGCTTCGTGCTGCTCGCTGGAGTGGCCAATGCCGTTCAAGCCGGACAGAACGGGGCGCTGTTCAAGGGGTTGGACGAGTCGCTGACGGCCGGGCTGGTTGTTGTGGCTGGTACCGCTACCTGCATCCTTGCCGTGGGATTGATCTTCGGCAAACTCGCGTGGCCAACGGCGGCCCAGGTCTTGGCGATGCCCTGGTGGGCGTGGTTCGGAGGTTTCCTCGGCGGAGGCATCATCCTGGCCCAGTTCGTCGTTGCCCGGCAGATCGGGGCCGCGCCGTTCCTTGGAATGCTCGTGACCGCCGGCGTGATCACCTCGATCTTGCTGGATCATTTTGGATGGGTCGGCTTCGATGAGCACCCTGCCAGCCTATGGCGGATCCTTGGTGGCCTTCTGATGATTGCTGGCGTCGCGCTCGTTGCGCTCTTTTAGTCGATTCTGGACTTGAATCGACGTGTGTCGTCTGCATCGCGCAGAACGATGCGGGATCAGAGCTGGCCTCAGGACCGATACGCATCGCACGCCACCCCGCCGCAGAACATCCACTCGCCCGCCCGGTCGTTGACGCACGTGCGGGCATCATCGCGCGATCCGGGCAGATGGTAGATCCGCTGGCCGCCGGCCGAGATGTTGCCCTCGATCGTGCAGCCGCTCTTACCGGTCGGGGGCGTTACGATCTCTGTCCGCCTGTCCTCGCCCCCGGCACGTTGGGCCGGCGCCACTCGGATGGCTCCCAGAATGGGCCAACCCATATCCCGGTCCGTAGCGCTTTGGCCGTCAGCCTGGCATTCACGTCGTCTTCGCCACGGCGTCGGTACGCGACAGCGTGGCCTCCGCGGGCCGTCCAAGCGTTCGGATCCCCGCCCTCGATCCCACACACGGCCAAGCCCCGGCCGTAGCGGTCGGTATCGCGCGGATCGCAAGCGAGAGACCGCTCGCCGATCCGTTCGGCGAGCGCCAAGGACGCTGCCTCGCCGCACCGGCAATCCTTGCCAGCCACGTCCTTTCAGCGCTGCCCGCTCTCGGGCCCGTCGACGCCGTGCAGCCGGATCCGCATGCCGCGGACGTCGAGCGTGTCTCCGTCGATCACCGCGGCACGACCGACGACCGGCTCGGCAAGAACCGGTGTGGTGCGAAGGAATGTGACACCGGGAGCGGACCGTGCCTTACACGTCTTTGTTTGCGGCGGAAGCGACGAGACGTGGGGTTTGTTGATGCTGTACAACCCGCCACTCTTCATGTGCGAGTCGGCGATAGGTCGAGGTGCAGTGCGCTTCGTAGGTTTCACCGTCTTTCGTCGCCTTGACGGTGTAGGCGATGACGATCAATCCCTCTTGCGGCCTGGCTATCTGTCCATTGTCGATTTCCACGTTGGCCCACCGCGGTGTGTTCGCAACGGCCTCGATTGCTTGCCTGCCGGTGAAAACGTAGGGCGGTTGCGGCAATGCCATCAGGCATTCATTGTCTACCAATTCGCGATAATGATCGGCGCCACCCGTCCACAGGCTCTTCTCGAACGACCAGACCCGATCATCGTCCATCGTGCTCTCCTTGCGACTGTCCAACGTCGAGAGAAGCTGGGGGTGAGGGGATCGTTCCTGTTCGGGGTGCGCTTTCGCCATCGACACCACCGCGGCCGCGACGCGCTTCAAGACGCCTTTGGTAGGTCGATCTCGTTTCCGGCGACTTCGGCTTGCAGGTCGCCGCCTTGCCGGGCGAGCGAATGGATCCCTTCGCCCTGCCATGCGATGACGTAGCCGAGGTCGCCCATGGCTTCGTCGAGCAACGAGGTCGAATCGTCGCCGCACATCGAGGAGTGCTCCTCGAGCTTGGTGCGGATCTGAGCGATGACACGGTGATCGGGTGCTCCGTGCTTGGCCCAATAGGCGTCAAGCACGTTCATGGCTTGGTTGACGGTCTCGATCACGGCGGCACTCCGACCTCGGTGCGATGGCATATGGTGGTCCCTCATCCTCGGGCCTATGGCGCCGGGTCGATGAGCGTGCCGCTAGCGGGCTTCTCGATGCCCGGGGCCGACCCTGCGAGGCGGGCGACATCGCGCCGACTTGCCTGCCCCCAGGGCTGCGCCATCTCCGTGGGCGACGGCATTGCCGTCTTCTGCTCGCAGTGAACTCCTCTTCCCCGTAGGCCGCATGGCAACCTTCTTCACGGCCGACACGCACTTTGGCGATGCGCCTCTCGTGCACCGGCGCCGGAATGCTTTCGGCTCCGTCGAGGGTCATGACGAGGCGCTGATCGATCGCTGGAACGCGGTCGTCGGAGCATCTGACGAGGTCTGGCACCTCGGTGACTTCGCCGCCGGCGCCAGCCGTGAGCATTGTGCCACCGTGTTCGCCCGCCTCAACGGCATCAAGCGCCTCGTGCGCGGCAACCACGATACGAACCGCGTGCTCGACCTTCCGTGGGCCGATCCGCCCGTCGAGAGCGCTCGCATCACCGTACAGGACGCCGAGGGCCGGCCATGGCGGCTCTTCCTCTCACATTATCCGCACCGGTCCTGGCCGGGGTTCTGGCGGGAAACCCGCCACCTCTATGGCCACACGCATGCTTGCCTGCCGGACACCAGCCGGTCGTGTGATGTCGGCGCTGACGCCTGCGACTATCGACCCGTCGGTCTCGGGCGCCTTCTCGCACGCCAGGAGGCGGCCGAGAATCCGCCGGAGGAGATGGCGATACGGGGCCTCCGCTGAGGTGACCCTGACCCACCAAACCGGTCCAAGCCGAGCGCACGGTTTTCGGGCATCCTGAACCCTGAAGAAGGGTGGATGCCATGCCTCGCGAACGCTTCACGAACGAACAGATCGCCTACGCCCTGCGGCAGGACCGCCCGGCCCGGAACGTGGGCTCCATCCAGCGGTTCGGGTCCCCGGGGAACGGTTCCCCGGAGCGCCACGGCCTTGCAGGCACCGACATCAGTCTTTCGTTTCCTCGTCGCGGAGAGCGAGCCTCGGGAAGCCCGTGAGAAGCGCCGCGACAGCGTCGGACGGTCATCCGGCGAGACCTACGTCGCTATGCTGGGCCGAATCGCGCCCGGCGCCGTTTGCCACCGCATCATGCCCGCGGACGCGGATTGCACCCTTCCGGACGGCGAGAGCCTGGCCGGATACGACGCGGTCTTCCTGTCCGGGTCGCCCTTGTCACTCAACGAGGAGACGCCGGAGGTCCGGCGCTCGCTCGCGTTCATGGGAGCCCTGTTCGCTTCCGGGACGCCGTCCTTCGGGTCCTGCGCCGGTCTGCAGATGGCAACCGTCGCCGCGGGCGGCACCGTCAGGCAGAACCGCAACGGTCCCGAGGCGGGCTTCGCGCGGCGGATCGTCCCCACCGAGGCCGGGCGGTCGCATCCGTTGCTGAGGGGTCGGCCCGCTGCCTACGATGCGCCCAGCATCCATACGGACGAGGTCGAGACCCTGCCGCACGGCGCGACCCTCCTGGCACTGAACCGGTCCACAATGGTCCAGGCCGCGGAGATCCGGCACGACGGGGGTATGTTCTGGGGCGTGCAGTACCATCCCGAGATCGGGCTCGACGAGGTCACCGGGGCCTTGCGCCGACAGGCCGACGACTTGGTGGAGAGCGGCCTGGCACGGACCCGGCGAGAGGTCGAGGACCAGGCCGATCTGGTCGAGGCCCTCCACCGCGAGCCCGACCGGCGCGACCTGGCGTGGCGGCTCGGGCTGGACGATCAGGTCACGGACGACGCCAAGCGGCGGACCGAGATCGCGAACTTCGTCGAGGCGCTGGCCATCCCCACGCGGAACGGCAGGCGGTGACGCCGATGGGCCGAACCAATGCCCGACCGTCGCATGGCGCGACCCACGAAAGCATCATCGACAGCGACCGCAGGACGGATAGGGAGTAAGGCCGGCGGGCCGTGGAGGTCGCCCGGTCTTTTCCAGGGGACGCGGGCAGCGCTTCAGCCACGCTCGCTCATGTTGTCGGCCATGCGGTCGCAACAGCAGCCACCCTCCTTCTTCATGGACCCATGGTTCATGGCCATGTTCCGGGTGGACGCACCCGCCGGCATCCTGAATCGGCGTCGAGCGACATCCCGCAAAGCCGCAAGGAGACCATGTTCCACCTGATTTTCGGATTGCCCTGCCTGTACGTCATCATCAGGGTGCTCTGGCCCCTGCCGTGGCCGTTCGCGCTGAAGGCGGTCGTCGCCGTCCTCCTGTTGATCGCGTCCCAATATCACCTGTGGAGCCGCCTTTCGTCTGGCTCGGTGTTCGCACCCGAGTTCCCACGCGCGCTGATCGTGCTGTTCAACTGGGCCTTCGGCGCCATCGTCCTCGTGGCGGCGATGCAGGTGGCGCTCGACGTCGTGGCGTTGGCCACCAGGCTCCTGCCCGGCGGCGGATGGGCGATCCCGACCGGGTTGCGCTACGCCGAGGCGGCGCTGGCCATGCTCATGTCGGCGGTGGCGGTACACCAGGCCGTGCGAGTGCCGCCCCTCAAAGACATCACCGTCGAGATCGACGACCTTCCGGCCAGCTTCGATGGCTACACCCTTCTCCAATTGACCGACCTGCATCTCAGTAGGTTGTTCCCGGCGGGGTGGGCGCGGGAGGTCGTGACACGATCCAACGAACTCGGCGTCGACCTCATCGTGGTCACCGGCGACCTGATCGACGGGTCCCTCGACGCCCGTCGCGCCGACGTCGAACCGCTGCGCGATCTGCGCGCCCCCGATGGGGTCTGGGCGATCCCCGGCAACCACGAGTATTTCTTCGCGTACGCGGCGTGGATGCGCCACTATGCCGACCTGGGTCTGAGCGTGCTCGAGAACCGGCATACGGTCCTGAGGCGCGGGACCGATGCCATGGTGCTGGCGGGCGTGACCGACCTGTCCGCCTCGCATTCCGGCCAGCCGGCGCACGACCTCGACGCAGCCCTGGCCGGTGCGCCGTCGGGCGCGCCCATCGTCCTCCTCGACCATCAGCCACGGGACGCGAGACAGGCAGCCGCGAAGGGTGTGGCCCTGCAGCTTTCGGGGCATACGCACGGTGGGATGATCTTGGGCCTCGACCGGCTGGTCGCGCGCGCCAACGGCGGCTTCGTGTCGGGCGCCTACGCGGTCGGCGGCATGACGCTCTACGTCAACAACGGCACGGCGTTGTGGCCAGGCTTCGCCCTCAGGCTGGGGCGCCCGTCCGAACTGACGCGCATGACGCTCCGGTCCAGGCCCCGACGTTAACCGACCAGTACGACGGCCTTGCGCTCGTAGGACGGGCGGTCGATCTGACCGACGATGAAGTGCGCCACGTCGGCCCGGGAGATCAGGCCGTTGCGCCACGACGACGGATCGGAAAGGACCTTGTAGCGACCGGTCGCAGATCCGGGCGTCAGGACGCCGGGCCTGACGAACGTCCAGTCCAAGGCGCTTCTGCGGATGCGCATCTCCTGCGCGTCCTTGTCGTCGTAGGCCCGTCCGAAAACCAGGCGGAAGGGCACGCGCTGCAGGAAGCCGATCGCCTCGCGGCTGTCGCCGGTGCCGAAGCCCGTGACGGTGATGACCCGTCGCACGCCTGCCGTCTCCATCGCCGGCACCAGCACGTTGGTGGCGTCCGAGAACAGGGTCACGGGACCGAGCAGGTCCTTGACCGGCACCCCGAGCGCCTGGACGACGACGTCGACCCCGACGAGGGCCGACGCCACATCCCCGGCATTCAAGGCGTCCCCGGAGAATCGTTCCAAGCCCGCCCCCGCAAGGGCTATTCCTGCGGCGGACCGTGCGAAGGCTCGGACGCGATGCCCAGCCGCCAGGGCCGCCTTCACGGTCTCAAGGCCGATGCCCTTGCTGGCACCAATGACGAGGACGTGGGCCATGTGCTTCCTGCGAGATGCGAAATGCGACTAGACCCGACGTGGGGAGGTCGCGCCATGCGGTCACTTGACCAAGCGCCGACATCCGCGATGCCTGCATTCACGCTGCAAGCAACGAGGTTTGCCGGTTCGAACAGTCGATCAGGCGACGACCGGCGCTTCCGAACAGGTCTTCGCGCACTTGGGACGGCTCGACGCTCGCGTGTCGCCGGGCGGTGGAGAGGTTAAGGATCGTCCGTTGAGGCCATAGGAGACCGCGACACTCCGCCGACACCCAGCCTGCCAGCCCCTTCCGGATCTCCGTCAGAGTTCAAAGCCCGACAGCGTAGCGGCCGCCTGGATGAGGGCGAGGTGTGTCAGGCACTGCGGAAGGTTGCCGAGGAAGGCACCCGTCTCGGGATCAGCCATCTCGGAATAGGTGCCCGAGTTGCGGTCGAGGGCCTCGATCACCGCCTCGAACTTGACCGCGGCCTCGTCCTTCCGGCCAAGCAAGGCCATCGCCTCGACGAGCCAGAAGGTACAGGCGAGGAAGCAGCCCTCCTCGGCGTCGACCCCGGTATAGCGGTAGTGATAGGGGCCAGCACCGAGTTCGCGGTCGATCGCCTCGCAGGTCGCCCGAAGTCGATCCGGGTTGCCGAACCGGAAGCGGACGGCCAGGGCCAGCGACGCATCGAGCTTGTCGCTGCCCGGGTACATCACGTAGGCCCGCTTCTCCTCCGACCAGCAATGCTCGTCGATCCATGCGGCGACGCGGTCGCGGGCGCGGGCCCAGCGATCCTTGCACGTCCCGGGCAGATGGCCGTCCTCGGCCATCTCGACGGCGCGGGCCAGCGCCTGCCAGCAGCTGATCTTCGATCCGGTGTAGTGCTGCTGCTCGGGAAGCTCCCAGATCCCGGCATCCTTGAGCTTCCACGTCTCGGCGCATTCGTCGGCGAGGCGAGCCAGCAGGGCACCCGACCGAAGGTCGAGCATGCCGCCGCCGACCACGAACCGTTCCGCAGTCTCGAAGATGTCGCCGTAGATGCCATGCTGGTGCTGCCCGGTGGCGGCGTTGCCTCTCCGGACGGGTCGCGAGTTGCGGTAACCCGGAAGGTCGAGCTCCTCCTCCTCGGACACGGTCTCGCCGTTCAGGGTGTAGAGGACCTGCGCGCCATGTTCCTCGAGGCGGCCGACGAGCCACGTCAGAGCGGCGCTGGCCTCCGCGTGGGCGCCGAGCCGGAGGAACGCCTTGATGACGTAGCCGGCATCGCGGATCCAGGCGTAGCGATAGTCGTAGTTCTTCTTTCCGCCGATGCCCTCCGGCAATGAGGTCGTGGCCGCGGCAGCAATGGCGCCGGTGGGGGAGAACAGCAGGAGCTTCAAGGCCAGCCCGCTCCGCTCGACCTGCTCGCGGTACCTCCCCTCGTATCCCAGTCGCTCGGTCCAATTCCGCCAGGCGTCGCAGGAGACCTCGATGCGGCGGTCGATGTCCGCCACCGGTACGACGACCAACGGCTCGTGCTCGCCGGCGACGATCGCGACGAGCTCGCTCTCGCCGGCGGAGACATCGACATGCGCCATGATCGCATGGTCGTCCTCGGCATCGATGAGGACACCTTCGCTGTGCCTGAACAGCCCCATCAGGCTGGCGACATGGAAGGCGCGGCCGCTCGCGTTCGTGGAGAGGAATGGACCGGCGGTATCCCCGCGCGTGCCGAAGACGAGTTCGACACGCAAGCGGACGTGCCCTTCCAGCCCCTCGATCCGCCGGGCCAGCTCCGCCCAGGGCAGCCGGCCGGCCGGGCCGCTGTTCAGGCTCTCGGTCAGCCTCGCCTTGCCCGTCGCCGTGGTGAAGACGGTCTCATGGACGTTGCTACCGTCACGGTACCCGATCTCGGACGTGAAGGGGTCGACCGGCGTCACCGAGAAGTAACCGCCTTCGTGCGGTGACAGCAGGCGGTCGAACAGCGGCGGGGAGTCGAGGTTCGGGCAGCACCACCAGTCGATGGAGCCGTCCGCGCCGGAAAGGGCGACGGAACGGCCCTCACCGAGGGCGGCGTAGGCTTCGAGGGGCAGATATCCATCTTCGCGTTCGACAGACCCGCCGGTGCGGGGAAAAGGCTTCAACACGCGCGGCAGCTCCAGGCAGGCGATAACGATGACGGTGCGGTCGGCTAGACGGGCAGCTGCGGCAGGACGCGGGCACCGAAGGCCTCGATGAAGGCGTCCTGGTTTCGTCCGACCTGGTGGATGATGATCTCCTCGAAGCCGATCTCGGCGAGCTCGGCCAGCCAGGCCGCCTGTCGCCCGAGGTCATCGGACACCCGCACGCAGCCATGGACATCCTCCGGCCGCACGAAGCGAGACGCGGTCTCGAAGTCCTCGGGCGAGCGCAGGTCCCAGTTCGCGTCGCCTTCCAGCATGTTGCTGGCCCACTGCCCATGAGCCTCGGCAAGCGCCCGATCCGGATCGGTGTCCCAGCCCACCTTGGTCTGGAGGAACACCGGCTTGTCGGCACCTCCACCCTCGCGAAAGGCTTCGACCACCGGACGAAGCTTGTCGGGTTCGATGCCGACCGTGACGAGACCGTCGGCCCATGCCGCCACCTTGCGAGCGGTGTCGGCGGTGACGGCACCACCGAGGAGCAGGGGCGCCTTACTGGGACGGGAATACAGCTTCGCGTCCACGACAGTGACGCGGCCCCGGTGCGTCACGGTCTCGCCCTCGAACAGGGCCCGGATCACGCAGGCGCATTCGGCCAACCGCGCGGTACGCTCGGCCTTCTCCGGCCAAGCGAGCCCGGTGATGTCCTCGTTCAGGCGCTGTCCGCTGCCGAGGGCCAACCAAAGGCGGTCCGGGAACATTTCTGAGAGGGTCGCGGCGGATTGGGCGAGGACGGCCGGGTGGTGACGGTACCCCGGCGCAGTGATGATGCCGAAGGGCAGACGCGTCGTCGCCAGTGCGGCCCCGAGCCAGGACCACGCATGACCCGCGTGCCCTTGGGCGTTGCTCCAAGGCTTGAAATGCTCCGACGACATCGCGCAGGCGAAACCCGCCCGCTCGGCCGACTGCACGTGGGCGAGGAGCGTGGACGGAGCGTATTGCTCATGGGATGCGTGGTAGCCGAAATGCGCCAAGTCGATCGTCCCGCACAAACGGAAACCGAACGGACGCAGGAACCCGACGTTCCGGAATGCGACTGCTTCAACTCGACACGTCCACCATGGGCGTGCCCGGACCGCCATCGCCCTCGGTGCCGCCGCGGCATGTCCCGGGCATCGATCCACGAAGACGTTCGTCACGCCGGCAGCTGCGTTCGATGGTATCCTGGCATGGTCGTATCGGCCGAAGCGCAAGCGTGAACGGGCGCTCTGCGTCATCCTGGGGGGCCCCGCTCCGGACGGTGACCCGGGCGACGATGGCCCACGCACCGGGTGGGGAACCGCCCTCGCCCTTCTCGGATTTCGAACCTGTCCGGGCATGCCGACATAGGCGCCTGCCGCGACCGTTTCAAAAAACCAGGTCGCCTTTTCAGGATTCATCGATGACAGACGCACAGAGCCATCGCGTTGCGATGCAGGACCCGCGCACCCAGTACCCGCAGCCACCCTTCAAGCGTCAGCCGCAGGAGGCGCCCGGTCTGGCGGAGGCGATGGATCCGAAGCCGGACCACGGTGAGACGAGTTATGTCGGGCATGGTCGCCTCGCCGGTCGCAAAGCCCTCGTGACCGGAGCCGACAGCGGTGTCGGTCGCGCCGCGGCCATCGCGTTCGCCAGGGAGGGCGCGGACGTCGCCCTCAGCTTCCTGGAGGCCGAGATGCCCGACGCGCATGAGGTTGCCAAGCTGATCGAGGCCGAGGGACGTAAGGCGGTCCTGCTGCCGGGCGACATCACCGACAGGGCGTTCTGCGAGACCCTGGTCCACAAGGCCATCGTCGGCCTGGGCGGCCTCGACATCCTCGTGAACAACGCCGGCAAGCAGACGAACCAGTCGGACATCGGCGACATCACGGACGAGCAGTTCGACCTGACGCTGAAGACCAACCTTTACGCCATGTTCTGGATCACCAAGGCGGCGATGCCCCTGCTGCCGCCCGGGGCCTCCATCATCAACACGGCGTCGGTCGTGGCCTACACCCCCCCGAAGATCCTCCTGGACTACGCGACCACGAAGGCCGGCATCGTCGCGTTCTCGAAGGCGCTGGCCAAGCAGGCGATCTCGAAGGGCATCCGCGTCAACGCCGTCGCCCCGGGGCCGTTTTGGACCGCGCTGCAGCCGTCCGGCGGCCAGCCGCAGGAGGCGGTGGAGAAGTTCGGATCGGAGGTGCCGCTGGGTCGGCCCGGCCAGCCCGTCGAACTCGCGCCGATCTACGTCTTCCTGGCGTCCCAGGAGGCGAGCTTCGTGACCGGCGAGGTCTACGGGGCCACGGGCGGAAATGGAACGGCATAGGCCGGAGTCTCGCGACGAGCGGGACAGGACAACTGTCCCTCGGCTGTGTCGTCGACCTGCTGGGCGTTGCAGTCGCTGACGACGCGGCCCTTCGAGCTGACCACGTTTCGTCCCGGCAGCGACCTGACCGCCGTCGGGACGACAAGGAACCTGAGCAGTTGCTGTCGGACGGCTCCCGGTCCGGCGACGATCCAGTCCCTCCCATCGGCAACCGGCCTCCCGGCCAGTGGGTCCTGGACGGCGAATTTCGAAGGGCCGGAATAGCGGTGCCGGGCGCCTGCCAATCCAGCTTGCCGCGCTCGCTCGCCTCGGTCGACCCGACGCTCGTGCCGGTGTTGGGTTCTCCGATCGGAACCTGCACCCAAGGGTGGGGTACGATACGGATAGCGATGCAGGTGATACGGTTTCCGCTTGGATCAAGCGGGAGCCGTATCACGGAGCCCGCGCGGCGCTTGAGCGAAGCCGATTTCCGCATCACGAAGTGATCAACCGGAAATGGCATGACACGTCAGGTCTGTCGCGAAGGAATGGCCAATACGCCGAGCACCTCGCGCCGGACGAGTGACTCAGTTTTTCATCGCCCGCGCCATCTAGCAGCGCATGCATCGTTCCCGTCCGACCAGAGGAATGAGGCCGGGTAACGCTCAGGGGTCTGTTCCGGATCCGCCCTCGACCCTCGCCGGGCACCATTCGGTCCTAGAGGCTGTTATGGACCTGTGACGGGTGGGTTCCAGATGAAGGGGGATGACCTSTTCGCGCTCTGCCTACCCGTCCGACGTTTCCGATGATGAATGGGCGCTGGTGGCCCCCTACCTGACGCTGCTGCGCGAGGATGCGGGGCAGCGCGAGCGTTCGCGCTCTGCCTACCCGTCCGACGTTTCCGATGATGAATGGGCGCTGGTGGCCCCCTACCTGACGCTGCTGCGCGAGGATGCGGGGCAGCGCGAGCACTCGCTTCGCGAGGTGTTCAACGGATTGCGCTACGTCGTGAAGACGGGCGCGCCGTGGCGGTGGATGCCCAACGACCTCCCACCSTGGGAGGCCGTCTACCAGCAGGCTCAGCGCTGGCTGGCGGCGGGCTGCTTCGAGCAACTGGCCGACGATCTACGAGGGCTCCTGCGCCTGGCTTCCGGCCGCAACCCGGAGCCGAGCGCGGCCATCCTCGACAGTCGGACCCTGCGCTCGACACCYGAGAGCGGTGAGCGGGCCGGCTATGATGGGGCCAAGCGCAAGAAGGGCTCCAAGGTCCATCTGGCYGTCGACACCCTCGGACATCTCCTGGCRCTGCACGTCACGCCCGCCGACGCGGACGATCGCRCTCAGGTCGGGCGTCTGGCGCAAGCCGTGCAGGCCRCCACCGGGGACAGCGTCGATCTGGCCTATGTCGACCAGGGCTATACCGGCGAGAARCCGGCCAAGGCCGCCCGCGCGCACGGCATCGAACTGGAGGTCGTCAAGTTGCCTGAGGCCAAGCGCGGCTTCGTGCTGCTACCGCGGCGATGGGTGGTCGAACGCTCCTTCGCCTGGGCAACGCGCTTCCGCCGCCTCGTCAAGGATTACGAGCGCTATCCCAGCACACTCGCAGACCTCCACATCGTCGCCTTCGTCTGCCTCATGCTCAAACAGGCCGCTCAACTGGCGGGAGGTTCATAACAGCCTCTAG